>CBDCNA010000001.1:0-3327 GCA_965219255.1 Tepidiformaceae bacterium | reverse complement strand
CGAGCGGGTGGCAAGGGCAGGTTCCAGCGGTCTCGCCTCCGCAGCGCACCGCTAGCCTGAATTCCCAACACAGTGAAATGATATGAACTATCTGCTTCTGACTCGGTCTGAATACGGGCCAGAACCCACCTGTTGCACTCTTCTCTTGTCAAACGAAGCCCTTGATGGTACTTTGATATTGAGGATTTAGAAATTAGTACCACTATCTCAATACTTTTCCAGTCATCTTCACCTGCCCACGCCTGTATCCCGTAAGTCATTGTAATCACTGCACTTACTTCCTTCCCCCCGAGCCTCTCCAGTCGCAGCACCCGCTCTGAATGAGCCTCGCTTGCGCCTGCTCGATCTTTTTGGTATTGTGGATATTAGTCCATAATTCCTCGATTTCCCATGCGAGACCTCGCCCCCCTCTTCCTCCAGCCGCGCAACCCCAACCACCGCCAGTACGAGGCTCTCCGCGCCCTCGCCGTCGACGGCCTCTCCCTCCAGCAGGCCGCTCAACAGTTCGGCTACGCCCCGCAGTCCCTCCGCAACCTCCGCCGCGACTTCCGCCACCGCCCCCACCGCGACTTCTTCCTGCCTTCCATTCCCGGACGCAAGCCCCACGCCCCTCCCCAGCCCTCCATCGACCGCGACCAGCGCATCCTCGCCCTCCGCCGCGAACGCCAGCTCTCGATCCTCGAGATCGTCGACCAGCTCGCTCGCGAGGGCCTCTCCGTCAGCAAGTCCCTCGTCGCCAAGACCCTCCACACGGCCGGCATCCCCAAGCTCCCCCGCCGCTCTCCCCAGCAGATCCTCGCCGCCAGCCCGCTCCCCGCTCCCCTCGCCGACCGCCGTCTTCTCGACCTCCGCCCCCGCTCCTTCCGCACCACCTTCGGCGGACTCTTCCTGTTCGCTCCCCGCCTCGCCAGCCTCCCCCTCAACGCCATCCTCCGCCAGGCCAGCATGCCCGGCAGCGACCTCATCCCGGCACGCTCCGCCGTCCTCGCCCTGCTCGCCCTCAAGCTCTACGGCATCGCTCGCAAGTCGCATGTCAGCGCCGATACCCTCGACCCCGGCCTGGCCCTCTTCTGCGGCTTGAACGCCGTCCCCAAGCGCTCCACCCTCACCGAATACTCCTGCCGCATCGACCCCCGGCCCCCCGACCGCCTCGCCACTCTGTGGCTCGATGCCTTCCACGACCTCGGCCTGCCCCGCGGCCAGTCCTTCGACCTCGACTTCCACACCATCCCCTACCACGGCGACGACGCCCTCGTCCAGAAACACTACGTCTCCAAGCGCAGCCGCCGCCAGAAGGGCATGCTCGCCTTCCTGGCCCGCGACGCCGACTCGCGTGTGTTCTGCTACACCAACGCCGCCGTGCGCAAGCCCCACCAAAACGACGAAATCCTGCGCTTCGCCGCCGCCTGGAAGGATCGCTCCGGCCGCTACCCCTGCGAACTCGTCTTCGACTCCACCCTCACCACCTACGCCAACCTCGCCCAGCTGGACGAGCTCGGCATCGGCTTCCTCACTCTCCGCCGCCGCACCAAGAACATCCTCGCCGCGCTCGCCGCCCAGCCCGCGACGGCTTGGCAACGCGTGCGGCTGACCAACATCGGGCGCCGCTACCGCAACCCCCTCGTCCTGGAGCAGAGCGTTTCCCTGTCCGGCTTCGGCCCGCGCAAGGTGCGCCAGATCGCGGTGCGCGACCTCGGCCACGACAAGCCCATCCTGCTGCTCTCCAACCGCTCCGAGCAGCCCGTAGCCGACTTGATCGACCGCTACGCCCGCCGCATGCTGATCGAGAACGCCATCGCCGACGCTATCGACTTCTTTCACATGGACGCGCTGTCCTCCCAAGTGCCGTTAAAAGTGGATGCCGACCTCGACCTCACGCTGATGGCCAGCACTCTGTACCGCATGCTGGGCCGTGATCTGGGAGGCGACTACACCAAGGCGCGTGCCCGCACGCTGTTCCGCAAGTTCGTCCAAGCCAGTGCGCGCGTCGAGATCCGCGCCGACGGCATCGATGTGCGCCTCGGCCGTCGCGCCCACAACCCGCTCCTCATCGCCGCTGGCTACGCCGACCAAGCGGTACCGATTCCTTGGCTGGAGAAGCGTCCGCTGCGAATCGTCTTTCCCTAAGCCCTCAGTCCGCCCCCGACGATGCACATGATATTGCTGTGTTGGGAATTGAGGCTAGCACCGTCCCGGGGCCGACCGCCCGCGCTCCCGAAGCCGTTCCGAAGCGATGCGAACACGGCCCGGTGCGCCGCTGCGGGCCTTCCTCCGTCCGGCGCTTGGTCCCATCCAGGCGCACGCCCGACCTTCCCCCGGTGGCCTCGCCCGAAGACCGCAACGCGATTGTCGGCGGCTCCGCGGCCGGGAGGTGTCCCGCGGCGTGCGACCGAATCCCGCGAAGCAAGGCGGAATCAATTGTCTTCGGACAGTTGGAGCCCCGCTCGGGAATACCTCGCCTCGATTGCCGCAAGCCGGGCCTCTGCAGCCCGCGCCCTGGCCTCGGCCCGCTCGCGCGCCGCCGCTTCCGACCGCGCCCTGGCCTCGGCCCGCTCGCGCGCCGCTGCCTCCGCTCGCGCCCTGGCCTCGGCCTGTTGGTACTCCGCCTCGGACTCTTCCGGCCACGGCAATTCCCGCCCGCTCTCCAAGTCCCGCAAGCGCAGCCGCACGCCTACCGGCCACACTGCCAGCGACAGCACCTCGCTGCGCAGCTCCAGCTCCGCACGCGGGCCCCGCACCGGCTGCAACTCCACGTAGCCCCGCCCCCACAGCCGTCGCCCGCTCAAGCGATACCCGCGCCGCTCCGGGTCCGGCTGGTACACGAAGTACTCCCGCACCCCCATCGCGGCGTATATCCCGGCCTTGTCCACGAGGTCCCGGTCCTTGCTCCTCGGCGAGATCACCTCCAGCACGAAGTCCGGCGGCTTGCCCTCCTCCCACACCTTGTAGGAAGTCCGCCGACCGCGCGCCGTGCCGAGCACCACGAACACGTCCGGTGCCACGCTCACCGCGTCATCGTCCGCGTCGTAGTACACGAACAGGTTGCCGGCCAGATACACGTCCTGCACTCCGCTGTAATGCCGCGTGAGCGCGTAGCGCACTGACAGAATGGCCTCGGCCTGCGTGTCGTTTTCTGGCAAGAACCGGCCGTCCGAGTCCGGAAAGCGGGCCTCCGCAACGCGTGCCGCGGCCGGAATCCGCTGCTCGATGATCCGCTTGTCCCCCATGCCAGCCCCGCGGGCATGTCGCTCCGGCGCTGGCGGTAGCATAGCAGCGCTGGGCGCGGTCGGTGCTGCCTCGCCTGCGTCGGGGCCGGCCGGCCCGCTG
>OZ244727.1:0-2982237 GCA_965219255.1 Tepidiformaceae bacterium | reverse complement strand
GCAACGACAACGACTGGACGGTGGTGGCCGATGGCGAGGCCGGCACGCCCAACCGGACGGGCGTGAAGGTGACCGCGGGCACGACGGTGACGTTTGAGAACGTCGTCGGGTTGCACGACATCGAGATCGACGGCGAGCAGCAGGGTGAGGACTTCGAGGGAGCGGGCGTGACCCGGACCTTCACGTTCGACTCGCCGGGCGAGTACCGCATCACCTGCGGCTACCACCCGGACATGCTCGCGGTGGTGTTCGTCACGGAGTAAGTCGCTTCATTGACGCTCCCGAGGGGGCGTGGCTACGATCCGCAATCCACCGGTAGTTTCGTCAGCGAGGAGGAAACGCAGATGGCGGCACAGACGGGAAAACGGTATCTCTGCCCGAGTTGCGGCTCTGAGTTCATCGTGACGAAGGGCGGCGACGGCGAACTGAAGTGCGGCGACACGCCGCTCGAGCTGAAGAAGTAAGCGAGGGACGATCGATGGCCGTACAGCTGGGGAAACGCTACAAGGACGAGGAGACCGGCATTGAGGTGCTGGTGATCAAGCCGGGGGAATGCGAGCTCAAAGTCGATGAGCGCGAGATGGAGCTGATGCAGCCGAAGGTGCTGCCCTCGGCCGACTAGCGCCCTGCATCCACCGGAAACGACCGCGACGGGGCCCACGGTGGCCCCGTTCTGATATTCAGGGCGTGGCGAGGAACGGGTGAAGTTCGAGCAGTTGGTCGAGAACCGCATCGTGGAGGCCATCGAAGCGGGGGTCTTCGAGGGGCTTGCGGGGGAGGGAGCGCCGCTGCCGCTGCGCGACGCCGACCGGCTGGCGGGCGACCTGTGGCTGGCGCACCACATCCTCGGGAACGCGGGAACGCTGCCGGAGTGGCTCGAACTGGCGCGCACGATCGAGCGCGACCGGGAGCTTCTGGCGACCATCGAAGGGGAGCACGGCGCACTCGTCGAGCGAGCGCGAAGGACGGGGGAGTGGCGGCGGCTGGCGCCGCTGATCGCGGAGCGCCGGCGGGAGTTCAGGCGGGCGGCGCGGGCGCTGCGGGCGAAGCAGGATCGCTACAACATGGAGGCGCCGAGCGTCGGCAACGAGCGACCGGCTATCTGGATAGAGGAACGGCTGCGGCGTCTGGACGCACGCGTGCGCGAGGCGCGGGGCGGCGCTTAGAGCTGAGGCGGCGGCTTTCGCGAGCGGGCCGCGGGTGGTACCGTGAGCGCTCGCCGTCCGACGGACGGCAATCGCGCCCGAAGGGTGGTGAGCCAGCAGCGTGGCCGAAATCATTATCGGTGAGGACGAACCGTTTGAGTCTGCACTGAAGCGCTTCAACAAGCGCGTGCAGCAGGACGGCATCCTCTCGGAGACTCGCAAGCGCCAGCACTACGAAAAGCCGAGCGTGAAGCGCAAGAAGAAAGAAGCGGCACGCCTGCGGAAGCTGCGGAAGAAGCAGCTTCGGGCGGAAGCGCGCGCCCGGTCGGGCCGGTAGGCCTCCCCCCGTGGCGACCCTGAAAGAGCGCATCCAGAGCGATCTGCGCGCGGCCATGCTCGCCAGGGACGAGCCGCGCAAGGCGGCCCTGCGCATGCTCACGGCTGCCATCAAGAACGCCGAGATCGAGGCGCGCGGCGAGCTCGCCGAAGGCGACCTGCTGGTGGTCGTGCAGCGACAGGTGAAGCAGCGGCGGGAGAGCATCGAGGAGTTCCGCAAGGGCGGACGCGACGACCTCGTGGAGCGCGAGGAAGCGGAGCTGGAGGCGTTCGCGGGCTACCTGCCGGAAGAGGCGAGCCGCGAGGAGATCACGGAGGCGGCGCGGGGCGCGATCAAAGAGACGGGCGCCTCCCGGCCGCGCGACATCGGCAAGGTGATGCCGGTGCTCATCAAGCGCTTCCAGGGCAAGGCCGACGGCCGCGTGATCAGCGAGATCGTGCGGGAGCTGCTGGGCTAACCAGCCTCTTCGTCCGGGAATCCCAGTTCGCGGCGCACGAGTGCGCCGACGACTTCGGCGGCACTCGCGCCCGGCTCCGAGCCGGCAACGAGGGAGCTCTTGGTGAGGGCGAAGGCGAACTCGTGCTCGGGATCGGCAAAGCCGATCGCGCCGCCAGCGCCCGGATGGCCGAAGGCGGTCGTCCGGGGGCCCATGGCCGAGATGGGGCCAGCCTGGAAGTAGCCCAGCGCCTTGCGCACCGGTTGCTGGATCGCGAGGTCGAGGTCGTCGGTCTGAAGGCGGGTGGCGGTGCGGACGCGCTCCTCCGGGAGGATGCGCACGCCATCGAGCGCGCCGCCATTGCCCAGCGCGGCGTACAGGCGGGCGAGTGAGCGGGCGCTCATTAGTCCGCCGTGGGCGGGGAGGGCGGCGCGACGCACGAGCGGGTTGTTGTAAGGCGCCGCGAGGATGCCGACGGCGGGAGGGATGGCGCGCGCGATGAGGGCATCGGGAGGAGCGGGCGGGGCATCGGGGCGGGGACCGTCGACGAGGGTGGCGACGCGCGCCTCGGTGGCGTCGTCGATGCCAAGGTGGATGCCGTCGAGGCCGAGTGGGGCGCAGATCTCATCCTGCACGAACCGGTTGATGTCGCGGCCATCGGCGCGGCGGATGACCTCGCCGAGGATCCAGCCGAAGGTGTAGGCGTGGTAGCCGGTGCGGGCGCCGGGCTCCCAGAGCGGTTCGAGGGCCGCGATGGCGTCGCACATGTAGTCCCAGTCGGACATCGACTCGGGGGTGACGCCGTCGGGCATCTGGGGCACGCCGGCGCGGTGGGTGAGGGCGTGGCGGATGGTGGCGTGCTGCTTACCTCGCTGGGCGAACTCGGGCCAGTGGCCGGAGATGGGCTCGTCGTAGGAGAGGACGCCGCGATCCACGAGCATGTGGATGGCGGTGGCGGTTACGCCCTTCGTGCAGGAGAAGGAGGTGAAGAGCGTGCCGCCATCGACGGGTCGGCCGGACTCGACGTCGGCGAGGCCCGCCCAGGTGTCGACGACCAGCTCGCCGTGGTGGTACGCGGCCACCTGGAGTCCCGACTCAGCGCCGCCAGCGATGAGCTCTTCGAGAGCCGCCCTGACCTGCTCGTTGATGTCCGCCATCGGTCCGCCTTTCGCCCCGGAAACTGGCCGGCGCGTCGCCGGTCGCGGGGTAACGATACGCGCTCGCGGGGTGTCAGGCCGGAGCAGGGAGTAGGGGGCGCTCTGCTATCATCAGCGGCTACCTGATGCTCCGACGAGGCAATGATCCGGTCGTTACGCGTGGAGGCGCGACCGCCTTCGGCGTGCTCATCGCTATCGGCGCGATCGTCCTCGCCGTGCCCCTTCTTCCCGGAGAGAGCGCCCCCCGCGAGGGCGACATCGCCCCGCGGGCGTTCGCCGCCGTGCACGAGAGCGAGTACGTCTCGGAAGAGCTCACGGAGGCCGCCCGGAGGGAGGCGGTCGACGCGGTCGAGCCGGTGATGGCCTCGCTGGAGGAGGTTCCCGAGGAGCAGTTGAGACTGATAGGCATCCTCTTCGGGGAGGTGGCCCGGCTGCGGCTGCGGACCGGCCTCTCGTCGGAAGAGCGGCTGGAAGTGCTGGGCGAGTCGCCGCCGGGAACCGGGCTGGGACAGGCGATCCGCTCAACCCTGCTCACGCTGGGAGTGGCCGACCTCGAGAAGCTGCGAGCGGCCGCGGTGGAGGGCGTGAGCGTCATCCTGAGCTCGCCGCTGCGGGAGGAGGACAAGCGCAACCGCATTGAGGCGTACCTGGTGGTGGGAGACGTGCCTTCATTCCCGAACGGCGAGGGCGCCCTGCGCGAGCTGCTGGAGGCCTTCGTAACGCCGACGGTGGCGCTCGACGAGGAGGCGACGGGCGCCCTGCGGGAGAAGGCGCGGGCGGGGGTGGAGCCGGTGCTGGTGACCTACACCGCGGGCGAGCTAATCGCCAGGAAAGGGCAAACGCTGGACACCGTGGCGGTCGAGGCGCTGCGGGAAACGGGCGTGATCCGGGAGGGGTTCGACTACTACGACCTGGGGGCGGGGATGCTGATGGGGGCGGCGCTGGGGGCCGTGCTCGGGGTGTACCTCTACCGGCTGCAACCGTTCTCGCGCCCGGCCGAGCGCCGCGCGCTGATGACGCTGCTGGCGGTGCTGGGCACGCTCGTGGCGGTGCGCGTGGGGCTGCCCCAGCTGCTGCCCGACACCGAGGGCCGCTTCTTTGCGTACGCGATGCCGGTGGCGGCGGCGGCGGTGGTGGTGTCGTCGGTCTCGGCGCCGCGCTTCGGGGCGATCGTGGCGGTGGTGGTGGCGCTCTACGCAGGATTCATCGCGGCCACGGCGCCGCCCCTGGCGGGGGCGGCCTTCACGAGCGTGCTGGAGCCGCTCGAGCTGGTGATCGCGTACGCGGCCGGTGGTCTGGCGGGGGCGGCGGCGATGCAGCGGTCGGAGCGGTTGGGCCGCTTCGCGGGAGCAGGCGGAGCGGTAGGCGCGGCGACGGGGGCCGTGCTGCTCGCGTTCTGGCTGCTGACGGAGCAGCGGGAGACGGAGGGTCTCGGCTGGCTCACGCTCGCGGCCACGGTGGCGGGGGGCGGCTCGGCGGTCATCGGGCTGGGTCTGCACGTGCTGCTCTCCATGGCGCTGCGGGTGACAACGCGGATGCAGCTGATGGAGCTGGCGCAGGCCGGGCACCCCCTCCTGCAGGAGCTCCAGGAGAAGGCGCCGGGCACGTTCCACCACAGCGTGCTGGTAGGGACGCTGGCGGAGCAGGCGGCGAACCGCATCGGGGCCGACGCGCTGCTCGTGCGGGCGGGGGCCTACTACCACGACATCGGCAAGATGCAGCGGCCGGAGTACTTCGTGGAGAACAACATCGAGCGGGGCGTGAGCCCGCACGACAGCCTCGCACCCGAGGCAAGCGCCAGCATCATCCACGGCCATGTGTTCGACGGGATGGACCTGGCCCGCAGGCGGCGGCTGCCGGCGATCGTGGGGGACTTCATCCCCCAGCACCACGGCACGCGGCTGGTGGAGTTCTTCTATCACAAGGCGCTGGAGCGGGGGCAGGCGGACGCCGAGGCGTTCCGCTACCCGGGTCCGCGGCCGCAGGCCAAGGAGTACGCCATCGTGATGCTGGCGGACTCGTGCGAGGCGCTCGTGCGGGCGAACCAGCCGGAGACGCACGAGGAGATCGACGAGCTCGTCAACGGGGTGTTCGCCGAGCGGCTGGCGGAGGGGCAGATGGACGAGTGCGACATCACGATGAGCGAGCTGCAGAGGGTGGCGGCGAGCTTCCGGAGCACGCTGCGGGCGGTCTACCACCCACGCATCGAGTACCCGGAGGCGCCCGCGCCGGCCGGGCCGGCGGCCGCCGAGGGCTAGCGCGCCGGGGGGTCAGGGGTCGCTGCTATACTGCCTCTGAGCTCACCTGCCGACCGGCGATTGAGGTTTGATGCGCTTCGCCATCATTCGTTTCCCGGGAACCTGGAGCGACCGCGACTGCGAGCACGTGCTCGTAAACGTGCTGGCGCAGGAGGCGGAGATCGTGTGGCACCGCGAGACCTCGCTGGCGGGGTTCGACGCGGTGGTGCTGCCGGGGGGCTTCTCCTACGGCGATTACCTGCGTTGCGGCGCGATCGCGCGCTTCTCGCCGATCATGGAGGAGGTGGCGCGGGCGGGCGAGGCGGGCGTGCCCGTGATCGGCATCTGCAATGGCTTCCAGGTGCTGTGCGAGAGCGGTCTGCTGCCGGGAGCGCTCATCCGCAACCGCAGCCTGCGCTTCCGCTGCGAGTGGACGCACCTGCGACGCGAGGGCGGCGAGTCGCCGTGGACATCGGGCATCGCCGAGGGCGAGGTTCTGCGCATCCCCATCAGCCACGGCGAGGGCAACTATCAGGCCGACCGCGCCACGCTCGACGAGCTGGAGGGCGCGGGTCGGGTCGTGTTCCGCTACTGCGACGAACGGGGGGAGGCGACGCCCGCCGCCAATCCGAACGGGAGCGCCCGCAATATCGCGGGCATCCGCAACGAGGCGGGGAACGTGCTGGGGATGATGCCCCACCCCGAGCGGGCGGGCGAAGAGCTCACGGGCGGGGCCGACGGGAACCGCCTCTGGCAATCTGTAATCGAGGCCGCGGCAGGAGTCGCGGTCTGAAGGGAGCACAACAATGACAGCAATGGCATCGGACTATCCGGTCCAACTGGAGATCGATCCGGCGGCGTCTCAAAACCGATTGACGGTGTTCTTCCGGTGGATCCTGACGATCCCGCACTGGATCGCCCTCATCATCCTGGGGATCGCGGCGTTTGTGGTCTGGCTGGTGGCCTCGCTGGCGATCGTGATCACGGGGCGCTACCCGGAGCGGCTGTTGCGGTTCTCGACCGGCTACGCCCGGTGGGCTACGCGGGTCAGCGCCTACGGGGGCACGTTGAACACCGACCTGGAGACGTACATCTCGGTGACGGGCGGCTTCCTCACGGACAAGTACCCGCCATTCACACTGGGCGAGGCTCCCGACTATCCCATTCGCCTGCACGTGCAGGAACAGATCGAGGGGCGGAGCCGGCTGACGGGCTTCTTCCCGGTACGCATCATCCTGCTCATTCCCCACATCATCGTCCTCGCCATCCTCGGGATCTTCGTCACGCTGGCCACGATCGTGGCCTGGCTCGGGGGGACCGTGCTGGGGCAGCTGCCTGAGTGGCTGCACAACTTCATCGCGGGGTACACCCGCTGGAGCACGCGGGCGGGCGCCTACTTCGGGCTGCTCGTGGACGAGTACCCACCCTTCAGCTTCAACTAGGAGACGGGGATGGCTGAGGCAGTCACTGATCGGGGCGGCGGCAGGCGTCGCCGTCTGAAGGGAGCACAGCAATGACGACAACGACTTCGGGCTATCCGGTCCAGTTGGAGATCGACCCTCCGGAGGAGCAGGGACGGCTGTCGATCCTGGTCCGCGTGATCCTGGCCATTCCCCACCTCATCGTCCTGTACTTCCTCGGGATTGCAGTGGGGATCGTTGGCATCCTGGCCTGGTTCGCGATCGTGTTCGCGGGCAGGTTCCCCGAGGGGCTTCTCCGCTTCACCATCGGCGTCACCCGTTGGAGCGCCCGCGCGAACGCGTACAGCAACCTGATGACGGGTCGGTACCCACCGTTCTCGATGGACGCTGAGGGGGACTACCCTGTTCGGCTGACCGTGGAGGAACAGACTGGGGGGCGGAACCGACTCACGACATTGTTCCGCTTGATTCTCATCATCCCTCACGCGATCGTGCTCTCCATCCTCGGCGTCATCACCGGGTTCGTGCTGATCGCGGCCTGGCTCGTCGGAATCGTGCTAGGGCGCGTGCCGGAGGGGCTTCACAACTTCCTGTATGGCTTCAGCTGCTGGAGCGAGCGGGTGAACGCGTACGGGAGCCTGCTGGTCGATGAGTACCCGCCGTTCAGCTTCAGCTAGCAGGGTGCGATGACGGACACAGACGCCACGCAGCCAGAACTTGAGCTCGCGAGTCAGGGACGGCGCCTCGCGGCGTTCCTCCTCGACATCCCTCTCTTCTTCATCACACTCGGGATCGGCTGGCTGATCTGGCTCCTCGTCGTGGGAGGGCGCGGCCAGAACCCGGCGAAGCAGATCCTGGGCATGCATGTGGTCCTCGCGGACGGAAACCGGGCCGGGCTGGGGCGGATGTTGCTGCGGGAGATCATCGCCAAGTGGGGCGCGTTCGTGCTGCTGGACTACGTACTGGGCTTCGCTGATGGGGACGTGGCGGGCTGGGTCTCGTTGGCCGCGTTCGCCGTGGCCGCCCTCTGGTGCACCTGGGATGCGAACCGGCAGTGCCTCTGGGAGAAGGTCGTGGGGACATACGTGGTTCGCGAAGTCGACGCACCAGTTGGAGGAAGAGTCGTCTCCCCCGAGGAGCGGGCCGCCGAGAACCTGGAGACGCTTGCGGACCTGCACGCCCGCGGCCTGCTAACCGACGAGGAGTACGAGGAGCGGCGGGCGCGGGAGATGGAGCGGCTGTAGCAGGTGGCCGACGCGTCCCCCGCGGCATCGAGCGGGCCGCTGGCGAGCCGGGGGCAGCGGTTCGCGGGGCACATCTTCGAGATCGTGCTGTTCGCCCTCACGCTTGGCGTCGGCTGGGTGTTCTGGTTCCTGCGAACGGCCCGACACGGCCAGACGCCGGCGAAGGCGTTTCTCGGCCTGCGGGTCGTGGGTCCCGATGGCCAGCCGGCGAGCCTGCGACAGATGGTGGTGCGGGATATGGTGCTCAAGGTGCTGGTCTTCGTCGTTCTCGACCTCCTGCTCCTGTCCATGCAGGTAGACGGGGGGCTTGACCTCGCCTTCGTCGGCGCCTTCTTGTGGGGAGTGGCGGCGGTGTCGTGCGTCTGGGATGGGAACCGGCAGTGTCTATGGGACAAGGTGGTTGGGACGAGGGTGGTAGTGGCGTAGGTCGGCGTCAGCCAGGGGCCCGGGAACGGCGCGAGAGGCCGAGCGGCTGTAGCATCGGGTCGTGGCGGTCGACCAGGAGGCGCTGGACGCGGTCGCGCTGAGCCGCGACGAGTACGAGTTGCTCGTCGCGCGGCTGGGGCGCGAGCCGAACGAGGTCGAGCTGGGGATGTTCGGCTCGCTCTGGAGCGAGCACTGCGGCTACAAGAACAGCCGCCCGCTGCTGCGCCGTTTCCCGAGCAGCGGCGATCGTGTGCTGACGCGCGTGGGCGAAGAGAACGCGGGCGCGATCGACATCGGCGACGGCTGGGCGGTGGTGATGAAGGTCGAGTCGCACAACCACCCCTCGGCGATCGAGCCCTACGAGGGGGCGGCGACGGGGGTGGGGGGCATCGTGCGGGACATCTTCGCGATGGGGGCCTACCCGATCGCGCTGCTGGACTCGCTCCGCTTCGGCCCGCTGGACGAGGGGAATAACCGCTACCTGTTCGAGGGGGTGGTGGGCGGCATCGGGGGGTACGGCAACTGCCTCGGCATTCCGACCGTCGGGGGGGAGGTGGTGTTCGGGGGTTCGTACAACGGCAATCCGCTCGTGAACGCGATGTGCGTCGGGCTGGTGCGAGCGGACGGCATCGTGAGCGCGAGAGCGAGCGGCGAGGGGAACGCCCTGTTGCTGGTGGGGGCGGACACGGGCCGGGACGGCATCCACGGGGCGAGCGGTCTGGCGAGCCGCACCGACCCGGAGGCGCGCTTCGAGGAGATGCGTCCGGCGGTGCAGGTGGGCAACCCCTTCCTGGAGAAGATGCTGATGGAGGCCTGCCACGAGCTCGCCTCGGAGCACCGCGACTGGATCGTGGGGCTGCAGGACCTGGGCGCGGCGGGCCTTACGAGCTCGGTGCTCGAGTGCTGTGCGCGGGGCGACTCGGGGGCGGTACTCGACCTGGAGCGCGTGCCCCGTCGCGAGTCGGGGATGACCCCGTACGAGGTGATGCTCTCGGAGAGCCAGGAGCGGATGCTCGTGATCGCGAAGCGCGAGCACGTGGGAGACGTGGCGGCGCTGTTCGAGCGCTGGGAGGTGGACTGCAGCGAGATCGGGCAGGTGACGGACGGGGACGAGGTCGTGCTGCGGGAGGACGGGGTGGTGGTGGGACGCGTGCCCGTCGAGGTCGCGACAGAGGCCCCGGCGTACACGCGAGACGGACGGCGCAGCCTGGAGGCGCAGGCCCGCAGCCAGGCGAATCCCGGAGCGTTCCCGGACCTGCGTCCCGAGGCGGCGACGGACGCCCTGACGGCGCTGATCGCACGGCCGAATCTGGCGAGCAAGCACGAGGTGTTCCGGCAGTACGACCACCAGGTGCTCGCGAATACGGTGGTCGCGCCCGGTGGCGACGCGGCCGTGCTGCGCGTTCCCGGCACCACGCGGGGCATCGCCTTGGCGACGGACGGGAATGGCCGCTACTGCCAGCTCGACGCGCACAACGGCGGGGCGATCGCGGTGGCGGAGGCGGCGCGCAACGTGGTCTGCACGGGGGCGAGGCCGGTGGCTGTCACGGACTGCCTCAACTTCGGCGCGCCCGAGAACCTGGAGGTCTACGCGACCCTGTCGGGGGCGGTGGACGGCATCGCCGCCGCCTGCAAGGCGTTCAACACGCCCGTGGTGAGCGGTAACGTGAGCCTCTACAACGAGAGCGGCGGGGCGGCGGTCTCGCCGACACCCGTCATCGGGATGCTGGGCGTGCTGGAGAACGTCCACGCCCATCTGGGGGCGGCGTTCGAGCGCGCGGGGGCGGAGGTGTGGCTGCTGGGGGGGACGGTCGAGCAACCGGCGCGGACGCTCGCGGGGAGCGAGTACCTGGAGGCAGTGCACGGAGCCATCATCGGGACGCCCACGGTCGACCTGGCGGCGGAGTCCCGCCTGCACGACCTCGTGCTGGGCGCGAACGAGGCCGGCCTGCTTCTGAGCGCGCACGACTGCAGCGACGGCGGCATCGCGATTGCGCTGGCGGAGTGCTGCCTGCTCGGCGGCTGCGGCTTCGCGGGGGAGGTCGAGGTGGAGGGGCGCATCGATGCGGCGCTCTTCGGCGAGGGGCAGGGGCGGATCATCGTCAGTGCGCGTCCAGAGGCGGCGGAGCAACTGGCGGCGCTGGCGGAGGAGGCGGGGGTGGCGGCCACGCGCCTCGGCGTCACGACCGAGGAGGGCGTGCTTCGCTACGGCCCGGTCGAGGCCAACCTTGACGCGGTGCGCGAGGCGTGGGAGTCGGGACTGGGGCTCTAAGCCAGGAGAGCGTTAGCGACTGATGGCGTTGGCGACTTCGTCCTCGGAGAGGTTGGGGCCGACGGCGGCGCAGTGGAGGCGGTCGTTCACGAAGATGTCGGTGGCGAGGGTTCGGATCTGGGGGGCGTCGACCGCCTCGAGGGCGGCGACGAAGTCCTCGATGGTCTCGACCTTGCCCTTCGTGAGGGTCTGCTCGCCGTGGCGCTGGCCGAGGGAGAAAGCGGTCTCGAGGGAGAGGCGGAAGCGCCCGATGGCGTGGTCCTTGGCGCGCCGCAGCTCGTCCTCGGGGACGGGCTCGTCGACGAGCTTCTGGAGCTCATCGAGACAGACACCGATGGTCTCGGAGAGCTTCTCCCGGTCTACGCCGGCGGAGACGGTGAAGACGCCGGCATCGGCGAGGTAGCCGTAGCCGGAGTGCACGGAGTAGGCGAGGCCGCGTCGCTCGCGCACCTCGGTGAAGAGGCGCGAGGACATGCCCGAGCCGAGGATGCCGTTGAGGATGCGGAGGACGAAGCGGCGGGGGTCGTCGCGCCCGAAGATGGGCAGTCCCAGCATGACGCTGCACTGGTCGATGTCGCGCGACTCGACGGTGATTCGGGCACCGGAGGTGTCGGGGTCATAGGGGGTGACGTCGGGGAGGGCGCCGGCGGCCACTTCCGCGAAGCGGGGCTCGGCCAGTTCCAGAACCTGCTCGTGGGTGCAGTTCCCGGCGACGGAGAGGACCATGTTCGGGCCCCGGTACCAGCCGTCCATGTGACTCATAAAGTCGGGACGGTTCATCTCGCCGACAAGCTCGACGCTGCCGCCGACATCCCAGCCGCAGGGCTGCTCGCCGTAGACGGAGACGCCGAGGAGGCGGCTGACCCAGGCGCCGGGGTTGTCGTGGTTCCGCTTGAGCTCTTGCTGGACGACCGTGCGTTCGCGGTCGATCTCCTCCTGGGAGAGGGTGGAGTGGAGGAGCATGTCAGCGGTTATGTCGATTGCAGTCTCGAGGCGGTCGAAGGGCACGATGTTCCAGTAGCAGGTGTATTCCTTGTTCGTGTAGGCATTGAGGGTGCCGCCGGCGCCCTCGATCTCCTCGGCGATCATGTTGGCGCGGGGGCGGCGTTCGGTTCCCTTGAAGATCATGTGCTCAAGGAAGTGGGTGATGCCGTTCAGGCGCTGCGGCTCGGAGCGGGAGCCAACCCCAACAAAGAGATTGACGGTGGCGGCTTGGGTGGTGGGGACGGGGGTGGTGACGACACGCAGTCCGTGGGGGAGCGTGGTTGTCTGCCAGGTAACGGCCATGGGTGCGGTAGCCTCTCGTTCTGGGCGGGTTGGGCTTATTCTACGGTCGCCCGCGGAACGCTCCGCGATTGGGCTGGGATTGATCTGTGGGCGAACTCACACTGAGACCGAACTGGACGACCGCCGCGGGAGCGCTCGAAGGCGTGTTGGCCGCCGAGGGGCTGGAGCTGCCGCGTCACGCGGTGATGGGGCTGACCGGTCACGCCTGGCACCTGTGCGTGACCAGCGAGGGAGGCATCACGGCGCTGCCGAGCGGGCCGCACGACCTCGACTGGGCGGCGATGGTCGAGCGCTACGCGCGCACGGGTCTGGCCTGGGAACGGTTCGGGCGGCGGGCTCGGGGGGAGGAGGTGGCGGGGGCGCGGGCCGAGGCGATCGCGTGGGCGCGCGAGCGGCTGGACGCGGGGCGCCCCCTGATCGGCTTCGACTTCCAGGTGCACGAGTTCGCGATCGTTCGCGGCTACGACCCCGCGCGCGAGGGGTTCCTGGTGGAGTCTGTGATCTCCGACGAGTTGGGGGGCTTCGCGCCGTGGAGCGACTGGCCGTCGCCCTCGCTCGGGATCATCGAGCTCTTCGCGCCGCTGGGCCCGAGCGACCCCGACCCGGAGGAGGCCGTGGTGGGCGCGCTCGGGACGGCGCTGGAACTCATGTCCGGGAGTGGGGGCGCAAGCGAGCCGCCACGAGGGACGGCGGCGTTCGAGGCGTGGGCGGACACGTTCGAGGGGACGGGGGAGGTGGACCGCGCGGGGAACGCCTACACGCTGGCGGTGCTGCAGGCGGCGCGGACCGACGGGGCCGCCTTCCTGCACGACCTGGCGCAGGCGATCCCGGAGCTCGCAGAGCCGCTCGCGCGGGCGGAACGGGCGGTTCGCGATCTGACCCAGACGCTCTCCCCACTGCTGACCCTGTTCCCGTTCCCGGCGGGCGGACACGGCAACGTCGCGAATCCGGGACTGCGGGAGGCGGCGGCGAACGCGCTTCGCCGGGCGGCCGGGCACGAGCGGCGGGCGGCGGCGGCGATCGCCGAGGCGGTCGCGTTGCTGGGGGTAGAGTAGCCGTCGTGGTGAGCTGGATCATCGAGGGGGAGCTGGCGGTGAGCGCGCGTCCGGGCTACACCCCGGGGGAGGAGCGGGCGGCGCCCCTGGCGGCGGTGGAGGGGTGGGTGGCGGAGACGCGGGCGGCGGGGGTGCGGTCGGTGATCTGCCTGCTGGGCGAGGATCAGTTGCCGCTCTACACGGGAGCGCTGCCCGAGGGGCTGCTGGCGCGCTATCGGGCGGCGGGATTCGAGGTGGCCCACCACGGCGTCCCCGACGGACTGACGGAGCCGTTCACCGCAGCGCAACTCAACGAGGCGTGGGCATCGTTCCGGCGGCTGCCGAAGCCCGTGCTGGTTCACTGCAGCGCCGGGCACGACCGCACGGGGCGGGTGGTTCGCCACATCCTGCGGAGGCTGGAGGCAGAGGGGTCGCGGGCGGGGTGAGGGCGCTCAGGCGCCGCGCGCGCGCAGGACGGCCAGCGTCAGTTCTTCAACGGTAGCGATGTCGGGGTCCTCGGTAAGGGCGTCGTCGACCCAGCGGCGCGCTTCGGTGCGGGCGTAGCCGAGGGCGGCGATAGCCTCGACCGCGTCGAGGGCGACGCGGTCGCGCTTGAGGCCGTCCAGGTCGACGGGGCTCTCGAGGGCGCCGTCCTTGAGGGCGGCTTCGGCGACGACCTTGCCGCGCAGGGTCGCAATGATCTTGCCGGCGACGCGGGGGCCGATGCCGGGCAGTCGGGTAAGGACGGCCTGGTCCTCCTGCTCGATGGCGCGAGCGATGGTGCTCACGGAGACGGTCATGGCCTTCACGGCCTTGGTGGGGCCCAGCCCCTCGACCGTGGTGAACTTGCGGAAGAAGTCGCGCTCGGGGCGGCGGAGGAAGCCGACGAGGAGGGGCACGGGAACGTTGGCGGTGGCGTGGTAGAGGACGTGCAGGCCGACTTCGGGTCCGGGATCGCCCTCGGGGGCGGAATCGACGGTCTCCTGGATCTCTGGCCAGAGAAAGGCGGGAACGAGCACGTCGTAGCGGACGCCGGAGACCTCGATCTCGACCCTCAACTCACCGACATCGGTGTGGGTGAGGCGGCCGGAGAGGTGGGTGATCACGGGACGATCTTACGCCGCCGCGACGCCGGGCCGGGGCGGCGGTAGGCTGGGGGCCGTGCCGGAGCTGCCGGAAGTCGAGACGATCAGGCGCGACCTGGAACCGCTGGTGGTGGGGCGGACGGTGGCGGCGGTGGAGGTCGACCCGGGCACGATCGACCTGCTGACGGACCTGCCCCTCGACGCGCTGCGGGCGGGGCTCGTGGGGAGGCGGTTCGTCTCGGTGGGACGGCGGGGCAAGTACCTGCTCTTCGGCATGGACGACGGGCGCACGTTCGTGACGCACCTGCGCATGACGGGGCGGCTGCAGTGGCGGGCGGCGGGCGAACCGCCGATCGCGTACGAGCGGGGACGCATCGCGCTGGACGGGGGGCACGACCTGCGCTGGAGCGACCTGCGCAAGTTCGGCACGTGGGACATCGTCGAGGACACGGCGGTGGTGGTGGGGAAGCTGGGGCCGGAGCCGCTCGACGACCAGTTCACGGCGGCCTTCCTGCGGAAGCTGCTGGCGGGGCGGACGGCGCCGGTGAAGGCCGTGCTGCTCGACCAGCGGCGGGTGGCGGGGCTGGGGAACATCTACGTGGACGAGGCGCTCTTCCAGGCGCGCATCCGGCCGGACACGCTCGCGGGGGAGGTCTCGCGGGGCGCGGTCGCGCGGCTGCACGTGGCCTGCCGCGAGGTGCTGGAGCGCGGCATCGAGAACCGCGGCGCGAGCTTCAGCGACTACGTGGACGCCAGGGGCAACCCGGGCCGGCAGCACATGTACGTGCAGGTGTTCCGGCGCGACGGCAAGCCGTGCTACACGTGCGGGACCGAGATCGTGCGGTCGGTGGTGGGAGGTCGGGGGACGCACTTCTGCCCCCGCTGCCAGCGGAGGCCGCGCAGGCGGCGATCGGCGAGGCCGTAGAATCAGCGCATGGCCGAAGCGGGATACGTCGCGGGGCTGGGCGAGTTCGCGTTCCTGGAGGAGTACGAGCGCTCGGTTCTGAGCAAGCCGCAGATGGTGGCGGATACGGCGCTGCGATCGCTCGCCTTCTGCCCGCCCCACGAGCGTCCCGCGCTGGTCGGGATGCTGGCGGCACAGCTCGTCGAGGCGACACTCCGGCTGACGGCCGTGTTCGAAGCGCTGGACGACCGGCGTATGTCGATCGCCGAGCGGCTGCGCGGACCGCTTCCCGGCGCGCACGAGTGGGTGGCGCTGGCGCAGCTCGCGGCCACGGCGGAGCCGGAGGGCGTCGTGCGGCGCCTGGCGCTCGACGAGGCGGCGGTCGAGAGCGCCACGCAACTGCGGGGGCTGCCCGTGCCGGAGTGGCTCCCCGCCCTGATCGAGGCCAGCACGGCGGCTGACTCGCTCGCGATGCCCGCGCCGATCGACCAACTCGCCATCACGGGGACGAACACGGAGGGGGAGCGGCTGCAGGTGCGGCTCGCGTCGGGGGAGAACGCGACGGTGGCGATGGCGGACCTTGTCGCGGATCTCTGCTCGGTGGCGCGCGGATTCCTGGGGGCGTACCTGCGGGCGCGGCGATCGTTGGGGCAAGCGGTGTGAGCGAGGGCGAGCCGCTCCAGCCCGGCAGGCGCGACGCCATCACGGACGTGCGCGGCGTGCGCGTCGGGCAGTGGACCTCGCGACGGAAGGCGACGGGCTGCACGGTGATCCTGTGCGAGGGATGCACGGAGGCGGCGGTGGACGTGCGCGGAGGCGCTCCCGCCACACACGAGACCGATGCGCTGGCGGGGGAGAACATGGTGCGGCGCTGTCACGCGGTGGTGCTGACCGGGGGCTCGGCCTTCGGCCTGGCCACCACGGCGGGGGTGGCGCGCTGGCTGGCCGCGCGGGGCGTCGGGGTGGAGACGAAGGCGGGGCCGGTCCCGATCGTGGCAGGGGCCGGGATCTTCGACCTGCAAACGGGACAGCACGCCTTCCCGGGGGCGGACGAGGGGGAGCGGGCGGCGGCGCGGGCGACGGGTGGAGCCGTCGCGCAGGGGAGCGTGGGGGCGGGGACCGGGGCGACAGTCGCGAAGCTGCTGGGCGCCGAAAAGGCCCTCAAGGGGGGCGTGGGGTCGGCGAGCCTGGTGGGGCCGCGGGGGCTGGTGGTGGGGGCGCTGGCGGTGACGAACGCCGTAGGGGCGGTGTTCGACCCCGAAACGGGGTCGATGGTGGCGGGGCCGCGGGGGGAGACCCCCGGCGAGATGCGGACACCGGAGCAGGCGGTTGTCGAGCGGGTCGAGGAAGAGGACGGGGCGCGGGAGAACACGACGCTGGTGTGCATCGCGACGAACGCGGCGATCGAGCACATGGGCGTCCAGCGGCTCGCCGTCCACGGGCACGACGGATTGGGGCGCGCCATCGTCCCGGCGCATACGCTCGGGGACGGCGACACCGTATTCGCGCTGACAACGGGGGAGGTCCCCACGGAACCGCACGACCTCACGACGCTCGGGCTGATGGCCATGCTCACGGTCGAGCGGGCCGTGGTGCGGAGCGTCAAGCTGGCGGAGGGGCTGGCGGGGGCGCCGTCGGCGGGGGAGTGGCGGGGCGGTTAGGGCAAGGGGTCAACGATCCACCCTTCCAGTGAGTCGCATCCGTCGGGAATGCCATGCAGGGGCTGGCGCGAAGCCCATGCGGCCTGGACGGCGCAGAGGACGGCGTCGAGCAAGTCGGCTTGCGAGTCACTCATGAGATCCTCCCGACTCACGCCTTCTAGAGACACGGTCAGTCCATAGCGGCCAAGACACATTTCTCCTGATAGCGCTGAAACCACGCCTCGTCTCCCTTCCCGCTGTATGTTCGATTCGCCCTTGTAGCTGCCCTTTCTGACAAGCGCCTTCACGACCATGGCGGCATACGCTTCGACAATCACCCGGTCGCTTTCGTTTGGCGCGCAGGGCTTGATGTTCGCACCGGAACGGGAGATAAGCGGGGCTCCCGCAAAGAACATCTTGCCAGCGGGTGGGCGATTCAATTTCATCGCGCTGACCGCATACGAGGGATCGGTAGCGCGCTTGTGCTCTTTGTCCCCACGAGGTTGCTCATCTACATACTTCTTCAAAACACGCTCAAATTCGTCCTTCTCCATCCTGTCGACGTGAGCGACGAAGTCCATCCACGATCCCTGCGGCCAATCGAGTGCTTCAACGAGACGGCGAGGCTGGCCGAACGGAAAGTCGATTCCGGCAACCCACGGGCCCGGTTCACGGAGGGTTTTCTCGAACTCTTCGAAGGATGTAAGGCAACGCAATCCCTCGATGTGAAGCACTTCACCGTCAAATTTGGCCTCGGCCAAGGTGATGGGCTTCCCCTTGCCGGGGGAGCTGGTGAAGTCGATGCCGCGGATGCGCGTCATGCCGCCATCGTCGCACGCGCCCCCACCAGCCGCCAACCACCGACCGCGGATAACCCCAGAGGGGGTTGACAAGCGTTTCGTGGATGGTGACGATCCCACCCGCCGTCGATCCGTTCGCGGACGGCGAGCCTGGGAAACGAGACTACGCACGCTCAAGTCCGCCTGGACCCGCAGGGCCGGTACGGATAGCGAGCCGCGGCCAGCACGCACAACCTGGCTCCCGGTTCTACCGTTCGCGCCCCGCCGGCACCCGGCGAGGCGCGTTTTCGTTGGAGGGAGCGCCTGTGCGCACGATGTTGGTCGCCAAGATTCACGGCGCCACGGTTACCGAGGCGAACCTCGAGTACGAGGGGTCGATCACGCTCGACCCCATCCTGATGGACGCTGTCGGACTGATCCCGTACGAGCAGGTACACGTGCTGGACCTGACGAACGGGGCGCGCCTCGAGACGTACGCGATCGTGGGTCGCGAGGACAGTGGCGAGGTCTGTATCAACGGGGCCGCTGCGCACCTCGTGGACGAGGGCGACACGCTCATCATCCTGAGCTACCACCAACTGGACGATGCGGATGCGCGCGATCTGGCGCCGCGCATCGTCTACCTGGGCGAAGACAACGTCATCGAGCGGCGCGCGCGGGGCGAGGGGATTCGCCACCGCGAGGGCGAGCCGGTCAACGCATAAGCCAGGAGGGAACCGATGGGACGCCTTTCGATCCACAAGCTGGCGGAATGGAAGCGCGAGGGCCGTCGCTTCGCGATGCTGACGGCGTACGACTACGCGATGGCGCGACTCGTCGAGCAGGCGGGCGCGCCCGTGATCCTCGTGGGGGACTCGCTCGGCACGGTGATGCTGGGCTACGACTCGACGGTGCCGGTCACGATGGACGACGTCCTCCACCACACGCGGGCGGTGGTTCGCGCCACCGAGCGCTGCCTGGTGGTGGCCGACATGCCCTTCATGAGCTACCAGGCGAACGCCGACGAGGCGGTCGCGAACGCGGGCCGTCTGCTGCAGGCAGGGGCCGGAGCGGTGAAGCTGGAGGGCGGCAGCGCGGTCGCACCGCTCGTGCGGCGAATGGTCTCGGCGGGCATCCCCGTGATGGGGCACCTGGGATTGACCCCGCAGTCCGTGAACCAGTTCGGCGGGCACAAGGTGCAGGGCAAGACGCCGGCGGCGGCCGCCCGCATCATCGGCGACGCGCGCGCGCTGGAGGAGGCGGGCGCCTTCGCGGTAGTGCTGGAAACGGTGCCGGCGCCGCTCGCGAAGATGGTCACCGAGCGCATCGGCGTCCCCACGATCGGCATCGGGGCGGGCGTCGACTGCGACGGCCAGGTGCAGGTGCTGCACGACATGCTGGGGCTGTTCGACGACCAGCGGCAGTTCCGCCACGCGAAGCGCTACGCTGTGCTCGGCGAGGCGATCCGCGAGGCTATCCGCGACTACGTGGCGGAGGTGGAGGAGGGCGCCTTCCCCACGGAGGCGGAGAGCTTCCCGATGGGCGAGGAAACGCTGACCGAGCTGCGCCAGGGCGCGCACGCCTGACGCTTCCGTCGCGGGGTCGCGCATGGAGATTCTGTGGACTCCGGCGGAGATGCGCGCCTGGCGCGCGGCGCACCCGGGCAGCCTGGGCCTGACGCCGACGATGGGCTACCTGCACGAGGGCCACCTCGCCCTGGCACGGCGGTCGCTGGCGGAGAACGAAGTGTCGGCGGCGAGCATCTTCGTCAATCCCACGCAGTTCGAGCCGACCGAGGACTTTGAACGGTACCCGCGCGACGAAGAGAACGACCTGCGCCTGCTGCGGGAGCTCGGGGTGGACGCCATCTACATGCCAAGCGTGGAGACGGTGTACCCGGAGGGGTACCAGACGTACGTGACCGTCGAAGGGCTGGCGCAGGGCCTGGAGGGGGCGTCGCGACCGGTGCACTTCCGGGGTGTGGCCACGGTAGTGACGAAGCTGCTGAACGTGGTGCGGCCCGACCGCGCCTACTTCGGGAAGAAGGATGCGCAGCAGCTGCGCGTGATCCGGCGGCTGGCGCGGGACCTCGACCTGCCGGTCGAGATCGTGGCCTGCGAGACCGTGCGGGAGGCGGACGGGCTGGCGATGAGCAGCCGCAACGCCTACCTCACGCCGGAGCAGCGGGCGGCGGCGGCCGTGCTCTCGCGGGCGCTGCGGGCGTCGGCGGCGCAGTTCGCGGATGGCGTGCGCTCGGCGGAGTCGCTGCGGGCGGGGGTGCGGGCGGCCGTTGGGGGGGAGCAGCTCGCGGAGCTCGAGTACGTCTCGGTGGCGGACTCGGAGACGCTGGCGGAGGTCGAGGGCGACGTCGAGGGGATCGCGCTCCTGTCGTTGGCGGTGCGCTTCGGGGCGGTGCGGCTGATCGACAACGTGACGCTGGGCGAGAGCGACGAGGCGCGCTGATACACTGGCGACCATGGTCTCGATAGCCTCGCCTTCCCAGGGCGCTTTCAAGCTGAGGGCCGACTTCCGGCCGACGGGCGACCAGCCACAGGCGATCGAAGAACTGATCGCGGGGCTCCGACGCGGGGACCGCTACCAGACGCTGCTGGGGGCGACGGGCTCGGGAAAGACGTTCACGATCGCGAACGTGGTGGAGGACGTGGGGCGGCCCACGCTCGTGCTGGCGCACAACAAGACGCTGGCGGCGCAGCTCTGCTCGGAGCTGAAGGAGTTCTTCCCGGAGAACTCGGTCGAGTACTTCGTGAGCTACTACGACTACTACCAGCCAGAGGCGTACATCCCCCGCAGCGACACGTACATTGCCAAGGACGCGGACATCAACGACGAGATCGACAAGCTGCGGCACGCGGCCACGCGATCGCTGTTCTCACGCCGGGACGTGATCATCGTGGCGAGCGTGAGCTGCATCTACGGTCTGGGGGAGCCCTCGGACTACCAGCAGTTCATCCTGGGGATGCGGGTTGGGCAGCGGCTGGACCGGCGCGACGTGCTGCGCCGCATGGTGGAGATGCAGTACGAGCGGAACGACCAGAACGTGGTGCGGGGGCGCTTCCGGATGCGGGGGGACTCGCTCACGATCCTGCCGAGCTACGACGAGCTGGCGGTCCGCATCGACTTCTGGGACGACGAAGTGGAGCGCATCAGCGAGCTCGATCCGCTAACAGGCGAGATCGTGGCGGAGCGCCAGGAGATCGACATCTTCCCGGCCAAGCACTTCGTGACCAGCAAGGACAACATGGAGGACGCGCTCAAGGCGATCGAGACGGAGCTGCAAGACCAGCTCGGCTTCCTCAAGGAGCAGGGGAAGATCCTCGAGACCGCGCGGCTGGAGGAGCGCACGCACTACGACCTTGAGACGCTGCGGGAGACAGGCTACTGCGCCGGCATCGAGAACTACTCGCGGCACCTGCAGACGCGGCCCGCGGGTTCGACTCCCTGGTGCCTGCTCGACTACTTCCCCGACGACTGGCTGCTCATCGTGGACGAGTCGCACATCACGCTGCCGCAGGTGCAGGGGCAGTTCTACAGCGACCGCTCGCGCAAGGAGACGCTGGTGGAGTTCGGGTTCAGGCTGCCGAGCGCGCTGGATAACCGACCGCTCACGTTCGAGGAGTTCGACCAGCACATCAAGCAGGCGATCTTCGTGAGCGCGACGCCGGCGGATTACGAGCTGGATCAGTCGACACAGGTGGCGCAGCAGGTGATCCGCCCGACGGGCGTGCTCGACCCGGTGGTGGAGGTGCGGTCGACGGATGGGCAGATCGACGACCTGCTCGCCGAGATCCGGGCCACGACGGCGAAGGGCCAGCGGATCCTGGTGACGACGCTGACGAAGAAGATGGCGGAGGACCTCGCCGACTACCTGACGGAGATGGGGGTGAAGACGCACTACCTCCACTCCGAGGTGGAGACATTCGACCGGGTCGAGATCCTGCGCGACCTGCGCCTGGGGGTGTACGACGTGGTCGTGGGGATCAACCTGCTGCGGGAGGGGCTGGACCTGCCGGAGGTCTCGCTGGTGGCGATCCTGGACGCGGACAAGGAGGGCTTCCTGCGCTCGAACCGGTCGCTGATCCAGACGATCGGGCGGGCGGCGCGACACACCGAGGGGCGCGTCGTGATGTACGCCGACCACGTGACGGCGAGCATGCGGACGGCGATCGAGGAAACGGACCGGCGGCGCGGCATCCAGGATGCCTACAACCGCGAGCACGGCCTCGAGGCAACGACCATCACGAAGGAGATCCGGGACATCACGGACCACGTGCGCGAGGTTGCGGAGGACGTGGAGGAGTACGACGCGGGCGTTCCCGAGGGGATGGCGGCGGACGACCTGCTGCGCATGATCAAGGAGCTGGAGCGGGAGATGAAGGGGGCGGCGAAGAACCTCGAGTTCGAGAAGGCGGCGGCGTTGCGCGACCGCATCGTGGAGCTGCGGCGGGAGCTGGTGGGGTCGGAAAGCGAGGAGCTGGGAGCGTTCGCGGAGGTGGCGGGACGGAGCGGGCCGTTGCGCTACGGACGCAGCCAGGCAGGGGGTCGCGACCGGCGGCAGCGCTTCCGGCGACGGTAGCCGGGTCTCCACGCACGACGGCCACACCCCTGTTCGCGGACAGGGCGTAGGCTTTGGCCACCGCGAAAGGGGAGCCACGATGCCAAGCCGGAGAGCAGCGATCGCGATGACGGACGAGGAGCGGGAGCAGTTCCTCGACGAGGGCTGGACGCTGCAAGTGGCGACGAACGGCCCGGGCGGATTCCCCCACCTGGCGGCGATGTGGTACGTGGTGATTGACGGAGTCGTGCACTTCACGACGTTCGGGAAGAGCCAGAAGATCGTGAACCTGCAGCGCGATCCGCAGATCACGGCGATGCTGGAGACGGGTCGGACCTACGGGGAGTTGCGGGGGCTCGTCGTCCGGGGAACGGCGGAGTTGGACGCGGACGTGCAGACGACGGCGGCGGTGATGTCGGTCGTATCGAACAAGTACCGGGGGATGCCAATCCCAACGGAGACGCCGGAGGCGGCGCTGCCGGCGGCGGCGAAGCGGATAACGGTGCGGATCCGCCCGGAGCGCGTCTACAGCTGGGACCACACGAAGCTGGGCGGGCGCTACTAGAAGCGGTTGTTCAGGCGCGTATGCGCCCAGTGGGTGATGGCCACGGCGAGGGCGTCGGCGGCGTCGGAAGGGCTCGGGGCCTCGGCGAGACCGAGTTGCACGGCCACCATTCTGGCGATCTGCGCCTTTTCTCCGCGGCCGTAGCCCGCGACCGTCTGCTTGATCAGGGTGGGAGCGTACTCATGCACCTCGATGCCGGAGTCGGCGAGGGCGAGGATAGCGGCGGCGCGGGCGTGACCGAGGGCGAGCGCCGAGCGCGCGTTCGAGCCGACGAAGGAGGCCTCGACCGCCCCGACCTCGGGTGACCACTGGGCGAAGGCCTTGCGCAGGCCATCGCGGATGAGGACGAGGCGGCGAGCGAGGCTCTCGGCGGAGCGGGTACGCACAACGCCGTGGGCGACGTGGCGGCACTCGTCGCCGTCGATGTCGACGATGCCGTAGCCGGTGGCGTTGAGCCCGGGGTCGATACCAGCGATACGCATGGCCGCACTCTACGGCGGCGAGGCGGACAGCGCCGAGGGGCTGCTGTCGCTAGCCGGCGTACTGGGCGAGGAGCTCCTCGTCGAAGTCGGCGTTGGAGTAGACGCGCTGGACGTCCTCGAGCTCCTCGAGGCCGTCGAGGAGGCGGAGGGTCTGGGCGGCAGCGCCCTTCTCAAGCGCGACCGTGACGGTAGGCACCATCGAGAGGTCGGCGTGGTCGACGGTATAGCCCGCCTCCGTAAGCGCCTGGCGCGCGGTCTCGAGGTCGCCGGAAGCGGTCTGGATCTCGACCGAGCCCTCAACGGTCTCGACATCCTCGGCGCCGGCCTCGATGGCGGCGAGGGCGATCTCGTCTTCGTCCTGCCCTTCGAGGGAGACGGAGAGGGCGCCCCTGGATTCGAACTGCCAGGCGACGGAGCCGTTCTCGCCGAGGCTGCCGCCGGCGCGGGTGAACTCGTGGCGAATGGCGGCGACGGTGCGGTTGCGGTTGTCAGTGACGGCGTTGACGAGGATGGCGGCGCCGCCGGGGCCGAAGCCTTCGTAGGTGACCTCGATGAGCTGATCGCTATCGCCGCCGCCGGTGGCCTTGGCAATGGCGCGGCTGATGCTGTCGTTGGGCATGTTGGAGGCCCTCGCCCGCTGGATGACGAGGCGCAACTTGAAGTTGACGTCGGGATCGGGGCCACCGGCCTTGGCGGCGAGCTGGATCTCCTTGGCAATCTTGGTGAAAAGGGCGCCGCGCTTGCTGTCGGCAGCTTCCTTCTTCCGCTTGATGGTCGACCATTTCGAGTGACCAGACATGGGCTGTCCTCCGGACGCGGTCAGCTTCGAGTGTAGCGAACGCTCGCGGGGTTCGTCCGCTATTCGCCCCAGGCGGCGTTGAAGCGCTCGCCGAGGGCGTCGATGACGTGGTGATCGGTGAAGTTGGCCTGGAGCGGACTGACGCTGACGTACTTGTTGATGACGGCCCAGATGTCGGTGCCGGGGGGCGGGTCGAGGGAGGTGGGCTCGAAGGGCCCGCGGGTGAGGATGCCGCTCGACTCGCCCTGGACCTCGAGATGGAAGTAGCCGCGCCGGGCGACGCGCGTGACGAGGATGCCCTTGATCTCCTCGAAGGGGACAAGAGGGATGTTGACGTTGAGGAAGATCGACTTGGGCAGGCGGCCCTCGAT
Source organism: Tepidiformaceae bacterium (assembly GCA_965219255.1). Classification (GTDB taxonomy): domain Bacteria; phylum Chloroflexota; class Dehalococcoidia; order Tepidiformales; family Tepidiformaceae; genus UBA2991. Next base: position 2,958,043 of record OZ244727.1, on the reverse strand, counting down.
CTCCTCGCGGCAGAAGATGGCGGCGACACGCTCGGCGGCGTCCCAGTCGACCTCCGTGCGCGGCGCCATCGCGTAGGAGATGGCGAGCGAGGTGATCCCGCGGAAGTGACTCTGCAGGGCGGCGCCGACGGTTCCGCTGGCGGTCAGATCGTTGCCCATGTTGGCGCCCTGGTTAATGCCCGCGACGAGCAGATCGGGGGGCTCCTCGAGCACCCCGTTGAGCCCGACGATGACGGCCGAGGCGGGGGAGCCGTTGACGCGCCAGGCGTCGACGCCGGCGACGGGCGGGTCCTTGATGCGGGTCCAGTTGAGCTCCTGGCGGAGGGTGAGGCTGCCGCCGACGGCGCTCTGGTTCTTCTCCGGGGCGACAACCGTGACCTCGCAGCCGAGGGACTTGCAGGCGCGCGCCAGCGTCCACAGCCCGGGCGACTCGTAGCCGTCGTCGTTACTGATGAGGATGCGGCGGGGCATCGCCGAGGGATGCTACGCGACGGGCGGGGTAGCGGCTGACGGTGGGGGCTAGTCCGAGGGCCTGGCGAACCACTCGTCGAGGGTGTCGCGGATGCCCTGCCCCATCACCTCGAAGGTCATGCCCACATCGTTCGTGACGAAGGCGGAGCCGGGTGGATCGCCGGGACCGATGCTCCAGATGGTCATCCCGAGGGCCTGGAGGCGCTCGGCCTCGGCGCGAACGTCGTCGACGATGTAGCCGACGTGGTGCAGGCGGGGTCCGTCGCCGGCGGCGAAGAAGCCGCCCGCATCACCGGTCACCAACTCGACGTAGGGCGGGCCCTGGCGGGAGTAGACGGCCTGCATCCCGCTGCTGGTGTGACCCGCGGGGGTGTCCATCTCCCGCTGCATCGACCAGACGGAGGTCCAGTCGACGTTGAGGGCAGGACCGAGCAGGTCCATGGCGGCGGGCAGGTCGGGGACGGCCATGGCGAAGTGAAAGATGCCACCGGAGGGGATGTCGTAAGGGCTGGTGATGTCATCGAAGGTCACGGCGCTACTCCTTAGTCCCTGTAGACGATGTCGTCGGTCGAGTGGGAGCCCTCGGTAAAGCCGAGGCCGGGCGGATCCCAGACCTCGTCGACGCGCACGACGCGGTCCATGTCGTGGATGACGACCCGGTCGGAGAACTTCCAGACCCCGCCGCGGCGCTCGAAGCGGTCGACGTAGCGGCCACCCCAGCGGTAGTCGGTATCGGGCTCGCCGTTTTCGCCGGGGGCGCGGTGGTTGGCCTGGGCATAGGCCTCGCCCCGGGCCGTGTCGCCCTCGATCTCGACCCAGACGTTGGTGGTGACGTGCTGGGTCATCTTGAAGCGGGAGAGCCCGACCATCACGTTCCTGACGAAGTCGTCGCGGACCTCCCGGTTGCGGGTGGTGATGTGCGCGTCCTCGTGGAAGCAGGAGCGCAGAAGCTCCGGGTCCAGCCGGTCGACGCCGCGGGCGTAGCGGAAGTAGAGGTTGCGGAGCTCGATGTCGTCGAGCGCGCGCTGGAGGGCGTCCGGGTCGAGGTCGGGCACGGTGGTCTCCCTTCTCTGCGCTAGACGGCGCGAATCCCGTCGATGATGAGGCCCACGGCCCGATAGATGAGGACGGCACCGATGAGGCGCGCAAGGAAGCCGGGGATCGGTGAGGTTCGGCCCGAGACCGCCCAGACGCCCCCCGCCACGGCGGCCGTGACGGCGAGGGCGGCAATGACCGTCTGGGCCTCGCCCTTGTCGGCGGAACGGGTAAGGACGGCGGAGAGGGCGGCGGGGCCGGCGAGCAGGGGGAAGGCGAGGGGGAAGAGGGCGCTCTTCCAGCCGGGTTCGACGGGGAAGGAGAAGGGCCCGAAGAGGACGAAGCCGGCGCCCGTGACAACCATGACGATGCCGGCGGAGATACGGAAGGTCTCGGGCTCGACCTGGATAGCGTCGAGGAAGGCCCCGGCGCCGAAGGTGGCGGCCAGGAGAAGGGCGGCGGCGGCGAGGAAGGCGATGGCGGCCATCTTCGGCGGGAGGCGGCCGTGGCCGGCGCCGTTCCAGGTGGCGAGGACCGCGGGCGGGTTCACGGAGGCGAAGATGAGGAGGAGCGTGATGCCGAGTCCGCTCACTGCGCTTCCTCCTGGAGGCTGAGGATACGCTGCGTGAGGGCGAGGCCGGAGAGGGCGTGCTGCTGGTCGTCCATGCGGGTGATGCCGTCGCGGAACCAGGCGCCGGCGGCCAGGTCCGGGCTGGGCCAGGCAGCGCTTTCCCTGAAGGTGATCTGGCGGGAGGCGAGGATAGCGGCGCCGCAGATGGCGCGTTCGGCGAGCTTCGGTTCGAGGGAGACGAGGCGTTTGTCGGTGCGGGAGAGGCGCCAGAGGGAGGTGAGCCCTTCGACCCATGTTCCCAGCCCCGCGGCGCGGGTGAGCCGACCGTGGAAGGGCTCGTTGACGAGTTCGCCGGTGCGCTGGGCCTCGACCCGGATGAGGAAGCCGAAGCGCTGGGAGAGGGCGCGGGCGTACTCGATGTGGTGCTCCTTCAGGGGCCAGTCGCCCATCTCGGCGAGACTGTAGGCGGCCCACTGGTCGGGCCAGGGCGGGAAGCTGAGGCCCTCGACCTCGTCGCGGTGGAGGGCGAGGTAGTCGGCGATCCGCCAAGAGGGCTCGTCCCAGCCGTCGTCGGGGAAGTGGCGATGCATCTGGGCGAGCGCCCAGAGCGCCTCGCCCGTGGCGTAACGCGAGCGGACCGAGGGGTCGGGCGCGCCCGTGGCGGGGTCCCAGTAGTTGAGCATCGCGCCATCGGGGAGCTGCATGACGGCGAGGAATCGGGCCAGCTGGCGCATGAGCATGTCGTAGCTCTCATCGCCGGTGGCGAGGCGGCGCTGGGTGAGGCCGGCGAGCATGAGCGAGCTGGCCCCGAGCTTCACACGGCCGGTATCGGGGTTCTCGAGGGCGACCCAGTCTTCGCCGTGGATGAGGTTCCCGCGCATCCAGGCCATGCCGCGGTCGGCGGCGTGCAGGCGCAAAAGGTCGCCGAGGGCGGCCGCCTGGTAGAGCGACATAGTGACGCCCGCATGACGGACGACGTTGTAGTCGTCGGGGAGGGAGTCATCGGTGGCGTCGTACTCGTAGACGTAGCGGCCGTCGGGGTACTGGGCGACCTCGATCCAGCCGGCGGAGGCGGAGGCGGAGGCTGCCAGCGATGCGGGCGTGATCTCGGGACAGTGCTGGGGAGCGGCGACGGTGAGCCGCAGCAGGGCGATGCCGATGGCGCAGACGCCGAGGGTAACGCCGGCGGCGGCCAACACGCTCGCTAGCCCCCGGCCTGGAAATTGAGCCTGTGCCCGGCCACGGGCCAGTCATCGAAGGCGATGAGCTGACCCGTCGAGCCCAGGGTGACGTAGAGCGTGCGCAGGTCGGGGCCGGCGAAACAGGCGTTGGTGGTGATGCGGTCGGGGAGGGGATAGTGCTGGACGGTGGCGCCGTCGGGCGAGATGGAGGTGATGCCGCCGTTGATGATGGTCGCCACGATGACGTTGCCGTCACCGTCGACGCACATGGAGTCGCACATGGCGAAGCTGTGGGGCGGGGCGCCGGGGACGGTGGCGACGACGTGGCGGTCGCCTATCTCGCCCGGGGCCGTGATGTCGAAGGCCCAGAGGCGTCCCGTGGGGGTCTCGGCGACGTAGAGGGTGCGCTCGTCCGGGCTGAGACCGATGCCGTTGGGAGCTTCGAGGGGGAAGATGATCTCGCGGATGAAGTCGCCCCTGGGGGAGGCGTAGAACACGCCCGTGATGTCCCGGGCGCGGCCGTAGCGCTTGCCGTGGTCGGTGAAGTAGAAGTTGCCCTCACGGTCGAAGACGAGGTCGTTGGGACCCTTCAGGGGTTCGCCCTCGCACTCGCGGTAGATGATCGTGACCTCGGCGCCGTCGGCGCTGACGCGCTGGATCTGGCCGCCGATGTAGTCGTCGGGGCGGGGGCCGGGCGTGATGATGCGCTGGCCGCTGGAGGTGCGGCTCTCGGACCACTGAAAGCCGCCGTTCTGGGCGACGTAGATGGCCCCGTCGGGGCCGAGAGCGGCGCCGTTGGGACCGCCCCCGGTGGTGGCGAAGGTCTCGCGGCGGGAGCCGTCGGGGGAGACGCGGGTGAGCGTGCCGGCGCGGATCTCGGTGAAGAGGATGTCGCCGTCGGGCAGCTCGAGGGGTCCCTCGGCGAACTCGATGTCGGTGGCGACGACGCGGTACTCCATGGGTGCTCCTTTCGGGGTCCGCGCCTCGCGGGGCGCCGGGCGCTAGCCGACGGCGCCCTCGGCACGGAGGGCGGCGATGCGTTCGGCGTCGTAGCCGATGGCGGCGAGGACCTCGTCGGTGTGCTCGCCGTTGAGGGGCGCGCCCGCGCGGACGCGACCGGGGGTCTCGCTGAGCTTGGGGCCGACACCGACCTGCTGGACCGGCCCCGCGGGCGTCTCGACCGTGACGACCATGTCGCGGGCGAGATTGTGGGGGTCGGTGACGATGTTCTCCTGCTCGAGGACGGGGGCGGCGCAGATGTCGTGCTCGGACATGATCGCCATCCACTCATCGGCGGTCTTCGTGGCGAAGACGGCCTCGAAGCGCTCGCGCATGGCCGGCCAGGCGACTTGGTCGTGCTGCCTCCCAAGGAACTCCTCGGCGCCGAGGGTGCGACAGAGCGCGTCGTAGAAGTGGGGTTCGATGCTGCCGATGGAGAACCAGCGGCCATCGCTGCAGCGGTAGGTGTCGTACCAGGGGCGGGCGCCGGTAAGGAAACCCTCGCCGGGGCGGAGGGGCTGGCCGGTCGAGAAGAAGCCGGTCATGGCGTGCGTCATGAGGGAGAGAACGCCGTCGCTCATGGCGATATCGACGGCCTGGCCGCGGCCCGTGTGCTCGCGGCCGAGCAGGGCGGCGCAGATGGCGAAGGCGGCCATGAGCCCGCCGCCGGCGAAGTCGGCGAGCAGGTTCACGGGGATGGCGGGGGCGGTTCCGGGGCGACCGATGACGCCGAGCGCGCCGCCGATCGAGATGTAGTTGATGTCGTGACCGACGAGGTTGCTGTAGGGGCCGGTCTGGCCGAAGCCGGAGAGGGAGCAGTAGACGATGCGGGGGTTGATGCCGGAGACGGTCTCGTAGTCGACCCCGAGGCGGTTCACGACGCCCGGGCGGAAGCCCTCGAGGACGACGTCGGCGCCCCTGACGAGTTCGTAGAAGACTTCGCGGGCGGCCTCGTTCTTCAGGTTGAGGGCGATGGAGCGCTTGCCGCGGCCGAGGGCGTTGTAGGCGGCGGCGCGCTTCGCGGCCTCGGGGTCGGCGGCGCGGCCGGAGCCAAGCTTGGCGTTCACGCCGGGCACGGCCTCGACGAGGGTGACGTCGGCGCCGAAGTCGGCGAGCAGCATCGAGCAGTAGGGGCCGGGCGCGAGACGGGAGAGGTCGAGGACGGTGATGTCGTCGAGAGCCATGGCCATAGGGAGCCTCCGGGGCCTGTAGCGGCGGGCGAGTGGCCGCGGGCAAGTGTAAGGCCGTGGGGCGGAGCACGCTCTCCGCTAGCGCCATCGGGAGGCATGGCTAGAATGCGGAGGCCCGCGAAATCGCGGACATATCTGGCGGCGCGGCGCGCGCGGGAGCTTCGATGAGCGTCCTTCTCGACGAGAACACGCGGTTGATGGTTCAGGGGATCGGCACGGAGGGCGCGAACCACATGCGCCGCTCGATTGCCTACGGGACGAGCGTGGTGGCGGCGGTGCATCCACGGCGCGGCGGCGAAGAGCAGGACGGCGTTCCCATCTTCCCGACGGTGGACGCGGCGGTGCGGGAGACGGGCGCGAACGTGAGCATCCTCTTCGTGCCGGCGCCGTTCGCGGCGGACGCGATCCTGGAGGCGGCGGCCTCGGCCGTACCGCTGGCGGTGTGCATCACCGAGGGCATCCCCGTGATGGACATGGTGCGCGTGAAGCAGGCGCTGAAGGAGGGCCCGACGATGCTGATCGGGCCGAACTGCCCGGGCGTGATCACACCGGGCACGCAGACGCGCGCGGGCATCATGCCGGGCGACGTGTTCCTGTCGGGGCGTGTGGGCGTGGTGAGCCGCTCGGGCACGCTCGTCTACGAGGTGGTGGCGCAGCTGACGGCGCAGGAGCTCGGGCAGAGCACCTGCATCGGCGTGGGGGGGGACCCGATCATCGGGACGCCGCAACGCGAGGCGATCCGCATGCTGAACGAGGACCCGGACACGGACGCGATCGTGATGGTGGGTGAGATCGGCGGGAGCGCCGAGCAGGACGCGGCGGCGTACATCAAGGAGCACGTGCGCAAGCCGGTGGTGGCGTTCATCGCGGGGGCCACGGCGCCTCCGGGGCGGCGCATGGGTCACGCCGGCGCGATCATCTCGGGCGAGGACGGAAAGGCGGAGAATAAGAAGGCGGCCCTGCGCGAGGCGGGGGCGGTCGTCTCCGACTCGCCGGCGGAGATCGGCGCGACGATGAAGCGGCTGCTGGGCTAGCACCCGCCTCTCTCGGCCGGTCGGTCATCGATGGTTCGGGCTCCCCGCCACTGCCCTTGACGTATTTCTGTATTTCAGCAAAAGTCATCGAGGAGCTCGCGCTCGCAGGGGGCACGGCGATGGAACCCGGGAAGAAACGGCTCACGCTCGATCTGGACGCGCCCCTTCAGCGTCGCCTGAAGGCGGTGGCTGCACTGAAGGGCATCAGCATGCGCCAGTACTGCCAGAGCGCCATCGAGAAGGAACTGGACGAGGACGAGGCGGCGGGCGTGGCTGATGAGTCCCCGCGGTTCTCATACTCGGAGTACTTTGCGCAAGTCCGCAAAGAGGTCTTCGGAGACCGGGTTCTGCCCGGGAACTCGGTGGACCTGCTTAGGGAGGCTCGGGAGATCAGGGAGGCTGAACTCAGGGACGTCACGTGAGTGGCTTCGTGGTCGTTGACGCGAGCCTGGCGGTCAAGTGGCTGGTGAACGAGGACGACTCCGACAAGGCCCGTGTCCTTCTGGAGTCGTGGAACCGTGAGGGCAGACGGCTCGCGGCGCCGCACTTGCTGCCACCAGAGGTGGCCAACACCCTGCACCGCCGAGTCGTGAGCGGTGACATGGAGCAAGGGCAAGCCGTTCTGCTCGTTGAGCGCCTGCTGACTTCGCCGCTCGAACTGCACGACCCGCCGCACCTGCACACCCGGGCGCTTGAACTGGCGAGCGAACTTGGCCAGGGAGCCGTCTACGACAGCCACTACCTGGCGTTGGCGGAGTCTCTTGGCTGCGAGCTGTGGACCGCGGACGGGCGGTTCCACCGAGCGGCAGGCACGGTGTTCGAGTCCGTGCATTCGCTGAGCGAGGTGGACGCCCCCGGCTAGCGCTCGTCGAAGTGCAGGTCGCTGTGGGCGCCGTCGCAGAAGGGCTTGTTGTTGGAGGCGCCGCAGCGGCAGAGGGTGCGGCGGTTCTGGACCGCCCAGGGGGCGCCGTCGGCGCTCTCGACGCTGACGCCGCCACGCACCCAGAGCGGGCCGCCGGCGACGACGGCGATCTCGGAGCCGAGGTCGGGCTCGACCATCTCATCGCTGCCGGCGGGGATGATGGCGAGGCGACCGGTGGGGCAGCGGCCGACCATGGCGGTGACGCGCTCGCGGGCCTCGTCGCCCTCCTCACCGATCAGCTCCCAGGCGTTGGTGGTGCGGGTGCCGCAGAAGCCCGCGCCGATGCAGACGGACTCATCGTCGAGCATCACACCGGCGGCGCCCTCGATACGGTTGGCGCGGTCGGTCATGGGGCGGCGGTCGGCGGTCTCCGCCTCGGGCCAGGGTTCGCTGGCGTGTGAGCCGTCGCAGTAGGGCTTGTCGTTGGAGCGGCCGCAGCGACAGAGGGCGTACATGTCGCGCGATTCGTCCATTTCGCGGAGGACGTGCCAATCGACGTTCTCGCCGTTGAGCGTCTGGACGGGGGCGATCTCCTTGAGGGGGACGCCGCCGGAGACGACGTAGGGACCGCCGCTCATGACCTGGATGCGCATCTCGTCTGCCATGTGGGTCCTCCTCGCCGCAAGGGAGCGGCGGCGAGGGGATGGTACAGGAACGGGAGGGGCGGAAGGGGCGCTAGCGCCGCGACCGGGACATCCAGATGCCGTTGAGGACGGCGATGGCCGCGGCGACGATCCAGAGGAGGGTGCCGATGGCCGGGTTCTGCGAGAGGCCAATCCCCAGGCCGAGGAAGAAGACGAGGCCCGCCACGATGAAGACGAGGACGTGGGCGGCCATCTTCATGCGGGGGCTTCGATTGCGCGCATCTCCATCGCGTCGGGGCAGGTGACGCCGGCGGTGACGATGTACTGCATCGCCTGGGCCGAGCTCCAGTCCATCACCTGGATCTCGTCCAGGGGGAGCTGGACGAGCCAGCCGGACTGGGGCATGGGCGTCGAGGGCATGTAGACAACGCCGAACCTCGTCCCGCCGGCGTCGTCGATCATGCTCATGAGGAAGCCCATCGACCACACACCCTCCCGTGGGTACTCGACACGCACAACGGTATCGAAGCCTGTCGTGGTCGTGGTCGTGGCGCTGCGGTCCGAGCCGGGGAGGAGCTTCTTGGTGGTGCTGTAGATCGAGCCGACGCCGGGAATCGCCATGATCCCGCGCTCGAGGAGAATGCCGGGGGTGCGGAAGAGGAAGCTCGAGCTGAGGGCGCCGACGAGGAAGAGCGCCACGATGATGATCGCGAAGCTCAATCCCGGGATCTCCTTGCCCGCGATGGTCGAGATGATCGGCTGGAGCAGGCCATCCATGGTCTGAACGGCGAACTGGATCAGCCAGAACGTGACCATGAGGGGGAGCAGGAGGGCCGCTCCCCGAACGATCTTCCTCGTCATACCGCGTCCGAGTCGCTGGTGGACGGCGGCGGGCTGCGCTGGTGCGGTCATGGGGACGCCTCCGGATGCCTCGTGGGGCTGTCCCGCGATTCTAGTGCCGGGTGAGGGGAGACCGAAGTCGTCAAGTCATTTGGCGCGTCTCGTGGCCGTTTACTGCTGCTCCTCCTCGGCCTGGGCGAGCTGGGCGGCGTCGAGCAACTGGTCTTCGTCGACCTCGATGACAACGGATTCGATCGCCCCGATGAAGGGGAAGGGCGCTTCGTACTGGTCGCTTACGGGCGTGCCGCTGTCCTCGCCAACGTCGAGTCCCTCGATCGTGAAGAGGCCGCCGAGCATGCGCGGGATCTCGCCACGCGCGGTCTCGCGGCCGTCCACGGTCAGGACGCCGGCGCCGCGGTTGTCGCCGGTCTTCGTGAAGGAGAACTCGACATCGCTGCGGCCGGCCGGCAACTCGCCGCTGCCGACGATGCGGGTGCGGTCGCCGGCGCAGTTATGTTCGTAGACGAGGCGGTTGTCCTGCACGTAGAGGGCGTATCCGCCGGCGTAGCCGCCGTGGGCGAGGATGACGCCCTCGCCGGAGCCCTCGCGGACGACGGAGGCGCGTATCCGGTGGGAGCGGTTGCGAATGTCTGCCGCGGACACGGTGGGGACATGCGCCATGCCCTGCGCGTAACGGTAGGTGGTGCGGTCCTGGGGGCTGCCGGGAGGCACGTTGCCAACGGCGGAGGCGGCCCCGCCCTGCTCGAGTGGAAGAACGCCATGCTGCCCCGCCTCCGCCCACCAGCGGTCGATGAGCTGGCGGAGCCGTTCGGGCTCCTCCTGGGCGAGGTCGTAGCTCTCGGAGTAGTCCTCGTCGAGGTGGTAGAGCTCCCAGGGCTCGGACTGGAAGTCATCGCCGGGGGCGTGGTAGGTCACGGCCTTCCAGCCGCGGTGCCAGACGGAGCGGTGACCGTTCATCTCGAAGTGCTGGGTGACCTTGCGCGTGGGCGCGTCGGCGTCCTCGAAGGTGTAGGCCATGCTCTCACCGGCTACGGGAAGCTGGGGCACGCCCTCGAACACGGCCGGGGCCTCCATGCCGAGCAGGTCAAGCACCGTGGGGGTCACGTCGGTGACGTGGTGGAACTGGTGGCGCAGGCCGCCCTCCCTGATGCGCTCGGGCCAGTGGAAGACGAGGGGGGCGCGAATGCCGCCGGCGTGGAGGGTCTGCTTGTACCAGCGCAGGGGCGTGTTCCCGGCCTGCGCCCAGCCGGACGGGTAGTTGGTGTGCGAGCGGGGACCGCCGATCTCGTCCACGTTCTCGAGGTTGAAGCTTTCGGTCTCGAGGCCGTTCGTGCGCCGCAGCCAGTTGACCGTCCCGAGCGGGCCGCCGGCGTCGCTGGCGCCGTTGTCCGAGGTCAGCACGATGAGGGTGTTGTCGAGCTGGCCCGTCTGCTCGAGGTAGTCGACGAGCCGCCCGATCTGGACGTCCGTGTGGTCCAGCATGGCGGCGAAGGCCTCCTGCAGGCGGCTCGCGACGAGCTGCTGGTCGGGAGTGAGGCTCTCCCAGGCGGGGACGCCGGGGTTGCTCGGCGGCAGGACCGTGTCCTCGGGCACGATGCCCGTCGCCTTCTGGCGCTCGAACCACTCCGCCCGAGCCACGTCGTAGCCCTGGTCGAAGCGGCCCCGGTACTTCTCGAGGTACTCCGGCGGGGCCTGGTGGGGGTCGTGGCAGGCCCCGAAGGCGACGTAGAGGAAGAAGGGCTTGTCGTCGTAGATCGCCTGCTGGTCGCGGACGAACCCGATGGCGTGATCGACGATGTCCTCGCTCACGTGGTAGCCGGGGCGCTGGGGCGTGGGGATGCGGTGGTTGTCGTAGGTGAGCTCGGGGGCGAACTGGTCGCTGAGGGCATCGAGGAAGCCGTAGTAGCGGTTGAATCCCTTCTGCAGGGGCCAGTGGTCGTAGGGGCCCGCCGCCGATGTCTCGGACATGGGGGCGAGGTGCCATTTGCCCACCGCGAACGTGGAGAGGCCCTGGCTCCTGAGGAGCTGCGCGATCGTGGCCGCCCGGTCGGAGATGGCGCCCCTGCCGTTGGGGTAGGCGCGCGCCCAGTTGGAGACCGAGCGCATGCCCACGGTGTGGTGGTTGCGTCCGGTCAGGAGGCAGGCGCGCGAGGGCGAGCAGAGGGTGGTCGTGTGGTAGTTGGTGTAGCGCAGGCCGTTCGCGGCGAGCCGGTCCATGTTGGGCGTGTCGATGCTGGAGCCGTAGGAGCCGAACTGGGCGAAGCCGACGTCGTCGAGGACGACATAGACGACGTTGGGGAGGCCGGTGGGGTCGGGCCGGTCCGGCCACGGCCCGGCATACTCGGTGGCCTCAAGGATGGCATGGCCCGCGAACTCGGCGGCGTCAGGCATGGTTCCCCCTTCGGACGCGTAGCAGACGCGCCGGACGACATGTCGTGGCTGTCAGAGACGCCGCCGCTGGAGTGGTCCCCGGCGGCGGCGTAACTGGTCGGATGGCGGGCTCTGGAGCCCTAGGCGTCTTCGTCGAGCCAGATGTGGCCGAGGTAGGTCAGCGGCGAGATGTAGTTCCTGTAGTCCTGCACCCTCGGCTTCACGACGCTGAGGCCGCGGGTGGGGGCACATGGAAGCAGCCAGGGGTCGTCGTGGAAGAGCACGTTGAAGCGGTCGTACTGCACCTTCGCCTCTTCCGAGAACGGGTCGAGGGTGCGCAGCTTCTCCCTGATGTCCAGGAAAATAGGGTTCGTGTACTTGCTGGGGTTGTTGTCCTGGAAGGGAAGCGGCTGCGTGATCACCGTGACCGGTGAGAAGGGGGAGAAGCCGGTGAGCAGGAACCACCCCGCGTCGAAGTCACGCTCGAAGAGCTTCTTGTTCATGTCGGGGATCTGATGACCAACCAGCTCGATCTCGACCCCCACGTCGGCGAAGTTGTCCTTGACGAGCGACGCGAGCTGGGCGCCCACCGTGGGGTGGTTCGCGTAGTGGTCGAAGGTGATGGGTTCGGTCTGGCTGAAGCCGGCCTCTGCGAGGAGCGCCCTCGACCGCTCGGGTTCGTAGAAGGGCTGCTCGAGGGAAGGATCGAAGGCGGGGCTGCCCGGATCCCAGGGCTGCGTGGTGAGCTCAACGAGCCCTTCCAGCAACTCGTTGATGATGCGCTCGCGATCGATCGCGAAGAACAACGCCTGCCGCACCCGCTTGTCCTCGAAAAAGGGATTGGTGACGTTGAGGCCGACGTAGATGATCCCCCACTTTGCGGCGATCTCCACCTGATCCTCGTGCGCCTTGGCGAAGAGCGGGCTGACCCCCCCTGCGATGTCGATGTCATCAGCGTCGTAGGCCAGGCCTACCGCTTCGGCATCGGCGAACTGGATGACCCTGATCCCATCGAGGTAAGGGCCGCGGTCGTCGTGCCAGTTGGTGCTCGGCTCAAGCTCGTAGCCGACACCCGGGGTCCAGGAGCTCATCTTGTATGGGCCCGTGCCCTGGATGTTCTCGCCGCTCTGAAGCTCGGCGTAGGTTGACTTCTTGGTAACGGGGAACTGGGCGAAGAAGTCATTGATATTCGTGAGGGTCGCGTCGAACTTGAACACCATGGTGCGCTCATCGATCGTGTTCATCTCCACGACGCGAGACGCGAACGCCTTCAACTGGCCCCTGAAGCTGAAGCCGTACTGCTCGGGGTTGACGATGGCGTCGATTCCGAAGAAGACATCCTCGGGCGTCACCGGCGAGCCATCGTGGAAGACGGCGTTCTCCTTGAGCCTGATCGTGACCTCATTGAAGTCGGGGGACACGTCGTACGTCTCGGCGAGCACCAAGGATGGCGAGGGTGAGTCTTCGTATTGGATGAGGGTCTCGAAGACGAGGGTGGGGATGCCCTGCGCGCGGGTGAACGGCGCTCCCTGACTGAGGAGCAGGTCTCCCTGCGTGGCAAGGCGAAGAACGCCGCCTTGCTTCGGGCCTGTTTGCGGCGCCTCCGTGGGAGCGGCGGTGGCCTCCTCCGTGGCGGCGGCAGTCGCCCTCGCCGTAGCGGCGGCGGTCGCCGCCTCGGTCGCCTCAGCCGTGGCAGCCTCGGTTGCCGCCTCCGTAGCCTCGGCGGCCTCCTCGGTGGCGGCGGCAGTTGTCGCTGCGGGTGCAGGTGCGTCGTCGTCATCGTCGTCGCCACAGCCGACCAGGGCGGCCGTGACGCCCGCGCCGAGCGCGACTCCTGAGCCGGCGAGCATCTGCCGGCGTGAAATGGGCCTCTTCCAAGTCGAAGTCATTCTGAACCTCCAGGGGCTTCAGTATCGTTTCTGCCGCCGGCTCGGGTCGTGGGCCTCCTTCGAACCCTGCTCGGCAGCCTCGTACGTTGGGCCGGTACTATACCCTTCCGCCATGCGGGCGGTGTAGCGGTGTTGTGTGTCGCTTCCCCGCTCATCGCCGGCGGGTGGCCAAGAGGCGCGGCGGTCGGTGTATCCTCATGCCTCGAATGCGCGCTGAGGGGGCTCCCGGGTTCGGGGCCCGAGGGCGAGGAATATGGCTCCGTTCATCTTGAACCGAATCGTGCAGACGATTCCCGTGCTGTTCCTGGGGACGGTGATCGCCTTCCTGGTTCTGCGGATCATTCCGGGCGATCCCGCGCTCGTCATCGCGGGCGAGGAAGCCACGGCGGAGGACCTCTACGCGATCCGCGAGCAGCTCGGCTTGCACGACAGCTGGCCAGAACAGTACATCCGCTGGCTTGGCGATCTCGTCACGGGTGACCTGGGGTACTCCTTCGCAAGCGGCTTGAGCGTCACGCGCCTGTTTTCCATCAACATCCCGCCCACGCTGGAGCTCGGCATCGCGGCCTACGTCTTCGCCATCCTGATCGGGATTCCCCTCGGCATCCTTGGAGGGGTGAAGCCGAGAAGCGGGTGGGACTGGCTCCTGTCGGGCTACACCATGGTTTCGGTGGGCGTGCCCAGCTTCGTGAGCGGCATCATCCTGCTCTGGATATTCGCGGCCGAGCTTGGCTGGTTCCCCTCACACGGGCGTGTTTCGTTCCTGGACGAGCCGGTGGACTCGCTTTACCACCTCGCCCTGCCCGTGATAGCGCTGGCGATGCCCATCAGCGCGGTGCTCGCGCGCTACACGCGCACGACGATCACGGACGTGGTCGGCCAGGACTTCGTTCGCACCGCGAGGTCGAAGGGACTGGGCGAGCGCACCGTGATCGTGCGCCACGCGCTCCGCAACTCGCTCATTCCCGTCATCACGATCATGGCGCTGCAGGTGGGTGAAGTGCTGACCGGGGTCGTGATCATCGAAGCGGTCTTCACCCGGCCCGGTCTCGGCCGTATCCTGGTTGAAGCGATCCAGCGCCTGGACTACCTCGTGGTGCAGACCATGCTGGTCGTACTCGTCGTCATCTTCGTGACCGTGAACCTGCTGGCGGACATCATCTACGGCTTTGTCGACCCACGGGTGCGCATCCGATGAGCATTGCCGCTACCAGCCAGGAAGAGGTCATGGCGCCTGGGGCGCGCGCCGGTCGATCGATGTGGGCCAGCACCCTGCTTCGCCTGCTCCGCAACCCGCAGGGGGCCATCGCGGTGGGAGGGCTGCTCATCATCATCGTGGCTGCCGTGGCGGCTCCGCTCATCGCCTGGCACGACCCGATAGCCCAGGACGCCTCCGCGCGGCTGCTGTCGCCCTCCTGGAATCACCCCTTTGGCACCGACGAGCTGCGGCGCGATCTCTTCGCGCGCAATCTCCACGGGCTGAAGACCGCGCTCGTCCTGAGCTTCCTGGCGGTGATGACCGGCGCCGTCATCGGCACCACGACGGGATTCACGGTGGGGTACGTGCGGGGGTGGGCCGATGCGGCGGTGATGCGGCTGGTCGATGCCCTGCTGGCCTTCCCCGGCCTGCTCATCGCGTTCGCCACTCTCACCGTCCTCGGCGAGGGGCTGGAGAACATCGGCATCGCCATTGCCGTGTTCGTCTTCCCGGGGTTCACCCGCCTCTCGCGAGCCCAGATGCTGGGCGAGCGGAACAAGGACTACGTGCTGGCGGCGCAGGTACTCGGGGCCAGCACAACCCGGGTCATCTTCCGGCACATCGTGCTCAACGCCCTCCCCCCCCTGCTCGTGCAGGTCGCACTGGCGATCGCGGGCGGCGTGCTGGTCGTGGCCGCCCTGGGCTACTTTGGGCTCGGCATCGAGGCCGACACTCCCTCCCTGGGCGGGCTGGTGAACGCCAGCAGGCCGTACCTCCAACACGCATGGTGGTATCCCGTCTTCCCGGGCGCCATCCTCGCCTTCCTGCTGCTCTGCCTGAACCTCTTCGCCGACGCCATCAACGAGGCGATCAGCCCCTACGCGCGCGGGCGCTCCTGAGAGCGTAGTCGGTACACGCGAAAGCCCCGGCCGGGTTCGACCGGCCGGGGCTTCTTCGCTTGCTGGCGGCTGGCTTCTAGCCGACCGAGGCGGGCTGGAACGCGAGCCGTTCGATATCGAGGTTGAACACGCGGGCGGCGTTGCTCGCGAGGATCTTGTGGGTCTCCTCGTCGTTCACATCGGCGAACATGTCGTCGATCATCGACTGCGTGTTCGGGTAGGTGCCCTCGGGGTGCGGATAGTCGGTGCCGAACATGAGGTTGTCGACGCCGAGACGGTGGCGGGCGTCCACCTCCGACTTGGTGAGCGGCCCGGCGCAGAAGCCCTGACGCCGGAAGAGCTCGCTGGGGAGCAGCTCCTGGCTCTGTGCGCCGGGCCTGCGCTTCACCAGCGCGTCGTACTCATCGAGCAGGGCCGGCACCCAGAGGCTGCCGGACTCGACCCACCCGAAGTTGAGTGTGGGGAAGCGCTCGGCGATGCCGCCAAGCAGGAAGTGCTTGAGGGCGGCGCGGAGCTCCAGCGTGGTCAGGGAACCGTACTTGAAGACCTGGGCATCGGGATCGGCCTCAAGGATGGGATTTTCGCGGCCGAAGCCGGGGTGGAAGAGGATGGGTATCCGCAGCTCCTGCACGAGCGCCCAGAGGGGGTCGTAGCTGCGGTCGTGGAAGGGCAGGGCGCCCGGGAACCAGTAGTGGGAACCGGGCAGGATGAGAGCGCGGAACCCGAGGTCGTGGGCCTCGCGCAGCTCCGCCAGGGCGGTGTCGATGTCGGCGATGGTGATGGCGGCCACGCCGATGAAGCGATACGCCTCCCCGGCGAAGTGCTCGGCGAACCAGCGGTAGTAGGCCTTGTTGCAGGCCCGCACGAAGTCGATGTCGGTCGAGCGCGAGCCGCCGCGCTCGATCACGACCTCGGCGCAGATGCCATCGCTCGTGATGGCCTCCATGCGGTCGCCGAGATCGACCGTGATGCGGAACTCCTCCATCGTGTTCTTGCGTCCGGAGTAGGAGGTCTCCTGTCCGCGGGCGCGCATGTTCGCGAGGATTTTCTGCAACCGCTCCTCGTCGCGCCGGTTCAGCTCTTCCATCGTTGGGCGGTGTCTGGGCTCGATGTACTCGGAGAGGTCCAGGAACCTCTCGGTGTGACTGTCGGCCGAGATCACTACTCGTGCTGCCATGACTCCCCCTCGCCGGCCGTACCCGGCTGTTCTTACTGCCGTGCCGATTGTAACGGCCAACGCGGGGTCTGTGGGGTGAAGGACCGGCGTCCACCGGCGGGCCAGGTTCCGGCGGGCGGCGGCTCTGGGGGTATCGTTCGGCTGTGATTCACGCCGGCGGCGCCGCAGTCCTGCCGCGCGCCAGGGAGAGGCGCACGTGCTAGAGGCGGCGCTCCTCGTGCTGCTGGGGCTGGCCGTGGGCGTGTTCGGCGCGATCGTGGGGGCCGGAGGCGGGTTCCTGCTGGTTCCCATCCTGCTGGTGGCCTACCCCGACCGCGACCCGGCCACCGTGACGGCGATGTCGCTCTCGGTCGTGTTCGCGAACGCCAGCTCGGGCGCGATCGCCTACGCCTGGCAGAAGCGCATCGACTACCGCAGCGGGCTCTGGTGGGCGCTGGCCGCCATCCCCGGCGCGCTGGGCGGGGCGCTGCTCGTGGGCATCATCCCCCGGCAGGTGTTCGCGCTAATCTTCGCCGTGGCGCTGGCGGCGGTCGGGACGCACCTGATCATCCGGCGGCAGTTCCAGGGGATCAGGGAGCCGATCACGGGACGGGGGGCCGTCTCGCGCCGCATCCGGGACCGAAGCGGCCAGAACTTCATCTACACCTTCCGGCTCTGGCACGGGTTCACGATGGCGGGGGCGATGGGGTTCGTCTCGGGGCTGTTGGGAGCGGGCGGGGGCGTGCTGCAAGTGCCGCTGATGACGATCGTCCTGCGCTTTCCCGTGCACATCGCCACGGCCACGAGCCAGTTCGCCTACGCCCTCATCGCGCTCGAGGCCACGATCGTGCACCTCGTGACCGGCGGTCTCCAACTGGAGGCGGACCTGGCCGAGGCGGGCTTGATCGCCGCCGGGGCAGTGGTGGGGGCGCAGGTGGGGGCGCGGCTCGCGCTGCGAGTGCGCGGCGCCCTCATCCTGCGGGCCCTCTCGACGGTCCTGCTGCTGGTGGCGGCCTGGCTGGTGGTGGATACCTTCGCGCGATAGTGACCGATAGGAACGGTCAAGGCTGTGAGAAGGATTCGTAAACAACTAGGCATATGCTTAGGCTCTTTGCTAATATTGCCTTGGTGCGTTCCTTGTGGTGGCGGAGGGCATCGGGGTACCGACTATGCAGCCAATCAAACTGGTCGCGCTCCTTACCGCCCTCGTTGCAGTGGCGGCCTGGCTTTCCAGTGGGACTCCGGCGGCGGCCTCGTGGGGCGTTTGCCAGGCCTCGGCGGCGGCCCTGCACGACGCCAGCCAGGACGGGGCAGCCCTGGCGCCGGGAGGCGCCCTGAGCACTCCCCTCGAGATCGAAATCTCGTGTGACCTCCCGACAGAGGTCGACGTACGGCTGCCAGGCGGCGACACCCTGGGGCATATGGTGAAGACCGAAGCGCCGCTGCGGCTGACGGGCGAGCGCGCCTACCTCTGCCACGGACAGGAGGCGCGTATCGAGGTGGCCTCGGTGGCGCTGCACTGGTCCACGTCGGTGCCGATCAGCGGCATCAACGGGGTTCCGCGTTGCGACGTGATGCTCAAGGCCGGTGACACCTGGCTCGAGTGGACCGGTCCGCGGCTGTCCCTGCGCGACGCCTTCGCGGGCCGGGCGCTGGGCTGGGTCGGCTGGGAGCGCGGTGAGGGAGGCACCGTTCCGGGCCTGACAGTCTGGTCGTTCGTGGAGGGCGGACCGCTCTCGATGCGGGGCTGGGGCGAGGGACTGCCCCCACACGCGCAGGGACTCACCCATTTGGCGCCCGGCCACCGGTACATCGTGAGCTCGAACGTGGAGCGGGCCTGGACGTTCCCGCAGCCGCCATCGGATCGCTCGGTGTTCGAGGACGCGCAGGTGGTTTCGTTCTACGGATTCCCCGGGATCCCGGCCATGGGCGTGCTCGGGTTCGACGAGCCTGGCGAGGTCGCCAAGGAGATCGCCGACTGGGCCGCGCGCTACGACCGCCTGAACGGACCGCGCGAGGTGATTCCCGCCTTCCACCTGATCACCGGGGTGGCGCAGCGCTACCCAACAAGGGATGGAACCTGGCTCTCGCGCCTCTCCCACGAGGTGATCGCCGAGTACGTGGAGGCCGCCCGCGAACGCGAAATGCTCCTCTTCCTGGACGTGCAGATCGGCTGGAGCGACCCCCTCAGGGAGGTGCAGCTGCTGGAGGAGTTCCTGCGCGAGCCCTTCGTGCACATGGCGCTCGATCCGGAGTTCGCGACCGAACACCTGGGCGTGCGGCCGGGTCTGGCCATCGGCGGGGTTGACGCAGAAGAGGTCAACCAGGTGCAGCGCTACCTGGCGACACTGGTCGAGGAGGAGAACCTTCCTCCCAAGGTCCTGATGGTGCACCAGTTCGCCGCGCAGATGCTGCGCAGCCGCGCCGACGTGGTGGACGTGGAGGGAGTCGAACTGTCGATCGACATGGACGGCTTCGGGAACATTGGCCTCAAGCTGCGCCACTACGACTGGTACGCGCTGCAGGAGCCCTCGGAGCGGCCGGCGCTGAAGCTGTTCTTCAACCAGGACACGCCGGTGATGACGCCGGAACAGGTCCAGGCCCTCGACCAGGCGCCCGACCTCATCATGTACCAGTAGCCTGATCGGCGCCGGCCAGCGCCGGTGCCGTTCCGACGGTCCGAGGCGGTCCTGCAACATGCAGACTGCCTCGCGCCGGCGCGACGGGCTCAGAAGTTTCGCTTCGCTATCTCCTTGAGGGCGTCGATCTCGAGTTCCTTGTGGGGGGGTCAGGCCAGGCCGACGGTGGCGGCGGCCTCCAACTCGGAGCCGGCGAGCCGCCTGAGCCGGGGCACGCGCGCCTCGACGATGCGGCGCCCGCGCCCGTGCTACTCCTCGGTGAGCACGAAGTACCGCCCGGCTGGCCTGGCGGGATCCGGTCGATAGACGTACGTCCGCCCAGGGGCCAGCGCCTCTTCGTAGAGCACTTCCTCGCGGCCACCGGCGGTAACGGCCAGCGCGTAGTTGTCCGCTCCCGGCAGATAGAATTTCGCGACGCCCCTGCGATTGGTCTGCGATCGGTTCAAACCCGCGACGATCACCTCTGCTCCGGGAACGGGATTGCCGCCGCCGTCGAGCACGAGCAGTCTCGCGGCCTGACGTGGGAAGAGGTGAACCGCAAGAAACTGTTGTAGCCGCCCGGCACGACCGGGCACGGTCCCCTGCGGCATATTATCCAGGACATCCTTCTCGTAGCCGACCTGCTTCGGGGTGGCCCAATCAGGGCCGTACTTGAAGCGGAGGTAATCCTCGGGCGGACTTGGGACGAGATACTTCTCGCCGATGAAGTCGACCTCGGCTAGCTCGGTGAAGAGGCCGACGGGAAACGGCACTCCCGGGTAGTGTGCGATCGTCCCCTTCACGACTCGGTAGCACTGCCAATCTATCCTGATGCGGTACTTCATGATCTTCACGGAGGTGTAGAGGCCGTCGTGGAGCACCTCGACGTAACAGCCGTGCGCCCGGAGCGTCTCTACGGTGGGCTCGATTAAGTCCTCAGTGAAACCGTGAAGCCCCATGATCGATCCGAGATCGAGGTCGTCGTCCCATGCGATCAGCGCGTGATCGCGCACCGCGCCCAGGCATGTGCCCTGGCGGAGGAAGAAGACCACGCCGTGCTGTTCGAAGACCTCTCTTGCCTCGCGCAGCAGTCGCTCGGCGGCCCCGAGGTCCATCGGCGGGATCGTTCGCTCAAGGTGCTCCATGAGAGCGGCGTTCTCAGCGTCGCTCTCTGCGTTGGCTAGTGTCGTAGCCTCGTCGTCCGGCAGTGATTCGACCACCGGCGCCTACAGCAGTGCCGCGAGCGCTTCGACGAGGACGCGATTCTCCGCCGCAGTGCGCGACGCGATGCGCAAGTATCGGTTCGCGTCGGGCATGCTCTTTCCAGAGCAATCCTTGATCAGGATGTTGTGCTCGACGTAGAGGCGGCGTGCGAAGTCGGGGCCCGTGGCGGTGGGATCCGTCATCCGGCCGAGCACGAAGTTCGCGTCCGGCTCGACGCAGTCGAGCCCTGGAAGTGCGGACAGGTCGGTGTACAACTCCCGGCAGGCCGTTCGGGTCAACTCGCAGCTCTCGGCGAACTCCCCGCGGTACCTGCCGACGACGCGCAGGAACTCCTCGGCCAGCGCGTTGACGTTCCAGATCGGCAGGGAGCGACGCACGCTCGTGACGAACGCACGGTCCGCGCTGAGGAGGTAGCCGAGACGGAGGCCGGCGATCCCGAACACTTTGCTCATGCTCTTGATCACCACGAGGTTGGGATAGGCCGCAACGTCGCCTTCAACGCTTCCGCTGCCGCCTGCGCGCGAGAACTCGATGAACGACTCATCGACGATGAGGCGGCAGTCGTGAGATTCGAGCAGGCGCGCGAGGTGCAGGATGTCCTCACGTGAGGTGGACACGGCAGTGGGGTTATTTGGCGTGACGACGACGGCGGTATCGGACCTCCAACGAATTGCGGACTCGGCGAATGCATCGACATCCAGCTCGAACGTCTCCTGCTCAAGCGGGAAGCGGTTCAGCCCCGCGGCATCGACCACCTCCTCGTACTCGTTGAACGACGGCGTCGGGATCGTCAGACGCCGTGCGAACTGATCGCCGAGGATCTTGATCAGCTCCGAAGCGCCGTTGGCCACTGCGAGATTGTCGGGGTCCGCGCCCCTCCAGTCGGAGACCAGACGGGCCAACTCCTCTTGAGCGACCGGGTAGTTCGTGACGAGGTCGCGGAGGTCAGCGCGAAACCCCTCCAGCATCTCCAGCGGTGGGAAGTGCATATTGTATAAGTAGGAGTGGTCGGTGAATCCGTATCGCCAGTAGGCGCCGTGCAGCTTCTGAATACGGTCGAACTGCGCGCTGCGGTCGAGGAACAGAAATCGTGCAGCTTCCAGATCACGCTGGTCATCGATCTCATACCAACGGGTCGCAGAAACATCGACCGCCGCGAGATCAGTGAGCGATCCATCGGCCACGCAGTCGCGCAAGATCGTCTCGTAATACCGATCGACATGGCCAGCGTCGATTGCCCGGCAGAGACGGGGGACGAGTGTCTCGCGCAGCAGGTTCTCGCGCAGCACGTAGATATTGACAGTCTTGAATGAGTCGGCGAAGTGAAACTGACGGTCCTGATCGGCGCCGAGAACGAAGCTCGTCACGCGCTTCTCGCGATCGCACCGAACCACTGTGCCGGATAGCGCTCGATGGTAGGGCGCCACGGCAGCGCTGCTGCCGGACTCCTCGAGCAGCGCCGTGATCACCGCTCTATCAAACGCCACGTCCCCCTCGATCAGCAGGACATCTTGATCGAGGTAGTCGCGAGCGTCCCAGAGGGAGCGAATGTTGTTGGTCGTCTCATAGTCGGACGCCGTGACGTAGTGGATGTCGATGCCGGCGAAGCGAGAGCCAATGGCGCTGCGGACCACGTCGCCCTTGTAGCCAATCACCAGGACCGCCTCAGTGGTTCCCTGCGTGGCAAGCTCCCTGAGCGTGCGCTGGAGAAGCGGCTCACCTCCGACCGTGACCATGCACTTGGGGAGAGCCTCCGTCAGCGGTTTCAAGCGGACGCCGACGCCCGCAGCAAGGACCACCGCACGGCGGATGCCCGACCGGGGAGTGCTGGAGATCTCGCTCTGTATCGGGCTGATCAATGGAGCGGCCACCGTATCGCTGCTACTCATTGACGCCCGATGCAGTCTCTGCAGGACGCTGCGTCCCGGAACCCCGGCCGACCCGCGCCGGGGACGTGAAATAGTCGCGCAGCCGGTCGATGCCTTCCTCGTAGCGGTCATTGCAGAAGGCGAGGCGGAGGTCGTGCGGCAGGCCAAAATCGGTTCCCGGCACGACGGCAACGTGGACGCTCTGCAGGATGTCGCGAGCCAGCTCCTTCGATGACGCGAACCCCCGACCGGCGTTCCATTCTTCGCACCGGAGGATGGCGTAGAACCCGCCCTCGGCCGCGATCGGGTGACATCCGGTACCCGCGAGTCGTTCCGTCGTGTACTCCGCTCTGGCTCGATAAGTGTCCGTGAGCTCCGCGAGGCTCTGGTCGTCCTCGAGCGCGGCGATCATTCCGTACTGGTAGCACGGGTCTGTACACAACAACGTGTGTTGCTGGATGACACGCAGGTTCACCTGCAGCTCCTCCGGGAGGATCGCGAAGCCGACCCGCTTCGTGTACATCCGGTAGCCTTTGGAGAATCCGTTCGTGACAATTGTCGTGTTCGCATGTTCTGGAAGCAGCGCCAGCGGCGAGTGGAAGTCGTCATAGAACATCGTGTTGTTGTAGATCTCGTCGTTCAGAACATATGCGTGGCCATCGACGATCTCGTACATCGCTCGCATCTCTTCTGGTGTCACGATATTCCCCACGGGGTTGCCGGGTGAGTTGATCACGACGAGCGATGTACGTTCTGGCGAGAAATTCTGACGAAACGAGTCCATGTCGACTCGTTTGGTATTGATGTCAATGTCGTAGAATTTGACGGTAGCTCCGGCCAGCGTGGCACAGTATAGATACAGGGCGTAATACGGGCGCGGAATCATAATCTCGTATTCCGGCCCGGACAGTAGTTGGAAGATGTTGCGGAAAATCGGTGATGTGCCGGTATTGACGATCACTTGCGCAGCCGAGACGCTCGCTCCGTGTCGTCGACTGTAGAAGTTCGCGATCGCCTCGCGAAGCTCCGGTAGGCCCTCCGGGTAGACGCGGCGAACGAAGTCGGGATCGTGAAGCTTGGCGACGATCCGCTCCAGAACGATGGTAGGAATCGGAAGCTCGGGTACGCCGATCGTGAGCTTGAGGACATCCGCTCCCTGTTGCGTCAACTCGTCTGCCAGTTCGTCAAGGACAAACATCTGAAACTCGAGATCTCGCGGCATGAAATCTCTTATCGTACGTGGCAGCTGTGGCCTCCCTGTCTCGCGGTGGTCTTGACGACGCTGCGTGGCATGCCGCGCAGCGTCGTCACCTGATCCCGCCGCAGGGCGGGAGCGACGTAGCACACCTCACCAGGTTGATTGCGGATCACATGGTGACCGCACGCCGTTTGCGTGGATAGCGTTCGTGATGATAGTGGAATCGGGAGGTCAGTGCGTCGCCGGCTCAGATCGGCTCCCACGTGCGAGCTTCAATGCTCGCCGTTCGGGCGGCCCCTCACTCCGCGTACGGGAAGCGAGAACCCGAGATTCCCCATCCGCACGCAACCGGCAGCGCGCCATCCCCGAACGGGCGGATACGGTGCTGGAGGAGGTGGGGGTCACTCATGCCCGCGACCGCAAGGTCGAGCAATATTCGCGCGGGATGCGGCAGCGGCCCGAGGGGCTGCCTCCACAGACGCGGGAAGCGGCGCAGTCCCTTCAGCGACTGCTCGGCAACCTGGAGAGACGCGAGGGCATCCTCGATCGTCGGTTCTATGCCTGCTGCGAGCTGGAGTGGGCGGAGGAGCTTCACTCCCTGCTCGCGAGGGCGGGCCTCTCCGTCCACCCTCTGAAGGGCCGTACGTTGCGCCGGTTGCTGCTGGCCGCCGCCCTGGGCGGCACCCCCGCGGAGCGCGACGAGGAGCAGCCCGTCGAGGTCGAGGTCAACCGCCGCGACCTGCGCCTCGGGGATCACCTCGCCCGCTCCCGACCGACCCCGACGGCGTGCACGGCCGGGTGTGGACGTGGCAGCGCTCGACCAGCCGCTCGGGCGGCAGCTGGACCGAGATCTCCGGCGCCAGCTCGCGCGACTACACCCCCGTCGTGGACGACGAGGACCACTACCTGAGAGCGACCGTCACGTACCACGATAACGCGGATCACTTCACGGTCAGGAAGACAGCGCAGACCGTTTCGGAGTTCACGACCGCGGCCGCTCGCACCACGAATGCGGCGCCAGTGCTCCCGGCCGCGGTCGCCGCAGTCGAGCTGCCGGAGAATGCTCGTCCCGGCACGAACGTCGGCAGCCCGGTGCAGGCCACCGACACCGACAACGACCCGATCAACTACTCACTCAGTGGCGCCCGCGAATTCGTCGTCGACCGGGTGACCGGTCAGATCAAGGTTGCCCCCGGTGCGGCGCTCGACTTTGAAGGTGGCACGACGAGCTACACCCTCACCGTGACCGCCGCGGACGGCTTCGGCGATAGCGCCACTGTGATGGCGCCGGTCACGATCACGGATGTCCCGGAGCCGCCGGTCGCGGTCGACGACGCCTACCGGGGCTACGAGGACGAAGCCCTCAAGATCGACCCGCTCGCCAACGACCGCGACCCCGAAGACGGCCTGGATACGCTGACGCTGCGCGTGGTCAGGCCGCCGGCGTGGGGGACGCTGGTGATGAACGCCCCCGTGAATGCCGGCGACAGGCCCACCATCACCTACACTACTCAACTCAACTCAACTTCCACGGAGCCGACAGCTTCAGCTACCGGCTCCGTGACCCCGGTGGCCTCACCTCCCATGTGGCGACCGTCGTGCTGACCTCCACTGAGACGCCCGACGCGCCGGAGTTCCCGGCGGCTACGGCCGTGCGCGAGGTCTCCGAGGAAGCACTGCCCGGATACCCCGTCGGAGCGCCGGTCACGGCAACTGACGTCGACGGCGAGGAGTTGTACTACGAGCTGTACTCGCATTCACGATGCCAGACCCAATTTAGAACTTAAGTTCTCATTGCGCAAGCATTGAGCGAGCGGCTGCTACACTTTCTGGACGCGCCGCCGGGGGGCGGCGTTCCCGCATCGGTGAGGGAATCGCAATGACCGACGCGCCAGCAAGCACGCCGCTCGCTTCCGCCTACGAACCGAGTGCGGTGGAGGACCGCATCTACGCCTTCTGGGAGGAGGGCGGGTACTTCCGTGCGAACGTGGTTCCGGGCGAGGCGCCCTACAGCATCGTCATGCCCCCACCCAACGTGACGGGCGAGCTGCACCTCGGTCACGGATTGGAGGACGCGCTCACGGACACGCTCGTGCGCTGGCACCGGATGCAGGGCGAGCCGACGCTCTGGCTTCCCGGCGAGGACCACGCCGGTATCGCCACCCAGAACGTGATGGAGCGCGAGCTGCTGAAGGAAGGGCTCACGCGCCACGACCTCGGGCGGGAGGCGTTCGAGGCGCGTGTCTGGCAGTGGGTGCGGCAGCTGCGCCCGCGCATCTACGAGCAGCACCGCAAGCTCGGCGCGAGCGCCGACTGGAGCCGCGACACCTTCACGCTTGACCCACACATCGTGCGGGCGGTGCGCACCACCTTCGTCAACCTGTACCGGGACGGCCTCATCTACCGCGGGTTGCGGATGATCAACTGGTGCCCGCGCTGCAGCACGGCCCTGAGCGACCTGGAGGTCGAGCACGAGGAGGAGGAGGGGCAGCTCTACTACGTGCGCTATCCCGTGGTGGGCGAGGGGGGCATGGCTCTGCCCGACGCCGTCTCCATCGCGACGGTGCGCCCGGAGACGATGGTGGCGGACACGGGCGTGGCTGTTCACCCCGAGGACGAGCGCTACGAGGACCGCATCGGGCGGACCGTGCTGCTGCCGATCATGGGTCGGGAACTCCTGGTCGTGGCGGACGACGCGATCCAGCCGGAGTTCGGCACCGGCGCCCTCAAGGTGACCCCCGGGCACGACCCGCTCGACTGGGAGATCGGCCAACGGCACGACCTCGACGTGATCGTGGCGATCGGGCAGGACGGCCACATGAACGACGAGGCGGGGCCGTACGCGGGGCTGACCGTCGACGAGGCGCGCGCGGCCATCGTGCGCGACCTGGAGGATGGCGGCTTTCTCGAGAAGACGGAGCCGTACACGCACAGCGTGGGCCGCTGCGAGCGCTGCGCCTCGGTGATCGAGCCGCTGCCGAGCGAGCAGTGGTGGGTGGCGGTGAACAAGGAGTACGCACCAGGCGTCTCGCTGGCGAGCGCGGCGAGCGCGGCCATCCGCGAGGAGCGCATCCGCGTCGTGCCGGCGCGCATGGCGACCACGTTCCTGAACTGGACGGACAACCTGCGCGACTGGTGCATCAGCCGTCAGTTGTGGTGGGGCCACAAGATTCCGGTGTGGTACTGCGACTGCGGGGAGATGACCGTGGCGGTCGAGGATCCGGACGCCTGCGCGTCGTGCGGGAGCACGGACATCCGGCAGGAGGAGGACGTGCTCGACACATGGTTCTCCTCGGCACTGGCGCCGCATTCGGACCTGGGGTGGCCCGACGACACCGAAGATCTGCGCTACTTCTATCCCACGACCGACATGCAGATGGGCTACGACATCATGTTCTTCTGGTGCGCCAGGATGGTGTTGTTCGGCCTCTACAACATGCGCGAACACGGGCCGGACGGCGACGTACCCTTCCGCACGGTGATCTTCCACGGGCTCATCCGCGACGCAACCGGCGTGAAGATGACGAAGTCGCGCGGGAACGTGGTGAATCCGCTGGTGGCGGCGGGGCAGTACGGCGCGGACGCCTTCCGCTTCGCGCTGCTGACGATGGGCACGCTCGGGCAGGACATGAAGTACAGCGAGGAGCGCATGGCCGCGGCTCGCAATTTCGCCAACAAGCTGTGGAACACGGCGCGGTATGTGCTGATGCAGCTGGAGGGACGCCGGCTGAAGCGTCCCCACGCGGCGGACCGGGAGACGCTCGCGCTGGAGGACCGCTGGCTGCTGTCGCGGCTGGAAGGGCTGGAGGGTGACGTCGACTCGCTGCTGAAGGCGTACCAGGTGGGGGAGGCGGCGCGGCGCATCCACGACTTCATCTGGAGCGAGCTGGCGGACTGGTACGTGGAGATGAGCAAGGTGCGTCTGCGGGAGGGCGACGAGCGCCCGCTGGCGGTGCTCGCGCACGTGCTCGACCGCGGGCTGCGCCTGCTCCACCCGATCATGCCGTTCGTGACAGAGGAGCTCTGGGGAAAGCTGCGCGAGCACATCGACGACGACCTGGCGCAGGCACTGATCGTGGCCTGGTACCCGAAGAGCGCAGGCGTCTGGCGGGACTCGGCGGCGGAGGCCGCGATGAGCCACGTGATCGAGGTGAACCGTGCGATTCGCAACCTGCGCGCGGAGAAGGGTGTGGAGGCGGGCGCGCGTCTGGCGGTGTACCTGCGGGCAGCAGGCCAGGCCCAGGCCCTGACGGAGACGGCGGCAGCGACTGCCTTCACGTCCCGCGTCGAGCCACAGGTGGTGGACGCGAACGCGGAGCTGCCCGCAGGGGAGTACGCCTTCGCCCGCGTCGGCGACACGGAGGTGGCGCTGGCGCTGCCGGAAGTGGACCGCGCGGCCGAGCGTGAGCGGCTGGAGGGGGAGCTGGCGGAGGCGGACGGGCAGATCGCGCGGCTCGAGAAGCAGCTGGCGAACGAGCGCTTCCTGGAGCGCGCCCCCGAGGCGGTGGTACAGGGCGAACGGGACCGGCTGACGCAGGCGCAGGCGCGGGCGGAGGGGCTGCGCGAGCGGATCACCGCGCTGGGGAGCTAGCCGAGGAGGATGGCGAGCGCGGCTTCTGTGTCGCGCAGGTCCGGGAGGACGAAGTCGGCGCCGCTGTCGCGGAGGGCGTCCTCGCCGTAGTTGCCGGTCCCCACGGCAAGGACGGTCGCGCCGATGGCGTGCCCGGCGGAGACATCGCGGGGCGTGTCGCCGATGACGATGGCGCTGGCGTCGGCGGCGGCCACGCCGCCCACCTTCGCCAATTCCTCGAGGGCGGCCGCAAGGACCTTCGTGCGGTCGGAGGAGACATCGCCGAAGCCGCCTCCGCGGAAGCGGTCCCAAAGGCCGTAGTAGCGCAGCTTCAGCTCCGCGCCCCTGACCACGTTCCCGGTGGCTAAACCGACCACGGCATCGGTGTGCTCAAGCGCGTCGAGCAGATCGATGACGCCCTCAAGGACGCGACCATCGTGGCTCTCAAGCGCCTCGGGGAGCGTGCGAGATAGGCGGTGGTCATGCGGTCGAGGGCGGCGGGGGTGGGGTCGACGCCGGCGAGCGTGAGCGCGTCCCCGAAGATGCCGGTGTCGGTGCGGCCGTCGACCTGGACGCCGTCGAACCCGGAGAGGCCGAATTCGGCGGCGAAGGCGTCGGCCATGGCGGCGCGGCCAGCGCCGCCGCTCACGATGAGGGTGCCGTCGATGTCGAAGAGGAGGAGGCGCACCTCGGGCAGTGTAGCCCGCGATCACCGCAGGGGCAGGTCGCAGGATGGCCGGGGCTCTGGCAGAGTCGGGGAATGGTCGCAATTCCGGAGATGCGGACGCTGGTCGAGCGCGCGGCGGCACGGCGGCACGTGCTGGAGGGGCTGATTGCGTCGGTGCCGGCCGACTACTGGGAGCGGCAGGCGGCGGACGACGCCTGGACGGCCCTCGACCACGTCCGGCACGTGGCGACGGTCGACCGGATGCTGGTCGAGTTGGCGGAGGGGGCGGGGCGGCCGGGGGAGGGGCTGTGGGTGGGGGGCACGCGCGACGCGGGGGCGCTCGAAGCGCGGCGAGTCGCACTGATGGAGGGCGTGGGAGAGCAGGGCATTGATGAGCTGGTCGCGACGATGCGGGATTCGCGGGAGGCGGCGGTGGAGGCGTTGCTGGCGCTGCCGGTGGAGGCGCTCGACCGGGAGGTGCGGGTGGCGGGCGTCCTGACGCCCTGGGGGGAGCCGCACGTGTTCACCGTTCGCGCCTACCTGGCCGCCTGGGCGGAGCACGACGGCGAGCACGAGGGCGCCATCCGGCGGGCGATCGAGACGCCTCCAGACGCGACCACGCTCACGCTGGCGGCGCGACGGGCTCGCGGGAGGAGCCGCTGAGTCCGAGGGCGACGCCCGCAACGATGAGCGGGCCGCCGACGAGGACGCCGACGGGCGGGGTCTCGCCGAGCACGGGGATGGCGTAGATGGTCGCGAGCAGC
The DNA here is from genome assembly GCA_965219255.1 of Tepidiformaceae bacterium. Taxonomy (GTDB): domain Bacteria; phylum Chloroflexota; class Dehalococcoidia; order Tepidiformales; family Tepidiformaceae; genus UBA2991. The sequence continues at coordinate 2,928,774 of OZ244727.1, read as the reverse complement.
GGTTCGCCAAGGATCGCAAGTCCGACGGTGACGACGCGCAGGTGTCCCAGGGCCCAGTTGATCGACGTGTGGCCGATGACCTGCGGGATGAGGGCGAGCAGGATGATGAAGGTCCAGGCATCGGCGGCGAAGCCACTGATGGAGGGGCGCACGATGAGCACGGCGAGCCAGAGCGTGGCCGCAGCGGCCGTGTAGGCGACGGCGGAATAGGGGATCGCGCTGGCCTCGTGGCGGGTCTTGCGCCGGATGGTCTGGGAGACCGCGACGAAGAGGGCCGCGAGGAGGGCGAGCAGGTCGCCGATGAAGAACTCGATGCCGCGGGCGAAGTCGGTGGCGGCGATGCAGATGAGGCCCCCGATGGCGACGGCGAGCCCGGCGTACTCGCGGCGGGCAGGGCGCTCGCGGAGGACGGCGAAGGCGATGAGCGCTCCGAGGAGCGGCTGCAGCCCCACGATGACAACGCTGGAAGCGACGGAGGTGCGTTCGAGGGAGGCGAACCAGCTCCAGAAGTGGGCGGCGAGGAAAACGCCCGAGAGGGCCAGCAGCGGCAGGCTCGAGCGCGGGGGGAGGGCGAGCTTGCCGCGGGCGCGCGCGACGGCGACGAAGAGGAGAAGCAGGCCGGCGGCGAAGACGAGGCGGTAGGCGGCGATCGTGAGGGCCGGGGCCTCGTCGGCGAGGCGCACGAAGATGGCGGCCCAGGAGACGCCCAGCACGCCGAGGAGAAGCACGGCCATCGGCGTCCGGGAAACCGGCACGCTCGCCACGCTACGGCGGCGTGGGGCGGGGAGGCAAGGGGTGTGCTGGCACAAGCCGTGCAGCGCCTAGAATCGAGGGATGGAAGGAACGCTCCGCGAGCGGCTGGAGGCTCTTGCGGCCAAGGAGGCGCCCACGGTCTCGCGGTTCGACTCGGGCGAGGCGCTGCGGGGCGGATGGGCGGTGCTGCCCTCGGCCTTCAACCCGCCGACGAGGGCGCACCTGCGCCTGCTCGACCTGGCGGAAGACGTGGAGGGCGTGGAGGGGTCCGCGGCGCTGCTGACGACCCGGAACGTGGCCAAGGGCATCGAGGGAGCGTCGCTGGAAGACCGCATCGGGATGCTGCTGGCCGCGCGGGCGTCGCGACCGGGACTGGCCGTGCTGGCGGCGAACCAGGCGCGCATCGTCGACCAGGCGGCGTCGCTACGGAGAACCTGGCCGGAGGCTGCCTTCGATTTCGTGCTGGGCTATGACACCCTCCTGCGGCTGTTCGACCAGCGGTACTACGAGGGGTCGATGGAGGAAGAGCTGGACCCGTTCTTCGAGCGTCACCGCGTGATCGCGGCCAACCGCGGGGAGGTGACGGTCGCGGCGATGGGGGACTGGGTGGCGGAGCGGGCGGGGCGCTACGCAGACCGCATCGTGACCGTTGCGCTCGACCAGGAGCACGGAGGAATGGCCTCGAGCGACGCGCGAGCGGTCATCGAGGCGGGGAGGGAAAGCGACGACCTGCCGGCCGCCGTCGCGGCCTACATCCGCGAGCAGGGACTCTACGAGGGTACGTAGGCAGGGGAGGGCTCGCCTTCGGCGAGGCGCACGGGGCGGGCGAAGAGCACGACGAGGGCGGCGGCGAGGGTGACACCGGCGGTCACGAGGAAAGACGCCTCGTAGGCGCCCGTGGCCTCCTCGAGCAGGCCGACGAGGAGCGGTCCGGCACCGCTGCTGACCTGGCTGGTGAAGGAGATCATGCCGAAGACGGCGCCGAAGGAGACGTAGCCGAAGATCTCGCTCGTGAGCAGCGACTGCATCAGGTAGATGTTGCCGATGGTGCAGCCGAAGGTGAAGGCGAAGACGTAGTTGGTGACGGCCGTGTCGATGTGGATCATGAGGAGCACGGACACGGCCTGCACGGTGAAGAGCGCGGCGGCCAGGTGGCGCTTGCTGAGCGCGTCGGCGAAGCCGCCCACGATGAGACGGGCGACGATGCTGCCGATGGCGCCCAAGCTGAGGGCCAGCGAGGCCGCCGTGCGAGAGCCGGTGCGGTCCTCCAGGAACGCGATCTCGTGGATGAGGAAGCCCGTCTGGGCGAGCAGCACGAGCACAAAGGCCATGGCCAGCGCCCAGAAGGAGAGGGTGCGCATGGCCTGGGGGAGCGTCCAGCGGCGGGTCTGGACTTCCTCGCTGAGGGCGGCGTGGACGGGCGGGCCGGAGGCGGGGACGGCGCCGTCGGGCGGGAGGCGCATCTGGCTCGGGTCCCACACCAGCACGAGGAAGACCATGGGCAGGCCCACAACGATGGTGAAGGCGGCAAAGACGGGAGTCGTGAGCTCCAGGCCACCAGAGGCGATAAGCCAGGCGCCCAGGGGCGGCAGGATGACGCCCGCCGAGGAAACTCCCGTCGCCGAGATGCTCATAGCGCGGGCCCGGCGGCGGATGAACCAGCGCGCCATGATGACGTTCGTGGAGACGCCCCCGGCCATGCCGAAGGAGACGGCGAGCACAGCGTAGACGGCGTACAGCTGCCAGAGCTCCTCGACGAAGCCGATGCAGCCCACCATGACGGCGGTGAGGACAAGGCCGGCGGTGAGGAAGGGCATGGGTCCGCGCCGGTCGATGGCGGGCCCGACCAGGGCCGTCGATAGCCCGGAGATGACGAAGTAGAGAGCCGTGGCGCCGCTCACGCTGGCGTTCGACCAGCCGTGGGCCACCTGCAGAGGCTTCAGGAAGACGGCCAGTCCGTAGTAGCCCACGCCGATCCCACAGAGCATGACGAGGGCCACGCCCACGACGACATACCAGCCGTAGTAGTGGCCTGAGGGCAGCAGTCGCGCGGCAAAGGGCTGGCGGGGGGGAAGGACGGGCGGCGGCGTCACGCGGGCGGGCCGCCACCCGCGCGGCTGGTGACGATCTCGTCGAGGTCGTCGAGCACCATCCGCTCGCGGCGACCGGCGCGGTCGTAGGCGGTCACGGGGGCAACGGCATCGTGGTCGATGACGACATCGATGACGGTCGGGCGAGAGTTCCCGAGGGCGTCCTCGATGGCGCCGCGAAGCCGTCCGGGGTCGGTGATGCGCACGCCATCGCAGCCGACGGCTCGGGCGACGGCGGAGAAGTCGACATCGCCGAACTCGGCGAGCTCGTAGGCCTTGCTGTCGAAGCGGAAGTCGAGGATGTGGGTGTCGAAGGCGAGGGCGTGGTTGTTGAGGACGACATAGACGACGTTGAGCCCGTAGCGCACGGCCGTCTCGAGCTCTCCCAGGTGGTACCAGAAGCCGCCATCGCCGGTGAAACAGACGACGGGCGTGTCGCCCACGGCGACCTTCACGCCGATAGAGGCGGGCAGGGCCCAGCCGAGCGAGCCCTCGCAGCGGAGGAAGCGCTTGCCGGGCTGCCGCAGCTCCACGAAGGCTCCGGCCCAGGCAGCGGCGTAGCCCGTATCGGCGACGATGACGGCCTCGGGCGGGAGGGTCTCGGTCAGCTCGCGGCAGAGGCGCTCGGGGCGGATGGGGGAGTCGCCGGAGGCGAGGAGGGGCTCCTTGCCCTCCCACCAGTGGCGCACGATGCGCTGGACCTCGGCCACCCACTCGCCGGGCGGGCGCACGGTGTCGCCGGCGGCGGCCACGAGGCGCGCGAGCGCGACCCTGGCGTCGGCGGCGACGCCAACCTTCGTGTTGGCGGGGAAGTTGCGGCCCAGCTCGGAGGGGTCGACGTTGATGTGGATGATGTCGGCGTCACGGCCCGGCAGGGTCCAGCCGTTCGTGCTCTGGCTGCCGGTGCGGGTGCCGACGATGAGGGCGAGGTCGGCGTTGGCGACGATCTCGTTGGCCGAGCGCCGCGCGTACGAGCCGAGCACGCCCACGGAGAGGGGATGGTTCTCGTTGATGGCGCCCTTGCCGGAGAGGGAGGTGGCGACGGGAATGGCGAGCTTCTCGGCCAGCTCGATCAGCTCCGGCCAGGCGCCGGAGGTCATGACACCGCCACCCGCGATGATGACGGGACGTTCGGCTTCGAGCAGGAGGCCGAGGGCCTCGTCGATGCCCTCGGCGGGGGGTTCGGCGCGGACGGCGGGGCAGGTGGCGTAGCGGGGGTCGCCCACGGGCTCGGCGAGGTCGGCCTCGCCCGCCTCGGCCTCGGCGGCGATGGCGAGATGCACGGGGCGGGGGTCCCCGGAGGTGGCCTCGCGGAAGGCCTGCGGGATGAGGTCGGCGAGCCGCTCCGTGCGGGTAACGTCGGCGCTGAACTTGGTGACGCTCTCGAAGTGGGCGCGCACGTCCTGGTAGGCGTTCTTGTAGGCCTGCGCGCCGGAGCGCGCGCCGGTGAAGGCGATGACGGGCGTGGATGCCTGCCAGGGCTCGGCCAGGCCGGCGGCGAGGTTGGTCGCGCCGGGACCACCCTGGCTAACGACGATTCCCGGGCGGCCCGCGGCCTTGGCGTAGCCGTCGGCCATGTAGGCGGCGGCCTTCTCGCCGTGGCTGAGGATGCGGCGCACGCCCGTCCCTTCGAGGATGACGAGGGAATCGAAGAGGTTGGTGGGGACGAGGAAGATGGCCTCGACGCTGTAGGCGAGCCAGCTCTTCGCGATGTATTCGGAGCCCTTCATGGAGACACCTCCCGTGGCGAGCACAGCTCGCGGGGCAAGCCTACCAGTGTCACTCTCTGGGCCGGCGCCGGGCGTCGCCCTTCCGACGGCTAGCGCCGCGAGGGGGGAACGCCAGCGGGGGCGATCATCCGACCTAGCCGTCGATGCCGCGCTCGAGGAGGGCGTTCAGGCCGGCGTCGTCGGTATCGACGAGGGCCTGAATCCAGCGATGGAACATCTGGCCGCCCCCTTCGTTGCGCCCGAAGAGGGAGTGCGTCTTGGCGCCGGTCTTGAGGGCGCGCTGCACACGGAGGCCGGTGTAGTAGTCCTCATCGCGGACGACGTCGAGGTACATCTTCATGGTGGCGGCGTATCGCTCCTCGTGCTCGGGGTCCGGCTCCTCGGGGAGGAGGAAGTTCTGGATGGTGAAGGACGAGCCCGGAGTCTCGCCGGGGAACATCTGGGAGATCATGTAGGGTGAGGCGCCCTGCCCGTCGTAGGCGGCTGAGCCCTGGCCGCCGGCGATGGAGATGTTGGGGAAGATGGTCCAGATGCCCGGGGTGAGGTCCTGTGTCTGCCACTGGTCCTCGGGCAGGTCGGCCGCCCTGGCGAAGCGGGTGGGGGAGACCATGCGGACGTGTGAGCCCCAGGCGTAGTAGTCGGGCTGGTAGGCGGAATCCGGACCGAAGCTGTTCCGGTGGAGGATGGGGATGTGGTACAGGTCGCGGTAGCCGTCGTAGGCGACCTTCCAGTTGGGACCCTCGAGGCCTTGACGGCCAATCACGTGGGAGTCGGCGAAGCCGAGGTTGTCCAGCATGCGGTCGTAGCCGGCGAGGAAGAGGTCGATATCGACGTTGGCGGCTGGGTTCAGGGTGACCCAGATGAGGCCGGACCGTTCGGCGACGGGGAGAGGCGTGAGGCCGTAGCAGGACTTGTCGATATCGCCGAAGTTGCCGGAGTCGAAGACGGAGACGAGGTTCCCCTGGAGGTCGTAGCTCCAGGCGTGGTAGGGGCAGCGGAAGCCGCGCGAGTTGCCGCCTCCTTCGTCGACGACGATGGTACCGCGGTGGCTGCACATGTTCACGAAGGCGCGAACCTCGCCGTCGAGGTCGCGCACCATGAGGACGGGGACACCCACGACCTCGATGGAGCGGTAGTCGCCGGGCTCGCGCAGCTCGCAGGAGAAACCGAGGGCGAGGGGCAGCCGCTTGAAGATGCGGTCGACCTCCAGCTGCCAGCGGTCGGGGTCGTAGTAGAGGCTTGTCGGGATCTCGTAGACCTCGTCGGCCAGGTCGATGCGATCGTTCGCCAGGTTGTCGACCTCGCGACGGGCCATGGCCATCAACTCTTCCCGACTCATGGCTGCCTCCAGCGGCGGTGCGCCGCGCGGTCCGATTCTACCCACTGAGGAGGGCCGCCGGAGTAAGCTCCGCGCATGGCCACTGTTGATGTTCTGCTGGATGGGTTCTCGTTCGGGACGAACCAGGGGAGTCCCGGGTTCTGCTCGGTGACGCTGGTGGAGTCGGAGGGGCGGCTGATCCTCGTCGATCCCGCGCACGTGGGGCGACGGCGGGAGCTGAGCGCGGCGCTTGAGCAACGGGGGCTCACGGAAGCGAGCATCGACGCCGTGGTCCTGACGCACGCCCACTGGGACCACGCCCAGAACTTCGACCGGTTTCCGGAGGCGCCGCTGCTGCTGCACCCGCGGGAACGGAGCTACGCCAGCTCGCCGCACGAGAACGACTGGGGAACCCCGCCCTGGACGGGCCTGGCGCTGGAGACGCAACGCATCCAGGAGGTGGTGGAGGGGGACGAGGTGGCGGCCGGCGTCCGCGTCATCGAGCTGCCGGGGCACTCCGTGGGGAGCATCGGGCTGCTGGTGGAGACGGCGGCGGGCACGGCCTGTGTCTCCGGCGACGCGGTGCACTCGACGTGGGTGCTGGACTCGGGGCAGCCACCGATCGTGTTCGGGTCGCTCTCGCAGGCACGTGAGAGCGTAGCCAAGGCGCTGAGCGCCGGCGACATCATCTACCCCGGTCACGACACGCCCTTCCGTGTCGTCGACGGCAAGGCCGACTACCTCGAGCCGTTCGCACTCACGATCACGAACCTGGAGCCGGACCGCGAGGGGCTGCGCTTCGACGCAACTCCGATGTCGACCTGGATCATGCCGGGTTCGGCGCCGTAGCAGGGCCGCGGTTCAGGTCGGCGACGCGGCGGATGGGGTCGGAGCCGTCCCAGCCCTCGGCGGCGGCGGCGATCAAGGCATAGAACTCGAGCAGTCCTGGCAGGCCCTCATACACCTCGACCATGTGCCCGTAGACCGCGACCGTGTCGATAAAGCCGAACTCCATCCCGCCGAGGAGGGTGAAGCGGTTGGCGACGACGAAACCGAGGGACTCGTAGCGGGCGAGCTCCTCCTCGAAGTTGGGAACGATGGTGGCGCAGTGGTGGAGGCCCTGCTCGTCGGGGGCGAACATGTCGCGGATGGCGGAGGGACCGTCGTTGTTCTGCTGGACGAGCTCGATCATGACGGAACCGAGCTGACCGTAGGCGGAGGAGTGGTCGAACTCGGCGGGCTGGCCGCGATAGAGGGCCCGCTCCACGGGGATGTGCTCATTGATATAGAAGGGGCCGGCGCCACGCTCGGCGGCCCAACGTTCGGCGGCTTCGAAGATGTCGGGGACGTGGTAGGCGAGCTGGACAAAGGGGCGATGAGGCATTGCTGGCTCCTGGCTGTTGGCTATTGGCCGTTGGTGGCTCCATACCGGACAGTGCGAAGGTGCTAGTGCGCCTTAGCAGATGATAGGCTTAGGAAGCACCGGAGGACACCGTGCCCCTCTTCCTTGCGCCGGACTGGTTTAAGGATACGTACATCGGGATCGAGGTCGAGCAGTTCATCGGCATCGGCGCGCTGGTGCTGGTGGCGGCGACGGTGTATTTCATCGCTACCCAGGTACTGAGGCTGTATCTGCGGGGGCGACTCGCCGAGGAAGACCGCAAGTTCTGGGACCAGGAGCGGTCGCGGCTGAGGCGCGCCCTCCTGGCGCTGATCGTGGCGGTCACGGTCCTGCTGGGCTTCCCCACGCTCGGCTTCGACTCAAGCGTCGAGAACGTGGTGTACCAGATCGCGAGCCTGTTCGGGGCGGGGGCGCTGGTGCTGCTCGGCTTCCGCGGCGTCGACATCTTCACCAACGTGCTGGCGCGGCGGGCGGCGAAAACGGAGAGCCGCATCGACGATCAGCTCGTCCCGCTCGCGAACGCGAGCCTGAAGGGGGCGGTGTTGCTCATCGGCGGGCTGTTCGTGTTGGGAAACCTGGGCGTGAACGTGACCTCGCTGGTGGCCGGGCTGGGGCTCGGCGGGCTCGCGGTCGCACTGGCGGCGCAGGACACCATCCGCAACCTGCTGGGGGGCGTCACGATCTTCGCCGATCGGCCCTTCCAGGTAGGCGACTGGGTCGTGCTGAGCGACATCGAGGGCACGGTGGAGCACGTGGGCTTCCGTTCCTCGCGCGTGCGCACCTTCTACAACTCGGTGGTGACGGTGCCGAATGCGCGCATCGTCGACACGCACGTGGACAACATGGGCCTGCGCCAGTGGCGGCGGTACAAGACCACGCTGGGGCTTTCCTACGACACGACGCCGGACCAGGTGCAGGCCTTCGTGGAGGGGGTGCGCGCGCTCATCCGGGCGAACCCGGAGATGCGCAAGGACTACTACATCGTCGAGTTCCACGGCTTCAGCGCGGTCACCCTCGACGTCCTCGTGTACTGCTTCATCGACGCGGCGACCTGGAACGACGAGCTGCGCACACGGCACGTGCTGAACCTCGACATCATGCGGCTGGCGGAGGAGCTGGGGGTGGAGTTCGCCTTCCCCACGCAGACGCTGCACGTGGCATCGCTGCCGGGGCAGCCGCACGACGTTCCCGTGGCGCCGGGGCGCGACCGGCTGGGCGAGATCGTCGAGGGGTACAGCCCCGCGGGGAGCGCCGGGCAGCGGGTGGACTCACCCATCACGGTGGGGTTCGACAACACGCCGGACGAGTAGCCGTCATCGCAGTGAAAACGGAATCCCTTGGCTACAGTCAAGGGATTTACCCATATGAATGCTTAACGCGCCGGAGGCAAACTAAAAGGCTTGCCCCGATAGAAATCGTAAGTAGAATGCCGGAGATTCGCGTTGGGACGAGTGCGCCCTCGCGGCATGTGGCCCCCTTCGGGGCGTTTCGCACCGAAAACCAGTCCTGAGGAGGGACAATTTGAAAGAGGGCTATTGGGGCAAGTACTGGCGCCGGCGCGTCTCGCGCCGGGGCGTGTTGGTAGGCGGGGCGACCCTCGCTGCCGGCTCGGCCGCAATCCTCGCGGGCTGCGGCGACGATGATGACGACGACGACGATAGTGGCGCCGCCGCCACGCAGGCTGCCGCCACCCAGGCTGCTGCGGCCGAAGACGAGGCGACCCAGGCTGCTGCCGCCGCCGAGGAAGAGGCCACCCAGGCTGCTGCCGCGGCCGCCGAGGAAGACGCGGGCCCGGACCGCTCCCGCTACGGCGGGACGCTGCAGTGGTCGGGACGCGCCTTCCCGACGGGCTTCGACCCCTCGATCACCATCACCTACCCGTTCGGCATGGCGCAGACCTACAGCCAGTTGCTGGCGTTCTCGATCATCGAGGACTCGTTCTATCCGGACGCCGCCCAGAGCTGGGAGCAGATCGACGCCACAACGCTGGTCTTCAACCTGCGCGAAGGCGTGCGCTACAACCCCGATGCGGCCGGCGGCCGCGAGGTTACAGCCGAGGACTGGGCGATCAACCTCGCCCGCTACCCGGACTCCCGCCAGAACCGTGGTTCGAACGTGAACGAGCTCTTCTTCTCGTTCATGGACGAGGGCCAGGGGGCGAGTTTCGACACGCCGGACAACCTGACGCTTCGGATCAACCAGAACAAGGCGTTCGCCTCGAACCTGCGCGCCTTTGCCGCGGCCTCCCTCGTGGTGGCCGCGCCCGAGCGCATTGCGGCGGAGGAGCAGGGCGACCTCGGCCAGCAGTCGGGAATCAACGCCGGCAGCGGTCCCTACATGTTCGACAACGTGACGGACACGCGGATCACACTGAAGCGGAACCCGAACTACTACGCCCATCCGGAGAACCTTCCGGGAACTCGCTTCAACGTGGACATGCCCTACATCGATGCGATGCAGGACGTGATCGTCACGGACGGCGCCGCCAACGAGGCGCGCTTCCTGTCCGGTGACGCGGACTACTACGGCGCCATCGACAAGGTGAAGGCGGGCGAGTGGGCGGACCAGCCCAACGTCAGCATCCTTGAAGGCGAGGCCATCGACGACGGCGCTTCGATGATCCAGCTGGCGGCGGCCAAGTGGACCCCCTACCCGGAGCTCTCGAGGGCCCTTTCGATGGCGATGGACTGGGACGGCTACATCGACATCATCCTCGGAGGCGAGGGTCGTCGCGGCTCTCCCGTGAGCCCGACGGCGTTCCCGAACTACGGGCTCTCGCAGGAAGAGATCCGCGGCTACCAGGTCTACGACCCGGATGGTGCGCGCACGCTCTGGGAGGCCAACGGCGGGCCGGATATCTTCCCCGAGCTGCATACCACGCTCGCCGCGTGGACGCCGGACACGCAGGCCGTGGAGTTTATCGGCCAGAGCTTCGAGCGAGCGCTCGGCACGAAGGTCGTCTACAACCCGCGCGACCTCGCGACGTTCATCGCCTCGGCGAACGGCCTCACGGGCACCAAGGACTGGCACTTCTTCGTGGCTGGCAACAACGCCATCGCGACGATGCCGGACTGGAACGCCCTCGTGGGCTACACGCCGGACGGCTACGGCGCCATCTGGGGCGGCAACTGGTACAAGGAAGGCCTCCTGTCCCAGCCCTGGATCGACCCCGAGCACGAGGCCTACGCCGATCAGGGCGGAAGCGAACTGGGCGAGACCGTGCGCGCTGCCCTGGAGATCACGGACCCATATGCGAGCGAGCTCCAGGATCGGGCGAACGAGCAGGCGGCCGAGTTCGACGACGAAAAGCGGGCCGAGTTGCTGAAGGACCTGCAGCGGCGCATCTTCACGCGCTACTGCTGCACCTTCCCGCTGCCGGTACGCACCAAGAACTACCTTGCGGTGGGCTCACGTCTGAAGAACGTGGCCCCGCCACCGGACGGTGACCAGACGGCAGCGTTTGGCTTCTACCGCCAGCACAACATCTGGCTCGAGGGCTAAGCCCTCGTCCCCCAGAAATCCAGAGAGGGGGCTTCCGGGAGGCCTAGGTCCCGGAAGCCCTCTTTCTTCTCCCCAGGCCCAGGGGGTGGCCAGTGCGGACCTACATCTTCCGTCGTGTGCTTGTTATTCCGTTCGTCGTCGTCATCGTGACGATGATCGTTTTCCTGTTCATGCGCATCATCCCCGGCGACGCAGCACAGGTTCGCTGCGGGGCCTCGGGGGTAGCTGACCAGACATGCATCGACGGCCTCCGCAGGGAGCTGGGTCTCGACATCTGCGACGATGCGAGCAACATCGGCGAAGACGTCATCTGCAAGTTCGAGGAATACGGGAAGTGGATCACAGACATCGTGACCAAGTGGGATTTCGGGCACTCGATCGCCTGGGACAAGCCGGTCACGAGTGAACTCTGGACGAGGCTGGGGAACACGCTCCAGTTAGGGGTCTTAAGCATCGCCTTCAGCATGATCGTCGGGATTCCCGTCGGAGTCATCTCGGCGATTCGTCCCGGGAACCTCATCGACTACGTCATGCGGTTCTTCTCGATCCTCGCGATCAGCGTGCCGAATTTCTGGGTCGGAACCCTGATCGTGTTCCTGCCGGCGTACTTCTTCCAGGAACGTGGGGTACCGGACTGGACGGGCTGGGCGGAGCCGGCGACGCACCTGCGTATTCTGGGGACCGCCGCGGCAGTGCTGGGACTCTCAAGCGCGGGCTACCTCGCGCGCATCGCCCGCTCCTCGATGCTTGAGGTGCTGCGGAGCGACTACGTGCGAACGGCCCAGGCGAAGGGGCTGCACGAGATGCTCATCATCACGCGGCACGTGTTCCGCCCGTCGATGATCACGCTGTTCACGATCGCGGGCCTGCAGTTCGGGCTAATCCTCGGTGGCTCGGTGATCATCGAGACCATCTTCACCATCAACGGGCTGGGGAACTGGATTGTCCAGGCGATCGGCAACCGAGACTTCCAGATCATCCAGGCGATTGTCCTCATCCTCGCGACCTGGTTCTTCGTCATCACCCTCATCGTGGACATAGGGTACGCCTACATCGATCCGCGGATCCGGTACTAGGAGGAACGACGATGGCAGCCATATCCGCGGAAATGGGCCCTTCGCTCTATCTTCAGGAGGACTTCCTCACCAGGCGCAGGCGGGCGACTTGGCGTTTCATCCGCCTCCAGCCGTTGGGCACATTCGGCATTCTCATCATCGTGCTGGTGGGGATCGCGGCGGTGTTCTCGCCGTATCTCTGGACCAGCGATCCGGAGGCATTCGGGCGGGACTTCCTCCAGGGCCCGAGTGGCGACTACTGGATGGGCACGAACCGCAAGGGACAGGATCTCTGGTCGCGCGTCATCTATGGAACCCGCCCCTCACTCATGATCGGCATCGGGGCCGTGGGCATCTCGATGGTCGTCGCGGTTTCGCTCTCGCTGGCCGCGGGCTTCCTGAAGGGCGCCATCGACATCCTCATCTCGCGGCTGATCGAGATTCTCATCGCCGTGCCGGGGCTACTCTGGCTGATCCTCTTCACGACGGCCGTGGACCGCAGCATCACGACGCTGATGTTCGCGATCGCGTTCTCGATCACGCCGCTGACGACCCGCGTCCTGCGCGGGAACGTCATCCAGGAGGCTGCCAGCACATACGCCGAGTCGGCGCGCGTGGTAGGCGCCACGAACCTGCGGATCATGTTCCGGCATATCCTGCCGAACCTGCTGCCGCTCGCGATCGTGAACGCGAGCATCATCATCCCGGCGGCGATCCTGCTGGAGGCGGGGCTGACCTTCCTCGGGCTGGGGCTTGAACCAGGCACGCCTTCCTGGGGCGTCGACCTTGGTCCAAATGCCCGCAGCCACTTCGCCAGTGGCTGGTGGCTGCCGGTCTTCCCGGGGGTTGCGCTGTCGCTTACGGTGCTGGCGTTCAACTTCCTGGGCGACTCGCTGCGGGACGTGCTCGATCCGCGACTGCGCGGCAGCGGGCTCATCTAGCGCGCGCACCGCGCACAGCAACGGTCACGACGCCGCCCTTCGGGGCGGCGTTTCCGTTTGGGGCGAGCGCTACGGCTGCGCTGGAGCGACGCGTTCGTTGGTGGCGGGGTCGACCTCGAAGGGGCTGTCCAACCCGAGCTCCTCGCCCATCTCGCGGATGGCGGGAAGCACCTCCGAGCCCATCAGGCGGAGGCTGCGCATGGCGTCTTCGTGCGACATCGACCCATCGCCGTCCCAGAGGAAGATGCTGCCGGGACGGAGGTACTCAAGGACGTTGCGAATCTTCGGGATGACGGTCCTGGGGGTGCCCGTGATGATCGACTTCGCCTCGACGAGGCCGCGGAAGGTGTCGTCGACGTTCTTGTAGGACTCGGCCGAGTCGAGGGCGATGGGGCGGAGGGCGGGGTCCCTGGGGGTGGCCTGGCCGCGAGCCTCGGCGACCTGCCGAACGCCGCCGGTGGGGAGGAGGGCGCGGCGGTCGGTGAGTCCGGGCAGGTTCTGCAGGTGGCTCCGAACGTCCCCACGGCTGCCTTCCAGGAAGATGTTGCCGGGACCGGTCAGGTACTTGCGTCCGACCTCTTCCGCAAGCTCCTCGGTCTCATCGACATGCACCTTGAAGAGGTAGCCACGGTGTTGGGAGCCGGCCTCGTAGCCCAGCTCGGCGGCGCACTCGTCGTAGTACTCGAAAGAGAGGCGGGTGGGCTCGAGACGCGTGGCGAGCATGACGTAGGGGTAACGTCGCTGGGCCGCCCACTGCACGGTCCGGCGGCTGACGGCGCCCGGAATCATGATGAGGGGATGGGGCGACTGGTAGGGCCGCGCCCAGGGATTCACGTAGCGGTAGTCGTAGTGCTCACCTTCCCAGCGGAAGGGGCCCTCGCGCGTCCAGGCGGCGAGGATGAGGTCGTGCGCTTCCTGGAAGCGCTCCCAGTTGTAGGGCGGGTTGGCGTCGTGGGCGATGCTCTCGCGACCGGTTCCCCGCACCCAGCCGGTGACGAGGCGGCCCTTCGAGATGGTGTCGATCATGGCGAGCTCTTCGGCCAGCCAGAGGGGATCGTCCCAGATGGGGAGGATGTTGCCGATGAGGACGATCTTCGCGCGCGTGGTGATGCGGGCGAGGATGGAGGCCTCGACGTTGCAGGCGCTGCCCATGCAGAAGGGCGTGCTGTGGTGCTCGTTGAGGGCGAGCGCGTCGAAGCCCATCTCCTCGGCGTAGAGCTTCTCGTCGAGATAGCGGTTGTAGAGGTCGGCGCCGAGGACGGGGTCGTACTCGTCGTTGCTGGCGTCGAGGTCCACGAGGCGGCGGCCGGTGGTTCCCCACCAGCTGGCGCCGGGGTCCTGGTAGGGGCGCTCGGTGAAGTAGCCGATCAGCATGGGGCGAATCGTAACGCGCGCTCAGCCGCGGGTGTGGTGCGCGCGCTCGAACCTGTACCAGCCCGAGCCGACGATGGAGAGGGCGCCCTCGCCGGAGAGGCGGCCGGGGTAGGCGTCGGGGTCGGAGATCCAGGCCTTGAGGTTGGCGTCGGCCTCCTCCCAGCTGTCGGCCTCGAGCTCGTAGACGGTCAGGAAGCGCGAGATCACGGGGAAGTCGTCGTGAGCGTGCTCCAGCTCGTAGACCGTCCCGGAGAGGAAGCCGGGGCAGCTGGCGATGTCCTCGATGTGGTTCCCCAGGTAGCGCTCGCGGAACTGTTCCTCGGCTTCGGGGCTCGGCGGCTCGACCAGCCCGATCAGGATCATCTTCGCCATGGCGGCGCCTCCTCCAGAGAGGGGGGAGGATAGCGGGGCGCCGCCCGGCTTGCCGCTCACGTGGTGCGGCAGGGAGAATGCGGAGCATTGTCATCACCTGAGAGTCGGCCGCTGCTCCTGCGCGGGGGAGTCTTCTTCGAGAGCGACACGCGCACCTTCGTGCGTGGCGACGTGCTGTGCGTGGAGGGACGCATTGCGGCGCTGGGGGAGGCGGAGGCGCCGGAGGGGACGGAGGCCATCGAGTGCGCGGGGGAGTACCTCATCCCCGGGCTGATGGACTGCCACGTGCATGTGAGCTCCTCCGGCGACCCGGCGGAACTCACGCCGGGCCAGCGCCTTCCGCTGGCGCGACGCGCCTGGCGCACAGCCGAGCACGCCCGCGCGACGCTCGCGGGCGGGGTCACGACGGTGCGAGACCTGGGCGCCGCCGACCGGCTCAACGTGGCCCTGGCGGCGGCGATCGAAGCGGGCGAGGTGGAGGGGCCGCGGGTGGTGGCCGCGGGCATGGGCGTCACGATGTCGGGCGGGCACGGGCACGGCTTCATCGCGCGCGAGGCGGATGGCCCGGACGAGGTGCGGAAGGCGGTGCGCGAGGAGATCCGCGAGGGCGCAACGGCGATCAAGCTGTTCGCCAGCGGAGGCGTGCTCACGCCGGGCGTGAACCCCCGCTCGCCCTCGTTCACGCGAGAGGAGCTGACGGCGGGCGTCGAGGAAGCGACGAAGGCGTTCCGCACGGTCGCGGCGCACGCGCAGTCGACCGTCGGCATCAAGAACGCGGTGGCGGCGGGCGTCACCTCGATCGAGCACGGCGTCTGGCTCGACGAGGAGGCGATCGCGATGATGATCGAGCGGGGCACGTACCTCGTGCCCACGCTGACGGCGCCGTACCACATCGCCCACGGCGAGGAGGCGGGTGTCCCCGAGTACGCAGTGGAGAAGGGGCAGGCGGCGCTGGAGGACCACATCGCGAGCTACGAGCGGGCGCTTCGCGCCGGCGTGCGGGTCGCGATGGGCACGGACCAGGGGACGCCGCTCAACCGTCCCGGCGAGAACGCGCAGGAGGCGGTTCGTATGGCCGACCACGGCCTCTCCCCCGGGGCGGCGTTGCTGGCGGCCACGGGCTGGGCGTCCGACCTGCTGGGGCTGGACGAAGAGACGGGCAGGCTGCGCGTGGGGCTGGCCGCCGATATCGTGAGACTGAGCGAGGATCCCCTCGCCGACATTCGCTGCCTGACCCGCCCCGACGTGATCGCGGGCGTGGTCCGGGGCGGCAAGGTGGTGGGGAGTACGGGAGGAACAGTGTGAGCAAATTGAGCGAGGCCCTCCAGCGCAAGCGGCGGGGCGAAAGCGCACGGGTGATGGGCTTCGGCACACGCGCGTCGGAGAAGGACCGCGCACTGCTGCTCGGGGTGCTGGCGGCCACGGCGAGCGAGGCGGCCGAGGCGCTCGAAGCCGGCGCGGACTTCGTTGCCGTGGCCGCCGACGATGCGGACTCGGCCATCGCGGCGCTGGGCGACCTCGACGGGCTGCTGGGGGCGCAGGTCGGGTCGCTGGCAGCCGAGGGCGTCGAGCCGCTCGAAGGCGCCGCGGACTTCGTCGTCGCTGATCCTGAGACGGCCACGGCAGGCATCGTCGACAGCGAACTGGGGCTCGTGCTGGAGGCAGACGAGGCGTGGGAGGACGCGCCCCTGCGCTCGCTCGCGCCGCTCTCGCTCGACGCCGTGCTCGTGCGGGCGCCGGTGGCGACATTCACGGTGGCGCGCCGCATCTCGCTGGCACGCCTGGCGACGCTCTGCGGGGCGCCACTGCTCGTGACAGTGAATCCAGGGGTCGCGAGCGCAGACCTGGCAGCGCTGCGGGAGAGCGGAGCGAGTGGCGTGGTCGCGCCGGGGGGGACGCCCGCGAGCGAACTGGCGGGGCTGATCGAGCAGATCGAGGCGGTGCCGCTGCGGAGCCCCCGCAAGCGAAGCGAGGGCGGCTTCGCGATCGTGCCCTCGGCAGGCGCCGGTGGCGTTGGCGTTGGCGATGGCGAGGAGATCGAGGAGGACGACGACTAGCGCAGACGCCGCCAGCCATGAGCTTGCGCGGCTGCGGCGGGCGCTCGGGCGCTGGTATCGCGCGAACGGACGGCACGACCTTCCCTGGCGGCTGACCCGCGACGCGTACGCCGTACTGGTCTCGGAGGTGATGCTGCAGCAGACGCAGGTCGAGCGCGTCCGTCCGCGCTACGAGGCGTGGCTGGAGCGCTGGCCGGCGGCGGCCGGCCTGGCGGAGGCGCCGGCGGCAGCGGTCATCCGGGAGTGGTCGGGTCTGGGGTACAACCGCCGAGCCGTGAACCTGCAACGGGCGGCGCGAGAGGCGCTCGAACGGTTCGGGCGCGTCCCCATCGACGAGGCGAAGCTTGCGTCGCTGCCGGGGGTGGGGCCGTACACGGCCGCGGCGGTCGCCTGCTTCGCGGGGGGCCGCCGGACGGCTGCCCTCGACACGAACGTCGCACGGGTGGTGGCGCGCGCCCTGTTGGGCGAGCCCGCCGCGCGAGCGCCGTACGGGGCAGAGCTGCGGGAAGCGGCCACGGCATGGCTTCCACCGCGGGGAGCGCGGGATCACCAACTGGCGGTGATGGACCTGGGCGCGATGGTCTGCAAGGCGTCCGCGCCTGCGTGCGACATCTGCCCGCTGGCGCGGGGATGCGCCTGGCTGGCGGCGGGGCGGCCCGCGGCTCGCCCCGCCCTCCCGAAGGGAACGGTCGAGCCGTTCGAGTCGACGGCGCGATTCGCGCGGGGCCGCATCGTGGCGATGTTGGCGGAAGGCGGGCCGCTGCCCGCGAGCGCGATCGCGGAGGGGCTGCCGGAAGAGCACCGGGAGGCGGGCGGGCGCTACCTGGAGGCGCTGGCGCGCGACGGAATCGTCGCGCTGCGGGAGGGGCGCTGGGGGCTGGCGGAGGATGCCTAGCAGGGTGCTGATAAATGCATGATCCTGGGCCTGAGGCCCTGACTGACCATCCGGCAGTCTCTCGTAGAGCCCAGAAACATTGGCTTTTGCGATTGCGCGAACGGCGCAAAATCAGCCCAAAACGACCGCTGCGGACTTTTTCAGCACCCTGCTAGGGGAGGATGAGCATCCCGTCGCCGAAGCTGTAGAAGCGGTAGCGCTCGCGGATGGCCTCGGCATAGGCCTTCCGGGTGAGGTCGTGCCCGGTGAAGGCGGAGACGAGCATGAGCAGCGTCGAGCGGGGCAGGTGGAAGTTGGTCAGCAGCACATCGACGGCGGTGAAGGCGTGACCGGGCCGGATGAAGAGCGCGGTCTCGCCTTCGGTTGCGCCGGCGCCGAGGGCGTGTTCGAGGGTGCGCACGACGGTCGTGCCGGTGGCGATGACGCGACGGCCCTCGTTACGGGCGGCGCGGATAGCATCGGCGGTGGCGGGCGGGAGGCGGTAGCGCTCGGGGGGAAGGACGTGCTCGGCGGGATCCTCCGTGCGAACCGGGCGGAAGGTTCCGGGCCCAACTTCGAGCGTGAGGAAGGCGTGCTCGATGCCCGCCTTCGCCAGCCGCTCGAAGAGGTTGGGGGTGAAGTGGAGGCCGGCGGTGGGGGCGGCGGCGCTGCGCGCCTCGCGGGCGAAGACGGTCTGGTAGCGCTCGGGGTCGCCCTCGAACTCGCGGATGTAGGGCGGGAGGGGGACGGCGCCGGCGGTGGCGGGGTCGATGGCGCGGTCGAAGGTCACGGTCGCGATCTCCTCCTCGCGGCAGCGGACGGTGGCGGTGAGGGGGCCGTCAGTGGCCTGCAGCCGGAACTGGCGGCCGGGGGTGGCAGCGCGCCCGGGACGCACGAGCGCGGACCAAGAGCCGTCTTCGTGTTCGCGCAGGAGGAGGAGCTCGACGCGTCCGCCGGTGTCGGCGCGCGCACCGAGGAGGCGGGCGGCCATGACGCGCGTGTCGTTCAGGACAAAGAGGTCACCCGGACGCAGAAGGGACGGGAGGTCACGGACGTGGTGGTGGCCGAGCGCGCCCGAACTTCGGGTTGCGACCAGCAGGCGGGCGGCGTCGCGGGGTGCGACGGGTTGCTGTGCGATGAGCTCGGGCGGCAGGTCGTAGTCGAACTCGGAGGTGCGCACGCGGGGAGCATTGCCCTTTCTCGGGCCGCGGTCTAGCGTAGGCGAACTGGAGGGGGGACGTGGCCGAGTTCAATGGTGGTGGCACGCAGGCGCGCTTCGCCGGCATCAGGCGGGACTATGCACAGACCGTGCAGGCGGAAGAGGTCTCGATCGAGCAGGGGGCGGTGGTGCAGCTCAAGGCGGACGCGGTGAGCATGGAGCAGAGCGCCGTTGCCGCCATGCGGGCGGAGCGGGTGACGCTGCGGGACAGCGCAGTCGCGGCCCTGGCGACCAGGTCGGCGGCGTGCGACGGCGCACGCGTGGGGGTGCTCGCGGCGCCGGTCGTGCGCGGCGAGGTTCACACCTGGTTCGACCTGCGGACGGCGTTCGCGGTGGGGCTTGGGCTGGCGGTGGGGAGCTTCGCGCTCAGCCTCGGCCGGGGGATGCTGCGGAGTCTCTTCCGCTAGCGGCGTCGACGTCGGTCCGGAGCTGACCGCAGGCGGCGGCGATCTCGGAGCCCTTCTCGATTCGCACGGTGGCGTTTACGCCCCCTTCGATGAGGATGCGCCGGAACTCGCGCACGCCGCGGCGGGAGGGGGCGGCGAAGGGGCCGGCGGTGGGGTTGAGGGGGATGAGGTTCACGTGCATGCCCGCGCCGCGAAGTACTTTCGCGAGCGCCCGCGCCTGCTCGGGCGCGTCGTTGACGCCGTCGATGAGGGCGTATTCGATGGAGACGCGGCGGCCGGTGGCGCGGAAGTAGCGGCTGCCAGCGGCGAGCAGCTCGCCCACGGAGTTGGGACGGGCAGTGGGTACGAGCCGCCGCCGCAGGGCATCGTCGGCGGCGTGGAGGGAGATCGCGAGGCTGATCTGCAGCCCCTCCCCGGCGAGCCGGTCGATGGCGCGCGGGATTCCCACGGTGGAGACGGTGACGGCGCGCTGGGCCAGGCCGAAGGCGCGCGGGTCCGTGAGCTGGCGAACGGCGCGGAGGGTCTCGTCGTAGTTCGCGAGGGGCTCGCCCATGCCCATGAAGACGACATTGGTGACGTGCTCGCCTCGCGGGGCAAGGAGCCGCTGGAAGTGGAGGACCTGCGCGACGATGTCCTCGGCGGGGATGTTGCGTTCGAAGCCCATCTGGCCGGTCGCGCAGAAAACGCAGCCCATGGCGCAGCCAGCCTGCGTGGAGACGCACACCGTCGAGCGGGGGAGGCGGCCGGGGCGGGGGTACTGCATGAGGACGGTCTCAACGGTGGGGCCTCCCGGCAGCGCCAGGAGCGCCTTCGTCGTCTCGCCGTCCTCGCTCACGACCTCGCGGAGGACGGCGGGCGCTTCGAGGGTGAGGCCGGCCTCGCGCATGCCCTCGCGCAGGGCGCCGGGGAGCTGCGTGACGGCGTCAAGGGAATCGAGGCCGCGCCGGTAGAGGGCCTGCAGAACCTGCTCGGCGCGATAGGCGGGCGCCTCGATCGCCGTGAGGGCTTCTTCGAGTTCGCCGGGGGTGAGGCGGAGGAGGCTCGTCATGCGAGGCCGGCCGAGCTTGCGAGGCGACCGCGCTCGCCGTTGAGGAAGGCCTCGCCGGAGACGCGCCGGGAGCCGCTGCGCTGGACTTCGTCGAGGACGAGCACGCCCTCGCGGAGGGCGACGGCGGGCTTGCCGGCGAGCAGCGTGATGTCCCCGGGAATGAGCTCGCCCCCCGCGTCCCCGACGTGCGCGCGCCAGATGCCGAGGCGGTCACCCTTGTAGGTGACGTAGGCGCCGGGCCAGGGCTCGTAGGCGCGCACGGCGCGCTCGGCCTCGCGGGCCGTCATGGTCGCGCTCAGGTGTCCGTGGGCCTTCTCCAGGAGGGGGCAGGTGGTCACCTCCGCCTCGTCCTGGGGAACCGCGCGAAGCTCGCCGACGAGCCAGGCGGGAAGCGTCTCGATGAGCAGGGCGGCGCCCTCCTCGGCGAGGCGCGCCTCGAGGGCGCCGGTCGTGTCGGTGGCGGCGATGGCGAAGGGGCGGGCGGCGAGCACGGGGCCAGCGTCCATCTTCCGTACGAGCTCGATGATGGAAACGCCGGTGTCCCGGTCGCCGGCGAGGATGGCGGCGGCGACCGGGGAGGGGCCGCGCCAGCGAGGGAGGAGGGAGGGGTGCACATTGACGACGGGATGGCGGGGCAGGGCGAGCACGGCGCGGGGGAGGATGCGTCCGTAGGCGGCCACGACGATGAGGTCCGGCTCGACGGCCGCAAGCGCAGCCACGGCGTCCGGGTCGCGGAACGACGCGGGTTGAAAGACAGGGATGCCGAGGCGGTCGGCCTCGACCCTGGCGGCGGGGGCGCGCACGCGGCCGCCGCGACCGGCCCGCCGGTCGGGTTGTGTCACGACGAGGCGCAGGTCGTAGCCCTCGGCGGAGAGCGCGCGGAGGGTAGGGAGCGCGAACTCGGGGGAGCCCATGAAGACCGTGCGGACCTCGGAGGGTTTCATCGTGGCGTGAGGAGCACGGCGTCACCGCGGACGGCGCCGGTGCGGACGGCGGCGTCACCCTCGCGCTCGGCGATGGCGAGGAAGCCGCTGGAGTCGACGTGGCAAGCAAGGGCCCCCAGGGGCGCATCGCTGAAGGTCCGGACGACGCGCTCGATCCCGCTTCCCTTTATGTCGAGCGTGAAGTTCGGGGGGAGCTGCTCCTTGCGGATGGTGGTGACGAGGTTGCCGTAGCGGTCGACGTGGATGACGGACCCCCGCAGGGTTCCGCCCTCGGAGCGGCCCGCGAAGGGGGGCAGCAGGGTGAGCTCCTGGCGGGCGGGACCGAGCGACTCGTGCTCGCCGGCGCAGGCGATGCGGGCAGCGGCAGGCGCGAAGAGGTCGCGCCCATGGAAGGTGGCGCTCACGGTCCCGAGGCGCGCGCCGGGGTCGTCGATGGCGCGGACCTCCACACCGTCCGGCGCGGAACAGGGACCGGGGCGGGAGGGGCGGGCATCGGGGGGAACGGCGGGGGAGAGGAGGCCGTTGTCGGGGCCGACGAAGTAGCGGGCGGCGGCGGGGTCGCCGGGCACGGAGGCGCGGACGGCGATGGGCAGGCGGTCGCTCCCCACGCCGGGATCGACGACGGCGAGCACGACCGCCGCAGCGGGGAGGAAGGGGAGGGAGGTATCGAGCAGCCAGGCGCCCTCGTCGATTGCGTAGGACGAGACCTCGTGGGTGAGATCGACGAGGGGGGCGCCAGGCGCGCGCGCACTGAGGACGGCCTTCACCTGGCCCACGTAGGCGTCGCGCGTCCCGAAGTCAGTGAGCAGGAAGATGGGCAGGGGGGCGGTCATCCGATGCGCCACTCGTGCACGTTGAGGAAGCGGTCGGCAGGGCAGAAGAGCACGCCGATCGGAGGCGACTCGACCGTGGCCGCGCGCAGATAGCGGATGTGGGGGTAGGCGAGGACGACGCTGGGCGCCTCCCGCCGCCAGAGCTCCTGGAACTGCGTATAGAACTCCAGGCGCACGAGGGGGTTGACGGTGGTGCGCCCCCGTTCGAGGAGCGCGTCGATGATGATGCCGCCGTAGTTGGCGATGTTGGCCCCGGGATGTTCCGCCTGGGAGCTGTGCCAGGCCAGGTAGGGGTCGGGGTCGGGACCCTGATCCCAGCCGGCGAGGGCAGCGTCGTAGGTGCGGGGGATGAGGAAGTCGCGGTTCAGCACGGTGAAGCTCGTGCTGGCGACGGTGGCACGGATGCCGATAGGTTCGAGCTGGCGGGCGATCTCGCGGGCGAGGGCGAGGCGCAGGGGGTCGTTGTCGGTGCGGATGGTGAGGCGGAACTCGGAGCCCTGGCGGACGAGGATGCCCGTGGTGGGGCTGCGGCGCCAGCCTGCCTCGGCCAGCAGTTCGCCGGCCGCCTCCGGATCGCTCGGCGGGCTGTCGAGGGAGGGGGCGTAGGCCCACGTGCCCGGCGTGATGGCCGAGGAGGAAGCCGTGGCGAGGCCGAGGAGGGCGTTCTCCACGAGCGTTTCGCGGTCGAGCGCGAGGGAGACCGCGGCGCGAACGCGGGGGTCGCGGAAGTAGGCGGACTGGCTGTTGTTGAGGTAGAGCACCAGGGAGACCGCGCGCTGGAGATCGTCGTGGACGAACCCGTCGATTCCAGCGAGGGCATCAAGCTGCTCCTGGTTGAGGGGCTGGCGCAGGAACATGCCGTCGATCTCTCCCTGCTCGAGCGCGAGGCTGACGGCTGCGAAGTCGGGGAGGAATCGCACCACGATGCTGTCGATCGCGGGTCGGCCAAGGTGATAGCGGGGGTGGGCATGCAGGGTCGCCTCGTTCGAGGTGACGGAATCGATGCGGTAGGGACCGGCGCCCACGGGCCGCGCGTTGAAGGGGGCGTCGAAGAGGCCCACGCCATCGAGGCCCTGGAGGAGGTGCTCGGGGAGGATGCCGATGGTGGCGAAGCGCGCGAGGAAGGAGGCGTCGGCAGCGGGCAGGTGAAGGATGACCGTGCGCAGATCGGGCGTCCGCACCTCGACACCCGTCCAGGCGGCGACCAGGCGGGGATCGCCGCGGAAGTCGGGGGCGAGGATCTGTTCGATGGTGAAGGCCACATCGAGGGAGCGGACGGGAGCGCCGTCGTGCCAGCGGAGATCGGGGTGGAGACGGAAGGTGTAGGTGCGGCCGTCCTCGCTGACTGCGGGAAGGGGGGCGAGGTCGGGAAGGAGGCGGCCATCGTGGCCGGCGCGCAGGAGACCGGCGAAGATGAGCCGGGAGAGGTCCTGATCGACGGGATTGTCGAAGGCGAAGAGCGGGTTGACGCGCTGCGAGGCGCCGATGACGCCCTCGACGTAGACGCTGCGCTGGGGCGCGGGCGCGGTCGGGAGCGGCTCGGGCGCCTCCTCCTCGGGGAGGCGCAGCAGGACCACAAGGAGAACCGCCGCAATGGCGCCTGCCGCGAGTACAACCGCGGTGAGGAGGGCGCGCCGCGAGTTCGCAACCGCGCGAAACATAGGAAGAGACTAACGCTGCGACTGGACGCTCAGGAAGGACACGAAAAGGAACACAATGACCAGAATGATGGTGGCCTGGAAGAGCGTCTTCTCGAGGCCACGCTTGGTCCGGTAGACGGAGCCGCCGGAAAGACCCCCCAGAGCGGCGCCGAAGCCGGAGCCCTTGACCTGCAGCAGGACCGCAGCGATGAGCAGCGCGGAGACGATGATCTGGATAGCGTTCAGCATCAGCGGGTAGCGAGCACGGCCTCTTCGGAGGGCTTGCGCTCGTCTTCGAGCGCTCCGTTCTGCCGGCCATGGTACACGTCGAGAATGGCACCGGCGAGTTTCTGGAAGTCGTGGCGGTAGCGGTTCTCGCCGGCGACGACGTCGGCCTGGACCACGCGCACGTGTTCGAATACGCGAGCCTCGGGGTGGCTGAGAGCGACGGGATCGGAGTGGAGGGCCTCGGGAAGGGCGGCGAGATTGTTGTTCGCAATGACGGCCTCGATGAGGCCGGGGGCGGTGTGGCGCTCGATGGCCTCGATGTGGTCGGCCACGCCGAAGTCGTCGGTCTCGCCGTGCTGTGTGGCGACGTTACAGACGAAGACACGCTGGGCGCTGGTGGAGAGCAGCGCCTTGCGCAGGTCCTCAACGAGGAGATTGGGGAGCACGCTCGTGTAGAGGCTGCCGGGACCGATGACGACGAGGTCGGCATCGAGGACGGCGCGCACGGCGTCGGGGTGAGCCTCGGCGTTGGCGGGATTGAGGAAGAGCTCGCGGATACGGGCGCCGTGCTCGGTGATGTTGTGCTCGCCGTGGACGAGCTCGTCGTCCTGGGTGCGAGCGGAGAGGGTCACGTCGACGAGGGTGGAGGGGAGGATGTTGCCGCGCACGTTGAGGACGCGGCTGGCCTCGTGGATGGCCGTTTCGAAGTTCCCCGTGACGTTGGCCATGGCGACGATGAAGAGGTTGCCGAAGGAGTGGCCCTCGAGCCCCTCGCCGGCGCGGAAGCGGTACTGGAAGAGGCGCGACATGAGGGGTTCGGCCTCGGCGAGGGCGGCCAGGCACTGGCGGATGTCGCCAGGGGCGACCACACCGAAGTCCTGGCGCAGGCGTCCCGAGGAACCGCCGTCATCCGCGACGGTGACGATGGCGGTGAGGTTGCTGGTGTGCTCCTTGAGCCCGCGGAGGAGCACGGAGAGACCGGTTCCGCCGCCGATGGCGACGACGCGGGGGCCGCGGCTGAGCACGCGCTTTGTGTAGAGCGACTGGGCCATGCTGCCGTTCTGGGCACCGGGCCGCACGACGGCGTACAGAAGGGACTGGTTCAGCTTCCAGAAGGCGATGCCGACGGCGCCGAGGGCCACGCACATGAAGATGACGCCGCGGCCCCAGCGAGGGATGAACTGGAGCGTCAGGTAGTGGGCGACGCCGGGGAAGTCGTAGGCGAGGTAGGCCTCGCGAAAGAGGTAGGCAGCGCCGAGGCTGAGGAGCGTCATGCCCACGACAAGGAGGACGAGCCAGCGCTTGATATGCATCCCTGGATAGAGCCAGGTGAACAGGCTGTGGTTGCGCATCCCGCGTGGCATTACGTTTGCAGAGTGTACCAGCGGAAACGCCCGTCTCGAAGGGATAATCTTTCGGGAGCGCAAAATGTGCCCCCCCATGACGAACTGGCCTACTGGTCGAGCTCGCGCGCGAGCAGCTCCTGCGCCACCTGGGGATTGGCGCGCCCGCGCGTCTCGCGCATGACGCCACCGAGGAGGCGCTTGATGGCGGCGGTCTTGCCGCCCCGGTAGTCGGCCACGGCCTTCTCGTTCTCGGCGATGACCTTGCGCACGATTGCGACCAGCTCGTCGCTCTCGCGGACCTGGGCGAGGCCGCCTTCCTCGACGATGGCGGAGGCGGCCTTGCCGCTCTCCACCATCTCCTCGAACACCTGCTTGGCGACCTGGCCGGTCACGGTCTCGCGCTCGGCCAGCTCGATCAGCTCGGCGAGCGCCTCCGGCGCGACGGGAAACTGCTCGACCTCGGCAGCGTGCTCGTTGGCCCAGTGGCCGACCTCGCCCAGCACCCAGTTGGCGGCGAGCTTGGCGGAGCGGGCGTGGTCGAAGGGGAGGGCGGCGGCGACGGCATCGGCGAAGTCGGAGCGGTCGCGCGCCTCGGCCAGGGTGGAGGCCTCGAAGTCGGAGAGGCCGAGCGCGAGGTAGCGCTCGCGACGGGCGGCGGGAAGCTCGGGAAGCTCGGCGCGGACGCCCTCGACGAAGTCGCGGCTGAGGGCGAGCGGCGGCAGGTCGGGCTCGGGGAAGTAGCGGTAGTCGTTCGCTTCCTCCTTGGAGCGCTGGGAGACGGTCTCCTGACGGTCCTGGTTCCAGCCGCGCGTCTCCTGGGGGATGGCGCCGCCCTCGCGGAGCACGGTCGCCTGGCGCGCCATCTCGAAGACGAGGGCCTCGTAGACGCCACGGAAGCTGTTCATGTTCTTGACCTCGACCTTGGAGCCGAAGGCCTCCTGGCCGCGGGGGCGCAGGCTGATGTTGGCGTCGCAGCGGAAGTTGCCCTCCTCCATGTTGGCGCGGCTGGCGCCGATGGTGCGGAGGATGGCGCGCAGGCTCACGAGGTAGGCGCGCGCCTCCTCGGGGGAGCGGATGTCGGGCTCGCTCACGATCTCCATGAGGGGCGTGCCCGAGCGGTTGATGTCGATGAGGCTGTAGCCCTCGCCGGTGATGGGGTCGGTGCGGTGGAGGAGGCGGGCGGTGTCCTCCTCCATGTGCACGCGGGTGATGCCGACGCGGGTGCGCTCGCCCTCCGCCTCGACGTCGAGCCAACCGCCGTAGCAGATGGGGAGGTCGAACTGGCTGACCTGGTAACCCTTCATGAGGTCGGGGTAGGGGTAGTTCTTGCGGTCGAACTTGGAGAACTCGGAGATGTCGCAGTTGAGGGCGAGGCCGGTCTTGACGATGAGGCGGATGGCCTCCTCGTTGATGACGGGCAGGACGCCGGGCAGGCCGAGGCAGACGGGGCAGACGTGGGTGTTGGGCTCGGCGCCGGAGTACTCGGCGCTGCAACCACAGAACATCTTGCTCCGGGTGATGGGCTGGCAGTGCACCTCAAGGCCGATGACGGTCTCGAACTCGGTGGCGGCAGCGGTCACGGGGTCGCCTCCTCAACGCGGGAGGTCGAGTATAGGAACGGGAGCGGTAGGGGCGCTAGCGGGGGGTGAGGGCGAGAGCGCGCACAGTGATCCCTTGTCAGCGAGGGTGTAACCTTCACGAAAGCAGAATCGGAGAAAAGGATCGGCCCTAACCTTCTCCAAGAGCGGAATCAGAGAAAAGGATCGGCCTCAACCTTTTCCAAGAACGGAATCGGAGAAAAGGATCGGCCCTAACCTTTTCCAGGAGATGACGGGAGCAAAAGGATCATGCGAGGCGACACTGTCCGCCGAGTCTGGAAGCACGACCCGACGCTGTATGCCCCTCCGCGCTACCGCCGTGCCTGCGAATACGAGCCATTCATCCCCAACCCCCTTCGGGAAGACGAATTCGACCTCCCCGCAGATCTCGCGGCCACCTTGTCGGAAGTGGAACGAGCGGTGGTCGCGCTCAACGGCCTGATGCCCGCAACCCTGGCGTCGCTGTCGCGGCTGCTGCTGCGAATGGAGTCCATCGCCTCGTCGAAAGTCGAGGGCATGCAGACGGACGCACGGGCGCTGGCGCTGGCCGAGGCGCAGCGGCGGGCGGGACGCAGCGTCGGCCAGCAGGTCTCCGAAATCATCGCCAACATCGACGCCATGGAGCAGGCCGTACAGCGCACCGCCGATACCGGGGATCTCTCCGCCGCCGACCTCTGCGAGATTCACGCTGTTTTGATGGAGCGCGACATTACCCGGCGCTCCGCAGGCAAACCTCGAGAGGGCCAGAACTGGATCGGCGGCAACGACTACAACCCCTGCGGAGCGGACTACGTGCCGCCTCCCCCGGAGATGGTGCACGGGTTGCTGGAGAATCTCTGCACGTTCTGCGAGTCAGAGGAGCTCCCGCCGCTGTTCCAGGCCGCGATCGCGCATGCCCAGTTCGAGACCATCCACCCCTTCGACGACGGCAACGGGCGCACGGGGCGGGCGCTGGTACAGGCGCTGCTCCGCCGTCGCGGTCTCGCCCCCCAGTTCGTCCCACCTGTGAGCGTGGCGCTCTCTCAGCGTCGTGACGCCTACATCCAGGGTCTCATCGAATTCCGGGAAGGCCGCGTCGCCGAGTGGGTAACGTTCTTCGCATCGGCGACCGCGAGGGCGGCGGATCTGGCGATCCACTACCACGAACTCATCGCCGACCTCCAGAGCTTCTGGCGACTCCGGCTCCAAGAAACGGAAAGCCCCCGCACCGATGCCGCGGCCTGGGCGATCATCGACACTCTGCCCGCGTATCCCGCCCTGACCGTGGCTGATGCCGTGGAGGCGACGGGCAGGAGTCAGCCGGCTGTCAACCTTGGGGTGGCCCAGCTTGAGCGCGCCGGCGTGCTGACGCCGCTCGGCCAGTCACGCCGCTACCGGGCCTGGGAGCCGAGCGGTCTGCTCGACCTCATCAGCAACCTCGAGGCAGGCGAAACCTAGAAGCGCAGCGGATGCGCCCACGGGAATCGCGCGATGGCACAGCGCTAGCGCAGCGTGATGCCTGAATCCCCCGCCCGGACGCGGCCGATGGCGTAGAGGGGTTCGTTGTCGGCGGCGAAGGCGGCTTCGAGGGCCGTGGCCTTGCGGGCGGGGCAGGCGAGGAGGAGGCCGCCGGAGGTCTGGGGGTCGAAGGCGAGAGCGGCCAGCTCGGGCGGGACACCGGCGCCGACGGTGAGGTTGTCGCCGACCCAGTCGCGGTTGCGGCCCTCGCCGCCGGTGTGAGCGTCCATGGCGGCGGATTCGCGCGCGCCGGGGAGGAGGGGCAGGGCGCCGGCCTCGATCGTGGCGGCCACGCCGGAGCGCTCGACCATCTCCCAGAGGTGGCCGGCGAGCCCGAAACCGGTGATGTCGGTGGCGGCGCGCAGGCGGTGGGCGACGGCGAGGTGGGCGGCGTGGCGGTTGAGGCGCAGCATCGAGTCGATGGCGGCGTCGAGCCAGGCCGGGTCGCCGCGGCCGCTGCCGGTCGAGGAGAGGATGACGCCCGTGCCGAGGGGCTTGGTCAGGTAGAGGCGGTCGCCGGGGCGGAGGCCGGCCTTGCGCAGCAGGCGGGAGGGGTTCACGAGGCCGAGGACGCTGAGGCCGAACTTGGGTTCGTCGTCCCAGATGGTGTGGCCGCCGGCGACGGCGCCACCGGCCTCGGCCACCTTCTCGGCGCCGCCACGGATGATCTCCGCGGCGACCTCGGGCGGGAGGTCCTCGGGGAAGGCGGCGATGTTGAGCGCAAGCACGACCTCGCCGCCCATCGCGTAGACGTCGGACATGGCGTTGGCGGCGGCGATGGCGCCGTACTGCCAGGGGTCATCGACGAGCGGGGCGAAGAAGTCGAGGGTGGCGATGACGGCTGTGCGCTGGTTGATGCGGTAGACGGCAGCATCGTCCGGCACCCCAAGCCCGGCGATGAGGTTGGGGTGCTGGGCGGGATCGAACGCGGCGGTCAGCGGCGACAGCACCTGCGCCAGGGCCTCGGGCCCTGCCTTGGACGCTCAGCCGCCGCAGTCGGTCAGATCGGTGAGCCGTATTTCCCGTGCAGTCACGTGGAGATCGTAAGGGACGGGGGCGCTGCGGGATCGGGGCGTGCCAGAATGGCGGCGTGAGCCCCAACCCCGAAGCGATCATGGCGGCCCTGGGCGAGCTCTACGGCGAGCCGGAGTCGCGGCCCCACGGCGACGCCGTGGCGGAGCTGGTGTTGACGGTGCTCTCGCAGAACACGTCGGACAAGAACAGCGGGCGCGCCTTCGTGCAGTTGATGCGTCGCTACCCGAGCTGGGACGCGATCGCGGAGGCGCCGCTCGACGAGCTGATCGCGACGATCAAGACGGGCGGGCTGGCCCAGCAGAAGGCGCCGCGCATCAAGCGCATCCTGGAGTCGGTGCGGGAGCGGGCGCCCGACTGGAACCTCGCCTTTCTGGAGGAGGAGCCACTGGAGGAGGCGCGTGCATGGCTGCGAGGCCTGCCGGGGGTGGGCCCGAAGACGGCCGCGTGCGTGCTGCTCTTCGCGCTGGGGCGCCCGGCGCTGCCCGTGGATACGCACGTCGAGCGGGTGGCCAAGCGACTGTCGATGGTGCCCCCGAAGACGACGCCGGAGCAGGCGCACGAACGGCTGGCGGCGCTGGTGCCCCCGGAGGGGTACTACCGCTTCCATATGCTGCTCATCAAGCACGGGCGGCGCACGTGCAGCGCCCGCGCTCCACGCTGCGAGGCGTGCCCCCTCGAAGAAGCATGTCCGAGCAGCGTCTTGCGGGCGCAGGCGGCGGGCTAGCGCTCGTCCTCGCGGACGCCACCAACCTCCGGCTCCGGCTCCGGCTCCGGCCCGGCGGGCGCGGGGCGGGGGGACGGGCGGGTGGGAAGGGAGACGGCGCGGAGTCGCTCCGTGAGGCCGGACAGACGGGGCAGGAAGGGGAGGCGGACGCCCTCCTGAGGCGCGAGCTGGTGCCCGGGGCCGGGGACGGCGGCGAAGGGCAGGGTGGGGCCTTCGTCGTAGGCCAGGGGGTCGAGCGACTCGTCGGGGAAGAAGGCGTTGGCGATCAGGCGCAGAAGCCACCCGCTCACGGCGACGATGAGTCCGAGGGAACCGGCGATGAGGAAGTTGCGTTCGGGCACGTCGAGCATGGCCTGCACGGCCATCTGGAGGTCGATCACGAAGGCGTCATCGGGGACGAAGCGGTCGATCAGGTAGCTCCCGCCGCGGGCGACGAAGTAGCCCGGCGCGGCGGCAAGCAGCACGGCCAGCCCGAAGGAGGTGAAGCGGGCGAAACCGCGGTTGAGGGCGAGCGTGGTCGCCCCCAGCACCGTCGCCGCGACGAGGCTGACGATCGCCACCCAACGGGCGCGGCCGTGGACGTCGCCCGTGAGGAACCCGACGAGCTCGCGGATGACGGTGGAGATGGAGAACAGATCGGAGGACTGCTCGCCCGTCTCGTCGAAGGCATCGAGGCCGGTGGCGTAGACGAGCTTGGCCGAGCGATTGAGGAGGAGGGCGCGGATCGTGGCGGTGTCGGCGGTCAGGGCCTCGACGCGGGTGAGGGTGGCGGGAAGGGGGTAGCCGGGCATCTCCAGGGCGGCCTCGGCCGAGGAGCGGGCCTCCCTGCGCAGGAGGGGGATGTTCTCCTCAAGCGTCTGGTCGATGTCGGTGAGGGAGGCGATGCCGGCGGAGAGGATTGCCTGGGCGCGGTCGGGACGGGTGATCTCGTAGATGCTGAGGGAGGAGACCATGAGAAAGAGGGCGATGGCGAAGAGTCCGGCGGCGAGCCATGTGCCGCCGTGTTCGGCCTCCTGGTAGGCCTTCCCGAAGACGCGCTCGCTGACGGGCCCCCGGCGGGGGAAGGTCGAACGGCGGCTCAGCATCGGAACACCCTACACGCCCTGGACCACGATGGTGCCGGCGATGCGGTCGTGGAGGGCGCGGCGATACGGGTCGAAGACGGCCCAGAGGAGGCCGGCCACACAGAAGAGGAGGCTAAAGCCGACGAGCAGGCCGGCGGCGGCGGGCGTGCCCCGGAGGACGTAGGCGAGCACCGCGCCGATTCCGAGCAGGAGCACGTAGACGAGCATGCCCGTCACGCGGGCGAGGGCGCCGAGCAGACCGAGGGGGGCGCCGTCGGAGCGGACCACGCTGATGCGCATGATGGCGGCGCCCGCGGTCTTCCCCCAGAACGCCAGCCCGACGAAGAAGTAGAGGAAGAAGGCGGCGGGGACGGCCCCGACGAGCGACCAGAAGAGGTTGATGGAGCCGCCGGACGCGTTCACGCGGTCGAAATCCGAGGAGAGGAGGAGGTTGACCGAGCCGGCAATGACGAAGACTCCCGCAACGAAGAAGAGGACGAGGGCATCAATGGCGACGGCGGCGACCCGCATCTCGAAGGAGGCGTAGCGCAGACGGCGCGCGGAGGGGTGATCGAACGCCGCTCCCGGGACTTCCGCCGATCCTGCTGCCATGAGCACTGCCATTGTATCGCTGGCCGCCAGAGGAGGCGTGCGGGGGTGGGCGGGCGCAGGGAAGGAGACCCTAGACTGGACGGGTGAAGCACGTCCGCCTCGCCGGGTTGGACAGCGCCCCCGCGGTGCTGCGTCCCTGGCGGCCGCCGCTGGTCCTCCTGTCGACGACGGCCGCGGCGACGTTCACGCTTGCGCTGGCGATTGTGCTCAGCCTGGTCCTGAACCCGGGGGAGCTGGGCCGTTACGAATACGCGCTCTGGCGATGGGAAACCGGCAACCTTACGTCTTCGACCTTCACGCTGTTGGGGGCGGGCGCCGAGCCATCCGAGACCGAAGCGACCGAGCGGCTCGCGACCTACTTCCGCCTCACCAGCACGATTCGCGGCGAGATGCAGGCGAGCGCACCGGACCAGGCGCTGCTCGAGACGCTCACGAACGAGCGGGCGCTCTACGAGAACGACGTGGAGCGCATCATCGAGCGGTACGTGACGGATGCTGTCGTGGCGGCGGGGCTGGACCGTCCACTGCCGCTCTTTTCGGGGATCAAGGTGCTGTGGCCGCCGGTCGACATCGAGCTGACGACCCCGCCGCAGCTCCTTGTCCGTTCGCCCCGCGACGAGATCAAGAGGGCGGGCGACACCCTGCTGAAAGCCGACCTCACCCTGGACGAAGTCGAACGGATTGAGTCGCAAACCGACGACGAGGACACGGTCTCGCTGGTGGTGGCGATCGGGGGGTTAGCGGCGTACCCGGCGATCATCCTCGAGGACCGCTCCTACGGCTCGGTCCTGCGGGTGGCGGCGCACGAATGGGTGCATCACTACCTCGCCTTCTACCCCCTGGGGGAGGCGTGGGGCCGGGGCGACGGGACAACGCTCAACGAGACGGTGGCGCACGTCGCGGAACGGGAGATCGCGCGGATCGCGCGAGAGCTGCACCCGGTGCATCTGGCGCCCGCGATCGACGGGCGGGCGCCGCCGCGGGAGCACTTACTGCCCGACTTCCGCGGGGAGATGCGCCAGTTGCGTCTGGACGTGGACGACCTGCTCGCGGAGGGGCGTGTGGCGGAGGCGGAGGCGCTGATGGAGGAGCGGCGGCAACACATGGCCGTGAACGGCATCGTCATCCGCAAGATCAACCAGGCGTACTTCGCCTTCTACGGGTCGTACGCGAGCCTGCCCCAATCGTCGGACCCTATCGGGCCGAAGGTCGAGCGTGTGTGGGAGGAGACGGGCGACCTGCGCCTCTTCCTGTCGCTGGTGCGAGAAATCCAGAGCGAAACGGAGCTGGACGTGCTGCTCACGCGGCTGGGCGTGGACCCGGCGACACTGACGGTGGAATAGGGGTCAGGCGGGGGAGGGGGTTGGCTGGCCAAAGGCGACTGTACTGCGAACTTTCGAGATGGGCGTGGCGCTGTAAGGTTGCCAACCACAGCACATGACCATCCAGCAGACAGCGATGTGAAGTTATCGTCGTGCGCAGAGGGGTGCGTGGCACTCCATCTGTTGCGGTCGTTCACATTCAAATTCGGGCAACTCATCAAGGTCGCCGACGCTCTCGGGCATCGGACGTAGGAGTTTGTTTCCGTCCAGGTCCGGTCGGCTCAAGCTGCTAGACCAGCCGACCCACGCGGGGAAGTGGACCCCCGACTACGGGTCACGCATCGTCCCACGGAGGACGTGCTTCACACGGCAGCGCCTAATGCCATCTCCACCCTAGCGCCAGGTTCGCGAACCACGTGTTTGCGGTCTCGGGTGTGCACAACTCCTCGCGAGTGTCCGGGAGCGTGATCGTGATGTCCGATACACCTTCCAGTTCGATCGCGAAGCGGCGGGCCTCTTCCCCACTTTGGGTGAGGCCGCCGTCCTCGGCCAAGAGTCCGACATGAGCGCATTCAGGGGTTATGAGGAAGATCACCGTTTCGACTGATGGAAAGGCGTACACGTCGAACGTGCCGTCGTCTCGGCTGATTTCGATCCAGGAACTCGATCTTCGGACCCCAGTTTCCGCGTCGATTGAAAGCGTTCGAAGCGCGGTGACCATGATGCCTTCCACCGGGTTGCCGTCAGGGTCGACGACCACACCGCTGAAGAACGCCTGAGGCGGCGCCACGCGCGCGCGCCACGCCGCGAAGTCCTCATAGAAAGCATCGACCGTCACCCCGAACGTCTCAGCGAACACCCCCTGCCATGAGTCGTAGTCGTCGCCGAGATTCCTGAAGAAGTCGAACAGGGGCTCCTCGCTCGAACGCTCAACGAGCTGTTCAATCGCGAGGTAGCCGACGCCCCAGTGCCAGTACAATCTTTCCATCGTGGGGAGCGTGACTGTTGAGCCTCTGGCCTGCCACAAGAGGTGCTCGCGCGCCTTGAACCTGTCCGGTTCATCCTTGGCCTGGTCATAGAGCGCATCCAAGTACCAGGCCATCCCTTCCCGAATCCACAAAGGACCGCCGAGTGAGCCTGCTTCCTCTTGCAGCGCGTGCACGTACTCGTGGGCCAGAGGGCCAAGGAAGCCGAACTCCGGCGCCGAGAACGTTATCGTCCCGCCGATCTGCTCTTGGACTATCGGTTCCATGCGGTTCTGCCGGAGGGAGATGACCCCTTGGCCGTACGCGAAGCCCCGATCTTCCGGCACATCACGAGTGGTCAAGCGGAACTCCAAGTCCGGCGTAACCAGCCCGTAGCGGTCGCGGTAGAAGCGAGCCGCGCTCTCCAACTCCACCCGTATGGTCTCCTCATACCGGACCCGCTGGTCCTCGGTGAAGTCGCCGAAAAACTGAACCCTCGTCACGCTGGGGAGAGGAGGAGGGACGCTCACGTTGAGGTGTATGTGACCGTAGCGGTAGTTCCCCAAGGCCGAGGTGCCGTCGAGCGGCAGCGGAATCTTCTCCAGGTCGGTTCCTGAGCCTTCCACGGGACGTGCGTTGACGTAGATGTCCCGCTCACCCTGCGTGGACTGCCAGACGCGCACCTCGACCGTTACGGGGTCGCGGTCGGAATGCGGCACGTCGATAGTGATACCGCCATACTGGTAGCGACCGTTCTCCGCTTCGTTGTTGAGCAGCAGCCTGTTCGTCCCGAGCGTCTGCCAACTCCCGCCAGTGTGCCGTGCGCTGATGTAGTGGCGATCCGGGTTGGCCGTGGACTCCCAGACGCGCACCTCAATGGTAACGCTCCGACGCTGAGCCTCGGCGGGGAGGATGCCACCCAGCGTGAAGCTGGCGATGACTACTCCGATGACGATGCGCTGGACCACTCAGGGTCTCCCACTCGGAACAATCCTACGCACTACCACCCAAGTCAATTGGCAACAATAGCATGATGCCCTTGACGGTATCTTCGGCTCAGGGTCGATGACCTGCGAGTCGTGTGCCGCTCACTGAGAGAGCTTGACGTCGTCCCGCTAGCTTCGCACGCCTTGCAGGTGCCCCCGCAACACACGGTTTGGGGCGAGGGGTCGCAGTACAGTACGTGTTGCCCCGGATCTGGCTGGGGACGGAGGAGTCGAACCCCCACATACAGATCCAGAATCTGCTGTCCTACCATTAGACGAGTCCCCAAACCCTGGACCTGAGCCTAGCACGGCGGGGCGCGGGTGCTCCAGAGGGGAGGGGGCGGGCTAGGTGGCGGGGGCGGGGGTCGCGTCGATGACCGCGAAGTTGGTGCGCGCCAGTTCCTCGCCGTCGACCAGCATCTGGATGACGTAGGGGCCGGCGCTTTCGAAGCGCGGCGCGAGGTTGGCGGCCAGCAGCATGTGCTGGTCGTCGTCCGGGGGCATGCCGGTGGGGCGCTCCTTGCGGAACTCTCCCTTCACATCGATGGGCTCGCCGGCGGCATCCTCGGGGCTCAGGCGGAAGCTGTAGCTGTGCTCCTGGTTGGTCTCGAGGCCGCCCACGACGAGGCTCGCGGCCACGCCCAGGTGGTGCTCGAAGGGGAAGCCCTCAGCGGTCGTGAGGCAGCGCCAGCCGCGACCGAGGATGAGGATGCGGTCGCCCTGGACCTGGGCGGCGTCGGCGAGCGTGAGGAATTCACACTTCATGACCCCGCTCACCTCCTGCCTCTCGCTAGCGTACGTCTCCTATCCCGTGGTCGCATGGCTGACGTTAAGGTTACGTAATGCCCGTCAGAATGCGGCGTGAGGGGCCTTACGGGGGAGGTGGGGGTTGCCAGCACCCCTGCCGAACCTGTAACGATCGGGGACAGGGGCAGCCAGGAGGCTGCAATGCGGGGAACATTCGAGTGCATCGGGGGCCTCCTCACCGAGGAGAGCGCGGACGGGCACGTCATCACGTACATGCGCGTCTCGTACGAAGGCGAGGGGCCGTTCCACGAGAGCACGCGTCCGATCGCGCTGGGGATGGACGACGGCACGCCCCAGCCGCCGGGGCCGAGCCACGAGCAGGTGGCCGAGCGGC
The DNA here is from genome assembly GCA_965219255.1 of Tepidiformaceae bacterium. Lineage (GTDB taxonomy): Bacteria > Chloroflexota > Dehalococcoidia > Tepidiformales > Tepidiformaceae > UBA2991. The sequence continues at coordinate 2,892,698 of OZ244727.1, read as the reverse complement.
TGGTGCGGCAGGCGAACTACGGCATCCACCTGCTGACCGAGGACGACGTGCCGAAGCGTGCGCGGGAGTTCTTCTTCGCGGCGATCAACCGGCCCCTGATCCCGCGCGAGTTCGCCGTGCCCCTGAGGGTGCAGGAGACGCTCGAGGCGCTGCTGGCGCTGGGCGAGATCGTGTCGGGCGGCTCATCGCAGTCGCGCCCGCTGGAGGAACTGTAGCGCCCGGCTTCGCCCCCTAGATGGTGTTTGTGCCGCCGTCGACGCCGAGCGTCTTGCCGGTGATGTAGCTCGATCGTTCGCTGGTGAAGAAGAGGACGAGTTCGGCGACCTCCTCCGGCTGGGCGGTGCGACCCAGTGGCAGGGACCTCCAACCCTCGGCGCCGCCGCGCGCCCTGTGCACGCGCGCCAGCATGGGCGTCTCGATGGGGCCGGGAGCGACGGCGTTGACGCGGATGCCGTGGGGGCCGAACTCGGCGGCGAAGCAGCGCGTCAGCATGACCACGCCGGTCTTGGAAACGCAGTAGTCGGTCATGTTGGGTGAGGGGTTGTAGGCGGCCGTGGAGGCGAAGTTGACGATCGTGCCGCCGTGGCCCTCCTTGACCATTTGGCGGGCAGCCTCGCGCGCACAGAGCATGACTCCCGTGAGGTTGACGTCGATGACTTTCTGCCAGAACTCCGTGGGTCTGTTGAGGCTGGACCCTGCCTCCACCGGGTGGAGGAAGGGGTCGGTGTCGTCGTCGCCCTCGAGGTAGTTGGCGTAGGAGATGCCGGCGGCCGTGACGATCGAGTCGAGCTTGCCGAACCTGCCGGCCGTTTCGGCCACGGCATTGACGACGTCCTGCTCGCTGGAGGTATCGGTGTGGACGAAGAGGGATTCTCCGCCCAGGTCCTCGATCTGGGCAGCGGTTTGCTCGCCGCCCTCGTCGTTGACATCGGCGATGGCGACGGCAGCGCCCTCGCGAGCGAACATGAGGGAGGTCGCCCGGCCCATGCCGGAACCGCCGCCGGTGATGATGGAAACCCTGCCTTCGAGCTCTCCTGCCATGAATCTCTCCTCCCGCGCTCTGGCGCGATGGGGTTGGAACGGCTATCCCTAGACCGTGTTGGTGCCGCCGTCGACCCCAAGGGTCTTGCCGGTGACGTAGCTGGAGCGGTCGCTGGTGAAGAAGAGGACGGCCTCGGAGACCTCCTCGGGCTGCGCCATGCGCCGCAGGGGCAGTGCCCCGCCCTGGGACTGGAGGGCGCCGCTGCGCTGCAGCGACGCCGTCATGGGCGTGTCGATGGGGCCGGGGGCGACGGCGTTGACGCGGATGCCGTGGGGGCCGAACTCAACCGCGAAGCAGCGGGTCAGCATGATCACGCCGACCTTGGAGACGCAGTAGTCCATGATGCCAGGCGAGGCGCCGTAGGCAGCGATCGATGCGAAGTTGACAATCGTGCCACCGTGGCCCTCGGCCACCATCTGGCGGGCCGCTTCGCGGGCGCAGAGCATGACGCCCGTGAGGTTGACGTCGATGACCTTCTGCCAGCGCTCGGTGGGTTTGTTGAGGATGGTGGCGACGTCCGGGTGGAGGAAGGGGTCGCTGGCCTCGTCGCCCTCCACGTAGTCGGCGTAGGAGATGCCGGCGGCCGTCACCATCGAGTCGAGCCGGCCGAACTTGTCGACGGTTCCCGAGACGAGGTTGAGCACGTCCGACTCGCTGGAGGTATCGGTGTGGATGAAGGTGGCGTTTCCGCCGAGGTCTTCGATCTGGGCGGCGGTCGCCTCGCCGCCCTCGTCGTTGACGTCGGCGATGGCGACAGCGGCGCCTTCGCGGGCGAACATGAGGGCGGTCGATCGCCCCATGCCCGAGCCTCCGCCGGTAATGATGGAAACCTTGCCTTCGAGCTCTCCCGCCATGATTCTCTCCCTCCAGGCTTTGACGCCGTGGCGTCCGCGGGCGCAGCCTACGCCCTTGGAGCCGGCCCCTCAGCATCGGCGAGGCAGCGATGACCGCAACCGTGTACGACACGCCCGACGAGGCCCTGGAGGGCATCGCCGATGGCGCGCGCATCATGTTCGGGGGGTTCGTCTCGGCGGGGACGCCGAGCAATCTCATCCGCGCATTGAAGCGCCGCGGCACGCGCGATCTCACCATCATGGCGAACAACATCGGCTTCGGGGACCTGCTAGACGAGCTGTGCGAGGGGCGGCAGGTCTCGAAGGCGATCGCGACCTTCGCGGTGCGCGCCTCGACCGCCCGCGAGAGCCACTTCGAGGCGCAGTACCGCCGTGGCGAGGTCGAGCTGGAGCTGGTTCCGCAGGGCACCTTCGCCGAGCGCATCCGCGCGGGGGGCGCTGGCATCGGGGGATTCCTGACACGCACGGGCGTGGGCACGCAGGTGGCGGAAGGGAAGGAGCTCCTGACCTGGGAGGGGGAGGAGTGGCTGCTGGAGCGCCCCCTGCGCGCCGACGTCGCCCTCCTCAAGGCGCACAGGGCGGACCGGCTCGGGAACCTCTGCTACCGGCTCTCGGGACGCAACTTCAACCCCGTCATGGCGACGGCGGCCGACCTGGTGATCGCGGAGGTAGAGGAGATCGTGGAGACGGGCGAGCTGCCGCCCGAGTCGATCCACACGCCGGCGGTGTACGTCGACCGGCTCGTGCGCTGCGACCCCGTGGAGGTGCGCTGGGATGGTGGATAGGCCGAAGCCGGGGCTGACGCGAGAGTTGATAGCGATGCGGGTCGCCCGGGAGCTCAAACCCGGGACCGTCGTGAACCTTGGAATCGGGATGCCGACGCTGGTGGGAGCGCAAGTGCCGCCGGAGGCGGGCATCCTGCTGCAGGCGGAGAACGGCATCCTCGGCTACGGCGGCTTCAGCGAGGACGAGTTCGATCCGGATTCGATCAACGCGGGCGGGCAGCCGATCCGCCTGAACCCCGGCGCGAGCATCTTCGACAGCGCCGCCTCGTTCGCCATGATCCGGGGCGGGCACGTCGACGTGGCCGTGCTCGGTGGGCTGCAGGTGTCCGAGACGGGCGACCTCGCCAACTGGTCGGTACCGGAGCGGGGCGGGGGCAGCATCGGCGGGGCGATGGACCTGGCGGTGGGGGCGCGCCGCCTGATCGTCGCGATGGAACACACGACGCGGGACGGGATGGCGCGGATCGTACGGGAGTGCTCGTACCCGCTCACGGCGCGCCGCTGCGTGGACCTGATCGTGACGGACCTGGCGGTGGTTGAGGTGGGGCCGGCGGGGCTCACCCTTCGGGAGGTCGCGCCGGGCTGGGCGCCGGGGGAGGTGGCGGCACTCACGGCCGCGCCGCTCGCGGTGGCGGCGGACGTGCCGGAGATGGAGCTGTAGCGGCTACGCCGTCAGCAGCAGGATGGCGGCGATGCGGCGGGCCGTGTCCCGGAAGTGCGCGACCTCCTCCGGCGTCATGTCGCGCCCGAGCACCTTGCGCTGGCGGTAGGAGAGCCACTTCTTGAGGACCTGGTAGCCGCCGAGCTTGTACTCCCAGACCGCCTTGGGGACGTTGCGCCAGTACGCGCGATCGTTGAGGTACACGTTGAACGTGCTCGCGCCGAGTGTGTCTGTCGCATCGCCCAGCGCCTCGCGCTCGGCGTCCGTGTAGGGGCGCTCGGCGATCCGGCCCTGGCCGGGCATGACCGCCTCGCCCGAGCCGAAGTGGCCCCAGCCCGCCGTCAACGCGTAGTCCTCCTCGCGCATGTTGTCCCTGGCGACCGTCGCGGGCGTGGCGATGGCGTCGAGCTCGGGTCGCACCGCGCCCGACGTCACTCCCGCCACGTTCGCGTCCACGTCCAGCAGCGCCGCCAGCTCGCGCCCGCGCTCCGCCGAGGCCAGCAGCGCCGCCCGTGACTCCTCGCGATCGCCGCCGTCGGGCCAGCCCGGACAGGGGATGCGGGGCCAGCCCATGCGCAGCGCCCCCGCGTTGGCCTCGCGGTAGGCGGGATCGTGGAGCGTCGAGAGCGTGTGGTGGAACAGGTCCTCCACCGTCAGGCCGAGGGCGCCCAGGTAGTTTTCCGCTTCCGGTGAGAGGTTCGGGCGGCGCACGACCGTGGGCACACCGTCCCTTTGCACTTCGCTGCGGAGCCTTGCGGGAAACATCGCGGCTCCACGCTCGATCAGATGCAGCGAACCCAGATGACCAGTGAAGCACGCTTGCGGTTCTGCAGCGGCCTTGCGGATGTGCTGGGCGGCGGAGAGCCACAGATTGCCCTCGAACACATGCGGCATGTACTCGGGGCGGGGCCGGTCAACCAGACCGTTGTCCGCATCCCAGTAGAGCCATCGGTTGTCGAACGGTCGGTAGGCGTAGCGAACGATGTTGTCTGCGCTTGGTCCGCTGTCCGCGAGCAGGGCTTGCCGGCCTCGGCGTGCGTCGAATTTCGCCGTGGTCTTGGTCGCACCCGCGTAGCGCTGCGCGATCTCCTCATAGCTCACGTTCGGATCGAAGTAGGCTGCGATACGCTCCTCAAGCCGGTCGCGGTCGATGTCCACAAGAAATGGATCGCGGCTGGTCTTGACTCCGGGGAACGACTGCGGGAACAGGTCGGGCAGCGTTGGCCAGTCGAACCAACCCTCGCTCGCCAGCGTTGGCGCGAAGGGCAGGCCCAGCCCGAGCACTGGCTTGATCGCCTCATAGAGCTTGTCAGGCTCCGCCTCCGCCGTCTCCGTCAGTTGCGCGGGCTTGGCCTCGCCCCAGAGATGGCGGAAGGCGACCGCCCGTGCGGGCTCGTGCACGGCCTTCCTCACCAGCATCGCGATGGCGGTTCCCACCTGGATGCCGACCGGATCCTCGCGCGTCGAGAAGATGCTGGGATCGGGCGACCCGTCGGGCGCGGTCTTGCCCGTCTTGTAGCGGTCGCCGTTGAGGCAGTCGATGCGGATGGCGTCGAACGCCTCCAGGTAGCGCTCGCGCATGCCCGTGTGGGAAAGCCCGTCGAGCCACGAGTAGTTGCTGATGAAACAGACGACGCCCCGGCCCGTCTTCTCGGCGATGCGCCGTTCGGCCATGCGGAAGAAGCGCACGTAGAGGTCGTTCAGGCCGTGGCCCTCCGGCTTCGCCACGCGCTTCGTCTCGCGGTAGGCCTCCGAGAGTTCGCGCTCCTCGTCCACGGCCATGCCCGCGAAGCCGTTGTAGGGCGGGTTGCCGAGCACCACGAGGACGGGCGTCTCCCGCTTGACCTCCCCGGCTCGCTCGCGCTCCTCCTCCAGCTCGGGCATGGCGCCCCAGAAATGCTGCTGCTTGGGGGGCGGCTCCCCCTCCCAACCGGTGAGGGCGTTCGTGAGGTAGATGGCGGGGCGCGCCTCTCCTCCCTTCGGCAGGGCGGCGTCGAGCCCGGCGAGAGCGAGGCCGACCTGCAGGTGGGCGACGACGAACGGCGCCGGCATGATCTCGAAGCCGATCACGCGCTCCGCCGCCGCCTTGCGCAGGGCCGATCCCCGCAGTGCCCCCTGGCCCGTGAGGTTCGCGTTGATGCGGCGCAGGACCTCGGCGAGGTAGGCTCCCGTCCCGCAACACGGATCGAGCACGTAGACGTTCTCGCCCGCCAAACCCCCGGCGATGCCGAGGTCGTCCTTCAGCGCCCGGTCGACACGCGCGACCATGTAGCGCACGACCTCGGGCGGCGTGTACCAGACCCCCAACGCCTTTCGCAGTTCGGGGTCGAACGCTTCAAGGAAGGGCTCGTAAAAGTAGGGCACGGCCTCACCCTCGTTGAAGCGCCGGAAGAAGGCGGGCGCCTCCACGCGGTCGAGCGTCGCCGCCGTCCAATCCAGCACCTCGACGAGGCCGAGGGGCTGGAGCTGGGCGGGGGAGGCCGTCTGGCGGAAGAGCGCCGCGAGGACGGGAACCGTCAGATTCCAGTCGGTCTCGCGCCAGTTGAACTTGCGCGCTTCCTCGATAGCAAGCCGTTCCCGCGCCCACAGCACCCAGGCGGAGAACACGCCGTAGAAGAGCGTCTGCACGAACGTCGAGCGGAAGAGATGCTCCCCACGCTCCCCCTCGAAGGTGATCCCAAGCGCGTCCTCAAGGGCCTCGCGGAATGAGGCGAGGCGCGGGGAAGCGCCCGCTTCCTCCACGCGGGCGAGCGCGTCGCGGGCATAGGAGGCGAGCTGGGCGGCGAGAAAGCGCGGCTCCGTGAGCGCCGCGTGGTGGCTGAGGGCGCGGTAGAGGAACTCGCCCAGCCCGGCTCGGACCTTGCGCGTCTGCGCGTCCGTCCGCCGGATGAGCAGCAGGAACTCCTCCTCGCTGGAGGCCAGCGTGAAGGATTCGAGGGTACGGCGCTCGCCGTTCTCGCCCTCTTCCTGAAGCAGGAACTCGCGCAGGTTAGTCACGAGGACGAGGCCGTAGAGGCCACGGTAGTGGCGCACCTGCTCGCCGGCGGCCGTCTCCGCGGCGTCCTGGCCGGGAGGTTTCACCTCCACCACGCCGCGTTCGGGTAGCGGCCGGTCCTCGCCCTTGCGCAGCTGGCGGACGCTGTAGAGGCCCATGTCGGGATGCCCGACGCCCATGTCCCGCAGCTCGGTGACGCAGCGCACCTTGGGACTGTGGGTGTCCCCAACGACGTCGAGGAGATTCGCGAGCGCCGTGTAGTAGGAGCGCTCCGCCGTGGCGCCGCCACTATCGCGGGTGTCGGCCACGGCGCGAAAATAGCGCTGAACCGCCGCCGTGCGCTTCTGTACAGTCACGCTTCGCGACTGTACAGGAGTCGGGCGGGTGGGGGCCGTCTCGCAGCGCCCACCGCCCCCGCCGGGCTGGGTATAGTGCGGGGACACGCTGACCCGAGCCGGGAGAAGAAGCAATGGCTGACGAGCGGACGGCGCTGCTGGCGCACCTGATGCGGCGGGCCGGGGTGGGGGCCACCCGGGACGAGCTGGCGACGCTCACGGGCAGGCCCTACGCGGACGTGGTGGAGGACCTGCTCCACCCGGAGCGGTTCCCCGCACCGGAGGACGACGTTCTCTACCGCTACTTCCCACAGATGACCTCGCCGGACACGCCCGTGGCCTCGGCCGGGCGCTGGGTCTACCGCATGGTCAACACGCAGCGCCCACTCGAGGAGAAGATGGCGCTGTTCTGGCACCACGTGTTCGCGACGGCGTGGTTCAAGGGCGAGCACATGCTCTCCATGGCGGACCAGATCCAGACGTTCCGCGAGCACGGGCTGGGCAGGATGCGCGACCTCCTGATCGCGCTCTCGCGCGACCCGGCGATGATCTACTGGCTCGACAACTGCGAGAACCACGCCGATGCGCCGAACGAGAACTACGGGCGCGAGCTGCTTGAACTGTTCTCCATGGGCCTCGGCGCCTACGACGAGACGGACGTGAAGATGGCGGGCCGGGCCTTCACGGGGTGGACGTTCGAGCAGCCCATCCCCCTCTACCCCCACGGGCCCTACCCGGCGCGCTTCGTCTACCGCCCGGAGGACCACGATGAGAGCGAGAAGACGTTCCTGGGCGAGCGCGGAGCGTTGAATGGCGAAGACGTGATCGACATCATCGTGCGGCAGGAGGCGACGGCGCGCTTCATCGCGCGGCACCTCTACAACTTCTTCGTCGCGGACGAGGCGCAGGTGGCCGCCTGGAGCGTGCAGGAGCCGAACGACCCGGCGGCCATCGAGACGCTGGCGACGGTCTTCCAGGAGACGGAAGGGGACCTGCGCGAGGTGATGCGCACGCTGCTGAACGCGGACTACTTCAAGCAGGCGCGGTTCGCGAAGGTGAAGTCGCCGGCGGAGTTCGTCGCGGGGGTGCTCAAGCTCTCGGGGACGCTGCAGGACCCGACGCCGTTGATGGGCACGCTGCAGGCGGCGATGGGGGCGATGGGCCAGAAGCTGATGGACCCGCCCAGCGTGGAGGGCTGGCACACCGGCAAGGAGTGGATCGACGGGGGCACGCTCATCGAGCGCGTGAACTTCGCCGTCCAGCAGGTGGGCAACCCGGAGGCGCCGGGCACGCGGGCGCTGACAGAGCGCCTCGCGAACGGCGAGGCGCCCGCCGCCGACATGCTCGTCGAGGGCTGCCTGGAGGCGGCCGGGCCGCTGGAGGCGAGCGCCGAGACGCGCGAGGCCCTGCTCGCGGGCGCGGGGTCGGGGGCGCACGACGAACGGGTCGCGCGCCTGCTCACGCTCGTGGTGGCCACGCCCGAGTATCAGTTCGCCTAGGAGGCTGGCGATGGCAAGCAATGGCACGAGCGATCCGGTCCTGGTGGTCGTCCAGCTGACGGGCGGGCTCGATTTCATGAACACGCTCATCCCCTACACGGAGGGCGCCTACTACGACTCGCGTCCGCACGTGGGCATCCCCCAGGACAAGGTGCTGCCCCTCGCGGGGGCGAGCGAGCTGGGGTTCCACCCGGCGGCCTCGCGGCTGAAGGATCTGTTCGACGGCGGCGACCTGGCGGTGGTGCAGGGCATCGGCTACCCGAACTCGAGCCGCTCGCACTTCCGCGGGATGGACATCTGGCACACGTGTGAGCCCGACGTGATCTCGACCGAAGGCTGGATCGCCAAGCTGGTGCGGGAGCTGGACCCGCGCAGCGAGAACCCGCTGACGGCGGTCAGCTTCGGACGAGGGCTGCCCCGCGCCTGCGCCGCCCCGGGCGTCACCGTGACCTCGGTGGGCGACCTCGACAGCTACGGGCTGATGACGAGCATCGAGCGCGAAGAGGAGCGTGAGGAGAACCTCGACCTCTTCCGGCGGATGTACACGCCGGCGGTGGGCGCAGGGCTCGTGCGGGACTACCTGGGACGCACCGGGCGCGACGTGCTCTCGGGGGCGGACGTGCTGGCCGAGGTGCCGGGGCAGTACACGTCGACGGTCGAGTGGGGCACGAACCCGATCGCCTCGGCGCTGCGGGACGTGGCGCGCGTACACACGGCCGGTCTCGGGGCGCGCGTCTTCTATGCGCAGCACGCGGGCTACGACTACCACTCGCACCAGCCGGGCAACCACGACCGGCTGCTGGGCGAGCTCAGCGGGGCGCTCTCCGACTTCCTGACCGACCTGCGCAACCACGAGGCGGCGGAGAACGTGGCCGTCCTCGTCTTCACCGAGTTCGGGCGGCGCATCCGCGACAACGGGTCGGGGACGGACCACGGCTCGGGCGGCGGCGCCTACATCCTCGGGGAGCGGGTGCAGGGCGGGCTCTACGCCGAGTACCCCTCGGTGAAGCCGAAGGACTGGCTGAACGGCGAGGACCTGAAGCATACGATCGACTTCCGCGGCATCTACGGCGCCATGCTCGAGCAGTGGATGGACGTGGAGGCATCGCCCATCGTGGGCGGCGACTTCGAGCAGGTCCGGCCGTTCGCGACGCCGGCGGCCTGAGGGTACCCGCCATGCCGAAAGCGCACGCGCTGCTGCGAGCGGGCTTCCCCTACCTGAAGACGGTGGGGATGCGCCGCGTGACCTCGTACCCCACGGACCTGGCGCTGGGCGACGACGACGTGCTGTTCGTCGTCTGCCGTACCGAGGTGGGGTCGCACATCCGGCGGCTGAGCCAGGACGACCGCGATCTCGGGGCGATCGACGGCGGCTTCCTCTGGCCGTCCTGCATCGCGCGGGGAGCCGACGGCAACCTCTACGTCTCGGACGAAGGGAAGCACGCCGTCACGGTGGTCACGCCGGAGGGGGAGGTCGTCCGGACGTGGGGCGAGCAGGGCTCGGCGGCGGGCCAGCTGAACCGTCCCTCCGGGCTGGCCTTCGACGGGGAGGGGCAGCTGTTGGTGGCGGACACGGGCAACCACCGCATCCAGCGCTTCACGCCCGAGGGGCGCCATCTCGACGGGTGGGGAAGCCATGGCGCGGAGCCGGGCGAGTTCGACATGCCCTGGGGCCTCACGGTCGATGAGGAGGGCGACGTGTTCGTGGCCGACTGGCGCAACGACCGCGTCCAGAAGCTGAACGCCGCGGGCGAGCCCCTGCTCGTCATGGGCGGGAGCGGCACGGGGAACGGGCAGTTCAAGCGGCCCTCCGGTGTGGCCGTCGACGAACACGGCGATATCTACGTGGCGGACCGGGGGAACAACCGCGTGCAGCTCTTCGCGCACACGGGCCGCTACGTGCAGAAGTTCCTGGGCGACGCGACGCTCTCCGCGATCGGGCGACGCTACATCCTCGCGAACCAGAAAACGCTGCGGCTGCGCGAGATGGCGAACCTGGAGGAGCAGCGCCTGTTGCGGGCACCCTGCTCGGTGCGGGTCGACGGGCAGGGGCGCCTGTACGTGCCCGACCTCGGGTCGCACCGCGTGCAGGTCTACAAGAAGGAGGCGTACGTGCTGGAAGCGGACGAGATCATGCCTCCGCTCAGCGCGCCGACGCTGCTGACGACCTGACCCCGATGGCGGTGATGATCGGCTTTGCCGCGCGCCGCCGCGAGCTGCTGGAGGCGGAGCTTCAGCGCATGGCCGCGGAGCTCCCGACGCTCGGGGTGGAGCGTTCGTACCTGACCGGGGACCTCGCGACGGGGGAGGTGGAGGTGGGGAGCGCGCTGGAGCTGGTGCTGGTGCGCGAGACATCGGAGCCGTTCCACCGTCGCACGGACTTCTTCGTCGCGCACTTGCAGCCGCGCGTGGCGACGCACTTCTGGGTGTACACGCCGGAGGAGTTCGAGGCGCTGGGGGAGCGCGATCCGGTGCTTCGCCGGGCGCTGGCGGCCAATGCCTGAGGCGCCCCGCAGCGGGGAGCGCGAGGCCGGGCGCTGGCTCGCGCAGGCGCGCCACGACCTGGCCGACGGGCGGCTCGTGGCGGAGGCGGGACGGCACGCGCTCGCCTGCTTCCTCGCGCAGCAGTGCGCGGAGAAGGCGGTGACGGCGTTCCTGCTGGGGCAGGGGGCGGAGGCGGTCTGGGGCGGGGCGCTGGCCGACCTCTGCGAGGACGCGGTGGCCTTCGACCCAACCTTCGAGGCGATCCGGTCGATGGCCATCCTGCTGGACAAGCACGACCTCGGCGCGCGCTACCCGACGACCATCCCCGGGGGCGTGCCGGCGGAGGCGTACGACGCGACGGACTCGGAGCGGGCGCTGGAGATCGCGGGCGAGGTGCTGGGGTTCGTGGAGGGGCGGAGGAGTTCCACGGCTTGAATCAAAGTATTACACTAGAGGTATTACCCGAGAATCATTACCGGAGAGCGCTCCATGGCCAGCATGACGATCACCAGCAAGGGGCAGGTCACCATTCCGAAAGCAGTGCGGGACCAGATGGGCCTGCGGGGCGGCGACAAGGTGAAGTTCGTCGAGGAGGACGGCAAGTTCGTCCTGGAGAAGGACGCCGAGGAAAGCCCCTTCGACAAGTGGGTGGGCTACCTCAGCCATCTCAAGGGCAGGACGACGGACGAGATCATGGAAGAACTGCGCGGACCGCCTCTCTGGGAGGAAACGCTGCTTCCGGGGGAGGATCCGGCCGAACCCGCATCGACTGAGGAGCCACTCGGGCGGTGACTGCTGCGGTTGACACGAATGTCCTGATCGATCTCCTCACTCCAGGCAACGTCCAGGCTGCGGAGTCACGGGACTGGTTGGCGGAGGCTAACCGCCTGGGCGCCCTGGTCGTTTCGGAAGCTACATACGCGGAACTGATAGGCGAGTTCGACAATCGGGAGAGCCTTGACTTCTTCCTGCTCGACACCGGTATCCGCCTGCAGCCGTCGAGCCGTGAGGCGCTTCACCGAGCGGGCGAGGCATGGGTGGCGTATGCGCGCCGCCGACCGCGGTCGCTGGTGTGCGCGCGATGCGGCACTCCGCAGTCGGTCCGCTGCGAGGCGTGCGGGGAGCCCCTCCGCACCAGGCAGCACATGGTCGCCGACTTCCTGATCGGTGCGCATGCGCTCGTCCACGCAGACCGGCTGCTCACCCGCGATCGCGGGTTCTACTCGACCTACTTCCCCGATCTGGAACTGGCCTGACGCCCGCTAGGAATCCTCTGAGCAAGTAGGCTGGCGCCGGCGATTTGCTCCGGCAGCAGGTTGTATTGGACAAGGAGGGCCGCAGGGGAGGGGGCCGGGGGAGGTCGGGGGCCTCTTGTGCCCTCCCGTCGCGCTTCGACGGGCGCGGGGGACGCACTGCTCCCCGGGTTAGGCGAGTTGGGGCTCCGCTCGCAGCAGGTTCGTCAAGCCCAGCAGCAGCGCCAGCCGCTCTCGGTTCTTCGCCAGACCGCGGTAGCGCACCTTGTCGTAGCCGAAGCGCCGCTTCACCGCGAGGAAGGGGTGCTCCACCTGCGCCCGCAGCGACGCCTTCTCCCGCTCCGCCCGCGCCGCCGCGCTCCCCGGCTCAAGCAGCCGCCTCCGGCCGGGCCGCATGGCCACGCGCCACTCGACCTCCGACCCCGCCTGCTCCGGGCGCTTCTCCACGCCCCGGTAGCCCGCGTCGCCGTACGCCTCCCGCTCCTCGCCGTGCAGCAGGCGGTGCGCCTCCGTCACGTCGGCCACGTTCGCCGCCGTCGCCCTCATGCTGTGCACCAGTCCGCTGTCGGCGTCCACGCCGATGTGCAGCTTCATGCCGAAATGCCACTCGTTCCCCTTCTTCGTCTGGTGCATCTCCGGGTCGCGCGCGCGCTGGCGGTTCTTCCTCGAGGAGGGCGCCGCGATGATGCTGGCGTCCACGATCGTGCCCGCGCGCAGGCGCAGGCCGCGCTTCGCGAGGTGGGCGTTGATTGTCTCGAACAGCTTCGTCCCCAGGTCGTGCGCTCCAGCAGGTGGCGGAAGTGGAGGATGGTGCTCTCGTCGGGAATGGCCTCGGTCAGGGTGAGACCGCAGAAGCGGCGCACCGACTCGGCTTCGTAGAGGAGGTCCTCCATGGCGGGGTCGCTGAGGTTGTAGCAGAGCTGGACGCAGTGGCTGCGCAGCATCACCGCCAGCGGGTAGGGCCGCCGTCCCCGTCCCGCCTTGGGGTAGTGCGGCTCGATGCGCCCCTCCAACTCATCCCAGGGCCCGAGGCCGTCGATGCGTTCGAGGAACAACTCACGGCGCGTCTTGCGCTTCTTCTGCTCGAACTCCACGCTGGCGAACGTCGGCTGATGCATGGGGGCGCCCTCCCTCTCCGGTTCGCGCCCCATGATCGCATCTGCTCACTCGCTCTGGCGAGTTGTTCAGACTGTCCCTAGCGGAGCTTGCGGTAGAAGGCGCGGATGTCCTCAACGAAGAGGTCGGGGACCTCGGCGGGGGCGAAGTGGCCACCACGTGGTTGCTCGGTCCAGTGGACGACATTGCCGGCGGCCTCGGCGGCGGCGCGGGGCACGAACACCATCTCCTTGGGGAAGACGGGCAGGCCGAGGGGCACCTTGCGGGCGGCCTCGGGGTCGGGCACGGCCTGGGGCGGGGTGCGGAAGGTGTGCCAGTACCAGCGCGAGGTCGTGACGAAGCTCTCCGTGAACCAGTAGATGCTGACCGTGTCGAGCAGGAACTGGCGCGAGAACGCCTGCTCGACATCGCCGTCGTTGTCGCTCCAGTTGCGACGGCGCTCGACAAGCCAGGAGGCGAGCCCGGCGGGTGAGTCGTGGAGGGCGAAGGCGAGCGTCTGGGGGTCGGTGGTGTGGACGGCGATGTGAGCCAGAGCGGTGGACCAGCGCTCTTCCATGGTGTCGTAGCGGTGGCGCTCCTCGGGGGCGAAATCGTCGCGGCTGGTGCGCATCGCGGGGCCCATGAGCATGCCCACCAACTGGCTCGTGCTGCCGGGCTCGGGCAGGTTCTCGGGGACGGCGGTCGCGGGGAGGGAGGGAAGGGTCAGGTAGACGCCGAGGACGCGATCGGGATAGCGGTAGCCGAGGGTGCCGGAGAGCATCGCGCCGAAGTCGCCACCGCCCGCGGCGAAGCGCTCGTAGCCGAGGACATCGGTCATGAGGCGCGCCCAGAGGTCGACGGCCATGCTCGTCTGGAGGCCGTCGACGCGAAGGGGCGTGGAGAAGCCGAAGCCTGGGAGGGAGGGCACGACCACGTCGAAGGCGTCGGCGGGGTCGCCGCCGTGGGCGGCGGGGTCGGTGAGGGGGCGGATGACCTGTTCGAAGTCCCAGAACGTCCAGGGCCAGCCGTGCGTGAGGACGAGGGGCATGGGGTTCGGGCCCTTGCCGCGCTCGTGGATGAAGTGCAGGGGCACGCCCTCGAAGTCGACCTGGTAGTTGTTGTAGGAGTTGATGCGGGCCTCGGTTTCGCGCCAGTCGAACTCGTGCCGCCAGGAGTGGAGGAACGACTCGAGGTACTCGCGGTTCATACCGAAGCGCCAGTCGTCGTTGGCGAAGTCGGCGGGGAAGCGCGTGCGGTCGAGGCGGCGGTGGAGGTCGGCGATGTCCTCGTCGGGGACGGCGACGGTGAAGGGCTCGGCCTGCGGCATGGGGCTGCCTCCTGAGCAAGTTACTGACGGCGCGAACCTTACAGGGGTGGCAATGGGATGGGGGGCGGCGATCCGCTCGCTAGTCCCGGCGGTGCTCAAGCACCTCGCGCACGCCGAGGTCGTCGACTTCGTAGACCCGCGTGGCCACGCGCTCGACGATGGCGGGATCGTGGCTCGCGCAGAGGAGCGTGCCGTCGTAGCGCTCAAGGGCCTCGATGAGCTTGCGGCGGGTGGTGCGATCGAGGTGGTTGGTCGGCTCGTCGAGTAGCAGGACGTTGGAGGGTCGGAGCAGGAGCTTGGCGAGGGCGACGCGGCTGCGCTCGCCGCCGGAGAGCACGGCCACGCGCTTGAAGACGGCATCGCCGCGGAAGAGGAACTGGCCAAGGGTGGAGCGCAGCCGCACCTCGGGCTCGCCCGGCGCGGCGGCCGCGACCTCCTCAAGGACCGTGCGCTCGGGGTCGAGCGCTTCGTCCTGGTGCTGGTCGTAGTAGGCGGGGATGGCGCGCGCAGCCCACTCGACATCGCCCTCGCTGGGAGGGAGGTCGCCGGCGGCGATCTTGAGCAGGGTGCTCTTGCCGCTGCCGTTCGGCCCCACGAGGACAACCTTCTGCGAGCGCTCCACATGGAGGTCGACATCGAGCAGCACGAGGTTCTCGCCGTAGGCGTGGGAGACGCCGCTGCAGACGAGAACGTCGCGCTCGGTGCGACCGGTCGCTTCGAGGTCGAAGGAGACCGCGGTCTCCTTTCGCGTCCGCGACACACGCTCGATCTTCGCCAGTCGGCGCTCGCGGCTCTGGACGGCGGTCGCCTTGGTGGCCTTCGCCCGGAACCGCTCGATGAAGCGCCTCTGGCGGGCGAGCTCCCGCTCCTGGCGGGCAGCGGCGCGATCCTGGGCCTTGAGTCGCTCCCCCTTCTGCCGCTGATAGTCGCTGTAGTTACCCGTGTACAACTCCACGGCGCCGTCGCGCAGATCGAAGATGCGACCCACGACCCGATCGAGGAAGTCGCCGTCGTGGGTGACGATCAGGAGCGCGCCGGGGAACTCGATCAGCTCACCCGCGAGCCAGTTTCGGGAGTCGCTGTCGAGGTGGTTGGTGGGCTCGTCGAGGAGCAGATTCTCGGGGCGGCGCACAAGCGCCTGGGCGAGCGCCACGCGCATCTGCCAGCCGCCGCTGAAGTCGCCGCAGGGCCTCGCGCGGTCCTCCGTGCTGAAGCCGAGCCCATCGAGCACGCGCCCGATACGGGCTTCGATGCGGTAGCCATCGACGGCCTCGAAGTCATCGAAGAGCCGCGCCTGCCGCTCAATCAGCGTATCAAGCGCACCGTCGCTTGCCTGCTCGATGCTGCGGGCGACCTCTTCGAGCTCAAGCTCAATCGCGAGCGCATCGGGGAAGGCGCGCCACATCTCGGCGACCAGCGCTTCCTCGGAGGCGAGTCCGGTCTCCTGGTGGAGGTAGCCGAGACGACCGCCCCGGCTCCCCGCCTGGCCTGTGTCCGCCTCCAGGTCGCCCGCGAGCAGCTTAAGGACGGTCGACTTGCCCGCCCCGTTCGGCCCCACGAGACCGACCCGCTCGCCCTCGTTGACGACAAGCGAGAGGTCGTGAAGCACATCACGCGGCCCGAAGGATTTGGCAACGCCGTCGGCGAAGAACATGAACGGTGAGCCTCAGTGCGCCAGCGGAACCTTCCTGCTCATGGCGCGAGAACCGAGAGTACCGCAGGTGGCACGTCCAGCCGAGCCCCGCTACACCTCCGAGAGAGGCACGACGCGGCCTTCCGGGGCCTAAGTATTGGCCTTAGGCCAGCGCTGAAGCGCCCAGTCCGTGAGGTGGTCGGCGCGATGGCGAATGGTATCCAGGTCCCAGTGGTCATACTCGTCAAACACGGTGCGAGTGGACTTGAATACCGTGCCACTCTCCTCAATCATGATCTTCCGTGTCTCGTCCCATGATCGGTTCGACTTCTCAGCGTTCGCTTTCGCAGAAAGTGGCACCAAATTTGCGAATGTGTCAACGACTACAGCGTGCCCCTCTGCCGTGACACCGGGCCAGTCGCTCAGGCGAGGGTCTTGCGGTATCAAATGATCCACCGTGACCCTCTCCGGATCCCACTCCGAAGGGTCTCCATGATCGAAGGAGCGCTCATATTCAGTGAGAATATACCGGCAGCGCGACGACCGATAGATTGCAGATGTTAGGATATCTTCCCTGAATTCATCGTCATCGGGGAACTGAATCGTCCGGACATCCAAGCTTTTGGTAAGAGCTTGCGTATCAGCATCAATCGAGTTCCACAGTCTCTTAAACACCGTATGGATTCCCGTATTGCCGATCCCTGCGAATACTCTTCTGACTATGAATGAGTCGATTACGTCTACGGCCCTCGCGAACTCTTCCGGAGAGAGGGGACCTTCCAAGTGCTCGTGAAGCAGTTGCATCAAATACGGGTACATCGTGGTTGGTGGCGAGAGTCGCCCCAAGCGCTGGAGTGCAGCCCGAGCCACCGGCTCTAGGGCAGGTGGCTCCCAATCTCCAACGATCGCCCGATACACAGGGAGATACTCGTTCAGGTCCGCTACGATCTTAGCCGCAGGCTCCAGTCCGCGTAGGCCTTTAGTCACGTCTTTTTCCCAATAGGCCTTGAGTGAGCGATAGAGCGACCCATTAGTCGTCTGTGGATCCCGAATCAGCGCGCAGGGAAAGAAATAGCCGTTCTGATGCTTACGCCCTAACTTCTCCTCGAATTGCTCCCAGTGCCGGTATATGTCAGAAGTCGTCTGCGCATCGGCTCCGGCTGTTAGGAACACCGCATTGCGCACCAAGTCTATGTGGCCCAGACGCTCACCAGCCGTATTGAGCCGTTCATATACCTCATGGGGGTCATGGCGGGTTCCCAAGGTGATGGAGACCAGATCGATGCGACCCGCAATATCCTCGTGCAGTTGGTCCAGTTTTTCCACAGACAAACGGCTCGGGTCATCATCATCAGCGCAGATGTCACGGACCTTGCGACGGATGGCCTGCCACGCACGGGACATGAAGTGCTCGGACTCGCCGTACCCCAACCCGGAAATCTTGGGTGGCGGGTTCTTCAAGCAAGAAATGATCTCATAGAACTGCGCCGTGTCGCTCATCGTAGGCTGGAGGCGAGGCTGTCCTTGGTGCCTAGAGGCCTGGACGAGCAGGTATTGGCGCTCGATGTCTGCAGCGGTGTCCGGCCTACCTGCATCCTGAAACGCCTCGGCGAGCGCAGTGAAAACCAGGTAGAGCGTGGTAAGACGCTGCTGTCCATCAATAATTGAGAACAGTGGTGTCGTGCTACCCGGTCCACCAGGCTCAATCACCTGTAGGACTATTGCTCCCATAAAGAGGGAGTCAGAGGGACCTATTTCGGAGACACCTTCGTCCCGAAGGCGCTCGACATCCGCCCAGAACCGTGCAACTGACTGTCACTGCCGTCCGCACGCCAAACGTAGTGGCGCTGGAATTCGGGCGCGCGAAAACGCCGGTCTGCAGTCACGAGCATGTCGTAAACGGAAACGGCTTCGCCGTTCAGGGAATCTAGTACCTTGGGCAATGCGCACTCCCCGCACAGCGCCCCTTGCGCTGGCGGGAGAGTCTATCACGATGCCCTTTGGACGCAGACTCACACCTCCGAGAGGAGGACGGCGCGGCCTTCGGTGCGGCTGCGGTGGGTGGCCTCGATGACGCGCATGTAGTGGACGCCATCGGGGAAGTTGGTGAGGGCGACGGGGGCGCCGCGGCGGATAGAGTCGACGAAGTCCTGCTCGACGCGCCACTGGCCGGCGGTGCCCGGGTCTGGGTCGAGGGGGGCGGGTTCCAGTCCGAGGGGGGCGAAGGTCATGGTGTCGCCGAGGCGCCAGTGGAGCGTTCCGGCCGAGCCGTAGATGGAGATGCCGTTCGCCTCGGGGGGAGCGGCATGGAGGACAGTGGAGACGCGGTAGGTAACGCGACCGCCACGCTCCAGCTCCGCGAAGACGCCGAGGCTGTCGGGCACCTCGACCGCGGTGCGATCGCCGGTCTCGGCGTTCGTGCGCTCGCGGACGAAGGTCTGGCCGTGGGCGAGGATGGAGCGGGTGGGGCCGAGCCAGCGGGAAACGATCTCGGTGTAGATGCCGTAGGCCATCACGTTCATCCCGGAGAGGTCGGTGCGATCGCGCCAGTGGAGGGGAGCGTCGAGGTTGAGCGACCCGCCGCCGAGGACCGTGACCTGCACCTCGCGGACGTCGCCGATGGAGCCGTCTTCGAGCAGGCGGTGGACGGTTCGCCAGCTCTTGAAGTCGAAGGGGGCGGGCACGAGCTGGGCGACGAGATCGGGGTGGGCCTCGGAGGCGGCGAGCATCTCGCGGGCCTGCGAGGCGTCCATGGCCATGCGCGCCTCGCAGAGGACGTGCTTGCCCGCTTCGAGGGCGGCGATGGTGAGGTCGCGATGCATGTAGGGCCAGGTGCCGATGCAGACGGCGTCGATATCGGGGGCGGCAAGAAGGGTGGCGACGTCGGGCTCGACGCGGGGGATGCCGCACTCGTCGGCGATGGCGCGGCCGCTCTCCTCGCTGCGGTTGCACACGGAGACGAGCTCGACCTCGCCGGTCTCGCGGAAGCCAGGGATGTGGCGCAACTTCATGTTGCCGCCGGCGCCGATGAGGCCGACGCGCAGGGGGGCTTCGTTCGAGGTCATGGGGAGCTCCCTTCCGAAAGTGTATGGATCAATTCGTTTCTCCCAAAGCGAACACTTCCCCGGCGGCCCGCTCGCTAACGGCCCCGCCAGCGGGCGGGGCGTTTCTCGGAGAAGGCGCGGGGGCCTTCTTTGGCGTCTTCGGAGTTGAGGACGGCGCGGCTGACCCACTCGCCGGTGCGGTACGACTCGTCGATCATGAGCTGGCGCCACTGCTGGGCCATGAACTTGCTGCCCTCCACGGAGAGCGGCGCGTTCGCGGCGATCATGGCGGCGATGGCTTCGGCGCGGGGCATGAGCTCGCCGGGATCGAGGACCTCGCGCACGAGCCCCATGCGGAGGGCATCAGCGGGCTCGACGCGGTCGCCCGTGAGGAGGATGTACATCGCATCGCTGAAGGGGACGAGGCGGGCGAGGTGGTGGATGGCGTAGCCCGCGAGGATGCCGCGCTTCACCTCGAACAGCCCGAACCAGGCCTCGGTCGAGCAGATGCGGATGTCGCAGTCGAGGGCGCGCTCGAGGCCGCCGGCGATGCAGAGCCCGTTGATGGCGGCGATGAAGGGCTTGGGGGAGCGGGAGAAGGGGAGGCTGCTGGCGGGGTCGAAGGCGCGGGTGGGGGCGGCGCGCTCGCCGCGGTCGACGTTGCGCTGGTTCATCTCCTTCAGGTCGGCCCCGGCGCTGAAGGCGCGGCCCGTGCCGGTGAGGATGGCGGCGCGCATCTCGGGGTCGGTGTTGAAGTCGCTGAGGGCCTCGGAGAGGTCGTCCATCATCGTGCCGCCGAGGGCGTTGAGGCGCTCGGGCCGGTTCATAGTGAAGACGGCGAAGCGGTTGCGTTTCTCGTAGAGGAGGTCGGGCATGGGTAGCCTCCAGTGCTGGGTCGCGTAGTCTCGCACGGACACGCACGCGAGGTCGCAAGGAGGACGCTATGCCTGAGGAACTGGGCATTTTCGAGGTCATGTACAACTGCCGGGCGATGCGCCGGTTGAAGCCGGATCCCGTCCCGGAGGAGCTGCTGCTGAAGCTGGCGGACGCCGGCAACCACGCACCCACGGGCTCGAACGTGCAGAACGTGCGCTGGCTGATCGTGCGCGACCCCGAGACGAAGCGCCTGCTGGCGGCGGAGAACCGCAAGCACATCAGCGCCTACATGGCGGCCGACCCGGTGGTGGAGCTGCCGCACCACCCCAAGGAGAAGCGCGACCGCATGCGCGAGGCGGTGGTCTGGCAGATGGACCACATGCACGAGATCCCGGCGCTGGTGATCGCCTGCCTGGAGTTCCCGGAGCCACA
This sequence comes from Tepidiformaceae bacterium, assembly GCA_965219255.1. Lineage (GTDB taxonomy): Bacteria > Chloroflexota > Dehalococcoidia > Tepidiformales > Tepidiformaceae > UBA2991. The sequence continues at coordinate 2,872,383 of OZ244727.1, read as the reverse complement.
GTCGGACGCGGCGCGGGCAGGCGGGGGCGGGTACGTCTGGCCGGCGGTGCAGAACGTCCTGCTGGCGGCGCGCGCCCTCGGTCTGGGCGCAACCCCGACGACGCTGGGCCTGCGCGACCGTGACAGGGTGAAGGAGATCCTCGGTCTGCCGGAGACGGCGGAGGCGTACTGCCTGGTCCCGGTCGGCTTCCCGATGGGGCATTTTGGTCCGGTGACCCGCCTGCCGGTCGAGGAGACGGTCCACTGGGATCAGTGGTAGGGCAGGGCCGTAACGAGAGCGGCGAGAGGTCTCTGGCCGGCATGTTTCCCGAGATCGAGCCGTACGACCACGGCATGCTGGCCGTGGGCGGCGGCAACCGCATCTACTGGGAAGTCTGCGGCAACCCCGCCGGGAAGCCAGCCGTCGTCCTCCACGGCGGCCCCGGATCCGGATGCTCGAAGCGCCAACGCCGGCTATTCGATCCGGCGGCCTATCGCGTGGTGCAGTTCGACCAGAGGAATTGCGGCAGAAGCACCCCTCACGCAAGCACTCCCGGCATCGACCTGGCGAGCAATACAACCTGGAAACTCATCGGGGACATCGAAGCGCTGCGAGAACACCTGGGCATCGAGCGGTGGCTGGTGCTCGGCGGCTCCTGGGGCAGCACGCTCAGTCTCGCCTACGCCGAACGCCATCGGGTCCGAGTGACGGAGTTGATCCTCTTCGGCGTCACCACGGGGCGGCACGCGGAGTTCGACTGGCTCTTCCGTGGAGGCGCATCGGTCCTCTTTCCTGAGCAGTGGGACCGGCTCCGCGCCGCAGCGCCGGGCATCGACCGGGACAGTGACGTTGTCGAGGCGTACCACCAGTTGCTGCATGACGCCGACCCAGCGGTGCGGGAGCGAGCGGCCTTCGAGTGGTGCCTGTGGGAGTCGGCGACACCTGCATGGCCTCCAACCTCTGGTCTGGCGCCGCGGTTCGAAGATCCGGCCTACGCACTGGCGTTCGCGCGCCTGGTCACGCACTACGTCCGCCGCAACGCCTGGCTGGACGACGGCAGCCTCCTGCGGGGAGCGGGCGCACTGAGCGGTATGCCCGGCGTGCTGGTCAACGGACGCTTCGACTTCCAGGCCCCAGTGGGAAACGCATGGGAGTTGAGCCGGGTGTGGACCAGCGCCCAGCTCGTCGTCGTGGACAACGCCGGCCATGCGCCCAACGACGCGATTACCGACGCCTTGATTCGGGCCACCGATCAGTTGGCCTAGGAGTGCGCCCAGAGTGCAGACTGCTACAATCAGACTATATGCCCCTAGGGGATAGGAAACGCCTCGAGCGGCGGCTGCGGATTCTTGCGTGTGCGCGGGAGTTGCTCGCGCGCGTGGGCTACGACAACGTCACGATGAAGGGGTTGGCGGAAGCGGCGGGCGTGACCGCGCCTACTCTCTACAACACGTTCGGCGGGAAGGATGAACTCCTCTACGAGGCGGTGCTGGAGCACTACGAGCAAATGCTCGAAGAAGCCGGGCCTGGCGCCGGCGTGCGCGGGCTCGATCGCGTCATCGCCAGCCTGTCGGCGGCCGCCGAGACGATGACGCGCGAGCCGGACTATGCGAAAACCATCATCGAGTCGTTCAAGTCGCGTCCGGGTGCGCGGCCCCTGGGGAGGGCGCTCCGGCTGGAAGGGCTGCAGGCGCTCACCGAGGCGGTCGAGGAGATGCGCAGCAACGCCGAGCTCCAGGAGTGGGTCGACCCGGTGGTCCTGGCGAAGCTCCTGAGCGGGGTCCGGCGGGGCGTGACGCTGGACTGGGTGGCTGGCCGCATCGGCCCCCACGAGCTCACCGACATGACCATCCTGTCGGCCTGCGTCATGCTCGCGGGGACCACCGCGGGCGAGGCTACCGAGCGCTGCCGGCGCATCGCGGAGGAGCGCCAGGAGCGACTTTCGGAAAGCGCTGGATTGGTGGCAGGCAGCGGGCCGCAGCAGGGCTCCCCGGTCTCCCAGGACCACCGCTGAGCGACTACCGATCGAGAAGTGAGGCCACCCGGGACCAACGGCCGGGTCCGAGGGAACCCGACCACCGCTGGTAGGATCGGGCGAGATGGCTCTCGGGGATGAGAAACAGCTTGAACGGCGGAAGCGGCTGCTTGTGGCCGCCATGGGACTGCTGGCCAGGGTGGGGTACGACAACGTCATCGAGATGTGCCCGGCGCAGGCGATCAGCCTGGCCGAAGAAGACGGCGGCTAGCGATGGCGCTGGTCTTGCCCGACGGGGTCAAGCGGGACGTGAACAACGCCTTCGCGGAGGGGCGCCCGATCATCGTCGCGGGGGTAACCGTCGAGGGGGAGCCCACGGTGAGCTTCCGGGGGACGGCGCAGACACTGGGCGATTCCGCCCTCGCGTTCTGGTCGCGGGATGCGGCGGGGAGCACGCTGGTGGCATCGCTGGAGACGCACCCGACGGTCGTGCTGGTGTATTCGAACATGGCCGAACGCCGCTTCTACCAGTTCAGCGGCAGGGCGCGGTTGAACGACGACCCGGAGATCGACCGAACCGTCTACGACAACTCGCACGAGATGGAACGGCAACGGGATCCGGACCGGCTGGGCAAGGCCATCGTGGTCGAGCTGACATGGGTTCGGGGGCGCGGCGCAGACGGGCCGTTCCTGCTGGCGGCGAACGACTAGGCCGCGCAAGCGCGGGAGGGGAAGGCCCATGCCGTATCCACACGTTTTCAGCCCGATCACGATCAACGGGCTCGAGATCAAGAACCGCATCATCCGCTCGGCGCACGGCACGGGGTTGAGCGCCGGCGGCTTGCAGGTACTGATCGACTACCACGAGGCGAGGGCAAAGGGCGGCGTGGGGCTGACGATCCTCGAGGTGGCCTCGGTCCACCCCACCTGCGCGTCATCGATCCTCGCCTTCCGGCCCGAGGTCGTCTCGGACTACGAGCAGCTCGTGGAGGCCGCGCACCGCCACGGCATGAAGCTGTTCCAGCAGCTCTGGCACGCGGGCAACAACGCCATGACCCTGACGGGCGGCCCGCCCTGGGCGCCCTCGCGGGTGATGGGGGCGCTCTCGACGGTGCTCCCCTTGCCGATGACCAAGGGGATGATCGACGAGGTGGTGGAGGGGTACGCGCGGGCGGCGCGCCACTGCAAGCAGGGCGGGCTCGACGGCGTCGAGATCCACGGAGCGCACGGCTACCTGCTCACGCAGTTCATGTCGCCGGTGACGAACCTGCGGGAGGACGGCTACGGCGGCTCCTTCGAGAACCGCATGCGCTTCCCCCGCGAGGTGATCGCGGCGATCCGTTCGGAGGTGGGCGACGACTACCCGCTCGGCATCCGCCTCACCGCCTCCGAGGGGGTGACGAACGGCATCGGCCCGCAGGAGAACCTCGAGATCGCGCTGGCCCTGGAAGACGACGGCGTGCTGGACTTCTACGACGTGTCGGTGGGGAGCTACTACAGCTTCGACCAGTTCATCGGGGGGATGCACGAACCGCACGGCTACGAGCTGGAGCGCAGCACGGTCGCAACGAAGGCGCTCACGAAGCCGACTATCGTGACGGGACGCGTGATCACGATCGCGGAGGCGGAGGAGATCATCTCCTCGGGGCAGGCGGACATGGTCTCGATGGTGCGGGCGACGCTCGCGGACCCGGACATCGTGCGCAAGGCGGAGGAGGGGCGCGAGGCGGACACACGACCCTGCATCGGCTGCAACCAGGGCTGCATCGGGGGACGGACGGGGCCGCTCATGCGCTTCGGCTGCACGGTCAACGTGGGCGCCGGCCAGGAAGGCAAGTTCGGCGACGACCACATCGAGCCCGCGGCGGAACCGAAGCGGGTCTACGTGGTGGGCGGCGGGCCTTCGGGGATGGAGGCGGCGCGGGTGGCGGCGCTACGCGGCCACAAGGTGACGCTCTTCGAGGCGACGGACCGGCTCGGCGGCCAGATCCAGGTGGCGCGCCAGCTCCCCCACCGCGAGGAGATCGGCGGCATCGTCGACTGGCTCGAAGGGCAGCTGCACAACCTGGAGGTCGACATCCGCCTGAATACCAACGTGGACGCGGGCCAGTGGGACCGCTGGCACCGCTCCTTCGAGTGGCTCGAAAACGAGCGTCCCGACTCGGTGATCGTGGCGACGGGCTCGACGCCGCGCGTGGACGGCTTCCAGACGCTGCGCCCGACGGAGCCGCCCTCGGGGCTGCACCTGCCCCACGTCTGGTCGTACTACGACGTGGCCGAGGGGAACGCCGAGCTGGGGACGGCCGCCGTCGTGCTCGACGACGTGGGGCACTACCCCGCCATCGGCGTGGCGGAGAAGCTGCTGGACGCGGACGTGAGCGTCGTGTTCGTCACGCGCCACTACTCGCTGGGATCGGCGGTGGCGGGGGCGCTGATGCAGGAGCCCGCCCTGCGGCGGCTGACCGGCCACCCGAGCGGTTTTCGCATCATGCCCCGCGCGCACCTGGCGGAGGTCACGGAGACGGACGTGCTCGTCCGCAACCTCGACGCCGACGTCGAGGAGCGGGTGCCGGCCGACATGGTCGTGCTGATGTCGGGGAACGTACCGAACACCGAATTCGCTGAGTTGGTGGACGACTACGAGGGCGACGTGCAGGTGGTCGGCGACGCGCTGGCGCCGCGCTGGCTGGAGATGGCGATCCACTCCGGGCACTACGCCGCGCTCGAGGTCTAGCAGGCTGGCGTACATCTCATCGAAGCGCCCCGACAGGCGCGCCAGGCGTCGTCCACCAGCGGCTTGATGCGCCGCGGGGGGTGGTCGTCCGGGACGAACGACTCCGGCGTCACCGCCAGCATGATGTTGGCCTGTCGCTCTCGCTCACCGCGCATGGGCAACCGCCATATCCCCATGCCCCCAGCGCAACCCTTTTTCAGCACCCTGCCAGGGCGGTTCCGTAGCCAGTCCAGCCGTTAGCATTGGCCAATGACCGAGATTCCCACCCTTGATCCGCCCCGTCGCGTCCTCATGGGCCCCGGTCCCAGCGGGGCCGACACGAGCGTGCTCGCCGCCATGGGCCTTCCACTCCTCGGCCACCTCGACCCCGAGTTCATCCGCATCATGGACGAGTGCCAGGAGATGATGCGCCGCGTCTTCCGCACCTCGAACGAGGTCACCCTGGCCACGCCCGGCACCGGCACCAGTGGCATGGAAGCCGCGGTCATGAACCTCCTTCAGCCGGGCGACCGCGCCATCGTCGGCATCTGCGGCTACTTCGGTGATCGCATCGCCCAGATGGCCGCCCGCACGGGCGCCGAGGTCACCATCGTGAACGCCCCCTGGGGCTCCCCCATCCCTCCCGAGGCCATCGAGCGCGAGCTGCGCGCCGGCCCCGCCAAGCTCGTCGCCATCGTCCACGCCGAGACCTCGACCGGCGTGCGCCAGCCCGTCGACACCATCTCCAGGCTGTGCAAGGAATCCGGCGCGCTCCTCCTCCTCGATTGCGTCACCTCCCTCGGGGGCGTACCCGTCGAGATCGACGCCTGGGGGGTCGACGCTTCCTACTCGGGCACGCAGAAGTGCCTCTCCGCGCCCCCCGGCGCCTCCCCCGTCACCCTCTCCCCGGCCGCCTGGAGCGCCGTCCAGGCGCGCGAGACGCCCTCCAACAGCTGGTACCTCGACCTCAACATGCTCGAGGCCTACTGGGACAGCCGCCGCGCCTACCACCACACCTCCCCCATCTCCATGACATACGCCCTTCACCGCGCCCTCGCCCTCGTCCTCGAGGAAGGTCTCGAAGCTCGCTGGGAGCGCCACGAACGCAACGGACGCGCCCTTCAGGGCGGGCTCGAAGCGATGGGGCTCACGCTCCACGCCGACGCCGATCACCGCCTGCCCGTCCTCACGACCGTGCGTATCCCGGAGGGCGTCGAAGATGCCCCCGTGCGGGGCGCCCTACTCGAGCGCGACGGCATCGAGGTCGGCGGCGGCATTGGCGACCTGCGCGGGCGCGTCTGGCGCGTCGGGCTCATGGGCGAGTCCTCCACGGCCGGCAACGTCCTCTTCTTCATCGCCTCGCTCGGGAGGCTCCTGCGCGAGCATGGCTTCGCGGCCGATGTGGGGACCGCGCTCGACGTGGCCGCCCAACGCCTGGACGCATGATCGCGGGCCCCGGGCGACTCCTTCCGCTAGCCGCGGGCCTTCTCGTCTGCGCCCTCCTCGTGGCCTGCGGTGGCTCGTCCGGCGAGACCTCTCCGGCGAGCCCCACCGCCAGTCCTCCCACCCCCGCGTCCACCCCTTCGCCCGTCGCCACCGCGTCGCCCGTTGCCACCGAGGCCCCATCCACGCCTGCTGCCACCCCGGCCCCATCCACGCCTGCGGCCACCCCGCCCCCGACGGAGACGGCAACGGCTCCCGCGACGGTCGCCCTCGTGCCGGCCTTCCCCGGCTTGCCGGAGTATGAACGCCCAATCACCCTCATCGACCTGCCCGAGCACGACCTCTTCCTCATCGTCCTGCAGGAAGGACGCGTCCTCTCCGTCCCCCGCGACGGTCCCTACGACAGCCCGCGCACGGTCCACGACCAGCGAGACAGCACCACCTGCTGCAGCGAGGAGGGCCTCCTCTCCGTCGCTCTCGACCCCGACTTCGCCCGCAACGGGTACGTCTACGCCTACTACAGCACCGGAACCCTCGAGCGAGTCACACGCCTTGCGCGCTTTGCGACTACAGGCGAGCGCGAGACCTTCGCCTTCGATGCCGCCAGCGAACTCGTCCTCTTCGAGGTGACCCAGCCCTACATCAACCACAACGGCGGCACGATCCTCTTCGGTCCGGACGGCATGCTCTATCTCGGGTTTGGCGACGGCGGCAGCGCCAACGATCCCTTCCGCCACGGCCAGAATCTGGCCACCTACCTCGGGACCATTATCCGCATCGACGTGCGCGAGGCCTCACCCGACCAGCCCTACGCCATCCCCCCCGACAACCCCTTCCTCGAGCAGGAGGGCGTTCGGCCCGAGATCTGGGCCTATGGCCTTCGCAACCCCTGGCGCATGAGCTTCGACCGCGAGAGCGGCCTCCTCTGGGCCGGCGACGTGGGCCAGAACTCGGTTGAGGAGGTCAGCGTCATCGAGTCCGGCGGGAACTACGGCTGGAAGATCATGGAGGGCTCCCGCTGCTTCTTCCCGCCCCAGGGTTGCGATCGCACCGGCCTCACGCTGCCCGTCTGGGAGTACACCCACGCCTTCGGCTGCTCCATCACCGGCGGCTACGTCTATCGGGGCGAGGCGATCCCCGCCCTGCGCGGCTGGTACCTCTACAGCGACTACTGCAACGGCCTCGTCTGGGCGATTGAGGCCGAGACCGCCGCCTCCCGCGGCTTCATCGAGCCCGTGCTGCTCTGGGCCGGAGGCCCCAACGCCGTCGTCTCCTTCGCCGAGGACTCCGACGGCGAGCTCTACCTCATCAGCTTCTACAACGAGCGCATCTACCGCATCGTCGCCCCGTAGCCACTACGCCATGTCGTGCGTGGTGAAGCCCCAGCCCTCCACGCGACGTTCCCGCTCCCACACGTCGTCGGGCGTGGCGCGACGGGCGGGGATGAGGCGCAGCGCGTCTTCCCCCAGTGGCCAACGTATGGGCAGACGCTGCTGGAGCTGGACCGCATCGGCGAGCGCCATCCCCACCGCATCCGACCCCGGCCGCGTGGCCGCCACCTCCCGGAACTCCGCCAGCTTGCGCTCCACGCCCGGCTGGTAGGCGCTGCGCCCCTCGCGCACTGTCCTGCAGACGTCCAGCCCTCGCGTCTGCCAGTCGCTGCGGTACTGCCCCGGCTGAACGATCGTGACCTGTACCCCGAGGGGCGCCACCTCGTCCGCGAGCGCCTCCGACATCGCCTCCAGGGCGTGCTTCGAGGCGGCGTACATGCCTCGCAGCGCGCGCGGCACCTGCCCCGAAAGCGAGCTCACGTTCACGACCTTGCCCCACCCCTGCTCGCGCATCAGCGGCAGCACGGCCTGCTGCAGTCGCCACGGCCCCAGCAGATTCGTGTCGAGTTGACGGCGGCACTCGTCCTCGCTCAGGTCCTCCAGCGGCCCGTAGAGCCCGTAGCCGGCGTTGTTGACCAGCACGTCGATGCGTCCGAAGCGCTTCCGCACCGCCTCCACTGCTGTCGCTATCGATTCCGCATCGGTCACGTCCAGCGCGAACGGCTCGATGCGCTCTTCGAAGCCCCGGCGCACGGCCTCCCCGTCGCGTTCGGGGTCGCGCATCGTCGCTGCCACGAGACTGCCCCGCGCCGCGCATTCCCGCGCCGCCGCCGCCCCGAACCCGCGCGAGGCTCCCGTGATGAGCACGACGCTCTCCCCGCCCCAGTCCCGCTCCCGGCCCCCGCGTTCGCCCGGCCGCCGCCACGTCCGCAGCGTCGAGCCTTGCCGAAGCGCTTCCCACTGCGCCTCCGTCGTGTTCTGGCGCGCCTCGATCAGGTGCGTGCTGTCCTCCCCCACCGGCCACCGCAGCGGCAGCGGTTGTTCGAGTTCGACCATGTCCGCCATCGCCACGCCCACCGAACCCGACGCCGGCCGCGTCTTTGCCCGCGCGCGAAAGTTCGCGAGCGCCGCCTCGATCGTCTCCTGGTAGGCGCTGCGACCCTCCAGTTGCGGCGCCGCCACGTCTAGGCTTCCCGTCTGCCAGTCGCTCACGTACATCCCCGGCTCGAGGATGCACACCTGCACGCCCGTGTGCCCCACTTCGAAACGCAGCGCCTCCGACATCCCCTCCACGCCGTGCTTGGCGGCCGCGTACATCCCCAGCCACGCCCCCGGCACCCGCCCCGCCAGGGAGCTCACGTTCACGATCTTCCCCGCCCCCCGGGCGCGCATCGATGGCAGCACAGCCTTCGCCAGCCGCCACTGCCCCAGCACGTTCGTATCGAGCTGCCGCCAGACCTGCTCCTCCGAGACCTCCTCGACCGGCCCGTAGAGCCCGTAGCCAGCGTTGTTGATGAGGGTGTCGATGCGGCCGAAGCGCGCCAGCGTCTCCTTCATCACCCGCTCGACGCCCTCGGGGTCGGTCACGTCCAGCCGCACCGGCGTGATGCGGTCCTCCAGGCCCGCCACGGCCGCGGGCGCGTCCCGCTCGGGATTGCGCATCGTCGCGACCACCGTGTTGCCCCGCGCGGCGATACGGCGCGCCGCCTCGCCCCCGAAACCGCGCGAGGCGCCCGTCAGCAGCACCACCTGTTCGTTCACGCTCGCCTCCGCCGGGCAGGATAGCGAAGGGACGGCATCGCCCGCAGGATGCTCGGAAGCGGTTGCGCTACGCCGACTTACGGGCTGGGGTCGTCGGGCCTGTAGACGATCTGCTCGACTGCGGTCTGTCGCATCTCCGAAGTAGCGAGCCGACCCTCAATGTTTGACCACCGGCTCTCAACCACTGCCAGTCGATTGTCAATGCGACGCAGAAACGGCATAGCGTTCTGCTCGACCGAATTCTTGAGGTCAGTGACGTCGGAATGGAGGTCGGCCACTACTGCCGCCAAATTGCCAACCGACCGACTCAGCGCCTGGAATTGATCGTCAGTCACCCGAGCCCCTCATTGTGCTGCACAAGTATAGGGAATGCTACGTAGCGTGTCAGCCCCTCCCCTGTCTCGAGCACCCGCTCCCGCCCGGGTGTCTTGCGACATGAGCCCGTGCCAAAGGGCGTCGCGAGCCGCCCCCGCAGGCCGCAACGGGAGGCGCTGCTACACTCGCTGCCGTGAACGCCGAGGCGCTCCCCTACACCCTGCTCATCATCCTCATCGAGCTCGCCATCGGCAGCCTCTGGGTCACGCTTGCCGCCGATCTGCGCGGAGGTGTCACCCGCGGCTTCGTCCTCACGATGACCGGGGCCGCCGCCATCGTCGCCGGCCTCGGCTACTGGCTGGCGGTCTCCCTCACCATCGGCCCCGACATCGACGGCTACCTCATCGACGGGGACTGGTTCGCGCCCATGCAGACACTCCTGCTCGTTGTGGTGGGCACATCGGCCTTCTACGCCTTCATGGTCTTCATGGGCTGGGACCCCATCGGACGCATCGTCGCCATCGGTGGGTCCGTCGTCGGCGTGATCTGCGTGGCCTTCCTCGCGGGCATGCTCGCCCCGCCTGCGTGGGGCTACGCGGGCGTGTTCCTGGCGCTGCTGGCGGGCACCCTCGCGATGGGCGCCGTCTCCACCTCGATGACGTGGGGCCACTGGTACCTCACCGAGGGCTCCCTGCCGGGACGCCCCATGCGCGAGCTCGCCTGGATCTTGATCGGCGCCCTCGCCCTGCAGGTGGTCCTGCTCGCGATCAACGCCGCCCTCCCCGAGCGCATCACCCCCACCCCCGCCAACCCCGTCGAGGGCGGCCTCCTCGCCAACCCCCTCTTCTGGTTCCGCATCGGCGTCGGCCTCGCCTTCGCCCTTGTCCTGGCCGTGCTTGCCCTCCGCACCGCCCAGATCCGCTCGATGCAGAGCGCCACGGGACTCCTCTACATCTGCATGGGCGCCGTCTTCACCGGCGAGGTACTCGCCCGCGGCGTCCAGTTCCTCACGGCCCACCCCATCTAGACGTTTCGCCGCCCCCTGGGTGGTACGATTGCGCCGCCGCCGGAGGGGCCTATGCAGCGCGATCGCGCCTGGGAAATTCTCGCCGAGTTCGCGCAGGAAGAGCGCACGCGCAAGCACGGCATCGCCGTCGAGTCCGTCATGCAGGCCTACGCCCGCAAGCACGGCCAGGACGAGGAGAAGTGGGGCATTGTCGGCCTCCTCCACGATTTCGACTGGGAGATCCACCCCACCGAGGAGCTCCACCCCAAGGAGGGCTCGAAGCTCCTCGAAGCGCGCGCCGTCCCCGAGGACATCCGCTACGCGATCCTCTGTCACGCCCCCTTCCTCGGGCTCGATTACACCCAGGACATGGACCGCGCCATCTACGCCGCCGACGAGATGGCCGGTTTCGTCATCGCCTGCACGCTCGTCCGTCCCGGTAAGTCGCTCGACACGCTCAAACCCTCCTCCGTCAAGAAGAAGATGAAGGACAAGGCCTTCGCCCGCAGCGTGAGCCGCGACGACCTCCGCAACGGCGCCGCCGACTTCGGCGTCGAGCTCGACGAGCACATCCTCTTCGTCGCCGACGCGCTCAAGCCCGTCGCGGAACAGCTCGGAGTGAATCCGTGAACCCCGGACCGCCAGATCGCAACATCTCCATGGAGCTCGCCCGCGCCACCGAGGCGGCCGCCCTCGGCGCCGTCCCCTGGACCGGCCGCGGCGACAAGAACGGCGCCGACGGCGGCGCCGTCGACGCCATGCGCACGATGCTCAACACGATCGACATCGATGGCATCGTCGTCATCGGCGAAGGCGAGAAGGACCAGGCGCCCATGCTGTTCAACGGCGAGCTCATCGGCACCGGCAATGGCCCCCAGGTCGATATCGCCGTCGACCCGATCGACGGCACGACCCTCCTTTCACTCGGCCGTGCCAATGCGGTCAGTGTGATCGCCGCGGCCCCCCGCGGCGCCATGTACAACCCCCACGACATCTTCTACATGGAGAAGATCGCCGTGGGCCCCGAAGCGAAGGGAACGATCGACCTCGCTGCCCCCGTCCGCTGGAACCTCGAACGCGTCGCCGAGGCGCGCGGCATCCCCGTGACCGAGGTCACCGTCACCCTCCTCGACCGCCCCCGCAACGACGGCATCGTTTCCGAGATTCGCGCTGCCGGCGCCCGCATCATCTCCATCACCGACGGCGATGTCGCCGGCGCCGTCATGGCCAGCATGGACGGCACCGGCGTCGACATGCTCCTCGGCATCGGCGGCTCGCCCGAGGGCGTCTCCGCCGCCTGCGCCATCAAGGCCCTTGATGGCGACATGCAATGCCGCCTCTGGCCCCGGCACGACGCCGACCGCGCCCTTGCCGTCGAGCGCGGCCTCGACCTCACGCAGGTCCTCACCCTCGACGACCTTGTCAGCGGCGACGACTGCTTCTTCGCCCTCACCGGCATCACCACCGGCTACCTGCTGCGTGGCGTCGAAGTCACGCGCTCCGGCGCCCGCACCCACTCGCTCGTGATGCGCAGCCGCTCCCGCACCATCCGCACCATCGAGGCCGAGCACCACACCCACAAGGTCGAGCAGTTCCTCGCCATCTGACCCCGCAGGAGAACCAGCCATGACGACCGCAGCCGAACTCGCCGCCTGGGTGCGCGAGTACAGCGACCACTTCGGATTCTCCTTCCACGCGAAGGACCCGACCATGATGCGGCCCTACTGCCACGTGCCCGCCCTTGGCATCGGCGGCGGCCAGGTGAACCTCATCGCCACCGAGGAGGAGTCGGACGCGCGCTGGGCGGCAGCCCACGCCGGCCTCCCCGAGGACTACGACCACAGCGTCCTGCACACCGTCGACGTCACCTTCACCAGCCCCACGGCCGCCTACGTCACCGTCGATTGCGGTCGCTACCGCGCCAACGGCGAGGAGTACGTGCGCTTCGACGCCTCCTACATCGTGGCCCAGGTCGAGGAAGGCTGGCGCATCACCGCCTGGATCGGCCACCGCTAGGAATCCTCTGAGCAAGTAGACTGGCGCCGGCGATTTGCTCCGGCAGCAGGTTGTATTGGACAAGGAGGGCCGCAGGGGAGGGGGTCGGGGGAGGGCGGGGGCCTCTGTTGCCTTCCCGTCGCGCTTCGACGAGCGCGCGGAACGCACTGCTCCCCGGGTCAGGCGAGTTGGGGCTCGGCTCTGAGCAGGTTCGTCAAGCCCAGCAGCAGCGCCAGCCGCTCCCGGTTCTTCGCCAGACCACGGTAGCGCACCTTGTCGTAGCCGAAGCGCCGCTTCACCGCGAGGAAGGGGTGCTCCACCTTCGCCCGCAGCGACGCCTTCTCCCGCTCCGCCCGCGCCGCCTCGCTCCCCGGCTCAAGCAGCCGCCTCAGGCCGGGCCGCAGCGCCACCCGCCACTCGACCTCCGACCGCGCCTGCTCCGGGCGCTTCTCCACGCCCCGGTAGCCCGCGTCGCCGTACGCCTCCCGCTCCTCGCCATGCAGCAGGCGGTGCGCCTCCGTCACGTCGGCCACGTTCGCCGCCGTCGCCCTCATGCTGTGCACCAGCCCGCTGTCGGCGTCCACGCCGATGTGCAGCTTCATGCCGAAGTGCCACTCGTTCCCCTTCTTCGTCTGGTGCATCTCCGGGTCGCGCGCGCGCCGGCGGTTCTTCCTCGAGGAGGGCGCCGCGATGATGCTGGCGTCCACGATCGTGCCCGCGCGCAGGCGCAGGCCGCGCTTCGCGAGGTGGGCGTTGATTGTCTCGAACAGCTTCGTCCCCAGGTCGTGGCGCTCCAGCAGGTGGCGGAAGTGGAGGATGGTGCTCTCGTCGGGAATGTCCTCGGTCAGGGTGAGACCGCAGAAGCGGCGCACCGACTCGGCTTCGTAGAGGAGGTCCTCCATGGCGGGGTCGCTGAGGTTGTAGCAGAGCTGGACGCAGTGGCTGCGCAGCATCACCGCCAGCGGGTAGGGCCGCCGTCCCCGTCCCGCCTTCGGGTAGTGAGGCTCGATGCGCGCCTCCAGTTCCTCCCAGGGCACGAGGCCGTCGATGCGTTCGAGGAACAACTCACGGCGGGTCTTCCGCTTCTTCTGCTCGAACTCCACGCTGGCGAACGTCGGCTGATGCATGGGGGCGCCCTCCCTCTCCGGTTCGCGCCCCATGATCGCATCTGCTCACTCGCTCTGGCGAGTTGTTCAGACTGTCCCTAGCAGTACGAGTCACTCCGGCTTCGTGACCGACAGGAGCCGTTCGCGCCCCGCTGAGGGCAGCAGTTCGAGCCGCACCCCGAGCTCGCTGTTGATGTAGGTGACGCCCAGGATTCGCGCGCCGTCCTCGTCCACGCTCGCCATCTCCAGCTCCGCGCCCTCCGCCGTGAGCCGCTCGATCTCCGCGTCGAGGTCGTCGACGAAGGCGCCCAGGTGGTGGATGCGCGAACCCTCGCCCGCCTCCCAGACCGTCCCCGGCACCGCTTCGATGAGCTCGATGTAGGGTGGTCCCTCGGCCGTGTAGGCGAACCGCGAGTTCATCACCTGCACGCCCGCCTTCGTGCGCACGCGCACGTTCGCCGGGCCCGGCGGCCGCGGCCAGCTCGCCCCGAAGCGCTTCGCGATCTCGTCCATCCCCTGCTCGATGTCGGGCACGATGATGCCGACGTGGAACACGTCGTCGAAGTTGATCACGGCTAGCCGCCCTCGCCCCGCAGGCGAGCGAGCATCCCCTCGCGGAGGTGGCCCGGAAGCAGCTCCTGTCGCACCCCCATGGGGCCGTTGAGGTACGACACCGCCATCATCCCGCCGCCAACGTCGAGCGTCGCTTCCAGCTCCACACCCTCGGCCATCAGCCGCGCCACCTCATCCTCAAGGTCGTCCACGAAGGCGCCCAGGTGGTGGATGCGCGACCCTTCACCAGCCTCCCACGGCGTCCCCGGCACCGCTCTGATCACCTCCAGGTAGGGAGGTCCCTCGGCCGAATAGACGCCGATCACCTCCGCCCGCATCTCCCCCGCCGCCGTCTTCACCAGGACGTCGGCCCCCGAGGTGGGCGGCGGGTCGGGGAAGGTGACGCCGAACCGGTTCGCGATCTCCTTCAAGCCCGACTCGAGGTCCGCCACGATGATGCCCACGTGGAACATGTCTTCGTACTTCATGGGCGGCACCGTACGCCCCCGCTCCCCGCCCCCGCAAGCCGTGTATCGTGCGCCCGGGGCAACGCATGGCAGGACCGCTCGTTGGCGTCCGCGTCCTCGACCTCTCCCGCGAGGTCGCCGGGGCCTACGCCACCAAGCTGCTCGCCGACTACGGCGCCGATGTGCTCAAGCTCGAACCCCCCGGCGGCGGGCCGCTCCGCTGCTTCGGCCCCTTCCCCGGCGACGATCCCCACCGCGAACGCTCCGGCCTCTTTCTCCACCTGAATACGAACAAGCGCTCACGCGTCCTCGACGTCACCGACCCGGCCAACGCCGGACGGGTCCGCGCGCTCGCCACCGAGGCCGACATCGTGGTTGAGGACTTCGCACCCGGCGATCCCGCCTCGTGGGGGTGGGGCTGGGACGCCCTCGCCGCCGCCCGCGACGACCTCGTCCTCCTCTCGGTCACGCCCTTCGGCCAGACCGGCCCCTACCGCCGCTACCGCGCCTCCGAGATCACCCTCCAGGGCTTCGGCGGACCGATGCACATGACCGGTCACGCCAGCCTCGGACCGTTGAAGCACGCCGGGCACTTCGCCGGCTACCACGCCGGCATCATCGCCGCCTTTGCGGCCACGCTCGTGCGGCTGCGCGTCGAGGCAGGAGGCGCGGGCGACCGGATCGACGTCTCGATCGCCGAGTGCCAGGCCAGCTCCCGCGACCGGCGCAGCACCGCTCTCCTCGCCGCCTCCTACGCGGGCGTGGGCGGGAGGCGCGGCGCGACCGCCCTGCGCGTCGCCGCCGGCGTGCGCCCCTGCGCCGACGGCTACGTGAACATCATGGGTGCGGGACCCCGGCTCCCCTCCCTCCTCCGCCTCATCGAGCGCGAGGATCTTCTTGAGCACCCCGACATCTCCGCGCCCATGACCCTGATGCCGCCCGCCCTCGCCGAGGAGATCGAAGCCGCCTACCGAGCCTGGCTCAGGGAACGCACGAAGCGCGAGATCATTCCCCTCGCCCAGGAACAGCACCTCCCCTGCGGCGCCCTCCAGACCACGCAGGACCTCCTCGAAGACCCCCACTTCCGCTCGCGCGGCCTCTGGGAGCCCATCGACCACCCCGAGGCGGGCCGCCTCCACTACCCCGGCCGCCCCTTCCTGCTGTCGGCCACGCCCCGGCCCCCGGCGCGGCCCGCTCCCCTCCTGGGGGAGCACGACGGCGGGGAGCCCTTCGCCCCCCGTTCCCCCCTTCCTCCGCCCGCCCGTCCCCTCCCCGGCGGCCGCCTCCCCCTCGAGGGCGTGCGCGTCGCCGAGGTCACCGTCGTCTGGGCCGGCACGCACGTCAGCCAGGTGCTCGCCGACTGGGGCGCCGAGGTCATCCGCGTGGAGCCCGTCAACCGCATCCAGCCGTCCACCCGCGGAGCCGAGGTCGCCATCAGCCGCGAGCAGTCCCGGCGTATCGCCGAGCAGGGCCAGACGCTATCCGCCTACCCCGACTTCGATCCCCGGGACGACCCCTGGAACCGCAGCCCCGGCTTCAACGTCGGCGCCCGCAACAAGCGCTCCATGACCTGCGACATCATGGCGCCCGAGGGCCAGGAGACCATCCGCCGACTCGTCGCCCGCTGCGATGTCTTCATCGAGAACAACGTGCCCGAGACGATGGCCAAGGCGGGAATAAGCTATGAGGCCTTCCGCGAGATCAACCCCGCCATTGTCATGCTGCGGATGCCCGCCTTCGGCCTCACCGGGCCGTACCGCGACTACCGCGGGTTCGGCATGCACGCTGAGGCCACCGTCGGCCACACGCTCCTGCGCGGCTACCCCGACAGCGAACCCGATGGCATCGGCGACGTCCTCGCCGCCGACGCCATCGCCGGTGTGCACGGCGCCCTTGCGGTCGCCATGGCCCTGCGCCACCGCCAGCGCACGGGCGAGGGCCAGCAGATCGAGATGGCCCTCGCGGAGTCCTTCCTCCCCATCCTCGGCCAGTTCCTGTTGGATTGCGGGATGAACGGCCGCGTCGCCGCCACCCTCGGCAACACCCACCCCTGGAACGCCCCCCACGACGCCTATCCCACCCGCGGCCACGACCAGTGGATCGCCATCGATATCGCCACC
This sequence comes from Tepidiformaceae bacterium, assembly GCA_965219255.1. Classification (GTDB taxonomy): domain Bacteria; phylum Chloroflexota; class Dehalococcoidia; order Tepidiformales; family Tepidiformaceae; genus UBA2991. Next base: position 2,855,619 of record OZ244727.1, on the reverse strand, counting down.
GACGAGGAATTCGCGACCCTCTGCCGCGTGCTCGGCGACGACTCGCTGGCCGCAAACGCCCGCTTCGCCACAGCCGCGGCCCGCCGCCGCAACCGGGGAGCCCTCGACGAGGCCGTCGCCGCCTGCAGCCGCACTCGCGACAAGCACGAGCTCTTCCACGCCCTCCAGGCCCGCGACGTCTGCGCCGCGCCCCTCCTCGACGCTGTCGATGCGCAGGCCGACCCCCACCTGAACAGCCGTGGGTTCTTCGAAGAGGTGTACCAGCCCGACGTGGGCGCGCACCGCTACCCCGGCATGTCCTTCAAGCTCGCGAACACGCCCAACGCCATCCGCCTGCCCGCGCCCGCCCTCGGCGAACACAACGACTGGGCCTACCTCGATCTCCTCGGCTACACGCGCGCCGAGCTCGACGCCATCATCGCGAAGGGGCAGGCCGGCACCACCTACGCCCCCTCCATCCTCCCCACCTACCGGGCGTGAGCGAGCACCGACGCGTTACCGCAGGTCAAGACGTCTGAGGAGTTCTTCCACGGTCAGGCCGTGGTGAGAGGCAATGCTCTTGAGGATGCTCGACAGCGTCTTGACCTTGATAGGGTCATGCCGGGGGATGACCTCGTGGTGCTCGCCATTGACCTGCGTCGTCACCCGCACATGCGAGCCGCTCTGTCGGGTCGCCTGATACCCGAGTCGGCGTAGCGCCCTTTCGAGCTCTATCCCGCGCAGGTCACGCGGGAGCTTCACAGGGCAAGGACTTCATCGCGCACGAAGTGCAGGCGAATGAGCGCCGGACGATCCATCCCCTCGTCTAAATAACACTCGACGGCATCCCTGACGTTGGCCCGGAGTTGCTCCAGTGTCTCCCCCTGCGTGTGGATGCCATACCCCACGGCGCTGGCGGAATAGCCGCCATCGACCTCGTCCTGGCTTACCTCGAAGATGATCTCAGGCTTCGTGGGCGTCACGGCTTCCCCTCTCAGGCTCCCGACAGCAAATCTCACTCTAGCACCCGCCCCGTTGGCCCGCGTTCCCCCGCGCGCCTACAGTGAAGCCACATGCTGTCGCCTTGGCGCCTGTGGCTGCTGGCCAGACACTCGGTTCGCGGGTTCCTCCACGACAACTGTCCGCAGATGGCGGCTGCCATCTCCTACTACGTCCTCTTCTCCCTCTTCCCCCTCGTCATCCTCGCCGTCGGTGTGCTCGGACTCGCGCTGCAGGACAACGACATCGAGCGCACCCTCATCGACGAGCTGACCGGCCTCCTGCCGGTCGACGCCGAGGGCGCCGAGGGCATCGAGGACGCCGTCCGCGAGCTCACGGGCGCATCAGGCGGTGTGCTCGGCCTCATCGGTCTCGCGGGCCTGGCCTGGACCGCCACCGCCATGTTTGGCGTCATCCGCCGCTCTCTCGATATCGCCTTCGACCTCTCCGGGAGGCGCCCGTTCGTCCGCCAGAAACTCGTGGACTTCGGGATGATGGCGCTCCTGGGCATCATCTTCCTGGCGTCGTTCGGGGCGACGACCACCCTCCGGGTCGCCCGCGAGGCCATTGAGGACACGAGGGTGCTGGGCGATCTCGCCTCCGGCCTCGGGTGGGGGTGGGCCGTGGCCGCCTTCCTCGTGCCCGCGGCGCTGTCCTTCGTGGCCTTCGCGCTTCTCTACTGGCTCGTCCCCGCGACCCACGTCCGCCTGCGGCACGTCTGGCCGGGAGCGCTCCTGGCGGCGCTCATGCTCGAGGTCATAAAGCTGGCCTTCGGCATCTACCTCGAGCACTTCAACCGCTACGAGCTCGTCTTCGGCTCCCTGGGTGCGGTGGCGGCCTTCCTCTTCCTCGTCTTCCTCAGCGCGAACACACTGCTGCTGGGAGCGGAGATCTCCGCCACCTACCCGCGCGTGGCGGGCGGCGACCATGACGTTGCGCGCGATGGTCCCCGCCTGCCCCTCAGCCAGCTGGTCTGGCGCTCCCTGCGCAGGCTCTTCATCCACGACGAGGCGCCTCGCGAGCAGGAACCGGCGCAAGCCGACCCCGCCCCCTGAGGCGCAGGGCTTACCGCCCCTTGCCCCCGCTCATCGCGCCACGCCCCCGGCAATGGCACGATAGGTTCCGAGCGAGGTGACCAATGGCCGAGAATGGGACGGCCCCCCTCATGCAGCGGTACGGCGGGTACGCGGTGCTCGCGATCGTCGTGGTTGTGGTCATCGTGCTCGTCGTGTGGCTCTTTGCCTTCGGGGGCGATGGCGACGAACCTGGCCCCGCCCGTGAGGACGCACCTGCCGCACAGCCTGCGACGACGGCCACCGAGAAAGCGCCAGCGGTGGTGAGCGCCTACACGCTCGGAACCGTGGGTGGAGAGATCGGGCTCATCGATGACCACCGCGCAGAGGTCGGCCAGCCCGCTCCCGACTTCGCCCTCGCGAACGCGCGCGCCACCGACCGTGTCGTGCGGCTCTCCGACTTCCGCGGAAGGCCCGTCGTGCTCAACTGGTACGCGAGCTGGTGCGGTCCCTGCCGGGCCGAGATTCCCGACTTCCAGGCGGCCTACCTGGCGCTCGATGGCGAGGTCGTGTTCATTGGCGTGAACCTCCAGGAAGAGCCTTCCCAGGCCACCTCCATCCTGAGCGAGCTTGGAGCGACCTACCCGGCCCTGCTCGATGCGGACGGGGCGATCGCGGCCCACTATCGCCTGCTTGGCATGCCGCAGACGTACTTCATCGATGCCGAAGGCGTCATCCGGGCCGGGGGCGCCGGCATCATCGTCAAGGAAGTGCTGGTCCAGGAGCTCGCCAAGATAGGCGTCACCTACGAACCGGCGGAGTAGCCGCTACAGGTTCGCGACCCGTGGCGCGATCTCGGAGGCGAAGTACTCCGGCGCCTCATCCGAATCGAAGTCCATGTGCTGCAGGACCATCTCCTCCAGCCCCAGCTCGGCCAGCTTTCCCAGCTTGTCGACGACCTCGTCGGTCGTGCCGCTCATGATGCCGCGCCCTTCCATGCGTTCCAGCATCACCCGCGGCGACGCGTCGGGGTCGAGGCCGAAGTGCGCCATCGTCTTCGAGGTCACCGCCCTGAGGGCACGCTCGTTCGGCGCGGCGATGGGGAACGCCATCATCGAGCGGAAGATCGTTGCCGGGTCGCGCCCGACGTCCTCGCAGTGCCGCTCGAGCACCTCGACCTTGTGGGCGTAGCCCTCCGGCTCGGTCACCGTCACGCAGTTCCACTCGTCCGCGTGCTCGGCCGCGATGCGCAGGGTGCGGCGCTCCCCCGCCCCGCCGATGAGGAGAGGCGGGCGTCCCGGCTCGGGCTGGGACTGGTACCCCGCCTCCTCCAGCCGGTAGAAGCGCCCCTCGAACGAGGCCGGACGCTCCGTCCAGAGCGCCCGCATCAGGCGCGCCGCTTCGTCCAGCCGGTCGAAGCGCTCCCTCGTCGGGGGGAAAGGGATGCCATAGGCGCGGTGCTCGGCTTCGTTCCAGCCCGCCCCCAGGCCCATCACGAAGCGTCCCCCGCTCAGCAGGTCGATCTGCGCCGCCATGCGCGCGTCGTTGACCGGCCGCCGGAACGTGATCGGCGTGACCAGCGCCCCGAAGCGGTAGGAGTGCGGCTCCCGCGCGATCGCCGCAAACGAGAGCCATGCCTCCAATGACTGCAACTGGCGCTTCCCCGTGAAGTAGTGGTCCGAGCGAAAGAGCGAGGCCAGCCCGAGGCGCTCCGTGAGCGCGGCGATGTGCAGCCAGCGCTCCCACGTCAGGTCGTTCTGCCCCTCGATCATCAGTCCGATGCGCATGCGTCTCTCCCGTTTCGTCTCTCGCCGTGCCTGTTGTCAGTCCGAATCCCGCCACCGCCACCCGACCACGCGTGTGGGCCGCAGACGGATGAGAGGCAGCCCTTCGAGCGCCATGCCCCGGTAGCGAGGGTAGCGCCGCCGTAACGCATCAAGCGCTTGGGGCCACTTCGCGCCCCGCTCAAGCACGTCCGCATCCCCTTCGAGCCGCAGCCAGGCGAGTCGTTCCCAGCGCTCCTCGTAGTGGTCGACGAGCAGGGTGGCGCGCGCGTCGCGCTCGATGTTGCGAACGCGCGCGAGCGTCCCGCCGCGCTTCGGCTTCTCGTCGATGGCGATGGCGATGGCGCCCCCGACCAGGGCGTAGCAGACGGGCACGAGCTGCGGGAGCCCGCTGCGGGCGATCGTGCCGAGCACCCCCGAGCGCTCGTCCTCCAGCAGCCGCTCCTGCCACGCCTCCATGCGCGCAGGGTGCGGGGCGCGCCCCGGCCGTGTCCAGCGAAAGCGGGGCCTCGCGTACAGTGCGGGCATGCCCCGAACCGTCATCGCCGGCGACTTCGGCGGGACGAACCTGCGCGCCGCCCTCGTGAGCGTGGCGGGCGAGGTGCTCGTCCGCCACGAGGTCGGCACCCCCGCGGAAACGTCGCCAGAAGCGGTCCTGGAGCGCATCGGGGACCTCCTCACCGAGGTGCGCGACCGGGGCTCGGAGCGCCCCATCGCCGCCAGCCTTGCCGTCGCTGGCCTCATCGACGCCGAAGGCGGGGCGGTGATGGTCTCGCCGAACATCCCCGCCTTCCGCAACCTCGCCCTCACCGCCCCGCTCTCGGAGCGCCTCGGCATCCCCGTCTCGATCGAGAACGACGCCTCCGCGGCCGCCCTCGGCGAGTTCCGCTTCGGCGCCGGGAAGGGGACGCGCCACCTCCTCCACGCCACCCTCGGGACGGGCATCGGCGGCGGCCTCGTCGTCGACGGACGGCTCTACCGGGGGGCGCAGGGCCTGGCGGGGGAGATCGGCCACATCGTGCTCGACCCCGCGGGACCGCCCTGCGGCTGCGGGTCGCGCGGCTGCCTCGAGGCGATCGCCGGCGGCGTCGCCTTCGGACGCCGCGCCCAGCGCCTCGTCGAGTCGGGCGCCGCTCCCATCCTCGCCGGGATCGCTGCCGGCCACCCCGCCACCGCCGGCGACCTCGCCGAGGCCGCGCGCCGTGGCGAAGGGCACGCCATCGCCGAGATCCGCAACGGTGGACACACCATCGGCATCGGGTTGGGCAGCATCGTCAACGTCCTCAACCCCGACGCCGTCACCCTCTCCGGCGGCCTCCTCGGCATGGGAGACCTCCTCCTCGACCCCCTCCGCGCCGCCATGGCCTCCCTCGCCTACGGCCCCGCCGCCAGCACCCCCGTCCGCACCAGCACGCTCGGCGAGGACGCGGGCCTCTTGGGAGCGGCCGCGGTCGCGCTGGCGCAGTAGGGGTCGCCTAATCGCCGTCTAGGGCCGTGGAGGGAGCCAGTTCGTGGAGCTCCAGCGGGCGTCCGACCTTCTTCGCTTCGAGCCAGCGAGCAAGGGACTCTTTCGTCTCGCGGGAAGGCCAGCCTGCGATCAACCCTTCGACGCTGATGTCCTCGTCGAGGTCCGGCCAGTGGACGTGCGCTCCGTCTCCGGAGAGATCCCAGTTTTCCCGCTCTTCCAACGTGGCATGGACCAGTCGGGGAAACCACTTCAGGGGGACTGAGATCGTCCGACCGTCGGCCAGCTCGGCGGACAAGCACTCATCTGTGACTTTGATGCCCGTGGCGGCGGGCGATTCAATCTTCAGCACTGAAGTTGCCATGCCATCCCTCCACGATCTTGGTCCGGTTGTTGATTATGACCCGTTCGACGCGCCGAAGCTCGACAGCGCTGAATCCGCCGCCGCTGGCAAGCCGGACCGGATCCAGCCAGAATTTCGCCACGTTCTTGTCTCTGCGAACGTGCACGTGCAGCGGTTCGTTCCGATCCCCGGATACGAAGTAGAAGCGGTACGGCCCCTCCCTCAAGATCGTAGGCATCGTTCGCGTTTATGGTACCAGACAAGGGCCTATCGCCCCGAAGGGTACTGCGCGGGGCCATGACAGGCGGGGAGTGGACTTGCCCCCTCAGCCCCCCACCCTCCCCCCATGTTCACGCCCCCGACCATCCACCAGCTCCTGCTGACCCGCACCGAGAACCGCCCCAACCGACCCTTCGCCGGTGCACTCGCCGCCTTCATCACCATCCACCAGACCGGCAACCCCCGGCCCACCGCCGACGCGCACGCCCACGCTCGCTGGCTCGCACGCGAGGCGCCCTACTCGTGGCACGCCACCATCGACGACCGCGAGGCCTGGCAGTCGCTCGACTGGGGCGAGCAGGGCTGGCACGCCGGCGACGGCGCCGCCGGTCCCGGCAACACCACCTCGATCGGCCTCGAGATCTGCATGCACGAGGGCATCGACGAGGCCGCGGCCAACCTCAACGCCGCCTGGCTCACCGCCCAACTCCGCCTCGACGGCCACGGCCACGAGGGCATCGTCCAGCACAACCACTGGTCCGGGAAGGACTGCCCCGCCCTCATCCGCGCCGAGCCCGGCCGCTGGGAACGCTTCCTCGAACAGGTCGCCAGGTTCGAGGAGCTCGCAGCCCGCACTCGCCTCGAAGAGCGCCTGGCAAGCCTCGAAGATCGCGTCGCCGCCCTCGAAGCCGCACTGGCCGCCGCCCCGGTCGAGGCAGTGACCGACCGAGCCAGGCGAGCTACCTGAAGAGCGCGCGAAGCGTAGCGGCGCAGTCGAGCGACCGAACGAAGCGAGCTACTATTGGGGGCGGGAAAGCCTTCGTAGCTCAGTTGGAAGAGCGACGCATTCGTAATGCGTAGGTCGTCGGTTCGAATCCGACCGAAGGCTCCAGTTTCTGGCTATTGGCTCCTGGTCCCCACCACACTCAGCGCGGCCCGCGAGCGCGGAGCAGTCGAGCGCGAAGAGTGACGGAGCGCGCTCTCCGCAGGCGGCCAGGCCGCCGCTCTCCTCAGCGAGCGAAGCGAGCGCTCCACTCAGCAGCGCGCCAGCGCTGCGCTCTTCTCAACGGTACGGGCGCAGCGCCTCCCGGATATCCTCGACGATGTCCGCCGGCCGCTCCGGCGCGGCGAAATGGCCGCCCCGGTCCCGCGCCCGCGTCCACACGAGGTTGTAGTACTCCTCCGTCCAGCCACGCCCCTGCGAGGTCATGTCCTGCGCCAGGAAGGTGATACCCGTCGGCGCCTCCACCACTGGGGTGCGGTCGTGCGAGGGCCGCCACGGGTTCTTCGCCACCTCGGCGTAGTACCGCGCCGAGGTCACGAACGCGCCAGTCGCCCAGTACAGCATCATGAGCGTCAGCAGGTGGTCTTTCGAGAACGCCTGCTCGACTGCGCGCTCGCCCCGGTCGTTGTCGCTCCACCAGTAGCGCCGGTCGAGGATCCAGGCGCAGAGCCCCACGGGCGAGTCGTGCAGCGCGTACGAGAGCGTCTGCGGTTCGTTCAACTGCACGGCCACGTGCGCGCTCCCCGGACGCGGACGCAGTACGCCCGGCTCGACCAGGTCGGGATTGCGCTCCGCCTGCTCCGGAGTCGTCGTCCGCTGCCCGAGCAGGGAGGCGCCCCCCGGCTGCGCCAGCACAGTCAGCGGGATCGCCCCCGTGATGTGGATCGCCTGCACGCGGTCGGCGTACTTGTGCCCCAGCTGAGCGCTGATGAGGTTGCCCCAGTCGCCACCGTGCGCGAGGAAGCGGTCGTAGCCGAGCACGTCCCCCATCAGCTCCGCCCACAGGTCGGCCGTGCGCCAGAAGTTGATGCCGGGGACGCTGTGCGGCGCCGAGAATCCGAAGCCCGGCAGCGAGGGCAGCACCACGTCGAAGGCGTCGCGCTCGTCGCCCCCGTGGGCGGCGGGGTCGGTCAGCGGCCCGATGAGCTCGTGGAAGTCCCAGAAGCACCAGGGCCAGCCGTGCGACAGGATCAGCGGCTTCGGGTCCGGCCCCTTGCCCCGCTCGTGGATGAAGTGGATGGGGACGCCCTCGATCTCGGTGCGGTAGTTTGCGAAGGCGTTGATCTCGCGCTCCACCGCCCGCCAGTCGTACCCTTCGATCCAGTAGTCGACGAGCTCTCGCAGGTACGCCCCATTGACCCCGTACCCCCAGTCGTCGTTGGCGAAATCCTGCGGCAGGCGAGCATTCACCAACCGCCGCTGCAAGTCCTCCAACACCTCATCCGAAAGGTGGACCGTATACGGTTCCGCACCCATCGCGCCCTCCTGCCATTGGTCGCCGCAGCCTACCGGAGTTGGCTCCTGGCCATCGGCTCCTGGCGGTTGGCCCCGCCGCCCCACTCCGCGTTCCTGCACTCAGGGCGGCGACAGCCGCGCGCTGTCCTCAGCCGCCCGTCAAGGCGGCGCTCTCCTCAGCGAAGCGCCGCAGGCGCAAGCGCTCCCCTCAGCCCCAGCGCGGCGCGCCCTCCTCTACTTGACGCTCTCGGGGTCGGGGTTGAGGTCGCCTTCGATGCGGATCTCGGGGAGCCACTCGAGCCAGTGCGGCAGGTACCAGTTGAACCTGCCCAGCACAGCCATGCTCGATGGCACGATCACCGAGCGGATGAGCGTCGCATCGATGATGACGGCCACGCCCAGCCCAAATCCCGCCTGCTGCAGAGGCACCAGGTCGCCGATGGCGATGCCCGCGAACACCGCCACCATGATCAGCGCCGCCCCCGTGATGATGCTGCCCGTGGAACGCACGCCGAAGGCGACGGAGTCACGGTTGCTGCCCGTCATCCCGTAGCGCTCGCGAATGCGGCTCAGCAGGAACACGTGGTAGTCCATCGAGAGGCCGAACATGACCGCGAACAGGAAGAGCGGCAGCCAGGCCTCGATCGTCCCCGTCTGCTGGAAGCCCAGCAGCTCGTTTCCGATGCCGTGCTGGAACACGAGCACCATCAGACCGTAGGCGGCGCCCACCGAGAGCAGGTTCATGATGATCGCCTTCACCGGCACCACGATGGAGCGGAAGACGAGCAGCAGCAGGATGAAGCTGAGCCCCAGCACCACCGAGAACACGATCGGCGTGTAGAGCGTGATCACGTCGAGTAGGTCAACCTCTTCAGCGGTCGGACCGGTCACGAGCACCTTCGCCTCGGTCCCGCCGAAGGCCTCGGGGATGTAGTCGCTGCGCAGGCGGCGAACGGCCTCGTGAGCGTCGGGGCTCCGCGGATCGATCGTCAGCAGCGCGGCGACGAGGGCAAGGTCGCCCGCCTCGTTAGCGCTGACGCTCACACCGTCGAACACCTCGTCGTCCGCGATCAGCGCCACCAGTTCCGCGATCGCCATCGCGACCTCCGGCGATGACACGTCCGCCGCGTCGACGACGACCTCGACGGGTGAGACGAGGCCGGCGCTGAAGTCCTCCTGCAGGATCTCGAAGGCGCGGCGCCGTTCGCTCTCCTCGGGCAGCGTCGAGACCCCGGCGATGCCCGACTGCAGGGTGAAGGCCGGCACCGTGGCTGCGATGAGCAGCGCCCCCGAGACAGTCAGGCTGATGACCGGCTGGCGCATCACCATGCGCACGATGAACGACCAGGCGCCCTTGCTGGCGCGCTCATGCAGCCGCATGCGCGGCAGGAAGGGAATACGCAGCGCGTTGATGCGGTCCCCGAGCACGCTCAGGAGCGCCGGCAACAGCGTGAGCGCGGCGAGTACCGCGACCACCGCCACCGAGATCGCCCCCACCCCCAGGCTCTGGTAGATGTTGCTGGGGACGATCAACAGTCCCAGCAGCCCGATCACGACGGCCCCGCCCGAGAAGAGCACGGCCCGGTTGGCCGTCGCCCCCGCCCGCGCCACCGCCTCGTCGATGGAGAAGCCGCGCAATCGCTCCTCGCGGAAGCGCTGGATGATGAAGAGCGAGTAGTCGATGCCGACGGCCAGCCCGATGGCCGTGATCATGTTCACCACGAAGAAGGAGAGCTGGAACCCCTGGCCCACGATGAACGCGAAGCCAAGGGCCGTCACGATCGCGATCAGCGCCACCACCAGGGGGATGCCGGCCGCGACGGCCGCCCCGAAGACGGCCACCAGGATGAGCAGGGCGATCGGCACGCCGATGCCCTCACCCCGCCGCAGGTCGCGTTCCGAGGTCTCCGTGAACGTCCGCCCGATGCTCCCCCGCCCCGCCACCAAGACCTCGAAGCCGAGGGGCGTCTCGAAGTCCTCCACCAGCTCGATCAGCGGTCCCGCTGTCTCCTCCGCCTCCCCGATCTCGCCGGTGAGCGTGACCGGGATCAGCGTCGTGCGGCGGTCGGCGGAGACGAGTCCCTTGTGCCGCGTCTCGTAGTAGCTGGTGGCGCCGACAACCGTGCCCTCCAGCGCGCGGATGCTCCCCAGCAGCTCCCCCGTCAGGCTCTCGAAGACGCCATCGTCAACGGTGCCCGCGGTTGCGCGGAGCACGACGAACTCCTGTGGCGCCTCGGGGCCGCGCAGGCGCTCTTCCAGGAGTGTCGTGGCGCGCTCCGACTCGGCGTTCGTGGCGACCGAGTCGTCGGTCGTGAGCACGTCGCCGATGTCGAAGGCGAGGGTGGCGGCCACGGCGACAAGCGCCAGCCAGGCGCCGATGATGTACCAGCGGTGGCGCGTACTGAACCGCGCGACGCGCGCGGTGATGGACTCCTCGAGGTACTTCGAGCTTCCGCGCGCCATGACCACCCTCCCCAGCCGGGGCGCCTTCCACGCCCACCCTTTGACAAAGGTCGGCAGGGGTCAAGCAAGGGCGGTTAAGGGTTAAGAAAGGAGTGGCGACTGGAGCTCAACCTCCCGCGTAGCCCGCCGTCCGGAGGGCGTCCGCGATCTCGGGGAGGATGGCGGGGTCGTCGATCGTCGGTGGCGCCGTGTACTCCTCGCTGTCAGCGATCTTCTGCACGGTGCCGCGCAGGATCTTGCCGGAGCGCGTCTTCGGCAGGCGCTCCACCACGATCGCCGTCTTGAACGAGGCCACGGGGCCGATCTGGTCCCGCACCAGCTGCACGGCCTCCCCCTCGATGGCGGCGTGGGCGCGTTCGACGCCTGCGTTCAGCACCAGCAGCCCGAGGGGCGTCTGCCCCTTCAGGTCGTCCGCCACACCCACCACGGCGCACTCGGCGACGTCGGGGTGGGCGGCCAGCACCTCCTCCATCTGCCCCGTCGAGAGGCGGTGCCCGGCGACGTTGATGACGTCGTCCGTGCGGGTCATGACGTACACGTACCCGTCCTCGTCGATGTAGCCCGCGTCCCCGGTCTTGTAGTAGCCGGGGAACTCCTCGAGGTAGGCCTCGCGATAGCGGTCCTCCGCCTGCCAGAGGGTGGGCAGGCTGCCCGGCGGCAGGGGCAGCCTCGCGACAAGCGCGCCGATCTCGCCCGCGCCCGCCTCGTTGAGCGTCTCGTCCAGCACACGGATGTCCCAGCCCGGGACGGCCTTCGTGGGGGAGCCGTGCTTCACCGGCATCAGCTCGATGCCGGCCGGGTTCGAGCAGATGGGCCAGCCCGTCTCCGTCTGCCACCAGTGGTCGATCACGGGCACGCCCAGCCGCTCCTCGGCCCACTGCACCGTGTCGGGGTCGGCGCGTTCGCCCGCCAGAAAGAGCGCCCGCAGCCCTGCAATGTGCTCGGGCCGGATGAGTTCCCCCGTCGGGTCCTCGCGCTTGATCGCGCGGAAGGCCGTGGGAGCGGTGAAGAGCACCTTCACGTCGTGCTCGGCGATCACGCGCCAGTAGACGCCCGCATCCGGTGTACCGACCGGCTTCCCCTCGAACAGCACGGTCGTGTTCCCATGGATCAGCGGTGCGTAGACGATGTACGAGTGGCCCACCACCCAGCCCACGTCGGAGGCGGCCCAGTACACCTCGCCGGGCTCGACGCCGTAGATGTTGCGCATGCTCCAGTTGAGCGCCACCAGGTGGCCCCCGTTGTCGCGCACGATGCCCTTCGGCTGCCCTGTCGTCCCCGAGGTGTAGAGGATGTAGAGCGGGTCCGTCGCCTCCACCCACGTGCAGGGATGGGGCGCGGCGGCTGCCTCCGCCGCTGCCCAGTCGAGGTCGCGCCCCTCGGCCAGGGCGGCCTCCAGCTGCGGCCGCTGCAGGATCACGCAATGGTCGGGCTTGTGCGAGGCGATCTCGATCGCCTCGTCGAGCAGGGGCTTGTAGGGCACGATGCGGTTCGGCTCGATCCCGCACGAGGCGGAGAGCACGACCTTGGGCGTGGCGTCATCGATGCGCACCGCCAATTCGCTGGCGGCAAAGCCCCCGAACACGACCGAGTGCACGGCCCCCAGCCGCGCGCAGGCGAGCATCGCGATGACGGCCTCGGGAACCATCGGCAGGTAGACGAGGACACGGTCGCCCTTCTCCACGCCCGCCTCCGCCAGCACCCCCGCCACGCGCGCCACCCGGTCCAGCAATTCGCGGTACGTGAACCGCTCGACAACGCCGGTGATGGGGCTGTCGTAGATGAGCGCCGGTTGGTCGGCGCGTCCGCCCTCCACGTGCCGGTCGAGGGCGTTGTAGCACGTGTTCGTGACCGCCCCCGGGAACCAGCGGTAGAAGGGCGCGCGCGACTCGTCGAGCACGCGGTCCCAGCGGCGCTCCCAGTGGATGCCCTCGGCCGCCTCGGCCCAGAACGCTTCCGGATCTGCCAGGGAGCGGGCGTAGATGTCGTCGTAGCTGGCGGTCATGGCAGTCCTCGATGCTGGAGTCGCGGCGTTAGTCTACGGCGAGGCGCCTCGCCGTTCGCAAGCCATTAATGAGGGCTCCCTATCTTCCCTGCTGCCGGGGTTCCCTCCACCCCAGCGGCTCTTCGGAACGCACCCGCGCGGGTGCGTTCCTTCGTTCCGGGCATCCTCAATGGGCTATCCCTTGCGGCTCGGTAGCTGGAAGCGCTAGCCTGTGGAACACAGGAACCGTGGAATTGGGTCATGCGAAATATCACAGTCTCCGTCGATGAAGAAACGCATCGTCTCGCTCGAGTTCGTGCGGCGGAGTTGGACACCTCCGTGTCCGCTCTCGTCCGTGACTTCCTCAGGGATCTCGCCCGTGGAAAACCTGGTGGGCCCGGTGCTCCCCATCGAGAGACCGAGCGTGAGCGCCGCGCCCGGATGCTCGACGAAGTAGTCGCGGACATCACCGCCAACGGTGGCGGGTTGCGCATGGCCGACAACTTGCCCCGAGAGTCGCTCTACGACCGCGATGCGCTTCGTTGATACCAATGTGCTCCTCTACGCCGTCAGCGCCCTGACGGAGGACGCCCGAAAGCGCAAGCGCGCCCTCTCGCTGTTGAGAGATGGCGACCTCGCGATCTCAGTTCAGGTGCTGCAGGAGTTCTACCACCAGGCCACGCGACCCAACCGACCCGCCCCACTCACACCTATGCAAGCATTGGGATTTCTTGAGTCCATCAACGCCTTCCCGGTCCAGGCAATCACTTCTGAGGTGTTCCGGGCAGGTGTGGAAATCAGCCAACGCTTCGGACTGTCGTATTGGGACGGGGCGATCCTCGCCGCGGCTCGCGCCATGGGCTGTGATGCCGTCTACTCGGAAGACATGGGCGCAGGGCAAGACTATGACGGCTTGCGGGTGGTTAACCCCTTCGCCGACTAGAGGCGGTCCAAGAGCGTGCATACCCGCCGCTCGATCTCATCCCGGATGACGCGCACGGCGGGCAGCGGCTGGCCCGCGGGATCGTCCAGCTCCCAGTCGAGGTACTCGCGGTAGGATCGCCCCCGGAGGAGATGGCGATGAAGGTTGGCAGCAGCTACCCCGCGGGCTGGCTCGCGGGCGTCGGTCCCGAGGCGCGACGGCTTGAAGAGCTCGACTACGACTTCGCCGGCGCCGGCGAGATGGCCCACGACCCCATGATCCTCGCCGCCGCCGCGGCGCTCGCCACGGAGCGTATCGAGATCGGAACGCTCGCGATCGCCTTCGCCCGCGCTCCCATGGTGCTGGCGATGGGCGCCTGGGATCTGCAGCAGACCACCGGCGGACGCTTCTCGCTCAGCCTCGGCAGCCAGGTCAAGGGCCACATCGAGCGCCGCTTCGGCATGCCCTGGAGCGCCCCCGCGCCCCGCATGCGCGACTACATCCGCACGCTCCACGCCATCTGGGACTCCTTCGAGACGGGCGAGAAGCCCGACTACGTCGGCGAGACCTACCAGTTCACCCTCATGAATCCCCTTTTCCACCCCGGCCCCAGCGGCTACCCCCGCCCCAGGGTCATGCTCGCCGCCGTCGGCGAGGGCATGACCCGCGTCGCCGGCGAGGTCGCCGACGGCGTCCTCCCCCACGGCTTCACCACCGACAGGTACATGCGCGAGGTCTTCCTTCCCAACGTCGCGAGGGGGCTTGAACGCGGCGGCCGTACCTGGCGGGACATCGAGGTCACGGGCGGCGGCTTCGCCATCTACGGCGAGGACGAGTCCGAGATCGAACAGAAGCTCGACGCTCTCCGCCAGCCCATCTCCTTCTACGGCTCCACCCGGAGCTACCACGACGTCTGGCGCGTCCACGGCTGGGAGGACCTCGGCATGCAGCTCCACTCGCTTTCCCTACAGGGCAAGTGGGAGGAGATGAAGGGCATCATCCCCGAGGACGTCTTGCGCGAGTTCGCCCAGACCTCCACCTACGACGAGCTCCCCGCCTTCGTGGCCGAGCACCGCGAGTACGCCAGCCGCATCAACTTCGAGATGCCGCTCGAGACCCCCGCCCAGCGGGAGCGCTTCCAGCACATCCTGGGCGAGGTGCAGCAGGTGGAGACGCCGCGCGTCCCGCGCGGGGTCGGCGCCCTCGACCCGGCGTGACCGCCCTGGGGCTGTAGCGAAGCGTGGCGCTCCCCCTAGCTATCTACGCCCCCGCCCGTGCGCTCCTCCGGTAGGATCGCGGGCCGTGGCCACAGTAGCCGTCATCGGCGCCGGCGCCGTCGGCTCGTACTACGGCGCGCGTCTCGCGCAGGCCGGCCACGACGTGCGCTTCCTCCTGCGCCGCGACTACGAGGCCGTCGCCGCGCGCGGCCTGCGTGTCGAGTCGCACCACGGCGACTTCGTCCTGGAGCGCCCGCCCATCGCCCGCGACCCCGCCGACATCGGTCCCGTCGACTGGGTGCTGTGCGGGCTCAAGGCGACCTCCCTCGACGACGCCCCCGCCCTCATCCGCCCCTGCCTCGGCCCCGAGACGCGCGTGCTCGCCATCATGAACGGCCTTGGCATCGAGGAAGCGCTGGTCGGCTTGCTCGGCAGCGAGCGCATCTTCGGCGGGCTCGCCTTCACCTGCCTCAACCGCGGCGAGCCCGGAACCGTCCACCACTACGAGTACGGGCAGGTCGTCATCGCCCACCTGCATGACGACCCCGCTGAGCTCGACCGCGCCCTCGCCCTCTGGCAGGGCGCCACCGTCGAGGTCTCCAGCGCTCCCTCCCTCCTGCGCGCGCGCTGGGAGAAGCTCTGTTGGAACGTGCCCTTCAACGGCCTCACCGTTGCCGCCGGGGGCGTCACCACCGAGGCCATCGTGACCGACCCCGCCCTGCGCGAGGAGGCCCGCGTCCTCATGGAGGAGGTCGTCGCCGCGGGCAACGCCGCCCTCGCCGCAGCCGGCAGCGCGGAGCGCATCGACGGCGAGGCCGTCATCGCGCGCATGTTCGCCCTCACCGACGTGATGGGGCCCTACCGCCCCAGCACCCTCATCGACTTCCTCGACGGCCGCGCCATCGAGGTACAAGCCATCTTCGCCGAGCCCGCCCGACGCGCCCGCGCCCTGGGCGTCCCCACCCCCCGCATCGACCGGCTCGCCGCCCTTCTGGCGACCCTCAACCCCGCGGTCTAGGCTGGGATCGTGACGGTCCCGCCGCACGACTCCGCCCTCGAAGCGTCCATCGCCGAGCGCCAGCGCGCCCTCCTTGCCGCCGTGGAGCCCGAGCGGCTCATCGCCCTCAGCCCGGCGTGGTGGCAGGAGCGGCTCATGGCGTGGGCCACCCAGGACCCGGAGTTTCGGGTCAAGCTGCTCCGCTTCGTCGACGTATTGCCCGCGCTGCGCTCCAGTGAGGCCGTCGCCAGCCATGTGCGCCAGTACTTCCGCGATGACGCCCCGGCGGCGGTGCGGCTCGGCTCGGCGATCGGCAGGAGCGCCCCCTTCCGCCCCGCGCTCTCACGGGTGGCCCGCGAGGGCGTCTTCGCCATGGCCGGGCGCTTCATCGGCGGCGCCACGCCCGCGGATGCCCTGCCCCGCCTTCGCGGGCTCGTCGAAGGCGGGGCCGCCTGCACGGTCGACCTCCTCGGGGAAGCCACCCTCTCCGACACCGAGGCGGACCGCTACCGCGACCGCTACCTGGACCTGATCGACGCCCTCGCGGAGGGGCGCACCTGGGAGGCCCCTGCGGACCTGCGCAAACCGAACGTCTCCATCAAGCTCTCCGCCCTCACGGCCCACTTCGAGCCGGCCGCCCCCGCCGCCACCTACGCCTCCCTGCGCGACCGCCTCCTGACCGTGCTCGAGCGCGCCCGTGCTCGCGGCGCCTTCGTCAACATCGACATGGAGCAGTTCCGCTATCGGGACCTCACGCAGGAGGCGCTCGAACGAATCGCGCGCGAGAAGAGTCTCCAGGGTTGGCCCGATCTGGGCATTGTCGTGCAGACCTATCTGCGCGACGCGCCGGACGATCTCGCCCGCATCGAACGCATCGCCCGCGAGCGGGGCGCTCCCGTCACCGTGCGGCTCGTGAAGGGGGCCTACTGGGACGAGGAGGTGGTCCTCGCCCGCCAGGCGAGTCATCCGGTACCGGTCTTCGAGGAGAAGGGCGACACCGATGAGAGCTTCGAGCGCTGCTGTGCGCTCCTCGCCGGGGCCTGGCCCCACCTTCGCCCCGCCTTTGCGAGCCACAACCCGCGCAGCATCGCCTGCGCGATGGCCGTCTGCGACGATGCCGGCCTGCCCCGCGAGGCCGTCGAGTTCCAGATGCTCTACGGCATGGCCGAAGGGCTGCGCCGCGCCGTCCAGGCGCAGGGCTACCGCGCGCGCGTGTACGTTCCCGTGGGCGAGATCATTCCGGGTATGGCCTACCTCGTGCGGCGCCTCCTCGAGAACACCTCGAACGAGTCGTGGCTCGTGAACAAGCACGAATACGCCGCTCCCGCCGCCCCGCCGCAGGCGCCCTCCTCCCCCGCCCGCCCCCGCCGCCGCCGGGGCGGCTTCACCAACCACCCGCCTCTGGAGTTGCACCGACCCGCTGAACGCGACGCCCTTGGGGCGGCCATCGTTCGTGTGCGTGAGTCCTTCGGGGCCAGCCACCCACTCCTTGTCGCCGGCGAGGCTGTCGAGGCGGAGGAATGGCTCGACGTGCGTCCGCCCTCCGAGCCCGCCGTCCTCATGGGCCGCGCCGCCGCCGCCGGCGCCGCCCACATCGACCGCGCCGTGCAGGTCGCGCGCGGCGGCTTTCCAGGCTGGCGCGACACCTCCCCCGGACGCCGAGCCCGCGTCCTGCGGAAGGCGGCGGCGCTCATGGACGAAGGCCGCCGTGACCTGGCCGCGACGATGATCTTCGAGAGCGGCAAACCCTGGCGTGAAGCGGACGGCGACGTGGTCGAGGCGATCGACTTCCTGCGCTACTACGCCGCTGAGGCCGAACGCCTCGGGCGCGGGCTTGACCTCACCACCGTCCCTGGCGAGACCAACCGTTACACGTACGAGGGGCGGGGGGTGGTTGGCGTCATCGCGCCCTGGAACTTCCCCCTCGCCATCCTCACCGGCATGACTGCCGCCGCGCTCGCGGCGGGCAACGCCGTGGTGATGAAGCCCGCCCACCAGTCGCCCATCGTGGCGGGGGCGCTGGCCCGCATCCTCTACGAGGCAGGCGTGCCCGCGGAGGCGCTCCACTGCCTCCCCGGCCGCCCCGACGCCGGGCGGGCGCTCGTCGACCACGCGGATGTCGACATGATCGCCTTCACGGGCGGGAACGCCGCCGGGCTCGCCATCGCCCGCGCCGCCGCCGAGGTGCGCCCCGGCCAGCGCGGTCTCAAGAAGCTGCTCGCCGAGCTCGGCGGCAAGAACGCCGTGATCGTCGACGAGGACGCCGATCTCGACCTCGCCGTCGAGGGCGTGGTCGCCTCCGCCTTTGGCTATGCCGGGCAGAAGTGCAGCGCCGCCAGCCGCGTCATCGTTGTCGGGGCCGCCCGCGACGAGTTCCGCGCGCGCCTGGCGGCCGCCGTGGAGAGCCTGCCCGTGGGCCCGCCCGACGACCCCTACACGGTCGTCCCGCCCGTCATCTCGGCCGAGGCGAAAGCGCGCATCGAGGAGGCCATCGCGGCGGGCATGGCGGAGGGCGGCCTGCTCGCCCGTGGCGACGCGCCCGCCCGCGAAGGCCACTACGTTGCCCCTCACGTCTTCCAGGACATCTCCCCGGCGTCGCCACTCGCCCGCGAGGAAGTATTCGGGCCGGTCCTCACGCTCTTCCACGCGGACGGCTTCCGCGAAGCGCTCGCCCTCGCCCTCGACTCGCCGTTCGCCCTCACCGGCGGCCTCTACTCGCGCCACCCGCGCAACATCGCCCACGCCCGCGCCGCCTTCCGCGTGGGGAACCTCTACCTCAACCGCGACACCACCGGGGCAATCGTGGGGCGCCAGCCCTTCGCGGGCTTCGCCATGTCGGGGACGGGGGACAAGGCGGGCGGCCCCGACTACGTCCGGCAGTTCGCGCTCACGCGCGTCGTCACCGAGAACACCATGCGCCGCGGCTTCGCCCCCGAGTGGGATCCCGGCGGGGAGGCGTGAACCGCCTCATTGCAGGTGCACGACCCGGAGGCCGGGTTCCCTCGCCTGCAGCCCCTCCGCCACCAGCCGGCGGTGGCACTGCTCGGGAGCCGCCTCGCTACAGAGGAAGCACGGGTTGTTTCGCAGCAGCTTCCGGTCGAACCGCCCGTAGGCGTCGCGCTCCTCCATGAGCCGCCCGAAGCCCTGCTCGAATGCCTCCCACGACCTTCGGTGCTTCTTGAAGCCGTCGAGCAGCTCCTGCGTGGGCGCGAGGTCGGGGACATGGACGTACTCGATGCCCGCAAGCTCGCGTGCGAACCAGGCGAGGTCGTCCTGCTTTGCGAAACCCGCGAGCTGCGACCGGTTGTGGAGGCGGATGTCGATCAGGCACTCCACCCCCGCGCCCTGCAGGAGCGCGAAGAACTCCTCGGCGGTCTTCCGGGTGAATCCGATCGTGTAAATGGTGCTCATCTCGTCGTGTGACCCGGCCATTGGGCACTCATACTCCTGCGGTCGTCTGGCTGGCCGCTCTAGATCCCGCCCGCGATGGCGACCTACTCCGTAGCAGGGTTTGCCTCTGCCGTCGCTACAAACTGCTGAGCCCCATCCAGGCGGCGGTGCATGGCGCTGATGAAGGCCATCCACTCAAGGGCCTCTGTCCTATTCAGGTCGTAGTCGTCGACATGCGTCATGACGTTGCGGACGGCCTGCACGAGGCCAACGCCGAGAAAGCGGTAGCCGTTATGCTCATCGCGATCCATCAGCGTCCAGTCATCTAGGGTCTCGTGCGAATTCAAGACCAAGACGGGCTTGTCTTCAGAAAACACGCGATTGACTAGCGTTGTCCCCTGGAGCTCAGGGTGCTCTGCCTCCTGGGCAACGCGATTTACGTACCTCTCGGCGGCCTTTCGTACGGCTTCCTGCAAGTGCCCGTCAAGAAAGAGGCCGTGGGCTAGCCTTGTTTCGGCGTGGAGGTCGTCGAGCCCGATGCCCGAGGAAGGTCCCCCCATTAGGAGACGAGTCGCTGGGCGAGCGGCCTCGCTGCCTCTGCTCCGGTCACCTTCATCCGGACAAGGCGGTTCGGGGAACTCGGCTTCCCCAATACGGCGATGTGGCCCATGTTGCTAAGGGTGGTCATGAAGTTCCTGTCGAGCTTGCCGTATGCGTCGGCCGTTTGGCGGAGGTCGCCTGTGCTTGTTTCCAGTCCCACCCCCGTTCGCGCTCCGGTAATTAGTAGAGCAAGTTCCCGCACTGCTGAAGCCTTCTGTTTTGGCAGCTTGCTGGAGTGCAGAACAAAGAGGGGTTCCTCCCCGCTCATATCGAACAACTCCGGCACCTGCTCAGGCTCGATCTGGAAGTAGCGGGCCACAGCATCCGTCCGCTGCTGCTTGGTGGCGAGTGATGAGTCGACCGGTGCTGCTGTAGGACGAGCCGATGGCGTCGCTTGTGGTGCTCCTTCAGCCTGCGCCCCCCCGTTTCCAAGCAGATGGTCGAGCACTCGCTCGAAGGCGATCGGCCGCAGATCTTTGTCCTCGTCCGTTAGCACCGACGCGGCCTCACGTGCCTGCGCTACCAGCTCGCCCAGCCTGCTCCCGGCGTCCGTGGTCATCGTTTGGATCCCCTTCGCGAGATGTCCTGCCAGTGTACCACTGCTAGCACAACCGTTCTGCCTGCCCCCGCTCCGCCTGCTCGCGTATCCTGTCCCGCCGACGGAGAAACAGATGAACCTTCCCTGGCGGCTCAAGTTCGGCCTCTTCATGGCCCCCTACCACCCCGTGCGCGACAGCATGAGCCTCACCATTCGCCGCGACGTGCGCACCATCCAGTGGCTCGATGAGCTCGGCTACGACGAGGTTTTTATCGGCGAACACCACTCCGGTGGCTGGGAGCCCATCTCCAGCCCCGAGCTCTTCATCGCCCACGTCGCCCAGGAAACTGAGTCCATCAAGCTCGGTACCGGCGTCCTCTCCGTGGGCTACCACCACCCCTACATGATCGCCGAGCGCATCCTCCTCCTCGACCACCTCACCCGCGGACGCGTGATGCTCGGCGTGGGCCCTGGCGCGACCGCCCCCGACACCCCCCAGCTTGGACTCCACCCCACCCAGCTCCGCCCCCGTCTCGACGAGGGCCTCGGCGTCATCTTGCGCCTCCTCCGCGGCGAGGAGGTCACCCACGAGAGCCCCGGCTGGTTCACTCTCAAGAACGCCGCCTGCCAGCTCCAGCCCTACCACGAGGAGGGCATCCCCGTCTTCCTCGCGACCACCTCATCCCCCGGCGGCGCCGTGATCGCCGGGAAGCACGGTGTCGGCATCCTCTCCGGCGGCTCCTTCCGCCCCCTCGGTCCTGGTCTCAAGAGCACCTGGGACACTGCCGTCGATTCCGCCGCCGAGCACGGCAAGACCATGAGCCGCCGCGACTACCGAGTCATGACCCGCATCTACGTTGCCGAGAGCCGCGAGCAGGCCTGCCGCGACATGAACGACGGCCTGTACGAATTCGACTGCCACTACTTCGCGGGCACACTGGGGCGCCCCTTTACCTACGAGGGCGCCCCCGAGGACTACGCGGAGTGGTGCGTCGACAACGGCGGCGCCCTCTTCGGTTCGCCCGAGGAGGTCACCGCCGGGCTGGAGCGCCTCTGGGAATCGAGCGGCGAGGGCTTCGGCGGCATCCTCCTCATGGGCAACGAATTCGCCCCGCCGGAGCGCATGCGCAACCACTACGAGCTGCTCGCGCGCTACGTGATGCCCCACTTCCAGGGGACGTACGAGCGGCCCATGCGCTCCGAAGCGCGCGCCGTGGCCGAGCGCGTGGTCAACAACCAGGGCGAAGCCGACGCCATCGCCGAGGCCATCCGCGCCGCCGGCGGCGACGTGCCCGACGTCATCCTCGGGGCGCCCATCAAGCGGTAGCGCTCCGAGGTCGCTGGCGCGCGCGTAGACTCGGCTCGCCACAGCGCCGGAGGCCAGCCATGCCCCTCGATCACGTCTTCCGCCCCATCACCGTCAACAAGACCGAGTTCCGCAATCGCGTCGTGCGCTCCGCCCACGGCACCGGTCTCGGCCGCGGCCAGGTCAACGATGACCTCATCGCCTACCACGAGGCGCGCGCCCGCGGCGGTGTCGCCATGAGCATCCTCGAGGCGTCCTCGGTGCATCCCATCTCCGGCCTCGGGGGCGTGGCCGCCTACTCCGACGCCATGATTCCGGGCTACAAGCGCCTCGCCGAAGCCACCCACCGCCACGGCATGGTGATGATGCAGCAGCTCATCCACGTTGGCGCCCACGCCGCGCCCGCCGACGGCAGCCCACCCTGGGCCCCCTCCGCCATTCCCAGCGTGCGCCATCTGCGCATGTCCGAGGGCCAGGGCGACATCCCCCTGGAGATGACCCAGGCGATGATCGACGAGACCATCGCGGCCTACGCCTCCGCCGCCCGCCGCGCCCAGGAGGGCGGCCTCGACGGCGTCGAGATGCACTACGGGCACAGCTTCCTCATCATGCAGTTCCTCTCGGCGACGACGAACCGGCGCACCGACAGGTACGGCGGCAGCCCCGAGAACCGCCGCCGCTTCGGCAAGGAGGTGGCCGCCGCCATCCGCGAAGCGACCGGCCCCGACTTCATCATCGGCGCCCGCCTCAGCGGCCGCGAGGGCGTTCCCGGCGGGCTCCAGCCACAGGACTGCAAGGAGATCGCACTCGACCTCGAGGCGACCGGCCTCGTCGACCTCTTCAGCATCTCCACTGCGGGCTACCTCGACTTCGACCGACTCATCGGCGGCATGCACGAGAAGCACGAGTACGAGCTCCCCTGGAGCGCCCCCGCCAGCCGCGCCCTGACCAAGCCCAGCTTCGTCGTGGGGCGCATCCTCACGCTGGAGGAAGCCGACGCCCTCATCGCACGCGGCGACGCCGACATGGTCTCCATGATTCGCGCTACCATCGCCGACCCCGAGATCGTGCGGAAGACGCAGGAGGGCCGCGCCAGCGACGTGCGCCCCTGCCTCGGCTGCAACCAGGGTTGCATCGGCGGCTCGACGGGACCGCTCATGCAGTTCGGGTGCGTGGTCAACGTCGGCGCCGGCCAGGAGCTCCGCTACGGCGACGACAAGATCGCCATGGTCGGCGAGGGCAAGCGCGTGCTCGTCGCGGGCGGCGGCCCGGCCGGGCTCGAAGCCGCTCGCGTGGCCGCTCTCCGCGGCCACCACGTGACCCTCTGCGAGGCCAGCGACTCGCTTGGTGGCCAGGTGAAGCTCGCCCGCAAGGCGCCCACCCGCGACGAATTCGGCAAGGACATCGACTGGTGCGCCGCCCAGCTCCGCAAGCTCGAGGTCGACATCCGCCTCGAAACTCGGGTCGACCGCGACCTCATCGATGTCGAGATGCCCGACGCCGTCATCGTCGCGACCGGCTCCGTCCCCCGCCGCGACGGCTTCCAGGCGGCGCGTCCCGCCAGCCCCGTCGAGGGCATGGACCGCGACAACGTCTTCACCAGTTGGGAGGTGATGAGCGACGAGGCCGAGACGGGCGAGACCGCCCTCGTCTTCGACGATGTGGGCCACTACGAGGCCATCGCCGTCGCCGAGTACCTGCTGGAGAAGGGCGTGGCCGTCATCTTCGCCACCGCCTACACGAGCGTGGGCCCCCAGACCGTCGGCGCCCTCATGCGCGACCCCGCCCTGCGCCGCCTCACCGACCACCGCAGCGGGTTCACCCTCGTCCCCCGCGTGCAGCTTGCGGCAATCGGCGACGGGACCGTGACCGTCCGCAGCCTCGACTCGGGCCAAGACCACGAGTACGCCGCCGACAGCGCCGTCGTCCTCTCCGGCAACGTGGCCAACCGCGGCCTCGCGAACGCCCTCGAGGGGTACGACGGCGAGGTCGTCGTTGTCGGCGACGCTGTCGCCCCGCGCCGCATCGAGCGCGCCGTTCACGACGGGCACTACGCCGCCCTCGGCATCGGCGAGGACTCCCCGGCGGGGTGGTCGGGCCGGGCCGTCACCCCGCCCGCCAACCCCCTCTCAGGCGGCGGCTAGTCTTCGTCCTTGCTCCTGGGGCCTGTCCTCAGGGCGCCCTCGGAGTCCAGCCAAACCATCATGTCGTCGAGGGACTCCCCCGATGGCGACCCCGCGGCGGTGTAGCCGTGGTAGATGTCGGAGAGCGCCCGTCCCATGGCGCCCGCGAACGCCGCCGGTACCTCGCGCGCTCGCGCCCGTTCGAGCGCGGCCCGCCGGATGAACTCGCCGACCGACATGTTGGCGTCCTGTGCCGCCCGGCGAACTTCCCAGAGCTCATCACCCGGGAAGCGCACGGAGAACACAGATGACTTTGTGGGGCGGGGGTCGTGCATCTGGTCAGACAATGTATTAAGATTGTAGTACATCTGATGACACCGAATCAATACCCCGTGGCCAGATGGCGCTGTCCCGACTGTGGCCGGGAGTTCGGACGAGCCCGCCAGATGCACGACTGCGCTCCCGCCCTCACCCTCGACGAGTACTTCGCCACCGGGCCGCCCCACGAACGGCCCGTCTTCGATGCCGTCAGCGGCCATCTCGCCCAGTACGACGATGTCTACGTCGAGCCCCTGGCGGTCGGCATCTTCTTCAAGCGCAAGCGCGTCTTCGTCCAGTTGCGACCGATGCGGCGCTGGGTCCAGCTCGGCATGCTGCTGCCCCGCAAGGTCGACGACCCCCGCATCGCCCGCAAGGTCATCGACGCCGGCAGCGGCTTCTACCACGTGGTCAACGCGACCGGCCCCGACGATGTCGACGAGACCGTGCGGGGCTGGCTCGACGAGGCCTACCTCAGCGACGCCTGAGCGGGCTACTCCGGCCCCGAGCCCAGCTCGCGGCCGTTCCACTCCTCCCAGAGCTTCACCACCTCCGAGACGCCGACCGCGCCCCCGAGCAGTTCCTCGGCGGCGCCCCAGAGGTCGCTCGTGCGGCTCAGGATGGGCGCCTCCATCCCCAGCCCCTCCGCCATCCCGGCGGCAATGCCGACATCCTTCGCCATCAGCCCCACGGTGAAGCCGGCGCCGAAGTTCCGGCTCAGGATCTCCTCCGCCACCCTTCCCTCGGTGGCCGCGTTCCGCCCCGAGGAAGCGTTCAGCACGTCGAGCATCTGCGCCGGGTCCAGCCCCATGCGGTCGCCCACGATGAGCGCCTCGCATGCCGCCGACAGCCCCGCCGCGGAGCAGTAGTTATTGAGCGCTTTCATCGCGTGGCCCGTCCCGGAGCCGCCCATCTCGTAGATGGCGCGGCCAAGGTGCTCCAGCACCGGCCGGCAGCGAGCGATTTCGTCCTGCTCGCCCCCCACCATGATCGAGAGCGACCCGTCCCGCGCGCCCGCTACCCCGCCCGACACGGGCGCGTCCACCACCGCCACGCCGCGCGGCCGCAGGTCCTCCGCAAGCTGGCGTGTTCCCAGCGGCGCCGAGCTGCTCATGTCGATGAGCACGGTCCCCGCCGCCATGCCCGCGACGAGATCGCCGCCGTCCGCCCCGCCGAGAGCGACCTCGCGCACGATGTCGCCGTTCGGCAGCATCGTGATGACGGCGTCACTCGCCTCGGCCAGCGCCTCGAGGCTGTTCGTCGCCGTGGCCCGGTGCTCCGCCGCGAACGACTCCGCCACCTCTGCGCGGGCGTCGAGGACCGTGACGGCGTAGTGGGGGTCGAGGAGGTGCGCCATCGGCCACCCCATGTTCCCCAGCCCCACGAAGCCGATGCGCGAGAGCGCTCCCGTTGCCTCAGGCATCGCCGTCGACCTCCGCGAACACCCCCCGCGCGACGCGGAACCCGTCGAGCGCCGCCGGCGCTCCGCAGTAGACCGCCGCCTGCAGCAGCACCTCGCGGATCTCCTCGCGCGTGAGGCCGTTGTTGAGCGCGCCGCGCACGTGCAGCCGCAATTCGTGCGGGCGGTTGAGCGCAGTCAGCATCCCCAGGTTGAGCAGGCTGCGGTCCCTGCGCGACAGCCCCGGGCGCCCCCAGATCGCGCCCCATGCGTGCTCCGTCACCAGCTCCTGCAGCGGCATGGTGAAGTCGTCGGCCTGCGCCAGCGACCGCTCGACATACTCGTCGCCGAGCACCTCCCGCCGGATCGCCAGGCCCTTCTCGAACAGCTCCGAAGGCATACCCCCTCCTTCCCCCGCGACCCACCGCGGGCAGCCGGAGCCTACCCCGAAGTCCCCCCGATTGGTACGTGCGGTGCGGCATCTTCGCCACCGGAGGGGCCCGGCCCTTCGCTCTCGGGGTCGGCCTCCGGCCGGCTTCTCCTGCGCTGGATGATGATGCTGACCAGCGCGCCCATGATGGTCACCTCAAGGGCGACGCTCCCCACCAGCGTGAGCCACAGCCCGTCGCCGATGCGCCCCGTCGCGGTGCCATCTGCCCTCATGTCGCTCAAGCTGTGGGAAAGATCGAACACATCAAAGATGGCAGTGGCGACGATGACGGCGGCCACGATGGCTGCCAGACTGGAGAACAGGAAGCGCTTGTGGCCGAGGAATGTCAGCGCGAGAAGAGCGGCGCAGACCGCTGCTGCGATCGTGGAGATGAATCCATCACTACTGAAGTGCTGCTCTCCGCGAACGGTCCCTGCACTGAAATTGACCACGATTGTCTCGATGCCTGCCGCAGTGGTCGTGCCCGAGTCGTTTGTCACGACTATCCCGGGCAGGAACGCGCCCATGACAACCAGGGCTGCCGCAAGCAACTCAAGGACCGTCAAAACGCGTACGCCGTTCTCCCCGGGTGCCTCGAGTTCGGGGTCTGGAGTCACGGGCTGACGTCCGTCCCCGAGCGCCGGTTGATCGCCGCGAGTGCCTTCACGAACTGCGTTACGGGAAGCAGACGCACTGCCAGTTCCCGCATCGAGCATGCCACGGGGTTCGTCGTCCGCATCATCCGCGCGGTCCGCCGTCCCCGCCCCAGCAGGTGCGTCATCTTCGGGTGGCGGTCGCGTTCGTACGCCGCCAGCGCCTCGGAAACGCTCGACTCCTCGCGTAGCGCCTTGCCGAGCGCGACCGCGTCGGTGATCGCCTGCGCCGCTCCCTGACCCGTGTGCGGCAGCAGCGGATGTGCCGCGTCCCCGAGCAGCGTCACCGCGCCCCTGCTCCAGAACGGAAGCGGGTCGCGGTCGAACAGTTCGTCGTAGCGCAGGTCCGTTGCAGCTGACGTCACCGCGTTGAACGTCTCCTCGAACCTCGGCGCCATGTGGGCGACGACAGCCTCCGCATCCCGCGTTCCGGCGGGAACCAGCCCCTCGGCAACCGAGAGCGCCCAGTAGATGCCCGTCTCACTGGCGCGGACCAGAAACGCCTCCACTCCGCGCCCGAGGTAGTAGATGGCCGAAAGATCCCCTAGTGTCCCGAGTCAGGAATGCGCTCTAGATATCCGGCGAGGTTGTCAAGGATCTGATCTGCGGTCTTGTGCCAGATGAAGGGCCTCGGATTCTCGTTCCAGCTGGCGACCCACATCTCCACTGAGCGGATCAACTCAGGCACGCTGTGGTGCGTGCCGCGCCGGAGCCACTTGCTGGTGAGCTCTGCAAACCAGCGCTCCACGAGGTTCATCCAGGAGCTGTAGGTTGGCGTGAAATGGAAGGTGAAGCGGGGATGGCGCTGGAGCCAGCGCTGGATGGCAGGCGTGCGGTGCGTGGAGACGTTGTCGAGCACGACATGCACCGCCAGCTCACGGGGAACGCTGCGGTCGATGAGGGTGAGGAACCGCTGGAACTCCCGCGCGCGGTGCCTGGGGGTCATCTCCGTGATCACGTGTCCCGAGGCGACATCGAGCGCCGCGTAGAGATTCGTCGTGCCATGACGGACGTAGTCGTGTGTCTGGCGGGCGGGGACGTTGGGCATCATCGGCAACATCGGAGCGGTGCGGTCAAGTGCCTGGACCTGGGTCTTCTCGTCCACACACAGCACAACGGCCGCGTCGGGCGGGTTGAGATAGAGCCCGGCCACGTCGCGGACCTTGTCGATGAACTGCGGGTCGGGCGACAGCTTGAAGGTCTCCACGAGGTGCGGCTTCAGGCCGAAGGCGCGCCAGATCCTGACGATCGCCGACTGCGACATCCCGAGCGCGGCTGCCATCGATCTGGTCGACCAGTGCGTCGCGTCGGAAGGCTGCTCCTCCAGCGTCTTGACGATCACCGCTTCCACCTGTGCATCGGTGATCGTGCGCGGCGCCCCGGGGCGCGGCTCATCCTGTAGCCCATCGAGCCGCCACTGCGCGAAGCGCCGGCGCCACTTGCCGACGGTGACCGGATGGCAATCGAGCGCCGCGGCGCTCGCCCTGTTCGATGTCCCCTCGGCCGCTGCAAGGACGATGCGACAGCGCAGCGCCAGCGCCTGGGCCGATGTTGGCCGGCGCGCCCACCGCTCCAGCGTCTCACGCTCCTCGTCGCTGAGTACGATCGTGACCGTCGGCCGTCCGATTCGGGTGCTATGACGCTCCAGAGTCTGCCCCATGGGGCAAAGCCCCCGCTGTGCCACACCATACCAGTTGTGTTGTGCTATTGCGACTCAGGACACTAGGGACAGTCTGAACAACTCGCCAGAGCGAGTGAGCAGATGCGATCATGGGGCGCGAACCGGAGAGGGAGGGCGCCCCCATGCATCAGCCGACGTTCGCCAGCGTGGAGTTCGAGCAGAAGAAGCGGAAGACCCGCCGTGAGTTGTTCCTCGAACGCATCGACAGCCTCGTGCCCTGGGAGGAACTGGAGGCGCGCATCGAGCCTCACTACCCGAAGGCGGGACGGGGACGGCGGCCCTACCCGCTGGCGGTGATGCTGCGCAGCCACTGCGTCCAGCTCTGCTACAACCTCAGCGACCCCGCCATGGAGGACCTCCTCTACGAAGCCGAGTCGGTGCGCCGCTTCTGCGGTCTCACCCTGACCGAGGCCATTCCCGACGAGAGCACCATCCTCCACTTCCGCCACCTGCTGGAGCGCCACGACCTGGGGACGAAGCTGTTCGAGACAATCAACGCCCACCTCGCGAAGCGCGGCCTGCGCCTGCGCGCGGGCACGATCGTGGACGCCAGCATCATCGCGGCGCCCTCCTCGAGGAAGAACCGCCAGCGCGCGCGACCCGGAGATGCACCAGACGAAGAAGGGGAACGAGTGGCACTGCGGGATGAAGCTGCACATCGGCGTGGACGCCGACAGCGGGCTGGTGCACAGCATGAGGGCGACGGCGGCGAACGTGGCCGACGTGACGGAGGCGCACCGCCTGCTGCACGGCGAGGAGCGGGAGGCGTACGGCGACGCGGGCTACCGGGGCGTGGAGAAGCGCCCGGAGCAGGCGCGGTCGGAGGTCGAGTGGCGCGTGGCCATGCGGCCCGGCCGGAGGCGGCTGCTTGAGCCGGGGAGCGAGGCGGCGCGGGCGGAGCGGGAGAAGGCGTCGCTGCGGGCGCAGGTGGAGCACCCCTTCCTCGCGGTGAAGCGGCGCTTCGGCTACGACAAGGTGCGCTACCGCGGTCTGGCGAAGAACCGAGAGCGGCTGGCGCTGCTGCTGGGCTTGACGAACCTGCTGCGAGCGGAGCCCCAACTCGCCTAACCCGGGGAGCAGTGCGTCCCCCGCGCCCGTCGAAGCGCGACGGGAGGGCACAAGAGGCCCCCGACCTCCCCCGGCCCCCTCCCCTGCGGCCCTCCTTGTCCAATACAACCTGCTGCCGGAGCAAATCGCCGGCGCCAGCCTACTTGCTCAGAGGATTCCTAGTGACTTCCCCTACTTCGCTTCGAAGTGGCTGCCGAGCAGGGATTCGAACCCCAACCTACTGACCCAGCACTCGCGGATTCCCCCCACTGGCCCCCACCGTCGTCCAGTGGCAGGCTGACGCAGACTGACTCTCCGGAGGTAACCCGTGCCCATTCCCGCACCCGACCGCTTCACCATGACCCTCGGCGACGCCATGTACTCCATGCGCGCCATCCGCCGCTTCCGCCCCGCCCCCATCGAGGAGCGCGACCTGCGCGACCTCCTCGACGCCGCCCGGCAGGCGCCCAACGGCGGTAACGCCCAGCCCTGGCGCTTCCTGCTCGTGACCGACGCCGAGAAGCGCGCCCGCCTCGGCGAGCTCTACCACGAGGCCTGGTGGGCGAAGCGCAAGGACGAGGGCATCAGCGGCCCCGAGGACATCCCGCCCGGGAAGAGCGTGCGCCAGTCGGCCATGCGCCTCTCCGGCGAGATCGGCGACACGCCCGCCATCGTGCTCGTCTGCGCCACCGCCCGCGGCGCGGGCGCGGCGCAGTCCGTCATCCCCTCCGTTCAGAACCTGCTGCTGGCGGCCCGCTCGATCGGTGTCGGCGGCACCATCACGACGCTCCACGCCGTCGTCGAGGAGCGCGTCCACGAGCTGTTCGACATCCCCGCCGAGGCGCAGGTCGTCTACTGCGTGCCCCTCGGCTACCCGCGCGGGCGCTTCGGCCCCCTCAACCGCAAGCCCCTCGCCGAGGTCGCCGCCGTCGACTCCTGGAACGACACCCCGGACTGGCTCGCGACCTAGCTAGTCCGTGAAGGCGTCCTCGCGAAGCTGGCCGCTGAGCCGCTTCACGTAGCGGTCGGCGCCCCGCTCCAGGTCCCAGCCGCGGTCCTCCAGCCGCCGCCGGAGGTGCGTCGTGCGCTCGGTGAGCGGGAGCTCCGCCGTGTGCGAGCCGTGCGTGCCCGCGTAGTCCGCCGCCCGCTCGACCATCCACGCGTCCAGCCCCCGCCCCTCGTACCCCGCCGCCAGCACCGGCTCGCGGATGGCGGCCAACCCGCCCCCCGCATCCCGCGCCTGGATGACGCCCACCACGCGGTCGCCGTCGGAGGCGACGAACCACCCCGGACGCGTCCCCTGCTCGAACGGCCACGGATCCTCCCCCGCCAGCGCCGCGATGGCGTCTGCGTCGCTGCGACGCTGCTCCCGGACGGTCAGCAGCGGCAGCCGCCGCTCGACCGTGAGGATGGCCAGTTGCTCGCCCCGGAACTCCTCGTTGGCGCGGCCGATGGGCAGGTAGCCGAGCGCCGAGAAGTAGTCGGCCAGCCGTGGCTCGTCGGGGAGCCGCGCCCGCACGAGGCGCAGACCACCGTCCTGGGCGCGCCCCTCGATCGCGCGGATGAGGGCGCGTCCCGCCCCCGCCTCCCGCGAGGCGAGCAGGTCGAAGCCGGCGATCCCCTCCCTCTCGCTCCGCCGCACCGCCCCCACGACCCGCCCCTCGCACTCCGCCAGCAGGAACGCCTCGCCCGTCTGCATGCGCACGGCGAGGTCGGCCTCTGAAGGCGGCTCCGGCTCCGGGTAGCAGGCGTTCGACCCGGCGAACGCCACCGCCAGCATCTCCGCCAGCTCCGGCGCGTCGTCCCTGTCCGCGCTGCGGATGGCGAAGCGTGTCACGCGCCATTCTCGGGAACGGGCTTGCTACTGCGGATGCGAATCCCGTGACGACGATAGACGGAGCAGTCGCGGAAGCGTGTCGCGGGGCTCTTGACGCCGAACGTATGCGTCCGGCCTCCGCCACTTGCGCCGGCTGTACTGCGCTCGTACTTCCAGTCTTCCTGAGCGAGGAAGGCGACATCGACTCTCCAGATGACCACCGGGACACCCGATTCGATTGACTCAGTTGGGTCGACGAGGTAACGCCACGCGATGTACCAGCCCGGGTGGTCATAGTGGGCCTGGAGGGCCCAGGGACGGATGCTCGCCTTGCTCTCGAGGGAGTCCCCTGCTGATGGCGGATCGCCCGATCCGCGGCGCTTGAGGTCAGGGAACTGCTGTTGGGCGGTGTGAACGTTCTTGTGGCGCTCGTAGCTGCTGAAGGAGTCGAGAGCGCGTGTCCCGAGAATGCCGGCGATGGCGCTGAACACGTTCCTCTGCTCGTAGTAGATGTCCACGAGGCCGCTCGCCTCTCGCTCGACGTACTCGACCGCCCGCCTGATCTGACCGATCTTCAGGCCGGGTGGGAGGGCGATGCTGGGGTCGAAGTCCTCGCGATCGACCACTAGGCTTCCGTTTCTATTGGCAGGGTCGAGAGTAGAGGGATCGCCTCAACGGCTTCGTGAAAATAGTCATCATTTATCTCGATCCCAATGCTCCGGAGCCCGCAGGCGGTGGCTGCGGCCACGGTCGAACCCGAGCCCATGAAGGGATCGAGGATGACCCCCTCGCCCAGAGGCAAGGAAGCTCTCACAAGCTGGCGCATGAAACGCTGGGGCTTCAGGGACGGGTGGGACGTGATTGCGCGCTCCCGACCGCGCGCAACAGCGGAAGGAATCACATCGGAGAAGGGCTCGTCGCCAGAGACTCGGCGTAGCCCACCGGTCCTCCACTTCCGCAGGTTGTCGCTTACCCGTCCCTCAAGTGGCTTCCGGAAGAGCCCCCAGGGCTCGAAGCGTGAGCGGGGCATCACGCTGACGTCGGGGTACTCACCCTCTGCGTTCTTGGGCCGATCTCCGCCACGGAGGGTCTGGACGAGGCGGATGATCTCGCCGCGTTTCTCAAAGCCGTGCGCGAGGAACGGCTGGTAGACAAAGTCGGCGACCAGGGGATTGGTGGCAATGAAGACATGTCCTCCCGGCATGAGGACATGCAGGAGCCGAGAGGCCAGGCTGTCAAAGAAGCGCCGCAGGTTGTCCCGGTCGTCATCGGAAAGAACGGTGAAGCGAGGGAGGGGCGAACGGTTGGCGCCGTCAAACGACGGAGGGATGCGCCAAACGCCGCCACCACGCCTGCGCTTACGCAACTCTTCCGTCGAATACTCGACCAGCCCGTAGGGCGGATCGGTCACGACAGCCTCAATGCTGTTTTCGTCAGCCCCGTCAAGCCAACTGAAAGCGTCGCCGTGGACGAGTTGGTACTGCGCATCAGGGCCGTAGACCTTGATCGGCTGGCGCGGTGCTGGCTGTAGCACAGGGGGGGTTGGGTGTTGTCGCAGGGTCATGTTCGCTGAGTCCGATTCTAACTGGGGAAGCATCTCGATGCGAACATGTTTTCTAGGACTTGCCTGGAGGGCGCGCCGTTCTCGCGCGTGCGCCCCCGCCTGTGTGCGCGGAAGGCTACAATGACGGGCACACTTTTTCGGCGGTTCGCGCCGCTGTTCCCAAGGAAGGTTTCGCCATGGAAGACGTTGTCCTCACCAGCGGCGTTCGCACGGCCATCGGCACGTTCAACGGTTCGCTCGCCAATACCCCCGCCAACGAACTCGGCTCCACCGTCATCGCCGAGGCCGTCAGCCGCGCCGGCGTTGACCCGGGCGACGTCGACCAGATCATCATGGGCATCGTCGGCCAGGTGGCCGAGGACGCCTACCTCTCGCGCGTCTCGGGCATCAAGGCCGGCATCCCGGTCGAGACGCCCGCCTTCAACATCAATCGCCTCTGCGGCAGCGGCCTCGAGGCCATCAACACGGCCGCCCGCTACATCGAGACGGGCGACGCCGACGTGGTTGTCGCCGGCGGCGCCGAGAACATGACGCGCCTGCCCTACTACCTGCGCAAGGCGCGCTCGGGCTACCGGCTCGGCCACGACGAGATCCAGGACGGCATCGTCAAGCTCCTCAGCGACCCCTTCGAGGACACGCACATGGGCATCACCGCAGAGAAGCTCGCCGAGGAGTACGAGATCTCGCGTACGGCCCAGGACGAGTTCGCCGCGGAGAGCCAGCGGCGCGCCCTGAATGCCATCGAGCAGGGCTACTTCAAGGACCAGATCGTCCCCATCACGGTGCGCGAGCGCCGCGAGGAGCGCATCTTCGACACGGACGAGTTCCCCCGCGGGAGCACGCCCGACCAGCTCGCCAAGCTGCGCCCGGCCTTCAAGAAGGACGGCATGGTGACCCCCGGCAACGCCAGCGGCATCAACGACGGCGCCGCCGCCACGGTCGTGATGAGCGCGGCCAAGGCGGATGCGCTGGGCGTGAAGGCGCGGCTGCGGCTCGTCGCTCGCGCCGAAGCCGGCGTCGACCCCTCGCTCATGGGCAGCGGCCCCATCCCGGCTGTGCACAAGGTGCTGGAGAAGGCCGACATGTCCCTCGACCAGATGGACGTGATCGAGCTGAACGAGGCCTTCGCCAGCGTCGCCTGCGCCTGCTCCAACGAGCTCTCGCTCGACCCGCAGAAGACGAACCCGAACGGCGGCGCCATCGCCCTCGGCCATCCCGTGGGCGCGACCGGCGCCATCCTGACGGTGAAGCTGATGCACGAGCTGGAGCGCACGGGCGGCCGCTACGGCCTCGTCAGTCTCTGCATCGGCGGCGGCCAGGGCATCGCCACCATCTTCGAGCGCCTGGACTAGGAGAGCGCCACGCTGGCGCGCGGGTGAGTGGAGCGCCGCCCTGTGGGCGGCTGAGGAGAGCGCTTGGGCCTGTAGCCCGCCGCCGCGCTGAGTTGGCGGTTGGGTTACTCACCCCGGAACTCGGTGAAGTGCCGTCCCCACGGCCCTGCGGTCAGCGTCCTCAGCCGTTCATCGATCAGGCCGGAGTGTCTCGCGGCGGGCAGGGCGAGAAAGGCGCGCGGATGCCAGGGGCTGAACCGCAGGATGCGTGGTCCCTCATCTCGGGGGAGTTGGTGCGTTAGCTTTTCCACCCACCTCGACATCTGCCTCTCGTGTGTGTCACCTCTCTGCCGCCCAAAGCTCTGGTAGATGATGACCGTTTGCTCAAGGGTCGCGATCCGCTCGACCTCGGGTAGGTACACATGTTCGACGGAGTTCTGCGCTGAGGAGAACGCCACGCCCTTGTCAGGGTCGAGGAAAACGACAGCTGACTGTTGGGGCTCAGGCTTCCTGGCGAAGGCAGTGTCGCTTCCGAGGATGCCGCTCTTCTGGATGGTCGCCACGCTTCGCTCGCCACGGCTGACAATGTCCAGGAGGCAGTCAAAGAGTTCTGGATCGCAGTTGCGATACTCGTCTGGCTTGTCGAGATAGCTCAGCCTTTGTCCATCGCCCGGTGAGCGGACCACACCGTCGGTCAGGTACCACACCACGCCCAGCGAGAGCCGTGGCTCGGCCTCTGGGTAGACGCCGGTGAGGACACGGAGGAGCCCGTACTTCCCGAAGTCACCGATGTCGCCAACGAAGTCGTCTTGCATCGGTCTTAGGGTAGCGCTTCCCTGTCAGAACCTGTGCCGCAGCGGCCGCACTATGTCGACTCGCTTGCTGGGGGCAAGCTATGCTTGGGGCATGCTCAATCCTTCTTACCTCAGGCGCCTTCCTGCCCGCCGTGAGGCCTTCAGGCGTATGGACGCCAGGACTCGGGTGCAATTGACGATTCTTCGGGAACAGAGCAGGGCCCGCTTGGCCCGGACTGAAGCTCTCCGCCCCCAAGGAGCGCAGTCAGTGTCAGTTGAGAGGGATCTGCTAGAAGCGATCCTCGCTAGCGTCGCCCGCATTGAGGGCAAGCTCGCGGAATAGTAGCCCCCGCTCCACTCAGCGCGGCGACAGCCGCGCGCTCCACTCAGGGAGGGCGAAGTCGGCCGCTCTCCTCAGCCGCGCGCCAGCGCGGCGCTCCACTCAGCGAGCGAAGCGAGCGCTCTACCCGTCGATCTGCGCGATGCGGCGGGCGTGACGGCCGCCGTCGAAGGGCGTGTCCAGCCAGGTCGCGACGATCTCGAGGGCCGTCTCCAGCGTGACCATGCGCTGGCCGATGGCGATCACGTTGGCGTTGTTGTGGCGACGCCCCATCTCGGCCGACTCGCGGCTCCAGCAGAGCGCGCAGCGCACCCCCGGCACGCGGTTGGCGACGATCGCCTCGCCGTTACCCGAGCCCCCGAGCACGATGCCACGCTCACACTCGCCCGAGGCGACCGCCTCGGCGGCGGGGCGCATGAAGAGGGGGTAGTCCGCGGCTTCCTCGGAGTTCGTGCCGAAGTCGACCGGCTCGTGGCCACGCTCCGCAAGGAACGCCTTGAGCGCTTCCTTGTACTGGAAACCGGCGTGGTCCGAGGCGATCGCGATCCGCATGGCGCGAGTCTACCGGCTGCGTTCTCAGGGCCAACGGTGTTGGAGGCGATCGCGGGACAGCAACAGGCCCCGGTCTCCCGGGGCCTGCAAAGGCTTTGATGCGGCGCCGCTTCCCACCCTACACCCGTTCCGGGCGGGAGCGTCCCGCAGTGGCCCGCGCGTGGCGGGCTTCACCACTGCACGATCAGTACTCCGTGGAGGAGGTGAGTCTTTACGTGGTACACGTGCGACCTCCCTACGGTGTTCTCGCCTTCACCGTACACCTGCTGTCAAGCGAGCAGGGTGCGCCCGCTCACCCCGTCTCGTCTGCCTGATCGAGCCCGAACGTCGCGTGCAGGGCGTTCACCGCGTCGCGCATGTGGTCCTCGTGGACGATGCAGGTGATGCGGATTTCGCTCGTCGTGATCAGGTCGATGTTGACGTCTGCGTCGGCCAGCGCGCGGAACATGCGGGCCGCGTAGCCGGGCTCCGACTGGATGCCCGCGCCCACGATGCTGACCTTGCCGAGGTTCGTGTCGGCGGTGTAGCCGTCCGCCCCGATGGACGCGCAGATCGTCTCCATCAGGCCCTCCGCGCGGCGCAGGTCCTCGCGTGCGAGCGTGAACGTGAGGTCCGTCAGGTTCCGCTCGCTCGCATTCTGCACGATCGTGTCGACGCTCACGCCGGCCTCGGCCAGGGGCTCGAAGATCTGGGCGGCGATGCCGCGCCGGTCGGGCACGTGCCGCAGCGTCACCTTGGCGATGTCGTGGTCGTCCACCACGCCGCGGACGCGGTTCCGTTCTTCCATCAGGGTGCCTCCATGGATGAGGGTGCCCGGCGCATCGACCATGCTCGACGCCACCAGGATGGGCATTTCGTTGAAAGCGGCCAGCTCGACGGCGCGGCTGTGCATCACCCGCGAGCCCTGCGTGGCCATCTCCAGCATCTCTTCGTAGTGAACGTCGGCCAGGCGCCGGGCCGTGGGAACGGTGCGGGGGTCCGCCGTGTAGACGCCCTCGACGTCCTTGTAGGTCTCGCAGCGGTCGGCGCGCAGGGCCACGCTCAGCGCCACCGCCGTCAGGTCGCTGGCGCCCCGCCCCAGCGTGACGTAGTCGAGCTCCTCGGTGATGCCCTGGAAGCCGGCCACGATGGGGATGCGCCCCGCGCGCAGCTCCTCCTCGATGCGGTCGGCGTCGATGCGCTGGATGCGTCCCGCGCCGTGGGCCGCGCGCGAGTAGATGCCCGCCTGGCTCCCGGTGAGCCCCACCGCCTCCTGGTCCAGCGCGTGCAGCGCCATGGCCAGCAGCGCCGCCGACATGTGCTCGCCCGTGGCGAGCAGCTGGTCGAGCTCGCGCGGGTCCGGGTCGGGCGAGACCGAGAGGGCGAGGTCGATGAGCTCGTCCGTGCGGTTCCCCATGGCCGAGACGACGACGACAACCTCGTCGCCCGCGCCCACGCGCCCCGCGACCTGCCCGGCCACGTGCCGGATGCGCTCCGCATCGGCGACGGAGGTCCCCCCGAACTTCTGCACGACTCGCATGGAAAAAGGATGCGCCAGCGCGCCCTCAGGCGCGAGGGGTGGGGGCTTGTGGTGTCGCTGGGGAGTTGTCCGTGCGAGGGAGGCAGAAGGCCAGCACCGCTGCGCAAACGGCCAGAACAGCAACAAAGATGATTCGCAAGCGCATGGTCTACTCCTCCTCAGGGCTCTCGAAGAAGGTGCGCACGATGGCGATCGCAGTCTCCAGTTTGGCGTTGCCGTCAGCGGCGAGGTCCGAGCGGTGAGGAGCAGAGACGATGAAGGTGTACGAACTCCCATTGTCCGGGTCGTAGACGCGGACGTGCACGTCGGCGTTCCACAGGTAGTTTGGTCCAGGAGGGCTCCGGAGGATCATGGCAGGCAGACCGGCGATGACTCGTGTCTCCCGGACGTTGCG
Organism: Tepidiformaceae bacterium; assembly: GCA_965219255.1. Classification (GTDB taxonomy): domain Bacteria; phylum Chloroflexota; class Dehalococcoidia; order Tepidiformales; family Tepidiformaceae; genus UBA2991. The sequence goes on along the minus strand of OZ244727.1, from coordinate 2,818,200 downwards.
CCCATCAGCATAGGATGACTGCTGGGTGCCCCGTCTCGTATCCGCGAACGCGCCAAGGACCTTGAGCCCCGTCTGGCGCAGCATTCTTCCATCAGGGAACTCCAGCGGCTCGGTGAGGTAAATGGCCACGAAGCCATAGCGCGGGGCATCCAAGCCGCCCTCCCAGGCACGGCTCAGTGTCCAGCCCTCTGGCAGGGTGGGCTCGCGCCAGTAGGGAAGGTTCAGGGCGCGCGCCGCTTCGAGCGTGGTCGCCACTCTCTCCTCGAAGGCGGGCGACTCATCCGGGGGATCATGGTAGGTCGCATCCTCAATCGTCCCCTCCCAGTTCTCGGGAACGAGATGGAATCTGCCGTGCACCACGGGAGCCGGAAGATCGACGCCTCCCAGGTCCAGCAGGTCACTCCATGTCATGCCCACGTTGGCGTTCGCCGAGATAGTGCCGCTGCATCCGGAATAGGCGTAGGTCATCCACTCGACGGCGAGCAGTTTGCGCGGCACGGTCCCGGCAGGGTCGGGCTTGACTTCGGTGACCGTGTACCGCACGAAGCAGTCGCCGGCCTGGTGCCACTCGAAGAGGTCGCCCTCCTCTACGGTGTCGTAGACATCCGCCCGCGAGACGCCGTCGGCGTCGGACGTGTGGATGAGGAGGGCGGTGGTGGTGCCGTCGCGCAGGCCCTCGTAGGTGGTGACGGCCGTCGACGTGTCGTCCGGGTCGGAGAGGAAGACGTAGCTGCCCGGCGTCGACACCGCGCCCGTCGTGTCGTAGGTGTCGTACCGGAAGGTCGTGGCGCCGGGAGCTTGTGCAACGTCCTCGAACAGGCTACGCGCCATCGCGACGACCGCTTCGGGGTTCGACTTCAGGTCATAGTCGATGGCTTCAATTTCGTACGTGACCTCGGTCTCGGGATCGAAAACCTCGATCAGAGTCGGGAAACCTGGACTGTGATTGGGGCCGGGCGGGCTGAATCTGAGGATTGCCGGTCTTCCGGCGATCACCCTCGTTTCATGAGTCCCAGACCCGTCACTCCAGGACGCGTCCCGATTCCCGTAACGAGACGAGGTGAAGTCGGCGCAGATTCTGACACCCATCTGGGGATGGGCGTAGTTGTTGGCCTCGGGAATGATGCGATCGTGCGCCCCCCAGGTCGCACAGTAGCCCCACCTCGCCCCACCGTACGCATCGCCACCAGCGCTGATTGCCTTGTCGAACGTCCAGCCCTCAGGGATGGTGGGCTCTCGCCAGAAGTCAAGCGTGCGGGCAACCGTAATGTCATCGGTTTCGACCGGATCGGAATAGTCGGGGAACGAAACGTACTCCCTCAGGGTCTCCCCTTCCCAATCAATCGGAACGATCTCGTAGGCCCCGTGGATCACGGGCACCTTGAGGCTCTCGCCGCCCAGGTTGGGCAGATCACCCCATACGATCTGGACATCGTTTGAGGTCGAGAGGGTGCCGCTACAGCCGGTGTAGGTGAACGTCATCCAGGCCACGTCCAGGGCCTTCCTAGGCACGTCCCCCGCAGGGTCCGGCTTGACCTCGGTGACCGTGTAACGGACGAAGCAGTCGTCGGCCTGGCGCCACTCGAAGAGGTCGCCGACCTCGACCTCGTCGTAGACGTCGGCGCGTGAGGCGCCGTCGGCGTCGGACGTGTGGATGAGGAGGGCGGTGGCGGTGCCGTCGCGGAGGGCCTCGTAGGTGGTGACGGCCGTCGACGTGTCGTCTGGGTTGGAAAGGAAGGCGTAGCTGCCCGCCGTCGACACGGCCCCGGTCGTGTCGTAGGTGTCGTACTGGAAGGTGGTCGCGTTGGGATCGCTGGGCGTGGGGGTAGGAGTGGGGGTGGGGGCGGGCGTGGCCCGCGGTGCAGGGGTCGCGGCAGGGGTGGGCGTGGCTGGTGGGGAGGCCGTCGCCGTCGTTTCGGGAGGGGCTGTCGGGGTCGCGGTGGCAGTAACGGCAGGTGTTGGCGTGGCCGCCGGGCTGGACGGCGGCTCGTCGGATTCCCCGCCGCACGCGACGACGGTCGCCATGAGGAGGGTCGCCGCCCACGGGAGCCAGCCGCGGAAGATTCGGAGCACGACCGAACCGTATCAGCTAGCAAGCTGAATTACCCCGTCCGCTGCGGCCACGACCAGCAGGTAGGCTCCAACGCCAGAGAGGGCGCCCCCCGCAGGGGGCGCCCTCCCGGATGGGGTGGCGGATGGGTCGGGCTAGCAGGGTGCTGATAAATGCATGCTCTTGGGCCTGAGGGTCTGACGGACCATCCGGCAGTCTCTCGTAGAGCCCGGAAACATTGGCTTCTTCGATTTCGCGACCGGCGCAAAATCAGCCCAAAACGACTGCTGCGGACTTTTTCAGCACCCTGCTAGGGGCGGACGCCCGTCAGCTTCGCCAGGGCGAGGGTGTTGAAGAGCGCGAGTCCCGCGTACCACTTCACCCGCAAGCGCGTGGCGTCCTTCGACTCCAGCGCGCCCACGCGGTCGACGGAGAGGCCGCTTGGCGCGGAAAGGCCCGCCAGGGCGCCCTCGCCGAACTGCGTCGCGTAGACCGTCGAGGCGTCGCGGCTCGTGCCCGCCGTCTGCGCGTCGCCGATGTAGTCGTTGATGCCGATGGGGATGCCGTCGTAGTACTGCACCATCCCCCCGAACTCGTCGCGGGCCGCCTCCAGGAAGGTTCCCGAGGCGCGCGCGAGCTCGTTCAGCTTGCGCCGCGAGCGGCGGCTCATGAGCAGCATCTGGGGCTTGCCCGGACGCACCTTGTCGATGAGCTCGTCGAGCCTGGCCAGCGTCAGCGTACCGCCGTTGGCGCCCATGCTGACGGCCTGGGCGTTCGCACAGAGCTGGTCGATGCCGTCGAAGCTGTCGCTGTCCGTGGTGGCGTTGCCGGTGACGAAGGTCTTGTCGAAGAGGGCCTGCACGGCGCGCGCCTTCAGCTGGAGCACGGCCGCCTCGAGGTCCTGGACGTTGGAGCGCGTCTCCTTGAGGAAGTTATCGATGTCGGCGTCGCCCCCGAGGATCTTGAGGGAGGCCGTCTGCTGGGTGAAGGTGGGCGTGTCCTCGTCCCAGTCGTCGCCCACGCCGTAGAAGCCGGCAGCGGGCGTCGAGTCCTCGCGGTTGTAGGTAAGGCCGTTGCCCGTGATCTCGATGAAGGGCAGCCGCTGCAGGATGGGGCTCTCCTCGGCCATCGTCTCGATGACCCCGGCGAGCAGGGTGTCGTTGCTGAGCTTCGCCGCCTCGGCGAGTGTCAGCGCCATGAATTGCACCTCCCGGTGTGGATTGGCGCTCACGATCGGGCCGCCAGCCCCCACCTCCGAGGCCGGCCTGTCACCGCCACCTCCCACTTCCGCCGCCTCCGCGCGACCGTACGGGCGTGCCCGACCCACTCCTGCCCCTGCCCCGCCGCCCCGCCCTGCGCGCCTACCAGACGCGTGTCCTGCGGGGGCTCCTGCGCGCCATCGCCTCCGGCCCCGCCGCGCCCCTGACCGTGATGATGCCGAGGCAGTCGGGCAAAAACGAGATCGCTGCCGCCCTCGTCGCCTTCCTCCTGCGCGCGCACGCCCGCGAGGGCGGCACGGTCGTTGTCTGCGCGCCCACGCTCGACCCCCAGGCGCGCATCAGCGCCGAGCGCATCCGCGCCGCCCTGGCCGCCACCGACCCGCTCGTGCCGGTCGCCGGGCAGAGCCGCGCGCGCGGCGACACGATCGCTGCGGGCCGAGCGCGGGCGGTGCTGCTCAGCGCCAGCCCGCAGGCGAGCGTGGCCGGGCATACCGCCTCCATCGCGCTCATCGCCGATGAGGCGCAGGACATCGACGAGGCCTGGTTCAACCGCCAGTTCCGGCCCATGGCCGCCAGCACGGGTGCGCCCACGATCCTCTTCGGGACGCCCTGGAACGGACACACCTTGCTCGAACGCGCGACCGACGCCAACCGCGCCCGCGACGCCGCGAGCCCCCACGGCCCGCGCCGTCACCACCAGGCGCACTGGCGCGAGGTCGCCGAGACGCTGCCTGCGTACGGTGCGTACGTCGAGGCGGAGCGGGAACGGCTGGGCGCATCGCATCCGCTCTTCCTGAGCCAGTACGAGCTCGTGCCCGGCGAGGTTGCGGGCCGCCTCCTGCCGAGCGACCTGCTGGCCGCGCTCGAGGGTGGCCACGACCCCCTTTCCGACCCACAGCCGGGCGAGCGCTACGTCGCCGGGCTCGACTTCGGAGGCGAGGGTGTGGACGCCGACGCCACGGTCCTCACCATCGCTCGCGTCGACGCTTCCGCCGGCGACGGCGCGAGCGCCTGCCGCGTCGTCGGACAGTGGGAGTGGCAGGGGGAGCCTTACGCCCGTGTCCTCGATGAGGTCCGCGCGCTCGACCGGCGCTGGCGCTTCGACCGCCTCTGCGCCGACGCGACGGGGCTGGGCGCCCCGCTCGTGGCGCAGCTGCGCCCGCAGCTCGGCTCGCGCCTCGACGAGTTCGTCTTCACCGCCGCCTCCAAGAGCGCGCTCGGCTACGCGTTCCTCGCGGCCGCCCGCACCGGGCGGCTCGCCCTCCCCCGCGGCGACGGCAGCCGCGAGGCGGCCCGCTGTCGCGAGGAGCTCGCGGCCTGCGAAGCATCGCTTGCCGCGGGTGGCCGCCTCGTCTGGGGGAACGATCGCGGCCACGACGACTACGTCGTGTCACTGGCTCTGTGCATGCGCGCGGCCGAGTCCGCGGGAGCGCCGCGGGTGGCGGTGGGTCGGGGAAGGCGGTGACGCCCTCATCGAAGACTACTCACTTGGTACTGCTAGTAGTATCATGAGGGGAGACGGGACGAAGTCTGCCCCGGCAGGCAAGGAGTGAACTATGAGTGTGGACAGCAATTCACGGAGTCTTTGTCTCTGTGGGTGCGGGGCGTCTGTCCGGCGGAACTTCCTCCCTGGCCATGATGCCAAGCTGCGCGGGAAGATCATCCGCGAGCTAAAAGCAGCGGATTCCCAGCGCAGGGAACCTAATGTTGCTGGGGTAATACCCGCGGCGGCGTTTGAGGAGCTTGATCGCCTGTTCAAGGGGGAATTCATCCACCTAAAGCCGGGTGCCCTCCCCGATCCGATGGATGACCCGGAGATAGCTGCCAAAGTCGCGGAATACCTGAAGCTGCCCTACACCTTCTGTCTCTACCAGGACGACGAGGTTGAGCCCGTCTGGATGGCCTACGTCGAGGAGTTCGAGGGTTGCATGAGCGACGGCTCCACTCCCGCGGAAGCCATGGATATGGTCCGGGAGGCGATGGAACTGTGGATCGGGGGACATATCGAGGACGGTTGGGAGGTCCCACCGCCGAAAGACCACTTCCCCGAGCACAGCGGCAAGTTCCAGGTGCGCCTGCCCGTCGGCCTGCACGGGAAGCTGGCCGCGGTGGCCGAGGAGCAGAGGGTGTCGCTCAACCAGCTCGTGACCGCCATCCTCTCTGAGGGCGTGGGCTGGCGCCCGGCGGGCAAGCGCCAGTCTTCCCGCACGTGATTCACTCGTCCTCTATGCTTGCTCCATGCCCGAGCAGTACGTCGCCACCGACAAGCGCACCGGCCTCGAGGTAGCCGTCACGGGGGAGTTTCCCCCGCACCACGACGACCGCATCCGCATCGCCCGCACGTGCACGCTCTTCACGCGCCTGCTCGCGACCATCCTCGGCAACACCAGCGAGAGCGACCGGCGCGAGCAGTTCGTCGCCATCGAGACGCAACTCGAGCTGGCCGAGGCGCTCATCCGCGGCGACCTCGAGGAAGTCCAGCGCCTCCTGCAGCAGACCATGGAGCGCATGGGGCTCGGACCGGAGCAGCTCGACGAGGTCGCGCGGCGCATTCTCAAGGAGTTCGGCGAGGACGGTCCGCCCGACCTGTCCAATCTCGGCGACATTCGCCCCGACCCGCCTCCGCCCACTCCGCTCGACGACATCGACCTGCCGCCCAACGATCCCCCCGGCAAGGAGGACGACACCCCCCTCGACGACCGGCTGTAACGCGCCGGACGCCCCTTGGCGCGCCTACTCCGCGTCGAAGTAGAGGTAGTTCGGCGGGTAGTCGAACGGGTCGAAGACATTCACCCGCAGCCACACGACGTCGGCGCCTTCCGCCATCTTGAAGACAAGCCAGCCTGTAGTGGTTTCGCCTGGATCCAGTCGGAGGGACACAGGCAGATTCCCCCCGATGTCGGCCTCCAGCGTTCGGTTGTGCAACAAACCAACCGAGTCCTGAACAAGCCAGCCAGGGCCCCGAACCTCCCGGGTTCCGATGTTCTTGATCGAGACCTCTACTGCCCAGTACTTGGCTCCCTCGTATGGACGAAGAGACTCTCCGCCCGTCTCCCCGCCGTCCATGATGCTGAGGATCGTGACCCGTGTGCGGGAGTGTCCCTGGAACGGCGGCTCGATCTCTCCCTGCGCACCCTCTGCCAGGCGAACGTGCGCGTCGGACCCGTCGCTTGCCGTGCTCGCGACGAGGCCCGCCACAATGAGGGCTGCGCCAAGGGCTCCCACCGCAAGGACCGCGATCGGGGCGCTCTGGGTGACACCCCTCAGGGGTCCGGGAAGCCTGTCGGACCAGTGGGGAGCGCCCACCTCCGAACGCAGCGCCTGCGTTCCCGGGGCTCCTTGGGGCCGCGCCAGTTCGGCGCGCACCCGCTTCCTCCTCCGCCGATCCCAGCCAAACTCCCAGACTAGCGCCACCGCCACGGCGGCTCCGCCGACAGCCAGCATTCCGCCTTCGCCGAGCAGCCACAGGCTCCCCGCTCCGACCGCTGCCAGCACGGCGAGGATGAACGCCACTCGTGCGAGGGCCCAGACGGAACCCTGGGCGCCGGCGCGCAACCAGTCCATGCCCGGGAGCTTACCGAACGCCGGTCGCTACGCAGGCTCGATGGTGGCCGTGAGGCCGCACGACTCCAGGGCCTCGCGGTAGTGCTCGGCGGTCTCGCGGGGACACTCCAAGACCGTTGCCCGGCCCTCGTTGTGCGCCTCGAACATGATCGCCGCCGCCGCCTCCACCGTCAGCGAGGGCACGCAGCGTACGAGCGACTCGACCACGTGCTCCATCGTGTTGTGGTCGTCGTTGTGCAGGATGACCCGGTAGGGCGGGATCAGCGCGAGCAGCGCCTCCTCGTCGACATCCGTCTCCGGGAGCGCCGGCTCGGCCGCCCGGGGAGGCGCGGTCATCGCGGCGCTAGCCTCCCCAGCGCGAAGGCCGCCCGCTCGACCGTCGGGAAGACGGCCAGCCCCGCCTCGATGAGCTCCCCTCGCACCGAGTCGATAAGCGCCCGCTGCCAGTCGACCGTCATCTCCGTCGCGCCCAGCACGACAGCGATGGGGATGGGCGCCTCCGCGATCGCCTCGCGCAGGCGCGTGCAGGCGTGCCGCAGGCGTCGCTCCGCCTCGGGACGCCCGAGGAACCACTCCTCACCCACATTGGCGATGCCGAGGTCGTAGCCGCCCGAGCCGGCCATCATCGCGAGCAGGCCGTTCGCGGAGAGCCCGCTGCCCGCCAGGATCGACTGGTCGACGGGGTTCCGCACCCAGTCCGCCAGTGCGGGCGCCCGCTCCGCCACCCGCTCGCGCACGTCCGCGGGCAGGGGCGGGAGCGTGAGCCCCTCCCCCGCGCAAGCGTCCGCCGACTGCACGCTGCGTCCTCCGCCCCCACCGGCCACCGCCGCCCGCCGCCCCCGTGGCCGCGCCAGCAGCGCCGCGCCGACGAGCAGGTCGAGGAGCTGCTCCTGGCTGCGCGCCTCGATGGCGCCCGCCTGCCGCAGCATCCCCGACCAGACCACCGCCTTGCCCGCGAGCGCGGCCGTGTGCGAGGCCGCCGCTCCCGCCCCCTCCGCCGAGCGCCCCGCCTTCTGGATAATGACGGGCTTGCGTGAGGCGGCCCGCCGCAGCCCCTCGTAAAAGCCGCGCCCGTCGACCACGCCCTCGACGTAGGCGCCGATGACCGCGGTCTCGGGGTCGCCGGCGAGCCACGCGAGCAGCTCGCCGGGCGTGAGGTCGAGCCCGTTGCCGTAGTTCGCCACCTTGCCGAAGCGCAGGCCGCGCGCCGCCCCCCGGATGACGACCTCGACGGCGTTGTTCCCGCTCTGGCTCAGGAAAGCGACGCCGCCGCCGGTGCGGGGCAGGTCGGGGCGGAAGGCGATGCGTGCCGCCGGGTGGTAGATGCCCATGCCGTTCGGACCGAGCAGCCTCACGCCCCGCGCTCGCGCCTTCGTCTCGATTTGCGCCTCCAGCGCCGACGCCGCGGCGTCCCCGGTCTCGCTCAGGCGCCCGGTGAAGAGGTGCAGGAAGGGGATCCCGGCCTCGCCGCAGGCATCGACCACGTCGGGCACGCCGTTCGCGGGGATGCAGCAGATGACGAGGTCGATGGGGCTGCCGACCTCGGCCAGGCCGGGGTAGGCGCGGTAGCCCGCGATCTCGTCCGCCCGCGGGTTGATCGGGTAGACCTCCCCCTCGAAGCCAAATTCGCGCAGCGCCCGCACGTAGTCGTGCCCGGCCGAATCGACGTTGCTGGAGGCGCCCACGACGGCCACCGCGCGCGGCGAGAAGAGCCGGTCAAGACCGTCGGCGGGCATGGCGCGATTGTAGGCCCCGCCTCGCTACGCTCCCCGCCACCGACCCGCTACCCTGTTGGTATGACTGCGCCGACCGCCCGCAAGCCCGACTGGCTCCGCGTGCGCTTCCCCACGGGAGGCGGCTACGAGCGTCTGCGCGACCTGATGCGCGAGCAGGAGCTGCACACGGTCTGCGAGGAGGCGCGCTGCCCCAATATCGGCGACTGCTGGAACCGCGGCACCGCAACCTTCATGATCCTGGGCGACACCTGCACGCGCGCCTGCGGCTTCTGCGCCGTCACCAGCGGGCGTCCCGGCGAGCTCGACCATGGCGAGCCGAAGCGGGTGGCCCTCGCCGTCGAGCGCATGGGGCTGCGACACGCCGTCATCACCAGCGTGAATCGCGATGACGTCTCCGACGGCGGCGCCGGCATCTTCGCCGAGACCATCCGCTGGACCCGCCGCCTCTCGCCGGGCACCACCATTGAGGTGCTCATCCCCGACTTCATGGGCGATTGGGACGCCCTCCAGACGGTGCTCGACGCCGCCCCCGAGATCCTCAACCACAACACCGAGACCGTTCCCCGCCTCTACGGACGCGTCCGGCCCAAGGCCCGCTACGAGCGCTCGCTCGAGCTGCTGAAGCGGGCGAAGGCGGCCGCCCCCGAGCGTCTCACGAAGAGCGGCCTGATGACCGGCCTCGGCGAGACGCACGACGAACTCCTGGAGGTCTTCGCCGACCTCCGAGCGCACGACGTCGACATCCTCACGCTGGGGCAGTACCTCCGCCCCACGCAGAAGCACCTCCCCATCGACCGCTACTACCACCCCGACGAGTTCGCGGAGCTGGGCGAGGCCGCACGGAAGATGGGCTTCGGCCACGTCGAGTCGGGCCCGCTGGTGCGCAGTTCCTACCACGCCGAGGAGCAGGCCGCCCCCGTCCTCCCCCTGCGCCCCGTCGCCGCCGGCGACGAACTGCTGCCGCTGGTGGACTAGGGCGTGGGTTGAAACGCGCTCAGGTTCCCTTTGCCGGTAGCGGGAAGACATCGTCAGCCGAGATTTTCTCGGCCCGAAGTAGGTTCGTGCGTCTCTCACAGTGAAGGTACCAGCGAGCGAGGATGTCCCGCCCGAGCAGCGCGTCCACGGGAGAGCGCTGTCCTCCGGTTGCGACGATGCCCACATCGAGGTCGTAGAGATAGGCGTTCGAACCATAGAACACGATCCGCGCGGGTATCCGAGCGACCCGAATGCTGCCTCCCACGCCGGCGATCCGGCCAGTCGAGGCGCCAAGCTGCTCAAGGTCCAGCGGCAGCCTGGCCGCGGCGGAGGGCAGCAGAAGTGTTCGGTCGGAGCCTGTGTCCGCACGGAACTCCATGGTGACCCGGATTCCCTGGCCGGGGAGGAGGAGTTCCGCTTCGAAGAGTGGCCGTCCCCTGGAATCGAACCAGCCCTCAATGGTCATCCCGGGTAATAGAACGCGTCCGGGTCACGGTCGACAAAGCGGACAAAGGTCTTGATGCGGGGGGATCGCTCGGCGCTCAAGTTCCTCGAACAAATCGTCGAGTGTGTCGGCCGTCACGACCTCGTCCCTGTAGACCCCGACCCACTTGTCGGGGAAGTCCACGTGAGGGTCGGGGTGAGTCGCATCAAACCTGCGGATGGCGTCCCCGTAGGCACGTACCTCTCGCTCGGCTTCCCGCAGGTCGCCCAGCAGTTCGAGCGTGCTCACTTCCGCCATCGTTGCCTCCCCGCGTGCGTCTGACGATTGTCCCGGATAAGGAGATGACTATGCAACACCCCTACACCCGGACCAGCGATGGGATGGCCGCCAGCGTGTCCGCCACGTGGACGCCGGCGGTACGCAGGAGCGCCGCCTTCGCCGCGGCGCTGTCCGCCTCGCGCTGCACGAGCGCGCCGGCGTGACCGAAGCGCACGCCCGGCATCTCCGCCATGAAGTCGCCGGCGATGAAGCCGACGATGCGGAGGCTCGTCCCCTCCCCGCCAATGGCCTCCACCAGCTCCGCCTCCATCGCCCCGCCCGGGCGTGACGCCCGCCACCACCCGGCCCCCGTAGTCGAGCGTGTCGCGCGTGAAGGAGACGGCCTCGCGCCCCGTGATGCCGAGCACGAGAATGCGCGTCGACTCGTCGACGAGGATGCTCACGCGGGATCCCCCAGCGGCAGGATCACGTCCTCGCTGCGCCACAGGTACCAGCAGGCGACGGTCGCCCAGGGGCGCCAGGGCGCCCCGATGCGCTCGATCTCGTCGGCTGCGGGAGGCCCGTCGAGGCCGTAGAGGCGCGCCATCGCGCGATTCAGCCCAACGTCGCCGGTGGGCAGCACGTCGGGACGCTGGAGCTGGAACATCAGGAACATCTGCGCCGTCCAGCGCCCGATGCCGCGGACCGCGGTCAGGTGCGCGATGACCTCCTCGTCGCTCCACTCCCCGAAGCGCTCGATGCTGAGCGCGCCCTCCGCGAAGTGCGCCGCGAGGTCGCGCAGCGATGCCGCCTTCTGGCGTGAGACGCCCGCCGAGCGCATCACCTCGTCGTCGGTCGCCAGCACCTGCTCCGGCTCGGGGAAGAAGCCGTCCACGGCATCCTCGGCCGTCGCGCCCTCCCTGAAGAGCGCCACGAAACGCCCCAGGATGGTGCTCGCCGCCTTGCCGCTCAGCTGCTGGAAGATGATCGAGCGGGCCAGCGCCTGAAATGCCGTCGGCGACGGCTCGCGCAGGCGCGGCGCCCCCACCGCCTCGATGACCGTGGCCATCACGTCGTCCGCTTGCCGCAGGTGCGCCACCGCCCGCTCCGTATCGATCGTCGCTGTCACGGGAGGAAGGTAGCGGCTGGCGGAGGGAGGCGCGAATTTGAGGCTGTGCTGGTCTCTCCCTACCATCACTCCTGAGGCGAGGACACGATGACAACGGCCAAGCTCACCCCCGTTCACCCCGGAGAAGTCCTCCTTGAGGAGTTCCTCAAGCCCCTGGGGCTCAGCCAGTATCGGCTGGCGAAGGACATCAATGTCCCGCCCCGACGGATAAACGAGATCGTGCACGGTACCCGGGCCGTCTCCGCAAACACAGCGCTGCGGCTATCGCGTTACTTCGGGCTTTCGGAGCGGTTCTGGCTAAATCTGCAGGCGCAATACGACCTTGATGTCGAGCATGACCGCCTCGGAGACAGGCTGGAGCAGGAAGTTACTCCCCGCGCAAGCTAGCCCTTGCTGACCTGGCTGCTCGCCTTCTTCAGCACCGCCGCGGGCGCCCGCCGCCGCCACGAGTCCAGTAGCAGTTCCCCGAGCTCCTCCCGGTCGACCGCCGCGAGTCTTACCTGCAGCATCGGGTGCTTCTCGTAGTGGGGCGTCCAGAAGAACTTCTCGGACTCGGTCTGCGCGAGCATCTCGCGCTCGTCCATGTCGACCCACACCACCAGCGACTCGCCGTCCTGGTGCAGGCGCGCGAAGAGCCGGTCGCGCACGCGGAAGCCGGGCGTGCCGTAGGAGGACCGCTCGATCGTCTCCGGCAGGGCGAGGGCGAGTTCGCGCACGTCGTCGGGCGTGGCCACGCGCGAATCGTACCTGCTCGGTACACTCCGGCGGCGGCAGGCATCTGGAGGCGCCCCAGGGATGCAACTCGAAGGAAAGACCGCGCTCGTCACGGGCGGCTCGCGCGGCATCGGCTACGCCATCGCCGAGGCGTTCGTGGGCGCGGGCGCGCGCGTCGTCATCAGCGCGCGCGGGAGGGAGGCCCTCGACGAGGCGGCGAAGCGCCTCGGGCCGAACGCCATCGCCATCCCCTGCGACGTCGCCGACCCCGAGGCCGTCAGCGCCCTCGTGGAGGACGCCAGCCGCCTCGGGCTCGTCGATGTGCTCGTGAACAACGCCGGCATCAGCCCCTTCTACAAGCGCGTCGAGCACACTACCGCCGAGGACCTCGACCAGCTCATGGGCGTGAACCTGCGCGGCGCCTGGTGTTGCAGCATCGAGGTGGCGACGCGCCTCTTCGAGGCCGGGCGCCCCGGCAGCATCATCAACGTCAGCTCCATGCTCGGCATCCACCCCGACGAACGTCAGGGCGCCTACGGGGTCACGAAGGCCGGGCTCATCCACATGGCCAAGGTGTTCGCGCTCGAGTGGGCCGACCGCGGTGTGCGCGTGAACGCGCTCGCCCCCGGCTGGACGGAGAGCGCCCTGACGGGCGCGCTCTTCGAGAGCCGCCACGGCCCGCGCCTGAAGGGCGACGTCCCGCTCGGCCGCTTCGCCACGCCCGAGGACACCGCCGGCGCCGCCCTCTACCTCGCCAGCGACGCCAGCAGTTACGTCACCGGCGCCGTTATCACCATCGATGGTGGCCGTTCGCTCCGTTAGAAGATCCGTTCTGATGGAACAGGGGAGGTCGCCTGGAAGGGCGCGCTGACGGTCAGGCGGCTGCGCCAGCTGGCCGCCTTTGGCCGGTCCGCCTAGGGTCTCCATGCTGTTGCTGGCTTGAATGTGGAAGGCGGAGACGCTCCTTATTCAAGTGCTACTTCAATATGGAGGTCTCGTTCCATCCATGTGAAGGCAGAGTTGAATACAGGGGCTTACGACGCTCCATGTTCAGGCCGCGCTTGAGTAAGGATGGCCGCTGCTGGCCCCTCGGCGAACAGGTCCGCGTACTCGGAGTAGCGGAACACCCGATGACGCGTCTGGCCGGTCACCTCTTCGAGCACGCCCATCGCCTCGAGGCGCGTCACGAGGTTGTTTGCCGACTGGTAGGTGACGCCCAGGAGCTTCTGCGCCTCCGGCACCGTGATGAACGGACCTCGGTAAAGGCTATCGATTAGACGCAGGCCAGTTCCTGCGCCGCGTCCCAGCTCCGAGACGAGCAGATCGCGGTGGCGCTCGCGTAACCCGACTATCTCGCGGGCTGTCGCCGTCGCTTCCGTGGCTACGACCGCCACGGCACGTAGGAAGAACATGATCCAGCCTTCCCAGGCGCCTTTTTCACGCACTGCCTGGAGCGCGTCGTAGTACTCAGTGCGGTACTGCTTGAGGTAGTGCGAGAGGTAGAGAACCGGGCGCTGAAGCGCCCCCTGCTCGCAGAGCAACAGCGTGATCAGTAGCCGTCCTACCCGCCCGTTCCCATCGAGAAACGGATGGATCGTTTCAAACTGCGCGTGGACTAAGCCGATCCGGAGGAGAAGGGAGAGATCGTCCTCTGAGTGGATGAACCGCTCGAGGTTACTGAGTGCCTCAGGGACGACCTGGTGAGGTGGCGGTACGAAGGTCGCTTCGCTCGGGGATGGACCGCCGATCCAGTTCTGGCTCGTTCGAATGAGGCCAGGCTGGCGTTCGGCCCCACGCCTCCCTTCCAACAAGCGCTCGTGGACCTCTCGCACGAGGCGCATGGAGACCGGCAGTGTCTCAAGCCGACTCACCCCGTGGTCCATGGCGTCGACGTAGTTGATGACTTCGCTGACATCGTCCGGTCGACGGGGACGGAGAACATTCGCCTCAGCTGCAAGGAGGTCGTTCAATGAACTCTGCGTACCCTCGATCTGGCTGGAGAAGACCGCCTCCTTGCGCATGTACATCCACACGAAGAGGTCTTGGCCAGGGAGTATCTGGGTGGCCCCGTCGAGCCGGCCTAATGCCTGATTGGCCTCCGCCAGGAGCGCGGTGAGTTCCAGCGTCTTGTTGAGCGGCGGGTCTGGAGGCAGCGGCGCCGGTATGAACGCCCGGTAGCCCTGGGGTTGCGGCTCGTATCTGCCGGAACGCTGCGAAGGTGCGTCAGTCGCCATGCTGTTCCTCGCTTGAATGTGGCGCGTCGCCCGGATCCATATTCAAGTGGTGCTTTAGTATAGCGCTGATCGGGCTGCTGTATTCAACTCTGCGTGCATAACCGACCCCGCTTCCCCTCGACGAGGCGCTGGGCCAAGATCGCGACGCCGCCCGCGCGCGGCCTGGAGGGACCGTGTCGAAACCCGTCGCGCTCATCACCGGCGCCAGCCGGGGCATTGGCAAGCAACTCGCCATCGACCTCGCCGCCGATGGCTATGACCTTGTCGTCTGCGCCCGCTCGACGGCGGACGCTCCGGCCAAGCTCCCCGGCACCATCGACGAGACCGGCGAGCTCGCCCGCGAGCAGGGCGCGGACGTGCTCGTCGCCCCCCTCGACGTGCGCGACGAGGAAGCCGTCGCCGCCCTCGCGGACACGGTCTACGAGCGCTTCGGGCGTTGCGACCTGCTTGTCAACAACGCAGCCGTCGGCGTCCCCGGCGCCGCCCTCGAGAACTCGACGAAGCGCTGGCGGCTGGCCACCGACATCAACATCCACGGCCCCTTCTACCTCATCTACTACCTCTGCCCGCGCATGCGCGAAGCGGGCGAGGGCCGCGTCATCAACATCTCCTCGGGTGCGTCCGTGAACCCCGAGTTCCGCCGCATCAGCTACACGACCACGAAGCGCGCGCTGGAGGCGATGACGGAAGGCTTCGCCGTCGAGCTTGAGGGCTCCGTTGCCGTCAACTGCATCCGGCTCGAGCTCGGCGTCTGGACGGAGGGCTACGCCTTCACCCTCGGCGACGTCGACCGCTCCGACTTCGAGGACCCCGTCATCATGTCGGATGCCGTCCTCTGGATGGCCAAGCAGCCCCTCGACTACACGGGCCAGGTCGTCACCATCGCCGAACTGCGTAAGCAAGGCGTCGTCCGCCCCAAGACGACCGCAGGATAGCCGGAGGGCCGCTGTCCCGCCCTCTGCTAGACTCGCTGCACTTCCTTCCTGGAGCCCGCGCCATGCGCTTCACCCACGAGAGCGACGTCGAGTCCTTCCGCGACGAGGTCCGCCAGTTCATCGCCGATGAACTTCCCTCCGAGCAGGAGCGCCTCGAGCGCTCCCTCCGCGGCGGTTTCGAGACGAACGCGGAAGAGTACGACTACACGATGGGCTTCCAGAAGAAGCTCGCGTCGCGTGGCTGGCTGGCCATGGCCTGGCCGGAGGAGTACGGCGGCGGCGGCGCCTCGCACATGCGCCAGCTCATCTACAACGAGGAGATGTCCTACGCCGGCGCGCCGGTGGGCAACATGGGCATCGCCTGGGTCGGTCCCTCGCTCATGCTCTACGGCGCCGAGGAGCAGAAGCGCACCTACATCCCGCCCATCACCAGCGCCGAACAGTGGTGGTGCACGCTCTACAGCGAGCCGGGCGCGGGCAGCGACCTCGCCTCCCTGCAGACGAGCGCCACGCGCGACGGCGACGACTACGTGATCAACGGCCAGAAGATCTGGACCTCGGGCGGCCACCTCGCCGACTGGGGCTGGCTCGCCGCTCGCACCGACCCGGACGCGCCCAAGCACAAGGGCATCTCGCTGCTCATGCTCGACATGAAGTCCCCCGGGATCACGGTGCGACCGCTGATCAACATGGGCGACCAGCACAGCTTCAACGAAGTCTTCTTCGAGGACGTGCGCGTGCCCGTCGAGCAGCGCGTGGGGGAAGAGAACCGGGGCTGGTATCACCTCGCCGTGGCCCTCGACTTCGAGCGCAGCGGTATCGGCGCCTACTCCGTCGGCCGCCGCAACGTCGAACGGCTGACCCGCATCGCCGAAGAGAACCGGGGCTTCTGGGAGCACCGCCGGGGCGTCCGCTACGAGCTCGCCGACCGTATGGTCGAGGTGAACGTGGGCACGTTCCTCGCCTATCGCGTCGCGACGATGCAGGCCCAGGGCCTCGTGCCCAACCACGAAGCCAGCGCGAGCAAGCTCTTCGGCAGCGAGCTCGGCCAGCGCATCGCCCTCACGGGCATGCACATGCTGGGCATGGTGGGCCAGCTGCGGGGCGACTCGTCGCGCATCAAGATCGACCAGGCGCAGGCCTACCTCGGGTCCGCGGCGGGCACGATTGCGGCGGGCACGAGCGAGATCCAGCGCAACATCATGGCCACCCGCGGCCTCGGCCTCCCGAGGGGGTAAACGATATGACGACTTTCACCGCATACGTCGAGTGGGATGAGGAAGTACAACTCTTCGTTGGCAGCGTCCCCGGCATTCGGGGAGCACATACGCAGGCCGCCACCCTTGACGAACTGCGCGAAAACCTCCGCGAGGTTCTTGAGTTGCTTGCGGAAGAGGGTGAACTCTCCGCTGCCGAGGCTCCACGGTTTGTGGGACTTCAGCAGCTCGATGTCGCGGTGTGAGCCGAATACCCCCCGCTACCTTCCGGGAGCTTGACCGGCTTCTTCGCCGGCTGGGTTTCGAGGCGCGTCGTCGCAAGGGCAGCCACGTGTTCTATGCCCACGACGATGGAAGGACTACGACTGTCCCCGACCACCAGGGGCGGCCAATTGGCCCAGCGCTCATCCGCGACATCCTCAACGACATCAATCTGAGCCGTGACGAATACCTGGCGGCACGACGGGGTCGCCCACGCTAACCGGAGCGTGCCGCTGAGCTCGTGAGCAGCCACGGGGCCGTTCGCCAGCCCTCTGCTAGACTCGCCGGACTTCCCTCCCGGAGCCCGCCATGCGCTTCATCCACGAGAGCGACGTCGAGTCCTTTCGCGACGAGGTCCGCCAGTTCATCGCCGATGAGATTCCCCCCGAGGAGGAGCGTCTCGCGCGCTCCATGAGCGGCGGCTTCCAGACGAACGAGGAAGAGTACGACTACACGATGGGCTTCCAGAGGAAGCTCGCGGGGCGTGGCTGGCTCGCCATGGCCTGGCCCGAGGAGTACGGCGGCGGCGGCGCCTCGCACATGCGCCAGCTCGTCTACAACGAGGAGATGTCGTACGCCGGGGCGCCCGTGATGAACATGGGCATCTCCTGGGTCGGCCCCTCGCTCATGCTCTACGGCGCCGAGGAGCAGAAGCGCACCTACATCCCGCCCATCACCAACGCCGACCAGTGGTGGTGCACCCTCTACAGCGAGCCCGGCGCCGGCAGCGACCTCGCCTCCCTGCAGACGAGCGCCACGCGCGACGGCGACGACTACGTGATCAACGGCCAGAAGATCTGGACCTCGGGCGGCCACCTCGCCGACTGGGGCTGGCTCGCCGCTCGCACCGATCCCGACGCGCCCAAGCACAAGGGCATCTCGCTGCTCATGCTCGACATGAAGTCCCCCGGCATCACCGTCCGGCCGCTGGTCAACATGAGCGACCAGCACGCCTTCAACGAGGTCTTCTTCGAGGACGTGCGCGTGCCCGTCGAGCAGCGCGTGGGCGAGGAGAACCGAGGCTGGTACCACCTCGCTGTCGCCCTCGACTTCGAGCGCAGCGGCATCGCGGCGTATGCAGGGGGGCGGCGCACGATCGAGCGCTTCGCCAGGCTCGCGCAGGAGCACCCCGCACTCTGGCAGCACCGCCAGCGAATCCGCACCGAGCTGGCCGAGCGCGCCATCGAGGTGAACGTGGGCACGTTCCTCGCCTATCGCGTTGCCACGATGCAGGCGCGGGGCCTCCTGCCGAACCACGAGGCGAGCGCGAGCAAGCTCTTCGGCAGCGAGCTCGGCCAGCGAATCGCCCTCACGGGTATGCACATGCTCGGGATGTCGGGCCAGCTGCGGGGTGCCTCGTCGCGCATCGAGATCGACCAGGCGCAGGCCTACCTGTACACCGTCTCGGGCACGATCGCGGCCGGCACCAGCGAGATCCAGCGCAACATCATGGCCACCCGCGGCCTCGGCCTCCCGAGGGGGTAGAAGGGGCCTGTGCTACTCTCCCAGCACAGGAGTTGAGACATGGCAATGGGTGCCATGCACGCGGTGGGCGTACCCGAGCCCTTGGTAGTTCCCCGTTACGGATTCGCAGAAGCGGATCGGCTCGCACGCGTTTCTGCGGGAACCTCAAAGCGATGGACTCACGGGTATTCCTACCGGTCGAGAGAGGGTGAACGAGTCCAGAAGCCCCCTGTAGGGAAGGCGGCACGTTCTTCAGAGGCGGCGATCTCCTTCGCCGATCTCGTCGAAATCGCTGCCATCCGCGGCCTGCGCGCTCTCGGCTTCTCGCTCCCGAAGATTCGAGAAACAGTTGACATTTGTCAGGAGATTTTCGAGTCAGACCGGCCCCTGCTTTCTCATACATTCAGGGTGGGCGGACGCGACGCCTTCGTACAGGGGAAGAAGGGCGTGCTGGTCAGCGTTCTGAGGGGGAAGCGGACAACCGCCTGGAACGATGTGCTGGAACCCTTTCTCGAAACGGTCGATTACCAGGATGGTTGGGCGCAGCGCTGGTGGCCTGCAGGCCGCTCGTCGCAGGTGGTCCTTGACCCGCAGTTCGGCTATGGCCTTCCTGTGGTCGAAGGCACGGGTGTGAGGACAGAGATTCTTGTTGAGCGCGGCGAGGCGGGCGACTCCATCGATCAGATCGCGGCTGACTTCGGGGTCTCCACTGAGTCAGTTCGGGATGCCCTCAAGTACGAACGATCTCTGGTTGCGTGATCTTCGTCGACCGCTCCATCCCGAAGAGCGTTGCCGAAGCGCTCAAGCTCGTACGCGAGGATGAGGTGGCTTGGCTTGAGGACTTCTTCGACGACGATGTTAGGGACGAGAAGTGGCTAGAAGCTGCCGGCCGGGAAGGTTGGCTCGTGATATCTCGTGACAAGCGCATCCGGTCCCGCTTCGGAGAGCGGACAGCCCTTCAGCGTCATGGTGTCGGCTGCTTCATCCTTGCGCAGAAGAAGAACCTGACGCGGTGGGAGTACCTCAAGCTGCTCGCCCGCACGCTGGATGAGATGGTGCAACGCTTTGAAGAGACCCCACGCCCGTTCATCTACGTCGTGGACTCTGCGGGGGCGATGCGGCAGGCGTTGTGAGGTGGCCCGACCGTGAACGACCCTGTCCGCCTCTACCTGGTGCGCCACGGACAGGCGCGCGCCGACGACGGCTCCTACGGCCACGACACGCCCCTCTCCCCGCTCGGGCGGCAGCAGGCCCAGGCCGTCGCAACTGGGCTTGCGAACGCGTCGCTGGCCGCCGTCTATGCGAGCCCCATGCGCCGTGCCCGCGAGACGGCGGAGCCGATGGCGCGCCTCACCGGGCTCGAGGTTCAGCTCGATGAGCGGCTCGCCGAGTTCGAGTTCGCCGGCTGGGACCCCGAGGAGGAGGTTCAGGCAGGCGATTGGGCCTGGCGCCCCGAAGACACCGGCACCCCCGGTGGCGAGACGCTGCAGGCCTTCGCCGAGCGCGTCGCGGCCGCCTGCGACGATCTCGTGACGCCGCACGAGGGCGAGGCCATCGCCGTCGTGTCCCACTCCGGCGCCGGCGACGCCATCCTGCGCTGGGCGATGGGCATCCCGGCCGCCAGCCCCTGGTTCCACGAGTTCGACCTGCCCAACGCCGCGATCGTCGAGCTGCTCGTCTGGCCGCGCGGGCGCCACCCCGGGGGACCGCCCCGCTACACGGCCATCCGCCACGCTCCCAGGCTCGGCCACCTCCCCGAGTCGCTCCGCAGCGACACCTGATCGGGAGATCCGACGGCTAGTCCCCGGCGGGACCCGCGCGCCACGCGCGCAGTGACGTCGAGATGGCAAGGACCGCCACGGCTGGGTCGATGAGCCGCCAGAACTGCACATCGTGCGCTGCGTCGCCACGCCCCCATTCCCACGCGAACCAGTTCCAGAAGAAGAGGAGCGTGACGAAGACGGTGGCGTAGAGGCTGGCCTTGGCCGTGAGCCATGACCGCGTCACGGGGGCGCCCCCGTCGTGGCCCGCGGCCCGGTTCTCGTGGATGACCGTCGCCAGCATCAACACCAGTGCGACGGCTATCAGCCAGGAGATCACTCGCCAGCCGTCGCTCGACGCGTCGACAGAGTCATAGAAGCTCTGGAGCACGAACTGTGCGGCCGTGCCCACGCCTACGACGCCCAGGTAGATCGCCACCAGTTTCCGGAATGCCTGCATTGGTCCCATGCGATTGCCTCCCCGGGTGCCTGCGCCAAGCCTACACATTGCGGGTGAGGGTTCGGGTTTCCGCATCGGGCCGGCGTACGATGCGGGCAGTCCAAAACGCGAACTGACGGAGCGAGCTGATGGAGCGAGCGCGAAGCAGACGAGCGACCGAGCGGAGCGAGCTGATGGAGCGAGCGCGAATAGCAGTCGAAGCGACCGAGCGGAGCGAGCTGATGGAGCGAGCGCGAATAGCAGTCGAAGCGACCGAGCGGAGCGAGCTGATGGAGCGAGCGCGAATAGCAGTTGAAGCGACCGAGCGGAGCGAGCTGATGGAGCGAGCGCGAATAGCAGTCGAAGCGACCGAGCGGAGCGAGCTGATGGAGCGAGCGCGAATAGCAGTCGAAGCGACCGAGTGGAGCGAGCTGATGGAGCGAGCGCGAATAGCAGTCGAAGCGACCGAGCGGAGCGAGCTGATGGAGCGAGCGCGAATAGCAGTCGAAGCGACCGAGCGGAGCGAGCTGATGGAGCGAGCGCGAATAGCAGTCGAAGCGACCGAGCGGAGCGAGCTGATATGAAAATCGACGACGTGTTCCTGACGACCTTCGGCTGGGATGTGCCTCACGGCGCCTATCCGGGCTCGTCCATCGCCTACGGCGGTGAGCGCCAGATGGGCGTGCTCACCATCCGTACCGACGAAGGCCTCGAGGGGCACTCCTTCCTCGGCTCCGCCAGCCGCGACGCGACCATGGACGCGGAGGCGGTGCTGACTCTCCTCAAGCCCATCATCATGGGCGAGAACCCGCTCGACATCGGCCGCTTCTGGCACGCAATGTGGAAGCGCCGGCGGGGCGCCTCCTTCCGCGCCATCGGCGCCGTCGACGTCGCCCTCTGGGACCTTGCGGGGAAGATCGCGGGCCTGCCCGTGCACCGCCTCCTCGGCTCCTGCCGCAGCTCCGTGCCCGCCTACGCGAGCTCCGCCTCCCTCCCCTCGCCCGAGGCCTACGCCGAGGAGGCGAAGTCCTTCCAGGATCGCGGCTGGACCGCCTACAAGATCCACCCCGATACGCGCCCGCTCGTCGACATCGACATCTGCACAGCCGCCCGCGAGGCCGTCGGTCCCGACATGCGGCTGATGCTCGACTCCGTCTGGGCCTACACCTACGAGGACGCCGTTCGCGTGGGTCGCGCCATCGAGGACCTGGACTACTACTGGTTCGAGGACCCGCTCGAGGAGGAGGACATCTACGGCTACGTGAAGCTTCGCCAGAAGCTGGACATCCCCATCCTCGCCACGGAGTTCGCCCCCGCCAGCTTCTACGGACTCCAGCAGTGGGTGCAGCAGCAGGCCACCGACATCCTGCGCGGCGACGTCGCCGTCTCCGGCGGCATCACCGCCCTCCACAAGATCGCGAACCTCGCCGACGCCTTCCGCATGAGGTGCGAAATCCACCACGGGGGCAACTCGCTCAACAACGTGGCCAACCTGCACGTCATCATGGCCGTCAACAACTGCGAGTACTTCGAGGTGCTCCTGCCCGACGCCGCCCAGAAGTACGGACTCGTGAACGATATCGAGGTCGACGCCAACGGCCTCGTGCACGCCCCCGAGGAGCCCGGCCTCGGCTACGAGATCGACTGGGACCTCGTCCGCCGCCGCCAGATCAGCGAGCTGCGCTAGCGCCGAAGCCGCATCCTCCTTGACATGGTGGGGCCCGCCAGTCGACGATTGTGGCGGACAGGGTCAGCTCCGAACTGTCCCCTTGAGTGGGGGCTTTCCCGCAAACACGGGATAGGAGCTGGCCCGTTTCACGTTACGGCCATACGCGCCAAGTAGCTTCCTTCTGCACAAGGTGCTGGTTGTAGAGTTCCACGCCGTCACGATTCCTGGCGTTCCGCCGGGCAGCGAGGCCCACGACGTAGTCGGCGAGCTGCAAGACGTTGTTGCCTGAAGACCTCTCGAACTTCACCCGGTGGCTCGAACGCGACAAACCTTCGTTCAGGCGCTGTCTGAGGGATGCTGCCAGTCGTCGCTGTGTGTGTCGACCGCCCTTTGTGTCCAGGGTCACGATGGCGTCACTCAGGTAGGGGCTAGCGTCTGCGAAGAGCAGGTCGGTCGCAATCTCGTATAGGTTCGCTGCCGGCCCACTCAGCCCTTGGGTGAGGAGCTGGGCCTTGTCGGCTACGAGTACGTGGACTCGAAAGGCGAAGGGCAGCACAGCATTCAGAAACGGCTCTCGTATGCGCGGGGCGTTGTGGCTGAAGTGAAACTCGTGGCTGGCCTGGAGCGAGAGCTCCTCGCGGAGAGTCGCTATGCGGTCGTCGCACCTCTGTGCTTCGTCTCGATCCGCGAATATCACCATCGCCACCGCGAAGGTGGGGCTCGAACCACGATCCAACTTGAACCCCGTGTCGCCGGACTCGTCGACGAAGGCGAGCATCGCCATCCGCCCTACTCCGTGACGAGCGTGACCGTGTTCGGTTCGCGGACCAGCTTCGAGAGGGGGCAGCGTTCGGAGGCGTACGTGTGGAGCGTGGCGACCTGCTCCGCGCTCGCATCCAGCGCCTCCAGCGCGACCCGCGCCGTCAGGTCGAACGGGACGGCCGGGTCGTCGGTGGCGATGCCGAGAAAGTGCGCGTCGTTGTTCGTCGAGCTGACCGTGACCTCCACCCGATCGAGGGGGATGTCGAGGGTGGCGGCGGCGATGAGGTAGGTGTGCGTGAGGCAGGTGCTGATGACCCCGCAGAGCAGCTCGGGCGAACTCGGCCCAAGGCCCCAGCCGCCGAAGTCGGGGCCCGAGTCGCCGATGATCTCCCAGTCGCGCATGCGGAGCTTGCGCACGCCCGTGGCGTCGTCCGCCACGCACGTGGCCGAGACCGTCTCGCGCCACTGCTCGGGCCGTGGCTTGGCCGCGGCCGCCGCCCGCATGGCGCTGGCCTTCTGGCGCAGGTAGTCGCGCAGTCCGCGGCCTTCCCCTGAGCCCGCGCTCATATCAGCTCGCTCCGCTCGTTCGCTCGACTGCTTCGCGCTCGCTCATTTCAGCTCGCTCCGCTCGTTCGCTCGACTGCTTCGCGCTCGCTCATCGGAACGACCACTCCGTGCCCTCGGGGCCGTCATGCAGCTCGACTCCCAGCTCCACGAGCCCGTCGCGGACCCTGTCGGCGAGCGCCCACTGCTTCGCCGTGCGCAGATCCGAGCGCAGTTCCACCAGCAGGTCGACGAAGGGCGCTGCGTTCTCGTCGCGGTGCGGCGGCTCGTGCAGGGTGAAGCCGAGCACGCCCGCCAGCTCGCGCAGCGTCGCTTGCGCGGCGCTGGCGTCGCCTCCCGCATCGTGCGTGTGGTTGATAGATCGGGCGAGGTGGAAGAGCGCGGCGAGCGCGCGAGGCGTGTTCAGGTCGTCGTCCATGGCTTCGGTGAATCGCGCCACCGTATCCGCTGGGTCGAGCGTCTCGACTCCGGCACTGCCCGTTCCCTTGGAGAAGGCTGCCTGTCGCAGGCGCTCGGCACCCGCGCGGGCGGAGTCGAGCGCCTCGTCGCTGTAGGTGAGGGGACTGCGGTAGTGACTCGTAAGGATGAACATCCGCAGCGCGTCCGCCCCGTACTCGTCGAGCACGTCGTCGATGCCGACGAGGTTCCCGAGCGACTTCGACATCTTCTTCTCCCCCAGCATGAGGAGGGCGTTGTGCATCCAGAAGTTGGCGAAGGGCGCCTTGCCCGTGAACGACTCGCTCTGCGCGATCTCGTTCTCGTGGTGGGGAAAGATCAGGTCCGCGCCACCGCCGTGGATGTCGATCTGCTCGCCCAGGGCGTTCATCGCCATGGCCGAGCACTCGATGTGCCAGCCCGGCCGCCCCGGCCCCCAGGGGCTGTCCCAGTGCGGCTCGCCCGGCTTCGCCCCTTTCCAGAGGGCGAAGTCGACGGGGTCGTCCTTCAGCTCGCTCAGGTCCACGCGCGCACCACTGCGAAGGTCGTTCACGTCTCGCTTCGAGAGCTTCCCGTAGTCCGCCTTCTCGCGGACCCGGTAGTAGACGTCACCGCCAGACTCGTAGGCCGCCCCCTTCGCCACCAGCCCCTCGATGAAGCGGACGATGTTCGGGATCTCCTCCGTCGCGCGCGGGTACTCCGTCGCGGGCAGGACGTTCAGGAGCGTGAGCTGGGCCATGTAGGCCTCGGAATGGCGCTCCGCCAGCTCGGCCACGGTCGCGCCCGACTCGTTGGCGCGCTCGATCAGCTTGTCGTCGATGTCGGTGAAGTTCTGGATGTGGCGCACGCTGTAGCCGCGCCACTCCAGGTAGCGGCGCAGCACGTCGAACACGATGGAGAAGAGCGCGTGCCCCAGGTGGGCCTCGCTGTAGGGCGTGATCCCGCAGACGTAGAGGCGCACCTCGTCCGCGATGGGCACGAGCTCCCGTTTCTCGCCGGTGAGGGTGTCGCGCAGTTTCAGCATCGTCAGGCGTGAGGGGCCTTCGCCTCCGAGGGCTCCTCGGCGGCGTGGTGGTCGTCATGCAGCCCGCCCACGTGCTCCTCGAGGTGGGCGAGCAGCTCGCGCAGCTCGTCGACCCGCTCGTCGAGCTGGTTGAGGCGTTCCCATTCGGGGTCGGGCAGGCGCTGCATCACGCCGTTGGAGTCGTCGTGGAAGGCGACGATGTGCCCGGGCACGCCCACGACCGTGGCCATCGCCGGGACGTTCGTGATGACGACCGAACCGGCGCCGATGCGGGCGTTCTCGCCGATCTCGACGGCCCCGATGACCTTCGCCCCCGCCCCCACCACGTTGCTGCCGACCAGGGTGGGGTGGCGCTTCGTGCGGCGTGTGCTCGTGCCGCCCAGCGTGACCCCCTGGTAGAGCGTCACGTCGGGCCCGATCTCGGTGGTCTCACCGATGACGATGCCCATGCCATGGTCGATCACGAAGCGGAGACCGATGGTGGCGCCGGGGTGAATCTCGATGCCGGTGATGAAGCGCACGACGTGCATGATGCCGCGCGGTACGAGGGGCAGGCCGCGCCGGTGGAGGGCGTGGGCCAGCCGGTGCGCCAGGCGCGCATGGAAGCCCGGGTAGAAGAGGACGACCTCGAGCGCGCTCGTGGCGGCGGGGTCGCGCTCCATCGTCGCGCGGATGTCGTCGCGGATCTCGCTGAGGAGGGACATGTGCTTCGCTACCTCTCGGGGCTGGGCGAGGCTGGCTGCTGTCGGGGCCCGCTAGCGGCGGGACCCCGCCATACAGGTGCAGCGTCGCTGCATGCCGTCCGAAGAGTGCGTCATTGCCTTCGAGCTTACGTCAATGGCGTCGCACGGGGAACGGCGGCTGCTACAGCAACCGCCCCTGCCCATCGTCGTCCCCCTCCTCATCCTGCGGGTCCAGCTCATACAGCGTAGGAAAGTCGAGTGTCCCGTCCGCGAGCGCGCTGAGAACGACGTACGGCCGCAACAGCGGGTCCGCGAAGCGGTAGCGCCACTTGCGGCTCTGGCCGATCACTTCAAGTACCTCGCCCCGCTCGGGAGAGGTGAACTGCTTCAGGTGGCGGACGAACTGCGGGTAGTCGTAGGACCGCCCCGTGAGTCGGCCCAGGGGATCCCGGACATCGGCGGGCGCGAAGTACCCGAGTTCATCTGCCGGAGCCAGTGCGGATGCGAGAAGAACCGTTTCGAAGAGGGCTTGGGGTTGGGGGCTTGCCGTCGCGTTGCGATACGCCATGCGGATGCTCTCATGGGAGTGCTCGACCGCCACTCTGACTGCACGGTCCACATCGTCCTCGGTTACGGTCAGGCTCGCGCGAGGCTGCTAGTTGAGGAGCGAAGGCTGCTAGTGAGCTGCAACTCCGAAGGGCCTTTGCTCACGTGAGGCTGCTAGTAAAGGGCCGAAGGCTGCTAGTAGCGTCGCTGTAGGCGCCTTCGGCGCTATGGCAGCAGCGCCGTCACCCGATCGAGGATGGCGTGCGCGACCGCGTACTTGCTCAGGAGCGGAAGGCGCTCCGCCTCGCCGTCGCGGTGGAAGATGGTGACCTCGTTCGTCTCCGTCCCGAAGCCGCTCCCGGCCGCCGTCACGTCGGCCACGTTCGCCGCCGTCGCCCTCATGCTGTGCACCAGCCCGCTGTCGGCGTCCACGCCGATGTGCAGCTTCATCCCGCAGTGCCACTCGTTCCCCTTCTTCGTCTGGTGCATCTCCGGGTCGCGCGCGCTGGCGGTTCTTCCTCGAGGAGGGCGCCGCGATGATGCTGGCGTCCACGATCGTGCCCGCGCGCAGGCGCAGGCCGCGCTTCGCGAGGTGGGCGTTGATTGTCTCGAACAGCTTCGTCCCCAGGTCGTGGCGCTCCAGCAGGTGGCGGAAGTGGAGGATGGTGCTCTCGTCGGGAATGGCCTCGGTCAGGGTGAGACCGCAGAAGCGGCGCACCGACTCGGCTTCGTAGAGGAGGTCCTCCATGGCGGGGTCGCTGAGGTTGTAGCAGAGCTGGACGCAGTGGCTGCGCAGCATCACCGCCAGCGGGTAGGGCCGCCGTCCCCGTCCCGCCTTCGGGTAGTGAGGCTCGATGCGCGCCTCCAGTTCCTCCCAGGGCACGAGGCTGTCGATGCGTTCGAGGAACAACTCACGGCGGGTCTTCCGCTTCTTCTGCTCGAACTCCACGCTGGCGAACGTCGGCTGATGCATGGGGGCGCCCTCCCTCTCCGGTTCGCGCCCCATGATCGCATCTGCTCACTCGCTCTGGCGAGTTGTTCAGACTGTCCCTAGTGAGCTGCAACTCCGAAGGGCCTTTGCTCACGCGAGGCTGCTAGTAAAGGGCCGAAGGCTGCTAGTAGCGTCGCTGTAGGCGCCTTCGGCGCTATGGCAGCAGCGCCGTCACCCGATCGAGGATGGCGTGCGCGACCGCGTACTTGCTCAGGAGCGGAAGGCGCTCCGCCTCGCCGTCGCGGTGGAAGATGGTGACCTCGTTCGTCTCCGTCCCGAAGCCGCTCCCGGCCGCCGTCACGTCGTTCGCGACGATGAAGTGGGCGCGCTTCGCGGTCAGTTTGGCGGTCGCGTTCGCCTGCAGGTTCTCAGTCTCGGCGGCGAAGGCGACGCGTATGCCGCCCCCGGGGAGCGTGGAGATGATGTCGGGCGTCTCCGTCAGCGCGAGCGTCATCTCCTCCTCGGTCAGGCTGGCCTTCTTGATCTTCTGGCCGGCGGCCTGAAGGGGCCGGAAGTCGGCGGGCGCGGCCGCCATCAGGAGCGCGTCGCAGCGCTCCGTAAGGGGCTCCAGCGCCTCCAGCATCTCCTCGACCGTCTTCACGTTGACGCGCTCGACGCTGTAGGGCGTGGTCAGCGGCGACGGCCCCGTGACCAGCGAGACGCGCGCCCCCCGGTCGCGCGCCGCCGCGGCGATCGAAAAGCCCATGCGCCCGCTCGAGCGGTTGCCGATGTAGCGGACGGGGTCGAGCGGTTCCTGCGTGCCCCCCGCGGTCACGATGATCGAGCGGCCGCACAGGTCCCCGTGGCGGCGACCGATGGCGGCTCGCACCGCCCCGAGGATCGCGCGCGTCTCGGCCAGGCGCCCTGCGCCCCTGCGCCCGCTCGCGAGGCGGCCTTCCTCCGGCCCCACCACTTCCACGCCGCGTTCGCGCAGGGCCTCGACGTTCGCCGTCACCGCTCCGTTTTCCCACATCTGCGAGTCCATCGCGGGGGCGACCACGATCGGCGCGGTCGTCGCGAGCGCCGTCAGCGTCACCATGTCGCCGCCGCCGCCGTAGGCGAGGCGCGCCAGGCAGTCGGCCGTGGCTGGGGCAATCACGAACGCGTCGATGCGGCGAGCCACCTCGACGTGGGCCTCCGCCTCCTCCGTCGTGAACATGTCGACGATCGCTTCCCGGCCCGTGAGCGACTGGAACGTGAGCGGTGCGATGAAGCGCGTGGCCGCCTCCGTCATCAGCACCTCGACGCTGGCGCCGGCCTGGCGCAGCTTGCTGGCGAGGTCCGCGGCCTTGTAGGCGGAGATGCTGCCGGTGACGCCGAGGGCGATGGCGCGCCCTGCGAGCGAGCGTTCGCGGTACGGACTTGAGAGCTCAGCCAGCGTTGCGGACATGGATGAGGTGCAGCCCCTGCAGTGTGAGGTCGTGGTCGACGGTGTCGAGAACGTCGGTCTCGGCCGCGATCTCGCTCGCCCAGCCACCCGTGCCGATGACGGTCGCGCCGCCTCCCAGCTCCTCCTGGAAGCGCGCCACCATGCCCTCCACGAGCCCCACGTAGCCCAGCAGGATTCCCGACTGCAGGGCGTGGGTGGTGTTGCGGCCGATGGCCGCGGGCGGACGTTCGAGCTGCACGCGCGAGAGCATCGCCGCCCGGCTGAAGAGCGTCTCGCTGGCGATGCCGATGCCCGGTGCGATCGCCCCGCCGAGGTAATCCCCGTCGGCGTTGATCGCATCGAAGACGGTGGCCGTGCCGAAATCGACGACGATGGCGGGCGCCCCGTACAGGTCGATCGCCGCCACCGCATCGACGATGCGGTCGGCGCCTACCTGCCGGGGGTTGTCGTAGAGGATGCGCACGCCCGAGCGCAGGCCGTGGCCCACGACCATCGCGTCCACACCGAAGTAGCGCGCGCAGACGCGCTGGAAGGTGGGGAGGAGGGGCGGCACGGCGCAACCGATGATGCAGGCGTCGACCGATTCCGCCGTCAGGTCGCTCGTGGCGAGCAGGTTGAGCATGAGGATGCCGTACTCGTCGGCCGAACGTTCTGCTTCGACCCCCACCCGCCACGTCGCGGCAAGGTCGTCCCCGGAGAAGAGTCCGATGTGGACGGATGTGTTGCCGATGTCGATTGCGAGCAGCATGGCGCCCTGGCTTCGGGCTCCCAAGGAGTCCCTGGCCGTCTTAAGCGTAGGCTCGCGCGCCGCGACCGTACAGACAACAGGAAGCGGCTACACTGAGGCCATGACCACGACCGCATCGCGAGTCCGCGAACAGGCGGAGGCTGCGCGCATTGCCTCCCGGCGCCTCGGGCTCGCCTCCACCGGCGCCAAGAACGATGCGCTTGAGCGCATCGCCAACCTCCTGGTGGAGCGCGAGGACGGCATCCTCGCCGAGAACGCGAAGGATCTGGCCGCCGGCCGCGAGACGGACCTGGATGACTACTTCCTCGAGCGCCTCACCCTGACCCCCGCGCGCATCCGCGGCATGGCCGCCGATACGCGCAACATCGCCACTCTGCCCGACCCGGTGGGTGTGACGATCGACGCGCGTAGCCTCCCCAACGGCCTGCAGATCTCGCGCAAGCGCGTGCCCCTGGGCGTCGTCGCCTGCATTTACGAGTCGCGGCCGAACGTCACCATCGACATCGCTACCCTCTGTCTCAAGAGCGGCAACGCCGCCGTTCTCCGGGGCGGGAAGGAGGCGGTCCACAGCAACGCCGTCCTCGGCGATCTGCTCCGGGAAGCGCTCGCAGGGTCGGAGCTTCCCGCCGAGTCCGTGCAGGTCATCCGCGACCCCGACCGCGCCCACATCGATGAACTCCTGGGCATGCACGATGTCGTCGACTTGATGGTGCCGCGCGGCGGCGCCGGACTCATCAACCACGTGCGCCAGGCGGCGACCATGCCCGTGGTCGCGCACGGCGAGGCCGTCTCCCACACCTACGTCGACTCCGAGGCCGACCTCGCGATGGCGCTCGAAGTGGTCGATAACGCCAAGACGCGCCGCTACAGCATCTGCAACGCCCTCGACACGCTGCTCGTGCACGAGGCCGTCGCTCCTGCGCTCCTGCGCTCCCTCGGGGAGCGCTGGGCGGGCACTGTGACCGTGTTGGGCGACGACCGCGCCCTCGACCTGCTGGCCCGGCTGGAGGTTCCCCGCCTGACCGTCGAGCCCGCGGGGCCGGACGTCTGGGACACCGAGCATCTGGCCCTGCGCGCGGGCGTACGCGTGGTCGCTTCCATGGACGAGGCGCTGGCGCACATTGAGGCGCACGGCAGCAAGCACAGCGAGGCGATCGTCACCGACAGCTACGAGAACGCCATGCGCTTCACCGCCGAGGTCGATGCCGCCGTCGTCTACGTGAACGCGAGCACGCAGTACACCGACGGCGCGCAGTTCGGGCTGGGCGCGGAGATCGGCATCTCCACGCAGAAGATGCACGCTCGCGGCCCCATGGGGCTGGTGGAGCTCACGAGCTACAAGTGGATGGTTCTCGGTGCGGGGCACGTGCGCCCCGCATAAGCGGGCGGCCTGAGAAGATGAGCGAGCGCGAAGCAGTCGAGCGTCTGGAAAATCTGAGCGAGCGCGAAGCAGTCGAGCGTCTGGAAAATCTGAGCGAGCGCGAAGCAGTCGAGCGTCTGGAAAATCTGAGCGAGCGCGAAGCAGTCGAGCGTCTGGAAAATCTGAGCGAGCGCGAAGCAGTCGAGCGTCTGGAAAATCTGAGCGAGCGCGAAGCAGTCGAGCGTCTGGAAAATTCGGGCGAGCGCGAAGCAGTCGAGCGTCTGGAAAATCCGGGCGAGCGCGAAGCAGTGGAGCGCAATACATACAGGGAGCGTGGAACGTGATCAGCTTCGAGCGCGAGGTGCGAACCGCCCACTCCGAGGCCTATACGGTGCTCAATGACGGCGAGATCGTCGGGCGCGTGGACCTGCACATCCAGGCCCCCAACATCCACGCCACCCTCTGCACCACACCCGACGCCAGCGACGACCGCGTCCGCGAATTGATCGACGCCATCGACGAGCGACTCGCGATGACCGCCGACCCCTTCCGCGAGGACTTCATCGTGACGGTCTGGAAGGGCGTCCCCGCGGGCGTCTACGGCGACGCCGAAGCGGGCGACGACACCATCAGTCTCGGGGAGATGGCGGAGAGCTAGCCGCCCGCCGCCTCGTGCGAGCCCTTCTCCGATGTCTCGGAGGGTTCGGGCAACTCGCCGCGCTCCGCGAGTTCCAGGTAGTACTGGTGGCGCTCCTCCCACTTGGGGATGATCGCATCCTCCAGGCCGATCTCACCGTCGTCGTACACCAGTACGGGGAACTCCTCCTGCCAGAGTCGGTTGCCCTCCTGGTAGACGGGGACGGACTGCGTGCGGGTCGCGATGACGTAGGGCGCCTTCGGCGCCGGTGGCTCCGGGCGAGTGTGACCGGTCGGTTCGGGGAGGTCACCCTGGTCGGCAAGCTCCGCGTAGTGGGCGCGGCGCTCCTCGATCTGGTGGACCTGGGCGGGGTCAAAGCCAAAATAGCCGTCGTCATAGACGGTGGCTGGGAACTCCTCTTCCCAGAGGCGGTCGCCCTCCTCGTAGACGGGGACGGGCTTCATGCGCGTCCCGATGACGCGGGGTGGTCCCGACGGCGGCGCCTCGGCTGCCCGCTCGACACGCGCGGTTGGCTCGGGGAGCTCGCCGCGCTCGGCGAGGTTCAGGTAGTGCTTCTGGCGCTCTTCCACCTTGAGTGCGGTCTCCCCTGCCAGAGCCATCTCCCCGTCCGCGTAGACGACGACCGGGAACTGCTCCTCCCACACGGAGGTCCCTTCCCGGTACACCGTGACGGGTGCGATCCTGGTGGCGATCTGCTTGATCTCAGCCATCTCTCGACATCCAGTACGCCGTGACAACCAGCATAGGCGACTTCTCGTAGTTTATGCGCACGGCCATGCGCCTTCCGCCCCAGGACCGGCAGACCACTTCGCAGACTCCGCCCCGGTTGTCCCTTGCGCCCAGATCGTCGGAGGCGATAGCGAGCGCCCCCTCTCGCAGGCCCTGGCGGATCTCGTCGTGACTTGGTCTGTCCTCTTGTCCTTCCCGTTCTGTGGAGTAGTGGCGCGAGATAGGGATGCCCGCTGGCCGCCGCGCCGCCGCCACGATTGCTTCCAGGTCCGCTGGCATCAGGTGGGAGGCTACCGGAGCTGCACGAGGCCGGAGGCGCTTACCTCGAAGAGGGCTGCGGCCGCCTGTTCGGTAGCCTCGAAGACGGGCTGCGGGTACACGCCGACGAACACGACCCCCAGCAGCAGCAGGCCCGCGAGGGCGCCCAGCAGGGGCGTGGGCCGGAACCGCGTCTGCCCCTCGGGCGGGTCGAACAGGTACATCTGGCGCATGATCATCAGGTAGTAGTAGAGGCTCAGGAAGCTGTTCGCCGCCCCCAGGCCCACCAGCCACAACAGCCCGCCCGTCGTGCTCGCCTGGAACATCAGCAGCTTCGTTGTGAAGCCCGCGAAGAAGGGCAGCCCCGCGAACGAGAAGAGCGAGGCCGTGATCACGAGCGCCAGGAAGGGCTGTGTCTCGGCCAGCCCCCGCAGCCCCGCGATGCTGTCGTCGCCCGTGCGGTTGTAGAGCGCCGTGAGCGCCGCGAACAGCGCCAGCGTCGAGACCGTGTAGCCGACGATGTGCAGCAGCAGCGCGCTCGAGGCGTTCTCCACCGTGGCCGCGTCGCCGTAGCCGATGGCGGCGATGGCGACGAGCATGTAGCCCACCTGCCCGATCGAGCTGTAGGCGACCAGTCGCTTCAGGTTCGTCTGCTGGATGGCGAGGAGGTTGCCCGCCGTCATCGTGATCGCCGCCAGCGCCGCGATCGCCGCTCGCCACTCCACCGCATCCACCACCAGCGCGCCCGTGAAGAGCCGCAGGATGAGGGCGAAGCCCGCTGCCTTGGAGGCGGTCGAGAGGAAGGCCGTGATCGGCAGGGGCGCGCCCTGGTAGGCGTCCGGCGCCCACATATGGAAGGGCGCCGCCGAGACCTTGAAGCCCACGCCCGCCACGATCAGCATGATGCCCACGACCGCGGCCGCGTCGGTGCCGCTGCCGCGCGCGGCCAGCCCCTCGGCGATGCCCTCGTAGCTGGTCGTGCCCGTGATGCCGTAGATGAGGCTGATGCCGTAGAGGAGCATGGCGCTGGAGAAGGCGCCCAGCAGGATGTACTTCAGGCTGGCCTCGTTGCTCAGCCGGTCGCGCTTCAGGTAGCCCACCAGGATGTAGAGCGAGAAGCTCAGCAACTCCAGCGAGATGTAGGCCGTCAGCAACTCGCGCGAGGCCGCCATCAGGACCATGCCCGTGCCGGCCACCAGCAAGAGGCCGTAGTACTCGCCCGCGGTGCTCGTGCGGTCGCGCATGTAGTGCGCCGAGAAGAGCGAGATCGCCATCACGATCCCCGCCGCGAGGATGCGGAAGTAGGTCGTGAAGTCGTCGGTGAGGAGGAGCCCCTCGAAGTCGCCGGCCGTGTCGCCGATGTAGGGGATGGCCGAGATCAGCCACGCCAGCGCGCCCGCCGCCGTCGCGTAGGCGAGGTAGTCCTTGCGGATCTTCGGCCAGATCAGCTCCGCGGCGAGGATGCCGACGGCGGACGCCACGGCGATGTACTCGGGGATGAAGAGGGTGAAGTCGCGCATCAGCTCGTCACCCCCGGCAGGTTCACGACCGTGTTGGCGAGCCGGTCCGTAAACGGCGACCACCAGAGACCCATCGCCAGCATCGAGGCGATCAGCAGTGCCGCCGAGATCGCTTCAATGGGCGAGAGGTCCTTCAGATCGCGCCAGCGCGGGTTGAGCGGGCCGAAGAAGACGACGCCGAACATGCGCAGCATGTAGGCCGCCGTGATCGCCGCCGCCAGGATGGCGAGCCCGCCAAACACCGGATACGTCTTGAAGGCGCCCACGAAGATGTGGAACTCCGCCGTGAAGCCCGAGAGCCCGGGCAGGCCCACGTTCGCGAGGCCCGCCATCACGTAGGCGATCACCCACAACGGCATCACCTTCGCGACACCCCCGAAGTCGCTCAGGTCGCGCGTGTGGGCCTGGTCGTAGAGCGCCCCGATGAGGAGGAAGACGAGGGCCGTCATCACGCCGTGGCTGAACATCTGCAGGGCGGCGCCGCTCACGCCCACCTCGTGCAGGGTGGCCAGGCCGATGAGCACGTAGCCCATGTGGCTCACGGAGCTGTAACCGCTGATCAGCTTGAAGTCCCGTTGCGTGAGGGCCGCGATCGCGCCGTAGAGCGCGCCGATGGTGCCCAGCACCAGCAGGGCCGGCATCCAGAACTCCGCGCCCTCCGGCAGGATCTGGATGCCCAGGCGGATGATGCCGAAGGCGCCCAGCTTCATCAGCACGCCCGCGTGCACCATCGAGACCGACGTGGGCGCCGACATATGGCCGTCGGGCGACCACGTGTGGAATGGCCAGAGACCGGCCAGCACGCCGCAGCCAACGGCGAAGAAGGGGAAGATGATCTTCTGGAAGGTCGGGTCGAGGGCGCCGTTGCGTCCCGCCTCCCAGAGCGTGGGCAGGTCGAAGGTGGCCATGCCCGGGCCCGCGCTCGCTTCGTGCACGACCGCGAAGATGCCGATCCAGATGCCCACCGAGCCGCCCACCAGCATCAGCGTGAGCTTCATCGCGCCGTACTCCTTGCGCGTCGAGCCCCAGATGCCGATGAGCATGTAGAGCGGCACCACCGCCAGCTCGTAGAAGAAGAAGAAGAAGAACAGGTCCAGCGCGAAGAACGTGCCGTAGACGCCCGCGATCAGGATCCAGAAGAGGATGAAGAAGTCCTTGGAGCGGTACTCCAGCTTCCAGGCGACGAGCGTGCCCGCGAAGGCCACCACGCCCGTGAGCAGCGTCAGCAGCGAGGAGATGCCGTCCACGCCCAGGTGCAGGGAGATGCCGTTCTCGCCGAGGAAGCCGACGTTCTCGATCCAGGCCCACTGCAACTGCATCTGCAGGATCTCGCCGTTCGCCTGGTAGGCGACGAAGACGTAGATGGAGAGCCCCAGCAGGATCGCGCCGATGACCGCCGAGAAGTAGCGCGCCGCCATGCGCTGCGAGCCCGGCACGAAGAGCAGCGCCGCGGCCGCCAGCAGGGGCAGCGCGAGCGCGGTCAGCAGCACGTAGCCCTGGGCTTCGTCCATGCGTTAGCTCCCGACCGCCAGGCTGATGAGCGTGAGCGCGACCACGCCCACCGCGATCGCCATCGCGTAGTTGGGCACGCGCCCCGTCTGCAGGTGCTTCAGCAGGAAGCCCGTGTAGTGCGTCATGCTGGCCGAGCCGTCGACGCCCGTGTCGTTCACGGCGAAACGGTCGAACCAGCTCACCACGTAGCTGAGGCCGAGCACCACGCGGTCGATGAAGAACTGGTACAGGTCATCGAAGTAGAACTTGCGCTGCACCATCTCGTAGACGTTCGGCTGCCACTCGGCGAGCACCGTGGAGCGGTCCAGGCGGCCGTTCCAGTAGAGCCACGCGCCCCCGAAGGTTCCGATCACGAAGACCACCGTGGAGAGGCCCACGAGACCCCAGTCGACGTGGAACACCTCCGGGTGGTGCAGGAAGACGAACTCGCTGAAGCCGCCGGGGAAGCCGAATGCGCTGCCGAAGCCCTGGAAGACGAAGAAGCCCGCGACGATCGACATGAAGGCCAGGAACACGAGCGGCAGCGTCATGACGGGGCTGGTCTCGCGCGCGTGGCTCGCGATCTCCTCGTCCCGCGGCTTGCCCAGGAAGGTGCGGATGAAGAGCCGCGTCGTATAGAAGGCCGTCATGATGGCGGCGATCGCGATCAGGAAGAACGCCCAGCCGCCCCAGGCATAGTCGACGGCGTGCAGGATCTCGTCCTTGCTCCAGAAGCCCGCCAGCGGGAAGAGTCCCGCCAGGGCGAGCGATCCGATGAGGAAGGTGGCGGCCGTGATCGGCATCTTCCGCCAGAGCCCGCCCAGCTGGCTCATCTCCTGGTGGTGGTGCGTCCCGATGATCACGGACCCCGCCCCCAGGAAGAGCAGCGCCTTGAAGAAGGCGTGCGTGAACAGGTGGAACATTCCGGCGCCCACGAACCCCGCCCCCAGGGCCACGAACATGAACCCCAGCTGGCTCACGGTGGAGTAGGCCAGCACCTTCTTGATGTCGGTTTGGGCGAAGGCCACGACCCCGCTGAAGAGCGCCGTGAGGAGCCCCACCATCGTCACGACCAGGAGCGCATCGCCGGCCAGCTCGAAGATGGGCAGCATGCGCGCCACCAGGTAGACGCCCGCCACCACCATCGTGGCGGCGTGGATGAGGGCGCTCACCGGCGTCGGGCCCTCCATGGCGTCGGGCAGCCACACGTGGAAGGGGAGCTGCGCGCTCTTCCCCATCGCCCCCAGGAGGACGAACATCATCGTCACGAAGAGGCGGGTATCGCCGATCTCGCCCGCCTGCACGTGGTGGGTGATATCGAGGATGTTGAAGGTCCCGGTCGCGTCCCAGAAGAGGATGATGCCGATGAGGAGGCCGACGTCGCCCACGCGCGTCGTGATGAACGCCTTCTTGGCCGCCTCCACCGCCGAGCGCCGCTCCCAGTAGTGCCCGATCAGGAGGAACGAGCTCAGGCCGACCAGCTCCCAGGCCACGTAGAGCAGCAGCAGGTTGTCGGCCAGCACGAGCATCAGCATCGAGGCGACGAACAGCTGCAGGACGGCGAAGTACCACCAGTAGCGCGGCTCGCCCTTCATGTAGCCCACGGAGAAGATGTTCACCATCAGCCCCACCGTGGTGATGACGGCCAGCATCACGATCGTGATCTGGTCCACGGCGATGCCCATGCGCAGGTTGAAGTCGCCGATGGTCGTCCACTCGATGCTGTTGAGGACGGGCCAGGCGCCCTCGCCCAGGTTCAGGAAGTTCGCCAGCACGGCGAAGAAGAGGGCGAAGATGCTCGTCGTGCAGAGTATCGCCATCCAGTCGCCCTGGCGCGGGAGCTTTCGGCCGGTGGCCGCCATCACGATGAAGGCGATGCCGGGTACGGCCGCCAGAATCCAGGCGTGCTCAGCCATGCAACGCGCCCCCTACCACCGCATCGTGGCCACCTCGTCCACGTTGGCGGTCGAACGGTTGCGGAAGAGCCGGATGACGATGGCGAGGGCCAGGCCCACCTCGGCGGCGGCCACGGCGATGACGAAGACGGCGAAGATGATGCCCGTCGCCTTGTCCGGGTCGAGGTAGGCGGAGAAGGCCACGAAGTTCAGGCTGACGGCGTTCAGCATCAGCTCCACGCTCATCAGCACGAGCACGGCGTTGCGCCGCGCGAGCACGCCGTAGACGCCGAGCGAGAAGAGGATCCCGCTGAGGACCAGGTAGTTCTCCATGGGAACCACTAGTCGTCATCCTCCTGCCGGGCGATGACGATCGCGCCGATGAAGGCCACGAGCAGCAGCGCGCCGGTGATCATGAAGGGCGCCCCGTAGTTCTGGAACAGCTGCTCGCCGATGGTCTCGATCGAGACCGCCACGGGTGAGTCACCGAGGTCTCCCGGCCAGGCCGTGGAGACGGCCACGCCGATGAGCGTGGCCATGAGCCCCAGCGCCACCAGCGCCCCGAAGGGCGCCTGCACGCCCGTGGTCGGTTCGGGTTCCCCCGCCACCCCCATGCGCGTCAGCATGAGCGCCAGCAGGATGAGCACCGTGACCGCCCCGCCGTAGATGAGGAACTGCACGAGCGCGATGAACTCGATCGTGAGGAAGAGGTACATCGCGCCCACGCCCGCGAGGCTGAGGATGAGGAAGATGGCCGAGTGGATGACCGTGCGTGCGAACACGACCCCGGCCGAGACCGCCACGATGGCGACCGCGAAGATCCACCAGAGGACTTCGGTGGTCACGCGCTCCCGCCCCCTCCGCTGTCATTTGCGGTCGGAAGGGTACCGCCGAGCTCGGTAATGGTCGCCGCGATGTCCTCGGGGATGGCTTCGCCCCGCTCGAGGTGCTCGCGCGCGGTGCGCACCGCCTTCATGCGGCGCGCTCGCAGCTTGCGCGGCGAGTTCGGGTCGCCTTGCGCTCCCGCGGCGGCCGCGGGGGCGGCGGCGGGAGCCGCTGCCGGGGCCGCTCCCGCGGGGGCGGGATCGTTCCCCGTGATCTCCTTGTAGAGGGCGCTCTCTGTCTCGTTCAGCGCCTGCAGCACCTCCGCCGGCACCTCTTCGCTCTTCTCCACGTGCTCACGCGCGGCGCGCTCGGCGCGCATGCGGCGCGCGCGGATCTTGCGCGGTGAGTTCGGGTCGCCGGCGTCGCCCGCGGGCGCGGCTGCCGGTGCTGCCGCCGCGGCGGGTGCGGGCGGGGGCGTGCCGATAGGTGGTACGGGCTCCCCCGTGATCTCCGTGTACAGCTCGCTGGCGAAGCGGCGCAGGGCGGCGATCGTCTCGGCGCTCACCTCGCCCGCCTCGCGCTCGGCGCGAGCCTCGCGCTCCGCCTTCATGCGGCGCGCCCGCAGCTTGCGCGGCGAGAGCGTGGCGACCTCGTCGTCCTCAGCGGTGGCGCCGGCGGCGGCCGTCGCCGCCTGCTGCCGCACCTCCGGCTCGCGCTCCTGGATGGCGGCCCCGAGCCCCTGCGCGATGCGCTCGGCCTGCGCCGCCTGCGCCTCCGGGCGCCCACCGGCGAATCCTGGTGCGGGCGCTTCCTTGCCCTCGGCCAGGGCGGCATTCGCCTCGATGCTGTCCAACGGCCGGAAGGGGTTGTCGAGCCTGCCCGCCTTGCTCGCCTCCAGCAGGTCCTCGATGTCCTTGTGCAGGTCGCGACGGTCGTAGGCGGAGTGCTCGTGCCCCTCCCAGGTGTTGTCCATCGAGATCGCCTCGAAGGGGCAGACCTCGATGCAGATGTTGCAGCGCATGCAGCGCGCGTAGTCGATCCAGAACTTCTCGACGATCTTGCGGCGGTCGCTCGTGCCCTCGGGGTGCTTCGGGTTGTCTTGCATCACGGTCGTCATGCAGTCCACGGGGCAGTTGCGCGCGCAGATGTTGCAGCCCGTGCAGAACGGCTCGTCGTGGTCGAAGTCCCACGTCAGCACGGGGAAGCTGCGCTGGCGCTCGGACAGCGCATGCTTCTCGTCCGGGTACTGGATGGTGACCGGACGGCGGGTGAACGTGGAGAAGGTGGTGGCGAGGCCTTTCAGTATTCCGATCATGGGTTGGGAACCTCAGCGTGCTTGTAGCTCCCCACGAGATTCTTCGTGGAGGGCTTGCGGGCGGCTCGCAGGTAGATGCCGCCCAGGAAGATGATCGCCCCCGCCCAGTTGACCGCCGCCAGGATCGGCTCCGGCCAGCCGTAGAAGAGGAAGAGACCGTTCACCAGCAGGAGCGCGAAGCTCACCTCGATGAGCGCCTTCCAGCAGAAGCTCATGAGCTGGTCCATGCGCAGGCGCGGCAGCGTGGTCCGCACCCAGAAGATGAGCATGATCATGCCCGCGCTCTTGATGAGCGTCAGGACGAGCTGCCAGCCCCAGCCCCAGTCATCGCCGAAGGGGAACTGCCAGCCGCCCAGGAAGATGGCCGACCCGAAGATGCTGAAGGCCCAGAGCGAGGCGTACTCGGCCAGCTGGAACATGCTCCAGCGGATGCCCGAGTACTCGACGAAGTAGCCGCCCACGATCTCGGACTCGGCCACGGGGATGTCGAAGGGGGCGCGGTGCAGTTCCGAGAGCAGGGCCGTGAAGAAGATGAGGAAGGCCAGCGGCTGGATGAGGATGAAGGGGCGGCTCTCCTGCATGCCCACGATCGCGTTCAGGTCGAGCGTGCCCGCCACCATCGCCACCGCCAGCAGGGCCACCACCAGCGGGATCTCGTAGCTGATCATCTGCGCCGCGGCGCGCACGCCCCCGAGCAGCGCGTACTTGTTGCCCGACCCCAGCCCGGCCATCAGCACGCCCACGATGTTGAGCCCCAGTACCGCGAACACGAAGAACATGCCCAGCGCCAGGTTGCGCACGCCCCAGTCGCGCGCGAAGGGCAGGGCCACCAGTACGAGGAACACGGGGATGAACGTCAGGTAGGGGGCGAATTCGAACACCCAGCGGTCGGCGTTGCGCGGGCGCAGGTCCTCTTTGATGAGCAGCTTGATCGCGTCGGCGAAGCCCTGCAGCAGGCCCAGCGGACCCGTGCGCGTCGGCCCCAGCCGCATCTGGAAGCGCGCCACCACCTTGCGCTCGCCGTAGGTCAGGTAGACGACCACGAGCGTCATCAGCAGCACGATGATGACGATGCGGATGATCGCATCGAGCCAGCTCAGCCCGAAGAACGCCTCGCCGAACGTCACTTGTCCACCTCACCCAGCACGATGTCGAGCGACCCCAGGATGATGATGGCGTCGGCCAGGTAGCTCCCCACCACCAGCTCCCTCAGGGCCGAGAGGTTGCAGAAGGAGGGCGAGCGCAGCTTCGCGCGGTAGGGCTGGGCGCCGCCCCTCGCCATCATGTAGACGCCGTACTCGCCCTTCGTGCCCTCGGTGGGCATGTAGAGCTCGCCTTCGTTGATGCGCAGCGTCTTGGGCAGCTTCGGCGCCAGCACGCGCCCCTCCGGTATCGCCTCGAGGCACTGCTCAACGATGCGGACGCTCTGGTAGCACTCCGCCAGGCGCACGTGGAAGCGGTCGAAGACATCGCCCTGGCGCCCCACGGGAATCTCGAAGTCGAGCTTCGGGTAGACGCTGTAGGGCTCCGCCTTGCGGATGTCCCAGGGCACGCCCGTGGCGCGCAGCATCGGCCCCGTGAAGCCCCAGGCGATCGCCTGCTCGGGCGTGACCGGTGTGAGCCCCTGGCAGCGCTCGACGAACACTTCGTTGCCCGTCAGCAGCCCGTCCAGGTCATCGAGCCCCTGCTTGATCGAGCCCAGCACCCAGCGGCAGCGCGACTCGAAGTTGTCGGGCAGGTCCATCGTCACCCCGCCGATGCGGAAGTAGGTGGGGAACATGCGGTCCCCCGCCACCTCCTCGAAGAGGTCGTAGATGCGCTCCCGCTCGCGCCAGGCGTAGACGAAGCTCGTGCCGAACGAGCCCACGTCCGCCCCGAACGCCCCCAGGAACATGAAATGCGAGTTGATGCGCGAGAGCTCCATCATCATCACGCGGATGTACTCCGCGCGCTCCGGAACCTCTATCCCGGCGAGCTTCTCGACCGCCATCACGTAGGCGCCCTCGCAGCACATCCCCGCGAGGTAGTCGGTGCGGTCCCACCAGCCCATCGCCTGGCGGTAGTCGGCGTTCTCCGAGAGCTTCTCCAGCCCCCGGTGGAGGTAGCCGATGTACGGCTCGCAGTCGACCACGAGCTCGCCGTCGACCGTCAGCACCATGCGGAACACGCCGTGCGTGGCCGGATGCTGGGGCCCGACGTTCACGGTCATGTCGACCGTGTTGAGATCACCCTCGGCGGTGGCGACGCGCTCCTCGGGCCAGTGCGCCATCTAGACCTCCACCCCGGGCGGGCCGTCTTCGATGCCCTGCAGGAGCTCCGCCTTCTGCAGCGGGTGCGCCTTGCGCAGGGGATGGATGCGGAGGTCTTCCTCCAGCAGCAGGTTGCGTGGGTCGGGATGCCCCGTAAAGACCAGCCCCACCATCTCCGCCGCCTCCCGCTCGTGCCAGTTCGCCGCCGGGTAGAGCCCCGCGATGCTGGGGATGGCGCAGCTCGGAATGGGCGCGGGCACGGTCACCTGGAGGGCATGGCCGTGGGGGAAGGAGTAGAGCTGGTACTTCGCCTCCAGCCCCGCCTCCTCCATGTCCATCGCGACGATGTTGCGCAGCAGGTCGAAGGAGAGCTCGGGGTCGTCGCGCAGGCCGGTCACGAATGCGTGGAAGTGCTCGGGCGCGACGCGCAGGTCGGCGTACGTCTTCGTCTCGGAAGCCTCGAAGGGGATGTCCGGCAGCCGCTCCCGCACGAGCGCTGCGATCTCCGGCTCGGCCGGCTGCGCTTCGGCGCTCACCCGACCATCCCCTTCTCTTCCATGATCTTCTCCTGCAGCCGCAGGAAGCCGTCGAGCAGCGACTCCGGTCGCGGCGGGCAGCCGGGCACGTAGACGTCCACCGGGATGATCTTGTCGACCCCCTGGAGCACGCGGTCGTACTCGGTGTAGGGCCCGCCGTTGGTGGCGCAGGCGCCCATGGAGATGACGTACTTGGGGTTCGGCATCTGCTCGTAGAGCAGCTTGATCGCCGGCGCCATCTTCTTCGTGACCGTGCCCGAGACGACCATCACGTCGCTCTGGCGGGGGCTGGGCCAGGGCACGATGCCGAAGCGGTCGAGGTCGTGGTTGCTCATGAAGGTGCCGATCATCTCGATTGCGCAGCAGGCCAGCCCGAAAGTCATGGGCCAGAGCGAGCTCTTGCGGCTCATCGCCAGCACCGTATCGACGCCCGTCTGCAGGATGCCGGGCATCACGATGCGGTAGACGGCCGACTGCTCGGGCAGGTCCACGGGCGTCAGGCGCTCCGCCTCGTTGCCGAAGTCGGGCACGTAGGGGGGCATCGTGGGGGCGTCGCCGGCGGAGGTTGCTTCGTCGCTCATCGCCACTCCAGCACGCCGCGCCGCCAGGCGTAGAGCAGCCCGGCGCTGAGCACGACGATGAATATGAACATGTACCAGAACACGTAGGCGGGCGCGTCGAGGAAGACCACCGCCCAGGGGAAGATGAAGATGGTCTCCACGTCGAAGATCAGGAACATGATCGCGAAGACGTAGTAGCGGACGTGGACCTGCGCCCAGTTGCGGCCGATGGGGAGCATGCCGCACTCGTAGGAGACGCCCTTGCCGCGCTCACGGGCGAAGGGCCCGAGCAGCCGTGCGCCGATGAGGGCGGAGAACACAAGGATGAAGCCGACGACCGAGGCGATCAGCACGGCGGACCAGGTGTCGTAGAAGCTCATGGCCTCGCTTTCGCCGTCGAGCGCCGGGGCGCTGCGGGCCGCCCACAGGCGACCACGAAGGCCGCCCCCGAGGCCCTTGTGATTTGCGCCACAAAGCTACACCCGAGGGGTAGGGGCGGCAAGCGCAGGCGGGGGTGTTGAGAGTGGCCCGAGTGCTCGCCCTGTGGTACAGATGTTCGGATGCCAAAGTCGCGAGGGACTAACTACGAGCGGTTGCGCGAGAGCATTCGCATGGAGCCTGACGGCCTGCCAATACGTGAGGTCAACAACTGGACGCCAGATAAGCTAGCGCTGCTTGCCTACTACCTGGAGCCGTTCGCGAAGCTCTGCGACGAGAAAGCAGGCGGCTGGTACTTCCTCGATGGTTTCGCTGGCAACGGAGGGAATGACGCCGGCGAGGGGAACACGTTCAAGGGATCGGCGCTGATTGGCGTGACGACGCAGCCAACCGCCACGAGATGTGTCCTGATTGAACAGCGAGGTGCGGATGCCGAAGTGCTGCAGGCCCGTTGCGAGACCTTTGGGAGCGAGGCTGTCGTGCTCCAAGGCGATTGCAATGAGGAGATAGGTACTGCCTTGGAGGAGTTTGAGGATCGACGCCTGCCAGCGCTCTGCTTGTTCGACCCCGAGGGACTTGAGCTCGATTGGGAAGTCATAGAGCTCTGCGCCGGGCGTCGGACCCGAGGCACCTCATATGAACTGCTCATCTACTTCTCAACGCCCGGAGTAATGCGGACGGCCTCGGTTACCGATGCACGCATGATTGAGGGGGATGAGCGAGCACTCCGCAGGGTCTTTGGCAACGATGCGTGGCGGCCAATCGCGACGAGGCAGCGTGCGCACGAAATTGATGGACGCCAGGCGTGGAGTGAGTACCTTGGCCTGTATGAGCAGCAGCTTCGAGGTCTTGGCTACCGATACGTGATGTCGCGACCTTCATTCATGGGGGACCGCCGGCTCGCCTACCACCTCGTGTTTGCCAGCTCCAGCGCTGCTGGCCAGAACATCATGCAGGATGGTTTCAAGCGGGCGTGGGGACAGCCGAGGCTGGGGATATAGGCATCTCCCCCCACAACTCCCCCTCCAGCACCCGACCCGCGCGACCCTTGCCGACCCGCTTCCCTTCCTCGTTGTGCGCGCCCCACTGCTTAAAGAAGAAGGGCACTCCCTTCGACACGCACTCGTCGCGCAGGGCGCAGGCCCACGCCGGCTTCATGCGCCGCGCGCGCGGCCCTGACTCCCCGCCCGCGATGACCCAGCCGATGCCAGTCAGGTCGATGTCGCGCAGCGGGCCCAGCAGCGGCTCGCACGAGGCGAACCGCACGGCCGCGGGGATAGCGCGGAGCGTGTCGAGCCGGTGGAGGAAGCGGCGGTTCTCGACCGACACCCCCATCCACACGTTCGCTGGCCACGGGAGTCCTGGCGCCAGTTCGAGCGCGCGCTCGGGACGCTTCGTCAGCACCTGGAAGGTGTGCCAGTCGGCGCGTTCCATCGTTTCAAAGACCCGCCCGACGTACTCGTCGGGAATCTCGGGGTGAAACAGATCGCTCATGCTGTTGACGAAGATCATGCGTGGCTTCCGCCACGTCAGCGGCAGTTCTAACCGTGCCGGGCGGAGGGTCAGGTCGAAGCCCTGCTCGTAAGGGTGGCCGGGTACGCCGCGGAACCGCTCCGCGAGTGTCTCCGCGTAGCAATGCGCGCAGCCCGGGCTGACCTT
Source organism: Tepidiformaceae bacterium (assembly GCA_965219255.1). Lineage (GTDB taxonomy): Bacteria > Chloroflexota > Dehalococcoidia > Tepidiformales > Tepidiformaceae > UBA2991. The sequence goes on along the minus strand of OZ244727.1, from coordinate 2,773,494 downwards.
CGTGCAGCCGGTGACGGGGTTCCACGTCTCTCCCCGCTGCCCTTCAGGTCCCTGGACCCACTCAATCTTCGTTGGCATTCTTCTCGCTCCGCTCATGGTGGCAGCGCGAGCACACCGGCTCAACCTGCTCGTGATGCTCGGCTGCGTATCCGAGATGGTGGTCGTACTCGTGTCGGCGCTTTCCCTCGGACCAAACGTGGCCACAGTCCATACAGGGAAGGGTATTGGGGTGCGGGAGGATGCCGGCTTCTACAAAGTAGTTGATGCGGCGTCGAGCCTGGAGCCTGTCGCCGTCGCGGGGTGCTACAAAGCTGCGTCCGACAGGTGGCCCAGGCCGGGGTGTGTACCTCTCTCGGCTGTTCCGGTTTCGGCTGGCCCGACACGCTGGCGTTAGGCCGTCTCCCCGGCTCCTGTCCTTTGCAAACTCCGATCGAGGATGCCAGGCGCGACAGAGGAGGCAGTGTTTCTCCCCGCGGAGTAGGTGTTCTTGGTACTCCTCGAGTGTGATGCCGAGCCTCGCAGCTGCCAGCTTGATCGCGCCTGCTGGTGTCTGTGCCATCCGCCTCTCCTACGGGACTCGGACACTCAGTATAGAACAATAGTTCGTTCCCGCGATCGGGGTCTTCGACCTGAAACGACATCCCTGTACCCTGCGCCCCGTGAACGCTGCCGCCAAGCCCTACCTCGACGCTCTCGACGCCATGGCCCCGCTCGTCGCCGCCGAGGCGGCGCGCTCGGAGCGCGAGGCGCGCACGACCGCGCCCGTTGTCGAGCGCATCATCGACGCTGGGTTGTTCCGGTTGTGGGTGCCGCGCTCCATCGACGCGCCCGAGCTGCCTCTGCCGCCCGCCCTGGAGGTGTTCGAGGCCGCCTCCCGCCTCGACGGCTCCTTCGGCTGGGCCGTGACCATCGGGACGGGTGGCGGGCTCTTCGCCGGCGCCCTTGAACCCGCGACGGCCGCGGAGATCTTCGGTCCGCGCGAGGCCCTCATCGCCGGCTCCGGGAAGCCCGGCGGGACGGCCAAGCCCGTCGATAGCGGCTACCTCGCCGGGGGACGCTGGACGTTCGCGAGCGGCGCCCACTACGCCACCTGGTTCACCGCCAACTGCATCCTCGAAGGCGAGCGGTCGGAAGATGACGGAGGCCCCGTCATCCGCGCCATGACCTTCCCCGCGGACGAGGTCGAGATCATCGAGACCTGGGACCCCGCCGGCATGCGGGGCACGGGCAGCCATGATTTCCGTGTAGGGAGCAGCCTCGTGCCCCTGCGGCGCACCTTCGATGTCTTCGGTGACTGGCCCTTCGAGCGCGGCCCGCTCTACCGCTACCCCTTCGCCTCCATCGCGGAGATGTCGTTCGGGGCTGTCGGGCTCGGCATCGGGCGGCATGCCATCGACGAGTTCCTGGCGCTTGCCGAGTCACGCCGCTCGATGTACACGGGGGAGCCGCTGGGAGACCGCAAGGGCGCGCGTGTCCGCCTCGGCGAGGCGGAGGCGCTCGTAAGCAGCGCCCGCGCCTGGTTCTATCAGGTCGCGCAGTCGAGCTGGGACACGGTAGTGGGAGGCGATCCTTTGGAAGGCGAGGAGGCCGCGCGAGTGGCGCTCGCCTCCATCCACGCCGCCGCGAGCGCCGCCCGCGCCGCGACGCTCCTCTTCGAGGCAGGCGGTTCCGCCTCGCTCGACGCCGGATCGCCGCTCGCCCGCGCCTGGCGCGACGTGCACGCCCTGACCAAGCATGTGGCGGTGTCGCCGCTGGGCTACGAGGCGGCGGCCGCGGGACTGCTGGGCGCCGAGGAGTAGTCGCGCGACTGTTCCTGCTCGGTCCTGTGCCGGCGCGACTCAATCTGTGGCGTGGCCATCGACGCCGCCGCCGGTAGGGGTAGCGACATCCGGCAGAAAGGGTGCGTCGTGGACCACGAGGAGTACGAAAGGGGCTGGCGTCTGTTGGACTGGTACCTGGAACTGGACTGACCCCCACGCGCGCGATTCTCGAATCTTTCTGTATCGATTAGCCATACCTCTGATAGCCATCCTCGGGAACGATCGGGCGCGCGCGCGCATATCTCTCTCCAGAATCCTCCAGTGGCTGACCGGCCTGAGGGGGTAGACTCCGCGCCCTGTGAACTGACGGCGCATCTGGGGGGCCAACATCGCCGTCTTCGGCGTTCCCATCGACGAGGAGGGCGCGTACCCGGCCGCTCAGCCTCTGGAGGACGGCGATGAGGACTCTGATAGCTAGCCTACTGGCCCTTGTGCTCCTCGGCTGTGGTGGTGGAGAAGTCCCAGTTGAGGAAGTGGAGGAAGTGGAGGAAGTTGGGGAAGTTGGGGAAGTGCCATCCACTGGCTTCTCATCGAACGTATACCCCGACGAAGTGCGTGGCGACCTCCTCGACAGCTGTCGCTTCAGCAACAACAGCCGTAAGTACTGCTTCTGCATCCTGCGCAAGCTGGAGGAAGAGACGCTTTACGAGGACTACGACTCCGAGGCGTTCCATAGCGCCGTGGATGCCTGTGGTGGACCGAGGGAGCATGGCGACCCTGTCAGCTACGGCTTCTGGGCTCTGAATATCGATGAGCTGACCGCGCGTGACAAGGCGTGGATGGAGCAGGCGCGAAGCTACTACTGGGAGCCATCGGGTGGTGAGACCCAGGTCTACTTCACTATCCCCGCTGGCTACTACGGCTTCGAGATACTCGGCGAGGACGAGAATCTCACCCTCGGCTACGGCTCCTCGCGGGTCGCCATCTCCCCGATGGGAGAGGAGGTCAGCCGCCGGGTGGCCGACGCACAGGCTGGGCCACTCATTGACGCCTTGCTCGCGAGCATCGTTGTGGTGACGGTGGAGTAGCCATGCCCTCATGGCCCTCCTCTCCAGACTCCTCAGTGGCTGACCGGCCGGAAGGGGTAGTCTGGAGTCCCTGCCGGCTCCGTCCTGTGCCTGCGCGCCTCGCGCAGGACGAAGGCGCCGCAGATGAAGACGAGCGCGGCCGTCGTCGGCCAGCCGAACAGGCGGCCGTAGACGAGGTACTCCCCGATCGAGAGGTTAAGCAGCATCCAGGTCAGCACGAGCGTCTTGGTCGCCTCGTAGGCGGCCCAGACGACGGTGACCTTTACGAAGATGGGTGCGTTCACGGGCAGGTTCCCCACCATGCGCGGCGAGATCTCGCGTCCGATCGCGCCGATGAGCGGCCAGCCCCGCCAGAGCGTCCAGGCATAGATCGGGAGGATGAGGGCATCGCCGACCGGTCCGGCGGCGAGGTAGGCCTTCTCGCTCGTCAGCAGGATGCCGGTCAGCGCGGAGCCCGCGGTGATGACGTAGCCGAAGATGGCGATCAGCCTCAGCACCGGCGTCTCGCGGGTCAGGAAGAAGACGACCGTGACCGCTGCAAAGCCGCCCCCGATGGCAACTCCGGGGGCGGCTACCTTCGTGAGCACACAGAAGAGCAGCACCGGGAGCATCGTGAGGAAGACGCGCGGGTTGGGCTGCCACTCCACCGGCAGCCGCCGCACCACGGGCAGAGCCGCGTACCAACCGGGATTGCCGCCCTCGGTGGCGGCGCCGCGAGCGCGAAGCGCTATCATGGTCCTGGCAGTCTCGCATTGGAATGCGCGATCTCCCTTAACCCGGCGAGATGTTCGGCCGCCAGCCGCGCATAGCGCCCTGGATTGTTCTCCACCCACTCCTGCGAGGGCGTGCCTGTGATCGCGCGCTTCACCTGCGCGGGCGTGCCTGCCGCCAGCATCCCCGCCGGGATGACCGTCTCCGCGAGCACCACCGACCCCGCCGCCACCAGCGCCCCTTCCCCTACCACTGCCCCGTCGAGCACCTGCGCGCCGTTCGCGATGAGCGCCCGCGCCCCGATCGTCGCCCCGTGGATGACGGCGTTGTGCGCGATCGAAGCCTCCTCGCCGATGAGTGCGGGCATGTTGGCGCGGCCGTGCACGACCGCCCCGTCCTGGATATTCGCCCCCGCTCCGATGACTGCGTAGGAGGTGTCGCCCCGCACCACCGCCCCGTACCAGATGGAGGCGCCGGCCTCGATCCGTACGTCCCCCACCACCGTCGCCGTGGGCGCGATGAAGGCGCTCTTGTGGATAGCGGGAACCTTCTCCCCGACGGCGTAGACCGGCATCCAGCGTCCCCTCCACAAGATTGGCGCGTATCGTAGACGCTCGCGCCCCCGCCCGGAGTGGCGCAGGAGGCAGCTGTTAATGGACGTTGATTCCTTCGAGGAGATCGCGGAACAGTTCAACGAGCGCGTCAACCGCCTCGTCTGGTGCACCGTTACCACCACCGACCGCAAGGGACGGCCCCGCTCGCGCATCCTCCACCCCGTCTGGGAGGGCTCGACTGGCTGGATCGCGACCGGCCGCACCTCCCTCAAGTCGAAGCACATCGCCGAAAACCCCTACGTCTCCGTCACCTACTTCGACCTTCCCGCCGGCAACCCCCTCGGCCAGCAGCAGGTCTACGCCGAGTGCAAGGCCGACTGGGAAGACGACGCCGCGGAGAAGCAGCGTCTCTGGGACCTCATCAAGAACGCGCCCCCGCCCGTGGGCTACGACCCGGCGATGTTCTTCCAGACCGTCGACAACCCCGAGTTCGGCATGCTCAGGCTCACCCCCTGGCGGGTCGAGATCTCAGCGCTGAGCGACATGATGACCGGGCAGCAGCCTCGCATCTGGCGCCAGGACGTTTAAGGGAGCCCGCTAGAGTGCGCCGCACCCAGGAGGTTTGAACTTCCCATGGACCCGCTCGTTCGCCCCGACATCGAGGACTACGCCGGCGCCAGCACCACGCCCGAGCCGGAGATGCTCCAGCAGGTCGCCCGCGAGACGGAGGCGCTCGGGGAGCGCGCCCGCATGCTCACCGGGAGGCTCGAGGGGCGCCTGCTGAACTTCCTCGTGGGCCTCGTCCAGCCGCAACAGGTGCTGGAGATCGGCTGCTTCACCGGCTACTCCGCCCTCTCCATGGCGGAGGCCCTGCCCGAGGGCGGCAGGCTCTACACCTGCGAGATCAGCCGCGAGCACGCCGACATCGCCCAGGCGAACTTCGACCGCAGCCCCTACAGCGACCGCATCGAGCTCTGCTTCGGCCCCGCCCTTGACACCATCGCCTCGCTCGATGGCCCCTTCGGCTTCGTCTTCGTCGATGCCGACAAGGAGAACTACCCCGCCTACTACGAAGCCGTCCTCCCGAAGCTCGCCGATGGCGGCCTCATCGCCTTCGATAACGTCCTCTGGTCCGGTCGTGTCCTCGACGAGGAGGACGAGACGGCCGACACGACGGCCATCCGCGCTCTCAACGAGCAGCTCGCCCGCGACACGCGAGTCGAGTGCGTGATGCTCACCGTCCGCGACGGTCTCACACTGGTGCGTCGTCGGGCCAGCCGCTGAACGTAAAACGGCCTAAGCTAGCAGCAGGAGACATGCAGAGAACCGCCTGCGCGCGGGGGAGTGAGTCATGAGCGAGCGCGAAGCAGTAGAGCGAACGAGCGGAGCGAGCTGAAATGAGCGAGCGCGAAGCAGTAGAGCGAACGAGCGGAGCGAGCTGAAATGAGCGAGCGCGAAGCAGTAGAGCGAACGAGCGGAGCGAGCTGAAATGAGCGAGCGCGAAGCAGTTGAGCGTCTCGAAAACATCGGCGACAACGGAGCGACCGAGCGCGGAACCTGGACGGTCAAGGCCGGCCTCGCGCAGATGCTCAAGGGCGGCGTCATCATGGATGTCGTCTCGCCCGAGCATGCCCGGATCGCCGAGGAAGCGGGCGCCTGCGCCGTCATGGCGCTTGAGCGCGTGCCCGCCGACATCCGCAAGGACGGCGGCGTCGCCCGTATGAGCGACCCCGAGATCATCGTGCGCATCACTGAGGCCGTCAGCATCCCCGTCATGGCCAAGGCGCGCATCGGCCACTTTGTGGAGGCCAGCATCCTCGAGGCCCTCGGCGTCGACTACATCGACGAGTCCGAGGTGCTCACCCCCGCCGACGAGGCCCACCACATCGACAAGCACGCCTTCACCGTCCCCTTCGTCTGCGGCTGTCGCGACCTGGGCGAGGCCCTGCGCCGCATCGCCGAGGGCGCCGCCATGATTCGCACGAAGGGCGAGGCCGGCACCGGCGACATCGTCGAGGCCGTGCGCCACATGCGTGCCGTGCAGGACGAGATCCGCCGCCTCCGCAACCTCTCCGAAGACGAGGTCTACACCGCCGCCAAGAACCTCGGCGCCCCCGTCGAGCTGGTGAAGCGCGTCCGCGACGAGGGTCGCCTGCCCGTCGTCAACTTCGCCGCCGGCGGCGTCGCCACCCCCGCCGACGCCGCCCTGATGATGCGGCTCGGCGCCGACGGCGTGTTCGTCGGCTCGGGCATCTTCAAGTCGGAGAACCCGCCCGCCGTCGCCAGCGCCGTCGTCCAGGCAGTGACGCACTACCAGGACGACGAGCTGCTCGCGCAGGTCAGCCGTGGCCTGGGCGCCGCCATGCGCGGCCTCGCCGTCGCCACCCTGCCCGAGGAAGAGGTGCTCGCCAAAAGGGGTTGGTAGGGGGCCCAGTTTTAGGCGCGATTGGCGGCGATGGCCCGCGTGAACCTTTCCCTGATGCGGCTCCCGATTCGCGGGAAGCCGAGTTCCTTCCTCATCTCCTCCATGAGTTGCTGCTCGGTGCGAAGGAGCGTGTCGGATTCTATCCAGCGAACAAGTTCCTCAAGCTGGTGGTCGCTGTAGTCAGTAATCCTGTCGTACCACGTGGGAATGCGTGGCCGGGGGCCACGCTGCGGGGGCGGCACGGGTTGAGGGATGGGCTCGTTTCCTGAAGGTTGTTCGCTTTGGTCCGATTCCTCGGCCGCTCGCTTCCATGCCTCTTCTACCCTGTCGAGTTCGGTTTCGCGGTCGCGGAACCATGCCGTCGACCAGATACGGTGGAAGCGCCACCCCTTGTCCTCCAGCACTTGCTGACGGAGACGATCACGGTCGCGGGCAGTGGGGGAGGAATGGTAACTGGCGCCATCGGCCTCGACGGCTAGCACCATCCGTCCCGGTTCTTCAGGGTGAGCGCAGGCGAAGTCGACGCGGTAGCCGGAGACGCCGTACTGCGGAGTAGCCGCGATGCCGCGGCGTTCCAGCCCCTCCATGACTGAGAGCTCGAACGGATTCAGGGGAGTGTCGGTCACGTTGGATCCAAGATTGACCCCACCGGAAGCAGCGTATTCGAGGTAGTTGCGTAGGAGTTCAACGCCTTTGGCCTTTACTTTCGCAGGGTCCATGTCACGGTGGCTGAACGATGAGACAAGGATGACCCGCGAGCGGGCCCGGGTGACAGCGACGTTGAGCCTGCGCTCACCGCCCTCCTGAAGGATCGGTCCAAAGCGGAAAGGAAGGTTGCCGTTGGCGTCCTTGTGGTAGCCAACGCTGAGGATGATGACGTCCCGCTCGTCGCCCTGAACACGCTCGATGTTCTTCACGAAGAAGCGCTCCTCGTTCGTCTCGGCGAAGAACTTGTCGAGCGAAGAGTCGTTCACTTCACGAAGCCGACGCATGAGCGCGTCCTCAACACTGTCGGCGTGATGCTGACCGAAGGCGATGACCCCGAGCGTCTCCGCCGGAGTCTCGCGAACGTGTTCGAGGACAAGTTCGACGACCTTCTCGACCTCGTCTGGGTTTGAGCGTGTGCCCTTGACGCCAGTGATCGGGCGGAAAGGGACGAGGCGGTGGGAGATCGGGCTGTTCACAAGGGCGCCGGGGAAGGCGGTCAGGGAGCCATGGTAGATGTGGTTGTTGGAGAACGCGATGAGGCGGTCGTCGCGGCTGCGGTAGTGCCACTGGAGCATCTTGTCCCGCAGGAGCGCGCCGGCCTGATCCAGAAGGGACTCGATGTTGCCGATCAGGGCCAGATTATTGTCATCGTCGTCGTGGTCATCCCCGGTTCTGCTGCCAAAGAAGGAGGTGGGCGGCAACTGGCGGCTGTCACCAGCTACCACGGCCTGGGGCGCGCGGGCGAGGCTGCCCACGGCTTCCGCTGGAGGAATCTGGGAAGCCTCGTCGAAGATAACGACATCAAAGAGCCCCGCGTCTGCGGGAACCATCTCCGCTGCCAGGATGGGTGACATAGTCCAGCAGGGACGAAGAGCGGACAGGACATGGGGAGCGCGGGCGAAGAGCTGGCGCACACTGAGGTGACGGCTCTTCTTAGCAGCCTCCCTCCTGACAAGCGCCTCCTCCTCGCGGTTGGTGTTCATCGCTGTGATGACCGTCTCAGCATGGAGGCGGTGTATACGCTGGGGAGTGGATTCGAGGTGCTGGCGGTCACTTTCGGCAAACTCGTCCCGATAGCGTGAGTGAGCCTGACTCTCAAACCCGGAGAGCTGTTGGTCATCAAACTCCAAATCGTCCAGCACGCGGGACAGCCAGGCGTGTTCAAGGGCGTGGACAGCGTGCTCAGGGGAGATGTCCTTGCCAACTCGCGTGATGACATTCTCAATCCCGACCTCGCGGAAGCGCGCTTCGATCTCCCGGACCCGCGGGAGATTGGCGACCACCGTGCGGTTGGAGGCCAGCCGCTCCAACAGAGAAGCCAGTTTGTCATGCGGCATCTGGGCAAGGCCCGTCATGCCCATGCCTCTCTCGAATTCCGTGATCCCGGACGCGAGGGCCCGCGCGCAGGCTTCTGCATCACGCACCTTGTCAGGTGGGAGTGGCAAAGAGTCCGGGGCGTTGAGCATTCGCTTCGTGGCTCGGAACTCAGCCGAGAGGAGCCGCGCCTTCGTTCGCGCCCAGCGGGATCCACTGGCGATGTTCATGAAACGAGCAGTGCGCTCCCAGTCGGCAGCGGAACCGGGAAGGGACAAGTCCGCTTGGCCAGTACAGGCAATAAGCGCATCACGGGCGGCGGGCAGGCGTTCGAGAGCAAGGTCACGAACCAGATCAAAAGTCTGTCGTGCTTGGTCGGCTGTGACCACCCGGCTGCTGGACCACTCAGGGTGGTTTTGTGCGAGGACATGGCCGCCGAGGTTGATCCAGTCCCTGATCTCGTCCGCGAATTGCTCGAAGGCGCCGGGTTTGCGTGAAAGCTGATCGCTCTCGTGTCCCGTGGCGCTGGCACAGGAGTCGCTGTCGAGCGCACGAGCAGCCTCGCGAGTGAGACGCAGATCAGGCCGGGCGGCTTTGGGGATGGCCAGCACGCGCTCGCGCATGTGGAAGACGCAGAGACGCCACGGCTTTCGTGCCTTGTGCAAGGCGGTGTCGTTCGCGATCAGCAAATCGCGACGATCCTGAAGGCGCTGATGGAGGCCGGTGAAATCCAACGCGGGAATCGTGGCGACGCGGTCGAGCGTGGCAGCGAGCGTTCTGGCGAACTCCCGCCGAGAAGTGATGCCGCCATGCATGTCCATGACCAGATCATCAAGCCCCACCTCTCCGAGCCTCTTGGTGACGGCTTCGATGGCTGCGCGCTTCTCGGCCACAAAGAGAACACGCCTGCCCCGGGCGATGAGGACCGTGATGAGATTGGCGATGGTCTGCGACTTGCCCGTGCCGGGCGGTCCCTGGATGACGAGGGACTCCCCGCCCAGCACGCGGTTGATCGCCATGTGCTGGCTGGAGTCAGCGTCGAGCACCAGGAACTCATCCCGGGGTGGCTCGATGTCGGGTTGGTTGAGTTGGGGATCGCAGATACGGGACTTGAGAGCTTCATGCGCCGAACCGTCACCGGCGATGGCGGCGACGATGTCGTTCTCGGCGAACAGCGCGCTGTTCTCCTCCAAGTCGGTCACGAGCGGCATGGTCGAGTAGGAGAAGATGGCGACGACAACCCGTAGCTCGATGACCAGTTCGGGGAGGACGCTCCAGGACTTCTCGAAGCGGGCAAGGAGCGTTCGGAAGTCGTCCAGGTCGGCGGGCGGCTCTTCCGCCACATCCGCCTCTTCACTATCCGTATCGATGTCGTGCTCGTCGCGGAGGATATAGGTCAGTACAGGATTGAGATGGGCATCGCCGGCAACCTCGATCCTGAAGTCGCGGCCAGCGGCACCCGTGCTTTCGACCGTCAAGGGCAACAGGATCACGGGCGCATTAGGTTTCGCTCCCTGATCGACCTTCCACCCTGCCAGACCAATTGCCGCAAAGCAGGTGTCGATACCCTTCTCCTCATGGTTGGTTAGAGCCGTCTTGTGGATCGAGGAGAGCCGGTAGCGGGCATCGTCAAAGGGTCTCGTTGGGTCGTTTTCGTGTGTGAGAGCTAAGGCATCGTCCTGCCCTAACCTGAACATTTCTCGCTGGACAGGGAACAGGTCGCTGAGGTTCACGGCCCCTCCCGCCAACAGCCGGTCGAGCCCCCGCTCGTCGAGACCAACCGCTCTCCCCACCGTGAGATCTAGAGTCCCTCGTTTCAGATCGCGATATTTGTGGAGGCGGTTGCGGCCGGTTGTAGGGATAAGTTCTTTCCGCCAGCGTTCAGCGGCCTCACTGACCTTCTTGATGCGGTCGGCGCTCGGTTTCGACATAGGCCGCGTATCTTAGCTCACCAGCCAACCGGCTTCCCCTACAGCCCACCCCTACGCCGGCCGCCCCCGGGGACCGTCGCGCTTGCCCGGCGTCGCCAGCATGAAGGCGATGATCTCGCGCCAGTGGTGGCTCACGTAATACTGACCCGCCAGCGCCGCCGCCGTTCCTACGCCCACGACCGCCCACTCGCCGGCGTTGATCGGCGAGAAGTCGAAGAAGTCGCGCAGCCACGGGGTGTAGACCGTTAGGACGAGCGCAAATCCCAGCAGCCCGCCGAGGAACAGCGTCATCACCGGACGCGTGAGGCTCCGGAACGATGCTCCCTCGAAACCCAGCACCTCGATCATGAAGCCGATGCTCGTGAACCCGATCACCAGCGACACCAGCGTGCGCGATTCCTCTGTTCCCTGGTTGAACGCCCACTCCACGAAGAACTGCACCACCATCGCCACGATCGCGAGGGAGATGCCCGCCGGGAGCGCGAATCGCAGCACGTTGGTCAGGTAGTCCTTGCCGGCCTTCGGCGGCGGGATGCTGATGGAGATGAAGATCGCGGGGATGCCCAGCGCCAGCATCGCCGTCAGCGACCCGTGCCGCGGCAGGAAGGGGAAGTCCAGCGCCAGCAGGTTCGTCGCGAAGATGAGCAGGTAGGCATATACGCTCTTGGCCATGAAGAGCTTGCTCAGGCGCGCCGAGTTGCCCAGCACGAACGTCGCCTCCTGCGCCCCCCGGATGAGCGCCGAGAACGAGTCCCGCACCAGCACGATGCCCGCCACCCCCCGCGCCGTCGACGTGCCCGACTCCATCGCCACGGCGATATCGGCCGCTCGCAGCGCGTGCACGTCGTTCGCCCCGTCCCCCACCATCGCCACGAAGCGTCCCTGCTCCCGAAGCGATTCCACGATGCGGCTCTTCTGCTGGGGCGAGATGCGTCCGAAGATGCTGTGCGACTCCACCGCCTCCGCGAACCCTTCCTCCGGGAGCTTGTCCAGGTCCGGGCCCGCGATCGACCCCCCGCGCGTCTCGATGCGCAACTGCTGGAGCAGGGCCGCCACCGTCTGTGGGTTGTCTCCGCTGATGATCTTCGGCTCGATGCCCAGCTCGTCCATCAGGCCGAACGCTTCCTTCACCTCCGGACGAAGCACGTCTCCGATGGTGACCAGCGCCAGCGGACGCAGCCCCTCGAGCGGTTCGTCGGGGTCCGGCAGCGAGGCCACCTCCGCGAACGCCACCCCCCGCAGACCCCGTGCGCTCGCCTCCTGGTAGGCTGCCAGCAGCCCGTCCCCCGCCCCCGCCGCGATGATCGCTTCCGGGGCGCCCAGCACGAACGTGCGTCGCTCCGGCCCCGCCGCCAACCGCACTGCGCTCCAGCGCCGCGCCGAGCTGAATGGCACCTGCGCGTCCGGGAGCGCGGCGTTCTTCCCCCCGGCGAAGCGATCGGCGAGGGCCGAGGCAGTCTTGCTCTCGGCGGCCGTGGCAGCGGCGAACGCCCCCAGCCACCCCTCTACCCCCGAGGCCCCCGGCGCCCACCTCACCCCCTGCACCGTGAGCCGGTTCGCCGTCAGCGTGCCCGTCTTGTCCAGGCAGACGACATCCGCGTAGTTGAGCGCTTCCACCGCCTGGATGTCCTGCACGATCGCCCCCGCCCGCGAGACCCGCACCGCTCCCACCGCGAACGCCACCGTCATCCCCAGCAGGAGGCCCACCGGAACGACCGTCGTCACCGTCGCCACGGCGGCCTTCAGCGATTCCGCGATTCCCCGGTCCTCCACGCTGTAGGAGATCAGGAGCGCCAGCGTCAGCACGATCGTCGCCCCCACCAGCACCCGCAGCAGACGCCTCAGTTGGATCTGCAGCGGCGTCATGCGGCGCACCAACTGGCGCGCGTCCGCCGTCAGCTTGAGCGCGTACGCCTCATTCCCGACCCGTTCCGCGCTGTAGTAGAGGTCCCCGGCCACGCAGAACGACCCCGAGAGCAGCTCGTCGCCGGGAGCCTTCCGGATCGAGTCCGCCTCCCCCGTCAGGAGCGACTCGTCGACCTCCCCCGCCCGCCCCGTGACCGGCCCGTCCGCCACCACCTGGTCCCCCGGCCGCAGGTGCACCAGGTCCCCCCGCACCACTTCCTCCGCCGCGATCTCGCGCTCCTCCCCCCCCCGCACCACCAGCGCCCGCGGCGCCGTCAGCGCCACCAGCGATCGCAGCGTGCGCACCGCCTGCAGCTCCTGGTAGGTCGAGACCACCACGTTGGCGAACACCACCACCCCCACGAACAGCCCGTCCCGGAACTCCCCCACCACGAGCAGCGCCACGATCATCATCAGCAGGACCACGTTGAAGAACGTGAGCGCGTTCGACCGCACCACGTCCCAGTCGCTGCGCTGGCGCGTCGAATCGACGTTCCCCTCGCCCGCCTCCAGGCGACGCGCTGCCTCCGCCTCGCTCAATCCCGAGCCCGGACCCGTTGCCCCGACCACATCCACGACCCCGCTAGTCATAACCGCTATAGCCTAAGCCCTGCGCGCTATTGGCTCTTGGCTGAACTGGCCCTAGTCGAACAGCAGCGCCGCCGCTGCCAGCGACACCCCCGCCACTCCGATCACGAAGCCCGCCAGGCTCAGTCCCAGCAGCAGCAGCCCGCGACTGAACTCCGCCCGCAGTTCCGCGATCCCCGCCCCCAACCTTGCGTCGAGGTACTCTCGCTCCACCCCGAGCCTTGTATCGAAGTGCTCCTCCGTCAGCAACCCGCTCGTAGCGTCGACCACCACCACCACCCATACCCTCGGCGGCAGGCTCTTCCACGCCTCGCCCCCGAAGGTTCTGGACCGCCTTTTGCGTGTCGAATGTCAGTGACATCCCGCGAGGACCATAGCGCCCCTTGCGAACCACAACAAGTGTGCTATCCTACCGACTCGATGGCCCTCACCTTCGATACCCGCAAGGCTGTCCAGAAGCTTCTCCAGCGCGGACTCCCCGAGCCCGCCGCCGACGGCATCGTCGAGGTCGTCGAGGAAGCTACGAGCACCGTCGTCACCGGCGACATCCTCCGTGCCGAGTTGCAGGTGGTCCGCACCGAGTTCCACGCCGAACTGGCCAGGCTCGGCGCCGAGCTCCGCGCGGAGTTCTACCGCGTCTCCCTTATCCAGGGCGGAGTCATCATCGGCGCCGTCGTCGCCCTCGTGAAGCTCCTCTAGCGACCGGCCCATGGAAGCCACCGACACCGTCGTCACCACGGATGTCCTCCACGCCGAACTGGCCAGGCTTGGCGCCGAGCTCCGCGCCGAGATGTGGCGCGCCCAATACACCGCCGTCGCGACCATGTTCGGGTTGATGGTCGCCGTTGCCGCCGTCTCCCTCACCATCGCCAGCCGCGTCCCTTAACTCCACCGACCACCGACCACCGACCACCGACCACCGACCCCCCGCCCCTACCGCCCCCACCGCCCCACACCCAGCCGCACCGCCACCGTCACCCCGCTGGCCACCCCCAGCACCGCCAGCGTCCAGTAGCACTGCCCCACCGCCGTCCCCGCCGCCGCCACCAGCAGACGCACGTCCCGCGTGGCCAGCATCCCCAGCACCGCCCCCACCGACCACCGGCCACCGACCACCTCCCACCGATCGGCCACAGCCCCTCCGCCTCCGCCCGCGCCCGGCTGTAGCTCACCGTGAGCGCCCCCGCCAGCGCCAGCGCCCCCACCGCGTCTAGTTCTGCTGCAACCTCAGCGACCCCGCCATGGAGGACCTCCTCTACGAAGCCGAGTCGGTGCGGCGCCTCTGCGGCCTCACCCTGACCGAGGCCATTCCCGACGAGAGCACCATCCTCCACTTCCGCCACCTGCTGGAGCGCCACGACCTGGGGACGAAGCTGTTCGAGACAATCAACGCCCACCTCGCCCGCCGCGGCCTGCGCCTGTGCGAGGGCACGATCGTGGACGCCAGCATCATCGAGGCGCCCTCGTCGAAGCGCGACGGGAGGGCAAACGAGGCCCCCGCCCTCCCCCAGCCCCCTCCCCTGCCGCTGCGAGTCCTCCTTGTCCAATACAACCTGCCGGGGAGCAATCGCCGCCGCCAGCCTACTTGCTCAGAGGATTCCTAAGGCGAGGCGCCCGCGCTACGCCTCCTTCATCGGCTTCAGCACCTCTTCCACGAAGCGGAGCACCGGCTCCGTCGAGGTCGGGTGCCCGAAGTCGCAGGTGAAGTGCCGCACGCCCAGCTCGCGGAAGCGCTCCAGGACCTCGCGCCACGCCTCCGACTCCTGCGTGTTGTTGGGCAGCCCCACCTCGCGCGTCACGCTGATGGTGATGTCGGAGGGGTCGCGCCCGGCCTCCTCGGCCGACTTCAGCACGATGTCGCGCTTCCGCGTCCAGTTCTGCTCCCACTCGTCCGTCGGCCACCAGAAGGTGTTCCAGCCGTCGGCCAGACGCCCCACCATCGGCAGCGAGAGCTGCTCGCCCTGCGCCCCCACCATGATCGGGATCATGGGGTCGGGCCGTGGCGGCGCCTTCGCGTCCTTGATCGTGTAGTAGCGTCCTTCGAAGCTCGGCGACTCCTCCGTCCACATCAGCCGGCAGATCTGGATCGTCTCCTCCAGCTGCCGGATGCGCGTCGCCGTCGAGGGGAACTCGTAGCCGTAGCGCTCGAACTCCTCCCCCCGCCAGCCGGCCCCGATGCCGAGGATGAAGCGCCCGCCCGAGAGGGCCTGCAAGGTCGATGCCATCTTCGCCGTCAGCGCCGGGTTGCGGTATCCCTGCCCCATCACGTGGTGGCACAGCTGCACCGTCGGGAACTTGGCTGCCAGCCAGGTCATCGTTGTCCATGACTCCAGGAACGGGTCGCTCTCGTTGGCGAACCCGTAGAAGTGGTCCGCCAGCCACACGCAGTCGAAGTGCTCGAACGCCGTCGGCAGAATGTTCCGTTCCTGGTACATCACGATCGGCTCGTTGTTGCTGTCGGGCAGGCCGATCACGGGGGAAACCCATCCAAAGGTGAGGTCGTCAGTCACGCGTTTTCTCCTCCTCACCCCACGTTCGCCGCCGCCTGGGGCCTCATGGGGGCGCGAGGCAGAATACACGAGCGGCCCCCCGATCGCCGTTCCCGCGCCCCCTCGCCCCCGACAAACCGGTAAGGTTGCGCCAACCCGTTTCCGCGCCGCCCACGACGGCGCCAGGAGGACTGCCATGCGAGCGCTCGTCTACCGAGGCCACAAGCGTATCGAGCTGGAGAACGTGCCCGATGCCGAGGTTCCCGCCCCCGATGGCGCCCTCGTCCGCACCACCAGCTTCGCCATCTGCGGCTCCGACCTGCACGGCTACCACGGACCCGTCAACGAGGAGCGCATCGGCAACACGATGGGCCACGAGGCCATCGGCGAGGTCGTCGAGGTCGGCCCCGACGTCCGCCGCATCCGCCCCGGCGACCACGTCGCCGTCTCCGCCGTGGTCGGCTGCGGCCGCTGCGAGGCCTGCCAGAGCCTCATCACGGCGCGCTGCCCGAGCACCGCCGCCCGCGTGCTCAACCTCGGCCAGGCCGAGGCCATCGCCGTCCCCGCCGCCGACTCCTCCCTCCTCCCCATCCCCGAGGGCGTCAGCGACGAGCAGGCCGTCCTCCTCACCGACATCCTGCCCACGGGCTACAAGGGCGTTCGCGGCGCCGACATCCAGCCGGGCGGAACCGTTGCCGTCGTCGGCGCCGGCCCTGTCGGCCAGATGGCGCTGGAGACCACCTTCCTCTTCGGCCCCTCCAAGGTCTTCGCCATCGACCAGGTGCCCCACCGCCTCGAGGAGGCCGCCCGCCTCGGCGCCATTCCCATCGACGCCAGCCAGGTCGACCCCGTCGAGGCCGTCCTCGACCAGACGGGCGGCAAGGGCTGCCAGCACGTGATCGAGGCGGCCGGGCCGCAGGCGACGGTGCGCATCGCCTTCGGCGTGCTCGCCCACGGCGGCATCCTCTCCCAGGTGGGCGCGACCGCCGACCCCGAGATGACGATCAACCTCATGGCCCTCTTCGGGAAGGACCTCACCTACCGCGTCGGGCTCGTTTCGCCGCAGTTCGCCTGGCCCGAGCTCATCCCCCTCCTGCAGGAGGGCAAGCTCCAGCCCGAGCGCGTCTTCACCCACCACCTGCCCATGTCGGATGGCCCCCGCGGCTACGAGATCTTCGACAACCGCGACGACGGCGTGATCAAGGTCATGCTCGACCCCACCCGCTAGCGCTGGCGACCCAGGAACGCGCCCCAGCTTCGGGGTTCACCCGGCTGCCGCTTGCGGGGCGGCTCAATCTGGGGCCAGAAGCGCGCCATCAGGGGCTCGTACGCCCGCCACGCCCCATAGGACACAAGCCACATCGCGAAGCCGCCCAACCATATCGTCGTGAGCAGGCGAAGCTTGGCTATCGTTGGTATGTGCGAACTCAAGCCTGCCAACATGCCTCTCTCCTCCACCTTCATCTGGTAGACCAACCCTGCTTCGCTTGTCACGTCGGACAGCGATATCACGTCGGAGAGCGAGATCGAGAACACTGCTACCGGCACGACGAGCGTTCGCACCGCTGCCAGTACCAGCGCGAGTGCCGCCGCCATGCGCACGTAGCCGCGACGGTGCAGCAGCCACACCGCCGCCAGCAGGTGGAGAGCGCCTGGCGCCGCCAGCAACAGCCAAGTGAGCCAGAAGTCGAAGTAGAAGAAGGTCGTTGCCACGTCCGCTTGCTCGAAGTCGCGCACGCCTATCGTGGGCAGGTCCAGCGTTTCCGCGTCGAGTGGCTCGACGAACGCGTACACGAGGAGTGCGCACAGCGGGAGCGTCACGACCGGCGTCACCAGGATCCACTGGAGTGGTGAGCTCAATCGCGTCCACCGCTGCACGTCATCGAGCAGCCTGGGGACCTCCGCGCCTTCGTCGGGCATCGTCGGAGTCTAGCGTGGGAAGGGGAACCACCCCATCCCCCGAGCAGGGCTAGCGCCGGGTCAGGAAGCCTGTCCAGCGGCGCGGTTCGTCGGGAGTTCGATCGTGGGGTGGCGCAACGTTGGGCAGGAAGCGCTCCATCAACGGCTCATAGGCCAGCCACACCCCCAGGGTCAGCGCCCACATTCCCAGTCCGTTTGTCCAGGTTGTCGTCAGCAGGCGCAGCGTCGCCTGCAAGGGCGAGGGGGCGTAGCCGCCGCCCTCATTGATTGGAACGCGGACGAGGAGCCCCGCGTCTCCGACGACGCTGGCCGATAACCAGACGATCGAGGCCAACGGCACGAGGAACGTTCGCAGCAGCGCCAGCGTCAGCGCGAGCGCCGCAGCCCCCCGCACGTAGGGGAGATCGTGGAGCAGCCAGCGCGCCGCCAGCAGGTTGAGCGCGCCCGGCCCCGTCATCAGCAGGCAGGTGCTCCAGAAGTCGAAGTAGAAGTAGTGCGTGCGATCGATCCGGCCAGGGGATCTGGTCCACTCCTTCTCGACCAGCCCCAGCGCACTCGCGTCGACCTCACCGCCAAAGGTGAACAGGAGCAGGGCGGTCAATGGCAGCGTCACCACCGGCGTTGCCAGGGTCAACTGGAACGGGGAGTAGGCGCCCATCCCGCGCCATGCCTTCCCGATCATGCTGGTGGGCTCGGCGCTTTCCTCAGGCATGGTCGGAGTCTAAGCGCGCAGCGGCGATCTCCCCATCTCCGGGGGGAGGGCTAGCGGCGTCGCAGGAAGCCGGTCCAGCGCGGTGGCGCATCGGGACGCGGGCCGCTGGGTGGATCGAGGTTGCGCCAGAACTGGGCCATCAGCGGCTCGTACGCGCGCCATAGGACCGCCGTCACCCCCCACAGCACTGCTCCGCCGGCCCACGCCGCCGTCAGCAGCCGGCGAATGGCGACCCCTTCGGACGGCGAGGCGACGTCGATGAACATGCCCGTCGCTTCCACCTCCACCCGGAGCCACAGCCCCCCGACATCGATGACGTCGAACTGTGTGACGGCGACCGTCGCCAGCGGCACGATGAAGGTCCGGACCACCGCCAGCGCCAGCGCCACTGCCGCCACGAAGCGCACGTAGCCATTCCGGTCGAGCAGCCAGAGCGCCACCAGCAGGTTCAGCACCCCCGGTATGGCCAGCAGCAGCCCCGTACGCCAGAAGTCGAAGTAGTAGAAGCACTTTTGCGCGATGTGCCCCTGGAACCTGCAGAGGTCTCCCGCCGGCAGCCCCAACGCGTTGGCCTCGTGCTCTCCGCCGACCGTAAAGAGGAGGAGCGCGCTCAGCGGGAGCGTGATCACGGGTGTCACGAGGACATACAGGAGCGGGGACTGCTTCTTCGCCCAGGTCAGGAGTCGCTGTTGGCGCTCACCCCCGCCCTCAGGCATCGTCGCCTCCGGAGGGAAGGTTGTGCTCGATGTGCGTCTCATCGAGGTCCGCGAGCAGGGGGTACACGCGGTGCGGCCGGTGCGGAAGCGCCAGCACGGCCTCCTCGCTGCCTGTGCCGCCCCACGGGCCCTCGTGCGCCGGCGCCGCCTCCGTTGGGTCCATGCCCAGCCAGCTTCCGGAGGCGCGGTCGTACACGCTCGTGCGCCCGAACGCGATCAGGGAGGGGTCGTCCGGTGACGGCGCGGCTCCCCGCACGTCGGCGTGCTCGAACCATTTCTGCGCGGCGCCCGGCGGGTCGGGCAGCGGCTCGAGCCGCGACCCGTCCGCGCTCACGAGGCTGTAGCCCACCTTTCCCCCGGTACGCGTCTGCACCACCAGTCCCGAGGAGTCCGCCAGCCAGCGCGCCCCTCCGAGCTCATCTCCGTAG
Source organism: Tepidiformaceae bacterium (assembly GCA_965219255.1). GTDB lineage: Bacteria > Chloroflexota > Dehalococcoidia > Tepidiformales > Tepidiformaceae > UBA2991. The sequence goes on along the minus strand of OZ244727.1, from coordinate 2,754,245 downwards.
TTGAGCCTCGCCGAACGGATGCGGAAGCGGGTTTGCCCGTTCTCCCCGTCGATCACTAACACTGTGCTCGTCTCCTCGAAGGCGATTGGTTCCGACCCGGGAATCGCAAGCACGCGTTCGCCCGCGGCGAGCGATCCATCCGGGGAGACGAACGCGCGGTCAACGCGCACGCGCGTCACCCCCCGATGATCGCCTGTCCAGCCCAGACGCGCCACAAAGGTCGCGAAGATGCCGTATCCCAGCGTCAGTGGGGGGCGCGTGGGCCAGTAGGAGAACGGCATCAGGAACGAGTCGCCGTCGCTTGCCGGTGTCGTCGCGTGGAACAACACTCGCTGGAGGGTCACCTGCCGCTGCGGTCCGAACACTCCGGAGCCTCGCCCCGTGGCCCGATCGAGCATGAACAGGGCGGGGTACTGCTGGGGCTGCTCGAGCGCCAGGAACACGCGCCGCCCGCCCGGCTGAAAGGTCGGTGGCGCGGAGGGGAGCAGCGTTCCCGGCAGCTCGAACACCGCCCGCTCCTCCAGCGTCTCGTCTGTGAGCACGTACCGCCCCCGCTTCGCCGTCAGCACCTCGTGCTCCGCGTCCAGCCGCTCGAAGAGCGTAGCCTCATTCGAGAAACCGATCAGGCGCAACTCGTCCTCCGGCCAGACCCACGACTTGCCCGACACGCGGTCGTAGAGCGCCCCCTCCGCCGCCACGAATCGTCCGCCGGTGCTGGCCCGGTACACGGGCGCATCCCCGTTCCCCGGATCGGCGAGCTGCCAGCCCGTCACGCGCCCCGCCTCCTCGCCCCGCGTTCGCAGGAAGAAGATGCCGTGCTCAGCCGTCAGCGGCGCCCCCGGCCCGAGGCTCAGCTCCCTGAATACGCCCGTCGCCGGCTGTAGCACCGAGAGTGGCGGCGGCACTGGCGTGAGCGTGGGCGGCGTGGGAATGGGTCGTGGCGGGCGGGCGGCGACCTCTGGCTCTGGCGGCTCCCGTGTCGCCCAGAGGGCTCCACCCGTCGCCAGCCCCGCGATCCCCGCGGCGGAGAGCGCCAGCAGCGCCCGTCGCGAGAGGCCCCGCCGCGGCTCGGGCGCCCGCGGCCGCCTCGGAGGCGGCCTTCCCGGCGCCGGGGCCGGACTTCGGCGCCGGCCCGCCGCTGGGCCCTGTCCTGCCAGGCTCGGTGGGAGTGGTGGCCCGCCTTCGGCCTGCGGTCCCTCCGCCCCCGCCCCGGGACCCCGCCCGATGCGCGCGTGCGCATCGGGGATGCTGATCCCGAGTCGCACCGCGATCTCCGCCACCGGCCTCCCCTCCGCCAGCAGCTCTTCAAGCAGCCGCGAGGTGGCTCCGGCGCCCTCCGTCGGGCGGGGATCGCTGCGCTGCTCCCCGTCGGCCATGGATCGATTCTAGGCGAGCGGGCAGGCGGCCCGCCCGGTTCACATCGAGAGCTTGCTCCACTCGCCGCTCAGGTCCGCGGGACCGCGGTAGAGCGCCTCCAGCCGCCGCGTCTGGATGTACCACTGCCCGTCGATGCGCGTGTACGTATCGAAGTAGCAGAGGGAGTTCATCGTGCGGCCCGCTTCGCGGTTCAGGAACTCGCCCATGTACCAGCGGCCCGTGGCCGTATCGCCCGTCACGTCGTCGATCACGCCCGAGTAGACGTGCATGTACACGTGCGGGATGCTCGCCATGATCCGCGTCCAGTCGCCCACGACCTCCTCGCGCCCCGTGCGCGTGCTGCTCGTGATCCATTGGCCGTCCGGGGCCCAGGTCGATCCCCAGGCCTCCGGGTCGAAGCGGTTGACCGCATCCACGTAGCGCTCCGCGACCTGTCGCAGAGCCGTGTAGTCCTCAGCCGTCGGTGCTCCCATGTCGTCCTCCTCGCTCCCGCAGCCTACCGCACCGCGCAGCGCGATGCGCCTCCGCCCCACGACCCTCCGGCGCGACGTAGGATTCGCCCCACCACCGCGGGGAGGTTGCCCCATGACCGATACGAGCGCCTACGAGGGCCTGATCGCCGAGACCATCACCGTCCAGGGCGCGGGCGGCGACCGCATCCACGCCTACCTCGCCCGGCCCCTGGGCGAGGGGCCCTTCCCGGCGATGCTCCTCCTCCACCACATCCCCGGTTGGGACGAGTGGTACCGGGAGACGGCACGCCGCTACGCCCATCACGGCTACGTCACCATCGCCCCCGACCTCTACTGCCGCGATGGCCACGGCGAACCGGAAGACGTGGCCGCCAGGGTGCGCGCCGAAGGCGGCGCCCCCGATGACCGTGTCGTCGGCGATGCCGATGGCTGCATCGCCTTCCTCCGCTCGCTGCCCTATGTGACCGGCAAGGTCGGCGTCATGGGCACCTGCTCTGGCGGACGCCACTCCTACCTCGTCGCCTGCCGCTCGCAGGAGGGCGTCGACGCCGTCGTCGACTGCTGGGGCGGGAACGTGGTCATGCCCCCCGAGAACCTCTCGGAGCGCCAGCCCGTCGCCCCCATCGACTACACGGCCGACCTCAACGCTCCTCTCCTCGGCCTCTTCGGGGAGAACGACTTCAGCCCCACCCCCGAGCAGGTGGCCGTGCACGAGGAGGCGCTCAAGCGCGAGGGGAAGGACTACGAGTTCCACATGTACCCGGACGCCGGGCACGGGTTCTTCTACTACCACTACCCCCAGGCCTACGCCGCCGAGGCAGCCGTCGACGGCTGGCAGAAGCTCTGGGACTTCCTCGCCCGCAACCTGGACGGCTAGGGGAATCGCCATGTGCACCATGATCGCGGAGAAGGTCCAGATCGCCGGCAGCGGCAAATCGCGTGACCGCTGGTTCCCCATCGCCCAGACCTACATCTCCTTCGACCACCCCTTCCATCTGCAGCGGGAGCACGCCCTCAACCTCGACTTCGTGAACGAGGCGCTCGGCACGGGTGCCCGCGTCGCCGTCGAGCTCACCCCCCAGGACGCGCGCGAACTGGCGACCACCATCCTGCGCCTCCTCAATGAGGGCGCCCGCGCCGAGGCGCACTGAGCGCAACGCAGGGGCCACCGGACCAGGTCGCCATCGAGGACGAGGGGGCGCAGGCGCTGCGCCCCTGGTCCGCGTTCACCTTCCGCGACTTCCGCTACCACTGGGCGACGGGCCTCGCCACGGTCGTCTCCCGCTGGATGCGCATCCTCGTCACGGCCCAGTGGCTGTTCGAGGCGACCGGCTCGCCCACCCAGCTCGGCCTCATCGGCGCCGTCCAGCTGGTCGTCCAGATACCCGCCCTGCTCTGGGGAGGCGCCCTCGCCGACTACATGAACCGCAAGCACCTCGTGGCGGTCGCCCACACCGTCACGTTCGCCGTCCTGCTGGCGATGGGCCTCCTCAGCGCCGCCGACCTGCTCACGGTCTGGCAGGTGTACGTCGCAATCGGCCTCACCGCCGCCACGCAGGTCATCTCGCAGCCCGCGGCGGCGGCGCTTACGCCCACCGTCGTCCCGCGACGCCACCTGATGCTCGCGATCACGACCGAGACCGCCACCATGAACGGTGGCTCCATCCTCGCGCCCCTCCTTTTCGCGGGCGTCGCCGCAGGCTTCGGTCTCACGACCGCCTTCTTCGTGGCGGCTGGCGCGACCGTCCCCGCTGCCGTCCTGCCCCTCCTCATCCGCGCTCGCGGCCAGGTCGAGCAGGCCCCCGAGGGCTCGACCGTGCGCCGCGTCTGGGAGGGCTTCCTCTTCGTCATCCGCCACCCCATCCTCCCCGGCCTCTTCCTCCTCGACATCGGCATCACCGTCGTCTCCTTCTACCGCGAGATCCTGCCGGTGCTCGCGAAGGGCTTGTTCAAGGGCGGGGCGGGAGCCGTCGGCGTCCTCGGCTCGGCGAACAGCGCGGGCGCCGTTGCCGGTTCGTTCGGCGCCATCTTCTTCGCCGGCTACCGCTCCAAGGGGATGCTCGTCATCTACGCCTCTCTCGCCTACGGCGTGGTCCTCCTCGCCTTTTCGAACGTGACCGCGCTCTGGGCGGGCGCGATCACCATCGCCCTGATAGGCGCCGCCGACGCCGTCACGGTCGCTATCCGCCAGACGACCGTGCAGCTCACCACGCCCGACCACATGCGCGGGCGCGCCTCCGCCTTCCTCGTGCTCGCGGCGGTCACCGCCAACAACATCGGCACGCTCTGGGTCGGCCTCTGGTCCGACCTCATCGGCGAGCGCGCCACGATGATGCTGGGCGCCTTCCTCGCCTTCGGCGCCACGATCCTCATCTGGCGCCTCTGGCGGCCCCTGCGCGAGTACCGCTACCCCTGAGCCGGCCGCTTACCGGTAGGGAATGATCTGGGCGTAGTCCACGGCGCTCTCGATCACCCGCGAGAAGGCGAAGTCGACCACCAGCACGTCCTTCATGATCGGGCCCAGCATCGGCCCCACCACCTCGGTGTGGTACGGGTGGCGCGCATACGCCTCCATCGCCTCGATCGAGTCCACCTCCGCGATGAAGGCGAGGTCGAAGCGGTCCGTCGCCGAACCGTAGTACGGTCCCGGCTTCCCGAGGATCCAGCGCCGGATGAACGGCTTCTGCCGGGGGAAGCGATCGAGCGCCAGCGTGAACTCCTCAATGTCCTCCTCGCTGGCGTCGTCGTTGAAGGCCAGCATCGTCACGTGCGCGATGGCCACGTCGTCGTCACCCTCGCGGGGCGGCCTGTAGGCGACGGCGCTCTGCTGGATCGAGGTGAACTCGAAGTCCATCACCAGCACGTCCTCGATGATCGGACCCATCAGCGCCGCCGCCACCATGTGGAACGGGTGCTTCGCGTAGTCGACCATCGCCGCCGGCGAGTCCACCTCCACCGAGAAGACGAGGTCGTAGGCGTCGCTGGCGATGGGGTAGTAGTTCCCGGGTTTCCCCGAGATCCAGTGACGCAGCCCCGGCTTCGTCGACGGGAACTCGTCGAGCTTGTCCCAGAACTCCTGGATGGCGTCCTCGTCGGCGCCCTCCTTGAAGCTGAGAAATACGGTGTGAGAGACGCCCATGGCGGTCCTCCTTGCGGCGGACCGTGATGTGACCCGGCCCGCCTTGTGATGGGCGCGAGTATAGGCCCCTGCCATCCCCTGTAGACTCCCCCGATATGCAAATCGGCGCCCAGCTCCACAACAACTCCACCACCTGGCAGGATATCTCCGCCGTCGCCCGCACGATGGATGCCGGTCGCTGGTCCAGCCTCTGGGTCTACGACCACTTCTTCCCCCCTGTCGGCAACCTCGGCAACGAGATACCCACCTTCGAGGCCTACGCCCTCCTCGCCGGGCTCGCCGCCACCACCGAGCACGTCCGCCTGGGCACGCTCGTGACCGGCAACACGTACCGCAACCCCGCCCTCGTCGCCAAGATGATCGCGACCATGGACGACATGAGCGGCGGCCGCATGAACGTCGGCATCGGCGCCGCCTGGTTCGAGCGCGAGCACACCGCCTTCGGCTGGACCTTCCCCTCCGTCAAGGAGCGCTGCGACCGCCTCGAGGAGGCCGTGCAGGTCATCCGCCTCCTCTTCGATACCGAGGGCCCCGTCACCTTCGAGGGGGAGTACTACAAACTCGACAACACCCCCTTCGAGCCGAAGTGCATCCAGAAGCCGCACGCCCCCATCATGGTTGGCGGCGGCGGCGAGAAGCGCACCCTGCGCACCTGCGCCCGCTACGGCGACGTCATGAACGTCGACGGCCCGCCCGACTTCGTCCGCCGCAAGATCGAGGTGCTCGAACGGCACTGCGCCGACATCGGCCGCGACCCCGCCGAGATCAAGAAGAGCATCCAGCTCACCTGCGTCCTCCAGGACGACCCCGAGCGGGCGGCCATGTGGCGCGAGCGCTACGGCGGCCACCTCACCCCCGAGGAGCGCGAGCGCGACCTCGCCATCGGCAACGCCGAGCGCATCGTCGAGGTGCTCCACCGCTACGAGGAGGCCGGCGTCGAGGAGGCCATCTTCGCCCGCATGCCCAACAACCCCGCCCTCTACGAGCGCCTCAGCGACGAAGTCATCAGCGCCGTCGATTGAGCGTCCGTATCCTTGCCTGGGTTGGCCCGAGAGGTCGCCGTTGTCGGGAGGGGTACAGGAGTGCGCGTAATGGCTGTTCTTGGTTGGATCGTAGCGCTTTGCTTGCTGGCAGCGCTCGTTTTCGCCTTTGATCTGCGTGCAACCAAACTGCCCGGAGAAGACATAACTTCTGGACTGATCGTAATCTTCACCGCAGCGCTGGCGGGCTTCACGTTTTATCTGGCAAAGACCACGAGAGTCCTTTCGGAAGAAACCCGAAGGATGAGGGAGCAACAGATTGTTCCTAGAATAGACGCTCGGGTCGAGACTGGTCATAGCGGAGCAAAGAATCTTGACCTCGTCCTGAAGAATGAAGGAAATGGGCCAGCAAATAAGGTTCGCTTCCAATTCCGAGGGGATGAGAGCCACTATCGAAGTACTCTGATTAGCAGTAACCCTCCTGTTATCTCCGAGATACCCCTCATCAAGAGAGGGATTGATACCTGGGAGGCAGGCCGGGAATTCCGGTTCTTTCTCGGAGGAGCCAGCTCGGCGGCATTTGAAGATGCAAAGGAAGATCCGTGGGAATTTTCCCTTGAGTATGAAGACAGTGATGGGAAAGAAAGGCACCAAGAGATAGAAGTTGATTTTTCCCTGCTGCGAGGTACGTACTTTGCACCGGATCACCTAGGTGAAATGAGCAAGCAACTCAAGAAGTTGAGGAACGATGTGCATAGTTTGGCCGATCAGCACGCGGGTCAACGTCGTGGGCGGGTGCGTAGCATGTGGTCAAGGCTCCGGAGGTGCATGGCGGACGCTTTCGGTAGCGACCCATAGGTGGGAGAGAAATTGCGGGCGGGCGACTCGTGGTGCAACCCGGGTGCCTGACCCTACCCCCTCCCCGAGGGCGTATCCTGACTGGTCACAGCGAGCCATGCGCTCGCGGGGAGCCTGAAGATGACGGCAGGACAGGCGGCGGCCGAACGCCTCAAGACAGAGATCGATCCGCGCGAGTTCGATACCCCCGAGTACCGCAAGGACCCCTTCCCCCTCTACAAGCGCTTGCGCGACCACCGCCCGCTGTTCCGAGACGGGTTCCACGGGCGCTGGGTGCTCAGCCGCTACGAGGACATCGTCAACGTCTTCCAGGACAACGAACACTACGACCGCGCCCTCTACAAACCCGATGGCCCCTACAAGTTCGGCCAGCGCTCCGTCTTCGGCCCCAACATCCTCGAATACGGCAACGGCCAGCGGCACCGCTGGATGCGCAACATCGTCGCCGACCAGTTCGTTGGCAACCGCCTGCAGGCGTTCCTGCCCTACATCGAGATGATCGCCCGCGAGCTCCTCGGCTCAATCGTCGAGAAGGCCGCCGACGACATCGCCAGGGGCTTCGCCGATACCGGCGAGGTCGAGCTCGTCGAGCAGTTCAGCAACCAGTTCCCCGTGCGCGTCATCTCCAACATGCTCGGGCTGGACCGCTCCGACGAAGACACCTTCGTGCGTTGGTACCAGCGCCTCATCGCGGGCATGGGCTCGGGCCAGTACTACGTCGACGGCATCCACGCCCGCGACGAGATATGGGACTACCTCGACCCCATCATCAGGGAGCGCACGAAGAACCCCGGCGAGGATCTCGTTTCCCGCATCGTCACCGCCGAACTCAAGGGCCAGCGCATGAACGTCGACGAGGTCAAGGGCTTCGTCGCCCTCCTCCTCGCCGCCGGCGGCGATACCACCGACAAGGCCATCGGCAACATGTGGTACCACATGCTCTACACCCGCCCCGATCAGTTCCAGGAGGTCCAGCGCGACCACTCCCTCTGGACGAACGTGTTCACCGAGATGATGCGCTACGACCCGGTCGTGCACGGCCAGGGGCGGCGCACCACCGGCGAGATCGAGATGTACGGCGAGGTCATCCCCGAGCGCGCCTCCGTCTCCCTCTTCCTCGGCGCCGGCAACCGCGATGAGCGTGTGTTCAAGGACCCCGACACCTACGATATCTTCCGGGACGATCTCCACATGGGTCGCGAGTTGCGCTCCGGACGCTACCCCGATGGCCGCTTCGGCCATCTCGGCTTCGGCATGGGCCAGCACTTCTGCATGGGTTATGCGATGGCCCGCCAGGAAGCGATCATCGCGAGCACCCGCCTCTGCGAGGCCATGAAGAATCCCCGCCCCAAGTTCCCCACGCACGAGGGCATCACCGGACCAAACATCAACGAGGGCGGGTTCCGCGCCCCGCGGGAGCTCTGGGTCCAGTTCGATGTCGCCTGAGCGCGAGGCAGCACCACACCAGGAGCACGCATGAAGTCCGAAGTCCACCCCCTCAGCGGCGCTACCTACACCGAGCTCGGCGACGGCAAGGTCCGTGTCCAGAAGGCGAAGAAGTACGGCATCTTCCAGTGGGACGGCCACCACCTCGAGGGTGACCTGAAGTACGCCGACCCCCACCTCCTCCAGTGGGTCGGCGGTCCCGAGCTGCCTCCCGAGTTCGTCGAGAACGACCCCCGCCGCGCCGCCCGCATGCAGAGCAGCCGCGACGCTGCCGCCGCCGAGGCGCAATACACCGGCGGCACCGCCCTCGCCGGTGAGATGGATGACACCTTCACCCGCTACACGGGCGACCCCGGCCGCGAGACCCCCGCCGGCCCCCGTTCCTCCGGCATCTCCTTCATGGAATTGCTCGAAGGTGACCAGCACCCCGAGCGCATCCCCGAGACGCTGCGCATGGAGAACTCCCTCCCGGGCGGCGTGCGCAAGGTGCCGACCGAGCGCTACACCAGCAAGAAGTGGCACGACCTCGAGGTCGAGCGCCTCTGGAAGCGCGTCTGGCAGATGGCCTGCCACGTCGACGACATCCCCGAGGTCGGCGACTACATCGTCTACGACGTCGCCCACCTCTCCTGGATCGTCGTGCGCACCGGCGAGGACGAGTTCAAGGCGTACAACAACGCCTGCCTCCACCGGGGACGCCAGCTGCGCGAGTTCGACGGCAAGAAGGCCACCGAGTTCCGCTGCCCCTTCCATGGCTGGTGCTGGGAGATCGACGGCTCCCTCCGCGAGATCCCCTCGGAGTGGGACTTCCCCGAGGTGCGCGAGGACGCAAGCCACCTGCGCGAGGCCAAGACCGGCACGTGGGGCGGCTTCGTCTTCATCAACCCCGACCCCGACAGCGAGTCATTCGAGGACTTCCTCGGCGACTTGCCCAAGCACTACGAGAAGTACGAGTACGAGAAGAAGTACAAGCAGATGCACGTGGCCAAGATCGTGCGCGCCAACTGGAAGGCCAATCAGGAAGCCTTCATGGAGGGCTACCACATCATCGCCACCCATCCGCAGCTCATGATCTACGGCGGCGATGGCGCCAACCACCAGTACGACTCGTTCGGCAACTGGTCGCGCGCCGTCACCGTGGCCGCCCGCACGAGCGCCCACCGCAGCATCCACCCGCCCCGCGAGGAGATCTTCGCCACCCGCCACCGCATGGCCGACATGATGCGCGAGACCCTGCGCGAGACCATCGGCGACCGCGTCGACGTCTACTGCGACGCCGAGCTGATCGACGGGCAGTACAACAACCTCTTCCCCAACTTCCACCCCTGGGGCTCGTTCAGCCGCATCGTCTACCGCTTCCGCCCCTACGGTGACGATCCCGACATGAGCATCATGGAGGTCATCTACCTCGCGCCCTGGCCCCACGACAAGCCCAAGCCGCCCGCCGCCGGCATCCACTGGGTTGGGCCCGACGACCCCTGGACGGAGGCCCCCGAGATGGGCGGCCTCGCCCGCGTCCTCAACCAGGACAGCTACAACCTGCCCAAGGTCCAGAAGGGTCTCAAGACCAAGGTCGACCCCACCATCCACCTGGCCGCCTACGAGGAGGGGAAGCTACGCCACTTCCACCACCTCTACGACCAGTGGGTGGCCTACGACGACGGCGAGTAGGGCCTGGGCGAGAGCCGGTGCCCCTGCGCCGCTGCAAGTTCTGCCCCGCCCCTCCGTTGGAGGAGGTCGCCGTTGCGATCTGGACGGACGACCCCGCGGACGTGCGCCGCGAGACCATCTTCCTCTGCCGCAAGCACCTGCTGCGCTTGCGCAGGGCCGGCGAGGCCGGCCACGAGCATCGCGGCGTCCGCTACCGCCCCGGGTTCTGGTAGGCTCCGATCGCTGCCGGTGAGCTCCCAAGCAGCGAGGCTCGCCGCGGGGAGGTTCTACCGCCATGCGAGAAGCCGTCATCGTCTCTACCGCCCGCACGCCCATCGGCAAGGCCTATCGCGGGGCCTTCAACGACACCCGCTCGCCCACCATGGCCGCCCCCGTGGTGAAAGAGGTTGTCGCCCGCGCCAACCTCGACCCCGCCGAGATCGACGATGTCATCGTTGGCTCCGCGCTCCAGCAGGGAACGCAGGGGTTCAACGTCGGCCGCCAGATCGCGGTCGCCTCCGGCCTCCCCGTGAGCGTTTCCGGCCAGTCGGTCGACCGCCAGTGCTCATCCGGCCTCATGGCCGTCTCCATGGCCGCCAAGCAGATCATGGTCGACGGCATGGAGACCGTGCTGGCGGGGGGCATCGAGTCCATCAGCCTGGTCCAGAACAAGAACCAGAACACCTTCCGCGCCCGCGACCCCAACGTCCTCGAAGCGACCCCCGACCTGTACATGCCCATGATCACCACCGCCGAGGTCGTCTCGAAGCGCTACGGCATCTCCCGCGAGGTCCAGGACGAGTACTCCCTGCAAAGCCAACGCCGCACCGCCGCTGGCCAGGACGCCGGCCTCTTCGATGACGAGATCATCCCCAGCCACGTCACCAAGGTCGTCGTTGACCGCGAGACCGGCGAGACGACCCGCCAGGACGTCACCCTCGACCAGGACGAGTGCAACCGTCCCACCACCAACGCGGAGGGTCTCGCGAAACTCCCGCCCGTCATGGGCGAGGACGGCTACATCACCGCCGGCAACGCCAGCCAGCTCTCCGACGGTTTCGCCGCTTGCGCCCTCATGGAGGCCTCCGCCGCCGAAAAGCGCGGCCTCGAGCCGCTCGGCTACTACCGCGGCATGGCCGTCGCCGGCTGCGAGCCCGACGAGATGGGAATCGGCCCTATCTACGCCGTGCCCAAGCTCCTCGAGCGCAACGGCCTCACCATGGATGACATCGACCTCTGGGAGATGAACGAGGCATTCGCCTGCCAGGTCGTCTACTGCCGCGACCAGCTCGGCATTCCTGACGAGAACCTCAACGTAAACGGCGGCGCCATCTCCATCGGCCACCCCTACGGCATGAGCGGGACCCGCATGGTCGGCCACGCCCTCATCGAGGGGAAGCGCCGCGGCGCTCGCTACGCCGTCATCACCATGTGCGTGGGAGGTGGGATGGGCGCTGCCGGCCTCTTCGAGGTCGCCTAGAAGTGGGTCAGTGGCTCGTCGGCGACATCCTCGAACGGAGCGTCCTCCTCTACGGCCACCGCCCCGCCGTCATCGACGGCGACGTGCGACGCACCTACGCCGAGACATCGGCGCGGATCCGCTCCCTGGCAGCCGGCATCCTCTCGCTCGGCGTCGAGCCAGGGCAGCACATCGGGATTCTCGCGAGCAACTCCCACCGCTACTTCGAGACCTATTTCGCCGCGCACTACGCGGGCACGCCCCTTGCCCCCCTCAACATCCGACTCTCCGGCCCCGAGCTGGAGTTCATCATCAATGACGGGGAGCTCCGCGCCCTGCTCGTCGGCCCGGAGTACCTGGAGCTGCTGGAGTCGTTCCGCGACCGTCTCCCCAAGCTCGAACACGTCATCCTCCTCGCGGACGGCGCGTCCGGGGGGATGCACGCCTACGAGGCCCTCGTCGCCGGGAACGAGCCCCTCGCCGCCCCCGCCCGCGACTGGCGCGAGGACGACATGATCAACCTCTGCTACACGGGCGGGACCACCGGTCTGCCCAAGGGGGTCATGCTCTCCCAGCGCAACGTCGTCTCCAACGCCCAGCACATCCAGATGACGTTCGCCTTCGAGGAGCCCGATGTCTGGCTCCATGTCGCGCCCATGTTCCACCTGGCCGATGCCTGGGCCTGCTACGCCGTGACGGCCGCTGGCGGGGCGCACGCCTTCATCCCAGGCTTCGCCCCCGACCCTTTCCTGGCGGTCGTCCAGGAGTGTCAGGTGACCGCCACCATCCTTGTGCCTACGATGATCAACTTCGTCGTGAACCACCCCAGCGTTCGCGACTACGACCTCTCCTCGCTACGTGTCCTCCTCTTCGGCGCTTCGCCCATGCCCACCGACCGCATCCTTGCCGCCCGCGAGATCTTCGGGCCGATCCTCGCCCAGGCCTACGGCATGACCGAGACCGCCCCCCTCCTCACCGCCCAACGGCTGGAGTGGCTCGACTACGACACGCCCGAGGGCATCGAGCGCCTCGCCTCCTGCGGGCGCCAGGTACAGGGCGTCGCCGTTCGCGTTGTCGATGACGGCGGCGCCCCCGTCCCGCCCGGCGGCACGGGCGAGGTCGTCGCGCGTGGGCCCAACGTTATGCTCGGCTACTGGAACCGTCCCGAGGAGACCGCCGCCGTCCTGCGCGACGGCTGGATGCACACCGGCGACGTTGCCCGCATCGACGAACAGGGATTCATCTACATCGTCGATCGGTCGAAGGACATGATCGTGAGCGGCGGCGAGAACGTGTACACGACCGAGACGGAGGGCGCCCTCTACGAGCACGCCGCCGTCCTTGAGGCCGCCGTCTTCGGGATTCCGGACGAACGCTGGGGCGAGGCCGTCCACGCCGCCGTCGTGTTGCGCGAGGGCGCCGGCGCGACCGAGACTGACCTCATCGAGCACTGCCACTCGCTCATCGCCGGCTACAAGTGCCCCAAGAGCGTCGAGTTCCACGAAACGCCCCTGCCCAAGTCGGGGGCGGGCAAGATCCTGAAGACGGCGCTGCGCGCGCCCTGGTGGGAGGGCTACGAGCGGGGCGTGAACTAGCGCCGCTGGCTAAGTCGAGAGGGGGTTCTCGCCGATCAGGTGATCCTCGACCGGCCGCCCCTCCCCCAGGTCCTCCGCGATCACGCGGTCGAGCGCCTCGGGCGCCAGCCCCGCGTACCACCGCCCCTCGGGATACACCACCGCCGTCGGTCCGCTCTGGCAGATGCGCAGGCAACCCACCTTCGTCCGGTAGATGGGGGTCGCTCCCTCACGCGCGTTCAGCTTGCCGACGCCGCTCTTCAGCCGCATCCAGGCGGCCATGCCCTCTTCGGGTGTGCAGCAGTCGGGACCCGTGCAGATGAAGACATGGCGGCCGTAGCCACCGATGCCGCGGCGAGTTGCCTCGGTGCGGGCGCCTTCCAGGCCGGTGTCGTTCTCGTCAGTCACCATTCCTCCCAGAGGATAGGGGAATCCGGCTCGCCGGTCGCGCGCGGCCCGCCGCTTCGTTGGCCCGGTGGTCGGGCGGCGGGCAAGGTGAAGCCCCCGCATGGGCAGGGGCTTCGAGTCCCGAACGTAAGGCGAGCGACTACAGGCGCAGCTTGCCGTGCGAGGGCTGGCGCCGGCGCTGCCGCTTCGGCAGGGCGGCTTCCTCGGCCGCCAGGTCGATCGGCGGGCGAGTCAGCACTTCGTGCACGTAGCCGCACATGATGCAGCTGCCGTAGGTGCCGTGCCAGTCGCGCTCCACGATGATGGAGCCGCTGCACTTCGGACACGTCTGGGGCGGGGCCTCTTGCAAGGCAGGCATGGGGAACTTCTCCTGGTTTCGGGAGGCAAGAACAATCAGACCTCGAAACGAGCATCCTGCTCGCCAGGCCTTCCAAGTGCATACGGGGTTAGCTGACGGGTTCGGGCGGAAGGTTGCCCTAGGGACTTGGAGCCGTCCCATTCACCCCGGGAAAGTGGTTCCCCCGCTGCGCCGTGTCGGCGCACTCTGCAGGTTTCGGCTTACACCGAGCGCATGCCCCTTGAGGGGCACTCCGAAGCTAGCAGTCCCCGGATCGGCCTGTCAAGGACTTTGGGAAGGAAATCACAAGTAATTCCCGAAATTCCCCAATATTCGTCCTCAGGATGGCTATGCCGCCACCAAAGCGGGTGCGATCACCGCCCCCGCCGCCCCCAGCCAGACCGCCAGCGCCAGACCCATCTCCCCCGTAACGCCCCGGCCCCCGCCGCCCCGCCCCGCCAGCGCCAGCCCCGCGACCAGCACCGCGAGGGCCGCCCCCGCCGCCACCTCCCAGCCAGCGTTCCCGCCCGCCAGCATCCTCGCGATGAGCGCCGCCGCCACCGGCACTGCCGCCGCCACCAGGAGCGCTGCCAGCACCCCCGCCACCACCCACCGCCCCGCTGCGGCCAGACCGATTGCCCCGAGCAGCGCGGTCAGCCCCACCAGCGCCCCCACGGCCACCAGACCGTCGAGACGCAACGGCGGTAGCGCGGGAAACGGCCACGGCCCGCCCCCGATCGCCGGCGCCTCCTCCTCGATCCGTCCCTCGTCCATGCGCAGCTCCAGCAGGCGCCGCGCCTCGTCCTCGCCCGCCAGCAGGAGCTGGGGCAGGTCCGCCGCCGGAACGTCGGCGCGATCGAGCCGGTCGCGGTAGGCGTCGAGGTCGTAGGCGACCTGCGCCTCGATCGCCTCGGAGGCGGGTACGACGCCGAGATCGGCGGCGAGCTGCACGTAGCGGGGAAGGTCGTCCGCGGCCACCTTCCCCACCTCCGTCCGCACCGCCAGCAGCAGCGCCGCCACCACGACAACCCCCACGAGCGCCGTTCCGCCAAGGGCCTGTGCCCATGCCGGGGCCAGCGCCGGCCGAGCGGTGGCCGTGAGCGGCCCCAGTGGCATCGGCGCCGGTCCCTCCTCGGCGGGCGGCGTCTCCCCCCGCGCGCGCTCCGCCAGCGCCACGGCGTTCGCCGCCCCGGAACCGAACCAGCGCACGGCGCTCGCGGCTGGCGCCAGCGCGAGCGCTCCCGCCGCCGCCATCGCCACCCCGTAGAGGGCCGTTGAGGTCGTGCTCACGCCCTCGATCTCGACCTGCCAGCCCAGCAGGAAGGCCCCGATCAAGGCCGCTCCCGCCAGCAGGGCAAAAGCGGCCCCTGTCCCCCGGTAGTTCGAGCCGTCCCCCACGATCGTCCGCCCGGCGAGGAACACAAGCGCGCTCATGCCCGCCCCCGTCAGGGCCGCGCCCGCGAACCACCAGCGTCCCTCCTCAAGCAGCGCGAGCGGCGCCGCGAACGCGAGTGCCGCCCCGATCACCGCGGCGACCGCATACCCCACCACCACCGACCGCCCCGCGTTTCGCAGCGCCCGCGCCCAGAACGGCAGCGAGATCGCCGCGACCGTCGCGGCTGCGAGGCCGAGCGCCGGCGCCACCAGTGGCGCCAGGATCCAGACAGTCTCGTCGGTGAGCCGCGCAATGGGCGCTCCCAGCACCAGTCCGGCGGCGCCGCCCGCCGCGATCAGCGCCAGCGTCTCCGCCCCGCCCGCGGCGCTCCCCGCAGCCTCCACCGCCTCCGCCTCCGGCCCCTCGCCCTCGACGCGCTCGCTTGCCGCCAGCAGGCGCGCCGCCAGCGCCGCAATGGAGGCGCCCGCCCCCGTGCCCAGCACGAGGAAGGCCGCCTCCCCGCTCGGGATGTCGGCGAAGCGCGTCGCGATGCCGTAGAGCCCCCCCACCGCCGCGACCGCGAGCGCCGCTCCCATGAGCGCCGGCGCCGCGCCCGCCCAGAGCGTGATCGCCAGCGCCTGCCGCAGCGTCCGGTCGGCGGCGGTGGCGGCTCGCTCGCTCGCGCGCTGGCCCAGCGCCGCCCCTGCGCCCACCGTCACGGCTGCGATCAACGCCCCCGCCACCACCGCCAGCCCCGCGACCGCGCCTGACTCCATGCCCTCGCGGTATGCGCCCACGAGTGCGCCCAGTGCCGCCCCGGCGAGCAACCCGCCGCCGGTGCTCAGGGAAACGAAGCGCCAGAGGAACGAACCGCCGAGCTCACGGGTGCGTTGCGCCGCCGTGGCCACGGCGGCGCTCGGACGCGTGCGCAGCAGGATGTCGAGTGCGAACCAGACGGCGAAGAGGGCGGCCACCGCGGCCGCGAGCGGAATCGCGAGCTGGGCCACGACCACCGCTCGCCTCCTCTCCGCCCCGCCCCGTGGGGCCTGCGGCCGGCGGCTACGCTAGATGAACAGCGGCCCGAACACCACCGCCACGATCGACATCAGTTTCAGGAGGATGTTGAGCGACGGGCCCGAAGTGTCCTTGAACGGATCGCCCACGGTATCGCCCACCACGGCGGCCTTGTGCGCTTCCGAGCCCTTGCCGCCGAAGTGTCCTTCCTCGATGTACTTCTTGGCGTTGTCCCAGGCGCCGCCCGCGTTCGACATCATGATGGCGAGCATGGCGCCCGCGGCGATCGAACCGATCAGGAGGCCGCCGAGCGCCTCCGCGCTGATCACCGCCCCCACGAAGATGGGCACGGTCACGGCCAGCAGGCCCGGAAAGATCATCTCGCGCAGCGCTCCGGTCGTGGAGATGCTCACGGCGCGCTCGTAGTCGGGCTCCTCGGTGCCGTCCATGATGCCCGGCATCTCGCGGAACTGGCGGCGAACCTCTTCGACCATCGCCTGCGCCGCGCGCCCCACCGCCCCCATCGAGAGGGCGGAGAAGACGAACGGCATCAGCGCCCCGATGAGGATGCCCACCATCACCTCCCAGTCGAGGAGGTTGAACATCTCCACGCCCGTCGTGATGGAGTAGGTCGCCAGCAGCGCCAGCGCCGTCAGGGTGGCCGAGCCGATGGCGAAGCCCTTGCCCGTGGCCGCCGTCGTGTTGCCCAGCTGGTCGAGCGCGTCCGTGCGCTCGCGCACCTCGGGTTCGAGGCCCGCCTGCTCGGCGATGCCGCCGGCGTTGTCGGCCACGGGGCCGTAGGCGTCCGTCGCGAGGGTGACGCCCAGCGGAGCGAGCATACCCACCGCCGCCAGCGCGATTCCGTAGAACCCCGCGAACTCGTTCGCGAGGATGATGGCGACCACGATCGTGATCAGGGGGATCGCCGTCGAGAGCATCCCCAGGCTCATGCCGCCGATGATCACCGGGCCCGCGCCCGTCTCAGCCTGCGCCGACAGGTTCACCGTCGGGCTGTAGCGGAACGGCCCCAGGGCAAAGCCCTCCGATGAGGTGAAGCCCTCTGTCACCGTCCCGATGATCTGGCCCGCGACGAGGCCGACGAGGATCGCCCAGAACAGGTCCCACTGGAGATCGAGCACGGCGATGGCGATGGCCGCTCCCACCAGCACCAGTCCAGAGGCGCCGTAGACGCCTGCGCGAAGCGCCCAGAGCAACCGGCCCTGGCTCGCCTCTTCGCCCGTCCGCACGAGGAAGGTGGACAGTACCGCCGCGAGGATGCCGGTCCCTGCGACCAGCAGCGGCAGCATCACGGCGTCGCCCTTGAAGCTGTAGGCGCCTTCCTTGAAGAGGCCTATGGCGCCGGTGTATTCCACGCCCACGATGGCCACGGCCGCCAGCGCCATCGTCGCCACGATCGAACCGACGTACGACTCGAAGAGGTCGGCCCCCATGCCGGCCACGTCGCCCACGTTGTCGCCCACGTTGTCGGCGATGGTGGCGGGGTTGCGGGGGTCGTCCTCGGGGATGCCGGCCTCAACCTTGCCGACGAGGTCGGCGCCCACGTCGGCGGCCTTCGTGTAGATGCCGCCGCCCACGCGCGCGAACAGCGCGATCGAGGACGCCCCGAAGGCGAAGCCTGCGAGGGGCACGGCGCTTTCCCAGATCAGGTAGAGAATCCCGAGGCCGAGGATGCCCAGCCCCACCACCGTCATGCCCATCACGGTGCCCGAGTTGAAGGCCACGCGAAGCGCCGGGTTCAGCCCTTGCATCGCCTTCGCGGCTGTGCGTACGTTCGCCCGCACGGCGATCGTCATCCCCAGGTAGCCCGCGCTCGCGGAGAGGATTGCGCCGACGAGGTACGAGATCGCCATCGCCGGCGCAGCGCTCTCGAAGTTCCAGAAGCGGCTCTCCATCGGGTTCTTGTCGAGCACGTCCAGGTCGATGAATACGAGCAGGACGACGAACACCGCGGCGACGAATACCGCCAACACCGCGTACTCGCGTTTCAGGAAGGTAGCGGCGCCCAGCTGGATCGCGCGGGCGATCCGCTGCATCGTCTCGTTCCCCGCGTCCTCCCGCACGACCGCGAAAACGCGGAAGGCCGCAAAGATGAGGGCGAGCACCCCCGCGATGATGGCGAAGATCAGGATCTCCATGGTTCCCCCAGAGGCAGGTACTGCCCGGCGGCACGCACCGCGAGGGGGCCCCGCGGACGGCAATCGCGTGCAGGATATGGGCCGCAAGGCACTCTATCGCCCTGCCTCACTGCGTTCAATGTGACGCCCGTGTTACGCGTGTAGGGCTGCCTCAGCCCTCCGGGGAAGCGCCCCGCCGCTGCACGATCGCCATCGTCAGGTCGCCCCGCGTTCGCTCGAGGATGCCCCGTGTCTGGTCCGTCGTGCGGCGCAGCCCGCCCGTCATCGCGTCCGGGAAGTCGATCGTCACGAGCAGGGCGTAGATGTCGTCCATCGCATCAAGGAGCGCCTCGCAGCCCTCGAACTCGCCCTGCCGCAGCCGGTCGAGGATGACGCGGCGAAGCTCCCCCACCGCCTCCGCGATGCCGTTCAGCCAGGCCGCCGCGCTCACGCCCAACTCCTCGGGCGAGGGTAGCGGCGCCCCGGAGACGAGCGCGAGCGTCGCCCGCGCCTCCGCGTACTCCTTTTCGGCGTCATGTACGAAGCCCGCGTGCTCGATGTCCGGGTGTCCCGTGAGCGACCCGAACCCCTCGTCCGCCGCCGCCCGCGCCGCGTCCAGCCGCGCCTTCGCCTCGGCCAGCTCCCCGCGATGCGCCTCGCGGATGCTGCGCGCGCTCGCCTGGATCAGCGCCCGCGAGGCTCGCAGCGCCTTCTCCCGCGCGCCGTGCTTCTCGTTCAGGTGCGCGACGATGCGCGGTCCGATCTCCGCCAGCGGCGAGGTGTCCGGCCGGGGAGGCTCCCCGCCCGCGCTCACAGGTTCTTGACCGGGTCCGGCAGGTCGCCCTCGCGCGCCGCATCGATCATCTCGCGGGCGCTCTCCGGCATCTCAACTCCGTACTCGTCGAACCGCTTCTCCACCCACGAACCGATCTGGCGCGGATCGCGCAGGTCGGCCTTGTCCCCATCGACGCCCGGGTCGCCGTAGCGTTCGAGGATGTCGGCCCGCGAGTAGGTCCGCGCGAAGCTGGAGATCAGCCGCTGGGTCGATTCGCTCTCGCAGTGCTCGCAGGGAACCTCGGCCTTCGGGTCGGGCTTGCGCGAGAAGTGATTCGTGATGCGCCCGCAGTCGTCACAACGGAACTCGTAGATCGGCATGGCGCGCCGATCGTAGCACGCGGCGCGGCGCTATTCGTCCGGAATTTCGAGCCCGCGAAAGTGCTCGATGTGCGCCACCGAGTCGCGTGCGCCGATGTCGAGGCTCACGAGATCGATGCGCACGCGCTCGGGGTCGAGGCCCTGCTCCTCGCAGTACTCCATCGCGCAGCGCCACATGCGCTGCAGCTTGCGCGTATCCAGCGACTCCGCCGCCGTGCCCCGCTCCGCCCGTCGCGTGCGTACCTCCACGAAGACCACGTCCTCGCCGTCGCCCGCCACGAGGTCGATCTCGCCGCTGGGCGTGCGCGCGTTGCGGGCCACGATCTCGAGTCCGGCCGCCTCCAGCCGGTGCGCCGCCACGCGCTCCCCGAAGGCGCCCAGCTTCTGGCGGCGGTTCACAGGTCGAATCTGCCCTGGGCGAAGGGCGCCCAGCTGATGCGATGCGCCTCGCAGGGACCGCGCCGCTCGATCGCGCGGCGGTGCGCTGGCGTGTAATACCCCTTGTTCTGGCAGAAGCCGTACCCGGGGATGCGTTCGCATAGCTCCGTCATCCAGCGGTCCCGCGCCACCTTGGCCACGACCGAAGCCGCCGCCACCGAGACGCTGCGGGCGTCCGCCTTCGGCTCCACCCGTACGCGCGGGAGGGGCAGCGCCAGCGCGTCGGAGATGACCAGCCCGGGTGCGCTGGGCAGCGCCTCGATGGCGCGCAGCACGGAGAGCCGCCGCGCCTCCACGATGCCCCGGCTGTCGACCTCCGCGCTCGTCGCCCAACCGATCCCGAACGGGATCGAGGCCTCGATCTCCAGCGCCAGCTCCTCGCGCGCCGCCGCCGTCAGCATCTTCGAGTCGCGCACCCGCCGGAACCAGGGCCGCCGGTCGCCCGCTGCGAGCAGCACCGCCGCCGCCGTCACCGGACCCGCGAGCGGCCCCACGCCCACCTCATCCACCCCGGCGACCGTGGCCGCCCCCTCGCGCCATGCTTCCCGTTCCCAGCGCAGGGAGGGGATGCGGGACCGAGGCTGCTTCCGGGGGGAAGGCGCCGTACGCGCGCGCGCCACGCTAGCGCGTGGCCCCGGCGCGCTCGCCGAGCAGGGCCGCCAGCGCGTCTTCCAGCGCGGGCCGCTCCGGTACGTCCTTGAACTCGCTGAGGCGGCGGTAGATATCGGCCGCCGCTCGGTGGAAGCCGTCCGGCAGGTCCGCCCCCGCGAAGGTGTCCGCAATCTCCTCCATCTCCCCCGCGAAGCGCCACGCCTTGGCCGCGCTCCCGAGCGCACGCGCCTCCCCGCTCGCCGCCAGCTCCGGCTGCGAGATCGCCCACTCGTCGCGAAGCGCCCCCGCCACCCCCTCGCGCTCCGCCAGCGCGAGGATGCCCGCCAGCAGCGCCGACGTGCCCTTGGTGTAGGCGGCGTAGGCCATCTTCAGCGCCGAGGCCGCCCCCGCCTCCGGTCCGATCGCGATCGCGATCGCCCTGAGGGGGCTCCCCTCGAAGAGCGCGGCGACGCTCGCCGCCTCGCCGCCGGACAGGTAGAGGCGCGTGACTCCCGGCTTCCACGCCGGCGGCCCGATGATGCCGCCGTCGACGAAGGCGCGCCCGCCGCCTGCCAGCACCGCCTCCCCGATCGCTCGCGCCCGCGCCGGCGACACCGCGTTCCCGTCGACGTACACGCCCGCGAAGCCCGATCCTGCGACGCGCTCGGCCAGCGCGAGGGCCGCGTCGGGCGGACACACGCTGACCAGCGTCCCGCAAACATCCGCCAGTTGTACGAGCCCGCCCGCGTCCTCCAACCCCGCGGCCTCGGCGCGCTCGCGCGTGGCCGTGCTGCGCCCTTCGCTCGCCCAGAGCACGCGTCGCCCCCGCCCCACCAGCGCCGCCCCCACCGATGCGCCCATCGCCCCCGGATGCAGGAGACCGACGGCGCTCCCGGGTGCGTCTGCCACGCCCTAGCCCCCGCCCCGCGGTGGTTGTCCCGGAGGCGCCGTGAGCAGCGCTTCGAGTTCGGCTGCGTTCTCCGCGAGCTGCTGGTTCAGCGCGTCGATGCGGGCCAGCGCCGTCTGCACCTCGGCCAGATCGCTCTCCAGCTCACCCGAGGCCAGCAGGGGGTAGAGGGCCTCGCCGATCGCCGTCTTCTCGCGCTGCACGCGCGCTTCCAGGCGGCTCGCCCGCATCTCCAGCTGGGCGCGGCGGGCCTGCTTCTTCGTGGCCTCTGTGGCTGCGCTCGAGGTTTCCCGCACGGTCTCTTTCACACGATCAAAAAAGCTCATATTCCCACCAAGTATAGAGTCACGTTCCCCCACGTGGAGCCAGCCCCTCAGGCCTGGACCAGCGACTCCTCGTACACCTGCGCCATGCCCTCCAGCACGCTGTCCGCCAGCCCCAGGATGCTCTCCATCGCCTCCACCGCCTCCTCCGTCCCCTGCTGGGCCTCCGAGGCGAGCTGTGCGGCCGTCTCCTCCAGCGAGCGCCGCAGCGCGTTGAACGTCATGACCGCGTCGGTCAGCGTCACGCCCGCTCCCACCAGCGTGCGCCCGTACTCGCCGCCAATGCCGCGCGCGTCGTCGATGAACCGTTCCGGGCGCGTGCGCGACGAGACGAAGCGCGCGAACAGGTCCACCAGCTGCCGCCCGATGAAGCGCAGCCGCTCGCGGCTCGCTATCTCCAGCCCCGCGAAGGCGTCCATCTCGTGGCTCTGACGCCTGCGGCTCAGGCGGCGCTTCACTCGCGCCACCGCCAGCTCGCTGATGCGGTCGGTGTCGGGCGTTCCCGCTGCCTGGCTGGTCTGCGCCATGAACTGGCGCACGTCCTCGTTCAGGATGCGCCGGTGCCCGCCGCTCGTACGGTACGAGCGGATTTCGCCCGCATCGGCCCAGCGCCGCACCGTCGAGTGGCTTACCCCCAGCAATCTGCTGGCCTGCCCCAGCGAGAGCCACTCCTGCGCCTGCGGTGTCTCCGGCACGAAACCTCCCAAACCTCAAGCCCAAGCATAGGGGAGCCGTTCTCCCCCCGCTACTCGGTGGCCGTGCCCCGCTCCCTCGCGATCTCCGTCGCCCGCCGCACCGAGTCCTCCCCGAAGCGGTCGCGCAGGGAGTTGACCGTGTCCGCCAGCCGGTCCGCTTCGAACGTCTCGCCCAGCTTCAGCTGCCGCGCCGGCGCGCCCAGGTTCATCACGCCCAGCCCGATCAGCCGCACCGGCCGCTCCCCCTCTTCCCGCCAGGCCCGCTCGAAGAGCTCCGTCCCCGCCTCGAAGAGCTCGTCCGCCAGCGCCACCTGCCCCGCCCCCGTCCACGAGCGGGTGAGCGTCTCGAACGGCGGGAAGCGCAGCTTCAGGATCACCGTGCGCGCTGCCAGCTCGCTGCGAGCCAGGTCGCGCGCCACGCGCTCCGCCTGCGTGCGCAGGACCGCGCGCAGCCGTGTGCGGTCGCTCTCGTCCCGCCCGAACGTCGTCTCGCGGCTCACCGACTTGGCCGTCCCCCGCCCCGCGAGCACGGGCCCCTCGAACCGCCCCTGCGACCGCATGTGCAGCTCCTCGCCCATGTTCCCGAAGCGCTCCTGCAGCGCCTCCCCCGGATAGAGTGCGATGTCACCGATCGTGCGCAGCCCAAGCTCCGCCAGCCGCTCCTCCAGCTTCGCGCCCACCATCGGCAGATCGCGCACGGGCCGCGGCGCCAGGAACGCCGCCTCCCTGCCCGCAGGAACCACGCAGACCCCGTCGGGCTTGGCCGCGTCGCTCGCGACCTTGGCCACCAGCTTGTTCGTCGCCACACCCACCGAGGCCGTGATCCCGACCTCCGAGCGCACCCGCTCCCGGATCAACCCCGCGATCGCCTCGCCGTCGCCGAACAGCCGCTCCGAGCCTGACACGTCGAGGTACGCCTCATCCGTGCCCGCGGACTCACAGACGGGCGAGAAGTCGCGCAGGATGGCGTGGAAGCGCTTCGAGGCGGGCGCGTAGTACTCGAAGTCCACCGGGAGGCAGGTCGCCTGCGGACAGCGCCGTTTCGCCTGCACCATCGGCAGGGCCGAGTGCACGCCGAAGGCGCGCGCCTCGTAGCTGGCCGTGCTCACCACGCCCCGCGGCCCATCGAACCCCACCACCACCGGCGTCCCCGCCAGCTCGGGCCGCCGCAACAGCTCCATCGCCACGAAGAAGGCGTCGAGATCGACATGCAGCACGCTCGGCGAATTCATCCGAACACCCGTTCGCTATCCTGCCCCTTTCTGCGAGAAAGCGCCACAGTCGGCCG
Source organism: Tepidiformaceae bacterium (assembly GCA_965219255.1). Lineage (GTDB taxonomy): Bacteria > Chloroflexota > Dehalococcoidia > Tepidiformales > Tepidiformaceae > UBA2991. The sequence continues at coordinate 2,730,623 of OZ244727.1, read as the reverse complement.
GAACCTCTTGCTAGACCTTAACGCCAGGCGATATTATTGAACCGAGTGATTCGGTTCCGGGATCGCGACGCGGAGCGGCTCTTCAGCGGACAGCAAGTGCGCCGTCTCCCGGCCGACATCCAGCGCAGGGCGCGGATGAGACTGCAGCGCGTGATTGCGGCGACGAGGCTGTCTGATCTTCGCGTTCCGCCTTCGCAGCGACTTGAAACCCTGAGAGGAGATCGGAGAGGCCAGCACAGCATTCGCATCAATGACCAGTGGCGCATCTGTTTTCGCTGGACGGAGCACGGCGCCACTGAGATCGAGATCGTCGACTATCACTAGGGAGACAGAGTCATGACCGCAACAGCCCCCATCCATCCCGGTGAACACCTGGCTGAAATCCTCTCGGAGATGGGTGTCAGCCAGTACCGCCTGGCAAAGGCTATTGGCGTGCCGCCCATCCGCATCAGCGAGATTGTGCGTCAGCGCAGGTCCATCACGGCCGATACCGCACTGCGCGTGGGAAAAGCGTTGGACATGACCCCGGAGTTCTGGCTCAACCTCCAAAAGATGTACGACCTCGAGGTCGCCCGTGGCGAAACCGACACCAGCGAAATCGAACCCCTCGTCGAGCTCTCCGCCTAAGGCTGCTCCAGCCCCAGCCCCCACCGGTCCTCGCGGCGCGAACGCTCCCGGCGGCTTGAACCTCAGGCGTCCTCGGAATTCTCGCGGAGGAATTGCTCGATGTCGCCGACCAGATCGGTGGCCTCCGGCAGGGGGTCCGCCGCTGCCTCCTCCGCTTCCGCTTCCGTCAGGGCGCTCTCGAGGCGTTGGAGGTAGTCCCGCATCTGCGGGTCGCCCGCGATCGTGGTATCGAGCTGGTCGCGGAAGCGTTCCGCCGCTTCCTCCAGCTCCCCCAGGCCGAAGGTGGCGCCGAGAATCTGTTCCAGGCGTTGCAGCACGGCCAGCGTCGCCGGCGGGCACTGCTCGCCCGTGATGTAGTGCGGCACCGTTGCCCAGAGGCTCGCCGAGGGGCACTTCGCCTCCTGCAGGGCGTAGTGCAGGATGCCCACGATCCCCGTGGGCCCTTCGTAACGGGAGCGTTGCAGATCGAGCTGCGCCGCCAGCTCCGGGTCGGCGGCGCTGCCCGTCACGCCGATGGGCCGGCGGTGGCTCGCTTCCCCGATGAGCGCCCCCAGCGACACCACCATCGAGACATTGAGGGTAGTGAAGAGGTCCATGCACTCCTCCGAGAAGGTGCGCCAGCGCAGGTTCGGCTCGGCGCCGATGCCGATGACGTAGTCGGGCGCGTCCCCCGGCGTGCGTGCGTAGTAGAACTCGTTCCCCGGCCAGGTGAGCTGGCGCTGGCCGCTCGAGTCCAGCCGCACCGACGGGCGCGTCTCCGTGAACGCGTAGAACGGCTCCGACTCGATCGATGCGAACCGCCTCGCTCCCAGCCGCCGCACCACGAAGCGGGCCGCGTTACTGGCCGCGCTGGCCGCATCGTTCCAGCCCGTGAAGGCCATCACCGCCACGGGCGAGTGCAGCTCGGGCGTCTGCTCCATCGTCAGGTACCGCATCCGGCTCCTTCGGGGGATTCGCCCCCGCGCGGGGATTCTAGGCCCCTCGCGCCTCGCTCGCGCGCTCCCACCCCACCTGTCACTCCCCGCCAGACCCGCGCCGGTTCGTGTCAGGCCAGCCCCTTTGAGACCAGCGCGTCGTGGAACCACCTGCGGTAGAGGGACCCGGCTCGCTTCACCTTGCCCAGCGCCTCGTCCGGGGGAACAGCCACCCTGCCCGTCGTCTCATGGCGAGGCTCCCATGGGCCGAGCGAAACGTCCGCGCACCAGAAGGACCTGACCAGCACCAGTCCCGCTTCCTCACCCGCGATGCAGGCTCCCCGGTAGTAGCCCAGCAGGGTCGCATCCTCGACGGCGGCGCACGCCTCCTCAAGCATTTCCCGGTCTAGCGTCGCTCGCCAGTCCTCGTCCCCTTCGGGCCTGCCGGCTGGAAAATCGCAGGGATTTCCCGGCTGCGTCACGAGGACGACGCGCCCTTCAGGGGTGAAGCAGATGCCGGCGGAGCCGTGGGGCTTCCCGTCGGGCGCGGGGAGCTCCGGCGAGTGCCACGACTCGATCCACTCCTGCCCGCGGTCGTCCCGGAATCGATACTGCCGCCCCTCTTGCGCCATGCCCTCCGAGTCGCTCATGGCGGCACCCCTCTTGGGAGCGCCCGCAGAGACCCGGGAGGAGGTTGCGCCTGCATGAAATTCACCCCTCGCGGCGCCAATCGAAGGAGAGCCAACACCTGCCTCCGACCCAGAAAGTTAACCGGCGTATTCCCAGCCGAGTTCCTTTTCCGTGAGGATGTCGCCGCTGCGTGTGACATCGCCGTCGACCACGCGGCCGACCACGAGCGTGTGGTCGCCCGTCTCGAAGAGCTGCTCGACCGTGCAGGAGTACCACCCCAGGGACTCCGCCAGCACCGGGACTCCCTCCGGAGTGAGCCAGTACGCCAGCCCTTCGAGCTTGTCGTGGACCGCTGCCGAAGCCTCTTTCGAGCGCCCGCGGATCTTCTTCCCCTCCGCCGGCATCACCACCTTGCGCGCGATCTCGTGACCGTCGCGCTCATGCAGCAGGTTGACCGTGAAGGCTCGCGTCTCCCGCACGAAGCGGAGGGTGCGGGCATCGTTCTCGATCGAGGCCGCCACCAGCCGCGGCTTGAAGGACACCTGCATCACCCAGTCCGCGATCATCAGGTTGCGCTCGCCCGCGGCGTTCGTTGAGCCGATCACGTGCACGCCGTAGCACATCTTCAGGAGCGCCTTCTCGATCGGTTCGAGATTGAGCGGCTCGCCGGGGATGCTGGGGAACTCCGATCCGGGGTAGGGCTGCTGTGTCACCGCTGCGGTCCGTTCGTGGCCCCCCGACGGCCGGACCCGCCTCGGGCCGGGCTTCCGCCGTGAGTACCGGTAGAGACACTGTAGCCCAACCGGCGTCAACGAGAACCGCCCTCGTGGTGCGGTCGCCAGGTGCGTTCGGGAGCGCCGGACCAGGTCCGCCCGGCGGTTGCCGCTTGCTTCGCTGGACCCTACTATTGGCGGGCAAACCTCCCATCGTCAGGAAAAGAAAGCTCGTAATGACAGTTTTGCAACTTTTCTCGAGCAAGGCTCGCATCCTCCTCTCCCTCGCCCTCGTGCTCGCCCTCGGATTGGCGGTGCTCGTCGCCTGTGGCGATGACGACGAGGCTCCGCCGGAGCCCACGCCCGCCACCACCGAGGCTGTCACGGAAGCCGCCACCCCGGAACCCACGGAAGCCGCCACGGAAGCCGCCACCCCGGCCAGCACCCCGACAGAGGCGCCCACGGAAGCGGCCGCGACCGAGGCCCCCACCCCGACGCCCACGGCCGCCCCCACCCAGGCCCCGCCCGCCCCTGGCTACCCCCGCGACGTCGTCGACCTCTTCGGTCGCACCGTCACCATCCCCGACAAGCCGAGCGCCATCGTGGCTATCAGCCCTACCGCCACCGAGCTCGTGTACGCCGTCGGCGGAACGATCATCGGGCGCAGCCAGTCGGTGAACTATCCCGCAGCAGCCGCGGAAGCGCCTTCGATCGGTACGGCCTACCAGCCCAACTTCGAGGCCATCCTCGCGCTCCAGCCCGACCTCGTCGTCGCCGACTCCACGATCCACATCCAGCCCACTATCCGCGAGGCGCTCGAAGGGCTCGGCGTGCCTGTCATCTTTGCCGGAGCCGCCAGCGTCGATGAGGTGCTGACCGGCCTCACCCTGCTCGGTGAGGTGCTCGACAACCCCGCTGCCGCCGCCGAGGCCGTGGCCGCCATCGAGACGGCGCGCAGCAGCGCCCAGGAGGCGCTGGCCGGCCAGGAGGTTTCCGCCGTCATCCTTATCGGCGCCCGCGACCGCACGCTCTACGGCGCCAAGGGCGCCAGCTACGGGGGTTCCATCCTCGACGCCCTCGGGATCGTCAACCCCGCCAGCGACCTGCCGGACTCCGGCCCCTTCCCCGGCTTCACCCGGATCGCCCCGGAGGTGATGCTCGAGTTCGACCCGGTCTACATCTTCACCGTCACGCCGGCCCCGCCCCCGGCCCCGCGGCTGAGCGCCATGCTCGGTCTCTTCCCGGGATTCAGCGGGCTGCAGGCGTTCACGAACGGCCGCGTCGTCGAGCTGGACGTGCAGCTCATCGTGCAGGCGCCGGGCCCCCGCGTGGTCGAGGCGTTCGCCGCCATCATCGCGGCGGTCGGCGCCAGCGAGCAGTAGCGGGAGGCGAGACGATGGCGGGGCTCACGGCTGAGGCTCGGGCGGGCTCGCCCCTCTCCGTTCCCCGTGGCCGTCCGCGCCGCAACCTGGTGCTCGTCTGCGCGGGCGTGCTCGTGCTGGTGGTCATCGGTCTCCTCACGATGATGTTTGGCGCCGTTACCCTCTCCCCCGGTGAGGCGCTCGGCGGGCTCACCGCCAGCTCTGACTCCCTCGCCGCGCTCGTCGTCGGACAGATACGCCTCCCCCGCTTCCTCGATGCCATCCTCGTGGGCGCCTTGTTGGGCGTCGCCGGCGCCTTGCTCCAGGGCGTCACCCGCAACCCTCTTGGCGACCCCACCATCTTCGGGCTCACCGCCGCCGCCGGCCTCGCCAGCGCCACTGCCATCTCCATCAACCCCCAGATTCCCCAGTGGGGGATCGCCCTGGCCTGCATGATCGGTGGCCTCGGCGGCGCGGGGGTACTCTTCGTCGTCGCCTACCGCGGCGCCGTCTCGCCCGTACGGCTCGCCCTCGCCGGAGTGGCCCTCTCGGCGCTCTTCGCGGCCTTCACCGTCGCCCTCCTCGCCAGCGTCCGCACCTTCCTCCAGACGACCCTGGGGTTCCTCGCCGGCGGTCTCTACGGGGCCGACTGGACCGACTTCCGCTCCATCCTCCCCTACGCCCTCCCCGCCCTTGTCGCCGCCCTCGCCCTCTCCGGACGCCTCAACATTCTCGCCCTCGGCGACGACGTGGCGACGGGGCTCGGCGTTCTCGCCGACCGTACGCGGCTCGCCATCCTCGTCGTCGCCGGCGTCCTCACGGCTGCGGCCGTGGCCGTGGCCGGGCTCGTCAGCTTTGTCGGGCTGCTCAGCCCTCACGTGGCCCGCTACATCGCCGGTTCCGACAACCGCTACCTCATCCCCGCCTCCGCGCTGGTGGGCGCCATCATTGTCACCGCCGCCGACCTCGTCGCGAAGCTCGTCATCAGCCCCTCGGAGATCCCCATGGGCATCATCACCGCCGCCCTGGGCGCCCCCTTCCTCCTCTATCTCGTGCGGTTCAAGGTGTAGCCGTGAGACTCGCTGCCGAACACCTCAGCCTTCGTTACAACGGTCGGGACACCGTTCACGACGTTACCCTCGACCTGGAGAGCGGCGAGCTCATCGGCATCGTCGGCCCCAACGGCAGCGGCAAGACGACGCTCCTCCGCGGCCTCTCCCGGCTGCTCAAGCCCTCCGCCGGACACGTCCTGCTCGATGGCGAGGAGATTCGCGCGCTCAGTCCGCGGGTCGTCGCCCGCCGCCTCGCCATCCTCCCCCAGGAGCACCCCGAGGGCGTCGACATCACCGTTCGCGAGCTGGTCTGGCGCGGGCGCGCCCCCCACCAGGGCATCCTCCAGCGAGCGACCGCGGCCGACCACGAAGCCGTCGCCTGGGCGCTCGCTGCCGCGGATGTCGGTCATGTGGCTGCCCGCCCGCTCGGGAGCCTCTCCGGCGGCGAGCGCCAACGCGCCTGGATCGCGCTTACCCTCGCCCAGCAGCCCCGCGTCCTCCTTCTCGACGAGCCCACCAGCTTCCTCGACGTGCAGCACCAGGTGGAGATCATGGCCCTCCTCAGCCGTCTCAACGCCGAGGGCATGACGATCGTCGCCGTCGTCCACGACCTCGCCCTGGCGGGGCGCTTCATGCAGCGCGTGATCGGCATGCGCGATGGCCGTATCGCGTTCGATGGCCCAGCGCGGGAGGTGCTCCGCCCCGAGCCCCTGGAGGAGGTCTTCGGTGTCCCCATGGTCGTGCTCGAGGATCCCGAGAGCGGCCTTCCCGTCCCGCTTCCCCGCTACCCCGAGGGCGTGGCCCCCGCCTGACCGATGCCCGCCGCCGCCCCGTGTCTTCTAGGGGAAGGCGTTGTAGAGCGCGTCGTTATCCCCCGACTGCAGGTCTGAGGTGACCGCCCCGATGGCGACAATCGGCTTGTCGCTCGAGATCGCCATCCCCCCGATCAGGCACGTCGGCTTCGCGTTCAGCCCGTTCGTCCCACGGTCGGACGAGCCCTGGTCGAACACGAAAGATCCGTCGATGGTGATCGTGGCCAGGTAGAGGGCCGGGAGCTCACACCCCTTCACGGCTGCGCTGGGGTCGTTCACGGCGATGATCCTGAGTTTGGCCTTGCCGCCATCCGCCACAACCACGCTGACCCAGCTGTTCGTCCCCTGGCTATCCCCGGAGGCGTGAAGCCTGCGGAAGACCAGGGGGAACTTTACGGTCTTGGAAGCTCGGCCCCTGGGTACGCCGTTCGCCACCGAGTACGCGTCTTCCTGTTCCGAGCTCCCCGCGCTCGTCAGCTTCCCCCGTAGCAGGAGGGCCGCCACCGGGAGATCCGCATTCACCACCGCGTACCCGATGAAGCCCTCCGGCAGGTCCGCGCTGTCGAGGACGCTGTGGGTGATGCTGCCCCCGGCGGGTATCTCAATCTCGACGCTCACCGCTACCTCGCGGTCCGAGTCGCCGTCGACTGTGCCCCGGTAGTCGATGCTCCCCGTGGCAACCTCGCTCCAGGGGTTGGCGATGGCGAATTGCGTCCAGAAACCGTCCGCGGTTTTCTGGGCGAGCGGCAGGATCACGTGTCTGCCCACGTCGTCCTTGTTCGAGCCGTCCCGGATGACGGCAAATCCGTTGTAGGACCCAAGCTGCGCACTGCCGGAGTCCCCCCGGTAGATGTCGGCCGCGACCGTGATGGGCTGTGTCGAGTCGATGAACACGCTCATGAGGGCGTTCACCGTTTCCGGGGGCATGGCCGTGGCGGCGCTTCCCGTGTCCGGCGCGAGCGTCAGCTGCCCGGCCACCGGGATCGGGTAGCCGCCGTCGGGGCAGCCCTCGCTGGGCAGGTGGTTGATGTAGCTCGTGGCTCCCTCCGCCGGCACCGCTCCCTTGCCCGGAACGTGCTTGAAGGTGAGCGTGACGCAGGCCACCTCCAGCCCCGCGTTGGCGATCGAGAAGCGCGTGTTAACGACCTCCCCGTCTTCGCCCTCCTGCAGCTGGTTGGCCACGTAGGGCAGTATCACCCGCGTTCCGCCGTCTCGAGGGGTGTTCTGGATCGAATACGACCGGCCGCCCCCCGTCTCCACCACCTCCCGCAGCAGCAGCGCGTTCAGGGGCTGGTCGCTCGAGAGCACGCCCACCCCCCGGAACCCGGGAAGCAGCCCCGTGTGGAACGCCTGCTCGAAGGTGCGCGTTCCCCACCCCGTCACCTCCCTGAATATCTGGCGTGCCGCCGGGATGGGCTGGCCGGCCGGCGTGTAGTAGTCCATCGCGATCGTGGCGGAATCGGGGCTGTCGTTCTGCACCATCACGCTGGTGTTTTCGCGGCTCTCCGGCGAGAGCGCGGCGTTCACCTGGAAGCGCAGGCCTGTTCCGGGGGCTGGTTTGCCGGGGCTGCCCAGCGCGCTCACGCTCCCCGCCGCCAGCGCCAGGAGCGCGAGCGTTGCGATCAGCGCAACGAGGCGTCGCGGGTGGGTGCGTCGACCCGAAGCGGGCATGGGGGCCTCCGCCGTTCGAGTGTCAAGGCGGTCCTGTCTGCGGTCAACGAGGGGCGCGTTCCCTACTCGAGCATGCTCAGGAGCTGGAACACGATCACGAACGCGGCCGCCCCCACGACCATCACCAGAACCAGCCTTCCGCCACGCACCCCACCATTGTGCTGGGAACCAGGCCTTGCCGCTCGCCACCCTTGTCGAGGCCTTTCCCCGCGCCCTCGCACATCCCCGCCAGTTCCGTCACGATAGTTCCCATGCGCTGGGGCGTCCTCTGCCTGGCAGCCATCCTTGCAACGGTTCTCATCGCCTGCGGTGGCGAGGAGACGCCCGCTCCTGCCCCCGGCGCCACCGCGGAGGCCACCCCGGCCGCCGCCACTGCGGAGGCCACCCAGCCCGCCGCCACGGCGGAGGCCACCCAGCCCGCCGCCACCGCGGTGGCCACCCAACCCGCCGCCACCGCGGAGGCCACCCAACCCGCCGCCACCGCGGAGGCCACCCGCGCCACGGCCACCCCGGAGCCCACCCAGCCCGCCGCCACCGCGGAGGCCACCCAGCCCGCCGCCACCGCGGAGGCCACCCGACCCGCCCCCACACCCGACCCCACCGCCACCGCGGAGGCCACCCAGCCCGCCGCCACCCCGGAGCCCACCCGCGCCACGGCCACCCCGGAGCCCACCCGACCCGCCGCCACCGCGGAGGCCACCCAGCCCGCCGCCACCGCGGAGCCCACCCGCGCCACTCCCACCCGGGCCGCCACCGCCACCCAGACTCCTCCCCCCACGCCGGACCCCACCCCCACCCCGGCTGCTACCGCACCCCCTCCCGAACCGACTCCCACCCCCACGGAGACCGCCGCGGACGTTCCGGAAGAGGCGGTCGTCGCCGCCCTCCCCAGGGTCTACTTCGTCCACACCAGTTGGTGACCGCAGTGCCGAAGGCTCCGCCCCGTGTGGGAGGAACTACAGCAGCAATACGGAGACCGGGTCGAGTTCATCGAGATCGATCACGATGACGACGAGGGCGACGCCTTCGCCCGCGAGCACGGTATCCCCTACCAGCCCGGTTTCATCATGTACGACTCCGCGGGAACGCTGGTTCACGCAGAGCTCGGCCCCTACAGCGGGGACGAGATGCGTGAGCTGGTGCGCTCGGTCCTTCCGGAGGAGAGCTGATGCGCTTGTTTGCTCTTGCCGCCGCCTTCGCCCTGACCGCGGTGCTTGTCGCCTGTGGCGGGAGTGACTCCCCTGCCCCCGCCCCTGCCGACGAGGCCACCGCTGCCGCCACGGAGACAGCCGCCGACGTCCCCGACGACGACGTCGTCTCGACGACGCCCAGGGTGTACTTCATCCACACCGAGTGGTGACCGACCTGTCGCGCGCTCCGCCCCGTGTGGGCGGACCTGCAGGAGGAGTACGGCGACAGGGTCGAATTCATCGTGGTCGACCGTGACACCGATGAGGGCGACGAATTCGCCCGCTCGCACGGCATCATCGGGCAGCCCGGATTCGTCGTCTTCGACGCCGCCGGCGAGCTCACCTATGCCTCCCTCGGCCCTTACCGGGAGAGTGGCTTGCGCGACCTCGTCGTCTCGGTGCTGCCGGAGTAGGCGCCATGCGCCCGCTTGTCCTCACGGTTGCGGCCACCCTCGCCGCTGCCGCCATTGCCTGTGGCGGGAGCGGCGCTGCTCCCGCCGCCACCACCGAGGCCGTCCCTCCCCCCGATGACTCAGGCGCCCCGGAGGGAATGGCCGCCCCGCGGGTCTACTTCATCCAGCTCGACACCTGAGGCCCGTGAAACCGCCTCCGCCCCGTGTGGGCGGCGCTGCAGGCCGAGTACGCGGACCGCATCGAGTTCGTCACCGTCGACGCCAGCACCGCCGAGGGCCGGGCATTCTCCCGTTCCCACGGCATCCGCTCGCACCCCGGCTTCGTCGCCCTCGACGCCAGCGGCGGGGTTGTCCACGCCGCTCTCGGCCCCTTTGACGAAGAGGGGCTGCGCGACCTCGTGCGCTCACTCCTGCCGGAGTAGCGCTCAGCTACGGGCGGCCGCCATCAGCCGCTGCGCCCGCTCCACCAGCACCGGCACGAACCACTCGAAGCGGGCGCTGTCGGGGTTCGCCCCCGTCTCCTGCAGGTGCTGCATGTAGAGCCCCTCCAGGATGATCGCGAGCTTGAACACCGCGAACACATGGTAGAAGGCCACGTGCCGCATCGAGCGGCCGCTCGCCTCCTCGTACATGGCGATGAGCTCCTCGTGGTCGGGGAAGCCCTCGCGCGCGCTCAGGAGCGCGGGCGGGTCCCACCCCGGCGGAGGGGGCGGATCGCCCGGATCGCCCCAGTACGAGAGCAGCCAGCCCACGTCCGCCAGCGGATCTCCCACCGTCGCCATCTCCCAGTCGAAGATGGCCACCACGCGCGGCTCCTCCGCCCCGAACATGACGTTGTCGAGCCGGTAGTCGCCGTGCACGACCGTCGCTCCTGCGTCCTCCGGCATGCGCGCCCGCAGCCACGCCACGATCTCCTCCAGCCCCGGCAGATCGCGCGTCTGGGGGCGCGTCAGCTCCCACTGGCCGGTCCAGCGCCGCATCTGCCGCTCCAGGTACCCCGCGCCCCGCCCCCGCAGCCCCACCGCCTCCCAGTCGACCGCGTGCAGCTCCACCAGCGTGGCCACGAGGTCCTCCGCCACGCGGCGCCGCCCCGCGGGGGTGTCGTACACCCCGGGGATGCCGTCCCGCAGCATCGCCCCGAAGCAGCGCTCCATCAGGTAGAACGGCGCCCCGATGATCGACTCGTCGTCGCAGGCGATGACCGGCGCAGGGACCCGCGCCTGCCCCCGCAGCGCCGCGATGAAGCGGTGCTCGCGGAGCACGTCGTGCGCCGTCGGCAGGAGGGGACCGGGCGGGGGCCGGCGCAGCACCCACTCCTGCGATCCACGGGTCACGTAGTACGTCACATTCGAGGACCCGACCACGTGTCGCTCGCAGTCGAGCGGCGCGTCATCGCCCGGCACCCGCTCGGCGAGGAAGCGCTCGAGCGCGGGAACGTCGATCAGCCCGTCCGCGTCTCTGTCCGCCATCGACTCATCCGCGCGCTACAGCGCCGCGAAGTCCCAACCGGCGCCCTCGCGGAAGCTGCGCAGGATGCGCCGCGAAACCACCATCCGGTGTGTCTCGTCGGGACCGTCGTAGATGCGCGCGCTGCGGGCCGCGCGGTACATCGACTCCAGCGGCGTGTCGCCGCTGACGCCGCGCGCCCCATGCGTCTGGATCGCGCGGTCGATGACGTCGTGCAGCACCTTCGCCCCGAAGAACTTGATCGCGGAGATCTCCACGCGCGCCTCATCGCCCGTGTCGATCTTCTCCGCCGCCCGCAGCGTCAGCAGGCGCGCCGCCTGGATCTCGACGTACGAATCCGCGATCCAGTTCTGGATCGTCTGCTTGTCCGCCAGCGGCCCGCCGAACACGTGCCGGCTGAGCGAGTAGTCGCACATGATCTCGAAGGCCCGCTGGCTCTGCCCCAGCCAGCGCATGCAGTGGTGGATGCGCCCCGGCCCGAGCCGCTTCTGCGCGATGCGGAAGCCCCCGCCCGCCTCGCCCAGCACGTTCGTGAGCGGCACGCGCACGTCGTTGTAGCGAATCTCGCAGTGGTGCCCGTCGGTGTCCCCCATCACGACGATCGGCCGGATGATGTCGAACCCCGGCGTGTCCGTGGGCACGATGATCTGGCTCATGCGGCTGTGCGGCGGCTGATCCGGCTCCGTCACGCACATCACGATCGCGAACGACGCGTTCAGGGCCCCGCTCGTGAACCACTTGTGCCCGTTGATCACCCACTCGTCGCCGTCGCGCACGGCCGTCGTCTGCAGGTTCGTCGGGTCCGCCCCCGAGACCTCCGGCTCCGTCATCGAGAAGCACGAGCTGATCGCGCCCTCCACCAGCGGCTTCAGCCAGCGCTCCTGCTGCTCGGGCGTGCCGAACTGCCAGAGGATCTCGGCGTTGCCCGAGTCCGGCGCCTGCGCCCCGAACGACTTCGGCGCGAACGGACTGCGCCCCAGGATCTCGTTCATGTACACGTACGGCATGAAACCGATGCCCATGCCCCCTGCCTCGGCGGGCAGGTGCGGCGCCCACATCCCCATCCCCTTCGTCTGCCCCTGGAGGTCGCCCATGAGCGCGTCGGCCGCATCGTCGTGCGCCGAGAACGCCCCCTCGTTGGGGTAGATGTGCTCGTCCATGAAGGCCCTGGTCCGCTCGCGAAGCTCATCGATCTCCGCCTGGCCCAGCGCTTCTCGCGTCTCAGTTACCACGGCTCCACCTCCGTCGTTGGCGTTGGGGAATGTACCAGTGATCGGTGGTCGGTGATCGGTGGTCGGTGATCGGTGGTCGGTGAGGAGGAAGGGGAATAGCGGGCGCTCTCGGGTGGCCGTGCGGCTGCTGGCCCCGATGGGTCCCAGACCTACGGGCTCGGACTGCGATTGAGTGCCCTGTCAAGGTTCTCGAGGTACCGGGCGAACGCGACCCGTCCGTCGACTGTAGCCTGCAGCCAGGTGCGAGGCATGGCGTCTATGAACTCCTTCGTGATGCCAAGGTAGCCGGCAGCCTCAAGCTTCCGCAGGTGATTGGTGAGGTTGCCCCCGGTCAGCCCCAGCGTCTTCTGAACGAACCCGTAGGCCAGCCGATTGTGGTCTGGTGCGGAGACGAGCATCGTCATGATCCGCAGCCGGGTGGGCTGGTGGATCAGCTCGTCAATGATGATGTTCTCTTCGCTCAAAGGACGCCGCTCCTGCGGATCCAGAGAGTAGCCAGAGCCACAACTGCCAGTGTGGCCGCGGCCGTGACCACCGGCGCGAGATCGCCGGCCAGATAGCTGGGAATGAAGAAGGCAGCCGCTATCCCCACACCGACCGCCGCGATGATCGGCCGGTACATGATGCCGAACAGCACATGCCCCAAAGCGATGATGCCAACCGCAACGCGCCCGATCTCCGTAGAGCCGCTTTCGTTCCAGGTGCCCGCGGCGCCCGGGATGAGGAACGCTGCGGCAACGACGGCGAGCCAGAAGAGAAACATCCGGAGCCCAGCGCTGCGCGCGGCCTCGGCCGAGGCGAGGGCGCGGCCTGCCCGGGCACCGATGATGGCGCTGCCGACCATGCCCGCCGCGGCCAGCACGCCCCAGACAGGTCCGCCGATCCAGGGGTGAGCGTCGGCGAAGCCCGAGGCCAGTTCCTCGATGGCATATGTCGTCAAGTAGCCGAGCGAGGCGATGAGGCCCCAGAGCAGCAAAATGGTCGTCGTTCCGGCGAGGTACATGGAGCTGCGCGCGCTCTCCAGGGTCGCGCCGATGGTGCGCCAGCTCTCCTCGGGGGTAAGGACCTTCGCCTCTTCGGCCGGATTGCTCATGGTGTGGCTCCTACCGTTCCGTGGATCGTGAACAGTGGTGGTTTTCATCACAAACTAGTTTGTATCGCTGAATTTGTCAAGTCTGTTTCGACATCCATAGCGTCACGGTATTCTTCGGCGGCCAGCCCAGGGATGTCGATGTCTATGTGTCGGAAACCGCTCAGCTTATGGGCATGCAGTTGCTCGACGGCCACGGCGGTTCCGTCGCAGACTTCACCGATGAAGTCCCGTCCGCGGGATTACCTCCCCGGCGCGCGTCCACCACTCTTGACCGTGGAACAGGCGCCTTGCGCGAGCGGCGCGCCTGCACAGCGGGACGGACGGAATGGAAGCGGCGAAGCAGCCGGTGCGCACCGGGCGTGGCCACACCAGTGGCCCGCAGCCGCGCGTGGTCGCCATTAAGGTCCGGCCCGCCCCCGACGCCGAGGCGCGGCTGCGCCGCATCGCCGCGATCCTGCTCGACCACGCGACGCGCGCCGCCCCGACGGTCGGCGAGGGGCCGGACGGCCGGTAGAAGAAACCGGCCCGGGCCGGAGGCTTTGACCGCCTCACCCCGGCTTCGCTAGTGCTACGGGATGAAGGCGCCGCACTCGCTGCGCTGTCGCGAGCATCCGATGATCCGCGCCGCGCGGCTCGAGAACCTGGTCTGGGGCGAGGTCAAGCGCGTGCTGGAGCATCCGGACCTGATCGTGGCCGGTCTGGCGGCGCTGGACGGCGATGCGGATGACGACGTGGCCGGCGAGGTCGCGCGCACGGAGCGCGAGCTGGCGGGCGTGCAGCTGGAGGAGGACCGCGCCATCCGCCTCTACGTGACGGGGAAGATCACCGAGCAACAACTCGACCACCAGCGCCGCTTCATCGGCGAGCGGCTGGAGCGCCTCCGGGCACGGCTCGACGAGTATCGGACGAGGGCGTCGGCGACGGTCTCGACGACCTGCCCGACGAGGAGCGCCGCGAACTCCTCAACCTGCTGCTCGACGAGGCCACGATCGACGGCGAGAACAACGTCACCCTCACGCTCGCCATCCCGGGCGATGGGGATGTTGTGTCAATTGCGCAACACCGACCGCCGACCACCGACCACCGACGGGCTCCGGGCCGCCGATCCGGTCTAGAGTAGACGCCCGTTACGGATGGGGAGGTTCACCATGACGTCGCCTGCCGCTCAGAAAGTCCTCTGTGTGCTGTATGCCGACCCGGAGGAAGGGTTTCCTCCCAACTACGCCCGCGAGGGGATACCCGCTCTTACGCACTACCCCGATGGTCAGTCCTTGCCGACACCGGCGGCCCTCGACTTCACTCCCGGTCAGCTTCTGGGGTCCGTTTCCGGGGGACTGGGGCTGGAACGTTTCCTGACCGAACTGGGGCACCGCTTCGTCGTAACCTCGGACAAGGATGGGCCCGACTCCGTCTTCGAACGCGAGCTGGCCGACGCGGACGTCGTCATCTCCCAGCCCTTCTGGCCCGCCTACCTCACGGCCGAGCGAATAGCGAAGGCCCCCAGGCTCAAGCTGGCCATCACCGCGGGCATCGGTTCGGACCACGTCGATCTCACGTCCGCCATCGAGCGCGATATCACCGTCTGCGAGGTGACCTGGTGCAACAGCGTCAGCGTGGCGGAACACGCGGTCATGCAAATCCTGGCGCTGGTGAGGGACTTCATTCCCCAGCACGGCTGGGTCGTCAGGGGCGGCTGGAACATCGCCGACGCCATTTCCCGGTCGTACGATATCGAGGGGATGGACGTGGGCGTAGTCGCGGCGGGAAGAATCGGCCTGGCCGTTCTCAAACGGTTGAAGCCGTTCGACGTCAAGCTCCACTACACCGACAGGCACCGGCTTCCCGCCGGCGTCGAGCAAGAGCTGGGCCTGACGTTCCACGCGAGCGTTGAGTCGCTGGTCCAGGTGTGTGATGTCGTCAGCATCCACTGTCCCCTCCACCCCGAGACGGAGAACATGTTCGACAACGCGCTCATCAGCAAGATGAAGCGCGGCTCCTACATCGTGAACACCGCCCGCGGCAAGATCTGCGACCGGGACGCAATCGTGCGCGCCCTTGAGAGCGGCCAGCTGGCGGGGTATGCGGGCGATGTCTGGTTCCCGCAGCCACCCTCCAACGACCACCCCTGGCGGTCGATGCCCAATCACGCCCTGACCCCGCACACCTCCGGCACCTCCCTTTCGGCTCAGGCCCGCTACGCGGCTGGCGTCCGCGAGATTCTGGAGTGCTGGCTCGATGGACGCCCAATCAGGGACGAGTACCTCATCGTGCAGGGAGGGGCCCTCGCCGGCACGGGGGCGCATTCCTACAGTGAAGGCGATTCCACGGGCGGCTCGGAGGAGGCCGCCAGGTTCACCGCCGGATAAGGTGATCGGTGATCGGAGCGGCCTGGTGGCTGGTGGCTAGTGGCTGGTGAGCGATGGTCCGGTAGGCGGGGGTTGCTCGTCGCAGGCCACTAGCCACGAGCGTCCCTCCGGGTCTGCAGGGAGCGCTTCAGTCCGGTGAGCATGCGGCCGACGTTGTCCGCCTGCTCCAGCGCAACCTTCGTCTGTTCGTGCGGTAGCAGATCGAGGCGCTCTGCCAGAAGGAGGAACGTCTCCGTCTCGGCCAGGGAACCGCTGGCGACTCCCAGGAATTGCAGAAACTCTCCCGTCTCATTTCGCTGCGCGACCTCAGCGATGTTGGCAGGCACCGACGTGGCTGCCCGCCGCACTTGGCTGGTCATCCCAAACCGCTCCTGGCGGAAACCGCGCAGACAACCTCCAAACAGTCTGCGCCAGCTCCATCGACTGCCGCCACACCTCAAGGTCACGGTAGCTTCGAATGCTCATGAGCCTCAGGATACACTGGCGGTGGACAAATGTTGATCGCTTCTCCCACTAGTCACTATTCACCAACCACTAGCCACTAAAACAGCCCGTGCCGCTCGCGGCTCTCGGCGGCGCGCTGCGCGCCCGACTCAGCCTGCGCGTCCAGCGATGCCAGTACGGACTCCCCGCCCTCCGACCGCACCCGCTCGCGCATCTCGATGATGCGCTCCGGCAGGTCGCGGCGCGTCAAGCCGCGACCGTCGAGCAGGCCGCCGTCCATCACGTTGTAGCTGCCCGTCATGTACGAAGCCTCGTCGCTGGCCAGCCAGCAGACCAGGTTGCCGATGTCGGCCGGCTGACCCACCCGCCCGAAGGGCAGCTCCCGCTCCATCTGCGCGCGATCGTCGCCCCGCGCCGCCACCGACCCCCACAGCCGCGTGTCCGTCATGCCCGGCGCGATGCTGTTCACCGTGATCCCGAAGGGCGCCAGGTCGAGCGCCCAGCAGCGCGTCATCATCCGCACCGCCGCCTTGCTGCCGCAGTAGGCCGAGGAGCCCATCTCCGCCCGCTCCCCGCTCACCGACGAGATCACGACCACCCGCCCCGCGCGCCCCTCCCGCACCACTTCGCGGGCGCAGGCCTGAACCGTCAGGAACACGCCCTTCGTGTTCACGTCGAACACCGTGTCGAGGTCCTGCTCCGTGAGCGTGAGCACGTTCGACCCGCGCGAGATGCCCGCGTTCGCGACGGCGATGTCGAGCCGCCCGAGCTGCGCTGCCGTGGCCGCCACCGCCGCCTCCAGCGCTCCGAGGTCGCGCACGTCGACCGCGGCGGCGAGCGCCTGCCGACCGACCTCCCGCACCTGCGCTGCCGTTGCCTCCGCGCGCTCGAGGTCGAGGTCCGTGCAGGCGACCGCCGCCCCCGCCCGCGCGAGCGCCAGCGCCGAGCCCTCCCCGATGCCGCTCCCCGCCCCCGTCACGAAGGCGACCTTCCCGGTCAGGTCCAGCATCTCGTCCTCCCTGCCGTGCGAATGCCGGCGAGGCGCATTATCACGCCCTCCGGAGGCCGCGGGGGGATACGACTCCGCGTTGGCCCCGCACCTGCCATAGTGGACGGCGCAGGATGCGGCCACCGCCGCAAGCGAGGGTGTCCCGGTGTCGATCCTTCCCCGGCGCATCTCCACGAGACTGGCCATGGTCGTGGGTGTCGCCCTGGCGGTCGCCGCGATAGTCGTCCTCTCCTTCGTGCTCCGTGACGGTGACGTTCCCTCCCCCACCGACGGCATCGGCGACATCCCCACCGCCCACCTCGTCCCCGAAAACGTGGCCCTCTACGTCGCCCTGAACACCGACATCGACTCGGCCTCCTGGAGCGACGCCTTCGCCCTGCTCGAACGGCTCGGTATCGAGGACCCCCTCGGGCAAGTGCGGGAAGGCTTCGATGAGGAGACCGATGTCGACTGGGATGAGGACATCGAGCCTTTCCTCGGGGGCGCCGCCGTCCTCTTCCTCTCCAGCTTCGACAGCGACCGCAGAGAGGGCGGACCGCCGGGCGCCGTGATCTTCCACGCCCGCGATGCGAGGGGCGCCGAGGCGGTCATCCTGCGCCGTCACAGCGACGGATTCGTCGAGCGCGACTACCGCGACGTCGCCTACAAGGTCATGGACGAGGGCGGCGTCCTCGCCGTCATCGGTGACCACTTCATCTACGCCGTGGACGAGACGACCGTCCGCGCCATTGTCGATGTCCGCCTCGGCGAGACCCGCTCCCTCGCCGATAACGACGACTTCCGCCGCCTCCGCAACGCCCTCGAAGGAGACGCCCTCGCCTTCTTCTACGTCCACCCCGGCAACCTCATGGCCGAGGTCGTGGAGGACTCCCCCGAAGAAGGCGCACCGCGAGAGGGCGAACCGGACGTCCTCTCCATGCTCGGCCTCGGCGACCTCTTCGCCGAGCCTGTCGGCGTGGTGGTGCGGGCCGGCGAGGGGTCGTTCAGCCTGCAGGCGATCATGCTCGGCGAACCCGGCCCGATCGTGCGCCTGCTCCGCCCTCGGGAATCCCGTTTCGCCTCGCTCGTCCCCGCCGAGACCGCCATCTTTGTCTCCACCTTCGACGTTGCCGGCGTCGTCGACGACTTCTTCGGCAGCAGCGGGTTCGGCGAGCTCCTCCGCGACGCCGTCGCCGAGTCGGACGGCGAAGTCGGCGAGATCGCACGCATCGAGGAAGTCCTCTCGCTCCTCGATGGCGAGGTTGCCCTCGCCATCTGGCCCGGCGATGGCAGCGACCGGACCGAAATGGTCCTCCTCGCCGAGGTCGACGACGAGGACCGCGCCCGCGAGCTCCTCGAGGAGCTCTTCGGGGAGTCACTCGCCGAAGGGGAGACCGTCCTCTCTGTCGAGGACGGTGTTGCCGTGATCGGCACGAGCGCCGTCATCGCAGTCGTGCGCGACGGTGACGGCCCCACCCTCGCCCGCTCGGACCGCTACTCCGGCGCCGTCGCGCAGCTCGATGCCCCTCTGGCGACGTTCGCCTACGTCGATATCTGGCGCCTCATCGCCTCTACCGCCGAGGAGTTCGCTAACCTCGACCTCGATGGGAACGCCCTCGGCCTCATCGTGAACCTGGTATGGGAAGACGACCGCATGCAGGTCGAAGCTGCCCTCACGGTCGGCGCCACCGACTGACCGCCGCGCGATCGGCCATCCCCGTGCGCTATCATTCGCGCCCGCCTCCGCGGCGGCTGAGGAGTGCGCCATGCCCGTCGGACCGAACGACCTCGAGACCGCCCGCAAGCTCTTTGAGGAGGGCGGCTGGGGCAGCGGCGACCCCTACGGTCCCGACCAGTGGTTCGCCGATGACGCCGTCATGCGCGACGTCGTTGGCCACGCCGAGGCCCTCCACGGACTCGAGGAGATCCGCCAGTTCTGGGCCAGCCAGAAGGTCGGCATCACCCTCCGCGTCCCCGTCGAGGAGCTCTACGTCGCAGAGGGCCACCGCGGCGTTACGGTCCTCTGGATGGCCTACGTCCAGATCATGGATGAAGAGAACGAGAACTATGCCAAGTGGATCAGCTTCGAGGGTATGTCCCGCCTCGAGTTTAACGACGAGGGCAAGGTCACCCTTGAGGTCGACTACCACCACGGCCCCCAGGGTGTCGTCGATAGCTGGGTCGCGCACTGGAACGCGCGGCGCGCCCGCCCCTGGAAGGAGCTCGGCGAGATCACCGGCGAGTAGCCGCCGACCGATGCTCCGTCACGAACAGCAGCCACGGTAGCGCCCGCGCTATGATTCCCGCCCCGCCAAGCGGCGGCTGAGGAGTGCGCCATGCCCGTCGGACCGAACGACCTCGAGACCGCCCGCAAGCTCTTTGAGGAGGGCGGCTGGGGCAGCGGCGACCCCTACGGTCCCGACCAGTGGTTCTCGGAAGACGCCGTCATGCGCGACATCGTTGGCCACGCCGAGCCCCTCCGTGGCCGCGAGGAGATCCGCCACTTCTGGGCCCGCCAGAAGGTCGGCATCACCCTCCGCGTTCCCGTCGAGGAGCTCTACGTCGCCGAAGGCCACCGCGGCGTCGCCGTCCTCTGGATGGCCTACGGCCAGATCATGGACGAAGAGAACGAGAACTACGCTAAGTGGGTCACGTTCGAAGGCATGTCTCGCCTCGAATTCAACGATGCCGGCGAGGTCACCCTCGAGGTCGACTATCACCACGGCGGGCAGGGCGTGACCGATAGCTGGGTTGCGCACTGGAACGCGCGCCGCGCCCGCCCCTGGAAGGAACTCGGAGAGATCACGGGGGCGTAGGCGGCCCTACTCCGTGAGGAACACGGGGCCGGGTGGCGCGCTCGCGGCCGCCGCCTGCGTCGCCTCGAGCATGTCGCGGATGCGTTCGCCCTCGCGCTCGCGCTCGTCGGGCGTGAGCGAGTAGGCATGCCGCGCGATGCCGCCCATGCCCTGCGCCCCCCACTCCACCACCAGGTCTTCGATTGCGTCGAGTACCGGTCCGGGCACGGCCTTGCGCGGCAGCCGCAACTCCGCGATGCGTGTCCACGCCGCCGCCAACGCCTGTGGGGTCGGGCTCTCTGTACCGAGGTCGTCTACGGCGTCCTGCAGCCGCTCGATCGTCGGCTCCAGCTGATGCGCCGTGTAGGTCGCGTCGTCGTGGTCGTCCCGCAGGATGTCCGGCAGGTCGAGGTTGATGGGCATGGCCGCAGTGTAGCGCTCCTCGCCGCCGTCCGGGAGGCCGTTCACGTTCCAGAGTGGTCATATTTAGGCGCTATAGTGGTCACATTAGCACGGGGGAGCACGACCATGGTTACGGAGAGGCGCACCATGAAGGCGTCCGAGTTCAAGGCAAAGTGCCTCGCCCTCATGGACGAGATCGCCGAGAGCGGCGAGGAGATCATCATCACCAAATATGGCAAGCCTGTTGCCAGGCTCGCGCCCTGCGAGGACAAGTCCGCCAGCTGGTTCGGGCGCGGCGGCGACATCGTCATGCACGACGACCTCATCGAGCCCGTCGATGTGGAGTGGGAGGCCGAGACCGATCCCGACCGCGTGCTCAATCCATGATCCTGCTGGACACGCACGCCCTGGTCTGGTTCTGGCATGCTCGT
Source organism: Tepidiformaceae bacterium (assembly GCA_965219255.1). GTDB lineage: Bacteria > Chloroflexota > Dehalococcoidia > Tepidiformales > Tepidiformaceae > UBA2991. The sequence continues at coordinate 2,710,022 of OZ244727.1, read as the reverse complement.
CCCCCGCTGGGTCGCGATGCCCGCGAGATCATCGAGCGCGAATGGCAGGCCTGGAACGTTGCCGTCTCAACCATCACCTTCTGGGAGGCGGGCATGCTGCGAGACAAGGGGCGGATCCAACTGCCGGCCGAACCCTCCGCCTGGCGCGCCTCCCTGCTTCGGGAGGGACTCGTCGAGATCCCCGTTGATGGCGCCATCGCCGCCCGCGCCGGATCCCTGCGCGACATCCACGGCGACCCCGCCGACCGCCTCATCCTCGCCACCGCCCTCGAGGGCCACCGCCTCGTCACCGCCGACGCCCGCCTGCTCGACTGGCCCGGCGACATCGCCCGCCTCGACGCCCGCGAGTAACCGCCGGGCCCCCGGCTACTCCAGCCCCACCACCACCCGTCCGCGCTACACTTCCGCCATGAGCATTACAAGCGACATCTTCGAAGTCATGGACACCTGCCGCGCCATGCGCCGGCTCAAGCCCGACCCCGTCGACCGCGACCTGCTGCGCAAGCTCGTGCACGCCGCCACCCGCGCCCCCAGCGCCGGCAACACCCAGCTCTGGGGCTTCCTCATTGTCGACGAGCCCGAGGGCAAGCAGTTTCTCGGCGACCTCATGCGCGAGCAGTTCGGCGCGCGCTTCCAGGTGCCCGAGGGCAACGACCCGCCCGCCCGGATGATGCGCGCCGTCGCCGACCTCGTGAACAACTTCGACCAGGTGCCGGCCGTCGTCTTCCCCTGCGTCGAGAACGGCTATCCGCCCGGGGGCGAGCCCAACCCCCTGTTCATGTGGTCGACCATCTACCCCGCCACCCAGAACCTCCTCCTCGCCGCCCGCGCCCTCGGCCTTGGCGCCGCCATGACCACCTTCCAGATGGCGAACGAGCAGGCCATCAAGGATCGCTTCGGCGTCCCCGAGAACGTCTCCATCGGCGCCACCATCCCCGTCGGCTACCCGAAGGGCCGCTTCGGGCCGGTCACGCGCAAGCCGGTGGAGGAGGTCATCCACTGGAACGGGTGGAGTAGCTAGCCGGACTCAGCCCCCGTCGCGCGGCGGCAACTCGACAGGGACCCCCACCCAGGCGCCGATGTTCTCGCCCGTGCGCCCCTCCGGCCCCTCGCGCAGCAGGTCGAGCACCAGACCTGCGATCTGCTCGGGCCGGATCCAGGTCTCGACGCGGTACGGAAACGGCCGTCCCTGCCAGTAGGCGCGCAGCATGGGCGTATCCGTCTCGCCCATGCAGATCGCGTTCACGCGCACCCCGTGCTCCCGCAGTGCCCCCGCCCACGCCTGCGTCAGCCCCGTGAGCGCGAACTTCGAGGTGCTGTAGAGGTCGGTGAAGGGCGCGCGCTCGCCCACGATCGCGAGCTCCTCCGCCGTGCGCGGCATCAGTGGCTTGGGGGGAACCACGTAGTAGGTGCTCATGTTCACGATGTCGCCGCCGCCCCGCTCGATCATGCCCGCCATCACCGCCCGCCCGAAGAGGAAGCACCCCCGCAGGTTCGTCCCCATGATCGCTTCGTATTCCTGGAGCGCCTTGGCGCGCGGGTCGTGCACGGTGTGGTCGGCCCAGATGGCGGCGTTGTTCACGAGGATGTCGACCCCTCCGTACCGCTCCGTCGCCAGGTCCACGGTCGCGTAGACGTCCTCCGGCTCCGAGACGTCGGCGATCGTCCCCACCACCTCGCCCCCGCCCCGGGCCGTCACGCTGGCGGCCACCTCTTCCACGAGGGGACGCACGTCGCAGGTCACGACACTCGCGCCCCCGGCCGCCAGCGCCTCCACGCAGGCGCGCCCGATGCCCACCGCCCCGCCCGTGACGAGCGCGACCTTGCCCTCCAGGAACGTCTCGCTCATCGGTCAGCCGTTCGCGAAGATGCCCGCGTCGACGATCAGCGTCTGGCCGGTCATCATGCGGCTCTCGTCCGAGGCCAGGTAGAGGGCCGTCCCCGTCAGGTCGCCTGGTTCGAGCGACGTTCCCAGCGCCGCCTGCTGGCGCATCGTCTCCGCGAACGCCTCCGGCACGACCCGCCGCGTCGCGTCCGTCATCGTCACCCCCGGCGCGATCGCGTTCACGCGGATGTTCGAGGGCCCCGCCGTCTTCGCCATCGACTTCGTCAGGTACACCACCCCCGACTTCGAGAGCCCGTAGGCATAGCTGGGGAAGTTCTCCACCTCCCCGGGCGGCTTGTTGAACATGTAGGAGGCGATCGACGAGATGTTGATGATCGAGCCGCCCCCCTGCTCCTTCATCTGCGGAAACACGGCCCGCCCGCAGACGAGGATGCCTACCAGGTTCACGTCGAGCACCCGCCTCAGGTAGTCGATGCTCGCGTCTCCCACCTCCAGGTCGTAGTAGATGGCGGCGTTGTTCACGAGGATGTCGACGCGCCCGAAGCGCTCCACCGTCTCCGCCACCATGCGTTCCGCCCCCGCCTCGTCCGCCACGTCGGCGCGGATGGCGAGCGCCGAGCCGCCCGCCGCCTCGATCTCCGACTCCACCTCCTTCGCCTCCTCCGCCCGGATGTCGGCGATGGCGACGGCTGCGCCCTCTTGGGCGAAGCGCAGGCCGTACTCGCGCCCGATGCCCTGACCCCCTCCCGTGACGATCGCGACCTTGTCCTGCAGGCGCATGGCGCTCCCCCTTGTGCGTGCTGGCGCGAGCTTAGCGCGCCGCTCGCCGCCGCGCCCCAGGCGCTACCATCCCCGCGCTCGCCCCGAGCACAGGGAGACCCGCATGGACGAACGAGAACGCGCAAACCACGAGCTGGTCACCCGCTTCTGCCGCGAGTGGGACGCCCCCCACCTCACCACCGAGGCCATGGCTCCCTACTTCACCGATGACGCCGTCTACCACAACGTGCCCCTGCCCCCGATTACTATGGACGCCACGGAGGATTGCCCTGACCGCATGACCAGCAAGAGCATGGCGACGAGCGACGACTTTGGGGTCCTGCCCCGTATTCTGCGAACGCTCTCGTTCGACATGGAGGTATCTAGCATGAAGCGAGTACTCACGATCGGCATCCTCACACTGGCGGTCTTCGCCATGGGTTGTGTTGATCTCAACCGCCTGACCATCGAGGCCGGTGCATCCAGCGCCGGTGAAGAAGGCATCGAACTTTCGGTCGTCCTCATGAACGTGGGTGACGATCAGGAGATTACGTCTGTTGAAGGAGGCATGGTGGCTATCGACACTGCTGGTCATGGCTGGGTGCCAAGCGACTCATGCTCAACCCTTGTGGGGCAAGTCGTGAGCGAAGGGGAGCCCCTCGTCGGCACGCTCTGCTTCCCCTACCAGAAGGTAGACGATGACACCGGCGAGCTGGTGGACTACATCCCCGCAGATATCGAGTTCGCCTTCATCATGCTTACCGACAACATCTTCGTCAGTGACGGCTCTCAGTACCACATCATCCCCGTGGGCACAGGAGCAGTACCCCCGGATGTCGCATCAGCACCAGTTGCGGAACCGGAGCCGTGCACGGTGAGCACGGCTGTCGGTGTCACCGTCTGGGAGCGCATCTCGAACGGCCAGCTCTACCTCAGCACTCGACCAGAGGGAGGGCGCTGGGAAACACATACGCCAGCCCTCACCTTCTCCGAGAGCCGGTTCGAGGGCTGGATGGAAGGCAGTGCCGTCACCGTTGATGTTGAACTCACCGTCGACCACTGCATCGCGAAGTAGAGCGCTCGCCCAGATCCAAGGGAGACCCGCATGGACGAACGAGAACGCGCAAACGACGAGCTGGTCACCCGCTTCTGCCGCGAGTGGGACGCCCCCCACCTCACCACCGAGGCCATGGCTCCCTACTTCACCGATGACGCCGTCTACCACAACGTGCCCCTGCCCCCGATCGAGGGCGGCGCCACCATCGCCGCCATGCTCGGCGGCGGCGCCCCGCCCGAGGAGCGCGGCAGCGCGAACCTCGGCTGGGTCGTCCACAACCAGGCCGCCAACGGCGATGTCGTCCTGAACGAGCGCACTGACAGCTTCGAGGTCGCGGGCAAGCGCTGGGACGTGCCCGTCTGTGGCGTCTTCGTCATCCGCGACGGCAAGATCGCGCGCTGGTCCGACTACTTCGACATGGACCACACCTGGCTGCCTCGCCCGAACGCCTAGCAGCCAGTGCCCGGGGCAAAGGGAAAGGGGCCGCCGGAGCGGCCCCTTTCCTGGAGGGATGACGATCGCCGCCGGCGCTAGCCGGTCGCGATCTTGATCTGCTTCGGCTTGGCCGCCGCCGGCACGGGGATGCGCAGCGTGAGCACGCCGTTCCCGAGCTCGGCGTTCACGTCCGCGTCGTGGAGGACGCCGGGAAGGGCCAGCCGCCGGCTCAGCGTCGACCAGCGCCGCTCGCGACGGTGGTAGCGCTCGTCTTCGTGGTCCTCGCCCGTGGTGTGCTCGCCCGTGGTGTGCTCGGCCTTGATGGAGAGCACGCCCTGGTGGAGCTGGACCTCGATCTCGTCCTCGGAGAAGCCGGGAAGGGAGGCGCGCACGATCAGTTCGTTGTCGGTCTCGGAGATGTCGACGCCGAGGGCGCCCTCGTCGTAGCCGTTCGCCTCCATCGGGCCGAAGGCGCGGTTGAAGAAGCGCTCCACGAAGTCGCGGGGCGAGTCAAAGGGGTCGTACCGAACGATTCCTGCCATTGTTCCTGACACTCCTCTCACAAAATCATTGTGAACCCTGAGAGGAGTATGCCCAGGATTGGCACTCTTGTCAAGAGAGTGCCAATCGCCCTTGACGCAGGGTTTCGGGACACGGGAAAGCAGCCCGGAGGGGCTCGCTACGCCTTGTCGAAGAGGATGTGAAGCTCCTCGAGCCCCCGCAGGATGTAGCTCGTCTGGTGCTTCGGCGCCGCGTGGTCCGGGTCCAGGCGGCAGCTCTTCATCCGCTTCAGCACTTCCTCGAAGGCCACCCGGATCTCCATCCGCGCTAGCGCCGCCCCGATGCAGTAGTGCGGTCCCGCGCTGAAGGCCAGCTGGCTGCGCGCGTTCTCGCGCTGGACGTCGAACTCGGCCGCGCCCTCGAATTCCTTCTCGTCGCGGTTGGCGGACGCGTAGATCAGCATCATCAGCGTCCGCTCCGGGAGCGTCACGCCTCCCAGCTCAACCTCGCGAGTCGTCGTGCGGAAGAGCGCCCGTACGGGCGACTCCACCCGCAACGCCTCCTCCGTCATGTTCGCGATCAGCGAGGGGTCGTTCTGCACCGCCTCGAGCTGCTCCGGGTTCTCGATGAAGAGCAGCATCGTGCTCCCGATCAGGTGCGCGGTCGTCTCTTTCCCCGCCACCTGGAGCTGCTGGATGATGCTGAGGATCTCGGCGTCGTTCAGGCGACGTGGCTCGTCGTCCGTCTCCATCTCCACCGTCGCCAGCGTCGTCATGATGTCGTCCTTCGGGTCCTGGCGGCGCTCCTCCGCCTTCAGCAGGAAGAACTCCTGCATCTCAAGGCTCGCGCGCAGCACCGCGCGCTCCTCCTCGGGCGGGATCGTGCGCTCGATACCACCGATAGCGAGGTCCGCGCGCTTCTTGAACTCGCGCAGCTCCGAGCGGGGCACCCCGATCTGGTCGGCGACCACGGACATCGGCAGCTCGTCCGCGAACTGCTTCGTGAAGTCGACCTTGCCATCGTCGATGAACCCGTCGATCAGGTCCGTCACGATCTCGCGGACGTACCCTTCCATGCCTGCGACACGCCGCGCCGAGAGCGCCTTGTTCACCAGGGAGCGGTAGCGCGCATGGTGGGGCGGGTCGGCCGCCAGCAGCGTCGGCGCGCTTGAGCGGTTGACGACTCTCCGCAGCTCCGCCAACTCCTCGTCCGCCGCCTCCTCGATGGCGCCCGGCAGGTCGGCGGGCCCCGTCGGCATCGCCGAGGAGTAGGTTGCGGGGTCGTGGACCACTTCCTGGAGCAGGTCGTAGGTGCTCACCACCGCCAGGCCCATCTCCGGGATGATGTGCACGGGCGCTTCCTCGCGCAGGGCCTCGTAGAAGGGGTACGGGCACTCCAGCGTCTCCGGGTCCATCAGGTTGAAGTCGCCAACTGCCATCGCAAATCCACTCCAGTCGCCCGGCGGGCGTGGTCGCGGGATCGTACGGACTTCCCCTCGAAGGCGCACCCGTGCCCCCGGCAGGTCAACTCCCCGGTTTCCCTACCGAAAACGGTCACCCCTCGCGGCGCGGATCGCTGGACAGGCTTGAGATGGCGCCGATCCAGAAGAATTCACCCCTCGCGGCGCGGATCGCTGGACAGGCTTGAACCAGCGCCGACCCAGAAAATCAAAGAATCTGGGAGAGGAAGAGCTTGGTGCGCTCCTCTTGGGGGTTCTCGAAGAAGTGCTGGGGCGTGCCCTGCTCCACCACCGCGCCTTCGTCGAAGAACACCAGGCGGTCGGCCACCTCGCGCGCGAATCCCATCTCGTGCGTCACCACGATCATCGTCATGCCCGAGCGCGCCAGACCCTGCATCACGTCCAGCACTTCCTTGATCATCTCCGGGTCGAGCGCCGAGGTGGGCTCGTCGAAGAGCATGATCTTGGGCTGCATCGCCAGCGCCCGCGCGATGGCCACGCGCTGCTGCTGCCCGCCCGAGAGCTGCGCCGGGTACTTCTCCGCCTGCTCGGGGATGCCCACGCGCTCCAGCAGCTGCATCGCCAGGGCGTCCGCGTCGAGCTTCGGCATGCGCCGCACCTTGCGCGGCCCAAGCGTGATGTTGTTCATCACCGAGAGGTGGGGGAAGAGGTTGAACTGCTGGAACACCATCCCCACCTCGGAGCGGATCGCGTTCAGGTTCCGGACGTCGTCGTTCATCTCGATGCCGTCGATCACGATCTTGCCCGCGTCGTGTTCCTCCAGGCGGTTGAGGCAACGGATATACGTCGACTTCCCCGACCCCGAGGGGCCCAGCACTACCACGATCTCGTGCTCCCGAATGTTCAGGGAGATGTCGTCCAGTGCCTGGAAGTTGCCGAACCACTTGTCCACGTGCTCGGTGATGATGATGTCGTCCGCCCGCGCGATCTCTTCTCGGGCCGCCGGGGCCGGCGTGGTGGTTTCGCTGCTCATGATTCTGCTCCTGTCTCGATCCTACCGCTCGCCGACACCCAGCGAGCCCTCAAGCCGTTGCGAAATGCGCGACATAACGAAAGCGACGATCCAGAACACCAGGGCCACGAACACGTACACCTCGATCCGGTCGGGCGTGAACTCGAACTGTGCGATCGCCGAGTCCGCGTTCCCCTTCAGCTCGCGCAGCGGGAGGATGACCGTCACCAGCGTGGTGTCCTTCCAGATTGAAATGGCCTGCCCCACGATCGGCGGGATGGAGATTCGCAGCGCCTGCGGCATGATGATCAGCTGCGTCGACTGCAGCTGATTGAGCCCCACGGCGTGCGCGGCCTCGTACTGCCCGTACGGGAGCGCCTGCAGGGCCCCGCGGATGTACTCCGCCATGTACGCGCCCGTAAACACCGCCAGCACCACCATCGCCCGCACGATCAGCTCGCCCCCGATGATGTCGTCCAGGATGAAGAGGGCGACGAAGAGCCAGCCCAGCAGTGGTGCTCCCCGCACCACCTCGATGTACGTCGTGCAGGTCCACGAGATCGCCTTCATACGCGACGCTCGCCCCAGTGCGAGCGGGATCGCGAGGACGAGTCCGCCGACGATACCCACCGGGGCGAGGATGAGGTTCAGCACGAAGCCGTCGAGCTCACGCGGCCTTGCCCCGCCAAAGGCCAGCAGCACGATCAGGACGATCGGAAGCGCGGCAAGCAGTAGCCCGCCCACGACGCGCTGCTGCAACACGCGTCTTGGCCCCGCCTCCCGTGGCATCCGCACCGTGATCGCGTAGCCGGCGTACAGGAGCGCAATCGCGATCAGGAACCATAGCGACGACCAGAAGGCCGCGCCGCCGTGGGCCATCAGGAAGACCATGAAGGCCGTGGCGAGCAGAATGAAGAAGTGGTCGCGCCGTCCCAGGCTCGCCCACGTGCCGTAGGCCAACCCGATTAGCGTGAAGACAAAGCCGATGCTGAACCAGAGGCGCCAGGCCTCCTCGTGTGGGTACCCGCCGGCGAACAGCAGCCAGCGGTTGTCCGTGATGACGCGCCAGTTCGCGTCCACGAAGACGAAGTACACGACCCCGAAGAGGATGAGGCCGAGGATCGCCGCCGTGATGACCGTGAGCACCGATCCCCAGCGGGAGTTGAAGAGACTGCGGCGCAGCCACTCGCGGAGGCGGACCGAGCGTGGCCGTTGCGCGCGCTGGCGGTGGGGTGGCAGCACGATTCGCTGTGGCTGCGGAGCCGGCATGTCGACCATCAGCGCCCCCTAAACCCGCTGCGCGGTTACGCGCGCGTTGAAGAAGTTCATCACAACCGAAATCGCGAACGAGATCAGCATGTACGTCACGATGATCACGAAGAACATCTCGAGCGCGTGCCCCGCCTTGTTCTGCACGATGTTCGCCACCCGGAACAGGTCGTCATAGAGAACGGCGTACGCCAGCGAGGAGTTCTTGTTGACGTTGAGGTACTGATTCGTGACCGAGGGAATGATCTGCCGCAACGCCTGCGGCAGGATCACCAGCGTCAACCGCTGATAACCCGACAGCCCGATCGCGTTGGCCGCCTCAGACTGCCCCCTCGGAAGCGCCTGGATGCCGCCCCGCACGATCTCCGCGATGAAGGCGCTTGTGTAGAGCGTGAGCCCCACCACCAGCGCAGTGAACTCCGGCTCCGTGACCAGCCCCTCCACGTAACGCGTGCCGTCGACGAACGGGCGGTCGATGCTCACCGGCACCCCCAGCACGAGGAAGGAGACCAGCGCGCCCGTGGCGAACGCCGCCAGCGCCCAGCGGTTCGCGAAGTGCGGCTGGCCGGTCTCCCGCTCCAGCGCCTGCCGTCTGGCACGCAGCCGAAGCGCGAGGTACCCCAGCACCAGGAGCGCCACCACCCAGACACCCACGAACCAGTCTGGGGTGCCCCACAACCCGGAATCCGGAACCGGCCACGGGAACGCGATGCCACGGTTCGAGAGGAAGAAGGAGTCGCCCACGTTGACGACGTTTTCGATGAGCGGCGCCCCAACCAGCAGGATCGTGTAGACCAGCACCACCTGCACGAGCAGCGGAGTGTTCCTGAAGATCTCGACGAAGAGCATCGCCAGCTGTCGCACCAGCCAGTTGGACGAGAGCCGCGACACGCCCACCAGCACGCCCACCACGGTCGACAGCGCGATCGCGACCAGGACCGCTCGCAGCGTGGACCACACGCCCACCAGGTACATCGTGATTCGGGAATTCGTGACTCCGTCGGTATCCGTGAGCCACTGGTTGCCGACCTTAAACCCCGCCGGGTCGTTCAGGAAGGTGAAGCCGAAGTCGCGCAGATCGAGCGCGTTGAACACGTAGCCGATAACGACCGCCGTGATCGCCACGTAGACGCCCTGGATCAGCAGGCGCCGGGTGCCTCGCCGGTAAATCAGGGGGACGCCTTGTTCTGGAGGGGGCGCGCCCGCGGCTACCGCCACGCGTCCCTACCCCACCGCTGTCTGGCGCGCAATCGCGCGCGCACTTTGACGGCCGGTCTGGAGCCTGGCGGCTGCTGGGTCAATTTCAACCCTTCCCTCCGCGCATCGCCAGAGCGCACGCCCCAACGATAACGGGATGGACGAAAAAGGGGGAACAGGAAGGGAGCGCCCACTGGGCGCTCCCTTCCTCTGTCGTTTCTCCTACAGGCCGGGATTCCGGCCCGTAGTCGCGCGGCCTAGCGGTACGGCAGGGCGTACTGGATGCCGCCCTGGCCGGCCGGGCAGCCGTCGTTGTTGATGACCAGATCGTTCAGCGTGCAGGCACGCGGAATTTTGTCGCCGATCTCACGGGCGTAGATCTCGCCGTAGTTGCCCACGGCTGCGATCGCGCGCTGGATGAACTTCGCGTCTACGCTGTCGAAGCCAAGCGTCGCCACGGAGCCGCCCTCATAGGGGACGCCCAGCAGACGCGCGACTGTGGTGTTCGGCGGGTTCGCCGCCATCTGCCCCACGTTCGCCTTCGTGATCCCGAGCTCCTCAGCCGCGATCAGGCCGTGCACGACCCAGTTCACGATGTCCTTCCACTCGCTGTCGTAGTCCCGCACGCCGGGGGCGAGCGGCTCCTTCGAGATGATCTGCGGAAGGATCTTGTAGTCGGCCGCGTCGTCGCGGACCGCGATGCGCGAGGCAAGGTCCGAAGCGTCGGCCGTCAGCACGTCACAGCGCCCGGAGAAGAACGCTTCAGCTACGTCCTGGCTGAGGCCGCCCTGCGGGTCGTACACGAGGCCGATGTCGGTGAAGTGGTCGGCCACGTTCTGCTCAGTCGTCGTGCCGGTCTGCACGCAGATGGTGGCGTCACCCATATCCGATGTTGAGTTGTAGGGAGAGTCCTTGCGGACTGCGAAGCCCTGGCCCGTGTAGAACGTGGTCTGGGCGAAGTCCACGCCCAGCTCGCGGTCACGCGAAGCCGTGATCGTCGTCGTCCGAATCAGCACGTCGATCTGCTCATCGGCGAGCAGCTCGAAGCGCGTCGAAGCGTCCGAAGCGTCGACGTACTCAACCTTCGTGTGATCACCCAGGACGGCCGCCGCGATCGCCTTGCAGAACTCAATGTCGAAACCCACGACCGTGCCGTCAGCCTCACGGAACCCAAAGAGCGGCTGCGTCTGCTTCACGCCACACTTCAGCTCTCCGCGGTCCTGCACCGTCTCGAGCGTGCTGCCGCGGCTCTCGCCGCCGTTTCCTCCGTCTCCGCCGCAGGCCACTGCGACGAGCGCCACCATCGCCACCACCAGAGCGGCGAATAGGCCAAATCGTGCTCGCTTCATAGATCCCCCTTGCGCTTGCGTGAGCTATGGCCGCCAGAGTCTACGTGTCCTGTCCAGATCGGGCTACTGCGGGCCCTTTACCTGCTCTCCCTGATCGCGGACCAGTCACACCGAAGCCGCTCGAAGCGCCTCCGCCGTACGCCGTGTGAAACCGAGGAAGCCGCCCGTGCCAATTGCCACCATGTTCAGTCCGTAGTTTCGCCCCTCGTTGAACACCTTCAGCGTCGCGATGTTCGCGCAGGCCGCCTTGAAGTAGTTGAAGACCTCCCAGTAGAGCAGCTCCTCGCCCCCGATCTCGAACTCCTCCACCTCGCGCAGCAGGTCGAGAATCGGCTCCGGCGGCCCGAACATGCGCCCCTTGATGTAGGCGAAGAAGGCCACGTCCTCCATCGGGTCGCCCAGGTTCGACCACTCCCAGTCGACGTGCGCCATGATCTTCCCTTCGTGCAGGAGGAAGTTCCCCGCGCTCAGGTCGCCGTGGTTGAGCCGCACCGGACGCTTCGGCTCGGGGATGTTGCGCCGCAGCCACGCGATCGCCTCGTCCAGCAGCGGCTCGTGCACGTAGCGGTAGCGCTCGTAGCGTCCCACCCACAGGTCCAGCTGCTGCAGCGTGCTCTCGCGCGTGTCCCTCGGAATGCCGAGCTCGTGCAGCCCCAGCTCTTCGGGCGAGTAGCGGTGCATCTCCCCGATCGAGGCGATGTAGGTGCGCAGGATGGTCTGCGTCCGCTCCGGGTCGGCCAGGTAGCCGAAGCCGCCGTCGCCCTCCACCCGCTCCGTCACCATGAAGGGGTAGCCGAACCACTGCGGGTCCTCCACCAGCCAGCGCGGCCGCGGGACCGGCACGGGCCCCCCGTGCAGCGCCTGCAGCAGCCGGAACTCCGGCTCGCTCGAGGTGCCCAGCACGCCCCCCTGCTCGATGCGGAACACGAGCTCGGGCTCGTCCGGCTGGTCTGTCTTCACCACGAGCGTCTCGCGGGACTGTCCCGAGGCGAGCCTGCTCAGCTCCTCCACCTGCACCGGCTTCCCCAGCGCGTGCGAGAGGAAGGCGGCTGCCTCGTCCCTGCGAGCTTCCAGCCGGTACGGCATCGCCCTACCTCCTCCGCCCCGGATAGCTGAACCCGATCGGCTGCCAGAACGCCGCCTGCGCGAGATTGATCTCCATCAGCGTCGCCGTGATCCCGAGCCGGTCCGCGGGCAGGTCGTCGAAACCGTACTCCCCCTGCTCGTAGGCCGCTTCAATCGCCGCCGTAATCGCTTCCCGCAGGGCGGCGTTGTGCTCGCGCAGCGTCTCCAGCGTCTCCTCGGCCGCCCGCTCCGGGACCGCCACGGCCTCCTCGCCCAGGGCGCCGTTCGCCTTCGCCAGCACTCCCTCGAGCTTTGCGTTCTCCCCTGCCATGAAGCGCGGCTCGCGTTCCGCGCGCCCCTCCAGGTGCTGAAGCATGAGCGCCATCTGCGTGCCCATCGCCTGCGCCCAGTCGGATTGCAGCTCCGGCACGAGCACGTCTTCGAGCACGTTGCGCATGCCCACGATCAGTTCCTCGGTCGTCGGTCGCACGGCCTGACCCCTCCACCGCCGCGGGCACGGCCCGGCCCTCCGGCAGGCCGCTGATAATACCCGCGCCTCCGCCGAGCCGCTTCCTGCCCGCTCGATGCTTCACTCACTTGATGCTTCACTTAAAGGGTTATGAGCTATAGTCTTTCAACAGTTTTACTGTTCAGGAGGGCCGAAACGCCATGAACAAAACCGAGATGGTGGCCGCGCTGGCCAGGAGGACCGAGATCACCCAGTCCAAGGCTGCTGAGGTCGTGGACGCGATCTTCAGCACCGTCCCTGGCCAGGGGCTGATCGCGAACGAGTTGCAGGGTGGCGGTGAAGTCTCCATCGGCGGCTTCGGCAAGTTCGAGATCCGCATGCGCGATGCGCGCATGGGGCGCAACCCCGCCACCGGCGCGACCATCGAGATCGCGGCCAAGCGCGCTCCCGCTTTCAGGGCGGCCAAGAACCTGAAGGACTCCGTCTAGGTTCTCCCAGGGACGGGTGGGGCGGGGAGGCCATCCCCGCCACCACTCCCCACAGTCCCCGTCGGCGGTACGATCGCGCCATGACGAAGGTCACGGCTCCCCGTGGCGCCCGCCGCGTGCTCCTTGGCCCGCTCTGGCAGTGGGCCATCATTGTCGTCGTTCTCGCGCCGCTGGCGCTTGCCTTCGCCGCCTGGGGAGGCGCCTTCAGCGACGGCGCCGAGAGCGTCGCCCGCCACGCCCTGCGTGTCTGGTCGATCGTGCTCTTCGCCTCTTCCGTCGCCTGGCTCGCGCTCGTGCTGCCCGGCGTCGTGCTCAGCACCATCACCGCTCGCCGCCGCGGCACCCCGGGCCTTGTCGGGCAGGGCGCTTCCCTCTTCTGGGTGGGCATGTTCCTCGTGGCGACGGCCCTCACAAGCTCGATGGCCATCTGGCTCGGACTTGGTGGCTGGCCCCGCTAGGACTCGGCCGCGGCGAACGCCGCCACGACCCGCTTCGGCGCGATCAGCCGCCACGCGTCCTCCACGAGCTGCGCTACCTCCCCCCAGTCGACCTCCCCGTCGACCCGCGCGCCCACCCATCCCCGCGGCCCCACATACGCCGGCACGAAGAACCGCTCCGGCCCCGCCTCCACCAGCAGCGCCTGCGCCCCCTCCGCCGCCTTCAGCCAGAGCGCCACGCGCCCATCCTCATGCCCATCCTCATGATGGTTGTCGGCGAAGTGCGCGAACAGCTTTCCGCGCACACGGAACGTGGGCATGCCCCACGCCTCCTTCTCCTCCGCTTCCGGCAGCGCGAGGCAAATCGCCCGCACGCGTGCGAGCGGGTGCTCCGGGCCTTCTGCCATCGCTAGGCGTCGAACTCCACCTGCACGTTCCCTCGCACCGAGGGCTGCCCGTCCTCCATCAGCGTTACCACCTCCATGTCGACCAGCTTGTGGCCGTCCTCCTCCCGCTTGTCCACCACCCGCCCGGCGATCGTGAGCGGATTGCCTGCGAAGTCGGGTCGCCGGTAGGCCACCCGCACGCTCCGCACCGTCGCCCCCTGCCCCGCCCAGTCGCTCGCGTAGCTCGTGAGCCACGCCAGCTTCATCAGTCCCGGTACCACCGCCCCGCGGAAGCCCTCGCGCTGTGCCGTCGCTGAGTCGCTGAAGCGGCTCTTCGCAGCGGGATCCTGGCCCATGAAGCGGAGCGCATCCTCCTCCGTCGGCGTGCGCTCCAGGGGCTCCAGCTCGTCGTCGATGTTCACGTTCTCGAAGCTGGTCATCGAATCCTCCTCGCCCGCCATGATGATACCGACGCGCGCAACCCCGTAGCGAGCCGTTGCCGCCCGCCCCGCCCGCCTGCCATCCTGTTGGACGCACGGTGGGAATCGCCGAACCCTCGTGACCACGGAGGTCCTGATGTCCGACGCCCAGCCGTTTCGCCTGCTGGTGATCTGCACCGGGAATCGCGCTCGCTCGCAGATGGCGCATGGCTGGCTGCAATCGATCGGTGGGGAACGGGTTTCAGTGTCCAGCGCGGGCACTGAACCGAAGAGCGTGCATCCGATCGCGATCCGGGTGATGGCCGAGGTCGGAATCGATATCTCGGCGCATACCTCCGACCACGTTGACCACTACCTCAACGACGAATTCGACCTGGTACTGACCGTCTGCGACACGGCCCGCGAGTCCTGCCCGGTCTTCCCCGGCGCTCAACGGACACTGCACCACGCATTCGAAGACCCCAACTACCCGTGGATGAACGAGGCGCAGATGACGGATGTCTTCCGGGGCATCCGCGACGCGATCGGCGAGTTCAGTCGCGAGCTCCTGGCGTCGGAGTTGGCGTAGTCCCGCGCCGCCAACCTCGCACCGAGCCGTTGGCCGCCCGCCCGCCGTTTCGACCCGCTACACTCCGCATGACGCGAATAGCCCTGCGTCGTGCCCCGGAGGCTCCCCATGGAAGACGCCCTTATCGAGCAGCTGAAGAACGACATCCGCTACGAGTTCTCCCGCGAGGGACCCCCCGAGGGCTTCCCCAAATTCCCCGACATCCCCGGCGGTCGCTATACCGATCCCGACTTCTTCGAGATGGAGACGCAGCACCTCTGGCCCCGCACCTGGCTCATGGCCGGACGCCAGGAGGAACTCCCCGAGGTGGGCAGCTACTGGCTCTTCGATTCCCTCCCCGACACTCCCATCATCCTCGTGCGCGACGCCGACATGCGCATCCGCGCCTTCCGCAACGAGAGCCCCAACCGCGCTCCCCTCGTCCCCTGGCACGACGACAGCGGCCTCAGGACCGAGGTCGAGTTCGACGCCCCCGGGCGCCTCTTCCGCCAGCAGCATTTCCCCCGCCGCACCCTCCCCGAGGGCCTGCTCCGCTGCCAGCGCCGTGGTTGGGCCTACGACACGAGCGGCGCCCTCGTCTCTATCCCCTTCGGCGAGGAGATCGACGCCATCCCCTACGAGCACCGCGGGCTCACCGAGTACCGCTGCGAGGTCTGGGATGGCTGGATCTTCGTGAACCAGGATCCCGACGCCATACCCCTCATCGAGTGGCTTGGCCCCATCGCCCGCCAGATGGCTCAGTTCCAGGGCGAGAACCTGCGCCTCTTCGAGAAGGACTCCCTGGTCATCAGCTGCAACTGGAAGGTCACCGTCGAGGCCTTCCAGGAGGTCTATCACTTCAAGCACATCCATCAGAAGGAGGGCGTCACCTCCCTCGACCAGCGCGGCGCCACCATGGGGCTCTTCCCCAACGGCCACTCCCGCATGATCACGCCCATCACCAAGCGCGCCGCCGCCGCAGCGGGCATGGAGCACCCCCTCGACTGGAGGCCCGGCGCCAGCATGATGCGCGGCTTCGGCAACATGGGGCCCATCCCCGAGATTGAGACGGTGGTGCCCATGGTGAGCTGCACCAGCACCGCCTTCAGCATCTTCCCCAACCTCATCACCCCCGTGGGCACCACGGGCATGCCCTTCCTCCTCTGCTGGCCCATCGATATCGGCCACACGCTCTTCGAGTGGGTCACCTTCCAGAACGACTGGGGCGACGACGACGATCCCGCCATCGTCGAGATGCGCGCCAACCGCCTCCACCAGCGCACCATCGTGATGGAGGAGGACACTCGCAACATGACGCCCATGCAGAAGTCGCTCGACTCCCCGGGCCTCATCGGGATTCCGACCAGCTACCAGGAGCGGCGTATCTGGCACTGCGCCGAAACGCTCGACCGCACCGTCGGCCGCGAGCGCATCCCCGAGCACCTGCGCGTGCCCCAGTTGCTCGAGCCCTACCTCGAGCGCTAGCGAACGCGGCTCGCTTGGCCCTCCGCGGTAGAACCGCACGGCGCGCTCCATATCGCCCGTGAGCAGCTGGGGGTAGGCGGCGACCACCCGCGCCCCTCGGGTCGGTTCCCCTGAGGCGCTCATGTCTATCCCTCGGCTCGTGCCCGCCGGGTCAGCCGCCCTGCCGACGCGAGGCCGCCAGCTCGCGATTGGCGCGTGGCGCCACCAGCGGGAGCTGGTCCTGCACGTCCATCGGGTAGCGATCGGTGAAGCAGCCGTTGCAGAGCGAGCCCGCCGGCTGGCGTGTCGCCCGCACCATCCCCGCCACGCTCAGGTACCCGAGCGAGTCGGCGTCGATGTGCTCGCGGATCTCCGCCACCGAGTTGTTCGCCGCGATCAGCTCCGTGCGCGTCGCCATATCCACGCCCAGGTGGCAGGGCGCGATGATCGGCGGCGAGGCGATGCGTACATGCACCTCCTTCGCCCCCGCCCGGCGCAGCAGGTCTATCACCCGAGGCTTCGTCGTGCCTCGCACGATCGAGTCATCCACCACCACCACGCGGAGCCCTTCCAGCACTTCGCGCATCGCGTTCAGCTTCAGCGCCACACCCACGTCGCGGATGCGCTGGTCGGGCTGGATGAAGGTGCGGCCCACATAGCGGTTCTTCACGAGGCCGTCGCGGTAAGGCAACCCCGACTCCCGCGCGAACCCGATCGCCGCCGGAATGCCCGAATCGGGCACGCCGATGACCAGGTCCGCGCTCTCCGGCGCCGGCTGCTCCCGCGCCAGCTCCTCCCCCAGCCGTTCCCGCGCCAGGTAGATCAGCTCGCCCGAGAGGCGGCTGTCGGGCCGCGCAAAGTAGACGTACTCCAACGTGCAGCCCGCTGTCCGTTCCGAGGTCCCCAGCGGGAAGAAGCTGCGAATGCCCGTCGCGTCGATCTGGATCACCTCGCCCGGCTCCACCTCCCGGTCGATGGTCGCCCCCAGGTGCTCCAGCGCGCACGACTCCGAGGCCACGACCCACCCCTCCCCCAGCCGCCCCAGGCAGAGCGGACGCACGCCCAGCGGGTCGCGCACCGCGAACAGCGTGTCCGGCGTCATGATCGTGAGCGAGTAGGCCCCGCTCACGCGCCGCATCACGTAGTGGAAGCGCTCCTCCCAGGTACCCGTCGGCGCCAGCGTCAGCAGGTGGGCGATGAGCTCCGTATCGGCCGTGCCCCGCAGCGTCACGCCCATCGCCAACAGGTCCTCGCGCAGCACGTCGGCGTTCACGAGGTTGCCGTTGTGCGCGACCGCGATCTCCGTGCCGTTCTCTCGGTCCTGCACCACGATCGGCTGCGCGTTCCGCGCCAGCGAGCCTCCGGCCGTGCTGTAGCGCGTGTGGCCGATGGCGAGGTGTCCCTGCAGGTGCGCCAGGTCTTGCTCGTCGAACACCTGCGAGACGAGCCCCATGCCCGTGCGCAGCCGCACCGGTCCGCCGTCGCTGGTCGCGATGCCGGCGCTTTCCTGTCCGCGGTGCTGCAGTGAGTAGAGGCCGTAGAAGGTAAGCCGAGCGACATCTTCCCCCGGCCCGTAGACGCCAAAGACGCCGCAGGCCTCGCGCGGATGGTCGCCGCCGTCGCTCAAAGGCTCGCCCGCCCTTCGCACGTGGCTTCGTCGCCTCGCGCCCTCAGTATAGCGCCCACGCCCGGAGGGGCTACGCGCGGCCCGCCGGGCGAACGCCCGCAGGGTCCCTGTCCCAGTCGGGAGTTGCCCCACGGCTAGCGGTCGGGTGGACACTCGGGCTTCAGCTTCCCCGGCCACGCCTCGCCATGGCGCAAATCTAGCGCCTGCAGCCCGGAATTACCCTAGACCCCCGGCCATCCCGGCCGGCCCCCGCCGCAAGGCTAGCGGTCGCCGGCGCACTCCGGAACCAGCTCGTCGGGCCACGCCGGCAGCTTGAAGACGATGCCTTCTATGTCCTCGCCATCAACCACGACAAGGGTGGCCTCACCCTCGTCGGTCGTGAATCCGCTCGCTTCTTCGTACCACCCCAGCACCTCGAATGCTGCCGGGCAGTCCACCGTGACGTTGAGCCAGTAGCCACCATCGGGGACCTGCAGGGTGAACCTGCCATCAAGGCGCCCATAGTCGCTCTCGCTCTCCGACTCGTCCTCGGAGATGGCCTCGACGAGGAGCCTCTGGTCCTGGAGGGGCTCTCCGTCCGGCCCCAGGACGAGAGCCCTGACATACCACCGCTGCACCACGACTTCGGCGCGATGAGCAGCGAAGCCTTGGTAGGCGTCTGCCACGGTGAGGCCAAACGTCAGCTCGAACGCTTCCTCCCAGCTCCCGCTGTTCGGGAGTGCCCGGTAGTACTCCACGAGCGCGTCTTCGCCCACCTGGCCGACGAGCCACTCGACCGCCACCGTCGCAGTCGACAAGGTCTCCGAGCCGGACAATTCCGCTTCCGTTGGCGACTGCCGCTCAAGGTCTTCGAGGGGAGTGTCGTCGTAGCTTGCCGCCCACCGCGCCAGTGAGAGGGCGTCTGCGAGCGTCTTCTCGCCCGTCCAGTCGCGGAAGAGGTGGCCTGCGTACACAGCCGCCGCCTCGCTCAGCCACTTCGGCCCCAGGTCTCGGCCTTCCGTGATGTGATCCTGGAAGGCCTCGAAGTAGCGCCGCTCGATCCCGCCCGGCGCCCTGGTTGGGTGGATGTAGATCGAACCCTCGGTGTACTTTGCCTGGTGAATCGCTGTCTGGCTGTCGAACTCCGTTCCCAGCGCTTCCCGCAGCGCCTCCGCATCGCCTGCGATGTGGAGGCTGAGGTCTAGCACGCTGATGCCGAAGCGTTCCCCAAAGAACTCGACGATGTCCGCCACCCTTGCGCGGGACATGGCCTGCTGGTCGTCCGACACGTCCCCCCAGAACGTCACCTCGGGCACGTCCCTGGGGACGGGCTGTTGGGTGGCCGTGGGGGCGGGAGTCGGCGCCGGTGTTGCGGTGGCCGTGGGCGTCGCGGTGGCGGTGGGGGCAGGCGTGGGCGTCGCGGTGGCGGTGGCGGTGGGGACAGGCGTGGGCGTCGCAGTGGCTCTCGCGGTGGCCGTGGGCGTCGCGGTGGCGACAGGGGTGGCCACCGGCGTAGGTGTGGCGGTGGCGGCGGTGGCCGTTGGAGTGACGGTCGCGACCTCGCTTGGGGTGGCAGAGGTGGGGCCATCGTCGTTCCCGCCGCACGCGCTTGCCACGCCACTCGCCAGCAATCCAACCGCGGCCACAGCCACGAGGGCTGCTCGCGGCAGCCTTGGGCCCGTCTCGCGCTCACGTCCGCGAGCGCCCTCGTCTACTTCCGTGTGGCGTCTCGGCATGGCCGCACGTTAGCAGCCTGAGCCCTGAATTACCCCATCCCCCCTTGCCTCACGACCCGCGACTGGGGGAGCAGCCGGAAAGCAGCTCGTTGGGCAACGCCGGCAGCCTGATGACGATGCCGCTCACAGCCTCGCCGGTGACCACGATCACCGTGGCCTCCGTCTCGTCGGTCGTGAACCCGCTCTGTTCCTCGTACCACCCGAGATCGCCCGATGACCCGGGGCAGACCATGGACACGGAGAGCCGGTAGGTGCTGTCGGGAGCACGCACGGTGAAGCCGCCGTCCGATTGCACGCTCACGCTCTCACTGCCCGCGCCATTCGTGTAGATGGCGTTGACGAAGAGCAACGGGCTCTGGATCGACTCTCCGTCCGGTCCCAGCACGACGCCCGAGATAGCCCTGCGGACCACCAGGACTGCGGCGCGGTGAGCGGCGATTCCCTCGTAGGCGGCTTGCGGGGAGAGGCCAAACGCCCGCTCGAACGCCTCCTCCCAACCCCCGCCGCCGGGGAGCGCCCGGTAGTACGCCACCAGGGCATCCTCGCCCGCCAGTCCAACGAGCCACTCGACCGCCACCGTCGCAGTCGACAAGGTCTCCGAGCCGGACAATTCCGCTTCCGTTGGCGACTGCCGCTCAAGGTCTTCGAGGGGAGTGTCGTCGTAGCTGGCCGCCCACCGCGCCAGTGAGAGGGCGTCTGCGAGCGTTTTCTCGCCTCTCCAGTCCCGAAAGAGGTGAGCCGCGTACACCGCTGCCCCCTCTCTCAGCCATGCCGGGCCCAGGTCCCGGCTTCCCGCGATGTGGTCCTCAAAGGCCTCAAAGTAGAGACGTTCGATCCCGTCCGTCGCGTCTGTCGCGTGGACAAAGATGGAGCCCTCGGCGTAGTGCGCCAGGCGCACTGTTGTCTCCGAGTCGAGCGCTCTTCCCAGCGCTTGCTCAAGCGCGTCTTCGTCGCTGGCGACGTGGATGGTGACGTTCGGCACGCGGATGCGGAAGCGTTCTTCGAAGAACTCCACGATGCCCGCCACCCTCGTGCGGACCGCTGCCTGCTGGTTCTCCGAAATGTCTCCCCAGAACACTACCGCCGGCGAGTCGCCCCCGGTGTCCGTAGCGTCCCCACTCTCCGTAGGCGGCGACTGGATCGGGGCGCTGGCGGGTGCTGGCGCCATCTGTTCGTCGGGCGCCGATGCGGCCTCCCCGCTGTTCACGATGGCGTAGGCAAGCACGCCGGCGGCGATGGCGGCCCCGCCCACGACCACCAGCGCCGCAGTGGCGACAGCCGGTTTCCAGAAGCTCGCGAGCAGTCCGAGCGGGGCCAGCAGCCAACGGCGTGTTGTGGTCTTCGGCTCCGCCTCGTGACGCCAGGCCGCGAGGTCGGACCGGTCATCCAGCTCGAGCTTGCCGCGGATGTTCCTGATGTGGAACTTGATCGTCGTGATGCCGAGGCCGAGGCGAATGGCGATCTCGGCGTTCGTGGCGCCGGTGCGCACCTCGTTGATGACGCGCCACTCCGCCGGTGTCAGCACATCGGGATACGGCGGCCGCCCACGTCCTCGACCAGGCATGTCCCTAATCTAGCAACCGATGCGGGGGAGCACCCTTACCCGAACGCGCTAGCTAGCGTCCCTCGAACGGGTCGGTCGGCGGCTTGTCGTAGTCCACGTACGGCGGCCACAGCGACTCAAGCTCGCGGCGGATGGGGTCGCCCTCGGGCAGGTAGCGGTGGAACTGCGGCTCCACGTCGCGCCGCTGCCAGCCGTCCCCGATCGAGTCCTCCTTGATCTTGTCCTGGAGGAGCATCAGACCCGTCAGCAGCGACTCCGGCCGTGGGGGGCAGCCGGGAACGTACACATCGACCGGCAGCAGCACGTTCACGCCCGGTGTCACGCTGTAGGCGTAGGCGAACGGGCCGCCCATCGTGGCGCAGCCGCCCATCGCGATCGCCCACTTCGGCTCCGGCATCTGCAGCCACACGCGGCGAACGGCAGGCGCCATCTTCCACGTGACCGTGCCCGGCACGATCAGCAGGTCCGCCTGCCGCGGCGAGGCGCGGAAGATCTCCGCCCCGAAGCGCGCGATGTCGTAGCGCGGCATCGCCGTGGCGATCATCTCCATGGCGCAGCACGCCAGTCCGAACATCGCCGGCCACAACGACGAACGCCGCGCCCAGTTCAGCACCTGGTCCACGCTCGTGACGAGCACGTTCTGCTGCAACTCCTCTTCCACGCCCGTGAAGTCGTGGAGAGGCAGCGACTCGTAGACCTTGGTCGGATGTTCCGGCATCGCGCTCAGCCTACGGCGGCCCTGGGCCTGGCGCTAGCGCCGGCCTGAGTAGTACGCCCCGTCGTTGATCGGCTCGTCGATGAAAAGATCGCCGTTCCGGATCTTGATGTTGTAGCCGCACTCCGGATTCGTGCACGCCCATGCCTTGTAGTGAATGGGCGCACCCTGACTGCCGAAGTCCGACAAGGGAACGAGATCACCGTCGTCACAGCGACGGCAGCTTGGGAAGTCTTCCATACCGCCACCCCAGCCCGTGTTAGTCGCGGCATCCTACCAACCGCTCCCACTCCGGGGCAACGGCTGCAGGAGGGACCAAGCTCTATCCGAGGCCGTTACCCGAGGATGAACACCGCTCTCTCTCGTCGGATCCACTTCGGGTCTGGCTGCCCGGAGCCCCCGAGCGCACTGTCTGGCCTCAGGTATCGGTGGACAGTCACAACCCGCTCACCGTCGGGGTCCGGATAGTCCAGAATGTGGCTCCGTGTCCCGCGAGGTTCCCCTGGCGGCAGTCGCCCGGGCTCCTTGTCCCGCCGGAACGTCGGTGCCGGGGTAAGATATCCAGACTGGATCTGTGCATCCAAGCCGTCCTCGGCAAATATCTCCCGGAGGCGTGCTGCAGATACCTTTCGACGGGGAGGCGCAGCCATGAGCGACTACACGCCGGCTGATGTACGCGCAGAAGTCGAGCGGTACCTTGCCCGCGAGATCGACGCTTCGGAACTGGAGTCCCGCCTCGTCCCAATGGTGTGGGAGGAAGATGGGCCCCAGCATGTTCTTGACTTGGCCCACGAGGTCATTGGGCTTCGCTTTGAGCAGTCGGGAGGGTTTGCCACGGAAGACCAGCTTCGGGAAGACCTCCGGAAGCTCGTCTCTTCGGCTGTGCTGCCATAGCGTATAGCGGCCCTACGCCTTCGCCGGCGCCGTCCGCGCCGCCTCCTCCAGGTCCGCCAGCAGCAGCTCGAAGTCTTCCTCCGGAATCTCGCGCAGGTTGCCCTGGTAGGCGAGCGTCCAGTGCTCGCGCGGCCATTTCTGCGTCCACGTCAGCCGGTCGTGGTAGGGCTCGGCGTCGAGCCACTGGTCCTCGTCCAGCTCGACCAGCGGCTCCGTGTCGACACGGAACGGGTAGAGCTCGTCCGGCTTCTTGTTGCTCTGCCAGATGCGCGAGCTCTCCTCCACGATCGGCGAGGTGACCCGCACCGCCCCTGCCAGCTGTTTCTTGCCCGTCACGTAGAAGACGAGGGCGTCGCCCGGCTCGATGCGGTACACCATCTTGCTGCGCGTGCTCTTGAAGGCGTGCCGAGCGAACCCCAGCTCGCGCGTCTTCCCGAAGATCTCCGGCCCCTGCGTCACCATCCAGTACTTCGCCACGGTTCTGCTCCTCCCCGTTCGTCTCCTGTCGAGACTACTGTAGCTGCGGCGACCAATCCCCGGCGTACCCGCGCACGAGGATGTCCTCGCCCAGTTGCTCGACGGTGCGTTCACGCAGGCGGAAGGCGTCTGCCGCACGCGTCACGCCCGCCCCGCCCACGGCCGCCACCCCGTCCCCGCCGATGATACTCGGCGCGAGGAACGCCCAGACCTCATCCACGTGCCCGCCCGCAAAGAGCGAGCCCAGCACCGCCCCTCCCCCCTCCGCCCAGATGGAGAGCACCCCCCGCGCCGCCAGCGCCGTCAGCAGCTGGTCGAGGTTCAGCCCCGTCCCGTCGCGCTCGCACTCGACCACCTGCGCACCGGCTGCCGCGATGGCGGCTTTCCACCCGGAGTCGGCCTCGTGGGAAGTCGCCACCAGCGTTCGGCCCGGCTCGGCGAACAGCTTCGCCTGCGGCGAAAGCCGCCCCCGCCCGTCGAGCACGACCCGCAGCGGCTGGCGCTCCGCCAGACGCCTCCCCGGCCGCGCTGTCAGGGAGGGGTCGTCCGCCAGGGCCGTGCCGCTCCCCACCAGGATTGCGTCGACCCAGGCGCGCTGCTCGTGCGCGCGCGCGCGCGCCGCCTCGCCCGTGATCCACTGCGAGTCGCCCCCGGCTGCCGCGATGCGCCCGTCCAGCGTCGCCGCGAACTTCGCGATTACGTAGGGACGCCCCGTCTCGCGCTGTTTCAGGTAGGGCCGCAGGAGCACCTCCGCCTCGGCGGACCCGTCGCCCACCTCCACCGCGACTCCGGCCTCGCGCAGCAGCGCCACGCCCCGCCCCCGAACGCGGGGCTCCGCGTCCAGCAGCGCCACCACCACCCGCTCGATGGCCGCCTCCACGATCGCTTCCGCGCAGGGGCGCGTGCGCTTCCCCGGGAAAGGCGCGCACGGCTCAAGCGTCACGTACAGGGCGCCGCCGCGCTCGCCGCCGGCGAGGGCGGCGGCCTCCGCGTGCGGTCCTCCGTCGGGCGCTGTCGCCCCCGTGGCCACCACCCGGCCCCCGCGCACCAGCACCGCCCCCACCCACGGGTTGGGGCTCGTGCGTCCCCGCGCCTCGCGCGCCGCCACCAGCGCCCGCTGCATGAACGGTGAAGCCTCAGCCATCGCCCCCAGCTTAGCCGCCTCCCTCCCGATCGGGCTCGTGTGGCGCCGCGTAGTAAGCTTGAGGCGCGCCTCCGTAGCTCAATGGACAGAGTACCTGGCTTCGGACCAGGGGGTTGTGGGTTCGACTCCTGCCGGGGGCGCCAGCACCACTTGAAGGTGGCCGCTCAGCGAGTCGATGCCGCCGTGGCGGGCTCGAGGGTCAGGCTCGCCATCTCCCCGTCGGCGCCACGGACTTTGACCTCCACCTCCGCGTCGAAGGCCGAGAGCAGTCGCTGGATCGTCCGCCACGTGGGCTGTACTTCCGCCGCCTCAATGCGGGAAACCTCAGGTTGGGTCATCCCCGCCCGCTTCGCGACCGCAGTCTGCGAGAGTCCTGTCACCCGCCGCAGCGTGATGAGGAGGCTCGCCAGTTGGTAGCGTGGCCTCACAGCGTCGTATGCGGCCTGCGTCTCCGTATCGGTGAGCAGTTCCGCTTTGAGTTCTTTCCAATCGCTCATACAAATCGTCTCATCTCATGGGCAATGCCCGTAATGTCATTCCGCCATCGGCGATGGTTAAGGTTTGGGACTCCTCTCCTCTCGGGC
This sequence comes from Tepidiformaceae bacterium, assembly GCA_965219255.1. GTDB lineage: Bacteria > Chloroflexota > Dehalococcoidia > Tepidiformales > Tepidiformaceae > UBA2991. Next base: position 2,685,161 of record OZ244727.1, on the reverse strand, counting down.
CAGCCATGTCGCTTGCCGCGCTCTTGCCGTTTCGACCTCGGTGCGTGGTGTTGGTTGGGTCTTCTTCGTGAAGCCGTGTAACAGCCCGAACGTGCGCCGGAACCAGGGAAAGTAGATCACCCGTAGATTCCCGCCTGATCCCGCCCACGGAGTTCCCACAGGCCGTCTCCCGGCGACCGCGCGTGAGGCATCCCCAGGCCTTGGCCATGTTCTTCGAGCAGGTCAATCACGTTAATCACGATCGCCCTTGCCTCCGGCTCCAGGCTGCGGAGCCAATCGTCGACCGGCTTCTGTCCGGTGTCCGAGGTGAAAGTCCGCACGGCCCAAGTCACTGACGGAATATAGCATTTAAGCTATGCCTAAAGGGCGAGCCTTCGCTAATGTGCCACGCCCCTACAATGACTCCGCATGCACACCGTGCTCGCCGGCGGCGTGGGCGCTGCCCGATTCCTCCAGGGACTCGTGCAGGTCGTCGACCCCGCCACCGTCACCGTCATCTCCAACGTCGCCGACGACGTCGAGATGTTCGGCCTGCACGTCTCGCCCGATACCGACATCGTCATCTACTCCCTCGCCGGCGTCGTCAACCCCGAGACGGGCTGGGGGCTCGAGGGTGACACCTTCGCCGTCGTCGATGCGCTCCGTCGCTTCGGCTATGAGCGCTGGTTCAACCTCGGCGACCGCGACCTCGCCACCGCCGTCCACCGCACCCGCCTCCTGCGCGAGGGACGCCCCATGCACGAGATTGTCGCCGAGCTCACCGGGGCATTTGGCGTCGAGGCCACCATCCTGCCCGTCACCAACGAGCGCGTCGCCACGCACGTGCTGACCGCCGGCGGTGAGATCGCGTTCCAGGACTACATGGTGCGGCTCGCCACGGAGCCCGACGTGACGGGCGTGCGCTTCGCGGGCGCCGAAGAGGCCGTCCCCGCCCCCGGCGTCCTCGAGGCCATCCGCGATGCCGATCGCCTCATCGTCGCGCCCAGCAACCCCTTCGTCAGCATCGCTCCCATCCTTGCCGTGCCGGGCGTGCGCGAGGCCGTCGTGGAGAGCCGCGCCCGCCGCATCGCCATCAGCCCCATCGTCGGGGGCCAGGCGATCAAGGGACCGGCGGCGAAGATGCTGGCCAGTCTCGGCCACCAAGTCTCGGCCGCCGGCGTTGCCGCCATCTACCGCGACCTCGTCGACGTGATGGTCATCGACGAGGAGGACCGCGCCCTCGCGCCGCAAGTCGAGGCCCTCGGCCTCACCTGCGCCATAACGGACACCATGATGACCAGCCCCGAACGCAAGGCCGCCCTCGCCTCATTCCTCACGAGCGTCTAGCCCGCGCTCTCCTCAGCGCGCAGCGCGAGCGCTCTCCCCAGCACGGCGTCAGCCGCGCGCTCCACTCAGCGCAACGCGAGCGCTCTCCTAGAAGATCGGGTTGACGATGATCGCCTGCTCGCGCTCGGGACCCACCGAGATCAGGTCCACCGGAACGCCCAGGAGCGACTCCACCCGCCGGATGTACACCTGCGCTTGCGCGGGCAGGTCGTCGAAGTTGCGCAAGCCCGAGGTCGGCTCGCTCCAGCCCGGCAGCTCCTCGTAGACCGGCTTCGCGCGCCGCAGCGCCGAGGCGCTCGCGGGCATCGTCTTCACCATCTCGCCGTCTATCTCGTAGGCCGTGCAGAGCTTCAGCGCCGGGAGCCCGTCGAGTACGTCGAGCCGCGTCAGCGCCAGCGCCGAGAGGCCGTTGAACCCCACCGAGTAGCGCGCCGCCACCGTGTCGAGCCAGCCGATGCGCCGCGGGCGGCCCGTCGTGGTGCCATACTCGCCCCGCCCGAATTCCTTGCCGTGGTCGCGCAGCCGATCGCCGATCTCCCCGAACAGCTCCGTCGGGAAGGGCCCGTTGCCCACGCGCGTGCAGTAGCTCTTGAAGACGCCGATCGACCGCTGCACGTCCGTCGGCCCGATGCCCACGCCCACCGTGGCCCCTCCCGCCGTGCTACTCGGCACGCTCGAGGTCACGTACTCGTACGTTCCATGGTCCAGGTCCAGCAGCGACCCCTGCGCCCCCTCGAGCAGCACGTACTCGCCCGAGCGCAGCGCGTCCACGACGATCGCCTGCGTATCCGCGACGAACGGTCGCAACCGCTGGCCGTACTCGCGGTACTGCTCGAAGCACTCCTCGAAGTCGATCGGCTCCCCGCCGTAGACGCCGGTGATCACGGCGTTCTCGTAGCCCACCACCGAGCGCATGCGCGTCAGCAGGTCCTCGGGCTCCAGCAGGTCGACGACGCGGATGCCCCGCCGCGCCACCTTATCGGTGAAGCACGGCCCGATGCCCTTGCCCGTCGTCCCGATGGCGTCCGCCCCGAGGCGCTCTTCGTCCAGCCGGTCGATCAGGCGGTGCCACGGCATGACCACCTGCGCGCGCGCGCTCACCCAGAGCTTGCTCGTGTCGATGCCCCGCGAGTCGAGCTGCGAGATCTCGCCCAGCAGCACCTCGGGGTCGACGGCTACGCCGTTGCCGATGAGGCACGTCTTTTCGGGGTAGAAGATGCCCGCGGGCACGAGGTGGAGCTTGAACTCCCCCAGCTCGTTCACGATCGTATGCCCGGCGTTATTCCCCGCCGAGTACCGCGCGACGACACGCGCCTTTCGGGCCAGCAGGTCGACGATACGGCCCTTGCCCTCGTCGCCCCACTGCCCACCAACAACCACAACAACCGGCATGGTGGACTCGCTCCGGGCGCTCCCCTTTCCGGGAGCCGGCCCGTTCACAGAGTTTACAGCCTCCCGCCTCCCGCGCGAGCGGGCGTCAATCGGCGGGCCGGTTGTCTGCCAGCCGGCGGGCCGGTTGTCTGCCAGCGAGGCATCAACCTCATCAGCGAGGGTTGGGATAGATCGGCTGCCTGGATTCCTCGACCGACTCCAGGAAAAATGGGTTCTTGATGGCCGAGCCGACAACCAGGTCCACCGGGCGCCCGAACAGGTCTTCCAGCGCTTCTAGCAGGCCGAAATAGGCATCGGCGCGAGCGCCGGGGGTTTCCGTTGGTTGAAACTCCACCAGGAAGTCGAGGTCGCTCTCTTCGGGACGAAAACGGCCGATCGTGGCTGAGCCGAACAGGTCGAGCCGCTGGACACGGTGCTTCCGGCAGAGCCCTTCAAGCTCGCCGAGCCGGTCTGCGACAGCGGGACTGATCTCAACCATGCGTGAATTCAGTATGAGCAGCACCACAGCGCCTCGCAATGACGCGCACCCCCTCGCACCGACCCGCCCCCGCGCGGTAGAGTGCCGCCGTGGCCTCCGTCGATATACCCGCGCCCATGTCCGGTTCCGTCTTCGAAGTGCTGGTGAGCCCGGGCGTCTCCGTCTGTGCCGGCCAGGAAGTGATCGTGCTTGAGTCCATGAAGATGGAGATTCCCGTCGAAACCCCCGAGGCCGGCGTCGTCGCCGAGGTGCTCGTCTCCCCCGAGGAGACCGTCGAGGAAGGGCAGGCGCTCGTCCGGGTCGAGACCTAGGCGGACTCCCCGCTCCCGCGTTCCTCCAGGAACCGTCCCCAGAGCTGGTCCCGTCTGCGCGACCCCCGCCGGTACCCCACCTGCCCGCAGATGAGCGGCCCGAAGATCTGCGCCAGCACGTACCCGCCGCCGATGAGCGCCAGGAAGGCGATGCCCAGGGCGATGCTGCGGCTGCCCACCAGGTCCGTCCCCCACACCACCAGCGCCACGAACACGCTCGCCGCGATCAGCAGCCCCAGCATCGCCCCGCCGTACACCCAGCGCTCCTCCGTGCGCTTCTTCGCGCGGTAGATGAGCAGCGCCTCCCGCGGCACGCGCTCCACCGTCGGGCGCTCCGCTGTCTCTGTGTGGCAGTAGGGGCAGCGCTCGATGTCGCGCGCCAGGCGGGCGAAGCAGAACCCGCAGAACCGCCCCGAGTTCGGCACCTGGCGATCGAGGATCTCGTCCATCCGCTCCTGTAGCCGCTGCACGTACGGGTACGGAGAGACGTATCCCGCGACCTCCTCCGGTGACGCCACCGCTGCCTCCCGGGCGGTCAATCCGCGTGGATGCGTACGGTCCCCGCGAGGCCGTCGACCGTCACCGTCGCCTCGTCGGGGATGCGCTCCGTGCCCCTTTCGGTGCCGGTCACGCAGGGAATGCCGTATTCGCGCGCCTCGATGGCGGCGTGCGAGAGCACCCCGCCCTGGTTCGTCACGATGGCCGCCGCCGTCGTGAACACCGGCATCCAGGAGGGCGCCGTGAACGGGCAGACCAGCACGTCGCCCGGCTGCAGGCGTTCTGCCTCCTCCAGGCTGAAGACGACGCGGGCGCGTCCCGTCACCACCCCGCGGCTCGCGCCCGTCCCCTTCAGGAGCAGGGGGTCGCCGGTCTCCTCGGCCGGCCCCCCGAACATGAGCGCGATCGGGTTCGGGGGAGCGCCCGCGGGTGGCGCCGGCTGCGGCGGCCCCAGCGTGAGCGGCGGCGCCAGCTCCGCCCATGAGGCGAGGTCGGCCTTCCGCTCGCTGATTGTCTCCAGCAGCGCTCCCGAGGGGTCCGCGGCAAGTTGCCCCACCTCGCCCAGGCGCAGGTGGAAGATGTCGTCGGCGGCCTCCAGCGCCCCGCGTTCCACCAGCTGCCGGCCCAGCGCGAGGCACGCCGGCCGGAGCGCGCCCACGCAGTTCTGCTGCCAGTGGGCGCGGCCCTCGATCACGAACACGTAGTCCACCGCCCCCTCCACCAGCGAGCCAAACCGTTCGCGGTCGCCGGCGTCCCCAAGGGCGGCAGCGCAGCGTTCGATCGCGGCCGTGCGTTCGGCCGCCGACCGCGCATGGGCCGCAACCGGCGCGCGCGATGGATCCGATACGTAGCCCGCCAACAGGCGCAGGGCCGCCGCCGGCTGCTCCCGCCACGTGGGCGTGTGCAACTCCCACCACGTCTGCGAGCCGTGTCCGTAGCGCTCCAGGTAGCCGTCGAAGGCGTCCCCGAACGCCTGTCCCCCCTCCGCCGCCCGTGCCCCCCCGAGGTCGCCCGTGCCCGCAGCTGCCAGCAGCGCCGGCGATCCCTGTACCAGGGGCGCCAGCGCCTCCAGCTCCAGCCCCCGCGAAGCCGACTCGTTTTCCACCCCCTGGAGCAGCGACGCCACCAGCGGATCCCGGTCCCCCACCTCCCCCAGCTTCTCCCCGCAGAAGACCATCAGCGCGCTCGCCGGTCCTGCCACGACCATGAGGGGCTGCATCGTGTAGGCGAAGCCGCGGGCCGCCTCCGCGAAGTACCCCGGCAGCGCCTGCGCGAGCTCCTCCAGCGGCCAGCGCTCGTAGTCCTCCGACCGCAACCCCTCGCAGATCTCGCGCACGCGGGGCAGCGCGTGCTGCTCCCAGGCGCCGCGGCCGTCCTGGTAGGGCGATGGCTCCAGCGCCGCCGCGGCCTCCCCGCTCCCGCCACCAAGGTAGGTGTAGCCCTTGAGGTGCACCGCCCGGCCGCCGAAGGCCAGCATGAAGGTCTCGAACATCTCCTGCGCGAGTGGTGGCAGGGGACGCAGTACGTGCGGGATCAGCCGCAGCGAAACCTCCTCCATTCCCGGGGGCGGCTCGAAGGTGCTGGTGGTTGTCATGGGTGCTCCGTGGCCGGGGGTCCCGGCATTGTACGGGCGCGATCCCGAAGCGGCTCCCGCGCCCGCTGACTCCCTAGGGACAGTCTGAACAACTCGCCAGAGCGAGTGAGCAGATGCGATCATGGGGCGCGAACCGGAGAGGGAGGGCGCCCCCATGCATCAGCCGACGTTCGCCAGCGTGGAGTTCGAGCAGAAGAAGCGGAAGACCCGCCGTGAGTTGTTCCTCGAACGCATCGACGGCCTCGTGCCCTGGGATGAGTTGGAGGGGCGCATCGAGCCGCACTACCCGAAGGCGGGACGGGGACGGCGGCCCTACCCGCTGGCGGTGATGCTGCGCAGCCACTGCGTCCAGCTCTGCTACAACCTCAGCGACCCCGCGATGGAGGACCTCCTCTACGAAGCCGAGTCGGTGCGCCGCTTCTGCGGCCTCACCCTGACCGAGGCCATTCCCGACGAGAGCACCATCCTCCACTTCCGCCACCTGCTGGAGCGCCACGACCTGGGGACGAAGCTGTTCGAGACAATCAACGCCCACCTCGCGAAGCGCGGCCTGCGCCTGCGCGAGGGCACGATCGTGGACGCCAGCATCATCGCGGCGCCCTCGTCGACGAAGAACCGCCGGCGCGCGCGCGACCCGGAGATGCACCAGACGAAGAAGGGGAACGAGTGGCACTTCGGGATGAAGCTGCACATCGGCGTGGACGCCGACAGCGGGCTGGTGCACAGCATGAGGGCGACGGCGGCGAACGTGGCCGACGTGACGGAGGCGCACCGCCTGCTGCACGGCGAGGAGCGGGAGGCGTACGGCGACGCGGGCTACCGGGGCGTGGAGAAGCGCCCGGAGCAGGCGCGGTCGGAGGTCGAGTGGCGGGTGGCGCTGCGGCCCGGCCGGAGGCGGCTGCTTGAGCCGGGGAGCGAGGCGGCGCGGGCGGAGCGGGAGAAGGCGTCGCTGCGGGCGAAGGTGGAGCACCCCTTCCTCGCGGTGAAGCGGCGCTTCGGCTACGACAAGGTGCGCTACCGTGGTCTGGCGAAGAACCGGGAGCGGCTGGCGCTGCTGCTGGGCTTGACGAACCTGCTCAGAGCCGAGCCCCAACTCGCCTGACCCGGGGAGCAGTGCGTTCCGCGCGCTCGTCGAAGCGCGACGGGAAGGCAACAGAGGCCCCCGCCCTCCCCCGACCCCCTCCCCTGCGGCCCTCCTTGTCCAATACAACCTGCTGCCGGAGCAAATCGCCGGCGCCAGCCTACTTGCTCAGAGGATTCCTAGCGAAGCCCCTGGGCCCTCGCCCGCTGGTGTTCGACCTTCGTGCAGCGGTTCTGTGTGGCGACGAGCCCCGCCGCCTGCGCCCGCTCAACGGCCGCATCGTTGGTGATGCCCAGCTGCAGCCACACCGCCCCCGCCTCGATCGCGATGGCGTCGTCGACGATCGGTCCCGTGTGTTCGGATCGCACGAACACGTCCACAACGTCCACGTGTTCGGGGATGTCTCGCAGGGAGGCGCAGGCGCGCTCGCCCAGCACCTCGCCGGCGGGCTGCTGCACCGGCACGGGGATGATGCGGTAGCCCTGCGACTGCAGGTACTCGGCCACCTCGTAGGCGGCGCGGTGCGTTCGCGTGTCCAGCCCCACCACGGCGATCGTCTTCGCCCCCAGCAGGGCGTCGAGGGCGGCGTCGCTACTCATCTGGCGTACCCCCCATGACCTCTTCCTCCAACAGCTCAACCAGCTCCCAACCCTCGGGCAGCACCACCTCGGCTCCGGTCAGGTTCGCGATCGCGGTCGCGACGGCGAGCGTGCGGTCCATGCCGTCGGTCTGGTCCCTGGCGGGAACCGGCACCTGCGTCAGCGTAAGCCGCTTGCCCGACTGCTTCACCAGTACCAGCGCGAACTGCCGCAGGGCGTCGCTTTCCTCGCGCCAGCGGTCGGGCGCGTCCCCCTCGATCGTGATGGCGAGGTGGTCGATCTTGGGGAAGGGCACGAGTTCGCGCGTGCCCACCCCCATCCCCAGGTAGCCCTGCTGCCAGGTCGCCGCGCCCTTGCGCCCGTCGATCACCACGTCGGCCCCCATCACGGCCGTCACCAGGGCCATCACGGAGATGGGGAAGACCAGCAGGGCGAACAGCAGCAGCCCCACCAGCAAGCCGAAGGGCAGGTCCCCGGCCTCGATCGCGATCAGCGCGCCCGCGCCCCCTCCCAGCGCTACCCCGAGCGCCGGCAGGAGCACCGTGCTCCGGGCGCTGCGGATTTCAATCTTGTCGTCCCCAATGAGGGCCAGCGAGCGGTGCAGGAGCACCTCGTAGCGCCCGTCCCGGCGGCGCTCCGCCACGTGGCTGGGGAGGGCGGCATCGACCATGAAGGAAGCGTAGCAGGGAGGCGCGCAGGGCGCGCCGGCGCTCGCGAGTGATCGGGCGCGCCTGTACGCTAGCGGGAGATGAACGAGCTGTTGCGCTCGCGCACCCGTGTTCTTGTGACGGGCCTCGGGGCGGTTACCCCCGCAGGCACGAACGTGCGCGACTTCTGGGAGAACATGCTCGCCGGGCGCTCCGGCATCGACCACATCACCTTCTTCGACACGACCGACTTCCCCTGCAAGTTCGCCGGGGAGATCACCGAGTTCGTGCCGGCCGATTTCATGGACCGCAAGGCCGCCCGCCGCATGGGCCGTTTCTCCCAGCTCATGGTTGCCGCCGCCCGCGAGGCCATCACCGACGCCGCGCTCGACCTGGAGTCGCAGAACCTCAACCGCATTGGCGTCCTCGTCGGGAACGGCGGCGGCGGCTATCCCGGCATCCAGGAGGCCGCCTATACCCTCTTTAAGCGCGGCGGCATGCGCATGGACCCGCTCTTCTTCTCCAAGCAGCTGGCCAACATGGCCGGCGCCCAGGTCGCGATGCAGTTTGGCCTGCGCGGCTATAACGGCACCATCGTCACCGCCTGTGCGGCGGGCACCCAGGCCATCGGCGAGGCCGCCCTCTTGATTCGCACCGGCCGCGCCGACGTCTTCCTCGCAGGCGGCTGTGAGGCGGGCATCAGCGAGCTGGGTCTTGCCGGATTCTGCGTGATGAAGGCCGTCACCAGCTATGAGGGCGACCCCACCAGGGCCAGCCGCCCCTTCGACTCCGCTCGTGACGGCTTCGTGCCCTGTGAGGGCGCCGGCGCCCTCGTGCTCGAGAGCGAGGAGCACGCCCTGCGTCGCGGCGCGTCCGTCTACGCCGAGGTTGTCGGCTTCGGCTGCACTTCCGACGCCTTCCACGTGGTCGCGCCCCCCGAGGGCGGCGAAGGCGCCGCCCGCGCCATGCAGGAAGCGCTCGACGATGCTGGCATGTCCCCCGACGCGATCGGCTACATCAACGCCCACGCCACCAGCACCCCCGCCGGCGACGCCGCCGAGACGAGCGCCATCAAGACCGTCTTCGGCGAGCGCGCCTACGACATTCCCATCAGCGCCACCAAGAGCCTCATCGGCCACGGCCTCGGCGCCAGTGGCGGCATCGAGACCGTCGCCTCCATCAAGACGCTCGAGACCGGCCTCGCCCACCCCACCGTCAACCTCGAGCACCCCGACCCCACCTGCGACCTCGACTACACCCCCGAGGGCCAGCGCCGCGTAGACCCGCGCGTCGTCATGAAGAACAGCTTCGGCTTCGGCGGCCAGAACAGCTGCCTCGTCCTCTCCCGCTACGAACCGTAGTTTGTATGCCGGAAGGAACACGGCGTTCTACATACCGCCTCTACATCGACGACTCGGGCACCAAGGAATACGCTCCCGAGCGTAACTACGACTCAGGTAACACACGGTACTTTGTGCTTGGGGGTGTTCTCACTTCCATCGAGACCGCACGCGAGATTTCTAGCACACTGTGCTCTGTCAAACGAGAGTACTTCGGGACAGATGAGGTGGAGATAAAGTCTAACTGGCTCAGAATTCCGAAGGAAAGGAAGAAGCGTTATCTTCTTCCCTACGGAATGGAAGAACATGACATCCGTAATTTTGTGGAGGAGTACTATTCGAAGCTGGAAGAACTCGACTTTGTGCTGATTGCATGTGTTGTGGATAAGCTGCACATGGCCGAAGACTACCAAGAGCCTTGGTATGCCCCTGCCGTCGCGTACGAGCTGATGATTCAGCGAGCCCAGAGGGAGATGGAAGGGAAGGGCTTCTTTTCCGTCGAGATCGACAACATGACGGGAGCGACACCAAAGCATCGTCAGTACAGTGAAAACCTTCGCCAGCAGCACGCAAAGATGCGGCAGCATGGCTCTAGCCTTCAACGTGGAATGGCCTTTGACCGCTTATTGGGGAGCCTTCGCTTCGTCGACTCTGCCCGATCTGAGCTCGTTCAGGTTGCGGACATCGCAGCGTACAACGTCTTTCGGCAATTCACAGAGTATGGCGAAGAGTGGGAGAGTGCCAGTAGGGAGCCCAAGGCCAGTACCCCTCTTACGCTTCCCACTTATCAATACTTCCGAAGGCTCGGTCCGAAATTCCGGGCAAGCCCGACTGGTCGTATTCAAGGCTACGGCGTAGTCAAGATGCCGCTGCGTAACCGGATTCAATGGGGCCTGAGGAGACGAAGAAAAAGGCAAGGCGCGCCTTGAGACCCTACGTAAACTCGCGGGCAGTCCGGTGGACTGGGAGCAATTTGCTCCTCTATGCGCGGCTTGCCTGATTGATTATTGCGCGCCCAACCTGTCAAGTCAAACGCTTGTTCGCATGGCCTCGCCTACGCCGACCCGTGCCGCAGGAGCTGGCCCGGGGTCGCACCCGTGCAGTCGCGGTCCTCGAACGTGACCTCGCCGTTCACGAGCGTGTAGCGGTAGCCCTCGGCCTTGCGCACGCGCCGCCAGGCGCCGGCGGGGAAGTCCCACGCCTTCTCGATCGGCAGCATCTCCAGCTTCTTGTAGTCGTAGACCAGGATGTCCGCCGGGGCGCCCTCGCGGATGCAGCCTCGGTCGCGGAAGCCCGCCGCCAGCGCCGGGTAGGCGGAGAGCCGCCAGTGCGCCTGCTCCAGGTCCATGATGCCGGCGTCCCGCACCCAGCGCGCCAGGAACTCCGTCGGGTAGGCCCCCAGCGTGATGAACTTCGTGTGCGCGCCCCCGTCCGACACCCCCGGGATCGCGACCGACGAGTTCGCCACCTCCGCCATCGCGTCGGGATCGGTCGGACGCGGCGGCGTCACGAACGTGGCCTGCAGGTCGTCCGCCAGCGAGAGGTCGAGGAAGGCGTCGATGATGTGCTTCCCCTCCCTCTGCGCGATCTCGGCCAGTCCGAGCCCCTCGTACTGCTTCAGATCAGGGCTCTCGACTTCCTCGACGGTCAGTTGCGCGATGCCGGAGACGTTCGCGCCCCCGCCCGCCGCCTTCATCTGCGATTCCGTGCCGCCGCCCGCGATCGGACCGTGGCCGGCGTCGAACTCCTCCCGGAGCGCCCGGCGCTGCTCGGGCTCGCGCATCTTGCGCATGCGCTCCTCGCGCGTCCCGATCGTGACCTCGCGCCAGACCGGGCTCGAGTCGAACAGGTTCCAGTCCTCCAGGTTGAACTCAAAGCCCACATCCACCGTCAGCGCCTGCCCGAAGATGCGCAGACCTTTCGCGTTCGCCTCGTCCAGCTTCTCGATCATCAACCGGTGAGGAGGCGTGTTCTGGCCGTGCTGGTCCGTCGCTGGCGCCAGCAGGTTCCAGATGACCGGCCGGCCGCTCACCGCCGCCACCTTCTCGGCCGCGTCGAAGGGACCCGAGATCTGCGCGAACCCGCGCCCCACCTTTCCCATCACCGCCGCGAAGGCGAGCAGGTCCTCCTCCGACATCAGGTCCGTGATCATCGGTGTGCCGTCGTAGTCGCGCTGCACGCTCCCCTCGCCCCCAAGCTGCACGGAGAAACCGCAGGCTCCGGCCTCCAGCGCCTCCTCGAACAGGCGGCACATCTCGTTCCGCTCCGCCTCCGTGGCGGGACGGCTCTTGGCCGCCTCGGTCCCCATCACGTACGCCATCAGCGGGTTCAGGCCGACGTAGCTGAGCAGGTTCACGCCCTTGGGCGTGCGTTGCAGGCTGTCGAGGAACTCCGGGTAGGTCTCCCAATCCCAGGCCATCCCCTCTCGCATCGCTTCCATGGGCACGGCCTCGTTGCGCGCCATCGTCAGCATGGCCCGCTCCTGGTCCTCCGATCGCACCGGCGCGAAGCCGAAGCCGCAGTTGCCGATGACCACCGAGGTCACCCCGTGCCAGCCCGAGATGGAGCAGTACGGATCCCAGTACACCTGCGAGTCGTAGTGCGTGTGCAGGTCCACGAAGCCGGGCGCCACGATCAGCCCCTCGGCGTCGAGGACGCGCGCCCCCTCCTCGTTGTGGATGCGCCCGATCGAGGCGACCAGCCCGTCCTTGATGCCGATGTCGGCGCGGAAGCGCGGCGTGCGCAGCCCGTCGATCACGGTCCCGCCGCGAATGATGGTGTCGAACATTTGGGGTCGCCTCCAGTAGTGCCTTGCGAACGATCCGCGCCGCGAAGCGGGCGCGGAGTGCCATATGGGGAGGGTACCACCGTGCCGGCTCCTTCGGATGGGCCCCATACAGGATTGCCATTGAGTCCGGCGAGGTCTGGCCTGGCGCATACTGCGCCCATGCCGTGGGTCAACGACGAGAACGCCCCCGCGTTCGTCGACCTCTACGAGCTCACCATGGCCGCGAGCGAGTTCGCCCACGGCCTGAACGAACCCGCCACCTTCGAGCTCTCCGTGCGGCGGCTGCCGCCGGGCCGCGGCTTCCTCGTGGCCTGCGGTCTGGAAGACGCCATCGCCTTCCTCGACCGCTTCGCCTTTAGCGACGACGCCATCGACTACCTGCGCTCCCTCGGCGCCTTCGACGAGGCCTTCCTCGATGCCCTCGGGCGCCTGCGCTTCAGCGGCGATGTCTGGGCCGTGCCCGAGGGCGAGACCGTCTTCGCGGAGGAGCCCCTCCTCCGCGTCACCGCCCCCCTCATCGAGGCGCAGCTGGCGGAGACCTTCCTCCTGAACGCCATCTCCTTCCAGACGATGATCGCGACCAAGGCCGCCAGGGTCGCCCTGGCCTGTGGCGACCGCACCTTCGTCGACTTCTCCGGCCGCCGCGACCACGGCGCCGACGCTGCCCTCAAGGCCGCCCGCGCCTCCTCCGTGGGTGGCGCGACCGCAACCTCGAACGTGCTCGCCGGCCAGCTCTACGGCCTCGACCTGAGCGGCACGATGGCCCACTCCTACGTCCTCTCCTTTGCCGATGAGGCCGAGGCCTTCCGCGCCTACGCCCGCGACTTCCCGAAGGGCGCCGTCCTCCTGATCGACACGTACGACACCGTCGAAGGGGCGCGCCGCGCCGCCACCGTCGCGAACGAGCTGCGCTCCGAGGGCGTCGCCATCCGCGGCGTGCGTCTCGACTCCGGCGACCTGGGCGCGCTCGCGCGGGAGGTGCGTGGCGTGCTCGACGGGCAGGGCTGCGCCGGCCTCGCCATCTTCGCCTCCAGCGACCTCGACGAATACCGCATCGCCGAGCTGCTCGCGGAGGCTGCGCCCATCGACGCCTTCGGCGTGGGCACGCGCCTCGGCACCAGCGCCGACGCGCCCTCGCTGGGAGTCGTCTACAAGCTCGTCGCCGGCGCGCGTGGCCCCGTCATGAAGCGTTCCGCCGGCAAGGTGAGCCTGCCCGGGATCAAGCAGGTCCATCGCGAGGAGCGTGACGGCCGGGCGGTCGCCGACACCATCGCCCTCGCCGGGGAGTCCGTCGTCGTCGGCCGTCCCCTCCTGGAGCAGGTCATGGCCTCCGGCGAGCGCCTCGCGGCCCCGGAGTCCCTCGCCACGCTGCGGGAGCGGTGCGCCGCCGCCGTCGCGCGCCTCCCCGAGGCGGCCAGGCGCCTCGACGCCCCCGCCGGGGTCTACCCCGTGCAACTGTCGGGCGGCCTTGCGGACCTGGTCGAACAGCTGGGCGGCTGAGGGCTATTCAGCCGCTTCCGGCAGGCTCCGGGCGTACTCCTGGATGGCGTCGTACACGCGCCAGAGCTCGCGGTCCTTCTCCAGCGGGTAGGTGGGAGGGGCGATGCGCACGCCCGGAAAGGCGTCGATCACCTCCTGGTGGTCGTCGATCACGTAATCGGGCGTGAACGGCACCCCCACCTCCTCCAGCCGCTCATGGTGCCGGTACAGCGGCTTCCAGAAGCAATCGATGATGTGCTCGTGCAGGTCGAAGCGCCGCACGATCTCCCAGCGCGGCCCGTTCCCGCTCCACAGGTAGATCTCGTGGCCCTCCTCGCGCAGCTGCTCGAACACCTCCACCACCCCCGGCCGCAGCCGCACGTCCCACGTGATGATCGTGTCGTCGACGTCGAAGAAGATGCGCATGGCCGTCGATTCTCCGCGATTGCGCCGCTAGCCGCGCGGCGCTACCGCCCCGCCGCCAGCCGCAGCGATGCTTGTCAATACCCCGGCCGGCGCGACCGCTGAGTTTTCCACCGGCCTAGCGGCTTTCCGCCAGTCGGAGCGATGCCTCAAAGACGTCGTTGAGGATCTTCGTGCGGATCTCGCCCTCGGCGAAGACCGGGCGGTAGAGGTCCTCGATCACGTAGGGCGCGAAGCGCAGGTTCACCAGGCGCGCGCCCCAGAACGTCGCCTCCAGCAGGTAGCCCTGCATGTGCCCCTCCAGCCGCGTCTGGTCGTAGATGAAGTTCCCCAGCGCGTAGGCGACGAACGCCTCCGCCCGCGGTTCGATCGCCTGCACGTGGTGCGCCTGGTTCCCCACCACCAGCATCGCCCCCGCCTCCACCGCCGCCCGCAGCGCCTTGATGCTGCGCGGGCTCGGGTCGTGCGTGTCCTCCGTGCCCGACTGCACCTGCACGATGACCACGTCGACCTCGGCCGCCAGCGCGCGGATACGCGCCCGGAAGCGCTCCAGGCTCAGCTCCGAGGCGGGCCGGAAGAAGGCCGGCTCGCCTGTCGCGTTCTCCTCGCTGTAGTCGTCGTCCAGCGGCGCCGTCCCGGGCCGGTCCGGACCCGCCTCCAGCGAGTAGGCGGCCACGTCGTCGAACCCGAGGACGCCGAACGTTGTCTCCCCCACCGGGAAGATGGCGGGCGCCAGCGCCTCCTCCAGGTTCTCGCCCCCGCCCACGACCGCGATCCCCGCCGCCTCCAGGAGCTCGATCGTGCGCAGGAAGGCCTGTGCTCCGCAGGGCTCCGCTCCGCAGTCGAACACGTGGTTCGTGGCCACCGTCACCTCGTCGAAACCGGAGAGCGTCAGCGCCTCGATCACCTGAGGCGGCGAGCTCAGGTTCACGTGCGGGAAGCAGCCCAGCGGCTCGGCGATGTCCTGGATGCTCCCGTCAATCGATCCCAGCGTCAGGTCCGCCGAGGCGAGGTACTCGCCCACCGGCCCCCGCAGGGCCGCCCCCCAGTCCCCCGTCGCCCGGATGC
Organism: Tepidiformaceae bacterium; assembly: GCA_965219255.1. Classification (GTDB taxonomy): domain Bacteria; phylum Chloroflexota; class Dehalococcoidia; order Tepidiformales; family Tepidiformaceae; genus UBA2991. The sequence continues at coordinate 2,670,137 of OZ244727.1, read as the reverse complement.
GTGCCAGCGAGCAGCGCGACTGCAGGATGTCGCCCGTCGCGATCACCGTCACCGGCTGCGGCAGGGGCGCCGAGTGCTCCGCCACCAGCATGCCCGCCGCCATCCGTCCGTCCTCGGTCAGCGCCACCATCGTCACGGCCTCCACGTACGGCCACTGGCTCGCCTCGCCCCTCCCCCGCACCAGGTCGATCCCACTGACTGCGATCGCGGTGACCGTCGGCCCGACCTCCTCGATCCGCACGAAGGCCCACGCCCCCGAGTCGAGCGTCATCGCCTCCAGCAGCTCCTCGTAGCTCGCGAATGTCCGCGCCGGGGCTACCGGCCCGAAGCCGGCGACGGCCTCGCCCCCGGCGCCCGTTTCGACCGCGAAGGCGTGAACCGGACCCGCGATCCCCCCGACCTCGCTCCAGTCCGTGATCGCGCCCCGCGCCAGGTCCTCCACTTGCGTCCGGGTGAGCGCGTCCACCCCCACTCCCATTGCTGCGACCGGCACGTAGTAGCGACTGACGATGCGGTAGACATCCCCTCCCCCGGAGAGGAAGGCGAGGTCGGTCGCGTTGTCCGAGAGCACCAGGCTCCCGCTCGCCAGCTCCGCCGGCAGGTCGCCCGAATACGTGACCTTGGCCGGCATCGCCATCGCGGTGGGGGTCGTCGAGGGCGTGTCGGTGGGTGCTGGCGTGGGGGGTGAGGTGGGCGTGGGTGTGGGCGGTGGCTCCGTCGCGGTGGCAGTGGCGGTGGAAGCCGGCGGAGCCGTGGTCTCCTCGCCGTTCATGACCCAGTCAACCAGCAGGACAATAAGCGCCCCCAGACTCATGGCCAGGATCAGGAGCGAGAAGGAGAAGGCCCACTTGGCGAGCGGAACGCGTCTCCCCGGCGGCGCCTCCCCGTTGCCAGCATCCGAACTGCGCATCTCGCCATAATCGACGGGTGGGGTGTAAACGGTCAACGAGCGCCGCGCCGTTGCGCGATCCCCGCCGCCCCCTCACGATGCGCGCATGAGTGACCTGCCCCGCCTCATCCTCGCCTCCGCCGACCCCGACGAACGCGCCGACCTCCGCGCCTTCCTCGCCGACGCTCCCGTCGAGTGCGTCGACCCCGAGACGCCCCCCGAGTCGCCCCGTGGGGGCGACTACACCGCCCGCGCCACCGCCCGCGCTCGCGCCTGCGCCGAGGCCACGGGCGAGATGGCCATCGCCCTCTGCGCGGGCCTCGAGGTGTATCCCATGGACCTGCAGCCCGGGGCCCTCAGCGAGACCTTCCACGCCGGCCTCTCCGGCGAGGAGCGCTGCCAGGCCCTGCTCGCCCGCCTCGCCCAGACGCCCATCGGTCAGCGCATCACCGTTGGACGCGCCGCCGCCGCCCTCGCCACCCCCGGCGACCCCGACGTCGCTGTCTCCGTCTCCATCATCGAGTGCGAGATCCCCATGGAACCCCGTGGTGACGGCGGCTACGGCCTCGACGCCGTCACCCAGATCCTGAACGGCAAGACCCTCGCCGAGCTCGACGACGGCGACCGGAAGCGGCTCGGCCACCGGGGGAAAGCAGTGCGGCCCCTGATCGGCCGCCTCGGCTGAGACCTACGCCTCTGCCTCCTGCGTCTCGTACCAGCGCGGCCGCGGCAGCGTCCCCGCGCGGCAGGAGGCGACCGTCTCCGCGATCGCCTCGTCGACCGCCGCCAGGAAGGCCTCCTGCGTCCCGTCGTTGTGGAAGATTCGGTCGGCCGCCGGCGCGCGTTCGCGCCAGTCCCGCGCTGAGGCCAGCCGCTGCTCCGCCTCCTCCCGCGAGAGCGAGCGCGTCTCCATCAGCCGCGTGATCGCCGTCGCCGCCTCCGTCACCACCAGCCAGGCCGCGTCCGCCTTCGTCATGTAGGCGTTCTCGAGCAGGTTCACGGCCTCCAGCACACCGATGCCGTCCTCCGGCAGCTCCTCCGGCCAGCGGTCGAGCAGCGCCATGAAGTAACCGGGGATGTCCCCGATGGCCGTTCGCAGCGCCTCCATCCGCTCCGGCTTGCCGAAGACCATGCCCCCGAGCACGCGCCGGTCAATGACGCCGTCCTCTCCCACGATCTCCTCCCCGAACTCCGCCACCACGCGCTCGAACCCGGGTGTGTCCGGTGCGTACATGCGGTGCACCTCGCGGTCGGCGTCCACGTGGAGGGCGCCATACGCCTCCGCGAGGCGCCCGCAGAGCAGGCTCTTCCCCGCCGCGATCGAGCCGGTGACGCCGAGTAAGAGGGGCACGCCGTATTCTAGGGTCCAGAAGTCCATGGAAGCTTGCGAAGCGGCCGACGCGATTCACACCACCTTCCCCGATCTCGGCGAGGCGCCCGTCCGTCCCCTCAAGCAAGGCTGGTCGTACTGGACCTTCGCCCACGGCGACCGCGTTTTCCGCTTTCCCCGCACCGCCGCGGACGCCGACCTTCTGACTCGCGAGCTACGCCTCCTGCCGCTGATCGCGTCCCACCTGCCCGCCCCCGTTCCCGTCGCCCAATGGGTGGGCGAATGGGGGGGACGCCCCTTCGCCGGGTATCGCGCCATCGAGGGTGAGCCGCTGCGGCGAGAGGCGCTCTTCGGACCCGGCGGCGGGAACATCGCCCGCGACGTTGGCCAGTTCCTCACCGCCCTCCATAACGTTCCCGTTGAGCAGGTGGCGGAGGCGCTCGAGACGCCCCTCCCCGACCACATCCTCGACCAGAGCCCCGATCCCTCCGACTGGCTCGAATCGATCCGCATGCGCGTCTTCCCCCGCCTCTCCGCCACCCTGCGCGTCGCCGTCGATAGCGGCTTCACCCGCTACGCCCGCGACCGCCTCGCCCCGCCACCCCACCTCATCCACAACGACCTCGGCTTTGTGCACCTCCTCGAACACGAGGGCCGCCTCGCCGGCGTCATCGACTTCAGCGACGCCGGTTTCGGCGACCCTGCCGGGGACTTCGTCGGCCTCCTCGCCGGGGGCGGCTGGCACGCCGTCGATGACGTGGTCCGCTTCTACGATCGCTCCCTCGGCAGGGGATTCCACGAGCGCGTCGAGTTCCGCTACTGGACCGCGCCCCTGTACGACATCCTCTACGGCCTCGATACGGGCGAGGAGCGCTACGTGGGCCTCGGCCGCTCCGCGGTCGCCCAGCGCATGCGCGAGGTCGGCATCCTCCCCGCCGATGCGCTCTTCCCGCGCTAGAATGCCCCCGCTCACAGAGGGGGCTGTCATGGAGATCGAAGGGAAAGTCGCCATCGTCACCGGGGCCGGGTCCGGCATCGGGCGCGCCACCGCCATCGCGCTTGCCGCTGAGGGCGCGAGCGTCGTCGTGGCCGACATCGACGCCGAGGGCGGCGCCGCCACCGTCGGCGAGATCACCGGCGCCGATGGCTCCGCGAGCTTCGTCCACGTCGATGTCACCAGCCCGGAGAGCATCGCCAACCTCTTCGCCGAGGCCGAGGCCGCCTACGGCGGCGTCGACATCGTCTACAACAACGCCGGCGTCTCCAGCGGCGAGCCCCACTGGCCCCACGTCTCCCTCGAGCGCATCGCCGAGGAGACCCACATCAACACCACCGGCGTGATGATGGGCACCCGTGAGGCCATCCAGGCGATGCGCAAACGCGGCGGCGGCGTCATCGTCAACACCGCCTCCACCGCCGCCGAGCACCAGATCGCCTTCGACCCCATGTACTCCGGCACGAAGCGGGCCGTGACCTCCTTCACCCAGAGCTGCGCCCCCCTCGCCCAGAGCGACAACATCCGCGTCAACGCCGTCTCTCCCGGCATGGTCCAGACCGCCTTCCAGCGGAAGACCGGCGACGGAAGGCGTCCCGCCTCCTGGCTGATGCCTGCCGTCGAACGCAACAAGGACAAGATCCTCCAGCCCGAGCAGATCGCCGAGGTCGTCCTCGAGTTCATCCGCGACGACTCGAAGGCCGGGGAAGTCCGCACCGTCGACAGCAGCTAGCGGCGTATCATCTCCGCGGACGGCGTCGCCATGCCGGAATTGCTCGACGATCTCCGCGTCATCGACCTCAGCGAAGGGCCCATCGGTGGGATGACCACCATGGTCCTCGCCGACTTTGGCGCCGATGTCGTCAAGGTCGAGCGTCCCGGCGGCGACCCCTGGCGCACGGTCGCGAACGCGCCCATGTGGCTGCGGGGGAAGCGCAGCGCCGTGCTCGACCTCAAGACCGAGGCGGGCCGCGAGTCCCTCGCGCGCCTCGCCGAGAGCGCAGATGTAATCGTCACGAGCGGCCGCCCCGGAAAGGGGGCCGCTCTCGGCGAGGACTACGAGCGCCTGCGCGCCCGCAATCCCGCGCTCGTCTACTGCTCCATCACGGGCTTCGGGCGCGAGGGGCCGTACGCCGGCTATCCCGGCTACGAGGCCGTCGTCGCCGCCCGCATGGGGCGCATGCTCACCTTCAGCGGCCTCCCCGACCGCGAAGGCCCCGCCTACGCCGCCGTTCAGGCGGGCTCCCACGCCACCTCCCAGGCCGCCCTCCATGGCATCCTCGCCGCCCTCATGGCCCGGCAGGCGAGCGGCCGCGGCCAGCTCGTCGAGACCAGCCTCCTGCAGGGCCTCTTCGCCTACGACCTCGGCGGGCTCTTCCGCACGCAGTTCGGAGAGCGCTTCCCCGAGCTCTTCGCCGGCCTCGTGATGCCCCCCATGCCCACGCTCAACTACCACGCCCTCCAGACCAGGGACGGACGCTGGCTCCAGTTCGGCAACCTCATGGCCCACCTCTTCGACAACTACCTGGCCGCCGCCGGCCTCGCCGACGTCTTCGCCGACCCCGACTACGAGGGCAGCCCCGCGCAGTGGTCCGAGGACGCCCGCGAGCGCCTGCGTGATCGCATGTTCGAGCGCACCCTCGAGCACACCGCCGATGAGTGGATGGAGACTTTCATCGAACACGGCGGCGTGGCCGCCACGCCCTTCCAGAGCACCCAGGACGCCCTCGACGACCCCGACCTCGTTCTCAACGGGCACGTCGTCGAGCGCGAGCACCCCACCCTCGGAACCGTGCGCCAGCTCGGCGCCCTCGCCCGCCTCACCGCCACCCCCGGCGCCGCCGGCGAAGCCGGCCCCGAGCCGGGCGAGCACACGGAAGCCGTCCTCGCTGAGGGCGCCCGCCCGCGCCCGTCCGTCCCCGCCGCTTCCCCCGCCTCCGGCCCGCCCCTCCGCGGCGTCACCGTCCTCGAGTTCGCCACGATCATCGCCGCCCCCCTCGGGGCCGCCATCCTCGCCGACCTCGGCGCGCGCGTCATCAAGGTCGAGCCCATCGGCGGCGATCCCTTCCGCGGCATGGGCGTCGCCTCCATCGGGGCCGCCCGCTGCAACGGCAGCAAGGAGAGCATCGCCCTCGACCTGAAGAGTCCCGAGGGCCAGGAGATCGTCCAGTCCCTTGCCCGCGAGACCGACATCCTCATCCACAACTACCGGCCCGGCGTGCCCGAGCGGCTCGGCATCGGCTACGAGACGCTCAAGGCCATCCGCCCCGAGCTCGTCTACGTCTACGTGAACGGCTACGGGCGTTTCGGCCCCGGCGCCCACCGTCCCTCCACCCACCCCATCCCCGGCGCGGGCCTGGGCGGCGCCCTCATGCAGATGGGGGAGGGCATGCCCCCCGTCTGCACGACCATCCCCGAGCTGCGCGAGGTTGCGCGAAAATTCTTCCGCGCCAACGAGCTCAACCCCGACCCCAACACCTCCGTCGTCGTCGCCTCCGCCTCCCTCCTGGGCCTCTACGCGCGCCGCCGCTTCGGGACGGGCCAGGAGGTGTTCGTCGACATGTTCGGGGCGAACGCCTGGGCCAACGCCGACGACTTCATCGCCTACGAGGGGAAGCCCTCGCGCCCCGCCCCCGACGCCGGCCTCTACGGGCTGAACGCGACGTGGCGCCTCTACCCCGCCGCCGAGGGTTGGGTCTTCCTTGGGCTGGCCGTGCAGCGCGAGTGGGAGCGCTTCTGCGACCTCACGACCCGCCCCGACCTCGCCGCCGACCCCCGCTTCGCCACCGCCGCCGCGCGCGCCGCCAACGACGGCGCCCTCGCCGAGACGCTGGCCGCGCTCTTCGCCGGGCGTCCCGCGGACGAGTGGGAGGCGCTGCTTGCCACCGCGGGCCTCGGCTGCGTGCGCGCCGACGCCGCACGCGTCCACGAGTTCATCGCGAAGGACGAGCATGTGGCCGCCAACGGCCTGCGCGTGCCCGTCCAGAACACCAACTACGGCGAGTACGAGCGCTACGGCCCCCTCACCGACTTCAGCGAGAACAAGCTTGAGCTTGGCGGCTTCCCCCTCGGCGGCGAGCAGGCCGGGAGCATCCTCGCCGAGCTCGGCTACGACCCCGCCGCCGTTGAGGCCCTCCGCGCCAGGGGCGTCGTCTGGTCCGAGACGCCCGCGCCCCTCGCGGCCGTCACCGCCTGATGCCCGGCTCCTTCGCCGGCCGCCTGCTCGTCGCCACCCCCAACATCGAGGGACCCAACTTCTGGCGCACCGTCGTCCTCCTCTGCGCGCACGATCACGAGGGCGCCTTCGGGCTCGTACTGAACCACGCCATGGAGGGCGAAACCGTCGACAGCCATCTGCCCGAGTGGGCGAGCCATGCCGTTGAACCCCGAGTGCTCTTCCGCGGTGGCCCCGTCTCGACCGCCTCCGTCTTCGCCATGGCCACCGGCGACGACCTCCCCGTCGACCGCTGGGGCCTGCGCATCTCCCCCGGTCTCGGCCTCGTCGATCCCGGCAAGGGGCCTGACCACTTCGAGGGCCGGCTCGGCCGCATGCGCTTCTTCGCCGGCTACGCCGGCTGGGGCGCGGGCCAGCTCGAAGGCGAGATCGGAAGCCACGGCTGGTTCATCGTCGATGCTCTCCCCGACGATCCCTTCGCCGGCGCCCCCACCGACCTCTGGCGCGAGGTGCTCCGCCGCCAGGGCGGCGAGCTCGCCCGCTACGCCACCCACCCCTCCCAACCCGGCACCAACTGAGCGGCCCCTCGCGCGTTCCGCCCGCCGTGATCGCTGGTAGCATGGCGCGCACCTCAACAGCCGCATTCAGGAGGAACCGATGGCCGCATACGTGCTCGCGCAGGGTCGAGTCGAGGACCGGGAGAAGCTCAACCAGTACCTGGCCGGAGCAGGCGGCACCCTCGCCCCGCACAACGCCAAGGTGCTCGCCTACACCGAGGACCCCGAGGTCATCGAGGGCGAGGTCCCGAACAACCGCTTCGTCCTCATCGAGTTCGCCGACGTGGAGACGGCCAAGGCCTGGTACAACTCCGACGGCTACGCGGCCGTGCGCGGCCTCCGCATCGAAGGCGCCCCCGGCACCCTCGTCATCCTGGAGGGAATGTAGCCGGTGATTCGTGACTGGTGACCAGTGACTGGTCACCCGCCGCCCCCCGAGGAGGGGGTGGTGGGGCCGATCACGTTCCCAGTTTCCCAATCGACACCAAACGCTGCGCTACTCTTGGGGAGCCGCATTGCCTCCACGAGGCGGGTAGGGGCTGGAACTCTCAAGACTGGCCCTGTCGGGTCGACAGCGCCGTTTCTCACAGCCGCACGAACATCGGCATGACGGCGCGCTCGTGCGAAAAGGGATGCGCTAGGTTCTACGTGGCGCTCACATTCTGAGGTCGACGCTAGGCCGAGCCGGTTGTTGCAGTTGAACGAAGACCGGCATGACGACCCGCTCGTGCGAAAGGGGCTGCGTCAGTTTCCATCTGGTTAAGGTGCCAGGGTCTCCCGCATGGCCTCTATCTCCTCGGGAGTTGCTTCCACGCCGTCCACGTACAAGGGGCCCCCGGGACAAACGACATCGGCGAGTTCTCCTCTAGGGGAACGGTCGATCGCTGGCCCCTGATGCCAGACCCCCAGCCTCCAGTCACGACCGGACACCCCGAATTGGGATTCATGGTTCCTGGACAAAGTCGCCCTGTGAGTGGTCCAGACGCAGATCTCCCACACCTCCCTGTCCCAGGTAGACCTCTCAGCTTGAAAGATATCGACTGTCCCACGGACGTAGAATACCTGGCTCCGCCCCATCGCGTAGCAGCCATCAACCTTGTAGCGGCCCCCCTGGCTCTCCACGACCCGGGAGGCGTAGAGGCAGGCCTGGTCCCAGTCGTCCAAGGGCTCTTGCGGGAAATCGAGAGCAACGGTCACGGCATCAGTGCGTTGCCAACGCCCGGTTGGGGATGGCTCTTGCAGCCCTAACGCTTCGTCGTGGGTCACCCACGTTCCACCTGCGGACTTCGTGCTCAGACGGAGAGCATCAGGATTCTCGGTGTCTATCCAGACCACAACATCGACCGACTCACGTACCAACCACTCGTGGTAGGCGCTTACGACCCCGAGGATGCCTCCAGCAACAGTAGCGGCCACCACGCAAGCGACAATGACGTACTTCAGTATTCCGTTCTCCTCTGCGATCTGTAGCTCGGGGTTCGCCGCCTGAGTCACCCTTCCTCGGGTGGCGAGCGGGTCCCATCCACAACTCCCTGCAACACCTCATCGAGGTCGAGAGCTTCGGTGATGCGAAGGCTGGCCGAACTCGCCGGGTGAGCCGCTGAGCCGCTCGCGCAAGGCCTCGATCTCACTGATGAGTGCGGCGGCCCCCTTCAAGCGGCCCCCTTACAGGGTCCGTAGAGGGGCCAACCATCTCTGAGACGATATCATTCCCCCCTTCGCGTGCCCCCGAGCGGGTACCCCAACCCCCACAAGAGTACACAAGACTACAGGTGCGGGGCATCGCCGATGCCCCGCACCTGCAAGTTGCTCACTCCCTGAAGACCGACCACCGACCACCGATCACCGACCACCGATCACCAGGTCACATCGCCTTGATGCCCTGGTACTCCTGGGAGAAGACGCACTCCTGCAGCCCGAGCCCGACATCGCTCGGATCGTCGACGTTCGTATAACGCGTGTAGAGCTCGGCGAAGTGGCCACCGGGCCGCTGTTTCACCTCGTTGCCCTCCAGGTCCCGCACGATCACCGGGTGGGAGACATCCCAGACTTCTCCCTCCACGAGATCGCCGCGATACACGCCCCGCCCCAGCCCGTCATCCCAGCCGCCCCAGTAGCCGCCGCCCTGCATGTAGACCGGCTTGCTCACCGTCTCCAGCAGGAAGCGGTCAACGCCACCGTCGGGCCGCGCTAGGTCCACCCGTGCGCTCTTCAGCCGCGGGAAGCCGTCCTCGAACTCCGTGCTCAGCACGTCGACATCCGTGTAGGCCCACCCCTCCTTGCCTGAGCCGTAGGGGTAGTCGATGCGGCTGTGAACGCGGCCGAACTCCGCCAGATTGGCGCCGCCCGTGCCCGACGCCACGATCGTGCCGTCGCTGTGGTGGCGGAACGAGCAGTACATCGAGCGGTCGGCGAAGCGCACCAGCGCCCACCAGCGCGCCCCCGGCGACCCCCAGACCGAGCGCCGCTGCTCGGGCGGCGCGGCGTGGCGGTTCGGCTGCTCGCCCTCGCCCGTATTCGCCTGTCCCCAGGAGTGGTCCTTCGCCCCCACCCAGCCGTCCTCCACCTCGAAGTGGTACTCCTTGCCCCCCACCTTGAGCCAGCCCGAGAGGTCGCCCAGCTGCACCAGGTTCGAGCGCTCTCCCACCATCCTCCCGTCCTGGTACATGCGGATGCCCTGGCACTCGTCGTAGGGCGGCGCCGAGCTCTCCCAGAGGATGTCGAAGGAGCAATCGACGTCCGTCTCCTCCAGCCCCAGCCGCAGGGTGCGCAGCCCCTTGATGATCTCCTGCGAGAACGGCCCCACCGTCAGGTCGTCGATGTTCGGGCGCAGCTTGCGGGTCGCCCTCACGTTGTACTGCTTCCCGTCACCGGTGCTCAGGATCGAATACGCGTCGATCGTGTTCGTGTTGTGGTAGAGCCGCAGGGCGGTGATCAGGTTCACCTCGCCGTCGGGATCCCCGACGCAGTGCCAGTAGCCATCGCTCCAGCCGGGGCTGGGGTTGGCGATGATGTCGAACGTGTCGATGGTCTGGTGGCGGGGCCACTCGTCCAGCTCGGTCAGGACGCGTCGTGCGGGCATAGGGGCACCTCCAGCGGTTCGTTCGCGCAGGATACCCCCTGCGCCCCCGCCCGCGTGAACGCCATGCGCGCAACGAAGCCGTCCGTACAATCCCTCCCCCGGAGGGTTTCCAGATGCCAGACGACGTGTTCTCGATGGAAGGCAAGGTGGTCATCGTGACCGGGGCGAGCTACGGGCTCGGCGTCACCTGGGCGAGCGCCCTCGCCGATCGCGGCGCCGATATCGTCGCCACCTCCCGCAGCCTCGACCGGCTTGGCGATACCGTCGCCCTGATCGAGGGCAAGGGCCGCCGCTGCCTCCCCGTCGCCTGCGATGTCACCGAGTACGACCAGGTCGAAGCCCTCATGAAAGCCGCCTGGGACGAGTTCGGCGCCGTCGATGTGCTCATCAATAACGCTGGCATCGCCGACCTTCGCGCCTGGCGTGCGGAGCATTCCGACAACGAGATCTTCCACGACATTGTCCAGACCGATCTCACCGGTCTCTGGTACTGCTGCCGCGCTGCCGCCCAGTACTTCCTGCGCCAGGGGCACGGCAACATCATCAATATCAGCTCCATCTTCGGCGTCGGCGGCTTCGAGGGACGTTCCCCCGGCTACTTCGCCGCCAAGGGCGGTGTCAGCAACCTCACGGAGTTCCTCGCCGTCGAGTGGGGCGACCGTGGCATTCGTGTGAATGCCATTGCCCCCACGATCTTCGACACCCCCATGACCCACGACGGCCTCATCCAGAGCGGCGTCATGGAGATGCTCGAAGGCCGCACACCCATGCGCCGCATCGGCCGGACCGAAGACCTCATCGGCCCCATCGTCTTCCTCGCCTCCGACGCCTCGCGCTATGTGAGCGGCACGCTCATGCCCCTCGATGGCGGCCTCACCGCCAGCCGTGGCTACCAGCCCGGCCCCTTCCCCATGGACAACTTCGACCCCGAGGGCCGCGGCAAGCCCCTCATGCCCGGAGACCCCTGGGACTAGCGGCAACGCGTAGTGACTAGTGAATCGTGACTAGTGGGTAGTCCCCCCACTTGGAGGAACGGGACCAGCCACCAATTACAAGCCACTAGCCACTAGCCACTAGTCACTACGTCCGCACATCCGCCGCGTGACCTCGTAGATCATCTGGCAACTCAGCCGGAAGCTGTCGAGCGTCATGCGCTCGTTGTGGCCGTGCACCGTGCGCGCCAGGTTCGGCGGCGTCAGCCCGCCCGAGAAGCCGTAGGCGACGACCCCCTGGTTGCGGAACACGCGGCTGTCCGTGAACCCCGCCGTCACCCCCGGCGTCACCACCGCGTCCTCCACCAATTCGCGCACCACCGACTCGATCGTGGCGAACAGCTCGGTGTCGTGCGCGCTCGTGTCGGAGGCGCCCGCGAATACCCGCTCGATGCGCACCTTCGGGTCGTCGATCACGCGCGCCACCTCGGCTTCGAACGAATCGGCGTCCACCCCCGGCAGCAGCCGGCAGTCGATCGTCGCCTCCGCGCGCCCGGGGATGACGTTGTGCTTGATGCCCGCCGTGGCAGTCGTTGCGCTGATCGTATTGGTCAGCAGCGCGCGCACGCGCACGTCGCTCTCGGCGGTCTTCTTCAGGTCCTCGAGCGCCGTTTCCCCCTGGTAGATGCCCGCCCGCTTGAGGCGTTCGAAGTACTCCGCTAGCACGGGCGAGAGCCGCGGCTCGCGGTCCCACTCCTGCAGCCGTCCGAGGGCGCGCACGAGCCGGTCGATCGGGTTGTCGTCGTGCGGCACCGAGCCGTGACCCGCCCGTCCCTCCACCACCAGCCGCAGCCACAGCGGACCCTTCTCCCCTGTCGTCACCGTGAACACCGGCCGCTTCACGCCGAACAGCTCGGTCGAGCCGCCACCGCCCTCGTTGATGACGTACTCCGCCTCCAGCGCCTCGGGGTGGAGCCGCGCGAGCCACTCGATCCCGAGCAGCCCGCCCGCCTCCTCGTCCGCCACCGCCAGGAACACGATGTCGCGCGCCAGCGGCTGCCCGGAGCGCTTCAGCAGCAGCAGCGTCAGCAGCTCCGCTACCCCCAGCCCCTTCATGTCGAGCGTCCCGCGGCCCCAGATCTCGCCGTTGCGGACGATCCCCGCGAACGGCGCCTCGTCCCAGTACTCGCGCTCCACGGGCACCACGTCGGTGTGATTCAGCAGCATCAGCGGGGGCCGGCTGCCGTCCCCCTTCAGGACGGCCCGCAGGGAGACGCGGTCGTCACCCGGATCGAACAGCTCGTAGGCGATCCCCTCCCGTTCGAGGATGGTCCCCAGGAAGTCGCACGCCAGCCGCTCCCGCCCCGGCGGGTTCGACGTATCGATGCGGAGGTACTCCCGCAGGATGCCCAGCGCTTCCTCGAATGCGGCGTCCCAGTCCACCCGCGGCTCGGTCGCCGTCACTCACCCACCCCGTACACCGCCGCGGAGTTGTCGTGGAGGATCTTGCGCAGCACGTCCTCGGGCAGGCCGCCCAGCTCCTGCTCGATGAAGTCCCTGGGGTAGATCGCCGTCGTGTTGGGCCCCGGCGACATGCTCGTCGGATGGGGGAAGTCGGTCTCATAGAGAATGTTGTCCGGCCCGAGCTGCTCGATCGCCTTGATCGCGCTTCCCCGCTCAAACCAGAAGCAGGCGTAGCACTGCCGCTTGAAGTACTCGCTGGGGAGCAGGCCCATCTCCGGGTGCTCGGCGGGACAGCCGCTGTTTATCCACTGCCAGTCCATCGCCTCCAGCAGGAACGGCACCCAGCCGATGCCGCTCTCAACGGAGACGAACTTCAGGTCCGGGAAGCGGTGGCAGATGCCCGAGAAGATGATGTCCATCACCGCGTTCGAGTTGTCCAGGAAGAACTGCACCGTCGCCTTGGCATAGGCCGCCTGCCGGCCGTTGTGCACCTCCGTGTCCCGGATCGCCGTGAGGTCGCCGGAGCCGATGTGGAAGTTGACCGAGAGCCCCAGATCCTGCGCCTGCGCCCACACCGGATCCCAGTGCGGGTCGCTGATGCGGGGAAAGTCGAACACGTCGGGCTGGCTCGTCATCAGCACACCCTTGTGGCCCCGCTCCGCCGCCCGCCGCATCTCATCCACGCACAGGTCCACGTCCCAGAACGGCGTCGCCATGATGGGGATGAAGCGCTCCCGCGCCGGCGCCGTCCAGTCGATGAGGAAGTCGTTGTAGGCGCGCACGCACTCCGCCATCAGCTGCGGGTCCTTCAGCCGCAGGAAGTTCCCCGAGCCAAACCCACCGACGTTCGGGTAGATCACCTGCGCGTGGATGCCGTACTCGTCCATGCGCTGCAGCCGCGCCGCCACGCTGAACGCCCCGTGGTCCGCCTGCGGGAGGGAGGGCGGATGCTTCGGGGGCGGGTCCGTCCACCCCGCCATCGCCGCCCCCGCCGTGGCGCCGGCGGGCCGGCCGCCTATGAACCAGCGGTCCTCGTTTCTCCTTGGGTCGAACTTGACGTGGGGGACGAGATCGCCCCACTTCTGTCGCGACACCCGGCTCGTCCACAGATCCTCCGGCTCGGAGACATGGCTGTCCGCATCGATGACCTTGATCCGCTCGACGACCGTCGCCATGCGATCCTCCCCGGCGGCCCGCGACCGCCCTGCGCGGTAGTGCGCAAGGATACGCGCCCCCACCGCTCCTTTGGTGTCGGAGTCCTGACCTCGTGGAGGGATCGTTCTGAGGACTGAGCCCGAGCCCAGTCCCCAGAACTTGACCCTGCAGCCTACTGCCGGTTGCAGGGAGGGTCGTTAGCCAGCCTGATGTCCCGCTCTTCGGCGCGACGTGCATCCGCCCCGCCGTAGTTGACGTGGACATGAATGTGAGTCGCACCTTGCAGATTGATGCAATGCTGGCGGTGATGGTTGTCGAACCTGGTGCTTAGGTTCTCGGTCTCCCCCGCGTAGATCGCTTCCCAATAGCCTCGGGCATTGATCTTCGCGAAGATGTAGTTGGCGGGAAGGGCGTTGAATGGAGTGCCCACCCGGTAGATCTCGTACTTGTACTTTGCTCCGGACTGGCCAGTCCAGACGCAAGTCTCCACTTGAGTGGAGGGTTGTGTCGGAGACACGGCAACCTCCCTGGGTGCCTTGTGAGCGTTTGACCTCACGGCCACCGATGAACAGAATCACGCCAGCGGTCTGATACGGCCTGTGGGCCGCATGATGACCTCCATCTCGGCGGTGGGGGGCCTTCGCTTGGTAGGCCTGACCCCCCACCGCCAGTTGAAACCCTCTCTACGTACCGGCGGGAATCCCGTCGGCCGGGAGGGGGAATTTCTAAGCTAGCACTCCCTTTTGGCGATTGCCAACGTTTTCACACAAGGGCTATAGCTCTTTAGCCTTGATTTCGCAAAGCGGCGCTTTTATGTTGATTTCCTACCATGTGTGCGGCCATCCCTACGCTGGCCGGAACAGCACCAGCGTGACCTCCCCGTCCACGTCCTCGTAGACCGCCTCCACCGCCATCCCGATGCGCACGTCCTCGATCGCGCACTCCACGATGTTCGTCGTCATCCGAGGCCCCTCCTCCAGCTCCACGATGCCGATGACGTACGGCGCCCGCGCCGCGAACGCCGGCGCCGTCCCCCGCCGGTCGACCGTGTACGAGTAGAGGGTGCCGCGCCCGCTCGCTTCCACCCATTCCGTCGCCGGATCGAGGCTCCCCGGGCTGAAGGCGCGCGGGTAGAAGTACGGCTCGCCGTCCGCCGTGCGCGGCAGCAGCAGGCGGTGCTCCCTCGCCGCCTGCCAGAAGGGCGCCGTCGCCGGCGTGGGCCTGGGCAGGATGCGCGCCGGAGGTTCCGCCATCAGGCCCCCTCCAGGACCAGCGCGACCTGCTCCGACATGAATCCCCCCGTCCCCGTCACGTACCCCCGCTCCGCCGCCCCCACCTGCCGCGGTCCCGCTCGTCCCTGCAGCTGCGTCACCACGTCGACCACGTGCGACATGCCCCCCGCCGCGCCGCCCTGACCCATCCCCAACTGGCCCCCGTGCGTGTTCAGCGGCCAGTCGCCGCTGAAGCGCAGGTCGTGCTCCTCGACGAACCGCGCCCCCTCCCCCTTCGCGCAGAAGCCCGAGTCTTCGATCGTGACCAGCACCGTGATCGTGTAGCAGTCGTACATCGAGGCCACGTCGATTGCGTCGCGCCCCACCCCCGCCATCGCGAAGGCGCGGTCGGCCGCCGCCACGATCGGGATCTGCGTCAGCGAAGGCGCGTACGTGATCGACTTGTGCGTGATGTGCTCGCCGAAGCCGCTCACGAGCACCGGGCGCAGACCCGTCCGTCGCGCCCGTTCCAGCGTCGTCACCACCACCCCCGCGCCCCCCGCGCAGGGCATCACGATCTCCAGCAGGTGCAGCGGGTCGACGACCAGGGGCGAGTTGAGCACGTCGTCGATCGTGATCGGCTGGTCCCGGAAGATCGCTTTCGGATTCAGCAGCGCGTTCTCCCGTCCCTGCACCGCGACCTTGGCCAGCGTCCGCGGCGCCAGGTCGTATTCGTACATGTAGCGCTGGGCCACCATCGCGAAGTGCGAGTTCGGGTTGATCAGCCCGTAGGGCGCGTCGAACTGGCCGTGCGGCGCCCCCCACGCGTCCGCCCCAAGCATCCAGTTTTGCGTCCGCGGCGAAGCCCCCGGCTCCGGTGGCGCCGGCGCCGATGGCAGCAGGCAGAGGCAGGCCTCGCAGACGCCCGCCTCGATCGCCGCCGCCGCCCGCCACACCATCGCCGTCGCGTTCGCCCCGCCCAGGTCGACCACCTCCCCGAAGTTGGCCGCGATGCCCAGGTACTCGGCCACCGCCGCCGGCGCGAACATGGGCGCGTCCCCCAGCCGCGTGCAGAGGATGCCGTCGATCTCGCCGAGCTCCATGCCCGCGTCTTCGAGGGCCTCGCGCGCCAGCTTCCCGTACGCCTCCAGCCCGAACATGGGCGTGTCCCAGCGACGCTGGGGCGCCCACTCCGCCGTCCCGCTGATCGCCGCCCGCCGCCCGTTTCGCACGCACGCCTCCGTCTGGCTCGTGCCAGACTACTCCCCAGCCTGGGGGAGCGCGCCCGCCCCTGTCGCCGCTTGCGTCCGCGCGCGCCGCTGGCCAAGCTGCGCGACAGCCATGCGCATCGCCTCCCTCCTCCCCAGCGCCACCGAGATCGTCTTCGCCGTGGGCGCCGGCGACGAGGTCGTCGGCGTCTCGCACGAGTGCGACTACCCCGACGGCGCGCGCGGCCTGCCCGTGCTCACCGGTCCCGCCGTCGAGACTCGCGGCCTCCCCCAGGCCGAGATCGACGCCGCCATCAGCATCCTGCTCGCCTCGGGCGGCTCAACCTACACGATCGACGTCCCCCGCCTGCGTGAGCTTCGGCCCGACCTCGTCATCACGCAGGCCCTCTGCGATGTCTGCGCCGTCAGCGAGGGCGAGGTGCATCGCGTCGTGCACGAAGAGCAACTCGGCGCCCGCGTCCTCACCCTCACCCCCCTCGACCTCGAGGGCGTCGCCCGCTCCGTGGAGGAGGTGGGCGACGCCACCGGCCACGCACCTGAGGCGACCCGCCTCGCCCTGGATCTGCGCGAACGCATCGCTGCGCGCGCTCCCAGCCCCTCGACCACTCCCCGCGTCCTCGCGCTCGAGTGGCTCGACCCGCCCTTCGCCGCCGGACACTGGGTGCCCGAGCAGATCGCCCGTGCCGGCGGCGCGGACGTCCTCGGGCAACCCGGCCGGAAGTCGGAGCGCGTCACCTGGGAGGCCATCGCCGCCACCGCCCCCGATGTCGCCCTCCTCCTCCCCTGCGGCCTCTCCCTCGACGAGGTCGTGGGTGAAGCAGCGGCCCTCGCCGAGCGCCCCGAGTGGCGCTCCCTCCCCGCCGTCGCCAACGGGGCCGTCTGGGCGCTCGACGCGAACGCCTGGTTCAGCCGCCCCGGCCCCCGCCTGCTCGACGGTATCGAAGCCCTCCGCGCCATCCTCGCCAACCCCACCGGCGACCACCCCGTCCCCGGCGCCCGCCGCCTCCCCACCCCCTGACCAGGGTGTGTGCCCGATGGTCCCCTGTTAGCCGAACATCCACTGGGCGATCGCCAGGGCCGTACCGGCGATCGCGATGTTCACGGCGAGCATGCCCAGGCCGAATGTAAGCAGGCTTCGGTAGAGCGCGCTGTGGAGCGCGTCTACGGTCACGAGGTTCTCGGTGCCCCTCGCGACTCCTTCTTCCACGACATTCACGGTGGCGCGGGCGAGCGGCCCAGAGGTGCCAGCCTCCTGAAGCTCGGTGACAGCCTTGTGCGTGTCCAATGTCGCCACAGCATTATTTCCTTGCGGCAAATACTAGCGATTGGACCGCAAACGCGTCAACGGGCAGGCCGGGAAGAAGAGCCTGAACCTGCACCTTCCCGCCGCTCGCGTACCATGGACCCATGCAGTGTCCCCGCGACTCCGCCACCCTCGCCGTCGAACGCCACAAGGGCATCGAGGTCGACCACTGCCCGACCTGCAACGGCCGCTGGCTCGACCACCACGAGCTCGACGAGCTCGAAGCGCGCACCGCTCCTGACGAGAACCAGCGGCGCGCCACCATTGAGTACGCGAAGCGCCCCAGCGAGCTCAACTGCCCGGTCTGCGGCAAGCAGATGCGCGCCTTCAACTACCGCGCCTACAACCTGGAGCTCGATACCTGCGAAGACCAGCACGGCTTCTGGGTCGATGCGGGCGAGGAGGGCAGTATCCGCGATGTCATGGAGGAGCGCGTGCGCGGCCTCAACCGCGCTGCCTCCGCCGAGGAGGCCTGGGGCGACTTCCTCGCCGGCGCCAGCGGCAAGTCCCTCTGGGACCAGATCAGCGGAGTCTTCCGCGGAGGCCGGCGTTAGCTGACCAGAAGCATGACGGTTGCTACCCTCGCGACCGCCTGCCGCTGGCTTCGACCGACCCCCAACCCTTCGCGACGCGAGACGTAGTGGTGCGAGCACACAACACCCCATGTTGACCCAGGGACCACGCAGGAGGCGCGGGGCTGCTCCCGTCTGGTGGGCGCCTGCGACCCGCGTCCGCTCCACTGTCGTCGAGTTCATGCGGCTCGAAGCCGCGGGCGGCATCGTCCTGCTCGTCAGCGCCGTCATCGCCCTCGTCTGGGTCAACGTTGACAACGATTCCTACCACGGTGTCTGGGACCACCACTTCGAGTTCGGCGTCGTCCTTTTCGGCGAGCTCTTCTCCGTCGACGAGCACCTCAAGGGCTGGGTGAACGACGCCCTCATGGTCATCTTCTTCTTCGTCGTTGGCATGGAGATCAAGCGCGAGCTCGTCGCCGGCGAACTGCGCGACCCCCGCCGCGCCGCCCTCCCCCTCATCGCCGCCGCCGGGGGCATGATCGTTCCCGCCGCCATCTTCGCCCTCATAAACCTCGGCGGCGACGGCATCGACGGCTGGGGCATCCCCGTCGCCACCGACATCGCCTTCGTCGTCGGCGTCCTCGCCCTCTTCGGGCGCCGCCTCCCCGCCGGGCTGCGCGTCTTCCTCCTCACCCTCGCCATCGCCGACGACATCGGCGGCATCGCCATCATCGCCGTCTTCTATACCGATGACCTCTCCCTCCCCTGGCTGGGCGGCGCCCTTGGTCTTATCGCCCTGATCGTCGCCGCCCAGCGCTTCGGGGTCCGTCACGTGCCCGTGTACGCCGTTATCGGCTTCGTGCTCTGGTACGCCACCTTCGAGTCGGGCATCCACGCGACCATTGCCGGCGTCGTCCTCGGGCTTCTCACCCCCGCCCGTCCCTTCCGCGGCCGCGACGTCATGCACAGCCTCGAACACAACCTGCTTCCCTACTCCAGCTTCCTCATCGTGCCCCTCTTCGCCCTCGCCAATGCCGGCGTCGAGGTCACGCCCGACGCCCTCGGCGACGCCTTCAGCGAGCGCGTCGCCTGGGGTGTCCTCCTTGGGCTCGTGGTGGGCAAGTTCGTCGGCATCAGTGCCACCACCCTGGCCGGCGTGCGCCTCGGCGCGGGCCGCCTCCCCGATGGCGTCAACATCGGCCATGTCTTCGGGGCGGCCTTGCTCGCCGGCATCGGCTTTACCGTTTCCCTCTTCATCGCCGAGCTCTCCTTCGACGGCAAGGCGCTGCTCCTCGACCAGGCGAAGATCGGCGTGCTTGCTGGTTCGATCATCGCGGGCGCGCTGGGCGCCGCCTTCCTCTACGTCGTCTCCCGCGTCTCCCCCACCAGCGCCGAACACGGCTCAATGGAGAGCGTCGCCAACAAGTGACGCGGTGCTCGGGCGGCCGGGGTAATTCGCCCTACCCTTCCGTTAGAGTCCTGTTGTGAACTGCCTCAAGCGCGCGTCCGCGGTCGGCGTCGCGGCCTTCTTGCTTGCCCTGATGATGGCGCCGCTGCCGGAGATGGCCAGGGCCGACACGTCGGATGCGGTCACGACCCTGCTCGACCCAGGTTGGAACATGGCGGGCTGGATCGAGCCTGAGGCGGATGTCGAGGAGCTCTTCGAGGCGATCCCGCAGCTGGAGGCGGTGTACGCCTGGGATGCGGAGAGGCAGCGGTTCCTGGCTGCCTACGCTGGCTCCCCTCAGCCACACGGCAACCTGACGAAAGTCGCGCCGGGCATGGGGCTTTGGCTCCGGCTGGATGGCGACGAGCCGGTCTCCTGGACCCGCGCCGCCTCGCCGGACCCGTCCGCCGGCCTCGTGTCCTTGAGCGAGGGCTGGAACCTTGTCGCCTGGACCGGGAGCGACGGCGCCAGCTTCGGCGATGCCTTCGCCGCCCTCGACGATGACCTCCAGGTCGCCCTCGCCTGGGACACCGAAATCGAGTGGTTCCTCCAGTACGTACCGGACTCCCCGTCTGCGGCCGCCCTCGTGCGCGAGGTCAAGCAGGGTGGTGCGGTCTGGCTGGAGGTGTCCGAGGAGAGGTACTGGCTCCAGCCGGGCAGCGTGGACCCGACCGTCGAGTTCTACGGCCCATTCACGGAAGAGCGGCAGGCGGAAATCCGCGCCGAGAACCTCTCCGTGGTCACCTACTTTGCCGAGCGCTACGGCCTCCTCGAACCCGACTTTCGGCTCTACGTCGGGGCAGACCGGGAGTCCCTCACCCAGGCGCGACGGGAGGTCCTGGGGATCCCTGAGCCCTCCTTTGTGCTGTGCGGTGTAGCGGTCAACGAACTGGTCTTCCTGGCCGACTGGTGCGCTACGGCCACCCACGACATCACGTCGCCCCTCGCGCACGAGTACTTCCACGTCCTCCAGACTCACCTTGTCTCCCGTATCCCGGTGCCCCAAACCGTCTATGTTGCCGACTGGCTCCTGGAGGGGACTGCGGAGCACATGGCCATTGAGTACCACATTTCCCGCGGCCATAGAACTCGCCAAGAAGTTGACCAGGTACTTACCGATAGTGTGATATATTCTGCACCCGATCTTGTCGAATTCGAAGGCAACATTTCGGCGATAAACATTGCTGGGTACAACGTGGCAACATTTGCAGTGGAGCGAGTTGTAGAACAGTCAAGCGAAATGGCGCTCATTGATTTCTTCCGGAGGCTTCCGACAAGCACTGGTTGGGAAGATGCGTTCCGTGCGTCATTTGGCACGGCCATTGCGGACTTCTACTCAAGCTTCGCGGCTCGTATGGAACACATGATTCCGGTCATGCGTACCGTGACAGTCACTACCTCCCTTCCTGATGGCAGCATGCTCTTGCAGTGGAATGGCTATCCATTGAGAGTTGGTGCGTCTGGTCAATCTGTTTCACTTCGCGCAGACCTGACCGAGCATGGTGCAGAGCTCCAGCTTCCCGAGGGAGAGTACTCAGTAAGCGTTTCGGCGTTATGCCGCGTAGCCGGCGGAGAATTTTACCGATCAGCCTACTGGGATCGGTTTGGGTACTACGCCCGCGACGGAGTGCCTCGAACGGGCGGTGGTCCACAAGACCTCAAGGTCGCCGATGAGGATATCGCAATCACGATCAACCTGGCTGGACTGCCCAGCGAGGTGGTGCTCAACTGTTTCGACGGGCCGCGTTTTAACATCGTCGGTAGGGTTACGAATGCGTCGGGCGTACCCCTGGAGGGCTACGACGTCCTTGCCTACGCGACCAATCACAAATACGATCGGGGTTCCATCGACCTGAACTACACGGATGAGGCTGGAGCCTTCAGCATTGACGCGCCCGATGGATACGCCTATTGGCTGGTCATGCAGAACACCTGCGGTGAGTGGCTTGGCGCCTACAACGAGGATGAAGGGATTGTGAGATTCAGCAGCAGCGTCGGATGGGGCAACGGAACCGTGTTTGCCGTCGACGGTGCGGATGTCACGGGGATCGATATCGTGATTCCGGCTTCGCTCGATACAGCGGAGGGGTGCTGACCCCTTGACCCGCCCCCCGCCCCCGCCCATCCTCCCCGCATTCCCCGCGCCGGAGGCCCGCCATGCCCACCCCACCCGCTGAAGACGAGGTCCTGACCTATCTCGACACCCTCTCCAACTGGGGTCGTTGGGGCGACGACGACGAGCTCGGCGCCCTCAACCTGATCACGCCCGAGAAGCGTCGCGCCGCCGCCGCCCTCGTGCGGGAGGGCATCAGCGTCTCCTGCTCCTGGGAGATCGAGACCCGCCCCCAGCCCGACCACGCCTTCGGCACGCCCCAGCGCTACATGCTGGCCACCGGCCAGGGCCTCAACGACGAGCACCGCGTCGGCGCCACCGGCGCCCGCAACGCCGGCGCCCTCGAGTACATCGGCTTCATCTTCCACGGCTACGCCATCACCCATATAGACGGGCTCTGCCACTTCTTCTGGGACGGGAAGATGTACAACGGCAAGCCCGCCGAGCTCGTCACCTCCGGCCTCGGCGCCACCCACCACGCCATCACGGCCCTCAAGGACGGCATCGTCACCCGCGGCGTCCTCCTCGATGTCGCCGCAGCCCAGGACCGCCCCTGGCTCGACCCCGGCGAAGGCGTCTACCCCGAGCACCTCGAAGCCGCCGAGGCCCGCCAGAACGTGCGCGTGGAGCCCGGCGACGCCGTCCTCCTCCGCACCGGCTACGGCCGCAAGAAGGGCGAGGTCGGCCGCGAGCAGCTGCCGGCCGCCGGCTATCCCGGCTGGCACGCCGCCAGCCTCCCCTGGCTGCACGAGCGTGGCGCTGCCGTCATCGGCGCGGACACCGCCCAGGACGCCATGCCCTCGGGCTACACGGCCATGAACCAGCCCGTGCACATCGTCAGCCTGATCGCCATGGGCCTGCACCTCATCGATAACTGCAACCTCGAACAGCTCGCCGAGACCTGCGAACGGCTCGGCCGCTGGGAGTTCCAGTTCGTCCTCTCGCCCCTGCGCGTCAGCGGCGGCACCGGCAGCCCCGCCAACCCGTTGGCTATTTTCTAGGCCAGACCCTCGCGCCGTGCCAGCCGGATCGCTGTCGTGATCGCCTCGACCATGCTCGTCTCGTCCGCGACGCCCTTCCCGGCGATGTCGAACGCCGTCCCGTGATCCACGGATGTGCGGATGAACGGCAGCCCCAGGTTCACGCTGATGCTCTCCTCGAAGCCGTGCACCTTGATCGCGATGTGTCCCTGGTCGTGGTACATCACGACCACCACGTCGTAGCGCCCCGCGATCGCCTGCGGGAAGACCGAGTCCGCTGGGACCGGTCCCGTCGCCGCGATCCCCTCCGCCCGTGCGTCCTCCACGGCCGGCCCGATCTCCGTCAGTTCCTCCGTGCCGATCAACCCCCCGTCGCCCGCGTGCGGGTTGAGCGCCGCCACGCCGATGCGCGGCTCCGCGAAGCCCCACTCGCGGAAGTGCCGGTCCGTCAGCCGGATCGCCTCCAGCACGTTCTCGCGTGTCACGTAGGCGCATGCCTCCGCCAGCGTCTTGTGCGTCGAAAGGTGCATGCAGCGCAGACCGCCGCTGACGAGCATCGTGGCCACGTGCTCCGACCCCGAGAGCCGCTGGAACACCTCCTGGTGGCCCGTGTCGGAGCTTCCCGCCAGCTGCCACGACTCCTTGTTGATGGGCGCCGTCACGATCGCGTCAACCTCCCCCGCCAGCGCCCGCCGCGCCGCTTCCTCCACCCAGATGTGCGAGGCCTCCCCCGCCACGACCGAGTGCTCCCCCATCGCGAAGTAGTCCTCGCGGAACCCCCCGACGACCAGCACCTCCGTCGTCCCCACCTCCCCGCGCACGTCCTCCGCCCGCCGCACCGGCCGCAGCTCGTGCGTCGAGCCGATCATCCGCAGCGCCGCCGCCGCGCTCGTCGGCGAGCCCAGCAGGAAGAGCCGCGCCTCCGCCCTCAGCTCGTCCCGCTGCAGCGCCTTCACCGCCACCTCCGGCCCGATCCCGGCGGGATCCCCCAGCGTGATCGCGATCAGCGGCCGTTCCGTCATGCGGACCCCCGCTCCGCCTGCGTGGCCGCCTGCGCCTCTGCGGGCGAGCCCTCTTCGTAGTCGATCACGCTCCAGTGATTGGAGATGCGGTTGAGGATCGCCCCCGGCGGGCCGTGGTCGGGTGAGGCCATGTACTCCTCGAAGTCCGCGTGCGTCGCGAACGAGCAGGAGATGCCGATCTCACAGCGCGCGCCCAGGTCCTGGAAATTCCAGCCGCAGTAGTAGTCGATCGCCTTCGGGTGGCGGCTGATAGGGACGAGCTCTTCGAAGAACGCCTCGATCTCCTCGGCGGGGGCGTCTTCCTTCAGCGCGATCGTGACGATGTGGCGAATCATGGAGCCTCCCCTGTCTCTGCGGCTGTTCCAGCCGTCAGTGCGTAGAATCGCAGGACGCGACCGGCGCGGCCAGCGCCGGCCCATGGAGAGGCACCATGCAGGAAGCGCTCGTTGAACGGCTGAAGCAGGAGATCCTGTACGAATTCTCCCGTGAGGGCCCGCCCGAAGGCTTCCCCAAGTTCCCCGACATCCCCGCCGGGCGCTACCGCAGCGAGGAGTTCTTCGACCTGGAGATGCAGCACCTCTGGACGTCCACGTGGGTCTACGCCACGCGCGAGGAGGAGCTTCCCGAGCCCGGCTCCTACCAGATCTGGGACCACCTTGAGACGCAGGTCGTGCTCGTGCGCGGCGAGGACGGCGCCATCCACGCCTTCCACAACGCCTGCGTGCACGGCGCCCCCCTCTTCGACGTCCCCGACGACAGCCATCTCTTCCACTGGAAGGAGTTCGATTCCGCCGGGAACAACCTCCAGTTCCAGCAGGAGTTCCCCCGCCGCAAGCTCCCCGAAGGCATCTTCCGCTGCCCCGAGGAGGGCCACCTCTACGACTACACGACCGGACGCTTCGTCGGCGACAAGGCGGGGATTCCCGAGGAGAAGCGCAAGCTCCGCGAGCTGCGCTGCGAGAGCTGGGACGGTTGGGTCTTCATCAACCAGGATGCCGACGCCGAACCCCTGCTCGACTGGCTCCACCCCCTGCCCGAGCAGATGGCCATGTTCCAGGGCGCAAAGCTGCGCATGATCGACAAGCGCTGGACGATCATCCCCTGCAACTGGAAGGTCACCGTCGAGGCCTTCCAGGAGGTCTACCACTTCAAGCACATCCACCAGAAAGCGGGCGTCTCCGGCCTCGACCAGCGCGGCGCCACCATGGGCGTCCTGCCCAACGGCCACTCGCGCATGATCACGCCGCTCTCCAAGCGCGCCGCCGAGATGACGGGCATGGACCACCAGCTCGACTGGCGCGTCGACCTCGACCGGCAGGCCTTTGGCGTGGGCAAGGACAGCATGGTCGAGATCCCCACCGTCAACGGGATGACTCGCTGCACCAGCACCGCCTTCAGCGCCTTCCCCAACCTCGTGACCCCCGTCAGCGCCACGGGCATGCCCTTCCTCCTCGCCTGGCCGCTCGACGTGGGCGCCACCCGCTTCGAGTGGATCACCTTCTGTGTCGACTGGGGCGACGCCCCCTCCCCCGCCTTCTCCGATACCTGGCAGGGCCGCCTCAATGGCTTCGACGGGGTCATGGAAGAGGACACGCGCAACATGGCGCCCATGCAGAAGTCGTTGAACTCGCCGGGCCTCACGGGCATGCCCGTGAGCTACCAGGAGCGACGCATCTGGAACTGCGCCGAGCAGGTCGACCGCATGATCGGCCGCGAGCGCATCCCCGAAGACCTGCGCGTCCCGCAGCTGCTCGGCCCGTGGGTGGAGCGCTAGGGCCGTCACGATGCCAACAACTGCCCGTGTGGTCGTCCTCGAAGGCGACTTCGGTGTCTGCGCCATCCAGGAGCTGGAGCTCCCCGATCCCCGCCCCCACCAGGTCCTGCTCGAAACCTACGCGGGCGGCATCGAGCACGGACAGCTCCACCAGATCGAGGAGCCTCAGCCCATCCCCGTCATCCCCGGCCGCGAGGGCACGGCCCGCGTCCTTGAGGTCGGCAGCGAGGTCACGCGCGTCACGGTCGACGACATCGCGCTCGTGACCGCCTGGAGCGCCACGCCCGGTCGCGAGCCGGAGCTCCCCTTCGTCGAGTTCGACGACGGCACGGAGGCGGAGGTCGCCCCCGCCGGGATGTGGGGCACGAACCTCGTCGTCGATGAGCAGTTTCTCGTCCCCATCCCCAACCTGCCCGACAAGGAAGGCGCGGCCGTCCTCGGGAACACCTCGCTCCTTGCCGCCAGCGCCGTGCGCACCGCCGGCGTGGGCGAGGGCGACACGGTGGCCGTCTTTGGCTGCGCCGGCGCCGGCCTCTCGACCATCGCCGCCGCCGCTGTCGCGGGCGCGGGCGCGGGCGCGATCATCGCCGTCGCCCGTAACG
Organism: Tepidiformaceae bacterium; assembly: GCA_965219255.1. GTDB lineage: Bacteria > Chloroflexota > Dehalococcoidia > Tepidiformales > Tepidiformaceae > UBA2991. The sequence goes on along the minus strand of OZ244727.1, from coordinate 2,644,363 downwards.
ACGACCGCCTCGAAGCCGCCGAGGCCGCCGGCGCCACCGAGACCCTGAACCTGAGCAGCGCCGCCGCCGTCGAGCGCATCGCCGAGCTCGCCCCTGACGGCGTCGACCACCTCTTCGACTGCCTCTACGAGTTCGAGACGAACTCGCGTCCCGGCCGCAATCCCGTTCGCGAGGGCGGCTCCGCCATCATCGTCGCCAGCCCCGGCACGGAGGAGCGCCGGGAAGAGTTCGACGCGCTTGTGGCCGCCAACGGCTACACCCTCCCCGACCCGCCCAACCCCGACGAGGACGTGCCTACCCTCCTCCAGTGGATCGAGGACGGGCGCCTTCCCATTCCCATGGTCGTCACCTTCCGCTGCACCATCGAGCAGGTGAACGAGGCCACCCAGCTGCTGGAGAGCGGGGAGGTCGTCGGGCAGGCCGTCATGGTCGTGGAGCCCCTGCGCTAGGGCCGGGCTGCTAGCTCTCCACGAACAGCTCGGAACCCAGCGGCGCGAGCGCCTCGCGCAGCGATGGCGCGGAGCCCCGCAGCAGGGCGGCGTAGTGCAGCTCCTCCCCCAGCAGCGCGCTCCGTGTCGCCTCCGGCTCGCCCCCGAAGCGCCCGGCCTGCCGCTCGTCCTCCCAGTCCACCAGCGAGAGCCCCGGGATGCCATACGTGAGGCAGGTGCCCTCCACGTCCCGCGTGTTGTGCGTGCCCATCACCAGCGAGGCCAGTTCGTTCACGTCCGGGCTGAACCAGGCTCCCTCCGTGTCGAAGCGCTGGTAGGCGCGGCGGTTCAGGAACGTCATCGAGAGCGTCAGCCACGTCTCGCGGTCCGGTGAGGCCACGAGATTCCAGCCCCCCAGCGCCCGCAGGAGCAGGAACGGAACCGCTTCGGGAATCCCGCCGAACATGTCGGTCTCCGGCTCGGGAATCGCGAGACCGGTCGTCTCCACGCCGGCCGCCCAGCCGCTCCCCTCGCGCCACAGCCGCCCCCCAACGATCGCTTCCGCCACCCCCAGCGCCCGCGATGCCGTCTCTCCCGCGCTGCCCGCCTCCCCGAGATCGACGGCGAGGTCGTACGCCCCGAGCGTCGTGGCCACCTCGGCCAGGGGGAGAGTGCTATCCGCGCGGGCGGGCGAAGTGGCCACGCCCTCCAGGGTCTCGCGTACGGCGGCGCGCGCCTCCGGCCAGAAGCGATAGAGCGCGATCATTCCTCGCCGCCTTGCCCGGGCGGGCCGTGCTTCGCCCTAGTCGCGCGCCTTCGTGATGTCCCAGCGCTCCCAGTTCGTCACTTCGTCCACCGGCTTCCGGTTCGTCGGACCGAAGTTCGCATCGGGGAAGCCCATCGGGATGATTGCCGCCGGCGTCGCATCGGCGGGAATCCCGCAGCGCTCTCGCAGGATGCCGTCGACCGCCCCCTGGAAGGTCGTCATGACCGTGCCCAGCCCCAGCGCCCGCGCGGCCAGCATGATGTTCTGCACCGCCTGGTAGATGGAGCTTCCCGCCAGCAGCGTGGACGCATCGGTCGTAGGCGACGAGACGTGGTAGATGCAAGGCACGATGAAGACCGGCGCCTGCGCCAGGTTCTCAAAGAGCCCGCGCGCGCCCGTCATCATCAGGCGCTCGCCCTTCGTCCCCGACGTGATCGCGTTGTCGATCATCGACTGGAGGCCGGGGTTCTCCAGACCTTTGCGCAGCTGCGCCGAGATCGCGTCACGCGTCTCCTGGTCCGTGATCACGACGAAGCGCCAGGGCTGCAGGTTGCTCCCCGAGGGCGCCTTCGTGCCCGCTTCGATCACCTTCCAGATGAGGTCATCGGGGACGGGTTCGTCCCTCCAGCGACGGATTGCGCGCTGCGTATAGAGCGCTTCCCAGATGTCGTTCGTGCCGGAACGTGCGTCCGCCATGGAATGCCTCCTCGCGCTAGCCGACCGCCACCGGTTCCTTGACCGGGCGGATGTTGACCGGGATCGCGCTCTGCCGCGCCATGCCCGTGATCGGGTCGTACGCCTCCTCGTTGTTCACGAGGCGGTTGGTGCTGCCACCAATGTTGCGCACGTCGTGGTCGTTCTCCGGTGTGTCTCCCCAGGAATGCGCCATCGAGATCACCCCCGAGGGGATGTCGTCGGTGAAGGCCGCCACACCCAGGATGGTGGCGCGACTCGACTCGATCTCGATGATCGCGCCTTCCTCGATGCCGTACTCCGCCCCGTCGCGCGCGTTCATGAAGGCGGGATTGGTGCCCCCGTCGCGGGCCGTCAGACCGGCGATATCGCGGCCCGAGGAGTTGTAGAACTCGCGCATCCGGCGGCTGATGAGCCGGTGCGAGAAGTCCTCACCCGGCAGGTAGCCGGCGCCCTCGACGATCGGCTCGTTGCGCACCTCGTGCATCTCCTCTACCAGGTCCGGCGGTGCCACGTCGAGGCGCGCGTCCGTGCCGGGAGCCTTCGCGCCGACGCGCACGGTCTCGCCCTCGAAGATAGCCCCGCCGTCCGCCTCCCGTACGCGGTCGAGCGGAATACGGGAGTTCGCCGTGATGAGGTCCAGGACATCGTCCGTGCTCGGCTTCTCGTCCATGGGCATCGGGCCGCCGGCGAGCTTGATCCCGGTGCCCATCCGGTTCGCGACGCCCCAGAAGAACTCCCATTCCTCTATCACGTCGTCCTCGGCCTCGACCATCGCCGGGGTGTAGTGCGCGTACGGCGCCGGGTACCACGAGTCGGTCAGCACGGTCAGGTCGGGCCGCTCCAGCGAAAGCTTCGGCGCGATGATGTAGTCCGCCATCTTCGCCGTCTGCGACATCCGGATGTCGATGCTCACGTTCAGGTCGAGCTTGCCCATCGCCTCGATCGTCTTGAGCTGGTCTGGCCAGGCGCCCACGGGGTTGCCACCCACGCTGATGAGCGCGCGCACGCGCCCCTCACCGGGCTCGATGATCTCGTCGCTCAGGGCGGCGGTCGGCATCTCGCCGAACACCTCGCCCAGGCCGCGCACGCGGCTCGGCTCGCCCTTGCCCCAGGCGGGATTGGGCGGGCGCGCCTGCGCCAGCCACGGACGCTCCGGGCTGATGACGCCGGGGTTCGGCACGACCTCGCCCTCGCGCAGGTAGCGGCCGCCGAGCGTGTTGAACGTGTGCACGAAGTGCTCGGTCAGGTTCGGGTGCGGCGCCATGTTCGCGCCCGTCCCGCTGGAGGCCACGCCCCGCGGGCTCTCGGCGAACATCCGCGCCGCGCGCTCCACCTGCGCCGCCGGCACGCCCGTGCGCTCCTCCACGTAATCCAGCGTGAAGCTGTCGACCGCCTCCCGCAGCTCCTCCACGTGGGCCACGTTCCCGGCAAGGAAGTCGCCGTCGACGAGCCCTTCATCGAACATCACCCGGATGATGCCCGCCAGCAGCGTCGGATCCTCGCCCGGCTTCACCTGCAGGTGCAGGTCAGCGCGCTTGGCCACATCCGAGCTGCGCGGGTCGATCACGATCAGCTTGAGCCCGCGCTTCTGCGCGTCGCGCAGCCGTTTCCACGGGTTGAACGGGGGAATGCCCCCGAACATCGAGACAACCGGGTTGTTCCCGATCAGCATCGCCACGTCGGCCGTGTCGAAGCCGTGGCTGCCGCCCAGCCAGGTGCCGTGGCGCGAGGCCGCGATCGCCTTCGCCGGCTGGTCGATCGTCACGCTCGTGTAGTACGAGGGCGACTTCACCCCCGCGTGCCAGGCGCGCGAGACCGAGAGCGTGATGGCGTTGCAGAAGGCGTACGTGCCGTTGTACGTCGCCACCGCACGGGGGCCGTGCTCCTCGACGATGGCGCTCAGACGTTCCGCGATCTCGTCGAGCGCCTGCTCGCTTGAGATCGGCTGGAAGCTGCCGTCGGGCATGCGCTTCAGCGAGGTCCGAATCCGGTCCGGGTGGTTGTGCTGGTCCGGCAGGTGCCGCCCCTTGATGCACGTGTACCCGCCATAGATGGGGTTACTCGTGTCGCCACGAATCTCGATCACCCTGTTGTCCTCGACGTCGACCTCGATGGGGCAAAACGCGTGGCAAAAGCGGCAGAACGACTTCTTGGTCTCGACCATCGAGCATCTCCAGGAACCAAGCGTGCGCGCGCGAGTCTACCACGCGCCACATCAACGCCCGGGTGGAGTTTCTTGTGGTGTACCATCACTGGCGGAGCTGGCTCATGGTGACTCGACCCGACACGCGCGACGAGATCGACGAATTCGCGAACGCGATCGGCGAGTGGCTCCTCACGCAGCAGTTCGGCTCCATCAAGCCCCTCGCCTTCCGCCACCGCATGGGCTGGGACCGGGATGAGGAGCAGTCGTACGTCGTAATCGAGCTTCTTGTGTCGGATCCTCCCCCTCCGCCCTCAAGAGAAGCGTTGAAGCGAATGAAGACCCGTGAAGAGCTGGCGGCGGCCCTCACGTGGCCGCTGGAGGACTGGAAGTCGGTCTTTGAGGCGGCCCAGGCCAAAGGCAAAGAGCTAGGACCTCCCCCCGGAGTCCTCGCCTACTGGCCGGTCGATGTGCGGATGTTCGCCGAGCGTGAGGTCGAGAGGGATGACTTCCCCGGCTGATGGCCGACCCGATCGAGCCGCAACAGCTCCTTGGCCAAGCGTGGGCGATCGCCCTCATTGAGGAACCGGAGGCCGACAGCAGCGGCACCGACTTTGCGAAAGTGTTTGCGGGCATTCGCAGCGGTGTCAGAGAGCCCCTCACTAGCGCCGACTACCGCCGCGCGATCTCATCGGCGTACTACGGTCTCTTCCACGCAATCACGCTTGCTTCCGTCTCCCTGTTCGCACCGGATGACAGCTCCCGTTACGAACTCGTACGGCAGGTTCGCCACCGCGACGTACACGAAGTGACGGGCTGGGTGATGGGGTCTGCCACCAAAGCACTCGAGGGCTGCGTTTCGCTCTTACGTGAGGATGAGCGCGTTCGAACGATCTCCGGCGCCTTCCAGCGCCTGCACACAGCTCGCAGGGATGCAGACTACAACCATGCAGCCTCGTTCAAGCAGAGCGACGTCTACGAATTCGTCCGGATCGCCCAACACGCGGTCGATGTACTGCCGGATGCTTGGATATTCGATGAGATTCTCCCAGACGGTGGCGAGGATCTAGGAGAGCAACTCCCCGAGGGGCCCCTTCGGAGGGCTGCTTTCGCCGCAAGCCCCGCCGGACGCCTCTTCCTCGGCCTCATCGCCCTCCGCGCCCGCGGAGGTGGCGGTTAGCGGAACGGGTTCTCGTCGCCGGAAGGGGACGGCGCCGTGGTCTCGTCCAGCCCCAGCAGCTTCAGCCGCGCGGCGTCGTATGCCTGCTTCGCTCGCGCCTCGCGGTTCAGGAGGCCCTTCAGCCGATCGGGAGTCAGCCGTTCGCCCTCCAGGAGCACCTCGTGCACTCGCTCGAGCTGCTTCATCCAGCCCTGCCAGGCCTCCCGGTACGCTTTGCGGGTTCCCTCATCGCCCATGTCGACGCCTCGCACTCCCGGCTCCGCTTCTGCTAGCGAGAGCCGTTGACCGACAGCGGCGTCGCTACCCTAGGCGCTTCCTGCCGGCTCTGCCAAGCCGCCCCGGTCTTCGAACGGGTGGGGGCTACTCTGGCCACTCCAGGATCCCCTGGCGCAGCGCCGCCAGCACCGCCTCCAGCTTGGTCGGCGCGTTCAGCTTCGCACGGAAGTGGCGCACGTGATTGCGCACGGTGTGCTCGCTGATGCCAAGTTCGCCGGCGATGTCAGCGGTCGTCCGACCCAGGGCCACCAGGCTCAGGACCTCTAGTTCTCGAGGAGTCAAGCTCCCGGCGTCCGGCGAGGCTGGCGTCGCGACCGGATGGTCAGAGACCACATCAGCCTCATCCTGCGATAGCGCGCCCCGCACCCTTTCGGCGATCAGGTTGGAGGCCTCGTTTTCGGCGCTGTCGTCGAACAGGTGAACCAGCAGGGGAGCGTCGGCTTGCGCCGCGGAAACCACCATGGGTGTGAGGGAGACCGTCGTGCGCTCACCCGAGGCGCAGAGTAGCTCCATCGTCACCGCGCCGGGCACCATCCCGTTCTGGAGAGAGCGGATCGAGGGACACCCATCGAGGCACGCAGGCGAGAGTCCCCCCTGCGCCGGCGCTGTTACTACCTCGAAGCAGCGCCGCCCGAGAACGTCGTCGGCTTGGTGGCCCAGAATGCGCTCCGCACCCCGGTTCCAGAACACGATCCGCTGGTCCAGCGACATGGCGTAGGCGCCAAAGTTCGCGTCTGCCAGGAGCCCGAGGATGTCGTCTCGGTTCAAATGCGTCCACCTCGCATGGAGAACGGCGGGAGCCCCGGCTCCCGCTGGAGCACACCGATTCCGTTGCCCGCTGGCAGCGATTGTGCCACGTTCAGGAAAAAGGAACCTCCAGACAATTTCTCCCGAACCCTGCGTTTCCAGCAGAGCAAGGTCTGCACAGGTTGCAGGTGCGAGCGGTTGCGCTCCCTCGCTGGCTCACGACAACCGGCTGTGGGAGCCTTCATCCTGACCTGCTCCGCAGGTCCAGCCACCGAGGGTTGCAATCGAGTGCTCGCGCTCATCGAAATCAGACGCCGCAAGCTGCAGTTCGGCTTCGTCACCGGCGTCGTCACCCTCATCGCCTACCTCATCATCATGGTCACGGGCCTCGGCCTAGGCCTCTACGAGGCGGCCGGAACCGCCCTCCTCAACCTCAACGGCGACCACCTCGCCTACGCCGCCAACTCCAACCTCTCGGTCATCCGCTCACGCCTGACCGAGAGCGACATTGCCGAGGTCCAGGCCCTTCCCGGCGCCGACCGCGCCACCCCCGTCGGCTACGTCGCCGCCGTTATTGAGTACGCCCCCGAGGAAACCGACACCGCCGCCGTCATCGGCCTCATCCCCGGTTCCTTCGCCGAACCCCGGGTCGTCGAGGGCCGGGGCATCGCCGGCCCAACCGACATCCTTGTCGATCGCTCCTGGGCCCGCGTCGCGGGTACGCGCGTGGGCGATACCCTCGCCCTCCCCATTGGCTTCCAGACGCGCGACTTCACCGTCGCCGGCATCGTCGACCAGGGGTACTTCTTCTTCCAGCCCGCCATGTATGTCGACATCGCTTCCTGGCAGGAGCTGAACTTCCCCGGCGAAGTCGCGCAGCGGCCCGCCGCGAGCCTCGTGCTCCTGCAGGGCCGCGATCTCGACGGCGTCAGGGGCGAGGGCTGGCGCATCGTCACCAAGGAGGACGGCTTCAACAACATCGAAGGCGTCCAGGCCCAGCAGTCCACCGTCGATGCCCTTCGCTACATGGGCCTGCTCATCGGCGCGATGGTGATCGGCGTCTTCTTCTACGTCATCACCCTGCAGAAGGTCTCCCTCCTGGGAATCCTCAAGGCGATCGGAGCGGGCGGTGTCTACCTCGTCGTGCAGGGACTCCTGCAGGTGCTCATCGTCTGCGTTGCCGGAGCCCTGCTCGCCGTCGCGCTCGCCCTGCTGACCGAGGCCACGGTCCTCGCCTCCGACACCATCCCCATCAACTTCACCACCGGCGCTATCACGACCAGCTCCATCTCGGTCGTGGTCGCGGGCGTCGTGGGTTCGCTTCTCTCCGCCCGCCAGGTCGCCTCCGTCGACCCCATCATCGCGATGCAGCAGCAGTAGGGACGCCCGTGCCAATCCTCCAGCTTCGCGACGTGTCCAGGTCCTTCGGCCAGGGAACGCGCCGTGTCGATGCCGTGCGCGCAGTCACCCTCGAGGTCGATCGCGGCGAGGTGGTGGCGTTGGAGGGCCCCTCCGGTTCCGGCAAGACCACCCTGCTCGCCCTCGCGGGGGCGCTCCTCACCCCCACCTCCGGCGAGATTCGCGTGGATGAAGAGGACATAACGCGATACGGCGCGCGCGCCCGTACCCGCTACCGCCGTGACCGTGTCGGCTTCGTTTTCCAGGGCAGCAACATGGTGCCCTTCCTCACCGCCCGCGAGAACCTGCTCCTTGTCGGTGACTTCGGCGCCGCCGACCGCGCAGCCCTGCGCCGCCGCGCCGATGAGCTCCTCGAACAGCTGGACCTCACCCCCGTCCGTGACCAGATCGCGACCAGCCTCTCCGGCGGCGAGCGCCAGCGCGTCGCCATCGCCCGCGCTCTCATGCGCGACCCCGCCCTCCTCCTCGTCGACGAACCCAGCGCCAGCCTCAACTTCAAGCTCGGCGCCCGTGTCGTCGATGCCCTTCTGAGCGAGGTTCACCTCCGCGACAAGGCCTGCATCATGGTCACCCACGACGACCGCATGGCGCAGCGCGCCGACCGCCTCGTCGAGATCCGCGACGGCCGCGTCCTCTCCGACCGCCCCCTCCGCTAGCCCTCTCTACTCCCGTGCCGCGCGAGAAACGCCAGCAGCTCGCGGGCGATGGTCTCGGGCTGCTCCGGCAGCATCGCGTGGCTGGCGTTTGCCAGATCGACGACCTCGACGCGGTCCCCGCCGAGCTGCTCCCGCAGGGCATGGCCGTTCGCGGGACGGCCAGCGGGTCGTCGAGCCCCTGGATGACGAGCACCGGCGCCGACCCCGCGTGCCCCCACTCTTCCTGGCGGACCAGGTCGCGTGCCCCCCACTGCATCTTCTGCGTCTCCGGATACCAGCCGTCGAGCCAGACTGAGGGATCGTGGCCGGGCGAGAAGAATGTGTGCTGAATGTCGGCGAGACGCTCCTCTTCGGGGCGGTCCAGCTCGAAGATGCGCTCGAGGGCCGCGCGGGTCTCCGGCGCCGGAGGGACCTGTCCCCCGGCGGCGATCAGCGTCACGCTGCGGACCAGCTCCGGACGGTCGCTGGCAAGGCAGCGCACGACGCGGTTGCCGTAGGCGTGGCCCACGAGATGGGCCGGCCCGTCGGACAGATGCTTGATGGCCCGCGCCACGTCATCCGCGAAGTCGTGCAGCGTCAGGCCGTCCACGGCCGGAGAGCTGCCGCCGATGCCGCGGTGGTTCACGCCGGCGGCCCGGTAGCCGGCGGCCTCGAGGCCGTCCATCAGCGCAGCGAAGTCCTCGATGCCGCGCCCCAGGGAGGCGACGAGGACCACCAGCTCTCCGCTGCCTCGCACCTGTACCTCGACCTCGCCGCCGTTCACTTCGACGAGCAACGCGTCCCCCCTCTCCTTGGGTGAGCCCGGCGTTCCGTGGGCGCCGGGCCGGCCACAGGATACCGGCCGCCGTGAGGGGTGTTGACGAATGGAACGCATGTTCTATAAGGTGCACCGCGCAGCTCGTCGCTGCCCGACGACGACGCCATCGGAGGAACGCCTTGCGGGTCGCCTGCCTGCTCATCACCCATCTCAGGGCCAAGGTCGAGCTGAGACGCCAGCCCCACCTGCGGGAGCGCCCTGCCGTGATCGTCGACCGCTCCACGGGGAAGCCCCTCGTCGTCGACTCCTTCCCGGCCGCCTCCGGGGTGGTCGCCGGCATGACCCTGGAGGAGGCGCTCTCGCGGCGGCCGGACACGACCGTGCTGGAGGCGGACGAGCCCGCCTGCCGGCGCGTGTTCCAGCAGGTGCTCACCGCCCTGCAGGGAGTCAGCGATCGGGTGGAGGGCGCGGAGCTGGGCACGGCCTACGCCGGCCTCGACGGTCTCGAGGCCCTGCACGGCGGCGAGACCGCGCTCGTACGCGCCCTGCGCGAGGCCATCCCCCGCGACCTGTCGCCGCGGGTGGGCGTGGCCGAGGCGAAGTTCCCCGCCTTCGTCGCCGCCCGCACGAGCCGGGGACTGGAGTCCGCCACCGTTCCCCCCGAGGCGGCCGCCTTCCTCGCGCCCCGCTCCATCGACCTCCTGCCCCTCTCCCCCGATGTGCGCGACGGCCTTCTCCGCTTCGGGCTCTACACCATGGGCGCCGTCGCCGCCATGCCCGTGGAGCTGCTCATCGACCAGTTCGGGAGCGAGGGGCAGCGCGCCTGGGAGCTCTGCCAGGGCATCGATGGCAGCCCCCTCGTCCCCCTCGCGACCGAGGAAGCCGTCGTCGAGCGCATCCCCCTGCCCTTCGCCTCCACCTCCCTGGAGCTCGTGCTGGCCGGGGTCGATACCCTCCTGAAGCGCGCCTTCGCCCGGCCCGCGGCGCGCGGCCGCTATGCGAGCCGGGCCGAGCTGGCCTGCCTCCTGCACGGGGCGCCCCCCTGGGAGAAGGCCTTCCACTTCCGGCAGGGCGTGGGCAGCTGGGAGGGAGCCTCCCGCAGCATCCGGCGGCAGTTGGAGGACGACCACCCCGAGGCCCCCGTCGAGGAGCTTGTGCTGGAGCTCGCCGGGCTTGGTGAGGGAGCGGGCGAGCAGATGGGCCTCTTCCCCGACGTGCGCGAGGGCCGCGAGCGCCGCCTGGCCGAGGTCGAGCGGCAGCTCCAGGCCCGCCTCGACGGCGGCCCCGCCCTCTACCGCATGGCCCCTATCGCCCCCTGGCACCCCGCCCCCGAGATGCGCGTGCTGCAGGTGCCGCTCGACCCCTCCGGCAGGGACGCCATCCGGCCCCTCGCCCTGCCCACCCCCGTGGATGTCGAAGAAGGGCCCGACGGACAACCCGTGGCGGTGTGTCTGGAGCGGGAGTGGCGGCGGGTCAGCCGCATCGAAGAGCGCTGGACCTTCGACCTCTGGTGGCTGCCGGCGCCCCTGAGCCGCGCCTACTACCGCGTCAGCCGCGATGACGGGCGGCAGGTCACCCTCTTCCGCGACCAGCGCGAGGAGCGCTGGTACCAGCAGGCCTGCTAGCCGGAGCCCCTGCGTGCCCGCCGGATACGTCGAGCTGCACGCCCGGAGCTTCTACTCCTTCGGAGAAGGGGCCTCCCATAGCCACGAGCTGCTGGCGCGGGCGAAGGCGCACGGTAGCGCCGCCCTCGCCCTCACCGACACCAACCTCTGCGGCGCGCTGGAGTTCGCGCGGCTGGCCAACAGCCTCGGCATCCAGCCCATCACCGGCGGGGAGCTGAGCCTCACCGACGGCTCCCGCCTGGTCCTGCTGGCGAAGACGCGCGCCGGCTACGCCAACATCTCGCGGCTCTTCACCCTCGCCAACGCCGCCGACCGGCGCGAGCCACGGCTCGACCCCGCCCACCTGCCCGACCACGCCGAGGGAGTGCTCCTCCTGACCGGGGGCCGCGATGGGCGCCTCGCGCGGCTGGCGCTGAAGGGGCGCCGGCGCGAGGCCGGGGAGCTGCTGGACCGCTACCGCGAGTGGTACGGCCCCGACTCCGTCTACGTGGAGCTCCAGCAGAACTTCCTGCAGGGCGATACCGCCCGCAACCGCGAGCTGGCCGAGCTCGCGCGGGAGGCGGGCGCCCCCCTCGTGGCCACCAACGACGTCCTCTACCACGATCCCGGGCGCTACCGGTTGCAGCACGCGCTGGCCGCCGCCCGGCGCAACACCACCATCGACCGCGCCCTCCCCTTCATCAAGCCGAACGACCACTTCTGCCTGAAGCCGCCGGCCGAGATGGAGCGGCTCTTCCGGGAGCAGCCGGAGGCCGTCGCCAACACCCTGCGCATCGCGGAGCTGTGCCGCTTCAACCTCAGCACCGACCTGGGCTACACCCTGCCCGATCCCCAGGTGCCCGCGGGCCACACGTCCGAGAGCTACCTGCGGCGGCTCTGCGAGGAGGCCGCCCGGCGGCGCTACGGCGCCCTCACGGAGCGCGTCCGCGAGCGCCTCGACGAGGAGTTCGGGCTCATCCGGCGGCACCACCTGGCCGGCTTCCTCTTGCTCTACCGGGAGATCGTGCGGCTGGCCCGCCTGATCATGGAGGAGCGCGGGCTGATCCACCCCGATACACCCCTGGAGGAGCGCCCGCCGGGGCGGGGCCGCGGCTCCTCCGTGGCCCTCCTGGTGGGCTACCTCATCGGCATCAGCCACGTCGATCCCCTGCGTTGGAACCTGACCCTCGAGCGCTTCATGCCCGAGGATATGCACACGCTCCCCGACATCGACCTCGACTTCCCCCGCGCCCTCCGCGACGAGCTCATCGCGCGCGTGCACCAGCACTTCGGCGCCGAGTACGCCGTCCTCGCCGGGGCCATCGCCACCTACTCGCTCAAAGGCATCATCCAGGATCTGGGCAAGGCCCTCGGCCTGCCCCGCGAGGACCTGCGGCTCCTCTCGAAGCAGATGCGCCCCCGTGGCGGCGAGGGGCTGCGCGAGGCGATGCTCGATCTCCCCGCCTTCCGCGATCGCGTGGACGCCCCCGGCTGGCGCGAGCTGACGGAGCTGGCCCCCCAACTGCTGCACGCCCCCCGGGGACTGGGCCAGCACGTGGGCGGCATGGTCCTGAGCGACAGCCCCATCCCGGAAATGGTCCCCATTCGCGACGGGGCCATCGAGGGCCGCTTCATCATGGACTGGAATAAGGACAGCGTGGCCGACGCCAACTTTGCCAAGATCGACATCCTCTCCCTGCCCGTGCTCGATCAGATCGAGGAGGCGCTCGACCTGATCGAGGAGCGCGAGGGCGCAAGGCCCGACCTGAGCCGCATCGACCCCGAGGACCCGAACGTCTACGACCTCATCAACGAGGGGCGGGGGAAGGGCGTCTTCCTCCTGCAGTCGCCCGCCCAGCTCAAGATCGCCCAGCGCCTCCTCTCCCGGAACCTGCTGGACCTGGCCTACCAGGTGGCGCTCATCCGCCCCGGCGTCGGCGTGCAGGGGAGCGCCGTCTCCAGGTTCGTCGAGCGCCACCGGCACGGGGTCGAGTGGACGTATGACCACCCCCTGGAGGAGCGCGCTCTGGCGCGTGGCTACGGCGTCATCGTCTGGCAGGAGCAGGTGGTCCAGCTGATCATGGACGTGGCCGGCATGACCGCCGCCGAGGCCGACGAGCTGCGGCGCGCCTTCGCCCGGCCCCAGAGCGAGCACCTGATCGCCATGCACTGGCAGCGCTTTCTGGAAGGGGCGCGCCGCCGGGGCGTGCCCGAGGAGGCCGCCCGCACGATCTTCGCCAAGATCAACGGCCACTACATGTTCCCCGAGTCGCACTCCCACGCCTTCGCCATCACCGCCTACCAGGCGGCCTGGCTGAAGCGCTACCACCCCCTCGAGTTCTTCGTCGCCCTCGTCAACAACCAGCCGATGGGCTTCTACCCCCTGGAGACGCTCAAGGAGGACGCCCGCCGCTTCGGCGCGCCCTTCCTCAATCCGTGCGTGAACCGCAGCCAGGCGAAGGCCATTCCCGACAACGGCTGCGTGCGGCTGGGCCTGCAGCTCGTGAAGGACGTCGGCGGGGCGGCCGCGGATCTGATCGTGGCCGAGCGGGAGCGGCACGGTCCCTACGCCGGCGCCGGTGACCTGGTGCGGCGGACGGGCGTGAAACCGCAGGCGGCGCAATCGCTGGTGGAGGCGGGGGCCTTCGACGCCGTCGCCCCCAACCGGCGCCTGGCGCTCTGGGACGCCGGCCTCTCCACCCCGCCCGCCCGCGGCGGCCAGCGCGCCTTCCCCGCCTCGGGGAAGGCGCGCGTCCCCGCCCTCGCGGACTTCAGCGAGTACGAGAAGATGACGGGCGAGTACCGCACGATGGGGGTCTATCCCCGCGGCCACCTGATGGAGTTCGTGCGGCCCACGCTGCCCCCCGGCGTGACCCCCGCCGCCGATGTGGAAGCGGCGCCCGAGGGGAGGATGCTGCGGGTGGCGGGCTGGCCCATCGCCCGCCAGCACCCCCGCGGCGAGGACGGCACCGCCTTCGTCACGATCGAGGACGAGAGCGGAGAGGTGCAGCTCATCCTCTGGCCCCGCGTCTTCGCCCGCTACCGCCGCGAGCTGCGCAGCCAGGTCCTGCTCGTGCGGGGCACGGTCTCCCGCTACGACGGGACCACCAACCTCGCCGTCGCCCATGTGGAGCCTGTCGGCGCCGGCGTCCCCATGCCGGAGTCGCACGACTGGCACTGAGCGGACACCGGGGCGGGCGACCGTAGAAGCACGGTCGTATCATTCGCCCGCCTGTGACCGATTCGCCGACCGAGGGCACCGCCCTTCCACCACCACCCCGTGACCCGTGAGACCAAGGTCGAGCAGGAGAAGGCGATGCTCGACCTGCTCCGTGGCCGCGTCGACCTCGTTGTGCTCGCCCGCTACATGCAGATCCTCACGCCCACGTTCCTCGACGAGTTCCCGCAGGCGACCATCAACATCCACCACTCCTTCCTGCCCGCCTTCGCCGGCGCCGACCCCTACGGGCAGGCGCAGCAGCGAGGCGTCAAGATCATCGGGGCGACGGCCCACTACGCTACCGCTGAACTGGATGCGGGCCCCATCATCGAGCAGGACGTGCTGCGCGTGACCCACCGCGACACGCGCGCCGACCTCGTCCGCCTCGGCCGCGAGCTCGAGCGCGTGGTGCTCGCCCGCGCCGTGCGCTGGCACCTTGAGGGTCGCGTGCTCGTCCACGACAACAAGACGGTGGTCTTCCATTAGCCAGCACGGATCGCAAGGCGCCGCCAGTGAACGTTGCCCTCTGCAGGGCGGGAGCGGCAGGCGTTCCTTGACCGCTCCCGTCCCGCCCGATACGCTCCCAATCCAACGACAGACTCTCCCAATCCCAGTGTTGCGGTGCGGGAGATTCCAGCGAGTTTGGAGCTCTGGAAATTTGTCGATCGTCTCGGTGGTGGGCGTCAGCCACCACACATGCCCGATCGAGGTCCGCGAGAAGTTCGCCTTCACTGAAGCGAATCCGTGCGCCCGGATCGATGAGCGAACGTCCGAGTCGGTCTGGCTGAGCACCTGTAACCGCACCGAGTTGTACTCGGTCGCCGATGAAGTTGGCTCCGCCGAGGCGGTCTTCGCCGACACACTCCGGCTCCCGTCCGACTTCGCCCATCGCTACAGCTACACGCTGGAGGGGGCGGAGGCGGCCTGCCACCTGTTCCGCGTGGCAAGCGGCCTGGACTCGGCGGTCATCGGCGAGGATGAGATCCTCGGGCAGGTGCGGCGCGCCTTCGCCGAGGCTCAGGAGCGAGAGTCGGTCGGACTCCTGCTCACCCGCCTGTTCCAGGAAGCGCTGGCCGCGGGAAAGCGCGTGCGCGCAGAGACGGAGATCGGCCGCTGCCCCGTGTCGGTCAGCGGCGCCGCGGCCTCGATCCTGCTGGAACGCCGGGGGTGGGAGAGCCTGGAAGATGCGTCCGTGCTTGTCGTCGGCGCGGGCGAGATGGCCCGCGGCGTCGCCCGCTGCTTGCAGGGCATGCAAACGCGCGACCTCACCCTTGCCAACCGAACCTACGCGCGCGCCCGCGAGCTCGCCCGCGAGACCGGGGCCGCTGCGGTCCGCTGGCCGCTCTCGCCAGAGCTCCTGGCCCAATTCGACGCCATCGTCAGCTGCACGAGCGCGCCCGGCTTCCTGTTGACCCGGGAGGCGGTCGAGGCGGCGGCGCGCCAACTGCCCGCCGGCAGGTCGATTCACCTCATCGACCTGGCTGTGCCCCGCGACATCGAACCCGAGGCCGCCTCGATCGCGGGCGTCCACCTGAGCAATATCGACGACGCGCGGACCATCGTGGACGACTCACTCAACAAGCGCTCACAGCACGTGGCGCCGGCGGAGCGGATTATCGAAGAGCAGCTTGAGGGGTTCCTGGAGTGGACAGCCTCGCGCAACGCCTCGGACAGCATCCGGCTGCTCAAGGAGCAGGCCGACCTCATCCGCCTGGGCGAGCTCGAGTGGGCCATGCCCAAGCTTGCGGGGCTCTCCCAGAGTGAGCGGGCCGTCGTCGAGCAGCTCTCGACCCGGCTCGTCAACAAGCTGCTCCACACCCCCACGCTGCGACTGCGGGAGACCGCCGGTCGTGGTGAGGAGGACTGCCTGGACGCGCACGTGCGGCAGGTCTTCGATCGGCAGACCAGCGCCGATCCCCCCGAAGACGGCGCCCCCTCGAAGACGGACCGGCGCCTCTGAACTCTCTGGAATGGGGTAATGCGGCGCCCGTGCTGCTAGCGTCGACGAGATAGCGCGGAGCACCTGCGGGACAACGAGCGACGGCGCCGTCCCCTGCCGGGGCCTTGTCTGGCGTGGTCAAACCTCGCTGCTGGGCGGGGAGTGCGCAGCACGGTCCCTGGTGGCCGGAAACTGGTCAGGCCAACGTGTGCGGTACTGCGAACCTTCCCCTGGGCGGTCTCGATGACAGGAGGTCATAGTCGCCGGAGGAGGCCCGCCAGACACTGGTGATCCACGCCCGCTGGCAGGCGCCGGACGGGAGTTCCGTTGCGCGCCCGGACGCGCGCCCACACGCACTCTGACCCTTGCCCGAAGGGAGTAGGCTGTGGCGAACCGCGGAAGCGCTATGGCCATCCGTCCCTTCGCTCCCCACGCGACCGTCGATCCGTACCCCGGACACAAGCGCCTCCTGCGCCGCACTTCCCCATACCACGAGCCTGACCTCGGGGCGTGGGTGGTGACCCGCCACGCCGACATCGCGGACATCCTGCGCAATCCCCGCGTCTTCTCCTCCTCGGGGAAGACCGGCATCGACGACCCGAGCCGCATCATCATCCTCGTGAACGACGATCCGCCCCGCCACACGCAGCGGCGCGCGCTCGTCCAGCGACCGATGACCCGCCGTCTCGACGACTCACTCGCCGCCTGGATCGAGCAGCGGGTGGACGAGCTCCTCGATGCCCTCGCCCCTGGCAGCGTCGAGGCCATGGGCGACTTCGCCGTCGGCCTTCCCGTCTCCGTCATCACGCACCTGCTCGGCATCCCCGATGAGGACCGCGAGCGCTTCATGCGCATGCGCAGCCCCCAGCGAGGACAGACGCAGCAGGAGCGTGAGGCAGAGTTCACGGAGATCGTGTACTACCTGCGCCGGCTCGTCGCGGAGCGGCGCCGCAACCCTCGCGATGACCTCATCAGCGAGCTGTTCGCCCACGACCGCCAGGGCCCGAGCCTGCAGGAGTGGGAGATCATCGGCCTCTGCATCACCCTGCTCGTCGCCGGCAATGAGACGACCAGCAACCTCATCGCCAATATCCTCAGCGTGCTCGCCGCCCAGCCCGACCTCTGGCGACGGCTCCGCGACGAGCGCGAGCTGGTCCCCACCTTCATCGAGGAGATGGTGCGCTGGCAGTCCCCCACCCAGACCATCTTCCGCACGACGACCGAGCCCACCACGATCGGCGGCATGCGCCTCCCGGCGGGGTCCGTCATCGCCCTCGGAGTCGGGGCGGCCAACCGCGACCCGCGAGTCTTCCCCAATCCCGACGAAATGGACCTCGACCGCGACGTTCGCGACCACCTCGGCTTTGGCAGCGGGGCGCACTACTGCATCGGAGCGCCCTTCTCCCGCATTGAGGTCGAGAAGCTGCTCCAGGCCATGCTCGATCGCTACCACCACATCGAGCCCGGCGAGGCCCGTGCCCAGCGCCAGACCGAGTCCCCCTTCATCTACGGCTTCCGCCGCCTGCCCCTGGCCTTTCGGCCGTAGCAGGCTTCCCGACAGACAACAGAGCGGCCCGCCAACTGGCGGGCCGCTCTGAATTGGTTGCCGTAAGGGACCTCTAGCCGATCCGGGCCTTCTCGTCCGGGTCGATCCAGAGCTGCTGGGTCCACGAGCTGAGGCCCGCCACCAGCACGACATCCTTCAGGTAGCTCCAATAGGTGGGGTGGAACACGATGTTCGCGCTGAAGATGTGCGCCGCGTCCTCGAGCAGGATGTCGTCCGCCTCGCGAATGACCGCCGCCCGTGACTCAATGTCCACCTCGCCGCGCTGCTTCACCGCAAGCGCGTCGAACTCGTCGCTGACGTAGTGGCCGTAGTTCTGCGTGCCATCGGAGTGGAACCGATCGGACAGATAGAAGTCGGGATCGATTGCTCCCGTGTTACTGGCGATCACCATGTCGAAGTCGCCCTGCTGGCGCGCCACGATCCACTCCCCCGTCGGAACCTCGTTGAGCTCGAGATCGATGTCGACCGCCTTCAGGTTCTCCTTGAAGGGAATGCCGTGATTGCCGATGTACCCCTGCTTCAGCGTCGTGAGGCTCAGCCCGTCGCCGTGGCCGGCCGCCTCCAGCAGCTTCTTCGCCTCGGCGATGTCCTGGTCCTTCGGCTGGCGGTAGCCGGGGAGCTCGTACAGCTCCTCCTGCGTGCGGCCGTAGTTGGGGAAGAACTGCGGCACCGCGGTCATCAGCAGGCCCGCTTCTTTGCCCCACGCGTTCTGGAACGAGTCGCGGTCCGCGGCCAGGTGGAGGGCTTTCCGTACCCGCTTGTCGCCGAACGGCTCTCTCGTATGGTTGAGGTCGATGTCGTACGTCGCCGACAGCACCTTGGGCGAGCTCTGGATGTCATCGCCGAACTCCTCCTGAAGCGCTTCCACATCGAGCTTCGTGAGGCCGGTGATGAACGAGGACGCGTCGATCTGGCGGGTGCGGAAGGCGGCATCGCGGGCGGCGCGGTCCGACAACGGCACGAAATTGATCCTGTCGAGGTACGGTTGCCCCGCCTCGTAGAAGTTCGGATTCTTTGTGAGGTAGCTCTTGACGCCCACCTCGAGCTCGCCGCGGAGCCAGGGCCCGGTGCCGACGAGGTTCTCGTAGAACTTGATGCCCTCGTCGCCGAGCGCCTCGTTCTGCTCGCGGTTCACCATCATCCAGGCGTCGTCCGAGATGATCGTGAGCATGGGCGCGAAGGGGAACTTGGTCGTGAGCCGGTAGGTCGATTCGTCGACGGCTTCGTGGCCCGCCACCGGATCGAGCTTCGATCCGAAGATGAACTCGGGGTTCTCCTTGGCGAACCGGGAAACGCCGAACACTGCGTCCTCGGCGGTGAACTTGCGTCCGTTCGCTGGTGGGAGGTCGTGCCAGTAGACGTTGTCCCGGATGTTGAAGATGTAGGTCATGTTGTCCGGCTGCTCCGGCGGCTCGCAGATATCCGGCAGGATCGAGAAGTCCGGCCCGTACTTGACGATCCGCGAGAAGACCTTGTTCAGTCCGAGCGAGTAGGTGCCGCCCAGGATGGTGATCGCCGGATCGAACACGTCCGGCGCTCCCGCCGCGCCGCTGATGTTGAAGGTGCCACCCGAGACCTGGTCGCCGGTGACTGGCGCCTCGGCCGCCGCCTCCTTCTCTGCGGGCTCGTCGTCGTCGTCGTCATCATCGCCGCAGCCAGCGATCGCGAGAGCGCCCAGGCCGACAGCACCGGCGGCGGCCCCTCCCAGAACCGCGCGCCTCGAAACTCGCCTGCGCCAGTACCGGCTCCAATAGCTTTCCATGCTGGTTCCTCCTCGGACCACTGGTCGGAATGGATTGTACGCCTTCCTGCAATTTCAGAGTGAACGCAGGCGTGGATCCCACACGTCACGGATGGCGTCACCGAACAGGTTCACGCCGAGCACTGCAAGGCTCAGGCCCAGACCGGGGAAGATCGACAGATGCGGCCCCGTTAGGTAGAAGTTGCGTCCCTCGGCCAACATCTTCCCCCACTCAGCTGTCGGGGGCTGAACACCGAGGCCGAGGAAGCTGAGCCCCGCGCTCACGAGCAGCAATCCTCCGATGGTGGTGGTCACCACCACAGCGACGGATGGTAGCAGATTCGGGAGCAGGTGACGGAGCAGCACCCGGGGCGTCCCTGCCCCCAGCGCGTGCGCCGCTTCGATGTAGGGCTCGTTCAGGAGTGAGAGCGCCGTGCCCCGCGCAAAGCGAGTCACCCCCGGGACTATCAGCAGGGTCAGCAGCAAAACGAGGTTGTGCGTCTCCCGACCGAGAACGGCGACAAGAAACAGCCCCAGGATGATCCCGGGCACCGCCAGCAGCGCGTCGACCACCCGCTGGAAGAGCAGATCGAACCAGCCCTTCGCCCACGCGGAGACCATGCCCAGCACTGTTCCGATGCCGAAACCGATTGCGACGGCGATCACGGCCAGCGCGATCGTGATGCGGGCGCCGATCATCATGCGCGAGTAGTAGTCGCGGCCGTTGTCATCCGTTCCGAACCAGTGCGTTGCGCTCGGCCCCTCGAGGACTTCGCGCGAGACAGCATCCGGGTCGAACCGTACGAGCCATTCGCCGAAGATGGCTATAACCACGATGATGAGGATGATCAGCAACCCGAACGTACCCAGCGGCTGGGTGCGGGCGAAGTGCGCGAAACGGCGAACCGGATTCTGGCTCGTGATCCTTCCGCCGAGCCTGAAGTCGGATGCCGTGATCGCCGTCACGAGTAGCGAATCCTCGGATCGAGCACTGCGTAGAGCAGGTCGATCGCCAGGTTCACGAGAACGAACACGAGGCCCGTCAAGAGGACGAAAGCCTGAATCACGGGATAATCGGATTTGGTCACTGAGGTGACGGCGTAGTTCCCGAGGCCTGGAAGCGAGAAGATACGCTCGAGGAACACCGAGCCCGACACAACCGCCGCGAGTGAGAGCCCAACTACCGTCACTACCGGGATCATCGCGTTCTTCAGGGCATGGCGCAGGACGACGGGCGCATTCTTCAGCCCTTTCGCGCGCGCCGTCCTGACGTAGTCCTGGCGGAGAACCTCGAGCATCTGCACCCGTGTGAGCCGAAGCAGGATGGCTGAGAACCCCAACGCGCCCACCGCCGCGGGAACGGCGAACTGCTTGAGGTTCACGATCGGATCGTCGACGAACTCGATATAGCCGAACCGTGGCGCCCAATTCAGGTAGACCGCCGCGATCACGATCACGAGCGTTGCCGCCCAGAACGTTGGCACGGCGAGGCCGATGATGCTGACGAGGCGGAGCAACTGATCGGAAACCCCGTTCTGGCGCACCGCGGTAATGATGCCCGCGGGAATGCCCACCACCACCGACATCAACAGCGTCAGCACCCCCAGCTCCACCGTGATGGGCAACCTCCGCACGATCTCGTCATTGACCGATCGACCGGTATCGAGTGAGATGCCGAAATCGCCTCTGAAGACTTCTCCAAGCCACTCCGGATACTGCACGTAGAACGGCCGGTCAAGACCCAGGTGCGCGCGCAGAGCCTCCGCGCGCTCAACGGTATAGGTGCGCTCGAGCTTCTGCGCGACGATGTCGCCAGGGATGGCGCGAACCATGAAGAACACGCCAAGCGACAGGATGAACAGCACAACCGGCACCGCCAGCAGTCGCTGAATGATGTACGCAGTCATCCTTGCGGCATCCTTCCTGCGCGTTCAGTTCGGCGGCCGCCGGCAACGCCCGGTCTTGCTGGGGGGTTACGCGCTGCCGTGGCGCAACACCTTGCCCGGTGTCGCCCCGGTGCACTCCCCTTCCTCGAAGGTCACCTCGCCGTTGACGAGCGTCCAGCGGTAGCCGGTCGCCTTCCGCACCCGGCGCCACTCGTTCGCCGGGAAGTCGAAGGCCTTCTCCTGCGGCAGCAGTTGCAGGTTCTCGTAGTCGTACACGACGATGTCGGCGGGCACGCCCTCGCGGATCCAGCCACGGTCCCTGATCCCCGCCGCCATCGCCGGATAGGCCGAGAGGCGCCAGTGCGCCTGCTCGAGGTCCATGACCTCGCCGTCGCGCACCAGCTTCGTCAGGTACTCCGTCGTGTAAGCGCCCAGCGTGATGAACTTCGTGTGCGCTCCGCCGTCGGAGACGCCCGGCAACGCGAAGCTGGAGTTGCAGACTTCCTTGATCGCCGCCAACTCCCCATCGGAGCGCTCCCGCGGCGGCGTCACGAACGTCGTCCGCAGCTCGTCCTCGACCGCCAGGTCGAGCATCGCGTCGATCGGATGCTTGCCCGTCCGCTCCGCGAGCTCGGAGATGGTCAGCCCCTCGCAATCGCGCAGTTCGTCGTTCTCCACCCCCTCGACGATCATGGAGGCCACGCCCCAGACGTTCGTGCCGCCGACGCGCGCCTCGGTGCCGCCGCCGGCGATCGGTCCCCTGCCCGCGTCGAACTCTTCCCGCAAGGCCGCTCGCCGCTCGGGGTCGCGCATCTTGGCGAGGCGCGTGGGCACGTCGCCCAGCGTGATGGCGCGCCAGTGCGGGCTCGAATCGAACAGGTTCCAGTCTTCCAGCGTGAACTCGAAGCCGACCTCAGCCGTGATCAGCTGGGCGAAGACGCGGTTGCCTCGCTGGTTCGCGTCCTCGAGCCACTGCATCTGCTCCTTGTAGTTGGCCATCGGCTGGCCGTGCTGGTCCGTTGTCACGCCCAGGCCGCTCATCACTGGCCGCCCGCTCGCCTGGCAGAGCGCCTCCGTCAGTTCGTGGCTCACGCCCGCCCCCTGGATGAAGCCCCGCCCTACCTTCTTCAGGATGCGCGCCAGCTTGATCACGTCGTCGTGCGGCATCAAGTCCGTGATCATGGGCGTGCCGTCGTAGTCCCGCTGGACGCTGCCCTCCCCCGAGAGCTGTGTCGAGAAGCCGCAGCAGCCCATCTCCATCGCCTCTTCGAGGATCTGGCACATGCGCTCCATCTCCTCGTCGGTGGCCGCTCGTCCCTTCTCCTCGATGCCCATCACGTAGACGAGCAGCGGGTTGAGGCCGAGGTAGCTCAGCAGGTTTATCCCCTTCGGAGTCCGCTCCAGGCTCTCGAGGAACTCGGGGTAGGTCTCCCAGTCCCAGGGCATCCCCTCCTGCATCGTCGCGAGGGGTACGGCCTCGTTGCGCGCCATCGTCAGCATCGCGCGGTCCTGGTCGGCCGGCTTCACTGGGGCGAATCCGAAACCACAGTTCCCGATAACCACCGAAGTAACGCCGTGCCACCCGGAGATGGAACAGTACGGATCCCAGAAGACCTGCGAGTCGTAGTGCGTGTGCAGATCGACGAAGCCGGGCGCGACGATCATCCCGCTCGCGTCGAGAACCTTCGCCCCGTTCGATGCGCCCACCGCGCCTACCGAGGCGATGCGCCCGTCCTTGATGCCGATGTCGGCCTGGTAACGTGGTGTGCGCAGCCCGTCGATGACGGTGCCGCCCTTGATGACAGTATCGAATTCAGGCACCTGAGTACCCCCCAACCGTTTTCCCTCATCCTACACCGTTGGTCAAAGGGTCCGGCAGGTCTCGGGCTGAATATTTTCAGCGCAGGGCATGACCTCCTCCTCGAAGTGCTGGATGGCGCGCTCCGCTACCTCCGGCATCTAGAGGCGAGCGGGCCTGCGGTGACCCCGAGATCAGCGGCCCGAACTCGCCGATCGCCGCCTTGTGAGAGACCCCGCAACCGGCGCCTCGACCCCCGCACACTCCATCTCCTCGCGCGCCACGCGCAGGGAAGTGAGCACCGGCCAGTTCGCCGGCGCAGCAGCCCGAAGGCGTCGGGCCGCGATAGCTCGCGCGATCCTCCATCGAGTGTTCGTACGCCTCACGCCAGCGGTCGCTCAAGGCAGCGACCGGGTCGCCACCGCACACCCGGAGTGCACCAGGCGCCCGCAAGGAGCCGATCGCGCGGCTGGAGGTGGCGGAAGCTGGCATCGGAGACAGGCGGTGTCCAGTGATCCGGTAGCAGGGCGATGATGTCTCACTTCCGCGGGCCGAACGCGATGTGGGCGCTCCGCGCATGCCTCGCGCTCGCATGCGTCGCCCTCGGCGTGACCGCGCTGCCGGAGGGCGTGAGTGCCGGAACCCAGCCCACCACCTGGATCACCGTCACCTACGACGCCATCGCGGTGCGCGACCCGGGTGCGCCACATGGGCCGGTGGTGCTTCACCACGAAACCGATGAGGACCCCCACAAGCTGCTGATCGAACCGCCGCCCGCTCCGGCGGGCCTGGCCGCGAAACAGGGGCGCATGGACGGCGAGGTGAAGCTGAGCTGGAACGCACCCGCCGCCACCGACGACATCGACCACCACGACTACCGCTACCACACCGGCGGACGTTACAGCGCCTGGACCTCCATCCCGCCCAGCGGTTCCTCCTCGAACCACGTTGGCTACGTCAGTGGCCTGACCGGCGGCGTGGCGCACACCTTCCAGGTGCGGGCCATCAACACAAACGGCCACCCGCGGGGTGGCGGTGGTGACGCTGGAGCTGTCACCCTCCTCAGAATCCGACGAACCCAACCTCGGCCGGTTGTTTCAGCGGCGACGGATACACCCACGATGCGCAGTGCGTGAACTACATTGGGCCTGACCCCGATCACCAGGGAGCAGAGATCTGCTTCAACTCCAACCGGGACACGCTGACGATCGTCGACGTGACGAACGAGGCAGCACCTGAAATCAGCAGCCGTGCGGGATACACAGGCTCCGGGTACACACACCAGGGCTGGCTGACGGACGATCAGGCCTACTTCTTGCTGGGCGACGAGTTCGATGAATACGAAAATCCGAGTGTCACGGGTACCACTACATACTTGTGGGATGTACGCGATCTCGACGGTGGTGCTGGCTCTTCCGCTCGGGCCGGTACCCAATGCCGGGAACTGCCACGGCGCCGAGGGGAAGTTCGCAATAGTGTCCCTGTTACCCGGAAACCGGTAGGCCAACGCGTACCGTACCGCGAACCTCCAGGTGGGTGGCCTCGGTGTGAGTACTGGGGACCGGAGGAGAGTGCCCACAGGGTACCGCGCGCGAGGCGGGCTAGAACCCGAGGACACCGCACGGACCCTTCGTTCCTCGCATGGGCCGAGCACGTTTCACCGGCCGGGAAACGGACGGGGTAATTCGGGAGCAACCCTGCTACCTTCACTGCGATGCCGGACAAGACCCGCTCCGAGATGGGCGTGAGGGGCGCGCTGCTGATGCGTCGCGACCGCGCGGGGGCCTGCACGCGAATCGTCTTGGGGATCGCTGCAACAATCGTGGGGGCGGCTGGCGCGTTCCTCGCATTCGCGTTCCTGGCTCCCCTGACGCCGCTCGAAGAACAGGCTCCGGCCGCCGGCACGCTCGTGGTCGACCGTGACGGTGCGCTGCTGCTGCGGGACACCTCGGACGGCGTTCGCATTCCCGTGGTTCTCGACGACATCGCCCCGATCGCGGTGAGCGCGACGATCGCCGCCGAGGACCAGCGCTTCTGGCGACACTTCGGGGTGGACCCGCTGGCCGTGGGCGACGCGCTTCTGGAAGCGGCGGGCGAGGGTTCGCGCCCGCGCGGGGCCTCGACGATCACCCAGCAGGTGGCGCGGGAGCTACACCTCGACGACGGTTCGCCCACGCTGCTGCGAAAGGCGCGCGAGGCGCTCACGGCGCTCCAGCTCGAAGCGCGCTACGCAAAGCGCGACTTGTTCGAGACCTACCTGAACCACGTCTACTACGGGCGCGGGGCCTACGGCATCGGGGCGGCGGCGCGCCTCTACTTCGGCGTGAGCGCGCGCAACCTCGACCTCGCGCAGGCGAGCTACCTCGAGGGGCTGCCCCAGCTTCCCGGCGTCTACGGCGAGGCCGCGAACGCGGGGGTGGCCAGGGAGCGACAGCGGTACGTGCTCGACCGGCTGGCGGCGACCGGCGCGATCACGCCGGCGCAGGCGGACGAGGCGGCGTCCACGTCGCTCGTCTTCGTCGATGTGGCCGAGCCGGCGCTCGCGCCGCACTTCACCCTGATGGTGGAGGAGGAGCTGGCCGCCGTCCGCCCCGACCTCGCCGGGCGGCCGGGACTGGTCATCG
Source organism: Tepidiformaceae bacterium (assembly GCA_965219255.1). GTDB lineage: Bacteria > Chloroflexota > Dehalococcoidia > Tepidiformales > Tepidiformaceae > UBA2991. The sequence goes on along the minus strand of OZ244727.1, from coordinate 2,618,916 downwards.
AGACGACGCTGGACGCGACGCTGCAGCGCGAGGCGAATCGGTCGGTGCGCGCGCACCTGGGGCGCGTCGCCGACCGGTTCGCGGGGAACGGGGCCGTCGTCGCCCTCGACGCGGGGAGCGCCGCCGTGCTCGTCCTCGTGGGCAGTGCGGACTTCGCCGCGGAGAACGCGGGGCAAGTGAACATGGCCCTGGCGCCGCGGCAGCCGGGTTCGGCGCTCAAGCCGTTCCTGTACGCAGCGGCCTTCGAGCAGGGGTACACGGCGGCCACGCCCCTGCTCGACATCCCCTCCAGCTTCGCGACGCCGAGCGGCGCCTACCAACCGATCAACTACGACCACCGCTCTCGCGGGCCGACGCCGCTGCGCGCGGCCCTGGCGTCATCACTGAACGTGCCCGCGGTGCGGACGCTCGACGACATCGGCATCGCCGCCTTCCTCGAGGTGGCGCACCGCTTCGGCCTGCGCGACTTCAACACGCCCGAGGTGTACGGGCTCTCCCTCGTGTTGGGGGCGGCGGAGGTGCGGCTGCTGGACCTGACGGCGGCGTACGGGGCGCTGGCGGCGGGCGGCCTGCTCGCCGAGCCGTATACGATCGAGCGGGTGCGGGTGGCCGCGACGGGCGAGACGCTGTACGAGCGCGAGTCGCCGGCGCGAAAGCGGGCGCTCGCGGCCGACCACGCCTTCCTGCTCGCCGACATCCTCAGCGACCCGTTCGCGCGGGCGCCCGCGTTCGGCTACGACACCGCGCTCGACACACCTTTCGGGGCGGCAGTGAAGACGGGCACGACCTCCGAGTTCCGCGACAGCTGGGCGGTGGGCTTCACCCCGGAGCACGCCGTGGGCGTGTGGGTGGGGAACGCGGACGGCGCGCCCATGGTCGACCTGCCCGGACTGGAGGGGGCGGCGCCGATCTGGCGCGACGTGATGGTGGCCGTCTCCGCCGACCTCCCCGAGCGCGACTTCGCGCCGCCGCCGGCGATGGTGAGGGTGACGGTGTGCGCGCCGACGGGGCTGCTGCCCGGTCCGCACTGCCCCTCGCCGATGCCCGAGTGGTTCATCGCGGGGACGGAGCCGCGGGAACCGGAGACGTACTACCTGCGCGACGCCCGTGGCCTCCTCGTGATCGACCCGCCGGTGGAAGCGCGGGCCTGGGCCGCGCAGGCGGGTCTGCGGCTCGCGGGGTTCGAAGATGGCACGGGAGGGACGGGCCTGACGATCGTGCAGCCGGCGGCGGGCGCCGTCCTCTTCCTGGCGCCGGAGCTGCCGCGCCAGGAGGCGATCCTGCGGGTCTCGGCGCCGGCGGCGGCGGAACTCATCGAGTTCCTCATCAACGGTGAGCCCGTGGGCACCGCGACGGGCCCCGGCGCACGCCTCGTGTGGACGCTGACCCCGGGCGTCCACACCCTCCGGGTCGTGGCGACGCTCGCGGACGGGGGCACGGCGACGGCGTCATCCCGGTTCGAGGTGCGGGAGCCATGATCGGCGCGAGGAGGACGCGTCCGGCGGTGAGGGCTTCCCGCCGCCTCGCGCCGTCGTGCCGCTGGTGATCGCCGCCAGCGAGTGATCCCGCTTGAGCGACCGAGTCGCTTGAACCACGCCTGTGCACTCGGTGGGTTGCAGGCTCCCCTGTTCCTCCCCGCCGGTCTCGGCGAGCGCTCTTTAGCACTCCCACGAGTTGGATGATGTTCAGTCGATCACCAACTACAGCGTCTACACCATGAGGCAAGCGTCACGGCACTCCTGGCGCATCGGCCAGACGGAGCCCGTCCCGGTCGTCTTCATGGCCTACGGGAACACCCTCCAGGCGGACGCCCTCAAGCTGGTGGCGAAGAGGCTGCAAAGATCCCTCGCCGTCGAGGGCGAGCTGCCCGAGGACGGCCTCGCCGCCTACGGGGACGACGGTGGAGACCTGATGCTCGCCCTCGCGCGAAGGATCGTCGCGGGCGAGGAGGACGCCGACTCCGTCCAGACGGTCTTCGCCCAGGCGCAGCAGGTCGCGGCGGAGGCCGAGGCGCTGCTGGTCGCCGCGGACTGGCAACCGCCTGGTCCGGTCGCCGTCGCAGCCGTCACGGTCGGGGCCGGCTCGGACGAGCGCCCGAGCCGCAGCGGTCGCTGTTCTCGTGGGCGGAGTTTATGGCCGCCACGCCGCTTCGGCGGCCCGTTGCGGCGCTCAGGCCGGCCGGCTGCCCCATGTGGGCGGGCTTTCCTTTTGCCCTGCACACCGGTCGATGGTGTCGAGGCCGAGCCCCCGGCCTCAAGCGGAGCTGTCGTTGGGCAGGTCCGTGTCGCCCTCCGAGGACGCTCGTGACGCCGGGGCCGTCCTGCTCGTTCCGCGTTGCCGCCGGCGAGGAAGGTCGCCTACGGCGCCCCTGGAGTCTCGATGTGGTACCAGCGGGACCGCTCGCTTGTTCCGTGCTCGTTGATGGCCTTGATGCGGTAGGTGTATGTGGTGCCGGCCGCCACCGTGTCGTCGGTGTAGGTGGTGGCGGCGCTGCCCGTGTCCGCGACCAGTACGCTGAAGTCGCCCCCGGTATCGTTCACGCGGACGCGCCTCAGGATCACGTAGCCGATGATGGAGTCGTCCTGGGGGTCGTCCCAGGTGAGCACGACCTGGCCGTGCGACTCCGTGGCTTCGAGGCCCGTGGGCTTATCGGGTACGGGCGCGGCGGGGGTGTCGATGTGGAACCAGCGGGAGCGTTCACTCGTCCCGGCCCCGCTGATGGCCTTGATGCGGTAGGTGTAGCGAGTCTCCGCCGCCACCGTGTTGTCGGTGTAGGTGGTGGCGTCCGTGCCCGTGTTCGCCACCAGCTCATCGAAGTGGCCCTCGGGGTCGACCCCGGGAATGCGCCGCAGGATGACGTAGCCGGTGATGGTGTCGTCGCCGGGGTCGTCCCAGGTGAGGACCACCGAGTCGTGGGTCGCCGTCGCGGAGAGGTTCCTGGGCTTGGCCGGCGGCTCCGTGGGTTGCGCACCGGCCACCACGTCCGCAGCCGCGCTGGTCAGGGTCTCCTCGTTGTCGGCGTCGTCGGTGAAGCTCACCCGCACCGTAATGGCCTTGCTTTCTTCGCTATCGGTCAGGGTGTAGGTCGAGCCAGTGGCGCCTGCGATTTCGATGTCGTCGGCAAGCCACTGGTAGCTGAAGGTGGCATTTGCAAGACCGTCCGCGTCGGCGATGCCCGACGTGTTAGCCGTCAGCGTCTCCCCCACCTGAGCGGTCCCGCCGATGGTGGGCGCGCCCGTGGAGGCGCTATTGACCGCCGTCTCATCCTCAAGCGCACGGAGTAGCCGGACCGCAACGGTGTCCCCATCCCTCCAGCTAAGGGCCGTTCTCGCCCACCTATAGACGTTGCCGTAGGTGTAGGACGCGAGGGACGCATCGTTGGAAGCGAACCGCACCCCGTTCAACTCCAGCACGAAGTCGAAGGGAAGCTCCCGGTCCACGCCGATGTACATCCACCCCCACGTTTCGACCATATTCACGGCGTACGTCGTGCCGTCCACATTGAATGAGGCCGGGGAGAGAGACCCTGCTTTCCTGGCGTAGGTCGAATATCCGTAGCCCTGGTCGACCCTCTCCGCCGTCATAATCGCCGACCAGGCGACAACGTGCTCGCTGCTCAGCGACGCCTCCGTCGCCGCGCTGGTCAGCGTCTCTTCATTGCCCGCGTCGTCGGCGAAGCGCACCCGAACCTTGATGACCTTGCCCTCGTCGGCAGCCACCAGGGCGTAGGTGGTGTTGGTCGCTCCCGCGATGTCGGAGTCGTCCGCAAGCCACTTGTACTCGTACTGGACGTTGCTAAGCCCGTCGTCGTCGGCGATACCCGACGTGTCGGCGGTGAGTGTCTGGCCCACCTGAGCGGTCCCGCTGATCGTGGGCACTCCAGTGGCAGGGCTGTTGGGCGTGGGCGCTGCCGACACCGAATCCGTTGCTTCGCTGGTCAGCGTCTCCTCGTTGTCGTCGTCGTCGGTGAACCTCACCCGCACCGTGATGGCCTTGCCCTCGTCGGCGTCGACCAGGGTGTAGGTCGAGCCGGTGGCGCCTGCGACTTCAGCGTCGTCCGCAAACCACTGGTACTCGTACTGGACGCTGCCAAGACCGTCCGCGTCGGCGACCCCAGATGTGTTCGCCGTCAGCGTCTCGCCTACCTGGACCGTCCCGGTGATGGTGGGCTCGCCGGTGGCCGGACTGTTGGTAGCGTCAATGGTCACTGTGGCCAGCGTTGGATTGATTGGGTAATCGGGTCGCCTCGAGTCGAAAGCGATGAATGTGAATGTGTCCACTCCAACGAAATCGGCCTGCGGCGTGTACTGGACTGTCTTGGAGTAGAACGCTGAGTGCTCCACTCCCGAGCTGTCGGTGACCCGGAAGTTGTCTTCGGTGGCCAAGGTTCCGTTCGAAGCCGCGGTTATGATGCGGTGTGCCCGCCGACCCGGCGATCCGTAGCGACTGAAAGTCAGTTCTATGTCGACGGTTTCGCCCGGTCTTGCCTTCACGACTTGAGACTCAGCCACGTAGCCCGGGACCGACGAAACCGTTTCGGACAGGGCGACGCCGTTGTTGGTCTCGTCGGACTCGACCACAACGTCATTCGGATCGGCTTGCACGCCGATGCGGTACACGCCCGGAGTGACATCGGAAACGTCGACCCACTGGAAGACCATGTCCCTGTGATAGGTGTCGCGCCAGCCTGCGCTAACCCCCATTCGAAGGCTTTGGGCGTCCGGTTCGTTGCGCATGCAGTTTCTGAGCTCCGACTGCTCGTATCCCTGGACGCTCGGCTGCGAATGGCGATCCGGCAAGTGTTCGGTGTCGACGAGGCAGAAGCCTACCTTCTCACTAGGTCGTATCTGGAGCGTCCCGGTCTCGTCCCACAGTGAATAGGCCATGACTCCCATGAGATGGAAGTGGTTGTGCGTGTCGGCGGTCTCATAGCGCACCGGCGGCCTGGTGAGTTGCACCCAATCACCCGAGGTAGTCAGAGCTCGCTGCCACACGTCGTGGCTCGTCAGATCTGCTGGATCAGAGAGCTGCGGGTTGCCGCTGAGGTCCAGCGGGCCGTCGCCGAGATTGGTTACGTACCCCTCGAATCGCAACGCCAGCAGCTCGGTACCGTCCGGCGCGACTTCAACGGACACCTTGCCGCTCCGGGTCGGAGGATCACTGACCAGGTCGGGAAGCAGATAGTCTTCGGACACTTCACCGGTGGGCTCGCTGGTAAGCGTCTCCTCGGTGTCGGCGTCGTCGGTGAAGCTCACCCGCACCGTGATGGCCTTGCTCTCTTCGCTATCGGTCAGGGTGTAGGTCAAGCCGGTAGCGCCTGAGATGTCGGTATCGTCGGCAAGCCACTGGTAGCTGAAGGTGGCATTTGCAAGACCGTCGGCATCGGCGATGCCCGACGTGTCCGCCGTCAGGGTCTCGCCCACCTGTACCGTGCCACTGATGGTAGGAGCGCCCGTCGCCGGACTGTTGGGACGGGCCACCACTGCGGCCGTTGCTCCGCTGGTCAGCGTCTCCTCGTTGTCGGCGTCGTCGGTGAAGCTCACCTGCACCGTAATGGCCTTGTTTTCTTCGCTATCGGTCAGGGTGTAGGTCGAGCCGCTGGCGCCTGCGATGTCGGTATCGTCGGCAATCCACTGGTACTCGTACTGGACGCTGCTCAGACCGTCGGCATCGGCGACGCCAGATGTGTCCGCCGTCAGCGTCTCCCCTACCTGGACCGTCCCGGTGATGGTGGGCCCGCCCGTCGCCGCGCTGTTGGGACGGGCCACCACTGCGGCCGTTGCTCCGCTGGTCAGTGACTCCTCGTTGCCCTCGTCGTCCGTGAAGCCGACCTGCACTTTGATGGCCTTGCCCTCGTCTTCAGCGACCAGGGTGTAGGCGGCGTTGGTCGCTCCCGCGATTTCGGAGTCGTCCGCAAGCCACTGGTACTCGTACTGGACGCTGCCAAGCCCGTCCGCGTCGGCGATGCCCGACGTGTCCGCCGTCAGCGTCTCGCCTACCTGGGCCGTGCCGCTGATGGTGGGCGCTCCCGTGGCAGGGGAGTTGGCCCGCGCCTCCACCGTCGCCGTATTTGCGCTGGTACGGGTCTCTGGGTTGCCCGCGTCGTCGGTGAAGCTCACCCGGACCTTGATGGCCTTGCCCTCATCGGCGTCGACCAGGGTGTAGGTGGCGTTGGTCGCTCCCGATATGTCGGAGTCGTCCGCAAGCCACTGGTACTCGTACTGGACGTTGCTAAGCCCGTCGGCGTCGGCAATGCCCGACGTGTCCGCCGTCAGCGTCTCCCCCACCTGCGCCGTGCCACTGATGGTTGGCGCTCCGGTGGCCGGGGAGTTGGCCCGCGCCTCCACCGTCGCCGTATTTGCGCTGGTACGGGTCTCCGGGTTGCCCGCGTCGTCGGTGAAGCTCACCCGGACCTTGACGGACTTGCCCCGGTCGCCGTCGGTCGGGGTGTAGGTCCTGGCAGCACTGGCGACAATGACGGAATCGTCCGTTATCCACTGGTAGCTGAAGGTGGCGTTCGCAAGCCCGTCCGCGTCGGCGATGCCCGACGTGTCCGCCGTCAGCGTCTCGCCTACCTGGGCCGTGCCGCTGATGGTGGGCGCTCCCGTGGCAGGGCTGTTGTCAGATGTGTCCGCGTCTTCTGAGCATGGCTCGATCTGGTCGCCCTCCGCCACGTCGGGTACGGGCACGCCCTCCCAGTCCGATGCGTTGGTCCCGAACAACTGCTCGATCTGCGACCACTCCGATGCTCCCGCACAGCTCATCGCTCGAACCCTCAGCCACGAGAGCCCATGCAGGTTGCTCGCCACCGCGCCGGAACCGTGGAACGCGATGTCCACTCCCTCGGCGGGCAGGTCCAGCCATTCTCCGCCTTCGAGGTGGTAGTACTGGACCACGTACCAACCGGCGTCCTCTATGTCCTGCCAGTCCAGCTGCACCATGCCGTGATGCAGGGTCTCCGTCTCCGACAGCACCGGAGTGCCCAGGACCACGGGGCATGGCTCGATCTCGTCGCCCTCCTCCACCTCGGGTACGGGCACTCCCTCCCAGTCAGACTCATTGGTCCCGAACAGCTGCTCGATCTGGGACCACTCTGATGCTCCCGCACAGCTCATCGCTCGAACCCTCAGCCACGAGAGCCCATGCAGGTTGCTCACCATCGCGCTGGAACCGTGGAACGCGATATCCACTCCCTCGGCGGGCAGGTCCAACCACTCCCCGCCCTTGACGTGGTAGTACTGGACCACGTACCAGCCGGCGTCCTCTATGTCCCGCCAGTCCAGCCTCACCATGCCGTGATGCAGGGTCTCCGTGTCCGACAGCACCGGCGTGCCCAGGTCCACCGCCGAACCGGAGGTGGGAGTGGCGCTCACCTCCCCGGAGGCCGGGCCGTATGGTCCCTGGCTGTTGCCGCTGCCGTTCCCGGCCCTTACCCGGAAGAAGTACTTGACTCCATTGGCGAGATTGGCCTGGTCGTTCGTCGTATAGGTCGTACTTCGCGCTGTGCGCCATTGCGACCTGGAATAGTCCTTGCCGTCGACCCTCCACTCGATGCGGTATCTCGTCGCAGGCGCGTTGCCGTTGTCGGCGGGCGGGTCCCAGGACAGGGTGACCTCCTTGTTTCCTGGGGTGGCGCTGAGGTTGCGGGGCGCTCCCGGCGGGCCGTCGCCCAACACCGGCTCCGTGGGCGCGCTGGTCAGGGTCTCCTCGTTGCCCGTGTCGTCGGTGAAGGTCACTCTGACCTTGACGGACTTGCCCTGGTCGGCGGCTACAAGGGTGTAGGTCGAGGCGGTCGCATTCTCTATATCCGTATCGGTTGTTCCGTCGCCGGATACCCACTGGTAGGTGAACGATTCGCCGCTCAGACCGTCGGCGTCGGCAATGCCCGTTATGTTCGCCGTCAGCGTCTCGCCCACCTGCGCCGTGCCGCTGATGGTGGGCAGACCGGTCGCGGGGGAGTTCCCTTCTTGACCATCGGCCCGCGCCTCCACCGTCGCCGTCTGTGCGCTGGTGCGGGTCTCCGGGTTGCCGGCGTCGTCGGTGAAGCTCACCCGGACCTTGACGGACTTGCCCCGGTCGCCGCCGGTCGGGGTGTAGGACCTGGCAGCGTTGGCGACCATGACTGAATCGTCCGTTATCCATTGGACGGTGAAGGTGGAATCGTCCAGCCCGTCCTCGTCGGTGACGCCCGACGTGTCAGCCGTCAGCGTCTCCCCCACCTGGGCGGTCCCGCGGATGGCGGGAGCGCCGGTGGCCGGGCTGTTGGGCTGGGGCGCTGCCGCCACCGGGTCCGTGGCCGCGCTGGTGAGCGTCTCCTGGTAGCCCGCGTCGTCAACGAAAGTCACCCGCACGCTCATGGCCTTGCCCGCGTCGTCTTCCGTCAGGGTATAGGTCGTATTGTTATAGCCTGCATGGTGGTCGCCCGAACCGCTATCAGCGCCGTCGACCAGCCACTGGTAGGCGTACTTGGCCCCGATTACGCCGCTGCTGCCGATTGCAGCCCACAGATAGTCCTTGGTCACGTTCTCCAGCCCGTCCTCGTCGGCGATGCCGGAGATGTCCGCCGTCAGCGTCTCCCCCACCTGCGCCGTTCCGCCGATGGCGGGCGCGCCGGTGGCCGGGCTGTTGGTTGCCTTCTGCAGCGGAAAGACCTTGGTCTTGAAGGATTTGGTTCTCTCACCCAGCTCCCCGTCCCTGATCGCCTGCACGCGGTAGCTGTGCGGCACCCCGGCAACCACATCGGCGTCGGTGAAGGTGGTCGCCGCGCTGCCCGTGTCCTCCACGTACACCAGGACATCGTGCTCGCCCAGCGAATGGCGGCCGCGCAATATCCGGTAGCCGGTCACCTCGTCGTCGGGCGCGTTCCAGTGCAGGGTCACCGACCCGTCGGCATTCGCCACATACCTGAGGCTCTTGCGGAACTCCACCGCCGCCGCGGCCTCCGCCGTCATCACCGGCATCGTGGGCTGGCTGGTCATGGTCTGTCCGTGGCCCGCGTCGTCAACCCAAGCCACTATGAAAGTGATTTCCTTGCCCACGTCGGCTTCCACCGGCGTGTACGTAGAGTCGGTCGCATCCGGGATGCTGTCGTCGTCCGCCTCCCAGAAGTAGTGGAAGACGGCATTCTCCAGGCCGTTAGGGTCGATGATGAGCGATTTGTCCGCCGTCAGCGTATGCCCCACCAGCGCCCGGCCGCTTATCAGCGGCAGGCCCGTGGCGCGCCTGATGCGGTCCCTGGCCGCCAGCGGCTCCGTGGGCGCGCTGATCACCGTCTCCTCGTTGCCCCGGTCGTCGGTGTAGGTCGCCATCACGCTGATTCTCTTGCCCTGCTTGTCGTCGTCCGGCTTGTAGGTTCGGGCGTTGGCCCCCGGTACGCGGGCGCCATTGGCCAGCCACCGGTAGGTCATGGAGGTGACCTGCACGCCGTACCGCTCGGAGAGGTTCGACGAGTCCGCGGTCAGGGTTTGCCCCACCCGCGCCTCGCCGGTGACCCGCACCGGCCACGTCGCCGGGCCGGGCACCATCGTTGCGGGGATCACCGACAGGAGCCGCCCGCCCGCCGTGCACACCGCGCCCGTGGCAGCGCAGGACTGCGTCAGCTTGAGCGAGACCATCACCATGTCCTCCGAGGCCGGCTCGACCTCGACTTCCCAGAGGTCGCGCCGCTGGCCCACCGGCTCAGCCCGCGTCACCTCGCCGCCCCACACCTCCACGCTGTGGTCCCGGAACTCCGCTGCATCGGTCGCTATCTCGTCGCTGAACGCAATCCTGAAGCTGAACGCCGTCTCCCCGTCGTGCTGCGACGGCAGACCCTGGAAGCTCGCCGTCAGGATGGGACCGGCCACCGTCGCCGTCGGGCTGTTGTAAAGCTTCCTGGGGTCCTCCTCCTGGGTGCAGACCGCTCCGGATTCGCCGCAGTCCCCACTCGACGACAGCGTGATCGTCACGTCCTCGTCGGAGTCCGGCTCCACCGTGATCTCGAACAGGTCGCTGCGGTCGTCCACCCGCTGCACCCGGGTGACCGCGCCCCCGGTCGCCGCGAGCGCGTCCTCGCGCAGAGAGGTTGGGCTGATGCCCACGTCCTCGACGAAGGCAAGCCGCACGGTGAACTCGCTCTCACCGTCGTGGGACTGCGGAACGTTCACGAAGCGGCCCGTCAGCCGGTCCCCCGCGTGGCCCGCCGACCTGTCCGTGTTGCTCGGCGGGCACTCGCGGTCCGTCGGGACCGTGTTCGAGTCGTCGGAGATCTCCACGCACAGCGCCGTTGCGCGTGAACTGGCTGTGCTACCGATCTGGACAACGCCCGTCGTTCTCTCCAGCCAGAGGTACAACGGCCCATATTGCGGCACTCCTTCATTGATCAGGCCCGTGGCAATCACCTCGTACCCGAAGTTGTGGTACACCTCCCCGTCCTCGCCGATGGTCAGGGCGCCGGCGTAGAAGGCGCCGTCTCCATAGCCGCGCGTGAGGTCCTCGTACACGTACGAGTCATGGATGCCGCCCAGCACCCGGAACTCCACGTCATGGTGGGGATCAGAAGAGAACGCGCCGGCGTGCAGGTTGTCCATCCCCGTCACCTTGAGCCGCTTGTACAGCCTGTCTCCCACCTTGACTTTCGCGACGCCGTCGAGGTCCAGCGTAACCACGGGATTGTTCGTCCCCGAGTTCATGAGTGGATTGGTCTTGGCACGCACCGTTTCCGACCAGGGGCCCGAGGCAAGGTATGTGCGCGCCCGCACTCTCACGTCGTAGGCGGTGTCCGGCTCAAGCAGCAGCACCGGCAGGCGCGTGGTCGAGCCGCCCGTGACCTTGGTCGCCCCGGTGGCCCCCATCTGGCCGGGGGCAGGGGACAGGTGCACCTCGTAGCCGCGCACCTTCGGGTCGTTCTCGCAGGCGCCCCAATTCACCACCAGCACCCCGGACTTGCCCTCCGGCGCCGTCACCAACGGCCTTCCGGGCTTGCCCGGCCGCGGCGCCTCGTACCTCAGACGGACGATGATCTTCTCGCCGCCTGCAAGCCGCGGCAGCTGGGTGCCATCCCAATCGTATTTCTCCGTCTTAGTCTCACCAACCCTGCAATCCCGCCTTGTACTACCATCCTTTTTGACGCAAGCGGCATTGGTTCTAACTGCATCGTCCAGCGAAGCGGACCAGGTAAAGTCATCCCCTTCCAGATGAAGGGTGATGTCGGCATCCGCTGGCAGAACGTGTGCTTGGTCAGCGTCCTGACCCGTGACAGAAGTCACGGCGCCGCGCACCTCGAGTATCAATGTTCCCACTGCAACGCTGCCGGGTGCGCCCTCTTGGTGAAATCGAAGATTCTCAACCGTGTACCAGGGGCCGAACGCGGCGGGGTAGTTGAATCCCGCGGGACTGAGATCTCCTTGATCCGCTCTATATCCTGCAGTCTCAACAACATAGACGTTTGGGTCTGCTGAAGCATCGATCAATTCCGCGTCCAGCCGGGACAGCAGGGAGGTTATGGTTTCGGAGCCGGACGTGCATGTGTCCTGGGGCTGTGCCCGAAGAACGGTGACGGTATAGGTCCGCGTCGTCGTTCCGTCCTGCGCAGTGACCTCCACGGTGATGACGTTGTAGCCCGCGACGAGGTCCACCGTCCCGTCCTCATCTTCCACGCCGTTGATCTTGATCACCGCAGTCGCGTTCGTATCCGTCGTTTCCGCCGTCACCGTGGTGGAAGTAACGCTGCTCTCCACGTCGTAGTCGGTGTAGGAGGTGGTCGCGGCGGAGAATGTGGGATCCAGTGTGATGTCGCTGAGGCTGAGCGATTTCAGCGATGCATCCGTGGACTGATTCTGGGCCCGCACGGGACTGGATACGGCGTCCACGGCAATGAACACAAGAAGAGCCGCGATAGCGGCGAGCAGGATGGGGAGCCGTCGTCTACCGGCGCGGGCCGTCATCGCTCCTCCTCGTGCCTGTGGGGGGCATGGGACGCGGCCCGTCCGATGCGCAGGCGTCAACCGGAAACGGCGCGATGCCCGGCGGAAGGCTGTCCGGGGCGAGGCCGTCGCGCACGGTCAGGGCCGCATGGCGGACGACGGGGTCCGGCTGACGTCTGCCGTGCAGAGAAAGTAAGGGGGTAAGCACGTCGCCGCCGCTGCGGCTGCGGGCGTCGGAGTGGGCCGGACGGCCCGCTGCGGCGTGGAGCGGTCGAGCGCCATGCGAACGCCTCCGGTGCGTGAGAAAGCGTCCCCGCCGGCTGGTCCGGCGGGTTGCTACTCCTCCGAGTGGGACAAGCGAACCGGACGCGCACTCAGTGTGTCAATGACATAAGCGTCTTTGGTCAAGGAGCGCCGCACGTGGCCCCCGCGTCGCGGACGCGCTCTCCAGCGGAGTCCGGTCTCGCCCTCGCGGGACGCCGGGCCGCATGAACGCGGGAGCCCACGACAGCACGCGCGGTGGCCTCACGACCGGTCTCCGGGTGCGGTCGTGCCAGCGTCTCATGACCAAGCGCCCGCTCACGCGTGCGGGCTCGCTCGCCCCCGCTCACGCGGCGCGGGCTGCGGGCGCAGCGCCGCCGCCGCGCCCCTAATCCCCGCCCCGCTCCGCCTCTTCCCGCTCCCGCGGTTCGATGTCGTCGCGGATGCCCTCGCGGATGCGGTCCGTCTCCAGCCGCAGCTCCTCGATGCGCCGCAGCGCGTTAGTCTCTGGCATCGTCAGCACCCCCTCCAGGCCCTCACAGAGCCCGTCGAAGCGCTCCCACTCCGCCGCCTCGAACCCCTCCGGCGCCAGCTCGCCCCGCGACGCCACCCACGAGCACATGGCGAAGACGCTCTCCTGCGAGTCGAGCAGCTCGCCGCAGCCGTCCTCCTCCAGGCACTCCCGCAGCTCCTCGAGGCGCTCGTCGAAACGCCGTGCGAGCTTGTCGGAGTCGGCGATCCAGTCCTCGACATCGGGAAACAGCGGCCCGCAGCCGGTGAGGACCAGCGCGGCGAGAGCCGCCGCCACGGCGAGCGCTCCGGCCCGCATCAACCCACGGCGCCCGCTCATCGTGGCGCGCGGGCGCCCGCGCGCCACGCGCCGGGTCCCGCAGCCGGGGCCTGCGTCCGCGTGCGGTCACGGTCGGCCGGCTTGACGAAGGGGGTGGTCATCTCGCGGCTCCCCGGGGCAGTCGATGCGAGGGCGGGCGGAGGCTCAGTCAAACGCATGCAGCACGATGCCGGTGGGCAGTTTCGGGACGAAGTAGGTGGACTTCTGAGGCATGAAGCCGCCGCCGTCGGCGGTGTCGATCACGTCCTGCAACGTCGGCGCGGGCAGGATGAAGGCCGCCTGCGCCGCGCCGCGCCGCACGGCATCCAGCGCTTCCCGCGGGTCGTGCGTGTAGCTCACGGCGTCACCGCCCGCGAGCGCCTGCGCGTCGATGCCGAAGATCGGCTCCAGCACGGCCTCCTGCAGGAGGGCGGGCGCAAGCGCCCGCCACGTGGGCGGGGCCGAAGCCGGTATGGCGGCACGCGCGTCTTCCGTCGGTTCGAGCGTGTACGCGCCGTCCGCCGTGACGAGTGCGAACGTCGCGCTGCCGTCCGGGAGAGCCGCCTGCAGCGCACCGGCAGCTACCTCGCGGACGACGAATGCAGCCGCGAGCCGCTCTCTCAGCCGGGGCGGAGCGGGCGCGTGCACGACACGGTGCGTCGCCCCGACGGCCAGGGCCGGGTCGCCGGCGCAGACGATGCCCATCAGGACGCTGCCTGAAGCGGCCCGGTCGTCCCTCGAGGCAAGCGCGGACTCGTAGCGATGATGACCATCACCCATGTAGACGCGCTGTGATCCGAACGCTGACTCGATCGCGGCCACGTCGGCCGCATCGTACATCACGCGCAGGGTGTGCTCGTCCCCGCCCGGATCGACACCCGCGTTCGTGGGCGGCTGCAGGCGGGCGGCTGCGATGAGGTCTGCCAGGACGCCCTGACGGTCGGGCACGAAGGCCAGCAGCGGCGAGACGTCGGCCCCCACGAGCGAGCGCAGGGCCGTTCGCGTTGCGCGCGGCCCCGGCATGGTGCGCTCGTGGCCCATCACGCCCGCCTCGCCCCAGTCCGACAGCTCGACCGCGCCGAAGATGGCGCGGCGCGTGCGGGCGCGGCCGCCGGCCACGAAGTGGTGTTCGTGGAGATAGAACGAGGGTTGCCCGTCCCGGACGATGATGCCCTGTTCCCGCCAGTCCGACAGCCGCCGGGCCGCCTTCGCGATCTCGCTCTCGCCGGTGGCGGTCTCGATGTGTGCGATCTGATACGGGCTCGCCGACCTCAGCGTCGCCGTCCGGGCTGCGTCGACGATGTCGTACGGCGGTCCGAGCAGCGCTCCCCAGTCGCCGGCCGCCTCAGCGTCGTATCGCAGACCCCGGAACGGCGCGACGCGTGCCATGGTGAACGCCCTCTTCCTACCGGTGCGCCCGTCCGCGTCGCCGCCTCCGGCGGCGGCGGGCGGCCGTTCCGTTGCGTGCGGGGTTCCGCTTCCCGTCTAACCCGTCGCGCAGTCCGCGACCAGCAGCACCAGCGCCGTGACCAGCGCGGCCAGCCCCGCCACGACGCCCAGGGCTGCGAAGGCCATGAGGGGCGACCGCCCCCCGGGCCGAGCGGTCGCCAGGCCATCCAGGCGCTCGATCCTCCGTGCGTCCCGGCCTCTTCTCCTGCGGACAGGCATGTCGTCCCTCACGGGTGTGCTGAGCGTCGGGGGCACGTGACTGGCGCGGCGGAGCGGTCGCGCTGGCTGGGCGGGTGAGGGGGAAGGGTCGGGCCCGTGGATGAGCCCGCGTCACGCCTGCGGCCCCGGGGCTGGCGGCAGGCTCCCTCGTCCCGCGTGCCTGCTCCCGCAGCGCCGGATGGGCGACGGCCCGGCCCGCCTCGAAACGCCGAGGATTGGCGGAGCGGGCGGGGTGGCTCCGTACGACGATGGCGCCACCAGGGCTCAAGAGAACACCTCCTCCGCGGCTGAGGGCCTCGCCGCCGCAGGGCGCGCCGTCCCTCTTCCTCTCACGATCGGACAGGACGCCCGTGATGAGCGTCAATGGCATAAACAAATTTGTGCATAGGGGCACGGCTCCCCTCCAGCTTGCCATGCCACAATGCGCCAGCATCGTGCCGTCCCCGGAGGACGACCCCTGTATGAAGACTCGAGACCGTGTCCCGCCTGCCCCCGCTTGAGAGCCTGCGTTTCTTCGAGGCGGCGGCCCGCCACGAGAGCTTCGCCAAGGCCGCGGCCGAGCTGGGCGTCACGGCGGCGGCCGTCGCCTACCGCGTGCGCGCCCTCGAAGAGCATCTCGAGGCCCCGCTCTTCGAACGCCGCCAGCGGGGCGTGCTCCTCAATCCCCGGGGCCGCACCTACCTGACGGAAGTGCAGCGCATCCTCGCCGAGTTCCACGGCGTCTCCGAGCGCCACAGCCGCCAGCCGCGCCGCGTCCGCATCGTCTCGGTCGAGGCGGTCGCCGAGAAATGGCTGCTGCCGAGGCTGGCGGCGCTCGAGGCGGCCCATCCCGGCATCGTCATCGAGCTGGAGACCAACCACCGCGGGGTCGACCCCGGCGGCCACGACTTCGACGCCTGGATCGCCTACACCGGCGCGACCGCGGCGCCGCACCCGGTCATGCGGCGCGTCGACACGCTGATCGAGGAGACGCTCTTCGAGGAGCAGCTGTTCCCGGTCTGCAGCCCGGCCCTGCTCGCGGCGCGCGGGCGGCCCGCGAGCGCGGCCGGCCTGGAGGGCTGGCCCCTGCTCTACGACCTGGGCTGGGACAGCGACTGGATCTACTGGTCCGCCTGCCAGAACGAGCCCGCGCCTGACCTCTCGGGGGCCTCGGGCTTCCGCCTCTACAGCATGGTGGTCCAGGCCGCCGCCCAGGGGCTCGGGGCCGCCATCGGCCGGCCCGCGCTGATTGCCGACGAGCTCGCGAGCGGGACGCTCGTCCCCGTGCTGGAGCAGCAGGCCGACGCCCCCGAGCGCTGCTGCCTGATCACCACCGCGAGCTCCCGGCGCAAGCCCGAGGTCCAGGCCTTCCGCCGCTGGATCCTCCAGCAGGCCCAGTCCCCCGCGCGGCCAGCGCGAGCGCACCCCGACTCACTCGCCGCCACGGACTAAGGGTCGTCGCTGGCACGGAGCCTGTGCTCCCCGGCCGGATCGAGGCCGGCGAGCCACCGGCTGGCGTCGCCGCAAGGCGGGATTCGGCGCTGTTGACCAAGCCTGATTATCCCATTGACACCCTCCCCGCGCCCCGCGCTTCCTATGGCCGATGCACGGGATGCGAGCACTTCTCAGCGGGCGTCGGCCGCCGATCCCACGCCGTCTTCGGCCGGCGTGGCGCTGGCCTGCCCGGGAGGCGGGCGGGTCGGCGCTTGTGCTGCTGGCGGTGTGGGCGGCGGTCCTCCTCGCTTGTGGAGAGGGCGGAGTGCGCGAGCCCCATGCGGGCGCCCCAGCGCCCGCGGGCACGGCAGTCGCGGGCGCTCCCGGGGCGGAGCGGGCGGCGGCCACGGCGCACGCGGGCAGCCCCGCGACCATGGAGACCGCCAGCCCTGCCGTAATCGCGACAGAGGCCGCGGTCGGGGCGCGCTCACAGCCGGCGACCGCCACCAGTCAGGCCACGGCGAGCGCCACCAGTCCGGCCACGGCGACCGCCACCGCTCCCGTCACGGCGACCGCCACCAGTCCGGCCACGGCGACCGCCACCAGTCCGGCCACGGCGACCACCCCTCCTCCAGCCGCGGCGACCACCCCTGCTCCAGCTACGGCGACCGCCACCACTCCGTCCCCGGAGGCCGGCGCCTCGGGCACGCCGGCGGGGACCGCAGGGACAGAGCGGCCCGCCGCGCCCGGCCGGGCCCGCGCGCCGAGAGGCGGCGCCCGGCAGGCGCCCGCCGATCCGGCCGGGAACGCGACAACCGTCTCCAAGCCGGCACCGACGGGCGCTGACGCGGGCGTGCCCTACACCTGGCGGGACGGCGACCTCACGAGGCGCGCCCGCCTCCAGCCCCACCTCGTCCTGCAGCGCAGCAGCGCGAACGCCAAGGACGATGTGGTCCTGCACGACGACGGGCGCGAGAGCATCGTCGAGCGCCGCGCGCGGCACGCCGAGGGCGGGCCGCCGGTCTTCCGAAATGAAGGTGGATCGCTCATGACGCTGCCCGGCGGTGTGCTGCTGGTGCTCGATCCGGGTTGGGACGAAACCCGGATCAACCGCTTCTTTTCGGCCAACGCGATCAAGCCGGACCGCGTCACGGCGCAGGCCTTCGCCGACAACGCCTTCCTGGTTGCGACCGAGCCCGGCTGGGCCTCGCTGGAGCTGGCCAACGCGCTGGCCGAGCAGGACGGCGTGCTGATCGCCAGTCCCAACTGGCGATCGCAGATCACGCTGCGATGAGAGCTTGGGTCGCGTTCGCGGTCATCATTGCCTGCGCGCTGGTGGCCAATGAGGCGCGCGCCCAGGCCGTGCCGGCGGCGCCGACCGGGATCATGCTGACGGCCACGACGAACTCGCTCAGCGTCGGCTGGACCGCGCCGGCGAGCGACGGCGACTCGCCGATCACGTCCTACGACCTGCACTACATCGAGAGCGCCGCGACGGACAAGGCCGACCAGCACTGGACGCTCGTGACGCGCATCTGGAGCGATGGCGAACTCAGCTACACGCTCGCGGAACTGCTGGACGGGGTCGCCTACGACGTACAGCTGCGGGCGGTCAACAGCGTCGATCCCGGCGCGTGGTCCGCCACGACATCGGCGTCGACCAGCGACCACGGCGGGACGCCATCGACGGCCACGAAGCTGGCGCTGGGTAGGTCACTCCCGGGGCGGATCGACACTAGCGACGACGAGGACCGCTTCAGGATCGTCCTCCAAGAGCAGACCGATCTGTGGCTCTATACGACGGGCGAGGCAGATACCGCGGGCGAACTGACCCGCGGCGCCACGGTGTTGCAGTCGAATGGCGACGGCCAGCTGCCGCCCAATCCGCGCAACTTCTCCCTGCGCGAAGTAGTTGACGCCGGAACCTACTACGTGATCGTTCGCGGCCAACAGGGCGCAGCCCCCGTCGACTACCGGCTGCACGCCGTCGCGGTGCAGGCCGTGGGCAGCAGCACCCCGAAGACGGTCGAGCTGGGCTCGCTGACGCCCGCCCGCCTGGTCCGGTCCGGTTGGGTCGACCGATTTAAGATTGTGCTGACCGAAGCCACCGACCTCTGGGTGATGTCGATCGGCGCGACCGACACTGTGGGCGGGCTACTCGACGCCGACGACAACCCGATCCACATCAGCGACGACAGCGGCTTACCAGGCAACGACCTCGGATTCAACCTTCGCGCTCAACTGGAGGCGGGCACCTACTACGTCCGCGTCACTGGCTTTAACCTCAGCGTGCGCGGGCCCTACATCCTCTACACGGCGGCGGCGGGCGATCCCGGCGACTCGGTCGCCGGCGCGGCCCCGCTCAGGTTCGGCCTGCCGGCGGCCGGCCGGATCGAACCGGCCGCCGACCAGGACTACTTCAGCCTCAGCGTGCCCACGCTTGGCGATGTGGAGCTATGCGCCCTCAAATTCGACCGCGCGCAGTTCCGGCTCAACATGGCGCTGTCCGACGCGGACGGGAACCCCGTCAGGATCAGCGTCACGCGGGGGATAGGCTGCGGCTTCTCTAGATGGGGCCCAGCCAGCGCCGTGAGCATGATCCGCCTGGACGCGGGCGTCTACCACCTGCGCGTGACGATGAGCGACGATCAGACAGAGGCGTACACGCTCACGGCCCTGCTCGATCCGGAGACGAGAGAGCAGGAGCGGGACTGCCTGGACCGCGGCTCCTCACAGAGCGACCCCCTGTACGGCTGCCAGTGGTACCTCAACAACACCGGGCAGTACGATCGTGGAGCGGGGCAGGACATCAATGTCGAGGAGATCTGGGCGACCAACAAGGGCGCGGGCGTCAACGTGGCCGTGGTCGACGATGGGCTCTACCTCGATCACGAAGACCTGAGCGCAAACATCAGCCTGGAGGGCAGTCACGACTACACGCCGGACATGCCCTGGGATACCAGGACCGACTGGCATGCCACGTATGTGGCCGGCGTGATCGGCGCCCGCGACAACGCCCTCGGCGTTCGCGGAATCGCGCCCAGAGCTACGCTCTACGGCTACCGCGCCCTGCTCGGCACCGCGGCGGATCGGATCGACGCGCTGGTGCACCGGATGGCGGAGGTCGCGGTCTCGAACCACAGCTATGGGTTCGCGGACAATGGCCAGTACCACTACGCGGGGAGGCTCTGGGAAATGGCGGTCGAGCGCGGGGTGCAGGAAGGCTACGGCGGCAAGGGCGTTTTCTACGTCTGGGCCGCCGGCAACGGCTCTGCTTTTGGCGACAGCGCCAACTATGACTCAAAGGCGAATCACTACGGGATCACGGCGGCCTGCGCCGTCGATTACCAAGACGCGCGGTCGGGCTACTCGGAGCTGGGCGCCAACCTCTGGGTCTGCGCTCCCTCCTCGCCCGGCGGTTTCAGCTTCCTCCCGCGAATCACCACGACTGCCAACTCCAACCGCTACACACATATCTTCGGCGGGACCTCGGCCACGGCGCCGATTGTCGCCGGGGTGGCGGCGCTGCTGCGCGCCGCCCATCCCGACCTGAGCTGGCGCGACCTGAAGCTGATCCTGGCCGGCTCGGCGCGCCGTAACGACCCCGGTCATAGCCAATGGGACGAGGGCGCGCTGAAGTACGGCTCGACCGACGAGCGCTACTGGTTCAGCCACGCCTACGGCTTCGGCGTGGTCGACGCCGGGGCGGCGATGGCCCTGGCCGACGACTGGACCAGCCCGCCCGCCTGGCGCGAGCTCAGCGCGACCTCCAACGCGCAGATCGTGTTTGGCAGTGGCCAGACCGGTAGCAGCAGCATCACGCTCGATCCCTATGTGGACTTCGTTGAGTTCATCGCCGTCGAACTCGAAGTCAGTCACCGCTACTACCGGCATCTGCGGATCAAGCTGACCTCTCCCAGCGGGGAGACGTCCACGCTCGTCTTTCCGCTCACCATCGGGGGTACGATCGAGCCCTGGGTGAAGGCGACGCCGCGCTTCGGTTCGGCCAAGCACCTGGGCGAGAGCGCGGCCGGCGAATGGACCCTGGAGATCGTCAACGAGGGCGTCGTTGGTCCCGCAACACTCCATTCCTGGAAGCTGACCGCCTACGGCCACGGCGACAGGCCGGGCTTCGCCGAGCTGCTCGCGTCGCAGCCCCGCGACCGTGCGATCCTGGTCGTCTGGCGGCCGCAGGTCGATAGCGGGGCGACGGACGTCAGCTCCTACGACCTGCGCTACCGGCGCAGCGACGCGGCGGGTCAGGCGGAGGGCGGCGAGTGGACGGAGCGGACCGGAGTCTGGTCCTCGGGATCGCCGTCGTATCAGCTCGAGGGGTTGGCCGCGGGCGGACGCTACGAACTGCAGCTGCGGGCGGTCAACGAGGCCGGAGCCGGTCCCTGGTCGGAGAGCCTGGCGGCGGCGACCGAGGCGGTCGCGCCGGAGGCGCCCGCGATTACGCAGGTCGAACCCGGCAACGGCGCGCTGAAGCTGTCCTGGACGGCGCCGGCCCACGACGGCGGGGCGGCGATCACCTCCTACGACGTGCGCTCCATCGCGACCAGCGCCGACGAGACCGTGGACGCCAACTGGACTCCCGCCGCCGGCGCGTGGACGTCAGGCGCGCTCGAACACAGGCTCACGGGACTGAGCAACGGCGTCTCCTACGACGTGCAGGTGCGGTCGGTCAACCGGGTCGGGGCGGGCGACTGGTCGGCGACGTCCGCGGGAACCCCGCGCACGGTGCCGGGGGCGCCGGCGGTCGAGACGGTGAGCGGGGGCCGGCGCAGTCTCACGGTCGAGTGGAGCGCGCCCGCCGTCGGCGTCGGCGCGGCCATCAGCTCCTATGCCATGCAGTACATCCGCAGCGACGCCGCGGACAAGAGCGCCGCCCGGTGGTCTCCCGCCCCTGTCACATGGACCCCCGGCGACCCCCTCCGCGCAACCATCACCGGCCTCGAGGACGGCGCCGGCTACGACGTGCAGGTGCGGGCGGTGAACACGGTCGGCGCGGGCCTCTGGTCGGCCAGCGGCACCGGCCAGACCCTCCCCTCGGAGGATGCCAGGCTCAGCGGCCTGCAGCTGCCCGGGGTGCGGCTGGCGCCCGCGTTCGCGAGCGAGACGACCGAGTACGCGGCGGCCGTGGGGTACACGGTGCGGCGGGTCACGGTCGAGGCGGCGCGGAGCGACGGCGACGCCACGGTCGCGTACCTCGACGGCGACGACGCCGCCCTCAGCGACGCCGACGCCGATAACGCGAACGGCTTCCAGGCCGACCTGTCGGTCGGGGAGAACGTGATCCGGGTGCGGGTCACGGCCGAGGACGGGACCACGACGCGGATCTACAGGGTCACGGTGACGCGCACCGATGAAGACCTGTCGCTCACGCCGGCGGCGAGCGACCCCGTCGCGCCGTTCCCGTCGCGGGCGACCTACAGCATCCGCTTCCAGGGCGCCTGGAGGACCGCCGTGACACCCGAGGGCAGGCCCTCGGGCGCGCACTTCTCGCGCCTGATCGGCGGCGTCCACAACGCCGGCGTGACCTTCCTCGAGAGCGGCGGGAGGGCCAGTCCCGGTGTCGAGTCGATGGCGGAAACCGGGGGAACGTCGACCCTGCGGGGCGAAGTCAATAGCGCGAGGAACGCCGACCCACCAACTGCCCTCTCCGTCCTCGAGGGCAGCACCGGATCCATCAGCCCAACCGCCACCAGAACCCTGAGCAATCGCATGCTCACGACAGAGTTTCCGCGAGTCACGCTGACGACGATGATCGCGCCCAGCCACGACTGGTTCGTCGGCGTCTCCGGTCTGCCGCTGCTCAACGCCTCCGGTCTCTGGCTGCGCTCGCACGAGCTGCCGCTCTATCCCTGGGATGCCGGCACCGAGGAGGGCGACGACTTCTCGCTCGAACCCAGCGTCGACACCACGCGCGGTGTCATCACGAGCATCCGCGGCACGGGCAAGTTCACCACCGAGCGGATCGCCGGCCTCACCTTCACGCTCCAGTCGGTCGAGACCACGCGCAGCCTCGTCGAGAACACCGGGCCGGGTGTCGACATCGGCGAGCCGGTCACGGCCGTGGCCGGCAGCGGCACGGTCACCTACACGCTGGGCGGTCCGGACGCCGCCATGTTCGACCTCGTCTCCTCGACGGGCCAGCTGGGGACCAGCACCAGCTTCGACTACGAGACCCGTGATCACTACGAGGTGACGGTCACCGCGACGGATATGGAAGGCTCAGTGGTCACCGCCGTGAACATCGACATCACGAACGGCGACGATGCCGGAACCGTCACGCTGTCCGCGGCCGAACCGAAGGTCGGCACCCTGATGCGGGCCACGCTGAGTGATCCCGACGGCTCGATGCATTCGACGACGTGGAGCTGGCACCGCTCCACGGACAAGACCACCTGGGCGGCGATCAGTGGCGGGACGCAGGCGAACTACCGGCCGGGCTCCAGTGACCAGGGCCAGTACCTGAGGGCCACCGTCACCTACAGCGATGGGGAAGGGTCGGGCAAGACGGCGCAGGCCGTGTCGGAGCAGATGGTCGGGGAGCGGGAGCCCGCGCCGAGCCTTTCCGTGGTCACGCTCGTCTCAGGCCTCAGCATCCCCTGGGGGATCGCCTTCACGCCCGACGGCACGATGCTGTTCAGCGAACGCGGTGGAAGCCTGAAGAGCCGGCTCGCGGACGGCACCGTCCAGACGGTGACGGCCGACTTCAGCGACCTCTTCGCCCGCGGGGAGGCGGGGTTGATGGCGATCGCCGTCGATCCCCGGTTCTCCTCCAACCGGCGGTTCTACACGTGCCAGGCGCACACCGGGCCCGAGGTGCAGGTGATCGCGTGGACCCTGAACAGCACCTACACCCAGGCCACCCGGGTGGCGGATCCCTTGGTGGGCGGCCTTCCAGGAGGGTCAGGGCGGCACAGCGGGTGCCGGCTGCGGTTCGGCGACGACGGCTACCTCTGGATCGGCACCGGTGACGCGGCCATGGGCACGGTGCCCCAGGACCTCGATTCCCTGGGCGGCAAGGTCCTCCGCGTGAATGCGTCGACGGGCGCCGCGGTGCCGGGCAACCCATCTGCTTCACGCGTGTACAGCTACGGCCACCGCAACGTCCAGGGGCTGGCCCTGCGTCCCGGCACCAGTCAGATGTGGGTGGTGGAGCACGGCCCGACCTTCGACGACGAGATCAACCTCGTGACGGCGGGTGGCAACTACGGCTGGGATCCCGTGCCCGGCTACAACGAGAGCGTCGCCATGACCGACCTGGTCAAGTTCCCCGGCGCCATCGAGGCGAAATGGGCGACCGGGAGCCCGACGCTGGCCATGAGCGGGGGCATCTTCCTTGCGGGCGACCGGTGGGGCGACTGGGAGGGGCGGCTGGCGGTGGCTTCGCTGAAGGACCGCTCGCTTCGCCTCTTCGAGTTCACGGGCGACGGCGCCTTTGTCGGCGAGGTGGTCGTGCCCAATATCCGCAACACCTACGGGCGGCTGCGCACTCCCATGCTCGGCCCCGACGGCGCCCTCTACGTCTCCACCTCGAACGGCGGCGGCTCGGACCGGATCCTGCAGATCATCCCCAACGAGGCGCCGGCGTTCGCGGACGAGACCAGCGTCCACGAAGTGGCCGAGGACATCCGCGTCTCGACGGTCATCACCACGGTTCAGGCCACGGACCCCGACGGCGACGCGATGACCTACGCGCTCAGCGGCGCGGATGCGGCGTCCTTCGCCATACCGAACGCCTCGGTGGGTGAGGTGCGAACGGGCGTGGCCCTGGACTACGAGACGAAGAGCTCCATGGAACTCACCGTCACCGCAACCGATCGCTACGGCAAGAGCGACACCATCGCGGTGACGGTCAACGTGACCAACCGGAACGACCCTCCCCGGGTGAGTGGGGATGCCAGCCCCAGCATCGAGGAGAACAGCACCGCCTACGTGGGACGGTACACCGCCAACGACGAGGACGCGGGGGACAGGGCGAGCTGGCTGACCGTGACCGGGGCCGACCGGACCCACTTCGACTTCGACAACGGCGACCTGAGCTTCAAGTCAGTCCCCGACTTCGAGGCAGGCCGCGACAACACGTATGAGGTGACGTTACGTGCCTCGGACGGCAGCATGACGGGCAGCCTGGACGTCGTCGTCACGGTGACGGACGTGAACGACCCGCCGGTGGTCAGCGGCGACACCGTGATCAACGTCGAAGAGGGCCACACGGGTCGCCTTGCCGACTACCGGAAGAGCGATCCCGATTCTGGTGATGCCACGAACTGGGGGCCCGTCGGTAGCAGCGCGGTGCTCAGCGCCGCCGATAGCGCCGCCTTTGCGTTCGACAAGACCAACGGCAGGCTCACGTTCGCGAGCCCGCCCGACTTCGAGGACGGCGGTGCCCGCTATGAGGTCACCCTGAACGCGAACGATGGGGCGCTGGATGGCGCTCTCGACATCGTCGTCCATGTCACCAACGTCGAGGAGAGCGGATCCCTGACGCTGAGAGCGCAGCAGGGCGTCAACGGCGAGCAACTAGAGGCAACGCTGACGGACCCCGACATCGTCGCCACGCAGACGTGGAAGTGGCAGCGCTCATCGAGCACGTCGGGCCCGTGGACGGACATCGGCAACACCAACGCCAGCAGCTATACACCGGGCGCCGATGACATCAACCAGTACCTGCGCGCGCACGTCACCTACACGGACGGGAGCGGGACGGACGAGGTCACCCTCACGGCCGCCACCTCCTACCGGACGGTCAACGACTCGTCGGCGAACGAGCGCCCTGTTCCGCCGCACCCGCTGCCCCAGGTCACCGATGTCCCGGAGAACGCTCGCGCCGGGAGGAACGTCGTGCGCGTGGTGTTCACCGACCCGGAGAACGAACGGCTCACCTACTCGCTCGACTCGGACGAGTTCGCGATCAACCCCGGCACGGGCCAGATCACGGTGAAACAGGGAGCGGACCTCGACTACGAGGCAACCACGAGCTACGTGGTCGATGTCATTGCCGCCGATCCCTTCGGGGCCGATGCCACGGCCACGCTCACGATCGGGATCAGTGATGTGAACGAACCGCCCGAGGCTCGCGACGACGCCCCTCGCAGCTTCAACGAGGACACGTCGGTCACGATCGACGTGCTCCACAACGACAGCGACCCCGAGAACGACGACCTGACCGTTACGTCGGTCACCCGGCCGTCCAATGGCTCGGCCACGGCGAAGAGCGACGGCAGCATTACCTACACGCCCCGAGCCAACTACCACGGGGCGGACAGCTTCACCTACAGCGTCTCGGACGGCAGCCTCAGCTCCGGGCAGGCCACGGTCGCCGTCACCATCGATCCGGTGAACGACGCCCCGCAGTTCCCGGCGGACACCGCCGAGCGTTCGGTCTCCGTCAACGCCCAGGAAGGAGACCCGGTTGGCGTGCCCGTGACGGCGATGGACGTGGACGAGAACGACGCGCTCACGTACACACTCTCGGGCACGGACGCCTTCTCGTTCGAGATCGACCGAACCGGCGGCCAGATCACGGTGGGCGCGGGGACCACGTTCGTCGGTGCCACCCGGGACACGTACGAGCTCACTGTCACCGCCGACGACGGCAACGGCGGCAGGGCGACCGTTGCTGTGACCATCACCGTCACGGCCCGCCCCACGCCCGGCCCCGGCCCCACGCCTGGGCCCGGCCCCACGCCTGGGCCCGGCCCCACGCCCGGCCCCGGCCCCACGCCCGGGCCCGGCCCCACGCCCGGCCCCGGCCCCACGGGCGGCGGCGGCCCCTCGGGTCCCTCGCCCAGCGAGTTCGATTTTGAGTGGACGGTGAAGCACGACATCGAGGCGCTCGACGCCGCCAACGCCGCCGCCACCGGCGTCTGGTCGGACCGCGAGACGCTGTGGGTGGCCAACAACCCCGCCGGCGCCGGCGACGGCGTCTACGCCTACGATCTCGAGACGGGCGAACGCGTCGAGGAGCGCGAGTTCGAGCTCGACGAGCGCAACCGCGCGCCCCGCGGCCTCTGGTCGGACGGCACGGTGATCTGGGTCTCCGACAGTGGCCGGGACAAGCTCTTTGCACACGACCTCGCCAGCGGCGAGCGGCTCCCCGACTCCGACCTCGCACTGCACCCCGATAACGACGACCCGCGCGGCATCTGGTCCGGCGGCGAGACGATGTGGGTGCTGGATGGCCGCGACGACGCCCTCTTCGCCTACGACCTCATGAGCGGCGAGCTGCTCGCCGAGCACGCCCTCGACAGCGACAACGGCGACCCCCGCGGCCTCTGGTCGGACGGCGTTACGTTCTGGGTCTCGGACCACGGCGCCAAGCGCCTCTTCGCCTACCGGCTGCCCCTCCTTCCCGAGGAAGCGGAGGCCGCGGACGCAGAGGACGCCGATGCGGACGAGAAGGAGCTCGAGCGCGTCCGCGACGAGGAGTTCGGAGAGTCCAGGGAACTGTCGAAGGCCAGCAACAATAGCCCGCGCGGCATCTGGTCCGACGGCGAGGTGATGTACGTCGCCGACGCGAGCGACGGCAAGGTCTACACCTACAACATGCCCGACGCCATCGACGCAAGCCTCGCCTTCCTCTCCCTCAGCGGCGTCGACATCGGCGAGTTCTCCCCTGGCCGGGACGAGTATGCGGCAGTCGTGGGTGAGGGCGTGACGGAGACGACGGTCGAGGCCGAGGCCATGCAGCGCCGCACCGAGGTCAAGATCGACCCGCCCGACGCCGACGAGGAGGCCGAGGGCCACCAGGTGGCGCTCGAGGGAGTCGAGGCGATCACCGTCACGGTGACCTCGGCCGACGACAGCCGCAGGAAGAGCTACCGCGTGCGCCTCCCCGAGACGGGCTGGGACCCGGCCCGCGATCCCTGGCCGCACTGCCTGCGCGGCGCCGTCTCCGAGGGCTTCAGCCTCGTCGTCTTCGCGGGGGGCAGCGTCGACGAACTCGCCGCCTGCGCGGAGAGCCGGGAGATCGTGGCCTTCTACGCCCTGCACGAGGGCGTCTACGTCTCCTACCTCCTCGGCGCGCCGGAGTTCGTGAACCGCGCGTTCAGGGAGCTCTTCGCCGACGGGCTCCCGCTCATGACGGCGCTGGTCGCCGCGAGCAACGGACCGCCCTCGGCGGACCCCTTCGGGGATGACCTTGAAGCCGCTGGGGCGCCGTGGCCGCAGTGCCTGCGCGGCGAGGTCGGAGAGGGCTTCAGCCTCGTCGTCTACGAGGGCGGCAGTGTTGAGGACCTCGTAGCCTGCGCCGCCGGGCGGGGCGTCAGCGCCCTCTACACCCTGCACGGGGGTGAGTGGGTCTCCTACCTCCTCGGGGCGCCGGAGTTCGCCAACGAGAGCTTCCGGGAGCTGTTCGCCGACGGCCTGCCCGCCATCACGCCGCTGATCGTCAAGAGCGACGAGGCACCAGAAGGCAACTGACTTCTCTTTCTTGCCTGCCCCTCTGCGGTTCGAGCCGGACTACCCCGCTTACACCATGCGGCAGGCGTCACGGCGCTTCTGGCGCATCTGCCAGACCGAGCCCGTCCAGGTCGTGTTCATGGCCTACCGGAACACCCTGCGGGCAGACGCCCTCAAGCTCGTGGCGCAGAAGCTCCAGTCGTCGCTGGCCGTCGAGGGCGAGTTGCCCGAGGACGGCCTCGCCGCCTACGGTGACGATGGCGACGACCTCATGCTGGCGCTCGCCAGGAAGATCGTCGCCGGAGACGACGACGGCGGCTCGGTCGAGTCGGTCTTCGAGCAGGCCCGGCAGGTCGCGGCCGAGGCCGAGGCGCTGCTGGTCGACGAAGGCTGGGCCGCGCCTGAGCCGGATCCGGTCGCGGCGGAGCCCGTCGCCATCGGGGCGGGTGCGGACGACCTCCTCGAGGAGGATCCCGAGCACCAGCGGTCGTTGTTCTCGTGGGCGGAGTTCATGGCCGGGGAGCCCGAAGAGCCGCCGCGCAAGCGTCGGAACGAAGCTCCGACGCTCTCGCTCTTCGAGTGGGCGCTGGAGCAGGAGCAGGAGGGCGCGTTCGCGGCAGCGACCCGCTAGACACGACCGGGGGACATCGCTGAAGGGCGGCGGTGTCCCCCGGTCCCGTCCATGTGTACGGGCTTTTCTGTTGCCCAGGACCTGTTCGTGTTCGCGCGACCGTCAGCGAGCGGGACATCCGCCGCTAGGTTGAGGCGGGTCGGCAACACTCGTAGCTCGGAACCCACCTCCCCAGGGTCAACATCGTTAGCGTGAACCTTCCGCTTCGGCGGCTGGCCCCGGCGCCAGGGTGACTCCTTGCCCACCGAGGATCAAAGCGGACCAGTCGTCGCTGTCAGGCATCTTGTCGGCTGCGGCCAACCGCAAGATGGCGTCGCGACAAAGGTCCTGCGCCGCTGCGATGTCCTCCGCAAGATCACGCTCTCCTCTTGCCCTGGGTGTCCCGCCATGTATCACACTGGACGCATAGCCGTACACCTCCCTGAGCGTCTTGAAGTAAGTCTCACGCTTTTCAAGGGTTTCGCCCAGGAGCCACGCTCCCCGGGTGGCAAGGCGATGCCGCTTTTCGCTCGTACCTACGTCATCGCTCAATAGAGTCGACTCCAGGGCTATGCGAAGCTCCACCAGTTGCTCGCTAGTGGCTGGCGAAGCCTTCGACTTCCGCCACCTGGCGATGGGCAAGTCCAGCTCAGGCCGCTCCTGCAACGAACCAAGTGTGTGCAAACTCTTGCGCACTTGCTCTTCTGAAACCGACACGGTGGACGAGTTGCTCGCATCCTTGCGTTCACTCGAGAAGCCGGGGTTGAGGAAGAAGGCCTCCACGTCGCCGTAGTCATGCCAGGGAATGAACCAGTCCACCTGATTGTTGGTCTCCAGTGAGATCGCGCGGCAGAAGCTCTCGGCCGAAACGCCGGCCAACTCCGGATACAGTGGTCTGGCAGGTTCGGGGATTGGAGGGTTGCCGCGCACGACTTCCGGGTCGTACAGCCCGGGAACGGTCTCGTATTCGAGGGATATCATCGCCCGTCCTGTGAACTGCTCGTGCCAGTGCTCACGCGGATCTAGGCGCAGCGAACGGGGCAAGTGGTCGCCGTTACTGGAGAGCGTGTCGAGCTCCATGCCCGCCACCGGTCGCAGCTTCCCGTCGGTCAGGAGGCCCTTGAGCAAGACGCATACAAAGGCGCGAACGCCATTGCCTTGAATCCAGCCATTGAGCAACTCCGCCACTCGCTCGGCGCCTATTCGTGAGGCGGCAAGGACGAGGATCTTGGCGTAGGCCTCGCAGGAGGGCAGCCGCGGCGAAGCCAACGAGCCGGTCAGCGAGTAGAGGCCGTTGCCAACCAAATCCGAAGTCGGCGATCTGAAGCTTCCAAGCATGAGCGCCAGCTCGTGTGTTAGGTGGTCCAGTTCGGGTTGCCGCACGGTGATCGCGTCCGTCGATGAGAGCGGATACCGTTGCTTGCCCTCGTACAGTTCCCGGACTTGTGAGGCACTGAGGCGGTTGTTGTGTACGTCGGCGAATCTCGCCTGTGCGACGGCATTGGCGATGTGTCCGGTCAACCAGTCGGTGAGCATTCGGGGCGATCCTTCCGTATGACGTCTAGGCCCGCTGCACCGGCGAGGGGGACCGCCAGTCCCCTCCCGGTGGCCAGCCCTCTTCAAAGGGCTCGCCGCGGGCCACAGCCGCGGCCGGCCTTACCGGCCTTAGTAGAAAGACCCGTAACACCTCGGTGACGGACTTGAGACTCACGGCCGGAGAGACTTCGATGCGCTCCGAGAAGGCCGACCATTGCGTCAGCTTACCCGCGTCAGCGCTGAACTCCGGACGCAGGGCCACAGGCGGCTCGAGCGGCAGGGTAGTTCCGCGACGCTGGAAGGTAGCAGCCAGCGCTGCCGCCAGCGGCTCCCGACGGAACTCGAGCATCGTGGCCATCGCCCAGAGGTCATAGAAGTCCTTCATCCGGGTGTTCGCGATACCCAGGCGAACCATCGCCTCGAACTTCTCGGCCACGACCGTCTCGCGCGGGTACGTCCTCAGTCGCGGTGCGGGAAAGTCAAGGAGCGTGGGGAATTCAGCCTCGACGACACCGGGAGTCACGGCGTCTCCGAAGCCGATGTCTACCTGGATGGCGATCCGGGCTCCGTCGAGGTCAGCAGCCAGGCGAACGCGGACACCGCCGTACGCCTGACCGTCGCGGATGCGCTCCGCGCGCACCGACCCGGCCAAGAACTGGAAACCGTCGGGCTCCACGTCGAGTGTGCACAGATCCCGGAACGTCGCCTGCATCCGCTTCACGGCCGGCTCGCCGAAGCCGAGCAGGTCCACATCGCGCGTGGCGCGATGCACGGCGTCTTGCCAGAGCTCGAACAGGGTTGCCCCTTGAGGATGAACTGGTCGCGATGGGTCGACTCCGCCAGGCGGAACAGCAGGCGCTCGTTCGCATAGCGGGTCAGCAGATAGTTGAAGTCCTCGCGGCGCTCGCGAGCTCGATTGAGTAGACGCTGGCGGACCGAGGCAGCAAGGTTCCGCGGCCGCTCGGGACTCAAGCGAGCGCCTCCATGTATGGCTGCATGACGCGCGACACGCGGCACACACGAGCGAAGTCGGAGAGTTGGTCTGTGGTGCAGCGGCGCTGTTCGAGGCAGTCGCGCAGGGCCTCGACGGCGATGTCGATGCCGATCTTGTTCCTGAACTTGAAGCAGTCCGCGACCGTCTTCGCCACGCCGTAGACACGGACGGGTACGCCCTCGACGACGTGCGTCTCGACGCCGGCGTCGCGCGCCTCACCCGAGACGCGCACGATCCGCAGGCGGACGCCGTCCGGCCTCGGCGCCCGGTCCTTCGGGCCGATCGCCAGCCAGACCTCGGGCGGCGCCTGGGTAGTGAGCCCGTGGAAGCGCAGTGCCGAGAGTAGGCAGATCACCCCCCGGGGCGTCCGCTTCGAGACCTCAGCGAGTGAGCGGTGCTCACTCGGTACGGCGCCAGGCACCGCATAGAGGCCACGACCCACTCTCGCCAGGAGGCCTCTACTCGCCAACTGAGCGAGGGAACCTCCCGGAATGCCCGCGGATTCAAGGTCGCGTGGGCGAACTAGCCCGGCCTCGCGCACGAGGTCAACAATCTCGTCTGCTGCGTTCCTGCTCATGGACTCATGATCTTGGATACGTCGGATGATGTCAATAAATACCGATATTTACGGTGAGGTGTCACGCTGGAGGTACGAACCCGAGAGTAGGGCGCCCGGCTCGAGTCGATCTTCGAGCAGGCGCGGCAGCCCTGTCGCAACTGCTCGGTGATAGCACACGCTAGAGCAGGAGCAGGGGGGACGCCTCTGGGGCGCCGTGGTCCTCTCGTCGATATGCAAACGGCCCCTACTTGTTGCCGCTACTCCCGGTCGAAGTGGCATCGGGAGGGACGCTTAGGCTGCCGAGGCGGACCCGATGAACGAGAGAATGGTGTCGGATGCTGCTTCGAGGTCGCGGAGTTCGCACTCCCAGACCGTGAGCACCCGCCACCCGAGGCCGGTGAGCGCTGACTCATGCTCGCGATCGCGTTCACGCGTGCGGGCCAGCTTCGGCCGCCAGTAGTCCAAGTTGGACTTGGGCAGGCCTGCGATCGGACACGCGGGCTCAGGGTGCCAGTGCCAGAAGCAGCCGTTGACGAAGATGACGGCGCGGTAGCGGGGTAGCACTAGGTTGGGCTTGCCCGGAAGATCACGCCGATGGAGCCGGAACCGGTAGCCTGCGCGATGCACGATCGACCGCACGGCGCGCTCCGGCTTCATGCCCTGCGAGCGGATGTTCGACATGCAGCGCGAGCGGTCCTCGGGGGTTAGGTTGTCGGTCACGCCCCCTCCAGTGCGCGGTCGGCCTCCTCCCGCAGCAGGCGGTCGAGCGGATCGGGCGGCAGCGCGTCCAGCAGAACGACGCCGCCCCGACGGTTGAGTGCCACCATCCAAGCGCGGAATGTCTCGCGCTTGAAGAGGGCCTTGTCGCCTTCCCACTGGTCGCGCATCACGTCGAAGATGCCGCGCAGCACGCCACGGTTCATCGACACGGACGGGCGTTCGATCAGCGCGGAGCGTACGTCCTGGCGGTGCAGTACGACCTCGAGGAACAGCGCCGTCTTCGGGATACGCCTCGCAGGCGATGCCCCCCAGCCACCACAGCCGCGACACGCCGTGGTCGCGGATCAGGGCGCGAGCATCGCGGGCGAAGAAGTGATTGCGCGCTCGGGCCGCGGCGCGCTCCCGGTCGTCCGGCTGCTTGGCGAGCCACCGTTCCCGGACATAGTCGGCGCACTCGACGTGACTGACGTACGTCCAGAAGCGCTCGTCGGAGGCCTGTTGCGGCGTCAGCTTGTGCAGGGTCTCGTACACGGCGAGCGCGTTCTGCGCGTCGTGCTTGATTCCGGGCTGCAACCCGGGGGCCAGCGGCTCGACCTCGATCTTCGCCTCGCGCCAAGCCTCTGGGGGCTGCGGAGTGGGCAGCCCGCTGCTGCCCGGGTCGTAATACCAGGCGAGGTGGCTCGGGACGGCGGAGCGCAACTCTTCGACCATAGCTTGCGTAAAGTAGTGGACCCGCGTCATGCGTCACCGGCCAACAGCGGGAGGTGAGCGAATGGCTGGTCCAGCAGCCGTTGAGCATCGTCGAGCCGATCCCGCCCCCGCCCCAGACCGGGGCGATCGCACTCCTCAAGCCGTGCGTCGAGCGAGCGGTACCAGCGAAGATCGCTGTACTCCTCCTCGCCGTGGTCAGCCTCTTGCAGCACGTGGACGAGGGCGGGCAGGTAGACGGCATTCATGACGTACATAGCGTCCGGACTGCCGTTGACCCGGCTGCGGGTGTCCATGAAGCGCGCGATAGTCGCCCTCGGACATGCGCAGCGCCACGCGATCGCCGGCGAGGTCGCAGTTCCACCTTCCATCCAGCAGCAGGGTGGACGGCTGCACCTGGAAGATCGACCCGACAGGTGCCTCTTCCGCGTTGTCGATGAAATACTCGCGCGGCTCGTCCTCGGCGAGCACATTGCCGGCGTGGAGGTCGAAGGTCATGCCGGCGTAGTCTTCGTGCCATCCCTCGGCGTGGAACCCCGACAGATCGCGGACGGCGACGACCAAACCGCGGATCTCGGTGCGGCCGGAAAGTTGCCCGCTCTCGAACCGAACCTCGATCGCCGGCTCGCCGGAACGGTGCGAAGAGCGGTGGTGCGTGGCAGCGGCGCGCACGAGCAGCACGTACTGCGCCGCACCGCCCTCGATAAGCCGTAGCAGGTCCGGGTCGCTGAGGTTGAAATCAGCGCTGACGCGCACGGCAGTGGTGTGCTCGATGCGTTCCGGGTCCGGCTCGGCCTCGAACTCAGCGCGCGGGTAGTCCGTGCTGTTTGGGCGCAGCACCGGGTACAAGTACGCCTTGTTCGGGTCGTATCTCACGGCATCTCCGGCACCATCGCCGATATGACCCACGCGCGCTCGCCTAATGGCGAACCTGCCGTGATCTCGAACTCGACGCGGTCGGCGGTCTCCAGCTCGACGCCAGTTAGCGAGAATGGCGCCCCTTCGTACCAGGCCTGCACATCGTCGCGGGAGACAAGCGTCGAGTCGCCGGCTTCCGCCAGGACGATATCCGCCACTCCGGACTCCTTGGCGCGGAAGCTGACGCGGTAGCGGTTGGCGTCTCCACTAACAGGCACGAGCCGAAGATCATCGATCGGAAGGCGCCGCCGTTTCTGCGACGGCGGTTGCGGCTCCCCGTCTCCGCCACCACCGTTGCCCGCGCCTTCGTTGGTCGTAGTGACCTCCGTATCTTCGTCGGGATCCTCGTCGTGCTCATCGGGATCCGACGGTACAGGCGCGGGCGGTCGGCGACGGGGCTTGAGCTTCACAACGGGGGCGCTCCCGAACGAAGGCTCTCGCTCGTCGCCGTCCCCCGAGTCGTCGCCGAAGGGTTCTTCGGGCGCTATGTCGGGAAGCAGTCGGTCCAGTTCCGACAGCCGCCCCGCCTCCATGGGGACATCTGGCGCAGCGACCTTGCGAATCTCCTCGCGAATCCAATCGCTGATGCGCTTTAGCGCGGCGCGCCCGCGCTGCTGCTCCTTCGGGTCGTTCTCGATTCGCTCGGGCTCGAACTGATCGTGGCGCGGGTTCTCCATCTTCCGGAGCAGCTCGTTGCCCTCGTCCCCCTCGAAACGGCAGATGGCGATGAAGTCGCGCATGCCGCGGAACCGGATCAGGCCAGACTGCCGCGTAGTGATCAGCATGCCCGTCTTTCGCATCAACCCAACCTTGCTGGGCAACGCAGCATCGTCGCTCACCGTGATCCAAAGGCTGCAATGGCCGAGATCGTGGTCCTGTCGCTCAGCGGTTGGATCGCCCTGCAACAGCTCCCAGAAGCGGTGGGCGTCGTCAATGTCGTCGTCCTCATCGTCCCACTCGGCGTCGCTATCCTGCTCCAGGTACTCGAACCACTTCTCTAGGAATCCTCTGAGCAAGTAGGCTGGCGGCGGCGATTTGCTGGCGACGGCAGGTTGTATTGGACAAGGAGGACCGCAGGGGAGGGGGCCGGGGGAGGTCGGGGGCCTCGTTTGCCCTCCCGTCCCGCTTCGACGGGCGCGGGGGACGCACGTCACCCCTGGTCAGGCGAGTTGGGGCTCGGCTCTGAGCAGGTTCGTCAAGCCCAGCAGCAGCGCCAGCCGCTCCCGGTTCTTCGCCAGACCGCGGTAGCGCACCTTGTCGTAGCCGAAGCGCCGCTTCACCGCGAGGAAGGGGTGCTCCACCTTCGCCCGCAGCGACGCCTTCTCCCGCTCCGCCCGCGCCGCCGCGCTCCCCGGCTCAAGCAGCCGCCTCCGGCCGGGCCGCAGCGCCACCCGCCACGCGACCTCCGCGCGCGCCTGCTCGGGACGCTTCTCCACGCCCTGGTAGCCCGCGTCGCCGTACGCCTCCCGCTCCTCGCCGTGCAGCAGGCGGTGCGCCTCCGTCACGTCGGCAACGTTCGCCGCCGTCGCCCTCATGCTGTGCACCAGTCCCGTGCCGGCGTCCACGCCGATGTGCAGCTTCATGCCGAAGTGCCACTCCTTCCCCTTCTTCGTCTGGTGCATCTCCGGGTCGCGCGCGCTGGCGGTTCTTCGTCGACGAGGGCGCCGCGATGATGCTGGCGTCCACGATCGTGCCCTCGCGCAGGCGCAGGCCGCGGCGGGCGAGGTGGGCGTTGATTGTCTCGAACAGCTTCGTTCCCAGGTCGTGGCGCTCCAGCAGGTGGCGGAAGTGGAGGATGGTGCTCTCGTCGGGAATGGCCTCGGTCAGGGTGAGGCCGCAGAAGCGGCGCACCGACTCGGCTTCGTAGAGGCGGTCCTCCATGGCGGGGTCGCTGAGGTTGTAGCAGAGCTGGACGCAGTGGCTGCGCAGCATCACCGCCAGGGGGTAGGGCCGCCGTCCCCGTCCCGCCTTCGGGTAGTGCGGCTCGATGCGCCCCTCCAACTCATCCCAGGGCACGAGGCCGTCGATGCGTTCGAGGAACAACTCACGGCGCGTCTTGCGCTTCTTCTGCTCGAACTCCACGCTGGCGAACGTCGGCTGATGCATGGGCGCGCCCTCCCTCTCCGGTCCGCGCGCCATGATCGCATCTGCTCACTCGCTATGCGACTTGTTCAGACTGTCCCTAGCATGTTCGAGATGTGGTACTTGACGGCGTCGGGACTGACACCGATACGCACAGCGATCTCGGCGTTGGTTCCACCCTCGCGCAGTTCGTTGAGCACACGCTGCTCGGCGGGGGTGAGGACGCCCGGATGAGGCGGGCGGCCCCTCGCTCGTCGCGTCATGGGGTCAGCTTAGAGTTCCGCGTCGCGCTTTTCCCTACCCGCTTTTCGCTAGGACGTTAACCTCACCGACAGGACAAACGTTCTCCCTGTTGTCGAGCGGGCGCTACGCCAAAGCGTCTCCCCGAGCGGCAGAACCCTTGTCGTGCCAATCGATAGCCAGATGCGCGACACTGTAGTTTGGTCCGGCGTAGTCCTCAAGGATGAGGCTCGCCTCCATCGCTTCGAGCGGAATGGGGGTCCGCTTGGCGCTCGGAAGCACCGTTTCTCGAATGTGAACGTAGTAGGGCCTCTCCCCCGTGGCGTCGCAGTACAGTGCCGACCACCGATTGGCCACCCCTTCCCTGATCCAGGCGGGGCTTGTGTCGACCATCTCGACGAGGAAATCCTGAAGTGCATGGCTGTATTCGTGCCGGATAACACGGGGGCGGGGCTCCTTGATGTGGACGGTGCCCCGGTAGTAGAACTCATCCAGTGATGCGATGTGCCCAGCCAGCGGGAACACCGCCCCCGGTGCAAGCAGGCCATAGCACTCCGTGAAGTGAACGACCAGCGCTTGGGCTTCACCAGCTGCGACACGCTGAGCCTCGTGAGATACATCGCCAGTGGCCTCGACGGTCACTTGTGTGCTGCCTGGCTGGAGCCAATGCCGAGCGTGGGTGGCCTTGACCCAGATGCTCGCACCCCGCTGAATTTCTTGTGGTGCCCCAGCACGCCCGGGCGCGCCCGCCGAGTAGTGCAGAAGCTGCCGGGACCTAGCTTCCCAGGTGGCCCCCAAGCTCAGGGCTGTGCCAAGGGACCTGAAGGCGTCTTCCGCGGCCACGCCGTCATGACCGGCCCAGGCAACCAGATTCCAGCCCTCCTCGAGAGAAGTCAGGCCGCTCTGCGGGAAGAGTGGTCGCGTCCGCGTCACTTCCTGGTCCGCCTGGATGTAGGGCCACAACCCCATCCCGGGTTTGAGGAGCGACAGGCTGCCAAAGGGGGTGCCAGCGTCTCCGCGGAAGGATCCGCGGAACTGCTTTGCCTCGGCGTCCGTCCATCCCACGCTCGCCGCCTAGGAGGAGCCAGAGCTCCATGCCGGGAGTGAGTGTCTCGAGGTCGCCGAAGGGCCCCCAGGGTTCGCAGTCCGCCCAGCAGAAGCGGTTCCCGTCGGCATCCCAGGCGTGGACGACCTCCAGCGGAGGAAGGGCCTCGAATACAGCTGCGACGCCTGCCTCGCCCTCGACCCAAGCGCCAAGATTCCAGCCCGGCTGGGGCTCTGTTGTGACCGTCTCGCCCTCAGCCGCTACGGTCCCGGTGCCAATTGTCACGAGCAAAGCGGGGCCCTCCCACGAGGAAGGCTGAGCACCAATTCCCCCGGTGAAAAGAGCGACGCCGCATGTCGGCAGCCCAATCCCCTGAGAGTCTGCCGATGGCCCGGTGTACTACCGACGCGTCCGGTCGCGCACGTAAGCCGCTGCTGTTCCTGCGATTGCCAGTGCTCCTGCGGCAATCAACAGCAGGGCCCACCAAGGTGAGCCACCCTCTTCAGCCACCACTCCTGTACCGGCCAAAGGCGCCGAAGCCGTCGGCGCGGGCGTAGGGGAAGTCTCGGCGGCATTGGCGTCGCTCGGCGGCAGCCAGTTATCGCCCAACTGCTCGGCTGCCTCTTCGGCGCCCATCCCCATCCCGTACTGCGCGAAAGTGCAGAAACCGATGCCGAACTCAGGATCCTCGCTGTCCGAGAAGAAGATGTACGTCCTGCCCTTGCCGATGTACCTCGATGTCAGGTCACACGACGTCATCGGAGCTTCGGGGTCGAGGTCACGACTGCTGCGCCAGTCCCCGTGCCTGATGGGATGACGCGCGCCCTTGTAGACCTTCGTAACTTCGACCTCCGCGATCTTCTTGCCACTGGTGTAAGCCCGGGTGATAGTGCCCTCGAAGACCTGTGAGTAGTGGTCAGGGTCAGGAAGGGCACAGACGCAGGCGTGTGCGCGCGAGGCTGGCATCGCGACAGGAAGTATGAGGGCGAGGATGGCGACAGCGACGATGACCTTCATTGCTTGTCTTCCAACCTGACGACTGGCGGGGATGTAATGCATCCCCAGCGTCGCCCTATGCTACCCGACACCTCCTGCCGGTCTCGGAGGTGCAGGTCCGGCAGGATGTGCGCAACGACCGCAACATCCCATCACTCCCGAGGGCGAGCTCATCGTTGCGGACGAGGGATGCGAGGGCTGCCGTAGGCGCCAGCAGCCTGCTAGCAGGGTGCTGATAAATCCATATCCTGGGCCCGAGGGTCTGACTGCCCATCCGGCAGTCTCTCGTAGAACCCGGAAACATTGGCTTTTTCGATTTCGCAACCGGCGCAAAATCAGCCCAAAACGACCGCTGCGGACTTTTTCAGCACCCTGCTAGTGTCCTGAGTCGCAATAGCACAACACAACTGGTATGGTGTGGCACAGCGGGGGCTTTGCCCCATGGGGCAGACTCTGGAGCGTCATAGCACCCGAATCGGACGGCCGACGGTCACGATCGTACTCAGCGACGAGGAGCGTGAGACGCTGGAGCGGTGGGCGCGCCGGCCAACATCGGCCCAGGCGCTGGCGCTGCGCTGTCGCATCGTCCTTGCAGCGGCCGAGGGGACATCGAACAGGGCGAGCGCCGCGGCGCTCGATTGCCATCCGGTCACCGTCGGCAAGTGGCGCCGGCGCTTCGCGCAGTGGCGGCTCGATGGGCTACAGGATGAGCCGCGCCCCGGGGCGCCGCGCACGATCACCGATGCACAGGTGGAAGCGGTGATCGTCAAGACGCTGGAGGAGCAGCCTTCCGACGCGACGCACTGGTCGACCAGATCGATGGCAGCCGCGCTCGGGATGTCGCAGTCGGCGATCGTCAGGATCTGGCGCGCCTTCGGCCTGAAGCCGCACCTCGTGGAGACCTTCAAGCTGTCGCCCGACCCGCAGTTCATCGACAAGGTCCGCGACGTGGCCGGGCTCTATCTCAACCCGCCCGACGCGGCCGTTGTGCTGTGTGTGGACGAGAAGACCCAGGTCCAGGCACTTGACCGCACCGCTCCGATGTTGCCGATGATGCCCAACGTCCCCGCCCGCCAGACACACGACTACGTCCGTCATGGCACGACGAATCTCTACGCGGCGCTCGATGTCGCCTCGGGACACGTGATCACGGAGATGACCCCCAGGCACCGCGCGCGGGAGTTCCAGCGGTTCCTCACCCTCATCGACCGCAGCGTTCCCCGTGAGCTGGCGGTGCATGTCGTGCTCGACAACGTCTCCACGCACCGCACGCCTGCCATCCAGCGCTGGCTCCAGCGCCATCCCCGCTTCACCTTCCATTTCACGCCAACCTACAGCTCCTGGATGAACCTCGTGGAGCGCTGGTTTGCAGAGCTCACCAGCAAGTGGCTCCGGCGCGGCACGCACCACAGCGTGCCTGAGTTGATCCGCTCAGTGGAGATGTGGGTCGCCAGCTGGAACGAGAATCCGAGGCCCTTCATCTGGCACAAGACCGCAGATCAGATCCTTGACAACCTCGCCGGATATCTAGAGCGCATTCCTGACTCGGGACACTAGGAGGCGCCTACGCTCTGACGCCAGACGCCAGACGCCAGACGCCAGACGCCAGACGCCAGACGCGGGACGCCAGCTGGTGGCCGTCCTCCAGGCTTAGCTTGGAGAGCATGCTGGCGATGTGCGACTTGACTGTGTCGGGGCTGAGCCCGAGACGGACGGCGATCTCGGCGTTTGTCCCGCCCCTAAGGCCAACGCGTACCGTACTGCGAACTTTCAACTGGCTGGTCTCGATGGAGTGATCCGTTGGGAACACGCCCCGGGGCGGTTCCTCTCATCAACCCAGGTCTCTGCGCCTCCTCCACACCGTCCGAAGCGCGTCGCGCATAACTGCCCCCACAGTTACCCCGACAGTGGCCGTACTGGCTGGGAAGACCACGAAAAGCACGAACAACAGGCCTGCCACGGTCAAGGGGTGTGCTGGGTCGGTCCCCAGGTTGTTGGATTCCCCGCTCAGGCTGACAAGGGCGATGAGGGTGATGAGGGCGAACGCTATTACCGCAAGGGGCAGGGCCCACCAGCGCCCAATGACAAGCCCCACCAGAAACGGACTGAGACCGACAAGAACCGCAAGCCAAGTGTCCATCCTGTGTACTCCTGCGACGGCCTATCCGGGCACTTCGCACCCCGCCGCCAGTGCAAGGTGAGTCCGATAAGGCTACTCGCGCAAGAAGTTGAATCCGTAAAAAATAGGAGCAGGGGGAAGAGGCATGCTCCAACCAGCGCAAATGTCGCGACCATGCGCCCCTGGAGTGCCAGCGCCGCCACGATGAGCACAAGCCCGGCAATCCCAGTGTGCAGTTGCCAGTAGAAATCGTAGGCCACTACTACGAGCCAGCACACCAAGAAAAGGCCGCCAGCCGCGGCAAGCACTCCTGAGACAATAGCGAGCGGTCTGTCCCGCACTGCTCGCACAACTGCAGGCCATGGCCACTCCCCCGAGCCCGTCCTTATTGCCAGCAGTACCGCGATCAGAAAGAAGGAAGCGGCTGCCACGGCAAGGTTGAAGTTGTTCGCTCCCTCGCGAATGTAACCCGACGACGTCGCCCACACCGACCAGCCCAGGGAGAGCCCGCCTACCGTTGCGAGAACCCCAACAGGGCCGCGCGTGTCTCGCCTCGCATGCACTAAGGCCCCTATCTAGAAGGTTGCCGGAGCATTCTCCTCGCTCTTCGCAGGGCATGGTGCGTCCCCACACCCAGCATGACAAGCCCCACCAGAAACGGACTGAGACCGACAAGAACCGCAAGCCAAATGTCCATCCTGTCCACTCCTGCGACGGCTTCTCCTTTGCTACTTTGAGGCCCTCACCTGAGGCCGTCAACGCGGTCGCGCTGCACCTCAATCAGTGCCCCAATACACCTCGCGACTACGGGAGGGTAGAGGCTGACTGACCTCTGGAGAGGGTGAGGTGCGTACCCTGGTGTCCTCAGTGCCGGCGCCCGGCCGCCCTCCTATCCCTTCGCTTGGCTCCCACCCTCGCGCGGGAGCGCCGGGGTGAGTCACGACGCGTCAAAGAAGAACAAGAACCAAATGCACCATCCCGGAACGACGAGCACTGCACCCACCACCATGTACTTGGTGACCAGGAATGCAGGTCGCTTGGAAGGCAGCAGCTTCTGTGCGACAACGATCGGCAGAATCGGGCTCAGCCACGCGAAAGTGGCGACGCGGATGTCGCCCGGGCCCAACTCGTCTGTGAGCCACAACGCGAAGAAGACCGCTGCCACCACCACCAGGAATCCGCCCACCACCGCCAGTACGCCACTGGCTACGATGCACAGGCGATCCAGCCACTTCGGAGCGATTACACGTGCCACTCAGATTCGCTGCGAGTGTCCCGCGTTAAAGCGGGTGGCACTTGGCGGGCAGAGGAGCCAGGGGCGAGCCTCTCGCTTCCAAGGAGCCCTCCCCGGGCTGGATGGGGGACATCCCCGTGCCAACGGTCCACAACCCCTCAAGGCATCACCGCCCTGTCCGCGGAGTGTTCGCATCCGGTTCGCCCGGCACACACTGATGGGCGCTGCCACGTCCACTTCGACCTCTCCATCCTCCTCGAAGAGGCAGAGCACGACATGACCACTCACCATGTTTCCGCCGGGCAGAGGAAGTGCTCTGAAACCGCCCGGTGTTTCAATCGTCACGAGGAACAGCGTTCCCTCCTCCCCGCCCTCGCCTAGGACACGGAAGCGCGCTCCGGAATGAACTGTGACTCTCCGCTCGCTTGGCACCGTCTGCGCGTTCAACGCCGCAGTTAGAGCCAGAAGGAAGGCGCGGGCTTGGATCGAGAAAGGCGTCTCACTCAGAAGAAGTGCTTCTTCGGCCGAGACGCGATCCAGCGAGCTAAGCACAGCCACTACATCATGGCGCGCCCTCTCCGCCTCACGGAGCGCCGCCCGTTGGGTCGGGGGGGCCTGGCTGGGAGTGGGCCCACCCCGAGCAGGAGACGTGGCTTCGCCCCCGCAGGCGAGGGCAACGGCAACCACGGCAACCAGCAGCGGTGGGCGCAGCACACCACCATCTTAGGAAACAGGGGAGGGAATTACCCCATCCCCCCTTCACGCACCCGGACCACTGCCTGCCGAACAGGGATCACCGACGACGGGGCACTTGCCCCTTTCCCAGACTGGCGTCGCCCGGTCGCGACGAGAGTTCAGGTGGGCGGTCTCGTTGTAGGGATGAGCAGCGGGTACCGCCGGTTCCGAACAAGAGCGGGGGCCGGGCCTATTGGAGCTCCGGTGGCACCTCGGCAGTTGGGCGCTCGCCCCTGCACACTGGTCCCCCGTTTCTCGCGATGCACAGGTCCCGCTGACCGAGCAGTATTTGCCCTGAGGGATGCTGGTGAACCCGCGTGGTCTGCTCCCCAGCAGGCGAGATCGCCCTGCGCGCATACCGCACAGGGCGGGACGCCAGTGGCACTCACCGATTGGTAGCTGTCCGGCGGGACATCTCCTGACCCTCGCTGTCATCGCCCCCGCCGGCGATGCTGCCGGAGTCGACAGCGTGCTCTGACATCCACCCACAGTGGGCGCACGAGTGGCATTTCGGCATGAAGCTGCACATCGGCGTGGACGCCGACAGCGGACTGGTGCACAGCATGAGGGCGACGGCGGCGAACGTGGCCGACGTGACGGAGGCGCACCGCCTGCTGCACGGCGAGGAGCGGGAGGCGTACGGCGACGCGGGCTACCGGGGCGTGGAGAAGCGCCCGGAGCAGGCGGGGTCGGAGGTCGAGTGGCGGGTGGCCATGCGGCCCGGCCGGAGGCGGCTGCTTGAGCCGGGGAGCGCGGCGGCGCGGGCGGAGCGGGAGAAGGCGTCGCTGCGGGCGCAGGTGGAGCACCCCTTCCTCGCGGTGAAGCGGCGCTTCGGCTACGACAAGGTGCGCTA
Organism: Tepidiformaceae bacterium; assembly: GCA_965219255.1. Classification (GTDB taxonomy): domain Bacteria; phylum Chloroflexota; class Dehalococcoidia; order Tepidiformales; family Tepidiformaceae; genus UBA2991. The sequence goes on along the minus strand of OZ244727.1, from coordinate 2,576,081 downwards.
CCGCGGTCTGGCGAAGAACCGAGAGCGGCTGGCGCTGCTGCTGGGCTTGACGAACCTGCTCAGAGCCGAGCCCCAACTCGCCTGACCCGGGGAGCAGTGCGTTCCGCGCGCCCGTCGAAGCGGGACGGGAAGGCAACAGAGGCCCCCGCCCTCCCCCGACCCCTCCCCTGCGGCCCTCCTTGTCCAATACAACCTGCTGCCGGAGCAAATCGCCGCCGCCAGCCTACTTGCTCAGAGGATTCCTAGTGGGCGTGCGCCTCCTCTTGCTAGCCCTCCCCCTCCACTTCGATCAGCCGTACGAGGGCGTTGGCGAGACGCATTTGGCGGGGGGTGCGACAGCGGACGCGGATGAGGTCGGGGCTGGCGACGACCACGGCGAGGCACTGGGCGCGGCTGGTGGCGACGTTGAGGCGGTTGAGGCTGTACAGGAACTCCATGCCGCGAGGCGCGTCGGCGGCGGAGCTGGTCGCCATCGAGTAGATGGAGATGGGAGCTTCCTGCCCCTGGAACTTGTCGACGGTACCGATACGGAAGTCCGGGAGGGCGTCCTTGACGGCCTTGACCTGAGCGTTGTAAGGCGTGATGACGAGGATGCCCTGAGCGTCCAGCGAGCGGGCTGAGCCCTCGGCATCCATGTAGGTCGGGTTGCCGTCCAAGAGGGTGCGAACCAGGGTCGCCAGCTCCTCGGCCTCCTCCGGTGACTCGCTCGACTGGCCAGCATGTTGGACGGGTACGAACCGGATGCCCGTGCCGGAAAGGGGCGGGATGCCCTCGAGGTCGAGGCGGTCGCGGTCGGGGTGCGAGTGCAGCCAGCCCTCATAGAACACTTCGGACGTGTACGTGCTGATGTCGGGATGGAGACGCCAGGTCGAGGAAGAGGCCGAGGTGGTCCGGCATGACGCGTGCTCGGTCGAGCAGGTGCGAGGAGCGCGGGCTGTGGAACGCCGCCCCCCGCAACGGCCGCTGGGAAGGGCCGTTCGAAACGCTCGCGGAAGCGGAGAACGTCGCGGGGGAGATGGAGCTGCGGCTGGACCCGTCCGAACCGCAGGGCTGCACCCACTGTCTCGGCTGACGCTCGCGGTCCAGGCGGTCGCCAGTGGCGGGGAGGGGGCAGGGGTAGACTGCCCCCGCTCCAACCAGGAGCGCAGGAGATCCCCATGCCCAAGTTGGGCATCATCGCCGCCCTGGTGGCGGCGCTCGCCCTCGGTGCGATGATGGGCGCGTTCGCCCAGGAGCCGTCCACCGAGACCGTCGCCGTTGAGAAGGGGGTTCACATCGTCGAGGTCGCCGTCTGGCAGCACACCAAGGATGGAGCGCTCTACCTGAGCACGCGCCTCGAGGGTGAAGAGTGGACGACCCACGACACGGCCCTCACCATGCGCAAGCGCGGCCGCTTCCGCCTCAGCAACTTCGTCAGCGTCCCCGTGCCGGCCACATCCGAGATCCCTGTGCGGTGGGCGTTCCCGGCTGAGCTCGACGAATGCACGCGCGACGTGCACCAGATCGGGTTCGGCGAAGTCATACCGGGAGACGGCCGCACCCTCTACCGTCTCGGCGGCGATGCCAGATTCGTCTTCACCGTTCCAGAAGGTCTGTCCGTCTGGCGTCCGGACCCCCCTGAGGGCGAGATACCACCCCTCCCCTCTGGGCAGTTTCCGACGGTGCGGCTCCTGCTGGGCGGGGGTATTGGCCACGGTTCGATCACATTCGAGTACAGCGGCAAAGAGGTTCACCGGAACATCCTTGAGGCCGGCCTGGGATACGAGGGGCCGTGGCCGCCGCTCAACCATCACGCACTCGTCGCCCAGCTCGTCGGCTCCGTGCGCCATACACCCGGCTGGCAAAGACGCCCCTGTGACGATGAGTAGCGGACGCGGCTAGGCGGGTCGCACGCGTGTGGGGATTGCACGCCACGGCTACGCTGGGGTTTTCTTTGAGAGGGGGAGAAATGGAAGGCTGAGGCGCCGTTACCAGCGCAGGTCCGCGTGGCGGGCCTGCTGGGTCTATTTCCACCACAGCCCGAGCGTGAGCACGCGCCGCATCCAGCGCCAGAGCAGCGCCCGGTTGCGCTCCAACCGCAGGTCCTCCAGGGACTGCTTCCGCCGCCAGACCTCGTCGCGCCGGTCGGCGCGGTCCCAGGGATAGACGGTCGGCGGCAGGGTGAGCTCATGGTCCCCGACCAGCCTGAGCTCCAACTCCACCATCCGCTTGCGGGCATCGAGCTTATCCAGCCGCCGCCTCGCCTCATCGAGCGCCCTCCGTGCCTCCCGCCAGTCAGTGACGGCCAGCATCGCCTCACCGTAGATGAACTCCTCACCTTCCTCGGGCTCAACGGTCACCAGCTGGGGGTAGGGACGCCTGGACGGCTTCACCTGCGGTCGCTCTCGCACGCCCTCCGCGGCGCCCTTCACGCTGGGCGTGGACGCAGCTCCTGACCCGTTCCTCACCACCCGTCGCGCTTCCACTCGAGCCAGCCGGCCCTCCCACTGCCGTAGCGTCCGAGCCTGGTCCTCCTGCAGTGCCCCGACGACGGCATGCATGGTGTCGACGCGGGCGCGCAGCTTCGCCACATCACCTCCCAGTTGCTCCACACGCTCTTCCAGACCACCCCTCTGCTTCGGTCCCACGGGTGCCTTAGCCGAGCCCTCGACCTCCAACAGATGCCGCTCCAGCGCGTCGGCCATGCGCGCGGTCAGCCGCCCGGAATCGACGGCTCGTACCAACGTGCAGTAGCTGACGCCCAGCGCCTCCGCCACCTTCGCCCGGCTCTCTGTCGCAACCATGTCCCGGAGCGACGCCACCAGCCGTTCGTGGCGCTGGTGCTCCCGACTCCTGCCTCCGTGAGTGGAGAGGTGCTCCCGACCGTTCGCACGCTCAGGTCCAGCGGGGACTTCCGCAGCGGTCTTCTCCGCGCCCACCCCGTTTCTCGGGTTGCCATTTGTCAGTTTCCGCCTAGGCATTTTGCCGATTCCCCGTGGAAGCAGGCCCGGAACCGAATCGCTTACTGACTACGTCCGGTAGGGGCCGTTTCCCCTGTACCGACTGGTTCTCTCGACCATTCGGCGTTTTGCCACCTACCTCTTTTCTCTGTACACGCCCATGACATCACATCCGCCTCGGCAGCGGCAGGCCCTACAAGGGGGCTCGCGAACGAGCCCCCTTCCAGGACGTTACCCATTGGGCCCTGGTTTCCCACACTCGATCGTCTGCGCCCGCCCGGTGAGCGAGCCTGTCGCTCCTGCCTGTCGGAGCCCAGCGGAGCCGGAAAGGCGCAAGAAGACCGATAGGAAGGAACCACCCTATGCAACTCAACCCCCTCCGCCTGCTCTCCCGCAGGCCCGAACCCAAACCACCCGTCCTCCTTGAGGTGACGCCCCCGCGCAGCGGTGAGCGCACCCTCCTCGGCGTCGAGAACCTGCTCGGCTCGATCGCCGTCCCCGAACCCTTCTCCCTCGAGCTGGCGGGCGACGCCGACGGCGTCACCCTCATGGCCCGCTGCCTCGACCAGCAGGCCGTGCGCAACCAACTCGCCGCCCACTACCCGCAGGCCGTCATCGACGATGTGCCGCATGTGGACGACCCCCTGCGCCTGCGCGAGGGGGAGCAGGCGTGGTCGCTGACGCTGCGCTCGGAGGGTCCTGACTACGTCCCCCTCCGCACCTTCCGCGACGACGACCTCCTCGACCCCGGCTCCGATCCCCTCATCGCCCTCCTCGGGGCGCTCTCCTCCCCGGGGCAGGGCGAACGCGTCGTGACCCAGCTGCGCATGCGCTCGCTGGGACCGGGCTGGGCGCAGGGGTACGCGGAGAAAGCCTTCGAGCAGCCGCTCCCTCCCCAGCCGCAGCCGACGGCAGCCGGCGGCCAGGGCCGCAACCACGCGACCGACGGCATGGCCATGGCCGTGCTCGCGGTGGCGGTGCTCGGCGCCGTGCGCGGCTACCAGTGGGTGCAGGCGGGCGAGCTCTGGAAGACGGTCCTGCTGGGGCTGGGCATCGTCGGCGTCCTCGGCCTGGCCGGCTGGGCCAAGCAGCGCTGGCAGCGCAACCGCAACCGCGTCCACGACCCGGCCCTCGTCAAGGAGAAGCTCTCACGTCTCGCCTTCGAGGCGGAGATCCAGGTGACCGCCATCCTCCCCGCCACGGACCCCAAGACGGACCGCAGGCGGGCGCGGGAGCTGCTTGACCGGGTGGCCGCCGCCTACCGCCACTTCGACCATCCCCTGGGGGCGCGCTTCACGGTGAGCCGGGTGCGGCCTGTTATCCCCGACCCGGAGCGGCTGCATCCGTCCGGCTCGGGACTGTTCGGGAGCCGCAGCGTCCTCGGCGTGCGTGAGGCGGCCGCCCTCTGGCACCCGCCGGGCGCGAGGGACGAGACGCCTCTCGTGGGACGCTCGGGGGCGAAGGCGCTTCTCCCCTCCTCGACCAAGCCCTCAATCGGGAAGCGTCCCTGCGCGACCGGCAGGGAGTCGTCAGGAGGTAGCTGGGGAAGAGGCTCCCTGCAGCGAGAAGGGCTGCTCCAGGACGTTCAGGATGGCTTCCGCGCAGTAGACACGGTTACGGCGGGCCTCCCCCACCCGTGTGACGATGCCGGATGCCTCCAACCGATCGATACCCCTCTGGGCCGTTGTGAAGGCCACCCCCAGCCGCTCGGCCACACCTCCCACCGTCCAGAAGGGGTTCTCGGCGAGCAGGTCGAGCGTTCGCTCCGGCAGCCTTGAGCGGCTGCCCACCAGGTCGTGCCTCCAGCGGGCGAGCAACGCATCGATCTGCTCGATCCGCCGCACGGCGTCTTCCGCCTGGAGGGCCACCCCCCGCAGGAAGTAGGTCAGCCACTCCTCCCATGCTCCCCGCTCCGTCAAAGCAAGGAGATGGGCGTAGTAAGCCTCGCGCGTGGCCTCGAAGTAGGCGCTCAGGTAGAGGAGCGGCGAGGGCAGCACGCCGCGCGCCACCAGCAGGAGCGTGATCAGGAGGCGTCCGATGCGGCCATTGCCGTCGAGGAAGGGGTGGATCGCCTCGAAGTGGGCGTGGGCGACGGCGGCGTGCACGAGCGGCGGCAGGGACTCGTCGTGGAGGAACCGCTCCCAGGTGGCGAGGCACGGCATCAGCTCATCGGGCGGGGGCGGGACGTAGGTCGCGTCGTTCACCGTGCAGCGCGGCGGTCCGATCCAGTTCTGGCTGCGCCGGAACTCGCCCGGCGTCGCCACGTCCCCGCGCACCCCCCGCATGAGGTGCTCGTGCAGCTCGCGCACGAGCCGCAGCGAAACGGGCAGCGTCGCCAGCCGCTCTAGGCCGTACTCGAGAGCGACGACGTAGTTTCCCACCTCGCGCAGGTCGTCGGGACTGCGGTCGACGGCCGCCCCGGCCTCGGCCGCCAGCAGCTCCCCCAGGGTCGCCTGCGTGCCCTCAATGCGGCTTGAGAGGACGGCCTCCTTGCGGACGAAGGGGCGGATGAGCAGATGCGGGTTGGGTAGCCGCCGTCCCTCGCCGGCGAGCCTGCCGACGGCCCGGTCGGCGGAAGACAGGCTGAGGGTGAGGCCCTCGTCCCAGGACAGGGGCGGTGGTGGCGGAGCCGGGACGAAGGCGCGGTAACCCCCGGAGCAGTCCATCAGGTGGCCGTGGGGCTTTCGGTCAGGCAACGTGCGGTTCCTTGTTAGCGGCGGTGAGAACAGCGCTTCACACTATTATCGAACGAGAGCCTTCTCGAAAACAAGATGAACGACGACTGAGCGGCGTCAGGCCGTGTGCTGCAGCTCATCGAATCGCAGCACGTCGACGGGAACGCCAAAGTGCTTCGCCACCTCCCACGAGTTCACGAGGCCCTCGGCGGCCGCCTCCTCAAGGTCCACGAGCAGGGCATGCGCAAAATCCTCCGCCTCCCGCTCGAAGCCGTGCGCGAGGTCGGTGTGCCGCCGTATCCAGAGGTGATTGCCGGGATGGAGGACGCAGTGGCCGATGGCGTGCGCCACGACCCAGCGCTGCCACCAGGACTCCAGCCGGTCGGCCACGGCGACGTAGTCCCCGATCCGCATCTCTTCAAGCACATGGAGCGGCCGCCGCCGGATGCTCAGCCCCAGACCCCTGGCGACGGCCTCCGCGTCGACCTGGCCGCGCAGCCCCAGCTGCCGGCGCATCGCCGATCCCCGTTCCCGCGCCCTGTTCACGCTGTCTATCCCTTCCTGCGTCGCTGCTCGCGCACGAACGCGATGAAGTCCCGGATCTCCTCGACGTCTTCCCGGGGAAGGCTGGCCACGGCGTCCCGGAATGAGACCTCCGTCTCCTCAAGCAGCGCCTCCTCCACCACTTCCCGTCCCAGGAGCCAGTCCGTGCTCACCTCGAAGCGGGAGGCGAGTTCGACGAGGTGCTCGTTGCTGGGTTTCGTCTTGCCGGCTTCCCAGCACCAGACGGCATGTCCGCTGACGCCGAGCAGCTCGCTCACCCCGCGCTGCGTGAGGCCCACCCTCGTCCTCGCCTCGCGGATGCGGGCGCCGCTCTCCTTCCACCTGTAGCCCCGGTCCTCGACCATGCCCGCCGACGGCCTCCTGCCTCTTGGGACGGCCAAGGGTAAGAACGTACGTTCTTGACCGCCACTGGGGTGCTGACTACAATCTTACCCTAATCGAAAGTTAGGATGCGAACATGGCGCAAAGGCGGCGACTGGCAGTCCGGCTCAGGCGAGAGGCCCTCTGGCGCCGCCTCGAGGCGCTCAACCGCTCGCAGGCCTGGCTCGCTCGCGAGGCGGGCATCAGCCCCGGCTACCTCTCCACCCTGATCACGCAGGGGCGAGCCCCCTCGGGATGCGTCCGCCGCCGCCTGCAGGCCGCCCTCGGCATCACCGACTTCGACGATCTCTTCGAACTGGAGGACCGCAGTGAGAACGCCTAGCTACCCCGCTGAGCACCCCGTCGCGACGCAAGGCCTGACCATCCACGGCCATCGGGTCCCCTATGGGAGCGGAGTGCTCCCGGAGGACTTCGTGAGGCGGCTCCTCCTGCTCAAGGAAGCCAGCGGGCTCTCCTGGAACGGCTTCGCCGATGCCCTCGGTGTGGACCCCAAGCAGGTCCTGCGCTGGCGTCACGGGACGGAACCCTGCGGTGGCGCGATGCTCTCTCTGATTCGTCTCGCCGCACGAACTCCCGGCGGCCTCGACCTGGTCCTCGGGGATGGCGTCCGGCCAGGACGCGGGGAGGTCTGAACCATGCCTCGCCAGCGCAAGGACCACCACCGCGAAGCCCATGCCTTCCCTGAGGACTTCCCCCGGCGGCTGAAACGCCTGAAGGAGGAGTCGGGGCTGACCTGGACCGAGTTCGCCTCCCGTCTTGGCACGAACCCCCTCACGGTCAGGCGCTGGCGCCACGGAACGCGTCCCAACGCGCTGCATCTCTACGCGCTGCTGGAGCTGGCTGTCTCCCTCGACCTTCCCGGCCTGCTGTCCGAAAGGGCGGCGCAGCTGGGCAACGATGACTACGGCGCGTCGCCCTCGTGAGGCTCAACCGTCCAGGTGGCGGGTTCCTCGCCGGCGACCCAATAGGTCTGACCGGTGTTGAAGGTGTGAAGCGTGTTGAGGCCGGGGATGTCGTCCAGGCCGGGGAATTAGCCCAGCCACGTCCCGGCCGCCTCATCCCGCCGGTAGACCGCGACCACGTTGTCCGCTAGCCCGGCCTCCTCCAGCGCTTCAGCGACCGAGGCGCCGTCCGTTCCGGGCCACGCAAGGGAGTTCCAGCCGGCTTCCAGCGCGACGTTCACCTCTGGGGTCTCGAGTTGCACGCGGTAAGTTCTTTTGCGGGTACCGTCGGCCGAGGTCACCGTGACGGTGATCGCGTCAATGCCATCCAGGGCGACCTGGTGCCCCTCCGCCTCCTCGTCGGCGTCGGATCGGTCGATGGCAACGTTGGTGCGGCGCTGCATGGCCTCCGCCGTGATCGTGGTTACGGTCGTACCCTCGGCCGGTGTTCCCTCGTAGTCGGTCTGGCCGGGGGCGAACTCGCCGATGTCGACGCCGCTGAGGGTGAGCGACGCGAGCCGCGCGTCGATCGCGTCGGGCATGTTGTAGGTATAGACCCTGCCGTCGCTCTCATCGGCCACGTACATGACGTCGCCGTCGGACCAGATGCCGCGGGGGCTGTTGTTGCTGGCGTTGGAGAGCTTGGCGAAGTCATCCTCGTGGACGCGCTCGAGGGCGGCGTCCTCGGGCACGCCCTCCTCGCCGATGAGCGGCAGGCGGTAGGCGAAGAGGCGCCTGGGGCTTGAGCCGAGCGGCGGGGCGTTCCTCGAGTCGAGGGCATACCGCCCCAGCCCCTCGCCGCTCGGCAGGTCGTAGGCGTAGACGGCATCGTCGCGGTCGTCGAGCACCCACAGGGTGGTGCCGTCGGACCAGATATCCCGTGGGTCGTCGTTAGCATCGTCAAGGACGATGTCGCGGTCTTCGAGGCGCTCGCCGGTGGCGAGGTCGTAGGCGAAGAGACGATCGCGGCCGCTGTCGCTGACCCACACGATCCCCTCTCCATCCGACCAAATCCCGCGGGGGGCGCGGTTCTGCTGAGAAAGCTCGAACTCCAGTCCCTCCACCCGTTCGCCGGTCTCGAGGTCGTAGGCGTAGACGCCGTCGCCGGCGCCGTCGGGGTTGTCGGCGACCCAGAGGGTCGTGCCGTCGGACCAGACACCGGTAGGGGCGTCGTTGCCGCTGTCGAGGGCCTCGAGGTCGTGCTTCACCGTCCACTCGAAGTCAGCCTCGCTGGGGGTGGGACCGGACGGTCCACCACCGCCCCCACCGCCGATGGTGACCGGCGGACCGACCGGCCCCGTCGTGACCGTGATGGTCACGTCGATGCTCGCCTGTCCACCGTTGCCGTCGTCCGCCTCGACCGTGACTGTGTAGGTGTCCTGGGTGGCGATGTTGAAAGTCACCCCCGCGGCGACCGTGATTTGACCTGACTCACGGCCGATGTCGAAGGAGCCCGCGTCCGTTCCGGAGAGGCTGTACATGAGGGTGTCGCTCTCGTCGGCGTCCGTCGCCGTCACCGGCGCGCCAACTTCGGTACCGGGGCTGGCGCTCTCGGACAGGCGGCGCTCGACAGTCGCTGACGCGAACGCCGGGGCGTCGTTCATGCCATCGATCGTCAGGGCGACCGTCGCCACGTCGGAGTTGAGGTTGCCGGTATCCCTGGCTCGGTAGGTGAAGCTGTCGGAACCGTGATAGTTGGCATTCGGGGTGTAGGTGATCGTGCCGTCGCTGTTCAGCACTGCCGAGCCGTTGGATGGCCGGGTGACCGACGTTACGGTCAGGTCGTCATTCTCCGGGTCGCTGTCGTTAGCGAGCACGTCAATGGTGACCGACGTGTCCTCGTCGAACCTGGAAGGAGCGTCATCGACAGCCTCCGGGGGCTCGTTCACGTTGCTGATCCCGATCGCCAGTGTGGCCGTGGCATCGGCCCCGAAGGGATCGGTGGCACGGACGTCAACCGCGTAGCTCGTGGTCGTCTCGTAGTCGAGGTCCGCTCCCTGCTTGACTGTGATCTGGCCCGTGCTGGAGTTGATCGTGAACTCGTCCGAGTCGAGCGAGTAGACGAGCCGCTCGTTCTCCGGGTCGGTGAACACCATGCGCACGACGTTCCTCCCGACGCGAGCGTTCTCGGGAACATCGTCGACCTGGGGCAGCGGGTCCGGGGGAACAGGGTGCTCGTTCGCCGAGGAGTCGTTGACGGTCCGGTAGGAGGTGGCGGCCGTGAGAGTGACCTCGTCCGTCCCGCTTCCGTCCGTGTAGGTGACGTGCGCGCGCAGGTACTGGCTGACGTCGTCGGCGTCCGGCGTGTAGCTGCTGGCGTTGGTGTTGGTGATGTCGGTCCACGGGCCCGACATGCTCGATGAGCGCTGCCACTTCCACGTCTGCGTGGCGACGATGTCGGGGTCGGTCAGTGTCGCCTCCAGCGACACTCCGTTGACACCCCGCTGTGCTCCCAGCGTCAGGGATCCGCTCTCCTCGAGGTTCGTGACATTGACGGCGATGTCGAGCTCGCCATCCAATGAGCCGTCGTTCGCATTCAGGGTGACCTCATAGCGTCCTCCGCCGTCCTCGAAGTCCGGCGGGTCTTTGAAAGCGAGCCTGCCGTTGGTCTTGTCGAACTCGAACTTGTCCGCATCATCGCCGGTGAGTGCCGCGGTCTCCCCGAAGCGGCCCCAGTTGGTGGACTCGCCCTCGGGGTCACGTTTCGTGTACGTGGCGACCGTGCCCGTGTGACCCTCGTTGACGGTGACCTGGGCCGATCCGCTGATGACGGGCGGCTCTTCGACGTTCTCGATCGTGATGTCCACGGTGGTGACGACGAAGCCGTCTGTGTCCGTCGCGGTAACGGTCACCGTGCGGGTCGACTTCACGTCAGAGTCGTACGTCACGCCCGTCTTCGTCCGCAGCTGGCCCGTCGTGGAGACGAGGTCGAACATGGCGGCGTCCGTGCCGCCCAGGGTGTAGGTGACCGTGCCGCTGCCGGCCACGGCCGCGACCGGTGCGCCGATGTCGACACCCGGCCCGGTGTTCTCGGCCAGGCTGCGCTCCGTCCGGACCGAATGGAGCGTGAACGTGAGGCTGGCGATCCGCTCGGTGGTGAACTTGCCGGTGCCGCGGATGCTCGTGATCACTCCCCGCGGAGTGGTGTCGACGCTGGGACCGAGTGAGAAGTCCTCCCCCTCCTCCGTGCCTGCATCCCAGGGGAAGAGGTCGACCTCGTGCGACCGCAGCCACAGGCCCGAGGCGTCGAGCAGCAGGAGTCCGGAGACGCCCACGAACCAGTCGTGGCTGGGAGCGATCATCGTCGTCAGCGTGACCCGCGGGAACTCCGTGGTGAGAGAGCGGTGGCTCAGGGTTCTGGTGGCGGTCGGGCTGATGAAGTTAATGTTGTCCTGGAGAACGGAGAGGGCGGTTGGCGGGTCGGCGTTCCGGGCAGTGTTGACTTCACCCCGGAGGGTCGATGTTCCCCCCACTTCCGCCATCGACTCGATGCCCGGACTGGCAGTCGCGCCGCTCTCGAGGAAGGTCGTGTCGGCGTTGTGCACGCCGCCGATGAGGCCCGAGAAGTGCGCGCTGCCAGGGAGGCCTTCAGGTGTGACGGTCCTGGTCCACGCGTCGGGAGCAGCTGGAGCGCGCCGCCGGGGAGGCGCGGGAGGTGCTGGCAGAGCGCCGCGTGCTCCTGGACAGCGCCGACACCATCGCCACCTTCGCCCAGGACATGAGCGAGTTCCTGCGGACGAGCGAGATTACCGAGACCAGGGCCTTCGTGCGCTCGTTCGTGAAGCAGGTGCTGGTGGGGCCAGGGCAAGCGGTCATCCACTACACGCTGCCCACGCCGCAGGACAGCCCCATCGCGGGCGCGGATGCTGCCGAGGTGGCTTTGAGCGAGGGAGTTCGCAGTACAGTACCTAGTGGTAGCGCGTGCGGGATTCGAACCCGCGATCTCCGCCTTGAAAGGGCGGTGTCCTAGGCCTCTAGACGAACGCGCCTACCCTGTCTTGCAGTATACCGTCGCCCGCCCTTTGGCCGGTTCGCGCGGCTACGGCTGGCGGTTGCCCGTGCGATAGCGGTCGGGGTCCTCGCGACGGTCCTCGCGCTCGCGCGCCCAGCGCGCGTTCCGCTGGCGCATCACCTTCAGCACCTGCTGGATGACGGGCCCCCGCTCCTTCCACACCTCCGCCGCCAGCTCCTTGGCCGCGGCCAGCTCCGTGGGGTCGTGTACGTAGGCGTTGTCCGGCTCGATCACCTCTACGGGGCAGGCATCGACGCAGAGGTTGCAGTCGATGCAGCCCTGTGGGTCGATCGTGTGCTGGAGGTCGGGCGTGTCGTAGTAGCGAATCGTGTCCGTGGGGCACACGTGCCGGCAGTTCCCGCAGTTGATGCAGCCGGGAAGGATCTCGAGGGCCATGGGGCGCTAGTCCTTGCGCAAGCCCCGGCGCGCCTTCTCCGGCATCACCGAGGGGCGGAACTTGGCGCGCGGCGCCAGCTCCCTGAGGAGTTCGTCCTGGTTGCGTTTCCGCGCCCACGCGCGCGCCTTCTCAAGCGCCTGCTCCAGCGCCTCACCGCTGAGCACGGTCGTGTCGTCGTAGTCGATGCAATCGACCGGGCAGACGGGCACGCAGGCGTTGCAGTCGATGCACTCCTCGTCATAGATGGTGTGCATGAAGTCGTCGGTATCGAAGTAGTGAATCGTCTCGGTGGGGCACACGCGGCGGCAATAGCCACAGTTGATGCAGAGCGCCTTGTCGATGACGTAGGTCACTCCTCGTCGTCGCTCCCCCGGATGCCGATCACGCCGCCCGCCTCCGTCAGCAGCTCCTCCAGGTGCATCCGCCACTCGTTGGCGTGGCGGCGCTTCCTGGGCGTGTCGGCGAGCTCCTCGATCTGGGCGCGACCCCACTGGATATGCTCTTCCTCGTCCACGAGGATGAACTTGAGGATGCGCACCGTCGGCGAATCGACCACCTGGTCGGTGGCGCGCATGTGGTAGAGGTAGTGCGTGGCGAGGTGGGGCTTGAGCACCCCGAAGATGCCCACCACCCGCAGGACCGAGTCCTCCTGGTCCTGGATCGCCTCCATGAGCGTGCGGAACTCGTCGTTGGGCGGGTCCATCTTGGGAGAGGTCATGAGCGGGTAGGGGCCCTCGGCCCCCTCGGTCACGCGAAGCTCGGGCAGGCGCTTGCCGAGCATGTCCGCGTGCTGGGCGCAGTGGTAGGCGATGGGGCCGAATTCGACCTTGTGGTGGACCTGCGGCTGGGTGGCGATCCACTGCAGCAGGGCGCGCATCATCTCCACTTCGGCGTAGCGGTAGTGCATCAGCCGGCGCGCGCATTCGTCCACCGAAAAGACCCCGCCTAGCTTCCGCTGCGGCGCCCAGAGTTCGACCATGTGTGACTCGCTTCCCGGCCCTGGGGCCTGGCCTTTCCTACTTCAGCTCTTCGCGGGGGGTGAAGTAGAGCGCCCCCGATTCGCACGGCTCATGGCGCTGCCACTCGCCGCTCTCCAGGGCCGCCGCCACTTCCTCGTCCGTGTCCCACATCATGATCTGCTCATCCTCGAGGGTGGACACGGAACACTCCGGCTTCTCGCAGACGAGATCGTGGATGACCATCGTCGCCGAATCGCCGCAGTAGCGCTTGAAGTTGAAGGGTGGTCGCCAGCGCTTCGCCATCGTCTTCCCTGCAGGCGACCCCTAGAGGGCGAAGTCCTCGGGCGGGAGCACTTCGTCGCCGGTGTTGAGGGCCATCACGAGCTCCTCGAACGCCTGCTGCGCCTCCATCGCCTCGCGGCGCCTGGCGTTGTCGCCCTCGGTGAGGCGTGGCACCCAGTAGTTCCCGACCTCGACGTGCATGACCTCGTCGGCGTGGTTGAAGTCGAAGGCCGTCTCCCACTCTTTGTCGCCGATGTTGCGTCCCATGTCGATGAGGGAGGTGAAGAGGTTCATGGCCATGCCCTCGCCCCCACGGTGAACGGCGGCCATGGAGTTGACCATGTTCTGCTCCCCCGTCTGTGAGACCGCGCCGTCGTCCGCGCGGTAGCCGTCGGCGAAATCGCCGAGGGTCACGCCGTGCTCGGGCATCTTCTCAAGGACGATCTCGGCGTGGCGGCACTCGTCCCAGGCGAGCCGCGCGTTGACCAGCGCGAGCTCCCAGGGGAGCTGGTCGCCGTCCTCCCGCGTCGCCATCACGTAGCGTCGCGCAAACGTCTCGGCTCCCCCGATCTCGCCGTTGTACATGGCGTGCAGGAGCACCTTGGTCGACATCTTCTCGGGGTCGCGCAAGAGGATAGAGGCGAGGTCGATGCCTTTCTCGCGCCAGTTTTCGCGGTCGTCCACGGGGAGGTAGCGGTGGGGCGGGTCGCGCCGGTGGTCACCCGGCCCGAGGGGGCGATAGAAGGGTCGCTCGGTGGATTCGGTGGCGGACATTGACTCCTCCCTTGTGGAGCTTGCTGTGCCGGAACTCCCCGGCCGAACAGGAAGACGCGTGCCTAGAGGGCGAACTCCTTGGGCGCGACGACCTCATCGCCGGTGTTAAGCGCCATGATCAGCTCCTCGAAGGCCTGCTGGGCCTGCATCGCCTCCCGGCGTTTGCCGTCGTTGCCCTCGGTAAGGCGCGGCACCCAGTAGTTGCCGACTTCGACGTGCATGACCTCATCCGCGTGGTTGAAGTCGAACGCCGTCTCCCAGTCGGGATCGCCGATGTTGCGGCCCATATCGATGAGGGCGGTGAAGAGGTTCATGGCGAGCCCCTCGCCGCCGCGGTGCACCGAGGCCATGCTGTTGACCATGTCGAGGGCGGCGCTGGCGTTGGCGCTGGAGCCCGAAAGGCTCTCGGCGGCCATGTAGCCATCGACGAAGTCGCCGAGGGTGCAGCCGTTCTTGGCCATCTGCTCAAGCACGATCTCGGTGTGGCGGCACTCGTCCCAGGTGAGCCGCGCGTTTACGAGGGCGAGCTCCCAGGGCAGTTGGTCGATGCCCTCCCTGGTGGCCAGGACATAGCGTCGCCCGAACGCCTCGGACCCGCCGATCTCGCCGCCGTACATCGAGTGCAGCAGCACCTTCACGGGAAGCTTCTCGGGGTCGCGGAGCAGGATCGAGGGCATGTCGATCCCCTGGTCGCGCCAGTTCGAGCGCTCGCTCACGGGCAGGTAGCGGTGGGGCGGGTCACGCCGGATCTGGTCGGGCGTCGGATCCTTGTAGAAGGGTCGCTCCGTTGTCGCTTCTGCTGTCATGGCGTGACCTCCTGGATACGTTGACGCTGGTGGTGGGTGGCGCCGGTCATGATACCGCGCCCGCTCGCCGCTGGTTACCTTACTACCTCGCGTAGGCGGTAGACGAGATCGCTGCGATCGCCGCGCGCCACGTGCGTAAAGTTGGCTGCCATCGCCGCGTTGGAGTCGGGCACGTCATCGATGCGGCTCCAGGAGTGCACGACGGTGCGGTGCAGGATGAGCCAGGGACCGCCTTCGCGCCGCTCGAACACGTCCACGTAGCGCCCGCCCCAGGTGAAGTCCTTGGCCACGCTGTCCTCGTCGGCGGGGATGCGGTGGTAGGCCACGTGATACGTCTCCGAGTAGGCGCGGTCGCCCTCGACCTCGATCAGCGAGTTGCCCAGGAAGTGCTCGGTGCACTCCAGCCGCGAGAGCCCCACTATCACGTGCTCGGCGAACTCGTGAGCGTTCCCCTTGAACGTCCCGTGGTCGTCGTAGGCGTCGGGGTGGTAGGCCGACTTCACGAGGTCCGGGTCGAGCAGGTCGATGCCGCGCGAGTAGCGCATGAGCGCGTCGCGGATCTCCTGTTTTGCGAGCAATTCGTCGATCGCCGTCTCGCGGTCGATCGCCGTTCGAGGGGCGGCTGCCGTCATGGCTGGCCTCCTGGCGCTGGAGCGCCGGGCTATTCTAGCGGCCATGGACGGGATGGAGCGGGCGCGAGAGGCGTCTGCGCGATGCCACACTGGTGCGATGCGTCCATCCCTCCGAATAGTCGCTGCTGTCGTCTCTACCGGCCTGCTGGCCGCACCGGCGATGCTCGCCTGCGGACCTTCCTCGGGGGATGGCCCTCCCGCCTACGACCTGCGCGTCCCCAGCCCCGCGGCCACGCCCACGACGGAGGCAGGGGCTGAGGCCTCTCCGACCCCTCCCGAGATGGCAGAGGACACTCCGGCTCCCACGCCCACCCCCATCGCCACCGCCACACCGACGCCGCCCCCCACACCGCCCCCCACCCTCCCCGCGGGCGCGCCCTTTCCGCTGCGGATGCGGCTGGAGGAGGCGTTCGCCAGCCGCAACTTCGAGCAGCCGGTGGCGGCCTTCGCCTGGCCGTACGGTGGACTGGCGGTGGTCGACCGCCTCGGAGAGATCAGCGTGCACGTACCCCGCCAGCAGCGGCGAGTGATCCTGACGCTGGCCCCCGCCTACGGGGGCGAGCTGGGCCTCGTAAGTGCGGTGCTCGACCCCGAGTTCGACACGCGCCCCTACCTCTACGTCTACTACCACCCCATCGAGGACGCCCACGAGGGAAGGACCGTCGGAAGGGTATCCCGCTTTCCCGTCGTCAACGGCTTCGTGATCCGCGACGACGAGCTCGTGATCATGGCCATCCGGCAGATAGAAGCGCTGCACAACGGCGGCGCCCTTCGCTTCGGCCCGGACGGGTTGCTGTACCTCGGCCTGGGCGACAGCGAACGTCCCCGCGACGCCCAGCACCTGCGCAATCTCCGCGGCAAGATCATCCGCATCGACGTCCGCGACGCCTCACCGGAAGAGCCCTACCGCATACCCGATGACAACCCCTTCGTGGGGGTCGAGGGAGCGCGGCCCGAGATCTGGGCCTACGGCCTGCGCAACCCCTGGCGCATGAGCTTCGCCGAGAACGGCGTCCTCGTCGTGGCCGACGTGGGACACACGAGCTTCGAGGAGGTCTCGGTGGCCACTGCGGGAGCGAACCTCGGCTGGCCCGTCTTCGAGGGGTTCTCCTGCCAGGATGAGCCGGAAGCCTGTGAGGAGCTCGCGGGGACGACCATGCCCCTCGTCACGTACGGGCGGGACGCTGGCTGCGCCATCATCGGCGGCGAGCTCCCGTACCTCTTCGCTGACTACTGCACGGGGCGCATCTGGTCGCTCGAGGTTGATCCCGAGGCGGAAACGGGCTGGACGATGCGGGAGCTGGCGCAGACGGACGACCTGCGCATCCTCGGCTTCGGCACGGACGAGAACGGGAGTGTGCTGGTCCTGACGGCGGCCGGCCCCATCCTTCGCCTGGAGGCCGTGGCGGAGTAATCCTCTCCGGGGGCGTATCCTTGCGGCTATGCCGGCATCGAACGCTCCGGAGACGGCGGGCCGCATGACTGCCGCGGCGCGTGAGTTCCTCACGCTGCTGGAGCCCGCGCAGCGAACCCGCGTCCTGCGCCCCCTCGCCGACGACGAGGAGCGCCGCCACTGGAACTACGCGCCCATGGCGCGCGAGGGCCTCCCCCTGCTTGCCATGACGCCCCTCCAGCAGCAGGCGGCCAACCGGCTCGCCGCCACCGGCCTCAGCCGCTCAGGCTACGTCACCGCCGCCGTCATCATGGGGCTCGAGAACGTCCTCGATGCGGCCGAGGCGTGGAGCGGCGGGCGGCTTGGCGTCGACGTCGGCTCCGAGCGCTGGCGCGACCCGCTGCTCTACTTCGTCACCATCTTCGGCGACCCCGACGGCGAGGCCTGGAGCTGGCGCTTCGAGGGCCACCACGTCTCCCTCCACTACACCGTCGAGGGCGACACCATCGTCGCCCCCAACCCGACCTTCTTCGGGGCGAACCCGGCGGCTGCGCCCTTCGGCGGCGCCGGGCGCCTGCGCCCCCTCGCCGCCGAGGAGGACCTGGCCCGCGCCCTACTCCACGCCCTCGACGAGTCCCAGCGATCGGTCGCCCTCATCTCGACGGCCGCCCCACCCGACATCGTGCAGTCCAACCGGCCGCGGGTGGAGGAAGGCGCCCTGCCCATCCCGACCCGTCGCCTGATGGGTCTTCCCAGCGACCCGGCCTGGGACGAACGCTCCCGCGCCGAACGAGCCAGCCTCGGTTTCGGACCCGAGCAGGAGGCGGCGGTGCGCTACTCGGCCACCCCCGGCGGCCTCCCCGCCCGGGACTTGCGCGGTTCCCAGCGTGAGCTGCTGGAAACCCTGGTCGCCCTCTACGTCGACCGCCTTCCCGACGAGTTGGCGGAGAGCCAGCGGGAGGCGCTGGCGGCGGGCGCGCTCACCCAGATGCACTTCGCCTGGGCGGGCGGCTCCCAGCCCGGCGAGCCCCACTACTACCGCCTCCAGGGTCCGCGCTTCCTCGTCGAGTACGACTGCACCCAGAACGGCGCCAACCACATCCACGCGGTCTGGCGCGACCCTGAGGGCGACTTCGGGGAAGATCTCCTCGCGCGGCACTACGGCGAGCATCACTGAGCGTCGCCGCCCGCGGGGAGGCCAACAGGTTGCGCTACGTCATCTACGGCGCCGGAGCGATCGGCGGGGTCATCGGGGCGCGGCTGCACCTGAGCGGGCACGAGGTGGCGCTCATCGCTCGTGGCGCCCACCTCGAGGCGCTCCGCGAGAACGGTCTCACCCTCATCAGCGCCGAGGGCACGCAGACCCTTCCCATCCCCGCCGCCGGCTCCCCCGCCGAGCTCGACCTGACCGCCGGGGATGTCGTCATCCTCGCCATGAAGTCGCAGGACACGGTGGCCGCCCTCGACGCCCTCTTCGCCGCCGCCCCGCCCGCGATCACCGTCGTCTGCGCGCAGAACGGCGTGGTCAACGAGCGCATGGCGCTGCGGCGCTTCCCCAACGTCTACGGCCAGCTCGTCATCCTGCCCGGTACCCACCTGGAGCCGGGCACGGTCGTCGCCAGCGCCAGCCCCCTCTACGGCATGCTCGACCTGGGCCGCTACCCCCACGGGAGCGACGAGCGCGCGGCGAGGATCGCCGCCGACCTCACCGAGGCCGGCTTCGGCGCCGTCCCCCGCGACGACATTATGCCGTGGAAGTACGCCAAGCTCCTGCGAAACCTGGCCAACTCCACGCAGGCCATCCTGGGACTGGAGGAGCGGGCGGAGACGCTCATGCAGCGGGCCCACGACGAAGCCGTCGCCTGCTTCGCCGCCGCCGGCATCAGGCTCGTCGGCGACGACGAGTTTCGCGAGCGCTTCCAGGCGCTCAATCGCATCTTCACCGGCAGCCCGGCGGCGCGCTCGGGAAACTCCTCCTGGCAGAGCCTCACGCGCGGCGCCACCACCATCGAGGCCGCCTACCTGAACGGCGAGATCGCCCTCCTCGGCAGGCTGCACGGCGTTCCCACCCCCGTGAACGCGCTCCTGCAGGAGGTTGCAACGGAGGTGGCCGCATCAGGTGGGGGACCGGGCGCCCGCACCCTCGCCGATCTCGAGGCGCGCCTCCCCCGCTAGTCGCTCCAAGGGGGATGGGGTAATTCCCTACCCCTTTCGCTAGAGTGACCCGATGGGCGTCGGTGAGAACTACTGGGGGAGGCTCCAACGGCGACGAGTGAGCCGGCGGCGGTTCCTGGCCGGGGGAGGAGTGGCGGCGGTGGGGTCGGCGGCGCTGCTCGCGGGCTGTGGGAGCGAGTCACCGCCACCGGCACCGGTGGGAACAGCAGCCCCGACTGAGGCTCCCACCTCCACGCCGGCGTCCGCAACCCCCACCGCCACCCCAACGCCCGACCCGCACGCGTACCGCCGTGGGGGCACGCTCCGCCTGTGGACGTGGCTGTCATCAGTGGACAGGGGACTCGATCCCGGTATCGGCCACGAGCTCTTCTGGGATGTCGTTTGCTCGACCCTTACCCAGCCCGTGACTTACCAGCCAACGAAAAACCTCTTCGCGATGGACGGGATGATCGGCTACGAACAGGTCGACCCTGTCACGCTTGCGTGGAGCATCCGACCGGGGATGAAGTTCCACAACGGCGACCCCGTGAACTCGGAGGCGGTCGCCTTCAGCTTCGGGCGGCTGGCGAAGCTGAACGAAGTCTTTGCGGCGCAACAGGACCGTACCAAGGGTGTGCCCCGCGAGGGTTTCGACTTCGTCGATGGCTTTGAGGCCGCCGATGACCTCACGCTGACGGAGCACTGGCACCGTCCGAACGCCGACGCTTTGGTCTATCGGTCGGGGCACACCTACTCACTCCTCAACCCACGCGTCGTACAGGAGCAAGGAACTCTCGAGGGAACGTACACCGCACCGGACGGCACGACGCAGGACATGTACGGTGTCCAGGACCTGCCCTTCGGCTCGGGTAGTGGCCCCTACGTGCTCACGAAGCGGGACGAGACCGGCACGCGCGTCGAACGCTGGCCGGACTACCACAGGCACACGCCAGCCGGCGACGGGTTCGTCGAGGACGGTCCCTACATTGATGCGTGGGAGACACGTGTCATCCCCGACCAGCGGGGGGCCAAGGCTGCCTTCCTGGCGGGCGAGCTTGATGTTTACGACTGGGTCGCGACAGACGACTGGGTCGCGACAGACGAGCTAGCGGACTTTGAGGATCTTCACCATGTTGCCGTTGTCGAGACGCAGAATGGCGGCCTTTCCCACCTGGGCATGGACGGCGCAAAGTTTCATGACCAGCGAGCACGGCGTGCGCTCCAGAAGGCCATCGACTACGAGGGCTTTATCGCGGCCATCCGCCCGCTTGGCGGCAGTTACGCAGCGCCAATCTCTGGCCTCCTGCCCCATTTCCAGCAACTCAGCCAGAAGGATCTTCGGAAGTGGCACCGCTATGACCCGAAGGAGGCGCGGGCACTCTGGGCAGCGGCAAATTTTGAGGTACCGCTCGACGATCTTAGGATCGTAATGGGAAGTGGGTCGCCTCGGCAGTTGGACATCAGCGAGTTTATGGGGCAGTCCCTCGGCGAGGCGCTGGGCATCAGCATCGAACTCACTGACTTGGGCGCGGTGACTTGCCACCACTGCAGGCCCAAGCCCCCGACAGGAGATCCCAAGGAGTGGGATCTGCTCAGCTACGGTACCGGGGTCCGCGGGGGAACGACCGGCATCCCCCACGACTCTCGCCTGGTTCACTACGATCCCCGCGGATATGGACGCAGCGGCTTCAACCACTCCCATCTGTTGGACACGGTCCACCCACAGATTGATGCCGATGCCCGAACGCTTACGGGGATGCTGGAGGCGCAGGAGCAGGAGACCGACTTCGACACGCGCGTGCATCTGTTGACCGATGCCCAGCGCTGGATTCTCGACAACGCCTGGAGTGTGGTGCCGCTTCCCGTCAGCACGGTGCAGTACCTCGCGTTCAGCTCGCGGCTGCGGGACTTCGCGCCAGACGACTGGGCGAATTTCTATGGCCTGCGTCGCGAGTCCATGTGGCTCGCCGACGCCTAGTCGCTGCCGCCGCCCTCGGCGTTCCCGCCACCTCCACCGCCACCGCCGCCTCGACGCCGTCGCCGGCGGCGGCGCCTGCGGCCGCCACCCTGCGGCTGTTCGCTGCCGGCACTTGCGGGGGGTGGGCCCTGGGGCTGGGGATCGCCCCCGTGTTGCTGACCCGCAGGGCGGTTGCCGGAGGAGCGGCGGAAGACACGTCCCGTGGGAGCTTCCTCGGACTGCTGCGGCTGGGGGGAAGCGGGTCGGGCGCTGCCACCGCGGCCGCGGCCGCGGCGGCGTGAAGGGCGGTTGCGATCGCGGGCGGGGGCTTCGCGGGATTCGCGGCCGAGCTCGATGGGTGCGGCTTCGGGCATGGCGGCGACGGGCTCGAGTTCCGGCTCGGGCTCCGGATCGGGTTCGATGAGGCCCTGGGTGATCGCTTCCTCGCGCGTGATGCTGGGTGGAGGCTCGGCGTTGCGGGCGGAGGGATCCCAGCGCACGACCAACCCGAGGTCGCGTTCGCCTACCTCGATGCGCTGCCCACCGACGTTGAGCGTGACCCGGTGCTGCAGCACGTTGAGGCCGACGACCTTGCCCTCCCCGGTGGGCGTGCTGCAGCGCTGCCCCATGCGGGGAAGCGTGCGGCGCATCTCCTTGTAGCCCTCCTCTTCGTAGGAGAGGCAGCAGAGAAGGCGTCCGCAGAGGCCGCTGATCTTCTCCGGATTGAGGGGAAGCTCCTGGTCCTTGGCCAGCCGGATGGAGACGGAGGGGAAGGTCGAGAGCCAGTTGGAACAGCAGAGCTCGCGGCCGCAGATGCCGTAGCCCCCGGCGAGCTTGGCGCGGTCCCGCGAGCCGATGCGGCGCACCGAGGCGCGCACGTCCCAGCGCTCGCCGGCGCGGCGCGAGAACTCGCGCTGGCCGCCCGTGCCCTCCCCGCTCACGAGGAAGGTGAGGCGTTCGCCGTCGAGGGTGAACTCGGCGCGGTCGACGCGGCCCTCAAGGCCGGTCTCCCCGGCCAGCTCGCGCGCCTCCGGCAACAGCTCCTCGGCGCGGGCGGCGAGGTCGCTGGCGTGGACCATGTCGTCCTCGGTGGCAAGGCGGAGGATGGGATGGAGGTTGTCCTCGCCGAGCTCGTTCACAACCACCTGGTCCGGGGCGATCACGATGCGCGCCAGCTCCGGTCCGCTGTTTGTCTCGACGAGGACGGATTCGCCCACCTCAAGACGCATGCCGGCGGCGTGGTAGTACTCGATGGGGCCGGCATTGCGGAAGCGGACACCGGCGATGTTCTGCCGGGGATCGGTCATGGTTCGTTCTCGTTTCGGGAGGGGGCGGGGGCGCCCTCGCCAGCCAGTGTAACCGCGGGGAATCGCAGGAGCATGAGCTCCAGCGCCATGCGCGCCACCACCTGCGCTTCCAGATCGCGCCGCGCCTCGGCCACGGCGCGGAGGGCGTCGAGCGCCTCGCGGGCGCCGTTCTCGGCGGCGGCCTCGTCGCGCAGGCGTCCTTCCCAGAACGTCTCCCAGACATCGAGCTCGGTGAGGACGAGTTCGCGGTCGCGCCGCCAGCGCTCGGCGAGATCGCCAGCGTAGGTCATGCGCTCGGCGGCGCGGGCGCCGGCCAGCTCGGCGCAGCGGTCGAGCAGGCGACCGCGGTCGTCCATCAGGTCGGGCTGTTCGGCGAAGGCGAGCGCCTCCGCCGGCCGCCGCCGCGACTCGGCGGCGGCCCGCTCGGCGAGCTCGGGCGAGAAGCCGCGCGCCCGCAGCCCCTCCGCGATCGTCTCGTCGGGCACGAGCGCGACGGTGAGGGTGCGGCAGCGGCTGCGGATGGTCTCCAGCAAGGCCTCGGGGGCGGCGCTGATGAGGATGAGGACGGTCGCGGGCGGGGGCTCCTCCAGCGTCTTCAGCAGCGTGTTGGCGGCCTCGAGACCCATGCGGTCGGCGGGTTCGATGATGATCACGCGGAAGCGGCCCTCGAAGGGGTAGCGGGAGACGGACTCGATCAGCCCGCGCACCTGGCAGATGCGGATGTCGCGGGAGCCGGGGTGGGGCTGGTGTCCGCCCCCGCCCCGGCAGAAGCTGTCGCCGGGTTCGAGGTGGAAGACGTCGGGGTGGTTGCGCTGGGCGATAAGGCGGCAGGCGCGGCACTCGCCGCAGGGGCGGTCCTCAAGGGCGGACGACTCGCAGTTCAGGAGGCCGGTGAGCTCCAGGGCGAGGAGGGTGCGTCCCGTGCGGGCGGGTCCGGCGAAGAGGAGCGCGTGCGGGGGCCCCTCCATGGCGGCGATGCCGCGCAGGGCGCGGCGCAGTCCTTCGTGCCCGATGATCTCTTGCATCCGGCCAGCTTACAGTGGGGGTGAAGGGCCCATGCCATCCATAGGCGGGCCTTTGCTATTATCCGATTCGTATGTCTAGCAATGTCGACGCCGCGAACCCCGAGGTGATCGCGGGGGATGAGGCTCCGAGCGAGAGCGACCTCGCCTGTGACGACGTGGTCGCGCGCTTCCGCGAGGACGTGCGCGCGGGAACGGCCTGGTTCGAGGCGCTGCTGGACGCGATCGGGCGCTGGCGCGCGCCCGGCGAGACGCGCAACCGCCGCCGCTACGACTACCTCCTCGCGGGCGAAGCGTTCGACTGGCTGCTCCTGGCCGAGCGGCTGCTGGATGACATTCCGGAGCTGGCGCCGGCGGACGAGGTCGAGGCGCTGCTCTTTACCGGGCGCTGGCCGATCGACCTCGACGACGACGATTTCGCGGCGCGCCTGGGGGCGGCCAAGTACAGCGCTCACCTCAACTACACCTACGGGGTGCTCGTGGAGCAGGCCCTGCAGTTGAGCGTCGAAGAGGAGATCCACAAGGAGAACCATGCGAGCCCCTGGGGGAACGACCTGCGGGCGCAGGACAGCATGTTCAAGCGCGTCTACGGGGCCGACCGTGAGCATCTGCGGGCGGCCTACTACGAGCAGACCGGCACGATGCTCGGCGACGACATCTCGCTGAGCGAGTGGGAGACGTTCGTCTACTGGCTCTTCAAGCAGCGGCTGCAGCGCCAGGACAAGGCGCGCGTGGCGAGCGACACGCGCAAGGGGCTGGGACAGCTCTCGCGCATGGAGCTGGCGGTGAGCGAGCGGCGGCGGGGTGTGCGGCTGAGCGAAGACGAGTTCAGCAAGCGGTACGTGCCCAGGACCGGCCAGTCGAGGCGCGCGGTTTGACCGAGGCCAGCGCTCGCCGTACCTTCCGTTTCGCCTTGCGTACCTCTTTCTGGCAGCGAACGTTCGTGATGGCGGGCCTCCTGGCGCTCGTGGGCGTGCTCGCCCTGGGGAGCGCGGTTCCCGGACTCGCCGCGCACTCGCCGGCGATGGGGAACGCCTCGCCCGCAGGCAACGCCGCTGAGGCTCCCGCGACACCGACCACGACCGACTCCCGCCCGCAGGAGGGCGAGGAAGAGGCCGCCGAGGAAGACCCGCAGTACGCCGAGCGCGATACCAGCACCGACAACACCTGGATCGTGATCGCGGTGGTGCTGATGATCGTCCTGACCGTGCTCGGGGTGGGGTTGGCGGCGCGGGGCCTCAGCGCCGAATAGGCGTCTCCCTTTTCCTCGTTACTCGTCGCCGTGAAGCGACTCGCCGCGGTGCAGCCGTGCGGCGATGTCGAACGTCTGCAGGCGCGAGCGCACCGTGGGGGAGTGGGCGGTGAGGAAGCGCGCCACTCCCGTGAGGATGTGGTCGCCCTCGGGCCGCCCGGCGAAGTGCTGGTACTGACGCACCCCCGCCTCGTAGATCTGGAACTCGTGGAAGCCTGAGTCCTCCCGCAGGAGCGCCTGCCCGAGCACCTCGACGGTCTGCTCACGCCAGTCGGAGGCGACCAGGTCGGCGAGAATGTGGGCGGTCTCATCGACCTGACCCTGGACGTCGAAAGCGGGGAGGAGGGCGTCGGGTAGGACGGGGTCGCCGGAGGGGGCGGGATGGGGCTGGCGGGGCACGTTCAGGAAGCGCTCCAGGTACACCGACATCGCCCCATCGAAGATGCCCCGCGCGAGCAGGTTCGAGGGCGCGCGGCGCATCGCCTGGTCGACGGCGTTGGCGTAGGTGAAGGAGTGGTGCACCGTATCCCAGTCGCCGAACTCGTTCGATGTGTGGAAGTGAACGGCGCGGCGGACGGCCGCGTAGGCGACGGCTGCGGACAGTTCCTCCAGGGGTACGCCCTCGCGCAGGAGCGTGAGCATGCGGTCGAGCGTTTCGTCCGGTTCGCCGTCGAGGATCTGCTCGGCGAGGTCGCGGTGGCCGCGCCAGTCGCGCTGGCGACCGCCGCCCTCCGCGATGGCGCCGTCCAGCTGGGCGTGGACGCCTGCGAGGAGGGTGGCGAGGTCGACGGGGTGGCGCCAGCTGGCGCTCTCCTCCATGCGGCGCGCGCCGGTCAGGCCCGGAACGATGGAGGGCAGGACCTCGCCCGCGTGCTCCCAGCCGACGTGGTCCAACAGCTCGAAGGCCTTGTTGGCGAAGTCGAGCGTGTGACCCGTGTCGAGGAAGAGGTGGTCGGTGCAGGCCGCGAAGACCATCTCGGAGATGGCGGCGGGCGGCAGCTCCAGGTGGATGGCGGACTGCAGCGTGCGCTCCGCCGCCTGCGTGGAGCGCGTCTCCACGAAGCGCCGGAACCAGTCGATATAGCGGGCGGGGTCGCGCAGCCCGGTCTCCAGCGGGGCAAGGTCGAAGTTGGGGGGCTGGTTCGCCGTCGAGCGCGCCACGTGGACGGCGCCGTGGAAGACGGCGAGGGGGCGGTCGTCCTCGTGGAGCACGGGGAGGACGTTGGCCATGGCCGTCAGGATCGAGAGCCCCGTGCTCCACCCGCCGGCGCGGTTGCGCACGCCGAAGAGGGCCGCCTCGCGCAGGACATCGTTGGTGGCGTCGAGCTCCTGCAGGCCGATGACGCTCTTCGCGAGCACGAGCGAGAGTTGGCCTTCCAGCCCCTCGCGGAGCTTGCCCTCCCAGTGGGTGCGGCGGTCCGACTCGATCGGGTGGGGGTCGACGTAGACGTCGCCGTCACGGGTCTCCACGCGAAAGGCGGGCACGTCGTCGGCGAAGGGGTCGAGCGTGCAGCCGCCGGAGAGGTCGAACTTGGCGTGGTGCCAGTGGCAGGTGAGGATGCCGTCGCGGACGGCGCCCCGGCGCAGGGGGAAGCCCATGTGGGGGCAGCGGTTGTCGAGCGCGTAGAGGCGACCCTCGTCGTGGACGATGAGGATGGTTCGGCCCTCGGCCGAGACGACCCTCATGCCCTCGCGCTCGATCTCCTCGATCGAGCCGGCGCGGACGAAAACGTCCTGGGTTGCTGTCGTGGTCATGGTGCGCACCTCGCGTGGGCGTGCCTCCAGTATGCCTCGCCGGGGAGGGGGATGGCGACGCCCCCTCGCGGAGTCGCAGCGCGACCGCTCAGACGAGGGCGGCCTTCAGCTTCTCGGCCGACTCCTGGGCGGCGTTGGTGGCGTCGTCGAGGACGCCGTGCATGCCGTAGAAGGCGTGAATCTGCCCGGCGTAGCGCGTGTGCGTGGTGGGCACGCCCGCTTCCTGGAGGCGCTGCGCGTAGGCCTCGCCCTCATCGCGAAGGGGGTCGTACTCCGCCGTGATGACGTGTGCCGCCGGCAGCCCCGAGAGGTCCTCCGCGCGCAGGGGCGAGGCGTGCGGGTGGGAGCCGTCGCCATCCGGCCCGAGGTAGTGGTCCCAGAACCAGACCATGCCCTCGCGCGTCAGCAGGTAGCCCTCGGCGTTGTCGCGGTAGGAGCCGGTCCCGTAGTTGTGGTCGGTGACGGGGTAGACGAGCAGCTGGAAGCGGATCGCGGGACCGTCCTCGTCGCGGGCGCGCAGGGAGACGACGGCAGCGAGGTTGCCGCCCGCGGAGTCGCCGCCAACCGCGAGCTTGCTCGCGGCGGCGCCCAGATCGGAGGCGTGCTCGGCCGCCCAGACGGTGGCGGCGTAGCAGTCCTCGTGGGCGGCGGGGTAGCGGTGCTCGGGCGCGAGCCGGTAGTCGACCGAGACGACTACCGAGCCGCTGCGGGCCGCGAGCTCGCGGCAGGTCACGTCGGCCCCGTCCAGGTCGCCGATCACCCAGCCGCCGCCGTGGTACCAGACGAGGAGAGCGTGGTCGGTGGCGTCGGTGGGGCGGTAGATGCGCACGGGGATGTCGCCGGCGGGGCCGGGGATGCCGCGGTCCTCGACCTTCGCCATGGCCGCGCCCGGAACGGCCGGGGGCAGGCGGTTCGCCTCGCGCACTGCCTCCGGCTCCTGCTCGTGGATGGGTGGCATGCCCATGGCCGCCATCTGATCAAGAAGGAACTTCGCCTGCGGGTTCAGTGTCATCTGCCGCCTCCTCGGGTCCGCGAACGGTAGGAGCGCCCGTGGGGGCCGTCAACCGCCGTGAGCGGCGAGCACCGCCAGGAATTCGCCCGCCGTCAGGAACTCGACAGAGCCGTACCCCCGCTTCAGCAGAACCTCGCGGTCGGCGGTCACCAGGTAGCGCGCCGCGCCCGCCTGGGCGGCTTCCACGAGCCGGCGATCGCCCGCGTCCTTGAGCGTGAGCTCAGCGATGACGGGCGCCTGGACGAGCAGGGAGCGCTCGCGGAGCTCGGCCAGGAGGGCGTCGCGGGCGCCAGTGTCGGCGATGCGAGTCACCCAGCGCGCCCCCACCACCAGCTCCGCCTCCCGCAGGGTGGCGGCGGACGCCACGTGCTCGAAGTCGCCCGCTCGCCAGTGATCGAGGATGCGCGCGGCCGAACCGCCCGGCCGCGCCAGCGCGCCGACCAGCAGGTTCGTATCGACGATCGCCCGCAGGGGGACGTGTTCGCCGGTCAATGGGCGACCGCGTTGCCCCCGCACACGTTGATGGACTGCCCCGTGATCCAGGAGCCCTGGTCGCTGCAGAGGTAGACGGTGGCCCAGCCGATGTCCTCGCCCAGGCCGGCGCGCCCGATGGGGATGTTCGCGGCGCGCGCGTCGAAGTCGGGGTTGTCGAACACGTCCGCCATGCGCGAGGTGTCGACCAACCCGGGACAGATGGCGTTCACGCGCACGCCGTGGCGCCCGATCTCTCGCGCCATGCCGCCGGTCATCCCCTGCAGGCCGGCCTTGCTTGCGACGTAGGCGGCCATGTTCGGTCCCAGCACCTTCCCCGCGATCGAGGAGATGTTGATGATGACGCCGCCGTTCCCCGCGTCGATCAGCTGCTGGCCGAAGATCTTCGACATCAGGAAGGGGCCGCGCAGGTTGACCTTGATGACCGTGTCCCAGGCGTCGATGGGCATGTCGACGACGGGCACGCGGTCGGGGCCGCGGGCGGCGCCGGCGTTGTTCACGATGAAGTCGACGCGCCCGAACTCGGCGAGCGTGCGGTCGAGCAGTTCGCGCACCGAGCCCTCCTCGCCGGCATCGCTCACCAGCGGGAGGGCGCGGCGGCCGCCCGCCTCGATCTCCTCGGCCACGGAGGCGATGTCGCGCCAGCCGGCGGCCTTTTCGTCGTCGGGATAACGCTCGGGCGGGCGCCCGGTGCCCGTGATGACCACGTCGGCGCCGGCCTTGGCGAGCTCGACGGCGATGCTGCGCCCGATGCTCTTCATGCGGCCCGCGCCCGTCACGACCGCGACCTTGTCTTCGATTCCCGTGAGGTTCAGTCCAGCCATCACACACCCCTCCGGGCCAGCTGCCCGGCGGCGCGACTATGCCGTCTCTGCCCGGTTCTCACAAGGCGACCGTCCCTTGGCCCTGCGAGCGAGGCGGCTACAGTGGAGGGATGCGCCCGAGGCCCCTGGTGCGGACGCTCCTCCCGGCGGGGCTGGCCCTGGCGCTGGCGCTCGCGGCCGCGTTCTTCTATCTGCTGGACGACGGCCCTTCCCAGCGCGAACCCGAGCCCCCCGCTGCGGCCCCTGCCCCAACCGCCACCGAGGCCGTCACCCCCGCCCCCACGCCCACTCCGCCCCCTGCCACCCCCGACACTCCCGTCCCCACCCCGACGGCGCCTCCCGAGACGCCGTCGCCAAGCCCGACCCCGACACCTCCCCCCGCCACAGCGGCCACCGCGACAACGCCGGAACCCGCCTCGGGGCGGGTCAACGCCGCCTCCTCGGGCGAACCGGAGGACGGCCGCCCTGCCCGCTGCGCGAACGTGGCGGAGCGCGGGGCGCAGCTCGTCGCATCCGTCGAGGAGGCGATGGACGAATACGAGGGCGTCTGGGGACTGGCGCTCATCGACCTCGACTGCGGCTCGTCCATCGTCGTCCGCCCCCAGCACTCCCAGTACCCCGCCTCGGCGGGGAAGATCGGCGTCCTGACCGCGGCCCTGCGAGCCGTACAGGATGGCCTGCTCGACTTCGCCCTCATCGAGGAAAACGTCGAACTCGTCCTCTACTACTCGCTCGACAAGAACACCGACGAGATCGCGGCGCTGATCACGCCCGAGCAAGTGGCGGCGGTGGTCGCGCGCGCCGGAATCTCATGGAGGTCGAACCTGCGCTGGCATTGGCGCGAGGCGTGGTTGACCCCCCACGACCTGGCCCTCGTATGGGCCTCCATCCTGCGTGGGGAGCAGCTAGACGAGGAGTGGACGGGCTACCTTCTGCAGCTGGCCTCCGAGGCGGTCCTGCCGGCGGGAGACGACACTTTCCCCGAGGACTTTGGCATCGCGGGCTACCGGTACGGCCAAAAGGCCGGCTACTGGACCCCCGAGAAGGACCCCGACTACTTCGCCGCTGCCGGATACGTGCAGCCCGAGGACGGGGCCAGCGCCGGCTTCACGTTCGCCTTCCTCCTTGAGACCTGGGAAGAGGATGTCTCCGAGCCGAAGCGCCGGGCGGTGTTTCCCCTGGTGCGCGACTTCGTCGTGGGCGAGGTGGAGCGAAACCGCCAGGAGCCCGCACCAGAGCGGTAGCGCCCCAATCCCTCCACAGTCCGTCGATGTCAGCGGTGTTCGGGATACGGATAGAAGCCATCGTCGCGATTACGGCGGCGCTAGCCATCTCGCTGGCGGTCGCCTGCGATGGCGAGAGCACCACGGGCGAGTCCTCGACCACGGCTTCCCCGACACCCACCGCGACGCCTCCCCTCTCGCCGCCTCCCACCCCCACCCCAACACCAACACCTACCCCGACGCCTACCCCGACGCCCACCCCCACACCGACGCCGACGCCCACCCCCACACCGACGCCCATCCCCACGCCCACCCCCACACCGACGCCCATCCCCACGCCCACCCCCACACCGACGCCGACGCCCACCCCCACACCGACGCCGACGCCCACCCCCACACCGACGCCGACGCCCACCCCCACACCGACGCCGACGCCCACCCCCACACCGACGCCCATCCCCACGCCCACCCCCACACCGACGCCCACCCCCACGCCCACCCCCACACCGACACCAACGCCTACCCCGACACCGACGCCTACCCCCACACCGGACCCGCGACAGGCGCGTTGCGCGGGACTCGACGAGCGCGGCGCAGCCCTTCGCGAGAACGTCGAAGGGACGATGGAAGGACTCACGGGGGGCTGGGGGCTGACCCTCGTTGATCTCGACTGCGACACCACCATCCTTGTGAGGCCCGAGCACGGCCAGTACCCCGCTTCAGCGGGCAAGATCGTCGTCGTCATCACGGCCCTCCGTGCCGTGCAGGAGGGCCTGCTGGAGTTCGAGGCGATCCGGCCCCACGTCGAGATCGTGCTCTCTCACTCGCTCGACAAGGACTCCGACCTCCTCAATGACCTGGTCACGCCCGAGCAGATCGCCGCCGTCCTGGAGCGGGCCGGCGTGTCCGGTGCCTCGGCGTTCGAACACAGCTGGCGGTTCGCGCACCTGACCGCCCCCGACATGGCTCGCATCTGGGTCTCGCTGGTGCGGGGTCAGCAGTTGGACGAGGAGCGGACGGTCTACCTGCTCGACCTGGCCACCAGACCCATCCTGGGAGACGCCTTCTGGCCCTTCCCCGTCGACTTCGGCGTCGAGGGGTACGTCTACGGGCAGAAGGCGGGCTACTGGACCTCGCCGCGACCGACCGGCTACCGCGTCTCGGCTGGCTACGTGTGGCCCGAGGACGGCTCCAGCGAGGGCTACGTCTTCGCGTTCCTCATCCGCGTGCAGGACGAGGACTGGGCGAACGACTGGCGCCGTCCCGTGTTCCCCCTGGTGCGGGACTTCATGGTGGCGGAGATGGAGCGAGCTTCCCTGGGCGAGGCGTCCGCCGACCGCTAGGCTCGCACCCTCGCCGCCAGATCGCGGATATGCTCCACCACGAGTCCCGGCGACTCCATGGGGATGAAGTGGCTGTTCGCTTCCAGCACGATCTCCTCGGCGTTCCGCAGCTCCCCCACCAGCCCCGGCCAGGTCGGCGAAGCCATCATGCTCCACTGCTGCTCCGGCGTCGGGGGCGGCGGCCGCAGGATGCGTACCGGCAGGTCGAGCTCCCGCAGGAGCGGGTACGGGTTCCAAGCCCGGTTCCCCGCGTACACCGCTGCCTCAACGAGTGGCGGGCAGGCGAGCACGAAGCCCTCGCCCGCCGGCGCGGGCAGCAGACCGTGCTCGCAGTAGTCGCGCAGCACCCGCGGTTCCCAACGCCGGAAGGGGTCGCGCTCCGCAAACCGCTCGACCATCTCCTCCGCCGATGCCCACTCGTTCCGGCGCCGCGCCACGAAGTGCTCCGCCTCGAACGCGGGCTCGCGTTCGTACAGCGACGGCTTCATCAGCACCGGGTCGACGAGCAGCAGCGCCGCGAAGGCGCCCGGTCGCAGGGCCGCCGCAGCCGCCACCGCCGCCCCGCCCTTCGAGTGCCCCACGCCGATCGCGCCCCGCACGTCCAGCGCCTCGCAGAACGCCGCCACGTCGTCGGCCAAGTCGCTCCAGGGGTAGGGCGGCTCGGGCTTCTCGCTGCGTCCGTGGCCGCGCAGGTCGAGCGCGAGGCTGCGCTCCTCCAACCCCTCCGCCACGGCGTCCCAGCAGCGCGCGTGGAATCCCGTTGCGTGGGCGAGGAGCACCAGCGGTTCGCGACCCTCGCGCTCGAAGAAGGCCAGATCCACCCCGTTCGCCCGCACGTGTCCCTCAACTGGCTCCATCGCGCGATTATCGCCGCGGCCGCGCTCAGGCGCTCCCCCGCGGGCCCGCCGGCCGGGACCGCTAGAATCCCCCCATGACAGATGATTCCGCGGTCCAACAAGCGCTCGCCCAACTCGCCGCCACGCCCAGCAAGCTCGCCCACCTCACCGTCGAGGCCACGGACGACGCGCTCGATGCCGCCCCCGAGGGCGAGTGGTCCGCGCGGATCGTGCTCGCCCACTTGCGTGACGCCGAGTCGCTCGAGTTCCGCGTCGGGCTGGAGCGACTGCTCGCCGAACCCGACCCCGCCCTCTACTTCCTCCCCCCGGACCAGTGGGAGCGCGGCCGCAACCACGACCGCGACGAGAAGAGCGTCGTCCTCGGCGACTTCGCCCTCCAGCGCCAGGCCTCCCTGAACCTGATCGCGACCATGCGACCCGTCGACTGGGAGCGCTCCGGCGGCGGTCCCCGGGGCGAGCCCTTCTCCGCCGCCGAGTTTGTGCAGATCTGGGCGGGCCACGACACGGCGCACCTCGGCCAGATTGAAGCCGTCCTCGGCGATACTGTGGCCGGCGCCCAGGAGCGCCGCGCCCGCCCCCCGGAGTGACCGTGCCTCCCTCCGATCTCACGGATGCACTGACCGATGTGGTCACGCGGCTCGAAGCCGTCGGCATCGACTACATGCTCACTGGCTCGGCTGCGGGGCTCTTTTGCGGCCTCTCCCGCTCAACTGCCGACTTCGACATTGTCCTCGCTCTCGCCCACGAGCAGGTCGCCCCGCTGGTCGAGGCGTTTGACGGCGACTACTACATCGAGCCCGACGCCGTGTTCGATGCGGTGGAACACGCCTCCATGTTCAACGTGATCCCCATGCGGTGGGGCCTGAAGACGGACTTCATCGTCCTGCGCAACGAGCCGTTCGACCTCACGGCGTTCGGGCGGCGGCGCCAGGCGGACTGGCAGGGCGCGCCCATCTGGGTCATCAGGCCCGCGGACCTTGTGCTCAGCAAACTCCGCTGGGCGCGCGAGTCGTACTCGGGGCAGCAGCTTGCCGACATACGCGCGATAATGGCGAGCGGATTGGTG
Source organism: Tepidiformaceae bacterium (assembly GCA_965219255.1). GTDB lineage: Bacteria > Chloroflexota > Dehalococcoidia > Tepidiformales > Tepidiformaceae > UBA2991. The sequence continues at coordinate 2,543,062 of OZ244727.1, read as the reverse complement.
AGCGAAGACGATGACTTCCGTGGCTGGATCGACCGGCTCCGACTCCACGAGGTCCTGGACGCCAGTCGTACCACGAGATACGACGCCTGAGATGGCAACCCGCCACCGCCAGTGGTGGCTGGGGCTGAGCGAGGGCGAGCGCCTTCAGCTCATGTTGGATCTTGCAAACGCGGGCATCGGGGCGCGCATGGGCATGCTCCGGCAGGAGCACCCCCATGCCTCCGAGGCCGAGCTCACCGCCATCTGGACCGAGGAGCGCTACCGCGACTCCCTGCCCGCCGACTTTCTCGCCCGCGCCGTTGCCGCCATCCGCGCGCGCGGCCGCTAGCTCCCGACCACCGCCCCCGCCAGCTGGCGCCCGTGCCTCGCCACCGCTGTGCCCTTGTTCGCCGCGAGCACCTTCTCGATGCTCCGCGCGAGCTCGTTGCTGACTGCCGCGCGATCCAGGTAGAACTCCTGCTCAAGCCCGTCCGTGTCGTGGATGACGAGCCGTACTTCACCCGATCCCGGGTGGTCGCGCAGCAGCGCCCCCACGCTGCTCAGGAGCGCCTTGTCCGTGACGTCATCCTCCGTCTCGTAGATCGTGATCACAAGCTGGGAAGCCTCACCCCCCACCGGCGAGCGTACCCCCGGCGCTTCCGCCTCCGTCGTCGCGGCGGGCGGTGTGGGCGAGGCACTCGTCGCGTTCCCGTTGCGAGCCGCTGCCGGCGGCGCCTTGGCGGGAGGAGCGCTCGCCGCGGGGGCGCGCCGCCGTCCCCCACCGCGGCGCGCTTCAACCTGGAAGTCCTCCGGCCTGAAGCCGATCAGCGTCCCCTCGGCGGCGTCCCAGGGGGCCGCTCGCCGCGCGCTCAGGTTCAGCCGATCGCCGCGTTCGCGGCAATCCACCGAGACCAGCACGATCTGCCCCTCCGCCCACGTGTCCTCGCTCGAGATCTCAAGCACGTCGCTCCACACGGCCAGCTCCGCCCGTCCCGAAAGGTCCTCCAGCCCTACCAGGTAGTAGCGCCGGTTGTCGCGCGTGTAGCGCACGGTCACCTGCGTGATCATCCCCGCCACCCGCACCGTCTGCCCCACCAGCTCCAGCGAGAGGTCGGCCAGCTGAACGGGGTTATGCACCGCCAGTTCCTGGGCCGCCCGGCGGAAGGGGTGTTCGCTCAGGTAGACCCCCAGCAGCTCCTTCTCCCAGCGCAGCCGCTCGTCCTGGTCCAGTGGCGCCTCGACCAGCTCCACCCCCGGCATGGGCGTGTCCACCTCGCTCCCGAACAGGTCGAACATCGTCGACTGGCCGCTCTCGCGCAGCTCCCGCTCCCGCTTCGCCAGGTTCGCGATGCGTTCGCTGTTGGCCCGCAACGTGCCCCGCTCGCCGAGGACGTCGAGCGCCCCCGCGAGGGCCAGGTGCTCGATCGTGCGGCTCGTCGCCCCCGCCAGGTCGGCGCGCTTGCAGAAGTCGTCCAGGTCCCGGTAGGGCCCGCTCTTCTTCCGCACCGTGATGATCCCCTCGACCGCGGCCGGTCCCACGTTCTTCATGTTCCCCAAGCCGAACCGGATCGCCAGCGATCCGTCCTCCCGCCGCTCCACCGCGAACGTGGAAACGCTCGAGTTGATGTCCGGCGGCAGCACCTCGATCCCGAGGCGCGCGCACTCCGCCACCGCCTGCGCGGTCCGCTCGTACGGGTCGGGCGAGCTGCCCGCGAGCTGCAGCACTGCCGTCAGGTACTCGACGGCGTGGTTCGTCTTCAGGTACGCCGTCTGGTAGGCGATGTTCCCGTAGCACCAGGCGTGGGCCTTGTTGAAGGCGTAGCCCGCGAACGGCTCGATGAGCTGCCACACGGCCCGCGCCCGATCCTCCGGGTACCCGTTCGCCACCGCGCCGTCGATGAAGCGCGAGCTCTCCGCCGCCATCACCTCTGGTTGCTTCTTCCCCATCGCCTTCCGCATCACGTCCGCCTCGCCGAGCGTGTAGCCCGCGAAGCGCTGCGCGATCTGCAGCACCTGGTCCTGGTAAACGATGACCCCATGGGTATCGGCGAGGATTTCGGCCAGGTCGGGATGGGGGTGCTGGATTGCCTCCTCGTCGTGACTGGCGCGGATGTAGGTGGGAATGTGAGCCATCGGCCCCGGCCGGTAGAGCGCCACCATCGCGCATATCTCGGCCACGCTCTTCGGCTTCAGCTCCTGCACGTAGCGCCGCATCCCCGCCGACTCCAGCTGGAAGACCCCGAAGGTCTCGCCCCGTCCCAGCGTCTCCATCGTCGCCGGGTCCGCTTCCGGCAGCTTCAGCAGGTCGACCTCGACTCCCGCCGTCTCCCGCACGAGCTCGACCGCCCGCCCCAGGATCGTGAGGTTCGAGAGCCCCAGGAAGTCGACCTTGAGCAGGCCCATCGCCTCCACCTGCTCCATCGCGAACTGCGTCGTCGGCACGGCCAGCTCGTCCCCGCGGCCCGTTCGCTGCAGGGGCACCGACTCGGCCAGCGGCTCGCGCGAGATGACGACCCCGGCGGCGTGCGTGCTCGCGTGGCGCGCCACCCCTTCGATCTGCTGCGCCGTGTCCACGAGCCGCCGCACCTGGGTGTCGGTGTCGTACGCCTCCTTCAGGTCGGTCGACTGCGCGAGCGCGTCTTCCAGCGTGATGTGGAGCGAGTTGGGCACGTAGCGCGCCACCCGATCGGTGTCCGCGTAGGTCATCCCCAGCGCCCGCCCCACGTCGCGGATGGCCGCCTTCGCGCCCAGCGTCCCGAAGGTGATGATCTGCGCCACCTTGTCCTCGCCGAAGCGCTCGTAGGCGAAGCGGATCACCTCATCGCGGCGGTTGTCGGCAAAATCGAAGTCGACGTCCGGCATCTGCCGCCGCTCAACGTTGAGGAAGCGCTCGAAGACGAGGTTGTTCGCCACCGGGTCGATGTCCGTCACCCCCAGCGAGTAGAGCGCCAGCGAGGCCGCCGCCGAGCCCCGCATCCCCATGGGGATGCGCTCACGTCGGGCGAAGTCCGAGATCTCCTTGACCACGAAGAAGTAGTCCGTGAAGCCCGTCTCCCGCAGCACGTCGAGCTCGTAGTCGAGGCGCTGCTCCAGCTCCGGCGTGAGCGTTCCCATCCGCGCCGTCAGCCCCTCGCGGCAGAGCTGCCGCAGATACGCGTCGTTGCTCACCCCCTCGGGCGTCACCGGCTCGGGCAGGAGCGCCCGGTCGAACGTCAGCTCGAGGTCGCACGTCTCCGCGATCCGCTCCGTGGCCGCGATCACCTCGGGCGTCTCCGGGAAGAGGGCGCGCATCTCCTCGTTGCTGCGCAGGTAGTACCCCTCGCCGTCGATGCGGAAGCGGTCCTCCTCGTCGACGGTCGCGTTCGTCCCGATGCAGAGCAGGACATCGTGGGCGCCTGCCTCCTGTTCGTGGGTGAAGTGCCCGTCGTTCGTCGCCACCACGGGGATGTCGAGCTCCCGTCCGATCGCGACGATCTCGGGATTCACGCGGCTGAAACGCTCCACGCCGTGCTCCTGCACCTCGAGCGCGTAGTGCCCGTCGAACACCTCGCGGTACCAGCGCGCCACCTCCACTGCCCCCTCCCGGTCCCCCTCGGAGAGCCGCTCGAAGAACTCGCTCGAGGGGCACCCGCTCAGCACGGTGAGCCCCTCGCTGTGCAGCTCCAGCAGCTCCCGGTCGAGCCGGGGCTTGTAGTAGAAGCCCTCTAGGTTCGACTTGGTCACGAGTTGCAGCAGGTTGCGGTAGCCCGTCAGGTCGCGCGCCAGCATGGTCAGGTGGAAGGGCGTCTCGCGCGTGCGGTCGTGCCGCGAACCCGGCGCGACGTACGCCTCCAGCCCGATGATCGGCTTGATGCCCCGCTCCCGCGCTTCCCGGTAGAAGTCGAGCGCCCCGTAGAGCGCCCCGTGGTCCGTCATCGCGATGGCATCCATCCCCAGTTCCCGCGCGCGGTCGAGCAGCTGCGGGATGCGCGACATTCCGTCGAGCAGGGAAAATTCGGTGTGCGTGTGTAGGTGCGTGAACATTTCTGTGCGCGCCATCGTACTCCCTGAACGGCCCCTGTGGAGGCCCTTCGGCGGGGTTTTGCCTCGGGTTGGACGCAGGGAAACTCTACCCCCCGCCGCCGCCCACAACGGGGTCCTTACGTCACGCCCACCCACCCTGAACGAGCCCCGAGGCTTATGTCCCAGACCGCCCGCGAGGTCAGTCCAGCGTGGCCCCCTCGATCGCCGCCAGACGCTCTCCGCCGCCCGCCCCCGGCCAGCGCGATCGCGCCATCGTCCAGCCCAGCGCCAGCGCGAACAGCGCCCCCTGCAGGAGCACGACCGTTGCCCCCGAGGAGACGTTCACGAACCACGACACGTACACGCCGACGAGCCCGCTCGCCCCTCCCAGCACCGCCGCCAGCGCGAACATGCGCGGGAACGAATCGGTCAGCAGCCTTGCCGTCACCGGCGGGATGACGAGGGCCGCCGCGATCAGCGTCGCGCCGAGGACTTGCAGCGAGGCGATCACCGTCGCCGCCAGCACCAGCGAGAAGATCGCTTCCACCCAGGCCACGGGGACGCCGTACGTGCCCGCCACCTCCGAGTCGAACGTGGTGAAGAGCAGCGGCTTCCACCAGGCGAAGATGACGGCTGCCGCCAGCGCCATGACCCCCGCGATCACGTAGAGGTCGCCGCTCGTGATCCCGAGGATCTCGCCGAAGAGGGCCGCATCGAAGTCGCGCGTGAAGCGCCCGTGCCGGCTGATCAGCGCAACGCCCAGCGCGAAGGCGCAGGTGGTGATGATGCCAACGGCGGCGTCGCCCCCGATCTGCCGGCGGCGCGCCGCCCCGTTGATCAGCAACACCGTGAAGACCCCCCAGAGCGTCGCTCCCACGTAGAAGCTGATGCCCGAGACGAACGAGACCACGGCCCCGCCGAAGATGCTGTGCGCGAGCCCGTGCCCGATGTACGCCAGGCTGCGCAGCACGACATAAACCCCGACCGCCGCGCAGAGCGCCCCCACCAGCGTGGCCGCCACCATCCCCCGCACGAAGAACTCGAACTCGAACGGCTCGGCCAGCCCGCCCACTGCTACCCGCCCGTAGCGGTGGCCTCGTCCGGCGGTGCGGCCTCGCCGGTCATGGCCTCGTCCAGGTGCTCGACCACGTAGATGGCGTCTCCCCGGCGCAGCACGAGCATGTCCGCCCCATACGTGCGCCGCAGCACCTCCGGCGCCAGCACCTCTTCCGGGTCGCCGTCGGCGATGATGGCGCCCTCGCCCACGCACACCAGCCGGGGCAGGTGCGTCGCGACCGCGTTCAGGTCGTGGGTCGTCATCAGGATGGTCGTGCCCGCCCGGTTCAGCTCGCCCAGCAGGTGCATGATCTCGTGCCGCGTCTTGATGTCGACCCCGCTCGTGGGCTCGTCCAGGAGCAGCAGGTCGGGGTCGCCGATGAGCGCCCGCGCCAGGAAGGTGCGCTGCTGCTGCCCGCCCGAGAGCGCCCGGATCTGCCGGTTCGCGAGGCGCCCGATCCCCAGCTGTTCGAGGACGTGCGCCAGCAGCTCGCGGTCGTGGCGCCGCGGCCAGGGCCGCCAGCCCATCTCCCGCCACCGACCCAGCAGCACCGCCTGCCCCACCGTCAGCGGGAAGTTCCAGTTGATCGCCTCCACCTGGGGCACGTAGCCCAGCCGCAGGGCGCGTTCGCCCGCGCGCGGATGCGTCTCGATGTCACCGGCGAAGCGCCGCGTCTGGCCCGCGATCGCCCGCAGCAGCGTCGTCTTGCCCGAGCCGCTTGGCCCCACGATGCCGGCGAACTCTCCCCGCCGCAGCGTGAAGTCCACGCCGCGCAACACCGCGGTGCGCTCGTAGCCCGTTGTCAGCCCGCGGAGCTCCACCAGCGGCGTGCCCGACGGGTCCGCGGGTGGCGGTCGGTGTCCCGGGGCGCCTGGCGCCAGCTCAACCATGGGCCTGCTCCTCGAAGGGAATCCAGCTGTTGCCCGTGTCGAAGCCGTCGAGGGCGGCGGCATTGCCCCCGAGGCTCGCCACGATCGTGCGCACGTTCTCGACCATCATCGCGAGGTAGGTGTTTTCGGCTTCGCCGCGGTCGCCGGGAAGGTCGTCATCGCGCAGCGACCCCACCTGCACCGCGCCCGCCTCCTTCGCGATCGTCTCCAGCACCTCCGAGGGGAACACCTCCGACCCGAAGATGGCCGGCGCCTTCGCCGCCCGAATCTGCTCGACCAGCTCCGCCACCTCGCGCGGCGAGGGCTCGGAGAAGTCCGACGGCTGGATCGCCCCGATGATCGTGAACCCGTAGCGCGGCCCGAAGTAGGGGAACGAGTCATGGTAGGTCAGCAGCACCCGCTGGCTCTCCGGCACCGTCGCCACCGCCGCCCTGATGGCCGCATCCAGCGCTTCCAGGCGCGCCACGAAAGCGGTTGTGTTCGCCGCGTAGTACAGCGCCCCGTCCGGATCGATCCCGCTCAGCGCGTCGCGCACGTGCCTGGCGTACTCGCCCGCGAGCATCGGGTCGGTCCAGAGGTGCGGGTTCGGGTCGCCCCCCGCCCTGGGGAAGGAGAAGTCGTAGACGTACTTCTCGGGGCTCAGCGTCGCCTCTCCCAGCAGCAGGATCTCGACGCTGTCGCGCCGGTTCGCCTCCGCCAACTCCAGCGTAGGCAGCTCGAGGTTGAGTCCGTTCGCCACGATCAGGTCGGCCTCGACAATGTCGCGCGCGACCGATGGCGCCGGCTCGAAGGTGTGGGAGTTCGTCCCTTCCGGCACGATCGCGGTGACGGTCACGCGGTCGCCCCCCACGTTCTCGATGATGTTCCGGATGGGCGAGACCGTCGTCACCACGCGGATCGTGGAGGCGCCCTCTTCATCGCCCCCTCCACCGCCGCACGCCGCCGCGGTCGCCACGAGCAGGAGAAGCGGCAGCGTGACCAGTACGACCCGCCCCCGGGTTTGCTTCATCTGTTTCTGCACGCCGGCATCGTAGAGCCAACGCATTGCAGATGCAATCAACTGCAAGAAGGCATGGTTGGCAGGTGCGTGATTCGCGACGGCTTCCCCTGACAGCACCCTCCCTTCACACCGCCCCCTTACGATCGCCAACACTCCATGAACGAAGAACGCACGACCGAGGACCTCCTTGCCCAGCTGCGCGATCTCGCCGAGTCCGGCGAGTGGTCGAAGTCGGTTGCGCTCCTCACCGCCCTCCACCCCGCCGACCTCGCCGAGGTCACGCTCGGCCTCGGCGCCGCTGAGCGCCGCACCCTCCTCCAGCACCTCCCCACCGACGTCATCGCCCAGGTCCTCGAGTTCCTCGATGAGGACGGACTTGCCGCCGTCGCCGGCGAGGTCGAGACCTCGGGAATTATACCCAAAGTTTACAAATTGACCGGCACGGCACGTATGCCCCGTATCGCAGGCTGACATACTCCCGCGCAACCCCGTTAGGGATAAGCTAGCTTTGCAGGAAGGTGGGCAGCCTCGCGAGGCTGTCCATAGGGTCGCCCGGGCGATGGTGGGAAGCGCTGCGCTACGCCGAACTAGTCAGTTAGTTGGCTTCGAAGCGGGTAGGTGTCGCAACCGATCTAGCAATCAATCGTACGGTCTCCAAGCCAACGCTTCAGCGAGGCTGGCAGGCGTCTTCACGACCTCATAGACGTGTAGCTCGTTCGTGCTCTTGACGAAGCTGTAGTAGACGCTGAAGTCGTGTTCGACACGCAAGAAAAAAATCGCCGGAGGGACGGAGAGAGTGAAAGTCTTGATTCCGTCCGGGTCCGGCGATTCGATGATGGAGCGGATGATTTGCCTGAAGCGCCCCTGGTCAATCTGCGATGCCACAGAACCTAGCCGCGCGGTCTGAGAGTCTGACGTATTCAGGGAGTCCGGGGAAGCTGTAGCTTTCGCCACCCTCTTCGAAGTACTTCCATCCTAGGATGGCTCCTTCGAGACCTGCCAAGTCGTCGAGGATGGCATCTACAATTCTCCTCCTACGTGTTATGTCCTCTCTTGCCTTGTCGCGCATGGCGACGATCTCCGCGGTCGTCACTCTCTCTCTCTTCGTTCGAGACGCATCAATTCTCCTCCCGTGATTCGGGATATTGAGATCCTAACGATTTCTCGCACTGACAATCTAGCCCCCTCCGGTACGAAAGACAGCTAACTTACGTAAGCGGTTTCGATGCCCTTAGAGCCTCTTCACCCCCGGCGTGGCGCTCCCTCCCGCGCAAATGCGCGAACCTTGCCCCCGTTCGGCTAGGAATCCTCTGAGCAAGTAGACTGGCGCCGGCGATTTGCTCCGGCAGCAGGTTGTATTGGACAAGGAGGGCCGCAGGGGAGGGGGTCGGGGGAGGGCGGGGGCCTCTGTTGCCTTCCCGTCGCGCTTCGACGAGCGCGCGGAACGCACTGCTCCCCGGGTCAGGCGAGTTGGGGCTCGGCTCTGAGCAGGTTCGTCAAGCCCAGCAGCAGCGCCAGCCGCTCCCGGTTCTTCGCCAGACCACGGTAGCGCACCTTGTCGTAGCCGAAGCGCCGCTTCACCGCGAGGAAGGGGTGCTCCACCTTCGCCCGCAGCGACGCCTTCTCCCGCTCCGCCCGCGCCGCCTCGCTCCCCGGCTCAAGCAGCCGCCTCAGGCCGGGCCGCAGCGCCACCCGCCACTCGACCTCCGACCGCGCCTGCTCCGGGCGCTTCTCCACGCCCCGGTAGCCCGCGTCGCCGTACGCCTCCCGCTCCTCGCCATGCAGCAGGCGGTGCGCCTCCGTCACGTCGGCCACGTTCGCCGCCGTCGCCCTCATGCTGTGCACCAGTCCGCTGTCGGCGTCCACGCCGATGTGCAGCTTCATGCCGAAATGCCACTCGTTCCCCTTCTTCGTCTGGTGCATCTCCGGGTCGCGCGCGCGCTGGCGGTTCTTCGTCGAGGAGGGCGCCGCGATGATGCTGGCGTCCACGATCGTGCCCGCGCGCAGGCGCAGGCCGCGCTTCGCGAGGTGGGCGTTGATTGTCTCGAACAGCTTCGTCCCCAGGTCGTGGCGCTCCAGCAGGTGGCGGAAGTGGAGGATGGTGCTCTCGTCGGGAATGGCCTCGGTCAGGGTGAGACCGCAGAAGCGGCGCACCGACTCGGCTTCGTAGAGGAGGTCCTCCATGGCGGGGTCGCTGAGGTTGTAGCAGAGCTGGACGCAGTGGCTGCGCAGCATCACCGCCAGCGGGTAGGGCCGCCGTCCCCGTCCCGCCTTGGGGTAGTGCGGCTCGATGCGCCCCTCCAACTCATCCCAGGGCACGAGGCCGTCGATGCGTTTGAGGAACAACTCACGGCGCGTCTTCCGCTTCTTCTGCTCGAACTCCACGCTGGCGAACGTCGGCTGATGCATGGGGGCGCCCTCCCTCTCCGGTTCGCGCCCCATGATCGCATCTGCTCACTCGCTCTGGCGAGTTGTTCAGACTGTCCCTAGGAACACTACCCAAATGCGGTAGGTGACCGCGATGGGCGCGCTGCCCCCTGGCGACGCTGCTGGGCGTCATCATCCCGCTCGGCCTCAAGTGGCGCGGCATCGACCCCGCCCTCGCCGCCAACATCTTCGTGACGGGCGCCACCGACATCCTCAGCTTCGTGCTCTTCCTCGGCCTCGCCGCCATCGTCATCGAGCGCATCGTCTGAGGGCTACGGGAAAGCTCTGGGGTGGACGGAGGGATTTGAACCCTCGATCTTCAGGGCCACAACCTGACGCGTTAACCACTACGCTACGCCCACCGCGAAGAACCTGATCGTACCGAACGCGGGAGCCAGCGGCTAACGCACATCCGCCTGTAAACTATCGCTTTCATGGAATTTCACCTCTCACCCGATACCGAGCGCTGGCGCGAGGAGCTAGTGGACTTCCTGCGCGCCGAGATTCCCGAGGACTTCGAGGGTGACGACGACTTCTTCGACAACGAGGAGCAGGCCCCCTTCGCCAGGGAGTTCATGCGCAAGCTCGGCGCCCGCACCTGGCTCGCCCCCCCCTGGCCCAGGGAGTACGGCGGCATGGGCGCCACCGCCCTCGAGCAGATGGTCCTCAACGAAGAGCTCGCCTACCACCGCGCGCCCTCCGGCGGCCGCCTCTTCACCATCGGTATCACGGGCCCCACCGTCCTCGTCCACGGCACCGACGAGCAGAAGGCCCGCCTCCTCCCCGAGATGGCCTCGGGTGATGCCTGGTACTGCCAGGGCTTCAGCGAGCCCGAGACCGGCAGTGACCTCGCCTCCCTCCAGACGCGCGCCGTCCGCGACGGCGATGACTACGTCATCCAGGGCCAGAAGATCTGGACCTCGAACGCTCATCTCGCCGACAAGATGATCGTCCTCGCCCGCACCGACCAGGAGGCGCAGAAGCACCGTGGCATCAGCGCCTTCATCCTCGATATGCGCGCCCCCGGCGTGACCGTGCAGGCCGTCCCCAACATCGCCTACCGCAACGACTTCAACCAGGTCTTCTTCGAGGACGTGCGCGTTCCCGCGGGCGACCTCCTCGGCGGTGAGAATAACGGCTGGCGCGTGGCCATGACCGTGCTCGACTTCGAGCGCTCCAACATCGCCGCCATCAGCGGCGCCCGCCGCACGGTCGCCGACCTCATCCGTTGGGCGAAGGAAGAGCACGGCAGCCGCCGTCCCTGGGACGACATCCACGTGCGCAACAACCTCGCCGGGCTCTACACCGAAGGGGAGATCGGACGGCTCGTCGCCTACCGCACCGCCTGGCTCCAGAGCAAGGGCGAGGTGCCCAACTACGAGGCCAGCATCGGCAAGGTGTGGATGGCCATGTACGGCATCAAGGTGGCGAACACGGGCGTGAACCTGATGGGTGGCTACGGCCAGCTCGCTCCGGAATCGAAGTGGGCCCAGCTCCGTGGCCGCGTCGAGACCGCCTACCTTCTCTCCGTGTCCGGCCCTATCGCCGGCGGCGCTGCCGAAATCCAGCGCGACATCATCGCCACGCGCGGTCTCGGCCTCCCTCGCGGCTAGCCGTCCCGCCCGCCCGCTACTCGTCCCTGGCCAGGCCCGGCACCACGATGCGGTGGTCGAGCGTCGGCTCTTCCTCCTCTTCCTCCTCCACCTCGTCCTCGTCGCCGTCCTCGTCGGGCGGCGCCGGCTCTGTGCTTGCGTCCTCCCGCGCGGCCACATGCACCGCGATGCGCTTCGTCTCACCGGCATCGAGCAGTGGCTCGATCAGCACCATCCCCCGCGCCGCTCCCTCCGGGAGCTGCGCGGGGTCGACCGTGATCGCGAGCGTCGCCGCGTGCCCCTGCTTCGTGACGTTCGCGGGCGCGTAGACCACCACCGTCGTCTCCGCGCCGATCGCCACCCCGCCGTGGATGCGTCCCCCGCCCTCACCGCGCCGCACCAGGATCCACCGATTCGACGTGATCACCCGGAAGGGCGCGATCCAGGTCCCCACGTTCTGCACCGTCACCTCCACGCTCCCCGGCCGGCCGTCCTCGTCGAACGTGATGACCGCCTCGTCCGGCCCCGCGATCACCGTCTCTGGTTGACCCAGGAGGCGGTCGAGCAGGTCCGGCTCGACGGGCGGGGTCAGGTCCCGGTGCGTCTCGATGCCGAGCTCCGGGAACGACGTGGGGAAGTCCATCCCCGGGCAGCCATCCGAGAACCACCGCTCCTCGCAGGTGATGAACACGTTGGGCCAGAACGCCGCCGCCACCCGGGAGTTGTCCAGGTCGGGCATGTTCACGTGCACCGGGCGCCAGAGGCGTGGGATGCCGCCGGGCCACTCCTCGGCCACCGGTTCCTCCCCGGTTGTGGTCTCCCCCTCATCGTCGGTGGTCTCGTCCTCAGGCGTGCCGTTTTCGTCGCCTGTGCTGTCCTCCTCCGTGGCCTCCCCGGTTTCCTCCCCCGATTCGTCCTCGCCGGTCTCGCCCTCCTCGCTTTCTGAAGACGTGGGCTCGGCTTCCGCTACTTCCGGTCTGAACGTGGGCGTGTACCGTTCGTCGTCGTAGAGGCGCGAGGGGTACTTCGGCGGATGCCGCAGGCACCCGTAGATGCGCTCCTGGTAGGTGTAGTCGCCGTAGTCGTACAGCGGCCTGCCGGCGCCGGAGTCGATCCACGAGGGCGCCAGCTCGTCGCGGCAGTGCCACACCTCACCCCGGAAGGGGTTCCGCCACGGGTTCAGGGGGTGGTTGAGCCACTCGTTCTCTTGATCCGTCTCGAACCGCGGATGGTTGACGGCCGCCAGCCCGTTGTACGCCCACAGGCTGTAGTACCAGTCCTCGAGCACCGCGGGATCGCCCGTGCCCGCGATCGGAGCGAAGTCGGCGTTCCACTTCTGCGCCAGCATCCGCGCCACTTCGGCCAGGTTGAACAGGAAGTGGGTTCCCACCAGTGCCTGCCTGGTCGTCGGGTTCCCCGTCTCGTTCTCCATGCCCGAGGTGATCTGCCCCAGGCCGAACCCGCAGTCGTCCGACCGCACCACCCGCCCAACCCCTCCCCAGGGAACGTGCCAATGGGCGTGGCTGAAGGTCGATTCCACCCACACGATCGCCTTCATCAGCTTGGGCGGAATCCGCAGCGTGGCGTCGCGCTCTCCTTCGCGCCGCTCCGCCCGCGTCCCCCGCAGCAGTCCCGGGTACGCCATCTCGTGCGGCGCTCCCGAGGGCGTCGTCGCGGACGTGATCACCTGGCCCGCCGCGGCCAGCTCGATCGCCGCCAGGTAGAGCCCGGCGTTGTCGAAGACCTCGTGCGTGTCGAAGTCGAACGGTTCCAGGCCGAAGCACGCTTGCGCTTCCGCCCCGTCGTCGCTCCCGGAGAGGACAACCACCGCCACGACCGCGACTGCGGCCAATCCCGCTAGCGCGCGGACCATCCGAAAAACCTCGTGTAGCCCGTGAGCGACTGCCGTCCCGAGCCGCTCACGATCTCCAACCGCGGCGTTCCCGGGGTCAGGAAGCTCGGGCCGCTCCAGTGGCGCACCGCCAGCGACCTGCCGTCCCGGCTGTACCCCAGGGGCACGTCGAAGCCGCCCGGCCCCTGCGCGCTTACGCTCCCCGGCCTCGCGTTCGGCTCACGCCCGAAGCGGGGCGTGTCTCCTTCTGGCGCCCAGGCCGAGCCCAGCGCCTGCCGCGTCGTCGTCGTTGCCGCCGAGACCCCCCCGTCTCCCTCGACTGAGACCACGCGCGGCAGGTACCGCAGCCCCCGCGCGAGGTTCGCCTCCACGAACGCCACCTGCGTGCCGTCGGGGCTGAGCGACCAGTCCCGCGTGATGTGCGCGCTCAGCCAGCGGAGTGGCGCGCCCTCCCGCGTCAGCGTCGAACCGCGTCCGTCGATCCTGACCGCCAGCAGCCTCCCCTCCGCGTCGAAGCCCAGCGGCGCGACCGCCACTGCCTGCGGGTGCGTCTCTAGCACCGTCTCCTTGCCGTCCAACGCCACGCGTATCACCGAGACGCCGCCGTCTTCGGCGTTGCGGGTCACCAGCACGGATTCCGAGTCCCGCGCCCAGAGGGCGTCCTGCAGCGGGTCGAGGCCCTCCGCCAGCCGCAGGAGCTCGCCCGTCTCGAGGTTGAGCGAGAGCAAGGAGGCCAGCGGTCTCGTGGGGAGGCCGCCGTCGGGCGCGATCAGGGCCACGTGGCGCCCGCTCGGCGAGACCGTCCCCCGCAGGTTGAAGCCGAACAGGTGGGGCACCGCCGCGATCTCCATCGCGGTCTCGTTCGGCGCCGTGCCCACCACCGTCACCATCGTGGCCGCGCCCGTGTTCCTCGCCACCACCGCGTACTGTCCGCCCGGGGCGCGCGCGAACGCCGTCTGTGGGGGACCGCCGTTCTGTTCGAGCAGCGCTACCGCAGTCACGCCCCCCAGCACCACCAGCAGCGCCAGGCCTGCGAGCGCCCGTCGCCACCGGAGTCGGGGAACGCGCGCGCGCAGCCGTCTGCCGGCGGCTCGCGCGAGCGCCGGCAGACGAGAAGGGCGGCGGGAAAAAGATGGTGCGTTCATGGTTGGGGAACCGCGACTGGAGCCGTGGCGAGAACCCGGACCCTCTCGACTGGGCCCGCCCTCGTCAGGCGCAGGACTGTCCCCGCACCTCCGGCCAACGTCGCCGTTCGCCGAAGAGCACCATCGCGAACCTAGCAAGCCCCCTGCGATCGGTCAATGTGCGGGCTCACACAGGGAAAGGCTTCGGATAGCGGCCAAGCGGGTGCCTGCTAGCATGGATGAGGCGTGATCCTTCAGCTCATCGACGTCCTCCGCGAGAACCCCCCGGCCTTCTTCGCCTACCTTGTCGCCATCGGCATTGCCCTGGTGACGGGCATCGCTTTCCACGAATTCAGCCACGCCTGGGCCGCCAACCAGCTCGGCGATGACACGGCCGCGCGCCAGGGCAGGCTCACCCTCAACCCCCTCGCTCACCTCGATCCGCTGGGCACCGTGCTGCTCTTCGTCGTGGGCGTCGGCTGGGGCAAGCCCACGCCTGTCAATCCCTACCGCCTGAGCGTGGGCGTGAAGCGCGGCAACATGCTCGTCGCCCTCGCGGGCCCGCTCTCGAACTTCGCCTTCGCCCTGGTCGCATCCATCCCCCTCATCTTCGGCTGGGTCGAGCCAATCTCGTTCGACGACATCGAGCACGCGAGCGGCTCCCAGATCGCCGGGACGTTCCTCCTCCTGATCGGCTTCCTCAACGTCATCCTCGGCGTGTTCAACCTCATCCCCATCCATCCCCTCGATGGTTTCAAGGTGCTCCTCGGCGTCCTCCCCGATGAGCTCTCCCGCCCCCTCGCCTCCCTCGGCCGCTGGGGCCCCGTCCTCCTCATCGGGCTCATCGCCGTCAGCTTTATCCGGCCCGAGTACAGTCCCCTGCGCTGGATCTTTGGCGCCGCCGCCGATCTCTTCCTGGAGATCATCACCTGATGCTCGACCGTGTCCGCCAGGTCCGCGAAGCCTCCCTGCCGCCCTCATCCGCCGACCTCTCCCTCGCTCGCGAATGCCTCGGAGGCGAGCTGCTCGCCCTCTTCGCCACCCAGGAGCCGCGCGACCAGCGCCACTCCGCCGGCGCCGCCCGCTGGCTTATCGAGCGCGGTCACGACGGCGACCACGACCTCCTCGTCGCCGCCCTTCTGCACGACGCCGGCAAGGGCGCCCAGCGCACCCGCGACCGTGTCGCCCACGTGTTCACGGGCTGGCTCCCCGGCGTCCTCGCGGCCGATGCCTCCCGCTTCGAGATGCGCCGCGCGCTCGCCCGCAGCCGCGCCCACAGCGAACGCGGCGCCGAGCTGCTGATCGCCGCCGGCGCCTCGCCGCGCGTCGTCGAGTTGGCCCGCCTCCACCATCGACCGCCGGGGCGGGATGCTATGCTAGCCCTCCTGCAGCGTGCTGACGCTGCCACCTGACCGCACCGGACTGCACATGCCTGACTCAAGCGACTCCAAGATCGCCATCATTGGCACCGGCCTCATCGGCGCCTCCGTGGGCCTCAACCTTATGGCCCGCAAGGACCGCAAGTACGAGGTCGTCGGTGTCGACCGCAGCCGCCAGAACGCCCGCACCGCCCGCGAGATGAAGGCCGTCGACAGCACCACCCGCTACCTCGACGAGGCGGTTCGCGACGCCAGCATGGTCGTGCTCGCCGTGCCTTCCCGCGCCGCCGAGGAACTCCTGCCGGTCATGGAACCCCACATAGCACGGGGCGCCATCATCACCGACACGTGCAGCACCAAGGCCTCCTTCATGGCGAAGGCCGAGGAGGTCTTCGGCAACACCGTGAGCGTCATCGGCGGCCACCCCATGGCCGGCTCCGAGCGCAGCGGCCCGGGGGGCGCCAGCGTCGATCTGTTCAAGGGCGCCGCCTGGGCCGTCACCCCCTCCACCGTCGCCAGCGAATCGGCAGTACGCGTCGTGCTCGGGCTCATCGAGTCGGCCGGCGCCGTGCCCATCTACGTCGACCCCGCCGAGCATGACGAGGTCGTCGCGGCCGTCAGCCATGTTCCCCTGCTCCTCTCCGTGGCCCTCTTCAAGCTCGTGCGCGACAGCGCCTGCTGGGAAGACGCCGAGCAGCTCTCGGGTCCCGGCTTCCGCGACATGACCCGCCTGGTGATGGGCGACCCGGAGATGGCGACCGACATCGTCACCACCAACCGCACCGCCATCCTCTCCTGGCTGCGGCGCTACCAGGGCGAGCTCGACACCATCATCGAGGCGCTCGAGCTCAGCGATGAGGGCGTCGCCCGCCTGGCCGAGAGCGAGCCACCCCCCAAGGGCAGCAAGGACGCCCCCGCCACCGTGGACGCCCTCATGGAGGGCCTCTTCTCGCGTGCCCGCATGGAGCGCTTCATCTTCGATGACCACCTCGTCGGACGCCAGATTCCCAAGGATGGCAGCGAGACTCCCCGCTCCGGCGATGTCATCGGGCAGATGTTCATGGGCGCGTACCTCTACGGCCGCCTGAAAGACCAGCTGCAGCGCGGGGAGGAGCGGGAGCGCGAAGCAGCTCTTCGCCACGGTGCTCCCCCCAAGCGGTGATCGTTCGCAGTCCCGGCCGCCTGCGCGCGACTCTGCGCGTTCCGCCCGATAAGTCGATCTCGCATCGCGCCCTCATCCTCAATGCCATCGCCGAGGGCGAGGCGCGCGTCGAGAACCTGCTTGATTCCGACGACGTGCGCTCGACCGCCGCCTGCATGGCCGCCCTCGGCGTCGAGATCGACTGGCCCGCGGGCGCCACCGAGGCCCGCATCCGCGGCGGCGGCCTGCACGGCCTCTTCGAGAGCGAGGACGCCCTCGATTGCGGCAACAGCGGCACCACCATGCGCCTCCTCACCGGCCTCCTCGCCGCCCATCCCCTCTTCAGCGTGCTCACCGGCGACGAGTCTCTGCGCCGCCGCCCCATGGGGCGCGTCATCGAACCCCTGCGGCGCATGGGCGCCCGCATCACCGCCCGCCGCGGCGATACCCTCGCCCCCATCGCCATCCGCGGCGGCAGTCTGCGCGCCATCCAGTACGAGATGCCCGTCGCCAGCGCCCAGGTGAAGTCGGCGCTGCTGTTGGCCGGACTCTCCGTCGAGGGGCGCACGCGCATCACCGAGCCCGGTTCCACTCGCGACCACACCGAGAAGATGCTCGCCGCCATGGGCGCCCCCGTCGCGCGCGAGGGCCGCTCCGTCACGATCCGCCGTCCGGGCCGCCTCCAGCCCCTCGGCATGCGCGTCCCCGGCGACATGTCCAGCGCCGCCCCCTGGCTCGTGCTCGGCGCCTGCCACCCCGACGCCGAGCTCATGATCGAGGGCGTCGGCATCAACCCCACCCGCACGGGCCTGCTCGATATCCTCGGGCGCATGGGCGCCGCCATCGAGCTCCACGAGGAGCGCGAGACCAGCGGCGAACCGGTCGCCGACCTCGTCGTGCGCTCCTCCTCCCTGCGTGGCGTCACCGTCCAGGGCGGCGAGATTCCGCGCGCCATCGACGAGCTCCCCCTCGTCGCCCTCCTCGGCTGCTTCGCCCACGGCCAGACCGTCGTGCGCGAGGCCGAGGAGTTACTCGTCAAGGAGTCGAACCGCATCGAGACCGTCGTGACCATGCTCTCCGCCATGGGCGCCTCCATCGAAGCGACCCCCGACGGCTTCGTTGTCGAAGGCCCCTGCCAGCTCCGCGGGGCGCGCCTCGACGCCGCGAACGATCACCGCATGGGCATGCTCGGGGCGGTCGCTGGAGCGCTCGCGAGCGGGGAGACGCGCATCGAGCGCGATGCCGTCTCCGTCTCCTACCCCGACTTCTGGCAGGCGCTCGAGGCCGCCGTGCCCGAGGCCGCGCAGACGGCGTGAGCGCCGAGCCCCGCCCCCTCATCGTCGTCCTCCACGGCCCCTCCGGGGTGGGCAAGGACTCCGTCATCGCCCGGCTCCACGAGCGCACCGGCATCCACCGCGCCACTAGCAGCAACAGCCGCCCGATGCGCGAGGGAGAGCGCGACGATGTCGACTACCACTTCCTCACCCGCGAGGAGTTCCAGCGGAAGATCGACGCTGGCGACTTCATCGAGCATGCCGATGTCTATGGTGACTTCAAGGGTCTCGAACGGAGCGAGCTCGAAGGGCCCCTTGCCGAGGGGCAGGACGTGCTCATCCGCACTGACCTGCAGGGCGCCCGCGAGCTCCGGCGGCTGCTGCGCGGCGCCATATTCGTCCTGCTCAAGGCCGACCGCGAAGAGCTGCGCGCCCGCCTCACCGCCCGCAAGAGCGAGGATGCCGAGTCCCTCGCCCGCCGCCTCGCCGAGGTCGACGAGGAACTCGCCGACGCCCCCAACAACGACTACGTCGTCGAGAACCGCGAAGGCGGTCTCGACGACGCTGTCGATGAACTGGTCCGTATCGTCGAGCTCGAGCGGGTCAACCCGAACCGGGAGCGGGCGCGCGTGGGCTAGGCGCCCCTACTTCTTCTGCGCGAAGTCGAGCTCGATGTACTGATCGGCGGCTCTCTTCAGGCTGCCCGCCACGGATTGCCCCAGCCCCGCTACCTCCACGCGAATGCCCCGACTCTGCAGGACTTCCACGAGGTGCTGGAAGTCGCCGTCGCCCGAGATGAGCACGGCCACATCCAGCCGGTCGGACATCGTGATCAGGTCGAGTGCCAGCTCGATGTCGACGTTCGCCTTGATCGATCCGTCGGCGAAGCGCTTCAGCGGCTTGGTCACGATCTTGTAGCCCTTGCCCAGGAACGGTTCGACGAAGCGCTGGGTCTCACGGCTCACGCCCGGGTCGTCGTGCACGGGCGAGTAGGCAATAGCGCGCACAAGCTGCCGGCCCTCCGTCAGACGCTCAAGCACGACCGCCCAATCGATTGCCTTGCCTCCGCGCGTGCGGTCGCGAGCAAGCTCCACGTTTGCGCTGTCGACAAAGATGCCGACGCGCGGCAGCGTGGCCGTCTTGGCCGAGCCGCTGCCCTTCCCGGAGAGCCGCTCGATCATCTGCTCCTGCATCTCGACAAGGCGGGTCAGCTTCTCGTTGTGCTCCTTCAGGGTGTTCAGAACGGTGGCGTCGTCGCTCTCCTCGGACGCAGCGGCCGCTCGCGAGCGGCGGCCCGGCGCGGCGCGCGTGGGCGCCTCCGGGCCCTCATCGAGGACGGTCGCGACGGCCGGGCGGCGTCGTGAAGGTCGCGCCGGAGGAGCTTCGTCGTTGTCGCTCGCCCTCGCAGCGGGCGCGCGCCGTCGTGAAGGTCGCGCCGGAGGAGCCTCGTCGTCCTCGCTCGCCCTGGCTGCGGGCGCCCGGCGGCGCGAAGGCCTTGCCGGGGGAGCCTCGTCGTCCTCGCTCGCCCTGGCTGCGGGCGCCCGCCGTCGCGAAGGCCTTGCCGGGGGAGCCTCGTCGTCCTCGCTGGTTTTCGCAGCAGGTGCGCGACGTCGCGAAGAACGCGCCGGGGGCGCCTCCTCGTCGGTCTCGGTTGCCGTCGCGGCTGCCTTCGCCGCCCTTGAGCGCCCCCCGCGCGTGCCCCGCCGGCGGCGCCGGGCGGGAGCGGCGTCTGCGCTCTCGTCGTCAGTCGAGTTGGTCGTGTTGGTTTCGGGTTCGGTTGCTTCCGGCGCCTCGTCCGTGGAGGACCGGCTGCCAGTCAGAAAATTGAGTGCCATGTGGGGTTACGTTGCCATCCTTTGCAGAACACTGATACGGGCGGCGACGGCCCCTGCGATCGCGCGGAAGCCCTCCGCCGAGGCGGAGTCTCCCTGGCCGACCACAAGCGGCACGCCCTGGTCCGAGCCCTCTCGAATCTGGGGCTCAATAGGGATCTCGCCGAGGAAGTCGATGCCGAGCTCCTCGGCCGCGTCACGTGCGCCGCCGTGCCCGAAAATGTCGTATCGCGTGCCCGTATCGGGGGCGATGAAATAGCTCATGTTCTCGATCATGCCGAACACCGGCACGTCGAGCTTCTCGAACATGGCGACCGCCTTCATGGCGTCCTCCAGCGAGACATCCTGAGGGGTCGAAACGATGACGGCCCCGGCGATGGGCGCTTCCTGCGCCATGCTCATCGAGGCATCGCTGGTGCCGGGTGGTAGATCGATGATCAGGTAGTCGATGTTCTCCCAGGGCACGTCGTGCAGCAGCTGGCGTACGGCGCTGCCGATCATCGGCCCGCGCCACACCACTGGCGTCCCCTTCGGCAGCAGGAACCCGAGGGAGACCACCTCCACGCCGTACTTCTCCACCGGCCGCAGCCCCTCCGTCTGGTTCGCCTGCAGCCCCGCCGCCAATCCGAACATGGTCGGGATGTTCGGCCCCGTGACGTCCGCGTCGACCAGCCCCACCTTCGCCCCCGTGGCGGCCAGCGCGACCGCCAGGTTGGTCGCGACCGTGGACTTGCCCACGCCCCCCTTGTTCGAGGCGACGGCGATCACGTTGCGCACGCCCTCGACCGCCTTCTGACCTTCGCGTGGGTCGCTCGCGCGTACCTGCGCTCCCCAGTCGAGGGCGACGGACTCGACGCCGGGCAGCTCCTCCAGCGCGGCGCGCACGTCCGTCTCGATAACGTCCTTCAGCGGGCAGGCGGGCGTCGTCAGCTCCACCTTCACGCTCACGGCCCCGCCCTCGATGGTCAGCTCCTCGACCATCCCCAGCGAGACGATGTCACGGTGCAGCTCGGGATCGTTGACGGTGGCGAGAGCGGCGAGAACGGCGTCCCGGTCCACGGCGGTGGGAGCGGTCATTACGGCTACGGCATCCTGATGGCGGCGGTTCTCTGTGGCTGTGTTCGCGCCGAGCGGGCGGGAGAGTCCGCGGGAAGATCACGACGGAAACGCGAGAGAAGGGCGGCCCTTGAGTGGGTTATGCGCACAGTGCCCACTTGATGGTACCCCGCCCGTTCCCCACGAGCCAGCAGCCCCAGTCCTACGCCCCCCAGGGCGTGATCGCCTGCTTCAGCTGCGCGTACGCCTCGAGGAATCCCGGACGCTCCCCCGAGTACACCTCGTCGAAGCGCGCCAGCGCCTCGTCCAGCCAGGCATGCAACGCCGCGTTGTCGGGGTTTGCGTCTCTGTAGGCGGCCCGGATGAGCACGAAATGGATGCGCGGGTCATAGGGACGCTTCGTGCCCCCCATCGACTCGTCGCCGTCGAGCAGGCGCAGCAGCATCGCGTCCGCCGACCCCAGCGTCTGCTCGTGGATGGGCGGGCCGTGCATGCGGTACATCACCGAGGTCATGTCCCGACCATTGCCCGTCGTGTAGCCCATCTCGCCCCACAGGTCGCGCATCTTCGCGTTGCTCCCCACCTGGTCGACGACGCGCTGGCCGAAGGCCCGAAGCGGCTCCGAGACGTCCGCCAGCAAGTCCGTCAGCCGGTCGCCGTCGAGGTCGGTCGCGAGGACGATGGTGTCCTGCTGCTCGATCAGGTCCCACAGCAGGAGCCCGTAGTTCGTATCGGAGATGTGCTGCTCGATCTGGCCGCCCCACTCCTCCATGCCGTCCTTGAAGTCGTCCGGCAGCAGGTTGACGATGCGGTCCACGCGCTCGCGGTGCTCCACGTAGCCGTCGACCGCGTACCTGCGGCCCACGTTGAATTTCGTGCCCTGCAGCAGCCACGAGAGCAGCCCCGAGTTGATGCCGTCCTCCATCGCCTGCGTCGGCTTGAAGGCGATCCGCCCCACCTGGCCCGTCTCGTGCACCATCTGCAGGAAGCGCCGCCCGGCGTACGCCATCTGGATGCCCGGCGTGTTCATCTCCGAGTGGATGTTCCCCGTCTCGGGATCGACATCGAACACACCCCGGTTCTGCGAGTAGGGCAGGCAGGGCATGCAGCGCACCACCGTGATCGGCCCGTACGGACGCACGTTGCAGTACACCCCCGCCTGCGTCCGCAGGGGCGCGTTCCCCGACTTCCCCATCACGACCACGCGCCCGCCCTGGCCGTCGTTCACGTAGGCATCGCCCGCCGTCGACCACTTGATCGAGGTGCAGGGCATGTTGCCGAACCAGCTCAGGGCCTCGAGTTTCGTGTCGTGCCGGTACTGCGCCCACATCGGCACCGCGTAGAAGGGCAGCCCGAGGGTGTCGATCGCCGCGATCGTCCCCAGCAGCGCGTACGCGTCCGTCAGCGAGTGGGCGACGGGGTTCACCGTGCCGTCGAAGTTGCCGCCCTGCCAGATCACCGCGTCCGGATAGCCCTCGGGGCGGACAGCGGCGGGCTCGAACAGCTCGCTCAGCGCTCCCCGCAGGTCGCCGCCGTCGTGTTCCGTGCGGGCAATCTTCATCAGATCGGGCATGTGGTCTTCTCCCAGCGAGTCGTCTCTGTGGCCTGTGGCCGTCTAGTCCTGCGCGCCGGAGGCGAGCTGCCGCAGCACGTAGGGGAGAATCCCCCCGTTGCGGTAGTACTCGAGCTCCACCGGTGTGTCGATGCGCACGACAGCGTCGAACGTCGTGGTGGCGCCGTTATCGCTCGTGGCCGTGACGGTCACCCGGCCCCCGGGCCGCAGCCCTTCGGCGACGCCGGCGACCGCGAACGTCTCCTCCCCGCTCAGCCCCAGCCCCTCGCGGCTCTCGCCCGGCAGGTACTGGAGGGGCAGGATGCCCATCCCCACGAGGTTGCTCCGGTGGATGCGCTCGTAGCTCTCCGCGATGACGGCGCGCACGCCCAACAGCCGCGGACCCTTCGCCGCCCAGTCGCGCGAGGAGCCCGTTCCGTACTCCTTGCCCGCCAGCACCATCAGGGGCACGCCCTCGTCCCCGTAGCGTATGGCTGCGTCGAAGATGCTCTGCTCCTCGCCGTCGGGCAGGTGGCGCGTCACGCCCCCCTCGGTCCCGGGCGCCAGCTGGTTGCGCAGGCGGATGTTCGCGAACGTGCCGCGCATCATGACTTCGTGGTTCCCGCGACGCGCCCCGTACGAGTTGAAGTCCCCGCGCTTGATGTCGCGCTCGAAGAGGTAGGCCGCAGCCGGGCTGTCGGGCGCGATGCTGCCCGCCGGCGAGATGTGGTCCGTCGTCACCGAGTCGCCCACCACCACCAGCACGCGCGCTCCGGCGATGTCCTCGAGCTCCTCCGGCTCCTGCGCCAGGTCCTCGAAGTAGGGCGGGTTCTTCACGTAGGTCGAGCCCTCGTCCCAGCCGTAGCGGCTGCCCTCGGGCGCCTCCAGCGTCCGCCAGGCGGGATCGCCGTCGAACACCGAGGCGTACTGGTCGCGGAACATCTCCGACCGCACCGCCTCCCGCATCGACTCCTCGATCGCGTTCTGCGAGGGCCACAGGTCGGACAGCATCACGCCGTTGCCGTCGGCATCCTCGCCGATCGGCTCGGTCAGAGGGTCGAAGTCCATGTGTCCCGTGAGCGCGTAGGCCACCACCAGCGGCGGCGAGGCAAGGTAGTTCGCGCGCACCACCGGGTTCACCCGCCCTTCGAAGTTGCGGTTCCCCGAGAGCACCGCCGCCGCCACCAGCCCGCCCTTGTTGACCGCCGCCGCCACGTCCGCGTCCACCGGCCCCGAGTTCCCGATGCAGGTGGTGCAGCCGTAGCCCACCAGGTTGAATCCGAGCTCGTCGAGGTACGGCGTCAGACCCGCCGCGTCGAGGTAGTCCGTCACCACCTTCGAACCGGGCGCGAGGCTCGTCTTCACCCACGGCTTGCGCTGCAGACCGCGCTCCACCGCCGCCTTCGCCAGCAGCCCCGCCCCCACCAGCACCTCCGGGTTCGACGTGTTCGTGCAGCTCGTGATCGCCGCGATCACCACCGACCCGTGCCCCACCTCGAAGGACGCGCCGTTGCGCGCCACCTCCACCGGCGGCGCGTCGACGCCGTCCCCCGCCAGCTCCGCCAGCGCGTCCTGCCAGGCGTCCTTCGACTCCCGCAGCAGGACGCGGTCCTGCGGACGTCGCGGCCCCGCCAGCGACGGCTCCACCTCGCCCATGTCCAGCTCCAGCATCGCCGAGAAGCTCGGGTCGGGCGTGCCGTCCGTGCGGAAGAGGCCCTGCTCCTTGCAGTACGCCTCCACCAGCGCCACCTGCGCTTCGTCCCGGCCGGTGAAACGCAGGTAGCTCAGCGTCTCCTCGTCCACCGGGAAGAACCCGACCGTCGCGCCGTACTCGGGCGCCATGTTCGCGATCGTCGCCCGCGTCGGCAGCGGCAGCTGCGACAGCCCCGGTCCGAAGAACTCGACGAACTTCCCGACCACGCCGAGCTGGCGCAGCATCTGCGTCACCGTCAGCACGAGGTCGGTTCCCGTGGCGCCCTCCGACAGGGCGCCCGTCAGGCGGAAGCCGACAACCTCGGGAATGAGCATCGAGACCGGCTGGCCCAGCATGGCCGCCTCCGCCTCGATGCCGCCCACGCCCCAGCCCAGCACCCCCAGCCCGTTGATCATCGTCGTGTGCGAGTCCGTCCCCACCAGCGTGTCCGGATAGACGAGCCCGCTCTCCTCGTTCTGGAAGACCACGCTCGCGAGGTACTCCAGGTTCACCTGGTGGACGATCCCCGTCCCCGGCGGCACCACCCGGAAGTTGCGGAACGCCTGCTGACCCCAGCGCAGGAAGAGGTAGCGCTCGCGGTTGCGCTCGTACTCGAAGCTCACATTCTGCTCGAAGGCCCCGTCCGTGCCGTACGCGTCCACCTGCACGGAGTGGTCGATCACGAGGTCGACCGGCTGCAGCGGGTTGATCCGCTCCGGGTCTCCCCCCATCGCCTCGAGCGCCTCGCGCATGGAGGCCAGGTCGACCACCGCCGGCACGCCCGTGAAGTCCTGAAGCAGCACCCGCGCCGGCGCGAATGCCACCTCCCGCTCCTCGCCCGAGTTGGGCCGCCAGTTCGCCAGCGCCTCAATGTCGTCATGCGTGACGGCGTCGCCGTCCTCGCGACGCAGCAGGTTCTCCAGGAGCACCCGCTGCGTGAACGGGAGGCGCATCGCCGCCGCCCCCTTGAGGACCGAATCGAGCCGGTGGAAGGCGACCGTGCGCCCTCCCACCGTCAGCGTGTCGCGGCTGTTGAAACTGTCGAGCATGGTGGAATCGCCCCCGCCTGTACCCTTCACACGGACTCTTGCCTGGGGCCCGACGGGCCCGGGTTCGGCGCCTTCGGGACGAAGCCCCAGCAGTATACCGCGAGCCGTGCTCCCGGACCCCGCGCCGGGTCCGTGGCTCCCCACGCCCGCCTATACTGCTGGCAGGGCCTGTAGCTCAGCGGTTAGAGCGCCCGGCTCATAACCGGTCGGTCGGTGGTTCGAATCCACCCGGGCCCACCAGACTTGACGGTAGACAGTACCGGGTCGCCGAGGGCCACCTCTTCGGCGTCACCGCCGCGCAGGGGACTGTCCTCGGGCATCGGAATCGTGTAGCGGATCGTGGCGGCGCCGGGGGCGACGGCGATCTCCTTCACAAACGAGCGGATGAAGGCCTTCGACTCGGTTAACTCGCTCGTGGCGAGGAACTCGCTCATCTCCTCGGCGTAGGCGGTGATCGTGTCCACGTCCTCGAGCAGCGCGCGTCGCTCCGAGAGGCCAGCCCGCGCCTCAGAGGCCGCCTGCTCCAGGTGCTCGCGGCGCTCCTTGTGCTCGCGCACGCGGGGGAGCACGTCGCTAATGTCCAGTTCGGTCGTCTCCATGAGGTGGTAGAGGCGGTCGAGCCTGCGGCGCACATCGGCAAGCTCGGACACGATCGTGTCCAGCTTCTGGTGCTGCTCACGGGCCACACCGTCCAGTTCCTCGCCGACGAGCCGCACGAGGTCGCGGATGTTGGACTCGGTGAGGATGTTGGCGCGGATCTGTTCGACGACGAGCGCCTCGAAGCGTCGCGCGTTGAGCCTCGGGGCGTCGCAGGCATCGCGTCCGCGCTTGAGCAGGGACTGGCAGACGTAGTAGCAGAACTTGCCACTCTTGGAGTCCTGCCCGGTGAGGGCGCGCCGGCAGCTTCGGCAGCGCACGAGCCCGCTCAGCAGGTAGGAACTGCCCACGCGCCGCGGGTGGGCGCGCCTCGGGGCGCGCGAGCGCATGAGTGATTGCACTCGGCTGAACAGTTCCTTCGAGACGATGGCGGGGAAGGCATCCTCGACGCGCACGGGTGGGGAGCCGTCGCGGGCGTTGAGGCCCCACAGCAGCGTGCCCGTGTAGACCTCATTGGTGAGCAAGATGTGCACACCGTTCTTCGACCAGGGGCGGCCCGTGGGGTTGGCGATGCCGTCGCCGTTGAGGATGCGGGCGATCTCGGTGATGCCCTTCGCGGCGGAGGCGAGGGCGAAGATGCGCTCTGCGACAGGGGCGGTGTCGGGGTCGGGCTCAAGCCTGGGCCGTTTCTTCGCGCCATCCTGAACATGAACCTTCTTGTAGCCGTAGGGCGTACGGCTGGCGACCCAGAAGCCCCGAGAGGCGGCTTCGCGCATCCCCCGGCCGACTTCCTGCGCCAGATTTTCGCTGTAGAACTCGTCGACGCTCTCGATGATCGCCTCCATGAGCTTGCCGGTGGGGGAGTCGTCGGCGTGCTCGGTGATGGAGACGACGCGGATGCCGCGTCTGCGCAGCATCGACTTGAAGGCGACGGCGTGCTCGCGCTTGCGGGTGAAACGCGAGAATTTCCAGACCAGGATCTCCTCAAAGGGCGCGTCGTCGGCGCTGGCTTCATCCAACATCTTGCGGAACTGGGGCCGGTCGGCGACGCGTCCGCTCTCCGCCTCGTCGACGTACTCGCGGGCGACCAGATAGTTGTTCTTCTCGGCGTAGTCGCGCAGGGCGCGGAGCTGGGCGGAGATGGAGAGGTCGACGTCCTGGCGGTCGCTGGAGACGCGGGCGTAGAGGGCGGCGGGCGTGTGGTCGGGTCGGTCGGTCATCGGTTGGTTCTCCTCATCTGCTTGCTCACCTTAGCGTGATTGTTGTGGCCTGCGACGTTCCCAGCTACATCGGAGCAAGCAATGTCTCGCCGAGCGCCGAAAAGGGGCGCGAAACCGTTGCCGGAACGCGTGCGGGTTGCTAACCTCGCGACTTCAGAACGTACGTTCTTATCGCGATTGTACATCCCGGCGCAACCGCCGACCAGATCCCCGGCGCCGGGCCTGATTCAGCAGTGAGACAGACACGTGAGTACGAAGCAGAGGCTAACGGACGAACAGGAGCAACTGCGCCTCGAGGGGCTGCGGAGACTGGCTCGCATCATCGCGCGCCAGATTCTCGCCCAGCGGCAGGCGGCGGGGGACGACCCTCGAGTCGCGGGCGACTCGACGCGGAAGGACGGAGCGGCATGAAGCGAAGGAGGCGCCCGCCGCTGCGGGCGAGGCTCAGGCGCGAGGTGGTGTGGGAGTATCTGACCCGCCACAACCTGACCCTGAACGGTTTCGCGCGGCGGGCCAGCATCGACCCCAGCTACATGTCGCAGATGATGAACGGGAGGCGGTATCCATCGGCAAGGATGCGGACGCTCCTGCAGGCGGCGCTCGGGATCGACACGTTCGACGACCTCTTCGTCCTGGAGCAGTGTGGTGAGGAGTGAGGTTCCCGGCAGTAGTGTCGCCGCCGCCGGCGGTCGCACCGTTGGCCGCCAGAACAGTGTTGGCCTGCCGCTCTCGCTTACCGTGCACAGGGAACCTCCCTACGCCCCATGCCGCCGCTCAACTCTCTGTTCAGCACCTTGCTAGCGGCATCGCTGGACCTCATGCGTTTCCCTTGGCGCGTGGTCCCCACTCACTGTGGTGTGCCAGGGAGGCACGAAACAATCCTGAGAAGAGGATCTTCCAGGGCCTATTGAACCGCGCGGTCTACAGTGCTTGTCGCTAGTCTCGCAGCGACCGTCCGACCTGATATATTCGAGGAGTGGTGCTTCCGCGAGGAATCAGTCGGCGGTGTGCTGCTCAGGCATTCTTGAGGCATTGGAAGGTGGCGACCTGTGCCACAAGGCCATGCTCCATGCTGGTCGCTCCATGCGAGCCGTGTGAAGGGAATCACCCTAGCTCACAAAGATCGAGTCCGGCACAAACTGCGTCGACGGCTTCATGACCACGCAACTGGCCGAAGTCACACGATTCCACCTAGCGGACCAACTTCTGCGTTCCGTTAGCATGCAGGCGTTCCGTCGCGCTTTCCGGAAGCAGCAGCGCTGGTCGCGAATCTTCCCCGGGTATCGTCCAGACTCCTTGACGCGTTCCATCGTAGTAGGCCGCCCTGCGGGCTTTGCAAGGGATGTCAGCCGACTTGACGAGCTCTTGGATGTCTACCTGGACGATCTCGGGATCCCGACGGGCGATCAGTTCGAGCGGCTTCAAGCGCTCATGGCCGACCCAAGACCGTCCGACGAGGTTAAGCACGTACTGACAGCGGTGACGGACGCAACCTCGATCGCCCTCATGCCGCTGGGAGAGCCAACGCTGAAGCTAACCGAACTCGGTCCATCCGACTTGGTTGATCAGGATCTCGGCGCCGAGTCAACCGAACACCCAGACGGGTCCAACGAAGAGCCAGCGGGACACGCAGAAATCAGGGTCGCCACGGGATCGCGAATCCCGGACGCCGTCGTCGACATCGTCCCCGACCAGAGCTATCAACTTGACTGGGAGCGCCCCAGCGACGACGTGTCACAAATCCAAGACATGGTGACTCTCTTTGAGCGGAGCCTGGTTGCCCTAGTGCGCGATCGCCTCGAGCGACACTACGGCCGGTCGTGGCTGAAGCAAGGGTGCGGCAAGCATTTGAAGGGCTGGCGGGCGACCGACCAAGCGAGCGACAAGCCGGGAATCCGCACAAAGAGACCGCAGGATCTCATTGGATACGCAACCATCGGGGAACTTCTCCAACTCATCACAGACGGAAACAACTGGGCGGCATTTGAGCCAGTCTTCGGCGATAAGCTCTTTGTGGAAAGACATTTCCATTCGATTCTCCCCTTGCGCAACTCGGGGATGCATCCTGGTGGTCGCGAGCTCTACGCTGCAGAAGAGTCGGCCGGTATCGGTGCAATGCAGAGTATCGCCGAGACTTACGACCGGACCATTGCGCAGACGATTGATGAGAGTCACCGCCAACTCGTCTATCAAGACCGTAGCGATGATTCTCCTACGGCTTCGGCCTTCACAAAGATGGCAACCAATCTTAGTGAAGTACGTGACCCCCACCTCGTAGGACGAGAGTCCGAGCTCCGTGAGCTAAGTGACTTTTGGTCTGACGAATACACAAGAGTCGCATCTATCGTCGGTATTGGCGGCGTCGGCAAGACGGCCTTGCTCGACCAGTTTACACTTAGATTGATGACAACCCAGTGTGCACCTAACGAAGCGCCCGACCCAGAGATCTTCATT
Organism: Tepidiformaceae bacterium; assembly: GCA_965219255.1. Taxonomy (GTDB): domain Bacteria; phylum Chloroflexota; class Dehalococcoidia; order Tepidiformales; family Tepidiformaceae; genus UBA2991. The sequence continues at coordinate 2,513,892 of OZ244727.1, read as the reverse complement.
TTCTTGACTGCCAAGCGGAATTACCTCAGGGATATGAAAATCGCCCCTGCTTCCCAAAGGTTTGGTACGGTTCGCGAAATCTACGAAGCACTACTTACTGCCGCGGGTGGCGAAGGTCCTCCCAACCGACCGTTGGACGAGTTGCGCCGGGCGGCCTTTGGGATCGCCAGTGAGGCCCCGGCCCTATTTGCACTCGACAACCTTGAAACGCTCGACGACCCAGACTGGGAAGAAGTCCGGGACTTCCTTGACGATCTACCGCGTCCCAGCAAAGCAATCATCACAACCCGCGACAATCGACGGCAAGGCCGAGCCGTTGCACTAACCGGACTCGACGCGGACGCTGCTGTAGAGCTTATCCGTAAGGTTGCCTTGAACCATGGTGTGATGCTCGATGATACTGATAGCGAACCCCTTGAAGCGATCGCCAAGGCTACCGACGGGATTCCCTTGTACCTCATCTTTTGTGGCAATGCTATCGGGCAGGGATGCTCACCTCTGGAAGCGCTCCAACGACTCCAAGGTGAGGAGCTGATTAACTTTTTGAATTTTTCATTCAAGAGCTCTTTCGATACCCTCAGCGATGAAACCGTGGGGATTTTATACTATTTGGCTCTTTCAAGGGAACCGAGGCGGTATCAAGAGTTGAGGGGTATCTGTCCCAAAGACGAACTGCTAACGCAGTCTATAACGAGAATTAGACAACTATCCTTTGTCGAAGTTTCGACTCAAGGGAAGAAAACCACTTACCGTATAAGTGCCCCGCAATTGGCGGAATATAGTATTATCGCCGCTACTGAACGGTTGGGACCTCAGGATCTAGCGGCCATCCGGGGACGAGCTGGGGTCGGGCCTTCAGCCGCCCAACCCGCTAACGTTGGAATAGAAGTGCAGCGAGCTATCGCACGGGCCGAGGACAGTGTGGGCAATGCCAATTGGCAGGCTGGAGTTGACATCCTTGAAGAGGCTCGCGAGCGGTGGGGGGATGCGCCCATGGTTCTTGAACGTCTAGGAACATTCTATTGGAAGATGCATCAACGCTCACGTGCTAGAGAACTTCTAGAACAGGCTATCAAAGGTGGACTGCGTTCCTCCAGGACCTTTTGGACCCTAGGTTTGGTCTACCTTTACGAAGGCGACTACACGAGTGCTATCGAACAGGCTGAAAAGGCGCTCAATGAACGTCCTGAATACCCTCAGGCCCAACTCTTGTTGGGTGATGCCCTCTTTAGGGACACTATGCGGGCTCAACTCATGATTGCACCGGAGCGTAAGGAGAAGGCGCTGGAAGAGGCAAAGCGGCATGTGGCGGGAGCCTTTATCGAGGACGACGTTCAGGGATGGCAACGCCGCCACAATCAAATCGCCCGTGACACTCTTGCGCGCGTTGACGAGGAGTTAGTAAGGATACTTGCGATTTGAACGTGGGTGCCATGTCTGCCTACGACTCTTGTCGTAGGTGTGATGTGGCCGCGATCCGGAGCGCGTCGACCGCCGCGGAGAGGGACACGCGGCCTGCTCTCTCACCGCCTGACGACGCCCTGGGGGTCGCGGCTGGAGGCTTGTCGGTTGAGGGCGTGGTCGAGGATGCCGAAGGCTCCCTCCAGTCCCTTACTCGCCGCGGCTGTGCCGGGGCCTTCCTGACGGAGCAGGGCGTAGGCGACGAAGCCCGCCAACTGGAGGAGTCGATCCTTCCCAGCGGCGCGGAAGGCGGGACCGCCGATAACACGCTCGATCGGGATGTTGCGGGTGGGCGCGCCGTCCTCCCAGTGCTCGTACCTGCTGGGCACGGGGTTGTGGACACGGCGGCGGCGGTAGAGCTGCGTCACGCTCTCCTCCGCCCCCCTGCCGAAGATGAGGAAGGCGAGGTCGTTCGCCGCCGTGACGGAGGCGTTGATGCGGTTCAGCAGGCGGTCAATGGCAACCTGCTCGCGCCCCTTGCCTCCGCCCGTGCGAAGGCAGACGTTGATGACCTCGACCCCGCCGCCACTCCGCGCCGCGTCTTCGATGAGCCGCAGCCCGCCCAGCAAGACCTCCGTCCCCTCCTCCGGTGTGAGCGGCCGAGTGTGCCAGCCACCGCGCGCCAGCAGGTCGCAGGGGCGCAGCTCCCGGGCAGGGGGAATACCGTAGCGGTCCCGCAGTTCCAGCCGCCAGTCGCGGACAGAGCGGAGGAGGTCGTTCCAGCGCTCCGCGTCCACGCCAATGCCGGAGCAGACGTGGCGGGGAGGACTGTGGGCCTCGGCGATGTAGTACAGCCTCACTTTGTGCTCTCCCGTTTGGTTGTTCAGGCGGCGGGCAGCGCTCGCGCCAGCGTCCTGCCATCGATATGGAGCCAGGCCCGTCCCAGCGGCCCCGCCCGCTGCAGCAGGCGCTCGTGCGAAACCCAGAGGGGCACCTCGACCGCGGTTCGCTCCATCTCCCGCTCCGCCACGCGCAGGAAGTGCGAGGCCGCGATCTCGTCCTGAAACACGACGAGCACGTCAGGCCGGGCGCCGTGGTCGTCGGTGGGGCGGTGGGAGGCGTAGTAACGCAGGTAGGGGGCTAGGCGAGCCGCCATCGTCGTGGGGCGCACGGCGCGGCGCTCCCACTCGAGGAAGAAGGGCCAGGTTGCGTTCCCGCGGCGGAGGAGGCCGAAGGCATCGGGGTGGACGGAGCGGGTGCCGCCCCGGCCCGCGGGCCGGTCGCCATGGCGAAAGTACCTCGAAGCCCGGTGGGGCGGGTCGAGTTGAGCGACCTCCCAGCCCAGGTCATCTCCCTGACGAGCGAGAGCAGCCACGAAGGCGTGGACGGCGGCGGTGTGATCGAGGTGGCGCAGGAGCTGGCGGCTGCGCCCGCCGGCAACATCGCGCCACTCCCCGGCGCCGCCGGCGTCCAGGGGCCTGCCGCTCCAGCACTTCCTGGCGACGCCCACGGAGGTGCGGTCGCGGCGGGCGAGGAAGGCCAGGCCGCGGTCGCTGAGGGTGAGGCGGCGGCCCGCCGCGGGGACGCGTAGCACGAGCCCGAAGTCCTCCAGCGCCGTCGTCAGTTGGGAGACCCGTGGCTGGGAGACGCCCAGCAGGCCGCGCAGGTGTTGGGGGGCGATCCAGGGCCAGTCGCCGATGACGTCGAGGGCGTGCTTCTCGGCGGGCTTGATCAGGGCGGGCAACAGGCAGTCGGGCAGGTCCCGCCCGGGAGTGGTCGTGTCGATCGCGGGAGGAAGCGTCGCGCGCGCCAGTGGGCGCTCCGCCGGGGGCGCGTCCTGCGCAGACATGCGATCGAGCGCCGCCCCCAGGGCGATGGCGGCGTTGACGGAAGGCAGGCGCCAGACCCGCTCGGCGGGTGTGGTGACGGCCTCCGCCTCGAGGGCGAGGAAGGCGGGCGCGGGGAAGCCCGTGAGCAGGCGGCGGGCCTGGCGCAGGCGCACCTCGTCGGGCGCGAGCAGGAGGAGGCCCGAAAAGGCCGGTCCCTCGCGCAGGCGCCAGAGGCGTTTGGCGAAGCCGGTGCGGTCGGAGGTGCGACCCTGGCGGACGACGGCGACGGTGCGTCCGCCGGGGAGGATGAGGGCCGCGTCTGCGGGCATGGCGCGATACCAGCGCAGGCGGATGGGGAAGGCGAGGGCGGAGAGGGCGGAGGCGAGGCGGTAGATGGCGGCCACGGCGTCGAGCCGCGCCAGCAGGAGTCGCCGCCACTGGGCGGAGACGGGAAGGGAGCGCAGCAGCTCGTCCACGGAGAGGCGCTCCTCGTGAGCGAGAAGGCGCAGGCCGGCGGCTGTCACGTGGAAGCGGCGCGTGGGCGCCGTCAGTTCGCTGGCGTGGGGGACAGGGGCGACGAGTCCCGCGTCCTCCAGCCTGCGCACGGTCTCGTAGACCGTGCCCCGCGACCAGCCGGAGAGGGCAGCGAGCTCCAGCCGGTCGAGGAGGGGCATGGCCGCCAGGCGGCGAAGGATGTCGCCCGCGCCCCCGTCCGGATTCATGCCTCTCCTTCCCTTCCGCCGTGGGCACGCTTGCTGCGCGGCCGGCGCCGGTCCGGTTTGGGGAGCGCGGCGTTCTCGTCCGGCGGGGGCGGGGCGGCTTCCTCGCCGCTGGCGAGGGTCTCCAGGCCGGCGCGGTAACGCTCGACCAGTTCACGCGAGTCCTCGTCCCTCCCGGCGAGGTCGTGGGCGATGGTGAGGTAATCCGCGGAGGCGGCGCGGATGCGCGCGGCGACGCTGGCGTCGCCCGCCTCGGGCTTCCTCACCTCCATGGAGAAGGCGGGCATGCGCTCGGTGCCCACGGTGGCGCGCACGTAGCAGTGGTGGACGGGCAGGGAGACGATGTCGTCCTCGGAGACGCGCTCCCGTCCCAGCTCCCAGACGAGCTGACGGGCGTCGCCGCCGGCGACCTGGAAGACGGCCAGGCAGCCGGTGTTGGCGAGGATGGTGTCCTTCATGGTGGGGGAGAGGTCGGCCAGCTTGGCGAGGCTCTGCGTGGCGAGCACGAAGGAGGCGCCGTACTTGCCCAGTTCGGAGAGCATCGACTCGTAGTCGACGCCGGGCATGGACTGCATCTCGTCCACGACCACGAGCGCGCCTCGGCGCTGCTCCCGGGGGAGGCGCTCCTGCTCGCGGATGACGCTGTCGACGAGGTTGAGGATGGAGGCGCCCACAAGGGCGGCCACGTCGCGCCCGGCCGTGCCCTGGGCGGTGGAGACGAAGAGGACGCCGCCGTCGAGGATGGTGCGGCGCAGGTCGATGGTGGAGCGGGGCTGGCCGAGGATGGCGCGCGCCCGCTTCGAGGAGGCGTAGTAGGAGAGGCGGGTCTGGACGGGGGCGAGCGCCTCGGCGCGGTACTCCCTTCGCCAGCCCCCGAAGTCCCTGGCCCACCAGTCGAGCAGGTAGCGGTCGGAGACGCGCTTGAGCACGTCGCTGCGAAAGCGCTCGTCGGAGAGGAGGCGGAGGCCGTCGAGGATGGTGTGCTGGTCTTCCGCGGGGGTGGATGGGTGGGCGTTGGCCTCGTGCAGGGTCTTGACGGTCTGCTCGAGGATGGACTGCATGCGCGGCCCCCACTGCTCCCAGAGTCCCCGCGCGACGCGCACGACGGAGTCGGCGGTGCGGTCGCGGTCGCTGAAGATGCGGGTGTCGAGGAGGTTGATGCCGGGGAAGGCGTCCTCGCCGGCAAGATCGATGAGCCGCACCTGGTCCACCAGCGGTTCGGGGACGTGTTCGAGAATCCCGGCGACGAGGTCGGCGTGAGGGTCGACGACGACGATGGCGTCGCCGTCACGGCCGGCGGCCTTCTCGCGCATCTTGTGGGCGACGAGGTGCTGCATGAGCGTTGACTTGCCCATGCGCGTCCTCGCCACGTAGAGGTGGTGGCGGTGGAGGAGGTCGTCGGGGAAGCGGATCTCGCGAGGTGTCGCCGTGGTGGTGTCGCCGACATGGGCGCCGCCGGCGACGCTGCGGGCCGACGGCAGCAGCACCCTCGCGCCGGAACGCTCGACGAGGGGCGTGTCGTCGCCCGCGCCCAGCGGGTGCCAGAGGGCGGCCACCTCGCGCACGCCGAGGATGCTGCGGGCGCCGAAGAAGCCGGGCCAGGAGGGCGCCAGCAGGGAGGGGTCGGGCTCGACGGGCCGCACCCTGCCGACCCTGAAGCGGGCGCCCGCGGGGTGGTCGTAGTGGCGGTAGGCGGCGGCCACCGGGTCGAGCAGCTCCTCCGCCCGCTGGGGCCGCGTAGCCTGCGGCAGGACGGCGGTCACCTGGAGCTCGGCGTCGAAGGCGATACGGGAGACCTTCTCCTTGATCAGGAGGGGGTCGTGGATGCGCTTGCGCCCGCCCTTCCAGCGCTGCCAGAGCCAGGCCCCGGCGATGCTCACCCCGAGCGCGCCTACACCGAGGAGAGCGGCCTTGAGGGGCTCGCCGCTCTGCACCCACTCCCAGCCCTTGAAGGCGACGAGGCCGACCACGGCGAGGACGGCGAGGGCGAGGCCGTCGGGTCCGCCCGCCTTCGCCTGTGAAACGGACGCGGCAACAGCGGGTTTGGGCTGCTCGCCGGGGCGTTCGTAGGCGCGCTCCTGGTGGGCCTGCGCCCAGTCGGGGCCGAGGGAGCGCAGCAGCAGGCGGGCGACGACGCGCTCGCCGGGCCTCAGGGAGGACAGCGCTCCCAGGAGGGCGAGGAGGGGGTCGGACCCAGCGTCGAGCAGATCGTCGTCGCGGAAGGTGCGCAGGGGGACGTACTCGGGACCGCTCGACCTGAGCGTCATCGCCCATGCCTGCTCGCCTTCGCCGAGACGCAGGGGGTCCTCCTCGGGGGACACCTGCTCGATGCGAGCCTGGGGATAGTGGGCGCCGATCTGGCCCCTGACGACTTCCTCGTCGTGGCAACGAGCCATGAGGGTGACGCCGTCGGTGTCGCCCGCGAGTTCGAGCGAGAAGGGCTCGGGGACGGCGATGGACTGGAGCAGGTTCTCGACGCCGAGGAGGGTGCGCTCGCCCGTTCTGGGCGGCGTCACGGCGAGGAGGACGGGCGGTTTGGGGTCGGGTCGGGTGAAGGGGTTGAGTCGCATGGCTGTGTTCCTTTCGGGTTCTGAAGTGGGCGGATGGTTAGTGCTGGTTGCCAGGGGTCCACTCGATGAGGGCCTTCTCCTCGGGGGTGGCCTCGATGCGGATGGGAAAGCGGTTGCCCCGCGCGAGCAGGAGGCCGTCGCCGCGCTGGCAGGAGAGCAGCCAGCGCTGCAGGTCGGGGGGCAGGTCGAAGGCGTCGCCGACCGTGCTGATGGCGGCGGCGTCCTGCTGGAGGAGGAGCTTGAAGGCGGCGTTCTGGAGGAGGGCGCGCCCGGAGTGGCCGGTGATAGCGCGGGAGGAATCCTCGCTGAGGAGGTCCTGCACGTCCTGCGTGATGAACTGCAGCCCGAGGCGGTGCTTCCGCGCGCGCTTCGCCATCGACACCATGAAGGCCGCGCCCTCGGGGTGCTGCATGATGCTCCAGACCTCGTCCACGACCAGGAGCCTTGGCTTCGGGTCGCGAGCGGCCGCCGCCCAGACCGTCTCCGTGCAGACCATCGCCGCGGCGGGGCGCAGCTCCGGCTCCAGCAGGTGCAGGTCGAAGACGGTCACGAGCGCCTCCTTCGCGAGGAGGTCGTCGCCCTCGTCCGAGAGGAGGTGGCGCAGGCTGCCGGTGGCGAAGGGGCGCAGCAGCTTCGCGAGGTCGGCGTCGCTCTCCTGCAGGTAACGGTAGAAGGAGGCGAAGCCGCCCCCTTCGCGGGGCTCGGCGTAGTAGCCCGCGAGGGCGTGGTCGAGGGCGGCGCGGCGCTCGGCCCCGAGCCGCTCGCCCACCATTACCTCGATCAGGCGGCGGAGGCTGCCGATGCGCTGCAGCAGCTCCTCGTCGTCCCGCCGGTCGATGACGAACGGATTGAGGCCCTGACCGGCTATGCCCGGGGAGATGACCCGCCCGCCCGCCGCGCGCGCCATCGAGGCGTACTCGCCCTCGGGGTCGATGACATAGGCGACGACCCCCCGCATCAGACCCCGGAGGACCCCCAGCTTCGTCGCGAACGATTTTCCCGAGCCGGACCTCGCCAGCACGGCCGTATTGGCGTTGAGGTGGGTGCCGTCGAAGGCGTCGTAGACGACGGGAGCGCAGGCTCGCAGGTCGATGCCCGCGAGGGTCCCGCTGCGCGTGTCCAGGTCGGGGGGCGAGAAGGGGTAGAGGCGCGCGATCGAGGACGTGTCGAGGGTGCGCCAGGCGGCGACGGCGTTGAGGGCGAGGGGGAGGGTCGAGAGCAGTCCCTCGCGCTGGCGGAACGCGAGCGCGTCCAGCTTCCCCAGGGTGGCCGTGAAGTGCGCCTTCGCACGCTGGGTGAGGTCACTGAGCGAGGCCTCGTCGGGGGCGTGGAGGGTGACCGAGAGGGAGGCGTGGAAGAGCCGCTCCCGCCCGCGCTGCACCTCGTCGCGCAGGCGGGTCACATCCTCAAGGGCGATCTCCGCCTCGGAGGACAGGGTGCGGCCCTTGTTAATGGAGAGGCTCTGGGCCGACTCGAAGCGCACCTTCTGCCACTCGAGCGTGCGGGCGGCCTGGTCCGCGGGGATGGACCCGAGGTGGAGCGCGAGGTCCATGGGCACGCCCGCCGTCATCAGTCCCTGGAGGAAGCCGGGGGCGAGTGAGCGCGGCCAGCGACCCAGGTGTAGCGAGCGCGCGAGGTGGTCCCCGAGCCGCAGGTCGCGGCGGTTGACCTCGACCTCGACGGGTTGCGCCTCGTCCCGCTCCGCGGGGGTCCCGCCCAGGGCCGCGGCCAGCAGCAGTCGCCGCAGGGCGCGGCCCTTCAGAGGGTGGACGGAGAGGCCCGCCCTGGCGAGCAGCGACTGGAGCTCCTCCGCGCGCTCCAGCTCGGTGACGGCGTAGAAGCGGCGGTCGAGGATGCCCTCGCGCCGTTCGAGGTCTCCGAGCAGCACCTGCAGGGAGTCGGCCGCCTCCCGCGTTTGCGGGGCCAGGCTCTCCGGCTGGTCTTCGCGCAGCGCCTCGCGCATCCGGCCGAGGTCGGGCGGGTGCTGCCTGATGAGGAGCTGGACGGGGAAGTCGAGGGCGTTGAGGAAGCCGGCGAAGGCCCCAAGTTTCGGTTCGTCCAGCTCCAGGCCCTGAACCTCGCAGACCCCCACCTTCGTCCCGCCGAGCCGCACGACCGCCTCCTCCTCGAGGTGGGAGAGGAGGAAGCAGAGCGGGAGGGGAAGGGGCGGTTTGGGTTCGGGGGCCTGGGCTGGCTCGGGAGCCGCGGTCGCGCTGCCACCAATGATGGGCGGCGCCGGTCGCATGAATGCCGGTGTTCGCATGGTTCGTTCTCCTTGCGTTCGGTGACGTATCGGTCGGGAAGAGGACGGTCCTCTTCGGCGAGGCACTCCCGGAGGGAGCCTCAAAAGACGTTGATGAGGGCGAGGGCGATGCCCTTGGCCGAGAGGACGAGGACGAGGCCCACGACCGCCATGAACACGGCGCTCCTGGCGCGGCCGCTGCCCCGTCCCTCGGCGCCCTCGGCCATGAGCACGACGCCCGCCCAGACGATGGCGAAGACGGCCAGCCCGGAGGCGGCGTAGGCCATCGCCGTGAGGACCTCGTTGAAGGCTTCGAGCATCGCCTGCTCCTCCTCCGGCGCCGCGCCCATCGAGAGGAGCGCGACGCCAGCGAGAAGCAGGGCGGTTCCACCGCGCCGTAGCACGGCTACTGCCCGTTGATCACCCCGAGGAGCCATTGCAGGACCTCGGGGTCGACGGCGGTCTGGGTGGAGAGCGGCGGCTCCTCCTCCGGCTCCGGCGGAACCAGCGGTTCGTAGGGGTCGTCGGAGGCGACGCTCAGGGCCAGGGCGAGAGACTCGCTCCGGGCGCGGACGAGGGCAGCGCGAGCGACGACTTCGGCGCGCACGTGCTCCGGGTGGACGACGGTGAAGACGACGTCCTGGCGGACGGTCGACTCGGGGACGTAACAGCTGGCCGAGACGGTGTGCTCCGTGGAGGTACCGTCCTCGTTGGGGATGGATACCGTCTCGCTGACGGTGTCGCCGAAAGCGGGAATGGTGACCGCCGCCGTCTCCGTGAACTGCTCCGTACGCTCGGGGTGGTGCGTCAGCTCCACCAGCGCCGGCAGGGGCGATGTCGTGGTCGCCTCCAGGGCGGCCTCGATGGAGACGGCGTGAACCGCCTCGCCGCTCCCTACCGGGAGGGTGAAGGTCGTGTTGCCGTTGGGGACGAGGGCCGCCGTGGCGGACCGCGTTCCGGACGTGATCGTGAGGGTCCCCGACAGGTCGGAAACGGTGGCCTCGATGAGGGCCGTCACGGACGCCTCGCGGTGGCCGGAGGCGATGGGCAGGTCCACGCGCTCCTCGACGGAGGTGGCGCAGGTGGATTCCACCGTCCCGGCGATGCTGCCCGGCGTCCAGGCGAGAGAGGTCACCGACAGGGAGCAGAACTCCCCCTCGACGCTCGGCAGAGGATGGGGAAGCTGCGCGCCCTCAAGACTGAGAGCACCCGCTTCGCCAAGCTCGTCCCGCCAGGAGACGGTGACAGAGGGCGACTCACCGACGAGTGGCAGATCCCAGGAGACCCGACCCCCAGTGGCGAGACTCGCCCGCCGCTGGAAGGTGAGCGTCTGCCCGTCGTCACCGCCGTAGCCCCGCACCTGGATGTCCAGGGCGGTGGCCGCCCGCAGCGTGAGCGTGGCGACATCGCCGGTGACCTCGATGCGTTCGACGAAGAGCCGCTGCCCGGGGACGGGCGGCGGGATCGTCAACTCCTCCCCGAACCACTGTTCGTGGCCGTCGGCGCTGGCCGGTTGCGCCCAGAGCGCCATCACCCCGAAGACCGTCGTCAGGGCCACGGAGGCAGCGAGCAGGAGAAGCCCTCCCCGCTGCCCGACCGAACGGATGTCGACGCGATGGCCGTTGCCGCTCTCGCCCTGACGGCGAAAGAGGCGCTTGCCGAAGCGGCAGTGCGCACGGAAGGGCTTGCGTTCGCTCCGCCGCCGCTTCTTGCGAAGCTTGCGCAGTCCCCGCCGCGTCCGTTTCACCAGAAGCTGAAGCGGATTCGGTGTGCTCGGGGGAGGGGGAGGCGGTTCTCCTCGCGCCAGTTCGGACGGAGCCCCGGCGTAACGCCGTGGCCCCAGCCAGAAACGGAGGAGGTCGGCCGCCACCAGGGGCAGCTTCCGGCCTCCGATCTTGCCGGCGACCGCGGCCACGCCCGCCAGCGCGATGAGGATGGCCAGGGCCATCCGTACCCCGGAGGGACCGAAGGGGGCGAGGCTGTAGGCGCCGTACGAGAGCGCCGCGACCGCCGTCAGGGCCACGATCTGGGGGAAGGTGAACCACAGCAGGACGCGGTCCTCGGCCTGCACGTGGGTGGGTACTTCGTGTGCTTGCATCTGACGCCTCCTATCCGCCCAGCGTCCCGATGAGGGACGTGGTGGGAACGGGCACGTCTTCGATGTCGACTACGGGGTCGACGACGGCGCCCATGACGAGTTCGACGATGCCGAAGGCCACCATCGCCAGGACGATGCCGGCGAGGGCCGTCATCATCGCGCTCTTGCCGCGCTCCATCTGGTGGGGCGCGCCGCTGGCGGTGAGGTAGAGGTAAGCGCCGTAGATGAAGAAGCCGACGCCCACGGCCCCCACGAGGCCGAGGAGGATGCCGACGATGTTGGAGATGGTCTGGACAAGGTCTTCCATTGGGTTCGCTACTCCTGTGCGTGTGTTGGTCGTTGCCGCTGGGGCTGCTCCGTCGCGCTACTGGCACATCGCTCCCTCTCCTCGGGTGGTTACGGCGCGGTCTAGCCGCGCCGGTTTCTCGTGTCGTTGGTCGCCGCTACTCGCCGGCGCTCCGGGGGGCTCCGCCCGTGCCTCCGGCGGGCGTGCCCATGTCGGCGGCAGAGCGCACCGCGCCTCCCGCGGCCAGACCCGCTCCCGCCACTGCGCCCGCTACCGCCCCGGCCGCTCCTGCTCCCGCGGCTCTGCCGCCACCGCCCACGCCCCGCGTCAGAATCCCCACGCTGCGCGCGGAGCGGATCATGCTGCCGGGCAGGGCCATGCCGAAGTGGAGGGTGTGCATCCAGGAGTCGAAGGTCCCGGCATTGCCGAGCAGTGATGGCACGCGCGTGGCCAGGTAGACGAACGCAAGCGACAGCAAGAGCTTCCAGACGAGGTCCTGGATCGGCTCGAAGGCGGCGATGTCCGCGAACTGGTTGAGCATCCCGAAGCCCATCGCCAATGCGATCAGCTGGATCGCCTGCTGGAAGACGGTTGTCAGGAAGAGCCGCAGCCAGTGCCGCCCCCAGCCCGCCGTGTGCGGCAGGATCCAGAGCCCGAGGGCGATCGGGGCGAGCACCACCAGCAGGTCGATGAGGGCCAGCCGCATGATCAGCTGCAGCAGCACGTAGAGGACGAAGAAGCCGTAGACGAGGTAGAGCAGGGCCAGCACGAGGGCCATGCCCACGCTCCCCAGCTCCACCGCCGTCAGCAGCGTCTGCGCGGACGAGCGCAGGAGGTCGCCCGCGCTCAGGTCGAGGGAGGCGGCGACGAAGCCGGAGACGGCGTCGGCCACGTCGAGGACGAGGGCGCACCACCAGAGCGAGGTGGCTGCCGCCACGAGCCCGAGCAGCAGCCGCGGGACCATCTCCCGCCAGCCGGCGGGAACCCGGCCGAGGTGCTCCTGGATGGTGAAGCTCAGCCCCATCCAGCCGAGGATCAGGACGAGCGCGGCCGAGGTGACGGCCCAGACGACCATCCAGGCCTCGCGCACGATGGGGTGCAGGTAGGTGAGGTCGGCGGGGGTGCCGGTGATGATGTCGTGCATGGCGCCTACCGCTCCCGGCAGCGGTCGGCGTCGTCGCCCGTGGCCTGCTCAACCACCCCGCAGAGCGTCCCGTGCGTGCCCTCGATCACCCAGCCCGCGATCGCCCGCCCCCACTCCTTCGGGTCGAGCGCGGTCAGGATCTTGTTCCAGATGCCGCCGGGCCGGTGCTCGGGGATGGCGGCGTAGAAGGTGTGCTGCCGGCCGCCCTCAGCGACCGACATGACGAGCAGGTAGGGACGCTCCTTGTCGAGCTGCGCCTGGTCGTCCTCGAAGGGGTACTCGAAGGAGTACTCCCAGCCGTCCTGGCGTTCCTTCTCGCCGCCCCGGACGCGGTACAGGGTCGTGAGCCACTCGCCCGTGTCGGGGTCGCGCACGCCGTAGTAGAGGGATCCGATCTGGCGGCTGAAGGTGGGCCGCGCGATGAAGCGGCCGTCCCCCTTGCGCTCGACGGGGTCATCCTCGGCGTTGACGAAGACCAGCTCGTCGCCAGTCGGCGGCTCCTGGGCGAAGACGAGGGCGGCGGGGACGGCCACGGCCGTCGCCAGCAGCAGGGCCGCGGGCAGCAGCGCCGCGACCAGCAGCGCGATGCGCCGCCTACGGGACTTGGGGATGGGGAAACGAGACTTCATGGTTGCCCTCCTGGCTATGCTGAAGTGGCGAGGGCCGCCGAGTATGGGGGTGATACGAACATATGTTCAATGGGTCCGGAGAACCCCTCCGCGGGAACCTCCGAGGGGACATTTCGGGACAGAAAATGGCGTTTTCGAGGTACCGGGGGTGTACAGGGAAATGAGGTCAGTGGACAGAAGGGGACATTTGTCCAGGGCCAGTCGGTACAAGGGGAAATCGCGGTGTCGCGGGCAAGCAGCCACATCGCAGCAAGCGGTGCGACATTAGGCGGGGTTCCGCCCACGGTGCCCAGAAACGGGTGGCCGATCAGCACGTTCTCCGCACCCAAGCAGCTACATCGGAGCAAGTGATTCGGGCCGGGAGGACCTCGGAAGCGGGTCAGCGGGCGGGTTCGGATGCGAAAGTGGAGGAGAGGCGCGAGAGGAGAAGCGGATGAACCAGGCGCACGCCAACGGCGACACCGCGGGGGACGGGGAGAGCGTGCGCCGCCTGCGGTTGCACGCGTTGCTGCGGGAGCTGGTGCGTGAGGAGGGCCGCATGGAAGCGGCGGAACTGCTCGGCGTGAGCGACAAGACCGTGATGCGGGCGGTCGAATCGGGCAGGCTATCGAGGCGCATGAGCGCTGCCGTGGAACGGGTGCTGTTGCCGGGAGGCGGCCCCCGCGCCGACAAGGACGATAGGCGGGCCGAGGACCTGGAGCAGCGGCTGGCGCGCCTCGAAGGCGGCACGGAAGCGCTGGCGGAGGAGTTGCGTGGCGGCCTCGAGGCGCTGCGGATGGCGGTTGCGGAGGAGGTCCAGGGACGGCGGGCCGAGCACGACCGGGCGCAGGCCAAGGGGGTAGAACGTTCGCGCTCCGAGGAGGGGCCGAGGGTGATCGGCCGGCGTCCACCGAAGGCGAGCGCAACCCACCTCCGGCAACGCGCCCCGGAGGTGGTCGTTGAGCGGCCGGAGGTCGGTGACGAGGAGGTCTACGGCGAGGCCTGGCCGCTGGTGGAGGAGTGGCGCCGGCTGCGCGCCGGACATCCCCACTCGGGGAGCGGCCTGCCGTGGCTCGTGACGGAGGAGCGGCTCCTGACCCTGGAACTGGCCCTGCTCGAGGAGCACGGGCTGACGCTGCCCCCCGAGACGCAGCCGCTGCGGGGCTCCGGCCGCTCCGCGCAGACCAATTGGCGCAGGACGGCGCTGGCAGACACACGCCGGGCGAGGGCCTGGGCGGAACTGCGGCGGTGGGTGAGGCGGGTGGTGGTCTTCGGCCTGCTGCTGGGAGTGTCGGCAGGGGCTGCGCTGCTCGAGGGCTGCGGTGCTGCTGCATCGTTCGCGTAAGCCTCACGGCGCTGCCTCCGAATCGGCGGTTGGAAGGCGGGGGGTGGCGTTGCTCATAGAACATATGTACTATCTCGGCCCGCTCCCCGGTGACCGGAGGGGGCCTGTTCGGACACCGGGCGGGAACGCATCACAAGACCAGGATGAGAGGAGAAGAGCGATGCGAGAAGAATCCACCCCAAAGGACCGAGGCCGGTCGACGGAGGAGGCCGGCTACACCTGCAGCCTGGCGCGCGAACTGACGCCCGAGGAGCTCGAGGAAGCGCTCCAGTTCCTGAGCGGCTGGGTCGCGACCAAACCGGATGACGTCTCCGCCCTGACGGCCCGCGGACTGCTCCACGCGAGACAGGGTGACGCGCGCCAGGGGGAGGCCGACCTCGGCAGGGTCATCGAGCTCACGCCCGGCGACGGCGAGGCCTACCACAACCGGGGTTTTGCCCGCGCCCTGCGGGGGGAGCACGGCCTGGCCATGGAGGACTTCGATCGCGCCATCGCCCTCGCGCCCGACGACGCCGTGGCGTACGACAACCGGGGGGTGTCGAGGGTCGCGCTGGGCGACCTCGAAGGCGCCATCGAGGACTTCGACCGGGCCATCGCCCTGGACCCCAGCGACCCCGCCTTCTTCCTGGACAGAGGCCGCAGTCTTGTCGCATTGGGCGACCAGGAAGGGGCCGTGGGCGACTTCGGGAGCGCCATTGAGCTGGCTCCCGGTCTGGCCCTCGCCTACAACCACCGGGGTCTGGCGTTGCGCAGGATCTGGGAGTTCGAAAAGGCGATCAAGGACTTCACAACCGCTCTCGAACTGGAACCATCCAGCACCCGGTCCCGCTACGGCAGGGCGCTGGCCAGGATCAACGTGGGACAGGTCGTTGGCGCGCTCCACGACCTGAGCGACATCCTCGGCGGCGAGCCGAACAACGCGGGAGCCCTCCGCGCGATGGGCGTTGTGCTCGGCAACCAGGGGAACCACGCGGCCGCCCTCGAGAATCTCGACCGGTCCCTCCGCCTGGACCCCGGCAACCCCGAGGCCCTGTCCGCCCGGGGCGTAGTCCAGAGCAGCCTCGGACACCACGACCGGGCGGTGGAGGACTACACGAGCGTCGTCGAGCGCGACCCCCGCAACGTCCGCGTGCTCTTCGACCGGGGAGTCGCGCACATGCACCTGGGTGCGTACCGCGAGGCGGTCGACGACTTCGGGGCCATCCTGGTGATCGAGCCGGAGAACATGGGGGCGCTCGCGGCGCGGGCCATGGCCCTCGCCGCCCGGGGAAGGGCGGGCGAGGCGTTCAGGGACTACGACAGGCTCATCGAGCTCGCCGGGGACAGCCCAGCGTCCTACCTCGACACGGGTATGACTGGCCACCGGCTGCTGGACTACGCCATGGCGCCCGAGGACTTCGACCCCTTCGCCGGCCTGCAACTCCACCGCCGGGGTGGCGCCTCGGACGGGGAAGCCGCCGGCGGCGTGCAAGGCGGCGACCGGCGGGACTGACCGAAAAAGCAGCCCCCCGAGGTCGAGGGTCCCGCCGCCGCGGCCCGGGCCTCGGGGAGGCTGCCACATCAGAGCCACATCGCAGCAAGTGATTCTCGCGAAAGGGGCATGAACCCCTTCCATCCGAACAGCCGTTCGGCGACACTCATTCTCGATTTCTGGCTTTTCCAGCGTTTCCCGCCTGAGAAACCTGGGGGTTCCTTCCTCGGCCCGGATGACCCAGAAGGATTGAGCTTCGCTCTCCTGACGGGTCGCCAAAGAGGGATGAGCTGCGAAGTGGAGTGATAAGCCCTTCACCCGCAGTGACGACCAGAGTGCAAACCTGCACCTGGGGGACCGTGGGGGAAGTGCGTCCCGCGCACCGCCCGTTTTCCAGACCCCGCAGCCCGGTTCAGCAGCAGCAACGCCACACCGTCAGCACGCATAACTGAGGGCTCGCCCGCGTCTCGCAAGGGATGCACCAGGGCGAGCCCTCGCTGCGTCTTTCACCCCCGGCCGCACCGCGTTCGAACCGCGAGCGGGTCCGGGTACAAACCACTCCCCCCGTTCCCCGGTTCGCATCCGACCGTGGGGGAAGTGTGTCCAGCGACCAACGACCTCCGCGCCGGGGATGCCGGTGCGGGGCAGCCAGATGCACGCAAGAGGAGAGACGCATGCACATCACGGAAGCGATCACGACGGCCGCCCGCATGGGGTGGAGCACCCGGCTGGTGGCGGCGGTCCTGCTGATAGGCCCGCTGCCCCTGACCGGCGACCTGGAGCTCTTCGCGCTGAACGCGGCGGGCCTCGTCCTGGGAGCGCTGGTGCTCCGCCAGCTCATCCGCCCGACGACACCGACCACGAATCAGAGGAGGACACGATGACCACGGCGACCACGAGCATTCCCTTCACGACCGCAACCCGGCCCACCATCGAAGACCTGGTGGACCGGCTCATCGACAGCCTCTTCGGGGGTGCCCCTGAGGCCCCGGACCAGAGCCTCGCGCGTTACGTCCACGACGCGAGGCGGCTGCGGCAGGCGGGCGACCTCGACAGGGCGCTGGCGCTCCTCGCCGGCGTCGACGTGTCGACCGCCCAACCCCACGAGGCACGCTGGGCGTACGCCGAGTGGCTCGACCTCGCCCGGCGGCGCTTCCGCGACGGCGGGGCGCTCGTCTACAGCCCTGACACCGGACGAGCGGCGGTTCTCGCCCCCCGTGGCGATGGCAGCACCCTGGAGGTGCTGGCCGTCCTGGGGATGCGCTGGCGCTCCGGCAAGACCACCTCGCGGCGCAGCCTGCGGGGGCTCAGGCCCCTGGCGGGAGGCTCCGCGTGACGGCCGTCGCCGGCGCCGCCCCGGTCGACCTCGCGGCCCTCAAGCGCCGCCACCTTCTCGCGGAGGTGGTCGAAGGAGCGGGGGTCGAGCTTCGTGGCAGGGGGCGCGTCCGCCAGGGCGTCTGCCCCTTCCACGAAGAGCGCGAGGGCAGCTTCACGGTCTACGGCGACACGGAGCGCTGGTACTGCTTCGGCTGCGGCGAGGGCGGCGACGTGCTGGACTTCATCCAGCGCATCGAGGGCCTGAGCCTGCCCGAGGCGATCCGGCGGCTCGACGCCGCTGGCCCAGCAACGATCGCGCACGACGCCGGAGAGTACGAGCGCGTCGTCAAGCCGAGAGGATCCGGCCAAGGCCTGGGCTGTACGGGCCACTGCACGGGTGATCGTGAGCGCTGATTCCTGGGCATCCGCGATCACACAAGCCTCCAGCGCCTCGGCTACAAGCTCGGCCGATCGCTTCTCGAGCCACTCATTGGCGGGCTCCATCCTCGGCTGCAATGGCGTAGAGGTCTGGAGCGCGATTGATGTTGCTGAGTGGCCTGTCTCGACCCACCGGGGGTACGTCGGCTCCCGCAGAAACCACGCGCTTGTAGGTGCGAGAAGGTGCTTGCGCTCGGCGTAGGACCGAACTTGGTGGAGAAGGAGTTCCACCAAGAGCGCTAGATCCTCTGGTGACTCTGACTCGCGGCGACTCCTCCACACGATCAACTCGGCCAGTACGCGGAGGGTACGGTCGGCCTGCAAGGCAGCCGCTCTCAGCACCGCTTCTTCCCCTGCCAAGCCCCTAGATCCAATCCGCTTCAAGGTTCGCTGCAGCGTCGCGAGCGGCTCCCCAGCGAGGGCGACTGGATCGAATAGGTCGAACGCCCCAAACGCGAGTTGAACGAATGCCCAACCGCCGAGCAGGACGAATACCACATACGCGAGCACCGTCACATACCCGTACGGGACTCCCAGGCTCTGCAACAGCACGAGGGCAAGGCCAGTAGCAATCGCCGCGCCGATCGTCTTAAGCTCAAGCTCTGTTCGCGGATTCCGCAGAACAAGCGAACGCAGACCGGAGGGGGCGTCGTGGTACGAGGTTCCCAAGACAATCCCCACACTTGCGAGGTAGAACCCAAGTAGGCTTGCCGAAACTTGGACTGCTAGCGTGGGGAACGCGCTCAGTGGTGGGGGGTCCGCACCACTCGGAACAAGCCAGGGTGCCACCCACTGTGTGAGTGCGACCTCAGATCCCAGGATCGCCAAGAGCGCAAGCCCACCAAGAGCCGATCCTTGGAGAACCGGCCCAACCGCGCTGACAAGGATTCCGGCCTGCTCGCGAGTGCTGGCAAGTCGGAGCCCAAGGTTGTGACGAAGCGCGACGAGCCGAAAACGACGATGTCGCGATTGCTCTCGTCGACGCCAGTAGTCCTCGGTAGATTGGTCCCTGAGTTCACGCCGGAGATGGCGCCGGAGACGGCGCTGGCGGTAACTCCGCCACGGCCTGGCGGCCCTACGTCGTAGCGTGGCAAGAGCTGAACGCAGCTTCGTTCTCATGCTGATCAACCGTAGCCGTTAGGTGGGGATATCTCGTGCACGCTAGCCGGGAATATGCATCCAAAGTGAATGCCTTGATGTCCGCAGGGCGGGATCCCACTCACCCACTCGGCTCGCCTGCCGGTTCCCCGACCGCCTCGTACACCTCGCGGGCCAGCACCTCGGACGCTGTCTGCTGGAACTCGGCGTCGTCGAGGAAGCGGGTGACGATCGCGTCGTTCTCGCCCATGCGCTCGACCATGAGCTTGCCGAGTTGGGGCCGGAAACCGAGGGCGAACTTTTCGTACGGGTTGGCGAGGGCCATGCGGCGCACATCCTCGTTGCGGACTGCGCGCTCCTTGAGCTGCTCGAAGAAGAGGCGGTCTTCGTCGGTGAAGTCCGTGCCGAAGCGCTCGTTGAGCCGCGCGATGATCTCCGAGAGCGGGGCCTTCTCCTCCTCGGGGTCGCCGGTACCGACCTCGCCCGGGCCCGTGACGTACACGTCTGGCTCCTCGGCGAACATCATCTCGTGCTGGGAGACGTGCTGCAGGCGGTAGTACTCCAGTTCGACGTCATCGCCGAGGTGGACGGAAGTGCCACCATCTGCCCGCAGGTGCGGGAGCAACATGCGCCCGAAGGCGGAGAGGCGTTCGAGATCGGCGTCGGCGTAGGGGATGATCTGGCTGAGGAAGGCGTAGAGGTTCACGAACGCGGTGAGGCGGTCCCGGAACGCGGTCTGGTCCTCCTCGTCGAGCGCCGTGAAGCGGTCAACGGTCAGCTGCAACTGCGCCACCATGCGCGCATGGTCGTCGGGCCGGCGCTTCACGACCGGCAGGTAGAAGACCTCAGCGAATGTCCCCACTTCGGCGTGGTGGTAGACCTGCATGCCGTCGAGTTCGTGCTTCAGCTCATCGAGCCGGTAGGGGTCGGAGGCCTCCAGCAGCTGGGTCTGGTCGTAGTACGGCGCGAACGCGTCGCGGATGTCCTCGGGGTCGTTGACGAAGTCGAGTACGAACGGCGGCGCCTTGCCCGGCGCGATGCGGTTGAGGCGCGAGAGGGTCTGCACGGCCTGCACCCCGTCGAGGCGCTTGTCGACGTACATCGCCTGCAGGAGCGGCTGGTCGAAGCCGGTCTGGTACTTCTCTGCCACGAGCAGGATCTGGTAGTCGGGCGAGGCGAACCGCCCCGGCAGCGCTGATTCGCTGATCGACCTTCCGGTCACTACATCGATGTTCATGCCGGGCTCGGTGAACTCCTCGCCGGTGTCGGGGTCCGTCACCGTGCCGCTGAAGGCAACGAGCGGGCGCACGTCGTCGTAGCCATGCTCGTCGATGTAACGCTCGAAGGCCTGCATGTAGCGCACCGCGCTGAGGCGCGACGAGGTGACCACCATCGCCTTCGCGCGGCCGTCCATGTGGTGACGGACGTGCTCGCGGAAGTGCTCGACGATCACCTCGGTGCGCTGGCTGACGTTGACGGGGTGCAGGCTCAGGAACTTCGCGAGGGCGACGGAGGTGCGTCGCTTCGGAAGCTCGGGGTCATCGTCGGCCTGCTTCACGACACGGAAGTAGGTGTCGTAGTCGATGTAGTGCTGCAGCACGTCGAGGATGAAGCCCTCCTCGATCGCCTGGCGCATGCTGTAGACGTGGAACGGCTCCGGGTTGCCGCTCGGCCCCGGCCGGCCGAACAGCTCGATCGTTTTGCCCTTCGGCGTCGCCGTGAAGGCGAAGAACGAGAGGTTAGGCTGCCGGCCACGCGCCTCGGCCGCAGCGTTGACAAGGTCTTCGCCGTCTTGTGCAGCCTCAAGGGCCGCGTGCGCGCGCGTGCCGAGCACCTTCTTCATCTCGTTGGCGCTCTCGCCGGTCTGGCTGGAGTGGGCCTCGTCGACGATGACCGCGTAGCGACGGGCGGCGATGGCCGTGCGCCACTCCGCCGCCTGCGCCTGCTCGGCCTCCGAGGGCGCATCGACCGAGTCGGCGCCGGCGATGCGGAGCAGGCCCTTCATGATGAACGGGAACTTCTGGATCGTCGTGATGACAATCCTCGTCCCGTCGACGAGTGCCTGCGCGAGCTGGTGCGAGTCCTCGTCGATGGCCTTCACGACGCCCTGAGCGTGCTCGATCTGGTAGATGGCGTCCTGCAGCTGGCGGTCGAGGACGCGGCGGTCGGTGATGACGACGACGCAGTCGAAGACCTTCTCGTCGGCGGCGGTGTGCAGGCTGGCGAGGCGGTGCGAGAGCCACGAGATGCTGTTCGTCTTGCCGCTGCCCGCCGAGTGTTGGATCAGGTAGTTGCCCCCCGGCCCGTCGTCGCGCGCTGTGGCGACCAGCCGGTGGACGGCGTCGAGCTGGTGGTAGCGCGGGAAGATCATCGTCTCGCGCTTCTCCGTGTGCGCACCCTTCGCGTCCTCGACCTTCTCCTCGCGAGTCTCAAGGAAGACGTAGGAGCCAAGGATGTCGAGGAAGCGTTCGCGTTCGAGCACCTCGCCCCAGAAGTAGTCGGTGCGGTAGCCGTCGGGGTTCGCCGGGTTGCCTTTCCCGCAGTGGACAGCGCCGGGGTTGCTCCCGCGGTTGAAGGGCAGGAAGCGTGTGGCGTCGCCGACGAGGCGCGTCGCCATGTGAATCTCGTCCGGGTCGGCGGCGAAGTGGACGAGGGCGCGGCGCTTGAACCGGAAGATGGGCGCGTTAGGGTCGCGGTCCTGCTGGTACTGGCGGACAGCGTCGCGCCAGGTCTGGCCGGTCATCGGGTTCTTGAGCTCGCACGTCGCGACGGGCACACCGTTGAGGGCGAAGACGAGGTCGAGCGTGTCGCCTTTGCCAGGGTGGCACGGCGTCTGCCGCGTCACGGTCAGCTCGTTGCGCTCGAAGTGTGCAAGGGCATCCGGGTTGAGACCGTGAGCGGGCGCGAAGTACGCGAGGCGGAACGTCCTGCCGTAGAACTTGAAGCCATGGCGCAGCACCTCGACCGACCCCTTGGTGTCAAGCTCCCGCGCGAGTGTCGCGACGATGCGCTCTTCGAGATCCGTGCCGTGCAGCGAGGCCATCTGCGCCCATTCGTCGGGCTGGGTGGCGCGGATGAAAGCCACGGCGCGCGCCGGGAACAGCGCCCGGTCGACGTCCCACTCAGCGAGTTCGCCCTTGCGCCAGCCGCCGCCGAGGAGCATCGACTCGACGTTGGTCTCGAAGGCCTGCTCGGTGTGGGTGGCGGTCATGGGGAGCTGCTTCCGGTGGCTGCGTTCGCGTGCGTGGTCATTCTCGCACGTCGATCTTTCCTGTCACGGCGGCGGTGATGAGCGCGCTCCGGTACTCCTGCAGCCGCTCGATGGCCGTCTCGACTTCGGCGGTCAGGCCGTCGATCCGCGCCGTTTCGTCGCTGAGGAAGGCGGCGATAGCCCTCTGCTCACTGGGCGGCGGTAGGGCGACTGGTATGCGTCCGACGATCTGTTCGTTCAGGTTCGCGAGCGTGGACCCGACTGCGACTAACTCGAGCCAATCGCGCAGTGCGCCCAACCCTAGCGCGAGTAAGAGGAACGATGGCTCGACACGCTGCCGGGACGGGTCGACTCGGAGACACCCCGTTCCGCACAACGCGGGCAGGTCACTTGGCGATACCAGTGCAACACGCGCCATCTCGCCGCGGCGGCCGAAAGCGAGGTCCCCCTCCTTGAAAGCATGACGCGAGAGTTCGTTTGCCTTGGTAGGGGTAATGGTCGCGTCGTCGTCCGGGACTACACGACCCTTGACGATGTTCGCGGGATTAATGATCGGTATCCCGCCGGAAATGTACTCGTCAGCATGAAGCTGGCTACCGAATGGGCCGGTCTGTATGACGCTGCAGGCTCGAAGTCGCTGAACCTCCCAGTGCTCCGGCACGTCGCTGAGCCACTCGACGCCCGAGGGATTGAGGCGGGGCGAGGGGTCGAGGCCGGCGGCGCGGGCAGCGTCCGGCGGGAGGCCGCGCGTCACGGTGCGGGTGATGAGCGCGGTCCGGTACTCTTGCAGCCGCTCGATGAGCCGTCGCTTCTTCGCGACGAGCGCGTCGATGCGCTCCGTCTCCCGGTCGAGGAAGGTGGCAATCGCGCGCTGCTCGTCGAGGGGTGGCAGTAGGACGGGGAGGCCTCCGAGTATCTCAAGATTCAACCCGTCGCGTTGTTCTCCCCCTGCAAGGTTGCGGATTACCTCGTACTGAGCATCGAGTAGCCAGAATACGTAGCGAGCAGAGACACGTTCGTCGGGAACGATCGCGGCCATCGACTGATTGCAGGTGGTCTGAATGGCTAGCTGGGCGACCATTCCCTTTGTCCGACCTTGGCCGGCGAGCGCCATTACAAGGGCTCCCGCGGGAATCCACTTGGCGCTGCTGCCTGCGAACCCCTCATCAGTGATGAGAGCCGAAGGCTCGGTTATCAGCTTCTGATTGACAGCCCCGGAGTTGATCCATGGGATGGTGCCGTCGTCCCAAAAGTGGTCCTTGTTCCGGTCCGGGGTTCCGCCTGCATATCGGACTGAGCACCATCGAAGAGCCACCGTTCCCCAGTGCTCGGGCACTTCACCGAGCCACAGGACACCGGAGGGGCGGTAGGTGGGGTAGGTCTTGGCGTTCATTAGAGTCCCCACTCAGCCAGGAAGATCAATCAGCGATGTTACCGTGTAGAGATCAAGGCCAAACCGCGTATCCATGCGGGTACACTCATCCACCACTTTGGCAATCCTGTTCATCCGTTCGGTATCTTCCTGGATCCAGCGCTGATGCTCCTTGGACAGATACTCAGGACGGTCCAACGTGCTCCCTGCTACCGCCCTCTGAAATTGGCCCCAGGCAACACGGCGGACGTCCGTGCAGTAAATTGCGGCTGCTATCCGATCAAGGCCATCCTCGTCATACATCTCTGAGTCGGCAAAGGTTCGTTGATGTTCACGAACGAGATCATCGATGTAGTCAATCACCTCGGATCCAAGGGCATTCCCCTCCACGAAACGCCGGTGAAGATCAGGGTCGCGAATCTTCACCGCGATGAGCGCGGTGAGAAGGTAGGGATCGATCGAGGCCCGGTGCTCGTCACTTGCCACAGCCAGAGACAGCACCCGCATGCAGTAGTCCATGTCACGTAACGAGAGGCCCATATTTCCGAGAAGTAGCGGGAGAACCGGGGCTACCAGGTCAACCTGAACCCCAATCTCGCTGCCCTGAGTTCTGCCCCATCGCCGAAAGAAACGGTTGAGCCCAAACTTCTGCACCAAATGCTCGCAGAACTGGACAGCGCTCGGCTCCGGCAACGAGAAATGCATATCGAAAAAACGCCGAAGGTAGGTTGCCGCGTCAATGTCACCGTAGGCGGACTGAAGCGACTTCACGAGTTCGCCACGGTTGAGGCCGAAGACGAAGACGATGTTGGGGACATCGAAGATGTGCTTGATGCGCTCCAGCAACTCGATGGCGAACGTGGGGCGGCAGCGGTCTAGCTCGTCGATGATGAACACGAGGGGCTGCTCCGTATTCTCGGCAATGTCCCCGGCCATCTCACGCAAGAGCCCCTTGAGCTCTTCCTTCTTCTCCTTCTTCCGCCGGTAGTCGCTGTAGCTGTCCTCCGGGGGGGAGCTCTGGGAATCTGGCGGAAGCGAAATGCCGGTGTTAGCCGTCAAGGTGATGGACGCACCCGCCCGAAGCAGCGGCTTGCCAACCTCAACGATCTTCTCGACAACCCGCCGAAACTTCCCCTTCCCAAGGGACTCGTGGAGCTGCCCGATGATGGCCAGCAGGGGATCGTCGCAGAAATCGTCTTCCCACGCGTTGAAGTAGATCGCCTGGAACCCCTGGTTCTCAAGGTCTTGGCGCCAGCGCTTCAGGAGGAACGTCTTGCCCGTACCCCAGCGCCCGTGAACGCTGATGACGAACGGCGCCTCTTGCTCCCGCACGACTTCGGTGAGGAACTTAATGATTCTCTCTCGGTCGAGGGCGTCATCAGCCCACGGGTTGTCCGTATTGACTTTGGGCTCGACGACCTTGAGGGGCGGCGGTTCCGGGCGCGTCTCGGCGGACTCAGTCCCCTGGGTCATTCGTCAGCTTCTCTCGTTCTCGTGGCTGGGTGCGTCAACTCGCCGGCATCGCCTGCGGCGCTGTCACTTCAATCTCCACCATCTCGAACGTGGTCGAAATCGTGGGAGCGGGGTCGCCGAACTCGGCATAAGACTCAAGGACATCCTCGGGGATGGGTTCGCTGTGATGCGCGATGGCGTCGTCGATGGACATCTTCGGCTCCGGGAGCAGTTCGCCATCCTCCAGCATCGACTCGATGTGGAACACGAGCGCCTCGCGGATCATCGCCTGCATCTCGTCCCAGGTCTTGCCGGTGCTAACGCAGCCCGGCACATCGGGCACGTAGGCACCGTAGTTGTTGGGGGTCCGCTCGAAGACGACCACGTACGTCAGCTTCATCGGCTTCTCTTCCTGAGTCCCGCTTGACTCATGATACTCGACCACAGCCTTGGCCCGACATCCTCGCGGGGGTGACCGGGTATGGTCACCGTTCCTCGCTTTGTCGGGTGGTGAAACTGTCGGTGGCTGCCTTTCGTCCTGACCTGATACCAGCCGTCCCGCTCCACGAGTCGGATCGCATCCCGCACCTTCGGCATGGCTCACGCAACTCGATTCGGGTGTGAAGGGTGCTTCCCAGCCATGCCGTCAGCTTCTCACGACGTCGGACAGCAGGCCCGCGATCTCCTGCTCCAGTGCCTGGAGGTCCGACTCGATCTCCTCGAGGGGGCGGGGCGGCTCGTACACGTAGAAGTGGCGGTTCAGCGGAATCTCGTACCCGACCTTCGTCTTGCTCTCGTCGACCCAGGCGTCGGGCACGTGGGGAAGGACCTCGCGCGCGATGTACTCGCTCACGTCCTCGCGGAGGGGAACGGTCTCGGTGTCGCGGAGATCGGTGTCGGGCTCGGGGTTGCCCTTGCGGTCGCAGCAAACAGCAGCCTCGGGGTCGCGCTCCCCGAGCGCGGACAGGATCGCCTTGCGCTCCGCTGCCGCCAGCTTTAGGCCCGAGGCCGTCTCGGCGCCTCGCAGCTCCTCGACAAATGTCTCGCGGTCTCGTACTACCTCGCCGCCGGTCGTCTTCCAGAGCCCGCGCAGCAGGCCGCGGATCGCCTCCTGACGAGCCTGACCTTCCGCTACCTCAGCATCGTGGGCCGGCCCCGGGCGCTTCTTGCTCTTCGCGATGTTCTGGAAGGCCCGCTCGTCCTCAATGCGCGCGATGCGCTCCTCGGTGGCAGCGAAGTTGAGCCGCAGCGGCCGCTCGACCGTGACCTTGCGGTAGCCGAAGTCCTCGTTGGCGAACACCTTGCTCACCACGCGCGGCCGCGTGCCCTCCTCATGAGTGACGGGATCCTCGTACGGCAGGTTGCGGGTCTCGCCGTCCTCGAAGGCTCCGTGGATGAGCGTGAGGTCTGCGATGTGGTCTGGTTCACGAGCATCATCTCGGGGATCACCGATCTTGTTGCGCTTGTTGCCGAGGCTCTTCCGCATCTTCACGAAGAACTGCCGCCCGTCGATGAGCTGCACCTTGCCCTGCCTTCGCGGCTCCCTGCGGTTGGTGAGCACCCAGATGTAGGTGGAGATGCCGGTGTTGTAGAAGAGTTGGTCGGGCAGCGCCACGATCGCCTCAAGCCAGTCGTTCTCGATGATCCACTGGCGGATGTTGCTCTCACCGCCGCCGGCGTCGCCGGTGAACAACGGCGAGCCGTTGAAGACGATGGCGATGCGGCTGCCGCCGTCCTCGACGGGCTGCATCTTCGAGAGCATATGCTGCAGGAACAACAGCGAGCCGTCGTTGATCCTCGGCGTCCCGGCGCCGAAACGCCCTTGGTGGCCAAGGGTGTCGCGCTCCTGCTCGATGGCTTGCTTTTGCTGCTTCCACTCCACGCCGAATGGCGGATTGGCGAGCATGTAGTCGAACTGCGAGGGTCGGCCTTCGCTGTTTGCAGGCGCGTAGCCGTCCCGGGTGAAGCTGTCGCCAAGGATGATGTTGTCGGCGTTCGCGCCCTTGATGAGCATGTCGGACTTGCAGACCGCCCAGGCGTCGTTGTTCCAGTCCTGTCCGAAGACGTGCGGGCGCGCCTCGCGGTTGTGTTCGAGCAGGTAGTCCTCGGAGACCGAGAGCATGCCGCCGGTCCCGCAGGCCGGGTCGTAGATCGTCTTCACCTTGTAGCTCGCGGCGAGGTCGGGCTCCGGCGAGAGCAGGAGGCTGACCATCAGCCGGATCACCTCGCGCGGCGTGAAGTGCTCCCCGGCCTCCTCGTTCGCCTGCTCGGCGCCGACGCGGATCAGCTCCTCGAACACGTACCCCATCTGCACGTTGTCGACGCGCTCCGGCGAGAGGTCGACGTTGGCGAACGCCTGCACGACCTGGAAGAGCTGGTTGCGCTCGTTCATGCGCCCGATGTGCTCCTCGAACCCGAAGCGCTCCATGATCTCGCGGACGTTGGGCGAGAAGGTGTTGATGTAGTGGCTGAGGTCTTGCGCGATTCGGTTCGGGTCGTCGAGCAGCCGCTCGAAGTCGAGCCTCGACGTGTTGTAGAACGGCCTCCCCGAGGCGTCCTCGAGGAGCTGTTCCCGCACGTTCGCGCTGTCGCCAGCGTACCCCTCGTCAGCAGCGAGGACCGCCTCCTTCGTCTCGGCGAGCACGCAGTCGAACCGCCGGAGCACGGTGAGGGGGAGGATGACCTTGCGGTACTCGTTGCGCTTGTAGGGCCCGCGGAGCAGGTTGCAGATGCTCCAGATGAAATTCGCCAGCTCAGCGTGCGTCCGCGTGTTCATTACGCTCCTCGCCTCTTGTTTCGGGCGCAAGGATACCCCGGTTCAGGTCCACCACAACCCGAGCGTGATCGGGCGGCGCAGCCAGCGCAGCGCCAGAGCCCGACGGCGGTCGGCGCGCACGTCCCCCAACACCTCCTCGCGCAGGCGTGACAGCCGAGGTCTGCGGCGATCACCGTGTTCGAAGGTCCTTGCGCCGCAGTGAGCACGATGCGGAATTGCAGCGCGAGCGCCTGCGCCGATGTCGGTCGCCACGCTTCGAGGCGATGTACGCGAAGCGCGGACGTCCCTCGATCCCGCCTGAGCGCCTGCTCCAGGGGAGCCTCCTGATCGCGCTCGGTGCGCGTACCCAGGGTGCCGGAGGGTACGGTACTGCGCAGCTCGAACCCCTTTTGGGTGGCGGCCGTGCCCGGAGGGCGACGACGATAGCTGCGGGGCGGCCTACGAACTCGAGCTCGCCCGCGGGGAGGATGTTCTCGGGCTAGTCTGGTTCGGAACGGCGCCGCTTGACGTGGACAGCACGCCCGCGCTCCAGATGATCGACGAGGACGACCGCGCGGAGGCGTTCCTGCGGGCGCTGGTGGGGACCATCTCCAACCAGAGGGTTTACGACTGCCGAGCCACTGCCCTCGACAATGGCCACGCCACCGATGCCCAGCCCCCTGAGAGTCTCGCCCCCGTGAGGCGCTGGTAAGCCCTCGGCGATGAGGTTGTTCGGTGGTCCCCGGTCAGGAGAGGGCTTGTAAGGTCAGGAGACCACTGCGGCTCCGGAGTCGATGTCGTCTCCTTCCCGTCCACTACAGCCCCACCGACAACTCGAAGGTGGTACTGCCTACCGTCAAGTCAGGCCCACCAAATTCGACCAAACTTGACGGTAGACAGTACCGGGCCGCCGAGGGCCTCCTCCTCGGCCTTGCCGCCGCGCAGGGGACTGTCCTCTGGCATCGGGATCACGTAGCGGATCGTGGCGGCGCCGGGGGCGACGGCGATCTCCTTCACGAACGAGTGTCCAGCTCGGTCGTCTCCATGAGGTGGTAGCGGCGGTCGAGGCGGCGCCGCACGGCCGACGGAGCTTGGGGGAGAAGAGCGACGGCGACGTGCGCCCAACCCTGAAGACCGGCCGACAATACAAACACTAGGTTGCCCGTGTGCCGGGCACGGGCGGAAAGCGCAGCCGCGCCGGGCGTACTCGCGGATGTCGCCCTCCGTCTACACGCAGGCTGAGGCCGAGCAGAGGCCTTCCCGCTACGGTTGCGGTGCGCACCCGGCCGGAGCGGATTGCCCCCTCCACAGAGGCGGCCCTGACATATCGTGGTGGTGATGGCCTTTCCGCCAGGTGTCGCCGCCGCGAGATGTGCCACGGTATCAAGACTTAGACACTAAAGCCTTCTCGCGAATCGCATTAGCTCCTCGTGGTTGGGGAAGTCGTCTAGCATCACCTCAACGAGTGACGTCAACGATATACGCCCGCCACCACCACCCAGCCCCAATTGCTCAAGGGCACTCCACCAGCGTGTATGGCCAACCCCTTCGAGCGATATCCGAGAAAGATCGCCGCCTCCGCGCTGCCAAATGGCGTGGTCAGATGGCCCGCCCGGATAGAGCGTCGCAGCGATTTCCGTCAGCTCAGTAGGCTCGGCCACCGGTGCCGACTCTGACGAGAGTCGGATATCGAGCGCCAGCAGGTCGAATGCGAAGGCTGCGGCATTGGCTGCCGCCAGCTCCTGCGCACCTTGCTCGTCGGTACGGAGCTTGTCATCGAGCAAGTCTGAGATCCCACGGACGGCGATTGGAGCAGCACTCTCGTGCTGGGCAACGGCACGCAAGACACCAAAATCCTCCATCGCCAACGCGACGGCATCGCTGAACGACTGGCGGATCGTGAGCGCGAGAGTCGATTGAGTATCTGCTACGACCTTCTCTGCCATCGCTAGGGGTGATACCAAGGCGCGGGCCGGCTCGCCGTTGAGTCGTCTTGCGTCTCCCTCGAGTCCGCGCCCTCGCCACGTCCCGTTCGCAACGATCCCTCTCGCAGCTTGAACAAGTCTGTTCGAGACGGGACCGAAGTCAGGCCGGGGTAACGCGACACGGCCAACGGTACCGTCCGCTGTTTGCTCGGTCTCGAATTTGGCTGGCTCGACCCAGTAGACCTTGCTCGATACAACTACATCGCCAATGCTGACATTCTTCACGCCACCGGCGATCCCGATGACCACAACGGTTTCTGGACCCAAGTCCCGAAGCGCAGCAGATGTAACGGTGGACGCGTGAACGTTACCTGCTCCGGTCTCGATGATGGCGACTGTCGTAGCCGTGCCGTCGCTCTCGAAAACGCCGAGATCCCCTGTCGTCGTCTCTGACCTCATGACGTGCACGTCATTCAGATGTCGCCGGACGGACTCACGTTCCAGGGCCAGCGCCGTCACGACAAGGACGTCCGCCCGGCGAATGGTCTCTGTACTCAAGTGAGTCTCCGCAGTCGTCTGAGGTCCTTCCGGTCGTAGTCCTCGATCATGACGTCCAGTACGGCTGACAACGCCGGTGCCCCATGTGCCCCCTTAGCGATCGCGTCCGCCGCCAATCTCCATCGCTCACGCGGTGTCCGGGCGTCGGGCAGATCAGCCGGATCGCCGCCTGCACGCGCCCACAGATTCCTGTCCATCGGTCCACTGCTGTACAACTCAACCATGAGTTCACGCCCGAGATGCTGCACTTCATCGGCTGTGGGAGGCACTCCGCGAACGCGGAACATGAAAGTGATTCGGTCACTGAGGCTGAGGAGTACTGAGGCCTCGGTAGCTGCCGGGCGGAGGTCGGGTCGCTTCCGAGCGCGCTTGGCTAACGTCTTCGCGACTGCCGTGAGTCTTCGAGAGACCACGAGGCACCCTAGCTGACTCGAAGAGGCGGCAGACAGCTTCGGGCCCGCGATGACCGCCAGGACCATCTCCGAAGTAACGTGCTCGGACAGTTGGTCGAGTACATCAACGGCTCTGTCTACCCCGAGCCCAGCAATGGCCTCCAAGTTCTCTAGACGCAATATTGCGTCGATGAGGTCGGGTTCGAGTGAGGCCAAGTCATCGGCCGTTGAGAGCGCGAGGGCGCGGGCCGTGTGTCTGAGGAACGTGTCACGTATCCCGAACGGCAGATACTTCCAGACGCTTGCTCGTCGCGGGTAACTGGACAAGTTAGCGCCTTCGCTCTCGGCTGCCGCTCCGAGAAGGCGGTCAGGAACCGATTCACCCTCCATGAGGACGTCCAGCAACTGTGGAACTGCTTCAGCAGCTGGCACCACTGACCAAGGATCCGCATCCGCCTCAATGGCAGCTAGCCAGATCGCTCGCCACGTGGGGTCAGCGACCCGAGCAGGCTGGAGAAGCGCAGGATCTCGGGCGACCAGCTCCCCAGCAACTCGGAGAAGCGCCGGGTCAGGGAGAGCGAGCGCCGCGCCGATCGTGCCCGGTGGACCGATGCGGGAGGCGAGCCTGTCGTCGCTGAGTGAGCTGCGCCCCGCGATCTGTGTGTGGCTACTCCATGCAAGCGTTGGATCGGCGATATCACAACAGACAGCATGAGTCATCGCCCACGCGCGCCGCAGAGCTGTGTCGGACAGCCACGCGGGCGTCGGGCGCGAGCGAGCCCAAGTCGCGAGGTGGAGGTCGAGGTCGTCTTGATCTGCGCATGCGTCTGCAAGCCAGTCAAATGTTTCCTGCTGATTGCGGTCGGCGAGAACGGTAAGGCGCGCCTTCGTCGATTTGGGCTCGTAGCGCACTGCATCCATCAAGGCTGTCGCCAACGTGCGCGACCACTCATCAACGGTCGCCGAGCGGGCGGCGTCAACCGCGGCGGCGAGATCGTCGATCGCACCTGAGTCCGCGATCACTCGCACGGCCCAACGCGAGAGCAAATCGGGGAGGTCAGGGGCGCTTGGATAGGCCTGCTCAGGGAATGTCCTGAGACCGCGGACGTGGGCAAACCCAGCAGCAGCTGTCACCTCGGAGATGCGGGCTACGACGGCAGCCTTGAGATGGCCCCCGTGCTCCCGGTTGGGCGCCAAGGCGGCTAGCAAGTGTGCGAATCCGCGGAGTCGTTCACCCACTAGATCATGAAGTTCAGCGTAGAGCTCTGCAGCCTCGACGAGACGCGTCCACTCGAGTAGCGTCGGGTGCTCGATAGCCAGACGGGACGCCATCGCAGCGGCGCGATCCGACTCGAGATGTAGGGCCGCCGCAGCAGTTCGGCCCAGCGGCGGCGGCTCCGAAGGGTTGACTACAGGCCATGTATCAAAGCGTTGGCGCGACTCGGCAGGTGCAGTGAACACCATGAGACTCGCATCATCGATCGGGTACGAGATGGTGTGCGGATGCCAAACCAGCCCGAAGACAAGCCGGTGCCGGTCGTCCGGCGCCAGAGCCTCCCAGAGTGCGGCGACCATCCCAGAGAAGCCGGCTTGGCCTAGCCAGACAACTCTCCCGCTCGTTGCCAGTGCGTCGATCACGCCCGCGAGCCCAGCAGGCGGGGCCTCTGGCGCGGCCGAATCTGGGGCGCTCACACAGGTCTGTTCAACGTCCGGCTCTCGGGCCGAGTGGTCAAGCAAAGGCCGCAGGCTGTGCCGATAGATGTCCGTGCCTGCGACGATGACTGTGGTCGAAACCATGCCCGCACGTTCCGCCGCAGGGTCCGGTCGCGTGTAACGCACCACATAGTGATCAGAGACCGGGAAACCCGCATGGAAGGGCTGCCAAGCCTCCGGGGGCCCAGACGGTAGGTCGGTGTACCATTGGATCGCCCGGAGGACTTCGTTCGGTATACCCGAGTGTTTCTGCAGCTCGTGCGAGCCGTCGACATTCCCGAACCTTGCGACGCCGAACTCGCCGATCACAGCGCCCGCACAATCCGGGTCAGGTCCGGGTCGCGATCGTCCGCCCCGGTCACCACATACCCATGATGTTCGGGCCCGACATCGACGAAATCTTCGTCCGGCGTACCGGTAGTCAGGCTCCGCCCTTGCGACGACAGGCCTAGAAACTCCACAGCGTCTTCACGCCACGCGGAGCGCACGTAGCTGTATAGCAGCGGGATGCGTTCCTCGGCAGCACTTGCGGGGCTGCTCTGGTCTGGGAGGCCTAGCTCATCCCAACATGATAGAAGTACGCTCAGGAACGGCTTGGACACTCCACCGCGCGGTCGCGCCCCGCGTTCGTGCAGCAGCATCTGCAGAAGCTCGACTAGACGCATGTCGAGAGGCAGTTCCGTGTCACCGGCAACAGCTGCTGCGACTTCTTCGTCACCGTCGCTCGCTGCCGCAGAGTGTCTGGATGCACCAGCAACGGCGGCCTCTTCGTGAGGCGAGAGAGCCGCGCTAGAGAGCACCGCTTCTGGCTCTTCGATCGGTCGGCCCAGTAACTCCGGTAGTTGGCCAAACTGCTCCAGGCGAACGAACAGCAGCCACTGGTCGGACTCCGCGATCAAGGGTCGCCAGTGTTCAGGAATGCGATGGCTCCTGACGAGATCGTCGAGCGTTTCGCCGGCGTATTCGGGAATGTTGAAATCGACGGAACGACCATCGTGCGTTGCCGCCGGCAGATGCTGCATCAGATGATCGGCAGACGTGCGAGTGTGTTCGAGTGGGATGCCGGAGGCGAGCCGCTGTAGGCCGTCACTGATCGGCCTGAGATCCGCAGGCGCGCTGCGAGTGACCAGTCGGCCCATGCGGGCGGCCATGCGGCCGTACAACTGCACAAGGAAGGTCGATTTTCCTGTGTTTGCACCACCGAGCATTAGAACATCCATCAGACGCTTGCCCGCCGTACCGGTGCTGTGAAGTCCAAGAATGGGTCTCCGGTTTCTGCTCTTGTTGGAGGGGGCACCGTGACAGGTGCTGTCGCCATATCGATAGCAACATCAATGGGATCGAGGCACGGGTCACTGCGACCATTGAGGCCATAGACTGACATCGGCGCAGCGGGGCACCCGAACCTCCGGGTTTCCATCTCGGATAGGCCCTTTTCCATCGCATTGGAGAGTGGAAGGTCCGCTTTCGCGCGCACCGGCAACACTGGGCTGCCATCTGCCGCCTCCGCAACCCGCGCCGCGAGCGCGTCGTATTGAGCTCGAGCGGCGCCACGCCCCGCACCGCTGAGTGCCTTGCTGTCGGACAGGAGCATGAAGAGGTCGGCTTGACTCGCGATCCAGTTCGCTCCCGGGACAGCGTCCCGGTCGAATGCCCACTCGCGGAACCACTCACCCGGCAGATCGGTGAACAGCAAGTCATAGACTGAGTCGCCCCGCTTCAACGCGGTGTGCAGCAATGCTGGTTCGCGCTCACCCGTGGCGGTGGTGTGAGGCGGAAACTGGCGTTGACCCTCAGGATGCCATGCCATGTGACGAGCGATGGCGTGCCAGCCGAGCAGAGTGTAGGAGCCGGCGAAGTCATGTCCGGCTGGCCGATGGCCTCGCCGCAACAGAGTCCAGAATGCGGCGAGTGCTGTTGTCTTTCCAGAACCGGACAGTCCGACCAGCGCTACCAGGCGAGGCTGCCCCGTCCCGACGATAGCCTCGGCATCCACCTCGCCCAGAGGCAGACCCGACCACGGTGGAATCGTCGCAGCGCGGACATCAGGCTCCGTCGCTTCAATATGTTGGATGTTGGGACACGTCGGGACCGGCGTATACCCGTCACGGCAGCCGCTCAGGCCGTCTGCGGCGAAACAGTTTGGGGTGCCGCAGATCACTGTCCGCTCGTTGGTTACCCTTCGCTGGCTAGTCACTGGGCCCGTCCTCGCGGGACTCGTCGGCAAGCAGCCGACGGATCTGCAAATCCCGGAAGAGGGCCGTGGCGGCAGCCGGCGCTGGCATTGGTCCTCGCAGCGCACGCACCAACCCGTTCGGATCGCGCCCGCCGACTACCACGTCTACGACCAGAAGTGGAGGGGAAGCGTCGATGGGGGTAGTCAGTTGAAGCTGACCGCACGCGGCGGCCATGGCACCGATGGTCACCTGCTCTTCGGAGAGCCCCGCCTCGTCGAGGACATCGATCAGCAGATGCTCGACTGCTTCCGGCGCGACGTCGGATGCACGATCGTGCAGGTCGAACGCCGCCGCAACTACCGCCGTGGCAGTATCCGGCGCCTCGCGGTACCGAGTTCCCAACCGGTTGCTACGACCACCAAGCCGCCACCACAGCAAGGTGTTGCGGCGCGCGACCGCCATGAACAGGCTCTCGTGGGCGGCCAGGACATCACGCAGCCGCTCGCCGAGCGTGTGCACGACGTTCTTGAGGCGCTCGGTCTCTGCGGCGTCGGCACCCTGCGTGTGTTGCGTGACAGCCGTCAGCAGACTCTCAAGGAGATCGGAGAGGTCCTCACTCACAGCATGGTCAACACCATGCTGCTCGATCGTTGTACGGAACTTCGCAAGGCCCGCGACTCTCACGGGTCCCGTCTTTCCCGCCGCCGAGACCGGCGGCATTCTCAGCGACGAACCGCGAGCGGTTGGCTCCCAGGTCTCGTTGATGCGTTGCGACACCCTGGCGTCGAGATCGTTCCGGAAACCTGTGATGGGCTGCGCCCACCTTCCAGCCGATACCACCTGAGCAACGTCGCGAAGCGTGTACCAGACCGCCGCCGCAACCTGCGGGTCGGCCTCGGTGGCCGCCACGACCGCATCAAGAGTCACGGCACGCAGGATCGACGACGGATCCCGCTGCACGTAGGCGTTCTCGAACATCTCCCACTCTTCGACGATTGCGGCGCGAGCTGCTTTCAGGACCGCGACATCTCGGGATCCCTCCTCGTCTACTGCAGCGAGAAGCGCCGACGGTATATCCACGCGGGCGTCGCTGAGGAATCCGTCACGCAGGTGCTGCGATGCAGCGCGTAACCGATCAGCACGTTCCTGATCTTCGCCGAGGCTGGCTAGGAGCCCCGCCCGCAGCAAGTCCCCAATGATGTCGTCCATGTGTCGGCCTCCACAGAGTCATGCTATCCGGTGGATCGAGAGTAGCGAGGCGAACGGCCGACTCCGCACCGCAGCCACGGCCCTTACTTCAAATGTAACGCACAGAGGTTGGTCGCACGAGAGAGCATCCTGCACCTCTGTTCGCACGAGCGCGTCGTCACGCCTCGTTCGTGCGCCGGTGCAAAGGAACCTCGGTAACAGTGGGGGTCGGCTCCGCCGCCGAGCGGCCGCAGCCTGCTCCCGCCGTCTGCGGTTGGATCGGATTGCGGTTGGCGCTATCTTCTAGGGGTGAACCCGTACCGGAGGAGACCGAGATGGTAACCCGCCGTCCTGCCGAGGAGACCGCTCGCCTCGGTGACGAGATCTACGAGCGCGACATCCGGCGGGAGGTCGAGGTCGATCATCGCGGAGCAGTCGTCGCCATTGACGTAGAGAGCGGGACCTGGGCGATCGGCGACACCGTGATCGTTGCGCGGGATCGCCTGCGTACGAAGCGTCCCGATGCGATTGACGTCTGGCTGCTCCGGGTCGGGCACCGAGCACTGCATCACTTCGGCGGCCGTCCACTGCGGAACCCCAGGTGATGGAAGGCGTTGTGAACGCCGCCCATGAGGCGGTGCTCACCCTTGCGCTCGAAGGGCCAGCCGGACAGACGCGGGACATCGAAGCCGTGATCGACACAGGCTTTACAGGGTTTCTAACGGTGACCCCGACGTTGGCGGTGGAGCTGGGGCTGCCGTTCGAGGGTACTGCCCGCGCTAGGCTCGCCGACGGCAGCGAGACGACGTTCCCCTACTACGGCGTGGCCGTACTCTGGGATGGTCAGGCGAGATACGTAGAGGCAGACGCCGCCGACACGACACCGCTCGTCGGCATGCGGCTGCTCGATGGCCACAGCCTGTACGTCGAAGTCGAGGACCGTGGGCGCGTCGTCATCGAGCCCACGGCTACAGGCTGAACAGCACCTCGAAGGTGGTACTGCCTACCGTCAAGTCAGGCCCACCAGACTGGACAAAATCGAGAACCTTCGTGCTGGCGTTTCAGTTAGCGCTCTAAGGGAAGCCGCCCGGCTGTGTAGCACCACATAGAACCGGGCGCAGCCCTTTTGGCACGACCGCAGCTTCATACCGACGTTCTAATAGCAGTGCGCGCCGACCGCGGGACGCGATCGATCGTGGCTTGACGCCCAATCTTGGACAGATGTCACGAACTTGTCACCATCAGTCTTCAATGTGTCACTGAAGCGGCAGAATCGATGGCTACCATACCGCCGACACCCACCCTCGCACCTACGGGGTGCCGTTGGGAGCGTCGGCGGTGCCACACGAATCAGCCATCTGGAGGGGACGCCGGGAATGCGTCTCCGTCCGCCGAGGGTACCGCCTAGGACCGCGCGAGCAACGAAGGTCACGCCTCGGCCCGGAGTGTCCGGGCCGTGAGGCAGACGGCGCTGCGACGTGCTCGCTACCGCGCCGCGCGGCCGGTCTGAGCGACACAGGCCCGCATTCACGCCCTGCTGCGCCACCAGCAGGATCGACAGGAGCCAGGTCTCCGCAAGCTCGTTCACCACGAACGCTTTCCCCATCGCCGCCAGACTCGGGTCAGCACGGTGGATCCGGTGAACGCGCCGGCTGGGCAGCACCGGGTTGTCCCCGCTCTCGTCGACGCGCGACTGGCGTGGCGCTGGTGTGAGGTGGCAACCGGTCCCGGCGGCTGGGGCCGCCCTCATCCTGCTGGCGGCCCTCGCAATGCTCGCCGAGCGGCCCCCCGCTTCCGCGCAGACCCCGGGCAGCGACGCCACACTGAGCAGCCTGACCCTGAGCGAGGGACGGCTGTCGTCGGCGTTCACGAGCGGCATGACGGACTACACGGCCAGTGTCGGCTACACGGTCACGCGCATCACGGTCACACCCACCGCAACGGACACACAAGCCACGGTTGCGTATCTCGATGGCAGCGAACAGCCCCTCCCCGATGCCGACGTCGCCAGTGGACAGCAGGTGGACCTCGTCGTGTATGAGAACGTCATCAAAGTGCGGGTGACCTCCCGGGACACGAACACGACCGAGACCTACACCGTGACCGTCACGCGCACGGAGGAGGACACGTCGCTGAGTCCACAGGCGAGCGACCCCGTTGCGGCGTTTTCGTCCACCGCTGTGTACGACCTGGTGTTCCAGGGCACATGGACCGTTGCCGCGACGCCGGGCGGCGTTCCCTCGGGGGCGCACTTCTCGCGGCTGATCGGCGGGGTCCACAGCGACGCCGTGACCTTCCTGGAGAGCGGCGGGACGGCCAGCGCCGGGGTCGAGTCCATGGCGGAAGTCGGGGGATGGAGCGGCCTGGAGGGCGAGGTTCAGGACGCCGGGTCGGGCGCGCTCAGCGTCCTGAGTGGCGCCACGGACTCCATCAGCCCGGCCACCTCGAAGACCCTCACGGCCACGCTCACCACCGAGCACCCCCGGATCACGCTGGTCACCATGGTCGCGCCGAGCCCCGACTGGTTCGTGGGCGTCTCTGGACTGCCGTTGCTCGACGACCAGGGCCGCTGGCTGCGTTCGCACGAAGTGAACCTGTACCCCTGGGACGCCGGCACCGAGGACGGCAGCGAGTTCTCGCTGAGTAACCTCGCGACCAATCCACAGGGAGTCATCACCAGCATCCGGGGGACGGGCAAGTTCTCGACGGAGCGGATCGCGACCCTGCGCTTCACGTTGCGGTCGGTCAGCACCACCCGCAGCGTCGCCGAGAACACAGCGGCGGGCGTGGACATCGGGGCGCCGGCCGCAGCCACGGCTGTCGGTGGCGGCGTCACCTACACCCTCGGCGGCACCGACGCCGCATCGTTCGACATTGTCTCCTCGACTGGCCAGCTCCAGACGAAGGCCGCCCTCGATTACGAGACCAAGTCCAGCTACGAGGTCACGGTCACCGGCACCGACACCGATGGCTCGGTCACCACCACGGTGTCGATCGACGTCACCAACGTGGTCGAGTTGGCGTCGGCGATCTCGGGGCCGGCGAGCCCCAGCTTTGTGGAGAACCAGGGGGGCCGCGTCGCCACCTACACCGCCTCCTCGGAGGAGGACCGGGACGGCATCACCTGGTCGCTGTCGGGAGCCGACGCCGCCGACTTCAGCATCGATAGCCCGCCCGGTGCGTTGCGGTTCCACATCGACCCGGTCTCGCCCAGGCTGTTCCCGGAGCCGCCGGACTTCGAGGTTCCGCGGGACAGCGACACCGGCAACACCTACAACGTGACGCTGGTAGCCACCGCAGTGGGTGGCGCCACCAGGAACCACGCGGTGACCGTAACGGTGACTGACGATGACGACGCCGGGGTGATCTCCCTCCCGTCGACAAAGCCAAGGGTTGGACATGCCTACACCGTGTCCCTCAGCGACGCGGACACCGTCTCCGGCGCCGCCAGCTGGAAATGGGAGCGGTCAGCGGGACGAGGCCAGTGGACGACCATAGAGGGCGCCGGCACCTCAAGCTACACGCCGGTGGCCGCCGATTCCGGCGAATACCTTCGCATAACGGCGAGCTACAGCGACCGCGGCGGGTCGGGCAAGAGCGTCCAGGTCGTGCTGCCTCACGTGGTGGCGGCGGACCTGCTGGCTTCGCTGAGTGTCACCACCCGCGACTCGACGGCCGGGCCAGCCTGGCGGCAGATGCGGCCGACCTTCAGCTCCGAAACGCTCCACTACTCGATCGGCTGCCGGGATAGCGATTTCATGAGGCTGACCTTCGCAGCGGCTGACGCCTCAAGCCGGCTCGCGGTGACTAGGACACAATTCGCGAATCCGGGTTCGGGAAACTCGCTGCTTGTGGGGGTGAACGTGGAGCCTCACAGCGACGTGCAGATCACGGTGACTGACGGTGCCGGCGGGCAGACCGAGTACGTCGTCCACTGCCTGGCACCCGACTTTGAGAAGGTCACCGCGCGAAAGGAAGCAGGGGCCACTGAAGAACTGTTCCTGATTCCGAGAGCCTCCTATCTCCTGATCCTCGACAACAACGCTGTGCCGCGATATCGGCGACAGCTGGACCACAATGCAAGGACGTACTTCCGCTTCTACGAGAATGGGGGCAACGGCGAGTACCGCTATTCCTATACCAAGTCCGAAACAAGAACGAGCGTCATTCTGGACGAAGATCTTGAGGTAATCGACGAGGCGAGTACGGTGGCCCCGCTAACCAGGACGGATGGCCATGACTTCCGGGTACTGGAGAGCGGGAACTACCTCTTGATGGCCTACCAGCCGGCGGTTCGCGACTTGAGCTTCCTCACATTCAGTGACTCGAGCGGAAATCCGTTTGGTACATCGGTCTCCGTTGAAGACTCAGCCATTCAGATCATCACTCCCGAGGATCAAGCCGTCTTTAACTGGAACTCGTGGGACTACATGCCGCTGGAGGACTGCGCACAGCACCGCTTCCCACCAGACCACCCGGACTATGCGCACCTCAACTCCACGCAATTGGTGGACGGAAAGATTATCGCATCATTCCGGGGATGCAACAGGATCCTCAGTATCGATGCATCAACGGGGGAAGTGCTCTGGCGCATTGGCCCGTCCAATTTGAGCGATGCGGAGTGGGAAGCACGCGGGATCGGTCCAGCACCGATGGCTATCGTGGGTGATCCGGAAGGGCAGTTTTGCGGAGAGCACGCCGTTCACCTCTTGCCAAACGGCAACCTCTTGATGTACGACAACGGGGCAATTTGCACGCGAAACCCCTGGTCGGGCGATAATCTTGTGCGGGATAGCAATACCTACAGCCGTGCGTTGGAGTATTTCCTTGACTTTGAAAGTAATGAGGCGGTGTTTGTGCGTGACCACTCGCTGCGGCGATCGAAGAACCGCCTTGGGTTCTCCAGTGGTCACGTTAGCCCACTGGAGAATGGCGGATGGTTGATTAGTTGGGGTCGCAACAACCTGCGGGGCAGCGGATCGCCGCTTCCACCCGATGTAGCAGTCACGCAGGTGGATCCTGCCACAGGCAAGGAAGTGCTCTCTCTCGACTGGAGCCCCCAGACCCGCCCGTTCGTGCGCGTGACGGCCATGCCCCCCTACGCTCTCGCCAGGCAGCCCCGGCCACTCACCGCAGACCTCCCATCGACCAGTCATACGTCCCTGCTTCATCGTGGCACGAACCACACACCACAGGTGGTTGTCACATTCAGCCGCGCGGTAGTGGACTTCAACGAAGCCTCCCCTTCCCTCAGCGTGCAGGGGGCGACGGTGGCCGGCGTCAGCCCCCATCTGGTTACCGATGAACCGGCGCACAGCTACCTCATTGCGCTCACGCCAGATGGTGACGGCACGATCACGTTTCGTCTGCTCACCGCCCAGGACTGCGCCTCCGGTGGCATCTGCACTGCTGATGGGACGATGCTCTCTGAAGCGCCGTCAGCGCTGGATATCCCGCGTGCCCCGAACGACGAGCCCGAATTCCCCTCCTCCAGCGCCACCCGCAGCGTGGATGAGAACACCCCCGCGGGTCAGTCCATCGGTGACCTCGTGGCCGCCGCCGACGATGATGGGGACACCCTGACCTACTCGCTGACCAGCGGCGGCGCCACATTCGGGATCGTCGCGATGACGGGGCAGCTACAGACGAAGGCCGCACTCGACCACGAGACCCACAGCTCCCACACCGTCACCGTCGCCGTCCACGACGGCAAGGCCAGCGACGGCACGACGAGCACTGCCATCGACGACACGATCACCGTCACCATCACCGTCACCGACGTGGAGGAGGCACCTGAGTTCCCCTCCGCGACCGCCGCGCGCAGCGTGGACGAGGATCTCGCCGTCGGCCAGAACGTGGGCGCACCGGTCGAGGCCATGGACGACGAAGGCGACGCCCTGACCTACTCCCTCGACGGCGCCGGCGCCGCTTCCTTCGCCATCGTCGCAACGAGCGGGCAGCTGCAGACGAAGGCCCCGCTCGACTTCGAGACGAAGCGCACCCACACGGTCGTTGTGAACGTGAGCGACCGCAAGGATGTGGACGGGGAACCCGTCGCCGAGACCGTGCCCGACATCGACGACACGGTTGTGGTGACTATCACCGTCAAGGATGTGAACGAGCCGCCCACGGTGGGCGGTCCGGCGGCCACCGACGTCGCCGAGAACAGCGCGGGCGTGCTCGGCCACTACACCGCGCTGGACCCCGAGGGCGTGACCGACTTCGACTGGTCGGTCTCGGGCACGGACCCCTCCGCCTTCACGATCAGCGAAACGCCCGGCTCCAACGGTGCGCTGCGCTTCGCGCAGCCGCCCGACTTCGAAACGCCCCGCGATAACGGCCGCGACAACGTCTACAACGTCAACATCGAGGCCTCCGACGGCACGCGCACGGGCCGGCGCGCCGTCGTGGTGAGGGTCAGCAACCTGCAGGAAACGCCCGCCTTCCCCTCCCCTAGCACCACCCGCAGCGTCAGTGAGGACATCGCCGCCGGCGAGGACGTGGGGGCGCCGGTTGTAGCCAGCGACGGCGACCGCGACGCGCTCACCTACTCGCTGG
Organism: Tepidiformaceae bacterium; assembly: GCA_965219255.1. Lineage (GTDB taxonomy): Bacteria > Chloroflexota > Dehalococcoidia > Tepidiformales > Tepidiformaceae > UBA2991. Next base: position 2,472,025 of record OZ244727.1, on the reverse strand, counting down.
CCACTACATCGAGCCTCTTCGAAATCGACTCCAGTAGCGGGCAGCTGCGCACCACCGCCGCCCTCGACCACGCGACGACGCCTGTCCACGTCCTCGACGTGCGCGTCAGTGACGGCAAGGACGCCGACGGCAACGACATCGACGCCAGCAACGACATCGACGACACGATCACGGTCACCATCACCGTCAGCGACGTGGAGGAGACGCCCGAGTTCCCCTCCTCCAGCACCGACCGCAGCGTCGACGAAGACCTCGCCGTCGGCCAGAACGTGGGGGCGCCGGTCGTAGCCAGCGACGGCGATAACGACGCCCTCAGCTACTCGCTGGCCACTGCCTCCAGCGTCTTCGAGATCGTCGCCACCAGCGGCCAGCTGCGCACCAGGGCCGCCCTCGACTTCGAGACCAGGGCCTCCTACTCCCTCACCGTCCGCGTCAGTGACGGCAAGGACGCCAACGGCAACGCCGTCGTCGCCAGCAACGACATCGACGACACCATCACCGTCACCATCACCGTCACCAACCTCGATGAGCCGGGGAGGGTGACGGTCACCCCGAACCAGCCGCAGGTCGGCACCCGACTGACGGCCACGCTCAGCGACCCCGACGGCGGGATCAGCGGGCTCAGCTGGCAGTGGCAGGTGCGCGAGAGCGGCGCCTGGTCCGACGTCGCCGGCGCCACCTCCGGGCGTTACACCCCCGTCGCCGCCGACGAGGGCAAGGGGCTGCGGGTGACGGCCTCCTACACGGACGGCCACGACTCCGGGAAGTCGGCAACCAGGACGCTGACGGACGCCGTGCAGGCGGCGCCGGTGACGAACAGTGCACCCGAGTTCCCATCCTCCAGCACCACCCGCTCCGTGCCCGAGAACACACCCGCCGGGGTAGATATCGGCGCCCCCGTGGAGGCCAGCGACGACGACGGCGACGACCTCACCTACACCCTCGACAGAGCCAGCCGGAACCTCTTCGACATCGGCGCCGACGGCCAGCTCCGGACCAGGGCCGCCCTCGACCACGAAGCGCGCAGCAGCTACAGCGTGACCGTCACCGCCACGGACCGCTCCGGGACGTCCGACTCCATCCGCGTGCGGATCGACGTGGCCGACGTGGAGGAGGCGCCGGCGTTCGCCGCCGCGAGCACCACCCGCGGCGTCGCTGAGAACACCCCGGCCGGCCGCCCCATCGGGGATCCCGTGGCCGCCACCGACGGCGACCGGGACGCCCTCACCTACAGCCTCGGCGGCGGCGCCGCCGCCTCCTTCGCGATCGACCCCTCCAGCGGCCGGCTGCGCACCAGGGCCGCCCTCGACCACGAGACAACGGACTCCTACTCCCTCACCGTACGCGTCAGCGACCGCACCACTGCCGGCGGCGAACCCGTCGACGAGACCGACCCGGACATTGATGACACGATCTCCGTCACCATCGGCGTGGGCGACGTGGAGGAGGCGCCCGCCTTCCCGGCCGGCACCGCCACCCGGATGGTGGCCGAGAACACCCCCGCGGACCGCGACATCGGCGCACCCGTGACCGCCACCGATGACGACGGCGACGCCCTCAGCTACTCACTCGCCGGCGCCGGCGCCGCCTCCTTCGCGATCGACGCTTCCTCCGGCCAAATCGAGACGAAGGCCGCGCTCGACTTCGAGACGGGCCCGAACACGTACTCGCTCACCGTGAGAGTCAGCGACCGCATGAATGCCGACGGCGAGCCGGTCGCCGGCACCGTCCCCGACATCGACGACAGCATCGCCGTCACGATCATCGTGACCAACGTCAACGAGGCGCCGACCCTCTCCGGCCGGGAACGCATCAACGCCAGGGAAATCGCCACCATCGAGGTCACCACCTACGAGGCCGTAGACCCCGAGCACGACGATCTCACGTGGTCACTCTCGGGCACGGACAGCGATGACTTCACGATCAGCAGCAGCGGCGCACTCGCTTTCAGCCTCCTGCCCGACTTTGAGCGCCCCACCGACTTCGGCCGCAACAACGTCTATCAGTTCACCCTGCAGGTGAGCGACGCGAAGAGCGCAACCGGCGATCCCGACCCCGCCATCGACGCGACGCTCGACGTGACCGTCACCGTCACGAACGTCGGCGAGGTGGGCGAGATAACGGTCTCGCCGAGCCCCGCACGAGTGGGTGTCACGCTCACCGCGTCCCTCTCCGACCCCGACGGCGGCGTCACCAACCTGACCTGGCAGTGGCAGATCTCCGCCAGCGGCGCCTCCTGGTCCGACATCGCCGGCGCCACCTCCGCCGGCTACACCCCCCTGGCCGCCGACGAGGGACGTCTCCTGCGCGTCACAGCCTCGTACAGCGACGACCAGGCCCGCGCCACGACCGCCGAGGCAACCCTCGCCGGCGCCGTCCAATCCCCCCCCAACACCCCGCCCCGCTTCCGCGCCTCCAGCACCTCTCGCTCCGTGCCCGAGAACACCGCCGCGGGGCAGGACATCGGCGCGCCCGTGACCGCCAGCGACGACGATGGCGACACGCTCAGCTACAGCCTCGGCGGCGCCGACGCCGCCTCCTTCGCCATCGTCGCGAGCAGCGGCCAGCTGCAGACCAGGAACGCCCTCGACTTCGAGACCCCCAGGATCTACTCCGTCTCCGTCTCCGTCAGCGACGGCAAGGACGCCGACGGCAACCCCGACAGCAGCAGCGACGGCAGCATCTCCGTCACCATCAGCGTGAGCGACGTGAACGAGCCGCCCGTGTTCCCCGGCACGCTGCGCACGGCGCTGAGCGTCGACGAGAACACGCCCGCGAGCCAGAACATCGGCGATCCCCTCAGCGCCAGCGACGAGGACGCCGGCTCCACCCTCACCTACTCCCTCGCCGGGACCGACGCCGGTTCCTTCACGATCGCCGGCGGCGGCCAGCTGCAGACCAGCGCCGCCTTCGACTTCGAGACCCGCAGCTCCTACTCGCTCTCCGTCTCCGTCAGCGACGGCCGCGACGCCAACGGCGACGAGGACAGCGCCGCCGACGCGAGCATCGCCGTCACCGTCACCGTGAACGACCTCGAGGAGGACGGCGCCATCAGCGTCCCCTCCGACCAGCCCCAGGTCGGCGCCGCCCTCACCGCCTCCCTCGACGACCCCGACGGCGGCGTCACCGGCGTCACCTGGCAGTGGCAGGTCTCCGACGACCAGTCGGCCTGGTCCGACATCAAGACCGCGACCTCGGCCAGCTACACGCCCGAGGCCGGCGATGAGAACCGCTACCTGCGCGTGACCGCCTCCTACAGCGACCGCCGCGGCTCGGACAAGGAGGCCGAACGGAGCCTGCCCAACCCCGTGCAGGCCGCCCCATCCATCAACCGTCCACCCCAGTTCCCCGCTCCCAGCACCTCCCGCTCCGTGCCCGAGAACACCCCCCCGAACGAAGCCATCGGCGCACCCGTCGACGCCATCGACAACGACTCCCTCACCTACACCCTTGGCGGTGCGGACGCCGCCTCCTTCAGCATCGAGCAGAACACCGGCCAGCTACGCACGAACGCCGCTCTCGACTACGAGAGTCGTAGCTCCTACCTGGTCACCGTGACCGCCACCGACCCCTCCCTCGCCTCCAGGTCCATCACCGTCACCATCACCGTCACCGACCGCAACGAGCCGCCCGCCTTCCCCTCCAGCCTGCGCGCCCCGCTCAGCGTGGACGAGAACACCGCTGCCGGGCGAAACATTGGCAGCCCCCTCACCGCCATCGACGAGGACGCCGGCGACTCCCTGATCTACTCCCTCGACAGCGCCAGCGACGCGGTGTTCGGCATCGACCCGGGCAAGGGCCTCCTGCGCACCGAGGCCCCCCTCAACCACGAGGCGACGGACTCCTACCGCGTGGTCGTGCAGGTCAGCGACGGCGACGACGACGACGGCAAGCCCGACCCCGCCATCGACGACACCCTCACGCTCACCGTCCGCGTCAACGACCGCAACGAGCCGCCCATCGTCAGCGGGGAGGAGAGCATCAGCTACGCCGAGGACCGCACCGATCCGGTCGCCACCTACGCCCACAACGACCCCGACGAGAACGCGTCCATCACCTGGTCCCTCTCCGGGCCGGATGCCGGCGACTTCGCCATCGACGCCAGCGGCGTCCTCTCCTTCCGCAACGCGCCAGACTTCGAACAGCCCGCCGATGCCGGCTCCGACAATGAGTACCGCCTCACCGTCACCGCCTCCGACGGCCGCCTCCGCGGCTCCCTCGACGTGACCGTGACCGTGAGCGGCGTCAACGAGCGGCCGCAGCTCAGCGGCCCGGCCGCGGTCAGCTATGCCGAGGACCGCACCGACGCGGTCGCCAGCTACGCCCACAACGACCCGGACCAGCCGCCCACCATCACCTGGTCCCTGGCTGGCGACGACGGCGCCCGGTTCGTGATCAGCGCCGCCGGCGTCCTCAGCTTCCGCGAAGCGCCGAACCATGAGCGCGCCCGCGACGCCAACCGCGAAAACGACTACCAGCTGACCGTCACTGCCAGCGACGGTACCTTCAGCGACTCCCTCGAGGTCACCGTCACCGTCACCGACGTGAACGAGCCCCCCACCCTCACCGGCCGGACCAGCATCACCGTCGACGAGCACGCCGAGCGCTTCGTGGCCGGCTATTCCGCCGATGACCCCGACGCCGATGCCGCCCTCGGCTGGACCCTTGGCGGCGCCGACGCCACGCACTTCGAGCTCACCGCCGACGGCGAGCTCCGCTTCCGGGCGGAGCCCGACTACGAAGCCCCCCGCAACAACGTCTACAACGTCATCGTGCGCGTCTTCGACGGGGCCAACACGCCCGCGCTCAGCGTCACCGTCACTGTCGCGAACGTCGACGAGCCGGGCGAGATCACCCTCGGCTCGCTACAGCCGCAGGTCGGTACCGCCGTCAGCGCCGCGCTCAGCGACCCCGACGGCCGCCTGAGCGGCAGGAGCTGGCAGTGGCAGCTCTCCGGCGACCGCAACGACTGGTCGGACATCGCCAGCGCGACCGCCGCAAGCTACACCCCGGTAGCCGCCGACGAGGGGCGTTTCCTGCGCGTCACAGCCTCCTACACCGACGGTCACGGTCCCGGCAAGACCGCCACGACTGCACTCGACGCCGTCCGCGCGGCTCCCGCCGCCTCCAACACGCCTCCCGCCTTCCCCGCGAGCGAGAGCGGCCGGCGCTTCGTCCCCGAGAACACCCCCGCCGCACAGCCGATCGGCGACCCGTTTGGGGCTGTCGACGATGACCCCGGCGACACCACCGCACTCACCTACTCGCTCGACGTCGCCAGCGACACCGTCTTCGACATCAACCCTCAGAGCGGCCAGCTCCTCACCGCGGCCCCCCTCAACCACGAGGCTCGCGGCTCCTACACGGTGACCGTCACCGCCGCCGACCCCTCCACCGCCGTCGCCTCGATCCCTGTCACTATTACCGTCGAGGACGTCGACGAGCCGCCAGAGCTGAGCGGCGACACGGTCGTCAGCGTCCCCGAGAATAGCGGCCGCCCCGTGGCCACCTACTCCGCCACCGACCCTGAGCAGCGCGACCTCATCTGGCGCCTCGAAGGGCGCGACGCCGGCGCCTTCGACCTCGTCGATGGCGTCCTGAGCTTCCTCGCGCCGCCCGACTTCGAGTCGCCCGCCAACGTGGCCGGGGTCAACACCTACGAGCTGACCATCCTCGTCAGCGACGGCGCCTACACCGTCACCCGCGCCGTCACCGTCATCGTCACCGACGTCGACGAGTCCGCGAGCGGGCCGTCGCCTGTCATTCGCGGTCTCATCGGCGGCGGCGGCGGCGGCGGCGGCGGCGGCGGTGGCGGACCCACAGGGCCCAGCCCCAGCACCGTCGACTTCGAGTGGGCCGTGACGCGCGACATCGAGGCGCTCGACCCCGGCAACGACTGGCCGACCGGCCTCTGGTCGGACGGTTTCACCCTCTGGATCGCCGAGAACGGCTCGGGCGCCGACGACGAGATCTACGCCTACGACCTCGCGACGGGCGAGCGCCTTGAGGACGCCGAATTCGAGCTCGACGAGACGAACCGCGCGCCGCGCGGCTTCTGGTCCGACGGCGAGACGGTGTGGGTCTCAGACAGCGGCCAGGACCGCCTCTTCGCCTACGACCTGGAGTCCGGCGAGCGCCTCGAGCAGCGCGAGTTCGAGCTCGCCGAGCGTAACCGCGACGCACGCGGCATCTGGTCCGGCAGCGAGGTCATGTGGGTGCTTGATGGCCGCAGGGACGCCCTCTTCGGCTACGACCTCGCCAGCGGCGAGTTCCTCGCCGAGTACACCCTGCACGACGCCAACGGCGATCCGCGCGGCCTCTGGTCCGACGGCGTCTCCGCCTGGGTCTCCGACCACGGCGCCAAGCGCCTCTTCGCCTACCGCCTACCCACACCCGAGGGGCCCGCGGCAGAAGACGCGGAACCGCAGGATCTCGAGCGCGTCAGCGACGAGGAGTTCAAGGAGCTGTCGAAGGCCAGCAACAACAGCCCCCGCGGCCTCTGGTCGGACGGCGATGCCATGTACGTCGCAGACGAGAGCGACCACAAGGTCTACACCTACAACATGCCCGACGCCATCGACGCCCGCCTCGCTTCACTCACGCTCAGCGGCGTCGACTTCGGGGAGTTCGACCCCGGCCAGACCGAGTACGAGGGCAGCGTCGCCGAGGGAGTAATGGAGACGACCGTCGACAACACGGCCATGCAGCGCCGCACGGATATCGACATCGCCCCGCCCGATGCCGACGTGGAGGCGGACGGCCACCAGGTCGCCCTGGAGGGCCTGACCGAGATCACCGCCACCGTTACCTCGGCCGACGGCAGCCGCACCAAGACCTACCGCGTGAGCTTCCCCGGGGTGGCGTGGGATCCGGCCCGCGATCCCTGGCCGCATTGCCTGCGCGGCGCGGTCTCGGAGGGGTTCAGCCTTGTCGTCTTCGAGGGCGGTACCTTCGACGAACTGGTGGCCTGCGCAGAGAGTCGGGACATCGTGGCCTTGTACGCCCTGCATGAGGGCGTCTACGTCCCCTACATCCTCGGGGCGCCGGACTTCGTCAACCGCAAATTCAGGGAGCTGTTCGCCGATGGGCTCCCGGTCATGACGGCGCTCGTCGTCGGCAGCAACGAACCGCCCTCGGCGGACCCGTTCGGTGATGACCTTGACGACGCCGGGCAGCAGCCGTGGTCAGAGTGCCTGCGCGGCGACATCGTCGAGGGCTTTAGCCTCGTCGTCTACGAGGACGGCACTGTTGAGGAGCTGGTCGCGTGCGCGGAGAGCCGTCACGTAACGGCCCTCTACGCCCTGCACGAAGGCGAGTTCGTTCCGTACATTCTGGGAGGGCCGGACTTCGTGAACCAGCGATTCCGCGACCTGTTCCTCGAAGGCGTGCCCGCCATCACCGCGCTGGTCGCCAAGAGCGAGGGGCCCCCTGCGGGTGGCCCGGATCGGGACGACGCGGCGAGAAACTGAGGACTTCGGTGGGAAACGGGGAGGGGCTCAGATCAACCCCGCCCCCTCAGAACGAGAGCGCCAGACACAACCTGGCGCACACTTTTCGTACGAGCGCAGCTTCATACCGATGTTCGTGCCGTAGTGAGGCGGATTCTCTGCTGGCGCGGCTACCCTCCACGCTTGCAGGAAGAGGGGACACTGACGGTGATCGAACAAGGAGAAGTCCTGTCCGAGGGGACTGGCCACAGCCTGACGCGTCTGTGAGAGTCCGCCGCTTACAGTAGGAGCGAGACGCGGCCTCTTGGCGAGAACAGCAGACCTACAGCATCATGGACAACTCGAAGGTGGTACTGCCTACCGTCAAGTTGGGCCCACCAGACTGGACAAAATCGAGAACCTTCGTGCTGGCGTTTCAGTTAGCGCTCTAAGGGAAGCCGCCCGGCTGTGTAGCACCACATAGAACCGGGCGCAGCCCTTTTGGCACGACCGCAGCTTCATACCGACGTTCTAATAGCAGTGCGCGCCGACCGCGGGACGCGATCGATCGTGGCTTGACGCCCAATCTTGGACAGATGTCACGAACTTGTCACCATCAGTCTTCAATGTGTCACTGAAGCGGCAGAATCGATGGCTACCATACCGCCGACACCCACCCTCGCACCTACGGGGTGCCGTTGGGAGCGTCGGCGGTGCCACACGAATCAGCCATCTGGAGGGGACGCCGGGAATGCGTCTCCGTCCGCCGAGGGTACCGCCTAGGACCGCGCGAGCAACGAAGGTCACGCCTCGGCCCGGAGTGTCCGGGCCGTGAGGCAGACGGCGCTGCGACGTGCTCGCTACCGCGCCGCGCGGCCGGTCTGAGCGACACAGGCCCGCATTCACGCCCTGCTGCGCCACCAGCAGGATCGACAGGAGCCAGGTCTCCGCAAGCTCGTTCACCACGAACGCTTTCCCCATCGCCGCCAGACTCGGGTCAGCACGGGGGATCCGGTGAACGCGCCGGCTGGGCAGCACCGGGTTGTCCCCGCTCTCGTCGACGCGCGACTGGCGTGGCGCTGGTGTGAGGTGGCAACCGGTCCCGGCGGCTGGGGCCGCCCTCATCCTGCTGGCGGCCCTCGCAATGCTCGCCGAGCGGCCCCCCGCTTCCGCGCAGACCCCGGGCAGCGACGCCACACTGAGCAGCCTGACCCTGAGCGAGGGACGGCTGTCGCCGGCGTTCACGAGCGGCACGAGGGCCTACACGGCCAGTGTCGCGCGACGACGCCCGTGAGCCTCAGCGGACGCTGTTCTCGTGGGCCGAGTTCATGGCCGAAGAACCGGAGCAGCCCAGGCGACGCAGCCGCAAGCCCGAGCCCGCGTCCATCTCCCTCTTCGAGTGGGCGCTGGAACGGGAGCGTGAGGGGGAGCCGGTCGGCGCGGGGCGCTAGACGGGGAGCAAGAGGGGGCGGCCATCGTTGGTACACGGTGACCGCCCCTGCTCCCTCATGTATGCGGGCTTTTCTTGTTGCCCAACATTCGCGTGGGAGGCCACCACGGGGTCCGTGGTGACCTCCCTCTGCTGCGGATTCCAGAATCCGGTACAGAACGCATGGGCTATTCTGGTCGGCGCCTCACGACCGACTCCCAGCGGTCGGCGAGGCCGCCAAACGATGGAGCAGCAGGGAGGAAGACCTTGCCGGACACGCATAGCGACGATCAGCGGCGCGAGCCGCTGCCTTTGGACAACCTCACGCCCGCCGAACTGCGTCAGGCGGTCGAGCGCTTCAACGCCGAGCTCGCCGCCACCCCCGGCGATGCCCACGCGCTGATTGCCCGCGGCCTGTGCCAGCGGAAACTCGCGATGACCACCGCGCCGTGGATGACTTCTCAAGCGCCATCGTCATCGACCCTGGCAACGCCGACGCCCGCCACTACCGGGCGGCTTCCCGCGCCGAGCTGGGCCACCTCGCCGGGGCGATCGAGGACTGCGACCGCGCCATCGGCGGCTCGTCACCGCCGGACTTCACTTGATAGCTATGGATCTGCATTGACGGTGATCGTCGCCGTTGCCGGACTGCCGGCGAACATCTTGTACGACATGCCCTCGAAGCTGAGCTGGTAGGTCTGGTTGGGGTCGAACCCACCCCGCGCGCTGATGTACACGACCAGGGTGAACTCGGTGTCTTCCTCGTAGAAGTGCGCCCCGTCGTGCGGCCCCCGCGGGATGTAGGCGGAGTACTCGAAGTGGATGCCGCCGCCGCCCTTGATGGATTCGGCGACGATGCCCACGTTAGCAAACGCCGGAAACATCGCGGCTATAGGCTGATGTAAACCCCCCAGCAGCCACCACCATGCCCTTCCCACCCCTTCTATCGCCCCTATTCCCGACTCAGGACACTAGGGCATTGCAGACAACCTGCAGGGAATAGTCTGGAATTCGCCGAGTAGTCACCAATACGACACAGATGATCCTTCCATTGTCACATAGACGGCATGTGCCTTCGCTAGTATTCACGTACCGTCGTAGCGACATTCTTTTGTGCGCGTGAGGGGAAACTCACGGCGCTTTTTTCGCCAAGAGTTGAGGTACAGCGCATGTTGGCATCCACTAGTGTGGCTCATTAGGGTGAGGAGGAGGGCTGCCGCTGGACGACCGCGCCTTTCGCGACTGCGTCACGGTCGGGTGGCGTCGTGAACGCCGGTGGCCGCGTCTCCCGACCAGTTGCGCGGATTCCGTTCCTGCCGCCCGCCTCAGTCTCGGTGGGGCCTCGCCACTCCGGGTTTATTGCTCGCTCCCTGGCGCGGTGGTGGCGCCTCACCCTGCTGGCGTCGGCTCTGGCGTGCGCTATTCCTCTTCTGACCAGCGTCACCAACATCACCAGCGCCCAAACGCCTGATGGGTGTGCGACATCGACGACCGTGAAGTGCGACTACGACGTGGATGACGACGGCCTCATCGAAGTCAGCAATCTCGCTCAACTGAATGCCATCCGTTGGGATCTGAACGGCGACGGCGCCGTAGACAGCAGCAGCAGTGCAACGGACTACGCCACGGCCTTCCCGAACGGAGCGACATCGCCCCCGATGGGCTGCGCCTCCGGGTGTACGGGCTACGAGCTGGCCGCGAGCCTGGACTTCACGGGCAGTTCGTGGGCAGCGGACCCCGGCTGGGTACCGATTGGAAACAGCACAAGAACGTTTACAGCCACCTTCGACGGCGGAGGCCCGGCCTCTACCATCAGCAACCTCCGCATCTACCGGCCAGGCGTAACCCAGATGGGGCTGTTCGGCGAGACGGGAACCGGAAGCACGATCCGCAATGTCACCCTTCTTGATGTGAGTGTCAGAGGAGGCGACTTCACGGGCGCGTTGGTCGGGGCCAACCGGGGCATGATTCTTGGGAGCAGCGCCAGCGGCAGCGTGAGTGGCGGGAGTACGGTCGGCGGGCTGGTCGGGTGGACGAACGGCCCCATCAGTGACAGCCACGCCAGCAGCACGGTGAACGGCAGCGCCTCAGTTGGCGGTTTGGTGGGAGTGAGCAACGGCGCCAACAGTGCCAATGCGATCGTCCGCAGCAGGGCCAGTGGCGACGTGCACGCCGCGGGGTACACCGCCGGCGGGCTCGTCGGGTGGAACAATGGTCCCATTCGAGACAGCCACGCCGGGGGCACGGTGGGGGGCAGCGGCTGGGTTGGTGGACTGATCGGGAGCTCGGTGGGCGCTCCCATTACCCGCAGCACCGCCAGCGGGGCCGTGACTGCCCGGGTGTCCAATGCCGGCGGATTGGTCGCGTGGAACAGCGGCCCGATCACCGACTGCGCCGCCCGCAACCCCACGGTGATGGGCCGGGAATATGTCGGGGGTCTGGTCGGGACGAACTCCACCGGCAATGCCCATGCCATCGTCCGCAGTACCGCAAGCGCCGCCGTGACGGGCGTTCCCTTCGGCGCCACCGGGGGAGCCCAGTATGTCGGCGGGCTCGCGGGATGGAGCGACAGCCCGATCAGCGACAGTTACGCCACCGGAGCGGTGAGCGGAAGGCACTTCGTTGGCGGTCTGGTCGGAAGGAACGATGGTGGTTCGGTCACCGACAGCCGCGCAGAGGGCAGCGTGGACGCCCTAGGCAATAACGTCGGTGGCCTGGTGGGATGGAGCAATGGAGCGATCACCGGGAGCGTCGCAAGCGGTAATGTCGCCAGTACCCAGAACACAGTTGGTGGGCTGGTGGGGAGAAGCGGTGGCCGCGTGAACGAGACCGCCGCCAGCGGCACTGTGACGGGCTGCACGGTCGTCGGCGGTCTGGTCGGCTACGGCTCCCGGACGGGCCAAGTCACGGCTAGCCAGGCCAGTGGCTCGGTGACTGCCGTGGGCTGCCCCCTGAGCGGCACCAGGCGGTCGGTGGCCAAGATGGTGGGCGGTCTGGTCGGGTGGAACGATGGCGTGATCAGGGTCAGCCACGCGAGCGGCGCGGTGGCCGGAGTCACCTCCGTGGGCGGCCTGGTTGGCGAAGACGGCGGTGTGATCGTCGCGAGCTACGCAGGCGGAGATGTCAGCGGAGACAACACCGACGGTAACAGTGACGCCGTGGGCGGCCTGGTCGGGTTTGCCCGCAGGGCCTTCCCCGGCTTTGGCCAGGTGCTCGGCAGCACGGTCCGCTTCAGCTACGCGAGCGGCCTGGTGAGCGGCAGCGGCACGAATGTCGGCGGGCTCGTCGGCTACGCCCAACCCTCCTTCTCCCTGACCGAACCCCCACCCACCTTCACCAGCAACTTCTGGGACACCACGGCGTCGGGACGATCGATCGGCGTCGGCTCAGACGACGCCGACAACAGCGGCGCCCTCGACGGGACCGAGGTGGCCATGTTCGGGGTCCGCGGGAATACCACAACCGAACTCCAGGCGCCCACCGGCTACACCGGCCCCTTCGCATCCTGGAACGTGGACAGCGGTGACACCACTACGACGCCAGCGGTGACCGAGCCCTGGGACTTCGGTGGGGGCACCGACTACCCAACACCGCGGGCACCGAGCGACCCACCTTCATACGCATCTGGCACGGTCATTCGTACCGTCGCGGAAGCCTCGGCGCCCAGGACCACTGTTGGCGCTCCCACGACGGCTACCGACAGCAACGGGGACACTCTCATGTACAGCCTGGTCGGGGCCTACACCGCCTTCTTCGACATCGACGCCTCAACCGGTCAGTTGCGAACGAAGGCGGTGCTTGATTACGAGAACCCGGGCGACGCCAACTCCGACAACACGTACGAGGTGACGGTCCAGGCCACCGACGGCCAGCTCGTCGCCTTCCGGCACGTCACCATCGTGGTGACAAGCGTGGGCGAGCCGCCCGTGTTCGCATTCGTGACAGCCAGCCGCTCCATCCCCGAGAACTCGCCGACCGGGACCGATATCGGCGCCCCGGTCGCCGCCACGGACCCCGATACCACCTCGGTGACCTACAGCCTGTCCGGTCCGGACAGCGCCCTCTTCGCCATCGACACCTCAACTGGTCAGTTGCGAACGCAGGCCGCCCTCGACTTCGAGCACAGGCGCGACTACGCGGTAACCGTGCAGGCGAGCGACGGCTCAGGATCCGCGGGGGTCGATGTGGTCATTACCGTGACCAACGGGGACGACCCCGGGGATGTGGGTCTGTCCTCAGACCAGCCCCAGATCGGGACGGCGCTGACCGCGTCCCTCTTCGATCCCGACGGAGGGACGTCCGGCATCACCTGGGCGTGGGAAAGTTCCACCGACCAAACCACCTGGACCGCCATCAGCGCCGCAACGGCGGCGACCTATACCCCTGTCGCCGCCGACTCGGCAGCGTTCCTGCGGGTCACGGCCACCTACAACGACGCACTGGGGTCGGCGAAGACGGCGTCTCGTGCTGCAGCCAGCGCCGTCCGGGCTGCACCCACCGGCACGAACACCGCCCCCGCCTTCCCGGCCACAGAGACGGGAACACGCAGTGTCGCCGAGAACACCGCTCCCGGTGTCGACATCGGCTTGCCGGTCTCGGCGGCAGACACCGACAGTGACGATAGCGACAAGCTTACCTACGCCCTGAGCGGCTCCGACGCCGTCTCGTTCGCCATCGCCAGCGACACCGGCCAGCTGCGGACGAGAGCCTCCCTCGACGCCGAGACGAAGTCCTCGTACTCGGTCACGGTCACGGCCAGGGATCCATCCGGCGACACCGACACGCAGGCCGTCACCATCACGGTCACCGGGGTCGCTGAAGCCCCGACCGTAACTGGCGCATTCGAGATCGAGTACGCCGAAAATGGCTCCAGCACGGTCGCGACGTACACCGCCAGTGACCCAGAGGGCGGCACGATCACATGGTTGGTGACGGGCACCGACAGCGACGACTTCGCCATCGACTCAAACGGCGCACTCAGCTTCAGCACCGTCCCGGATTTCGATGCGCCTGCGGACGCCGACCGGGACAACGCCTATCACGTCGCGGTGCGGGCCTCAGATACGGACAGCAACCTCGGGTTCCGGAACGTGACTATCTTCGTGACCGGCGTGGATGAGGCGCCCGTCGTCTCCGGCGATGCGATGCACACGCTTGACGAGAACAGCTACGGGGCGGTAGGCGCGTACTCCGCCGTCGACCCCGAGGACGAGCCGGTGGCCTGGTCGCTGAGCGGGACAGACAACGACGACTTCGAGATCTCCAGCCAGGGGGTTCTCAGGTGGAGCTCACGCACGCCCCGGGACCGTGAGTCCGCTACCGACTCCCACGGGGACAGCGTCTACGAGGTCACGGTGAGGGCGTCTGACGGCATCCACACCGGCACGAAAGCCGTCACCGTCACCGTTTCCGATGTGGACGAACCGCCAGTGGTTTCCGGACATCGCGAGGTGGGCTACCCGGAGTACCCCGCCCGCACGGTCGCCGGCTACTCCGCGAGCGACCCGGAGGGCGAGACGATCAGCTGGGAGTCCGTGTCGGGGGACGACGGGAGCCTCTTCACGATCACCACGGGTGGCGAGGTGACCTTCAAGATGGAGCCTGATTTTGAGAACCCCTCGGACGCAGACGGGGACAACGTCTATGACGTGGTCGTGAGGGCATCCGATGGAGATGTCCGCGGCGCCCTGGACATCTCCATTGAGGTCGAAGACGTCAACGAGACGCCCACGATCACCGGAGACGAGAGCGCGGACTACGAGGAGAACAGCCCCTCCCTGGTCGTGCCTGCCAGCTTCAGCGCCACGGATCCCGAGGGCCGCGACATCGGCTGGTCGGTGCGGGGAGACGACCAGAGTCTCTTTGCCATCAGCAGTAGTGGCGTTCTCAGCTTCAAGACGCAGCCCGACTTCGAGTCCCCCACGGACACCGGTGAGAACAATGTGTACGACATTCTCATCCGGGCTACCGACGGCACGAACTCGCCGATGCACCCCTTCAGCGTCACCGTCCTGAACGCGGATGAGGCGGGCGTCATCACGCTCTCCTCGCGAGAGCCTCAGGAGGGTACTCCGCTCAGCGCCGCCCTCGAGGACGGCGACATCGTCTCCGGGCCCATTGCCTGGAAGTGGGAGACGTCTCAAGACGGGGTGACGAGCTTCTTCAACATCCTGGGGGCAATAGCGGACACGTACACGCCCGCGGGCGGGACGATCGGCGACTACCTGCGAGTGACGGCGACCTATGACGACGGGGAGGGCATGGGAAAGACCGCGCAGGTAGTCTCGGCACTCCCAGTGCGGGCCAAACCGGTGGCGCCAAACGTAGCTCCGGTGTACCAACCCGCGAGTGTCCAGCGCAGTGTCGAGGAGAACAGCGACCCCGGGACGAGCATCGGTGAGCCGGTTGCCGCCACGGATATCGACTCCCTCACCTACAGCCTGGGTGGCACCGACGCTGATTCGTTCGCGATCAACGCTCAGACTGGCCAATTGCTGACGAAGAGCGCCCTGAACCGGGAGAGCAGGGCGAGCTACACGGTAACGGTCACCGCGACGGATCCCTCAGGCGCCCAGGCAATGGCCACGGTGACGATTACCGCGTTGGACGTGGACGAGGAACCAGTGCTCACGGGCGATACCGTCGTCGACTTCCCTGAAGGCGATAGGGAACGGACCGTGGCGCGGTACTCCGCCACGGAGCCGGATGCAGGTGACCATGCCATCAGCGTGAGTGTGATCGGGCCGGACGGAGCACACTTCTTTTGGATGCCTCAGCTGCCCAACTACAATCTGCTCTTCCGGCGGGCTCCTGACTTCGAGAACCCGGCTGACGCCGACGGGAACAACGTCTACGAGATCACGGTCCGAGCGCGCAGCTTCCGGCAGGGCCCCGGGACATTCATGGACGCCACGCTGGACGTCAAGGTCCACGTAAGCGATGTCGACGAGGCGGCGCCTGTGACCAACAGCGCGCCCACCTTCGCCGGCTCCACCACCACCCGCACCGTCGCCGAGAACACGGCCGCGGGCCAGAACGTCGGCGCGGCGGTGACCGCCACTGACGACGACGCTGACCTCCTCACCTTCACCCTCAGCGGCACCCACGCCTCTCTCTTCGACATCGTTGCCACCACGGGCCAGCTGCAGACCAAGGAAGCCCTCAACTTCGAGACCAGGCGTTCCTACTCGGTCACCATCTCTGTCAGCGACGGCATGGACGCCAACGGCAACACCGACGATGTCATCGACGACAGGATAACCGTCACCATCACCGTCACCAACGTGAACGAACCCCCGGAGGTCACTGGCGAAACCGACATCTCATACGCCGAGACCCGCACCAACGCCGTCGCTCGCTACAGCGCCTCCGACCAGGATGCGGCCACCTCCATCGAATGGTCGTTGTCGGGTGCCGACGCCGCATCCTTCGCCATCAGCAACGGCGTCCTCACCTTTGCCGCCCCTCCCGACTACGAGACCGCTGCCGGCGCCGGCCCGGACAACGCCTACCTCATCACGGTGGTGGCCTCCGACGGCTCACTCGAGGCCTCGCTTGCCGTCTCCGTCACCGTCACCGATGTGAACGAGCCCCCGACGCTCTCCGGCCCGTTCAGCGTCTTCGTCCCCGAGCACGGTGGCCTCTCCGTCACCCGCTACGGCGCCACCGACCCCGACCGCGGCGCTCGCTTCGCCTGGATCCTGAGTGGCCACGACGAAGATGTCTTTCAGATCAGTTCCGACGGCGAACTCACCTTCCACACCGACCCTGACTTCGAGCATCCCCTCGACCGCGACCACGACAATGTGTACCGCCTCAGTGTCTGGGTCAGCGATGGCCGCAACACCCGCTCGAGCGAGGTCTTCGTCACCGTCACGAACATCGACGAACCCGGCGTCATCTCCTTCTCTTCGCTCCAGCCGCAGATCGGCACCGAAATCAACGCTTCACTTTCCGACCCCGACGGTCGCACCACCGGCCTCACCTGGCAGTGGCAGTCCTTCGACAACGGCGTCTGGTCGGACATCGACGGCGCGACAGCGGCGGACTACACGCCCGTCGCTGCCGGCGAAGGCAAGTCGCTGCGTGTCAGCGCCTTCTACAGTGACGGCGAGGGCAGCGGCAAGAGCGCCATGGCCGAGCTCCGCTTCCCCGTGCAGAGGCCACCGGCTTCGAACGCCCCACCCGTCTTCCCGGGGAGCGAGAGCGGTCAGCGCAGCGTCCTCGAGAACACGGACGCCGGTACTTCCATCGGCGACCCCATTGGGGCCGACGACCCCGGCGACGTGCTGACGTATTCCCTCGACCCAACTGGCGACGTCGTCTTCGACATCGACCCCGTGAGCGGCCAGCTCCTCACCGAGAGGCCGCTTAACTACGAGGATCGGAGTTCGTACACCGTCACGGTCACGGCCACCGACCCCTCGCTCGCCGCCGCAACCGTCGCGGTCACGATTGCCGTCGAGGACGAGGACGAGCCCCCGATGCTCAGCGGCGCTACCGTCGTCAGCGTCGCCGAGCAGAGCACCGGGTCCGTGGCGGTGTACGTCGCCACGGATCCTGAGGAGCGCGACCTCATCTGGAGCCTCGGCGGCCGGGACCGGGACGCCTTCGCCCTGGTCGATGGCGTGCTCTCCTTCGTCACGCCGCCCGACTTCGACGCCCCCGCCAACCTCGCCAACTCCAACACCTACGAGCTCAGCATCGTCGTCTCCGACGGTGCGCATGACGTCCCCCTCGGCGTCACCGTCTTGGTGACCGAACTCGACGCTGCCGGTCCGAGCATCGGCGGGGGCACTATCACCGGCGGCGGGGGTGGCGGCGGCGGTGGACCGTCTGGACCCAGCCCGAGCACCGTCGACTTCGAGTGGACCGTGAAGGACGACCTCGAAACACTCGACTCCGCCAACGACGCGCCCACCGGCGTGTGGTCCGACGGCACGACCCTTTGGGTCGCCGATAACCCCGACGGCGCCGGCGACGGTGTCTACGCCTACGACCTCACGAGCGGTGAGCGGGTCGAGGGGCTCGAGTTCCAGCTCTCCGAACGGAACCGCGCCCCCCGCGGCATCTGGTCCGACGGCACGATCATCTGGGTCTCGGACAGCGGCCGCGATCGCCTCTTCGCCTACGACCTCAACACTGGAGAGCCGGTCGAGGAGCGCGACATCGAGCTCGCCGAGCGCAACCGTGACGTGCGCGACTTCTGGTCCGACTGGCAGACCATGTGGGTCCTCGACGGCATCAAGGACAGCCTCTTCGCCTACGACCTCGAGACCGGCGATCTCCTCGGCGAGTACCCCCTCGGCTCGCGCAACAGCGACCCCCAGGGCATCTGGTCGGACCGCGTGACCATCTGGATCTCCGACGCCGGCGCGAGCCCCAGGAGCCTCTTTGCCTACCGCCTGCCCGTTCCGGCAGACGAGCAGGGAGCAGAGGACGAGGACGACGAACTCGAGCGCGTTCGCGACGAAGACTTCACGGAGCTTTCGAATGCGAGCAACAACAGCCCCCGCGGCATCTGGTCCGACGGCGACGTCATGTATGTGGCCGACGCGAGCGACGGCAAGGTCTACACCTACAACATGCCCGACGCCATCGACGCCCGGCTTGCCTCCCTCAGCCTGACCGGTGTCGACATCGGCGAGTTCGATCCGAGCCGCACCGACTACGAGGGCGCCGCCGCCGAGGACGTGACGGAGACGACCGTCTCCGCCGAAGCGCTGCAGCGCCGCACCGACGTCGAGATCAACCCGCCCGATGCGGACGTGGCGGCGGACGGCCACCAGGTCGCCTTGGAGGGCCTCACCGAGATCACCGCCACCGTGACCTCGGCCGACGGCAGCCGTATGAAGACCTACCGCGTGGCCTTCGCTGTTCCACCACAGGCCATCGCCCTCACCCCCACCTGGACCTCCTTCGAGTGGCCCGGCACAGACGGCATCGCCCTCGCCGACGCCCTCCGCGACGGCGGCCTCGGAGACAGGGTGCTCGTCATCTACGAGTGGGACGAGGCCGCACAAACCTGGATGGGGTTCTTCCCCGGCCTCGAGGATGTGCCCGGCCTCAACACCCTTCGCAGCCTCCGCCACGGAGCGACCTACTGGGTCGCCGTCGCCGAAGCGGTCTCCTGGACCATCGTGAGGGATGGGCCAAGTGGGGGGAGAACACCTGGCCCATGACAGGGGGCCGTTGCCCGACCCTGGAGGTCACTCTCATGACCATGTTGGGCAAGCGACCAACCGGGACCGGTCAATCAGGAACGAGCCACAAGTGCCCTCCCCCGCCTGCATCTCTACCCATCGGGGAGAGTCCTCCGGAACGCACGGGATCCGCTTCGGCTTTGTGGCCTCTATGCGCTGCGCCTCCCATCGTCCCCGGCCTCCAGCAGGGCAGTGCTGAGTTGGCGCGACGGGTAGCGACGCGCTTTGGTGTCATGCACGGCGTCGAACAGCTCCTCAGATATGACTGCGGGGGCCGCGCCGCTGCCTCGCTCTGGTGCGCTTGACTACAGGGACAGGGCCCAGCGGAAAGTTCGCAGCGCGGTGCATGGCCACCCACCAAGACTGCGCTGACTAGGGGGCGCACTTCCCACGCTGGTCTGTTTCGTCCGCACAGAGGACGTACAGCTCTCGATCGTCGGTGTCGGCTCGCCCCGTTCATGCGCCGCGACTAGCAGGGTGCTGAAAAAGGCCTGAACTGGGAGCATGGGGGGAAGACGGAGGTTCCCCATGCGCGGTGACAGAGAGCGACAGGCCAACATCATGCTGGCGGTGACACCGGAGACGTTCGTCCCCGAGGACCATCCCCTGCGGCGCATCAAGCCGCTGGTGGACGAGTGCCTGGCGCAGCTGTCGCCACGCTTCGAGGCGATGTACGCGAAGCGGGGACGCCCCTCGATCCCGCCCGAGCACCTGCTCAAGGGGAGTCTCCTGATCGCGCTCTTCTCGGTGCGCAGCGAGCGCCAGTTCTGCGAGCAGCTGCGCTACAACCTGCTCTTCAAGTGGTTCCTCGACCTGAACGTCGAGGACGAGCCCTTCAACGCCACGACCTTCTCCAAGAACCGCGAGCGTCTGCTGGAGGCGGAGGTGGCGCGCGCCTTCTTCGCCGAGGTGGTGGCCGAGGCGGGCCGCCGGCGGCTGCTCTCGGACGACCACTTCAGCGTGGACGGGACGCTCCTGGAGGCGTGGGCCTCGCTCAAGAGCTACCGCCCACGGGACGAGCAGGAGCCGCCGTCGGGGCCGGGGACAGGCGGGCGCAACACGGAGGTGGACTTCCGGGGCCGGCGTCGCAGCCGCGAGACGCACGTCTCGCGCACGGACGCCGAGGCGCGGCTCTACCGCAAGGGTCACCAGCAGGAGGCGAAGCTGCGCTACCTGGGGCATGTCCTCAGCGAGAACCGTCATGGGCTGGTGGTGGACGTCGAGTTGAGCGAGGCGAACGGTTACGGCGAGCGCGAGGCGGCCCTCCAGATGCTGGAGCGGAGCGTGCGCGGTCGGGCGACGCTGGGGGCGGACCGGGGGTACGACACGCGCGACTTCGTCCAGGCAGTGCGCGCCCGCGGGGTGACGCCGCACGTGGCCCGTAACGACCGCGGGCGTCGTAGCGCCATCGACGGGCGCACGACGCGGCACCCCGGCTACGGACAGAGCCTCAGACGGCGCAAGCTGGTGGAGGAGGTCTTCGGCTGGCTGAAGACGGTCGGCGGTGGGCGCAAGCTGCGCTACATCGGACGGGAGCGCAATCGCGCCTGGCTGGAGCTAACCGCAGCGGCTTACAACCTCGTGCGCCTCTCGCGGCTGGAGCCCGTCCCGCTGTAGGGGCAGTGCGCCCACCCGCTCATCCGGCGCGCTGAGAGGCGCCCGGAGGAGCGGGAGAGGGCAGTCCGAAGCCCCTGAATCCCGTGTCCCGGACGCCCCACAGCGCCGAGCAGGCCTGCCCGCTCCGCCCGAGGCCGTTTCTTCAGCACCCTGCTAGAGCACGTCCGCATACGTCTCTGACGTCCATGCGTGAACGCTCAGAGCCCGAGGGGGCCCGTAGAACCTAACGCACAGCCCACTTCGCCCGAGCCCGGATTCCCACCCGCCGTCTTCGAGTGGCGAGCCGCCGGTCGGCCATGCTTTCGAACGGACGGTTTCACGCGTGGGCCGCTATCACAGGCAGATGCAACGACCAGCCTCCAGGAAAGCTCCACATGTCATGGAGATGACACCATTACGGATCGTCGTTGCCACAGATATGACACTTATTGCTGATAATGTATTGATATAAGTCGTCACAAGAGGACAGTGGAGTGATAGTGAAGCACTTCGCTCGGCTTTGCCGTCCTCCTGGCCGGACGCATCCCTGTAGCCAGCCCCCTTTTCCTCGCGGGGGCGCTCCCGGGCACGTAACGCCACTGAGCTGAGTTGGTTCGTCAGGACCGAAGCACATGCGAACAGTGTCGGCGATTCCATTAGTGCTTTTGGCCTCGGTTGTGCTTGGCATCATCCTTGCCCTCCCTGCCAATCCCTCTGCCCTGTTCGCACAAAGCACATGTCCGGGAGGTGGTGCCGCTCCGACGCCGATCGAGGTCACGGTAACGGCCGTGCCCATCGCGGTCGCGTCCACGGTCGCCGACTACTTCGTGCTCTATGTGAAGCACGATGTGGGAGGCGAAACTGTGGAGCAGCCTGTTGCGGTCGTTCGCGGCGAAACCGATACGACCACGTTGACCGAGAACGTGGAGGCGTTGCCTGCGGAGCGCTACAAGGTCGAGAAGTATCTCGTAGCCGACCCGGCTGACGTCGACGGCGACTGTGTCGACGACATCAGCGAGCTTGCTGACCCGGCGGGCATGAACCCGGTGAACCCAGCTGCCGCCATCGATATCAGCAGCGGCGCCGTGAGCATCCCCGACCGCGCCACCCTCGATGCCTTGGCCACGGACTTCGGCGGAGGAAAGCACATGAAGTTCATCGTCTTTGGCATGAACAGCGGCCGGATGGGCATCTACTTCATGAACTCAAGACTCGTGGCGCACCACTACCTCTTCGTGAATTCCGTAGGGCTCAGCGACGAGGACACGGTCCGCGGCAACATCGGCTATGACCCAGAACTGCTCGGCCCTGACGGCAGCGCGGGCCTCTACTACTTTTGGATGACACTCAATCGTTCAGAAAGCGAGTACTACTCCTTCGACTTCACGGCGCGGGTCTATGCGCTCCTGGCTGCCAGCATGCCCATAGTGAGTGACAAGCTTGCGCTGTATATCCAGAGCAAAGCCGTTGAGGGCTACCAGCCCCATTTGCCGATGTATCGACAATCCCGAATCGACCTTCGATTTCGAGAGGATATCTTTGGCGGGGACAGCTTCCGCATCCTGAATCCCGGGGAAGCCCTGGGGCGCCTCCGCGTCCTAGAACCCGACGACCTCCCCCATCCCCGCGACATCGTCATCTATGGGGCCCTGCCCAACGAGCTGCCTCGGGTCGCCGGGGTCATAAGCACCGTCCCCCAGACGCCGCTGTCGCACGTCAACCTGCGAGCTATCCAAAACGGCATGCCCAATTCCTACATCAGGGACGCGCTCGACGATCCCTCCGTCAACTCCCTGCGCGGTAAATACGTCCACTACGTCGTCTCTGCCGACGGGGCGTGGAGCATCAGCGCCGCTACGGCAGAGGAAGTGGATGCCCACTACGCAGCGTCGCGACCCGTCAACACCCAGACGCCGCAACGGGACCTCTCCGTCACCTCGATCACCGCTCTCAGCGAGGTCAGCTTCGAGGACTGGTCCGCCTTCGGCGTCAAGGCTGCCAATCTGGCCGTCCTTCGCACCCTGGGTTTCCCCTCGGGGACGGTGCCCGATGGGTTCGCCATCCCCTTCTACTTCTACGACGAATTCATGAAACACAACGACTTCTATACGCGCATCCAGGCCATGCTGGCCGACACCGACTTCCAGACGGACTTCGATGTCCAGGAACGCCAGCTCAAGAGCCTCCGCAAGGTCATCGAGGACGCGCCAACTCCCGACGGGATCATCGCTGCGATCGAGACGATGAATGAGTCGTTCCCCGACGACATCAACAAGCGCTACCGATCCAGTACCAACAACGAGGATCTGCCTGGCTTCAACGGTGCGGGCCTGTACGACTCCAAGAGCCAGAAGCCCAGCGAGGACGAGAAAGACCTCGCCAAATCGCTCAAGGAGGTCTACGCCAGCCTCTGGAACTACCGCGCCTTCAGTGAACGAGAATTCAATCGCATCGACCACCTGGCCGCCGCCATGGGGATCCTCGTGCACGCGAGCTACCAGGACGAACTGGTCAATGGCGTGGCCGTCAGTTTTAGCCCTTTTGACCCTCTTGATGAAGCTACCTTCTACGTAAACTCACAGGCCGAAGAGATCCTCGTCACCAATCCCCCCGCCCACTCGCTCCCCGAGGAGCTCCTTGTGACGGCGGGTGGCAACATCAACGTGCTTGGTCTCTCCAACAAAGTTGCGCCCGGCCAACTGCTCATGAGCAAGGACCAGCGGGCCCAACTGCACAGCCACCTGCTCGCGATCCATGCCCACTTCAAGGCGCTCTACAACCCCACACCAGACGAACGCTTTGCGATGGAGATCGAATTCAAGATCACGAGCGAGAATACCCTCGCCATCAAGCAGGCCCGCCCCTGGGTATTCGCGACGACCAGGACGCCGGCTGCTGCCGACTCCGACGTGGAGGAGCAGCCAGCCTTCCCCGCGAACCTCGATACAAGCCTGAGCGTCGCCGAAGATGTCGGCGTCGGAGAGAACGTGGGCGCGGCGATCGCAGCTACCGACGGCGACAACGATCCTCTCACCTACTCGCTTGTGACGCCCTCCGATGTCTTCGAGATCGTCTCGAAGAGCGGACAGTTACGGACCAAGGCTGCCCTCAATCACGAGGCCATGCCCACCCATGTCCTCACTGTGGGGGTCACCGACCGCAAGGACTCCAGCGGCAACACGGACGAGGTCATCGACGCCACCCTCGTGGTCACTGTCACCATCACCGACGTCAACGAGCCCCCGACGCTGTCCGGCCCGTTTAGCGTCTCCGTCCCCGAGGACCTCGGCCTCTCCGTCGCCCGCTACGGCGCTACTGACCCCGACCGCGGCGCTCGCCTCGCCTGGATCCTGAGTGGCCACGACGAAGATGTCTTTCAGATCAGCTCCGACGGCAAGCTCGAATTCCGCGCCGTCCCCGACTTCGAGCATCCCCTCGACCGCGACCACGACAACGTGTACCGCCTCAGTGTCTGGGTCAGCGACGGCCGCAACACCCGCTCGAGCGAACTCTTCGTCACCGTCACGAACATCGACGAACCCGGCGTCATCTCCCTCTCCTCGCTCCAGCCGCAGATCGGCACCGTGCTCAGCGCTTCACTTTCCGACCCCGACGGTCGCACCACCGGCCTCACCTGGCAGTGGCAGTCCTTCGACAACGGCGTCTGGTCGGACATCGACGGCGCGACAGCGGCGGACTACGCGCCCGTCGCTGCCGACGAAGGCAAGTCGCTGCGTGTCAGCGCCTTCTACAGTGACGGCGAGGGCAGCGGCAAGAGCGCCATGGCCGAGCTCCGCTTCCCCGTGCAGAGGCCACCGGCTTCGAACGCCCCACCCGTCTTCCCGGGGAGCGAGAGCGGTCAGCGCAGCGTCCTCGAGAACACGGACGCCGGCCGCCCCATCGGCGCCCCGATCGCAGCCGACGACCCCAGCGACGTGCTGACGTATTCCCTCGACCCAACTGGCGACGTCGTCTTCGACATCGACCCCGTGAGCGGCCAGCTCCTCACCGAGAGGCCGCTTAACTACGAGGATCGGAGTTCGTACACCGTCACCGTCACGGCCACGGACCCCTCGCTCGCCGCCGCAACCGTCGCGGTCACGATTGCCGTCGAGGACGAGGACGAGCCCCCGATGCTCAGCGGCGCTACCGTCGTCAGCGTCGCCGAGCAGAGCACCGGGTCCGTGGCGACGTACACCGCCACGGATCCTGAGGAGCGCGACCTCAACTGGAGCCTCGGCGGGACGGACGAGGGCTCCTTCGAGCTCGCCGGCGGCGTGCTCAGCTTCCTTGCGCCGCCCGACTTCGAGTCGCCCGCCAACGTGGCCGGGGTCAACACCTACGAACTGACCGTCGCCGTCAGCGACGGCACCTACACCGTCACCCGCGCCGTCACCGTCATCGTCACCGACGTCGACGAGTCCGCGACCGGGCCGTCGCCCGTCACTCGCGGTCTCATCGGCGGTGGCGGCGGTGGCGGTGGCGGCGGCGGACCCACAGGGCCCAGCCCCAGCACCGTCGACTTCGAGTGGACCGTGAAGCACGACCTCGAAGTGCTCGACCCCGCCCACGACAAGCCCACCGGTTCCTGGTCCGACGGTGTCACCCTCTGGATCACCGAGAACGGTGACGGCGCCGACGACTCGGTCTACGCCTACGACCTCAAGACCGGCGAGCGCCTCGAGCAGCGTGAGTTCGAGCTCGACGAGGCCAACCGCGCGCCGCGCGGCGTCTGGTCCGACGGCACGGTCATCTGGGTCTCGGACAGCGGCCGGAACCGCCTTTTCGCCCACGACCTTGAGACCGGCAAGCGCCTGCCTGAACACGACCTCGACCTCGACTCACGCAACCGCGCGGCACGCGGTATCTGGTCCGACCGCGTCTTGGTGTGGGTGCTGGACGGTGGGAAGGACAGCCTCTTCGCCTACGACCTTGGGAGCGGCGAGTCACTCGCGGAGTACGCCCTGGACGACGCCAACGGCGACCCCCGCGGCCTCTGGTCCGACGGCGTTAGCCTCTGGGTCTCCGACCACGGCGCCAAGCGCCTCTTCGCCTACCGCCTACCCACACCCGAGGGGCCCGCGGCAGAAGACGCGGAACCGCAGGATCTCGAGCGCGTCAGCGACGAGGAGTTCAAGGAGCTGTCGAAGGCCAGCAACAACAGCCCCCGTGGCATCTGGGCCGACGCCCATGTCATGTACGTCGCCGACGAGAGCGACAAGCGCGTGTACTCCTACAACATGCCCGACGCCATTGATGCCCGCCTCCAGTCCCTCAGCCTGAGGGGCGTCGACTTCGGGGAGTTCGACCCCGGCCAGACCGAGTACGAGGGCAGCGTCGCCGAGGGAGTAATGGAGACGACCGTCGACAACACGGCCATGCAGCGCCGCACGGATATCGACATCGCCCCGCCCGATGCCGACGTGGAGGCGGACGGCCACCAGGTCGCCCTGGAGGGCCTGACCGAGATCACCGCCACCGTTACCTCGGCCGACGGCAGCCGCACCAAGACCTACCGCGTGAGCTTCCCCGGGGTGGCGTGGGATCCGGCCCGCGATCCCTGGCCGCATTGCCTGCGCGGCGCGGTCTCGGAGGGGTTCAGCCTTGTCGTCTTCGAGGGCGGTACCTTCGACGAACTGGTGGCCTGCGCAGAGAGTCGGGACATCGTGGCCTTGTACGCCCTGCATGAGGGCGTCTACGTCCCCTACATCCTCGGGGCGCCGGACTTCGTCAACCGCAAATTCAGGGAGCTGTTCGCCGATGGGCTCCCGGTCATGACGGCGCTCGTCGTCGGCAGCAACGAACCGCCCTCGGCGGACCCGTTCGGTGATGACCTTGACGACGCCGGGCAGCAGCCGTGGTCAGAGTGCCTGCGCGGCGACATCGTCGAGGGCTTTAGCCTCGTCGTCTACGAGGACGGCACTGTTGAGGAGCTGGTCGCGTGCGCGGAGAGCCGTCACGTAACGGCCCTCTACGCCCTGCACGAAGGCGAGTTCGTTCCGTACATTCTGGGAGGGCCGGACTTCGTGAACCAGCGATTCCGCGACCTGTTCCTCGAAGGCGTGCCCGCCATCACCGCGCTGGTCGCCAAGAGCGAGGGGCCCCCTGCGGGTGGCCCGGATCGGGACGACGCGGCGAGAAACTGAGGACTTCGGTGGGAAACGGGGAGGGGCTCAGATCAACCCCGCCCCCTCAGAACGAGAGCGCCAGACACAACCTGGCGCACACTTTTCGTACGAGCGCAGCTTCATACCGATGTTCGTGCCGTAGTGAGGCGGATTCTCTGCTGGCGCGGCTACCCTCCACGCTTGCAGGAAGAGGGGACACTGACGGTGATCGAACAAGGAGAAGTCCTGTCCGAGGGGACTGGCCACAGCCTGACGCGTCTGTGAGAGTCCGCCGCTTACAGTAGGAGCGAGACGCGGCCTCTTGGCGAGAACAGCAGACCTACAGCATCATGGACAACTCGAAGGTGGTACTGCCTACCGTCAAGTTAGGCCCACCATCCTCGCCTTCGCCGGAGCCCACTGCGAACGCGGTGCAGCCGGCGTGCTGCGGACTTCCCGCCGATCCGCAACTCCTCAATCCCGTCTACGCCACTGTCGTTCTCGATCAGGTGCATGCGTCACAAAGTCCCACCACCCCGGCAGGCCGCCGGGGTGGCGACCTGCCGGGGTGGAAGACTCCCGGACTCGTGGGAAGCCCAGGGGGCTAGTCGGCGGCGACTTTGTGCTCGGAGGCGGCGGGGAGGGCGGCGTGCGAGAGGTCGGCAGGAATGCCCGCACGGCCCTCAATGCTGCCGCCGTTCAAGTTCAGGCGGTTGGCGCCGATGCCGACACCGTCATAGTCGACATCACCTTCCTGGACCACGTAGCCGAACTCCAGCACGGAACCAAAGTCCGGGCGGTCCTGGAGGACAAACGCCTGCCGCACCGCACCGCCTACATCGAGCTCCAACGAGGGAACTCCACGAACGGTCACGCCCTCCGAGAAGACGACCTGGACAGTGATGGTCTCGCCCGCGGTGTAGGAAATGTCGTTCGCCGGTCGCGATGTGATGCCGAACGACGAGACGGATGGGGGCGTGGTGTCGACCTTGTGGCCGGGCTGATGGCCGGTACCGCGATACCAGGGATTGCGCTCGATGCCCGTATCCCAGTGCTTGATCGTCCCGCCGCCGCCAAAGCCGGTGCTTTCGGTTCCCATGAGCAGACCGATGCCTTTGGGGTCCGTGTCTCCCGGCTGGATGGTGTAGCCAAACACCAGCGTGTCGCTTCCAGAGCCTCGGAGGTAGCCAGCGCGCCGCTCTGCCTCGCCCCAGTTGTAGTTCTCGAGACCGAGGTACAGCCCTATGGACACGTCACCATCCACGACTACCCGGGTGTCGAACGTGAAGGCCAACTCGACGACCTCGTTGGCACGGTAAACCCCCCGCCCTCCAGCGGGTGAGGAGATGAATCTGGCACGCTGGACGTAGGGTCGCCCGTCGACCCTCTGCTTCCAGTCGCCCGTGACGCCGGGGTGGGTGTAGTCGATTGGGACGTCGGTGCCCTTGTAGAAGATGTTGCCGGCGAAGCCGTACGCAGGGGTGCGGTTATCGGCCACGGCGGCAGCCCCAACGGTGAGCCCGTCGGCGTCGAAGTCCTCGGGCTGCACGCGGTATCGGAAGACGAGGTGTTGGCTCCCGGAGCCGGTCAGGTATTCCGCGCCGCGCCAGGCACTGCTCTCCCCATCGCCCAGGAACAGCGCCATCAGGGGAGTGCCATCCACTTCGACGGGGGCCGTGGTGCTCACCGTGATGTCGATGCTCTCACCAGCGCGGTAGGCATATCCATCCACCGGCCTTGAGCTGATCGCGACGCGAGTGATCTCGGGGCCGTCGTCATCCACGATCGTCACCCTGCACTCGTGCCACTCGTAGTCGTCCCTGAAGCCGATGGCAAAGATCTCGTCGTGCTCGGGCCTGTCGTCTTCCGTCGTGATGATGGGGACCCACAGGGTCGATTCGTCACTGTCCGATTCGAACTTGACGCCGTGGTACTCGGTGAAGTCGTTGGGACTGGCGGTGTAGGCGCCCTCGTGGGTGAAGAAGTACGCGTACACGACCCTGTGGCCGGGGTGCCTCAGGCCCATGCTGGCGGTGTTGCCCTCCTCGATGGGGTCGGGGCAGATGAGGTACATGCTGTCGTGGTCTGCGCGGGCGGAGTGGGTGGAAAGGATCAGCAGGATCGTTGCGATCACCACTCCGGCGATTGCACCGGCCACTAGCGCGAGAGCGATCCTCGTAACCCTTAGCGAAGGGGGCAGCGTCTTTCTGCCCTGCATGTCATACCTCCCAAAGCACTTCGTACGGTTCCATTTCGACTTACTGCTTGGAGTCTCAATACAACCAGACTAGGAAATCCCGCTTGCGTGACGGGTAAGGGTTCCCGCAGGGGTAAGGAAGGGGTTGACCAAGGCTGCGTGAAGGCGAGGTGAAGGACAGAAGGCCGTCGTACGCACGCATCGTCGGCCCTGTTCCGCCGGTTGCGCTCCATAGACTCATCACAGGAGGCACATGAGGGCGATTGCCCTACCCGACGAGCTCTGAGCCATCCGGCGAAAACGGTTGGCAGCACCGTCCTTGGTGGCCAAGAGAGGTGGTAGGCCCGGGGAGACTGTACTACGAACTTTCGAACTGGCCGTGGAGTTGTAGTCGCCGGGCTCGGCCTCGCCGTGGAGCGCCGACGCCTAAAGGCAATCCCAGGCAGGTGGCGGATAGGCGATTCTTCGACCCCCAGTACGATTGGTTCTCCGCCTGGCCGCGTAGAATCCCAGGTACACAGTCCGCATAGGCGGGCCATCCCGGGACCAGATCGGGGAGCCGGTGCATGCCTAACACTAAGCGTCCAAGGGTGGCCGCTATCGGGTTGAACGATTCCCTGATTGACTCGATTTCATCTCTCTGTGGAACATTGAGGACAGCGGACTCGGCGGCCAATTACCGCCAGCGCTACAACTGGACAGAGACGGACGTGGTTGTCGCAGGTGCCATTAAGGAAATCCCAGTCAATGTTAGCGTCAACCTCTTGACGATCGGTTCCATGACCTTTGAATGGTCGGACAAATACCGAGTCACGGGAACAAACGCGACACCGCGCCATCGTGCGAACACACGCACAAAGAACACCGAGCGCGAGCTTGCAGTTCCTGCGGAGTGCCCTGGGCTGTATAGGCCTCTGGCTGCTGACGTGACCGCCGAGCTCCGCCGCGCTCCGGGGCCGCCCCTCGTTATGACCACCACACGGGACGGCGCGGCTGCCCTCATCGAAACCACATCTGGCCACGCTGTCGCCCTCAGATTCGTGCTTCCGATGTGGCAAGACCTGGATGGAAACGAGCACAGCCCCATCGCACTCCTGCTGCCCGAGGGCGCAAATCTTGCAGCTTGGTTCCGGGCTTTCCTATCCGACATCCATGACTGTGACCCGGATCGGGTGCCAGTCGCGCCACCGCGGCTTAGCCAACCATCAGATTGGCACACCCTGAAGAAAGCGACTTGGCCCGCCAAATCACGGAGGTCGGAGGGGGGCTCGAGCGACTGATAACCCGCCGGGAGGAGCTTGAGGTCGAACTGAGGGCTGCCAGGCAGAGCGCCGATGAAGGGGCAAGGCGAGTGCTGTGGCTTGATGGTGATGAGTTGGTTGATGGAGCGGCAGAGATTCTCGGTGAGCTCGGTTTCGCAGTCCGGGACATGGACGCCACGCGCGAGGAAAACGAGCCAAGACACGAAGACCTGCGTCTTACCCTCCCTCAAGTCCCAGGCTGGGAAGCAATCGTGGAGGTCAAGGGGTACTCCAGCGGAGTCAGAACGAACGACTCCGGCCAGGTCCGCAAGCACCGCGAGCGATTCATCAAGGACGAGGGTCGGCTTCCTGACTTGACTCTGTGGCTTTCAAACCCGTTTCGCACGATGGACCCGTCGTCGCGACCAGCTCCCGACCAGAACGTCCACGAAGCTGCCGAGAACATTGGGGCCGTCCATGTCCTGGTAACGGACCTCTACAGGCAGTGGGCACTGGTCGCATCTGGTGACCTCGAACCGGAAACTGTCGTCGAGAGCCTGCAAGGGGCTGCTCCGGGTCTATGGACTCCCCAAATTGCGGACGCCACTACCTAGGCCCACCGATTCCGGCAAGTGGCGTAGGCCCGGGGAGACTCGAACTCCTGACCAATGGATTAAAAGTCACCGGCTCGTGGGTGCTCCCGCGGGCTTCCGGCCCCCAGTCTATTGCTAGGGCGCTGGGTTTAAAAGCTGCAGTGAAACTTTAGGGAAGACGCAGGCTGAAGCGCCTTTAGGGCGTCTGCTAGCCAGCGCCCAGCCGCCGTACCGGACTGAGCTCGGCATGTGCGCGGAGCGCCTGCTCGGAGATGTAGGTCCGCGCGTAGCGGTGCGTCATCGTGAGGTCGGAGTGGCCCAGCAGAAGTTGCACATCGATCTCCCTCGCGCCGGACTCGATCGCCCAAGTCGCGAAGGTGTGGCGGAAGCGATGCGGGTGCACACCCCTCACCCCAGCCTTCCGCTCGAGCCGATGGAGGATCACGTTCAGCGTGTGGGCATCGGCCATGGCGGCCCCCTTGCTCGTGAGGAAGAGGTGGCCAGGGGCCCAGCTGCGGAACCGCTCGATGTAGTCGCGAAGTGCGATCCCGGTGCGGTCGCCGATTCCCACCCAGCGCTCCTTGTCGCCCTTCACGTGGCGAATGCGAACGCGGGAACTGGACCAGTCGACGTCGCCCAGCTTGACGCCGATGCACTCGGAGGCGCGCACCCCCGTGTCGAGCAAGAAGAGGATGAGCGCGTAGTTACGGCAGCCGGTGAGGATCTGTGGGTCCTGGGTCGTGAGGAGCGCCTGCACCTCGTCGGGCTTGAAGGGGAGCTGGATCCGTTGAGGGCACCTCACCAGCGGCACGCGGGCGAAGACGTTCTCCTCGACGTAGCCGACACGCTTGAGCCACGAGAAGCAGGCTTTCACCTCCCGGTGGCGGCGGTGCTGAAAGGCAGGCGAAGCACCGCGCTTCTGCAATGAGGAGAGGAAGGCGTAGACGTGTTCGACGCAGTAATCCGCCGGTCGACTGGGCAAGCCCAGTTCGGAACCGGCGCGCCGAAAGTCTCGGAGCGAGTTGGCGTAGCTGGCGATCGTCCGCGGGCTCTTGCCTTCGATTTCGAGAGCCTGCAGGTAGACAGCGATTCGGTCGTCGATTTCGGCCATGTCGCTCCACATGACCGCTCTCTTCGCCAGAGAAAGCAAGCGGCCGCGTAGCGAGGCAACAGACCCCGCAGGTCGACCTGCTCAGCGAGCTGATCGCTATCTCTTTGGCGCAGCAGTGGGTCCGGGCTACCGATCAGACGCCAGCATGGGCATCAAGGCTTTGAAGGGACGAGGATCGGGCTGGCCAGGCAAGAGCGGCACGGTGCGATAGCGAACGCGCAGCTCTGCGTTGCCGGTGACGGTCACTGTGTTTCGCGGGTCGCCACTGAGGTCATTGTCACTGCCAGCCCAGTGCAACACGACCCAGCCCGCGGCAGGATCTGCCTCCACCTCGACTACGGAGCCCTCCTCGTACTTCCCACCAGGACAATTCGGAGGGCTCAACGTCGGCGCGGCTCCGAGGCCCCCGTCGACGGTGGTAGTCAGGGCGTAGCAGGCAAGAGGCGGCCTCGCGAGCCAGTTGATGATGTTGTCGGTGAGTGGCTGAGGGACTCCTTGGAGGCTGTTCATCTCCGCGAGAACCACAACACGACCCTGGCCGTGTATCCCGTACGCGAGCACCGGCGGCGCAGTAGGTTCCCCAGGGTCGAGAAGATCGTCGCCGTCGAGATCCACGAAGGACTGCTCGGACAGCCAGCCGACGATGGTTACGGACTCGGTGTGGGAGACGATGCCGCTCCCGACTCTCCACGCCAAGGGGCCAACGCCCTCGGTGAGAGGGCTCGGGGCGAAGGTGTCTAGGACTCCGTCCGTCACGCCTGCGAGAGTCACCCCGAAATGCTCTGCGAGGTCGTCCGTCCGTCCGCGCTGCGAGAGGTGGTCCGCCACGATGAACAGGTTTCCGCCTTCAGCGACGTAGACGTCGTAGGCGGCCAACTCGGCTGCTGTGTACTCGAAGAACTCCGGTGCTCGGATCACAAGATCGTGCTCTCGCAGTTGGGCGAGCGAGATCGTCACCTCATTTCCGAATGTGGCGGTTCTGGGCAACTCGGTGACCTCGAATCCAAGCGACCTGAGGTAGTCGGCTAGGAGGCTCCCTTGGTGGGGCCTCTCGGGATCGAGCCCCGGGGGCGCCTGCGGCGCCCACCAGATGCCGCCGCCTTTTGAAGCATCGATGAGGACGCTCATCCCCTCGAACTGACCTGCAGCACCGGGGGCTCCGCTGACTCCCGGAAGGGCGCTTGCCAGGACGCCGACGATGAGCAGGACGATTAAGCGGATCGTCATGGGCGACATCATGCTCTTTTGTTTTGATTCCGCCTCGGGCCGATCGGCCTCCACACGACGCCTCACGACCCGTGCTTCGGTTGCACAGACGAGCGGTCGATTAGAGAGAATCGCCCGGTACAGCCACATCGCGGATCTTGACCAGCAGGCATACCGCCTTAGGTCGCGCAAGCAACACCGATGGGGCTTGAACGCCCGGTGCACCGAGGCCGGCCTTGGGCTTCCGCCTGTGATCGCGATGGGCCTGTTCCGCCGCTTTGCCTAAGGTGCTGGCGTCGATTCGATCCAACGTGTCCACTCTTCGCACGGGCTAGTCGCCCGGGCGCAGGTACCGCTCAACCAGTCAGCAGCTGACGGGGAGCCCTCGCTCCAGAACTGTTCGCTTGTCCAGAGCCGCTTGTGCAGCCAGAGGCCATCGACGACCTCCCAAGTGGACACGAGAACCTGTCGGTGCGGGATCTGAGGCGTAGACGCCCCCAGCACGATTCGCGTGAGGATCGCGTGATACTGATCGACATCGGCGTATGGGCGCGATCGAGCCGTCGCGTACAGAGTCGGAGCTCCGGATCCGAACTCGTCGCCGAGGTCCGGGCGGGACCCGGTGAACCACCCCGCAAGAAGGTTGACCAGTTGCTCATGCCCGTAGCCCGTGCCTTCGAAGGGATTGGCGACTGCCAGGCTCCTCACGACGGAGCCGAGAGGCTGGTCCACACAAGCGTAAACCCAACTCGATGTCGCCTCGGTGCAGGTCACTTCAGAGGTGTCGGCGAGTTGCCAGAAGAACTCGGCGTTCATGCCCGCTCTGGCGTCGTCGATGTTGGCGGCAAACTCGGTGAATTCAGGCGGAACCGTGCCCGGCGGGACGAGCCAGCGGTCGTCGCTGTCGGTTGGACCCTGTGCCGACCAACCGACCGTCCCATCCGCCAGCCGCAGCTGCCACCAGTAGTAGCTGTCTGCATCCCCAATCGTCTGCTCTGACAGCAGGAGCACGACGGCTCCGTTGACGAGCCGGCCTACCCGCTGGTAATCGACTCCAGGCCCACTGCGAACCCGCAGGCCATCATCCCCGAGGTTCTCCACTATGGCGTTCATTCCCTTCTGGAGCACGGCTGGCACAGGACTTGGCGAGGAAGCTGGCGGCGTGCGGGCGGGCGCCGCCGTCGCTGAGGGGTCCGGAGTCTCGCTCCCAACTGCTGTTCCCGTCGGAGAAGCCGTCGTAGTCGTCGTCATCGCTGGCGGCAGCTGGGTTGTCGTGGCGGTCGCTGCCGGCGTTTGAGTGGCTACGGCTCCCCTCGTCGCTGTGGGACCCTCGTCAACCCCCACTGGGAGGTCCTCGCTCCCAGGCAGGAGGACCACTGCCGCTGAGACGCCGACGGTGATCCCCGCCGCGACGAACACGGCCGCGATCACCGCGAAGGCACGGCTCGATATCAGTGAACGGCTGTCGAGTTGACCCGGACCTGTCACGGCTCCCCTAAGACTCTGGCCAGAGCTCCCCAGCCCAAGGGTCAGGTGGGTCCCTGCCATCGTGCGATCGGAACCAACCAGGGCCGTGCTGACGAGCCGAATGGCCAGATCCATCGGCGCTCGATGGCCTACGCAGTTGCGCCACAGGGCGGCCGCCCGCTGCTCGCTTGGCTCGAGACTGAGGCCAAGCCAACCGCCTCAGCCCCCGCTTGAGGGGGAAGGACCAAGCCCTCAGGGGGCGCACGCGGGTCCGGCGCGACAGAGCGCCCGCTTCCTGATCCGAGCATTGACCTGTGGGGAACAAGTGTTCTATACCCATCACATGAGTGGATTCATCTCGGTCTCCCCGTCCTTTCGCCGACACCTCACCGACGCCTCGAAGTCCTCGACGGACTCTGGGCTGACCCTGAGCTGATCGCGCAAATCGAGCGGATGAGAGCGGACTTCGGAGCGTCTGGGGACCTTGAGTCACTCCAGCGATCGGCTGACCGTGCGGTGACTTGGGTTCAGGAGCACCATCCGTCCGTCGTGCAGATAGTTGGCCGGGACGGGTGCAGGGGACTCCTCATGACAGCCGTCACGGGCGACGATCGGTTCGCGCCCAAGCGCTTCATAGGGCTGCCCGACTACGAGGGTCGCCCCATCTGGGTCCTCGACAACGACCGCGATGTCGCCCGGCTGCGAGCGGAGATCCAATCCGGTCAGGTCTGGATCAACGTAGGCAGGCTCGACGAGTCGCAGTTCCGGGGCCTATGGGGTGCCATCAGCTACCAACAGCAGGTGGCGCTCGGCCAGAGCCGTGGCCGCCCGGGACGCCCACAGGGTCGCCGGGACCCCAAGCGCGTGGAGCTGATCCGGCTCGTTCGAGAATCACCGCAGTCTACCGACCGAGAGATTTATGAGGCCGGCCTCGCGAACCGCCTCTGGACAGACGATGGGCCCTACGAGGAGAACATCGAGCGGAACCGACGGCGCGCCCAGCGCATCAGGGCCGCATCACAGGAGACTTCGGACGAGTAATCGGCGCGGGCATTGATCGGGCCTTACATCGCACTCGTGACCAGCTCGACACTTGCGGCATGTCAGCCCCGGGTTCGCAGTTCCTTCTCTCGCTCCCCCCGTATCTGGGCGGCAAGCGTCGGCTCGCTCCGCTCATCTTCGCTCTACTAACGGCCGTTCGCCCCCGGGAGCTCTGGGCTTCCTCGGTCCTGCTCGATCCCTTCAGCGGAGGGGGAGCGATTTCGCTGTATGCAAAGGCACAAGGCTTCAGCGTCATCTCCAGCGACATCGCCGAGCGAGCCGCGGTCGCTGGGCGGGCACTGATTGCCAATCAGGGCACCCGCCTCCGCCACGCGGACGTCCTCGCGCTGGCAGCGGCCCCGGCCAGCGAAGGGCCAGCGGCGACGTTCGTGCCCAAGGTCTTCTCGGCCAAGCAGGCGAGGTGGCTCGAAGCCAGAGCCGCTGCGGAGCCTCCTAACTCTCGTGGTGATCAAGGCGATCCTGCGCCTGCAGCCGATGTCTATCCTGTCGGCGTCCGACGCCGAAGCCGCAAACACGGGCCAGCTTGACCGCCTGAGCCCGAGACGGCTTCCTCACTACCTCCGGCAGTCGGGGCCACCGACCGTTGACCGACTCTGGCTCATCGCCCAGGACGTCAATAGGGGCGTCTTCGGAGGGCGCGGAGAGGCCCACACTGCGGATGCCCTCGGACTGATTCCTCGAGTCAATGCGGATGTTGTCTATCTGGACCCGCCCTATCCGAGGACGACCGCCTACGGAGGGGCCTACGCGCCGCTCGACGCCATCCTGGGCCAGAACGAGCTCTCAGCGGAGTCGCCGGCGCTGCCCGATCTCCTCGCCGCCTGCGAGCACATCTCCTGCCTCGTCCTCTCGTACGGCGGGCCGACTGCTTCGCTAGGTCAATTGAGCAACATAGTCGGTCGGTACCGCCAGGTCGCGACGGCACTGGCCGTGCCCTACACCCACCTCAAATCCATCGCCTCGGAGGAGAAGCGTGCCACAGACCGTGAGTACCTCATCGTCGCTAAAACCTGACCAGCTGATCAGCGTCCGGCTCGAGAAGCTCCTTCCGCACCCGTCGAACGCCAATCTCATACCGCAGAGCGTCTCGAGAAGCTCCGGCGCAACATCGCTCGCGAGGATCGCTATCCACCGATCGTCGTTCGCGACCACCCGGAGATCGGCAGCGCCTATCAGATCCTCGACGGCCACCAACGGTTCGAGGTGCTGCGCTCGCTGGGCTACGAGCACGCACTCTGTTTCCCCTGGCCCTGCGACGACGAGACCGCCCTCGTGCTCCTGGCGACCCTCAACAGACTGGAGGGCGAGGACGTCCCGGCGCGGCGGGCTGAGCTGCTCGTCGAGCTCACCGAGCTGATACCCGCGGAGGAACTCGCGGCGATCTTGCCGGAGGACGCGCGTGCCATCGATGACACGCTTGCGCTGCTGGACCTTGACGCCGACGCCTTGCTCGCAGAGCTCACCGCTGAGGCGGAACGGGCGGCGACCGCCGGTCCGCGACTCGCCTCCTTCGCGCTCACGCCTGAGGACGAGGCCGTCGTGGAGCAGGTGGTGACGGTCGCGATGGACACGCTCGCTGGCAACAACCGTCGAGGCCGTGCCCTGGCCCTGATCTGCCGCTCGTTTCTGGATGAGCACGATGGCTGAGTCGACGCGACATCGCCGCGCCTTCGACGCCTACGTCGAGATGGGCTCAGATCGCTCGATCGAACGCCTCCACCAGATCCTGACCAAGAAGGGAAGGGCGCCTTCGTTGCGCACGCTCTACGAGTGGTCGCGCCGATACCACTGGCAGCAACGACTCGCCGACCTTGAGCGCAGGGCCCGTGTGGCCGCGGACGAGGCCCGCATCGCGGAGATCCGAAAGATGCAAGGGCGCCAGGCAAAGGTGGGCCTGCTGCTCCAGCAGAAGGGGACGGAATGGCTCACTGAGCTGGAGGGTGAGCGCGCTACGGCAGACGCAGCCATCCGCGCCATCACCGAGGGCGCCAGGCTCGAGCGACTCGCCCGGGGCGAGCCGACCGAGCGGATTAGTCAAGGAGAAACCGACAGCCGGCTTGAGGAGCTTGACGATGAAGAACTCGACCGCCTCATTGCGCTTGAGGAGGGTGGCGTGGCGGGAGAAGGCCAGGCGGGTCCCCACTGATCCCCACGCCTGGGCAATGGCCCACCGTGTGATGGGCGCGGATGGGATGCTGGCGAATCTTCACCCGCTAGCCGCGATCGCCCGTGATGAGCATCCTTTCGTGGTCATCCAGAAGTCGGCCCAAGTAGGTCTCACCGAGCTGCTGGTGAACCGCGCCTTGCACGCGGCCGACACCGCCTTCGCCGACCGTGGGCACGTGCTCTTCCTAATGCCGACCCAGAACCAGATGGACGACTTCGCTCAGGCCCGCTTCGATCGCGCGATCCAGAGCAGCGCCTACATCCGCGGGCGGCTGTAGCCCGAGCCGCCACGCAGGAAAGGCGCCGACTCGAAGCGGCTGAAGATGGTGGGCCCCGGGTACATCTACCTACGCGGAGCGGACAGCACGCGCCAGATAGCGAGCGTTGATGCGGACCTGGTCATCTTCGACGAGTTCGACCAAATGGCAGAGGGCATCCTTGAGCTGGGGCAGAGACGACTCGCGTCGAGCGACGACGGACGCCTCATCGTCGCCTCGACGCCGCGCTATCCCGAGGCGGGTGTCAACGCGCTCTTCCTCCAGTCCGATCAGTGTCACTACTACCTGCCCTGCCCCGCCTGCTGCCTCGAGCAGACACTGACCTGGAACGACAACGTCGACCAGGGGTCTGCGCGTATCGTCTGCCACGCCTGCCGCGCGCCAATGGACGTAACGACCAAGGGCCGCTGGCATCCCAAAGCACCCGGAACGAGCGGATCCGCGGCTACCAACTCAGCCGGCTCTATTCACCCTGGGCGAACCTGCAGGCGATGATCGAGACGAGTACGGCGATCACCCCGATTGGCCTTCAGGAGTTTCAGAACTCGGACCTGGGGGAGGTCTTCTCTCCGCCGGGCGGTGGCCTCTCGCTCGACGCCCTCGACCGGTGCCGAGCCGACTACTCGCTCGACGACTATGAAGGCCAGCACTGTGACATGGGCGTCGACGTGGGTACGAAGCTGCACGTCGTCATCCGTGAGCACTTCTTCGTGCGCGATTGCGAGGCGATGCGTCCGCTCTGGTGGGCGGGAACAGTCGACAGCTTTGACGAGCTTGGCGTGCTGATGGACCGCTTCCACATCGAGAGTTGCGTAATCGACGGGCTTCCGGAGACTCACAAGGTGGTCGATTTCGCACGCGAGCGGGAACCGGCGGTGACCGCCTGCTATTACACGAAGTCAATGCCAGGGGCCGAATTCAAGCGTCGTGGCGACGGCGGCGTTCCAACGCTCTCAGTCAATCGCGTCCAGATGATCGACGACACGGCGGCGCTCTTCCGTGCCCAGCGACTAGGGCTTCCCCGCAACGGGCGTGCGCTCGGCGGGCGGGTCCGCGAAGGGATGGGTGAGTACTACCGCAAGATGCTCGCCCCGCAGCGAACGCTGGAACAGGACACGAACGGGAACTGGGTTGCCAGATGGTCCGCCAACAGCCGGGCCGACCACTACACGCATGCGGAGGTCTACTGCCGCTTGGCACACGAAGTCGCGCACTGGCACAGCCAAGGTGTCTGGTAGCCCACTGGCCGCGGATCTGGAGAAAACTCCTGAGGAACACTCCAGGGGCCCGAGCGCTCCTGGAGTACAGCGGGGCATTCTGAAATACCGAGCGCGCATCGGCTGGCGAAGACGGATGACTGGGCGGTCCTCCACTACGACGGCACCGCCCCCGCTGGCCACGCGACCGTGAGCCTCTGCGAGCTAGGGACAGTCTGAACAACTCGCCAGAGCGAGTGAGCAGATGCGATCATGGGGCGCGAACCGGAGAGGGAGGGCGCCCCCATGCATCAGCCGACGTTCGCCAGCGTGGAGTTCGAGCAGAAGAAGCGGAAGACCCGCCGTGAGTTGTTCCTCGAACGCATCGACGGCCTCGTGCCCTGGGAGGAACTGGAGGCGCGCATCGAGCCTCACTACCCGAAGGCGGGACGGGGACGGCGGCCCTACCCGCTGGCGGTGATGCTGCGCAGCCACTGCGTCCAGCTCTGCTACAACCTCAGCGACCCCGCCATGGAGGACCTCCTCTACGAAGCCGAGTCGGTGCGCCGCTTCTGCGGTCTCACCCTGACCGAGGACATTCCCGACGAGAGCACCATCCTCCACTTCCGCCACCTGCTGGAGCGCCACGACCTGGGGACGAAGCTGTTCGAGACAATCAACGCCCACCTCGCGAAGCGCGGCCTGCGCCTGCGCGCGGGCACGATCGTGGACGCCAGCATCATCGCGGCGCCCTCCTCGACGAAGAACCGCCAGCGCGCGCGCGACCCGGAGATGCACCAGACGAAGAAGGGGAACGAGTGGCATTTCGGCATGAAGCTGCACATCGGCGTGGACGCCGACAGCGGGCTGGTGCACAGCATGAGGGCGACGGCGGCGAACGTGGCCGACGTGACGGAGGCGCACCGCCTGCTGCATGGCGAGGAGCGGGAGGCGTACGGCGACGCGGGCTACCGGGGCGTGGAGAAGCGCCCGGAGCAGGCGCGGTCGGAGGTCGAGTGGCGGGTGGCGCTGCGGCCCGGCCGGAGGCGGCTGCTTGAGCCGGGGAGCGAGGCGGCGCGGGCGGAGCGGGAGAAGGCGTCGCTGCGGGCGAAGGTGGAGCACCCCTTCCTCGCGGTGAAGCGGCGCTTCGGCTACGACAAGGTGCGCTACCGTGGTCTGGCGAAGAACCGGGAGCGGCTGGCGCTGCTGCTGGGCTTGACGAACCTGCTCAGAGCCGAGCCCCAACTCGCCTGACCCGGGGAGCAGTGCGTTCCGCGCGCTCGTCGAAGCGCGACGGGAAGGCAACAGAGGCCCCCGCCCTCCCCCGACCCCCTCCCCTGCGGCCCTCCTTGTCCAATACAACCTGCTGCCGGAGCAAATCGCCGGCGCCAGCCTACTTGCTCAGAGGATTCCTAGGGAGCGCGGCCGTCGGGCGTGGCGCTATACGAAGAGCGGCGCCATCTCTCGATCTCTCACAAGGTCCGCCATGGCACCGTCGAGTGGCCGCGGGCCGAGAGCCGCGGCCGCCCCGAAGACCGAGGGCAGAAGTGAGACATCACCAACGGTGTTGAGGAAGGTGCCCGGTCTGCCAAGGACCCAATGAACTGCCTGAGTTATGTCATCAGCCTCGGTGAGGGGCTCGTACCAGGTGCGGTGGGTCTGCTCCTTTTGGTTCCAGGGGCCGAGCGTGATTCCTTTGATCGTCTGAATGGCGACTTGCCGTTCCTCACAGACCCGCGCGAGCTCGTCGAACTTCGTGGCGTAGTCCGGGTTCTGCATCATCGTGAAGTTGTAGGGCAGAAGGACCGAGTCGAACGCGAAACGCTCCAGGCTGCGGAGGTGCATAGCCGGGACGGTGACTCCGTGGCCGGTGACGCCGATGAAACGCACGAGCCCTTCGTCCCTGGCTTCAACGGCCGCTTCGAGCGCGCCGCCGGGCCCGAGCGCCGTCTGCCACTCCCCGGGATCGACGAGGTTGTGGAGCTGGATGAGGTCGAGGTGATCGGTCTGCAGGCGCGTCAGCGAGGCACGGATCTGATCACGCGCGCCCTCGTACGTCCGCTCACCGGTCTTGGTCGCAAGGAAGAAGGAGTCGCGATGCCGGGGCATCCAGGCGCCGATGAGAAGTTCTGAGTCGCCGTAGGAAGCGGCCGTGTCGATATGGTTTATCCCGAACCGCTGGATCAGTGCCAGAGCGCGATCCGCTTCTTCGGGCGTTGAGCGTGACAGGGCCGCGGCACCGAAGATAGTTCGGGTGCTCAGATGGCCCGTACGGCCGAAAGGCTGGGTCGGGATCGACATCAGGCGACTCCTCGAGACTAGGGCATCTTACCGGCGTCGCGTGCCCTCGCACCCCAAGACGGGCGACCTAAGCTCACCGGGCGGTGAGAAGGACCGACTGGGTCGTGGTGTGGACCGCTTGGCCCCCCGGTACCTCCGTAACGGTGGCTCACGGCTCGGTGTCGCCCCGCCGCGCGCTGTGGCGGTCGGGTACAAGATCAACGGGCCCAAAGGGCGGGCGCAGGGATCCGCTTCCTGCACGCTCGAAACGCTCGTCCGGCGAGACCGGAGCTCCCCGAGGTGCAAACGTGGATGGTTGCCGTGAATGCTCGATCTTCCTCACGCTGCGGAGTCGCTGCTTCGTGAACGCCGAGTTCGTCCCCAACCCGGGTCGCAGCGTCGCCGCCACAGCGCTCGCTGGTAGCCTGCTCCTGCGCGGAGGACTCACCTGATGACGGACGCAGTTGGCGTCGATGGATGCCAGGGAGGCTGGATATTCGTCGTCCTGCACGCGGGTCGCTTCGAACGGGCGGACTTCTTCGCCGAGTTCGAAACGGGCGTGAACGCCATGGGCGACGCAAAGGCGATCCTGGCCCTCGAGGCCGACTCTTCCAGCTCCAGTACCTGCGCCAGGCGTGCGGTGCCAGCGGACGACGGTCTCCGGCGGCACGAGGACGAGCACATCTCGCCAACGAGGCCAGTCCCGTGCAAGCGCAGACCAGAAGCGACGATCGTCATCGCTGAGCGGTGGACGGCGAGGACGGGCACAGACGGCTAGCTGGTGGCGAAGGGCAAGATTCTCGAGGACGAGATCACGCCGAGCGGTGGGCAGCAACCGGAGCGTGACGAGCAACAGCCTGAGCAGAGTCCACACGGATCAACCTCCGCGCAGAGGGTGACCTCAGGCGGTCATCGCGCAAGTGCACGCAACCGTCGTGACCTCCCGAGAAGCCTGTCCCATAAGGCCCGATGGAAATATTCGTGCCCCACAGGCCCCACAGCTCAGAGATACTGGACAGCTCCAGGACGTAACGCGAGGTCAGTCGGTTAATCCGGACCAGCAGATTGTCTGGGCGCTATAAATCCAGTCGACGCCCTTCCGGGCTTGACGAGATCCGAACACTCTCCGTACGAGTTCCACTCAAGTGGGAGTGCCGCGGCCACTGCGGAGCAGCTGTCCGGGAGTAGCGCCCGTGCAGACGCCGTCGGCGAACGTGACACCACCGTTGACCATGATCCAGCGATACCCCTCAGCCCGCTGCACGCGGCGCCACGCGCCCGCCGGCTGATCGTCGAGCCTTTCCTTCGGGAGGATCTTCAGCTCCTCCA
The DNA here is from genome assembly GCA_965219255.1 of Tepidiformaceae bacterium. GTDB lineage: Bacteria > Chloroflexota > Dehalococcoidia > Tepidiformales > Tepidiformaceae > UBA2991. The sequence continues at coordinate 2,429,138 of OZ244727.1, read as the reverse complement.
AGTCGTAGATCACAATGTCCGCAGCAGCACCCTCTCGGAGCCATCCCCGATCCTTGAAGCCGACCAGGTTCGCGGGGAAAGTGCTGAGCCGCCAGTGGGCCTGCTCAAGGTCCATCACTTCGTGATCGCGGACGAGTCTCGCGAGGAGGTACGTGGGGTAGGCACCAAGCGTGAGAAACTTGGTGTGAGCGCCGCCGTCGGATACGCCCGGTACGGTGAACGGCGACGTCAGGACCTCCTCGGCCGCTTCGACGTTCATCTCAGGGACGGGCGTCTGGAAAAGCGTGCGCAGGTTGTCGGCGACCGCGATATCGAGCATCGCGTCAATCGTGTGTTTGTTGTCCCTCTCGACGATCTCACGGACGCTCAGCCCTTCGTAGGGCTTCAGCGACGGTTCGAGAACCTCCGCCACGACCAGACCGTTCATAAGGGAGCTCGCCGATCCAGTAACGACTGAGCCGGGCCCCTCACCGCTATCGAACTCCTCCTTGAGCGCGCGCCGCCGCCCTGGGTCGGCAAGCTTCTCCCGGCGCTCCTCAACCGTTCCCAGCGTTGCCTCTCGCCAAACCAGGCTCGTGTCGAAGCCGTTGAAGTGCTCGAAGGTGAAGTCAGACGCGACAGGCACACTGAGGGCCTGTCCGAGGACGCGATTGCCTCTTGCGTTCGCCGCGTTGAGCCACTCGATCGTCTCCCGGTAGTTCCCCACCGCGTTGCCCTGCTGGTCCGTAAAGAACTCGACCACGTTGTGGAGCACGGGCCGTCCGCTGATCTCAGCGAGCTTTTCGTGCCTCGCCCAAGTCTCCGTGAATGGGCGGTTCGCCCCGTGGCCGTTGATCTGCGTCAACCCCGTGCGGCGCCTTGCTAGCACCTCCGAGAAGCCATGCGCTTGCTCCACCGACATGAGGTCGGAGAGCATTGATGTGCCGTCGTAGTCGCGCTGACCGCTGTCATTCCCTGCCCACTGTGCAGACCACCCGCAGGCTCCCGCCTCCAGTGCCTCGTCGAGAAGGACGCACATCTGCTCGATCTCGTCGTCCGTCGCCGTTCGCCCTTTCCCAGCCTCCAGTCCCATGACCCACATCATGAGCGGCGAAACGCCGCAGTAGCTCGTGACGTTCACGCCCTTCGCCTGTCGATCGAGGCTGTCGAGGTATTCGGGGAAGGTGACCCAGTCCCACGGCATCCCCGCTTGGAGGGCCTCGAGCTCGATGGCCTCCGTTCGGGAGAGCATGAGCATTGCCCGGTCGCGCATCTCGGGCCTCACCGGCGCAAAGCTGAATCCACAGTTCCCCACCACGACTGAGGTGATGCCGTGCCAGCCCGACATCGTGCAGTAGGGATCCCAGAAGATCTGGCCGTCGTAGTGGGTGTGCACGTCCACGAAGCCGGGGGCGACGATTAGCCCGCTGGCGTCGATCACCTCGTCACCCTCATGGGGCTGCAGCCGGCCGATGTACGCCACCCGACCACCCTTAATCCCTATGTCTGCGGTGAATCGCGGTGTGCGGAGGCCGTCGATGATGGTGCCGCCGGTGATGACGGTTTCGAACTCTGCCATGGCACTCCCTCATTTCAGCGCCGTGTCCGCAGCCCAAGCCCTCGGCGCACATCGACTTCGATTCTGGGCGGGCCGTTGGGCGCAGAATAGCACCATGCGCTGAGCACTGAGCAGAATCCGTGTGCGACGCCGAGATCGAGCCTCCCGGGGGGTGTCTCAGAACGTGGTAGCTCAGCGCGGATGGGTTTCTCAGACAGCACACGTTGGACACCGAGCAAGGAGAGAAGGGATAGTCCTGGCTCGTCCCTTAGAGCAGAAGCTACCAGCGCCGAGGTGACGATCCTTTTCCTCTTTCGACGCTCAGTAGGAGACCGCCCCCCCAGATGCGCGGCGGCTGCTTCGATCGTCGCGATCGGCACGTGTCACTGTGTATCCGCTAGGCCAGATGCCTACGAGGGCTATCATCGCCAGCGCTCTTGGCAAGGAGGCCCAAACGATGCCCACGGCCGACATCGGCGGCTGGCAGATCAACTACACGGACACCGGCTCCGGTTATCCCGTGCTCTTCATCCACGGTGGCTTCGGTGGTACCTCCGTTGCTCTCGCCCCGCCCATCCGGGAGGCCGTCGACCAGGTCCGCTTGATTGAGTACGACCGGCGCAACTGCGGCCGAAGCGAGATTCGCGACGAGGTCTACACCCAGGACGACCTCGGTGACGAAGCGGCCGCGCTCCTCGCGTATCTCGGCGTCGACGAGGCGGTCATCGTCGGCAGTTCGATGGGCGGGACGATCGCCCAGACCTTAGCGCTTCGTCATCCGGGGCGAATTGCCGCCCTCGCCCTGGTCAACACCAGCGCCCACATGAAGGACGCTCCCTTCTATGCGCCCATCGCCGAGATGGTAGAGCTCGCTTCGCGCGAGGGCAGCGATGCGGTCTTCGAGCGCCGCCGGGAGAGTATCTACAACACTCAGTTGCCGAGCGTGCGCCACCCGGGTGCGACCGAGGCCGATCGCGGCGAGATGCATGCGCGTGTCGACGCCCAGTTCAAGGTTATCCGTGAGACACCCGAGGAAGAGCTAAAGGCGTTCGCCTTGGGAGAGCTGTGCAACTGGCGCGCACACCTCACCTTCGACACGAGTGAGGACCTCGGCCGCCTCGCCGAACATCGCGTTCTGGTCATACACGGCGATAGCGACAGCATCGTTCCGACTGAGCACGGAGTCGAGCTGGCGGAGGGGATCCCCGGCGCCGAGCTCGTCCTCGTGCCGGGCGGCGATCACGGCATCCTCCGGTGGCCCAAGGCCCGCGAAGCACTGCGCTCCTGGGTACATCAGAGGTCGGATGACCAAACCTGACTCTCCTGGTTAGCCGCCCAAGTAGGGAGCTCTGAGATGGTCAGAGAGCGCGGACCCTGACGGAACCGCTTCCGACGAGCGTTGCGCTCGAGCGGTCGAAGCCGCGAACGATCTTCGGTCCGGACGTCCACCGGAAGCGAACTCCGCGTCGGCGGCGGCGACCATGACGATCCAACTCCTCTTCTGTGGCCCCACTCGTCTCCGAGTTCCGGCCGGGCCAGCCGCCACAAGGAAGCGGGACCCGTGTGCACGGGTCCCGCTCAGGAGGGATAGGCCACGCTGCCGCTACTGGTCGGCCTGCGGCCTAAATCCAGCATACGAGCTCCTCTGAGGGAGCGCGGGTTCTGGAACCCAGCGTGCGAAGGACGCGGAGCGAGACGATCTCCTGACCGCCTGGTGGTCGAGCCGCTCGCTGGCATCAGCTCTCCCGGATCCTCAGAATCTCGAAGGCTGCAGCGAACGGCTACGGGGGCTTCACGCTGAGGCCGCTGAGGTCCCCGCGACAACCTGACTCCCCCGGCCAACGGGGGTCCGCCCACAGCGCTACTGAATCGGTGAGTAGGGGAGTGGGTTCAGAAAGAGCGTCTCCTCTTCCTTGAGGCAGGCGTGCCAGCGATCGACGGTGTCGCCCTCGATAGCGGCCTCTGCTGCTCGTGCCTCGGCCAGCGCATCCTGACCCTTGGGGAGGATGAATGTGTCCTTGAGCTCGTCACGTCGACCCAGAATCGATTGGACGCCCGTGATGAGCTGGATCGCGCCGCTGTTCTTCTCGACCTCACGAATGATGACGGCGAGATGCTTCTTCGCCTCCTCCTCCATGCCGAGGCGCATGCGCGCAATCCGCTGGAAACACTTCCTCGGAGAGGCGCCAGATTCCGCGAGCGCTCGATCGATCCGTTCGTCAGGCGAGTAAGGCGAAGGCTCGCCGACACTGATGACCTCCGTGACGTCGACGCCCTGCAGCGCCTCGACGATCCAAGTGCTCCGGGATGACTCCTTCTCGAGCGATGCTCGCGCCCGTTCGTACGAGGCGAGACCGTCGAAGCGACTGAGGTGCATAACCTGCTGCGCCGGTCCACCGGCTTGGGACCAGGCAGCGAACGGATCGAGGCCGTGCCGCTTCAGGAGCGGCATGGCCTTCTCCGCCATCACCTCGATGAACACGGGCATCACCGCGGGGGGTCGGAGGGTGACGAGGGTCTCGACGATGATGCTCACGGCGACCTCCTGGCTCGGCCCGATTGGCTACAGCGACGGCTTCAGGCAATTCGCAGGGGGAGTGCCCGAAGAGCGCCGCCTCGCGGCGGGTAGCGTCGGCGGTGGGTGCGACTCTATGCCGAGCGAACCTCCCCATTTCGGAGAAGGCCCCCGGGCGTCGCACCCGTGCACTCCCCATCCTGGAACGTGACCTCGCCGTTGACGAGGATCCATTTGTACCCGTCAGCCTTCTGGACGCGACGCCACGCACCCGCGGGTTGGTCGTCGAGCCGCTGCCGCTTCCCGATGCTGAGGTTGTCGATGTCATAGATCACGATGTCCGCAGCGGCCCCTTCGCGCAGCCAGCCGCGGTCTTTGAAGCCGAGAACCTGGGCGGGGTACGCGCTGAGGCGCCAGTGCGCCTCCTCGAGGTCCATGACGTCGTTGTCACGCGCCAGCCGAGCGATGAGGTAGGTGGGGTACGACCCGAGGGTGAGGAACTTCGTATGAGCCCCGCCGTCGGATACACCCGGTATCGCGAAGGGCGAGCGGAGCACGAGCTTCGCTGCCTCCGCGTCCGGATCTGCGACGGGAGTGTGGAAGAGCGATTTGAGCTCATCAGCGACGGTGATGTCGAGCATCGCGTCGATCGTATGCTTCCCATCGAGTTCCGTGATCTCGCGGACACTCATCCCCTCGTAGTGTTTGAGCGAAGGGTTCTCGACTTCGGCGATGACGAGGTCGTCCATCGTCCCGGAGAACGTGACGGCAGGCGCATCGCCAGCGTCGAACTCCGCCTTCAGAGCCGCGCGGCGCTCGGGATCGGCCAGCTTGGCCGTGCGCTCCGGAACGGTGCCGAGCGTCGCCTCTCGCCAGATGGGGCTGCGGTCGAACAGGTTGAAGTCCTCGAACGTGAAGTCGGGGGCGACCGGGGCGGTCACGACCTGCCCGAAGACTCGATTGCCGCGTGCGTTCGCGGCAGCCAGCCATTCGATCGTGTCCACGTAGTTGCCGTGCGCCTTGCCGTCGACGCCGGTGAAGAACTCGATGACGTTGTGGATCACCGGCCTGCCGCTGATCTCGGCGAGCTTCTCGTGTCGAGCCCACACATCAGCGTATGACTCGCCGGCGCCGTGTCCGTTGATCTGAGTCATGCCCTGCCCTCGCCGGGCAAGGACTTCGCACAGTGCGTGCGCCTGTTCAACGGACATCAGGTCGGACAGCATGGCCGTCCCGTCGTAATCGCGCTGGCCGCTATCTTGGCCAGCCCACTGCGCTGACCAACCGACCGCGCCGGCGTCTAGGGCCTCATCGAACAACGCGCACATCTTCGTGATCTCATCCGCCGAAGCCGTGCGGCTCTTGCCTGCCTCCAGCCCCATGGTCGACATCATGAGCGGCGAGACGCCGCAGTAGCTGGCGACGTTCACACCCTTCGGTTTGCCCTCGAGACTGTCCATGTACTCGGGGAAGGTCACCCAGTCCCAGGGCATGCCGGCCTGGAGGGCCTCGAGCTCGATCGCCTCGGTCCGCGAGAGCATCAGCATCGCCCGGTCGCGCATCTCCGGCTCGACGGGCGCGAAGCTGAATCCGCAGTTCCCCACCACCACGGAGGTGATGCCGTGCCAGGCCGACATCGTGCAGTAGGGATCCCAGAACACCTGTCCGTCGTAGTGGGTGTGCATGTCCACGAAGCCGGGGGCGACGATGAAACCATCAGCGTCGATCACGTTGTCGCCGTCGCTCGCGCTCAGTCGGCCCATGTAGGCGATGCGGCCGTCCTTAATGCCGATGTCACCGGTGTAACGCGGCGTGCGCAAACCGTCGATTATGGCGCCGCCTCGGATCACAGTGTCGAATTCTGGCATTGCCTCTCTCCTTCGCTCGGGGCTTGCCCGGGGCTCGTTAGCTGTCGAGGGTCGTTGTCCCGATTATTCCATTCTGTCGCCCGTGGTGCGCGGCCTTGCTCGCGCTCCCCGGGGCGGGGCTCGACGGCGATCTTCGCTGCTCGGCTTCGCGCCGGCCGCGCCTCACCCCGCCCAATGCTAGGCCTCCTCCGCCGGCCAGGATGTGAGCTGCATGCAGTTCCCATCCGGATCGCACATCACCGCGACCTTGATCCGCCCCTCGTACTCGACAGGCTCGGACTTGAAGCTTACACCCTCGCGCTTGAGACGCCGATACTCGTCGTCGAACGAGCCCGAGCGAAGGGACATCGAGAAGCCACCGGTGTCGGTGAAGCGCAACGGGTTCTTCTTGAATCCGTCAGGCGCCTCGAAGGCGAATAGCTCGAGATCGAATCCACCCAGGCGTACGAAAGCGACGTCCCCCTCAGCGGTCGGAATCCCGAATATCTTCTCGATGGCGGGCCCTCGGATGTGGAGCCTCTCCCGGTACTCCTCGAATCCCAGGAGGCGTGTGTAGAAGTCGATCGCCTGATCGAGGTTGCTGACGCTGATCGACGTTGCTCCGACCGCCTCGATCGTCAACCGTCCGTCCTTTGGCCGTAGCCCTGCTCATCGACTCACCGAGGTGCGCTCGAACCGCCCTCGGACAACCGGCGCGTTTGGCTCTCGCTGCCCTCCCGCCTGAGACTGATGCGGTGCAGTGGATCGTCTTTTTGGTCGACGCAGGATGACGCACCAGGTGCGTCATCCTGCACTCGATAGACTTAGAGGCTGGGCCGACTGCTGAACGTCGAGTCGGACTGATCGATCCACGAGCGTTCGTCCACAGGCAGCCTCCATGGGTTGAATTCCATCTTGAGGTAGGGCCACTTGAGGAACCGGCCCGTCGCAGCCGCCATGAGAATGGTGCCCGCCCCCGACTCCGTCATGGCCAAGCGCTGGATATCCTTCATCGTGCTGATCGCCTCATCCCGATCAAGTGTGGCTGCCGCCTGATCGAAGAGGTCGTCCATACCCGGGCTGCTGTACTTCCCGAAGTTGATAGAGCCTGCCGTTGTATACGACCGCGCGAGTCGCTGCCGAGGGTCGGGGCTCGTCCACGCAGATACAGGCGTGAGGAAGGCTATCGGGTCCTCCCCGGTGAGATACGGCAGGATGCTCCCCCCGGGGATGCCCTTCACCTCGATCTTGTCCGTCCCCAGGTTCCCGTTCATCATCGCTGTGAACCACTCGGAGAGCCTCACGGCGTCCGGTTCGTTCGCGACAAGCTCGATGTTGTCTTCGAGATCCTCCCCGCCGCCAGCCTCCCAGAGCTGCCGCGCCTCCTGAAGCTCGTCGTCCTTGTTGAGCGCGTACCCCGGCTGCTGAAGGATCTCTTCTTCAGAGAGCGCCCAGTCGGTGAACGCCCACGGCAGAGGCCCCGTGATCCTTCCTTCCCCGGCGAAGTCCTGCTGTAGGACAAGCTGCCTGTCTAGGGCGAGGTAGAAAGCCTGCCGGATCATCGGGTTGCTGAACGGGCCAATCTCCCAGCTGTAGATGAGTGCCCTATTCGCGTTCAGCGCGGGGACGTCCAGCCGTTCGATGTCGGAGTTCGCGTCCTGGATCGCCTGCATGAACTCCGGCGCGTAGCCCTGCCGTTGGAATCGCCCACCGATCCAGTCAACCTGCTTCTGCTCAAGCGCGATCCGCACAGCATTCACGTCAGCACCGACGTCGAGCAGGGCCAAGGCGTCGAAGTACTGCACTTCCTCGCCCGCTTGCCTAAGGTGCCAATTGGGATGGCGCTCAGCTATTCGACGGCCGTCTGGCACGAACTCGGTGAACATGTAACCGCCGGTGCCAACGATGCGGTCGGCGGAGATGACGTCAGGGTCGCTCTCGATCTGCTCAGCGACGCCTTGGTCCATAAAACCGGCAAACGCTAGAGACTCGAGCCACGTGCCTCGAGGTTGTTTCAGCGTAAACGAGATGGTCTCGTCGTTGACGTAGTCGAGGCTGTCTATGTGGGTGAAAACGGTGTTCGTAAGCGTGAAATCGTCGGCCACAGTGCCGTCCGCAAGTGTCCGAGTCAGCTGCCTATCCAGGTTCCAGCGCACGTCGTCCATCGTGAAGGGCCGCCCGTTGGTCGGGGCCTTGTCGTGCCAGACCACATCGTCACGCAATTCGAAGATGTAGGTGACAGCGTCGGGTTGCTCAGGAAGGTCACGCGCGAGGTCGCCTCTGAAGGTTGGCGCTGGGATGTCGTCGAAGCGGATGAGCCCGCTGTACGCGCTCCCTTCGACGCCGCCAGCGATCCCAGATACGCCGCGATGGATGTCGAGGGTGATCCCAACGAATGGTTCGCCCACCTGGCTGTAGTAGCTCCCGTCCGTGGGGACGGCGGAGGTATCCGGTGGCACCTCCGTCGCTGTGGCTGTGGGCTGTGGTGTCTCTCCTGGCCGCGCTGTGGCCGTTGGATCCGGCGTCTCGCCTGGCTCGCTTGTGGCCGTAGGCTCCTCTTCATCGTCGTCGCCGCAACCGACGAGACCTAAGCCGGCGGCTCCGATCCCGGCTGTCGCGGCTCCTTGAAGGAACCGCCGCCTACTGGTGCGCATACGCCGCGCTCGCCGAAAGTATCGATCCCAGTAATCACTCGCCATTGCGTCCCTCCTGGATCAGGCCGGTTTCCTCAACATGTGCCGGTGATGGCTCGCGAGGCCCCTTACAGGCCCGGGACGCTGCATAGAGCCCCAAGGCCTGCTGCCGAACGAGCCCTCCGCGGTCTCGCTGCGTAACTCGTCGTGTCCTAGCCAGCGCCCTTAGCCCTGACCGTGGCGGATGAGCTTCCCGGGGGTGAGCCCGGTGCACTTGCCGTCCTCGAACGTCGTCTTGCCGTTCACCATGATCCATCGGTAGCCCTCGGCTTCACGCACGAGGCGCCACTCGTTGGCGGGGAAGTCGTAGGCTCGCCTCGTCTCCGTCCGCCGCAGCTTCTCGAAGTCGTAGACGATGATGTCTGCCGGTGAGCCCTCCTTGATCCAGCCCCGATCTTTGAACCCCGCAGCCATGGCGGGATAGGTGCTCAGCCGCCAGTGCGCTTCCTCCAGGTCCATGAGTTCGTTCTCGCGCACCAGAACCTCGATGTACTCCGTCGGGTATGCGCCCATCGTGATGAACTTTGTGTGGGCGCCACCGTCCGAGAGGCCCGGAAGGGCGAACGGCGAGTTCGCGATCTCCTTCATCGCCTTCATATCCATCCGTGCGGGCGGCGAGCCGAAGGTCGACCGCAGTTTGTCCGCCACGCCGATGTCCAGGAAGGCGTCGACAATGTGCTTGCCTTCGCGCTCGGCGATCTCGCGGATCGTGAACCCCTCGTACTGCTGCAGGGATGGTTCTTCCACGATCTCGACCCTGAGTTCCGCAATCCCGCTGCCTGAGATGATGCCCTTGTCCTCGGTTCCCGCGCCGGTGACGGGCCCCTTCCCGGCGTCGTACTCGGCTCTGAAGAGCGCTCGGCGCTCGGGGTCGTTAAGGTTTTCGATCTTCTCCTCTCTTGTTCCGAACAGGGCCTCTCGCCAAGAGGGGACATTGTCGAAGAGGCTCCACTCTTCGAGCTGGAACTCGAAGGCGATCGCCGTGGTGATCGCCTGCGCGAACACGCGGTTGCCCCGCTTATTCGCGTCCTCGATCCACGCCTGGGTCTCCTTGTATCCGGGGAGCGCAACACCGTGCTGATCGGTGAGCGCGGCGAGGGCGTTATAGACAATGGGACGCCCACTCGCCTCGGCGAGCCGATTGACCAGCTCCGGTGTCGCCCGGGCGCCGGAGACCTGGATGAATCCCTTGCGGACCTTGCCCAGAACCGAGGCAAGGGCGACCAGGTCGTCCTCGGACATCGTGTCGGTCGCCATGGGCGTCCCGTCGTAGTCTCGCTGGTTGCTGTCCTCGCCCGCGACCTGGGTAGAAAGGCCGCAGCCACCGGCCTCGATAGCCTCCTCGAGGAGCTTGCACATCTCTGCGCGCTCAGCGTCGGTTGCGGGGCGATTCTTCGCCTCCTCGAGCCCCATCACGTACATCAGAAGGGGATTCAGCCCCACGTAGCTAAGAAGATTGATGCCCTTGGGCGTGCGATCGATGCTGTCGAGGAACTCCGGGTACGACTCCCAGTCCCAGGGCATGCCCGCCTTCATGCTGGCCAGCGGAACAGCCTCGTTCCTCGTCATGGTGAGCATGGCTCGGTCCCGGTCCTCTGGCTTGACCGGCGCGAAGCCGAAGCCGCAGTTCCCGATCACCGCCGACGTCACACCGTGCCACCCGGAAATGGTGCACCAGGGGTCCCAATAGACCTGGGAGTCGTAGTGCGTGTGCAGATCGACGAAGCCCGGTGCCACGATCAGACCGCTGGCGTCAAGCACCCTCGCTCCTTCATGGCTGGAAATGCGACCAATGTAGGCGACGTTCCCGTCTTTGATACCGACGTCACCGGTGAAGCGGGGAGTCCTGAGGCCGTCGATGACGGTCCCCCCCTTGATAACAGTGTCAAACTCCGGCATGGCCTGGTGACCTCCGTCAGTCCCCTGCTCGTATGGTGCGAGGAATGACAAGTAGCGTGTACCAGTTGAACGTCACGTCGTCAAGTTCGGGCTCTGCGGTGCTCACTGCGAATCAGAGTCTGGACTAGTGCTCTGGCTTGGCTTCGCTAGCCCGAGCGGCGCGTGGGGTCAAAGCCATCGCGGATGCCATCGCCCACGAGGTTGAAGCCCAACACGGTCATGGTGATGGCGCCGCCGGCAGCCAAGCTCATCATTGGCTTGCTATCCAGAAACGCGCGGCCCTCGCTGACCATGTTCCCCCAGCTCGGGCCAGGGACACCGAGATTGAGGAAGGCCAGTCCCGACTCCGCAAGGATGTTCGTTCCGACCGCGATCGAGAAAATGATGACGATGGGCGCAACGATGTTCGGAAGAATGTGTCGCACCATCATCCGGAGGTCGCTGGCACCGGTCGATCGCGCTGCCTCCATGTAGACCTCTCCTCTCACCGAGAGCGTTGCTGCGCGCACCACTCTCGCGGCGCTTACCGTTCCTAGGAATCCGAGCGCTGTCACCGTAAGCGTGAGATTACGTTCACCGATCTGCGTGAACAGCAGCAGGATGACGATGCCTGGCATTGCGATGATCGAGTCCACAACGCGCTGCATCGCGATGTCGACGATTCCACCGAAATACCCTGAGACGATGCCGATGAGGGCGCCGACCGCGGTGCCCATTAACGCCGCGCCGAAGCCAACGATCAGCGCGATACGCGAGCCGTGGATCACGCGAGTCATGAGATCACGACTGAGGTTGTCAGTCCCAAGTGGGTGTGAGAGCGAGGGACCAGCGAGGATGGCCAACCGCCGAGCCGCGCTTGGCGAGTCGCTATCCGGGGACTCGACGTCGACCCAGACGACATCGTCCTTGCCATAAGGAGTCAACCCGGGGCCGAGAAGAGCGACGAGCCCCACCAGTACCACGAGCGCAGCACCGATCATGCCCAGCAGACCAACGTGTCGCGGAATCGATCGCAGGCCTGCGACCCAGGCCATGCGCTCGTCACGTAAGCCCAAGTCCCAGGTATCAGGGATCGCTGAACCACCCTGTCTCGAGCTCGGAGTCCTTGAGGGCGGCGTCCTATGCATCGGCTCAGCCCCAACCCGTTTCGCTTCGAGCGCCCACCGGGTCACGCACTGGAGCCGCTCACGCTCACTCGGGGGTCGATATAGAAGTAGCAAATGTCGATGAGGAGGTTAATCGTCACGACGCCTACCGCTATCGCGACGACCAGAGTCTGCACCATCGGGAAGTCCCGCGATTGCACAGCGCCCACGATGGCTCGGCCCATCCCCGGGATGTTGAACATCGCTTCGAGAATCACCGACCCGTTGACAACCGCGAGAATCACGAACCCTAGAACCGTGATCGCCGGGATGAGCGCGTTCTTCACTGCGTGCCTCAGTATAACCGTGCGCTCCTGCAAGCCCTTCGAGCGCGCCGTTCGGATGTAGTCATGACCGAGAACTTCGAGTAACTGCGATCTGATGTAGCGCATGAGGATGGCGCCGCTCGCTAGGCCGCCGGCAACGGCTGGGATCACAAAGAGCTCCAGGCTCCTGAGGGGATCGGCCCAGATGCCCGGGGTGCCCACCACATCGATCCTCCAGAAGTCGAAACGCAGAACGAGGAGGGTGAACATCGTTGCTATCCAGAACGATGGCGCGGCGAGCCCGATGATTGCGACGAAGCGCAAGAGGTGTTCGACGAGCGATCCGGGTCTAACCGCAGAGATCACCGCCACGGGTAACGAGATGAGCACGGCGATCACGGCCGTCATCACGCCCAGCTGGAGGCTGTAGGGTAGCGCCCGGCCGACCTCGTCGAGCGTCGATCGACGGGTCACAAAAGACTTCCCCAGATCGCCGCTGAGCAGATCTGAGATGTAGCGGACATACTGCTCGGGGATGGACTTATCGAGGCCAAGCGCGGCGCGGGCGTCGGCGAGCGCTTCGTCTGCCGAGCGGCCATCGCCCACGCCCGTGAAGAAGCGCAAGGCCACCTGCTCGGCGGCGTAGTCGCCCGGTAGAACACGTAGCGCCAGGAACACCAGCGTCGCGACGATCCACACCACCACCAGGTTCAGGAGCAAGCGGCGGACGATGTAGCCTCGCATGGCTCACGTCCGTCCTGAGCGTCGAGGGCGGTCTTTCGCCAGGAGGCGGCGTGCGCTCGCCGACGCACAGGCGCCGAAGCGCCGGGTTATCACCCCTTGGGGTGCTCTCCCTCGGAACGGTGTGTGTTCCGTTGGACCGGCTCCTCCCCTCGGACACTCAAGCACGTCGCCGCAACGAGCGAGCGCTCCGTTTACGAGGGGTGCCACTGTAGCAGGGAACTCATCGTTCTTGTCACTCGCCGAACGGCGGTTGACCTCGCTCGCGTCGACGGGGCCACCGCCTCGAGACACACAACGAGGGGTTATCGGCTCCCACGACTGGTCCTGGCGGGTTGCCACACTGCCAGCCGACTCGACGCCTCGGGTCTGCCTTTTCGCCGCTGGGCCGCGCGTGCTACTGCAGGGGCGAGTATGGGAGGGGCCGCAGTCGGTAAACGATCTCGTCTTCGAGAAGGGCGTGGAATCTCTCCGCCACCACCCCGCCCTCGAGCGCTCGCTCGGCGGCGTTCGCTTCGGGCAAGGCCCCCTCACCCTTCGGCAGGACGAATAGGTCTGTCACATCGCTCGTTCGTCCCGTGACCGCTTGGTAAGCGGTCACGAGGGAGATCGCGTTCGAGGCCTCCACGGCATCTACGATCCTCGCAAGAAGCCGGGCGACCTCCGGGCGATGGGGGAAGCGGGCTCGCGAGACCCTCTGGATGTACGTCAAGGGCGCGTCGCCCTCGCGGACTCGCCCCTGCTTGAGCCGCGCGTCGGTGGCGTACGCCGTGGTTTCGCCAAGCACGATCGACTCGGTCACAGACACCTCCCGAGCGTGGTCCTCGACCATGGCGGCCACAGCGGCGTCCCCAGCGATGGACGCTCGAGCCCGCTCATACGCGGCGAGATCGTCAAATCGGTGGAGGTGCACCACCTGCTGGCCGGTCCCCCCGGCCCGACTCCACCCACCGAGCAGGTCAAACCCGTGCTTCGCATGGAGAGGCAACACGTCACTCGCGTACGTCTCAACGAAGCGATTCATGATGCCTATCGGTCGGACCGTCAGACTTGTTTCTACCACTACGGACAATTCACGCCTCACTCCCGGCCACATCGGGCACGTGGCGACTGCGACCCTGGACCGGCTGACCCAGGGCCGTGCCGAGTGGCCCGAGTGGCGACCATGAGCTGTGACTCCTCGTGCTCGCTATCGCAGCAGTCGAACGCCTTACTGAAAGCAAGCGCTCCGCCCTGCCCGGCCATGACCAGAGACCTCGGAGCGCTGCAGTCAGCTCAAGCCGGCAGCTCACGAAGGGGCCCGCGATGATCCCTGAAGGAGGCCAAGGAGGTCGAAGAGAAGCCTGCACGTTCCTCTCCCCCGTGAGCAGAGAAAGCTCCGCTCTTGGCGGCTTGTTCCAGCATCGTAATCGTTGGGGCAAGCCAGTGGTGTCACCGCCTGGGGGCCTTTCTGGCCCCCGAGTGGGGCCCCGTGCGAATCAGTCGGCGTAAGGAGGAACAAGCGCTCGGCCCCGACTCATTCTGCCGGGACGAACGGATGCGCTCCTCAGCGCACGCGTGAGCAACCTGGTATCACGAGGCTGCGCTAGGATCCCCCTACCGGCGGGGCGCTAGCCCTCGCCCTCACTGGAGGCGCGACAGCGCTGCAAGCGCAGCCCCGCCGGCCTTCATCGCAGTGGCCGTCCGACCATCGCCTTCGTCTGCGGGCTCGACCGGACGGCGGCGCGTTCGAGGGAGGATGTGACGCGCTCCCTTGGGGTTGGCGCGGTTGATTCGGACTCAGGAGCAGGCAGCTCGCGGCCCAGCGACCGAGGCAGCGCTGATGGGAGCAGAGGTGCCGAAGGGCGGGCAATCGCCGGACGTCTCGAGCAGGAACTCGGCCGTCGCTACCTCGATACGCAGATCATCGAGGCGGCTGCGGAGAAGGCGGGAGTTTCCCTGGGGCTTGTTGTCCAGGCGGAATCGCGCCGAGGCTTGATCGCTCGAATCATGGAAGGGATCGCGGTCAGCGGCGCCGGGACCTTCGGCGAACCCTCGCTAAACGCTTGGCTGCTCGAGCGCCTTCTCGCCCCCCAATCAGGCTTCGTTGGGGTCACCGGCATCGCGGACGATCACCTTGCAGTCGCGCTGATCGCCACTGGCCATACGGCCGAACTCGGCTGGCAGCTCGGCGAGATCCACCGTCCGTGTCACAAGCGGCCCGGTGTCGATTGCGCCGCTGCTGAAGGCGGCGAGCGTCTCTTCGAACTCCCCGCGGGTATAGCCCATGACGAACTTGAGCGTCAGCTGCTTGTTGATCCCAATGACGGGCATGAAGCGATCCTCGTTCATGCAGACGCCCACGACGATGATCCTGCCACACGTTTTCACCGCGTCCATAGCTTGGCGAATGATCCCCGGAATGCCGACGCAATCGAAGACGACGTTCGGCCCCTGCTCGGCTGTAGCCGTGCCGAGGCCCTTCGCGAGCGTAGACGCAAAGTCAGCGGCCAAGGGATCCAGGACCAGGTCGGCTCCCAGCTCAGCCGCCAGCTCGCGCCGCGCCGCCACGGGATCGCTGACGGCGACGCGCACGACGCCGTCGTGCTTCAACCACAGCAGTGCCATGAGCCCAATTGGGCCGGCGCCCATGATGAGGACCCGCTCGTGCGGATCGACCTCGGCCTCGTGCGTGGCGTGGCGAGCGACGGCGCAGGGCTCGGTAGTGGCGGCTGCCTCAACGCTGACGTTCTCGGGCACGGCGAGAAGTGTCGGCTCCCACAGCACCATGTGATCGGCGAAGGCGCCGTTGAGCTCCGAACTGTAGGCGCTCGCCATGCGCGGCGGGACGGGCCGCGTGGTCTCCTTGGCCGGCGCCCGTACCACCCTTTCGCCGAGCGACCATTCAGAGACGTCTGGCGCAACCTCGACGACCTCGGCGACAAACTCGTGGCCCATAACCAACCCCTTGGTCAGGTCCGCTTTCGCATACCAGGATGTTGGTCCCGTCTCTTCGATCATCGCCTCGAGGTGAGTTGCGGCGTGAACATCGGAACCGCAGATCCCCGCCGCCAGCACGCGTACCAGCACCTCACCGGGGCCCGGGGTTCCCCGTGGCCACTCCTCGACCGTGAGCGAAGTGCCCCTCAATACGAGTGCCTGCATATCACTTGTCCCCCCTCTCGCACTCCTGGGTTGGAGTGGGCGCTAAGTCTAGAGGTGGCGGAGTAGATCCCCCACGTAGGTGACGCGAGCTCCTGGCACGGCCCCGCTTGCCCGCTGCCTTCGGCCAGTGGCTGAATTCGTGCGCGCTGCTCGGGAAGAGCTTCTCTTCACCACACTTCGAACACACGCCATGTATGACAGAGCCGACGGGCGAGCCTAGGCGATAGTGGTGCGTACAGTTTTCCACCCTAGGACGGTACACCCCGGCGCAAGAGCCAACGCTGGCCATCGTCGGCGGCGCTGTGCGGGTGAACACACGAAGCGAGGCGGTCGTTAGTGACAGGACCGCCTCGCTGTTCCGCGGCACCCTAAGAACGAGCGCCGGTGCCCCAGGCATCCATGGTACGACCGAAGGCAGCGAGGCAGCCCTGTGGCAGGCCGCCCCGCTGTTCCGGAACGCCGGGGCGAAGGATTACACCCGCGGGGCGCCTCGGAGATTCATAGTACGAGTGAGCGCAAGCGAGGCGGCCCTACTCCCGAAGAAGCCGCCTCGCTAGGCGCGACCCCTTTGAGGCTGGCTTCCAGGGACGCGAGGACCTCGGCGGTCGAGAAGCCCGCGAGCTCCGTCAGGTCCGTGTCGAAGCCCGCGAGCGCTTCCTGCAACGAGTCGACGTCCGCGAGCTCAGCGAGGACGTCAGCCAGCTTGGCTTCGTCCCACTCACCGTGGATCTTGTTCAGCGCGAGGTTGAGCGCCTGGATCTGCTGGTCGGATCCCTCCACATAGATGACCGGCACCATGCTGTGTCCGAGTGCGCGCGCCGCCCCAAGCCGCTGATGCCCGCCCACGACCCGACGGTCGGACTTCCGCACGATCACTGGATCGACAACGCCGAAGTGCTGAATCGATCTCGTCAGGTCGGAGGCTGCCTTAGCCCGGATCCACCGAAAGAGAGGGCGCGCGCGGCTGTGGAGGGTGCTCCGCTGTAGCTGGGACAATGGGTTTTGACGAATCACGTCACAGCCACAGGGAGCACCCATTCGATGCTAGCAGCGAACAACCCCGACCGGATAGACATCACCTTCGACGACGACCGCCTCGTGGACCACGCGGGCCTGCTGCTCCCCGCCACGCTCGCCGGCCGGCTCGGCCTCCGTGAACTGGCGGACGCCCAGCTCGACCTCGCTGACGCAGCGGGCCGGGCGAACGCCGGCGACAAGCTGCTGACCCTGGTCTGCTCGGCGCTCGCGGGCGGCGATTGCATCGACGACGCCGATGCCCTGCGCTCAGGCGGCGCCGGGCGCGTGCTCGGCTGCACGGTGAAGGCGCCGTCCACCCTCGGGACCTTCCTGCGCAGCTTCCGCTGGGGCCACGTCCGCCAGCTCGACCGCATGACCCGCCAGTTGCTCGCCCGCGCCTGGGCGGCCGGGGCGGGACCCGGCGACTCGCCGCTCACCATCGACCTCGATTCGACGCTCTGCGAGACCTACGGCCTCGCCAAGGAGGGCGCACGCCGGCCCGGCTACAGCGGCGCGCGCGGCTATCACCCGTTACTCGCGGTGGCGGCGGGCAGCGGCGAGGTGCTGATGGCGCGGCTGCGCGAGGGCCGCGCGCACAGCGGCCGCGGCGCCGCCCACTTCCTGCGTGAGACGGTGGCGCGGGTGCGCGAGGCCGGGGCCTCGGGGCAACTCACGCTGCGCGCCGACAGCGGCTTCTACAGCCACGCCGTCGTCGCCGCCTGCCGCGCGCTCGATGTCCGCTTCTTGGTCACAATCCGCCAGCAGCCTGCCGCACGCAGGCTGATCGAGGCGATACCCGAAGCGGACTGGACGCCCATCCCGTACTGGCTCGACGGCGGCGCCGACGTCGCCGAGACGAGCTACAGCCCGTTCCAGCACAGGGGGGACGCCAGCGCGGTGCGGCTGATCGTGCGGCGCGCGAAGCCGTCGCCCGGCTCACAGCTCGCGCTCTTCACGACCTACAGCTACCACGCCTTCATCACCGACCGCGCGGGGGAGCTGCTGGAGCTGGAGGCCGACCATCGCCGCCACGCCGAGGTCGAGAACGCGATCCGCGACCTCAAGTACGGCGTCGGGCTGAACCATCTTCCCTCGGGCCGCTTCGCCGCCAACGCGGCGTGGCTCGCCGTGCAGGTGATCGCGCACAACCGCGCCCGCTGGACGGGGCGGCGTGGCGGACCGCTGATAGAGGGAGCACTGGACAGCCCTCCACAGGGCAGTGATCACGAAACATGATCGGCTCGCATGTCCTGGCAGTCACCCTGGGGAACCGGCGGGAAGCAGCCGCAGACATGCGTGGCCAGAGTAGTAGCTACGCGCACTTCCACGTCGCCTCCGAGATAGCCACGCCCCCAACAGACGACTACGCCATCTTCCTGCAGTCCGCAGGTGTGGTTGTCGCCCGCACTGATTTGGGTGAAGCGGCCCGAGGCGGCAACGCCTTGCCATTTGCGTTGTCCCCCCAGCAGGTGACAACACCCACGGCATTCAGCCCGCAGCTGTGCCCAGAGCCGACACTCACCTGAATGAAGGAGTGGGCCGCCGGCACCTGCAACTGGCCGAAGTCGTCGGCCCCCCAGCAATAGGCGTCCCCACTCCTTCGTACTCCGCAGGCGTGGCCAGCGCCTGTGCGAGGCAGCATGCCAAGCGGGGGAGGTCAATGGCGTCCAGGCTGTCGTCTGGCGATCGAGACACCCTGAGAGCTCTCATGCGCCCTACCGCGATCACCGCAAGGGGAGGTACGAACGATGGTGCCGCAGCCAGGATAGGTGCTACTCGCAGCAGAAGTTGAACCTAATGAAGAGTAGGAACAGGGGGAAGAGGCATGCTCCAGCCAGCGCGAATATCGCTACCATGCGCCACTGGAGTGGCAGCGCTACCCCTATGAGCACAAGCCCGGCAATCCCGGTGCGCATTTGCCAGTCGGTATCGTAGGACACTGCTACGAAGCAGCACATCGCGAAAAAGCCGCCAGCCACGGCGAGCACTCCTGAGACGACAGCAAGCGATCTGTCCCGCACCGCTTGCGCAACTGCAGGCCATGGCCACTCCCCCGAGCCCGTCTTTATTCCCAGCAATACCGCCATGAGGCAAAAGGAAGCAGCTGCCCCGGCAAAATTGAAGGTGTTCGCTCCCTCGCGAATGTGACCCGAAGACGTCGCCCATACTGACCAGCCAAGGAGGAGCCCGCCTATTGTTGCGAGAACTCCCAGCGTGACGGCGCGCGTCTCACCTCGCATGCACTAGTCTTCCAACTTGATGGAACTTCTCGCCCTGTGCCGTGCGGCCCCAAACTGAGGTCCCTACCTTAGGGTCTCGTGGTTGAACAGGTAGTAGCGGCCGTTCTAGTGCCAGCGCTTGCCGTTCTTCGCGATCCCCCGTTCGTTGCGTTCGCGGCATATTTCGCCAAGCCGTTCCCTCGCAGCGAACTCTCAAGATCTCCCGCACGAGCGGCGCAGCCGCAGGTTCCCACCTCCAGTGGTCGACCGCTCGCTCCCGCGTCCCGTCTCTCGCCTTCACCCGCACACCTTCTGCCGATCGCCACGAGAGGATACGGGGGATAGTGCCACCAGCTCCCACCCCCCGGCTACGAGTCCTCCGCGGTGGCCTCCTGCCAGCGGAGCACGGGACGGCGCGCGGCCGTCGCCTCGTCGAGGCGTCCGATGGGAGCGCTCCAGGGCGCGCCGTGCAGGGTGTCTGGGTCGCTCGCCGCTTCCTCCGCGATCGCGATCATCGCTTCGGCCAGCGCCTCGATCGCCTCGGGAGGCTCCGTTTCCGTCGGCTCGATCATCAGCGCTTCCTCGACGATCAGCGGGAAATAGACCGTTGGCGGGTGGAACCCGTGGTCGATCAGCCGCTTCGCGATGTCGTAGGTGCGAACCCCGTGCTCCCGCCGCTGCCGCGAGCCGGAGAAGACGACCTCGTGGAGCACGGGGCGGTCATAGGGCAGGTCGTAGTGGCCGTGCAGCAGCGCGCGCAGGTAGTTGGCGTTCAGCACGGCCTGACCGGAGACGGCGCGCAATCCATCGAGGCCCAGCGCGCGCATGTACGCGTACGCGCGCAGGAGCACGCCGGCGTTGCCGTGGAACTGCTGCACGCGTCCGATGCTGCGCTCCGGCGCGGCAAGACGCACGACGCCGTCCTCGCACTCCTTTAGCACGGGCGTGGGGAGGTACGGGGCCAGCTCCTCGCTGCAGCAGACCGGCCCCGCGCCGGGACCGCCGCCGCCGTGGGGAGTGCTGAAGCTCTTGTGCAGGTTCAGGTGCACCACGTCGAACCCGAGATCGCCGTAGCGCACGCGGCCCATGATCGCGTTCAGGTTGGCGCCGTCGCCGTAGAGGTAGGCGCCTGCTTCGTGGATCAGCCGCGCGACCTCCTCGATGCCTTGCTCCCACAGCCCGAGCGTGTTCGGCACGGTGACCATGACGGCCGCGACCGTCTCGTCCAGCTCCTGCTCGATGGTGGCCCGGTCGAGCGAGCCGTCGGCCGCGGTCGGGATCTGCGTGACGGCGAAGCCGGCCATGGCGGCGGTCGCCGGGTTCGTGCCGTGCGCAGAGTCCGGAACGAGGATGCGGCGGCGCCCTGCCAGCTCCCCCCGGTCCTCCAGCGCGCGCGCGATCATCAGCACGCCTGACAGCTCGCCCTGCGCGCCCGCGGCGGGCGCGAGACTGACCGCCGGCAGGCCCGTGATCGCGGCCAGGCCGCGGCGCAACTCCAGCAGCGTGCGCAGCGTCCCCTGCGCCTCCTCCGCGGGGGCCTGCGGATGCGCGTTCCCGAATCCCGGCAGCGATGCCAGCAGGTCGTTGACCTTCGGGTTGTACTTCATCGTGCAGGAGCCAAGCGGGTAGGTGCCCGAGTCGATGCCGTAGTTCCGCGCGGAGAGCGCCGTGTAGTAGCGCACCAGCTCACCCTGGCTCATCTCCGGCAGCCGCAGCGAGTTGCGCAGCAGGTGGGCGTCCGGAAGCGGCGCCTCGTCGCCGCCCCACGAGGGCACGTCGACGGCGCGGCGCCCGGGGGCGCCCCGGTCGAAGCTGAGGCGCGCGCCGAAGTTCTCGTTGCCGGGCCGGGTCGCGCTCACGCCTCGCCCCCGATCGCCGCCAGCGCCTCGACCAGTGCGTCGACGTGCGCGTCGGGCGTTGCCTCGGTCACCGCGAAGAGCAGCGCCTCGCGCGCCTCGGGCTCGGGCCGCGCCGAGACATCGAGGCCGGCGCCGATGCCCCGCGCCGCCAGCCGCGCGGCGAGCTCCGCGGCGGGAACGGGTCCCCGCACGAGGAACTCCTGGAACCAGGGACCGCGCTCCGGAGTCTCGTAGCCGGGAAGCGCGCCGATGCGCCCCGCGGCGTCGTGCGCGCGCTGGTAACACAGCGCTGCGGACTCGCGCAGACCTCGCGGACCGAGCGCCTGCACCGTGATGGTGAAGGCGAGCGCAATCAGCGATTGCGCCGTCGAGACGTTCGATGTCGCCCGCTCTCGCCGGATGAACTGTTCCCGCGCCTGCAGGGTGAGCACGTAGCCCGTGCGTGGTTCGCCGCCGTCCGCCGGCGCGTGCAACTCCTGCGTGCGGCCGACGATGCGGCCCGGCATCTGCCGCATGAAGGGCGAGCGCGCCGCGAACAGCCCGAGCGAGGGCCCGCCGTAGCCCGGCGCCCCCGCCAGGTCCCGTCCCTCGCCCGTGACGATGTCCGCGCCGGCGTCTCCCGGCGCCCGCAGCAGGCCCAGCGCGAAGGGATCGGCGACCGCGACCAGCAGCACGCCGTTGGCGTGCGCCGCCGCGGCGAGCGGTTCGAGGTCCACGATCGCGCCCAGGAAGTCCGGCTGCTGAACTACAAGGCAGGCGTGCTCCTCGCTCGTGACCTCCTCCGACGACACCAGGTCGACTCGTAGCCCCGCGCCGCGGGCGTAGGTGCGCACCACTTCGGCCGTGCCGGGATGGATTGGCTCGAGCAGCGCCACAGCCTTGCGCTTCGTGGCGCGCGCCGCCAGGAGGCAGGCCTCGGCAGTCGCGCTGGCCACGTCGTAGAGGCCGGTGTTCGACACGTCCATCCCCGTCAGCTCGCACACCACCGACTGGTACTCGAAGGCCGACTGCAGGGTGCCCTGGCTGATTTCAGGCTGGTACGGCGTGTAGGCGGTGACGAACTCGGAACGGCTCGTGAGGTGGGCGGTGATCGCCGGGATGGAGCGCCGGTAGGCGCCCGCGCCGAGGAAGTTCGGGCGCGAGGGAGCGGCGTTCGCCCCGGCGCGCTCCTCCAGCAGGGCGATGAGTTCCGGCTCCGTGAGCGCCGGTGGCAGGTCGATCGGCGGGTCGCGCAGGGCCGCGGGGAGATCGGCGAAGAGCGCATCAATGCTGGCGACGCCGACGCGCTCCAGCATCCGCGCGCGATCGGCCCCGGTGGCGGGGATGTACGGGTGCGGCGACCCGCCGCCTGGCGCTGAGGACGCCAACGCTAGCTCTCCGGGAGCTGCGCGCGGTAGGCCGCGGCGTCGAGCAGGCCCTCGAGTTCGGTCTCGTCCGCGAGGCGCACGCGGACCAGCCAGCCCTCGTCGTAGGGCGATTCGTTCACCAGCTCCGGTCGCTCCTCGAGCTCCCCGTTGGCCCCGATAACCTCCCCGCTGACCGGAGCGTAGAGCTCGGAGACGGTCTTGGCCGACTCGATCTCGCCACAGGGCGAGCCCGTAGTCACCTCGACGCCCGCGGCGGGCAGGTCGAGGTAGACGATGTCGCCCACCTGATCCTGGGCGAAGTCCGTGATGCCGATCGTGGCCTCATCCGGGCGCTCCTCGCCGCGGCGTAGCCACTCGTGGTTGGGCGTATAGAGAAGGCTCTCGGGCGTCTCGTGGTCCATCGTCATGAATCCTTCGGCTTTCGGTAGAACGGGCGGCGTACAACCTCGACCGGGAGTGCGCGACCGCGTACGTCGACCTCGAGCATGACGCCGGGCTTCGCAAGCCGCACGGGAAGGTAGGCCATGCCGATGCCGAGGCGCAAGCTGGGGCTGAAGGCGCCGCTCGTAAGGCGCCCGACGGCTTCCCCGCCATCCGCCTCCCGCACCTCGAAGCCGGCCCGGAGCACGCCCCGTTCGCGCGCGGCAAGGTGGGCGAGCCGCCGCATACGGGGCTGCGCCTTCGCCTCGGCGAGCACCTCGCGGCCGGTGAAGGGCGCCCCGTCGTCGAGCGTCACGGCGAAGCCGAGGCCGGCCTCGTAGGGGTGGGTCGTCGCGTCGATGTCGTTGCCGTGCAGCAGCAGCGCCGCCTCCAGGCGCAGGGTGTCGCGCGCCCCCAGCCCCGCGGGTGTCGCGCCTCCCGCGATGAAGGCGTCCCAAAGAGCGGCGGCGTGGCCGGCGCTCACGATGCACTCGCCCCCGTCCTCGCCTGTGTAGCCGGTGCGCGCCACGAGCACGGGCGTCCCCTGCCAGTCCAGCTCCGCGCAGTCGCGCGGCTCCAGGGCCGTGAATCCCTCGCCGAGGACGTTGCCCAGCAGTTCGACCGCGTCCGGGCCCTGGACCGCCAGCATGACCGTCTCCGGTGTGACCTCGGAGGCCGCGTTGCCGGCGACGGCGCGCAGCCGCTCGAAGTCCGAGTCGGCGTTGGCGGCGTTGTGGATGACCAGCCAGCGCTCCCCGGGCAGGTGGTAGATGAAGATGTCGTCCTCGATGCCCCCGCTTTCGTTGCAGTAGAGCGAGTAGTGGGCCTTGCCCACCGGCAGGGTCGTCACGTCGAAGGTCGTTACCGAGCGCAGCAGCGCCGCTGCCTGCGGGCCCCGCACCCAGGCTCGCGCGAGGTGCGAGACATCGAAGACGCCGGCGCGCTCGCGCACGGCCTGGTGCTCGGCGACGATGCCCTCGTACTGGAGGGGCATCTCCCAGCCGGCAAAAGGCGCGAAGCGTGCGCCGAGCGCCGCATGGCGCTCATGCAGCGTCAACCGCGTGAGCACGCCTCCGCCACCGTGGTCGGTCATGCCCTGACTGTAGCCGCTGCCTTCCCTTCGAGGCTACCGCCTCGGTAAAGGCCTCTGCCCGCGCCAGCCGCTTGGACCAGGGGGCACGCGACAGCGTCTCCTCGAGGACTACTCGTCCTCCGGGAACAGCACCACCCGTACGTAGCGGTCCTCGGGCAGGTAGCGCCGCGCCGCGGCCGCGACCTCCTCCAGCGTCAGCGCCTCCAACCACTCGTCGAAGCGGTTGATCTCCGTGAACGACTCGCCCCGCTGTATCACGGCCTCGAGTTGCTGGAGCCAGAACCGGTTCTCTTGCAACTGCTCCTCGCGGGAGGTGCGCAGGAGCTCCTTGACCGTGTCCAGATAGCGTTGCTCACCCCCCGCCTGCAGCCATTCCACTTCCGCCCTCACCTCCTCCGCAAGCTCTTCCGCGCGGGAGGGGTCGCTGCCGAAGATGATCGCAACCTGGTACTCGGGGTCGGGCAGAAGTCTGGCATTGGCGCTCACACTGATGCTGTAGGTACCTCCCAGCTCTTCCCGCACTCGCTCGCGCAGCCGGATCCCGAGGATCTCCCCTGCGACCGCAAGGGTGAGCGCTTCACGGCGGCTCCACTCCATATCCCCGGCGTACACCAGCACCGTGTTGCTGCGTGGCTCGATGCCCTTGCGGACGACGTGGTCCTCCACGCCGGTCGGTGGGTCAATCCCGAGGTCCTGCCACTGCTCGGCGCGCCCGCTTGCCGGCAGACTGGCCAGATAGGTGGTCGTCAGCGAGCGCAGGTTCTCCCAGTCGAAGGCGCCCACGAAGACGAAGGTTGCATCGCCCAGATCGGCGAACCGGTCGGCGTACACCGCTTTCGCCCGCTCGAGGCTGAGTTCCTCCAGCAGTTCGAGGGTGAGGGGCCGGTAGCGGAAGTGATGCTGGTTGAGCACGCTGCCGACCGTGTCGTAGAGAACTGCGTCCGGCTGGGTGCTGCGAGTCTCCGCGACGCTGCGAAGCCTCGCCTGATACGTCGAGAAATGGGCGGGATCGAACCGCGGCTCGGTGGCGTACAGCGTGACCAGTTGGAACAAGGTCTCCAGGTCTTCCGGGGAGGCGTTGCCGCCCAGCCCCTCGAACAGCTCCCCGATGTAGGGGGACACCGAGACTCTCTTGCCGGCCAGCAGCTTGTTGAGAGTGACACTGTCGTGCAGCCCGGCCCCACTGCCCGCAACCAGCCCGGCGGCGTGCAGAGCGGACACGTAGTCCCCATCGGCCACCAGCGAGTGACCGCCCGGACTGTGGGCGCTGAACAGCAATTCGTCGTTGCGGAAGTCGGTCTGCTTGGCGATGACGGTGATGCCGTTGGAGAGGGTCCACCGAACGGCATCGACAGATTCGATCGGCTCTTCCGCGATGATGCTCCCCGCAGTCGGAAGCGTCGCCAGCAGCGGGACGTCATCGAAGCTGTCTTCGTACGGCTCCACCTTCAGCGCGCTTGCCCCCTCGAGCTGTGTCCGCACGGCCGCCGCCAACTCATCGTCTGGGCTGCTGTCAGTCCCTTCCGGTCGCAGCACCAGCAGCACCGTGTTCCCGGGTTGCGTCCAGGAAGCTGGTACGTCATCGATCTCGGACAGGGAGATCTGGGGCAGCAATGCCTGGTACAGCGCCCACTCCGTCGCGACGCCGGGGGCCGGTGCCCCGCTGAGGAAGTGGGCCACGTACGACTGCGCCAGCCGGCCCGACTCCAACTGGTCCCGCTGCTTGTAGACGCTCTCGGCCGAACTCAACAGGTTGACCTTCTCTCGAGCCAGCTCGGAGTCGGTGAAGCCGTGCTGTCGAACGCGCTGCAATTCCTCCAGCAACGCCTCAAATCCGGGCTCGACCCCGTCCTGTTCCACCACGACCGCGAAGTTCACGATGTCCAGGGGTTCCACGAGCGAACTGCGTCCGCCTCCCGCCCACAGGTAGGGAGGCTCCTCGACCTGACCCCGCTCGAACAGACGCGCGTTCAGTATCGCGAAGGCGAGCCGCTCCACCACGGAGCGCCGGAATGCCGCCACGTCCTGCCCGCTATCGGGGGCTAGCTTGGCGACCAGCGTCAACTGCGTTCCGGGCGCCTCGGGATCGGTGAACACGCTGATACGCGCATCGACGTGGTCGGGAATCTCGAAGCGCGGCCGGTCGGTGGCAGCTGCGACGGCGGCCCGCTCCTGGAACGCCTCGCCCTCGGGAGGCGGCGCAAAGTGCTGCTTCAGCTTGGCCTCGATCAGTCCCGTGTCGAAGTCGCCCACGACCACAACGGCCATCAGATCGGGCCTGTACCAGCGCTCGTAGTACGCCCGCAACTGCTCGACGGGCGCGGTCTCGATGACCTCGGTCAGGCCAATCGGGCTCCGGTCGGTGTATCGCGAGGAGCCGAACAGCAAGGGCAACAAGCTTTCTTGCCAGCGAGAGGAGAACCCCTGGTAGACGCGCCACTCTTCCAGGACCACCTTGCGCTCCAGCTCCACCTCCTCGGGCGAGAAGGCCACCGCGTAGGCCCAGTCGCTGAGAATCTCGAACGCCGTCTCGAGGATCTCGGGATCGTCCGTCGGAATCTCAAGGAAGTACCTGGTGGTGTCGTAACCGGTTTGGGCGTTCAGGTCCGCGCCAAAGGTACTGCCGATGGACTCGAGGTAGGCAATGATCTCCTGCTTGGCGAAGTGCTCCGTTCCATTGAAGGCCATGTGCTCGACGAAGTGCGCCAGCCCGCGTTGTTCCTCCTCCTCGAGGACCGAGCCGGCCTTCACGACGAGCGACAGGTGCGCCCGGCTGCGCGGCTCCTCGTTGCGCCTGATGTAGTAGGACAGCCCGTTGCTGAGCGTGCCCCGAACGACAGCGGGATCGAAGGGCAGGAGTGCGTCGGGCCTCGTATCCACCGACACGGCCGCGGGCGTGGGAGCTGGGGTCGCAGCGGGCGTCTCCGGCGCGGGCGTGGCTGTGGCCGTGGCGGCGGCAGTGGCCGTGGTGGCGGCAGTGGCTGTGGCAGTGGCCGTGGGTTCCGGAGTTGCCGTGGGCGTCCGTTCCACAGGCGTGGCGGTGCCGGCCGGCGGTGGTTCCGTGCTGGGGGAAGGGTCGGAACCGCATCCCGCCAACGCAACCAACATCAGCGCGACGCAGAGAAGGGAAACCACTGACTTGAGAGGGACGTTCATCCGGCTCGTTTCTGGTGTCCGTCCTCACCCGGGAGCATTGGACTGGGGAACTCGCGGACGGACAGCCGCTGCGCGCATTCTCCCCAACGGGTCGCCTGTGCGCAGCCCGGCGGGAGCTGCGAGGGCGGGCAGCGCCCGCGCTTCACGCTCCAGTTCGCCGTTCAGTCCACGTTGATCGGTGTCTGGTACGCCTAGCGGGACTGTATGAAGAACTTTCGCACTGGCCGTTGGGCTGTAGGCCGGAGAAGAGGTCAACTACGGCGGCGCTGGCCTCGTCCCACCGGGGCAGTCTCCTTGCAGGAGGAAGAGCCGTTCAGCCAGCTCATGAAAAAGTGCGCACACATTCAAGCCAGAGCCAATGGGGCTTGATCCTGCACTCGACCTGGTGACCGAGCGACCCCGTTGCGCTCACCCTCACACATGTCAGTACAGAGAGCCGGTCGATATCGAGGTCCCGACCCCACAGGCGATGCGGACGAGCTGAGGGAGTACACCTCGCGTCGCCACGAGCTCGCCGAAAGTCGCCTGGGTGCCCTCGATGCGGCTGGAGAGGACGGCCTCCTTGCGGACGAAGGGTCGGATCAGGATGTGTGGGTTGGGAAGACGCCGTCCTTCACCTGCAAGCCTGCCGATGGCCTGGTCCGCCGCCGTGAGGGCAGGTATGCATCACGACCACGACGGTGCGGAGGCGACCTCGTCGCGTCGTTGCAATCCGCAGGCCTGAGCACTAGCCTGACGAACTCGGAGATGTCCATGTTGGGCTACATCGGCAACGGTGCTTATTGCTATGCCAACTCGGGCGCAATGCTGCTTGAGGGCGTCGGCGAGTCGATAGAACCGCGGACCATCGAGGTCTTGTCGGGGGTCGGACTGGGCGCCTGCTGGGTCGCGGAGTCCCAGACCCTGTTCCTGAGCGGCTGGGCGTCGCCACCGGACGTAGGAGTGTCTCGGGCGTTCGGGCTACTGGGATTTCAGGTAGCCGAGGAAGCGGAATCAGACGGTGCCCCTATGCCCGCGCACGCGCTGGCGCGACAGCTTGACGAGGGCCCGGTGGTGCTCGGTCCCCTGGATATGGGGGAGCTCCCCTACCACCCCGATAGCCGGGGAGCGAACGGCGACGATCACTTCGTTCTGGCGCTCGGTGTCGAAGACGGGGCGGTTGTTGTGCACGATCCTGCCGGGTACCCCGCGATGCCCATCGACCCTGAGGCGCTCGACCGTGCCTGGAGGGCCGAGCTGATCCCGTACCGGAGAGGTGCATACCGTCGGTGGCACTCCCCCACTCGTATGGAGCGGCCCGCGCCAGGGGAACTCGCTGAGGCGGCGGTTCAGTCGTTCGCTCAGGCCTACAGAGACTCCAGGGCCACGGTTCATCCGGGGACAGTCGTGGGGCCCGAGGCGGTAGAGGCACTGGTCGCGACCATCAAGGGCAGGGAGCTGGCAGAGCAGGGGCTGGAACACCTGCGGCGATTCGCGTTGCCCCTGGGTGTGAGGCGAGCCCTCGACTACGCCTGGTTCCTGCGCGATGTCGCGCCGAAGCTCTCCGACCTCAAGAGGAGGCAGGCATGGCGCCTGGGGCGTGCCCACGCCGCGGCGGCCCGGTGCAGGTGGGAACCGCTTGCGGAGCACCTGATGCACTTGGCAAGCTTGGAAAACGAAATGGAAGCTGCCCTCAGCGCGAGCAATCCGGGCGGCCCCTAATACGGTGGGTGGCGCCATGGACTCGGACCGCGATGTGAACGTCGAACGCCGGACACCCCGTCCCTTCAAGTTCTACTTCGGGCAGGGGCAGATCGTCGAAGAAGTCTCGTGCCAGTCCCGCTGGCACCAGCCGACGATTCAGCTCCTGGAGTGGGACGACGGCGAGCTCAGCCTGCGCTTCTGCTCGTACACCCATGACGGGCGATTCCAGCGGAATCCTCTGGTGGTGTCTGCTCGCGACCTCGCGCACCTTGCCGCCAGGGCCAGCGAGAGTGGGCGGCTCAAGCCGCTGCTAGAGATACTCGGCGGAACCCGATCTACAGACGGGTAACCTGGTTGGAAGACACTCTCCGATGCGGATCTCAATAGGCGAAGTCTTGCGCGGCTGAACGGGTCATGTTGGACTTGCGGAACACGCTACTGCGAGGATCAACCCCCTTGCCGGAGATCTCGACTTTCCCGTTACCTTCCCCGAGGGAATGCCCCTGAGCAAGCGAGTGGGCTACATTGAGGCGACAACTGCCACCCTTGAGTACTTCGAAAGCATCTACGGTGAGGACTCCGTCAGTTCTCCAGAGGGGTTGTTTGTGTGGGAGACGTTGGCCAACGGTCCATCGTGCGACGCCTCTGGATGCTACACTGGCCGTATTATCCACATCTGGGATGCTGATGCTCTGTCCTTCAGACGCCATGTTCGATACGGCACCGTCGCGCACGAGTACTTTCACCACCTTCAGAACCATTGGACTAACGGCAAACCGCACTGGTTGTTTATTGAAGGATTTGCCACGTATGCAAACTACCGCTTCGAGGACTCCGTTAGCCTATCGGCTGTCTACTGGGGTGAGGTGTCTAACGAGAGGTATACAACGCTAGACGGCAAGCTCGCACGGTATGAGGGACAGTATCACCACGGTGCCCTGAACAACCGCTACCCGCTTGACCTTGGTATGAGCCGATGACCTCCAAGACCCCTTCAAGCTCGCCGATGTTGCTTACCGCGATGAGGTTGACTGGCTCGACATCAGGGCATTTTACGAAGGGATCGGGCGTGGCTTGTCACCGGGGGATTCCTTCTACGAGGTCTTCGGCGTTACAGCCGAGGAGTGGCTTGAACGGGATGAAGAGAGAATGCGAGCCATCTGTGCGCGGGTCGAGGACGGTCAGACGAAGTTGGAACGGTGGTGCACAAACACTCACCCCACGTACGCCCAAAACTTCAGACACGTGAGATTCTACGACTGGGCGTGCACAGAGCCCTGCTAGGGCGCAACCCCTGGTCTTCGGGTGACGCTTCAGCCGTCGCGAACTCTGCGGCCTGTCTTCCTGGCGGCTCCCCATTCCCCGCGACGCCGATTTGCGCCGCCCGGCTCTCCCTGTGGACTGGCCGTGGGAAAGTGGTACGCCAGAGAGGATTCGAACCTCCGACCTCTACCTCCGCAGGGTAGCGCTCTATCCACTGAGCTACTGGCGCACGTTTCGCTTGGTGCCGAAGGTGAGATTTGAACTCACACGCCCGCAAGGGACACTACGCCCTGAACGTAGCGCGTCTGCCTGTTCCGCCACTTCGGCGCCTGCCTCCATTATCGCGCCGCGGATGCTCGCCTTCAAACTCGGCGCCGCCGCCGCTGGCGGAGGAGCACGCCCGGCCATAGACTCAGAGGGCGTTGGGCGGTTAGCTCAGATGGTTAGAGCGCGTCGTTCACACCGACGAGGCCACTGGTTCGAGTCCAGTATCGCCCACCACGCCCCTCCCCCCTTGGTCCGACCTGACGCGCGCTACTCGCCTTCGCCGATGGTGAAACGGTTGCTGTCGCTGCGGCCGAACACCTCGGGGAAGTAGGTCTCCTCCGCGTGCGCGGGGGCCACGAAGAAGTCACCGGGGGCTGTGGCGCGCGCGTAGTAGACGTACTCGTGCACGCCCCGCGGCAGGCGCTGTGCAAGCAGCGTGACGCGGTCGTCGCGAATGTCCACCTGGTCCCAGGGGTTGTAGTACCAGGCGAACCAGGGCGCGTAGTACGTGGGCGTTCCCCCGAGCACCGCCTCCGTCTGCTCGCGCTCCAGCTGCTCGCGCAGCCAGGCCGGCACGATCTTGAGTCGCGGGTCGATGGGCTCGAGCCCCGCCGGCAGGAAGTCATCCACCTTCGCGAAGAGGCGGTCGGCCGGCGCCACCACCGTCACCGTCACGCGCACGATGTCGTTGAGGGAGGCGCTCGTGATGGCGGTGTCGCGGTCCTCGAGCAGTGAATAGCGGTGGGAGATGGCGAAGCCGCGGTTGAGCGCCTCGATGTCCTTGGCGGGGGTGACGTAGCGCAGGTTGAGGCCGTAGTACATGCGGCCTTCGGCCGTGAAGTCGCGGTCGAACTGCACGCGGCTCACCTCGCCCAGCGGCAGCTCCTCCAGCGCGACCTCCGTGCGGTCGAGGTAGTCGCCCGCGGGCACGTCGAAATCGCCGGCGAGCACGCGGGTGGTGTTCAGCAGCACTTGGTAGTCGTACACGCCGCGCGTCTCGCCCGTGAGCTCGGCGAAGGCGCCCAGCGAGGCCATGCCCTGCGCCCGCTCGACGCTCGTCTTCCAGCGATCGGCGGAACGGGCCACAACGAGCCAGCGAGTCGTCTCTTCGATGAGCGGGTGGTGCGGGTCGGCCTCGGTCAGAGCGCGCAGCACCAGGGCGGTGGCGCGCACGCTGCCGTTGTGCATGGAGCCCCCGATGCGGTCGTCCTCCCAGTGGTTGCCAATGGCGCTCGCGATGGTCGTGGCCGTGAGGTCGTTCAGGAGGGTGCGCACGGACTCGTGGTCGGGCTCGTGCCCGCTGGCGAGCAGCCCGAGCAGGAGGTAGGCGCGTCCCCAGCTCGTGAGCTCCGCGCGGTGCTCCACAAGCAGGGAGCGCAGCAGGGCGGCCTGCTCTCGGGCGAGGGGGCTCACCTCGTCTCCGTTGTTCGCCGCGCTGGTCAGAGCGTAGAGGAGGAAGGCGTGCCAGTTGGGGTTGGCCGGGCGCTCGACGTCGGTCTCCCGGTTCACGAAGTCGGTGATGAGCCGCATCGTGCGGGAGTACTGGTACTCGGGCACTTCGTAGCCGGCGTCCTTCGCCTCGCCAAGGGCGATCAGCACCCAGCCCGTCACCCACAGGTCGGTCCGGCCGCAGGAGCGGCACCAGCTCCAGCCGCCGTCGTACATCTGGTACCGGGCCAGCGTGGCAATGTCCTTGCGAAGCTGGGCCTCCTGCCCTTCCGTGAGGCCGCTGGCGCTCGCTCGCTGCACCGCGATCGTGGCGATGATGCGGCTGGCGATCCTGATGTTCGACTCCCACCGGTACGGCGTGAAGTAGGGCAGCTCCTCATCCAGCGCCCCCACCAGCGAGGCCTGCAGCGACAGCTCCAGCGATCCGCTGCCGGTGATCACGTAGTCGGGCAGGTAGATCGACTCGATCACGGCGTTCTCCTCCACGACCCCGCCGGTCGCGGTCGTCTCCGGCGTCACGTCGAGGTGTACGGGGATGCTCCGCTCCACCGCGTCGCTGTAGCCGCCCGCGGTGATGGCGCTGAAGGTGACCGTGGCCGTGCCCGCTTCGATGGCGCGGGCGGGCCAGGTGAAGACCGCCGAGTCGCCGGGCTCAACCAGCGCTGTGCGAGCGGCCTCGTCGTCGAGAACGACGCCCTCGACCGCGATCGTGGCCGTCACCTCGCGGGCCTCGTCCGTGCCGTTGCGCACGAGCGTACGCAGGGTGACCTCGTCGCCCACGCGCAGGAAGCGTGGCAGCGCACGCCGCACGAGCAGCGGCTGCGTCACGAGCAGCTCGCTCTCGCCCTGGCCCACCTGTGGCTCGGCGGTGACGGCGCGGGCGCGGGCGCGCCAGGTAGTGGCGTTGTCGGGCAGCGTCAGCTCGAAGCTGGCCCTGCCCTCCTCGTCCGTCGTGAGCTGCCGCCAGTCCGCCGTGTTCTCGAAGTCCTTGCGGATGCGAGCGCTTTCGCCGCTTTCCGCACTTTCGCCGGTCGCCGACTCCCGAAAGGCCACGTCGGCCACGGAGGCGCCTGAATCGGCGGGAGCCGGCGTGGCGGCCGCTTCATCGGCCATGTCTTCGTCAGCGGATTCCTCGGCGAGTTCCAACGTTTCCCCGCTCCCTTCGCCCCGTTCCCCCTCCGCGACCTCGTCGTACGCCTCGTTCCGGCGGTCGACCGAGACCGCCAGCGACGAGGCCGTGCGCACGCTCAGCGCCCGCTCGTACCAGAACGCGCTCATGCCGTCCCCTCCCGACTCGTCGAGCAGCGAGAGCACCGCCTGGTCAACCACCGCGACGGAGACCTCGGCCTCGACGCCCTCCCCCTCGTCGTCGGTCACCAGCACCTCGTACTGCACTTTCTCGCCCGGGGTGGCCCGGTCGCGGTCCGCCTCGATGGTCACCTCGAGCCGTCGCGGCGCCGTCGAGATGGACAGCTCGACGTAGCCGACCACGTAACGCGGGTAGGGGTCGTCCTCGGTGGGAGGCCGGTACAGCACCACGCCGACGAAGATGTTGGGGATGTGCGCGTCCTCGATCGTGATGCGCAGCACCTCGCTGTTCGTCTCGAAGCGCCGTACCTCCTTGCTCAGCACGCGTCCCCGCTCGATGGTCACGAGCGCGGTGGCGTCCGCGAATGGCGCCGGTACGAGCACCTCGGCCACGTCCCCGACTTCGTAGCTGTCGCGGTCCGCGATCAGCTCGATGACGTCGTTTTCGCGCTCGGGCCAAGGGGCGTAGTCGCTGCCGCTGACCCAGAGGTAGCGCGCCGAGCGCGCGATGCGCCCCGCGTCGTCGGTCGATTCCGCCACCAGCCGGTAGGTACCCGCCGACGGCGGGGTGAACTCGATCGAGGCCTCGCCGTTCGCGCCCGTCGTCACCGTTTGCGGATCAACGATTTCGGTGTCCTCGTGCTCCCAGAGATAGCGGTAGCCGCCGTCACTGGCGCGTTCCTTCCTCAGCTTCCATTCCCGCTCGTAGATGCGCACCGTGACGGGCCGCTGCGGCGCGATCTTCCGCTCGAAGTCGACCGTGACGAGGTGGATGGTTTCCGCCTCACCCTCCCGGCCGATGTACGACTCCGGCTTGATACCCGCGTACCAGGTGGCGGGGTGCACGGTCACCGTCGTGCTATCGGCGATGGCCTGCGCGTTCGTGTCGGTCACGGTCGCGCTGATGGTGAATTCCTGCGTGCCTTCGCCCTCCCGAAGCGTGGCGGGCGCCTCGAATCGCGCCACCCCTTCGGCGTCGGTACGCGTCTCGCCGCGGCCCCGCAGGGGATCGTTTTCCGTGTCCGAGCGTGCCCACCAGTAGTAGCTGTGCTCCGAGAACGAGTAGCCCTCGTACCCTTCCACGCGGATCGCCGTCGGTGTCGCGTACGCCGTCCACTCGGTCTTGGAGTCGGCGACGGGTCCGCCAAAGAAGAAGCTCGCCCGCGCCTCGGTGGCGATCGTGTCTCCGGCCACGTAGTCGGGATCCGCCGTCTCAACTTCGACCCGGAACTCGGGCACGCGGAACTCGGCCACGGTGAAGTTCCCGCTGGTGACGTGGCGACCCTCGCTGTCGACTACCGAGAACCAGTACGTACCCGTGGGAGCGTCGTCCGCGAGCACGAGCTCCCCGTCGAGCGTTCCCAGCGCGGTGAGCTCGACCTCGATGTCGGGGAGGCTGTCGTAGCGGGAATCCCGCACCGTCACCCTGAAGGTCGCTTCCGCTCCCGGGAGCGAGTACCTCGCGTCGTTCTCGTCCCGCACGACGCCCTTGAAGTAGACGGTCTCGCCGGGCCGGTAGATGGGCCGGTCGGTGTAGAGGTGGCCCTCCCAGCCGGGGTAGTAACCGGACCAGGGGACGTTCAGGTCCCAGCGTGAGGTGCCGGAGTCCCACCAGGTCGCGGAGACGCCCTCCCGTCCTTCAGCGTCGACCCGCACGAGGTAGTTGTCGTACGGCCTCCAGTAGTCCCTGCTCTCGGAGGTGGTGGCGAATTGGGCGAGGCCGTCCGTATCGGTGACGGCCGCCTGGTAGGGGCTCAGCGGCGCCTCGTCGATGAGGGCCACGCGGACGGGGGCGCTCTCAAGCGGCTCGCCCGTGTCGTAGTCCAGCGCCCAGACGACTAACTCGTCGAACGCTTGCTTGGTCACGATCGCCGTATCGACGACGCTCAGGACCACCTTCCGGGGCCGGTAGATACCCTCGTATTCGGCGACGAGCAGGTAGTGGCCCTTCGCCAGCGGGTCTGCGGCGCTGAGGTCCGTCGAGTAGAGGCGTGAGGCGTCTCGCAGCTCCTCGGCGACAGGTTCAGTCCAGTCGCGCAGTGGCTCGCCCTCGGGCCAGAATTCGGTCCGGTAGCTGTCGATCCAGCCCCGGCGGAGGAGCGTTTCCGCTTCGGCGTCGGACAGCTCGTAGAGGCGGAAGCGCACCTCGTCCAGGCGGGCGGCGTGGTAGTAGAGCACCTGCTCGCCTTCTGCCGAGAGGGTCGAGAAGGTCGCCGGAACGGCAAGGCTCAACGACGGGTAGGGCGCCTGTGTGGTGAAGGAGAACTCGTAGGCCGGCAGGGGACGTCCGCCGCGGTCGCGGACACCCTCGGCGATGCGCACCGTGTACTCGGTCGAAGGTTCGAGACCGGCGTGAATGTAGATCCTCTGCGGCCTCCAGGAATACAGATCGAGCACGAGGTCCTCGGAGTCGATGCCGCTGATGGATACCCGTTCCTCGAACGAGTCTCTGTCCATCGGGTTGTTGTAGTGGAGCTCGATGCCGTACCGCCAGGCGTTCGTCTCCCCATCCGCGGGTCTCGTCCAGAGGAGCTCCGGCAAGCCAACGGTCGTAAAGCGGGCGGTGCGTTCCGCGCGCGTCTCGCCGCCGTTCGCGCTCACCAGCCCGGCCACTGCCGTCACCACGTGCGGGGTATCGAGCGCCAGCGCTTCGTCCGGTGTGAAGGTGACAACCGTCGAGTCCTCGTTCCACTCGAACGACCCCGCGACCGCCTCGCCGCCCTCGGGACGCAGCGTCAGCTCCGCCTCCACCGAAGCGCGGTGCATCGGCTGGTTGAAGGTGACCACGACCGGGCTGTCCGGCTCGACGAAGGTCGAGTTGTCCCCCGGCTCGAAGCTCGAGATCGCCGGCTGGATCGTGGAGAAGCTCCACCTGAAGTCGGCTTCGAGGACGCCGTCGGCCGCTGAGGTCAGCCCCGCGGGGATGCGTACGGAGTACTGGGTGCTTGGCTCCAGCTCCGTCGGGATGAAGCGGTAAAGCGAGGTGTTGAGCCACTCCCCCTGCCCCTCCAGCGGTGGCTCGAACTCCAGCACCGTGGGCGCGGGCCCCTCCTGCAACACCGTGAGCGCCGCCACCGAGCGGTTGAACTGCACGAGGATCTGGGCTGCCGCCGGCACCTCCACGTCCCCGTCCCCGGGGATCACGTAGTCGACCCGAAGGCCGCCCTCGGCCGTGAAGGTGTGCGTGTACTCGTCCGCAAGGCCCGCGGCGAGGCCATCGAGCACGATGTGGTAGTCCTGGCCCCGCCCCCAGCCCGGATAGTCCGGCTGGAACAGGAGCGTCTGCTCGTCGAGCCATGCGAAGGCCCCCGCCCTCGGCGGCTCGATCGAGACCAGCTCGGCGGCGTCCCTCTCGGCGGGTGGTTGGCGGAAGGCGAACGTCAGGGCCGCCAGACGCGGCACCTCGTCCCCGCCCGGCGCGATCGTAACGGCCGGCTCGTCGCTCACGCTGGCGAGAGGCACATCGATGGCGATGTCGCCGTAGCGGTAGCTCCCGCTTGGCGAGAACCCGTCGTCGAGGAGGAGCCGCCTCGTGCCCAGGGCTTCCCAGTCGCCGTCCGCGGCCCGGGCGCCGATGTGGATGCGCAGAGGATCGCGAATCTGCTGCCAGACGCGCACCTCCACGCCGTCGACCGGGATGTCGCCGTAGCGGTAGTTCTCGCCCGTGCTGAGTCCGTCGTCGAGGTGGAGGCGGGTCGTGCCGATGGTGTCCCAGCGCCCACCCTCGGGCCGGGCGCTGATGTAGATACGCAGGGGGTCGCGCACGTGCTGCCACACGCGCACGTCGACCGTGACGGTTTCGTCGGTGGCGTCCTGTGGGGCAGGGTCGTCCTGTGCCGCCGCGGAGCCGGGGCCGGCGATGAGCGCCAGGGCCAGCACCACGACGCCGATGATTCCGTTCGTCAGTGTGGCTCCGCGTATCACGGCCCGGCGCGTCCCCCACGAAGGTTGCGACACCCTAACACCCTGCCCGGCGAATTACCCCGTCGGGGCGCGCCGGGGGAGGCTTTGGGCGCAGCTCTCACAGATAGCTATGCGCCGGGCGCCCCGATCGTTCCACGATCGGGCACGGGTTCTCCGAAACTGGGGCCGGCCGGCGGCCGCCGACCTACGGCTTGTTGAACTCCAGGTTCAGCTCGAGCAGGCCCAGCATCACCCCGGGCTGGTGCCGAAGGTTGTTCTTCTCCGGAGCGAGCCGGAGGTCGTCCAGCCGGTCGAGCATCACGTTCGTCGCGATGTTCTGCTCCAGCCGCGAGAGTCCCGCTCCCGGACACGAGCGCGGCCCCTGGCCGAACGTGACGTGGCGGCCCGGGCTCGGACGGGTCAGGTCGATCTCCTCGGCGTTCGGGTACTCCTCCTCGTCGCGGTTCCCCGCCCCGTAGCGGAGGTGGATGACCGACCCCTTGGGGATGGTCACGCCCTGCACCACGATGTCGCGGTTCGGCCGCCGCCCCGAGAGGCCCTGTGTGGGCGCGTACAGGCGCAGGCACTCCTCCACGAAGAAGCGCACCTTCGAGCGGTCCGCGCGAAGCTCCTCCGCCAGATCCGGCTGCTGCGCGAGCACCATCGCCTCCGCCGTGAGCGCGTACTGCGTCGTCTCGTTGCCACCGATGTGCATCCCGTAGGCGACGCTTCCCACCTCGGCGTCGGTGAGCGGGCGCTTCGTGTCGCCGTACTCCACCTGCGTCAGGTACGAAATCATGTCGTCCTTGGGGTTGCGCCGCTTCTCCTCGACGTGCTTCTGGATGTACTCGTGGAACGCCACCAGGGCGCGCGCGTTCTCCGCCTCGTCCTCGGACGGCAGCAGGTTCCGGTGCGTTGACCCGAACACGAAGCGACGCACCTGCGCCTCCTCCCACTTCCGCAGCGTCGGCATGTCCTCGAGGGGGAACCCGAGGATCGTGGTGATCACCATCTGCGGCAGGGGCGCCGCGAACTCGGTGACGTACTCGACCGAACCCCGGTCGATCCAGCGGTCGATGAGCTCGTTCACGAAGCCCGTGATCATCTCCCGGTTGCGATCCGCCCCCACGGCCCCCACCCACGGGTTCGTGAGCTGCTCGCGGTGCCACCGGTGCTGCTCCATCGTGGGGCGAAGGCTCATGCCCGCGTCCAGCGACTCCCCGAAGCCCTCCCCGCGGATGATGTTCCGCTCCACTTCCTGGCCGGGGCTCTCGTCGTTGTACCGCAACGGGAACGTCTCCGTGTCGCGCACGATGCGGGCGACATCCTCGTACTTCGTGAGGATGAAGCCGTCCTTATCCGGCGTATCGCCGCCCCCGGGGATGCGCAGCACGGGCGCGTCCCGGTGCAGGATGCGATAGGCATCGAACCAGTACTCCTGACCCCCCGGCGCGAAGAGGTCGACATCCTCGACGCTGAACGGGCACTGCGCCTCCGCCTCCATCATCGCGAGGTCATGCTTGGACATTGACTCTATGGACATCAGAACCCCCTGGGGCCCGACTCGGCGGCCTCTACGCAACCCATCCCGGCCCGGAATTGCCCCTATCCTACGCCGTCCCGCAAGGGGGCGTGCGCTACGCTGGAGTTTGGGGATGGTGCCCCTTCCGGCTCAACCAGGTGCTAGGTTTCATGAGCTAGAAACTTAGTTCATAATAGAATCATGTCTACCACCCGACTCAACATGCACGAGGCGAAGACTCACCTGTCAGAGCACATCTCCCGGCTGAAGGAGGGTGACCGCATCATCCTGTGCCGTCGCAATCGTCCCGTGGCTGAGATACGGCCTCTCTCGGAGCCTGCGGATGAATCGAGACCGGTCGGCCTTGGTAAGGGTCTCGTGCAGATACCGGACTCGTTTTTTGACCCGCTTCCCGACGAGATGCTCGATCTCTTTGAGGGGAAGGGCGACTGAGGTCGCCCCACCTTGCGACTTCTGCTCGACACTGCCACATTCCTCTGGCTGATCGAAGGCGATGCGAAGTTGAGCACCGCGGCAGGCGAGGCTATTGCCGATGCTGCGAATCAGGTCTTCCTCAGTGCCGCGTCGGCCTGGGAGATTGCCATCAAACACAACCTCGGACGCCTCCACCTGCAGGGCTCCCCGGAAGAGCTCGTGCCCCAACAGCGCCGCCTCCATCGCGTGGACACCCTGCCGGTCACCGAAGACACCACGCTACAGGTGGGGAAGCTGCCAGACCTTCACCGCGATCCCTTCGATCGCCTCATCGTCGCGCAGGCTATCGTCGGGGGCCTGACCGTCGTCACTCCCGACCGCCTCATCAAGGCGTACCCCGTGCCGACCCTCTGGCAGTAGCTAGGAGCGGGCCAGCGGCCCCCTACGGCCGCGGTGACCCGTACACCGACTCGATCGACTCCCCCGCGTCGAAGCGGTCCTGGATGTCGCCCATCGTCGCGATCGCTTCCTCCGTGCCCACTACCGTCTGGAAGAGGCGCTGCTCGTTCGTGAGCGCGTCCGTCAGCCCCAGGTCGTCGTTGTCGATCAGGATCTGCTTGAGCGTCGCCAGCGCCTTCGCGGGGCGGTCGGCCAGGCGTCCCGCCCAGTCCAGCGCCACCTCCACCGACGTTCCGTCGGGTACCACCCGATTCACGCCGCCCAGCTCGTAGATGCGCTGCGCCGTCATCGGCGTGCCGTCGAGCACCATCTCCGCCGTCGCCGTGCGCCCAATGATGCGCGCCAGCCGGCTCGTTCCGCCGATGCCAGTC
This sequence comes from Tepidiformaceae bacterium, assembly GCA_965219255.1. Classification (GTDB taxonomy): domain Bacteria; phylum Chloroflexota; class Dehalococcoidia; order Tepidiformales; family Tepidiformaceae; genus UBA2991. Next base: position 2,389,560 of record OZ244727.1, on the reverse strand, counting down.
GTCAGGGCGATCTGGATCTCCGGCTGCCCGAAGCGCGCCTGCTCCTCCGCGATACGCAGGTCGCAGGCCCACCCCAGCTCCGCCCCGCCCCCGGAGCAATCCCCGGAGATGGCCGCGATCGTCACGACGGGCGTCTTCGCCAGCTCCTGCAGGCAGGCGCCCCAGCCCCCGCCCGTGCCCGTCGTCGGCTCGCCGATGACGGTGTTGCGCAGGTCGCGCAGCCAGGCGTGCTCGTACCAGTGCCCCGGCGTGCCCGCGGCCAGCACCGACACCCGCGCTCCGCCCTCGCGCGCTTCCACCAGCGCATCCCCCAACTGCCCCACGCCCGCCCACGAGCCGTGGTTGTTGATGTCGGGGTTGGACATGGTGATGAGCGCGACGCCCTCGCGCGGTCGTTCAAGCGTGACGATGTCGGGCATGACGGAACACTCCTTCTTCGGGTTCCGGAACGATACAGCCCTACAACCCCGGCGGGTTGGCTAAGCCCCTGGGTCGGGTACGGCCCTGCGGAGGGAGCAGCTAGGGGCGCGTTCCAAAAGAACCCCAGGTGTCGAAGTGGACCACCTGCTCGACGGGCATCCGGCTCGGTTGCGAGAAACGGCCCCGTATCGGGTACCCCAGCGGAACGATCGCGATGGAGGCCGCCCCCTCGGGAAGTTCCAGCAGCTTGTCGAGGTCCGGTCCCGTCCCGAACGTCGTCAGGGGCGCGCCGATTCCGTGCGCCCGCGCCGCCAGCGCCAGGTTCTGGATCGCCCCGAAGATGAAGCCGCCGTAGAGCGTCCCCACCCGCGTCGACTCGCGTCCCCCGAGCACGTCCTTGAGCACGGGCACGACCAGCACCGGCGCCTCGCCGATGTGGTTCGCCAGGTACGTCACCGACCGCAGCCCGGAAGCGTCGAGCCCCGTCTCGGAGTCGACGACCTTGTCGAAGGCGCCCGTCTGCACGCGTCCGCCCCCCTCTAGCGCCGCCGGGTCGGCCCGTCCGTAGGTGGCTTCGAACGTGTTCTTCCACCACTCGGCGATCGTCGCTTTCCTGGCCTCGTCGCGAACGATCACCCAGCCCCAGCTCTGCGAGTTCCCGCCCGTCGGGCCGCGGATGGCCGCATCGAGCAGCTCCCAGAGGATCTCGTCGGGAATCGGGTCGGACCCGAGGTAGCGCCGTGCGGGAGTCGAGTGGATCGCTTCCAGCACGTCGAGCGGTTCGCGTTCTGCCATCTGGTTCTCCTTCTGGTATCGGGCGCCTGCGTCAGGCGCGGCGCAGCTCCATGTAGTTCGCCCCGGGATCTTGCCCCACGAACGTCTTGCCGAGATCCTCGTAGTGCCGCCACGAGATCAGTGCGTGCGTGGCGGACTGCTGCGCGTCGCGCAGGTGTCGCTCCAGGGGGCTCTCCATGCGGCTGCCCGTCGTGCCCGCCGTGTTGTTGATGATGCCGACTACGTGGCGCACCGCCTGGGCCGAGTGCGCGCAGGCCAGGTAGGCCGGCCAGAAGACGTCCCACTCCGGCTCCAGCCGCCCGCCTTCCGAGGGCTTCTTCGGGCCCAGGTGCGCCTCCATCGCGTCCTGCGTCTCGAGCACGAACGTGCGCGCCGCCATGTACGTCGCCTGCGCCTCGCCGAGGCGGTAGTGCACCTGCGGCTGGTCCTTCAGCGCCGTGGCCAGTCCCCAGGGTGTCTTCTCCCTGGCCAGGTCGACGAACGATTCGATCGCCCCCTTGCACACCCCCAGCGCCACCGCCGACTTGTTGTAGACGGCGTGGCAGGGGTTGCGGAACGTGGGGTTGTCCCACTGCTCGCTCGGCGCCAGCGGGCGCGCCGGCAGCAGGTGCTCCGGCGGCACGTAGGTGCCGTCCATGCGCACGTCGTGGCTGCCGCTGCCGCGCATCCCCGCCGTGTCCCACGTGTCGACGATCTCGAACTCGCCCTTCGGCACCATGAACGAATTCTCCGCGCCCTCCTCGGTCGCCTCGTCGATGACCACGGGCGACATCACGAAGTTCCAGGTCGCGTTGTGGCAGCCGCTCGCGAACGACCCCTGGTAGCTGAGCCGCCAGCCGTCGCCCTCGCGACGGGCGGTGCGTCCGGGGTTGGGTCCGTTCGGCGGTCCCAGCCCCGAGCAGACGAGCGCGTCCCAGTCGTCGAAGATCTTGTCGCAGAGGGCGCGGTCCATGCGCCGCACGACAAGCCCGTTGATCTCCGAGTTGATGTGCGTGCACCAGCCCACCGAGCCGTCGATGGCGGAGACCGCCTCGACGTTCTCGATCTGCTCGCGGGCGGTCACGTCCTCCCCGCCCAACTCCTTCGGCAGGGCGTAGCGGTAGAACCCGTTCGCGGCCATCTCCTTGGCCGCCCAGGGGGGCAGGTGGCGCAGCTCCTGCGCCTCGTCCCCCGCCGCCCGCAGCATCTCCCGCATGCTCTCGATGCGCTCGAGCATCGGCGTCTGCTTGATCTCGTTCTGCCGTTCGATGATCTCGGCGCGCACCATGCGCCCACCTCCCGTCCGTGAGTGCGGTTCGCGATGATACCCGAGCAGGAAGATGGGGGCGTCGGCGACGCTGTCGCATCCGCCGCCTGCGTCAGGCGCGACGCAGCTCCATGTAGGCCGGTGGAGGGTCGTGCCCCACGAACGTCTTGCCGATGTCCTCGTAGTGCCGCCACGAGATCACCGTATGCGTCGCCGCCTGCTGGGCGTCGCGCAGACGGCGTTCCAGCGGGCTCTCCATGCGGCTGCCCGTCGTACCCGCCGTGTTGGTGATCACACCCACCACGTGGCGGGCCGCCTGGGCGGCGTGGGCGCAGGCCAGGTAGGCCGGCCAGAACACGTCCCACTCCGGCTCCAGTCGCCCGCCCTCCGAGGGCTTCGGCCCCAGGTGCGCCTCGAGCGCGTCCTGCGTCTGCAGCACCCACGTGCGCGCGGCCATGAGCGTCGCCTGCGCCTCGCCGAGGCGGTAGTGCACCTGGGGCATGTCCTTGAGCGCCGTGGCGAGCCCCCAGGGTGTCTTCTCCCGAGCCAACTCGACAAACGAGTCGATCGCTCCCCGGCACACCCCCAGGGCCACCGCCGCCTTGTTGTAGACGGAATGGCAGGGATTGCGGAACGTGGGGTTGTCCCACTGCTCGCTGGGCGCCAGCGGGCGCGCCGGCAGCAGGTGCTCGGGCGGCACGTAGGCGCCGTCCATGCGCACATCGTGGCTGCCGCTTCCGCGCATCCCCGCCGCGTCCCACGTATCGACGATCTCGAACTCCCCGCGCGGGATCATGAAGGAGGCGGTCGTCCCCTCGCCCGTGGCCTCATCGGTGACCCTTGAGGACATCAGGAAGTTCCAGGTCGCGCTGTGGCAGCCGCTCGCGAACGACCCCTGGTAGTGCAGCCGCCAGCCGTTGCCCTCGCGGCGGGCCGTCCTGCCGCGGTTGGGGCCGTTCGGCGGCCCTTGTCCCGAGCAGACGAGCGCGTCCCAGTCGTCGAAGATCTTGTCGCAGAGGGCGAGGTCCATGCGCCGCACGATCGCCCCGCTGAGCTCCCCGTTGACGTGCATGCACCACCCCACTGACCCGTCGATGGCGGAGACCGCCTCGACGCTCTCGATCTGCTCGCGCGCGGTCATGTCCTCCCCACCCAGCTCTGCCGGCAGGGCGAAGCGGTAGAACCCCTGCGCGGCCATCTCCCTGGCCGCCCAGGGGGGCAAGTGGCGCAGCTCCTGCGCCTCGTCCCCCGCTGTGCGCAGCATCTCCCGCATGCTCGCGATGCGCTCCAGCATCGGCGTCTGCTTGATCTCGTTCTGTCGTTCGATGATCGCAGCGCGCACCATGCCGCCCACCTCGGATCCGCGAATGCCGCGCGATGATACCCGGAGCCGCGAAGGGGCAATGGGCGCTACGGCGTCAGCAGGGCCACCCTGTCGCGCCTTGCATTCAGGTCGAGCCGGAAGTGCCGGAGCACGTCCCAGCGCAGCAGCGAGGGCAGCTGCTGGGAGTCCAGGGCGCCGAGCTCGACGCTGGCCGAGATCGTCTCGGTGGCGCCGCCCTCGTGAGCGAACTCGTACGAGGCATCCAGCACCCGATAGAAGGCCAGCCCGCCGACCCCGCCACTCGCCTGCACCTGGCGCTCAGGCCACGACCGGGGGTCGAGGTCGGCCGCTCGCAGCTGCAACCTGCGGACCGCGTCGCGAGCGTGGACGACTGTCGAGGAGGAGCCTGTGTCAATGAGGAATGGCACGAAGCGCCGGTCGCTGACTCCGGGGATGCTCGGGCGCACCCACACAACGGGGAATCCGTACTGGGAATCGAAGAAGCCAGAGATCACAGATGCCAGCGCCTCTGGCCCGTGATGAATTCGACATCGGCATCGTCGCCCAAGACGAGGCCTCTTTCCGTGGCCCCATCGCAGGCATCCGTGAGGTTTGGGTATGCCCCGATGACCTCACGGTTCTCATCGATGAGCACGAACTGCTCCGGATACTGGGCCAGCAGCTCCTCGTAGTGCTCCTCCCACCACCGCCAGGTCGCCTTCGCCTCTTCGAGCTCTCGAAGACCCTCAGACACGTCGCGGGCGACCATGGAGCACTCCTGCTGTCCCCCGACGCCAGGCGCAATCGGGGCACCCGCTTCACAGTACGCGGCTACGGATGTTGATGCAACAGTTGTGGAATCCTACGATCCTGCAGCGTTGTCGCCCACAACCCTCCTTTCTCCTTCTCCAGAGCGGAACTCCACCCCATCCTCCCCCGCAAAGCGCTTCCGCATGACCGCGAACGCCTCCTCCGAGTGGTCCGCCAGCACGAACCGCCGCCCCAGCGCCAGCGCCGCCGCCCCCGTCGTCCCGCTCCCCGCCACCAGGTCCACCACCAGCCCGCCCCGCGGCGACGACGCGCTTACGATGCGCTTCAGCACCCCCAGCGGCTTCTGCGTGGGGTAGCCCAGCTTCTCCTTGCCCGTCGGGCTCACGATCGTGTGCCACCAGGTGTCCGTCGGAAGCTTCCCCCGCGCCGCCTTCTCCGGCCCGACGAGCCCCGGCGCCATGTAGGGGATGCGCTCGACCTCGTCCGCGTTGAACAGGTTCCGCGCGGGGTCCTTCGCGTAGAAGAGGATGGTGTCGTGCTTCGCCGGCCAGCGGTTCTTCGGGCGCCCGCCGAAGTCGTACGCCCAGATGATCTCGTTGACGAAGCACTCCCGCCCGAAGATCTGGTCGAGCAGTACCTTCGCGTAGTGCGCCTCGCGGTAGTCGAGGTGCAGGTAGAGCGAGCCGCTCGGCTTCAGCAGCCGCCGCGACTCCACCAGGAACGGCTCGAGGAACCCCAGGTAGTCGTCGAACACGTCATCGAAGGAGCGCGACCCCAGCCGCACCGTCTCGTAGCGCCGGCCCCCGAACCCCGTCCGGTCCCCCTCCCCGTCCCCAACCCGCCTTGCCCGCGTCCGCTCCCGCTCCTGCCGCCTCCCGGTGTTGAACGGCGGGTCGAGGTACACCAGGTCGACGGACTCATCCGCCAGCCCCCGCGCCACCTCCACCCCGCCGGCGCAGTGAACGATTCCGCGACGTTCGGGGGCGTTCATCTGTGGATGGTAGCGCGCCGCGATCCTTCTCGTGCCCCGGAAAGCCGTCAGTCGCAGATGGCTACGTCGGTGCCCAATTCCGCCTCTAGCTTGGCTCGCATTTCTTGGCAGGGTTCATCGACCTGCCCACTCAAGGTGGAGACCCTGTCGATGTTCTCATCTGTGATGTCCTTATCGGTGTCCTTAAGATCGTCCACAAGCTGATGGCCCGCATCGAGGAACTCCTCCAGGCGGGCAGTCATGGCCTTGTGGAGATACGAGAGGTGTTCCGGAGGTCGTAGCCTTGAGACATCGTCGTAGTAGTCCTCATACATTTTGATGATCCCCTCAGTGGTGCTGGCTAGTAGCTGCGAGAACTTCTCCACGAGTTCCCTGGCCGACTTTGCATCCTCGTCTGACCGGGGAGAATCGAGCGAGTCCAGGCGCTCCACTAAATCTCGGAGAGAATCGCTGTACGCCTCCAGCTCCTCCATAAGTTTCTCCTGCAGTACTGCGTGAGCCTCCTCCAGGGCATGCGCGTAGTCCCGTGTCGTTAGCGGTTCCGAATCCCCTCCGCAGGCGCCTAGGACAAGGAGGCCGAGCACCGCCAAGCCGATGACCACACGCAGTCGCGCTTGCATGGAGGTCGCCTCTCCCGTGCTGCGACACTACACGGCCCGCAGCCGAGTTGCCCGACCCGCTACCGTCGCGCTATGTGCTCGGGTGGCTTGACTGCCCTAGCCCGTGACCCCCGGCGGGATCGCGCCCTCGCCCGCCGGTCGCGGCGGCGCGACGCTCACCTCGAGCAGCTCCGCGATGTCGAACGCCTGGATCGAGCGTGTCTCCTCGTCCGGCTGAACGGCGGGGATGCCGTCCTCGAACATCTGGATGCAGAACGGGCAGGCCGTCGCCACGATGTTCGCGCCCGTGTTCGCCGCCTCCGCCGTGCGCAGGTGGTTCACGCGCGTGCCCGACTCCTCCAGCCACATGTTGCCGCCGCCCGCGCCGCAGCACATGCCCTTCTCGCGGCTGCGCGGCATCTCCACAAGCTCCGCGCCCGGAATCTGCTCCAGCACGTCGCGAGGCGCGTCCATGATGCCGTTGCCCCGGCCCAGGTAGCACGAGTCGTGGTAGGTGATGGTCTGGCCGTCCATCTTCTTCGGCTGCAGCTTGCCCTGCGCCAGCAGCAGCTGGAGGAACTCCGCGTGATGCGTGACCTCCCACTGCCCGTCGAAGTCCGGGTACTCGTTCTTGAAGGTGTTGAAGCAGTGCGGGCAGGCCGTGATCACTCGCCGCACCCCGATCTCGTTCATCGTCGCCACGTTCGACTCCGCCAGCGTCGCGTAGAGGAACTCGCTGCCGAGCCGCCGCGCCGGGTCGCCCGTGCACGTCTCCTGCTGGCCCAGCACGCCGAAGCTCACCCGCGCCTCGATCAGCAGCCGCACGACCGACTTCGTGATCGGCAGGTTGCGCTCAACCAGCGCCCCCGAGCAGCCTACCCAGTACAGGTACTCCTGCGACCCATCGAAGATGGGCACGTCGATGCCCTCCGCGCGAAGTTGTTCCATCCACGTCTCGCGTGTCAGCTGCGTGCCCCGCCAGGGGTGGCCGCGCTGCTCGATGTTCTGCAGCGTCTCCTGCGCCGTCCCCGGGATGCGCGCCTTCTCCATCACCAGGTAGCGGCGCATGTCGACGATCGTGGGCACGTGCTCGATCAGCACCGGGCACTCCTGCACGCAGGCCATGCACGTGCGGCAGGCCCACAGCGACTCGTCCTTCACGTAGTCGCCGACCAGCTCGCCCTGGACCTTCTCCGAGGGGTCCTTGCCCGCGATCAGGAGCGGCCCTGCGTGATTCATGTACGACTTCAGGTCCTGGATGATCGCCATCGGCGAGAGCGGCTGTCCCGCCGTGTAGGCCGGGCAGACCTCCGTGCAGCGCCCGCAGCGCACGCACGTATCGGCGTCGAAGAGCTGCTTCCAGGAGAAGTCCTGGACCTTGCCCGCCCCGAGGCTCGCGCCCTCCTCGATGAGCTGCTCGAAGTCGCCCATCGGCGCCAGGTACGAGGGAACCGCGGGTCGCTTCAGGAAGGCGTTCACGGGCGCGAAGACGATGTGCCGGAACTTCGTCAGCGCCATCAGGCTGAGCAGGCTGAACGCCCCCACCACGTGGATCCACCAGAACACCTGGTGCGCCGTCAGCAGCACGCCGTCGCTCGCGCCGCCCACGATCTTCGCGATCACCCAGCCGCCCGGCGACCAGTACGACCAGTTCTCGTGCCCCAGCGGGATCTCGTGGCCGCCGATCCGCAGGCCCTCCACGAGGAAGCCCGTGAACAGCACGAACCCCAGCAGCCCAACGACGATCGCGTCCTCCGACTGCCGCCGGTCCCAGGTCAGCTTGGCCGGCGCCGGACCGAAGCGGCGGAAGACCGCCATCCCGATGCCCAGCAGCCCGATCAGCCCGAACAGGTCGCCCACGAAGCTGTAGGCCAGGTAGACGCCGCCCTCGAGGAAAGCGTGCTCGCCGCCCACCTGGAAGATCAGGTCGAAGTAGTCGTCGATCGCCAGCAGGATCGTCACCAGCGTGAGCACGGCGAAGCTCGAGTAGATGCACCAGTGCATCACGCCCGCGTAGCGGTCGTTCGTGACGCGGCCCGTGCCCGCTCCCAGCGTGAGCGCGTTCGTGATCCGCGCCCCCAGGTCGGTGAAGACGTTCACCCCGCGACCGAGCCGCCACACCCGCAGGCGCTGCAGAAACGCCCCCAGGATGACCGCCACGGCCACGCCGAAGATGAAGTACATCACGGCGAAGCCCTGGATGTTGAAGAACACCTCGCGGCTGGCCCGCTCCGTCTGCGCCGTCTCCAGCGCGCCGATAGCCGCGATCACGGCTACGGGAACCGCGATCCCCACGACGCTCACGTTGAAGCGCGAGCCCCTGGCCGGCTTTTCCTTCACGTCGGACGTCTTGTCCTGCGAGGCTGACTGCTGGCTCATACGTTGTCGTTCGTCGGCGAGCCGTACAGCTTGCGGAGTTCGTTCTTCAGCACCTTGCCCATGGCGTTGCGCGGCAGCTCGTCCACCATCGCGATGTACTGCGGCGCCTTGAACGAGGCGATCCGGGTCTTGCAGTAGGCGTTCACGTCCTCCGGCGTGAGCGTCGCCCCCGGCTTCGGCACGAGCACGGCTTTCACGACCTCGCCCCAGTCCACGTCGTAAACGCCGATAACGGCGGCCTCCTCGATGCCCTCGTGGTCCTCCAGGCAGTTCTCCACCTCGCCCGACGAGATGTTCTCGCCGCCGCGGATGATGAGGTCCTTCTTGCGGCCCGTGATGAACAGGTAGCCGCCCTCGTCCACGCGGCCGACATCGCCGGTGTGCAGCCAGCCGTCGATGATCGCCGTGCTGGTAGCGTCCTCCTGCTCGTAGTAGCCCTTCATCACGCGGTCCGAGCGGACGCAGATCTCGCCTTCCTCGCCCATCTCCAGGAGCGTGTTGCGGTCGTCCATGATGCCGATCTCGACGTCGTCCATCGGCCTTCCGACCGAGCGCAGGCGCGCCTCCCGCACCTCCATGTCGACGCTCAGGTCGTGGTCGTCGGGACCCAGGTAGGTCAGCGTCGAGGTCGATTCCGTCTGCCCGTAGGCGTTCATCAGGCCCACGCCCTGCTGTGGGAAGATGTCGCAGGCCTTGCGCACCACCTCGTACGGCATGGGCGCCGCCCCGTAGGTGATGAGCTGCAGGGTGGCGAGACTCGTCCGCTCCAGGTCCTCGTGCTCCATGATGCGTTTCAGCATCGTCGGCACCACCATCGAGTGCGTCGCGCCCTCGCCGCCGACCGCCGCCAGCCAGCCCTCGGGCGTGAATTGTGGCAGCACCAGCAGCGTGCGCCCGCCCCAGATCGAGGAGAGCATCGCCGTCGCCCCCGCGATGTGGAAGAACGGCACCGAGACGACGGTCTTGTCGTGCACGTCGGGGTCGGCCGGGTTCATCGTGTTGACCACGTACGCAGTCATGTCGAGGTACGTGATCATCACGCCCTTGGGCAGCGCCGTCGTGCCGCTCGTGAAGATGAGCACCGTGGGCTGATCGTCGTCCACGTCTACCCAGATGTCCTCGGGCTCCGCCCCCGCCACCAGGCCGGCGAAGTCCAGGCAGCCCTCCTCCGGTCCGTCGTAGCTCACGAACGTCCTGGTGTGCTCCAGCCCGGGGCGGATGCGGTTCACCAACTCCAGGTACCGCTCCGAGGCGAACAGCACCTCCGCCTGGCTTACGTTGAGCATGTGCGTCAGCTCTTCGTCCTTCGAGCGGTAGTTCAGGGGAACGACGGTCACGCCCAGCATCGCGCAGGCGTAGTAGGTCAGCACGAAGTTCGCGCTGTTCTGCGCCATGATGGCGACCTTCTCGCCCTGCTCGACGCCGAGTCCGCGGATGGCGTTGGCCAGCCGGGTCACCTGCTCCTGCATCTCGCCGAACGTGAGGCGGCGGCCGCCCCCGCCCACCTCCACCAGCGCCTCCCGTTCGGGCACAACGGCGGCGGAGATCTGTAGGAACTCGATTGTGTTCATGCTCCCTCCCAGGAGCGGGTTTGCGCGTGGTCGCGGCGCCACGGGATTCTACCGGCGCCCCGTTCGGCGCGCGAATCGGCGCCTGTTGGTGACTAGTGGTTCGTGGCTGGTGACCGGTGGCTGGTGGCCCCGCACGCCCCGAACCCGGTTCCTCGTACCGGCCACCGGCCACCGGCCACAAGCCACCGACCACCGACCACAGGCCACCAGCCCCCTACAGCCGTGGCCGGCTCGGCGCGAACGGTCCCGCCAGCAGCTCCTCGATTGCCGCCTCCACTGCCTCGTCCAGCTCCCCCGCCGGCACCGCCCTCGTGATGAGGCCCCAGCGCAGCGCTGCCTCCGTTCCCACCGGCTCGCCCGTCAGGATCAGGTCGGCGGCGGCGCCCGGCGGGATCGTTCGCGGCAGCGTCTGCGTGCCCCCCGCGCTCGGGATGTACCCGAGCGTCACCTCGGGCAGGGCGAAGCGGGCATCCTCGTCCGCCACACGCACGTCGCAGCAGAGCGGCAGCTCAAGCCCCGCCCCGAAGCAGTAGCCGTGCAGCCGCGCCACCAGCGGTACCGGCAGCGAGAGCAGCAGCCCCCACACGTCCCGTTCGTGCCGCGCCCGCCGCGACTCCCACAGGTTCGGCGCCGTGCCGAACTCCGAGATGTCCGCCCCCGCGCTGAAGGCGCGTCCTTCCCCCCGGAAGCACACGGCCCGCACGTCGGGATGGTCGCGGCAGGCCTGCAGGTATTCCCACAGCAGGTCGCGCATGGCCATGTTGATCGCGTTCAGACGCTCGGGGCGGTTGAGCGTGATCGTCGCCACGCCCCGCTCATCGATCGCGAACAGGACCGGGTCGGCCATGGCCTCAGTGTAGGAGAGTGGGGCCGGGAGTGCGGAGCGCAAGGCAAGCGCCGGCGACCAGCGCCGGCGCCAACGGTGAGGGCGGTGGACCCGCTGGCGCGCCTACGTGCGCCAGTCGGGCTTGCGGATGGCGCTCTTCTCGCGCATCGAGAGGTTCTTGGCGAAGTCCTCGTTCGCCTTCCGCACCAGGTCGTCCAGCTCGTCGCTGCCGAGCTTCATCTCCGAGGAGCGCCAGCGCTTCAGCATGGCGCGGTCCTTCGCGCTCAACTCGGCCTCGCTCGCCATGCGGTTCACGAGTTCGATGAGCATCTCGTTGATCTCGTCGTCGCTGTACGTCACCTGGACCATTCCTACCTCCGCACCGTCTCGTAGCGTCCCTTGCTCTTCACGCGCCGCATGAACTTCTCATCGATGGCGGTATTCAGCCGATCGTTGAGAACCTCGGTGAGCGCGTCCAGTTCGGGCGATCCCTCCTGGTGCTCCGAGCGCCAGCGGCGGATCGCCTCCTTCCCCTCGAAGGAGATTTCAGCATTGTCGATCGCGACCGCGCTGACAAGCATCATCAGCGACCACGACTCCGGTTCTTCCAGCAACACAATCATGCGCTATTCCCCAGTGAATTTCGGCGGGCGCTTTTCAAGGAAAGCCCGCACGCCTTCAACCCGATCTTTGGTCGCTTGCAGCAGCAAGGTCAAATCAGTCTCGAATCGCAGGGCCTGTTCCAGCGGCTGATCGAGCCCTCGCCAGACCGCTTCCTTGGCCAGCCGCGCCGCGATCGGACCGCGCGCCGCGACCGCCTCGGCCGCCCCCCGCGCGAGCTCCGCGGCGCTCCCCGCGGGCCCCGTGCGCGAGACCAGTCCACGCTCCAGGGCCTCCTCCGCCGTGAACCTCGAAGGGATGGCCTCCTCTGCCCCCAGCCCCAGCAGCGTGCGCGCCCGCTGCGCCGTCAGGCCGTCCATGGCCGCGCCGTCCAGCTCGATCGACGCGGCCTCTCCACACACGCGGATGTCGCAGCCCAGCGCGATCGCCGCCACCGCCCCGGCCAGCCGCCCCTCGAAGGCGAAGACGACCGGCAGCGGGTAGTCCCGCCAGAGCCAGCGCACCCGCTCCCCCGCCCACCCCGCCACGTCCGCGTCCGCTGCTGTTTCGATGACGGCCACCCGCGCGCCCGCCTCGGCAAAGCCCGCAAGCGTCTCCACAACCCCCTCGGCGGAAACGCCTGGCCCCAGCGTCACCGTGCCGATCGCGCCCATGCCCACAGCCTACCGGCTGCTGGAAGGCGCCGTCTGGTTTGTTGCCAGAGTGCCCGCCATACTCGATTGATGGCGATCACGTACCGGGTGTTCACCGAAGACGACTGGGGTGAGTGGGTCGCCGCCGGCAACCGCGCCTTTCTCGAAAACCCCGAGAGCAGTAGCGGCTGGCCCCAAACGGTCCGCCCCCTCATCGACTTCGACCGCGGCATCGTCGCCCGCGACGGCGATGAACTGGTCGGGAGGACGCAGGCCATCTCCTTCTCCATGAGCGTCCCCGGCGGGGAACTGCCCACGGCGGGCGTCACCGGCGTCACCGTGTCCCCCACGCACCGCCGGCGGGGTATCCTCACCGAGCTCATGCGCCGCCAGCTCGACGACATCCATGAGCGGGGCGAACCCCTGGCCGCCCTCTGGTCCTCCGAGACCCTCATCTATGGTCGCTTCGGCTACGGCCTCGCCGCGCAGTCCGACCGCGCCAGCATCGATCGCCGCCACACCGAGTTCCGCGCGGAAGTCCCGGACGCCCCCGGCGAGGTCCGCTTCGTCGGCTCCGACGCCGCCCTCGAACGCTGGCCGCCCCTCTACGAACGGCTGCGCGAGTCCCGCCCAGGCATGATGAACCGTATCCCCGGCCACTGGAGCGCCTTCATCATCCCCCGCGCCGAGAAGCCCGAGCGTGGCTTCTCCAGGCGTCAGTACGTCGAGTACACCGGCGCCGATGGCCCCGAGGGCTACGCCATCTACGCCGTCAAGAGCGACTGGCCCGAGGGGATTCCGCGGGGAACCGTGCGCGTCCACGAGTTGGTCGCGAAGAGCCCCGCCGTTGAGGCCACTCTCTGGCGCTACCTCTTCGGCATCGACCTCGTCGAGACGATCGAGGCCGGCAACCGTCCGCCCGACGATCCCCTGCTCTGGATGCTGGCCGACCTCCGCCACCTCCGCCGCCTGCGTCGCGACACCATCTGGCTGCGCATCCTCGATGTGCCCCAGGCCCTCGAGGGTCGTTCGTACCTGCCCGATGGGCGCCTCGTCCTCAACGTCAGCGACCCCTTCGGTCCGTGGGCCACCGGCCGCTTCGAGCTCGCCGTGGAGGACGGCAACGCGTCCTGCCGCCCCACCACCGCCGAGCCGGACGTGACCCTCGGCGCCGAAGACCTCGCGGCGGTCTACCTCGGCGGTGTCGTCCCCTCGGTGCTCGCCCGCGCCGGGAGGATCGCAGGCTCGCCCGAGGCCCTGCAGCTGGCCGACACGCTCTTCGCCTGGCACACCGCCCCCTGGTGCGCCGACCAGTTCTAACCGCGTGCCGCCCCCGCTTGCCCCGCTGCCGCCCGCCCGCCATGATCCCCCGCGATGGCTGACTTCACCGCCGCAGCACCCGTCGAGCCCGAGAAGAGCGCCGTCGTTCACGACCGTGACACTCGCCCCGACGCTCCCGCCGACCGCCAGGATCTTGGACGCCACCTCCTGCTCATCGTCGTCGGCATCGTCTTTACTGCGGCCCTGATCGCCCTCGCCTACCAGGCTCGCGCCAGCTGGACCGAGGCCCGCGACTGGGTCGTGCCCGTCACCATTCCCTTCTACGCCATCGGCGGCATCTCCCTCGCCTATCTCGTGTTGCGACGCGCCTGGCTCGCGGCCTCCACCGGACTCACGCTGCTCGTCATCACCGTCGCCCTCACCGGCTTCAACCTCTGGCGGGCCGCCCTCACCACCGGCCCCGATGGTCTCCGCGATAGCCTCTCCATCACCGCCGGGTTCCTGCTCGGGTTCAGCATCGCCGCCCTGCTAGGGGCGATGGTCTGGGTCGAAGCGCGCCGCCCCAGCAAACCGCCCGCGCCCGAGCTGTAGCGCCATGTGTCGCAGCATCAAGCGGCTGCGCGGCCCCGAGGGCATCGCCGGCGCCGACGAGATTCGCGAGGCCTCCCTCCAGTACGTCCGCAAGGTGAGCGGCTTCCGCGCGCCCTCGCGCCGCAACGAGGAAGCCTTCGAGGAGGCCATCGAGCAGGTCGCCGAGGCCACCCGCCGGCTGCTCGGCTCCGTTACCCGCCCGCAGTAGCCGCCTCACCCACGAGTTTCGTCTCGCAATCCAACACGCGCGCGAAGTGGCGCACGAACGCCTCCCCCACCTCCGCCACCGTCACCGCCTTCCCCGCCTCCGCCGACAGGCTCGTCATCTCCGCGTCCTCCAGGCCGCAGGGGTTCATCAGTGCGATGTGTCCCATGTCCGGCGCCACGTTGAGCGCGGCCCCGTGCATCGAAACGAACCGCCGCACGTGCAGCCCCACCGACCCGATCTTCCGCTCCCCCACCCACGCGCCCCGCGCGCACTCGTGCCTGCGACCCTCGACGCCCCACTCCCCGATGACGCCGAACATCGTGTCCTCCAGCGCCGTCACGTAGTCGACCACGCCCATCCCCCACGCCCGCAGGTCGATGATGCCGTAGGCCACCAGCTGCCCCGGGCCGTGGTAGGTGATGTCGCCCCCGCGCTCCGTCTGCGCTACCTCGATGCCTGCCGCCCGTACCATCTCGGCCGTCGCCCGCAGGTTCGGCTCGGGGTGGTTCCGCCCCAGCGTGAACACGGGCCGGTGCTCCGTCAGGAGGAGCGTGTCGACGCCCTGCCCGCGCACGCGCTCTGCCTGCAGCTCCTGCTGCAGGCGGTGGACCTCACCGTAGTCGGTGAGCCCCAGGTCGCGAACAACGACGGCGCGCGCGCCTCGCGAAGCAGCCATGCTCCTAGCGTAGCGCCGCGCCGCGCCGCCCGCGATCAGCCGCCGCCCGCCACCTCTGCCCCGATCCCCTCGATCGTGTCCCAGTCCTCCTCGCGCAGGGGCTGCAACTCGCCCTTGCGGTACTGGTCGTAGAGACGGAAGAGCGCATCCTTGTGGGGACGAACGCGCCCGATCGGGCAGGCCTCCCAGTCCTCCACCGACTCGTCGCAGTAGCCCGTGCGAAGCTCTCCGCACTTGGGCTGCAGGTAGCTCCCCAACTCGGGCACGGCTCTCGCGACCTCGGCCCGCAAGAGCGCCGCCACCCGCCGGAACTCCCACTGCGCGCGCGTGCACAGCCGCAGGTCGCAGATGTGCAGGAGACTCTGGAAGTTCACCGTGATCTTGAAGTTGGTGTTGGTCGCGTTCGGCAGCAGAAAGCGCGCGTCCTCCGCCGGTACGCCCGCCGCCACCATCTCCTCGTAGAGATCGCCCGCCTGACCGAAGAGCTCCTCCATCTTCTCCGCCATCCCCGCCTTCTCGACGCTCTTGGGGACGCTGTAGGGGAACTTGCCCTTCTTGTACGTCACATAACGCTGGCTCTGCTGCTCGAACGAGATCCCCACCCGGTGCCGCACGAACTGGTGGCTGAACGCCCGCGACACGCCCGCGATGGCGAACTCGAACCAGACCTGCTCCAGCGGGCTCGCGTGCCCCGTCTTCAGGCGCTCCACGATGAAGGCGTGCATCTTCTCGCGCGGGATGCGCTCGTCCTCGATGCGGGCGGCCACCTTCTGTGGGGTGAGCTGGCTGTAGCACGTGCGGTACGCCATGTAGAGCGACCGCATGGGGTCCTCGCTGTGCGAAAGTAGTGTGACTTCGATGGCCATGCGCCGCCTCCGGCGAGAGTGCGGGCCAGCACCCTCGCGCTGGACTCGTCCCCCATTCTCTCACGAAGAAATGCTCACACGCCTGTGCGGTTTCGCAAGATTCGCGTCCGGCGCCGCCTTTATGGCGAACACGCCGGTTTCGGAAGCCTGCAATGCAGCCCCCGATACGATGGATGGAGCATGACCGATCGCCATCTTCTCTGGATTCGCCACGCCTTGCCGGACCCCGACCCCTCCACCCCCGCCCACGCGTGGCCCCTCACGCCCGAAGGGAGGGAGGCGGCCGCAGCGCTCGCCCATTCCCTCTCGGGACTCGCCCCGCCGGTCGCGGTCGTCACCAGCAACGAGCGAAAGGCGATCGAGACTGCGGAGGAGGTGTGTTCCCGGCTCGACCTCGGTCCGGCGCGGGTGTCCGCCGACTTTCGTGAAGTCCAGCGCCCCTGGACGGAGGGGGATTACCGCGCCGCCGCGCGAGCGTACCTGCGGTCCGGCGTCGCGCCCGGCTGGGAGCCCCGCGCCGATGTCTTGCGGCGCCTGTCGAATGCCCTCGCGGAGCATTGGCGCCCGGAGGGCGCCACGATCGTTGTTGGCCACGGCCTCGCGATGGGCGTCTGGGCGGCGGACGCCATCGACGGCATTGATGCCGTCGAGTTCTGGGACAACCTGACCTTCCCGGATGCTTGGCTCTTCGCGGAGGACGGCCAGACCTTTCGGCGCCTCGCAGGCTGACGCCCTCCCGTCAGCCTTCCCCCAACGCCTCCCGCCCCTCGACCCCGATTCCGATCAGGTAGCGACCCGGCCCACACGCCCGGCCTGCAGGCTCCGACAGCAGCGTGCGAACGTCCGCGGGCGTATCGAGGTCGAGCGCGAGTGCTGGCACGTCCGCCCGCCACACCGCCATCCCCGCCTCGCGAGCCGCCGCCTCGTGCAGGTCGCCGCTGCCGCGGCCGTACGCGAGCGGGAAGCGGCCCGGCGGCCGCAGCAGCATCGCGTTCGTGCCGCCGTCCCCGGGCCGCACGAGCGTCGCCGAGGGCGCGGGCGGCGCCTGCGCCACGAGGTCGCGTAGCGCCTCGGCGGTGGCCAGCGGCAGGTCGGCGTGCAGGATCAGCAACTCTTCCAGGGCGAGCCGCTCGGCTGCGCTTTCCAGATGCGCGCTCAGCCCCTGCACCTCCATATCTTCCGCGAGTACCCGTACATCTCGCGGAAGCACGGCCCCGACCCCGCCGTCCGATGTCAGCACGACCGCCTCCATCCCCGCCTCCCGCACGGCCCCCAGCACGGTCGCGAGCGACCGCTGCACCAGCTCCGCCCGTTCCTCCGGCTCGAGCAGCGCCGCCAGCCGACCCTTGGCGCGGTCGAGGCGGTTCACCGGGATGAGGACGGTCGGGGGTGGCATCGCCGCGATCGTACCGCGCGCCGGGAGTTACCCCTCGGCGGGTGCGAGGTGCAGGGCAAAGCCACCGTCATCGAGCGTGGTCTCGCCCTCCACGCGCAGCGACGACCCGGAAACCGCCGTCAGCAGCTCATCCCGTGTCGGGCTCTCCTCGTCCGCGTCGCTCACGAGCCACCCCTCGCTCCCCTCAACCACGGAAAGCATCCACGCGAGCCTGCTGATGCTCTCGGCGCTCAGCTCTTCCCGCTGTGGCCACCACGCGATCTGGAGGGCGGGCTCGGCCACCTGCAGCGAGCTTGCCACTGTCGGTCGCGGCTCGAGGCGACCCGCCTCGGCGAGCGCCTCGTCGGGTGGGTCGATGAGCATCGCGCGCACGCCGCCCGTGCCCACCCCCAGCGTTCCGAGAACGCTCACGCGGAGGCCGGACCGGCTACGCCAGCTTGCCGTGGCACTTCTTGAACTTGCGTCCGCTGCCGCAGTGGCAGGGGTCGTTGCGCCCGATCTTCTTGCCCCCCACCCGCGGCGCCGCCGCGCCGTTCCGGCTCCGGGCCGCGGCGCCATTCCGAGGCGGCTCCTGCCTCGCTGCGCCCTCCGCATCGGGCCGGCGGGCGGTCGTGGCCCCGTTCGGCGTGGGTGGGGGCAGGTCCTTGGCCCGCATCTTGAAGACCGTCTGCGCCACCTGCCGCCGGATGTTCCCTTGTAGCTGCTGGAACATGTCGTAGCCCTCGCGCTTGAAGGCCACGAGCGGGTCGACCTGCGCGTACGCCTGCAGCCCCACGCTCTGCCGCACCTCCTCCACAGCCGTCAGGTGCTCGCGCCAGTGGTAATCGATCGATTCGAGCAGCAGCCACTGCTCCATGTTGCGCGCGACCTCGTCGCCCACCGCCTTCTCGATCTCCTCGTAGTGATCCTCGATCCGGTCCAGCGCGGTGTCCGCGACGCGCTCCTGCTGCTCCTGGATCTCCTCCAGCGTCGGCAGGATGTCGGGCGGCATGATCTCGCCCAGCTCCGTGTGCACCAGGTTCGCGTCGAAGCCGCCCTCCCCGTTCCGCTCGATGATGCCGTCCACCTCGTCCGTCACGAACGAGAACACGTTCTCGCGCACGTCCGCGCCGTCCAGCACCTTGTCGCGCTCGGTGTAGAGCACGGTGCGCTGCTCGTTGATCACGTCGTCGAACTCCACCAGCCGCTTGCGGATGTCGAAGTTGTAGCCCTCCACCTTCTGCTGCGCCTGCTCGATCGCGCGCGTCACCATGCGCGACTCCAGGGGCATCTCTTCCGTCATCCCCATCTTCTCCAGCATCCCCGGCACCCAGTCCGGCGCGAAGCGCTGCATGATGTCGTCGCCGAAGGAGACGAAGAAGCGGCTGGAACCGGGGTCGCCCTGCCGCCCCGACCGCCCCCGCAGCTGGTTGTCGATGCGCCGCGATTCGTGCCGCTCCGTCCCGATCACGTGCAGGCCGCCCGCCTTCGCGATCCCCTCCCCCAGCTTGATGTCGGTGCCGCGCCCCGCCATGTTCGTGGCGATCACGACCGCCCCCTGCTCGCCCGCACCCTCCACGATGTTCGCCTCGCGCTCGTGCTGCTTCGCGTTCAGCACCTCGTGGTCGATGCCCCGCCGCCGCAGGAGCGAGGCCAGGTACTCCGACTTCTCGATCGAGGTGGTGCCCACGAGCACGGGTCGCCCCTGCGTGTGCATGCCGGCGATCTCCTCCACCACGGCCGCGAACTTCGCCTTCTCGTTGATGTAGACCATGTCTTCCTGGTCCGCGCGCACCATCGGCTTGTTCGTCGGGATGGCGACCACGTCGAGGTCGTAGATCTTCGCGAACTCCTCCGCCTCCGTCTCCGCCGTGCCTGTCATCCCCGCCAGCTTTTCGTACAGCCGGAAGTAGTTCTGGAACGTGATCGTCGCGTACGTGAGGGACTCCCGCTGGACGGGGACGTTCTCCTTCGCCTCCACCGCCTGGTGGATGCCGTGGCTCCAGCGCCGCCCCGGCATCATCCGCCCCGTGAACTCGTCCACGATCACGATCTCGCGGTTCCGCACCACGTAGTCGCGGTCGGGACGCTTCAGGTATTCGGCGTCGAGCGCCGCTTCCAGGTGACGCGCGAGCCGTGGGTCGCCCCCGAACACGTTGTCCACCCGCAGCGCCCGCTCGATCTTCGCGATCCCCGTCTCCGTCAGCGCCACGTGCTTCGCCTTCTGGTCGATCGCGTAGTCCAGCTCGGCGTGGAGGCCGCGCACGGCGCGCGCGAACTGCTGGTAGGTGCCGCTCGCCTCCTCCGCCTGCCCGCTGATGATGAGGGGCGTCCGCGCCTCGTCGATGAGGATGTTGTCCACCTCGTCGACGATTCCGAAGAAGAGCGGCCGCTGCGTCTTCTGCTCCTGCTCCCGCACCATGTTGTCCCGCAGGTAGTCGAAGCCGAACTCGTTGTTCGTCCCGTACGTCACGTCGGTCCGGTACACGTCGCGACGCTCGCAGGGGCGCAGGTCCTCGAGACCGCCCTCGCCATCCTCGCCGGGGCGATACCCCGGCTCGTACAGGTACTGGATGTGGTTGTTCTGGATGATGCCCACGCTCATCCCGAGCGCCTGGAACACGGGCCCGTACCAGGCGGCGTCGCGGCGCGCCAGGTAGTCGTTCACCGTCACCAGGTGGGCGCCCTTGCCCGCCAGCGCGTTCAGGTAGAGGGCCGCGATCGCGGTGAGGGTCTTGCCCTCGCCCGTCTTCATCTCCGCGATCTTGCCCTGGTGCAGCACGAAGCCGCCCATAAGCTGCACGGCGTAGGGACGCTCGCCCACCTTGCGCCAGGCCATCTCGCGCACGGCCGCGAACGCCTCCGGCGCCAGGTCGTCGAGCGTCTCGCCCTCCGACACCCGCTCCCGGAATTCGTTCGTGAGCCCGCCGAGCTCCGCGTCCGACAGGCGGGCGAGTTCCTCTCCGAGCTCTTCGATGGCGCCGATCTCCGAGCCGAGGCGCTTCACCTCGCGCTCGTTCGAGTCGCCAACGATGCGGCCGATGAACCCGAGCTTTGGCATGGGTCCAGTGTATCGCGCGGCGCCCTACGCGAGGAACGCCGGCGTTTCTCCGTTCTAGTCGATCAACGCCGCGATCACGTCGTCCACGATCGCGTCCGCCTTGCCGCGCATCTCCTCGTCGTTCGCGTCCTGGATCGGGTGGGGAACGAAGAGCCGTCGCACTTCGGGCAGGCCGAGCGATTCAGCCTGCGCCTCCGCCGCTTCCTCGAACTCGTCCGAGGCGATGAACACCGAGGGGATTCCGTTGATTTCCAGCCAGGTCGTGTCGTGCACACTGCACGTCGTGCACGATCCTCAGTCGGCAAGCCCTTCGACGACGAAGTCGACCTCCTTCGCCAGCTCCTGCCGCAGCGCCTCCGGCGCCGGCTTGGTGAAGGTGGGCTTGCTGTAGCGCAGCACCTCCACTTCGGGCAGCCGCTCCCGCAGCCGAACCTCGAGCTGGTCCAGCAGCACGTCGCCGCGCGGCTTCGAGATGTCCAGCAGCGCGAGCGTCCCGCTGATCGCCTCGGGCCGGTGCGTCAGCGATCGGCGTACCGGAACGCGTTCGTCCGTTGGATCCAGAATCGTCGTCATAGGGGCGCCTCCCCGAGAGTTTCGCCAGGTCGCCAGTATACCGCCCGCCTCTGGCCCTCAGGGCGCTACACTGACCGCATGTCCATTAGCGAGAAGACAGCAGCCAATAGCCTCGAACTGGAGGAGCTTCCCATGGTCCAGAACAACCTCGCCATCTCGATCGAATACTGCGTCCCCTGAAACTACACCGCACGGGCCGCGTGGACGGCCCAGGAACTGCTCGAGATGTTCGCCGACCAGACCGCCTCCCTCACCCTCGTCCCCGGCGCCGCCGGCGCCTTCGAGGTCGAGGTTGATGGCGACCTCGTCTTCTCCAAGAAGGCGAATGGCCGCTACCCTGAGATGAAGGAGCTGCAGGAGGCCATCGCCGACCGTCTCTAGCACCACCACCAGGGGCCACCAGCCAGGAGCCGACAGCGAAACGGGAGGTTTGTCATGCCCTTCATGCTCGTTCGCCTGGAGTGCAAGTACGGCAAGACGCAGGAGTTCCAGGAGATCATGTCGCACCTTGTGCCCGTTCTCGAGGCCAAGGGCTGGCGCCTCCACGGCGCTTACCAGAACAGCATCGGCCGCCTCAACCGCTGCTACGACCTCTGGGAGATGCCCGATGCCAACCACGTCCGCTCCGTCCTCGCCCTCGCCGGCGAGGATCCCGAGTTCAGCGAGTGGTCGAAGGGCCTCGGCGAGTGCCTCCTGGAGGAGGAGCTCGAATTCATGAACGAGCTCCCCTACTCGATCGAAGCGCGCCAGCGCCGCGGAGAGGGCTGACGCCGCCCGATAGCCGGGATATTTGCATTCCCATCGGAGTTATCGCGGCACGCGGCTTAGACTCGCCCGCATGTCTGAGGTAGCGGGCGTGTCCCGCGCAGCCGGCCACGTGGAGGCTGAGCAGGCCGCTGCTCCGTGGTGCCCACCGCGCGCCCCTGCCCCCGTCTGGCCGGAGCGTCTGGACCTGCCTTCCGGCGTCCTGCCCCGCCAGAACCTGCGCGAGGCCGAGCGTCTCGGCATCATCACCACCACCGCCGTCGAGATTCCCGAGAGCGGCTTCCAGCCGGCCAGCCTCGACCTCCTCCTCGGCCCCACTGCCTACCGCATCGGCTCCAGCTTCCTCCCCGGCGAGCAGACCGTGAAGGACCGCCTGGCCGACCTGCAAATCGACAAGGGCATCGACATCCGCTCGGGCGGCATCCTCGAACCGAAGCGGCCCTATCTCATCCCCCTGATGGAGGGTCTCCGCCTCCCCGCCAACGTCCGCGCCTTCACCAATCCCAAGAGCTCCACGGGGCGCGTCGACATCTTTACCCGCGTCGTCACCGACTACTCCCACCGCTTCGACGACATCGCCCCCGGCTACGAGGGCGCCCTCTGGCTCGAGGTGTTCTCCCGCTCCTTCCTTGTGAAGGTGCACGCGGGCATGGCCCTCAATCAGCTTCGCTTCATCGTGGAAGACCCCTCCGGCAGCAACGCGCCCCCCGCCCTCCCGCCCTCCGCCCCCGAGACGCTGCGCATCCAGCTTCGTCCCCTGTCCGACGAACCCGGCATGGGCGAGGCCGAGGTTCCCTTGCCCGTCGGCTTCAGGGCCAAGCGCAACAACAGCGCCCTCCTCGACCTCTCCCGGCGCGATCACGACCCCCGCGAGTTCTGGGAGCCCATCTGGCCTGCCAGCCAGCTCGTGCTCGAGCCCGAGGAGTTCTACCTGCTCCGCTCCCGCGAGCAGATCACCATCCCCGCCGAGCTAGCCGCCGAGATGGTGCCGTTCGACCCCACCAGCGGAGAGCTGCGCACCCACTACGCCGGCTTCTTCGACCCCGGCTTCGGCGCCGCCGTCGCCGACGGGCTCCCTGCCGTGCTCGAAGTGCGTGCCCACGACGTGCCCTTCATGCTCGAAGACGGCCAGGAGGTCGCCCGCTTCCGGTACCAGAAGCTGGCCGCACCCCCCGACCGCCTCTACGGCCGTGAGACGGGCTCCCACTACGGCGATGAGCGCCAATCGCGCTTCCTCAGCAAGCACTTCCGTTCGTGGGGACAGCTCCCCCTGCGCTTCTGAGCACTCCCCGCCGCAGAGGCGGTGCCGCTCCCCCGCGATAGCGATAGACTGAGCGTCCACGTTTCGGAGCGCATCATGTCCAAGATCGGCCGCCTGCTCACCGCCATGGTCACCCCCTACACCGCCGAGGGCGAGGTCGACTACGCCCTCGCCCGCCGCCTCGCCGCCGCCCTCGTCCGCGCCGGCAACGACGGCGTCGTCGTCACTGGCACCACCGGCGAGGCTCCCCTCCTGAGCGACGACGAGAAGGCTCGCCTCTGGGAGGAGATCAAGCAGGAGCTTGGCGATGGCGGCACCGTCGTCGCCGGCGCCGGCACCAACGACACCCGCCACTCCGTCGCCCTCGCGAAGCGCGCCGAGGCCGCCGGCGCCGACGCCATCCTCGCCGTCGCCCCCTACTACCTGCGTCCGCCCCAGGCCGGCATCATCGAGCACTTCCGCCACATCGCCGAGAGCGCCGGCGCCCCCGTCATCGTCTACAACGTGCCCGGCCGCACCGGCGTCAACCTCTCCGTCGATACGCTCCTGAAGCTTTCCGAGATTCCCAACATCGCCGGCAACAAGGAGGCCAACGGCGACCTCCACGCCACGGCCCAGGTGCTGGAGGCTCGCCCCGATTTCCGCATTTGGAGCGGCAACGACAACGACAACTTCCATCTCTGGTGCATGGGCGCCTACGGCGCCATCAGCGTGACCGCCCACATCGTGGCCGGACGCCACCGCGCCATGCTCGACCACGTCCTCGCCGGAGACCTCGCCGCCGCCGCCGCCATCCACCGTCCCCTCGTGCCCCTCACCAACGCCTGCTTCCTCAACGGCAGCCCCAGCACCATCCGCTACGTGCTGCGCCAGCTCGGCGTCGACATCGGCGCTCCCCGCCTCCCCGTCGTCGAGCCCGACGACGCCGTTGGCGCCAGGGTGATGGCGGAGGTGAAGCGCCACCAGCTCGACGCCCTCGCCGTCGCCTGACCCCGGTTCCGGCGTCGCCTCGACGGGGCCTGCCCGACGTTTGGCTCGCCCGCGGCTGAGTGTTACCGTCCCCTCTCTGGAGTGCGGCGATGAGCGGCCTCGGCATCGGTGAGCGGCTGATCGAGGCTCGCGAGGAGCGCGGCCTCACGCTCGAAGACGCCGAGCGCGACACCCGCATCTCCCGCCGCTACCTGCAGGCGCTTGAGGACGAGGCCTTCGACATCATCCCCGCGCCCGTCTATGCACGCGGCTTCCTGCGCTCTTACTCCCAGTACCTCGGCCTGGAGACGGCCAGGCTCCTCGCCCGCTTCCCCCAGGAGGCTCCGCCGGGCGTCCCCTCCCCCTCTGGGTCCCCGCCCCAGGGGGGAAGCGCGGGACGGGGACCGTCCGCCCTCTTCGGCTCTCGCGTGCCCGACGAACCCATGATCGGCGTCGACATCGGCGTCGCCATTCCCACTCGCCGCATCGGGGCTGGATCCCCCTCCTTCGCCCGCATGGGCGTCATCGCCGCCGTTGCCGTGGGCGTCACCGCCCTCGTCATCGTGGCCGCCGTCCTCATCGCCAACCTCGGCGGCGATGGCAGCGAACCAACGCCCACCCCCGCGCCCACCTTCACCCCCACCCCCGAGGCCGAAGAGGAGGCCGCCGCCAGCAGTGGCCTCGACGTCCAGCGTGGCGTGGTGCCCGATGTCATCGGCCAGCCCGAGGAAGTCGCCCGCCTCGCCATGGAGGAAGCGGGCTTCGAGGTCAAGGTCGTCCGCGAACGCAACGAGCAGCACCCCCGAGGCACGGTCGTCGATCAAGCGCCCATCGCCGGTGTCGAGAAGGAGCCGGGCGGCGAGGTCACCATCGCCGTCAGCGAGGGCCCTTAGCAGGCTGCTGAAGAAACGGTCCCGAGCGGAGCGGTCAGCGGCGGAGGGCGCTGTGGGGCGTCCGGGACACGGGATGTCGGGGCTTTGGTCCGACATCCGCCGGGGGTGGCCGCAAACGCGCGTCCTGCTACGGTATTCGGCGGCGGCCACGCCGCTGTGTTCCAGATGCAGTTGAGCCTTCGCAACCGTGAGCCATCGCGCCTGAGCGCGTCCGTCCAGCCGGCATCGCGGGGCGTGAGCGCATGAACGCCTTCGGGCGTCTCCTCGCAGGGCTCCTGGGCCTCGCCCTCGTTGGCGGGGCGATCGTGGTGGCGTGGCGTGCGCTGACCGGCGAGCGCGAGTCGCGTCCGGCGCGCCGCAGCGCCCGACCGGCGCCGGTGCGGCGGGCCACAGCCAGCACCGAGGCGCCCGTGGCCTGGGAGCCGGCCGCGGAACCAGAGAAGCGCTCGTTCCTGTTCGACCGCTGGCCGCGTTTCGCGTGCCGCCACCCCTGGCTGGTGATCGCAGGGGCGCTAATGGCCGTGGTCGCCTGCGGGGCGATCTGGACAACGGCGCGGGGCGAGTTCGGCACGGGTGGGTTCACACTGCCCGGGGCCGAGTCGCAGATGCTCTTTGATCTGCTGGACGAGCGTTTCCCCAGAGTCGCGGGAGATACGGCCGAGATCGTGATCCGCGCCCCGGCGGGCCTGCAGACGCCTGCCGTACGGGCCGAGGTCGAGGCGCTGATCGCGCAGGCTGAGGCGCTGCCACAGGTCCTGCAGGTGACCTCGCCCTACGAGGAGCCGGGACGCATCTCCCCGGACGGCACGATCGCGCGCATCACGGCGCAGTACGAAACCAGCGCCAGCGAAGTCGACGAGGGCAGCATCATTGCGCTCTTCGACTGGCGTGAGGAGGCCTCGCGCGAGGACCTGCAGGTGGAGCTGGGCGGGATAGTCGCGACCGCGGGCGAGCGCGAGGCGCCGGGGAGCGCGGAGCTCGTCGGGCTTGCCGCGGCGGCGGTGATCCTGCTCATCGCTTTCGGCTCCGTGACGGCGGCGGGCCTGCCCATCCTGACGGCGCTGCTTGCGCTGATTCCCGCCTTCTTCCTGATCGGGATCGGGGCATCGTTCGTGAACTTCGCCGACTTCACACCGCAGTTCGCGGCGATGATCGGCATCGGCGTGGGCATCGACTACGCGCTGCTCATCGTGACCCGCTTCCGGGAGGCGCTGGCGAAAGGACTGACGGTCCCCGACGCGGTCGTGGAGGCGGCATCGACGGCAGGACACTCGGTCCTGTTCGCGGGCTGCAGCGTGGTCATCGCGATGATGGGGCTCTGGGCGATCGGCGTCCCACTCTTATCGCTGACGGCAATGGGACCGGCGCTGTCGGTCGCATTGGCAGCGATCGTGGCGCTGTTCGTGCTGCCGGCGATCCTGGCAGTCGTGGGCCACCGTGTGAACCGGCTAACCCTGCCGGGACTGCGGACCTCGGCCATCCAGAACGAAGGCGGCATGGGCTACCGCCTGAGCCGATTGATCCAGCGTGCTCCCTGGCTCTGGCTTGTCGTCGCGACGGCCGGACTGCTCGTGCTGGCTTACCCGGCGCTCGATGTGCGGCTCGGGGCGAGCGACGCGGGCAGCAACCCCACCTCGCTCACGTCGCGGCGCTCCTACGACCTGCTGGCCGAGGGCTTCGGCCCGGGCTTCAACGGGAGGATCCTGATCGGCGCCGCCCTGGACACGAGCGAGCAGGCAGACGCCTTCGAGACGCTTCCGGCGGAGCTTGCAGACTTCGAGAACGTCGTGAGGGTCTCTCCCCCCGTGTTCAACGAGGAGCGCTCGGCAGGGACCATCATCGTGATTCCCGGCAGCTCTCCCCAGGACGAGGAGACGGACGAGCTGGTCCACCGGCTGCGCGAGCGCCTGCCCGAGCTCCTCGGCGACACCGGCGCCGAGGCCCTGGTGGGCGGCGCCACGGCGATCTTCATCGACATCGGCGACCGCGTCCGCGACCGTATGCCGGTCTTCCTGGGCGCAGTTATCGGAGCCAGCTTCCTGCTGCTGATGGTGGTCTTCCGCTCGCTGCTGGTGCCGCTCAAGGCGGCGATCATGAACGTGCTGGCGGCGGGCGCGGCCTACGGCATCCTCGTCGCCATCTTCCAGTGGGGCTGGGGCGCGGACCTGCTCGGGCTGGAGGGGACCGGGCCGATCGAGTCGTTCCTGCCGATGATGATGTTCGCGGTGCTGTTCGGCCTCTCCATGGACTACGAGGTGTTCCTCGTGAGCCGTGTGCGGGAGGAGTACCTGGCAACCGGGGACAACGCCGAGGCCGTGGCCCGCGGCCTCTCCGCCACGAGCCGCGTGATCTCGGCGGCGGCGGCGATCATGGTGGCGGTCTTCCTCAGTTTCGCGCTCAGCGACCAGCGCGTGATCAAGGAGTTCGGCATCGGCCTGGCGGTGGCCATCTTCATCGACGCCACGATCATACGGCTCATCCTCGTACCGGCGGCCATGCAGCTCATGAGCGACGCGAACTGGTGGCTGCCGGGGTGGCTGAGCCGCTCTCTCCCCAGCCTCGGGCTCGGCGAGACCGGTGCGCGAGAGGCGCTTACCGAGGGGGCGGCCGGCGGGGAGTAGGACCCGCCGAAGCGCGGCTCCGTATACTCGTGGCATGAGCGAAACACCGGCCCGCACCGCCCTTACCATCGTCTCCGACTTCGTCTGACCCTGGTGCTACCTCGGCCTCGGTGAGGTCGACCGTCTGCAGCAGGAGTACGGAGGGGTAGACGTACAGTTCGCGCCGTACCTGCTCGACGCGACCGTTCCCCCCGAGGGGCGCCCGCAGCCGCCGCCCTCCGGGCGCCGGACCGAGGCTCGCACCTACATGGAGGAGCGCGCGGAGTCGGCGGGCATCCAGTTCGTTGAGGGCCGGACGCACCGATCGAGCTCGCTCCTCTCGCTCCAGGCAGCGGAGTACGTCGCGGACAACGGCCTGGCGGCGGAGGCGTTCCACCGCGCCGTCTTCGAGGCGTACTTCGAGCAACTCGATGACATCGGGGATGTGGACACGCTTGTGCGCATCGCGGAGAGCGCCGGGACTCGCGGGGAGGGGCTGCGGCAGGCACTGGAGGACGGTGTCTACCGGGAGCGCGTGGAGGAGGCAGTGGAGGGGGCGCGCATGGCCGGCGTGCGCTCGGTGCCGACGTTCATCTTCGACGAGGAGTACGCGATCGTGGGCGCCCAGGAGTACGACACCTTCCAGGCGGTGATGAAGGAGCTCGGCCGCGAGCCGCGCGCCGAAGGCGAGGGTTGATGAGCGACGAGACGCCGCGCGTTCTGCAGACGGCCGGCGGCAGCGACCGTCCCGACTGGCCGGCCGTGGAGAGCGCCATTCGGCAGCTGGCCGTGAACTACGCGCTCGGCACGGACGCCATCGGGCGGGACGAGCCCGAAACGGGCCGCGCCCTCTACCAGCAGACGTTCCTGCCGGACGCCGACATCTCGATCGCGGGGAACCCGGAAACGCAGCGCACGGGTCCCGACGAGTGGGTCGGGTTCGTGGAGGGCACGTTCCGGGGCGCCGGGCACGTGGCGACCCAGCACCTGATCGGGAGCGTCAACATCGTGCCGGGCGAGGATGGCGAGAGCGCGGAGATGTCGACCTACATGCACGCCTCGCACCTCGGTCCGACCGGGGACGTGTTCGTGGTGCTGCTCACCTACATCGACCGCGCGGTACACACGGACGACGGCTGGCGCATCGCCAGGCGCACCCTCTACCCGATGGCGAGTTGGACGCAGCAGGCGCCCAGCGCGTGACGCGCACCGCCCTCATTGTCGGGGCCGGGATCGGCGGGCTGGCCACCGGGATCGCCCTGCGGCAGGCGGGCTGGGACATCCGCATCTTCGAGCGCTCGCCATCGCCGCGGGAGCTTGGGTTCGCACTGTTGCTCGCGCCGAACGCGATGGCAGTGCTGCGGGAGTTAGGCGTCGCGGAGGTGGTGCTGGAGCGAGGGTTCGTGCCCGTGCGTGGCGAAGCCCGACGGATGAATGGCTCCTTCCTCAAGCGGGCGATGGCTCCCCCACAGGAGGCGCTTGGCGGGCCGATCGTCGTGGCGCTGCGCCCCGCCGTCCACGGCGCCTTGCTTGAAACCGTGGGGCTCGACGCGCTGACGCTCGACCACGAGATCACCGGGTTCAGGACGGCCGGCGAACGCGTCGTCCTGCAGACGGCAGGCGGCGACGTCGCCGAGGGGGACCTGCTTGTCGGCGCCGACGGTACTGGTTCCGTGATTCGCAGTGCGCTCCACCCTTCGGAACCTCCGCCGCGTTCAATCGGGATCGTCGCCGTACGGGGGGCCACGCACGGGGCCGTCGACCAGCTAGGAATCCTCTGAGCAAGTAGACTGGCGCCGGCGATTTGCTCCGGCAGCAGGTTGTATTGGACAAGGAGGGCCGCAGGGGAGGGGGTCGGGGGAGGGCGGGGGCCTCTGTTGCCTTCCCGTCGCGCTTCGACGAGCGCGCGGAACGCACTGCTCCCCGGGTCAGGCGAGTTGGGGCTCGGCTCTGAGCAGGTTCGTCAAGCCCAGCAGCAGCGCCAGCCGCTCCCGGTTCTTCGCCAGACCACGGTAGCGCACCTTGTCGTAGCCGAAGCGCCGCTTCACCGCGAGGAAGGGGTGCTCCACCTTCGCCCGCAGCGACGCCTTCTCCCGCTCCGCCCGCGCCGCCTCGCTCCCCGGCTCAAGCAGCCGCCTCCGGCCGGGCCGCAGCGCCACCCGCCACTCGACCTCCGACCGCGCCTGCTCCGGGCGCTTCTCCACGCCCCGGTAGCCCGCGTCGCCGTACGCCTCCCGCTCCTCGCCGTGCAGCAGGCGGTGCGCCTCCGTCACGTCGGCCACGTTCGCCGCCGTCGCCCTCATGCTGTGCACCAGCCCGCTGTCGGCGTCCACGCCGATGTGCAGCTTCATGCCGAAGTGCCACTCGTTCCCCTTCTTCGTCTGGTGCATCTCCGGGTCGCGCGCGCGCTGGCGGTTCTTCGTCGAGGAGGGCGCCGCGATGATGCTGGCGTCCACGATCGTGCCCGCGCGCAGGCGCAGGCCGCGCTTCGCGAGGTGGGCGTTGATTGTCTCGAACAGCTTCGTCCCCAGGTCGTGGCGCTCCAGCAGGTGGCGGAAGTGGAGGATGGTGCTCTCGTCGGGAATGGCCTCGGTCAGGGTGAGACCGCAGAAGCGGCGCACCGACTCGGCTTCGTAGAGGAGGTCCTCCATGGCGGGGTCGCTGAGGTTGTAGCAGAGCTGGACGCAGTGGCTGCGCAGCATCACCGCCAGCGGGTAGGGCCGCCGTCCCCGTCCCGCCTTGGGGTAGTGCGGCTCGATGCGCCCCTCCAACTCATCCCAGGGCACGAGGCCGTCGATGCGTTTGAGGAACAACTCACGGCGCGTCTTCCGCTTCTTCTGCTCGAACTCCACGCTGGCGAACGTCGGCTGATGCATGGGGGCGCCCTCCCTCTCCGGTTCGCGCCCCATGATCGCATCTGCTCACTCGCTCTGGCGAGTTGTTCAGACTGTCCCTAGCGCGTTCAGACCCGTACGCGGCTGAGCCGAGGCGTGGTCAGGGGGTTGGTAGCCGTTGCCTTGTAGTGCCGAATGCCCGGACTCTCCGCAAAGTTATCCAGCAGTTTGGGCAGGACGAACGCCAGTATTCGTAGTTGCTCCCGCGCTGTCATCTTGCCACCCGGCCGTTGAATCCAGAGCGTGCGAGTCCCGCTCCTGACCAAGTGGGCTGCATGCTGCTTCTTGGCCCGATCGTCGGCATGAATCCACACCCTCCCGGTCGTCCGGCACCACTCGATAATCTCGGGATCCGTGATGCCTGCCGACCGCCGCGTGCCATCTGGGTCGAAGACCCTTGCGACATCCTGAATGTCGTACCCGACGGCGCGCAACGCTTCGGCAACGCGGGGTGCTAGAGACTCGTCGAGCAGGAAACCTGGCTCAGGCGGCTCGGAGACGGGATTCCCACTCACATGCCGCTCGCACTTCTGCCGGAGAGATTCGGTAGGCCTTGGCCACCCACTCTTCCGCATCACCTGCCTCGACCATTCCGGCTAGTGTTCTGGTCGGGATGCGCGTCCCCTTCAGACAGGGGGAGCCGAACTGCACATCGGGCTCCAGTACGACTCCACTGGCGGCTTCCCACGCACTGGCCATGTGCGTTTCTTCATCGAATTGCAGTCCGTGCACGGGGATCAGGTAGTCACGCAGCATGTCGAAGGCCAACTGCCCATGAGAACTCGCGGCTACCAGTTGGTCTCGCAGCTCCGTGACGACGTGCCCTTGCCCGGCCCACAGGGTCTCTGTCGCAAACGGTCGCTGGGTGCCCGTGTGCTTTCGCAACCATACCTCCGCCCGGTCGATGTCTTTCCACCTGACCCGTGCAGCTCGAAGGGCCAACACCACGCGCAGAGAGATAAGGTCCTCAAATCCGATCAGCAGCTCGCGTCCGGGAGTATCGACAAGGTCAGGGGAGGCTATCCCCCGTCGAATCCACCGGATCATCTTGGAAGACTGCACCGGGTACACCACACTGGCGTTGAGGGCGCCCTTGATGTACCTGGCGGCCTCGGGGACGTCGTAGATGCCCGCGAAGGAAGGGGAGGGCTGAGAGTCGGCCACAAACGTCGTCACAGCGGCCTCCTGTTACGACCAGCCTAGAACTTGCGTTCTAACGTGGTCAATTATGCGGCGTCCGGCATTGAAGTTCGTGGCGATGATGAGCGCGACGTGACGCACCCGCAAGTAGGCACGGCGGGACGCCAACGTTCTTGATTGCGAATTTTCAGTACCGCTTCGCAAGAAAAGGCGCCGGCCCGGGAGCCGGCGCCTTCTGTCTGAGCCCAGTGCGGGAAGCCCGCCTAGGCGTCGAAGTAGAGGGAGAACTCGTGCGGATGCGGGCGGATGTCGACCGCCGCCACCTCGTTCTCGCGCTTGTAGTCGATCCAGGTCTGGATCAGGTCCTCGTCGAAGACCTCGCCCTGCAGCAGGAAGTCGTGGTCCGCCTCGAGCACATCGAGCACGTCGCCGAGCGAGCCGGGGAGCACGGGATAGCCGTGCTCGTGCGGGTCGATCTCGAAGAGGTCGACGTTATCGACGGGGTCGCCCGGGTCGATGCGGTTGGCGATGCCGTCAAGCCCGGCCATGAGCATGGCGGAGAAGCCGAGGTACGGGTTGCAGGTCGGGTCCGGCGAGCGGAACTCGAGCCGCTTCGTTTTCGGGTTCGAGGAGAGCATCGGGATGCGGATGCCAGCGCTGCGGTTGCGGGCGCTGTAGACGAGCACGTTGGGCGCCTCGTAGCCGGGCACGAGCCGCTTGTAGGAGTTCGTCGTGGGCGCGCAGAAGGCCATGAGGGCGGCGCCGTGCTTGATCAGCCCGCCGATGTAGTAGCGCGCCGTCTCCGAGATGAGGCCGTAGCCGTCCGCGTCGAAGAAGAGGTTCGTGCCGTCCTTCCAGAGCGACTGGTGGACGTGCATTCCGTTGCCGTTGTCCTCGAAGACGGGCTTGGGCATGAACGTGGCCGTCTTGCCGTTGCGGCGGGCGACGTTGCGGACGACGTGCTTGTACCACAGGAGGTTGTCGGCCATCTTCACGAGCGGGGCGTAACGCATGTCGATCTCGCACTGGCCGGCGGTCGCCACCTCGTGGTGGTGGATCTCCACCTCGATGCCGACCTTCTGCATCTCCAGCACCATCTCGGTGCGGATGTCCTGGAGCGTGTCGCGCGGTGGAACGGGGAAGTAGCCCTCCTTGTGCTCCGTCTTGTAGCCGAGGTTGGGGCCGCCCTCGCTCTCCATGTCGACGCCGGTGTTCCAGGCCGCCTCGACGGAGTCGACGCGGTAGAAGGACTGGTCGCGCTCGGAGTCGTAGCTGACGCTGTCGAACACGAAGAACTCGGCCTCGGGCCCCCAGTACGACTCGTCGGCCACGCCCGTCAGCTTCAGGTATTCCTCGGCGCGCTGGGCGACGGCGCGGGGGTCCTTGTGGTAGCCCTCGCTGGTCACGGGGTCCTTGATGTCGGCGATGATGCTGAGGGTCGTGTGCCTCGCGAAGGGATCGAGCACCGCGGTGTCGGGATCGGGGATGAGAATCATGTCCGAACGCTGGATGCCCTGGAAGCCGCGGATGCTCGACCCGTCGAAGCCGAGCCCTTCCGTGAACACGTCCGGGCTCCACTCACGCGGAGTCACGGAGAAGTGCTGCCACGTCCCGAGCAGGTCCGTGAACTTCACGTCGATCATGTCGACGCCTTCGTCGCTGATCAGCTGTTCAACATCTTCTGGAGTCATTGGGTCACCTCGTGGGTCCGGTGCTGGCGCGCCCGCGCGGGCACGGGGATGCGGGAATGATCATCGCCAGCCGGGGAGCATAGAGGCAACGTCCGGCGATGAAGTTCGTGTTACGGCTGGATGTGGCGCGCGCTCAGAGCGCGATGTCGCCGCGTTCCCCGGTACGGACGCGGATCGCCTCCTCCACGGGAATCACGAATATCTTGCCGTCGCCGATGTTGCCCGTGCCGGCGGCCTCGATGATGGCGCTGATGGCGGTTTCGACGGCTTCGTCGCGCACCACCATCTCGAGCTTCACCTTGGGCAGCAGGTCCACGACGATGGTCTCGCCGCCGCGGCCCTGGTGGGCGATGCCCCGCTGGGCCCCACGGCCCGTGACGGAGATGATGTTCAGGCCGTGGATGCCCTGCTCATCGAGGGCGCTCTTCACCTCGTGCAGGCGCTCCGGGCGGACGATTGCCTCGATCTTTTTCATGATTCGCTCCTGCCGCTCTCCGGCTCGCCGGGCTGCGGCGCTGGTTCGATGATACCGACCGGGATGGCGATACCGGCCTCGTCGCTCTGGTAGGCGCGCTCGCCGTGCTGCGTCACGTCGAGGCCGACCTCCTCGTCCTCCTCGGAGACGCGCACGCCAAAGATCATGTCAAGCACCTTGAGGATGCCGTAGGTGGCGACGAAGGAGTAGCCGCCCACTGAGGCGATGCCGATTACCTGGTCCCAGAGCAGGCGCCACTCGCCGTGGATGAGTCCCTCGCGGAACTCGGGCGCGCCCACGGCGGCGGTCGCGAAGAGCCCCGTCGCGAGGGCGCCCCAGAGGCCGCCAATGCCGTGGACGGCGACCACATCGAGGGAGTCGTCGAAGCGGATGCGCTGGCGGAAGCGGACGGCGAAGTAGCAGAAGAGGCCCGCGCCGAAGCCGATCGCGAGCGCCTCCATGGGTTCGACGTAGCCGGAGGCGGGGGTGATCGCCACGAGCCCGGCGACGGCGCCGGCCGCGGCCCCCACCACGCTCGGTTTGCCCGTAACCTTCCAGCTGATCAGCGTCCAGGTGAGGGCCGCCATGGCGGTGGCCACGTTCGTGTTGACGAAGGCGTAGACGGCCTGGCCGTTGGCGCCCACGGCGCTGCCCGCGTTGAAGCCGAACCAGCCGAACCAGAGGATGGCCGCACCCAGCACCACCATCGTGATGTCGTGCGGCTCCATCGGTTCGGTGCCGTAGCCGCGGCGCTTGCCGAAGACGAGGACGGCCGCGAGGGCTGCCACGCCTGCGTTCACGTGGATGGCCATGCCACCGGCGAAGTCGAGGCCGTTGATGCCGATGTCGGCGGCAACGCCCTCGCCGGAGAAGGTGTTGAGCCAACCGTTCACGCCGAACACCCAGTGGGCGATCGGGGCGTAGACGATGAGCGACCAGAGAGCGATGAAGAGAAGGAACGGCCCGAAGCGGGCGCGTTCGGCGAAGGCGCCCGTGATGAGCGCCGGGGTGATGATGGCGAACATCATCTGGAAGGCCATGAAGAGGAGGTCGGGCACGCCGTTCGCGCCGGACTCGACGCCAACGCCGCGCAGCCCGAAGTGGTCGAGGTTCCCGATCAGGCCGAGTCCCTGGTCGGGCCCGAATGCGAGCGAGTAGCCGACCACCGCCCAGAGCACGCCCACCACCCCGATCGTGATGAACGAGTGCATGATCGTGCCGGCGACGTTCTTGTTCCGTGTGAGCCCGCCGTAGAAGAACGCCAGCCCCGGCGTCATGAACAGCACCAGGGCCGAGGCGGCAAGCATCCAGGCCGTGTTGCCAGTATCGAGTTCGAACACGCGCACCCCCCGCGCAGACCCACGCGCCCGGGGCAGGCGGCAGGACAGCATCCGCTTGAGTGCAGCGTATCTTGACGGCTCAGTGTTTCAACCATGTTTCGCGAGCGCCGCCACGGGAGCCCGCCGCGGGGGAACGTGGTAGCGTGCAAGCGTGACCGCCAGCCCAGGTGACGCCGGCGCCGACACCCTCCCCGAGGGCCTGCAACTCCTCGCCGAGACGTTCGCCTTCTCCGGGCGGGCGCGGCCTCTCCTCGGATTCGGGCACTACGCCACCGTCATCGATACGGGCGGGCCGGAGGCGCTTGCCCTCGCCACCGACACGATCGGCACGAAGGCGCTCGTCGCCCAGGCGCTGGGCAAGTTCGACACGGCCGGCATCGACTGCGTCGCCATGAACGCGAACGACATCGTCTGCGTGGGCGCGGAGCCGATCGCGATGGTCGACTGCGTGCTCGTGGAGGAGATGGACGAGGCCTTCCTGGCGGAGATCGCCACCGGTCTGCGCGAGGGCGCGCGGCGAGCGCGCATCTCCATCCCCGGCGGGGAGACGGCGCACGTGCCGGAGATGCTGCGCGGCCCCACCCCGGGGCGCGCCTTCGACCTGGGGGGAACCTGCGCCGGGCTGGTCGCGCCGGACCGCATCCTCACGGGCGCGGGCGTCGCACCGGGCAATGCGCTCGTCGGCTTCGCCTCGTCGGGCATCCACAGCAACGGCTTCACCCGGGCTCGCCGCACCTTCCGGGAGGCGGGCTGGGAATTGGAGCGCTACGTCGAGGAGTTCGGGCGAACGCTGGGCGAGGAGCTGCTCGAACCGACCGCCATGTACGTCGACCTCGCCATGGCCCTGCTGCGGGAGCTCGACGTGCGCGCGCTCTTCCACGTTACGGGCGGGGGCTTCCTCAACCTGCGCCGCCTCGAGGCCGAGGCCGGGTTCGCGATCGAGGCGCTGCCGCCCGTCCCCTCCATCTTCACCGTCATCCAGCGCCTCGCCAGCCTCGACGCCGCCGCCATGTACGCCGAGTACAACATGGGCGCCGGCTTCTGCGCGGTCGTGCCGGAGGCGGAGGCCGAGCGCGCCATCGCCGTCGGCAAGGCCTGTGGCATCGAGGGGTGGCGGCTGGGGACGGCCACCGCCTCAGTCGAACGCGAGGTCGCGATCCGTGCAGGCAGCATCACCCTGCGGGGCGGGGCGGAGGGGTTCGAGGCGGGCTAGGGAGCGCAGCGAACACAAACACACCCCTTCGGCCTGGACCTGGCGCCACGATGGTCCTCTCGATGGGCAGGGTTGGCCGCTAGTAGTCGAAGGCCGATTCCCGCAGGAGCCAGAGAGCAGCCCCGCTGGCGACGATGACTGTGCCCACAGGGACGACCGCGAGCCCCCAGGCGTTTTCGGGGACGGATGTGTCGCTGTCTCCATCGTCATCCGGCCAGGTCACTACCACTGCGGCTATCAACAGTCCGGTCGCCACCAACGCCAGGGGAGCGGACAGCCACCTCCGCTCCCGGAACACCGCGAATAAAGCCACTGCCAGCACGGCCAGACCGGTCGCGGCAACGACCCAGCGCCCATGCTCAACGGGCCAGTTGTCAGGGAAGATGCTGCCGCTCACGTCGGTGAAGTAGCCAGCGCACACGCCGATTACCGGCCCGTCGCGGTGAAACGCCTCTGTACAAGCCAGGGGAAGAAACAGCCCGCTCACGGCGATGACAGCTCCGACCAGCATGAGGACAAGAGCGATGCTGGGCGGCTCGCGGTCGCTGGGAGGCCGCCGAGCGCCAGCGAGCATGGCCAGCGCGGCGAGCCCCAAAATTACTGAGCCGGCGGGGATGAGCATGTTGGTACTGCTTACCGACACGAAGTCGTCGCTGGCCCCGGCCTGGATCAGTCCAGGACCCGCAATCTGGTTCGCGGGGTCCGCAACAACGAAGGCAGCCATCAGGGCCGCGGCGTTCGCCAGAAGGGGAACAACCGCCCATCGCGACCGCCACAGCAACGCAAGAAGGAGGCAGGGGACGACGTTGAGGGCGAAGGCGAAGACCCACTTGCCGTGTACGACCGGCCAGTTCTCGACGAGGGGGAGGGCCTGCGAAAACACATCGTGGTAGTAGGCGGGCTTCAGGACATAGGGGCCCTCGCCGGAGGTGACGGCCCGCTCGACCGTCACCTCCGTCAGGGGCACAACCACGCCCGCCAGTGACAGCGCTAGCCCAAGGAGACCCAGAAGAAGGACCGGCAAGGGCGCTTTCATCGGGCTTCCTCCAGTAGGCTTGTCGAGCGGCGGGCTAGCTCCGCGCCTGCTAGTTGGCGGCTTCGCGGGGCGGGGGTGGGGCGCGGCGGATCGACCAGCGACGGAAGCGCTCCTCCATGCGGGCGTGGCCCTGGCGCGCGATCATCTCCTCCCGCATGCGCAGGAAGTCCTCGCGCGTGCGCTCGCCGATCTGGCTGGCATGGCAGAGCACCGCCTCCAGTCGCGTCTCCCAGTGTTCCGACACGTCGACCGTGAAGTCGGGGTCCTCGCTGCCGGCGAACAGCACCTCGTTCACCTGGTGCGAAGGGAGGCCGTCCTCCTCGTCGCGCGGGTAGTAGAGCCGGTCGCGCACGAGCGGGTAGACGGCGTCGGCGGTGAGGACGCCGACGTTGCGGTGGTCGCGATGGTTGAAGCCACGGCGGAAGGCGTCCCAGGTCACGATCACGTCGGGGCGGTGGATGCGGATGAGGCGCACGATCTGGCCGCGCAGCTCTTCCTCGTCGATGGTGTGGCCGTCGGGGTGGCCGAGGAAGACGCACTCCTTCACGCCGAGCGAACGGCAGGCGGCGCGCTGCTCCTCCTCGCGGATGGCGGCCAGCTTCTCCGGGTGCATCTCCGGGTCGTGCGTGCCCTTGTCGCCGCCCGTAACGACGACGTAGACGACTTCGGCGCCCTCGGCGCACCACTTCGCCACCGTGCCGCCGCAGACGAACTCGGCATCGTCGGGGTGGGCCATGACGACCATCGCGCGAGCGGGCGTGGCGAGGGCGTTGGGGTCGGGCTCCGGCTCCGACTCGCGACCGGACAGCCAGCGTCCCACGCCGCGGAGGGTATCGGCGAGGCTCATCCCACGGCCTCCGTGACCGCGTGGGCGGCGATGACATCCTCGTAGAGGTCGTCCATGCGGCGCGCGATCTCGTCCCAGCGGAAGCGCTGGACGGACTCGCGGGCGGAGCGCGCGAAGTTCGCCCGCAGCTCCGGGTTGCGGATCAGCACCTCGAGCTTCTCCGCGAATGGCTCGGGGCAGCGCCAGGGGATGAGGTAGCCGTTCACGCCGTCGGTCACCGTCGAGACGAGCCCGCCGACGCGCGATGCGACCACGGGCGTGCCGCAGGCCATCGCCTCGACCGCCACCAGCCCGAAGCTCTCGTAGTAGCTAGGCACGACGCAGACATCGGCGGCGCTGTACCACGCCGGGAGCTCCTCGTGGGGGACGGCGCCGGTGAAGCGCACCCCGCCCCCGAGGCCGGCCGCCCGCGCCTGCGCCTCAAGCTCGGCGCGAAGCTCGTCGCCGTGCTCGTCGCCGCCCACGACCAGCAGGAGCACCTCCGGGTCCTCCAGCTGCGCGACGGCGTCGATGAGGATATCGACGCCCTTCAGCTTCTCGAGGCGACCCACCCAGAGCAGCACCGGGCGCTCCCGCTCGATACCGAGCGCGCGGCGGCACTCATCGCCGTCGCGAGGCCGGAAGAGGTCGGTGTCGATGCCGCAGGGGATGCTCACCATGCGGGCGGGGTCGGCGTCGTAGTAGCGCGCGAGCAGGTCGTGTTCGTGTCCGCAGGCGGAGATGATGGCGTCGGCGGAGGCGGCCAGCTCGCGTTCGCGGCGGATGCGCTCGCCCGGCTCCTCCTCCGAGATGCGGGCGCGGTTCTTCACCTCGCCGAGGGTATGGAACATGACGAGGTGAGGCGCGTCCTGCGCCCGCGCGAACGGTTCGCCCGCGGCGATGGCCTGCCAGTAATGGCTGTGCACGAGGTCGTAGGTGTGGCCCTCATCCGCGGCGAAGCGGGCCATCTCGGCGGCGAAGGCGGGCACGAAGGGCGTCAGCAGCGCCTTCTCGAGCGGCGCCGGCGGCCCCGCCGGAAGCTGCACGAGCCGCAGGTTGGGGGCGAGCGTCGTGACCTCGGGACGCTCGCCATCGAGGCGCGTAAAGATGTCGACCTGATGCCCGCGCCGCGCCACCTCGCGCGAGAGCTCGTGCACGTACACGTTCATGCCGCCGGTGTGGCGGCCCCCGAGCGGCGCCACGGGATTCGTGTGGTAGGAGACCTGCGCGATTCGCATGAGCGTCCGAATAGGGTAGCGCCTATCATGGCCTTATGTATGCGCTGCGCCGAGGCGTCTACGAGGCTGCTCGTGCGAGCGCCCTGGCTGGAGTGCCCCTCAGCACCCTCTACGAGTGGGCGCGACAAGAGGTGGTCATCCCAAGCGTCTCACCAGAGAAGGTGAAGCTCTGGTCGTGGTCCGATCTTGTCGCCGCGCGAGCCGTCTACTGGCTGAGGCACCCACGGGACGGACGCAAGCCCACTCCCATGAGACAGGTCCGGGGCCTCATTGAACGGATCGAGGCAGAGGAAGTGACACTCTGCCAGGCCCTCACCTCCCACAGCGTTGCCTTGTCCGTGGATCCGTCCGGCACTCCCCACGTGGAGACCGAGGGCATGCTCACAGAGGCACTGGCAGAGTGGCGCCAGCGGGTGAGCGGAGATGTGATACAGGACATCCTGCACCCCTTCTCGATCGAAGACGGCATTGTGGG
Source organism: Tepidiformaceae bacterium (assembly GCA_965219255.1). Taxonomy (GTDB): domain Bacteria; phylum Chloroflexota; class Dehalococcoidia; order Tepidiformales; family Tepidiformaceae; genus UBA2991. Next base: position 2,349,938 of record OZ244727.1, on the reverse strand, counting down.
ACCGCACCTGCTGACGCCAGCGCAGGGCATCAGCATCGTCCCGGGCAAGCTCTCCGGCGAGCCCCACGTGCACGACACCCGGATCGAGACCCGTGTGCTGAGCGCCATGTGGGACCGCGGGTTCCGGCTGGAGCAACTCGGGAAGCTGTACCCCGACGCAGACGAGGCCTCTATCAGACGCGCCATTCGCCTTGAGCGGCAGCTCCAGCGGAACCAATCCAGACTGGCTGCATGAGCCGGTCCCGGAAGGCAATCTTCCTGCTGGATCAGGACTTCCCCGATCCCTCCATTCCTGGCCTTCCGGACATCGACCTTCGTCCCCTGCGGCAGGTCCATCCTGACCTGACCAGAGACCACGAAGACTGGGAAGTTCTGCGAGAAATCAAAAGCCGCGGTGGCGCCGACGGGCTGATCACGCTCGATGCGGGAATGCTCAACCAGGCGAAGGAGATGGTTGTCCTGCGGCAGACGCGCCTCACGCTCGTGGTGTTTCGGGACACGAACAACGACCCGCTGGTCGCCGCCGGTCTCCTCATGATCCACGCACCAGAGATCGCCCGCCGCCTCGACCGACGGCGGCCAGAACTCTGGGTGCTGCGGAAAACACCCGCTTCGCCCTTGAACCCCTGGAGACGTATCGAAGAGCTGGCAGCGCGTGAGGCGATTTCTCCGGACGCGCTTGAGCGTCGTGAGCGCATTGCCTCGAACACCGTCTTGAGGCGTTCCCCCAGCTAGCCAACCACAAGACGGCGCCCTCAGCTCCGCGCCAGAAGCACCCTCACGATGTCGCGCGGCTGGCCGCCGAGGTGGCGCTTGTACGGTTCCTGCCCGCGCAGGAAGTCGACGGCCTCCCGGCCGCGCTCGATGGCGTCTCGCACGAGCAGGGCCTTCGAGAGCAGACCCACCGCCAGCGACCCCAGGGAGGGATCGAAGCCGCTGTTGTAGAGCATCGTCGCGCCGCCGCCTTCGAGGGCGAAGACGCGGGCGGCGGGGCGCCCATCGAGCGTGAGCGTGGAGAGGCGCGCGAGCCCGTGCTCGCCGAGGCCGGCGGCGAGATCGCGGAAGAGGCCCTCCCGTTCCGGCGTGAGGAAGGCGGCCTTCGTTTCGCGGCTCTCGCGCATCATCGCGAGCAGCCCCTCGACCGCCGCCGCCACCTCCCCGGGCGCGGTCGCCGAAACGAACCCGACCTCGCCCGCGCGTTCGAGGTTGCGCAGCTTGCGCCGCAGCTCGTGCCGGTGCTTCTTGGGGAGCGCTTCCTGGTAGGCCTCCCATGTGGCGGGAAGCTCGACCGTCGGCGTGACCGCCTCCGGCTCCTCGCTCACGCTCCAGCCGTAGCGTTCGGCGGCGGCAAGGAGCGCCGAGCGGAGGGGAGCGGCGGCAGGGAGTCCCCACGCCGCGAACCCCGACGCGAGGTCTTCCATGAGCCATTCCACAAGAGCGGCGGCCGCCCCGTGCTCATGACCGGGTGCGACGAGGGCGCCCGAGTGGTCGCTCAGGTCGGGGTCGCCCAGGAAACGCGGCGCCTCGCCCCCCACGTCGAGGGGGATGACACCGACGAGCGGCGCCTCGCCGTCTTCGTCGGCGGGCGGGCGCAGGGCGAGGAAGACGGGGAAGGCGTCGGTCCCGCAGTGACGGAGCCAGGCCTCGTGCCAGACGGGGTGGGAGAAGGGCATGGCGCCCGCAATCGAGCGGTGCAGCGCCGTCCACTGCGGCGCGAGGGCCTCGAAGGGCTCGGACGTGATGAGCGGCAGCGGCCCGTCGGCGAAGGTGGGCTCGGCGCCTTCCGCCGCGTCGGGCATGGCGGGCTACGCGGAACCCTGGACGAGGGCGAGGAACTCCGAGCGCGTCACGCTCGAGCGCTTGAACTGGCCCCGCATCGCGCTCGTCACCAGGCGGCTCCCCGGCTTGCGCGCCCCCCGCATGGTCACGCACAGGTGCTCGGCCTCGACCACCACGGCTACACCGTCGGGCAGGAGCGCTTCCATAATCGTCTCGGCCACCTGGCTCGTCAGTCGCTCCTGCATCTGGGGACGGCGGGCGAAGCTCTCGACCACGCGCGCCAGCTTGCTGATGCCGACAACGCGACCGTCGGGCAGGTAGCCCACGTGCGCCTCGCCGTGGAAGGGGAGCAGGTGGTGTTCACACATGCTGTAGAAGGGGATGTCGCGCAGGATGACCATCTCATCATGCGCGACGTCGAAGCTGACCTTGAGGTGCTCGGCCGGGTCCTGGGCGAGGCCTTCGAAGATCTCCGAATACATCTCGGCGATGCGCCGGGGAGTGCCGACCAGGCCCTCGCGGGCGGGGTCGTCGCCCACCGCCTCAAGCACCTCGACCACTGCTGCACGGATGCGCGCCTCGTCGATGCCGGTCTCAGAAAGAATCGCCATGAGCGAGGATCGTACGCGAAGGGGGGCGCAGTGTCGCGCGGTTGGGGAGAGCGCTCGCGTTGCTCGCTGAGTGGAGCGCTCCGCCGCAGACATCTACGCTCGACTACTGCACGCTCGCGATGCGCGTTCGCTGAGGAGAGCGGCGGCGGGATTCTTGCGCTCGACCACTTCGCGCTCGCCGGCCGCCTGAGGAAAGCGCCGCGCGGTTGCGCAGTCGGGTGGGCAGGCACGGATTGCTGGTACCAAAAGTTGCGATAGTCTCAGATACTGGCGTGACCCAAGGCGAGACCGAGCCAATGACCCCGCCGCGCGTCGCTGTCTACGTCGACGGCTTCAACCTCTTCTACGGCCTCAGGGACAAGGGCTGGAAACGTTACTACTGGCTCGACCTGAAGCTCCTCGGGGAGAGGCTGCTGCGTCCGGGGCAGGTGCTGGTAGCAGTCCGCTACTTCACCGCGCGCGTCCTGCCCAAGCCGGATGACCCCGACAAGCCAATCCGCCAGAACACCTACCTGGAGGCGTTGGCGACGCTCCCCGACCTCTCAATCCATTACGGGTACTTCGTTCCCAGAAGGGAGGGCTACGAGGAGAAGATGACCGACGTCAACGTCGCCGTCGAAATGCTGTGCGACGCTCACGCCGACGCCTTTGACACTGCGATGGTCGTGTCCGCAGACGGAGACCTGACCGGAGCGGTGCTCGCGGTGAAGGAACGCTACAACAAGCGAGTCATCGTCGCCTTCCCCCCGAACAGACGATCGAATGAGCTTCGTGCGGCCGCGACAAGCTCCCTGGTCATTGGCGCCGATTCACTCCGGAACAGCCAACTGCCTGATGTAGTGCCCAGCGCCGCGGGCTATGCGTTGCGGCGTCCGGCGAACTGGCACTAAGAAGAGACGCCCCACACCAATCGGCGGGGGCGTCGTGCCCGAGAATACTCTCCTCGGGACCGGTGCGGACATTGTGCCGCGGTGGAAGCTGACCAGTCAACAGCCCGCGCGCTCCACTCAGCGAGCGCAGCGAGCGCTCTCCCTACGACTCCAGCCAGAGCACGTCGCCGTGCAGGTCGGGGGCGTGGTCGCGGGAGGCGAAGACGGCGTATTCGGCCTTGCTCGCGCCGATGGTCGTGTTGTCGCCGTGGCCGGGCCACACCGTCGTCTCGTCGGGCAGGGCGTAGAGGCGGGAGGTGATCGAGCCGATCTCCTGCTGGAGCAGTTCGTTCGAGCGAGAGTGTCCTGGGCCGCCGGGGAAGAGCGTGTCGCCGGCGAAGGCGTGCGAGCCGTGGACGAAGGCGGTACTCGCGGGGGTGTGGCCGGGAATGGAGACGACCGCGAAGGCGAGACCGCCCACGTTCACGGTGTCGCCGTCCGTGACCGCTTCGTCGAGCAGGCCCTCGGGAATCCAGGGCTCGACCGGGTCGGCGATGAGACGGCAGCCGTACCGCTCCTTGAGCGCGGCGATGCTCGCCGTGTGGTCCTGGTGCGAGTGCGTCAGCAGGATGGTTGAGGGCTCGATGCCGGCAAACTCGACGGCGGCGATGCTCTTCTCGACCTCGTCGGGCGCGTCGATGAAGGCGGCCTCCCCGGAGGCCTCGTCGATCACGATGTAGATGTTGTTGCCGAATCCGGCGGGCCCCGCCCGCACGATGCCGAGATCGCCATCGACCAGCTTCTCCATGGCGTCATCCCCCTGTCGTCGGTTTCGCGCCAAGGGTACCCGCGCGGGGGGCTCAGCGGGGCGACGCCCAGAAGGCATCGCCCCGCCAGCCGTCAGCTGCCCGCCGGGGCGGGCTTGCCGGAGGCCGTGCTGGTCAGGCGGCCGGCGGCGAGACCGACGAAGACACCCAGGACCGTCTCCAGGACGTGCGTGAGGGTGCTGCGCACACCCGCGTCGCCATCGACCGCGCCGAGGGCGATGAGGCCCAGCAGCGAGACCACCAGCACCAGGGCGAGCACGGAGACGACGTTGACGATGTTGCGGCCGACCGCGATCTGGGCGCCGGTCATGCCCGCGCCACCCGGCCGGTCGCCACCTCGATGGCGCAGTCCGTGCGCGGACGGAGAGCCCCATGCAGGGCGAGGCCGGCAGCGGCGCGCAGGAGCACCGCCACCGCCTTCCCGTAGTTCCAGAGATACGTTTGCATTCCATCCTCCTCGGAAGTTGTGAGGGGATGGTCGCCGCGAAGGGGGAGAGGCCCGAGGGGGAGATGTCGCTCCGGCGAGAGCGGGTCGGCATGCGTGCTATGGTCCGCGAGCGCCCGGAGCAGCCGGGCCCAGGAGGGACACCTTGCAGAACCTGACGATCGGCGCGCACATCCTCGCGCGAGACGCGAGCGGGCTCATCGATGGCATCGTGGCGGCGGACCGCGCCGGCCTGGACACGGCCTGGCTCACGAGCGGCGGTCCCGCCCCCGACCCCCTCGCTGTCTTCGCCGCGGCTGCCGGCGAGACCGGGCGCATCGGCCTCGGTACCTCGATCATCCCCACCTTCCCCCGCCACCCGCTGGCGATGGTGCAGGGCGCGGTGGTCGTCGACCAGCTCGCGCCGGGGCGGCTGAAGCTGGGGGTCGGCCCGAGCCACAAGCCGGCGGTGGAGAGCACCTACCGTTTCGAGTTCGTGCGTCCCCTCCAGCACCTGCGCGAATACCTGACGATCCTGAACGCCATCCTCAAGGAGGGTTCGGTCGAGTTTCACGGGGAGCGGCTGCATTGCGAAGCGCAGTTGCAGGCGCCCACGCAGGTGCAGGTGATGGCCTCGGCCCTGCGGCCCAACGCCTACCGGCTCTGTGGCGAGCTGGCCGACGGCGCGATCTCGTGGGTGAGCCCGCTCGCGCACCAGCAGCGCGTGGCGATACCCGCCATGGAGGAAGGGGCGCGGGCGGCGGGGCGGCCGCGTCCTGCGCTCGTCTCCCACACCCCCGTGGTCGTCTCGGAAGACACCGACGCCGTCTGGGAGGCGGCCCAGGCGCAACTGGGCTTCTACCCGCGGCTGCCGTTCTACTCCGCCATGTGGCAGGACGCGGGCTTCCCCGAGGCGGCTGACGGCGCCTTCTCACGAGCGATGTCGGACGCGCTCGTCATCCAGGGGTCCGAGGAAGCGGTGGTCGAGCGCATCCGCGCGCTGCCCTCCTTCGGGGTCAACGAGATGCTGGCTGGTGTCATCCAGCTGGGGAGCGACCCGGCCGCCGCCGATCGCACGATGGAGCTGCTGGGGGCGATCGCAAAGGAGTCGTAGCTCCCGTTACGGCAGCGGGGGCCGTGTCGTATAGTCCGCGACCAAGCAGCGCTGTGCCCAGGCGGGAGGGACCCCGGGCGCATGGGGTCTTCTCGCATACCGCCGAGTCCCGCAGCGCGGGAGTTGGCCCTGAACGAGCCCCTGCAGATCGGCCAGTTTGCGATCGTCGCCCACGCACCACAAGAGCGTGGCGCGACGGTCGGCATTGCCGACGGGAACGGCGCCGGCGCGGAGCGCTCCGAGCTGTTCGTTCTGGCGGAGGGGACGACTCCTGCCGCCAACGAGTTCGCCGGGCACCTCGTCTCGCAGGCCGAACGCTCCTGGAAGACGCTCAACCTGAGCCTCACCGGGGCGCTCATCGCGATCTTCGGCGAGGCCCAGCGCTCCCTCATGGAGTGGAACACGCGCAGCATCTCGCAGCACCTGGTGGGACTCGGGCTTGGCTGCCTGGCGCGGCAGGGCGACCGTATCGTGCTCGCCCTGCGCGGCCCCGCCAGCATCCTCCACGCCTCCGGCGAGACGGTCACGCTTCATGAACCGGACGACGAACACGCCGAGGCGATGAACGGGCTCGAGCCCGGCCAACCCCAGCTCACGTCCCTCACGCTGACTCCCGGCGATCGTGTGCTGCTGGTCACGACGAACGTCACCGAGACCCTGAGCGAAGCGGAGCTGGGCGGCATCCTCGCCCGTTCCCTGCCCGAGATCCTGCCCAACCTGTACCGCCGCATCACGCACCTGCGCGACGCCGCCGTACTGCTCGTGGGGGTTCCCGAGGGCGGCGAACAGATCCTGCCGCCGCCGGGGCCGCCTGCCGCGGGTGCGTCCGACGAGGGGCCCATCATCGGTGGCGAGGCCCCCGCGAGCGACGCTCCCGGGGGGTTCCAGCGGAGCCTCTTCGTTCAGAGCAGCCCCGAGGCCACCGCCCTGGAACTGGCGCGGAAGCGGCTTGCCGAGGCCGACTCGCGATCGCGCGTCGCCGCCGAGCTACCCGAAGATCTGCCCCTTGCCCGCGCGCGCGAGCTGCGGCCCCTGAGGCGGGCGGTGGGCGACGGCGGCGAGCCGCCCCCCCTTCCCGCTGCCACCGGCCGCGGCGCCACGGGGGGCAGCTTCTTCCGCGAGGTCGCGCGCGTGCGGCAGCCGCCGCCTCCGTCGGTGGCTTCCCACCACACGAGCGCCGCCCCGGTGCGCCAGCTGGCGGCGGACCGGCGCATGCAGCTCGCGGCCAGCGCGAGCGTGCCCAGCTCCAGCCGCATGGCCACCCAGGGCCCCGCCCGCGAAGCCGTCGTCCGTGTGCGCAGCAGCATGGGCGCCGGTCGCCGCAGCGGCGGCCGCCGCGCCACGACCACGGGTGGCTTCTCGCCACCCTCCTGGCTCATCGTCGTGGTGGGGACGGTGCTGCTGGCCGGCATCGCCAGCTGGGCCACGCTTCCCAACGTGTTCGAGAAGGACGACGCGACGCGGCTCTCCCAGCTCATCGACGAGGCCGAGCGCGAGATCGCCACGGCAAGCGCCGTGGACCGGGCCGCCGTGCGCCGTGAAGCGCTCACCCGCGCCCGCGGCATCCTGCTCGAAGCCATGTCGCTCGATGGCGGCCGCAGCGCCGGCGAGCAGCTACTGCAACAGGTCGACCGGGAGATCACCGCCCTCAACGCCATCGTTGCTCCGGCCGCCGTCCGCCCCATGGCCGACCTGCGCGGCTTCGGCGAAGCGCCCATCGCCGCGCGCCAGCTGGTGATCGGCGGTTCGTACGCCTACGTGCTGGACTCCGCAGGTGCGCAGGTCATCTCCATCAACCTTTCGACGGGCAAGAAGGCGTCCGTCTTCGCCACGGGCGAGGAGACGCCCCTGGCACCCGTCACCATCACCTACGCCGACGCCTCCCGCCCCGGGGGGGCCGCGCTGCTTATCGCCGACGGAGGGGGAACCCTGTGGGCGTGGAGCGCCACGGGTTGGGTCACGGAGGTCGAGTTCGCCCGCCCCGAGGGCCTCACCATCACGGACCTGTACTTCACCGCCGGGGCGCTCTACGTGCTCGACGCCCCCAACGCCGCCATCTTCCGCTTCGCCGCGACCCTCTCGGGGTTCAGCCTGGAGCCATACGTTGTGCGCCAGGCCCCGGAGCTTGCGAACGCCCGTCACCTGATGGTGGAGGACGGGGGCGACATCCTGACCGCGGGCGAGGACGGGACCGTTCGCCGCATCGGCCGCGAGCTCACGCTGGTGCTCGGCCAGAGCGGGATCGACAGGCCCCTGGCCGCCGGGGCCACGCCCTACCCGCACGGCCTCGCCGGCGAGGTCGCGATTCTCGACGCGAGCGAGGACCGCATCGTGATCCTCGGTCGCGACGGCACGTTCCTGCGCCAGTACCGGCACGAGGACCTGGAGAACCTGACGGCCTTCTCCATGCGAGACGGCTACGGCTACGTGATCAGCGGCGAGCAGTTGCGGCGGATCACGTTCTAGCCGGCCAGCGCGCGCGCCAGAGGTAGGCCAGGGCGCCGCAGGCCACACCAACGTTGAGGGACTGCACGCGGCCATCCATGGGGAGCGCGACGCGGAAGTCGCTGGCCTCGCGCAGGAGGCGGCTCACGCCCCGTTCCTCCCCGCCGAGGACGAGCGCCGTGCATTCCGGCCAGTCGAAGGTGGTGGCGTCCGCGGCCCCCTCACCCGGGGAGGCGGCCACCACCCAGTAGCCGGCCTCCTTCAGCTGCGCCAGGGCGCGAGCCAGGTTCTGGGGGGCGGCCACGGGCGCGAGGAAGCTGAGGCCCGCGCTCGCGCGGTGGACGCCGGGCGTGAGCGCCACCCCCCGGCGGGCCGGCAGCACCACCACCTCCACGCCCGTCGCCACGGCAACGCGCAGCACCGCTCCGGTGTTCTGCGGGTCGGTGACGCCATCAAGGGCCAGCGCCAGCGAGGGGCCGCTCACCTCGCGCGGCAGCGCCGCCACGGGCAGCCCCCTGAGCCGCACGAGCACGCCCTGGTGCACGCCCCCGCCGGTCAGCTCCGCGAGGCGCTCGGGCTCGACCGCCTCAACCGGCAGGCCCTGGGCGACCGCTTCCTCCACGAGCGCGGCCACGCGACGGTTGGCGGCCCCTTCGGCGTGCAGGAGGCGCCTGGCGACGCCCTGGCGGAGCGCCTGCTCGCAGGCGTGAACGCCGAATGCGAGATCGTCGGGGGTGGCTCGCGGCTTCGGCCGCTGACGCGCCATCGCTTGCTCTCCTTCCTTCCCGGACGTGAACCCTCAGCGGGCCCCGGCAGGACGCACAGGCTACGGCTGCCCTACACTCAGACAAACCTTGCCACCGCCGTCGCGCCATGTCTCGCGGGCGATGGCCTGGCAACATCCAGGGGCGGGCCTGTGACACCGCCGGGGAGCCTCACTCCATGCCCACGCCGGTGACCCAGGCTTGAGCGGGCGCGCCGTGGCAAGGAGAGCGATCCGAGTCCTGGCGGCGCTGGCCGTGCTCGCCGCGACCGTCGCGGCCCAGCCCGGCGACGTCATACGTGAGCCCGTCGCCGACCACTGGGTAAGCGTACGCCTGGCGGGAGGGGACGGCGCTCCCGGCAGCCTGGAGGCCCGCGGCTACCGCCAGCTGCCCGTGCCCGAGGGAATGGCGCCCGAGGCCTACCGCGCCTGGCTCGATGAGCAGCCCGGCGTCCTCAGCGTGGCCGCCGACGCGCCCGTGAGCGCCGCGGCGGGGCCCAACGACCTCTTCTACCGGGGCGTGCAGACGCTCTACCTGGAGCCGGTGCGAGCGCCGGGCGGTTGGGACATCACGACGAACGCCGAGACGATCGTCGTGGCGGTGCTCGATACGGGCATCGACCTGAGCCACGAAGACCTCGCCCCCAACCTCTGGCAGAACATGAACGACGCCGACAACGACGGCGTCGACGACGACAACAACGGGTGCATCGATGACCGCTACGGATGCCGCTTCATCACCCTCAATTCCAAGCGGATCAGGGAGTGCGGCTACGACTCGAACACCCCGACCGGCGACGTCTGGGACGACCACGGCAGCGTCGACGACCCCGAGGGCCCGTACTACGGCTCACACGGCACGGCGGTGGCGGGGATCATCGGCGCGCGCGGGAACAACCGCGTGGGCATCGCGGGGGTGGCCTGGCGCGTTCGCCTGATGACCCTGAAGGTGTTGGATTGCGGGCCCGACCGCGCCGACCCGGGGGGCGAGATGACCAACGTGGCGCGAGCCATCGACTACGCCCGCCGCATGGGCGCCGACGTCATCAATCTCAGCCTCGCCAGCGAGCCCCGCAATCCCGCAGCCGACATCCCGGTGCTGCGTGAGGCGATCCAGGAGGCGCTGGCCGAGGGCATCATCATCGTGGCCGCGGCCGGCAACGACGGCGCCCTCGGCGTCGGCTTCCCCGCGGCTTACGCCCAGTACCCCAACGTCATCGGCGTTGGGGCCAGCGACACTGCCAGCGACAACACCTGGCCTGTGTACAGCTCCTACGGCGGCGGCGTCGATGTGGCCGCCCCGGGGAACAGCCTCGCAAGCACCATCCGTTCCGACCTGTTGTCGCAGCCCTACGCAACGATGGGGGACGCGACGAGCTTTGCGACACCCATCGTGACGGGCCTCTTCGCCCTGGTGATGGCGCGCAATCCCGACCTCACCATGGAGGAGTACATCGCCATCGTCCAGGATTCCGCCGCCCCCGCCACACCCGCCCCCCACGGGGGCAATTGGGCGGGCGCGGGCATCATCGACATGCGGGCCGCCCTCGAACGCGTCCCCATGACCGTCAGCGGCGCCGCCCGCGAGGAGTGGATGCGGGCCCCGGCGGGAACACCCGTGCGCGCATTCATCGACGGGGTGGAGTGCGGAGCCACGGAGACGGAGATCTCGAACGGGTTCGCGCGCTACTCGCTGCGCGTCGCGACGGAGCCCGAAGTCGCCGGCTGCGGCGCCCTCGGGCGCGAGGTCGAATTTCTCGTTGGAGACCGCACCGCCAGCGCGCCCCTCCCATGGAGCGCCCGAAACGAGACGCTCGTCGTCGAAGAGCACGACCTGAACGCCATTGCGCCGCCGCCGGGCACCACGGTGGTGCAAGAACTGGGCGAGGGCTGGAGCCAGGCCGCCTACCTGGGGCCCACGATGTCCCTCCCTCAGGCCACCTCCATCCTCCCCGCGTCCCTGTCGGTCATCGCCGTCTGGGACGCCGACGCCGAGGGCGGCGGCGTGATGCTGCTCTACTACCCCGATGCGCCCGAGTACGCGCAGACGCTGACCGAACTGTCCCAGTACGAGGCGTTCTGGATCTACAGCGAGGGCGGAGCCATCTCCACGCCCAATCCCGAGCCCCCGGCAGGCCGCGAGCTGGCGCTGGTGGAAGGCTGGAACGCGATTGTCTACACCGGCCAGGCCCGCTCCGTGGAGGAGGCCCTCGCGAGCGTGGAGGGTCTCTACGACCAGGCGCTCCACTACGACAACCTCGCCAGCGACTGGACCTCCTACCTGCCGGGCTCGCCTGCCCAGCTGAACGACTTCGCCGGCCTCCACCCCTTCCGTGTCTACTGGATCCGCATGACCGCCCCCGGCATCCTGGTGATGGAGTAGGGCGACAGGGGCCGGTTCGGGCTGCCGCCCCGCCCGGCGCAAGCTGAGGGCATGGCCGAGACTCGTTGCGGCGCGCCCACGCGCGGCGGTTCCCCCTGCCGCTTCCCCATCGATCGCTGCCCCCACGAAGCCCACACCGCCTCCCGCGGGGCGGGAGGCGGCCCCCCGCCTCCGCCTCCACCCAGCGAGGCGGTCCGCGAGCGCGACCTGCACACGCTCGTCTGGTGGCTGATCGAGGAGACGCTGGCGGGGCGCATCACGCCCCCCGAAGCCTCGGCCGTGAACCGCATGATGCACACGCTCCTGGAGCTCGGCCCCACCCCCGAGGCGGACGAGCAGGCCTTGCAGGAGGTGGCGCTACGCGGCCTCTTGATGCACGGCGTGCCGCCCCGCACCGCCGAGGAGTGGAAGCGCGCTTCCGAGATCTTCGACGAGGCCGCGCTGGCGGAGTTCCGACGCTGGGATACACGCGAAGCCGATCGGCCCGGAGAAGGCGCCCGACGGGGCTAGTCGCGCCCGCTACTCCCCGCCGCCACCCGCGGGAGGCGTTGGGGTGGGCGTGGGTGTGGGCGTGGGCGTCGGTGTGGGGGTGGGTGTGGGCGTCGTGAGCGGCTCCGCTGCGCCCCCTTCTCCAGTGGTCACGGTGGGCTCGGGCGTGGGCTCCGGGGTCGGCTGGGTCAGCGGCTCAGGGTCTTCCTCGACACCGGTCGTGACCGTGGCCTCGGGCGTAGGCGCGGTCAGTGGCTCCGGATCGTCCTCCACGTCGACCGTGACCACCGGCTCCTGCGTGGGTTCGGGCGTGGGTTCGGGCGTCGGCTCCGGCGCGGGTTCAGGGGTGGGTTCAGGGGTGGGTTCCGGAGTCGGTGCGGGGGTCGGTTCCGGTGTCGGCTCAGGGGTGGGCTCGGGGGTAGGCGTGTCGAGCGGCGTGACCTCGGTGGCGCTCTTCCCGCTTGCGGCGGCCGCCACCTGGTAGGCCTGGTCGATGGCCTCGGCCGCGGCCGGGGCGTGCTCCTCCTCGACTTCGCCGAGCACCGCCGCGGCGGATTCGCTGATACCCCGCACCCTGGCCTGCTGGAGCGTATCGAAGGACTCCTCCTCGGCGAGCTCGCGGATGTCTTCGAGCTGGTTCGTGAAGCTGTTGATGTGGTCTTCGCTGAGATTCCCGCGGGAGACGAGCGTCTGGATCTCGTCGATGCGCTCCTGGGCCAGGGAGATGTGCACGTTGATGCGATCATCGCCCTGGGCGAAGCGCACCTGCGCCTGTTCGGAGGCGCGCTTGAAGCCGTAATTCCACTCGCCCGGCACTGAATCGCCGGCGGTGATGAAGGCGAAAGTGATCACGCCCAGCATCCCCGCCACCGCCACCACGGCGACGGAGGCGAGGGCGGCGCCCAGCTGGCCGAAGCGGGCCGGCGCCGGCAACGGGGGATCGGGCGCGCCGCCGATGACGGGCTCGGCGCTCGCCAGCACCCTCGCCTTCAGGGAGCCCTCGAAGTAGTAGCTCGCCTCCTCCTCCGCGAGCGCCCGCCCGATGATCTGGCCGGTGGAGAGCAGCGGCTTCAGCCAGGCCTGCTCCTCCGCGGGGTAGCGATCGAGGATGGTCGCGATCTCCATGCCCTCCTCGAAGAGGGCGAGCGCCTCGGCGAACAGTTCGGCCTGCGGGTCAGGCGAGCGGCGGAAGAACTTCGGTAGCCGCATCATTCCTCAGCGACCATCCCTTGCAGCCTGGCGATGGCCTTGTGCTGGAGCACTTTCACGTTGTTCTCGGTCTTGCGCAGCACGCTCGCCGTCTCGGCCACGGAGAGCCCGGCGCCGAAGCGCAGGGCGATCACGTCGCGCTGCGCCGGCGACAGCCTGGCCGTGGCCTCGCGCACCACCTGGATCGTGGCCTGCAATTCGTAGGCCGCCGCGTGGTCCTGGCGCGTATCGGGGATCGTCTCGGAAAGCTGCGCGGGCACACCCCGGCGGCGCCTGCGGCGCGCATGCGAGACCACCTCGTTGCGCGCAATGCGGAAGATCCAGGCCCCGAAGGGCAACCCCCGCCACTCGAACCGCTTCAGGTTCGCGACGACCCGCAGGAAGACCTCTTCGGTCACGTCCTCGGCGTCCTGCGTGGAGCGTACGCGTCCCGCCACGTAGCGATACACGCGCGGGAAGTAGAAGGTGTAGAGCGTGCTCAGCGCTTCCTGGTCGCCCGACTGCGCCTGCTCGACGGCCTTTCGCTCGTCGAAGTCCGGAGCAAGCTCGCTGGGCGCCATCCGTTCCACACACGCTCCCACTGCGCGCCGTTTCCACGGCCCGCCCCCACCACTGCACGCGAGCATAGTGAGCCGCCCCGGTCGAGCGCAACATACCCGTGATAACGCAGGGCGCGCGTAAAGGTTAATGGCGCGCTCCCGCCGTTCGTTGACTGCCCTCCGGCCACGCTCGTAGCATTCGGGGAGCACCCCCACCGCAGGAGTGGCATGGCGAAGTTCATCTTTGTGACCGGCGGCGTGGTCAGCGGCGTCGGAAAAGGCATCACGACCGCCAGCATCGGGCGCCTGCTGAAATCCCGCGGAATCTCTGTCACCGTCCAAAAGCTCGACCCCTACCTCAACGTCGACCCCGGCACCATGTCGCCCTACCAGCACGGCGAGGTGTTCGTGACGGCCGACGGCGCCGAGACGGACCTCGACCTCGGCCACTACGAGCGCTTCCTCGACCAGGACCTTTCCGCCGCCTGCTCCGTCACCAGCGGCCAGGTCTACCGCGCCGTGCTCGACCGTGAGCGCCACGGCGACTACCTCGGGGGCACCATCCAGGCCGTTCCCCACCTCACGAACGAGATCAAGTCGCGCATCTACGCCGCCGCCGAGGCGAGCGACGCCGAGGTCATCATCTGCGAGGTGGGAGGCACCGTCGGCGACATCGAGGGCCAGACCTTCATCGAGTCGATGCGCCAGATCCGGCACGATGTCCCCCACGACGACTTCCTCAGCGTGCACGTCACCTTCCTGCCCTACATCGGCGCCACGGGCGAATTGAAGACGAAGCCCACGCAGCACTCGGTGAGCGAGCTGCGCTCCATGGGCATCCAGCCCGACGCCATCCTCGCCCGGAGCGACCACCCCGTGCCGGGCGACATCTGCACCAAGATCGCCGATTTCTGCGATGTCGACCGCAGGGCGGTCATCCCCCTGGAGACGGTCGACACGATCTACGCGGTGCCCCTCATCCTCGAGGGCCTCGGGCTGGGCGACTTCGTGCTCGAGCGGCTCGGACTGAAGCAACGGGCCCACGACCTGACGGCCTGGGAGGCGATGGTCGAGCGCCAGCGCAACCCCGATCGCTTCCTCGAGGTGGCGATCGTCGGCAAGTACGTGGAGCTGCAGGACGCCTACCTCTCCGTGAAGGAGGCGCTCGTACACGCCGGCATCGCGCACGACGCCGAGATCAGCATCCGCTGGGTGCACGCGGAGGACCTGGAGACGCGTCCCGCCGAGGCCCTGCTCGCGGGCGTGGACGCCATCGTCGTGCCGGGCGGCTTCGGGGAGCGCGGCTGGGAGGGGAAGATCGCCGCCGCTCGCTACGCCCGCGAGCAGGGCATTCCCTACTTCGGCCTCTGCCTCGGCCTGCAGGTGATGGTCACCGAATTCGCGCGCAACGTGTGCGGCTGGGAGGGGGCCAACTCCACCGAGTTCGACCCCGAATCGCCCTGGCCCGTCATCAGCCTGCTCGAGGAGCAGGAGGGGATCACGGCCAAGGGCGGCACCATGCGCCTCGGCTGGTATCCCTGCCGCCTGCGCCCCGGAAGCCTGGCCGCCGGGAGCTACGCCGAAGGGCTCGTGAACGAGCGCCACCGCCATCGCTGGGAGCTGAACAACCGCTACCGCGAGGAGATGGAGGCCGCCGGCCTGGTGGTGGCCGGGACCTCGCCCGACGAAACGCTGGCCGAGATCGCGGAGGTGGCGGACCACCCCTTCATGCTGGGCACGCAGTTCCACCCCGAGCTGCAGAGCCGGCCCAACCGGCCCCATCCCCTCTTCCACGCCTTCGTGGCCGCCGGGCTCGCCCGCAGCGCCCCCACGACCGAGACCGTCACCCCCGCCGTCGCCGCCGGCTAGCGTGGACGGCTGGCGGATTGCTCACACCCTGGCCCTGATCTGGATGGGCGCGGGCCTGGGAGCGACCTACCCGCTGATCGTGCGCGCCTGGCTCTCGAAGGACGTGCAGTTCCAGATGTACGCGCTCGTCGAGGCCGCCAACAACGAGACGCGCGTGCTCCTGCCGGGGGCCATGCTCTCGGGCGCGACCGGCTTCTTCTGGGGGGTGGCCGAGTACGACTTCACCCGCGAGGGCTGGCTGGCGGCGCTCACGGGGCTCTTCGTGCTGTTCTGGCTGGTCTGCCTGCCCCTCCTCGGCTTCGGGCTGCGGCGGGCGCGCACGGCCGCGCTCATCGCCGCCAAGCAGGGCGAGGTGACCGACGAGCTCCGCGAGATCCTCGACGACCGCGTCCCCCTCGTTTTCGGCACGGTCCTCGTCCTGAGCGTCCCCCTGCTCGCCTGGCTCGCCATCTTCAAGCCGTTCTAGGCGGTGGTCGCTGGTCGGTCCCGACCCCAGCCCCCACTCAGCGGCGCCCTCCTCCTGGACCCGCGCCCATTCGGCCGCGCCGTCTCCAGCCCGGTCGGGTGATGTAATTCCGGGGGTCGGCTGCTAGCGTGGCAGGGTGCCGGGTAGAGGCCGGGGCCGCCCACGTCACCCGAGCGTCCTGACGCCCGCCGAAGAGCGCGTGCTGGAGGAACTGCGCCGGGGTGGCACGAACGCCGAGATCGCGGTTCGCCTGGGTCTCAGCCCCGAGACCGTGAAGACGCACGTCGCCAGCATGCTTGCCAAGCTCGGCCTTGCGGATCGCCACGAACTGGCGGCCTGGACTCCCCCCACCGAGAGAGACTCCCTGGGCGCGCGCCTGGCCCTTCCAGCGGCCTTCGGTTCCCTCACGCGTCCCCTCCTCTGGGTGGGTGCGGGCGCTGCGGCGCTGGCTGGCGTCGCGGTGCTGGTTGTCGTGCTGGTCTCCGTCCGCGGCGATGTTGAGCACCGTGTGCAGCTACCACCCTCTCCCTCGCCGACCCCCATCACGACCCCGGAACCAGCGGCAGCGAATCAAACGCTGGAGTTCATTGTGGATTGCCGAGGCTGGGCATCTATCACGATGGAGGTTCCCCAGGACATCGCGGTCAGGATGGAGTTGAACCCAGGGGACCGAACCTGGGTCATCGTCGACATGTCCGGGCAAGTCGTTGGGACTCTCCGATCGACACTCTGTGCGGAGGAAGCGAACGTGACCTTCGTCGAACCGGAACACAGCGATGTGGCTCATGCGATCGCGGATTCCTACCAGGTCAGCAGGTGGGAGGCGGGCTGGTTTACCGCTGAATTCGATGCAGGCGAATCCCCGGCCTGGATTCGCATGAGGGAGGTGCCAGCGCTCCTCGCCCCCGGGCAGTATGAATTCGTGCACTGGGGCGCCGGTCTGATGCTCGCGGTCCCCGAAGGAGTCATCGCGACAACAGAGACGTGGGGCGAGGACGAGCATGCCGGCTACCCGGGATCGGCCTGGGGAATCAATTTCCGGCTGGTAATCGGAAACGAGGAAGCAGCCGTCGCGATCGAGTGGCCGCAGCAAGGGGTCACAGTTTCTGCATCCAACATCTCCGAAGAAGCGATGCGGCTCGTCACGGAACTCGTCCAGTCGATCAGGTTCTTCGGCTACTTCTAGAGGCGAGCGGTCGCCGCCCTCTGACCAGCGGTCCCACTCAGGGGCGCGATGGCGACGCGCTCTCCTCAGCGACGGCGCGCAGCGCCGAGCGCTCTCCTACCCTGGGAGGGCGGCGCCCTCCTCCTGGATGCGCTGCCACTCCGCCTCGGGGTCGTCGGTGCCGAGGCGCTCGGCGGCGGTGCGGCGGGAGCGGATGCCGGCTTCGACCAGGGAGCGCTCGTCGGCCACCTGACGCGAGCGGTCGGCGGGCAGCACCGGACCCCACACCGCCTCCGCCTGCAGCCCCTCGATGGCCAGACCCTCGTAGCGCGCGAGCAGGCGCAGGGCAAGCATCGCGCGGCGTTCGTAGACGGGCGTGCGGATGAGCCGCTTGCGCGCCACCTTGCGCGCGACCGGGTCCAGCTCGACGTTGAGGGCGACGCCGCTCAGGCCCGCGGGGTTCTGCCCGAAGGCCGTGCGGGGCGATTCCCCCAGGTCGTGCAGGGTGCGGTAGACGAGGTCGATGTAGTCGCGGTGGAGGGCCGCGCCGCCGCCCTGCAGCAGGTCGAGCAGGTAGGCGCGGGCGCGCTCGGGCACCTCCCAGACGGCGCCCGGCTCGACGGAGATGTCCTGCGAGCCGGCCACCCCTTCGAGCACGGCGATGGGGTTGCCCGAAAGCTCCAGGATCTGGCTCAGCTGGCTGAAGGCGCGGTTCAGCTCGCGGTTGGGCTCGGCCAGCGGGTCGATGTCGCTCGACCCCCACGGCTGCTTCGGCTCGCTCACGTTGGGGAATACGACGAAGGGGATGAAGCCGTACGGGTTCGCCTCGCGCCGCTCCAGCTCCGCCCCCCGCCACAGCTCGAACGTCTCCGCCGTCCAGTGCTCCGTCACGAGGTTCTCGACGGCCGCGGGGGAGAGGGGGAGGGCGGCCGTCGCGAGGGGCGAGCCGCCTGCGGCGTACTGCGAGGCGACCGCCTCGATGCGTGAGCTGTCGTCGGGGGCGCGCCAGACGTAGATGCCCTGCACGTCGGGCGCGGAGATGCGCACGCGCCCCTCCGCCACGTCCCAGGTGACCTTGTAGGCGGCGTCGCCGAGCACGGCGCAGTCGAGCTCGGTCTCGAAGTCGAGCCGCTCGAGGCCGTTGGTCGCCTCCACGGCGCGCCAGGCCTGCTCGGCCGCGCGGGCACGATCGGCGGCGGCGCGGTCGAGGAGATCGCGCGGGCGCACCTGGAGCGCGTGACCCTCGAACAGGTAGCTCGTGATCTTGTCGACGAACGCCTTGGCGTAGTTGAGCACGAGCCGGCGCTCGCCGCGGCGGGCGCGTCCCGCCCACTGGTCGCCCTCGTAGAAGGTGAGGTGCTCGCGGTAGCGGCGCAGGCGGTCCTGGTCGAGGGCGCGAAGCTGGAGGGGGAAGGGGGTAGCCGTCACGGGCGAACTCCAGGGGGAAGATTCCGCGAACGGTGGCGGGCAGTCTCCTGATCCCGAACCCCCGGGTGACAGCGCCGCCGCCTTGCCGCCCCCCTCCGACGCTCGCTACAGTGCCTTCGTGACCACCCCCAGCGTCCCCGAGATCGTCGAGCAGCCCGAGGTCGAGGAGGAGCTTGAGCAGCCCTGCCACCTCATCCTGCTGGACGACGACAGCCACACCTACCAGTACGTCATCCGCATGCTGGGAGACATCTTCGGCTACTCGCGCGAGAAGGCCTTCGGCATCGCTTCCGTGGTCGACAGCCAGGGCCAGGCGATCCTGATGACGGCGGCGAAGGACGAGTGCCTGCTGAAGCAGGAGCAGATTCACGCGTACGGCCCCGACCCGCTGATGGAGCTGAGCGTGGGGAGCATGTCCGCCATCATCGAGCCGGCCGCCTAGCACTCGTAACCCGTAGGTAACACGCAGACGGATGCCGGAGCGCACCCGCTGCCTATACTTGGGCGCGTGAACGCCGTCCTGGTCGTCAGCGGTCAGCAGGATCTGCTCGCGCTCACGCCCGAGCTGGAGGGGGCGGGGCTCTCCACGACCGTGCTCGAGCCCGCCCGCCTCGGCGAGATCGAGCGCGACTTCGCGGGTGTGCTCCTGCTCGATCTGCGCGATCTCTCAAGTGCCGCGATCGACCGGCTGGCGGCCGCCTCCGGCGAACACGACCTCGTCCTGCTGCACGTCTGCGGGCCCGGTCAGCTCGACCGCATGCCCTTCGATTCCCCTGCCGACGACTTCATCGTGCTGCCCGCCGCCCCCGGCGAGCTGCGCCGGCGCGTGGAGCGCGCCCTCTACCGCCGCCACGGCATCGACACCGAGAACTTCGTGCGCTGCGGCATCCTTACCATCGATCTCGCCAACTACCGCGTGACCGTGGCGGGCGAGCCGGTGGTGCTCACCTTCAAGGAGTACGAGCTGCTCCGCTACCTGGCCATGAACGCGGGACGCGTCTCCACGCGCGAGCAGCTGCTGAACCGCGTCTGGGGCTACGACTACTTCGGCGGCGCGCGCACGGTGGACGTCCACATCCGGCGCATCCGCTCGAAGATCGAGATCCACGGCAACACCTTCATCGAGACCGTACGCAACGTGGGCTACCGGCTCGTCGCCTCCGGCTAGCGCGCCAGCGGACAGGTGACAGGCACGCCTTCGCGTTCCGCGAGGGACCGCGCCATCGTGGCCGTCATGACGACCCTCCCCGACATCCGCGACCGCGTCCGTAGCGCCCTGCGCGACCTCGACCCGAGCGCCGCCCGCTGGAGCGACGCCGAGCTCGACCGCCACATCACCCGCGCCCTCGCCGACCTGAGCCTGGCCGCCCCCCGCGAGGCCACCGTCACCATCGCCACGACCGCCGGCAGCCGCGAACTCTCGACCGGCGTCCTGCCGGACTTCCTCGAGCTCGAGGCGGTGGAGTTTCCCATCGACGCCTTCCCCCGCCGCCCCGTCGCCTTCTCCGTGTGGGCGGGAACGATCGCGCTGGAGCTGTCCTCCCCGCCAGAGGGGGAGCGGGCGCGGCTGCGGTATCTCGCCCGGCACACGCTTGACGAGCAGGGTTCGACGCTGCCCGAAGCGCTCGACGAGGTGCTCGCCGAGGGTGGGGCCGGCCACGCGGCCATCGCCTACGCCGCCTTCGCCATCGACCGGCTGAACGCGGGCGAGGAGGTGGCGGAGCGCTTCCGCGGCTGGGGCGAGGCGCGCCTGCGAGCGTTTCGTACGCAACTGCGCGAGCAGGGGCGTCCCCGGCGACTGCGCAGCCGCACGCTGGCCGCCCCCAACTGAGAGCGGGCGGGCGCGTGGCCCTCGGGGGATGGTACGCTCGCTCCCGTGAGCGACGATCCGGGAGCCTCCCACCAGTCGGAACCACCCGAGCGCGCCGCCCCCTCGGTCTGGGCCTACCGAGGCTCGATCGCGGCGCTGGTGCTGGGCTCGTTCCTGGCCCTCTTTCTCGTGCTGCGGCCTCCGGAGAGCGAGAGCCGGGCGGAGCCTGTCCGCGCCGTGGCCACGGCCACGCCCACGGCGGAGCCGGCCGCCACGCCCGAGCCCGCCACCCCGACCCCGCGGCCCACGCCGGTGCGCGCCACGGCCGTCCCCACCACCCCCGAACCCACGCCCGTCGCGACGCCTGAGCCGACTCCAGAACCCGAGCCCACGCCCGCTCCCGAGGCCGCCACCGACCAGTACGAGGTCGTCGCGGGCGATACCCTGCTGGGCATCGCCCTGGACCTGGACGTCACCCTCGACTCCATCCTCGAACTGAACCCCGACCTCCATCCGGACGAGCTGCAGATCGGGCAGATCATCCTGGTGCCGCGACCGTGATCGTCGATCGCGAGGAGCGGCTGAAGAGCACCCGCGGGGGTCTGTGGCGAACGGCGCTCTTCTGGACGCCGCTGGCTGTTGGCGGCCTCGGCAGCGGCGTCTACTTCCTCGCGATCGAGGCCGCCGGAGACGGGAATGGCTGGATCGTCCCCGGCATCCTCCTCGTCGTCGGCGCCCTCTTCGCCTTCCAGGGGGTCCAGGCCCTGCGCGACCTGAGCGGCGGCACGCAGACCATGGCCGGCTTCATCACACGCCGTTGGTGGCGACTCGACCTCGGAACACGCAGCCACTACCTCCGCATCGACAACAACAAGATCCTGCGCACCGACCGGCCGCAGTACCTCACCGTGGACCAGGGCGACTACGTCGAGATCGAGTACTACCCCTCCTCCATGATCGCCGTGACCGTCGAGAAGCGAGAGGCGCCCGAGGGCGCCGGCCCGCCGGATGAACCGGACGAGCCGATGCCCAGAGAGCCAGACCCGCTCTTCATCGAGCGCGAGTGACGCCCCACCCTCGATGACAGACGGCGATCCCGGCGGCTACCGCACCATCCACGACCTGGCAGGCGACGAGCGTCCTCGCGAGAAACTGCTGCGCCACGGTCCCGCGGTGCTGAGCGACGCGGAGCTCATCGCCATCATCGCCGGGTCGGGTACGCGCGGGGAGAACGTCATCGATCTCGCCCGCAGCCTGCTTGATGCGCACGGCGGCCTCGGCGGCCTGCTGCGTGTTGACGCGAAGTCACTTCAGCGCACGCGCGGCCTTGGCCCCGCCAAAGCGGCGCAGCTCGCCGCCGCCATCGAGCTGGGACGGCGCATGCCCCGCATCGAGACCGGCGCCCGCCCCCTCCTCACCTCCCCCGAGGCCGTTTTCGACTACCTGCGCGGGCACTTCCGCGGACGTTCCCGGGAAGAGCTGCACGTACTCGCGGCGGATTCGGGCGGGCGTCTGCTGGGGACTCCCGCCGTCCTCCCCGGGAGCGTCCATTCCGTCGCCTTCCGCATGGCCGACGTCTTCCGCGAGGCGATCGTGCTCGACGCGAGCTCGGTCGTCCTCGCCCACAACCACCCCTCGGGACGCCCCACGCCGAGCGCCCGCGACATCGACCTCACGCGCGACATCGCCGCCACGGGCGGGGCGCTCGACATCGCCCTGCACGACCACCTCGTCGTGGCCGGGGAGCGGTACGTCAGCATGAAACGCGAGGGGCTGCTTGGCGCCTGAGCGCCGGCGCGGCCCGCGGGCGCTCGCCCTCCTGCTCGCGGCGATGCTTGGAGCGGCCCTCCTCGGGGCCGGTTGCGTCGCGGAGATCGAAACCGAACCGGAGCGCACGCCCGCGGCCACGTCTGCGGCCACACCCACGCCCGCGCCTCCCGCGGCCACCGCAACGTCCATCGCCACGCCCACCAGCGCCCCGACTCCCAGCCCCACACCACCACCAACGCCTTCCCCACCGCCCGCGCGCGTGCTACTCGCGGCCGTCGGCGACGTGATGCTCGGGCGAAGCGTCGGCTGGCGCATGGAGGCGGAGGGCCCTGCCATGCCCTTCGCCGCGGTGCGCGACATCCTCGCGGAGGCCGACATCGCCGTCGCGAACCTCGAGAGCGCCATCGGCGTCACGGGCAGGCCCGAACCCAAGGCCTACACCTTCCGCGCCCCTCCCGTCGCCGCCGAGGCGCTCGCCCTCGCGGGGATCGACCTCGTCTCGCTCGCGAACAACCACTCCCTCGACTACGGGCCCGAGTCGCTGGCGGAGACGCGGGCGCTGCTCGCCGAGCGCGGCATCCTCAGCCCCGGTGCCGGGCCGAACCGGGACGCCGCCCATGCCCCCGCCATCATCGAGCGCGACGGCCTGACGATCGCGTTCCTCGCCTACCTGACCGTGCCCGTCGAGGGGGGCGGCTACGATCCGCGCTCCTGGACCGCAACCGCCGAGGCGCCGGGCGTGGCCTGGCTCGACATCCCCACGATGGTCGCCGACATCGAGGCGGCCCGCCGCGAGGCCGACCTCGTCGCCGTGCTCCTCCACTTCGGCCTGGAGTGGCAGCTCGAGCCGAGCGAGGCCCAGCGCGAGCAGGCGCGCGCCGCCATCGACGCGGGCGCGACGCTCGTGCTCGGCTCGCACCCGCACGTCCTCCAGGAGGTCGAGGCGTACGGCGGCGGGCTCATCGCCTACAGCCTCGGCAACTTCGTCTTCGATGGGTTCTGGGACCCCGCGAACGACTCGGCCATCCTCCTCGTCGAGCTCACCGCCGCGGGCGTGGCCGGGTACGAGCTCGTCCCGGTCACCATCGTCGAGGGGATTCCCCTGCTCGCCGGGGCCACGGAAGGCGGCCCCTGAGCCTTCCCGTATCGTGAACGCCATGCCCTACCGGCTCGCCGCCTTCGACATCGACGGCACCCTCGTCGGTCCGAGCGGAAGGCTCTCGCCGGCGACGATCGAGGCGGTCGAGGGGCTCGCGCGGCGGGGCGTGCACATCGCGGTCGCCACCGCGCGTCCCTACGAGCTTGCGCTTCCCACGGTCGCGCCCCTGTCCGGCGTCATCACCGCTGTCATCGCCGCCGCCGGGGCCGACATCCGCCGCGGAGACGGCGAGCCCATCGCCCAGACACCGCTCCCACCCGCGGCGGCGCAGGCCATCGCCGAACTCTGCGACGCGCACAACTGGCATGTCGTGACGGGTACCGCGGCGGGAGCGTTTCGGCGTCTGCCGGCGCCGGAAGCACGGGAACCCGCCGCCACGGTCGCCAGCCTGACCGACATCGCCCTCGACAAGGCCTACGTCATCGCACCGTTCACGAGTCCCGACGACCCTGCCTTCGCCGCCCTTGAGGCAACCGTGAAGGATGAGGGGCTGCGCGCCGAGCGCGCGCTCACCAGCTCCGGTCGCGAGCTCGTCGCCGTCACGAGCGCTCCCGTCGGCAAGGGGCCGGCCCTCCGGCGCCTCTGCGAGGCCTTCGGAGTCGCACCCGCGGAGAGCGTCGCCTTCGGAGACACGGAGGTGGACCTGCCGATGATCGAGGTCGCCGGATTCGGCGTCGCCATGGGGGACGCGCCCCCGTCCCTGAAGGCAGCGGCCGACCTCGTAACGGGCACGGCCGCCGAGGACGGCGTCGCCACCGCCATCCAGCGCATCTGGGGTGAGGACTGAGCCGCTCTCGCGGGAAGGGGGATGGAAACACGCTTGTGTTTCTGTATGCTTGGCGAAAGCATGGGAACAGTTCCGCGCGGGTTCGCGGGCGCGATCCGGGGGCCGCATCTGGAACAGCCACAGGATCGTGAGTCGATATGGAGCGTCAGAAGGCAGACGAGGGAGACCTACTTTGTCGTCTTCATCGCCCTGTTCTTCCTGGGCATGGGGCTCGCGTCCCTGCGTGCATTCCACGAAGGCGGCACCCTTCTCGACACGACACTTGCGGTATGGTCAGATGCAGCGCCACTGACCATCGTGGCGGCGGCAGCCGCACTGGCGTTCACTGAGATCGGGAGAAGCATCATGGTTATCGCACGACGGCTGGAGGAAGGCCTGGAGCGAGTCCGCGAACGACGCCGGGCTGAAGGCCGGGCCGAGGCGGACAGGGCATGGCGGGCGTGGAACGCGAGACGGCTCGAAGCAGAGGCGCGCGGAGAGCCGTTCACCGAGCCTCCTCCGAAGTACTCGGACTAGGCTCACCTCGGGCACGGAGATCGGGAATCCATGGTTCTTGCCGAGCGCCTGGAAGACTTCTTCGAGCGGGGGCGGCGAAGGCGGAGGGCCGAAGCCCGGGCCAAGGGCATGGCCGAGGGTAAGGCGGAGGTCCACCGTGCATGGAGAGCCTGGCTCATGCGCCTCGAAGAATCCAAAGCACAGGGTAGGCCGTTCACCGAGCCTCCACCGGTCTTTCCGGGGGTGGAGACAGAAACTGGCCTCCCGATGAAGATCCACTACAACCGAGAAACCGACACACTACGAATTGTCCTTCGCGACGACCGCGTGGCCGACAGCTACGAACCTGTCGGAGGCCTCATCCTCGACTTCGATGCTGAGGACGAGGTCGTGGCTATCCAAGTTCTGGACGCTTCGCGAAAGACCAATCTGGAAGTCGCCATCGACATCAGTTGA
Source organism: Tepidiformaceae bacterium (assembly GCA_965219255.1). Classification (GTDB taxonomy): domain Bacteria; phylum Chloroflexota; class Dehalococcoidia; order Tepidiformales; family Tepidiformaceae; genus UBA2991. The sequence continues at coordinate 2,325,081 of OZ244727.1, read as the reverse complement.
TACGTCGTCCGCACAACCGCGGACCGAGCCACTCAGCGGGAGGAGCGAGCGCGCTCCTCGTCCGCCAGCCACTCCCCGCTCTTGCCGCCGCGCTTCTCCAGCAGGCGCACGCCCTCGATGCGCATCCCCCGGTCGACGGCCTTGCACATGTCGTAGACCGTCAGGGCGGCCACGCTGACCGCCGTCAGCGCCTCCATCTCGACCCCCGTCCGCCCCTCCGTCCGCACCGTCGCCTCGACGCGCAGGCGGTCGCCGTCCACGGGGTCGAGCGCGATCGCGACCGCGGAGACTGGCAGGGGGTGGCACATCGGGATGAGCTCGCTCGTGCGCTTCGCCCCCTGGATGCCGGCCACGCGCGCAACGGCGAGGACGTCCCCCTTGGGGAGGCCCCCCTCCTGGATGAGCGCGAGGGTCTCCGGGCGCATCGCGACGAACCCCTCCGCCACCGCCTCCCGCGCCGTGACCGCCTTGCCGGAGACATCGACCATGCGCGCGCCGCCGCGCTCGTCGAGGTGCGAAAGGCGCGGCTCTTCGCGCTCAGACGCCATGGTTCCGCCGCCACATCAGCGTCTCGTAGGCGAAGACGATGCCGTAGGCCAGCAGACCGCCCACGATCCCGCCGGCCACGCCCAGCTGGGGCGCTATCCACATGTCGGCGGCGATGATGCCCGCGCCCCCACCCGCAAGGGCCGCGAAGAACGCCGAGCGCCGCCGCTCGCCGGCGAAGCGCTCGCGCAGGGTTGGCTCCGCTTCCATGCGAGCAGTATAGGGCGTCCCTCCCCGGCGCCCCCCCCCCGGCGGTTGGGCGCTACGCGGGACGGCCCGCATAATCGAGCGCATGCCGAACGCCGCTTCCCTCGACTCCCTGCCCTACCGCCACGTGCTCCCCCACACCAGCACCCTCTCCCCCGCCGGGCGCCTGAGCATCGGTGGCTGCGACCTGCGCGAACTGGCCGAGACGTACGGCTCGCCCCTCTACGTGTTCGACGAAGCGGACTTCCGCGAGACCGCGCGCGAGTTCCGCCGCGAGTTCGAGTCGCGCTGGCCCGAGGTCTCCGTGCTCTACGCGGCCAAGGCGTACCTCAGCCTGCCCCTCGCCGCCATCGTGGCCGAGGAGGGGTTGGGCATGGACGTGGTCAGCGGCGGCGAGCTCGCGATCGCGCGGGCGGCGGGCTTCCCCTGCTCGCGCCTCTACTTCCACGGGAACAACAAGAGCGCCGAGGAACTCGATGCTGCCGTCAGCGGGGACCCCGTCGGCCGCGTCGTCGTTGACAACTTCCACGAACTCGCCGAGCTCGACCGCATCGCGGGCGAGCGGCGGGCGCGCCAGCCGATCCTCCTGCGCGTCTCCCCCAACGTGGACCCGCACACCCACGCCAAGACGACGACGGGCGTGCTCGACTCCAAGTTCGGCTTCGCCATCGCCAACGGCGACGCCGAGCGGGGCGTGGCCGCGGCGATGGCCGCCCCCAACATCGACCTTCGGGGGCTGCACGTGCACCTGGGCTCCCCCATCTTCGAGGTCGAGCCGTACGAGCAGGCCAGCGACGTGATGTGCGCCTTCGCCGCGCAGATGGGCGACACGCACGGCTTCAGCTTCGACGAGTACAGCCCCGGCGGTGGCTTCGCCCTCGCCTACACGCGGGCGCAGCACGCCCCCGCCATCGCCGAGTACGCCGAGCGCGTGGCGCGCTCGATGGAAGCCGCCCTCGCCGAGCACCGCCTGGAGCAGCCCTCCCTCCACATCGAGCCCGGCCGCTCGCTCATCGGGCGCGCCATGGTCGCGGTCTACACCGTGGGGGCGCGCAAGGAGATCCCCGGCGTGCGCACCTACGTCTCCGTCGATGGCGGCATGGCCGACAACATCCGCCCGGCCATGTACGGCTCCGGCTACGAGGCCGTGCCCGTCGACCGGCCCCTTGAGGAGCCCACGGAAACAGTCACGGTCGCGGGGAAGTACTGCGAGAGCGGCGACATCCTCGTGCGCGACGCCGAGCTGCCGCGCCTCGAGGCGCGCGAGCTCGTCGCCCTGCCGGCGAGCGGGGGCTACAACCTCGCGATGTCGAGCAACTACAACATGGCCCTGCGCCCGCCCGTCGTCTCCGTCCGCGACGGCGAGGCGCGCCTCCTGCAGCGCCGGGAAACGGTCGAGGACCTGGTCGCGCGGGACGTGCGGTAGGAGTTATCCGGCCGGCCCGAAGCGCTCCCGCAGGACCTGCTTCCGGAACTCGAAGATGGCGCGGACGCGGGGGCGGACGGCCAGTTGGGCGACGATGTCGCCGAGGGGGCCGAAGGGGACCGCGTAATGGACGGTGTCGCGCACCTCGGCGCCGCCCTCCACCTCGCGGAAGTCGTGCTGGTGGTGCCAGAGGCTGTAGGGACCGATGCGCTGGTCGTCGACGAAGCGCACCCGGTCCTCCACCTGCGTGATCTCCGTCGCCCAGGGCAGGGGCAGGCCCAGGAAGGGCCGCACGTTGTAGGTGATGATGAGCCCGGGATACATCTCCTCGGGCGGGTCGGAGGTGACCTCCAGCGCGAGCCAGGGCGGGGTGATGACGGGCAGGTTGCGCGGGTTCGAGAAGAACGCCCAGGCCTCGTCCAGCGACACCGGAACGACCTGCCTGGCGGCCATGCGGTAGATCGCCATCGCCGCTAGCCTCCCCGCAGCAGGGTGCGCAACGCCCCCTCGACCTCGGGCTGCGAGAACTCGAAGCCATCCGCCGCGAGCCGCTCGGGGATGACGCGGTTGCTCGCGAAGAGGAGCGCGTCGGCGGCTTCCCCCATGACGAAGCGCATGGCGAACTGCGGCGCCATCATGAACGCGGGGCGGCGCAGCACCCGTCCGAGCGCGCGTGTGAGGTCGGCGTTCGTGATGGTCACGGGCGCCACCACGTTCACGGGCCCGGTCGTGTCGCTGTCGAGCAGGTGGGTGGTGGCGGCCACCGCGTCATCGAGCGTGACCCAGGGCATCCACTGGCGCCCGCTGCCGAGCCTGCCCCCCACGCCGAAGCGGAAGGGCAACGTGAGCCGTTTGAAGGCGGACGCTTCGTTGGCGAAGACGACGCCGTAGCGCGCCATGGCCGTGGGAATGCCCGCGGCGTTCCCCTTCTCCGCCTCCGCTTCCCAGTCCACGGTCATGTCCGCGAGGAAGCCCTGGCCCCGGGGTGACTCTTCGGTAAGCGTCTCGCCACCGCGGTCGCCGTAAAAGCCCACGGCCGAGGCGACGACGAGGCGGCGGGGTTTCGGGTCGAGCGCGGCCAGGTGGTCGACGAGCACCCGCGTGGTGTCGATGCGGCTGGAGCGCAGCTCGGCCTTACGGGCGGGCGTCCAGCGACCCTCCCCCACGGAGGCGCCGCTCAGGTGAACGACGGCATCGCAGCCCTCGAAGGCGCCCTCGCGGACCCAGCTCCCGGCCGGCGCCCAGTCGACGCCCTCCGCGCCGGCGCCACCCCGCGCGATACGCACGATCTCGTCCCCGCGCGCCTCGAGGCTGCGCGCCAGCGCCCCCCCGACCAGTCCCGTGCTTCCAGTGATGGCGACCTTCATCGGAGAACCTCCCAGGGGTCTGTCACCCTCTCCAATCCACCTTACCCTGACTTCGTGAAAAATGGCACAACCGCCCCACGCCACATGCAAGCACGCCTACACAGGCGGCGCGAGTCAGGTTCTCGGCTGCACGTGGGCGTTGATGTCGTCGCCCGACTCAATCTCGGCGGTGCGGAGCTCGAAGGTTTTCTGGAGGTTCAGCCAGAACTCGGGCGTCGTGCCGAAGTAGCGGGCCAGGCGCAGGGCGGTTTCCGCGCTGACGCGGGTGCGACCCTTGAGGATCGCGGAGATGCGGCTCACGGGAACCGCCAGGTAGCCGGCAAGCGCCTTTGCGGTCAGGCCAAGGTCATCCAGTGTCTCCGCCAGGATCTCCCCGAGCTGCACTGGTGGGCTACCGTTGCGCACGGCACACCGCCTTTCTCTGGTCTAGCCACCCTCCATGGCGACTGCAAACAGGAACTCGACCTCGACGGGAACGCCGAGCGGGAGCGAGGCCATGCCGATGGCCACGCGCGCGTGGCGGCCCTCCTCTCCGAAGATGTCGATGAGCAGCTCCGAGGCGCCGTTCACGACCGCGGGGTGCTGGGTGAAGCCGGCCGCGGCGGCCACGTAGCCCCCCACCCGCACCACCCCGGTGATGCGGTCGAGCGAGCCGAGCGCAACGCGCGCCGCAGCGAGCCCGTTGAGGGCGCACTGGCGGGCGAGGGCATAGCCCTCCTCCACGGTGACATCGACGCCGCACCGACCCGTCGGGAGCGGCTCGCCGGGCGTGACCGGAAGCTGCCCCGAAACGGCGAGCAGGTCGCCGTGACGGCGGGCGGGGACGTAGGACCCGGCGGGCGCCGCCGGCTCCGGCAACTCAATGCCCAACTCTCGCAGACGTTCCTCGGTGTTCATCTCGCGACCTCCTCATCCTTGCGCGACGGAATCGATACCATGTCGCGTTTTTCCACCCACGGTCACCTTAGCGCCACCTGCCGGGGGCGTACGTACAGGCCAGGGCGTGCTTAAAGACTACGGAGGCTCAGTCTCTCAGAGCGAGAGCAGCTTGCTCGCGACGGCCTCGAGCTCCTCGGCGCTGTAGGTGTCGACCACGATGCGGGCGCCGCCGCTCCGCTGCGACGTGACGGTCACGCGGGTGCCGAGCGAGCGGCGCAGGTTCGTCTCGAGGTCGCGCAGGGGCACATCGCGACCGGCGGAGGGCACCGGCGCCGCCGGGCGCTCCGCGCGCGGCGACAACGCGCGGCGCACGGCCGCCTCCGTCTCGCGCACGCTCAGGCCGCGGCGCACGGTCTCGCGCCAGACCTCGATGCGGCCCGCGCCCTCGGGCATGCCGAGGAGGGCGCGGGCGTGTCCCTCGCGGATCTCGCCCGCCACCAGGCTGCGGCGGATCTCCGCCTCCAGCTGGAGGAGGCGGATGGCGTTCGCCACGGCGGCGCGGCTGCGACCCACGCGTCGCGCGACCACCTCCTGGGTGAGCCCGTACTCACTCAGGAGGCGGCGGTAGGCGAGCGCCTCCTCGATCGCGTTCAGGTCCGCGCGCTGGATGTTCTCGACCAGCGCCAGCTCCAGCAGCTCCGAGCCGTCCACCTCGCGCACGACCACGGGCACGGTGGGGAGGTCGGCGAGGCGTGCCGCCTGCAGCCGCCGTTCGCCCGCGATCAGGCGGTAGGCGCCCTCTTCCTCCAGGCTCACGACGAGCGGCTGGAGCACGCCGTGCTCGCGGATCGAGTCCGCCAGCTCGCGCAGCTGCTCGGACGGGAAGTTGGTCCGCGGCTGCTCCGGGTTGGGCGCGATCAGATCGATATCGATCTCCTGCGCTCTCCCCGGCAGGGGCGCTTCCCCGGCGCCGCCGGGCAGGAGGGCGTCAAGCCCTCGGCCGAGTCCTCGTCGTGGCTGTGTCATGCGCGCACCCCCACGCGTTCCGTGAGCTCGACCGCCAGCCTGCGATAGGCGGTCGCGGCCCGGCTTCCCGGGCTGTACCGGAAGATCGACTGCCCGTAGCTCGGCGCCTCGGCAATGCTGACGGCGCGCGGAATCACGGTGTTGAAGGTCTGCCTGGGGAAGTGCGTCATCACGTCGGCGGCGACTTCGCGCGCCAGGCGCGTACGCCGGTCGAGCATCGTCAGCACCAGGCCGAGGGTTCGCAGCTGCGGATTGAGGCTCCCCCGCACGAGCGCCAGCGTCTCCATCAGGCGCGCGAGCCCCTCCATCGGGAGGTACTCGCACTGCACGGGCACGACCACGCTCGTGGCCGCCGTGAGGGCGTTCACCGTGAGGATGCCGAGCGAGGGCGGGGAGTCGATGAACACCCAGTCGTAGTCGTCCAGAATGGGAGCGCAGACGTTCTTCAGGCGCTGCTCGCGGGCCATGGCGGGGGCCAACTCCACCTCCGCGCCCGAGAGCTCCCGCGTCGCCGGCAGGAGGTCGAACTTCTCCTCCTCGAGCCGCACCACGCAGTCCCGCGCCTCCGCTTCCAGCATGAGCGCGTCGTAGATCGAGGGACCCTCGACCACCCCGTGGCCGGACGCGCTCGTGGCGTTCGCCTGCGCGTCAAGGTCGATGAGGAGGACACGGTCGCCATTCCGCCCGAGGGCGGCCGCCAGCGAGACGGCGGTGGTTGTCTTGCCCACGCCCCCCTTCTGGTTCACAAAGGCGATCGTCTCACGCACCATCCGCCACTCCTCGCCGCACGCGGGCGTCGACTTCCTTACGCGACGGCATCTCCAGCAGACCGCTCCGTTCGACCACGAGAGAGCCCATCGCATTTGCGAATGTACACGATTCGAACAAGTCCCCCGTCTCCACCAGCCGGATCACGAAGGCCGCCACGAAGCCATCGCCCGCTCCCGTCACGTCGGTCACGTTCGTGGAGAAGGCCGGCAGCTCGCTGCGCGAGCCCCGACGGTAGAGCCAGGCGCCGCGGTTGCCTCGCGTCACGACCGCCGCGCCCCGCAGGGAGAGCGCCGCCGCCAGGCCCGGCGGGTCGTCCGCGTCTTCATCGCCGAAGACGGCGATCACGCCCGGCGGCTGCAGGTCACGCGCCCGCGAGGCGGCGTAAGGCGCGCGGCGCACGGGGCGGTTGGGCATCGCCCAGCGCAGCACCCCCTGGAGCGACGCCACGCGCACCGGCGCCTCGATGGGGGGGAACTGCGCGAGCTCATCCAGCACGGGGGCGGCGATGACCGCGTCGGCGCTCAGGCCCGCGGGCAGGTCGCCGGCGGCGATGGGCTCGCCCGCCCGGTGCAGCCTCTGGCGGCGGAGTCCGCCCTCCGGGTAGCTGTTCTCGAAGCGGGGACAGCGTTCCGCGGGCAGCGCCTCTACGGTCAGTCCCTCGAACCAGCGCGGGTCGTAGTCCCCAGGCACGCGACTCACGAGCGTCACCTCCGCGCCCAGCGCCGCTGCCGCGCGTGCGCCGTAGAGCGCGGGACCGCCCGCCGTCCAGGTGCATTCGGACGTCAGATCCTCGGCCACGTTCCCAACGATCACGATTCTTGGCGAGGACGACTGGCTCATTTCCTCTCAATCCTCCAAAAGGCTGATCACGACCTTGCGGCTGTCTCCCTCGCCGATGCTGTTCGTCTCGACCTCGGAGTCGTCGGCGAGGGACAGGTGGACGAGGCGGCGCTCGGCCGCGGACATCGGCTCGAGCGTGATCGGCTCGCCGCTCTCGCGCACAACGTCGGCCATGCGCTCGGCCAGCGAGACCAGCTGCTCCTCGCGACGCCGGCGGTACTCCTCGATGTCGACCGTCACGGAGCCGCGCCCGGGATAGCGGCGGGTCATCACCAGGTTCACGACGTACTGGAAGGCCATCAGGCTCTCGCCCCGCCGCCCGATGAGCATCCCCAGGTCCTCCCCGGAGATGTCGATGACGGCGCGGGCGCTGCCCAGCCCATCGCCGGGAGTGACGGGCTCGCGGATGTTGATGTCGGCGTCAATCTCGAGAATCTGGAGCATCGAGTCGACCACCTCGGCCGCGAGATCGACCTCCTCGGCGTTGATATCGGGCTCGATGTGCTCCTCCTGCCGGCGCCTGCGCGGACGGTCGCGGCGGGGAGGACCGCCGGAGCCGCCGCGAGGCGACCCACCAGAGCCTCGACTCGGTGCGTTGCGGCGCGGCTCGCGGGCGGGCGGCGCGTCGCCATCACCGAAGAAGTCCTGCTCGGTCAGCTCGGGCGCCCGTTCGACGCGAGGGCCACGCTGGCCACCGGAACCGCCGCGCTCGCCCCCGCGGCCGCGTCCACCACCGCTGCCCCCGCGGCCACCGCTGCCCCCGCGGCGTCCCCGGTCCCGGTTTCCACCGCCGCCAGCGCCGCCACTGCCGCCACCGCCGCGGCCACTGCCGCCCCGGCCACCGCGTCCGCGGGGGATGGTGGTGTCGGGCGGTTCGGGGGTCCGTTCGCGCCGCCCGCCGGCGCGGCGCTCGACCCGGACGACGGCGTCGCGGGAGCCGCGTCCGAAGAGGCGGCCCCCACGCTGGCCCTCGTCGAGGACGGTTATCTCGACTTCATCCACGGTGGCGTTGAGCTTGGCCAGCGCCGCCTTAAGCGCGGCGTCGACGGTTTTTCCGTTTGCTTCGGCGTGTTCCATGAGCAGATGTCCTCAATTCGCGGGAGGGCCGGCGGCGAGATCCGCTCGTGCCCTCCGAAGATACTGGTGCTGTCGCCTCGACCGCGGGCTGGGGCGTCGGTGGCCCCACCAGCGGTGGAATGTTGAGCAGGGGGAAGCCGTACGTGACGATGTTGAACCCCACGCTCACGAACGAGGTGACGACCCAGTAGAGACTCACTCCACTGGGGAAGCTGAAGGCGAAGAACATGAACATGATGGGCAGCATCCACTGCATCATCTGTTGCTGCGTGCGCGCCCGATCGTCGGTGGCGACGATGACCGTCGTCTTCGATTGCGCCCACGTGGAGATGCCGACGAGGGCGACCATGATCATGTGGGACTCGGCCAGGTTCATCCCCAGGAAGCTCTCCTCCAGGGGAATCGCGCGCTGGATGTAGTCCCACGAGTAGAGGTGCCCCGAGAGGTTGTCGAGCGCCTCCGGGGAGATCGCGAGGGTCTGGCGGATGGCGTAGAAGAGCGCGATCAGGACGGGGAACTGGAGGACGAGCGGCCCGAGGCAGCCAAGCGGATTGACGCCCGCCGCGCGGTACGCCTTCATCATCTCTTCCTGGCGCCGCTTCGGATCGTTGAACTTCTTCTGGATCTCCTGCACGTGCGGCTGCAGCGCCTGCATGGCGCGGGTCTGCTGCAGCTGGCGCAACGTCAGCGGGAACGTGACGAACCGGACGAGAATCGTGAAGGCGATCACGGCCAGCCCGAAGCTGCCCCAGAGCGCGTTGTTGAGCACCACGAGCAGGTTGATCATCGGGTCGAGCAGCCCGACCGTGAAACTGTGCGTGAAGCCGAACGTGGCGATGACGAAGACGAGCGCGACACCGCCGATCAGGGCGACACCGAGCCCGGTCCGCTGCGGGACGTTGCGAATCACGGCAGGCCTCGCACTACGCGCTCAAGCACCGTGAGGGTCTGCGGGTCGGCCTCGTACAGCTTTCCCTCCGTGCCGAGTATCCAGGCGAAGCCGTCTTTTTCCACCAAACCCGCTCGAATCTTCCCAGCATCATCAAGTTTGACAGTGTTTTGGCGCGCGCCGGTTGCCAGATCGAGGAAGTGCACGGTGCCGCCTTCATCGGCCACGATAAGCGTTCCGTCGATTATGACGCCCTGGGCCTTCACCTTGTTCCCGGTTTCATAGAGCCACTGCGCGCGGCCGGTCGCCAGATTCATCGCGTGCACGAAACCCTCGAAATCTCCGAAATAGGCCACGCCGTTGCGGACCGCGGGCGTCGTCCACACCCATCCCTCCGCCTGATACGCATCGCGGAGAGCGCCGCCCCTCTCCGCATCGACCAGCCACACCTCGCCCCCGAGCGTCGGGACAAACAACACCCCATCCCCGATGTCGGCCAGATCCGCGATTGCGCCGCCGGCATCGAAGGGCTCCGGCCACAGTTCCTGCCCCGTCTCGAGGTCGAAGGCGTACAGGTTGCCGTCCATCGTGCCGACATACAGGACGCCCCCGACGACGACCGGTTGAGACCATATCTCACCTTTGAGCTTCAACCCATCGAGAGGCCACGCCGGCACGGCGCCGCCGTCCACGACACTCCGTACATAGAGGCGCTGCGCCGTCGTGCCGAATGCGAATACGTCCCCGGCCAGCACGGCCCCGCCCACGATGCTGCCGTTCACGTCGTCGCGGTTCCAGCTGCCCTGGGCCGGAGCGAGCCGCCCCTCCCTGGACAGGGCCACGATCTCCCCGGAAAACGCCGCCAGGATGATGCGGTGGCCGGCAAACAGCGGTGGTCCGTAGACGGCTTCGAGCTCGAGGTCGTCCTCGGCGTCAATGTCGTCGTCGGGGAAGTACCAGCGGGCCTCGCCTCCGAATTCGTCCAGCGTCACGGCCACGAATTCCTCGCGGTCGGTGAAGACGTAGACGGTATCGCCTTCAAAGACGGGCTCCGCCCAGCCACGCGGCTCGGAGAAGCCAACGCATGCCGTCGACACCAGGGCGACTGCCAGGATCACGGGAAGAAGGAGGTTGCGAGGCCGCACAATCGGCATCGTAGCAGCAAGCGATGTCACGGTCAGCGAACATAGAACTCTGTTTCACGTGAAACAGGCCTTTCTCGGGCACCGCCCCGGCGTTGACCGTCTCTCACCGTTGTCCCGCAAAGCCCTTTCGCTTACCTGCACAAGCCCTTTACCCATTTAATCGAGCACAACTGCCAGCGATTGTGGGGGGTACGCGGTTTGTTTCACGTGAAACACCGCCCTGGCGCCGGTTACCGCTCGGGAAGCCGCAGTGCCCACCTCCGAATCCCAAGTCGATCCCTTTTCTGCCCATCTTTCGGTGCAACCGCCCGTCCCCACCAACCCGCCAGGGACCGCGTCCCTGCCTGGCTCACTTCTCCTGGGCTCTCAGCCACCATTCCCACCGTTCGAGGGCATCCGGCGGGCGTTCGCGGCGGGGTCCGCCGATCGCCACGGGTAGCCACTGCCCTCTCTCTCGCGTCGCGTTCCGTGCGAACCCCCTTGCCAGAGGCCATTAGGACCAAGTCTCAGCATCGAGCGCCAGTTTGGGTTCAATCGACAGCCACTGCGGAGGGATTCTGCCCCCCAGGCCCCTGTAAGTGCGCGCGCCGCCCCCGGACCCCATCCACCGGGGTCCGCCAGCGTTCGTTGCGGTGTTTGACGTGCGCGCCAGGAGTCGACCAGCGATGCGCCGCTCCGCAGGTATCCCCGCTCCGATCACGACCCGGGGCCCGGAATGTTTCACGTGAAACATTCCGGGCGTGCTAGTCCGGAACCGGGTCGTAACCGTACCCGCCCCCGGGACGGCACCGCGAGAGCCGTTTCGCAGTCAGCCAGGTCCCCCGCAGGGCACCGTGCCTGGCCAGGGCCTCTTCCCCGTACCGGGAACAACTCGGTTCAAAGCGGCAGTTGCTCATGAACAGCCCCGAAAGCGTGATCTGGTACACGCGAATCATGCCGATCAGCACCCACCTCACTCGTCCCCACCCTCCCGAAGCAGGCCCGCCCGGCTCAGCACCGCCCGCAAGTCCTCCCGCAGACGTGTGAAGCTTTCCCCCGCCGCAGACCGGCGAGCCAGCACAACCACGTCGTACCCGTCCTGGATCGCGACAGGCCGGAGCGCCTCACGCAACCGGCGCCGAACCCGGTTCCGCACGACGGCTCGCCCGTCGAGCCGCTTCCCGACCGCGAACCCCACCCGCGCCGGCCCTTCGCCGCGCGCAAGGAACCTGAGCGCAAGCGAGCGCCCACCCACAAACCGACCTGATGCGAACACTTGTTCGAAGTCTGCGCGCCGCCGCAGTGACTCCACCGCGCGCTCCCCCGCCTAGACGACCGTCAGTCGACTCCGGCCCTTCAGACGCCGCGCCTTCAGCACCGCCCGGCCCGCACGCGAGGCCATCCGCCGGCGAAAACCGTGACGGCGTTGACGCGGGCGGCGGTGCGGTTGATACGTTCGTTTTGGCGACACGGCTGTTTCCCGGGCCCTAAGCTACGACGCCAACCCGCTAGCCGCCAGCCCTTTCCCCGTAGAGGGCGCGGTACCAGGCGTAGTGCTCCATGACCAGCTGCACGTACGCCCGCGTCTCCGCGAAAACGACCGCCTCCACGAAGTCGGCCGGCGGCCACGAGGCCGCCGCCGCCCAGCGACGCACGTTCTCGGGACCGCCGTTGTACGCGGCCAGCGCCTGGTGCACGTCACCGAATTCACGCAACTGCACGCCCAGGTAGTACGAACCGAACTCGATCGACACGGCCGGCCTGAACAGGTCCCGGAAGGCGAATTCCCGGACGCCCCGGCGCTCCGCGATCCATGCCGCCGTCGGCGGAATGACCTGCGTCAGTCCTACCGCCTGCGCGACCGACACCGCCCCGGCGTCCCAGTGGCTCTCCTGGTGGATCAGGGCCGCCAGCAACAGCGGGTCGAGTCTGTTCGCCTTCCCCGCCTCCTCCAGCAGGGTCTCGTACGGCAGGGGGTAGCGGAGCCGCGCGAGGATCTCCGGCAAAGCCTGACTGCTGATACCCAGTATCTCTTGCAGTCCGGCTGCGATAGCCGACACCTGCTGCGGCAACCCCGACCGCCAGGCCGACCGCGCCAGCGATAGCAGCACCCAGGGATCGGAGGTTCGCGCCGCGGCCAGCGCGATCGCCTCCGACGCGCGACCGCCTAGCCCCGCCAGCGCGAGCTCCGGCGCCTCCGACGCGACATCCCGAAGCTCGCCCGGCCGGCGCTGCGCCAACCACTCGGCGAGCGCGTCCCAGTCGGGCTGGGGCTGCGGAGGGAGGGGCCGGTAGTCGCCGCTCCCACCCGGGTCGATCCCGAGCGCGCGGCGCGCTTCGAGGCCGTGGAAGGAGCGAGGTTGCAGCGCCAGCGCCTCCAGGAAGGCCCCCTGCGCCGCCTCCCCCTCGCCCATCTCCTCGTACGCGCGACCCAACCAGTACTGCGTCCGCGCTGCGGCGCCCGTCAGCGCCTCCCAGGCCTCGACCGCGCCCTCCACGTCCCCCGCCCGCAGCCGGGCGAAACCGCTCCGGAAGGCGGCCTCCTCCTCGAACTCTCCCCCCGCCTCCTGCGCGACCACGTCGTAGCGCTGGCCGGCTTCCTCGTAGCGGCCCGCGCTCTCCAGTGCGCGGGCCGCCCAGTACCTCGCCCGATGCCCGAAGATGCCCGCTTCAGGAATGGCCGCCACCGCGTCGTAAAGCGGCACCGACTCCACGTAGAACCCATCGTCGTCGTACGAGGCGGCAAGGAAGTAGGTGCGGTAGACCAGCGCGTCGCTCGTGAGCTCCGGCTCTTCGATGGCGGGCACGAGGACGGCCCGCGCCTGGGCGAACGCGTGGTGCCGGTAGAGCACGTACCCCTCGTCGCCCGCGTCGACCGCGTAGCCCGCGTCGCGCAGGTCACGCACGGAGAAGAGCGCCTCCTCGGCCGAGGGGCTCTCGACGATGATGGCGCGCAGCTGCGCCTCGAACAGGTCGAGGTCGCCCAGCAGGAAACCCACGGCCGCGAGCTCGTGGCGCACCGTCGGGTCGCGCGTGAGCGCCGCGAGCTCCCCCAGCCAGCGGCGCCGGGCCTCCAGGTCGTCGGCGACGCGGGCGATGGCCGCCCGCTGGCGCAGGATGGGGAGCCGCAGCTGCTCCCCCAGCCCCGGCGTCGCCAGCAGCGACTGCCAGACCGCCTCGGCGCGCTCCACGTCGCCGTTGCTGGCGAGGGCGCGGGCGTACTCCGAGACGATGGCGGGCGCGAGCGCGAGCCCGCTCCCGAGCACGGCGTGGGGTCGAAGCAGGGACACCGCCTCCGCGAACGCGCCCCCTTCGTTCAGGCGCACACCCAACAGGTAGACGGCCCGCGCCTCCTCCACCGAGCCGTGGAGCGCCGCCTCCACGGCCAGCCGCAGCAGCGCCCGCGAACGACCGGCATCGCCCAGCTCGTACACGGCCACCGCCTCCCCCAGCCGCGCCGCCGAGACATCGGACGGCTCCCTGGCCACCTCGGCGAGGCTCCCGAAGGCCGCCGCCGCCTCGCGGTACTGACCCCCACGCAGAAGCGCGTACGCCTCATCGAGGAGCACCGCCGGAGGGGGCGTGGGGGAAGGGGTCGGGGTGGCCGTGGGAACCGGGGAAGGCGACGGGGAAGGCGGCGGCGGCGGTTCTTCGCCACCGCAAGAAGCCAGCGAGAAAGCCAGCAGAAGGGCAGCCAGCGCACCCTGACGCACGCCGCTCAGCGGACGGGCGGCGGGCCGGTTGCGTCTGGCGTCCACGCCACTGATGCTAGGCCCGTCCGCGCGGGCGGGTCAAAGCCCCGCCCCGGGAAGGGGGCGCCGTGCCGGCCAGCACTCCTGGAGCAGACGACACGGCCCTCGCCGGCGCCACCAGGGCGCTCAACGGCTGGATCGAACTCGACCTCGACGCGCTCGCGAACAACGCCCGCGTCCTCCGTGCAACCGCGGGCGAGGCCACCCTCATCGCCGTCGTGAAGGCGAACGCCTACGGGCACGGGGCGAGCATCGTCGGACCCGCGCTCGAAGCGGCGGGGGTCGAGCGCTTCGCCGTCGTATTCCTGCCCGAAGCGGTCGCCCTGCGCGAGGCCGGCGTGACGCGGCCCGTGCTCGTCCTCGGCCACTCCTTCCCCGAGGATGCCGGGGCCGCCGTCGCCCACGACATCACCCTCACGGTCGATACCGAAGCGCTCGCCGAGGCCCTCTCGGGGGCCGCCCTGCGGGCGGGCAAGGCGCCCGTGCCCGTGCACATCAAGGTCGATAGCGGCATGCACCGCTTCGGCCTGACGCCCACCGAGGTGGCCGCCCTCGCCGGCCGCGTGCGCGCCCTCGAAGGGGTCACGCTCGAGGCGATCTGGACCCACCTCGCCAACGCCGACCACGAGGACGACTCCTTCACCGCCGAGCAGGACGCCGTGCTCGCGGAGGCGATCAGGCTGGCGGGGCCCGTGCCCATGCGCCACATCGCCAACACGGCCACGACGATCCGCCACCCCGAGTTCCGCTACGACGCCGCGCGCACGGGGCTCGGGCTCTACGGCGCCCTCCCCGACCACACCCCCAACCCCGGCCTGCGGCGCGTGCTCAGCATCAAGGCGCGGCTCGCGCGTGTCTTCGATGTCGCCCCCGGCGAGGGCGTCAGCTACGGCCTCACCTGGCGCGCCCAACGCCAGTCGCGCGTCGCGCTCGTGCCGATTGGCTACGCCGACGGCTACCACCGCGCCCTCAGCAACCGCGGCCAGGTCCTCGCCGGAGGCCGGCGCTGCCCCATCGTCGGGCGCATCTCCATGGACCACTTCCTCATCGACGTGACCGATGTCCCCGGCGCAGCGGCCGGCGACGAGGCCGTGCTCGTCGGCGAGCAGGGCGGCGAGACCATCACGGCGGCCGAAGTCGCCGCCGCTATCGACACGATCAACTACGAAGTGCTCGCCGGCCTCAACCGCCGCCTCCCCCGCCTGGCCCACCGCCAGGGGGTGCTCGAAGCGACCGGCTAGGGGCGCTTGCGCACCAGCACACAGACGCGCGGGATCGGGGGGAGGGCGAAGGGGCCCAGTTCCACCAGGTCGATCGCGTCGAAGCCGCACTCCGTCAGGAGGGCCGCCAGACGGCCCCAGCCGCGCAGGTCTACCTGCGCGCACCCCCCCGAGACGGCGAGACGGTGGAGGCGGTCGAGCAGCCCCCAGCGGACCGGCGCGAACTCAACCAGCAGCGCTGCCCCACCCGGCGCCAGCACGCGCGACAGCTCCTCGGCGAAGCCGTGAACGGCATCGTCGTCGAGCGCGCGCAGCACGTGCAGCGCCGTGATCGCCTCGAACGAGGCGTCCCGGAAGGGCAGCCGCTCCGGCCAGGCGACGAGGTCGACGGGTTCGCCACCCTTCGACACGTCCATCACCACGGGCCGGGCGGGCGAGCCCGCGGCCGTCGCAAGCAGCTCGGCGAAGGCGCCTCCGCCGTAGCCGACATCGAGGTAGGTGCGGGCCGCGTCGAGCTGGAGCAGGTCGATCATCGTGCGGGCGCGGGGAAAGAGGGCTGCGCGCGCGGGCTGCGAGTCGAGCGCGCGCGCGAGTGCGGCCTGCGGGCCCGCGAGCCAGCGTTCGCGCGCGCTGATGGCTTCCCGACGGCGGCGAATCACAGCTCGTAGGTTAGGCGCACGCGCCGCTTGGCGCGCCCCGCACGCTCGGCGATGGCGCGCAGGGCCGCGGCCTCCGTGGCGAGGGTCCCCGCCCCCGCGCGCCGCACGAAGACGGCCGCGCGCTCATCCTCGGCCAGCGCCGCGGCGAGCGCCACGAGGCTGGCGGCGAGAGGGTCCGCCTCCTGCCAGGCGCGTTCGAGGTTCGCCTCATCCTCCGCGTCCTCGGGCCGGCGCTCGTAGAACGTCGTGAGCGGCCCCAGCCGCACGCCCAACTCGGCGACCCGCTCCGCAAGCGCGATCAGGGGATGACGCGCCCCGAACCCGCGCACCGCCGCGAACGACATGAAGGCCACCAGCGTGGCGCCTTCGCCCGGAAGCGCGCCGGCGCCGCCCTCGCCCTCCACCTCGACCGTGAGCCGCATCGCCTAGAACCCGTTCCGGCCGTCGATGAAGCGAATGGGGTCAACGAGCACACCGTGCACGGAGATCTCCCAGTGCAGGTGGGGCGCCGTCGAGAGTCCGGATTTCCCGACGAAGGCGATCACCTCGCCCTTCTCGACCTCCTGCCCCTCGGCCACCGCGAAGGCGCTCAGGTGGGCGTACCCGGAGAACACGCCACCGCCGTGGTCGATGATGACCATGTTCCCGCGGAGCGCCAGCTGCCGCGCGAGCGCCACGCGACCGCTGTTCGCGGCCATCACGGGCGACCCCTCCGGCAGGCCGAAGTCGGTACCGGCATGATTGGCGCCAACGGGTCCGTCGTTGAACGAGCGCCGCTCGCCGAACCGGCTGGAGATCCCCGCAACCCCACCGGCAACCGGTATCCGCCAGCGCCCCCGCCACAGCTTCTCCGGCGTCTCCAGGGCGTAGGTCTCGGCCAGCAGGGCGCTCTCGCGATCGCGCTCGGCGTTGTCGAGCACAGGGTCGCCCGCGCCCTCGACGTAGTAGAGGTTGGCGACATCCCATTCCGTCTCGCTCACCGTGATCGTTTGCTCGAAGCTCCCCGCCGAGCCGTTCGCGAGCGTGAACCGCACAAGCATCGAGTACTCCCCCGGTGGATCGAAGACGCCGATGCCCACGTAGGTGTACTTGCTGAAGTCACCCTGCGTGAGGGGATAGCGCTGCCCGAGGAACTGGACCTCGCCCTCCGCCACGCTGCCCGTGACCGACACGAGGATGGCGCTCCCCTGGGCCACCTCGCCCACGGAGACGTTCAGCTCGGGGGGCTCGAGAACAGCCTCCGCCCGCGCGACGCCCACGCGCTCGACCGTCGACTCCGTGGAGACGGGCGTCACCGTCTTCACCTCCACCCCCGGTCGCCCCCCGCCGCACGCTCCCATCAGCAGCGCCAGCGCCGCCACCACAAGAGCCAGCCGTACGCGCGCGAGAGCCACGCCCCAAGGGTGCGACAGCCGCTCCCCAGCGTCGACCGCGCCCGCACCCCCCACACCCTGCTACCATCCCGCCCATGCCAGCGTCACACGTCGAGGAGCGCCCCTTCGCCCTGCGCCGCACCGCCGCCTACGAATTCATCGAGGGGCTGAACCGCACGAAGGAGGCCCTGCGCGAACAGGGCTTCGACATCGTCACCACCTACGACGCGCGCGGAGCGCTCGGCAGCGCCTGCACCATCCTCGGGGTCTGCAGCGAGGACCTGCTGCGCCGCGCCATCGAGGCCGACCCCGAGGCGGGCGTCTTCCTCCCCTGCAGCGTCGCCGTGCGCGAGAGCGGGGAGGGGATCGTCGTCGAGGCGGTCGACCCCAGGGCCACGCTGGGCAGGGGCAGCGAGGCGCTTGCCGCCATCGCCATCGAGGTCCGCGAGCGCCTCGTGAAGGCCCTCGACCGGCTGCCCCCCGGCGGTCGGCGCTAGCGCGGGCCAGCCACGGAGCGGCGGAGCGGCTTCAGGCAGGCCCGTTCCACCGGCCGCCAGCCGCGAAGTTCGCCAAGGCCCTGGAAAAACTGGTCGGGGTGCCCGGATTTGAACCGGGGACCTCTTCGTCCCGAACGAAGCACTCTACCTGGCTGAGCTACACCCCGAGGAACTCACAGAATAGCGCCGCCGCCCCCAACCGTCAGCGCCCCCTTCGCGCCCGGCTCTCCTACACTACGCCCGCGGGCCAGCAGCCCCGGGAGGATGCCATGAGCGAGCGCGCAGCAGTCGAGCGGGGAAACATGAGCGAGCGCTTCGAAGGCAAGGTCGCCGTCATCACCGGCGCGGCGGGCGGCATCGGCCGCGCCACCGCCGTCCGGCTTGCGCGGGAGGGCGCACGCGTCGTCGCCGTCGACCTGCCGGGGAGCGACCTCGCCGGCGCCGTCGCGGCGGTCGAGGAGGCTGGCAGCGAGGCCCTCGCCGTCCCCGCCGACGTGACCAGCTGGGCCGACCACAAGCGCTACGTGAGCGAGGCCGTCGAGCGCTTCGGCGGCATCGACGCGTTCTTCAACAACGCCGGCATCGAGGGCGTGGTCACCCCGCTGACGGACTACCCCGAGGACGTCTTCGACAAGGTCATCGACGTGAACGTGAAGGGCGTCTGGCTGGGGCTGAAGGCGGTTGCGCCGGCGATGCGGGCGCGGGGGGGCGGCGCCATCGTCAACACCGCCTCGACGGCCGGCCTGGGGGGCACGCCCCACCTGGTCGCCTACGGGGCGAGCAAGCACGCCGTCATCGGCATGACGCGCACGGCCGCGCTCGAGTTCGCCCGCGACAACATCCGCGTGAACGCCATCTGCCCGGCCCCCATCGAGACGCGCATGATGCGCTCCATCGAGCGGGGCCGCGATCCGGACGACCCCGAGGGCGCCCACCGGGAGGTCGCCCGCGGCCTGCCCATGCGCCGCTACGGCGAACCCCACGAGGTAGCCGCTCTCGCCGCCTTCCTCCTGAGCGACGAGTCGTCCTTCATGACGGGCGCCTACTACCAGGTCGACGGCGGCTCCAAAGCCCGCTAGCGACCTACTCGTCGTCGTCCCCGTCCAGGTCGATGCCGACCGTCCCGCACCCGGTCACGACCGGTATCGACCAGGGATCGATCGGAAGGTTGATGACGATCCCGGTGATGTGCGTGGACTCCACGAAGAACTCCCTCGCCTGCTCCCGGTGCTCCACCATGTTGCCGTTCGGACCCACGTAGCCGAACACCTCGCAGTTGCCGGTCCGCATTTCCATCACGACCGGAGCGGCGTCGTTCCCGGCCACCGGGTTTCCGTCGTCATCGAGGACCGTGACAAAACCGCTGTTCAGGAAGCTCTCCGCAGGCAGGTCGAAGTTCCCCTCCGCGTCGGTCAAGGCGCCCCAGGAGAAGATTTCACCCTCCCGTATGGCGGTAATCTTGAGCCCTTCGACCGGTTCGCCGTCAGGCCCAAGGATGATCCCCCGGAAGTAGAGCAGATGCGGCGCGACCTCGAGCCGGTACGGTTCGAACGCCTCGTAGAAGGCCTCGACGGTAACGCCGAACACATCGGCAAACGTCGACTGCCAGGGTGTACCCGCCTCCAGTCGCCGGTAGAACTCAATGAGGGCGTCGTCGCCCGCGCGCTCAACGAGCCTCTCCACCGCCAGCAGTGAGACGGCGTACTCCTCGGCAGCCACGACGACCGCCTCCAGCGTCTTGAGCGGCTCCTTGTAGAACCTGGCGCTCCCGAGGAAGTAGTCGATGCCCTCTTCCACGGTGCGGTTCCCCACCACCTCGTCGTAGCGCAGTTCCAGGGAGGTCGCCACGCCCTCGCCCATCCAGCCAGGCTCCGGCCCCGAGGAGAGCTGATCCTGCAACGCATGGACGTACTCGTGGGCGATAGCGTCCTCGAACCGATCCGACAGGAAGATCCTATCGCTTCCATAGGCGGCCCCTTCGCCGGGGCGTTCCATCACAATCGTGAGTCCTTCGGCGGTCACGCCGTAGGTGTGGGCGAAGAACGTCGCCACCCGCGCGAACTCCCGCTCGAACTGGTCCTCCAGCGAGGCTCGCTCCGAGTCGGGGAACTCGCCCTCGAACTCGATCGCCACGCCGGGGACCTGGACCCCGAGGTACTCCGAGCGATCGACGTCGATCGTGATGTCCGTGTAGCGGTACCGCCCCGCGGAGTGACCGCTCTCCAGCGGAAGCCGGTTCGTTCCAGCCGTGCTCCACGATCCTCCCAGGCCGCGAGCGCTGAGATGGACGACGGCGGGATTCTCCACGTGTTGCCAGAGGCGCACCTGGAGGCCCATTACCGCACCGCCCTCCAGGGGGAACAGCGCGAGGGCGTTGCCGATCTGGTACGACTCGGTGGCGTCCACGTCGTCGTCCACCCGCACGCGCACGGCCGGCCGCGATCCCCACGTGCCGGTCGCGTCGCGCGTGCTGACATAGAGACGGGCGCCGTCTTCCACCTGCTGCCACACGCGCACCACCACCGACGTGGTGCGCGCACCGTCCTCCGTGGCGCCCGCCGCTGCCGTCGACACAAGGCCGAGCAGCACGGCGACCAGCCCTGGGACGAGCAGCTTTCTCACGGGAGGTCTCCAGCTTGCTCCACGGCCATCCCCAGATCCATGTGCGTGCAGGCGGCGGATCGTTCCCGGCCGGGCAGCATCCTAGCAGACAACCCTCCGCATTACCCCGTCCGTTCCCCTGCCCCACCCCCACGCCCGTCGCCATCTATCATGGGCGCGTGGCCATCGAAGAGCCCCTCACGCCGCCCGCCCCCTCGCGACGACGGTTGATCGCGCCCGTGGTGGCGGTCGTCCTGGTGCTGGCGCTCCTTGTCGGGGGCGGGGCCGTCGCCTTCATCGCTTCGCAGTCGGCCGGCAGCGACGCGCCCCCGGAGGCGGGGCCCTTCCTGACGCCCGCGCCCGCGCGCCCCGCCGCCATCTTCGACGTGCGCGAGGCGAACGGCGCCTCGCTCACGCTGCTGCCCGCCAACATCGAGGGCGAGGCGCTCACCGCCACGCTCGCCGCCGGAGTCGTGCTCGAGGCGCTCGTGCCCGGCCCACCCTCCCGCATCGAGCCGGGCCAGTGGCTCATCTTCATCGGCGAGCGCGACCCCGTACGCAACTTCGTCATCCGCCAGGTGATCGCCATCACCGAGCCGGGCGCTCCCCAGGCCGACGGCCTGGCGCGCTCGCCCGCCGGGTTCACCGGCGCCGAGCTCGTGAGCAACCCGGATCAGCGCCCCGTCCTCTGGGGCCGCGTCGTGGCCATCACCCAGCACGCGGACGAGGGCGGGGCCGAGGTCACCCTCGACGGAGCTGACGGTCCCATCACGATGCAGATCTTCGCGGCCATGCCCCTCTTCTTCGTGGAGCCCTACGACGGCCCCATCACCGACGGCGACAAGTTCGCGGTCCGCGCCCCCGCCGGAACCAGCCCCGCCGGCGCCGAGGCCGTGCTCGTCGCCCCCCAGGGCGCCCGCTAGCCGGTAGCAGGCTGATGCGCCGGACCCGCGGCGGGAGGGATCGTCTCGCCGCCGCACGCCGCCGCTGCGAGGGAGAGCAGGCAGGCGAGCGGCACGAGAAGGGCACGGGCCCGACGCATCATGGCCTCACCCTAGCCCTCAAAACCCCGAATTACCCCGTCCGTTTTCCGCGAACTTCCAACTCCGTGCCCCACTCAGCCGCGCGCCGCTGCGGCGCTCCACTCAGCCGGGCGCCAGCCCGCCGCTCCCCTACTCAGTGCGCAACACCGCCGCATCGGAGGTGCGCGCGAGGGCGCGGACAGCGCCGGCAAGGGCGATAGCGAAGACGGCCGCCACCACCGCCGCCCCGATCACGACGTAGGCCCAATCCGTCTGCAGGACAAAGCCAGGTTCGACGGGCAGCCCCGCCTCCGTCACGTCGAGGAAGGAGAGCATGCGCCGGCCCACGAACTGCCCCACGATCACGCCCGCGGCTATGCCCACCACCCCCACGATGGCGTACTCCAGCCCCAGCACCGCCATCACCTGCCGCCGCGTCAGCCCGATCGCTCCAAGTACGGCGAACTCGACGCGGCGACGCTGAATCGCCATCCACAGCGAGACCAGCAGCGCCACCGCCACCAGGGCCAGCGTCGCCACGAAGGAGACGGTGAGGATGCCCGTCCCGCTGGCCGCGATCAGCGGGTTCGAGCGCACCGAGGCGAGGGTCGCCTCCCGATCGACGACGCGGCGCAGGCCGAACCCGTCCAGCGTCT
Organism: Tepidiformaceae bacterium; assembly: GCA_965219255.1. GTDB lineage: Bacteria > Chloroflexota > Dehalococcoidia > Tepidiformales > Tepidiformaceae > UBA2991. Next base: position 2,303,149 of record OZ244727.1, on the reverse strand, counting down.
CCACGATGAGCTCGCGATCGGCGTCGGGCGCGAGGTTGAGCCAGACTTCGTTGGCGCGGGAGAGGTTGCCCGGGGCGGTGCTGACCATGTACCCCCAGCGCAGCAGCTGGTCGCGATTGAGCACGACCGAGGGTCCTTTCAGCGCCGGCAACGTGGGGAAGCGCTCGTACACGCCGCGCACGACGATGGGCACGATGATGCCGTCGATCTCGATCAGGTCCTCATCGCCGATCGCCAGCCGGTTCTCCGACAGGAAAGACTCGCTCGCGAGGAGGGGCAGGGGGATGCCGCGGTCGGCCGGGAAGAGCCCCCGGCGTTCGCCCGTGGTGCCGCGCCGGAAGCCGAGCCGGGCCGCCTGCGACCCCGAGCGCACCTCCTCACGGCTCAGCTGCAGGTGGTCGACATCCCGCTCGGCGCTCGGGACCGCCTCCCAGCGCACCACCCCCTCGAAGCCCTCCAGCAGGTTCAGGGTCCCGTCCGGGTCCACCGACGAGAGGTCGTCGATGTAGACGGGTTCGTTGCTCGCGTTGAACTGGTTGATCGGCTCCGTGAGGATGAGGGCGATCAGCGAGAGCGGCTCCACCAGGGGCCGGAAGCCGTCGTCCTCGATGGGCGCGCGCAGCTCGCGCCAGCCGCGGAAGTCAAGCTTCCCGAAGGGCAGCAGGTCGTGCCGGCCGGTGGCGTCGCGAACGCGCGCCCAGACCGTGACCGTGCTCCGATCGAGCGCCGGGTTCACCCACACGGAGAGCTCGGCCGAGCCCGGCGGGATGGGCATGCCCATCAGGATCTCGCCGCTGTCGACGCGGTCGAGGATGGACTCGAGCGTGCCCTCGGCGAAGTCGTCGCGCCACCAGAGGAGGTCGCCGGCCTTCCCGGAGACGCCGAGCACCGCCACCTCCGGGCCGGAGCTGTTGGGCGTGGCGATCTCCCCGGCCAGGCGCATGACGGCCGACCCCGCCTCCACGCCCTCAATGGCGGCCAGCTCGCCCTCGAGCTTCGCCGGGTCGGCGGGCAGGAAGGTGGCGTCGCCCGCGCTCGCGCGCAGCTCGACACCCGACGCGAAGCGGGCGCGATCCTCGTAGGAGCGCTCGGTGGTGCTCGTGTAGCTGGCCGCGAAGATACCGACGGCCACGGCCATCATGAGGAGCAGCGCGAGCTGCGTGTACGGTCCCGGGCGACGCACCAGCTGCCACAGCCCCATGGCCACCGCCACCCCCGCCACGCGCCCCGCCACCCGCACGATGATGCGCAGCGCGATCGGGTAGAGCCGCGCCAGCACCGCGGCCGCCGCCGCGATGATGAGCGCCGGCGAGGCGAGCAGGAGCGGGTCGCTTGAGACGCCCCCCGTGGCCGAGGGCGTGTAGACCGAGTCGCGCTGGTTCAGCTCCCACAGGGCCAGCAGGGCGAATCCCACCAGCACCACATCGAGGTAGTACCGCTGGAGGAAGCCGGCAGTGGGACGCGCCAGCGCGCGGCGCTGCCCCTGCGGCCCCCGCCGCGCGACCACGAAGGCGGGCGCCGTGAGCGCCACGATGGAGAGCAGGGCGCCCAGCGCCGCCAGCGGGAAGGCAAGCGGCTCGAAGGAGACCGGCAGCAGCTCGCCGCCGGAGATATCGCTGAACACGGGCGTGAACCCGAGCAGGGCCGTCACCCCGCCGGCGATGAAGGGCGCCACCAGGATCGCGGGCAGCCCCAGGGCGAGCCCCTCCAGCGCGTAGAGGGCGACAATCTGCGCCGTGCTGGACCCACGCCCCCGCAACAGCGCGATCTGCTCGCCCTGCCGTTCCACCACCGCCACCGAGATGAGGGCCACGTAGAAGAGCGCGATCGCCGCGATCTGGACGAGCAGGATCGTGAGCGGCGCACGCTGGAAGTCCGCGCTCCGCCCGAACGCAGCGAGCGTGACCGCGAGCGGGCTCGCGGCGTAGCCCCTGTAGACGCGCAGGTCCTGGTTGAGCCCGAGAATGTCGGCCCGCGCCCGCTCGAAGTTCCCCTGGTCGAGCCGGTCGACGTCGGCGAAGACGTTCCAGCGAAGGTTGAGGCGCTGGCCCGGGTAGCGCACGGCCAGGTCGCCAAGGAGGGCATCGACGTGCGCGACCATGGGCGCCACGAGCCCGGAATCGGCCAGGGGCGCGCTCGGCATCACGTAGCGTCTGCCGGCCGACGCCCAGAAGGAAGCGTCCTCGTTCTCGATCGAGATGAGGCCGGTGAGCACGGCGGGCAAGGTGTAGCGCACGAACATCTTCAGGTCGCAGGGCAGCTGTGGCTGGAGGCCCTGCGGGATGATGCGGTCGCAGTTGTCGACCTCCTCGATCAGGAGGAAGCGGTCGCCCACCTGCAACCGCGCGACGGCGGCGGCGCGCGCGCCCATCGCCACCTCGATCGGCCCGTCGGGGCCGGTTGGCACGGGCAGGCGCCCCTCCTCGAGCGACACATGCCGCTCGAATCCCTCAAGCGCGTAGAGCACGCCCAGCGTGGTCCCGGCGCGCGGCTCCTCGCCTGTCTCCCCAACCGTGAGCCGCGCCGACTCAACCACGACGGAGCGGCCAAGCGCGAACCAGCCGAGCCGCTCGTCGATGCGCCGCTCGACGGCCTCGCGCACGGCGAGGGAGTCGGGCGTGGCCAGCTGCTGCGCCTCGATGCCGACGCGGATGGAGGGCTCGCCGCGGAGCTCGTCGCGCACGGTGAACTTGAGGCCGAGGTCGGCCATGGCGCGCGCGTAGATGGGCGCGCTCGCCAGCAGCGTCGAGGCCACGAGCACGCCCAGCGCGAGCACGGCCAGCATGCGCCAGCTGGCCGCGCCGTGACGCAGCAGCAACCCCCAGAGGACGGCCACGTTCCCCATGCGCGCACAAGGGTAGCGGTCTCAGGCCCCCACGCGCTCGCCTACCCCCCGCGCCTTCCCCTGGCAACGGTTGCGCGGACGGCGACGCGGGGCCTGCCCGTTGGCGCCACAACTCCCCGTCGTCCGCCACGTAGTAGCGAATTCGCGGGGGGTTTTCCTGTCCAGGGCCCTGCCCGGCGGCGCCTTCAAGGGACACCGCCGCCGTTGTGGAGCATCAAACCGAGTGGTTCTGGCTTATTCCAACAGATGCCCTTGACAAGCTCGCGCTTACTGCGCCACACTGAGCGTGCCCGCTAGGGCCACTGTTCCCCGTCGTCCGCCACGTAGTGGCGCACTGGCGGGGGTTTTTCTTGGGGTGGTCGTGAACCGCGTTCGTGTCTTCGTCGACTATCGGAACCTCTACGGTGGCGCCAGAGACCGCCTCTTGACCCCCAGTGCCCCACGACGAGCGGGCCACATCGCCCCGGTGACGCTCGCCAGCCTGCTCTGTAGCAGGTTGAATCCCTACCAGTCTTCCTCGGAGCAGCGCGTTCTCGAACAGGTGCGCGTCTACTCCAGACGGCCGGACGCCACCAGGGATCCCAGAACGTATGGCGCACACAGACGCCAATGCCACACCTGGGAGCGCTCGGGCGCCGTCGTCATCACGCGGCCCCTCAGGTACCCGCGCGAGTGGCCCCGGGCCCGCGCCGAGGAGAAGGGCATCGACGTGCAACTCGCCTACGACACGGGCGTCATCTGCTCAACCGACACCGACCTGCTCCCGGCGCTGGAGTTTGTCGCAACCCGCTACGGCCGCGAACGCGCCGAGACCGCCGCCTGGTTTGCAGGGGGCAAGGGCAGCGAGCTCCGCCTCAGGCGGCCGTCGACCTGGTGCCACCGCCTGGAGCTTCCCGACTATGAGGTCGTCCGCGATCCAACCGACTACGCGCGGTAGCGCGGCGCTCTCCTGTACGCTGACGCGCACCCTATGAACAGCTTCGCCTCACTCCTGCGCATCATCGCCCAGCGAAGCCTCGCGAACTGGCGGCTGCTTGCCACCGTCATCTTCGGCATGGTGCTCGCGGCCGCCCTCATGTCGAGCGTCATCCTCTACTCCGACGCCGTGCGCGACCTCGGTCTCAGCTTCACCCTTCGCCAGCAGGAACCGCTCGACCTCGACCTCAAGGTGGTCAGCAACAGCCAGCCCGGCGAGCCCGCCATCTACCGGGAGCGCCGCAACGCGACCCTCAGCCTCCTCCGCCGCTACGCCGGCAGGCTCATCGAGGAAACGGGCCTCTACGGGCGTACCTCCACCTTCTTCCTGACCGACCCGGGCCAACCCGTCGACGAGGAGGACGACCTGCGCGCCCGCGCCCACTTCCTCTTCTTCTCCGACGTCAGCGCCCACGTCACCCTCGTCGAGGGCGCCCCCGCCGCCCCCTCGCCCGCCACCACCGACCCCACCCAGCGCCCCAGCATCGAGGTCTGGCTCAGCGCCACCGCCGCCCGCCAACTCGGCGTCGGCCCCGGCGAGACGTTCGACCTCCACCCCTTCTGGCGCGACGACGTGGACCCCGTCAAGATCACCATCGTCGGGCTGATCGAGCCCAACGACCCGTCCGAGGAATACTGGTTCGGCAACGCCCACCGCCTGGTCGTCGGCAAAACGCGCTGGCCCACGTACCCATTCGTCATCGACGAGCGCACGCTCGTCGAGGTCATCGCCCCCTACCTGCCTTCGATCGACGGCACCTTCGAGACCTTCGCCTTCGTCGACAGCACCCGCGTCAACAGCCGCAACGCGGAGACGGTGGAACGCAACCTGCGCGCCCTCGAGCGGGGCGTGCGCGCCCAGCTGGAGCTGTCCTCGCTCAGCTCGGAGTTGCCCGACGTGATCGCCGAGTACCAGGAGAAGCTCTTCTTCACGCGGTTGCCCCTCTTCGCGCTCATGCTCCTCATCGTCGGCATCGCCCTCTACTACCTGGTGCTGGTCTCGACGATGCTGGTGGAGCGCCAGACGGGCGAGATCGCGCTGCTCAAGAGCCGCGGCGCCGGCCTCGGCCAGATCATGACCGTCTACCTCATCGAAGGGCTGGCGCTCACCGTCTCCGCGGTCGTCCTGGGACCGCTGCTGGCCTCGGGCATGATCCGCCTGCTCGGTCCCACGCCGCCGTTCGCCGACCTGAGCCAGGGCGAACTGCTGCGCGTCACCCTCACGGCGGAGGCATTCGGCCTGGCCGCGCTGGGGGCGGTGCTCGCCCTCATCGCCCTGCTCTGGCCCGCCTACCGCGCCTCCGGGGCGACCATGGTGCACTACAAGCAGGGCCTCGCCCGCCCCGACCGGCAGCCTCTCTTCCTGCGCTACTACCTCGATCTCGTGCTCATCGGCGTGGGCGCCTTCCTCTTCTACCAGCTCCGCCAGCGAGGCTCGCTCGTGACCGAAAACCTCTTCGGCGACCTCTCCGCCGACCCCCTCCTGCTCGTCTCTCCCGCGCTCTTCATGCTCATGATCGCGCTCGTCTTCCTGCGCCTCTTCCCGGTTGTGCTGCGGGTCGCCTCGTGGGCGCTGCGCGGGCTGAGCGGGGCGACGATCCTGCTCGGGCTCTGGCGCATGGTGCGAAGCCCCCTCCACTACAGCCGCCTCATCCTCCTGCTCCTGCTGGCCACCTCCGTGGGCATGTTCGCCGCCGGCTTCCGCGCCACGCTCGACCGCAGCTTCGAGGACCGCGCCGCCTATGAGGCCGGCGCCGCCGGCCGGCTCGTCGATATCCGCTCCCCCTCCCGCCTCTCGCCCGCGCGCCTCGAACAGACGATCGAGTCGATCGAGGGGCTCGACGGCGCCAGCGCCGCCGCCCGAATCGAGGTGGCCTACTCCCCCCTCACCGGACGCTCGGTCCAGGCCGAGCTCCTCGGCGTGGGCGAGGACTTCTCCGAGGTGGCGTACTGGCGAAGCGACTTCGGCGGCGACCTCGACCTGCTGCTCGCCAACCTCCAGCCCGCGGAGGAGGCGGACCTGCCCGATGGCGCCCTCATCCCCGCGGGCTCACGCGCCATCGGCATCTGGACGCACATCTCCCTGCCCGCAAACGCCGCCCGTCCGGGCGTGCGCCTGCGGGACGAGAACGGCCTCCTCTACGAATACCTCTTCGTGAGCGACCCCGTCGATGAGGACGACGGCTGGCTCCTCTACGTCGCCGACCTCACCCGTCCCTTCAGCCCTCGCAACATCGGCCCCCCCCTCGACGCCACCCTGGAGGTCGAATCCGTCTTCCTCAGCGTGCGCCGCTACGCCGCCGCCCCTGGACGCGTCGCGGGCGTCCTCGACCACCTCGTCGCCTACCCCGAGGGCGGCGGGCGCGACGACGCCGTCGTCGTCGAGCCCTTCGAGTCGCTCGACCGCTACCAGTCCATCACGGGCGCCTCCGGGCCTGCGGAGACGACCATCACACGAGCCGAAGTCGACAACGCGCGCGGCCGCTACGCCGCCCAGATCTCGTTCAACTACGACAGCTTCGCGACGAGCGCCGTGGGCCTGCGCCTGCGCCGCTCGCCCGACCCCCTGCGCGTGCTCGCCAGCGAGTCGTTCCTGGAGGCCACCGGCGCAAGTCCGGGCGATACCTTCCGCCTGCGGGTGAACCGCCAGGTGGTGCAGGCGCAGATAGCGGGCTCCTTCGAACTCTTCCCCGGCTTCTACCCGGGCCCGCGCGACCACCTGCTGGTGGCCGACCTCGCCGCCCTCCGGGGGGCGGGCGCGGGGCTGCCGCGCATGGCCGGCGGCATCAACGCCAACGAGATCTGGCTGGGGGGCGTCGAGGGCGTCGAACTCACGACCGAGTGGCTCGAGGAGCAGGGCATCCGCGCCCGCTGGGTCTACGACGAGGGCGCCATCCTCGCCCTTGAGTCCTCCGACCCGCTCGTGGCCGCCAGCTGGGAGGGCATCCTCTTCCTCTCCTTCGGGGCGGTACTGCTGCTCACCGCCCTCGGCTTCATCGTCTTCTCCTACCTGGCCGCGCAGACGCGCTCGCTGGAGTTCGCCATTCTCCGCACGATGGGCTTCTCCGGGTGGCAGATCGTGGGCGTCGTCGCCTTCGAGCAGCTCTTCGTGATCGTCGCGGGCGTGGCCGCGGGCACCGCCCTCGGCTTCCCCCTCGGACGCCTCATGATCGGGGCCATCGCCCTCACCGAGGATGGCAGCGACGTGGTCCCGCCCCTCATTTCACAGGTAAGCTGGGAGACAGTGCTCTCCGTTTACGGCCTGCTCGCCCTCGTCTTCATCGCCACCGTGGCCGCCCTCACGCGGCTTTACTCGCGGCTGGCCCTGCACCGCGCCCTGCGCATCGGCGAACTCTAGGACACCCCATGACCACCTTCCCCGACACCAAGACCGAGGCCCCTCCCTACATCGTCTGCGAGGACCTCTTCAAGATTCACAAGAGCGAAGACCTCGAGGTCGTCGCCCTGCGCGGCCTCGACCTGAAGGTGCGCGGGGGCGAGCTCATGGCCATCGTCGGCGCCTCCGGCTCGGGCAAGAGCACCCTGCTCAACATCCTCGCCGGGCTCGACCAGCCCAGCGCCGGACGCGCCTTCGTGGGCGGACGCGACCTCCTCACTCTGACCGAGCCCGAGATGGTGCGCTACCGCCGCAGCTCCGTCGGCTTCATCTGGCAGCAGACCGGCCGCAACCTCATCCCCTACCTGACCGCCACCCAGAACGTCGAGCTGCCGCTCATGCTCGATGGCATCGAGGCGCGCGCCGCGCGCGAGCGCGCCAACGAGCTCCTCGACGCGGTCAGCCTGGGCCACCGCCAGGACCACCACCCCGAGCAGCTCTCGGGCGGCGAGCAGCAGCGCGTCTCCATCGCCGTGGCGCTCGCCAACCGCCCGCCCCTCCTCCTCGCCGACGAGCCCACCGGCGAGCTCGACGCCATCGGCGCCGACAGCGTCTACGAGGTCCTCGGCGACCTGAACGCGCGCTACGGCGTCACCATCATCATCGTCACCCACGACCCCGAGATCGCCTCCCGCGTGGACCGCGTCGTCGCCATTCGCGACGGGCGCACGAGCATGGAGATCTTCCGCCGCGTGGAGAAGACCGGCGGCGTCACCCACGTGGTGCACGACGAGTACGTGCTCGTCGACTCCGCCGGCCGCCTGCAGGTGCCCCGTGAGTTCCTCGACCGGCTCAGCATCCGCGAGCGGGCCAAGCTCTTCCTGGGCGAGGGCCGCGTCGAGGTGCTGCCCGACACCGTCCGCCGCGTGCCCGTGGAGGAAAGCTGATGCCCGGCGCCGCCGTCGAGCTGCGTAACGTCTCCCGCCTCTTCCAGCTCGGATCGGAGGAGGTGTGGGCCGTGCGCGACGTGACCCTCTCCATCGAGCCGGGCGAGTTCCTCGCCCTCATCGGGCGCTCCGGCTCGGGCAAGACGACCCTGCTCAACACCATCGCCGGGCTCGACCGCCCCACCGCCGGCGAGGTCGAGATCGACGGCGAACGCGTCGACACGATGCGCGAGTCCGAGCTGATCTCGCTGCGCCGCCAGAAGCTGGGCTTCATCTTCCAGTCGTTCGGACTGCTGCCCCTCCTCTCCGCCCAGGAAAACGTGGAGCTGCCCCTGCGAATCGCCGGCGTGCACCGCGCGCGCCCCGCCCGCGCCCGCGAGGTGCTGGAGCTGGTCGGCCTCGAACGGCGCGCCCACCACCGCCCCTACGAGCTCTCCGGAGGCGAGCAGCAGCGCGTCGCCATCGCCCGCGCGCTCGTCACCGAACCCACCCTCGTGCTCGCCGACGAGCCCACCGGCGAGCTCGACTCGGCCACCGCCACCGCCGTTTTCACCCTCATCCGCGACATCTGCCGCGAGCGCGGCGTCTCCATCATCACCTGCACGCACGACCGCCTCGTGATGGAGATGGCCAGCCGCGTGGAGGAGCTGGAAGACGGCCGCCTCGTGACGGGCCACAAGGGCGACGTGTGGGGCCGGGTGCAGTCACGCGAACGCACCCCCTTCGAAGCGCCCGAGGGCGAGGACGAGGCGAGCCAGTCGCTCCCCTCCCTCATCGGCGCCGACACGCGCAACTTCGGTCCCCGCGAGCCCGAACCCAAGCCGGAGCCCGAGGAAGTCGAGGACATCCCCGCGGACCGCTGGTCCCGGCCGGAGTAGCGCCTTGCCTTCTATCAGGCCGGCGGCGGCAGGACGTCCGCCGGGCGACGGTCGCCGCCCAGCTCGCGCTTCAGGTAGAGGCACGCTGCCTCAGCGAGTCGACCTTGGCGGCCCCGACCAGCTCCCACCCGTCAGTCCCCGGCATCCCGAGTACCCAGGTCGTGTGGACCCTCTCGGGGTCGAAGTGGATGGATGTCGCCGTTTGACTCGTCGCGCGGTCGGCGAACCGCTCCAGGCCCGCCGCATCCTGCTCGTGGCTGAACAGGATCCAGCGCCGTGCCGGCTGCTCGTCGGCGATGTACAGCAAGGCGGATTCCCACTTCATCGTGGACACCTGCCTCATCCTGCATGCTACCCGCCAACTCCACTCAGCCGCGCATCGCGAGCGCGCAGCAGTCGAGCGCAGCAGTCCGTTGGAGCGCTCTCCTCGGGTACACTCTCCCCATGCCCGCTTTCCCTTCCACCGAGTGGTTCCAGGAGGCCGCCGACCGCCTCAACGCCTCCGACAGCTTCGACCGCCTCGGCAACTGCGACGCCGCCGTCGGCATGCGCGTCGGCGACCACTGCTTCGCCATCACCTTCGATGCGTTCGCCATCACCGACGTCGCCGAAGTGCCCTGCGACGCCCCGGGCGACCTCGACTTCACGCTGCTCCAGACGCCCGCGGCCTGGCGCGCCATGCTCGAGAACATCAAGGCGAACGGTCAGGCGGACGCCCTCTTCACCCTGAACTCGCTCGACCTCTCGACCTCCGACGGCCTCGCCACGGGCGAGGACTACCACCGCCGCGACCTCTTCTACCGCTACAACCAGACCTTCCAGGAATACTTCGACATATCCGCGGAGATGGACACCACGTTCGCCTGATCCCCGCCTAGCGCCGGGCGCGGCGGCGCCAGCGGCGGCCGCGCCCTGCCCCCGCGTGCTTCGCCGGTGCGGGCGGGGCGACGGCAATGGCAGCAGCGCCCTTCTCGATGAGCGGGTGGAGCACGGTCATCGCGCGGGCGACGTCGCCCGCGACTTCGTGCGCAAGCTCCACCGTGAGGCGCTCGAAGGGGAAGGGGCGGTGCAGCCGCCGCCAGGTCGAGGTCCACTCCTCCAGCTCCCAGGCGGGGCCGAGCTCCCCGAGCAGGTCGGCGGCATTCGCGGCCAGCAGCTCGACCCAGGCGTCGTTCGCCTCCACAGCGCCCTCGAAGTGCAGCCCCGCCTCCACCACGCCCCGCCCCATCTGCGGCTGCAGCTCGAAGTGCACGTGCTCGTCGCCGAAGTGCATCTGCAGCGTCGTCCAGCGCACGCGGCGCTCCGGCTGGGGGATGGCCGGGGGCAGCTGCGTCAGGATCTGGTCCTCGCAGAAGAATACGAACTCGCGCGCCTTGAGAGAGCCGTCCCGCTTCGGCATCGCCCCAACTGTAGCGAAGAAGGCCGCTGCGGGGACTACACTGCCCCCGGGATGACCTCCGGTACGGAAGCGGACGGGGCCACCATCGTCGCCGAGGCGAGCGACATTGCCGAGGCGCACATCTGGATCGACGCCCTCCGCGACGAGGACATCCAGGCCGCCTTCGTCGAGCGCGGCCCGGGCGGCGCCTTGGGCGGCGCCAGCCTCTTCGGCAGCTCCTACGCCGTACTCGTGCCCCGCGCCCGCATCGGCGAGGCCCGCAGCGTCATCGCCGACCTCGGCGGCGGGCGTGCCCTCGTCGCCTACCGCACCGCCGAGGAGGAGCGCGATCGCTCGCGCCGCGCCTTCGTCACGGTGGCGGGAGCGATCCTGCTCGTGGCGGTCGTCGCCGTCATCGTGCGCTTCGTCCTGGGCTAGCGGCTCAGTCGCCCAGGATCAGGGAGAGCACCCGGGCGCGCGTGCCGCGCGTCATCGCCAGCGTCAGACGGTCGCCCCGGCGCAGCACCGTATTGCCCGCGGGCGCCGAGAGGCGCCCCAGGTGCTCCATCGTCAGTACACGGACGCCCTCGGGCAGGCCCGCCTCCGCCAGCGTCTTGCCCTCCACGGGGGCGCCCACCGCCACCGTCAGCTCCATGGTGCTGATCTGTTCGTCGACGGGCGTGAGCGGTCGTACCTGCTGCTGCACCGCACGCCGGTAGGAGCGCACCAGCGCGCGCGCATCGATGGCGCCGAGGACGGGGCCGTCGCTCCCGTCAAGCACGGGCAGCCAGCGGCGATCGTGGCTGGCGAGGCGGTCGAGCGCCTCGTCCAGGGGCGTGTCGGCGAGCACGACGGCCGGGATATCGCTCGCAAACCCTTCGACCGGGGCGCCCGCGTCGGCGACGGCGCGCAGTTCCTCGCTGGTGATCTCGCCCACGAGCCGCCCTCCTTCGTCCACGACCACACCCTCGGTGCTCCCCCTCCGCTCCAGGCTGGCGAGCGCGTCCGCCACGGTGGCCGTGTCGCGCACCGTCGCCAAGCGCACCACCGCGCGCTGGGCGGGCAGGGCGTCGAGCAGGGGGAAGGCGAAGCGGTGGCGGTGCGCCATTGAGTCGGCGCGCGTCGGGACCTGGCTGCGGTAGATGGTCGTGTTCCCCACAAGCAGGGTGGCCACCGCCACGGCCACCATCGCGGGGGCCAGCAGCGAGAGGTTTCCCGTCATCTCGCCGACCATCAGCATCATCGCCAGGGGGGCGTGGGCGATGCTGCCGAAGACCGCGATCATGCCGATGATCACGAGCGGCGCCGGTTCCGCGGGGAAGCCGGGCAGGTCGTGGAAGAGCCGCCAGAAGAGCGCCCCCAGCATGCCCCCGGCCACCATCCCGGGGGCGAAGATGCCGCCCGCCGCCCCCGACCCCACCGTCAGCACCCCCGCAAGGATTCGCAGCAACGGCAGCGCGATGATGAGCCACCACGAGAAGTCCATTACCTCGTCGGCGGTGAGGGAGCGCTGCACCCACCCGTACCCGATGTGGATGGCTTCCGGGGCGAACATCGCGATGCCGCCGACGAGCACGCCGCCGATCGCGGGCTTCACCCAGCGCGGGCCGGTGAGTCTCGCGAAGAGCGCCCGCGCCCCCTCCAGCCCGCGCGCGTAGAGGATGCCGAGCAGCCCGCAGGCGATCCCCAGGGCGAGGTAGTAGGGCAACTCCTGCGGGTTGGTGAAGGAGAATCCCGCCGTACCGCCGAAGATCGGCGTGTAGTCGTACCAGGCGCCGTAGACGGCGAAGGCCACAATCGAGGAGATGAGCGAGAGCAGGATCGCGTCCGCCTCGAAGTCGTCGCGGTAGAGGGCCTCGGCGGCCATCATCGCGCCGCCCAGGGGAGCGCGGAAGATGGCGCCCACACCCGCCCCCATCCCCGCCACCAGCGCCCGCCGGCGCTCGACCGCGTCGAGCCCCAGCCGGTCGGCGAGCACCGAGCCGATGCCTCCCGAGATCTGCGCCGCCGGCCCCTCCCTCCCGGCTGCGCCACCGCTGCCGATCGTGATGGCGGAGGCGACCAGCTTCACCGGAATGACGCGCAGGCGCATGCGCCCGCCACGCTGGTGGAAGGCGTCGATCACCTGGTCGGCGCCCGCTCCCTCCGCCTCCGGCGCCAGCGAGTAGACGAGGATTCCCGAGACGAGCGCCCCCAGTCCCACCACGATCGGGAGCATCCAGACGCGCGTCGGGCGGGAGGGTTCGTCGCCGCCCTCGCCCAGGGGATGGGGAGGCGCGTAGCCTGTCAGCTCGGTGAGGATGTAGCGGGTGGAGAAGTCGAGCGCCTCGAAGAAGAGGATCGCCCCCACGCCCGCCAGAAGCCCGATGAGCGCTCCCAGCCAGAGCGCGCGCACGACATGCTGGGTCGTTAGGCGCCCGAGGCGGCGTCGCAGGCGGCCACCGGCCCGCCTTCTCCAGCGACGCTCCCGCGCGCGCCCTATCCGCACCCCTGAATCGTACGCCTATGGTCCCCTCGGGCTACTCCGCCTATTGCGGGCACTCTTTGCTCCCCGTCAGCCACCGCCCGTCGCGCGGGGGCATGACGGTGCGCGCCCTTGCGGCCGAGGGATACGCGGAACAGACAAAGAGCGCGGCCCCCGCAAGGGGCCACGCTCTGTCACACATGCTGAGGAGGGCCGCCTAGGCCTCTTCGGAGGTCCCTCCGCCCATGAACCTTCGGATGACCACGAAGAGCAGGCCCAAAAGGATGATGGGGAAGGCGATGTACTTGAGGGGGCCGGATCGCAGCCGTTCCAACATGATTAGTACTCCTCCGGGAGTGGTCCCGCGACGATCGCCATGTCGGGGATCTCCGCCACAAGCGATTCCGTCGTCAGCACCATAGCACTTACGGAGGCGGCATTCTCAAGGGCCGAGCGCACCACCTTCAGCGGATCGACGATGCCCAGTTCGAACATGTCGCCCCAGCGGTCGACGGCGGCGTCCCAGCCCTCGCGCTCGTCCTCGCGGCGCTTGACGCGCGCCACGATCACGGAGCCCTCGAGGCCGGCGTTCTCGGCGATCGTCCAGGTCGGCTCCTCGAGCGACTCAGCGAGCAGGACCGCGCCCACGCGCTCGTCGCCTTCCAGCGACTCGGCGTACTCCTCCACGGCCCCCTGGGCGCGGATGAGCGCGACGCCGCCACCTGCCACGACGCCTTCCTCGACGGCCGCGCGGGTGGCGCTGAGAGCGTCCTCCACGCGCGCCTTCTTCTCCTTGAGCTCGATCTCGGTGGCGGCGCCCACCTTGATGACGGCGACGCCGCCGGCGAGCTTCGCCAGCCGCTCCTGCAGCTTCTCGCGGTCGAAGTCACTGGTGATGTCCTCGATCTGCGCCTTCAGCTGCTTGATGCGGGCCTGGATCGCCTCATCACTGGCCCGGCCCTCGATGATGGTGGCCGCTTCCTTGCTGGCCACCACGCGGCGCGCCCGGCCGAGGTCGGCGAGCGTCGCCGTCTGCAGCTGGCGCCCCATCTTCTCGGTGATCATCTCGCCGCCCGTGAGGATGGCGATGTCCTCGAGGATCGCCGTGCGGCGGTCGCCGAAGCTGGGCGCACGCAGCGCGAGCACGTTCATGGTGCCGCGCATCTTGTTCACCACCAGGGTGGCCAGCGCCTCGCCCTCGATGTCGTCCGAGATGATGACGAAGTCCTTCGTCACCTGCAGCGCCTGCTCGAGGATGGGGAGCAGGTCCTGCACGGCCGCGATCTTCTTGTCGGTGATGAGGATGTAGGGGTTCTCGATGACGGCTTCCTGGCGCTCGACGTTCGTGACGAACTGGCCCGACTGCCAGCCGCGATCGAGCTCCAGGCCGTCGACGAACTCCGTCTCGAACTTGATCCCGCGGGACTCCTCGACGGTGATGACGCCGTCCTTGCCGACCATCTCCATCACGTCCGCGATGATCTCGCCGATCTCCGGGTCGTTCCCCGCGATCGAAGCGACGTGCTGGATCTGCTGCTTGCTCAGCACCGGCTCGGCGCGCGAGCGCAGGTGGTCGACGGCGACGCCGACGGCGCCCTCGATGCCGTGGCGGATGCCCATCTGGTGGGAGCCGGAGGCCACGACCTTTATGCCCCCGCGCACCAGCGCCTGGGCCAGAACGGTTGCCGTCGTCGTGCCGTCCCCGGCGATGTCGTTGGTCTTGGTGGCAACCTGTTTCACCAGCTGGGTACCCATGTTCTCGAAGGCGTCCGCGAGCTCGATCTCGCGGGCCACGGTGACGCCGTCCTTGGTGATGACGGGCGGGCCGTAGTTCTTCTCGATGACGACGTTGCGGCCGCGCGGGCCGAGCGTCACCTTCACGGCGTCGGCGAGGGCGTCCACGCCCTCCTTCAGCTGGCGGCGCGCGGCCTCATCGAAGAGCAGATGCTTTGGGGCCATGTGTCAGGGTCCTTCCCGTGCGCTCCCTTACGAGAGCAGCTTGCAGAGGATGTCCTTCTCGTTCAGGACGATGTAGTCGATGCCGTCGAGCTTGATGTCCGTGCCGGCGTACTTGGCGTAGAGAATGCGGTCGCCGGACTCAAGATCGATGGGCTGATGGGCGCCACTGTCGTCGCGCTTGCCGGGGCCCACGGCGATGACCTCGCCCTGCTGCGGCTTCTCCTTCACGGTGTCGGGAATGATGATGCCGCTGGCGGTCTCTTCTTCCTGCTTCAGCGCGGTCACGACGATGCGGTCGGCCAGGGGCACGAGTGTGGTCTTGGTTGCGGTCTTTGCGGGCACGGATCTCCTCCAACGCTTTCTTTGAATTTGAGCGTGCCGAGCATGTTAGCACTCTCCCGGCGAGAGTGCTAGCACGCCCGTTCAGACGCGCCTTTTCACCCGCCAAATTTCACCTTCGCGTGAGGGTGTGGTAGCTTCAGAGCCTCACAGGAGAGTCAGCGTTGCGCATTCTGGCGCGCATTGGCGGCTACGCCGTCCCCTACTGGAAGATGCTCACCCTCGGCCTGGTGTCGATGACAGGCGCGGCCCTGCTCGGCATCCTCTGGCCCGCGATGGTGCAGCTCGCCGTCGACGAGGGCCTGAAACCCGTCCGCGACGACGCCACCGATGCCTTCGTCGGCTTCAGCGGCAGCACGACGACGCTCGTCCTCTTCTCCCTCGCCATCATCGGCTTTGCCGCCGGACGTGGGTTGAGCGCCTTCGTCCAGACGTTCATCTCCGAGAGCCTCGGCCAGCGCGTCGCCTACGACCTCCGCAACAACATCTACGACACCGTCCAGCGCCTCAGCTACGCCTACCACGACAGGGTGCAGACGGGGCAGATCATGTCCCGCGCCACCCAGGACGTGGAGGCCATCCGCATGTTCATGTCGATGGCCTCGCTCCGCCTGATGATGATCCTCGTGATGATCGTCGTGGGCCTCGGCTGGATGTTCATCGCGAACTGGCAGCTCGCCCTCGTCAGCTCCATCACCCTCCCCGCCATCGCCTGGCGCTCCTGGGCCGTACACCGCGTGATGCGCCCCCTCTGGGTCGAGATCCAGGCGAGCGAGGCGCGCATGACGGAGGTCGCCGACGAGGGCCTGGGCGGCATCCGCGTCGTCAAGGCCTTCAGCCGCGAGCCGGTGGAGGCCGGCAAGTTCGCGAACGCCGCCCATGAGCAGCGCAACCTCCAGCTCCGCCAGGCCACCCTCATGGCGCGCCACGCCCCCCTCCTCCAGGGCCTCGCCGGCATTCAGCAGGCCGCCACCCTCGCGTTCGGCGTCTGGTTCATCATCGGGGGCAGCCTCAGCGCCGGGCAGCTCATCTCCTTCCTCCTCATCCTCGCCCTCCTGCAGGGGCCCGTGCGCATGCTCGGCTTCATGGTCACCAGCTTCTCGCGCGCCATCGCCTGCGGCACCCGCGTCTTCGAGCTGCTCGATGCGCGCTCCGCCGTGCAGGAGCGGTCCGGCGCCGTCCCCCTTGCCGACGCCCAGGGCCACGTCCGCTTCCGCGACGTCTCCTTCGGCTACGACAACGTCAGCGACGTGCTGCGCGACATCGAGATCGACGCCACCCCGGGCAAGATCATCGCCCTCCTGGGCCCCACCGGCAGCGGCAAGTCCACCATCGTCAACCTCCTGCCGCGTTTCTACGACGTGACGGAGGGCTCGATCTCCATCGACGGCGTCGACATCCGCAACTTCCAGCTCGAGTCCCTGCGGGCGAACATCGGCTCCGTCCAGCAGGATGTCTTCCTCTTCCTCGGCACCATGCGCGACAACATCGCCTACGGCCGCCCCGAGGCCACCCAGGAGGAGATCGAGACGGCCGCCAAGGCCGCCCGCATCCACGACTTCATCATGAGCCTGCCCTACGGCTACGACGAGTGGGTGGGCGAGCGCGGCGTCACCCTCTCCGGCGGCCAGCGCCAGCGCATCGCCATCGCCCGTACACTCCTGCTCGACCCGCGCGTCCTCATCTTCGACGACTCCACCGCGAGCGTGGACACGCAGACCGAGTTCCTCATCCAGCAGGCGCTCGCCACGCTCATGGAGGGCCGCACCACCTTCGTCATCGCCCAGCGCCTCCGCACCGTCATGCGCGCCGACGAGATCCTCGTGCTCGAGGACGGCGCCATCGTGCAGCGCGGCAAGCACGAGGAACTGCTGGAAGAGGAAGGCCTCTACCGGTCGATCTACGACCTTGAGCTGCGCGATCAGGAGGAGGCGCTCGGCGATGCGACCGCGGCCCGGACGGCCGCCTCCACCGAGCCCGTACCCGAACCCGCCGAACTGACCGAGCCGGCGGGCGGAAGCGGGGACGCCTGATGGGCATGTGGGGCGGCGGCGGCGCAGGCGGCTACAGCTCCGGCATCGGCGGCCAGCGCGGCATGAACCGGGGTGGCAACCGCGGGCACGACGGCTGGGACGAGGAGTACCTGGGCAAGCCCTACGACGCCGAGGTAATCCGCAAGATGGCGCCCTACCTGCGCCACCGCTGGCGCGCGCTCACCCTCGCCTTCTTCTGCATGCTGCTCGTGGCCGTCTCCGTCTACGTCCCCTTCGCCCTCATCGGGCGCGCCATTGGCGACGCGACCGAGGGGAACACCAGCCGCCTCCCTCTCTGGATCGGGCTGGTGGGCGGGCTGGCCGTGCTCGGCTGGTTCGGCGGCATGGTCCAGCAACTGATCATGGCCCGCGTGGGCACCCAGCTGCTCTACGAGCTGCGCACCAAGATGTACGAGCACATGCAGGGCCTCTCCCTCTCGTTCTACGACGAAATGGAAGTGGGCCGCATGATCAGCCGCCTCACCAGTGACGTGACGGTGATGCAGGAGCTGCTCAGCACCGGCTCCCTCACCTTCGCCGCCGACATCGTCGGCATCGCCATCGCCGTCGCGATCCTCATGCAGGCCGATTGGGTCCTCGCCCTCTACACCTTCGCCGTCGTGCCGCCCCTCATCCTCATCCTCATCATCTGGGCCCGCTACGCGCGCGAGGCCTTCATCAACGTGCGCATCCGCATCAGCGAACTCTACGGGAACCTCGGCGAGAGCCTCGCCGGCGTGCGTACCGTGCAGTCCCTCAACCGCGAGGACGAGAACGCCAGGCGTTTCGACGTCATGAACCAGAACAACCGCAACGCGAACATCTGGGCGGGCACCCTCACGGCCGTCATCGTCCCCATCATCGAGATGTGCATCGCCATCGCCACCGCCGCCGTGCTCATCGTGTCCGGCATGCGCGCCCTCGGCGGCGACACCGTGGACATCGGCGCCACCTTCGCCATCATCGGCATCTTCGTCGGCCTCGTGCTGCGCTTCTTCGAACCGATCCGCGACCTCATCATGCAGTACACGATGCTCCAGCGCGCCATGGCCGGTGGCCAGCGCATCTTCGAGGTGCTCGATACCATCCCCCGCATCCGCGACCGCGAGGACGCCATCGAGCTCGAGGAGGTCGATGGCCGCGTGGACTTCGACAACGTCCAGTTCCACTACGTCGAGGGCGTGCCCGTCCTCCAGGACTTCGACCTGCACGTCGAGCCCGGCGAGACGATCGCCCTCGTGGGCCACACCGGCTCGGGCAAGACCACCATCACCACCCTCATCAGCCGCGGCTACGACGTCTCCGAGGGCTCCATCCGCATCGACGGCCAGGACGTGCGCGACATCAAGCGGCGCTCGCTCACGCAATTCATGGGCGTGGTGCTGCAGACGCCCTACCTCTTCAGCGGCACCATCCGCGAGAACATCGAGTACGGGAAGCCGGGCGCCACCGACGAGGAGATCGAGGAAGCGTCGATAGCCGTGGGCGCCCACGACTTCATCTCGCGCCTCCCCGGCGCCTACAACCACGAGCTGCACCAGCGCGGCCAGAACATCTCCGTGGGCCAGCGCCAGCTCCTCAGCTTCGCCCGCGCCGTGCTGGCCGCCCCCCGCATCCTCATCCTCGATGAGGCCACCGCCTACGTGGACACGCAGACGGAGGTCATCATCCAGCGCGCCCTGCGCAACCTCCTGCAGAACCGCACCTCCTTCGTCATCGCTCACCGCCTCTCGACCATCCGCGAGGCCAGCCGCATCGTCGTCCTAGAGAACGGGCGCATCGTCGAGATCGGCAGCCACGACGAGCTCCTCGCCCGCGACGGCGTCTACGCGCGCCTCTACAAGATGACCTACGAGCAGGAGCAGGACGCCTCCCTGGGCGAGGACGAGGCCGTCATCCGCCGCCGCCGCGGCGACCTCGGCGAGGCCGCTCCCCAGCCCGCCGGGGGCGAGTAGCCCCGGGCGGATACCGTGCGGAACCCCGTTCGCTTTCCGCCGGCTCGCCGCGCCTCCCGATTCCACGGCGGAAAGCCGCACAGCGGTCCGCGCACCTCCCCGTACACAGCCCGCACCCTCCCGCAGCCCTCTGCACCCGGCAACCACGGCGCCTCCGCCCGTGAGCCGTACGTTCCCGCACGGCTCACCGTCATCACCATCCTCATGACCTCTTCCTTCGCTACGATCTGATCCGATGTTCGACAGCGTTCTGATCACGGTGGAAGGCGGAACCGGGGGCGACGGCGCAGCGACGTTCCACCGGGAGAAGTTCGTCCCGCTAGGCGGTCCCGACGGGGGAGACGGAGGGCGCGGAGGGCGCGTCCTCCTGCGCGCCGTCGATGACGTCTACACGCTCGAGCGCTTCCGTAGCCGCCGGCGCTTCCGTGCGGGGAACGGCGGCTCGGGTGGCCCCAAGCTCCGTGCGGGGCCCCAGGGCGAGGACCTGACGCTCGATGTGCCTGCCGGGACCATCGCCTTCGATGACGAGAGCGGCGAGCCCCTCGCGGACCTTGCGCAGGCGGGCGAGACCGCACTTGTCGCCTGGGGTGGCCGCGGCGGCTGGGGGAACAAGCGCTTCGCGACCAGCACCAACCGGGCGCCCCACTACTCCCAGCGTGGCCACGCGGGCGAGTCCGTCTCTCTGCGGCTCGACCTGCGGCTCCTTGCCGACGTCGGCCTCCTCGGCCTCCCCAACGCCGGCAAGTCCACGCTCCTCGCTACCGTCTCCCACGCCAAGCCGAAGATTGCCGAGTACCCCTTCACGACCCTCGAGCCGATGCTCGGAGTCGTCAGCGTCGGCTACGAGCGCTTCACGCTTGCTGACCTGCCCGGCCTCATCGAAGGGGCGAGCGAGGGCTACGGCCTCGGCTTCGAGTTCCTCAAGCACGTGCGCCGCTGCCGCGTCCTCCTGCACGTGGTCGACTGCAGCTCGATCGACCCCGTGACCGACTACGAGCTCATCGAGTCTGAGGTGCGCGCTTACGACGATGCCCTCGCCGCTATCCCCCGGGTAATCGCCGTGACCAAGGCCGACCTCGACGAGGAGGTGGCGCGCGATTCCGCGGCCACGCTCGAGGCCCACATGAGCGCACCCGTCGCCGTCATCTCGGCGCTGGAAGGCATGGGTACCGACGCCCTGGTGGCGCAGCTGATGGCGCTTGTTCGCGACGAGCGCGAGCGCGCCGCCTCCAGGCCTCCGGAAGTCCTGCCTGTCGTCCGCCCGCAACCCGAGGAGCGCTTCACCGTTGCAAGGAGAGGGCCCGGACTCTTCGTGGTGGAAGGGCAACGCGTCGTGACCTTCCTGGAGATGATGGACCTAGAGATGGAGGGCGCCCGTGACGAGGTCGACCGCCGCCTGACTCGCTGGGGCGTGGCCCGCGCGCTCCGCCGCCAGGGCGTCGCCGAGGGCGACTCCGTGCGCTTCGGCGAGGTCGACATGACCTGGCGGGAGTGAACGCCGTGCCGCGCTAGAATGGCCTCCCCTGTCCGAAGGAGGGCCTGCCATGTCCGAGACCGTGCGCTACGAGACCGACGGCGCCGTCGGCGTCATCACCCTGAACCGGCCCGACGCGCTCAACGCCATGAGCGGCGAGCTGCTCGACGCCCTCGTCGCACGCGGCCACGAAGCGGCCGACGACGAAGCGGTGCGCTGCGTGGTGGTGACGGGCGCCGGGCGCGCCTTCTGCTCCGGCGGCGACCTCCGGGGCATCGGCGCGGGCGACGAGCTCGACCCGCTCGCGAGCACGGCCCAGCTGCGGCGCTTCGAGGAGATCTCGCGGCTGCTGGCGGAGATGCCCAAGCCCACCATCGCGGCCGTGAACGGCGCCGCCGCGGGCGCCGGCTTCTCCCTCGCGCTGGCCGCCGATATCCGCCTCGCGGGGGCGGGGGCGCGCTTCGTCACCGCTTTCGGACGCGTCGGCCTCACGGGCGACTTCGGCGGCAGCTGGCAGCTCGAACGGATCGTGGGGGTCGCCAAAGCGAAGGAACTCTACCTGCTTGGCGCGCAGATCGACGCCGCCACGGCGCTCCGCCTGGGCATCGTCAACCGCATCGTGCCCGACGGCGCCCTGCGCGACGAGGCCATGGCTCTCGCCGGCAAGCTCGCCGCCGGCCCCACCGCCGCCTTCGCGCGCATGAAGCGCAACTTCGCCTACGGCGCCACCCACACCTTCTCAGAGACGCTCACGTTCGAGGCGGGCAACATGATCGCGGCCTCGAAGAGCGAGGACTTCCGCAACGCCGCCGCGGCCTTCCTCGAGCGCCGCGAGCCGGAGTTCAAGGGCCGCTAGGCGCGGGGCGCCTCGCCTCTCGTGACGAGTTCGTCTGCAAGGTCCTCCAGGGATGCGACGAGGTCGTGCACGAGCTGGTCGGCGCGCGCTGTCATGACTCGCCTCTCCCGGGGGTCGCCTGCAGAGATCGCTTCCAGCCTGACGGAGTGGACACGAAGCCAGCGCGCTACCGTGCGCCACTTCATCTGCGTGGCTGCAAGCTCCCTGGCGAACTCCACCATCTCCTCGTTCGAGGCGACCAGAACTCGGCCGTTGAGGGCAAGGAACAGGAAGGTCGTCGCCAGACCCATGCGCTTGTTGCCGTCGACGTACGGGTGGTTCTTGACCATCGACCGAAGCAGGGCCCCTGCCTTCTCGAAGACACCCCGGTAGTAAGGCTGACTCGTAAGCCCAAGCGCAGACTCAAGCGCCTCCGGCCGTGCGAGGTTCGCACGGTAGGAGGGGAGCTCGCTTCCGTAGTTGGCGAAGAAACGGAGCGCTAGCCGCTGCCCGATGTGCTCGACGCTGAGAGCGCTGAGGTGGTGGAGCCGTCGAGGCAGCGCTAGGTCCGTTCGAGTGTCTTGATCGCGGGGTGATACATCTCTTTAAAGAGATCCGCGATCGTATCGAACGCCCTCTTCTCGATGGCGCTCAACTCACGCTCGGCCTTGAGCGTGTCGCTGCGGGGGGGTCTCTGGGGCATTCCCTCAGCCTCTCGTGGCTCCACCTTAGGATGCTGGCTGACTCGCGCGCAAGGGTCACTTGTGG
The DNA here is from genome assembly GCA_965219255.1 of Tepidiformaceae bacterium. GTDB lineage: Bacteria > Chloroflexota > Dehalococcoidia > Tepidiformales > Tepidiformaceae > UBA2991. The sequence goes on along the minus strand of OZ244727.1, from coordinate 2,280,962 downwards.
GTGGCGCGCCCTCCCTACAGCCCCTCGTTGATCTCCGCGAAGCCGAGGTCGAAGTACTCGTTCAGGTTGGTGACCGTGCCCGCCAGCAGCAGGGCGCCGAGGGCGATCAGCATGCCCGCGCTCACCACCTCGATTGCCGGCATGAAGCGCTGCATCTTCCGCACCGCGCGGGTGGCGTCGCCCACGGCCAGGCCGGCGAGCAGGAAGGGGATGCCCAGCCCGGCCGAGTAGAAGGCCAGCAGGTAGGTGCCCGTGACGGCGTCGCCGGAGGTGGCCGCCAGCGTCAGGATGAACCCCAGGACCGGCCCCACGCAGGGCGACCAGCCGATCGCGAAGCCCCCGCCCACCATCGCCGAGCGCGTGTAACCCACGCTGCGCGTCCCGCCGAAATCGGCCTTGAGCGTGCGCTGCAGCAGGTTGAACTGGATGTAACCCGAGTACTTCGCCCAGGCCACGAGGCCCGCCAGCCCCAGCAGCGCCATCCGCCAGGGCTCATCGCGCAGTTCCGCCAGCTCGACGATGCCGAAGAAGGCCGCCGCCGTGAGCGCCAGCGCGAGCGCCGCCAGCAGCGGCGGCTTTCGTCCGAACGAGGGGATGAGCAGCGACCCCAGCACGATGAGCAGCACGCCCGCCGCGGTTTCCAGCTCGGGCTGGTAGTCGAGCAGCGCCACGCCGAAGAGCCCGGCGCTCGCGCCCAGGGCGATGAACACCGCGCTCAGACCGATGACGAAGGCGACGGCGTGCGTGAACGTCTTGCGGCGGGCGGCGCGGACTTCGCCCCGCTCCACGGTCGCGCCCGCCAGGTTCGTCAGGTAGATGGGCACGATCGGCAGGACGCAGGGCGAGAGGAAGGACAACACGCCCGCGGAGAAGGCGATGAACGGGCCGCCCGCTCCCTTGAGCGTCTCCCGGGGATTGACGTCCACCCCGCCCACGGTGAACACGAGGAACGGCGTGGCCACCAGCAGCGCGAAGGCGAGGTAGAGCGCCCACGCCCGTCCGCCGGGCAGCACGCGCCGTCCGAGCGGACCTCGTCTCGCCGTCTGCCCAGTCGCCACCGCGGCCTCCCGTCAGGCCATTATCGGCCCACCCCCCTTCCGTGTCAGAGGGCCAGGGTAAAGGGAGCGGTGGGCCGTGGCGGGTGAGCCGCGCCTACTCGCGCGCCGCCAGGTCGACCGTCTCGGTGCCGAGGGTGACGGCGTTCCCCCCGTCCTCCCATGTGTGGATGCTGTAGACGGCGACCGTCGGGTCACCCTCGCGGCTCAGGTTGATCGGCCCGCTCACGCCGCTGTAGTCGATGTCCTGTCCCTCGTCGATGAGGGCGGCGCACTCGCCGTAGCTGCCGCAGGCGATGCCCTCGTGCGTGAGGCCCGCGATCGCCTCCATCATCGCCTCGCCGTCGCTGGGGTCCCCAACGATGCGGGCCGCCAGGGCCAGCAGGATGACGCAGTCGTAGCCCTCGGCGGCGTAGGCGAGGTAGTCGCCTGCCTCGGCCCTGAGCCGTTCCTTGAAAGTCTCGTTGCCCTTGGCCGTCTGCGAGATGCCCAGCATCCCATCGAGCACGGACGGGTTGGAGGCGTCGACCGACTCCCAGAGCGTCGTCCTGTAGAGCCCCGTGGCCGCCAGCTGCCGCTCCGGCTCGATGCCGGACTCGAGCAGCTGGCGCACCGTCTCGGAGCCGTCGCTGCTGAAGCCGAGGTTGATGACCATGTCCGGCTCGTAGTTCACGACCGCCGCGACCTCGGCGCTGTAGGAGGCCGTCTCGGGGTCGTAGAGGACGGACAGGGTTTCGGCGCCGAGCCGGTCGAACTCGGCCGCGAGCAGCGATTCGAGCGCGGTCCCCCAGGCGTCCGCGCGGCCGATGATGGCGATGCGCGTGGCCCCCCGCGAGACGACCACGTCGGCGATGACGGGGGCCATGGCGGTGTCGGGCGGGATCGTGCGGAAGTAGTAGGCGGCGTTCTCCTGCGCGGTGAACACGGGCGAGGTGTTCGAGGGCGAGCACTGCGGGATCTGCTCGTCGAACAGCGTCTGCACGAACGCCTGCGAGACGGACGAGGCGCCCGCCCCGACGACGACATGTGCGCCCTCGCCGAGCAGCCGCCGGGCGCCTTCGAGGCCGGTCGCGGGGTTGGTGGCGGAATCGGCCAGCGTGAGCGTGACCTCCCCGCCTTGCGCGTTCACGTCCTCCACGGCCAGCCGCACGGCGGCGATGATGGGCACGCCCAGGAACGCCAGCGATCCCGTCTCGGGCAGCACCGCGCCGATGTGCAGCGCCACGGGGTCGCTGCTCTCGGGTGGGGCGGGAGCGCCTCCCCCGCCATCGCGGGCATCGCCAGCGCACGCCGCGATGACCAGCGCGAGAAGCGCCGTTCCCGTGGCCACGGCGAGCCACCGTCCAGCTGGGCGCACCGTGACCCCTCCTGCCCGTCTACCAGGTCATCCAGAGTCGAACGCCGGGACGATACCAGAGCGCCACGGCCAGCCGTGCCGTTCTCCGCTACACTGCGCGCCGCAACGGAGGTACCGCGTGAACGAGTTTCGGGGCAAGACAGCAGTCGTGACGGGCGGCGCCGGCGGCATCGGCCGCGCCATGGCGCTCACCTTCGCCGGCGAAGGCATGAACGTCGTTATCGCCGACGTGGAGATGGAGACCGCGGCTCGCACCGCCGCCGAGATCGAGGCAAAGGGCGTCCGTTGCCTCGCGGTCGAGACGGACGTTTCCAGCCGGGCCTCGGTGGGCAACCTCGCCGACCGCGCCTTCGACGAGATGGGCGGGGTGCACGTCCTCTGCAACAACGCCGGCGTCGTCTCCATGGGCCCCTCCCACCTGCTCACCGATCACGACTGGGACTGGGTCATCGGCGTCGACCTGCTGGGCGTCATCTACGGCATCCAGGCGTTCCTGAAGCGCATGGTCGACCAGGACGAGGAATGCCACATCGTCAGCACGGCCTCGATCGCCGGGCTGGTGGCGCACCCCGGCATCGCGCCCTACAACGTCGCCAAGTTCGGTGTCGTCGCCCTTACGGAGTCGCTGCGGGTGGACCTCGCGGAGACGAAGGTGAGCGCTTCGGTGCTCTGCCCCGGCGGCGTGCGCACGCGCATCATGGAATCCGACCGTAACCGGCCGCAGGAGCTGGGCGGCCCGGGCGACTTCGAGGCGCGCGCGGGGGCGATGCCCCCCGACCCCATCGACCCCATGATCGTCGGCCAGCGCGTGCTCGACGCCATCCGCGCGGATGCGCCCTACATCGTCACCCACAAGGAGCAGAAGGCGATGGTCGAGGGTCGCTTCAACCGGATCCTGGAGGCCTTCGACCGGCTGTAGGGATGTACCGGCATCGGCCAGTCGTTGTAAGCTGACAACATGAGCCACCGGGCCCAGGTCACCCTTACCGATGAGCAGTACGCGCGCCTGTGCGACGAGGCGCGGCGGTCCGGCCTCAGCTTCGCTGAAGTCGTTCGCCGCGCCATGGCGCTCCCATCCTGGAATTGACCCGGGCGACTACGTCATCGCTGCAACAGCCAACCGGTTAGACGCCCAGCTCTGGACGCACAACCTCAAGCACTTCCCCATGTTCCCGGGGCTCCAGCCGCCGTACTAGAGTTCCACTCCCCTCAAGCTGGCAGGTCGCCCCGCGACAGGCGCTCCGCGAGCTCCTTGAGCGCCGTCTGGTTGCTCTGCCAGCGGAGCCGGGCACGGGCCTCCTCGTACGGGAGCCAGGCACACGCCGTGTGCTCCTCCGAGAGTCGCGCCTCGGCCGCGGGGGCCTCGACCGCAAAGTGGTACTCGGGGATGACATAAAGGTCGTCGGGCCACTGGTCGCGGGCGGCGATGTTGGAGGTGGGGATGCGCGCCTCGGACGTGAGCCTGGACAGCCGACTCTCGATGCCGGTCTCCTCGCGCGTCTCCCTGATCGCGGCCTCAAGCGCGGTCTCCGAGCCCTCGCCGCCGCCGGCCACCCACTGCCAGAAGCTTGCGTCGGCTCGCCGGAGCGCGCAGTAGAGGACGGGCGAACCCGCCGCGCGGTAGAACGGAATCACGAGGACGTTGAACGGGGCGCGCATGTCAGGGGTTGTCCCCCAGCGCCAGCCGCATGACGGGGCGGTAGCGCACGGGCATCTTCACGATGCCGCCCACGTGCAGGCTGTCCTGGCGGTAGGGCGGCCCGTCGAGCTCCATCTCGGGCAGCAGCCGCAGCAGCTCCTTGAAGATGCCGCGCAGCTCCCAGCGCGCCAGGTTTGCTCCCAGGCAGAAGTGCGAGCCGAAGCCCCCGAAGGCGAGGTGGTCGTTGGGGTCGCGCGTGATGTCGAAGCGGTAGGGATCGTCCCAGGCCTCCTCGTCGCGGTTGACCGAGGGGTACCACATGGCCACCGTCTCGCCCGCGCGGATGGTGTGGCCGCGCAGCTCGAAGTCCTCCGTGGCCACGCGCGCGAACTGAATCACGGGCGAGGTCCAGCGCAGGATCTCCTCGACGGCCGGTCGCAGCAGCTCCGGGTTCGCCACCAGCTTGTCCCGTTCGTCGGGATGCTCGAGCAGGGCCAGCACACCGCCCGTGGTGGCGTTTCGCGTCGTCTCCAGGCCGCCCGCGATGAGCAGGTTGATGTAGGAGAAGATCTCGTCGTCCTCGAGCGTGCGGCCGTCCAGCTCGGCGCGGAGGAGCACGTCGGCCAGGCAGTCGCTGGGCGCCCGCGCCGCCTTGCGCGCCTCGACGAAGTTGAACAGGTACTCGGTCGAGACGCGGTTCGCCTTGCGCCGCTCCACGTCGCGCTCCTGCGGCGTGAGGCCGGCGAGCGCAAGCTCGCGGTCGGAGCCGTACTCGATCTCCTTGATGCCGAACAGCTCGTCCCAGTCGTCGCGCGGGAACCCCACCATCTCGAAGATGGCGGCCATGGGCAGCTTCACCGCCAGGTCGTGTACGAAGTCGCACTCGCCCTGTTCGGCCACGGTGTCGATCAGCTGCCGCGCGAAGCCGCTCGTATAGGCCTCCGCCAGCTCGGCGATGTGGTCCTCGATGAGCCGCATCGCGCGCGGCGTGAAGCTGCGGTTCGTGAGGTTGCGGTAGGCGGCGTGCTCGGGGTCGTCCATGTCGATGAAGCTGAGCGTGTAGAAGCGCCGCGCCTTCTCCGCGCCGAAGCGGGCGATCAGCTCCTCCCTCCGCCGCTTCGAGAACTCCTCCTGCGTGCTCGGGAAGATGCGCAGCCGGTCCGAGTTGATGAAGATGTCCGAGCGCTTCGAGATCGTGAGCGTGTCCTCGTAGGTCGTGAGCGCCCAGAAGGGGTCGACATCGGGACGGTCGTACCAGTAGACGGGCGCCTCGCGGCGGAGCAGGTCCCACTCTGCCCACGGGTAGCCCCGCTCGACGTAGCGCTGCGTATCGGTGATGGAGAGCGTGTCGAGGCTCAGCGCCTCGCCGTCACGCGTGGGCGTTCCGGTGGTCATGATCCCTCCTCCAGGCTGATGGCCTGCCGCGGGCAGATGCGCATGGCCACGTCCAGGCGGTCGCGAAGCTCCTCGGGCACGACCTCCACGAGCACCTGGCTCTTGTCATCCTCGTCCACCCGGAATACCTGCGGGACGGTCTCCTCGCAGCGCGCGTGCCCCTCGCAGAGGGTGTGGTCGACCACAGGCTTCATCGCTCGCTCCCCGGGCCCGGGCTGGGCCACCCCCCTTCTAGGCGTTCGTAATGCGCTCGGCAAGGGGCGCCGCCAAGGTAAAGGCCCCGCCACCGAAGCTCGCCCACTGCCCGGCTACACTGAAGCGCGGAGGAAGGTGAGTGATGGAAGAGATCTTTGGCGAACTGGAACGCTTCGGTTCCGAATTCATCTACCCCAACCGCTGGATCATCCTCCCGATCGTGGTCGTCGCGATCGTGGCGGCCCTCGCCTTCGCCTGGCGACTGCGCCTGTACCGCCCGCTGCTGGAGCACCGGTACCTCACGGCCGGGATCGGCATCCCCCTGCTGGCGATCGCGATCCCCCTTGGCTGGTATCTGCTCTCGCCCCTTTGGGAGCGCAGCTTCCTCGAGGAGGCCGCCCCCGAATTCGATCGCGCCGCCGTCACCGAGACCACCTCGGAGTCCACGGCCACGCCGCCCCCAACCGCCACAGCCACATCCTCCGCGACCGCAGAAGCCGGAGCGTCCGCCGCCACAACCCCCGCCACCACGGCGGCGGACGCCTCCGGTGAACAGGCAGGCGGCACCGGCGGCGATGGCGAGGAGGAGGAAGGCGGAGCGCGTCTTGTCGCCTTCGGCGAGTGGCAGGGCTCGGACGACTTCCACTTCGCCGAGGGCAAGGCCTTCATCATCGAGACCGAGCCGGGCGTCTACATCCTGCGCGTCGAGGAGTTCTCCGTGCGCAACGGCCCCGACCTCTTCGTCTACCTCTCGCGCAACCCCGACGGCTGGGAGGAGGAGGGCGCCATCAACCTCGGCGACCTGAAGGCCACCGACGGCGACTTCAACTACGACATTCCGGCCGGCGTGGACATCGAGGAGTTCCAGAGCGCGGTCGTCTGGTGCCGGCGTTTCGCGGTGGAGTTCGGCCACGCCACGATCGAGGTGGTCACGGAGTAGGGAGCGCTGGCGTTATTTCAGCAGCTCGGCGGCTGCCAGGGCGGCAGCGGCCACCGCCACGAGCGACCCTATCGACCAGATTCGCTCGCGCGGGAGCGCGGAGGTCAGGTCGTCGCGGGTTACGAGGGGTTTCCTGGCGTCGCTGACCACGTCCACCGTGGCATCTGCAGCAGCCTCAGTGAAACCGCCCTTGTTGCGGAGTTTCTTGACGGCCTTGCGAGTGTCGAACGTCATCGCCATCGAGTCGCCTCGTGTTGGCGGCCCCTCCCCGGCTCGGTCTTTGCAGTCTACAACCTTGGCTTGTGGGTGAACACCCCTCGTTGCAGGGGCCGGGCTACACCCCGAGCGGGACCGGGGGCGCGAGCTCGAAGCAGCGCTGGAAGGCCTTCGCCTGCTCGACCGGGCCCTGCAGTTCGCCGCACTCGGTTGGGTCCGCGCCGCGGAAGAAGCGGAAGAAGCCGCTCGTGTCGGTGCGGAAGCGCAGGTCCGCGGGGGCGCCGCCGCGCTGGGGGATGAGGCGCCCATCCTCAACCTGGAACGTCCAGGCGCTGCAGCCCTCGCAGTCGTCGATCTCGAGCATGAGCGAGACGTGCACGCCCCGGGCCGACTCCGGCTGGAAGGCGAAGGTGGGGACCATCCGGACAGCAAAATCCGTCGGGACGGTGTCTCCGACGGATTGGCGGGTGAAGCGGTTCGCGTAGGTCATTCCCCACTCCACCAACGAAAGAAGGATGGGACGTACGGCCCATCCTTTCTCGGTAAGTGTGTAGTCGACGCGCGGGGGCAGGCCGCGCTCGTAGTGACGGTGAACGAGCCCCTCGCGCTCCAGCATCTTCAGCCGGTCGGCGAGGACGTTGGGGGAGAGGCCGGCGCAGTTATTGAGGATGTCGGTGTAGCGATGCAGGCCCGTCATCAGGTCCCGCAGCACGAGCAGCGTCCAGCGATCGCCCAGCACGTCGAGCGTCTGCGAGATCAGGCAGGGGTGCCCGTACTTTCGTGGTGTGCCGTTGCCGTTCGATCGAGCCATGGACTGGTCGTCTCCATGGTAAAGGCCGGTCAAGGGCCTCTCGAACCACCGCTTGACGCTTTCCCCGCTCCTGCTAAACTTGTGCTAGAACTTCGAAAACCGTAGTAACGGAGGTTCTTCTTTAGGAGCGTAGGGCTTCGGCCCCACGACGTCAACCTTGGAGGTTTGGTCATGAACAAGCGCAGCACCACCCGCACCGCCTCGAAGCCCCAGCATTTCCACCGCTGGCGCATCGACGAGCCCAACGGCCCACTTAGCATGGGGCGTTGCTACGAGTGTGGCGCCGTGAAGGAGTTCAAGAACTGGCTCTCCGAGGGCGACTTCATCACCAACGAGGAGCACCGCATGACCCGGGCGGCCTGAGCCACCCGGTCACAGACCCCCGGCGTTTCCTCCTTTCCGCCGGGAACGCAAAGCCGCCCGCACAAACGCGGGCGGCTTTCGTATGCGCCGCTGCCGGCCGGGCGCTACTGCTGCAGGTCACGCAGGTGGTCGTCCCTCCCCGCCACGATCCAGAAGTCGCCCTGCTGGACGGTCTCGTCGAGGTCGGGGTTGAAGGTCACCGAGCTCTCCCGCAGCCGCGCCAGCAGGAACACCTTGTAGCGCTCCGCGATGTCGAGCTCGCCGATGGCGTGCCCCGTGGCCGAGTAGGGGGCGCGCACGCGGGCGATGCCCTGGGCGGCGCCCAGCGCCATGTAGTCCGTGATGTCGCTGCTGCCCAGCGTGTGCGCCAGCCGCTGGGCCGATTCGCGCTCGGGGTTCACGACCACGTCCGCCCCGGCCAGCTCCAGGGCGCGCGTGTGCTCCTCCGTGCTCGCCTTGGCGACCACGTGCGAGAGGCGCAGCCGCTGCTTCAGCGTGAGCGTCACCAGCACGCTCGTGGCCACGTCGCTGCCGATGGCCACGACCACCGAATCGTAGTTGTGCAGCGAGAGCGACTCGAGGAACTCGACCTCCTCGACGTTGCCCTCGGCCGCCAGCAGCACCGTCTCGACGATGTCGTTCACGCGCCCGCCGTCACGATCGACGCCGAGCACGTCGATCCCGAGCGTGGCCAGCTCGTGGGCGAGCTGCGTGCCGAAGCGTCCCAGGCCGAGGATGGCGACGTTCATCGTTTCCCCCCTCGCCGATGCTAGCTCCGCGCTCCCGCGCCGTCGACCACGAGGCTCAGTTCCCCAGGCGTGCGAGCCCCTCGCGGATCTTCTCGAAGGCGCTTTCGGGGGCGGGGGCGAAGCGCCCGGGCGCGCCCGCGGGCACCGGTGTGCCCCGTGCCTCGGCGGACTCCCGCTCGAGGCGGGCGAGGGCGGCCACGTAGCGCTCGCGCACCTCCTCCGCGCTCTCCCCGGCGAGGTCCTCCGGCGAGAGGTCGGCGTGGGCGGCCAGCAGGGTCTCGCGCAGCAACCCGGCGAGATCGGGCTCGACCACCTCAACCTCGACCGGTTCTGGCGGCGGTTCCCCGATTACGGGCTCCGCCGGCCCCTCCGTGCTCTCGGCGCCGATCACTGGCTCTTCGCTCATTGCGTACCCCCACGAATGTGTTTCGCGGGAGGCTCGCCGGTCGGGGGCAGCAGCGCCAAGGGCTCGATGACACCGGGAGGCGGTTCTGTTGCGGGTGAGGGAGCGCGGCGCGATACTCGCAAGGTCGTCACTTCGCGGTGGCGTCCCACGGCCCCCGGCGGGTGGGGTCGACTCCCTGCCCAGGTGGCGCAACTGGAAGCGCGGCTGATTTGTAATCAGCAGGTTAGGGGTTCGAATCCCCTCCTGGGCTCACCAGGTGGAGGGGTGGCCGAGTGGTTAAAGGCAGCAGACTGTAAATCTGCCCCGCAGAGCGGTTCGCAGGTTCGAATCCTGCCCCCTCCACCAGACCCCGCCGTGTGCTGCAGACCGATCCTTCGGGCCGCGGCCACAACATGGCCCAGGCTTCAAAGCACCCTGCTAGGGCGGAATGCAGACGCAACCTACGTGAATTTGGGAACCACGTTTGGCTCCCCGGTGACGGAGCTCCTCCGAGAGCAACCTTCAAGTATCGGTGCGGTATACCACGCCACGCATCAGGGTCTTTGGGGTATGCGGTTGTACAGGTGATGGGCCACCCAGGCAGTGAGTACCCCGGGCACAATCGCGATGGCAAGCGCGACGATCCACACGAAGTGTTCGTCCAGGATGCCGAGCAGTAGGGACGTGACGAAGGCGGTAGGTACGGCAATCACCACACTCGATACAACATTACCTTTGCGGCTCATGCGTTCCTCCGTTGGTTGGTAGTCAAGTTGGTGGCCCGGAACCTGCATGTCAACGTGGTTGTCTTCAATCAAGTTGACGCCAGACGAACATGGAGACGACCAGGCGCCATCTAGCTCCAGTCCCAGGAGCGTGGCTGGGCTCCGTGGTACCCTGCCGCGACGTCATCATGTCAGGCCGATGTCGGGGACCCCGAAGCGGGATTCGCGTTCTCTTAATTGGAGGGCTGCTCGGCGCCATGCTGATGGTGTCGTGCGATGGCGACACTCCAGGCGCTCCAACGGGCGCCAGTCTCGAACAGGCCACGTACCTCACCGAAAACACCAGGGAGGGCACGGCCACCCTCGAAGACGGGGAGTTCCGTGAGCCGGTCGCCCCCGACTCGGCCACCGAGCTCCTCATTCGGCTCAGCAAGTGGACGATCGGCGACATCGACGGGCGTGACGGTGTCGATGGAGCGGCGATTACGGTCGAGGACCCTGGCGGCAGCGGCACGTTCTACTACCTCCACGCACTGGTCGACGATGAAGGGGCACTGGCCGACGCGGCCGTCTTGTTCCTCGGGGATCGCGTCCGGGTCGAGGGCATTTCCATCCACGACGGCGTCATTACCGTTGCCATGCTCGACCGGGCGCCGCACGCGCCGTTTGCGGAGCCCCCGACGATTGCCGTGATCCGTCAGTTCCGACTTGAGGACGGGGCGCTGGTGGAGCAGGATGTCGGCGGCGACGAGGAGTTCGTATGCGACGACACCCTGCCCAACGTCCCCCTGGTGATCGTGCTCTCGCCCTCCGCCGGCGAAGAGGTCAAGAGCGGATTCACAGCCAGCGGTTGCTCACGCACCTTCGAGTCGAACGTCCAGTGGCGGCTGATCGGACGTAGCGGCGAGGTGTTGTCGAGCGGCTACACATCCGGCGGCGGCATCGACGGTCCCGGAGTTTTCTCTTTTCGCGTGGAATTCGCAGTGGCCGAGCGGCAGGTCGCGCTGCTCGAGGTCTTCGAAGACGACGTGTCCGAAGGCGAGGGCTACCCACCGCCTTGGGTTGTCGTGCCGGTGATTGTCGACACGGCCGACTGAGGCCGGGCCTTGGTGAGTTGCCGGCGAGCACGGAGGGAACCGGTGGGCCTGCGCCAGTTTGTACCGGAACCAGCAGGAACTGACCGATGACTTCGCTTGAAGCTGAACCCGTCCCGCCCGCCGAGGCCGGAGCTGCGCGCGCAGCAGACGCGGTCTCGTACGCAGGAGGGACGCTCGTGCTGCTCGGCCTTCTCGCGCTGGCCTTCACGTAGTTGACGAATTTGTGGCGGATCGTGGCCCTGCTGGGCATCGTCGGCGCTGTCGCCCTCGCAGCACGGTACGTGTAGGCCCACCAACTTCCTTCTTCCCTGCTCCCCATGCGCGCGCCGGCCGCGGCGGGTGGTGGGGTGGCGCCGCCGCGGCCGGGAGCGCGTCGTTACAGCCGGCGCCGTGCGAGGGGCACCGTCACTGGCTGTAGCCCGAAGAAGACGAGGGCGCGAGCTCGCCGGCCCGCGCCGTGAGCTGGTCCAGCAGGAAGCCGAAGTCGCGATAGGCATCGAGCGAGCCGAGGCGCTGCTCGAGCGAACCGAACTCCTCCAGCAGCGCCACCAGGTCGGCGTGGATGCCGGCGGCGTCGACTTCCGCGTTCTCGACCTGCGGGGAGAGCGCGCTGTAGCGGTCCGAGGCCAGCGCTACGATGGCGCCGAAGCGCAGGTGCCGGTCGCCTGCGTCGAAGGGAGAGTCCGTGCGGCCCTGCACCGCCGAGGCCTGCGTGAGGGACGTTCCCGAGGCGGGGTCGACCCAGCGCACCTCGACGGCCCCCAGGGTGGCGCGCCCGTTGCGGGCCTCCTCGAACAGCACCAGCTCGTAGAACACCGTCGTCGCCGCCCCCGAGGGAAGCTCGGCGAACTCCTTGCGGTTCTGCTCGAAGGTGTGGTCCGGGGTGATGCGGTTCTCGTAGCCGATGATGCGCCAGGCGCTCACCAGCCCCGGATCCCAGGTCACCTGGGCGCGGGTCTGGTCGGCGAAGGGCGTGGAGAGGGCCAGCCAGTTCTCGCGGCTGAACGTCTCCCGCGCCTGCTCGGTGTCGTCGAGGTAGCGGTACCAGCCGTTGCCGTGCTGGGCCAGCTGCTCCAGCAGGTAGTCGTTGTAGTTGTCGATGCCGACGCCGATGGTGATCAGGCGCAGCGGGTTGCGGTTGTCGGCGTCGTGGGCCGATTCGAGGATGGCGAACGGGTTGGTGGCGTCCACGTTCGCCACGCCGTCGGACATCAGGATGACGTAGTTGTAGGCATCCGGGCGCTCCCGGCGGGCGTCGTCGGCGAGGCGCACCCCCAGGTCGAGCCCCGCCTGCACGTTCGTCGAGTTGTGCGGCGCGAGGCGGCTGATCGAGCGCTCGACGTAGCGGCTATCCGGCCGCCTGTGCTCGACCGTGTACTGGTCAAGCACGTCGGTGGTGAAGTGCACCACGGCGATGCGGTCGCGGTCGCTGAGGCTCTGGCGGATGGCTTCCGCCGCCGCCCGGGCGATGTCGATCCGGTTCCCCGAGGCCATGGAGCCGGAGGCGTCCAGCACGAGCGTCACGTTGAGCGGGGTGTCGTCTCGCACCGTGGGCGCCTGGAAGGCGATGCGGGCGATGTGGCGGCCATCGCCGAGGGGGTGCTCCACCACGTCGCTGGTGATGGCGAAGCTGTCGTCGTAGCGGGGCGCGTCGTAGTCGTAGGCGAAGGCGTTCACCCACTCCTCCGCGCGCACCGAGTCGGGCTCAACCGTAAAGCCGTTCTGGGCCCAGGTGAGCGCGAGGTAGTACGAGGTGCGGTCCGTGTCGAGGCTGAAGGTCGAGACGGCATCGGTGGACGTCTGGACGAAGGGCGTGCGCCCGTAGTTCCTGAAGGTCGCGTCCGAGGGCCCCGGCCGCTGCGGCGGGGGCTCGCTGATACTCTCGGCCGCGGCCTGTGTCGTGGTCCCGGAGGAGGCCTGCGTGGCCTCAGCCTCGACCGGACGCGCCCGGCGAAGCTCCTCGCGCGCAGCCGGCGCCGCCGCCGGCGCGTCGTCGTCATCGTCGTCGGAGCAGGCGACCAGCGTTACCGCGAGCAACGCGATCGCCGCCGTGGCCGCGATGGTCCTGAGCATCCGCTTTGGTAGTCGCATCTGAGCCTCCTTTGCTCTCTGCGCGAGGGGGCGCCCCGGCCGGGTGGCGAGCCAGGTCACTGGCTGTAGCCCGAAGAAGGCGCCAGCTCCGCGGCCGCTGCCGTGAGCCGGTCCAGGAGGTAGTCGAAGTCGCGGTAGGCCTGCAGCGAGCCGAGGCTTCCCCGCAGGGCGTCGAGCTCGTTCCGCAGCGCCGACAGGTCGGCATGGATCCCGGCGTAATCGACCTCGGCGTTCTCGACCTGGGGCGAGAGGGCGCTGTAGCGGTCGCCGGCGAGGCCAACGATGGTCCCGAGCCGCAGGTAGCGGTCGGCAGTGCCGAAACCGGCGTCGCTGCGACCCGTGACCTTGAGGCTCTGGCTGAAGGAAGCGCCGGACGCCGGGTCGACCCAGCGGACCTCGACCGTGCCCAGCGTGGCCGAGGCGCTCACGCCCTCCTGCAGGTCGAGCTCGTAGAACACCGTCGTGGCCGTCCCCGAGGGGAGCTCGGCGAACTCCTTGCGGTCCTGCTCGAAGGTGTGGTCGGGCGTCACGCGGTTCTCGTAGCCGACGATGCGCCAGGCCTTCACCACCGCCGGATCCCAGGTCACCTGGGCGCGGGCCTGGTCGGCGAAGGGCGTGGAGAGGGCCAGCCAGTTCTGGCGGCTGAACATCTCCTTCGCCTGGGCGGTGTCGTCGAGGTAGCGATACCAGCCGTTGCCGTGCTGGGCGAGCTGCTCCAGCAGGACGTCGTTGTAGTTGTCGATCCCGACCCCGATGGTGATCAGCCGCAGCGGGTTCTTGCTGTCCGAATCAGCGGCCGACTCGAGGATGGCGAACGGGTCGGTCGCGTCCACGTTCGCCACGCCGTCCGACATCAGGATGATGTAGTTGAAGGCGTCGGGGCGCTCGCGGCGGGCCTCGTCGGCCAACTGCACGCCCAGGTCGAGTCCGGCTTGCACGTTCGTCCAGTCGTGCGCCGCCAGCCGGCTGATGGACGACGCAACGGCCTTGTCATCGGGCGAACTGTGCTCGACGGTGTAGGCGTCGATGACGTCGGTGGTGAAGTGGACGACGGCGATGCGGTCGCGGTCGCTGAGGCTCTGGCGGATGGCCTCCGCCGCCGCCCGGGCGATGGCCACGCGGTTCCCCCAGTCCATCGAGCCGGAGGCATCAAGCACGAGCGTCACGTTCAAGGGGGTGTCGTCGCGCACGTCGGGCGCCTGCAAGGCGATGCGGGCGATGTGCCAGTCGCGGTCGAGCGGATGCCGCACCAGGTCGCTGGTGATGGCGAAGCTGCTGTCGTCCGCGGGCCCCGCATAGCCGTAGTCGAAGGCGTTGATCCACTCCTCCGCGCGCACGGAGTCGGGCTCGACCGTGTAGCCCTCGCTGACCCAGGCGAGGGCGAGGAAGTAGGACGTGCGGTCCGTGTCGAGGCTGAAGGTCGAGACGGCGTCGGTGGACGTGTCCACGAAGGCGATACGGCCGTAGTCCTCGAAGGTCGTGCCCGAGGGCTGCTGGGGTGGAGGGGGCTCCGCCTCGCCCCGCTGGGCGGGGGGGGCGCCGGCGCTGGCCGGCGGGGGCGACGTCGAATCGTCCGCTTCCTCCTCCGCTTCTGCCTCGTCATAGCTGGCGTCGCCCATGTCGGCGTCGTCCATGTCGTCATCGGCCATGTCTTCGTCGTCCATGTCGTCGTACCCCATGTCGTCATCGGCCATGTCTTCGTCGGCCATCATCTCGTCGTCGGAGGCGTCGTCCGCCGCCGGTTCCTCCGGGGGCGCGATGGCCTCGTCCGCTTCATCGACCTCGTCGGCAGGCTCGGGGGTGGGGGCGGGTGTGGCCTCGGCCGCCGCGGTAGCTACCGGCGTAGCCGCCGCTGTCGCTGCGGGAGCCTCGGTGGCTGCTGCTTCCGTTGCGGCGACTGCAGCCTCGGTGGGCTTGGCGGCGGGGGTGGGTGTGGCCGCCGCAGCCTGGGTCGTGGCGGCTTCCGTAGCGTAGGCCTCGCGAGTGGCCTCGGTGGCGGCTGCCTCCGTTGCTTCGGCGTAGGACCTGGCGGCGGCCTGGGTGGCCGCTGACTGTGTTGGTTCGGCGTACGCCTCCTCGGCAGCCGCGGCCTCGGTGGCCGCTGCCGCAGCGGCGTAGGCCGTGGCCGTTTCGGTGGCGGCTGCGGCATCGTCGTCGTCGCCGCTATCGCCGGCGCCACCGGCGAGGGCCCAGACCCCCATTCCCACGGCCACAACCACCACGGCTGCCGCCGCCGCCGGAACCCAGGGCCTCCCGCCAATGGCGGTGGCTCCGCCACGCAAGAAGGCGAAGCGCGGCGGCGGCTGTTTTCCCAGGCGTCCCTCCAGCCGCGCCCAGAGGTCGTCGGGGGCGCGCAGATCGCGAGCCTCCTCTTCGAAATGCTCGCGAAGGCGGCGTTCCATCTCTCGATCCGGTGTTTCGTTACGCGCCATTGCCGGCCACCTCCATCACGCCCGACTGCTCCAGCAGCTCCCGCATGTGGCGGAGCGCTCGGTGGAGCCTCGACTTGACCGTGCCCTCCCGCACTCCGGCGGAACGGGCGACCTGTGGAACCGTCAGGTCGGCGAAGTAGCGCAGTACCACGACCTGACGGTGTTCGGGTGTGAGCTGGGCGAGGGCTTGCCGCACGGCCTGGCGGTCTTCGCTCGCCTCTATCGACTCGGCCCCGCTGCTGGGCGCCCCCAGCGGCAGCGATTCCTCCAGCGGTACCGTCGCCAGCGAGCGCCTGCGCTGCTGGGCGAGCACGCTGTTCACCAGGATGCGCATCAGCCAGGGTTTCACGGGGCGGCCCCGCCGGAAGCCCTGGATGCCGCGCCAGGCCAGCAGGAACGCGTCCTGGACATGCTCCTCGGCCTGGGCCGCGTTCCCGGTCATCAGGTAGGCGGTGCCGAAGAGCGGGTTCTTGTACTGCTCCACCAGGTGGCGGAAGGCCTCACGGTCGCCGTCCTGACAGCGCAGGACGGCCTCGTCATCGGTCATGCGTCCCTCACCCTCCGCGGGCTGGCTGGAGTAGTGTTCACGCGGCGCCTCCAGACGCGTTAGTACCATCCTGAGAAGAGATATGCGCGCGACCGCCGGATCGTTCCCGATTCGGTCTCATTTCGTCACGCAGTGGGCGGAGCGCTCCGGGTGCGGGTCGCGACATGGGGCAGACCGCGCCAACGGCTGGATCCCGGCTCAATGGTGGCGGCGGAGGTAGCGCACAAGCTCCATCATCGCCTTGCAGTCGACCTCGTTGTAGCGCTCGATACCCGCCATCACCTCGAGGTCGCGCATGCTCCCGCCGCTGCGGGCCGCCTCCCGCTCGCACCACCATGCCCCTGCCATCGCCCCCAGCCCGTCGGCTGGCCCCTCGTCCCAGCGCGTCTCGACGAGCGTCAGGTCGTGCATCGCGTTCGTGACCGCCTTCAGCCCGAAGCCGTGCGCGCCCCGCACCACCAGCGGCTCCTTTCGCACCACCTCCACGAGGAAGTCGAACCAGTTCGGGCGCGGCCACTCCTCCCCCGTCTTCGTGTAGCGCCAACCCGTCTTCCGGTGGCGCTTCACGGCGGCGTCGAAGGCCGTCTCCAGCGAGAGCGTCTCGTGCGGCGACCAGTGGATCACCTTCGGGTTCGCACCCGGCGCCAGCCGGTCCCGGACGGCCGTCATGTGCTCGAACCACTCGTCGATCACCCGTGCCTCCGAGGGTTCCTCGAGCCGGTCGCTGATGAAGCACTCGAACTTCCACTTGCCCTCCTCCACGTGGCCGCAGCCGGCCATGAAGATGAGCGGCTGCCCGCCCCGCGTGGGAATGCCTGAGAAGTCGTCATCGAGGTCGCTCACCGTCTCGAAGTCGACGTAGAACTCGGCGGGCGCCTCCTCGATCCACTCCGCCCGGGCGGACTGCACGCGCGCGGGACGGACAGGTGGGCCCTCGGAGTCGCGGTTCACGTCGAGAAGGGCCTGCAACTTCGGCGCCGTCGTGCGCCCCTCGATGGCGAGCGCCTTGGGCGTCACGCGCGCATCCGTCCAGCGGGTGATGCCCTCCCGGTTGGCGTCGCGGCGCTTGGCCGCCCCCACCCACCAGAGCTGGGTCAGGTCCTCGCCCTGCTTCACGATCTCCTTGACGGCGGCCGACCACTCGCCCGCGTCGCCCTTGGCGTTGGGGCGAAGCTCCTCGACGGAAGGCTCCGGGAGAGCGCGCCAGTCGCGACCCTCCCGGCGAACGCGGCGGACCCACTCGACGGCCTGCTCGGCCTGGTCGGAGAGGCGCCCCCTCGCGTACGAGGCGTAGTCGTTGGCGACGGGCGCGATCCGGTCCATGCAGTCCGGGACGCGCGTGCTCTGGCCGCGCTTCGTCTGCTCCCAGCCCCGTCCCAGCACGAACGCTTCCGGCGGCAGGTAGCCCTGCAGCCGCCCGAGCGCGCGGTTGTAGATGAACACCTGCACCTTGTAGGCCGGCGCCGAGCCCGAGTTGCCCAGCTCGCCACCCGCGGCCAGGTGCAGGGTCGAGAACTTGATGTCGACCACCCGATAGTGGCGGTCGCCGATGTCGAGGCCGGGCGCGGGAACGGCCGCCTCCGCCTCGGAGAGCGAGCCGGGGAACAGTTCGGCGAGCACGTCGCTGCGCACGAGCAGGTCGGGGCCGCCGTAGGTGCGCGTCTCCGCGTCGCGAAGCAACCCCTGGTAGACGATGGGCACGCCCTCCGCCATGGCCGCGAACGTCGCTTCCGCGGGGGCGAGGCTCTGCCGCTGCTCGCGGGATGCGCCCTCGGGCAGGATCGTGCGCACCTCGGCGAGGCCGCGCAGGTGCTCGGTGACCGCCTGCTCGAACGCATTCCCCTTGGCGAACAGGAACGTCAGGAAGTTGTGGGGTTCTTCGACCGTGTCCCGGACGTAGCCGTGCTCCTCGCCGTAGCGGTCGAGCCAGTCGAGCAGCGGGTTCTCAAGCACCTGGTTGCGCGTCGCCGAGGGCGAGACCCACTCGTCCCACTCCTCGTCCGTGGAGGGGACCACGAGTTTGCCGGCGAGGTCGTGCGTAAGCGCTTCCAAGCCCATGTCGCGAGCCTAGCACGCAGGGCTCGAACGGAGACGCGCTAGCTGGCAGAAACGGCCGGTTGCTCCACCTCGACGCGGTCCCCATAACCGAACTTCGTCGCGAGGTGTTGCGCCACCTTGGCGGGGTGTTCGCGCGCCCCCCGCACAAGTACACGCTCGTAGCTCTCTTGCTCAAACAGCAGGACGAGGAGTTCGGCGATAAACGAAGGGCTCATGTACACGTCGCTGGCGTCGATAGTGATGGCGCCCTGGTCCGCCAACCTGACTGTGCTCACCAAGTCCCGTGCACGCGACCGAGTTGCAAAGTTACGACCATGGTGAGAAAGGACGATCGACATCGGTATTCCCCTATCGATTATAGGGAGCCGTGTGGCAAGTACGCCGACGCCAGTGTCCCTCGAAAGAGAAGTGTCTCGCGGCTGGCAATCCGAAACTCGCCCCGAGACCGTACGACGTGACCAGACTTGGAGATTACGTGAAGGACGTTCCTAGGTTCCCTATCGACTATCTCCAATATCTGTGTCAGCCCAAAGCCGCGGGCGCTACGACCGGTGCCGCTGATCTGTTCCTCAAATGCCAAGACAATCGCTTCGTCGTCTGCCATCTTCCCGTAGTGCCTGCGGAGCGTCCGTGCGAAGCCCTCCCCGAAGTCGGCTACGGCGAGCTGAATCCCCGGTGTACCGCTCCTCTGTCCAGTGTACATCTGCGCGACGCCATAGCAAGGCGACCCATGCTCTCTGGCGTTCGACGTCAGCTCCAGTGCCACGGTCTTGAGTTCGTCGGCCAGTCCTCCTGGAATGTATTGAGCTTCGCGTAGGGCGTCATCAAGCTTCTCTGCAGCAACATCCACCTCTCGCTCCGTTGTCAGGCGGGAGACCGGGAGATGCGGCCCGATGTTGACATCTGGGTCAATGTCGATGTCCGTAAGTTCTGGTCGGTCGCGCATTTCCGTCTGAGCAACGGCCACATCCTCCGGACTACTCAACTTGGTCAAGACCCACTCGGCCTTGGCGAGCTCAGCTAGCAGGCCAATCTGATGCAGGTACGTGCGTACCCCACGGTTCTCTGGGAGATAGACCACAGTCGTGTCGAGCGCGGACGTGTCGGCGCGCAGGCAGGTCGCCAGCACCGCGACAGCCCCCAGCGGGGAGATCCAAGCAACATCGGTCAGGTCGACTTCAAGCCGCTTGCGCGCCTGGTGAGCGGTGCTCAGGAACGCCAGGTCTTCCGGCTCCCGGATCTCGGTCGGGGCTGTCACTCGCATCGTGCTGGTTCGAGCATAGCCTCTGGCCGTTGACGCGCGCGCCGCGCTCTGCCACGGTTCGGGGCGCCGCGCGCGGCGCGGTCAGCACTACCTAGTGGAGGTCACAGATGGCTGGCGCACAGGACCACGAAACCGTATCCGGCTACCCCCTCGACGACGAGCAGCTCGAGTCGCTGCTCACCAACGCGGGCGAGTGCGCGCTCAACTGGAGCACGCGCGACGGCTGGCCCGTGGGCGTCATCCACGCCTTCCTCTGGAAGGACGGGCGCTTCTGGATCACCTGCGCCGTCCACCGCCACCGCGTCTCCGCCATCCGCCGCGACCCGCGCGTCTCCGTCATCGTCAGCGGCGCTTCGGCGGCGCCCGGCTCGGGCGCTCCGGGCGGGGCGGCCACGGCCAAGGGCCGCTGCATCATCCACGACGATCAGGAGACCAAGGACTGGTTCTATCCGGAGTTCGCGGCCAAGCTGAACCCCAACGCGGAGTCGGCCGCCGCCTTCGTCGAGCGCCTCGATTCGCCCCTGCGCGTCGTCCTCGAGGTGATCCCGGAGAAGTGGATCCTCTTCGATGGCGCCAAGATGGCGAAGGACACGGCCGGCACCCTCACGGACGAGGAGCGCGGCCCCCTGCTCAGCGCCGACGCCGAGCGCATGCCCCGCGAGCTCGCCAAGCGCGGCCTCGCCTAGAGGGAGCCCGTCCTGCCCGGTACCAGCGACGCGTCTATGACAGGCGCACGTTGTGAATGGTGATGTCCAGCCCTGCCGCCCGTGCCAGCTGGCCGTCGGCGGTCAGCAGCGGAACCCCGCGGATGCTGGCAAGCGCCACGTACAGCGCGTCGTAGGCGGTCACGTTGTGGCGGTAGGACCAGGCGAGGCGCAGCAGTTCCCGATGGGGGACGCGGTTGATAGGCCAGGAAAACAGGCGGTCGAGAGCCGTCTCTGCTTCCGGCGCGCCGATGCGCCCGTGCAGGACCCAGCGGCGCAGCACCGACATGACTTCGGCGTCAAGCATCTCGGGCGCGATGAGGTCGGAGCTCTCGATCAGGTCGGCGAGCGATGCTCCGAAGAGTGTCGGCAGGATGTACTCGACGGCGACGGAGGCGTCAACGACGTAGCGCGTCAATCGAGACCGAGTTCCCTGTCCCGCTCCGCCCGTGCCGCCGCGAGCGCCTCCACCACGGTTTCGCCCGGGCCGAGCTCGACGATCGGGCGGTCGGCCATGCGCTCGCGCCACTCGTCCCGCTCAAGCTCGCGCACGATGGCCGCGAGGACCGCTGCGCTCATCGTGCAGTTGTTCCGGCGGGCGTGACGGCGCAGGCGCTCGTGGAGCTCATCGGGCACGTTCTTGATCTGCAGGTTGGCCATGGCATGATTCTAGCATGCTGATGGCATGCTGGAAGCATGCCATCCTACCGGTTGCCCCGCCCCGTCTCCCCCACAACGGAAATCCCGCTACTATCAATAACGCACACGCGGATTCGGCCCTCATAGCTCAGTCGGCAGAGCGCGTTCTTGGTAAGAACGAGGTCTCCAGTTCAAATCTGGATGAGGGCTCCAGGGCGCGGCGCTCCCCGAGACTTCGGGATGCGTCCGGCGCTACTACCCGCGCGGAGGACTCGCGATGGCGAAGGAGCGATTTGAGCGGAACAAGCCGCACGTGAACGTGGGCACGATTGGTCACGTGGATCACGGCAAGACGACGCTGACGGCGGCGATCACGAAGGTATTGGGGCTGAAGGGGGAGGCGGAGTTCCGGGAGTTCGATTCGATCGACAACGCGCCGGAGGAGCGGGCGCGGGGGATCACGATAGCGATTGCGCACGTGGAGTACGAGACGGACAACCGTCATTACGCGCACGTGGACTGTCCGGGGCACGCGGACTACATCAAGAACATGATCACGGGGGCGGCGCAGATGGACGGGGCGATTCTGGTGGTGGCGGCGCCGGACGGGCCGATGCCGCAGACGCGGGAGCACATTCTGTTGGCGCGGCAGGTGGAGGTGCCGGCGATCGTGGTCTACCTGAACAAGGTGGACATGATGGAGGACGAGGAGCTGTTGGAGCTGGTGGAGCTGGAGCTGCGGGAGCTGTTGTCGAGCTACGAGTTTCCGGGGGAGGAGCTGCCGATCGTGCGGGGGTCGGCGCTGGCGGCGCTGGCGTCGGGGTCGGAGGATCCGGGGGCGCCGGAGTACGAGTCGATCCAGGAGCTGATGGCGGCGGTGGACGAGTACATTCCGCAGCCTTTGCGGGCGCTGGACCAGCCGTTTCTGATGCCGATTGAGGACGTCTTCGGGATCAAGGGGCGGGGCACGGTGGTGACGGGGCGGATCGAGCGCGGGCGCATCCAGGTGGGGGAGGAAGTGGAGATTGTGGGGCTGGAGGACACGCGCAAGACGGTGGTGACGGGGGTGGAGATGTTCAAGAAGCTGTTGGACGAAGGGGAGGCGGGTGACAACGTCGGCTGTCTCTTGCGGGGGATGGACCGGGAGGACGTGCAGCGGGGGCAGGTGCTGGCGCTGCCGGGGTCCATCAACCCGCACACGCGCTTCGAGGCGCAGGTGTACGTGTTGAGCAAGGACGAGGGGGGGCGGCACACGCCGTTTTTCCCGGGGTACCGGCCGCAGTTTTACGTGCGGACGACGGACGTAACGGGTTCTATCGGGTTGCCGGAGGGGATGGAGATGGTGATGCCGGGGGACAACGTGACGATGAAGGTGGAGCTGATTCAGCCGGTGGCGGTTGAGGAGGGTCTGCGCTTCGCGATACGTGAGGGCGGGCGCACGGTGGGCGCCGGCGTCGTCACCAAGGTGCTCGAGTAGGAGGCATCCCATGGCCAAAGCAAGGGGCGACCGGCTGATCATCACCCTCGGCTGCACCGAGTGCCGGGAGCGCACCTATACTAGCTCGAAGAACCGGCGCAACGACCCGGACCGGCTGGAGCTCCGCAAGTTCTGCCCCCGCTGCCGGCAACATCAACTGCACCGGGAGACAAGGTAGCGAGATGGCACGCGCCCAACGCCGCCGTGGTTCGCGCGGTCGTCGCGCTGCCCGCGAGCGCCGGTCCGTCGGCGGCGGGGAGGATGTGACGGAGGGCGGCGGGAGCGCCGCCGCCGCCGTCGCCGCCCCGCGCGTTCCGCCGCGGCGAGGCCGCAGCTGGAACCCCCTCGGCTTCCTCAAGCGTGTTCAACCGCGCGCCGTGGCCGATGTCATCTCGGAGCTGCGCAAGGTGACCTGGCCCACCTTCGCCGAGACGCGCTATCTCACCATCGTCGTCGCCATCGTCGCCATCGTCATTGGCGTGATCCTCGGCCTTTTCGATCTGCTGTTCGGCTGGATCGTCGAGCAGCTCTTCTTCAACTAGCCATGAGTGAGGACAACCTGGAACTCCAAGACACCCCCAGTCACGAGTCCCTCCCCGAGGCCGGCCCCGAGGAAGTGGGCCTGCAGCCGGCCCGGCGGCGGCGCGGGCGCCGCGACGAGCACGAAGAGCAGGAGCAGATCAGCGACGAGGAGATCAGCGCCGCCGGCCGCTCCTGGTACTTCGTCAATACCTACAGCGGGCACGAGTACAAGGTGCGCCACGCCATCAGGGCTACCGTCGACCAGATGGACGCCAGCGACCGCGTGTTCCACGTGATCGTGCCCACCGAGGACGAGATCGAGATCCGCGAGGGGCAGCGCCGCACCGTCAAGCGCAAGCTCTACCCCGGCTACGTGCTGATCCAGACGATGACGCTGGTGGAGGGCGACCCCGAGTCCGACAACCTCTGGCACATGATCCGCAACACCAGCGGCGTCACCGGCTTCGTCAGCGCCGGCTCCGAGCTCGCCGGGGGCACGCCCAAGCCCGTGGCCCTCACCCAGGACGAGGTCAACAACATCCTCCGCGCCATGCGCATGGAGCAGCCGCGCGTGCGCGTCGGCTTCCAGGTGGGGGAGAGCATTCGCATCTCCTCCGGCCCCTTCGAGGACCTTGTCGGCTCCGTCGACGAGATCAATACGGACAAGGGCAAGGTGCGCGTGCTCGTGAGCATGCTCGGGCGCGAGACCCCGGTCGAGCTCGACTTCCTCCAGGTCGAGAAACTCTAGGGCAGGCTTCCCGCCGGGTAAGCCTGCCGACAAGGCACGTCCCGTACAGGTTGTGCCGCTACCGTGCGTCTGCGAGGGTTTCGGGGTGATAACTGTTCTTGTAAGCCGGTCCTTCCGTGCCTCGTTCCTTCTGCTGGCGGGCTTTGTGGCGCTGATCGCGCTTGCCTGCGGCAGCGACGACTCCCCCTCCGAGCCCGCCGCCGCGACTGAGACGCCCGCTGCCACTGCCACCGAGGTCGCCACCGAACCGCCGACCGAGGCAGCTACCGAAGCAGCTACCGAAGCAGCCACCGAGCCTCCCCCCGAGACCGCGGCCGACGACAGCTCCGTCGACGAGCGCTACCTGCGCGCGTTCTGCGTTGCCGGCAACGACCTGCAGGCCGCCATGTTCACCGCGGCCATCCGGATGGAGGCCGAAGGTGTGGACCCGGAGGACCCCGAGGCCTTCATTGAGCTGTTCGTCGAGCCGCTGGCCGGGTTCCTGGAGGCCATACGCGAGGTCACGCCGCCCGACGACTTCGCGGAGTACCACGCGTCCGCCCTCGCCCAGTACGAAGCGCTGGTCACGCTCTTCGCCACCATAGGGGAGGGGGGCGAGGAGCTGGAAGGCGACCCGTTTGAGCTTCTCGGCGGGATGCTGGCCGGCGTCCAGGAGATTCCCGTCATTCCCGAAGACGCGCTCGCTCGCCTCGCCGAAGTCTCGAAAGGCGTCCCCGAGTGCGCCGGATCGTTCTTCCTGGATGAGTTCCTGGCTGCCGGCGGCGGTGCGTCCGTCGACACTGGCTCGGAGGCGACCGGGGAGGTCGATGTCGTAGCCGAGGAGTACGTCCGCGAGCTCTGCCTCGCCGGCGATAGCTACGAGGCCACGATCCAGAAGGCGACCGCCGGCCTGGATCCCGGCGCCAACCTCGACGAGAGCGACCCGGAAGTGTTCGCCGCCCTCTTCACGGAAGCGCTCCGAGGTCTGGCCGCGGACATGGGGGCGATCACGCCCCCCGAGGGCGTGGCTGAGTATCACGCCGCCGCCATCGCGCGCTTCGAGGAGATGGTTGTCATCCTCGACGGCATCATCGCCTCTCTTGACGCCGGCGAAGAGGTCGCCGCCGAGGGCCTCGCTCGCTTCCAGCAGCTCCTGCAGGGCGGCCTCGGGCTGCCCGGCCTGCCCTTCAGCGAAGCCAACCGCCTTGGCATGGCGGCCAACAACGTCATCGAGTGCTACCAATCCGGCTTCCTCTACGGGTTGCTCACCGCGAGCCAGTAGTGGGGAACCCCGACGCCTGCGGGCGCGCGTAGAGTGGGCCGGTGACCGTCCGCCTTCCCCTGCGCTGGTCCCCCCCGGCGGTCAGTGAGCGCTTGCTCGAAGCAGCCCCCGCCCTCCCGGAGTGCAGCGCCGTTGCGCTGGAGGATTTCCTTGGTGTGGAGGATGAGGACTAGGGGCGCGTAACGCTGCGCGGCGCCCCTAGTTGACGCAGGATCCGCTGCCCGAGCAGGCCTCCTCGGGCTCGTCCTCGGGGACTCGCTCCATGCAGAGCCGCGAGGTGATGCAGGCCTCGTCCGTTACCTGCGCGTACTGCTGCATCAGCTCCTCGTCGCTCTCGTTGCCGAAAGAGATGAGCGCGCGGTCGATGTTCGTGATGTCCTGGAAGGCCATGGCGTCGAGCCTGACTCCGTTGAGGACGAAGGAGAGCCGCTCCGCCTCCGAGTCGCAGAACTGCTCGCCCGCGGGCGTTGTGAGGCACTGGTCCGTCAACTCGAAGCCAAGCGAGTCGAAGAACTCCCGCCAGGTCGTTCCCTCCAGGTGGACGTGGACGACGTTGTAGCGCTCGCCATGGATGTGAACGTTCTCGCTCAGTTCGTCCTCTTCGTCCGAGACGAAGCGCTCCTGGTTGAAGTCGTAGCGCTCGCCGCGGATGTAGAGCGCGAAGTCGGCGTGCCAGTGCACGGCCTGGCGCAGCTCGCAGCCGGGTGTCCCGGGCTCGCAGACGACCACGTCGGGCTCGCTCTCGCCGCTGTTCACGACCAGCAGGACGGCCAGCGCCACCGCCACCGCCATGAGCAGCGCGACGACCGGGATCCAGATGCGGGGCTCGAGCGTGCCCCGCGGCGGCCGCGAGGGGTCAGCTGGTGTCATCGTCTCCGCCGTCCGATTCGCCACCCGCGTCCGTCTCGCCGTCCGCCCCGTCCTCAGCGTCGGGCTCGCCGTCCGTCTCCGCTTCGTCCTCCGCCTCATCCTCCGCGGTCACGATGTCGATCGCTTCCTGGATGATCTCGCGCCAGCGCTCGTTCGTGCTGGGCGGGAACGGGATGGGCACGCCGTTGAGCACAAAGCTGGGGGTCCCCTGGAACCCGATCTCGCGGGCCGCCCCTATGTGGCCGGAGATCTGGCTGAGCGAGTCGGGCGCCGCCTGGCAGGCGGCGAAGGCTTCCGTATCGAGACCCAGCTCGCCCGCCAGTTCCACGAGCTTGTCCTCCTCGTAGAGGTCGCTGCTGGTTCCCTTCTCGGCATGGATGGCGAAGAGGCGGTTGGCGTACTCGAACAGGCGGTCCTGGCGGGCGGCGCAGGAGGCGCCCACCGCCGCCCGCACGGAGGCGTCGCCGAGCACGGGGAGGTGGCGGAACTCGAGCTGGAGCAGCCCCGGTTTCACGAACTCCTCGATCAGGAAGCCCTCGGTGTTGAGCGTGTAGCTCAGGCAGTGGGGACAGCGGAAGTCCTCGTACTGGATCAGCTTCACCGGCGCGTCGTCGCGGCCCAGCTTGTTGCCGCTCTGCAGCTCCGTGGGCAGGCGCTCGAGCTCCTGATCCAGGATCGCCACGTCGCTCATGGGCTCGCCCTCGTCGCCGCCACCGTTGCGAAGGGCGAGCACGATGACCAGGGCGAGGAGCGCCGCGGCCAGCAGGCTCACGCCCGCGAGGAAGGGCCAGTTCAGGAAGTTCGAGCCGCGTCCGCCACCGCCGCCATTACCGCCGCTCCCCTCCGACGAGCCCCGCGAGCGGCCGCCCCGGTAGGAGGTCGCCTGTCTCCGTGCCTGGCGACTCTGCTGGCGCCGCGCCTGCCGGTTCGACATCGCGTCGAGGATAGCAAAGGTTCGGCTACGGGCATCGCATCCCCGGCTCGAACGCTCGAGAAGAACTGGCGCGGGCTGTGCATGTCCGTACGTCCAGCGCCGTCATTATCGAGAACGGGCCGGGTTGATGTGTGCGCGGAGGAAAGGTAGTGTCGAGCAAGGGGCAGGCTGTGGTCACATTGGACACGCACAAGGCGGTTACCCATGGCTGAACTCGCTGCGGCTCCTCCTCTCCACTCCGACGCAGCCATCCCATCTGGGGAGTTCCTCCAGGAGCACCTCGACGACCTCGGGGTCAGTCAGGCTGAGCTGGCTCGACAGCTTGGGCGGCCGCGCCAGGCCGTGAACGAGATCGTTCGAGGCAAGAAGGCGACTACGGCCGAGACTGCGCTCGACCTGGAGGGCGTCCTCGGGACGCCGGCCCGCATCTGGCTCGGACTTGAGCAGGAATACCGCCTGGCCCTCGCTCGGCGCGCCCGGGCGGAAGCGACAGCCTAGCCCGAGGTCTCCGCGAGGAAGCCTTCCACCAGCTCCAGGAACCGCTCGAAGCGGTCGTGGTGAACCCAGTGGCCCGCGCCCTCCACCGTCTCCGTGCGGTAGCTGTGGAAGGCGCTGTAGTCGGCCCCGGCGTCCCGCGCCCCCCAGCTCTCCGCCCCCTGGATGAAGAGGATAGGCGCCCGAATCTGGTTCCAGATGTCGCGCGCGTCCTCCATGTTGAACTCGTAGGGCGAGCGCGAGCGCACGTGGTTGTCGAACTTCCACACGTAGCCGCCCTCCACCTCGCGCACCCCGTGCACGGTCAGGTGGTGCGCCAGCTCCGGCGAGAGGTGCGAGTTGGCCTCGCGCATGCGCGCCACGGCGTCCTCGAAGGTGGGGTAGACGCGCGCTTCGCGTCCGGCCAGCTCGCGCATGTCCGAGAGCCAGTCGCGCATGCGCTGGTGGGCGGGGCGGTGCTCCGCGCCGGTCCACGGCAGCCGTCCCAGCCCCTCGATGCTGACCACGGCCTGCACGCGCTCGGGCACGGTGCCGGCGTACTCCAGGGCGATGCTGCCCCCAAGCGAGTGCGCCACGAGCGTCAGCGGTGTGTGCCCGATCTCCCCCGCCAGGGCGTGCAGGTCGAGGGCGTAGTCGATGATCGAGTAGTTGCCGCCGAGCGCCCAGTCGGAGTCGCCGTGGCCGCGCAGGTCGAGCGCGAACACCTGGTAGCGATCGGTGAGCGCGAGCGCCGTGCGGTCCCACGAACGGGCGTGGTCGCGGCCCCCGTGCAGGAGGACCAGCGGCGGGTTCTGCGGCTCGCCCCAGACCACGTAGTGCAGGCGCACGCGCTGGGAGAAGACGTAGCGGGATTCCGGTTTCATGCCGTCGGGCAGTGTAAGGCCCTCGCCCGTATGGGATGCGCCGCTCTAGGAGAAGGCGGGGCCGCCCGGCTGGCAGGTGCGGCAGAAGCTCGTCACCTTCCTGCTCGCGTCGATGTCGGTGATCCTGGCGCCGTCGCGCGGGCAGAGGGCGTCGCCGCCGAGCCGGTGCACGCGGAAGAAGTCGCGCCGCTCGCGGTAGTCGAGCGAGTCGCCCTTCACCATGCGCTCCCGCGCCAGGGGCGTGGCCCAGGCCATCACCTCGCGCGCCGAGGCGAACAGGCGCCCAAGCTCCTCCTCGTCCAGGTCGGTACGGGGTGTGAAGGGGTTGATGCGCGCCTCCCACAGGATCTCGTCGCTGTAGGCGTTGCCGACACCCTGCACGAACTCCGCCTTGGTGAGGATGTTCTTGATGCGGCCGCGGTACTTGCGGATGCGTTCCAGCCAGACCTCCTCCGTGAGGGCCGGGTCGAGCAGGTCGGGGCCGCCCGCGCTCCAGTTCGGGATCGCCTCCAGCTCCTCCAGCGGCAGCAGGTAGATACGTCCCATCACGCGAAGGTCGGCGTAGCGCAGTTCGTTCCCGCCCGAGAGGGAGAGGCGCAGGCAGGTGCGGCCCTGGCGCTTCGCCTCGGGCGGGGCGTACTGGAAGCGCCCCGTGAGCATCGGGTTGATCGCGAGGACGCGCCCCGAGGCGAGCGTGAACAGCAGGAACTTGCCGTGCCGATTCGTCTCCCCGAAGGCGTCGCCCGGGAGCGACTCCGCCAGCGCCCTCGCCCCCGTGCGCACGACGTGGGGAATCTTGACCTCGACCGAGTCCACCGTCTGGCCCGGCAGGCGCTCGTTCAGGAACCCCCGGATCGCCTCGAGGTCGGGGATCTCGGGCATGGGTCAGATTCGCCGCCGGCCGGCTGCCTCGCGGGCGAACATCTGCACCGACGTGAGGATGCCGAGCAGGCCCTCGCCCTTGCCCATCGAGATCTCCTTGCCGTAGATGTCGAAGACGACATCGCCGGGGATGCGCTGCACCTCCTCCAGCGATGCCCCGGAGACCGTCTCGTCGAGGATGGCGCAGAAAGACTTCGCCGAGATGCCTTGCGGGTTCTCCACGGCGAAGTAGTAGCGCTGCGTTCCCTCGTCCGTGTCCTCGGCCCACACGTAGGCCTGCGATTCGCAGCGCTTCACGCGCCGGTCCTCGGGGTAGGGCCGCGCGGCGATGCGCTCGGGCACGTTCTGGAACTGGTCGGCGTACTCGATCAGGTAGTCGACCCGCTCCGTGCGGTCGAGGAACGAGAACTCGTCGACAAGGTCGGCGAGGGTCTGCGGGATGCCCTCCACGCTCACTTCTCGATGGGCACGTTCACCAGGTTGCCCCACTCGGTCCAGGAGCCGTCGTAGTTGCGGACGTTCCCGAAGCCGAGCAGGTGGGTGAGCACGAACCACGTGTGGCTGCTGCGCTCGCCGATGCGGCAGTAGGCGATCGTGTCGTTGTCGGGCGAGAGCCCCTGCTCGTTCAGGTAGATCTCCTGCAGCTCGGCGGCCGTCTTGAAGGTGCCGTCTTCGGGGTTGGCGGCGCGCGCCCAGGGGATGCTGCGGGCGGTGGGAATGTGGCCGCCGCGAAGGGCGCCCTCGTTCGGGAAGTCGGGCATGTGCAGGCGCTCGCCCGAGTATTCCTGCGGGCTGCGCACGTCCACCAGCTGGCCGCCCGCATCGAGGTGCGCGAGCACGTCCTCACGGAAAGCGCGGATGGGGGCATCGTTGCGGTCGGGCGCGGAGTAGCTGGCTGCCTCGTAGGTGGGCACCTCGCGCACCAGCGCGCGCCCCTCCTGCTCCCACTTCTGGCGACCGCCGTCCATCACCTTGGCGTTGCTGTGGCCGAACAGCTGGAATACCCAGTAGGCGTAGGTGGCCCACCAGTTATTGCGGTCGCCGTAGAACACGACCGTCGTGTCCTGCGAGATGCCGCTGCGCGACATGAGCGCATCGAAGCCCTCGCGCTGCAGGTAGTCGCGGCGCAGCTGATCGTTCAGGTCGGCCGCCCAGTCCACCTGCACGGCCCCGGTGATGTGCCCGGATGGGTAGAGGAGCTGGTCCTCAT
Organism: Tepidiformaceae bacterium; assembly: GCA_965219255.1. Classification (GTDB taxonomy): domain Bacteria; phylum Chloroflexota; class Dehalococcoidia; order Tepidiformales; family Tepidiformaceae; genus UBA2991. Next base: position 2,251,038 of record OZ244727.1, on the reverse strand, counting down.
TCGATTCGACGATGCGGATGCCGGCGTCGTCCAGGTTGTCGGCGACCCAGTCGGTGCTGACGAGAACATCGGGGTTGGAATACCCACGGCTTGCGATATCGGTCATGGCGTCTCTCCTGACGATTGGTCCGTTTGGCGGGCAGCGCCCGCGGAACGCTAAGGGTACAGGAGCGCCGCCAAGGGCGGGGAGGGCGCTCGCTTCGCTCGCTGAGGAGAGCGGCGTCATGGGGAAATCATCCCGTCCCTCGTAGCCACCATCAGCACGTACGGGCGCATGAGCGGACTGACGAAGCGGTAGCGGTACCGCCTGATGGGTCCCGTTCGCTCAAGCAGAGGGCCGCGATCAGCCTTTGTCAACTCTCCAAGGTAGTAAGCGACGACCTGCTGGCTCGCCTCCTGTCCCGTAAGGCGGTTGTAGTGTTCGGCTACCGACCGCGCTGGGAAGTAGCCACGGTCGTCGGCCTCGGCGAGAGCGCATGCGACAATAGCCTCGCGCCATCGGGAGCTCTTGCGGACCCCTGTCGCCGCTACGTGGTAGGCCTCGCGCATGCTCTGGTCGGAGCGGTCCACCGCCGTCTCGATCCCCATCGCCACATCCGCTTCCTGGAGGTCTTTGCGCCCGCTGTCCAAGGCTGCCCGGGCGGCGCTCTGGGTAAGGAGGTGCGTGAAGTGGGGGAATCCCTGGGACACCGAGATCACGCGCTCGCGGGCCACTGGCGCGACGGTGAAGCCCGCCTGTGCCAACCCCTCGTCGATGATCTGCCCTAGTTCGCCGTCCGACATGCGGGGCAGACGCACTTGGCGCAGGTTGCGCACGACAGATGCGTGGCTGCGCAAGAGCGAGTCGATGTTCTCGGCTACGCCGACGAGCACGAGCGTTGACTGGGCGCTACGGTCGGAGCATGCCTTGATGAGGTCGGCAAAGGCGTCCGTCTCCTCGGGTGCGAGCCTGTCGAACTCGTCAATCACGAACGTCAGCAACGAGGGAATCTGAGCCAGTCGGCTTGCGACATCATCGGGCACAAGTACATCGTCCTGCGGGAGCAGGGACGCACGAGTTGATGCCTCACTCGGGCGGAATCCCGCCTGGCGGATCTGCGTCATCACGGGCACCGAGTTCGCCGCCCGCTGGATGACCGACGTGAAGGTGTCGCCCTGGCCGCAGATCGCCTTGGCTGTGATGACGTCGCCGCTGGCGTACTCGTGGACAATGTTCGCGAGCGATGTCTTGCCGACGCCACGGTCTCCATAGATGACGGCGTGCAGACCTGTAGCCGTAATGGCGTCGGCGACGTCGCGTATCTGGCCCATACGCCCTCGGAAGAGCGAGGCGGCGTTGATAGGCGCATGCGGGCTGAAAGCGGCGTTCAGCGCCACCTCAGTCTGCCTGTTTGCTTCATTGGCGCTTTCTTCTTTTGACATAGGGGTATTCTAGCTTGGTAAACCGCCCTTTTGGCGAACGGTCATGTAACGGTCATGTTCGGGGTTTGCGAGATGAGCATTGCGACGAACGTGACGTCGGGCATTCCCCGGCTTCAAGTCCACCACTCAAACGACAGCGCCTTTCTTGATAACGGGCTCTCTTGTTTTGATAAACCGCCCTTTTGGCGAACGGTCATGTAACAGTCATGTCGTCGCCTCAGAAGACGAGCCGGGAGCCGTCAGCTTCCCCGACGGACGCGGCCACCGGGGTGGTGGGGACCCCCAGCCAGCGCTCCAGGTCGACCGCATCGAAGCCGCGCACGCCGGCCAGGTCCTGCGGGTCGCAGACCCGCGGCGCCCCCCGCTCGCCTTGCGGCAGGGCCGTCAGCTCGGCGCGGAAGACGACGGCGAGCTCCCAGCCGCCATCCCCCTCGCGCGAGATGACGTCGATTAGGCGCAGGTCCGAGAGAGCGCCGTCGCACCACTCGTCCACGACCGTGGAGGCGATCTCGTAGGGGTTCGCGCCGTGTTTGAGCGTGGTCCACGGGAGCCAGCGCCCGCTCGGGCCCCCATCGAGGACGAAGGACACGAGCTGCCCCTCCAGCACGGGCGCGACGTGCACCGTGAGCAGGACCCCGGCCGCCATCAGATGACGCCTGCGAAGGGCGAGTCGTCCTCGAACGGCCCCACCGCCGCGATCGTGGCGGCTTCCGCCCGCAGCAGGTCGCGCCCCACGCGGCGCAGGTCGTCCAGCGTGACCGCCTCGATCTGCGCCACCACCTCATCGACCGTGAGCACCTCGTCGAGCACGAGCTCCTGGCCGCCGATCCAGGCGGCGACGGCGCGCGTGTCCTCCATCCGCAACTGGATGCGTCCGGCGGCCATGCGCCTGCCCTTCTCCAGCTCCTCGTCGGTCACATCGTCGAGGAAGCGCTCGATCTCGGCCCGCGCCACTTCGAGGGTGACACGCGCATTCGCGGGATCGCAGCCGGCGTAGACGGTGAAGGCGCCCGCGTCGCGGTACTCGCTCAGGTAGGAGTGCACGTCGTAGACGAGGGCGCGCTCCTCGCGCAGCTCCAGGAAGAGGCGGCTCGACATGCCCTCGCCCAGCAGGGCGCTCAGCAGGCCGGCGGCGTACTGGTCGGGGTGGCCGAGGGGCAGGGCCGGATACGTCAGGCAGAGGTGGGCCTGTTCCGTCGCCTTCGTGCGCACGCCCACGCGGGGGCGCTCGCCGCGCGGCTCCACCGCGTGCCAGGCGTGCGGCTCGCCCTCGGGCGCCGGTCCCAGCCAGTGTGAGGCCGCCTCCACAACCGCCTCGTGCGTGATGTTGCCCGCCACCGCGAGCACCATGTTCGAGGGCACGTACTGCGCCCGGAAGTAGCGCTCCACCGCGGAGAGCGGAAGCGTGCGCGCCGTCTCCGTGGCGCCCCCGATGTTCCGCCCCAGGGGCTGGTCGGGCCAGAGCGTCTCGTCGGCGAGGATGGCGGCCAGCTCGCCCGGGCTGTCCTCCACCATGGCCAGCTCCTCGAGGATGACCATGCGCTCCTTCTCGAGCTCGATCGGGTCCATCTCCGGGGCCGTCACCATGTCCGAGAGGATGTCGATCGTCTCGAGGGCGGCCCAGTCCGGCGTCTTCGCGTAGTAGACAGTCAGCTCGCGGTCGGTGGCGGCGTTGTGCAGCCCGCCCACGGACTCGATCGCCTCCGCGATCTCCTGCGCCGTCGGCCGCCGCGAGGCCCCCTTGAAGAGCATGTGCTCGAGGAAGTGCGAGAGCCCCGCCTCCGGGTCCGCCTCGTAGCGGCTGCCCGCGCCCACGTACACGCTGACCGTGGCGGAGCGTGTCTGCGGCATCTCGCTCGTGATGACCCGTAGCCCGTTGGGCAACACCGTTCGCTCGAACACGATGACTCAGACCCCCGCCTGCCGTTTGGCGGCGCTAATCATGGGCGGCGGGCGTGTTCACGGACAACTTGCCGTCCGCGTCAGCCTCGCGCCATAGCCCGCCCTGCGCCCCCGCGCCGGGCGTCGCGGGCGGCTCGATGTCGAGGTGACGCCAGGCCCCCGCCGTCGCCATCCGCCCCCGCGGCGTGCGCCGCAGCAGCCCGCACTTCAGCAGGAACGGCTCGTACACGTCGAAGACGGTGTCGGACTCCTCGCTGATGGCCGCCGCGATCGTCTCCAGCCCCACGGGCCCGCCCTCGAACTGCACGATGATGGCGCGCAGGAGGCGGCGGTCGTTGACGTCCAGCCCCAGCGCGTCCACCTCCAGCAGGTCGATCGCCTCGCGTGTCACCTGCAGCGTCGCGAGTCCGTCCGCGCGCACCTCGGCGTAGTCCCGCACGCGCCGCAGGATGCGGTTGGCCACGCGCGGCGTGCCCCGCGCGCGGCGCGCGATCTCCCCGGCGGCCTCCTCCCCGAGCGAGACCCCGAGCAGCCCCGCCGAGCGCCGCACGATCGTCGTCAGCGCCTCCAGCTCGTAGAAGTCGAGCCGGTAAACGGAGCCGAAGCGGTCGCGCAGGGGGGCGCTGATCATGGCGTAGCGGGTGGTCGCCCCGATGACCGTGAAGGGCGGCAGTTGCAGCCGGATGGAGCGCGCTCCCGGCCCCTTGCCGATGACGAGGTCGATGGCGAAGTCCTCCATCGCCGGATAGAGGATCTCCTCCACTGCGCGCGCCAGCCGGTGGATCTCGTCGATAAAGAGGACGTCGCCCTCCTTGAGGTTCGTGAGGATGGCGGCGAGGTCGCCGGGCCGTTCGACGGCGGGGCCGCTGGTGGTGCGGATGGGGGCGCTCATCTCCGCCGCGAGGATGTGCGCCAGCGTCGTCTTGCCCAGCCCCGGCGGTCCGTAGAAGAGGTGGTGGTCGAGCGGCTCCCCGCGCTTCCTCGCCGCCTCGATGGCGATCACGAGGACTTCCTTCACGCGCTCCTGGCCGGGGAATTCGCCCAGCCGCTGGGGCCGCAGCGTCTGCTCCGTCTGGAGCTCCTCGTCGTCCCGAACGTCCCCGTCGATCTCGCGTTCCTCGGGCGCCATGGTGCAAGTCTAACGGGGCAGGAACAGATGTTCGAGGGGCGACGCTAAGGGACCGAGAGAGTGACCTCGAAAGTACCGATCATCCTCGACATGCTGTTCGTCAGCTACGGGCGATGGGGGCGGGGCCAGCGGCGCCGTGGAGCCAGAGAGTTGAGTCGCGAGCTGCACCCTGATCCTGAAGGCCGCGACGTGAGCGTACTGCTCAATCAGGTGATCGCCTCGGTGGTGCCGATCCAGTGAGCCCTGCACCGGGTGGGGCCCCTGGCTGACGGACAGCCGGGGCCCCAATGAAGGAACGGCGATGCCCTGCTACTTCTGCGAGAATGCCGCCCAGAAGCGTTTCCGGCGCGAGCAGGGGTTGATGGAGGTGGAACATGCGTGAAGCATGGAGACGCCTGTCCCGAGGCAAGAAGCTCATCGCGGGCTTGATCGCCGGAGCGGTGGCCGTCGGTGCGGTTGTTGGGATCGTGTTGGCCGTGTTGTCGGAGCCTGATAGCGGTGCGCTCGGCGCTTCCTTGCGGTCCCCCCCCTTCGACCGGGCGTTCAGCGCTCTGCCCAAGGACATGCAGACCGGCAACAAGCTGGGCTACGACGACGCTCCCGTGAAGTTGATCCAGTACGAGGATTTCCAGTGCTTCCAGTGCCTGACGTATACCCGGTACGTCGAGCCGGAGCTGATTGCCGAGTATGTGAGAAGCGGACTGCTGCAGATAGAGTTCCGGCACTTTCCCATAATGGGCCGGGAATCGGTCACGGCGGCGGTCGGCGCTGTCTGCGCCGCTGAACAGAACCGGCTATTCGAGTACGCCAACCGACTCTTCGCGAAGCAGACGGAGGACGGCCTCCGAATCGACAAAGGCTTGTTCTCCGAGGGGGAGCTTGTCGAGGTTGCAGAGTACCTTGGCCTCGATGTTGAAGCGTTCACGGCCTGCCAGGCGGATCCCGCCACGCTCGATGTGGTCGCGCGTGACGAGGCTTCGGCGCGAGCCACCGGCTTCCGGGGGACGCCCAGCTTCGTGCTCAACGGCGCCCCCGTTGAGAGCCGTCCGCAGACTGTCCAAGGATCGCGGGAGGCTGTCCAGAGATGGCAGTCCCTCATCCACGATGCCATTGAGGAAATCGACGTTGGGTGTCCGAACTCGGCTGAGACTGAACACCTGGCTGAGACCTCGGGTGAGACTCTCTTGATTGGCAGTGCGATGGAGACTCTTGGGATTTACCTCTGGCAAGTCAGCGATGACCCTCTTCACCTGGAAGACGAGGGCTCGACGACTAGGGCGCAGTGGGCACTGTCCGACATCAGGACCGGTGCGCGCAACATTCAGGCGATCGAGTCGCCCACGTCGCGCAGCGAACCGGTCAGAGCCCACCTGCTATCTGCTGCAGCGCTCTTTCTGCAGGGAGTCCGTGAGATGGAGGATGCGTTCCTCGAACGGAGTGTGGACAAGCTCATTCAGGGCGGAGACATCCTCGCCGCTGCGGAAGAGGTCATGGTTCGTGCTACGGAGTCGGAGAAGATGTGCCAGTGATGATGAAGATCCACAAGCCGTAGAGCGCCGGCCTCCTGGCGTTGATCATCGTGGCTGCTGTCGTCTGCCGAGTTGCTGTTACCCCGCCGTTCGCAGCTCCCCCGGCCCGCGGGCCGCCCGCAGCACGCGGAAGATGGTGCGCCGCGAGAGTCCGAAGCGCGCCGCCAGCTCATCGACCGAGAGGCCCTGCTCCCGCGAGAGCCGCACGATCGTGGCGTCGCGACCCGTGCGCAGCATCGCCGGAGCGCCGCCGGGCTCCTCGTAGCGGCAGCGCGGCAGCGGGCAGCGCAGGCACGAGGGGTAGAGGTCGCAGCCGGTGTCGTGGTAACGGGTGTGCTCTGGCAACGCGTCGCTGCGCGGGCGGCGGATCGGGCTCTCGTCCAAGGGCTCTGCCTCCTGCGGGGGTGAGGAGGCACAATAGAACTTTTGTGCTACGCAGTCACCGGCCTGATGTCAGTCGCCCCAACGCGCCGGCCAACCGCTCGGGGCTGGGAAGCCGCCTACAGGCTCATCGTCCGCAGGCGCTCGATGCGGTCCTCCAGGGGCGGGTGCGTGCTGAACAGCTTCGACATACCGCCCCCCGCGAACGGGTGCACGATGTAGAGCGCCGCCACCGCTTCCTGCTGGGGCGTCTCCTGCATGGGGGCGAAGGCGACGCCGCGGTGCAGCTTCTCCAGCGCGCTCGCCAGCGCATGCGGGTCGCGCACGATGCGCGCGCCCGTCTCATCGGCGGCGAACTCCCGTGTGCGGCTGATGGCGAACTGGATGATGGAGGCCGCCAGCGGCGCCAGGATCATGATCGCGATGGCGGCGAGGGCGTTCCGCTGGCCCCCGAAGAAGAGCAGCATGAACGAGATCATCGAGATCGCGCCCGCGATCGTCGCCACGATCGAGCTCGTGAGCGTGTCCCGGTTTTTCACGTGCGCCATCTCGTGGCCGATGACCGCGCGCAACTCGTGCTCGTTCAGCAGCCGCATGATGCCCGTCGTCACGGCCACCACGCCCTTCTCCGGGCTGCGGCCCGTGGCGAAGGCGTTAGGCGTGTGGTTCTCGATGATGTAGACCCTCGGCATCGGCATGGAGGCGCGGTAGGCCACCTCCTCGACCATGGCGTGCAGCCCCGGCGCCTCCTCGGCCGTCACCTCGCGCGCCCCCGCCATGCGCAGGGCGAACTTGTCGCTCCACCAGAAGGCGGAGAAGTTCAGGACCGCGGCGATGACGAGAAACACGATCAGCCCGCCGGTTCCGCCGAGCGTGTAGCCGATGAAGAGCAGCAGGGCGGTCAGGGCCGCGAGCAGAAACCCGGTCTTGATGCCGTTCATGGATGCAAGAACCTCCGGACGTTCCAGTATAGCTTTCCGTGGATCGCCGCCCGTTGGTTCCCTTCCGAGGCCAGGCCCGGCTTTTGTCGCCTCGCCGTCGCCCCAGCCTGCTAGTGGCCGGAATCGACGAACGCCGCCACCGCCCGCCGCGCCGCCTCCTGCGCCCCCGCCAGCTCCTCCCCGCCCGCCAGCGCGACCCAGCGGTACTCGAAGCGCAGCCCCTCCGTCCTCTCCGGCCCCAGCGGCTCGCAGCGCCACGAGTCGGGCAAGGCGAAGCCCGGCGCCGTTGCGTAGCAGTGCCAGCGTTGTCCGCCCGTCTCGAATGACGAGACCGCTTGCCAGCCGCCGAGGAGCAGGCCGCTTTCCTCCAGCACCTCGCGGGAGACCCCCTGGATCGGCGTCTCCCCCTTCTTGACTGTCCCGCCGGGAACCTGCAGGCCCGCCTCGGGCATACCCGCGTGCTCGAACACGAGCAGCTCGTGTCCTTCCGCCGCCTCGCGCAGCACGAATCCGTACGCTTTCTCCATCATCGGGTGATTCTGGCAGATCAGGGCGGCCGGCAAAGGGCTACACTCCCGTCGTGACCCAGCAAGGCCAGCCCCGGTTCCGGCGAATCTGGGGATACGTGCGGTTGGTGCTCCTCGTCATCCTCACCGTGTTCCTCGTCCTCGCGCTTGCCACCCAGGACTGGGGCAACGTGGCGCCGACTGCCGTCTTCATCGCCCTGCTTGCCTTCCTGGAGGCCATGGATCGCGGTTGGCTCCGGCGCTTCGGTGTTCGCGGACCCTCGGACACCCGCTAGAATCGCGCCCCAACGGAAGGGAGCCCCCACATGCCTGCTGATGCCCCATACGACGACCCCGGCTACATCGCCGACCGCATCGCCATCATGGACGTGATGGTCAAGTACGGCACCGCCGTCGACGCCCGCGAGATGGACCGCTACCGCTCGTGCTTCACCGACGACCTGACCGTCGTGGGTTACGGCGGCGACGACATGGAGGGCGCCGATACCTACCTCGAGTACGTCATCGAGGCGCTCAAGAACTTCCCCGGCACCCAGCACCTGATGGGCAACCAGGTCCTCGAGATCGACGGCGACACCGCCCACGTCAACACCGAGGTCCAGGCCACCCACTTCCTGAAGGAAGACCCGGACGCCATCATGACCCTCTGGGCCACCTACGTGGACGACATGGTGCGAGACGACGGCCAGTGGCGCATCAAGCGCCACGAGCTCGTGCGCCGCGGCTCGCAGCGCACCGTCAACCAGCCCTAGAGCCGCAAACAATCCCTACAGGTCCGCCACCTGCGGCAGCACCTCGCTCGCGAGCCAGGCGGGCACGCTGTCCGAGGACAGATCGAAGTAGGTGAACTGCACCTCGTCGATACCCGCTTCCGCCAGCCGCCCGAGCTTGTCCACGATCTCGTCCGGCGTGCCCATGATCGCGCCGATCCCTCGCAGCATCTTGCGGTAGTCAGCCGGTGACATGCCCGGCGGCGGGGGCATGCGCTGCATCTGCAGGAGTGTCGCCGCCTCCACCTCCGCGTCGGTCGCCCCGATGAGGCCCATTGTCGTCATCACATGGCGAATCTCGCCGGGGTCGCGCCCGATCTCGTCGCAGTAGCCGGCCAGCAACTCGCACTTGTGGCGGTAGGCGTCCAGCGGCAGGTCGACGGCGTTCCACTCGTGCGCGTATCTCGCCACCAGGGGCAGCGTGCGCTTCTCGCCCCCGCCCGCGATGAGCACGGTCGGACGCCTGGCCGCCGGCTTCGGCAGCGCCTGCGCCTCGCGAAGCTGGTAGTACCGCCCCTCGAATGATGCGGGCCTCTCACCCCACATCGCCCGCAGCACCTGCAGGTACTCCTCCAGCCGGTCGAAGCGCTCCCCCAGCGAGGGGTAGCCGAGGCCGTAGGCGATGTGCTCGCCCTCGTTCCATCCGACCCCCAGCCCGAGCACGAAGCGCCCCCCGCTGAGGAGGTCGAGCTGGGCCGCGAGCCGCCCCACGTTCGAGGGCGGGCGGAACATGACCGGCGTCACCAGTGATCCGAAGCGGATGCGCTCCGTCTCGCGCGCCGCCAGCGCGAACAGCAGGTACGGGTCCAGCGAGTCGATCTGGTTGACCGTGTAGAAGTGGTCGCCCAGGTAGTACGAGGCGAATCCGTATCGCTCGCTGGCGCGCATCGAGGCGATCGCCTCCTCGAACGTCACTCCCCACGGCCCGACGACCAGACCGATGTCCATGCCTTCGCTCCTCGCTACAGGTCCGCGACCTGCGGCAGCACCTCGCTCGCGAGGAAGGCGGGCAGGCTGTCGGTCGTCAGGTCGAAGTAGACGAACTGGACCTCGTCCAGCCCCTCCTCGGCGAGCCGCCCGAGCTGGTCGACCACCTCGCCCGCGGCGCCCATGATCGCGCCCCCCTCGCGCATGGCCGCGCGGTACTCGGCCGGGGTGGGGTTGCCGGGTGGGGGCGTGCGCTGCATCTGCGTGAGCGTGGCCGCCTCCACCTCCTCATCCGTCGCCCCGACGAACCCGATCGTCGTCATCGAGCGGCGAATCGTGGCCGGGTCGCGACCCACGCCGGCGCAGTGCGCCGCCAGCACCTCGTTCTTGTGCCGGAAGGCATCGGGTGCCAGGTCGACGCTGTTCCACTCGTCCGCGTACTGCGCGACCAGCCGCAGCGTGCGTTTCTCGCCCGCGCCCCCGATGAGCACGGGGGGCCGTCCCGCGGCCGGCTTGGGCAGCGAATCGACCTCGTCCACGCGGTAGTAGTCGCCCTCGAAGGAAGCCGGTCCGTCGCCCCACATGGCCCGCATCACCTGGATGTACTCATCGAGCCGGTCGAAGCGTTCGCCCAGGCGCGGCCAGTCGACCCCGTAGGTACGGTGCTCCGCCTCCCCCCAGCCAACCCCGAGCCCGAGCACGAAACGCCCTCCGCTGAGCAGGTCGAGCTGGGCCGCCAGCCGCCCCACGTTCGAGGGCGGCCGGAACATGACCGGCGTCACCAGCGGCCCGAAGCGGATGCGCTCGGTCTCCCGCGCCGCCAGCGCGAACAGCAGGTAGGGCTCGAGCGAGTCGAGCTGTTCCCCCACGTAGAAGTGGTCCCCGAGGTAGTACGAGGCGAACCCGTGCCGCTCGGCGGCGGTGATCGAGTAGCTGAAGTCGTCGAACGACACGTCCCAGGGCCCGACGGCAAATCCGATGTCCATGTGTGCTTCCCTTTCGCTCAATGGGGGCAGCGGCGAGCCAATGCCTCCGCCAGGCTGTCAGCCAGCGCCTGCTCACCGATGCTGCGCAACTGACCTGCAAGCTCCGGCCGAGACTTCGGGAAAACACGAGCGCTGCTCAGTGCTGCTCGGGCAAGGTGCGTAAGCATAGAGATGCGCACTTCAGCGGCGGCATCGCGATCACCAACCTCGCACAATTGGTCGTAGAGATGTTCCGCTTTGCGGGCGCGTTCCTGAGCCTCGGCCACCGACGGCAACATGAGGCGGCTGTTCCAGTTTGCGCGCAGGCGAGTCCACCAGCCGTCGCGCTCGAACAAGACCTGCCCGTACCGCACCGTCCACGAAAGATAGTCGTGGCGTCCCGCCAGCTTTCGTTTCACATCAGCCCGCTCGTACTGTCGGAGGTCAATGGTCAGCGGTGGTCGTGGAAGGCTAGGACGGTCCTCCCTGTACACAAGCACGAGGTCGAGGTCGTCGCTGCACTCGACATCTCGCACGGCCGAGCCGGAGGCGATGATGGCCTCAATAGCCCCGCTCTGGCTCGCGCCCTGCACGAGGTCGAGCGTCCATACTTGAGCAGCTTCGTCCGGCCACGACCTGACGGCGCCGAGTCGCTCGTCCGGTTCTCGCGGCAGCAGTGCTTCCTGCTCCACCGTCGTATGTTGTGTCATTGAGTTATGAACTCCCGTGTGGCCTCAACGTACTCCTCAACTGCGGTGGCGATCTCCGCTGCGTGCAGATCGCCAGGGGGATCGATGTCTCCGTATGCCTCGTGCTTCCGCTTGTCGTTCAGGTCGACGAGCAAGTCACCGATGTCGGGCAAGTTGTACTCGGTGGCGAGACGCTGGGCTTCCCGTGCCTTGTCGGGGTGATTGCGTGGCCGCTGCCGCTCCACGTGTAGCGTCGCGGCGACGACGCACGCCTCAAGACAGTAGAAGCCGAAGGTCGATAGTTCTGTCCAGTCCGTTGGGTCATCCCACGAGGCCTGCACCCGCTGAAGATGAGAGAGCGCCAGTTGGAGGGAGCCCGCGGCGGTCTGTTCCATCCTGGCGAACCCCTCTCACCGCTGGCTCCGTCTCGCCGCCCATCGGGCGATTCCCCGTCCAGCCGCCTCCTAGCAGGGTGCTGAAAAAGTCCGCAGCGGTCGTTTTGGGCTGATTTTGCGACGGTCGCGAAATCGAAGAAGCCAATGTTTCTGGGCTCTACGAGAGACTGCCGGACGGGCAGTCAGACCCTCAGGCCCAAGATCATGCATTTATCAGCCGCCTCCTAGCGGTCGGGGCCGTACAGGTAGTCGTCGATGACCTTGTTCATGTGGCGGATGCGGCGCTCGCGGTAGTTGATGAGCAGGCCCTTGTAGGCCCGCGAATTCATCCCCTTCTGCACGCGCGGCAGGTTGTACGAGTCCTGGTCCATCACCAGCCCCAGCGAGATATCGCCGTGCTTGTGCTGGGAGTGAATCGGACGCGGAACCTCGGTCCCCGCCGGCAGGCGAGCGTAGCTCTGGATGTCGAAGTACATCTTGTTCGGGTCGGTCGCGTGCGGCCGCTGCCGGAAGAAGCCGAAGCCCGAGTGGTGCGTGTTGAAGGTCAGGTTCGGGAAGATGTAGTAGTGGTAGTCGTCTGACATCTGGTCGTCGTTCAGCTCGGAGACATCCATCCCCTGCTCCTCGGCGACCTCGCGGGCGCGCTTCTGCAGGAAGGGGCGAACCTCGCCGCTGCGGCCCTCGAACTCGGCCGGGTCGACGCCCGCGTTGCGCAGCCGCCCCTTGAGCCCGTCCGTGACCTCCTCCGGGTTCTGGTAGCGCGGACTGACGATGCCCATCGGCACCAGGTAGCGGTTGTGCCGCTCGTACAGGTCGATCTGCACGTGGATGTCGTCCAGCCCCTCGAGCAACTGCGGGTGGATGCCCTGCACGTGGTAGACCTCGTTGAACGCGTCAACCGAGGCCTTCCAGTTCGTGTTCCACTCGATCGTCTTGTCGGCGACGATCGAGAACTCCTCGAAGTGGTACGCGTCGAGGTGCTGCGCGACCGGGTCGAGGAACTCCAGCAGGGGCTCGGCGTCCGGGTTCATGTTGAACCAGATGAACCCGCCCCAGACATCGCAGGGCACCTCGACCAGGGCCGTCTCCTGGGGAACGCCCTGGGTGAACGTGTCCTCGTCCGGCACGAACTTCTTGGAGCCGTCGAGGTTGAACTCGAAGAAGTGGTAGGCGCACTGGAAGCTCTCCGCGTGGCCCATGCCGGGGTTGCGGATCTGGTTCCCGCGGTGCGGGCAGACGTTGTAGAAGGCGCGGACCTTGTCCTCCGCCTCGCGCACGATGAGCAGGGACTCGGGTCCGAGCTCGGTGGTGAAGTAGTCGCCCACGCTGGGGATGTCGGACTCGCGCCCGGCCATGTTCCAGACCCTGGTCCACATGCGCTCCCACTCGAGCTCCATGAACTCCTTCGAGGTGTAGCGCTCCTTGGGGATGAGCTGTGTGCCCATGAAGGGCTCGGGCGCCTTCTCCGTGGGGGTCTTGCTGCCGATTCGCTCCTGAACCATCTGTTCCTCCGGGTCGTTGCGAGACGTGGCCCGATGGTACGCCGTTCTGTCAATCTCTGCGTGGGGTACAGTGGCGGCGGAGGCCCGACATGGCGGACTTTGGCGGCGGCGGCTTCGTCCCACCACCCCCCGGCCCGGAGGTGGAGTTGCTCGCCAGGGCGAAGCTTGACGAGATGAAGCTGCAGCGCCAGTCCGGCCAGCGCCCTCCCAGGCGCCCGCGCGGTCCCCGCCTGGGCCTCGTGCGCCGCATCATGCGCCTCATCCGCGGCGGCGGGGACTAGCGTGGCGGACTCCACGCGGTCCCCGATTCGGGCTGTTGCGCAGAGTCATCCGTTTCCTCCGCGGCGGCGGCGACCAACTCCACCTGCCCGCTCGCGTCGGCTACAGTAGAGGGGGAGGGGCAACGTGGTTAACTTTGGTGGCCCTACACCTGGTCTGACGGAGCTGAACGCCCGCGGCAAGCGGAGGCAGGTCGAGCTAGACCGCAAGGCCATTGTGGTGGAGAGCGAGCATCGCCGGCAGCTTGCCAGGCGCCCGCGCGGTCCCCGCTTCGGCCTCGTGCGCCGCATCGTCCGGCTCTTCCGCGGTGGCGGGGACTGACCTGTGGCGGACGACCGCCCCCGCCCCCCCGGCGAGGACGCCGCCGCCGCCATCGGGTGCTCCCTCGGACGACTCGTCCGCAAAGCGCAGGATGCGCTCCTGGAGGCCCAGCCCGAGGCCGAGCTGATGGCCCGCCGCGCCGCCAAGGTCGCGAAGGAGACCGTCGAGGCTGCCCGTCCCGAGGCCGAACGGCTCGCGCAGGAGGCCATCGACGCCGCCCGCCCCGCTGCCGAGCGCGCCGCCACCTACGTCCGCGAGCACGAGGACGAGATCAGGAAAGTGGGCGGGGTCGCCGGCGAGGCGATCGCCTGGCGCGTTCTGCCGCGGCCGCTGCGCCCCTTCCTCGCCGGCAAGCTCGGCAAGCTCTTCCGCCCGAAGTCTCCGAAGCAGCCCTGAGCCTGGCCCCCTACGCCCGCGCCGCGGACAAGCCGGGCATGTCGTTGCCCAGGTAGGTGCTGCCCAGGTTGCGGTAGTGCCGCCACGAGATGGCCGCGTGCGCGGCCGCCTGGTGGGCGTCCCGCAGGCGGCGCTCCAGCGGCGAGTCCATCCGGCTCGCGGTCGTCCCGGCCGTGTTGTGGATCATGTCGACGACGTGGCGGGAGGCCTGTGCGGCGTGCACGCAGGAGAGGTAGGAGCGCTGTGTCACTTCCCAGTCGGGCTGCGACCGGCCCCCGTCCTTGGGCAGCGGGCCGAGGTGCTCCTCGGTCTTCTCCTGCGCGTCGACCATGAACGCGTGCGCCGCCCGCACGGTCGCCTCGGCCTCGCCCAGGCGGTACTGCAGCTCGGGCTGGTCGGCCAGCAGCGTCCCCGACATCCACGGCGTCTTCGTCGTGGCCAGCTCGATCAAGTCGTTGATCGCCCCGCGAGCGATGCCGAGGGCGACAGCGCCCTTGTTGTAGTGCGCCTGCATGGGGTTGCGGAGGGTGGGGCTCGCGAACGTATCGCAGTTGCTGAAGAGGTCCTTGGGCAGGGTCGCCTTGTCCGGAATGAAGGCGCCGTCCACCTTGACGTCGGCGCTCCCCGTGCCGCGCAGCCCCGCCGTGTCCCACGTATCGACGACCTCCCAGTCCTCACGCGGGATCAGGAAGGCCTTCTCCGATGAGCCCCCGCCCTCGGCGGGCACACCCACTCCGCCCGTGTGCACGAGCGTCCAGGTGGCGTTGTGGCAGCCGCTCCCGAACGATCCCTGGCACCACAGCCGCCAGCCCCCATCCACCGGCCGCGCGCGCGCGGTCTGCAGCCCCGGCCCGACGCCGCCGCAGGTGAGGACGCGCCAGTCGTCGTAGTACTCGTGCACGAGCTCGAGGTTCATGCGGCGCAGCACGAGGCTGTTGATCTCCGAGTTGATGTGCACGCACCAGCCCACGGACCCGTCGATGGCGGAGGCCGCCTCGACGATCTCAATTTGTTCGCGAGCGGGCAGGTCTTCCCCGCCCAGCTCCTGGGGCAGGGCGAAGCGGTAGAGCCCCTGGTCGGCGATCTCGTTGGAGGCCCAGGCGGGGATGTGGCGAATCTCCTGGGCCTCGTCGCCCGCCTGCTTGAGCGCGTCGCTGATGGCGTGCAGGCGTTCAAGCGCCGGCGCCGTCTCCTGGAGCTTCTTGCTGCGCTCGATGATCTCGGCTCGCACCATGGCTGCCGCCTCCCCGTCGCTGGTCGCGCGATTCTAGGGGACCGGAGGGCGCGCCGCCCTAGTGGCCGCGGTCGATGCGCCGGATCGCCTCACTCGCGAAGGGGATGTCGGCGCGCATCTTGAGGGCGTACTCGTAGTCGATGCGCGCGTGGTAGGCGCGGTCCTGGGCCTCGTGCGCCTTCCCCCGCAGAACGAAGGCGGCGGCGCCCACCTCGATCGGCATGGGCGTCTCCGGCTCCCCCAGCTCCACCTCCAGCGTGTGCATCGCGAGCCCTGGCTTTCCGTCTTCCAACTGCCGGTTCGCGTGGCAGAGCGCCTCGACGCCGGGGTGGTCGAGCCCGAGCGCGCGCGCGTTGGCCACGCCCAACTCGGCGAGCATGGCGAACAGCTCTTCGCTGTCGTCGACCCCGCGATCCGCTTCCGTCACGAGCGTCCTCCGCTTGCCGCGGCAGCGTACGGCTGCCCGCCCCGCCCCGCAATCGGCGGCTGGTGGTTGGTGGTCGATGGCCGGTGGGGCGATCCGCACAGTCCGCCTTGAGCCTGCCCGTGATACGGTGGCCGACATGTCCGGTGGGAAGATTCCGCAGACTCGCGCTCAGCCATCGTCCGGGAGGACTCCTAACAAGGAAACGGTCGAGGCGCTACGCCAGTCCCGAGATGGCGAGGGGCTTGTGGAATACGCGAGCCTCAAGGAACTCAAGGCTGAATTCGACCAACCCTAGACTTCCGCCGCCCCAAAGTGCTCCCGCGCAAGCGCCACGACCCGCTCGGGCTGGTCGTGGTGGACCCAGTGGCCGGCCCCTTCGACCACCAGCGTCCGCACGTCCGCGAACCCCTCCGCCCAGCGCCCCATGCCCCGCTTCGCCCCCGCCTCGCTCCCCAGCAGGAAGAGCACGGGGCAGGCGATCGCCCCAAGGAAGCTGCGCATCTCCGCCATCGTGAACTCGTCCCGACGCACACCCGGCCGCGACCAGTTGTCGAATTTCCAGATGAGCTCGTCGCCGTCCTCGCGCACGGCGTGCACGGCGATGTGCCGCGCCTGCTCGGGCGAGAGGCGCGGGTTCATCTCCTGCACGCGCCGAATCGCGCTCTCCAGGTCCGGGTAACGGCGCACCTGACGCGTCTCCAGCGAGCGCCGCTGCTCGACGTAGGCGCGGAAGCGCTCGGGATCCATCGGTTGCGGGTCCTCGAACAGCCCCGCCACCCGCCCCTCGATCGCGACGATGGACGCGAACCGCCCCGGGTACGTCCCCGCCGCGATGAACGTGATCTGCCCCCCGAAGGAGTGGCAGACGACGCGCACGGGCCGCTCGAAGCGCTCGACGAGCGTGAGCAGGTCGACGGCGTATTGCGAAGTCGTGTATTCGCTGCCGGGCGACCACGCCGACTCGCCGTGGCCGCGCAGGTCGGGCGCGACCACGTAGTGGTCGGCGGCGAACGCCTCCGCCAGCCCGTCCCAGCTGCGGGCGTGGTCGCGCCCGCCGTGCAGGAGGATGAGCGGCTGCGCGTCCTCGTTCCCCCAGGCCCAGTAGGAGAGGCGCAGGCGTTGGGATTCGAAGAAGTGTTGTGTCGGCTGTTGGCTATTGGCCATTGGCTGTTGGTGAGGTGTCGCCCTCGGGGAGACTGTTTGTCCTCTCCGGTGAGAGGTTCCGAGGCGCCCGGCCCATAATAGAGATTGGAGTCACTGCGTAGTGCCCACCGACCAGCGGCCACCGACCACCGACGACCCCGGCTCCGTCTGGCTCGTGGGCGCCGGTCCCGGCGACCCCGGCCTCATCACCGTCGCGGGGCTGGAGGCGCTGCGCAACGCCGATGTCGTGCTCTACGACGCCCTCGCCCCGGGCGCCCTGCTGCGCGAGGCGCGCGCGGATGCGGAGGTGCACGCCGTGGGCAAACGCTCGGGGGCTCACAGCGCTACCCAGGCCGAGATCGAGGCACTCATGCTTGCGCGTGCGAAGGAGGGGAAGCGCGTCGTGCGCCTCAAGGGCGGCGACCCCTTCGTCTTCGGACGCGGCTCGGAGGAGCTGCGCGCCTGCCGGCAGGCTGGCATTCCCTGCACGGTCGTGCCGGGCGTCACCTCCGCCATCGGGGCGCTCGCCTACGCCGGCATCCCCGTCACCCACCGTGGCCTCTCCGGCGCCTTCATGGTGCTCAACGCCCGCAGCGTGGACGAAGGCGGCGCCAACTGGCGCGCCGCCGCCGAGGTCGACACCCTCGTGCTGCTGATGGGCGCGGAGACGCTCGCCGAGTGCGCCCACCGCCTCATCGCCGAGGGCCGCCTGCCTGAAACCCCCGCCGCCTCTGTGCAGTGTGGCGCCCGCCCCGATCAGCGCCTCGTGACGGGCACGCTCGCGGACATCGCCGAGCAGATGGCGGCGGCGGGCCTGATCGCGCCCCTCGTGACCGTCGTGGGGCGCGTCGCCGCGCTCGCCGGCGAGCTTGCCTGGTTCGACCCCGGCCCCCTCGCGGGTCGCCGCGTGGCTGTGACCCGCTCCCGCGCGCAGGCGAGCGACCTGGTGGCGCTGCTCGAGGGCGAGGGCGCCTTCGTGACCGAGGCGCCCGCCATCGAACTCGTCTCGCGGGCGGGCTCCCCCGAGCTCTGCGAGGCCGTGGCCGCCGCCGCCGACTGGTGGGCCTTCAGCAGCGCGAACGGCGTGGAGGCCGCCATGCAGACGCTGCTCGGCGCGGGGCTCGATGCGCGCGCCCTCGCCGGCAGGCGGCTCGCCGCCGTGGGCGAGGCAACCGCGGCAGCGCTGGCCGGCCACGGCCTGCGCGCCGACTTCGTCCCGGAGCGGCCCTTCGCGGCCGCGCTCGCCGGCCTGCCCGCGGACCCCGGCGCGAGCGTCACCCTCTTCCTGTCCTCGCTGTCGAGGCCGGAATTGGGCGTTGCGCTGGAGGCGCGTGGGCTCTCGGTCCACACCGTGACCGCCTACGAGAACCGGCCCGCGCCCCTGAGCGAGGACCAGCTCGAAGCGGTACGCGAGGCCGAGGCCATCACCTTCACCAGCAGCTCGACCGCCCGGAACCTGCACACGGCCCTCGGCCCGGACGTGAGCGATCTAAAGGCGGCGCTTGTCAGCATCGGCCCGCACACGTCCGAGGCGGTGCGCGAGTGCTTCGGACGCGTCGACCGCGAGGCTGCCACCCCTGGCCTCGACGAGCTCGTGCGCGCCGTCATCGACGCGCTGGCGCGAGCGCGATGAGCACCGCACTCGTCCTCGCCGGCCACGGATCGCACCTGAACGCGCGCTCGAGCGAGGCCGTGCGCGCCCACGCCCGCGCCCTGGCGGCGGGCGGCGCCTGGGACGAGGTGCTGGTCGCCTTCTGGAAGGAGGAGCCCTCCCTCGCCCGCGCCCTTGATGGGTGCACGGCCAGCGAGGTCACCGTCGTGCCCGTCTTCATGTCGGAGGGCTATTTCACGGGCGAGGTCATCCCCGCCGAGATGGGGCTCGACGGACCCGTCACCCGGCGCGAGGGGCGCACCGTGCGCGTCACGCGGCCCGTCGGCGTCCACCCCGCACTCGCCGGCATCGTCGTCGAGCGCGCACTGGAGGCGGGCGCCTCCCCCGACGACCCCCTCTTCGTGCTCGGGCACGGCACGAAGCGAAACGCCGGCTCCGGGAACGCCGTCCGCGAGCAGGTCGAGCGCGTACGCGCCGCCGGACCCTTCGCGGAGGTCACCGCCGTCTTCACCGACCAGGAGCCGAACGTCGCCTCCATCCCCGAGCTGGCGGGTGGGCGAAAGGCCACGGTCGTGCCCTTCTTCGCCTCGGAGGGCTGGCACGTCGGCGAGGTCGTCGCCGACGGCGCGCCCGGCGTCTGCTACACCGACCCCGCCGGCGCCCACCCCGGCATCGCCGCCGTCATCAGCGACCTCGCCCTGGAGGCAGCGAGGTTGTAGCGACAGGGGAGTTAGGATCGCGGCATGACTGCTCTATCCGCCTATCTGAAGAAGTGTCGGTCCATCCACCGTAAGGCTGAGACGACAGAGAGCTCCTACTACCCCGCTCTTGAGGCACTGTTTGATGACTGCACCGACCCCCAGATCGGCGCCCACAGTGAGTTGACTACGAAGTCGGACAAACCTGATTTGGGGCTGTACGAGGCAGACGCGCCGGTGCTCTACGTCGAAGTGAAGCTGCCCAAAGTGTCGGCGGATGAGCTCCTGGAGCTGGATCAGGCTCGCCGCTATGCGAAGGCTCTTGGCGGGTGGGTCCTAGCCACAAACCTCAATGATTTCGTGCTCGGCCGGCTTGAGGGAGGTCGCTTGGAGGAACAGGGGCGAGTGCGGCTGTTCGACGATGATGTGTTCAGCCCGCAGCAGCCGAAGTCCACCCCCAGGGCTGGCCAGAAGCTGCGGGACATCTTGACCCTTGGATGTGCACAGCGACTTACCATCCGCGATCCTTCCCAAGTGGCCTCCCTTTTGGCTGTCCATGCCAAGGCGCTTGCCAGTGTTTTGCCGCAGGAGAACCTTGGGACCATCAAGAAGGGATTCAAGGACTGGCTTGGGGCCGACCTGGATGATGCATTCCTCGTGTCCACGACTGTTCAGGCCGTTGTCTATGGTGTCTTTGCGACCTGGTTGGAGAGTGCCTCCCCGGAGGACTTCGAGTGGGAGGTTACACGCGACGCCCTTGATGTCGGGATCATCGCGGAGATCGTGTACTCAGCGTTGGGCCCTTCTGTCACGAGTGAGCCTCAGGTGAGGGGTCTCCTGGAGGGCGTAGCCGGGGTCCTCCGACGGGTGGATCGCGATAGTCTGGCCGAGCAGTTCGACAACCGCGCCATCGAGTACTTCTATGAGCCTTTCCTTGCAGCGTACGACCCGAAGTTGCGTGACAAGCTCGGGGTCTGGTACACCCCGCCCGAGATCGCAGCTTATCAAGTGGCTCGCGCTGACCACCACCTTAAGGTGGACCTTGGTATCGCTGAGGGATTGGCCGATGACTTGGTCATCGTGCTCGACCCTGCGGCGGGCACGGGGACCTACCTCGCTGCTGTGTATGAGCATCTCTTCGCAGCCTACGAATCACAGGGAAACTCGGGTTCCGAAGCCGCGCAGCTATTGCGTGAGGCGGCGAAGACTAGGCTGGTGGGCTTCGAAATCCTCCCAGCGGCGCTATTGATTGGTGACCTCCACTTGCGACGCCTCCTGCGCAGTCGCGGTGTTCCCCTCTCCCGCGGGGAACGGCCTGCTGTCTATCTGACAAACAGCCTCACTGGCTGGTTCGACAAAGACGATCCCGACCAGGTGGCTTTCACGTGGATGGCAGCCAAGGCCGAGGTGGAGGCTGCCAACAGGTACAAGCGCGACGACCGAGTTCTTGTTGTGTTAGGCAATCCCCCCTACGAGGGGTACTCGTCTGCGCAAACGGAGGATGAAAAACGACTCGTCGAACCGTGGGTCGCCCCGCTCTGGAAGGAGTGGGGGGTTCGCAAGCATAGGCTCAACGACCTGTACATCCGGTTTTGGGCTGCTGCTGCGTTGCGAATTACCCAGTTCACGGGTACTGGAGTCGTTTCATTCATTACGAACCGCAAGTGGCTAGCTGGCAAGAGTTATCCTGCGATGCGCAAAGACCTGCTCTCCAGCTTTGACAGGATCGTTGTGGACGACCTTGGGGGGCATGGCAGGGGGGCGGGTGGAGGAACCGAGGACGAGTCGGTCTTCAAGACTCCTGCTGCGTCGGGTCAGCTAGTGGGAATAGGGATTGTTACGGCGATCCGATATCGGCAAGACGGCGGTTCACCCACCCAGCACGTCGACGATCCAAACGGTGCGAGGGTCACCCATCGGCAGGTGATGGGAACTGCCGTTCAAAAGCGCAAGCAACTTAGTAGCTTCCGGGGAGATGCGATCGATCGTGGGTTGGTCGCGTGGAAAGCAACCAAGGAGACCCGTTGGAAGCTCGGTGGATCTTCGGGCCCGGCCGACTGGCCTGGGGTTCATGACTACTTTCTGTTTAGAAGGTCTGGAGTTCAACCCGTTTGCGATCCCGTTGTGACTGACTACAACAGCGATGCCCTCAGGCGCCGCATGGATGACTTCCTTGATCCTGACCTCTCGTCGGCTGACCTGGCGGTTGAGCATCCCGAGGTTGAACGCAGTCCTCACGATGTCCTGCCTGCTCGGAGGAAGCTGCTCCAACGCAATCGGGACACCGGCATGCGTGGCCACGAACCCAGGAGGCTGGTCAAGTGCCTCTGGCGCCCACTTGATGGTCGCTGGCTCTATTGGGAGTCGGATCACGGTCTCCTCAACAGAGCCCGTCCCGAGTTGATCCCGTATTGGAGCGTGCCCGGGCAAGTCTGTCTCGTATCCACAGAGACGCGGCGCCGCGTGGGGGCGGCTCGCCCCTTGGTCTCCACGGCGGTGCCTCTCAATGAATCGATGGAACCCAATGCCAGGGCGCTGCCCTTGTGGGCCGCCGCTGGGGCGGTGTACGAAGGGGAATTGGCTCTGGCCGACCCTGGATCAGGCCCACGACCGAACATCACCGACCGCTGGATTCGGGCCGCGCGCGCTGTCGGCGTACCCGGGGACGACCCCGAGGTTGCAGAGACGCTGTTCTTTGCCATCTGTGGGGTCGTGGCTTCCCATGCTTGGTTAGCTTCCCAGCCAGTGGAGTACGACGACTTCCCAACGGTTCCTCTTCCTGCAAATGCTGAGGATCTGCTGATGGCAGCAGCGACCGGGCGAGAGTATGGGCGGCTCGTTGATCCATGGGTCGAGGTCGAGGGCGTGACTCGAGGGGCGATTCGGGCCGACCTACGCGGGGTTGCCGAGCCAGATGTGCCCAAAGCTAGCGACCCGGTATTGGAGCACGGACACAAGAACCGCCGAGGTGGCAGAGCCGTCGACGGGAGCCTTCTGTGGGCAGACAACGAGGGATGGCGAAACGTCAGCGCTCAGGTGAGTGAGTTCACCCTCGGTGGCTTCAATCCCGTTGGCAAGCACCTGTCGTTTTTCTTGGCGCAGCCGCTTACGTTTGCCCACAGGAGAAAGGTCACAGATATGCTTCGTCGGATTGCCGCGATCGAGCAGCTGTCCCACACGGCAGATGCCCACTTTGCCGCGGCTGAAGTCTCTCCGTTGGAACCAGCGTAGGGCCCGTGCTTACGCCCGCTCCAGCGGCCCACCGGCGAAGACGGTGGAGCGCACGACCGCGGGTGTGCCATCGTTTTGAATGGCGTCGTGCCGCCGGGCGATCTGCCCTTCGTGGTCCTCGTGCGTGAGGATGTAGAAGCGGTTCGCCTTGATCCCCTCCAGCACGCACTCCGCCGCCCACTCCGTCGAGAGCGCCTCCAACCGAACGGCATCGCTGAAGCCTGGTGTGCTCTCGGTGCGGGCTTGCACCTCCTCCGCGTCGAGGTCACGCAGGTGGGCGGGACGGTTCCGCTCCGAGTTGCGCAGGTTCGTCCTGATGATGCCCGGGCAGAGCACCGACACGCCGACGTTCGAGCCCGCGTCCTGCAGCTCGCCGTGCAGCGTCTCCGAGAGCGTGACGACGCCGTGCTTGCTCACGTTGTACGCCCCCGCCCCCGCGACCGAGACGAGCCCCGCCATGGAGCCCGTGTTCACGATGTGCCCTTCGTCCTGCTCGATCAGGTGCGGCGCGAAGACGCGCACCCCGTGGATCACCCCCCACAGGTTCACCCGCAGCACGAACTCCCAGTCGTTGACGCTCAGGTCCCACATGCGTCCCCGCGCCCCCACGCCCGCGTTGTTGCAGACGATGTGCACGGCGCCGTAGTGGCCCAGCGCCTGCTCGCCGAGGTTGTCCATGGAGGCGGCGTCCCCGCAGTCGGTCTGGACGGTGAGCACCTCGGCGCCGCCCTCGCGCAGACCCTCGGCGGCCGCCTCCAGCACACCCTCCTCGATGTCGGCGAGGACGAGACGCATGCCCTCGGCGGCGAAGCGAGTCGCCATGCCAAGCCCGATGCCGCTCGCCCCGCCCGTCACCACCGCGACCTTGCCTTCAAAGTCCTTCATGTCCGTCCTCCTCGTGGGGAGCGCACGCTACGGCGGATTCCCCGCTGAATGCAATGGGAGGGCCTGGCCTACGAGTTGGCGACCGCTCCGGCGGCCTTGGCGACAGCCTCCGTGAGCCAGGCGTTGAGGCTCTTGCCCTCCGACCGTGCGGCCTCGGTCGCGGCCCGGTGAAGGTCTGGCGGCATCCGCAGCGGAACCTTCCCCGAGAAGGCCTTGTCGGGGGGACGGCCACGCTCCTGGCAAAACGCCAGGTAGTCGTCCACGGAGTCGGCGAGCGCCTGGCGCAGGTCTGCGACCGACTCCCCCTGGAAGGTGATCACGTCACGTGTGCCCACCACCTAGCCATGAAAGATGCCTGCCTCGTCGTCGAACATCACCGAGGCGCGGTATCCGCGGTACTCCATCATGCGCTGTCCTCCTTGCCACCGACTTCCACCCACGGCAAGAAGCCGCGCACATACGGTGCGCGGCTTCCCGATAGTGGACGGCTGGTCGGGACCTAGCGGTCCGGGCCCTCCAGGTAGTCGTCGATGACCTTGTGCATGTGGCGGATGCGGCGCTCGCGGTAGTTGATCAGCAACCCCTTGTACGAACGCGAGTTCATCCCCTTCTGCACGCGCGGCAGGTTGTACGAGTCCTGGTCGAGCCCCAGCCCGAGCGAGATCTCGCCGTGCTTGTGCGTCGTGTGCACCGGGCGCGGCGGCGGGTCCGAGCCCTCCGGGATGCGCGCGAAGTTCTGCAGGTCGTAGTACATCTTGTTCGGATCGGTCGCGTGCGGCCGCTGCCGGAAGAGCATCACGCCCGAGTGGTGCGTGTTCAGCGTGATGTTCGGGAAGATGTAGTAGTGGTAGTCGTCGCTCAACTGGTCGTCGTTCAGGTCGGAGAGGTCGATGCCGTGGTCGGCGCCGTACTTCTTCACCGCAGCCTGGATGGCGGGACGCACGTCCGCGGGGCCGCCCTCGAACGTCTCCGGATCGATCCCGGCTGCCCGCAGCATCTCCTTCAGCGCCCGCGTCAACTCATTCTGGTTCGGATAGCGCGGGCTCAGCAGCCCGAACGGAACCAGGTAGCGGTTGTGGCGCTCGTACAGGTCGATCTGCACGTGGATGTCATCGATGCTCTCGAGGATCTGCGGGTGGATGCCCTGCACGTGGTAGACCTCGTTGAAGGCGTCCACCGAGGCCTTCCAGTTGCAGTCCCACTCGATCGTGCGGTCCTGCACGATGTACTGCTGGTCGAAGTGGTACGGGCCCAGGTGCTCGGGAATCTCGCCCAGGAACTCCATCAGGGGCTCGGCCTCGGGGTTCATGTTGAACCAGACCCAGCCGCCCCACGTATCGCAGGGCACCTCGATCAGCGCCGTCTCCTGGGGCACCCCCTGGGTGAACGTATCCTCGTCCGGCACGAACTTCTTGGAGCCATCGAGGTTGAACTCGAAGAAGTGGTAGGCGCACTGGAAGCTCTCCGCGTGGCCCATGCCGGGGTTGCGAATCTGGTTCCCGCGGTGGGGGCAGACGTTGTAGAAGGTCCGCACCGTGTCGGGGGCCTCACGCACGACGAGGAAGGACTCGGAGCCCAGTTCCGTCGTGAAGTAGTCGCCGACGTTGGGGATGTCCTGCTCGCGGCCGGCGA
Source organism: Tepidiformaceae bacterium (assembly GCA_965219255.1). Lineage (GTDB taxonomy): Bacteria > Chloroflexota > Dehalococcoidia > Tepidiformales > Tepidiformaceae > UBA2991. The sequence continues at coordinate 2,226,101 of OZ244727.1, read as the reverse complement.
TGTTCCAGACCTTCGTCCACATGCGCTCCCATTCGCGCGCCATGAACTCCTTCGAGATGTAGCGTTCCTTGGGGATGAGGTCGGTGCCCATGAAGGGCTCGTGCGCCTTCGCGGTCGGGGTCTGCTGGGCGACGGATTGGAGGACCATGCGATTGCTCCCTGCTCTGTTTGGTCGAGTCGAGACGGGGGCGGTACGCCCCTGCTATGCGTCCCATCCTACGCGCGCTGTCAACGGTCGTGGCGCCGGCCTTAGGCTGGCGCGAGCGCCGCAATCTGATCGAGGCTCTGGGCGCGCGGCGTGCCCGAGGTTCCGAAGACGTACGTCTGTCCGCTGGCGCCGTCCGCGCCGTGCGAAAGGATGTTGATTACCGCCTGCCCAACGTCCGAGGGGCGCATCCCCGCCCCTGCCGCCCCCGCCGAGACGGCGCGCAGCATGGGCGTGTCCGTGGCCCCCATGCAGAGCCCGTTCACGCGGATGTTGTGCTCAGCGAGCTCGATCGCCCACGTCTCCACCTGGCGCCACTGCACCCACTTGGCGCAGTCGTAGCCGCTGGCCGCCCCGCCCGTCATCAGGTGCCCTTCCTTGATGTGCTCGGTGATGACGTTGAAGATCTCGCCGCCGCCCGCTGCCTGCAGGGCGGGCACGGCCGCGGTCGCACAGTAGAAGCTGCCCATCGCGCAGATGTCGATGGAGCGCTCGTAGGCGTGCGTCTGCGATTCGTAGCTGCCACCGGTGAGCGTCGTGTCCACATAGATGGCGGCGTTGTTCACGAGCACGTCGATCCGGCCCAGCCGCTGGAGGGCGCTGTTCATGGCGCGGCGTACCTGCGTCTTGTCGGCGACGTCGCAGTCGATGGCGATCCCCTGGCGGCCGCTCGCCCGCACCTGTGCGGCCGTCTCCGCGTTGTTGGCGGCGTCGATGTCGAGGCTGGCGACATCCGCGCCGTTCTCGGCCAGCGCGACCGCGATCCCCCGGCCGATGCCCACCGCCCCTCCGGTGACGACGGCGACTTTCCCCTCGAGCAGCATGGCGTTCCTCCTGTCGCTTCGAAAGCCCGCCGATTCTGGCCGATCGTGGGTCCGCTGGCTACGTGGCCTGCCGCCTATTCGGCGCAGGAGGTGAAACGCCGGTCTGCCGGGCGAATATCGGGGAGATCAGAAGGGTCGGCTGGAAGCCTGATGGTGATGCCCGTGAGGTCCGCCCCGCTGAGGACCACCAACGCGGCCTCACTGCAGGGCCCTACTCCATCCCCGTTGTACCAACCCAGCTGCTTCTGCTCGCCACCGCCGAGCGAGACATACAGCACGATCCCGTAGCTGGCGTCCAGGAGCCGAACTTCGAAGGCGCCGTCCTCCCCGGTTTCCGCCCAACCGTAGCCTGGTCGCGGAATGCCGGTGCCAGGCGATCCGGCGGCACGCTCCCAGACTTCCACCTGAATTCCCTCCAGCGGCTCGCCATTGGGCCCGACCACGGTCCCCTGGATGCGGTAAGGAGTGGGAAATACTTCCTCGCGATACTTCTCGAACGCGGCGTAGAAGGACTCGGTGGTCATGCCGAAGGCGGCCAGGAAGGCGTCCTGCCAGGTCTCGCTGTGCTCCAACTCCCTCCAGAAACCGATGACCGACTCTTCCCCGGCCCGGTGGACGAGCCAGCGAACGGCGAGAACGCCCAGGTTATGCCCAGGATGGTGTCCGGCGGTCCTGAGACCGTGGAGCAGCGCGTTGTCCTCCAGCGTCTTCAGCGGAAGCTGGACGAAGGACGCGCTCTCCATTCTCTGCGCCGGTGTGCGCCCCATCCGGATGTAGTTCGGGGTCGTGCCTCCCGTCCACGCGTAGAACGTCAGATCCTCCCCGAGACCTGCAGGGTGGTAGAGATCCCTGACGTAGAGAGCCGTTCCCTCCTCCAGCCAGTCCGGTACCTGAGACGTCTTATCACCACTGAGGATGCGCTGCAGCACGCGGAAGTACTCCTTCGCAAGAACACCCCGGACACTGGGACCAATGAGGCTGCCCTGCGCGTCCGCAAGAGCGTAGTTGAAGTCGTTGAGGATCACGAAGAACCCGTGGTCGTCCGACCAGCCGGTGTAAGCGCCCAGCGCCTGCCACATCCCACCGAGCGATTGGAGCGTGCTGACTGCGGTATCAAAGTCGGGCGCTACGTGAAGCGAGAACGGCTGAGGCTCGAGCCCGAAGCGGTCCTGGTAGAAGGCCATCACGTGATCGAGGTGCGCGCGAATCTTCTCCTGTCGGTCAGCGGCGATGTCGCCCACCCACACCAGGGTTGCGGTCGACGTAACCGGCGCCGGAGGCGAAGCAGACGGATCCCACGGAACCTCAACGGGAATGTCCCCGTACCGGTATTCCCCAAAGTACGTCGTTCCGGCGAGCGGAAGCTCCCTGGTGCCGTTCCTGTTCCACGAGTCTCCCTGGGCCCGAGCACTGATGTACAGGCTCAGGGGGTCGTAAATGTCCTGCCAGATGCGCACGTCCACCTCCACGGTCACCCTGTCCGTTTCCGCGGTCACGGGGAGCTCAACCGTGATGTCCCCGTAGTCGTACCTTCCGCTGCTGCTGACGCCGTCGTCCATGGCCAGACGGATCGCTACGTGCCCGACCCAGTGGCGACCGCTGCGGTTGCTGACATAGATCGCGGTAGGGTCATCACGCCTCTGCAAAACCCGCAGGGCGATGCTCGTGGTGGCGTCACCGGACTCCTTGGTGGCCTGTCCCGTCTCCGATGCAACGGCCGTCGCCACGCTGGTCGCGAGCAGAGCAGCCATGCCGAGATGCGTCCACCTTCGCAGCGGAGCCTCCCTTGAATAGGTTCGGCGATTAGGTTCGGCCCGTCCTCGACCGTCTGCGTCCCCGGGCACTGTACTCCCGGGGCCCACGATTCGTCCTGGCCGTGCCATTGGGGCAGAAACGGCCCTGACAGCCCCGCCACGTGCCTACGGCGACTGGTGCTCCAGATAGCCCTCCGGCGGCTCTATCTCGTGGAAGATGGCGTAGTGCGAGATCGGTGCGCGCTCCCCGGCGACGTTCCCCCACAGCCTCACCGTGTAGACGCCGGGGCCATGCTCCGCGAGGACGGTCGCCAGGTCCGCGGAGACCGGGAAGGTCTCGCCGCTGGCGGTCCACTCCGAGGGCGCCACACCTGATCCGAACACGCTGTTCGACCAGATGGTGGACTCGATCCGCGCGCAGCCCGAGCCCCCGACCCAGGAGCCGTCGGCAGCCGGAGCGCCAAACAACTAGCCATCTGGGCTGGCGATCGCCTGGCAGGGTGCTGAAAAAGTCCGCAGCAGTCGTTTTGGGCTGATTTTGCGCCGGTCGCGAAATCGAAGAAGCCAATGTTTCCAGGCTCTACGAGAGACTGCCGGATGGTCCGTCAGACCCTCAGGCCCAAGAGCATGCACTTATCAGCACCCTGCTAGTACTTGGAGCCGTTGATCTCCTCCATGCGTCCGGTGACCAGGTAGATTGCGCGCTCGCAGATGTTCGTACAGCGGTCGGCGATGCGCTCGAGGTTGTGGATGGCCGTCACTGACGTTGTCTCCGCTCCAGCAGCCGCGCGCGTGCTGGAGCGGAGAGTGATCACTCCTCGCGCGCGGTAATGGGGCGCATGCCAGCATCGGTCACGGCCACCGGCTCCGGGCCCTCGCGGAAGTTCCCTCTGCGCACCAGCGAGCGGACCTCGGGCAACAGCATCGCGACGGCGGCGAAGCCGGCGCTCCAGAGCGTGCCCGACACGATCAGCAGCAGCCGTACGCCGATGTCGTCCGACAGCCACCCGAATCCGTAATTCACGAACGCCATCTGTCCAGCGGCGAGCATGATGTACAGCGACATCACGCGTCCCCGCAACTCGTCGGGCGTGACGCGCTGCACGAACACGACCGTTACCGCCATAAAGCTCGCCTGGGTCGCCCCGGCGAGCACGCCGCCGGTGACGGCGATGTGGGGCGTCGTGGCGAGGCCGATGACGAACATCGAGAGGCCGCTCCCGATGCCAACAAGGAAGAACATGCGTCCCAACGCCGCGTCGCTCTGGATCATCGAGACGATGAGCGTCCCGATGATCGAGCCCGCGCCGATGCCAACGATGATGGCGCTGTAGGTGACGTCGGCCCCACCGACAGCCGTCGCGAGCGTGGGCATCATCGAGTCGAACGCCATCGTCGCACCGCAGTGGAAGCCGACGAGCAGGAGAATCACGACCAAGCGCGGGTCGCTCGCGACGTAGTGAACGCCCTCACGCACATCGCGGAACACGGGGCCAATGGCAAAGACCCGCCCCGCAGTGCTCGGGAGCCCCGCGCTGCGGTATTCGAGCCGCACGAGCTGCTGCAGAGCGAGCGCAAGGAATACGCCGGACAACACGAAGACTGCGCCCGCGCCAATCGTGGTGAGCAGCGCGCCCCCTATGAGCGGCCCCGCGATGCGAGATCCGTGGCGCGTGATGCCGGATAGCGCGACGGCGTTGAGCAGGTGCTCCTCCCGGACGACGTTCGGGACGATGGCCTGCTCGGCGGGCATCCCGAAGGCGCGCGCCATTCCGTCGATGCTCGCGAAGACCAGCACGTGCCATGGCTCGATGACCTCGGCGAAGGTGATTGCGGCCAACGCGCCAGCCGCGACGATGCCGACCCCGTCGGCCGCGATGGCTATCAGCCGTCGGTCGAGGCGGTCGGCGAGAGCCCCGCCGATCGGCCCGGCGAGGGCCAACTGGATCATCCCGGCGAATGTGACCGCGCCGACCCAGGCGCCCTGCCCGGTCAGCTCAAACACGAGCCACCCGCGGGCCAGCATCATGGTCCAGAACGACGCCGACGCGAAGAATGTATTCCAGAAGACGCGCCGGAAATCCGAGTACAGCAGGGACGGGTGCCGCTCGGTGATGCGCGTCAGCAGTGCCGGCGTTCTGCTCACTCAGGCCTCGCGCTACGAACCCTACGCCGGCAGCTCAGGTAACGGGAAACGGAGTACCCTTCATTCCCACAGGCAGCGCAGAAGCCTCAACCAGCTGATAGTTCGTCGTGTCGTCAAGGATCCGTCGCCAGCACCCTGCTAGCGGTGCTGGAGGTAGCCCTCGGGTGGCTCCAGCTCGTGGAAGATGGCGTAGTGCGAGATCGGCGCGCGCTCCCCACCGATGTCTCCCCACAGGACCAGCGTGTAGACCCCGGGACCGTGCTCCGCCAGCACCCCGCCCAGGTCGGCCGTCACGGAGAAGCTCTCGCCGTCTGCCGTCCACTCGGATGCGGTGATCCAGGGCACGGTGATGGACTGTTCCTGCCGCTCCCGGCTCCCTTCGCGGGCCTCCCGCAAGATCGCATTGGCGTCGTCGGGGGACGCGGGTGGCGCGGCGCCGGCGTCGATGGTGGCGGGGTGGGGGCAGGGGCTGTAGGTCCGTGTGAACTCCTCGGTGCGGTAGGACCACCCCGGGGGCAGCGGGCTGCGGAGGGCGGCCACGGGCAGGCCGCGGTCGGAGCAGTGCGTGCGCGCGAGCTGGCCCTGCGTCAGTGCCCGGGGCGGTGCGTCGTAGTAGACCTGGACGGTCAGCCTGCTCGTCTCCCCGTACGTGACGCCGTTCCTTGTGCTGCCGCCGAGCGTGAGCTGGCCGTTTTCGATCGCGGGCGCCTCCGCGTAGGCGACGTAGTCGCCCTCGAACTGCTGGATCGCGGCGAAGTTGTAGCGGTCCCAGGCGATGCCGACATTTACCCGCGTGTACGACCGGCCGAGGATCGCCGCGCGGTGGCCGGCGCTCGCCATCCAGCCGTCCATCGCCTCGCGAATCTCGTCTTCGAGGCTCTCGATCGCCCTGTGGTTGTCGTCCTCGGTGATGCAGTACGAGAGGCCGCGGGCGTTCTCCCGGTTCGACTGGCGCCCCCCGACGAGCGTGTACCGCATCGCGGGCTTGAGGCCATCGAGTCCCCAGTGCGAGAGGAAGCACCCCTCCAGTGACGCCTCCGCGTGCAGCTGCGCGGCGTCGTTATCGCCCAGCTCGACCGGGTCGAGGTCGGCTTCCGCGCGGGCGGTGTTGATCAGCTCCAGCATGAAGCGCTTCAGCTCCAGGTGCCGTTCGCTGGGAAGCGACAGCGAAACCTGGATGGTGACGTCGCCGTAGCGGTAGTGGCCGTCGCCGTGCAGCCTGTCCAGCGGGAGCGCGATAGTCTCCGTGGAGCTCCACCCGTAGCCCTCGCCACGGACGCTTACGAAGATGCTCCCCGGGTCGTCCACGCCCTGCTCCACCCGTACATCGACCCGTGCCGTGCCGCCCTCGCGGGACCCCTCCGGCAGCGGGACCGCCACGGTGATGCTGTGGTAGCGGAGGCGGCCGTCCGCGTCCCCTCCCGCCTCCGGGACGAGGGGAACCGTGCCCAGGGGGAACCAGGAGCCGCCCACGGCGCGGGCGCTGATGTACAGGTTGGCGGCGTCGCGCACGCCCTCCCAGATGCGTACGTCCACGGCGCCCGTGGCGTCGTCCTGGGCGCGGGCGGGCGCGCCCAGGACGGTCGCGAGCAGGAGCGCTACCACCCCAGCCACTGTCAGACGCCTCACCCAGTGCCTCATCGTCAAGGCCAGTACACGCCCCGTCCGAGCCACGGTCCAGCGCCCGTGCGGGGCGTCACGCATCCGCCGCGTAGACTCGTTTCTCATGCCCACCGGCCGCTTGCAGGCCATCCGCGCCATCCCCGCCTTCCGCGCCTTCCGCTACCGGAACTTCCGGTTTCTGCTGGCGGGAACGGTGCTCGTTGGGCTCGTCCAGCCCCTCCACTTTGTCACCCAGATCTTCTGGGTGCAGGCCGTCTACCCCGATCGGGAGATCCTCTACACGGGCCTGCTGATGGGTGGCCGGGGGGTCGCGACCCTTCTCTTCAGCCTCATCGGCGGCGCCATCGCCGACCGCTTCGAGCGGAGACTCGTGCTCCTCGGCTGCGAGTCGGCCTCGCTCGTGTTCAACATCTTCGTCGCCCTCCTCATGCTGACCACGCCCTTCGGCGGGGCCACCATCGTCGGGGTCATCGCCCTCACCTTCCTCGCCTCCGCCACACAGGCCATCGATCACCCGGCGAGGCAGGCGAGCCTTCCCTCCGTGGTGGGCATGGACGACCTGGGCAACGCCATCAGCCTGAACTCGGCCGCCCAGCAGCTGATGATCCCGATCACCATCCCCATCGCGGCGGTCCTCAACGAAGCATTCGGGCCGGGTGTGCTCTACGCGGCCTCGCTGTTCACCTGGCTCGGGATCATCCCCCTCATCGCCCTCCTCAACTACCACAGCCGCGGCGAGGCCGCCGGCCGCCGGATGCTGCGCGCCGTGGTCGACGGTCTGCAGTACACCCGCCGCCACGTCGTCATCCTCGCCGCCGTGGCGCTCGTGTTCGTGATGCACGGCGTGGGAATGCCGGGAGTCGGGAATCTCGGGGTGATCTGGGCCACCCGCGTGCTGGAGGTTGGCGGGGAGGGCTTCGCCCTCATGGCCTTCGGCTGGGGAGGCGGGGCCGTTGTCGGCTCGATGTACTTCGCCCAACGCCCCGACGTTGCCGGCCGCGGCTCGACCCTCGTCCTGGCGGCCCTCGCCTTCGCCGTCAGCGCGATCGTGTTCGCTTACTCGCGCTCGATCTGGCTCACGGCCGCCACCAACGTCGGTCTCGGCGTCTCCCTCGCCGCCTCCACGGTGAGCGCCTCCGTGATCATCCAGCAGAAGGTCGTCGAGGGCATGCGCGGGCGCGTGATGAGCCTCTTCCCCCTCACAAACGGCTTCGCCATGCTGTTCACGCTCCCGATCAGCGTTATCGCGCAGGGGGCCGGTTTGCCCATCGTGGTGACCATCCTCGGCTGGGCGACGCTCGCGCTCGCCGCCGTGATCATCCTGGTGGTCCCCCAGATCCGGCGCGTCCGCCCCGAAACGACCGACCTCGCCCCCGCCCCGGGGTAGCTCCGCTAGCGCGCTCCCTCGACCTGCACGGTCACGATGTCGAGGCCGTGGTACTTCTGATGGCGTACGGATGCGGCGTAGTGGCGCAGGAGTCGCAACGAGAGGTCGCTCTCCTCCAGGCTCTCCGCCTCCTCGCCCAGGTAGGCGAGCCGGTCTTCGAGGTTCTCTTCCTCGAAGGCCGCCAGGAATTCGACTTCCACCGATCGTTCGCTCGGCCTCGCCTCGACGATCAGGCGGGGGGCGAGGTCCGCGGTTTCGTCTCCCCGCAGTTGCACCAGGCTTGCGAGCGCCTCCTCGCCGGCAGCGCGCAGACGGTCCCTCGAGGCGTCGTTCCAGTTGGCGATCGCTGCGACCTCGCTCAGGAACTCGTCGATCGCGGGCAGGGCCGAGGGCTCCAGCCTCACCTCAAGGCGCTTCCGCCGCGGGCTCGTCAGCTCAAGGAACAGGCTCAGCGCGATTGCAACCAGAGCGCCCATCAGCAGTCCGTTGTCGAGCAGAGCGCCCCATGTTCCGCCCACGAGGTCGGTGAAGATGGTCTGATTCTCAAGGCCGAGGCCTGTCGCGAAGGAGATGCCGATGATCAGCGCCTTTCGCGAGTCGAGGCCGTCTTGCACGACCGTCCGGATCCCTTCCACAAAGAGTGTTCCCATCATCGTCAGCAGGAAGCCCCCCATGACGGGGCTTGGGATCGTGGTCAGCGTCGCAGTCACCTTGGGGAAAAACGCCAGCACCACAAAGGCGCTCCCGACCACGTATCCAACACTGCGCGCGGCCACGCCCGTGAAGGTGATAAGCGAGATGCTCCGGCTAGCTGCCATGGTGGTGGGTGGCGTGCCGGCGAGGCCGCACAGGAGGATGCCCAGCCCGTTGGTGGTCAAGGCGCCCTGAACCAGGCGGAAGTCCGTCGCCCGTGGCCTTCGCCGCGAGGCCTGTTGAACGGCGACGCTGGAGCCAATCCCCTTGATCCCGACCACGACCGTCACGACGACGAACGCCGGCAGGAGGGCCCAGAACTCCCCACCTGGCGTCACATCGAGTTCGAGGAAGGCTTGTCGGGGCACGCCGGCCCATGACGCATCAGCCAGCGCCTGAAACTCGTAGAGCCGGAATAGCGCGGCCACTCCGCAGCCGATTCCAATGCCGGCGAGGGGTGTCCAGAGCCGCCACGAGCCCGAGGCCCGCAGCGCCAGCAGTGCGGAAGCCGCGAGGGTCACCGCCGCGACGGCTGGGCCGGCGGCCATTGGCGCCCCTTCTGGAACCTCCTGCACGCGGTTGAGCGCGATCGGAAGGACCGTGGCCGCGATCAACATGAGGACTGTTCCCGAGACGACGGGGGTGATCATTCGGCGCAGAAGCGGAAGCCAGGCGCTGACCACGAGGAAGAAGAGCGCGGAGACCACGATCAGGCTCGCGAGGGTAGCCGGCCCGCCCGCGTCCAGTGCCAGGACGGAGATCGGAATAAAGCTGGCCGTCATGGCCATGATCAGCACGTGCCCCGAGCCAACCCGCCCAAGCCGGGCGGCCTGCACAATCGTGCTCGCCCCGGCGATGATCAGGGCCGCGAAGACGGCCCACCGCAGATAGCTCTCGTCCTGACCAACCGCCCGCACGGTGATGGCCACGATCAGCACCATCGAGGGCAGCCCCAGCAGCGCCCCCTGCAGGCCCGTGCCGATTGCGATCAGCGGTGGGCACCGCTCATCCGGTTCGTAGCGAATGCTCTCGTTGACGCCTCGCGCCGCCAAAGTCGCGTCGTCCTCCGAACGCGGCGCACGATAGCCCGTCACCGGCGACGCTGACCATAGGGGTGCTGACTCCCCCAGCGCCGCTACGACCGCCCCGACCCCGTCTACGCCTCCGCCCCGGGGTAGGTCGACTGCCGACTACTGTTCCTGGGCGATCTTCAGAAAGTGGGAGAGTCAGGATGGGCGAGCGCTTGACCTGATAGCGGACAAGATCGCTTCCGAGTACGACCTGCTCAAGGCAGGGGAGAACCTCTACTACTGACCCAAGGAAAGAGGCCGCCTATCCCCGGAGGGAAGAGCCCCATGGGCTCTTGTCGGTCGGCCCTAAAGCGAAATACACGGTAGGGCGGTGGCAATTCCTTGACCCCCAGCGCCGCTACGACCCCAGCCTAGCCCGCGACCGCCGCTTCCCCCTCCCGAGCGCTGGCCGTGAACGTGTAGTCGCCGCCGGCGTGGTCGACCGTGATGCGCTGGCCCTCGCCGAACTCGCCCGCGAGGATGCGCCGCGCGAGCTCGTTCTCGACCCGCCGCTCGACCGTGCGCCGAAGCGGACGCGCGCCCAACTGGGGGTCGTAGCCCTCGCGCACCAGCTCCTCCCGCGCCGCCTCCGTGAGCTCGATATCGATCTCGCGTTCCGCCAGGCGCCCTCGCACCTCAGCCATGAGCAGGTCGACGATCTCCGACAGCTCCCGCTCCGTCAGCGGCTCGAACACGATCGTGTCGTCGATGCGGTTCAGGAACTCGGGCCGGAAGTGCTCGCGCAGGGCGCGCTCGACCGAAGCCCGCACCTGCTCGGCGGCGCCGCTTTCCTCGCTGCGCTGGGTGAAGCCGAGCGTGAGCCGGTTCTGGGCGCCCGTGCCCAGGTTGCTCGTCATGATGATGACCGTGTTGCGGAAGTCGACCGTGCGCCCGTGCCCGTCCGTCAGCCGTCCGTCGTCGAGGATCTGCAGGAGCGTGTTGAACACGTCCGGGTGCGCCTTCTCGATCTCGTCGAAGAGGATCACCCGGTAGGGTCGGCGGCGCACCAGCTCGGTCAGGCCGCCTCCCTCGTCGTAGCCCACGTAGCCCGGCGGCGACCCCACCAGGCGGCTCACCGTGTGCCGCTCCTGGTACTCCGACATGTCCAGCCGGATCATCGCGTCCTCGTCGTCGAAGAGGCACTGCGCCAGCGCCTTCGCCAGCTCCGTCTTCCCCACGCCCGTGGGCCCCAGGAAGATGAACGAGCCGATCGGGCGCTTCGGGTCCTTGAGCCCCGCTCGCGCCCGCCGCACGGCGTCGCTGAGCGCCTCGATGGCGCGGTCCTGGCCCACCACGCGCTCGTGCAGCGTTTCCTCCATGCGCAGCAGCTTGTCGCTCTCGCTCTCCTCCAGCCGCGAGACGGGGATGCCCGTCATCTGCCCGACGAGGCTGGCGATGTCCTCCGCCGTGACGCGCAGCTCCGCGGGCCGCTCGGCGGCGTCCTCCGCGCGCAGCCTCGCGTACTCCTCCTGCATCTGGAGCACCTCCTGCTTGATGTGGGCGGCGCGCTCGTGGTCCTCCCGCTCCACCGCCGCGTCCGCCTCCTGCGCGAGTGCGTCCAGCCGCTTCGCGATGGCGCGCACCTCGGGCGCCGTCTCCTGCGCGTCGATGACGTGCTTGCTGGCCGCCTCGTCGATCAGGTCGATCGCCTTGTCCGGCAGGTGGCGCTCCGTCACGTAGCGCGAGGAGAGGTGGACGGCGGCCTCGAGCGCGTCGGCGCCGATCTCGACCCTGTGGTGGTCCTCGTAGCGCGAACGCAGCCCCTGCAGGATCGCGATCGTGTCCTCCTCCGAGGGCTCGTCCACGTAGACCGGAGCGAAGCGCCGCTCCAGCGCCGGGTCCTTCTCGATGCGCCGGTACTCATCGAGCGTGGTGGCGCCGATGGCGTGCAGTTCGCCCCGCGCCAGCGCGGGCTTCATCAGGTTGCTCGCGTCGATGGCGCCCTCGGCCCCGCCCGCGCCAATGACGGTGTGGAGCTCGTCGATGAAGAGGATGACGCCGCCGTCGCTCTCGCGGACCTCTTCCATGACCGCCTTGAGGCGCTCCTCGAACTCGCCCCGGAACTTGGCTCCGGCCAGCAGCGCCCCCATGTCGAGGGCGCGCAGCGACTTCTCCTGCAGGTTCTCGGGCACGTCCCCTTCGGCGAGGCGCTGCGCCAGCCCCTCCACGATGGCGGTCTTGCCCACGCCCGCCTCCCCGATGACGACGGGGTTGTTCTTGGTGCGCCGGTTCAGGATCTGCATCACCCGCCGCACCTCGGTCTCGCGGCCGATGACGGGGTCGAGCTTGCCCTCGCGGGCCAGTTGCGTGAGGTCGGCGCTGTAGCGCTCAAGGCTCTGGTAGCTGCTCTCGGCCGTGGGGCTGGTCACGCGCGCGCTGCCGCGAATCTCCCGCAGGGCACGGTAGATGCCTTCCTTCGTCACGCCCAACCCGGCCAGGAGACCGGCGGCGCCGCTCTCCTCGTTGTCGGCGATCGCGATGAGCAGGTGCTCGACGCCCACGTAGTCGTCTTTCAGCCGCTCCGCCTCGGCGTTCGCAACCTCCAGCATGCGCACCACTTCCGGCGTCGTGTAGACCTGCACGACCTCGTGCTGGAGCCGGGGCTGCTTCTGCAGCACCTCGTCGACGCGCGCCTTCAACTGCGCGACGTCGACATCGAGCTGTTCGAGCACTTGCAGGGCGAGTCCGCCGTCCAGCTCGGAGAGGGCGAAGAGTACGTGGGGCACGCCCCACTGGCTGTGGCGGCGGGTGCGCACGGCCTCCTGCGAGGCGGCCAGCACCTGCTGGGCCTGCTCGGTGAATCGGTCCTGTCGCATCATGGTGGTCATTCCTCCTGCCCCGCGTGCGCGGGGTCTTGCGGGGTGGGCGGTGTGGGTGGAGCTAGCGGGCGGGACGCCCCTCGCTGTCGATGGCGGGCGCCGGCAGGCGTGTCCGGCGCAGGCTGTCGAGCTCCGCGCGCACCTCGTCGAGCTCGGCCTGCAGCGTGCGCAGCTGATCGCTCATGCGCAGCACCACCTCCACGCCGGCGAGGTTCACCCCGAGCTCCTCGATCAGGCGCTGGGCCTGCCGGATGCGGTGGATGTCGGCGTTCGAGTACATGCGGATGTTGCCGCTCGTGCGGTGCGGCCGGATGAGCCCGGCGCGCTCGTAGTAGCGCAGCGTTTGCTGGTGCAGCCCCACCAGGCGCGAGGCGATGGAGATCACGTAGCAGGGCTCGTTGTCGGGTACTGGTTCGGTCGGTGGGGTGCGGCGGGGCATGGGTCGTCCTTCCTGGCTAGCCGGCCGCTCGTGCGGAGCCGTGCGTCTGGCGGATCTCCTCGAAGAGGGCGCGCTCCTGGTCGCTCAGGCGCTCGGGCAGCACCACGCTCACGCGCGCGAACAGGTCCCCCCGGCGGTCACCCTGACCGAGCACGGGCATGCCCTTGCCGCCCAGACGGAAGCGGCGTCCGTTCTGGGTCAGCGGGGGAATGGTGAGCATCACGCGTCCCGAGAGCGTCGGCGCCTCCACCTCGCCCCCGAGGATGGCGTCGAGGTACGGCACCGCCACCTCGACCGTGAGGTCGTCGCCGCTTCGTTCGAAGCGCGCGTGGGGTAGCACGGTGATGAGCAGGTAGAGGTCGCCGGGCGTGCCGCCGCCCAGGCTAGGACGTCCCTCGCCGGCCACGCGAACGCGCGAGCCGCTGCGGACCCCGGGCGGCGCCTTCACCTCCAGGCGGCGCGGCTTCAGCGTCTGGCCGGCGCCCCCGCAGGTGTGACAGCGGGCGTTTCCCACGACGCCACTGCCGCCGCAGACGCCACAGGGCTCGGCGCTCTGCAGGCCGATGGTGCGGGTTGTGCCCGCGGCCGCCTCCTCGAGCGTGACCTCGGTGGGCGACTCGATGTCCTGCCCCCGGCTGGGACCGCGGGACCCTCCGCCGAAGATGCCCCCGAACATGCTGCCCAGATCCAGGTCGCCAAAGCCGCTGTCGAAGGAGAAGCCGCCGCCGCCGAAGCCGGTCTGCCCGCGCTGCCGCTCCATCTCCTCGAACTGCCCGGCCTGCTGCCAGCGGTCGCCGTACCTGTCGTACTTCTTGCGCGTGTCCTCGTCGGAGAGCACGTCGTAGGCGCTCTGGATCTCCTTGAATCGCTCCTCGGCGCCCGTGTCGTTCGGATTCACGTCGGGGTGATAGCGCCGTGCGAGCTTCCGGTAGGCGGAGCGGATCTCCTTGCCGGAGGCGCTGCGGGATACCCCGAGAGTCTCGTAGAAGCTCCTGGCCATGGTAGCTACATTGTAGGTGATGGGGTCTTACTCTACAACAAGGTTATGGAAGAGAAGTTGATAGTCTTTCTATCAGAGTTATATCGGCGCGGGCCCGGGGTGGTACCGCAGCCAGCGCTCGAAACGCAGGAAGCGGGAGGCGTACGCCTCCCGCGTGTTGCCCGGCCGGGCGCGATCGCGACGCTCAGGCGTTCGCGACTTCCTCCGTGATGTCCTCCACCACGATCTGGTTCGATGGGTTGACGTTGATGCGGACGACCTTGCCGTCCTGCAACAGGGCCTCGACGTTCTGCTGGTGTGAACGCCAGCCCTGGGGGAAGGCGTAGCCATTCTTCTCGAGCGCGTCGAGGAAGAAGTAGCTCATCGTCATCGGGGCCAGGTAGAAGTCCGTGCTGTCCATTTGCGCTCTCCCTCGTTTCAGGCCGCTCCTGCGACCGGGCGCGCCCATTATGGCGATCCGCGCGCCTGCTCGCCACGCCCCGCCCGGATCCGCCTGTGCAGCGGTACGGTAGCATCCCCGGCGGCGTCCGGTCGCCTCCCCATGCGTATCGCCGGCCAGCTCCTCTCCATCGTCTCGCTCCTCGCGGGCATCGCCCTGCTCCTCCTGCTGCTCATGCAGGACGCAACCGGCAGCGAGAGCACATGGCTCGCCGGGGCGCTCATCCTCCATGGCCTCGTGCGTCTCTGGCTGGGTCGTGGCCGGTAGCACAGGTGGGGTGCGTTGTGTCCGGACGCCTGCGGCAGTATTCTCACGCGTCTCAGAGGGCATCCCGATGGCGAGATTCCGTTCCATCCTGGCCCCGGTGGTTGATGACCCGGCCAGTCTTGAGGCCGTCGCCGTGGCCGCCTCCCTCGCGCGCCAGGAGAAGGGCGTCGTCACCCTCCTGCATGTCATCCAGGTGGAACGCAGCCTGCCCGTCACCGCCGACATGGATCTGGAAGCGCAGCGCGGCGAGGAGCTCTTGCGCCGCGCCCGCGCCCTTGCCGCCCGCGAGGCCCGCGGCGTCACCGTCGAGGATGAGCTCGTGCAGGCGCGAACCGCCGGCCCCGCTATCGTGGAGCAGGCGGAGGCGCGCGCCGTGGACGTGATCGTGATGGGCGTTGGCTGGACACCCCTCCTCGGCCAGTTCGAGATGGGGACCACCGCCGGCTACGTCCTCGGGCACGCCTCCTGTAACGTCTGGATCGTGCGCGACCGGCTCGAACAGGCGACGCCCGCCGTGGGAAAGGCCGCGGCCCGCCGGTGAACGTCGTCATCATGGGCTGCGGGCGCACCGGCGCCGCCATCGCCGGAAGCCTCGACCGCGATGGTCACGAGGTCACCATCCTCGACCTCGACGCCGGCCAGTTCCGGCGGCTGCCCGACTCCTTCGGTGGCCGCCCGGCCGTCGGCAACGGTATGGACAGGGAGGTCCTGGAGCGCGCCGGCGCCCGCCAGGCCGATGCCTTCATCGCCGTCACCCAGGGCGATAACCGCAACTACTTCGCCAGCCAGCTCGCCCGCGAAGTCTTCGGCGTGAAGGACGTGATCTGCCGCACCAAGGACCCCGAGCGCGGCGAGATCTTCGGACACCTCGGACTCCAGACCTACAGCCCCACCAGCGCGGGGGCGGAGGCGATCCTCGCGATGCTGCCCCGCTCCACGCCGGCCTAGCCGTGTACGTCATCGTTGCCGGCGGCGGCAAGGTCGGCTACTACCTCGCCCGCGAGCTCCTCGGCGGCGACCACGAGACGCTGGTCATCGAGCGGAGTGGCGCGCGCGTGGCCGAGATCAACGACCAGCTGGAGGGCACCGTGCTCCAGGGCGACGCCTGCGAGGCCTCCATCCTCGACGGCGCCGGCATCGCCCGCGCCGACCTCGTCGCCGCCGTCACGGGCGACGACGAGGACAACCTCGTCGTCTGCGACATCGCCCGCTACCGGGGCGTCCCCCGCGTGCTCGCCCGCGTCAACAACCCCTCGAACGCGCTCCTCTTCCGGAAGCGCGGCATCGAGACGACCGTCTCCGCCACGGAGGCGATCCTCGCCCAGATCGAGCAGGAGGTGCCGGTCACCTCGCTGGTGCCGGTGATGCAGCTGCACCAGGGTCTGGAGCTGGTGGAGGTGCGCCTCTCGGAGACCTCGCCCGTGGTGGGACGCACGCCCCGCGAGATCCTGCTGCCCCCGGAGTCGTTCATCGCCCTCATCCTCGATTCCGGGGGGGTCCCCCGCGTACCCGGCGCCGATACGACCCTCACCGTCGGCGACGCCCTCGTCGTGGTCACGCGCGCCGAGAGCAGGGGCATGCTGCAGGAAGCCCTGATCGGGGGCGCGCATGGGTTCGACACCTGAGCCGGCCGGTCCTCTCGTGAGGGTCGCCTATCTTGGCCCGCCGGGCACCTTCGGCGAGGAGGCCGCGCGCCGCGGCGCCCCCGGCGCCGATTTCCTGCCCTACCCCACCCACGGCGCTGTCGCCCGCGCCGTCGAATCGGGCGAGGCGGAAACGGGCGTGATGGCGATCGAGAACTCCCTCAACGGCTCCGTGGCCGAGACGCTCGACATCCTCATCCACGAGACGGCCCTCAAGATCCAGGGCGAGCTGCTCGTCCCCGTCGTCCACAACCTCGTTGTCGCCCCGGGGACGGCCCTCGACCAGATCGACCTCATCTACTCCCACCCGCAGGCGCTGGCCCAGTGCCGCGCTTTCCTGGAGGGGCACTGTCCGGAGGCGCAACAGGCGGCCTCCCTTTCGACGGCCGAGGCGGTCGAAAGGGCCGTTGAACGCCCGCGAACGGCCGCGATCGCGACCGCTCGCGCGGCATTCCTCTACGGCGCTGAGATCCTCGCCGAGAGCATCCAGGACCAGCAAAACAACGCCACCCGCTTCGTCCTCATCGGCACGGGCGAGCCCGAACCGTCCGGGCGCGACCGCACCTCCATCGCCTTCGAGTTCGCCGGCGACCGCGCCGGCCTCCTCACGGCGGCGCTCTCCGAGTTCTCCAGCCGCGGCATCAACTGCACCAAGATGGAGAGCCGCCCCACGCGCGCCACCTTCGGCGAGTACATCTTCCTCATCGATTTCGAGGGCCACGCCCACGACCCCGGGTGCGCCGCCGCCCTGGACGGGCTGCGGGGCATGACCAGCATGCTCAAGGTCTTCGGCAGCTATCCGCAGGCGACCGATGTTTAGGACGCCTGCGCTGGCGGCGCTGGGCGTCATCGTCGCCCTGGCCGCCACCGCCTGCGCTGGCTCCGACCCCGGGGAGCCGCCCGCGGCCGCCACCCAGCCCCCCGCCACCGAGGCCGCCACCGCCACGGCCTCCTCCACCCCTCCACCCGACGCCACGCAACCTCCTGCCACGGATACCCCCACCCCCCGCGCCACCCCCACCCAACCCCCCGCCACCGCGACTCCCCCCGAGGAGGGCGACATCAGCTCCCAGATCGTCACTCTCCTCCGCCCCGACGCCATCCCCGCCATCGACAATCCCAGCTTTCTCTCCGCCGAGGAGGCCGACGAGCAGCTCCGCCCCATCGACCTCGTGATCGGCGTCTCCGTCGACGGCGA
The DNA here is from genome assembly GCA_965219255.1 of Tepidiformaceae bacterium. Lineage (GTDB taxonomy): Bacteria > Chloroflexota > Dehalococcoidia > Tepidiformales > Tepidiformaceae > UBA2991. The sequence continues at coordinate 2,208,594 of OZ244727.1, read as the reverse complement.
GCACCGCGCCTACGGCGCCGCCTTCCTCAGCGGCCACGAGATCGTGAACGACACGCTTGGGGGCCGCGCCATCGCCGTCACCTGGTGACCGCTCTGCTTTACGGGCATCGTGTATGCCCGCGACATCGAGGACCAGCAACTCACCTTCGGCGTTTCCGGGAAGCTCATCATGAACGCCCTCGTCATGTTCGACCGTGAGACCGAAACCCTCTGGAGCCAGTTCCTCGGAAGGGCCGTCAAGGGAACCCTTGAGGGCACGGTCCTCGAGGTCGTGCCCGCCGTCCTCACGCGCTGGGAAAGCTGGCGCGCCCTCCACCCCGACACCACCGTCCTCGACCAGGGCGGCCTCGTCATCGATGCCTACAGCGGCTACTACTTCAGCCCCAGCGCCGGGGTCATCGGCGAACGCAACCCCGATGACCGCCTGGCCGGCAAGGAGCTCGTGCTCGGTGTCGTCGTCCCGCAGGGACGCAAGGCCTACGCCCACCGCCTCCTCGCGAAGAACCCGGTCGTGAATGACAGCATCGGCAACCAACCGCTCGTCATCGCCTGGGATGGCGTGGGACGCGCCGCCATCGCCTACGACCCAACCGTCGACGGCCGCGCCCTCACCTTCGAGACGCACGAGCCCGACGACGGCAACGCCGCCCTGCGCGATCGCGAGACCGGCTCCGTCTGGTCCGTGCTCACGGGAGAGGCGCTCTCGGGGGAGCTCGCGGGGAGCCGCCTCGAGGTCCTGCCAGGCTTCGCCGTTTTCTGGTTCGCCTGGTCCGACTACTTCCCCGACACCGACGTGTTCGAGCCGGAGGGCTAGCCGTGGCCGAGACCGCTTTGCGCGCAGAGGCCCCTGCCCCGCAATATGGATCGGTGCCTCCCTCTGTTCAGGTTTCCGAGCTGAGCCGTCGCTTCGGCGACATCACCGCCGTCGACGGCATCTCCTTCGAGGTTGGCGAGGCCGAGATATTCGGCTTCCTCGGCCCCAACGGCGCCGGCAAGACCACCACCATCTCCATGCTCTGCACGCTGCTCACGCCGACCGCGGGCCGCGCTACCATCGGCGGGCACGACATCGTCGACGATCCGGGAGGCGTGCGCCGCGAGATCGGCATCGTCTTCCAGGACTCGACCGTCGACGAGCGCCTCACCGCCCGCGAGAACCTCGTCTTCCACGGCGAGCTCTTCGGCATGGGCAAGCAGGACATCCGCCCCCGCGCCGAGCAGCTGATGGAGCGCGTCGGCCTGCTCGACCGCGCCGACGACACCGTTATCACCTTCTCCGGCGGCATGCGCCGCCGGCTGGAGGTGGCCCGCGGCCTGATGCACTGGCCCTCCGTCCTCTTCCTCGACGAGCCCACCGTGGGCCTCGACCCGCAGACCCGCCGCAGCATCTGGGCCTACGCCCGCTCCCTGCGCGATACCGAGGGCGTCACCATCTTCCTCACCACCCACTACATGGACGAGGCCGAGGCCTGCGACCGCGTCGCCATCATGGACTACGGCAAGATCATCGCCCTCGACACCCCCGAGCGGCTGAAGGCGCGCCTCGGCGGCGACGTCGTCTCCATCGCCGGGCCCGACAACGAGGCGCTCGCCCGCGAGGTGCGCGAGTCGTTCGAGGTCGAGCCGCGTATCGAGAACGATGCCGTCGAGTTCAATGTTGAACAGGGTGGCGAGTTCCTCCCCATCCTGCTGGGCCGTATCCAGGGCGAGGTGCGCTCCGTGGGCATCCGCGCCCCCACCCTCGAGGACGTGTTCGTTTCCATGACCGGCCACCAGATCCGCGAGGCCCAGGCGAGCGAAGAGGACAAGCTGCGCTCCATGCGCCAGCGCGGCTTCGGGAGGATGCGATGACGGTCGAACAGGCCACGGCCACTGCCGAGGCGGGCGCGCGCGTCGCGACGGGCTCCCCCCGCCGCGCCACCGGACGGGCGGGCTTCCTGCAGGTCGTGCGCGTCATCTGGCTGCGCGAGGTCCTGATCTACGTCCGCGACCGCCCCCGCATGATCTCCGCCTTCGTCATGCCCATCATGATGCTCGTCATGTTCGGCGAGGGGCTGGGCAACAGCATCGCCACCCTCCCCGGCGGTATCGGCTACCGCCAGTTCATCTTCCCCGGCATGGTCGCGATGATCGTCCTCATGAACTCCGTCTTCTCCGGCGTCTCCATCGTGACCGACCGCCAGTTCGGCTTCCTCCGCGAGATCCTCGTGGCGCCCGTCAGCCGTACCGCCATCTGTTTCGGCAAGATCACAGGCGGCGCCACCATCGCGCTCGTCAACGGCATGGTCATGTTCGTGATCGCTCCCTTCCTGGGGATCGAGCTCACCCTCGAAATCGTTGCCAAGCTGATCGGGCTCATCGCCCTGGTGTCGTTCATGCTCACGGGGGTGGGTGTGGCGCTGGGGAGCCGCCTGCGCTCCGTCGAGAGCTTCCAGATGCTCTCCCAGGTCGCGATCATGCCGGCCATGTTCCTCTCTGGAATCTTCTTCCCGATCAACAACGTTCCCGTCTGGATGGACGTGCTCGTCAAGCTCAACCCGGTCACCTACGCCGTCGCCCCCATTCGGGAGATCGCCCTCTCCGAACAGCTCAAGGCCCTCCCCGCCGACGCCCCCTTCCAGATCGCCCACGTCGACTGGTTCGGCTACACCCTCAGCACCTGGGAAGAGATTGGCGTCGTGGTCGTCTTTGGGGTGGCCATGCTCACGATCGCCATCCGCGCCATCCGCACGACGGAGTAGCGTCAGGCTCGCCCGCGGGGAGTAGTCGCGAAGGCGGAACGCTTGACCGTGCCGGAGCCGCTGGCCGTGCTTGACGTCGATGCACCCGACGGCGCCCGCCTCAGGGTCCGGCGGCACGGCAACCCCGATGGCCCGCGCATGGTCCTCACCCACGGCAGCGGACAGGCGTCCGCTGCCTACTACCCCTACTGGTCGCTCCTGACCGATCGCTTCGACCTCTTCGTGTACGACTTGCGCAGCCACGGCTGGAATCCGCTCGGCGAGCAGCGGGACCGCAACATCCTCGCCTTCGCGCGGGACTGTGGCAGCGTCATCCGGGCCATCAGGGAGCGCTTTCCGGGAGCTGGTCGAGACCAACTACGACTTCCCCCCCGAGACCACCCACTTCCTCCAGCTCGAAGAGCCGGAGGAGTGCGCCAGGCTGACCATCGAGTTCCTCGAGGCGCAGGGTCTGGCCTGAGCGCTTCCCCCGCACGGGGCCGGGCGCCAGGAGGGACGTGGGCTAGAATCGCCCCGTGGACGCCGCCGGCTTCGCGCGCAAGTGGATCGCCTCGAAACGCACCGAGCGCGCCGCCTCCCAGGAACACTTCGTCGACCTCTGCCGCCTCCTCGACGAGCAGACCCCCAACGAGGCCGACCCCACCGGCGACTTCTACGCCTTCGAGAAGGGCGCCGAACGCACCAGCGCGGGCGACGGTTTCGCCGACGTCTGGCTCAAGGACCACTTCGGCTGGGAGTACAAGGGCAAGCGCAGGGACCTGCGCGAGGCCTACAAGCAGCTCCTCGACTACCACGAGGCGCTGGGCCAGCCCCCCCTGCTCGTCGTCTGCGACCTGGAACGCTTCGAGGTGCACACCAAGTGGACCGGGTTCGAGTCGTGGACCTACCAGTTCGACCTCACCCACCTGACCTCGGACGAAGCGGTCAGGGTCACGACGAGCCGCGGTGAACCCGCCCCCGGCGCTGAGAGCCTCACCGCCCTGGAGGTGCTGAAGGCGCTCTGGGAGGAGCCGGAGCGGCTGCGCCCGGTCCGCACCACGGAGCAGATCACCAGGGAGGCGGCGGAGCTCTTCGAGGGCGTCGTCGCCGAGCTGCGCGGCTGGGGCAACACCGACGACATGGGCATCGCGCGCTTCGTCTCGCGCACCGTCTTCTGCATGTTCGCCTCCGACATCGGGCTGCTCCCGCGGGGGGCCTTCTCGGAGCTGCTGCGGGCGCAGGCGGAAAACGCCGGCCAGTTCCGCGAGGCGCTCGCCGACCTCTTCCGCACGATGGAGCGGGGCGGGCGCTACGGCGCCCAGACCATCCCCTGGATCAACGGCGATCTCTTCACCGACAACGACGTGCCCGACGACCTGACGACGGACGAGATCCTCACGCTCCAGGAGCTCGACGCGCTCAACTGGGCCGATGTCGAGCCCGCCATCTTTGGGACGTTGTTCGAGCGCGTGCTCGACCCGGCCGTTCGCGCCGCGTTGGGGGCGCACTACACCTCCCGCACAGACATCGAGACGCTCGTCGAGCCCGTGCTCATGGCGCCGCTGCGGCGCGAGTGGGAGGCCGTGCGCGAGGCCGCCACGGAGGCGGGCTACCAGGCCCAGCTTCACGGCGCCACGGACGAGACGCAGCACGAGCGCATCCGCGAGCACGTCGCGCCCTTCCTCGACCGCCTCACAACCGTGACGGTGCTCGATCCCGCCTGCGGCTCGGGCAACTTCCTCTACGTCTCGCTCGCCCTGCTGAAGGGCCTTGAGAAGGAAGCGATCGCCTGGACGGGGCTGCAGGGCGTGCGCTTCGAGCCGCGCGTCCACCCCCGCCAGCTGCTCGGAATCGAGATCAACCCCTACGCCCACGAGCTCGCCGCAATGGTCGTCTGGATCGGCTACCTCCAGTGGAAGCAGCGCAACATCATCCCCCTCGACAACGAGGAGCCCATCCTCCAGAAGCTCGACCAGATCACCCTCATGGACGCCATCGTCGACCGCTCCCACCCCGCCGGCCCCCGCGAGCCCGAGTGGCCCCCCGCCGACGTCATCGTCGGCAACCCACCCTTTCTCGGTGGGAAACGGCTCAGGACCGAACTCGGCGATGACTACGTCGAGGCCATGTTCGAAGTCTGGAAGGACCGCGTGCAGCGCACCGCCGACCTCTGCTGCTACTGGCACGAGAAGGCGCGTCGCATGGTCCATGCCGGAAGGGCAAAGCGCGCCGGCCTGTTGGCAACTCAGTCCATCCGCGGCAAGACAAGCCGCGAGACGCTCATGCGCATCAAGGAGTCAGGTGACATCTTCTTCGCCGAGTCCGACCGGAAGTGGACCCTCAACGGCGCTGCGGTACAGGTCTCAATGGTGGGATTCGACGACGGTTCCGAAACGGAGCGCATTCTGGATGGGCGTCCCGTCTTGGGCATCAACGCCAACCTCACCGATGGCCTGCCCCTAATCGAGGCGCAGCCCCTTCCTGAGAACGCGGGTATCTGCTTTATGGGCGACACCAAGGTCGGGCCGTTCGACATCGACGCGTCCCTGGCCCGGCAGATGCTCGCCACGCCGAATCCCGACGGCCGCAGCAACGAGGATGTTGTCCGCCCCTGGAAGAACGGCGACGACATCAGCGGGCGCCCTCGCGATATGTGGATCGTCGACTTCCCGCCCGGCACGACTTTGGAGGAAGCAGAGCTGTACGAGGCTCCGTTCGAGCACATTAGCCAGCACGTTCGGCCCAAGAGGGCAAGCAATAGACGCGATACTTATCGGGACCGGTGGTGGGTGCACGGGGAAGCTCGGCCCGGGATGAGACAAGCCCTCTCGCCCTTACCGCGGTATGTCGCTACACCTGGAGTGGCAAAGCACCGACTCTTCGCATGGGTGGATTGCAAGGTGCTACCCGACCACGCGCTGTTTGCCTTCGCGCGCGACGACGACTACTTTTTTGGCGTGCTGCACTCACGGGCGCACGAACTGTGGGCGCTCGCGCAAGGGACGCAGCTTCGCGAGAAGGAGAGTGGCTTTCGCTACACGCCGACCACCTGCTTCCAGACCTTCCCCCTGCCGTGGCCACCCGGCGACGAACCCGCCGACAGCCCCCTCGTGGAAGGCATCGCCGAGGCGGCGCGACGGCTCAACGAGCTGCGCGAAGGCTGGCTCAACCCCGACTCCGAGATGTTCGGCGAGAGCGAACTCCGGAGACGCACCCTCACCAACCTCTACAACGAACGCCCCGCCTGGCTCGACACCGCCCACCGCCGCCTCGACGAGGCCGTCTTCAACGCCTACGGCTGGCCCCCCGATCTCAGCGACGACGAGGTGCTGGCGCGCCTCCTCGCCCTCAACCAGGAGCGGGCGGCGGCTCAGGAGTAGCGCGCAATACGCTTACGCGAGTCAATAGTTACACTGCGTCAGGCGGTAGCGGACTGGCGGGGCGGTACACCACTTGGAGGCCGATCCGCCCCACCTGCCGCTGCCGTCACGATACCACATACGACCGGACAACTCCCATTATGTGAGTAACAGGGCGATCCACACGCCGCCGCACCCACACACAGAAGCGGGGCGCCCGAAGGCGCCCCGCGCTGGTGCGTTGCCGCTGACGGCTCGCGCTAGGCCGTGCCGTGGCGCAGGAGCTTGCCGCTCGTCGCGCCCGTGCACTCGCCGTTCACGAAGGTCTCCTCGCCGTTGACCATGATGTGACGGTAGCCGTGCGGCTTGCGGATGAGGCGCCACGCGCCCGCCGGGTAGTCGTACGCCTTCTCCGTCTCGCCCATTTCGAGGTTCTCCAGGTCGTAGACCACGATGTCGGCGGGGGCGCCCTCGCGGATGGTTCCGCGGTCGCGGAAGCCCGCCGCCAGCGCCGGGTAGGCGCTGAGGCGCCAGTGCGCCTCCTCCAGGTCCATCATCTCGTGGCCGCGGACCAGCAGGGAGAGGTACTCCGTCGGGTAGCGGCCGAGGGTGATGAACTTCGTGTGGGCGCCGCCGTCGGAGACGCCGGGGAGGGCGAAGGCCGAGGTGGCCATCTTCTTCATGGCGTCGACGTCCATCTTCTGCGGGGCCGTCACGAAGAGCGCCTGCATGTCGTCCTCGAGGGCGATGTCGAGCATCGCGTCGATGACGTGCACGCCCCGCTCCTTCGCGATCTCGCCGCAGGTCCAGCCCGTGTACTTGTCGAGCTCCGGCTTGTGCAGCTCGCCCACGATCAGGTGGTTGAAGTCGAACACGACGCCCGCGCCGTCCATCGGCGACTCGTCAAGCTCCGCCTTCACCGCCGCGCGCATCTCGGGGTTCGCCATCTTCGCGGCGCGCTCCTCGACCGTGCCCAGCGTCATCGCGCGCCAGGCCGGGCTGGAGTCGAACAGGTTCCACTCCTCGAGGGTGAACTGGAAGCTGTTCTCCGCCGTCAGCGCCTGCCCGAAGATGCGGGTGCCGCGGGCGTTGCACTCATCCAGCCACTTCATCGCGCTCTCGTGCCCCGGCATGGCGATGCCGTGCTGGTCGGTGAAGACCGCGAGCACGTTCCAGATGACCGGGCGGCCGCTCTCGTCGGCCAGCTTCTCCGTCAGCTCCTGGCTCGCGCCGATGCACTGGATGAAGCCGCGCCCCACTTCCCGCAGCACGCGCGCGAAGGAGAGCAGGTCGCCCTCCGTCATCAGGTTCGTGATCATGAGCGTGCCGTCGTAGTCGCGCTGCACGTCGTTGGCGCCCATCTGCGACGACCAACCGCAGCCGCCCGCCTCAAGGCCTTCCTTCATCAGGCGGTGCATCTCGGCCATCTCGGTCTCGTTCGCGGGACGGCTCTTCGCCGCCTCCAGCCCCATCACGTACGACATGATCGGGTTCAGCGGCATGTAGCTCAGGATGTTCACGCCCTTGGGCGTGCGGTCGAGGCTGTCGAGGAACTGCGGGTAGGTCTCCCAGTCCCAGGGCATGCCCTCCTGCATCGCCTCCAGGGGAACGGCCTCGTTGCGCGACATCGTCAGCATCGCGCGATCCCGGTCCTCCGGCTTGCAGGGCGCAAAGCCGAAGCCGCAGTTCCCGATCGCGACCGAGGTCACCCCGTGCCAGCCCGAGATCGAGCAGTACGGGTCCCAGAACACCTGCGAGTCGTAGTGCGTGTGCAGGTCGACGAAGCCGGGGGCCACGTTCAGGCCGCTGGCGTCGATCACCTTTCCCGCACTGGAGGTGTGAATGCGGCCGCCGATCGAGGCGATGCGCCCGTCCTTGATGCCGATGTCGCCGTTGAACCGCGGCGTCCGCTGACCGTCGAAGATGGTTCCGCCCTTGATGACGGTATCGAATTCAGGCATGGGCTCTCTCCCGGGTGTTGTTGGTCGTCCCCTAGTGTACGCGCGGTCGCAACGGCGCCCCACCGGTGGGGCGTGAGCGTAGCGCATCTCCGATTGCAGTGGCCAGCACGCCCCCCGGGGAATATCCTCCTCCCGAGCTTTCCCTCCCCCGGAGCGCGCCATGACCGCGATCGCCATCCCCCCCATTGCCTGGCCCGTCGACCGCGAGATCCCCGATCTCGACTGGCAGCCCCCCGCCGGCGCCCGCGTCATCTCCGCCGACGACCACTGGCTCGAACCCCCCGACCTCTTCGTCGACCGCATGCCCGCGAAGTACCGCGACCAGGCCCCCAGGGTCTGGCGCGACGAGACGGGCACGCACCTCGTCTGCGAGGACCGCAACCTCGACTCCGTCGGCCAGAACCTGCTCCTCACGCAGGGACGCCCCGGCATGGGCGACATCGAGCAGCGCGTCCCCGACATGGACGCCGAGGGGCTCGACGCCGGCCTCATCTTCGCGCAGGTCTCCATGGCCCTCTTCTCGCTCGAGGACGAGGAGCTCATGATCGCCGCCTACGACGCCTACAACGAGGGCCTCGCCGAGTTCTGCGCGGGCATGCCCGGACGCCTCTACGGCGCCGGCATCCTCCCCACCATCTACAGCCCCGAGCGTACCGCCGACTACATCCAGAAGCTGAAGGCCTGGGGCTACGTGGCCATGCAGATCCCCTCCTCCCCCCGCGCCGAGCGCGTCTGGTACAACGGCAGCAAGTGGGACGTCATGTGGGACGCCATCGAGGAGAGCGGCATCCCCCTCTCCTTCCACATCGGCGAGAACCCCAACTACCGCGGACGGGGCGCCCTCGGCACCTACCTGACCACCGGCTTCCAGCCCTTCCGCCGCCTCTGGTCGCTGCTCACCTTCTCCGGGACGCTGGAGCGCCACCCCGAGATGAACGTCATCTTCACCGAGGGCGGCATCTCCTGGGTCCCCTCCGCCCTCTACGACGCCGACAAGACCTACCGCCAGTTCGAGAGCGAGATGAAGCCCCAGCTCGCCGAGATGCCGAGCTACTACTGGTTCCGCCAGTGCTACGCCACCTTCATGGACGACCCCAGCGGCATCAAGATCCTGGACGACATCGGCCCCGAGCACGCCCTCTGGTCGGCCGACTACCCCCACCCCGAGAGCACCCTGGGCGAGAGCCGCCACCTCGTAAAGTCCTTCTTCGACGCCCTCCCCGAGGACCAGGCGACAGCCATCGTCGGCGGCAACGCCGCAAGGCTGTGGGGCATCTAGGGGAATGCCGTCCTGACTGACAGCATCCGGGACATCGTCGAGCGTCGCCTGGCGCAAGCTGAGCTCTCTGCCGAAGCCATCCGACTCGTTCGCGACGCTCTCGGTGACCCAGTTGCGTCCACGCGCACCGGTGGCGCGCCGTCCAGCGCCTGGCTCGCAGGCCTCATTGTGCAGGGCTTTCGGGGCATCGGACCCCCTGCGGAACTGCAACCATCGCTTGGTCCGGGACTCACCTTGGTGGTCGGAAGGAACGGAACCGGCAAGTCGAGCTTCGCCGAGGGCCTCGAATTCACGCTGACTGGCCAGAACTCGCGATGGCAGGACAGCAGGTCGACTGCCTGGAAGGGCAGCTGGCGCAACCTCCATCATGAGGGTCCGGCTTCGATTACCGCTCGCTTTTCCATCGATGGCGCCGCCGACGATAAGAACGTCACTCTTCGCTGGCCCGACGGTGATACGGATTGGGACAGTGGCATCGTGGAAGGGCTTGATGAACTCGGCTGGGATGACGCTCTCACGAACCATCGCCCGCTGCTCTCACATAGCCAGCTGAGCCACAGGCTGGAAGGGCGGCCAATCGACCTCTTCAGGGCCATGGCCGCTGGTCTCGGACTCGCGGAGATCGCGCGGATCCACGACCACGTCGTCGACAGACAGAACTCTGACAAGAAGGCGACCGAGGATGCTCGTGAGGCGGTTGAGGCATTGCTTCCCGACCTGGAGGGCCTGGATGACGAACGCGCGGCAGCCTGCGCGGAGGCGCTCTCCGGGGAGTCGTGGAACCTCGGTGCTATCGGGGCAGTTCTCGCTGGCACCCTCGACGACGGCGGCGAGCAGACCCTCGACACGCTCCGCGGGCTCGTGACGCTGGAGACGCCTTCGGAAGACGCCATACAGAAGGTGTGTGGGCAGCTTGGCGAGGCTCATGAGCGACTGATTGCCATCGCGGGCAGCGACGCAGCGCGAGCCGAACGCCTTTTGCAGGTGCTCACGGAGGCGCTTGCTGTTCACGAGCACGATGGCGAGCAGCCTTGCCCTGTCTGCGGCCAAGGGACTATCGACGGCGCTTGGGCAGCCAACGCCAGTGAGCGGATGGCGAGCTTGCGCCGCGAAGCCGACGAGGCGCGTCAGGCTCACGAGTCCCGGACCGGCGCCATCAGGGCCGCGCGTCAGCTTTGTGTTGTCGCTCCGGCGGTCCTCGGGGGCGCTCAGGGCGTTGGCGTCGACGCATCCGGCGTCATTGCGGCTTGGCACCAGTGGACGGCGGCTCCCGATGGAGAGCCCGACCTTCCGGAGTTGGCGACCCGTCTGGCCGAACGTGGCGGGGCGCTTCTGACGGCGGTTGTGGAGCTCCGCGAGACGGCCCGGGCTGAGCTTGAGCGGCGCCACAGTCTCTGGCGGCCGCCTGCGGGAGCGCCTCGCCGACTGGCTTCCCCACGGCCGTGCCGCGCTGGAGGCGGAAGCGCGCCGCGTGGCCGTCCGTGACGCGCAGCGATGGGTGAGGGACGTGCGAGAAGACATCCGCGCCGAGCGTTTCGCACCTGTCTCCGAGAACGCGCAACGCTACTGGCAGATGATGCGCCAGAACAGCAGCGTCTCCCTCGAAACGATCGCGTTGGAAGGCATGGGCAACCGCCAGCGACTCGACCTGTCCGTGTCGGTTGATGGTGCCGATTCCACTGCGTTGGGGTTATGAGCCAGGGAGAGCTCAACACGCTTTCACTCTGCCTCTTTCTCGCCCGCGCTACCCTGGACGAAAGTCCGTTCCGCTTCCTGGTGATCGACGATCCCGTTCAGGCGATGGACCCGGCCAAGGTGGACGGTCTCGCCAGCGTTCTGCAGGAGGTGGCACTCACTCGACAGGTCGTCGTCTTCACCCATGACACGCGGCTTCGTCACGCCGTCCGTCAGATGCAAGTCGACGCTCATGTCGTCGAAGTGACGCGTGACGCGAACTCCCGCGTCGTCTGCAAGAAGAGTGGTGGGCCCGTTTGGCAGAACCTCGATGATGCGCGTGCCTTCCTCAGGACAGAGCGGGTTGCCGACGGGACAAAGGAGCGGGTTGTCCCCTTCTTCTGCCGGCAGGCGCTCGAAGCCGCCTGTCTTGAGAGCGTTTGGCGGCGACACGTGGCGGCCGGCATCGACCGCAGTGAGACCGAGGCAGCCATCCGACGAGCATTGACACTCAACGCCAAGCTCGCTCTGCTTCTGCTCGACGACCCGAGGCTTGCTGAGCAAGCCGTGGACGCTGTGATCACCGAATTTGGCAGCAACGCTGGCGACGTTGTGGGGGACTGCAACAGCGGCGCACACGCCGGTCCGCTCTCGATGGAGCCGCTGACCCTGATCAACAGGACGAGGACTCTCACGGACAAGTTGCGGAAGTGGGGCTGATGGCATGAGCCGCGACGCTGTAAGGGAGGCGAAGGGGCTGCTGGCGCTAGCATCCTGGGGAGAGCCCGGGCTGTTCCAGCGTGCCGCCGTCCTGCTCACCCGCGAGGCGCTGGAAACATCAATGAAAGGCTTCTGGGCCCGGCACTCCCCGGACCTGCAACGTGCAAGTACGCGGGCGCAACTGGACGGTCTCGCGGTGTTTCTTGAGGACGACATCCTGACGGCTGGCGACACCGCGCATCTCTGGAACACGCTCTCTCGCGCTTGCCACTACGACGATGGCTATCTCTCCCCGGGTGCGACCGAGGTGGCGGACTGGCTCGCGCGCGCCGAGCGGCTCTGCTCCGCAATCGACCGGCACGCTGCCAGTAGCTAGCCCGCCAGCTCCGCCAGCGAGCCCTCCAGCAGGCGCATCCCGAACTCCATCCCCAGGGGGATGGCGCGTTCGTCGATGATGAAGCCCGGATCGTGGTGGCGGCCGGCCACGCCGTTCGTCTCGTTGCGCGCCCCCAGCCAGAAGTAGCAGCCCGGACGCTCCTCCAGGAAGTAGGCCATGTCCTCCGCCCCCATCCCCCGCGAGACCCGCGCCTCCGTCCCGAAGTAGCGCTCCCCCTCCGCCTGCACGAACGCCGTCACCGCCTCGTCGTTGACCAGCGGCGGGCAGCTCGTCTTGTGCTTGATCTCGGCCGTCGCCCCGAACGCCGCGCAGACGCCCGACACGACCTCCTCGACCTTCGCCAGCATGCGCGCGCGCACGCGGTCGCTGTAGGTGCGAATCGTGCCCCGCAGCTCCGCCGACTCCGCGATCACGTTCCCGCGGAAGCCCGCCTCCAGCTTCCCGATGGTCAGCACGGCCGTCTCCAGCGGCGGCAGCGAGCGGCTCACGACCGTCTGCAGCGCCGTGATCACGTGCGCCGCCACCACCACCGCGTCGACCGACTGGTGCGGCGAGGCCGCGTGCCCGCCCCGCCCCGTGATCGTGATGCGCAGGCTCGTGGGCGAGGCGAAGAAGGGTCCCGGCGCCACATTGATCTCCCCCACCGGCACGTCTGCGCTGATGTGCAGGCCGAGGCAGCGGTCGACGTTCGGCTTCTTCAGGATGCCCTCTGAGATGCAGAGGGCGGCGCCGCCCGAGGCCTCCTCCGCCGGCTGGAAGACGAAGCGCACGCTCCCCGCCAGCGACTCCCGCGCCTCCGAGGTGAGCTGCGCCAGCCCCAGCGCGATGGCCGCGTGCGTGTCGTGACCGCAGGCGTGCATCACGCCCTCGTTCTCCGAGGCGAAGGGCAGGTCCGTCTTCTCCGGCACGGGCAGCGCGTCGATGTCGGCGCGCCAGAGCACGCAGGGCCCCTTGCGCGCGCCCTTCACGAGCGCGGTCGCGCCCGTGTTCGCGATGGGGCGCACGTCTTCCAGGTCGAGCTGCGACAGCCGCTCGAGGATGACGCGCTGCGTGCGCTCCTCCTTCCAGGAGAGCTCGGGATGCCGGTGCAGGTCGCGCCGCACGGCGACCACGTCGTCGCTGATGCGCTCGACCTCCTGGCGCACGCTCGGGAGCTTGGTTCGTCGCGTCACGGCGGCGAGCTTACCACCTCGCCCGTTCCCCCCACGGAGAGCGCGTACGTCTCGCGGAAGAGCCCCACCCACGCCTCCTCCGTGGAAGGCCGCCCCGTGAATCCGGGGCACTGGTCGTGCCGCAGGAGGAGCGGCAGCGCCCCCTCCACCGCCCGCCCCGCGACCACCGCCTCCACCGCCCGCCGCCCCGCCTCCGCCGGGGGCTGCGCGGCCCGTCCGCTGGCGCTGTCGACGAAGACGACCTGGTGCGGATATGAGCGGCACGCGCTCGGTCTCGCGTCGTACTGCTCGCAGGAGAGCTCCTCGCTCAGGAAGACGCAGTGCCCCTCCTCCCGTCCCAGCACGAACGGTGTCGCCAGCGGCAGGGCGAGGACCTCGCCGTCCTCGCTCTCCAGGAAGCGCGAGGCGGGCAGGCGGCTGGCCGTCCGCAACCGCTCCACCTCCCCCTCGTCGACGGCGACGTTGAAGGCGCGGCAGCAGTAGGCGTCGCAGCTGTGGGGCTGGCAGATGAAGCCTGGCTCGCCGGGGAGCACCAGCCGGTAGCTCCCGTAGCGCCCCTCGACGCGCGCCCAGGCGGCCTCCATCTCGTCGGTGCGGATCGCCATTAAAGCAGCCTACCGCAGCCTCTTGATGGGCGTGGGCTCAACCATGGGGAACCGGCGGGCCTGGACCCCCTGGTTCCTGATCCAGGAGGTTCTCTATCGCCTTCCGGAGGGCGACCATGTCCATCCCCTGCTCGAGGAGAGATGCCACCTGCTGCTCAATCGACAAGTGCTCGCTGTCCTGCAGCACGACCGAGTGAGCATTCCGGTACGTGGTGAACAGATAGACCCCATCGTCCTCACCGTCCTCGTGGTACCCGAGCTCCTCAAGCCCGGCGGCGAGGAGAGCGAACGGCCGGCTATGCCGCAAGCGGCAGTTCTTCGACGGACAGGTTGTGGAGCGTACGCCGCGGCTGGTGCTCTGGCGGATCGCCTATCTGGTAGCTCATGCCGCGCGCATCCATGAATGCCGCCAGCGCAACGCGGCCTTCTTTCTTGACGCGCCTGACGAGCAGGATGTGGGCTTTCCCGCTTCTGCCCTCGGCCTCGGCTCGCGTTTTGCCCGAGGTAATGACGCCGGTCTCCAGCGCCTTCGTGGTCCAGTGGTCCTCGTGCTCCATGCTTCGCACCGTCACCGTGAAGTGCACCGTCGCCTGAACAGCATCAGCCATGCCCTGCCTCCTCTTCCGGAAACGGGACGCCCATCAGGTCGGGCGCCCCGTATGTCCTGAAAGGTACACTCGCTTGTGCAATTGGCAAGCGTCCGGGTCGTGCATCCAGAGCGATCCGAACAGAGTGACCCAATTCTGGAAAGCTATGTGGCCAGGTACACGACGCGCCTCGCCCTTGCGGTTGAGCCGCCCCCGCGAGAGACTTGACGGAAGATGTCCGCACCAGTCGCGGTCCATGTGGAGTACGCCCTCGCCCCGGTCTCGCCGGGGCGCAGCCTCGGGCGACCGTAGCACCGCGGCCCTCCCCGCTAAGGGCCGCGATCGATCCTGACATCCGGCAGCCCGACGCCTCGCGCCTGTCCGGCGCGATCGGGACCTGAGCATCCCCTCGGAGGAGCCACCCCAATGCCCGAAAAGATCCATATCTTCGACACCACCCTGCGCGACGGCGAGCAGTCCGCCGGCATCGCCTTCACCCCCGAAGAGAAGCTCGAGATCGCGAAGCAGCTTCAGCGCCTCGGCGTCGACGTGATCGAGGCGGGCTTCCCCTGCTCCACCCCGGGCGACCTCGAAGCCGTCCAGCTGGTCGCGCGCGAGGTGCGCGGCGCCACCATCTGCGCCCTCGCCCGCGCCGTCGAGAGCGATGTCGACACCGCCTGGGCCGCCATCAAGGAGGCGGAAGATCCCCGCATCCACGTCTTCATCAACAGCAGCGACATCCAGATGGCCCACCAGCTCCGCAAGGACCGCGAGCAGGTGCTGACGCAGGCCGAGGCCATGGTGAAGCACGCGGCCGGCTACACGAGCAACGTGGAGTTCAGCCCCATGGACGCCACCCGCTCCGACCCGCACTTCATCTACACCATCGTCGAGCGCTGCATCGATGCCGGCGCGACGGTGATCAACATCCCCGACTCCGTCGGCTACGCCATCCCCTCCGAGCTCGGTTCGCTCTTCGACATGATTCAGGAGAACGTGCCCAACATTCACAAGGCCCGCCTCAGCTTCCACGGCCAGAACGACCTCGGCATGTGTACGGCCAACACGATGACCGCCATCGAGCACGGCGCCCGCCAGGTCGAGGTCACCATCAACGGCATCGGCGAGCGCGCCGGCAACACCTCCCTCGAGGAGGTCGTGATGGGCATCAAGACGCGCAAGGACTACATGGGCGACATCGACTGCGACATCGACACGCGCGAGATCTACCGCTCCAGCAAGCTCGTCGAGCGCCTCTCCGGCATGGCCGTCCAGTGGAACAAGGCCGTCGTCGGCAAGAACGCCTTCCGCCACGGCTCCGGCATCCACCAGGACGGCATCCTCAAGCTGCGCGAGACCTGGGAGATCATGGACCCCGTCGAGATCGGCATCCCCCAGGGCACACAGCTCGTGCTGGGCAAGCTCTCCGGCCGCCACTACTTCAAGCAGCACATGGAGGGGCTCGGCTACGAGCTCACGAACGAGGAGCTCAACCGCGCCTTCAGCGCCTACAAGGAGCTCGCCGACAAGAAGATCGAGGTCGATGACCGCGACCTCGAGGCGATCGTCAGCGACAACCTCCAGTCGTCCGCGTTCTCCGGCGAAGTCTGGCGAATCGAGCACGTACAGGTCACCAGCGGCGACCACGCCACCCCCACCGCCACCCTCCGCCTCCTCTCCCCCGAGGGCGACGTCCTCACCGACGCGGCCACCGGCACCGGCCCCGTCGACGCCGTCTACCGCGCCATCAACCGCATCACGGGTCAGTCGCCCGAGCTCACCGAGTTCAGCGTGAACGCCGTCACCGAAGGCATCGACGCCCAGGGCAAGGTCACCATCCGCATCGAGGATGAGGGCCAGACCTACACGGGCCGCTCCGCCGATACGGACATCATCGTCGCCAGCGCGAGGGCGTACATGGCCGCCCTCAACCGCATGCTCAACGTCCGCGCGCGTCTCCGGGGAGCGACCGTCAATAGCTAGTCCCTGGACCGCGGAAGCCTCACGGCGGCGGGCGTTGCAGGCGCTCGCCGCCGTTGCGCTCATCCTCCTCGCACTGACCCTTCTCGGCGGCTGTACGCGCGACAAGTCGTGGCTCACGTCGCCCTCAGCCAAGGCCCTTCTTGGCGTCACCGCCCCGGCCGTCCTTGCCTTCGACCCACCCGGTGCGCCACCCCACCCCGTCCCCGCCCCCGAGGGCTGGCGGCTGACCGTCGACCTCGCCCGCTTCGGCGAGCTCGAGAACGGTACCCCCGCCCTCGCCATCCTCCTCGATATCGAGAGCGAGCCCGGCGCCGCCATGGACCTCTGGCTGTCGGATGACAGGGGCGTCCTCGCCCGTTGGTCCGGCGGCTCCACCGAGAACTACCGCGGCGATGTCTGCTTCCAGCTCCCCCTCGCAAGCGAGGACGGCGAGCACGTCCTCCCCCTCGCCGGCACCACCGGCCACACCCTCACCGTCGCCTTCCTCGACGCGGAGGGCGGGGTCATCCTCTCGATCACGCGCGGAATCGCCAGCTTCGTCCCCCAGCTCAGCGGCTCACCCACCGCCGGCTCCCAGGTCTTCCGCGACCTGCTCGCCTGCCCCTGAGGGCTACGCCCCCACGATTGCTCGTGCTATGCGAGCTGCCCTCTCCGCCGACTCGGCCTTTGAGGAGTGCTCGTTCAGCCAGCTCGCCAGATCCTCCGCGGACACCTGCCCACCCTCGCTGTCGGTTGCAACTGCGTAGCGGTCGTAAGTGTCGACGAGGACTACGCCCAATGCCCGGACAAGCTCCGCTGGTAGCGCCTGCGTCTTCGTTCGTGAGCGGGCGGCTGCACGGATGAACTCACTCGTCGTCACCCCCTCTCGTTTGGCTGCTGCGCGGATGTCCGCGATCTCCGTGGCCGCGAAACGCACGCAGTAGACGCTCATGACTTCCCGCTCACCCTCATGGACCTCGGCGTTCTCGTAGTCCCATTCGTCGCGTGTGGTCATCAGTTAATGAGGCGCCGGCGCATCAGCTTCACCGCCAGTACGTAGAACACCGCCGTCACCACCGCCAGCCAGGCGAGGCTGCCCAGCATCGACCACTCCAGGTTCCCGTTGACAAGCCCCCGGTAGATGTCGACCACGTGCTTGAGGGGCATGAACCAGCCCAGGATCTGCACCCACCGCGGCATCGCGTCGAAGGGGAAGAACGCGCCCCCGAACCAGAACAGCGGGTTGATCACGAGGTTGAAGAAATAGGCGAAGTGGCTCATCGCGCGCGCGATCGAGGCGAAGCAGATCGAGATCGAGCTGAAGAGCAAGCCCGGCAGCACCCCCACCGGCACCGCCAGGATGGCCCAGGGCGAATCCACCATGTGCAGCCACGGGTTCAGGATGGACGCCACGATCAGGATGTAGGTGCCGTTCACCAGCGCCCGTGTCGTGCCCCAGAGAATCTCGCCCGTGATCACGTCGTCAACGCTGATGGGCGTCGCGATGATCGATTCGTACGTGCCCTGCACCTCCAGCCGCATGTAGCTTCCCCAGGCGCACTCGAAGGTGGCGGCGAACATGGGGAAGAGCGCCAGCAGCCCGGGCGTCAGGAACTCGACGTACTTCTCGCCGCTGTCCAGCTCCACGAACTGCCCCAGCGCCAGCCCCAGCGCGAGGATGATCGCGAACGGCTCGACCGCGATGCCGAGGAACTCCGTCTTCCAGTTGCGCAGCGTCGCGTCGCGGTTGCGCTGCCACACGCGAACCGCGCCCCAGGAGATGTCGGGTGTGAGTGCGAAGGCGGTCAATCGAGCAACCCCCGTCCCGTGAGTAGCAGGAACACGTCCTCCATGTTCCCCGGGCGCAGGTGGGCGCGGTGCGGGTCGCCCACGCGCTCCGCCGCCATGGCCGAGGCGGGGCCGCCCCCGAACACGTAGGTCAGGTCCTCAACCTGCTCCACGCTGAAGCCTTCGCCCTGCGGGAACTCGGCGAGGAGCGCGTCGCGCTCCCGCGGCGGCAGCCGCAGCTCCAGCACCTGCGGCCCCGCCACCTCCGCGATCAGGTCGTGCGGACGCCCTTCAACCATGATCTTCCCGCGATGCATGATCACCAGCCGGTCGCAGAGATGCGTCGCCTCCTCCATGTAGTGCGTCGTCAGCAGCATGGTCACGCCCCGGCTCTTCAGCAGCCGCAACTGCTGCCAGACCAGGTGGCGGGCCTGCGGGTCGAGCCCCGTCGTGGGCTCGTCCAGGATCAGCACCTGGGGGTCGTTCACCAGCGCCCGCGCGACCGTGAGCCGCCGCTGCATCCCACCCGAGAGGTCGTCGACGTTCGACTTCGCGCGGTCGTCGAGCTGAAACAGCTTGAGCGCCTCGTCGATGCGCTGGCGCACTTCCTCGCGGCCCAGGCCGAAGTAGCGCGCGTACACCTCGAGGTTCTGGCGCACGAGCAGGTCCGGGTCGAGGTTGTCGTCCTGCGGCACCACCCCCAGTATCGCCTTCACCTTGCGCGGCTCCTCTCCCACGTCCATCCCCGCCACCCGCAAGTGCCCCGCCGTCACGGGCGAGGTCGCCGTGATCATGCGGATCGTCGTCGTCTTCCCCGCCCCGTTCGGCCCGAGCACGCCGAAGCACTCCCCCTCGCGGATGTCGAACGAGATGTCGTCGACCGCGACGAAGTCGCCGTAGTGCTTCACGAGGCCGTGCGCCTCAATCAGGGCGGGTGTCACCGGTGATGTCCTCTCTCACGGTTGCCGGCGTCGGCGGGGGAAAGGCAGTCCGCCGGCGGCTTCCGGCCGCCGGGCTGCGAATTGCCCACCGTCAACAGGCTGGCGGCCATCGTAGGAAGGCCGCGGCGCTACGTTCAATCGCCGCTGGCTGCCTCCGCGACCCGCAGGGAGAGTTCCGTCCCGCCCCGCAGCGGCAGGGTCGCCGAGGCGAAGCCGTTGGCCGGGTTCTGCACCCAGGCCACGTACGCCTCCATCTCGAACGGGAACGAGCCAACGTTGTCGGCCATCACCATGCCGCCCAGGCGCAGGTGGGGCGCCAGCAGCCGCAGGACCGTCAGGTTCAGGTTGGGGAACCCGTCGATCAGCACGAGGTCGAGCGGCCCCCCGGGGTCGGCCAGCGTCTCGCGCGCGTCGCCGACGCGAACCTCGGCGAACTCCCCCAACCCCGCCTCCGCGAGGTTCGCCCGCGCCACCGCCGCCTTCGAGGGCTCTATCTCGCTCCCGATAACGAGCCCCCCGCCGTTGTCGCGCATGGCCGCCGCCAGGTAGGTCGTGGAGACCCCGAACGAGGTGCCGAACTCCGCCGCTCGCCGCGCCCCCAGCGATCGCGCCAGCAGGTAGAGCAGGTTGCCCTGCTCCCGCTCCAGCGAGATGTACTTGTCGCGGAAGAGCTCCACGGCCCCCTCCGCATCGAAGGGACGGGAACCTGGCTCCGGCCTTGGTTCGGGCCGCGCCTGCCGCGCGAACGCTTCCATCTCCGCCTCCGCCGCTGCGTGCAGCCGGTTGAGCACCGCCCGCACGCGCGGGTCGGGCACGACGCTGTGTGGCTCAGCTGAGCTCATCGTCATCCTCGTCCTCCCCGGTGTCGCCCTCGTCGTCGTCTTCGTAGATGCGTGTCTCCTGCCAGCCTTCCTCCGGAAGTTCGTCCGCCGCGGACGTCTCCTCGGCGGGGCCGTCTTCGTCCTCCGTCAGGTCTTCCACGTTCTCGCGACGGAAGTTGCGCCGCGTATAGGCGCGAACGTCGCTGATGTTCGACTTGGCGAAGCTCACCTTCCCGGCTTGGGAGGGGTCCTGGTATTCTTCCCGCACGATGATGCGCGGCGGTTCGGCGTTGCTCACGAGCGCCGCCGAGTAGCGGTTTCCCCCGCCAATCAGCCGCGCCAGCCGCAGCCCCACCCGCGGCTCCACCATCCCCAGGTAGACGCCGGCCGGCGTGACCGCGTTGATGGCGTTGCCCCGCACCTCCAGCTCCACCGGGTCGCCCGCGTCGAGCATTCCCAGGGCGTCGGGCCGCCCCGCCTCGAGCCGCACCACTGCCGCCTTCCCGACCTCCTCGATGAAGAGGCCGCGGCTCATCTGCGCGGCGGGCTCGGCTGAGGGCTCCTCTTCCTTCGCCTGCGCCAGGCGGTTCAGGTTCCGCTGCGCGATGGCGTTCGTCGGGTCCACCGCGAGCGCCCGCTCGTACACGAGGCGCGCCTCGCGGATCCTGCCCAGCTCGGTGAAGGCCTTCCCCAGCCGGTTGTAGACCTCCGCGTCGTCGCCGAAGCGCGCGATCAATTCGCGGTTGAGCGCCGCCGCCTCCTGCCAGCGCCCCGCCAGCGCCAGCTTCACCGCCTGCTCGTTCGCCGACCGCTTCGCCATCGGGGTGTCGGGCACCTGGCCGAAAGCTCGCTCATCGGCGGCAGAATAGGGCCGTCCCCCGTGAGCGGCAACGCCCCCTGTCGCAGTCTTGACCTGCGTCCTGCTCGCCGCCGCCCGCGTACAATCGCCATCATGGACACCATCCCCATCGTCATCTCCGGAAGCGGCAACATGGGCCGCCAGGTGGCCCTCGCCGCCGCCGCCGATCCCGCCACTCAGCCCCTTGCCTTCATCGATGCGCTTGGCGAGGGCGATTCCTGCGAGGGGCTCCCCCTCTACCGCGAGGCCGGCCCCGCCCTCGAAGCGCACCAGCCCGAGGTCATCGTCGACTTCTCGAACGCCGCCTGGACCCCCGTCCTCGCGCGCGCCGCCCTGCAACGGGGCGTCCGCCTTGTCATCGGCACTACCGGCCTTCCCGCCGCCTTCCTCGACGAGCTCCGCGAGGAGGCGGGCGCACGGAAGCTCGGGGTCGTGGTCGCGCCCAACTTCGCCATCGGCGCGGTGCTGCTCATGCACTTCGCCCGCCAGGCCGCGCGCTTCTTCGACCACGCCGAGATCATCGAGCTCCACCACGCCGGCAAGGTCGACGCCCCCAGCGGCACTGCCAAGGCCACCGCCGAGCAGATGGTCGAGGCGCGCGGCGAGCCCTTCGAGCGCGTCGAGGCAGAGGTCCAGACCGTTCCCGATACCCGCGGGGGCGAAGTCGGTGGGGTCACGCTCCACTCCGTGCGCCTGCCCGGTCTTGTCGCCCACCAGGAGGTGCTCCTCGGTGGCCTCGGCCAGACCCTCACGCTGCGGCACGACAGCACCGGGCGGGATTCCTTCATGCCCGGCGTGCTCGCGGCGGTCAAGGCCGTGATGGAAACCGAGGGCCTCGTCGTCGGCCTCGACGAGCTCTTCGGACTCGACTGAGCCCGCGACCTACGCCTCCGGCCCGCTACCGTTCGAGCTGCCGTTCAGCGCCAGCGCGGCCTGCGCCTCCCGCTGCGCGCTGCGCCGGCGCGAGTCGCCCGGGTCGAAGTTGGCGATGCTGGCCACACGGTCGTTCTCCCCCACCTTCATCACCGTCACACCCTGCGTGTTCCGCCCCAACAGCCGGATTGAGTCCACGCTCGTACGGATGAGGATGCCGCTCTCGGTGACCAGCATGAGTTCCTGGCCTGGGGCGACGAGTCGAACTGCTGCCACGTTCCCGGTCTTCGGCGTGATATTGAGCGTACGTACGCCCTGCCCGCCCTTATACGAGGAGGGTCTGCGCTGGCGGCGGTACTGACCTATCTCCGAGCGCTTGCCGAAACCCCGCTCGGCGATTACCACTAGTTGTTGCTCATCGGTCCCAACTGCCTCTGCGCCAACCACATACGCTCCGTTGTTTAGGTTTATTCCGCGCACGCCGCCGCTGGTGCGACTCGCGCTGCGCAGTTCGCTCACGGCGAAGCGGATTGCCTGCCCGTCGCTCGAGACGAGCACAACATCCCCGGCTTCGGAAGCCAGTCGTGCTGAGATCAGCTTGTCGCCGTCGTCCAGGCGCATCGCGATCTTGCCGTTGCGGCGCACCTCTTCGAACTCCTTCAGCGGCGTCTTCTTCGCCTGACCCTCACTCGTCGCCAGCACCATGAAGTCGTGCTCGTACTCCTTCACCACCACCACCGTTGTCACCCGCTCGCGCTGGTTCATTTCGACCAGGTTCGTGATGAACGTGCCCTTCGCCTGCTTCTTCGAGTCGGGGATGTCGTAGGCCCGCAGGTGGTACACCTTCCCCTGGTCGGTGAAGAAGAGGATGTTGTCGTGCGTGTCGCCGACGACCAGCTTCATCACGGCGTCCTCGTCGCGGACGGCCGCCCCGCGGCTCCCCCGCCCGCCCCGCCGCTGCGTGCGGAACTCCTCCAGCTTTGTGCGCTTCACGTAGTTGCGCAGGCTGAGCGTGATGACGCACTCCTCGTGCGGCACCAGGTCCTCCTCGCGGAAGCTCTCCGGGTCGCCTTCGACGATCTCCGTGCGGCGGCCGTTGCCGTAGTCGTCCCGCAGCTCCTGTAGATCGTCCTTGATGAGGAAGTCGATCTTGCGCGGGTTGGCGAGCAGGTCCTCCAGGTAGGCGATGCGCTCGATCAGCTCCCGGTGCTCGTCCTGCAACTGCTGCCGTTCGAGCGCGGCCAGGCGCCGCAACTGCATGTCGAGGATGGCCCGCGCCTGCACTTCCGAGAACTCGAACGGCTCTGCCTGCAGCAGGGCCAGCGCCGCCGCCGCCGACTCCGCCCCCCGGATCGTCGCGATCACCTGGTCGAGCATGTCGATGGCGCGCAGCAGACCCGTCAGGATGTGCTCGCGCTCCTGCGCCTTCTGTAGCTGGAACTCGCTGCGGCGCCGCAGCACCTCGCGGCGGTGGTCGAGGAACAGGTCGAGCGCGCGCTTCAGCCCCACCCGCCGCGGCGCCCCGTCGACGATCGCCATCATGTTGATCGCGAAGGTCGAGCGCATGGAGGTGTGCTTGTAGAGCAGGTTCTTGATCTGCTGCGCCGAGCCCTCGCGCTTCAGCTCGATCACGACGCGCATCCCGTTGCGGTCGCTCTCGTCGCGCAGGTCGGCGATGCCTTCGATCTTCTTCTCGCGCACGAGGTTCGCGATCTTCTCGATCAGCGTGGCCTTGTTCACCTGGTAGGGCAGCTCCGTGATGATGATCTGCGTCCGCCCCCGGCTCCCCTCCTCCACCGCCGTGCGTGCGTGCATCGTGACGCGCCCGTGACCCTCGCCGTAGGCGTGTTTGATCTGCTCGCGCTCCTTCCCCACCAGGGCGATGCCCGCCGTGGGGAAGTCCGGCCCCCGCACGATCTCCAGCAGGTCGTCGAGCGTCGCCTGCGGGTTGTCGATCAGCAGCGTTGTCGCTTCGACGATCTCCTCCAGGTTGTGCGGCGGGATGTTCGTCGCCATCCCCACCGCGATCCCCGAGGACCCGTTCAGGAGCAGGTTAGGCAGACGCGAGGGCAGGATCACCGGCTGCTCGTAGCGACCGTCGTAGTTCGGCTCGAAGTCGACCGTGTTCTGGTCGATGTCGGCGACGAGCTCTTCCGCGATCGGCGCCAGCCGCGCCTCCGTGTAACGCATCGCCGCCGCCGGGTCGCCGTCGACGCTGCCGAAGTTGCCCTGACCGTCCACGAGCGGGTAGCGCATGGAGAAGTCCTGCGCGAGACGCACCATCGCCTCGTACACGGGGCTGTCGCCGTGGGGGTGGTAGCGACCCATGACGTCGCCCACGATGCCCGCCGACTTGCGGTAGGCCGTCCCCGCCCTTGCCCCCCCATCGAACATGCCCCAGACGATGCGTCGCTGAACCGGTTTCAGGCCGTCGCGCACATCCGGCAGCGCGCGCGAGACGATCACGCTCATGGCGTAATCGAGGTAGCTGGTGCGCATCTCCTGCTCGAGGTCGATGGGCCGGATCGTGCTCGTTTCTTCCATGCTCATCCGCGGCAACTCCGGTCGGGGGCGGTCGTCGAAACCGCTAAGGCAATTGTACCAATTCCGCGGTTACGGGGCCTTTGCCAGAGCCTCACTGCGGTCGGCGGGGCACGGACCGGGCGGGCTCCGAGAAACGCGTATCCCCCTCGGGGCTCGCGAGCTGCCGCTCCAGCCCTGTGAAGGCCTCGATCAGCTCTGGCGCCTCGAATGCGCGGTTGCGCCGCCCGACCGTGATCTGGGTGAGCACGCCCGCTGCCACGAGCCGCTCGATCGCCTGGCTCGTCGCCTGGAAGGAGCGCCCGATGAGTTCCGCCGCGGCGCCCGTCGTGAGCACCGGTGCGGCGGGCAGCGCCCCGATGAGCAGACGCGCAGCCGAGCCGCGACGGGCGGGGCCGATACGCTCGCGCCAGGACTCCTGCAGCGCGCTCACCTGTTCCTCGAAGCGGCCGGCGTCCTCCACCGCCCGCAGGCAGGCCGCGGCGATCAGCGCAATCCAGCGGTTCAGCCCCGCCCGCGCCTCCGCCGAGCCGGACTCGCCCTCGTAGCGGGTATCCGTCAGGCCCGCCACGTAGTCCCGCGACCAGGTCGCCAGCACGAGCGAGATCGGCGGGAGCACGCGCAGGCCGAGCCCGCGATGGCGCAGGACCAGGTGCAAGAGCGCCCGCCCCGTGCGCCCGTTGCCGTCCACGAAGGGGTGGATGGTCTCGAACTGGGCGTGCGCGATCGCCGCCTGCGCCAGCGGCGGCAGCGAGTCGTCGTTGCAGAAGGCGCAGAGGTCGTCGAGCAGGGTGGCGACCATCTCGGGCGGCGGCGGGACGAATGCGGCCGAGCAGGGGTTGTAGTCGCTGCCACCGATCCAGTTCTGGGCCTCACGGATGCGCCCACCATGCTCCTTGATGCGCGTGCCGGCGAGCAGCCGTCGATGCGCTTCAAGCAGCACATCGAGCGTGATGGGGTCGCCTCCCCCGACCGCCTCCACGGCCCACAGCATCGCATCGATGTTGCCCAGCACCTCCGCCGCCGTGACGTCGCGGGAGTCGTCGCCGAGCCAGCGCGCGGCGTCGGCGCGCAGCAGCCGTCGTCCCCCCACCTCCAGCCCCTCAATGCGGGACGAGGCGACCGACTCCGCGCGCAGCAGGAGGCGCGCGAGCGCCTCCGTATCGGCGAGCGCGGTGGCGGAGGCGTCGAGCCGCACGATCGCCGCCTCGGCCCCGGCGACATCCGCCGCAACGTCGCCGTCGAGCGTGAACTGCCGCCCCACCAGCGGATCGGGCAGGTAGGCCTCGTAGCTACAGGGGCGGCGGTCCCGCCGGGTCAACCCGGACGGATCGGCCTCCCAACGCCGCTGCTCAAACTTCGCCATGATGCACTCCATATTCAAGTTTATCTAATAAAATGGAATATGGGAAGGCCTTGTTCAAGTTTGGCTTCACTGGTCGCGCATCTGTGCTCCATGTGCGAGTTTACGACATAACCTTGAATATAGAAGGGCGTGTTCAAGGTTGTGACATGTGCCGGTGGTCCGGTCCGCTGAGCCCCCGCCCCTACCCCGCCGCCAGCTCCCGCAGCAGCGACTCCGCCCGCTCCAGACGCTCCAGGATGCCCCACTGGCCGTGGATGTTGAGCGTCATGTTGGCGGCGTCGCCGCGCACGCCCGCCACCCGGCCCGCCTCCCCCACGTCGCGCCGGTAGCGCGCCACCTCGTCCGAGTCCGCGCCGAACGCGGCCGTCAGGATCTCGGCCGTGCGCGCGTCCCACTGGTCGTAGTCGAACGGGTTGGGGCCGGTGCCGCGCAGGCGCGGGATGAGCGCGATCTGCGCCTCGATGCGGGTCTTGTCGGCGGTGCTCGCGGGCATGCGCGGGATTCTACCCACGACCGTCGCTAGCCGCCCGCCCCGCCCGCGCCCAGCGGGAGCGTCATGATGACCGCGTCCTCGCCGTCGGGGTAGTAGCGCCGCCGCTCCCCCACCTCCTCGAACCCGCGGCCTCGATAGAGCGCCCGCGCCGCCCCGTTCGAGGCGCGCACCTCCAGCGTGATCGCCTCCATTCCCAGCGACCCCACCAGCGCCACCAGCGCCCGCACCAGCCGCCGCCCGTGACCCCGCCGCCGCGCCTCCCCCGCCACCGCCAGCGACGTGATGTGCGCCTCGTCGGGCGCCAGCCAGAGGCTCCCTACCCCCACGACCTCGCCCCCCACCTCCAGCACGACCGCCCGCGTGCGCTCGTCGCCGAGCTCCTTGCGTCGCGCCTCCAGCGAGCGCTCCGGCAGCCCCGACGCGTCCTCGATCGCCGCCACCGCCGCGAGGTCGGTCTCCTCCAGGGGGCGCAGGACGAACGCTTCGGGCATGGCCTGATCGTAGCGCCGCTTTGACAACACTCCCCGCGACGCGTTCCCTGTGACCATGCGCGCCCTCGTCATCGCCAACGGCGACCCGCCCTCCGCCGCGCTCCTTGAGGAGCTGCGCCAGGGCGCGCTCGTCGTCGCCGCCGATGGCGGCGCTCGCAGCGCCCTCGCCCTCGGCGTCACGCCCGACATCGTCACCGGCGACCTCGACTCCATCGGCGATGCCCGCGAGGCCATCCCCCCCGACCGCATCCGCCCCAACCCCGACCCCAACGCCACCGACCTCGAAAAGGCCGTCGCCCTCTGCCTCGACGAAGGCTGCGACGCCGTCGACATCATCGGCGCCGGCGGAGGACGGGCCGACCACGCGCTCGCCAACCTGAGCGTGCTCGTTCGCTTCGGCCGTCGCGCGCGCATCCGTATGGTCGATGAGCGCTTCGCCATCGAGCTCGTCGACGGCGAGGCGGAGGTCGATGGCCCGGCGGGCACGGTTGTCTCGCTCGTCGCCGTGGGGCGCTGCGAGGGCGTCACCACCAGCGGCCTCCGCTGGGAGCTTCACGATCACACCCTCGACTTCAGCGCGTACGGCGTCCACAACGAGATCGCGGCCTCCCCCGCCCGCGTCTCCGTGCGCTCCGGAGACCTCCTCCTCTTCCGCGGCCGCTGGGTCGAACGCCACGCCTGAGCGCCCCGCCGCTCGCGGCTGACGAACGCCGCGCTACACTGCCCTTCCGCCCTCCCGGGCCGCGAGGAACTTGCATGGAACCGATCACGCTCGCCGTCGCCGACAGCCCCACCCTGGGCCCCGAGATCAACGAGATCCGGCAGCGTACCGCCGCCGTCGTCACCGAGGAGATCATTCCCAACGAGGATCACCTTCGTCGCGACGCCGCCGGCGCGGGCGAGCTCCGCGGACGCATCCAGGAGCGCGTCAAGGCCGAAGGGCTCTGGGCGCCCCACCTGCCGGTCGAGTACGGCGGCATGGGCGTCGGCTTCCTCGGCCACGCCTACATGAACGAGGTGCTCGCCTGGAGCCGCTTCTCCAACCCCCTCTTCGGCGTCGTCGCCCCCGACTCGGGCAACCAGACCATCCTCATCAAGTACGGCACGGATGAGCAGAAGCAGCGCTGGCTCGAGCCCTCCATCCGCGGCGAGATCCGCTCCTGCTACTCCATGACCGAGCCCGACCAGCCCGGCTCCGACCCCTACTCCATCCAGACGCGCGCTACGCGCGATGGCGACGAGTGGGTCATCAGCGGGCGCAAGTGGTTCACCTCCGGCGCCCACCGTGCCGCCTTCGCCATCGTCATGTGTCGCACCGAGGAGGAGGACGGCGAGGGCGGGGTCCGCGACAAGATGACCCAGATCATCGTTCCCACCGACGCCCCCGGCTTCAACATCATCCGCAGCGTCCCCGTCTGGGGCCACGACGGCGACCACTGCGAGATCGACTACGACAACGTGCGCGTGCCCGTCACCAACCAGCTCGGCCGTACCGGCTCGGGCCACCAGGCGGCCCAGGACCGGCTCGGCGCCGGCCGCGTCTTCCACTGCATGAACTCCATCGGCCAGATGTGGCGCGCCTTCGACCTGATGATGCAGCGCGTCATGACCCGCAACGTCCACGGTGGCCCCATGCAGGACAAGCAGTTCATCCAGGGCTTCATCGCCGATTCCTACATCGACATCCAGGCCGCCCGCCTCATGACTATCCACTGCGCCCAGCGCATCGACTCGGGCGTGAACGCACGCACCGACATCTCCGCCATCAAGGTCGCCGTGCCCGCCGCCTTCGAGCGCGTCGTCGACCGCGCCATCCAGGTCTACGGGGCGAAGGGCGTCTCCACGGACACCCCGCTGGAGGGGATGTACCGGGGCGCCCGCACCCTCCGCATCCTCGACGGACCCGACGAGGTGCACCGCATCGTCATCGCCAAGAACATCCTCCGCCGCTACCGCGAGGGCATGTCCTGGGACTTCGGGTCGTAGGGCTATTCGGGCGCTGGAAGTAGTTCCTGCTGAACCACCTCTTGTTGGGGATTCTCGCCTCTAAGAGTTTCTTGATACCTGAGCAGCCTCTCAATGGAGGGGGCAAGCATTTCCAGTAGCCTTTGCCTCTGGGGGGGCGTGAATGCTGCCGCGATCTCCGGGCGAAACTTCGAGATGGTCGTGGCGAGTTCTCGCTGAAGGGTGTGGTAGGCGACTGCTGTCTCGGCCTCAAGCTCCGAACTCGATCTTGGCGCTCGGTAGCGGTATTGGTCCGCATTCTCTAGCACGTGAGTAACGGCTTCCTTAACGCTGAGCCGCCCGCTTTTGACGGCCCGGCCGACCTCATCAGCCTGGTGAGCGTTAATCCGTTCACCCCGCCGCTGAAGTTCGTAGTCCAGAGCACGAATGTGCTCAGCGGCTTCGCGCACACGCTCGTCGAGTTCGGGGGAATCTCGATGGATGGGAACATCCCGAGTAAGTTCCCGAACGTGTCGGCGAGCTAGCCCTTGCACCGCATGGGTTCGTCCCTCTCCCGCTTCCAAGAGGCCGACGACGTCGTCGGGAAGGTGGGAGAGTCTTATGAATGCGCGAACTTGGCCGGAGGACTTCGAGATGGCTCGTCCAATCTCCTCGGTAGGCAGTTTGTGAACAGTCTGCAGTTCCCTGATCCCTCGGCTCAGCTCTAGCGGAGTCAGGTCTTCTCGCTGAAGGTTTTCTACGATGGTCTGAGCGGCAGCGGTCTCGTCGTTCTCTATAGCGACAATGGCTGGCACGGTCCGTCGTCCAGCGGCTCGGCTGGCGGCGACGCGTCGGTGACCCGCGATAATCTGGTAACGCCCGCTGCCAGCCGGCCTAACGCGGATCGGCTGAAGAACACCGTGTTCCCGGACGCTCTCCGTGAGTTCCGCAATGTCCAAGCCCTCACGAACGTTTCTCGATGGCGCCAGACTGTCTAGCGGGATCTCCCTCGCTTCCATTACGAGTCCTCCTCCGTATCCGATTCAGCGTCGGTGCTGCCCTCGGGAATACTCTCCGCAAGCAAGGCTCGCTTTGCTTGCAGGGCTTCCTCCAGCATGTCGATCGCCTGGCCGATGGCCTGCACAGGAAATTGGTCGACAAGTTCCCGGAACTCAGTTTCCGAAAGGAACTCTCTCGACCTTCCTGCACCCTGTTGGCCCATTGTTGAGTTCATGTTCTCAACTCGAGTAGTAAGGCCACGGAAGACGTCAGCCAATGTATTTCCTGGAATCTGTTGACCGACAGCATCGCCTGAGAGTCTGCCCAAGTCGTAGTACCGCTCGTTCTTTCGGTGATACCAAACAAAGAGTCGAGGCAAATAACTCGCTGGATCTTCCGGATCCCTCACGACACCGCCTTTTCGGAGAGCGGTTAACGCAGACCTAACTGCCTGCGTCGTAGCCCCGGCGTACTGCTCTCGGAGTGCGTTGACCATTTGGCTCATAGATACATCGGCTCCAGGTTCCATAGCTCTCCAGAACTCGTGGAGTCGACTTGGCAAGGTGGTTACCACCCGTATGACCTCCTAGTGAGTGAGCTGAGTGGGAAGAGGGCACTTCCGCAATTCTGAGGCCGATGTCCGGTGGTAGGCCCCTTGAAGGTTGCGGGAGCGCGATTTCAGGGCTTCCCAGAATGTGGCCGACTCTAGTGCGCGGCTGACATCGGACCCTCGGTCGGTTTTGGGCGTGACCTCAAAGGCGGTATTCACCACCACCGTAGCTGGGTCATCGATCACAGTCCATGCTGGGCCACGGAACACATCGGCTATGGCGAATCGCGGGGATGTGGCAGGGCGGGGGAGACTGATGAACCGGTACCATGTCTCGGGCTCTTTCTGGATAGAGTCCCTAAGGCGAGGCCGGTTGGCGAGACGGTCGCGATGCCTCTCCAGGTAGGTTTCCGTTGCCGGGAACGCCGCGATGTCGACCAGTGCCCAACGCTCCCCGTCCGGCTCGTAGGGCCAGACCAGTAGGGAGTCTTCCTCGCGGTCCCGATGGAGGGTCCGCCCGCGAATGATCACCCGCAGCCGACTCTCCTCGATTTTGAGCGTCCTGGCATCTGCCTTGGAGATGAGGAAAACGTCGTTCGCCCCCGTTGCCACTCCTGCCCGGACTGTTGCGATGTGCCCGAGTGACATCCCTGTAGACAGGTCGGCGGTCGCACGTGCACCGATGGAGCCGGTTGCGGATAGCCCGGATGGACTGCATCGCAGTAGCGCTGGCTTGATTGATGCTGAGGGCCTGAAGCCGTTTTGGGGTACTGGATCCAGCCTCCAATTCCCATGATCTGCCAGCAATTCGCGGAGTCGGGTAGCGGCTGGCTGCACCCCGAGGCCCCCTGACACGATCAGGGCAAGCTCGCCTGTTGGATTGAGCAGGCGAAGTGACTTCTCCACGAACAGGAAACTTAAGTCGAAATTGCCTGTAGCGCTGCTGAATCGCTGTCGGTACTCGTCTCTGGCCGCCCCGGTGAGGTGGTGTGCTCGTACCCATGGAGGGTTGCCGATGATGAAGTCGTAGCGCTCCGTCTCGTCGAGAGAGAGCGCGTCCCCACAACGAACGTCCCAGTCTGAACCACTTCCGCCGAATCGCTGAGTCAGGCGCTCTTTCGAGGCCTCCACTCGGCTTGGGTCTTGCTCTATTCCGGTCAACGACGAGGTTATTTCTGCTAGGTCGGCCCCCACCTTGGTCTTAAGGACTCCCCCCGCAGCCTCAAGGAAGATACCTTCTCCACAGCCGAGGTCAAGGATCCGGCTGCCTCGCTCGATGGGGAGCTTCGAGACAGCACCAAGGGCTACCGCGTAGGGCGTGAAGACGTCCCGGCGCATTGCGCGTCCCCCTACCCCGCGACCTCCTCCGCAAACGCCGCGAGCTCCCGGGCGACCAACTCCGGCTTCAGCAGCATCTGCACGTGGCTCGAGCGCAGCTCGCGCACGGGCCAGCCCTGCTTGCCCGCTGCAGCGGCCGCCGAGTCGTACGTCTTTGAGAGTTGGATGTAGCCGACGGGTGCGTCCGGCCAGCTTGCCGGCACCGGCAGCGGCTCATCCAGCACCCCGATGGGGGTCGGGCGCTTCCCCGCGAACACTGTCGACGCCACGTCCAACGTGGTGTCGGGGTTCTTTGTGAGCGCCTCGCTCAGCAGGTCCAGCGGCCACCCGCGCACCGTCTCGTCGCTGCGCTCCAGACCGGGCTGCGGCCGCAGCCTGCCGCGAGGTGAGTAGGGCCGCACCGCGACGCTGCGGAACGCCTCCACGTCCGCGGGATTCTCGAAGAGGTCGAAGCGGCTCGCTCCGTCCCGCGGCAGGTCCGAGTCCACCAGCACATACGCCGCCGGACCGTTCTCCAGCTGCTGGCCCAGCTGCGGCAGCAGCGGACCCGCCCCGCTGTGCCCCACCAGCACTGCCTCGCCCGTGTCCATCGACACGTTCGCGAACTCCAGGGCGAACTCCCTGCAGTGGTGTTCCCAGTACCTCCCCCCGCGCACCGCCGGCGAGTTCAGCCCCGGGGTGACAGCGATCGCGCCCAGCTTGCGCAGCTCGGCGGCGACTGGAACCCACGTAAACGGCCCGATCAGCGGTCCGTGCACCAGGATGAACGGTCTCATGAGAATACCTCCTGTCGCCCAGGGGCGGCGCGCCTGATTCTAGCGAAAATCCGCGCCCGATCGAGGGCGCCTCGGAACGCTAGCCCAGCCGCGCCCGCCAGCGCTCCGGCAGCAGCGATGACGCCGCCAGGACGACCCCTGCCCCCACGAGAAACCAGCCTGCCGATGCGGCCCAGCACTCCATGTCCTACTCCTGCTTCTTGGCCTCGTAGGCGGCGCGCGTCTCGCGTACCGACCACCAGACCTCGGCGTTGTCGAGCGTCGTGATCTCGTCCCAGTGCGCCTCCACGTCGTCCGCCGTCGCGTTCGGGATGGCGACGCGCTCATTCTGCACGATCGCGGCCCGCCCGAAGGAGCCGCTGGCCGAGGTGATGATCATCCCGCTCGTCGTGCAGGAATCGCTGCACAGGTAGGTGACCGCCGGCGCCACGAGGTCGGGGGCCATGGCGGCCGCCGCTTCCGCGTCCACCTGCCGCACCGAGGTGGTCATGCGCGTCGCCGCCCCCGGATTGAGGCAGTTCACCATCACGTTGTACTTGTCGCCCTCGAGCTTGGCCACGTTCATGAGGCCGATCAGCCCCGCCTTGGCGGCGGCGTAGTTCGACTGCCCGAAGTTGCCCAGGAAGCCGGAGTTCGAGGTCGTGAGCACCACCCGTCCGTAGTGCTGCTGGCGGAAGGCCGGCCAGGCGTGGTGCAGCAGGTTGTAGCCGCCGTTCAGGTGGACGGCCAGCACCTTCAGCCAGTCCGCCTCGGGCAGGTTGTGCAGCGCCCGATCGC
The DNA here is from genome assembly GCA_965219255.1 of Tepidiformaceae bacterium. Taxonomy (GTDB): domain Bacteria; phylum Chloroflexota; class Dehalococcoidia; order Tepidiformales; family Tepidiformaceae; genus UBA2991. The sequence goes on along the minus strand of OZ244727.1, from coordinate 2,175,601 downwards.
GCAGGATGCCCGCGTTCGACACGACGATGTCGAGCCGCCCCCACGCGTCGATCGCCTGCTTCACCATGCCGTAGGCGTCCTCGTAGCTGGTGACGTCGCCGGTGTTCGCGGCTGCGGCGCCGCCCGCCGCCTCGATCTCGCGCACGACCGTCTCCGCCACGGAGATGTCCTCGCCCTCCCCGTCCAGGGTTCCCCCCAGGTCGTTGACGATGACCTTCGCCCCGTGGCGGGCGAGGTCGAGGGCGATGCTGCGGCCGACTCCGCGGCCCGCGCCCGTTACGAGGGCGACGCGTTCGAGCAGTGAAACTGGCAAGCCAGCCTCCTTATCCTGAAAGAGAGTTCAGCAGGGAAGGGTGACGCGAACTCGCGCCCCCGTCCAGCGTGAACGCTCATTCCCGCCCCAGCGGGCGGTCTGAACTGGAGGGCAGCGCATGCCGGGCAGAGTCGAAGGCAAGGTCGCGATCGTCGTGGGGGCGGGTCAGACGCCCGGCGCCACCATTGGCAACGGACGCGCCACCGCCATCCTCCTCGCCCGCGAGGGCGCCACCGTCGTCGTCGCCGACCGCGACCTTGCCTCCGCCGAGGAGACGGTCGCCATGATCTCCGGGGAGGGCGGCGCTGCCTCCGCCTGCGAGGTCGACGCCACCAGCGAGGAGGGCCTCGCCGCCATGGTCGCCGAGACCGTTCGCCGCCACGGTGGGGTCGACATCCTCCACAACAACGTCGGCGCCAGCGTGGGCGCGGGCGACGCCTCCCCCATGGAGATGACGGAGGAGGGCTTCGACCGCATCGTCGCGCTCAACCTCAAGAGCCACTGGCTCGCCTCGCGCCAGGCCATCCCCGCCATGCGGGAGCGCGGCGGAGGCTCCATCGTCAACATTTCCTCGATGGCCGCCCGCCACGCCTACCCCTTCCTCGGCTACAAGGCCACGAAGACCGCCCTCCTCGCGCTCACCGAGCAGCTTGCCGCCCAGCACGCCCGCGACAACATCCGCGTGAACGCCATCCTGCCGGGGGCGATGAACACCCCCATGGCGATCGAGCCGCGCGTGGCCGCCGGCGCCGACCGCGCCGAGCTCGTCGCTCGCCGCAACAGCCGCATCCCTCTCGGCGGCAAGATGGGCACCGGCTGGGATGTCGGCTATGCCGCCCTCTTCCTCCACTCCGACGAGGCCCGCTTCATCTCCGGCGTCTCCCTCCACGTCGACGGCGCCGAGCACGTCAGCGACAACGTCGCGGGCCAGTAGGGCCCCGGCTGGCGCGGTGTACAGTACGAAGCGAGATGGTGAAGGCGGCTCCGGCTCGAACGGCGCTTCGTTTCACGCGGCTGCGGCTGCGGGACGGGCGCTCGCCGGCTTGCCCCCGGAGCGGGAGTCGCCGCCCGCGAGCGCCGAGGCGACCAGGGTCATCAGCTTGTCCCCGGCGTTCGCCCGGCCCGGCGCCGCACCGAGGTCGAGGTGGGCGTCCGTCAGCTCACGCAGGCCGAGCCGGTCGGCGAGCGTGGCGGGGAGCAGCAGGCCCGCGTGGTCCACGAGGCGGTCGTCGTCGAAGGCGATCCGGAGCCGGTCGGGGGTGCTCGGTGTTAGCATCGAATGGGTGCTCCCTGTGTCTGGTGCGGGATTCGTTCAAAACCCATTGTCCCAGATACAGCGGAGCACCCCTTCTCAACTACTCACGCACTCTCCTTCGGTGGATCGGGGGTAAGGCATATCGATTGAGGCGAAGGGGCTGCTAGCGTGCCGCTAGCGACAGGGAGGTGCCTGGGGCTAGGAATACAGCGCCCGCTCAGGAGAGAGCCTTGTCGACAGCCACTCCTCCATCACCTGCGGGACCTGCCCGTGTCCTCATGTCGGACCGTATACGATGAATTCGATGAGGATGCCCCGGATGAATCCAAGATGATGACCCGCGGGGAGCACAACGTCGCGCCGCCCGCCCTCCCGCTTGAGCGCGTGGGCATGTTCGTGCTGAACCTGCTCGTTGCTGCTTTGCTGTTCCTCTTCGCCTTCCTTCTCCTAGTAGGAGGCATAGTCTCACCGCTCGGAATCGGCGCCAGTTCGCCTGAGACGCGCTTTGGGATTGAGCTGGTGGTCGTGCCCTTCGCAGCCATCGTCGGCGTGCTGCTCCGCCACCGTTTCGGCTGGACCGCCACTCTCCACTCTACCAGGGTGCCTCGGCACTATCTCCCGCTGCTGGCAGCTGCTGCGCTGGTGGGGTTGGGCTCCTATCTCGTGTGGTCTTGGAACCTCCACTGGAGCCTTCACGAAAGCGGCGTGGAGATGCTTCCGCTCCAGGTGCTGCGGGGGGTGGGAACAGTGCTGGCAGCCGGTGTTACATTCGTTGGCACCACTCTGTATCCTCGCGTTTTCGCAACCTTAGCCGGTGCCGTAGCCGGTGCCATCCTCTTTGGCATCATCGCTCTGATCGGACTAGCCGCGTCCGCCGACTTCGAGCCGTTCCTGGAGGACCCTGGTGGGCTTGGGCTTGTTTTGCTGATCCTTGGCCCTGCGTTGGTCAGCTGCGTCCTGGTTGGCGCCTCGGTCTGGCTCCGGGTGCAGAACCCGAGTTCTACGCCGTGGACGGACTCGACGCCTTCTGTGGACTCTCCGCCGGCGCTCACTGTGGCATCTACAGCTTGGATTGCGGGGCTGATGCTCACTCTCAGCGCGGTGGGACTGCCAATTCGGACAATACTCGGTAACTACATATCTGCCTAGTGTCCTGAGTCGGGAATGCGGTTTAGATAGCTGGTGAGGTTGTCGAATATCTGGTCAGCGGTCTTGTGCCAGATGAAGGGGCGCGGATGCTCGTTCCAGTTGGCGATCCAGCCGTGGAGCGAACTGACGAGGTCGGCAACGCTGTGGTGGGTGCCACGCCTGAGCCACTTGGTGGTGAGTTCGGCGAACCAGCGCTCGACCAGATTCATCCACGAACTGTAGGTCGGGGTGTAGTGAAACGTGAACCCGGGGATGGCGTTGCAGCCAGCGCTGGATCGCGGGCGTGCGATGCGTGGCGACGTTGTCCAGGACCACGTGCACGGCGAGTTCGTCGGGAACGCTGCGGTCGATAAGGTCGAGGAACCGCCGGAACTCCACGCTGCGGTGTCTCGGGGTCATCTCCGCGATCACCCGTCCCGAAGCGGTATCGAGCGCGGCGTAGAGATCGGTTGTGCCGTGACGGACGTAGCCGTGGGTCTGTCGTGCCGGGACGCCCGGCATCAGCGGCAACATCGGAGCCGTGCGGTCGAGCGCCTGCACCTGGGTCTTCTCGTCCACGCAGAGCACAACGGCCGCCTCCGGTGGGTTCAGCTAGCAGGGTGCTGATAAATGCATGATCTTGGGCCTGAGGGTCTGACTGCCCATCCGGCAGTCTCTCGTAGAGCCCAGAAACATTGGCTTTTTCGATTTCGCGACCGGCGCAAAATCAGCCCAAAACGACCGCTGCGGACTTTTTCAGCACCCTGCTAGAGGCCGACCACGTCACGCACCTTCTCGATGAACTGGGGGTCCGGCGACAGCCTGAAGTGCTCCGTGCGGTGCGGTTTGAGGCCGAAGGCGCGCCAGATCCTGGAGATCGCCGACTGCGACATCCCTATCGTCCGGGCCATGGACCTCGTCGACCACTGCGTCGCACCGACCGGTGTCTCCTCCAGTGTCTTGACGATCACCGCCTCAATCTGGGCGTCCGTGATCGTGCGCGGACCTCCGGGACGAGGATCATCGTGCAGTCCATCCAGGCGACGCTCGGCGAAGCGCCGGCGCCACTTTCCCACAGTCACCGGGTGACAGCCGAGGTCCGCGGCGATCACCGTGTTCGAAGCTCCTTGCGCCGCAGCCAGCACGATGCGGCATCGCAGCGCGAGCGCCTGAGCCGATGTCGGTCGCCGCGCCCATCGCTCCAACGCCTCACGCTCATCAGGGCTGAGCACCACCGCCACCGTCGGCCGTCCACGTCGGGTCTGCATGCCACTCACCTTGCTGCCCGCCAGCCCAAACCCCCAGCAGCCACCACCATACCCTTCCCACCCCTTATATCGCCCCTATTCCCGACTCAGGACACTAGTCGTTGACTCACTGCCAGAGCCAGCCACCGGAATGTGTTTCCGTGTCGCGGTACATGAGGTCGAGGCCTGGCTGCTGGGCGACAAGGCCCGCTTCGCAACGTGGAGCGGGGTTAGGAGGAGCTTGATTCCCTCGGATGTGGAGGCTGTCCTCCATCCGAAGGAGAAGCTCGTTGAGATTGTCCGTCAATCGCGTCGCAAGAACATTCGAGAGGCGATCGTTCCTCGTCAGGGCAGTGGCAGAACTGAAGGACCGGCGTATACGAGCACTCTCAGCGAGTTCGTGGCCACACGCTGGGACATTGAGGCCGCGGCTGAAGCCGCCCCCAGCCTTGCGCGGGCCATTCGCTGCCTGCGCGCCAAGATCGCTTCACCTCCCACCCCCGGCCAGTAGGGCTAGGTCGGCGATTCCCCGCTGGAGCGCATGCGGCGCAGGTTCGGCTGCGTCAGGAGCACCGCCACGCCCACCGCCACCAGCGCGAGCCCGCAGGCCACGAACCACTCGCGCGACCCCCAGACATCCGACATCACCCCCGCCAGCAGCCCGCCCAGGGGCATGCCGCCCGCCATGCAGAGCGTGAAGATGCTCATCACCCGGCCCATCACCGCGTGCGGGGTGTTCGCCTGGATCAGGGTCAGGTTCAGGTTGGTGAAGAAGCCCGCGTTCCAGCCCGTCGTGAACATGATCGCGAGCGACACGACGTACCAGAGCGAGAACCCGAACGCCGCGTTGAGCGTTCCGCCGCCGATCAGCGTCACGATGAACCAGAGCCCCGCCCGGTCGAGCCGCGAGAACGACGCCAGCAGGAGCGAGCTCATCAGCATGCCCACGCCCATCGCCGTGAAGAACATCGATGTCTCGAAGGGGCCCACCCCCAGGTCCTCCCGCGCGATCTTCGGCAGCAGGGTCATGAAGGTTCCGGCCATCACCAGCGCCGTTATCAGGAGCACCAGCATCAGCGTGCGAATCCCCGGGTGGCCGGCGACGAACGCAAGCCCATCCCGCACCTCCCCGAGCAAGTTGCGCCGCGGCCCGGAGCGGTCGACTGCCGGCACGCGCAGCGGCAGCAGCGCCAGCAGCCCGAGCCCCAGCAGCACCGCCTGACCCGCGAAGGCCGCCCCCAGACCGCCGATCGCGACCATCGCGCCGCCAATCGCGGGGCCCGCGATCATCGAGACGTTCTGGCTCAGGCTCATCAGCGTCACCGCGTTCAGCAGCTTCGAGGGCGCGACCAGCGAAGGCACGATCGCGACCCGCACGGGCTGCCCGAACGCGACCGTTGCGCCGAGCGCCAGCGCCAGCCCCATCGTGATCGGCGTCGTCATCGCGCCGGCCCAGATCAGCGTAGCCGTCAGCAGGGTCACGACGAGCCCGCTGACCTGGCTCGCGAAGAGCAGGAGGCGCCGGTCTACGCGGTCCGCCAGCGCCCCCGCCGGCAGCCCGAAGATGAGGATGGGCAGCCCCAGTGCGAAGATGATCAGTCCCAGCGCCTGCCCCGTGCTGAACAGCTCCAGCGCCAGCCACGTGAAGGCGAACTGGCGAAACGACTGCGAGAGCGCGAAGGTGAGGTTGTTCGCCCACAGCAGCGTGAAGTTCCGCGACTGGAACGCCGAGAACGTCTGCAGCGAGAGCCGCCGCCCCCCCGGCGCGGGCGCGGACGTGACGCGCGTTACCGTCGCCACAACGCCCCGAAACTGCGTCTCGCCGGGCGGTCCCCGATCATCGTTCGCTCATCCGGCCCGCACCCCCTACCGCACCGGCGATCCGGCGATCGCCTCGTGCGGTGGCTTGCGCGGGCCCAGCTCGACGGGGACGCCCACCCAGGCGCCGACGTTCTCGCCGGTGCGGCCCTCCGGCCCCTCGCGGATGATGTCGAGCGCCTGGCCCGCGATCTGGCGCGGCGTCATCCACGTCGCCACGAAGTCCGGGTCCGGGGCGCCCCGGGAGAGGCCGCGCAGCATGGGCGTGTCGGTGGCCCCCATGCAGAGCGCGTTCACGCGGATGCCGTGCTCCGCCAGCTTCTGCGACCACGCCTGCGTGAGCCCGTTCATCGCCCACTTCGAGGCCGCGTACAGGTCGGTTCCGGCCGGGTTCGTCCCGTTGCTGCGGGCCGGCAGCACGTAGTAGGTGCTGATGTTGACGATGTTTCCGCCTCCCCGCGCGATGAGGTGGGGCACACAGGCCCGTCCGAACATCACGACGCCCTTCAGGTTCGTGTCCATGATCAGGTCCCAGTCGGACAGCGCCTTCTCCCAGCCGTCCGTGACCGGGCTCTGCGTCCAACGGCCGGCGTTGTTGACGAGCAAGTCGAGCCCGCCTCCGACCCCCACCGCCGCCGCGACCACGTGCTCGACGGCGTCGCGGTGGGAGACGTCGGCCACGAGCGCCTGCGCGCTCCCGCCACGCTCGCGGATGCCGGCCGCGACCTCCAGCACGGTTTCCTTCACGTCGCAGAGGGTGACGGTGGCGCCCTCCTCGGCCAGCACCTCCGCAATGCCCGCCCCGAGCCCCTGCGCCGCCCCCGTGACGATCGCCGACTGCCCGTCCAGAAGCCCGCTCATGCGGTCGCCTCCGCGTAGATGTAGGGAGAGCCCGGCGGCGGCAGCTCGATCGGGTGGCCCACGGCGATGTTGATGTTGTTCCCCGTACGCCCCTCCGGCCCCTCGGCGATCAGCTCGATCATGAGCGCCGCCACGTCCTCCGCGCGCATCGCGTTGTTGAGGATGCCGGAGCCCGGATTCTGCTCGTGGAAGGTGCGCACCATGTGCGAATCGGTCGCCCCCATGCAGAGGCCGTTCACGCGGATGTGGTGCTCCTTCAGCGCCTTCGACCAGGGGATGGTGAAGCCGTTGATGCCCCACTTCGAGGCGTCGTACAGGTCCATGTCGGGGCCGCCGCCGGTGGGCCGTGGCCCCTGACCCGTGAAGGGGCAGTTGGGCGTGTTCTCGTGGGAGCGGTGGTAGGGCGTGCCGCAGGTCGCGACGTGGTCGCTGGCGATGTGCACGATGTTCCCGCCCCCGCCCGCGATCATGTGCGGGATCACCGCCCGCCCGAACAGGTAGACCCCCTTCAGGTTCGTGTTCACGACGATCTCGTAGTTGTCGAGCGTCTTGTCGAGGTTGTCCGTGGCCGTGCTCGCCCGCCAGACGCCGGCGTTGCTCACGAGCACGTCCACCCCGCCGAAGCGCTCGACGTGGCCGTCGACCACCCGCCGCACGTCCTCCGCCACGCCCACGTCGGCCACGAAGGCCTGCGCCTCGCCGCCCCCCTCCGCAAGCGCAGGCGCGAGATCGCGCACCTCCTCGCGCACGTCGCAGACCGTCACGTTGGCGCCTTCGCCGGCGAGCGCCCGCGCGAAGGCGTTCCCCAGCCCGAGCGCCGCCCCGGTCACGATCGCCGATCGCCCTGGTAAACGTCCGGGCATGATTCCTCCCCGCGCACGGCTGTACGATGGACGCATGATAGCCAGCCCGCAGACGTTCCGGAGAGGCTCCCCCGGGCTCCCGCCGATGCGCGAAGCCCTCGCCCGCCTCTTCGATCCGCGTCTCGCGATCCGGCGCCGCCTGCCCGTGGCCGCCCCACCCGAGGCCGTCTGGGAGGCGCTCATCGACCTGCCCCGCTGGCCCCTGCGTGACCGCTACATCCGCTGGGTGCGTCCTATCGGAGAGCCTCCCCCTGCCGACGGCCGCTGGTGGAAAGTTGGCAGGCGCTACCGCGAGCAGGTCCGGCGCGGCCCCTTCCTGCCCGTCTTCAACCTCACCGTCATTCAGGTCGAAGAGGGCCGCCGCGTCGCCTGGACGGCGCGCTACCTCTGGGTCGACGCCGTCCACGCCTGGGAGGTCGAGTCCGCCGAGGGCGGCGCGGTCCTCACGAGTGAGGAGTCGTTCACCGGCCCGCGCATCATCATGGCGCTGGCGCGCACCGTCTTACGCATCTTCGACGTCGAGCAGATGACTGACCGCCAGCTCGAGTTCATCGCCGCCGACGCGCTCAACCCACCGCCCCGCTAGCGCCCGAAGTGGTACGCCGGGTCGCTGTGATCGCGGCGGCCGTACTGCGTGTCCGGCAATTCTCCCCCGCCCCCGCCCGCCACCGCGTCGTCGCGCGTCCAGTCGATCACGATCTGGCGCGCCGCGATGCGCCACTCCCCGTCGCGCCGCTCGAAGCGGTCGACGTAACGCAGGCCCGCCATGCTGTCGTGGTCGGGCGCTCCGTCCTCCCCGGCGATGCGATGCCGCGCCTGGCAGTAGGTCTCCGTGTGCGCCACATCGCCGTCCAGCTCGATGTGCATGTTGCCGAGGAAGTGCTGCGTCGACTCGAAGCGGGGCAGCACCTCGTTCAGGTAGACGATGAACCCCTCGACGTCGCCCTGGTAGCCGCCGTGGTCGTCGTAGGCGTCGGGGTGATAGACCGTCCGCAGGAGGTCCATGTCGAAGCGGTCGATGGCCCGCGTATAGCGCGTCAGCACGTGGCCGATGGCGCGCTCGTCGGCGGCGTCGCGGATGGCTTGCTCGAGGTTGCTCGTGTCCGTTCCCATTGCAGCGGCGATTCTCGCCCCTGGCCCCGCGCCCCACAACCCCGCCGCCCGAGACGCGCGTAGTACGCTCGCGCGATGGCCGCCCCCGACGCCTATGCCACCGACGCCGCCTTCTACGACGCCATCCACGGCGAGGGTGGCGCGGACCTCGATTTCTGGCTGCCCTTCGCCGCGGAGCACGGCGGCCCCATCCTCGAGGTGGGCGCCGGTACGGGGCGCATCGCGTTGCCGCTGGCGCGCGCCGGCCACGCCGTCACCGCCCTCGACCCCTCCCCCGCGATGCTCGCCATCGCCCGCCGCCGCGCCGCCGCCGAGGGGCTCGCCCTCGCCTTCCTCAATGGCGGCCTCCCCGGCGCTTCCCTGCCCCCCGCTTCCTTCGCCGCCGTCATCCTGCCCAACGACGTGTTCCTCGCCTGCGCCGCACCCGGCGAGCAACTCGCCGCCCTCCGCGCCGCCGCCACCGCCATCGCCCCCCACGGACGCCTCGCACTCGACGTTGCCGGCCCCGGCCACGGGCTCGATCCAGAGGGGAACGGAGAGCCCCTGCTCGCCTTCTTCGGCGAGCTCGACGGCGATGCCCTCACTGTCTGGCACATTCGTCACGACGACCTCGCCACGCAGACTCGCCACCTGCGCATCCGCTACGAACGCACGGCGACCGAGGGCCAGATCAGCCGCGCCGAGAGTGAACACGTTCTTCACTACGTAACGTGCGCCGAGGTCCTGCGACTGCTGGAGGCCGCCGGACTCCGTGCGCTCGATACCTGGGGCGACTACGACCTCGGAGCATTGACGAATGCCAGCGAGCGGCTGATTGTTACCGCCGAACTCGCGGAAAGGAGTAGCTAGCCCGAGGCGTTGGTCGGCTGGAGAAGGCGGGGGCGAGCGCGCAGTGAAGAGCAGCGGACGAACGGTCGAGCGTAGCGAGCCGGGATGACACCACGAATCGCCGTTGACGCCATGGGCGGCGACCACGGCCCCGCCGAAGTCGTCAGGGGCTCGCTGCTCGCTGCCCGGCGCCTCGATGTCGAAGTCCTCCTCGTGGGCCGCGAGCGGGAGGTGCGGGCTGAGGTCGAAGACGCTCCCGCCAACGTCCGCATCGTCGATGCTCCCGACGTCATCGCCATGCACGACACGATCGAGGCCGTAAAGGCGAAGCCGGACGCTTCCATCAACGTCGGCATGAAGCTCGTCAAGGAGGGCGAGGCCGACGCCTTCGTCACCGCCGGCAACACCGGCGCCACCCTCACCGCCGCCCTCCTCCGCCTCGGGCGCATTCCCGGCATCGCCCGCCCCGCCCTCGGCATGGTCGTGGCCACCAGCGAGCTGGGCCCCACGATACTTCTTGATGTTGGCGCCACTGCCGATGCCCGCCCCGCCCACCTCATCCAGCACGCGCACATGGGCGCCGCGGTGATGGAGCTCAGCCATGGCATCAGGTCCCCCCGCATCGGCCTCGTCTCCATCGGCGAGGAGGACTCCAAGGGCAACCAGCTCATCATCGAGGTGAACCGCGCCCTCCGCGCCAGCGACCTGAACTTCATCGGGAACGTCGAGGCCGGCCAGATCCCCCACCACGTCGCCGACGTCGCCGTGATGGACGGCTTCACCGGCAACATCTTCATCAAGACCGTCGAGGGCGTGGCCGAGCTCTTCTTCGATGAGCTCCGCCGGGCCGTGAAGTTGACGCCCTGGAACCTCGTTGCCGGAATGCTCCTGCGGCCCCAGCTGCGCAAGGCCCAGCGCCGCCTCGACTACGCCGAATACGGCGGCGCCCAGCTGCTCGGTGTCGATGGCATCGTCTTCATCGCCCACGGACGCTCCGATGCGCGCGCCATCTTCGGCGGTGTCAGGGCCGCCGGCGAGGCCGTCCGCGATGGCGTTCTCGCCCAGATGCACGAGATCGCCGAGCGCGTCCCTGCCCGCGTCCTCGGCGACGCCAGCGCCGCCAACGGCCAGGACTCGGCCTCGTGAGGACCGACTTCTTCGAGGCCGACGAATTCACCGGCGCCAAGGGCCAGCACTACGCCACCGTCGACTCCGACTACCGCTGGGAGAAGGGCGACGAGGTCTGGCTGGAGACGGCCGAGGGACGCTTCAAGCTGCGCGTCACCTGGGTCGTCGTGAACGTCGCCCCCGACGGAACCGTTACCCGCGAGCTTCTCGGCCTGCGCCTCTAGCAGGGTGCTGACAACCCCCAACTCGATTGGGAGTGACGCCCACGGGCGGGAGCCGTGCGGGTGCGAGGCCTTTGCACGGTATACTGCTGGTCAACAGTGGGCAGTGCGCACGAGGCGAACCTCGAGGGAGTAGGACTCCGGCACCGAATCGATGTCAATACCCTTTGAGTTCGTCATCCGTGGGCCTGCGGTCTCGCAGCAAGCTCGCTCGACGGAGCGGCGAGAGATGTGGAAACGGGATGTGCAGAACGCTGCCCGCGAGCGTTGGACCGTGGCGGCGCCCGCAGCGGGCTTGGTCGCAGTGACGATCACGTACTTCTTTGAGGGTGGAGCGCCTGACGTCGACAACATCCCGAAGCCAATCCTTGATGCACTGAAGGGGCTTGTCTATTTCGATGACGAGCAGGTGTCCGATCTGCTCTGCCGGAAAAGGGATCTCAATGCCGATCTTCTCATCCGGAATCCGTCGGCGGACCTATTGGGGTACCTTCGCGACTCGATGCAGGTTGTTCACATCCTGGTCGACGAGGCTCCGAGCCTTGAGGTGACGTTCTGATGGGGCATACAACCGCTGCTGTATACCAGCTCACCCGCAAGACAGCGGAGGAATATCGACGTCAGGGCTACGACGTATCCGTCGACACTCCCCTCGACTTCCTGCCGGGGTACCGTGCGGACCTGATTGTCCGAAAAGACAACCAGGTAAAGGTGATCGAGGTCAAGACGCGCGCATCGCTCGCGGCGAAGGCGCAGATGGACGAACTCGCCCGCGAGGTTGACTCGATGCCCGGTTGGAGTTTCGAACTGCTTCTTGTGGCGGAGCCGGAGAAGCTGGAGCCGCCCGAGGGGGCGCAGCCGTTTGAGCGCGAGAACGTCCTTGAGCGGGTTAACGACGCAGAGGCGATCTTGAATGAGGGGCACGCGGAACCTGCGTTTCTGCTCGCGTGGTCGGCCTGCGAGGCTGCGCTCAGGTTGTTGATCGCGGGTCAGGACGTGCCGACCGAGGGCATCACCACGACGGCCCACACTCTTGAGCAGGCGACCTTTCTCGGTGTCATCTCCAGAGATGAGTACCAAGAACTGACCGCCCTCCAGAAGCATCGGAACGCCATTGTCCATGCATTCAGTGACGCGGACTTCAGTGAAGAGCGGGTGCGAGAACTGGTTGAGATGGTACGTGGCCTTATCGTCGCAACGGCCTGACGCACCGGCCGCGTCTCTGCGTGAGCCGGCTTTCTCACTGTTCGTGAGGTTCAGACTACTCACGCTTTGAGGCTCTCACCGGCTCCTCGTCCGCGTAGACCGCCCGATACCAGGCCGCCTCCTCGAAGTGCGCCTGTGCCAGCGAGCGCTCGTTCGATGCCACCAGGCGCCTCTGTGAGTCGTGCACCGACAGGGCGAGGATGTCGTTGAGGTTCCCGGAGGTGATCTCCCGGAGCGTCACGACGGAGTCAGGCGTTGGCGATGGCATCAGTGATGCCTAGCCCATGCTCGTTTGCACAACCGCGAGCGCCATCTCGATCTCCTCCCGCACCCAGACCTCCCCTTCGATGCCGAGCCGCGCCGCCAGCGCCCCCGCCGCCTCCCCGTCCCCGCCGTGCCGCCGCGCGATCTCGCCCAGGGCCCAGGCCGCGTGCCCCCGCACCAGCGCCGCCCCGTCCCCGAGTGCCCCCGCGAGCGCTCCCGTGTCCTCCGATGTCCCCACGTTCCCCAGCGCCACGCAGACGTTCCGCAGGAAGCCGTCGCGCGTGGCCCGCTGCACGGCCCGTCCCCGGAACTGCTCGCGGAACGCCGCCTCGTCGAGCGCCAGCAACTCGGTCAGCGGGGGGAAGGCGTCGTCGGCGGTGGCGGGGGCGAGGTCGGGGTGACTGGCCGCGTTCCGCGACCCCACGGGGCACGAGTCGAGGCAGTCGTCGCAGCCGAAGATCCAGTCGCCGAAGCGCGCTCGCAGCTCCCGCGGGATGGGCTTGCGGCTCTCGATCGTGTGGTAGCTGATGCAGAGGCGTGAATCGAGCACGCCCCCGTCCGGCGCGATCGCGCCCGTGGGGCAGGCGACGATGCAGCGCGTGCAGCTCCCGCACGTCTTCCGCAGGGGCGCGTCCGGCGCGATCGACAGCGTCGTCGCGATCGCCCCGAGCAGCACCCACGGCCCGAAGCCGGGCGCCAGCAACATCGTCGACTTCCCCAGCCAGCCCAGCCCCGCCCGCGCCGCCAGCGGACGCTCCAGCACGGGTCCGTAGTCGACCGTGGCGCGCGTCTCCCCGCCCAGCTCCTCGCGGATGGCTCGCGCCAGCCGCCGCAGTTTCGATTCGAACAGGCGGTGGTAGTCGCGCCCCCGCGCGTACCGCGCGACGCGCCCCCGCGACCGCCCGTCGGGCCGCTCCGGATCGGGCGCATGCCCCGTGATCGCGAGCAGCACGACCGTGCTCGCCCCCGCCAGGAACGCCGCCGGCTCGGTGGCGCGGTCGATCCACTCGTCCGTCATCCAGTGCAGGTCGGCCAGACGGCCCGCCGCCCGCGACTCCAACGCCGCCGACCGCGCCCCGCTCAGCGTCTCCGCCGAGGCGAACCGCACGAGGTCGAACCCTCCCTCACCGGCGAGCTCCTCGATCCGCGCGCGCGCATCCATGGGGCAAGCAAAGCGCACGCGACCGTCCGCCACAACCCCCCGGTGTTCCGAACGCCCTTGACGATAATTCTGCTGTGTTGTTCAATACGAACGAACATCTGTTCGCGAGGCGAGGCATGAACAAGCTTTCGACCAAGCAGAGCCACATCATGGAGTTCATCCGCGGCTTCATCGAGGAGAAGGACTATCCCCCTTCCATCCGCGATATCCAGTTCGGATGCGGCATCAGCAGCACCTCCGTCGTCGACTACAATCTCCGCCGGCTCGAGGAGAAGGGTCTCCTGCGGCGTGACCGCGAGGTATCCCGCGGCATTGAGCTGCTCGACGGCCGCCGCCGCGGGCGCACCTTCGATGTGCCCGTCCTCGGCTCCATCGCCGCCGGCCAGCCCATCCCCGTGCCTACCAGCGACCGCTGGGCCAGCGATGTCGAGGACACCGTCACCGTCACCGAGGACATGGTGCGCGGCCGCGAGAACGTCTTCGCCCTGCGCGTGAAGGGAACCTCGATGATCGAGGACCTCATCGACGACGGCGACATCGTCTTCCTCGAGCTCACGAGCACCGTCGACGACGGCGAGAAGGTGGCCGTCTGGCTGGAGGACCGCGGCGAGGTCACGCTCAAGCGGCTCTACCGCGAGAACGACCGCATCCGCCTCCAGCCCGCCAACTCCTCCATGCCCCCTATCTACGTTGCCCCCGAGAACGTTAGGATTCAGGGGCGATTCATCTCTTCCATCCGGCCCAGCGGCTAGCCTTCCGCCGGTCACGGGCCACACCTTTGCCATGGCCCAACCCCTCGTCAGCATCCGAGACCTCTCCGTCCGCTACCGCTCGCGCGACGAATCGGCCTACGCCCTCGACCGCGTGTCGTTCGACATCGAACGCGGCCGCGTCTACGCCCTCGTGGGCGAATCCGGCTCCGGCAAGACGACTGTGGGCATGTCCATCGTCAACCTCCTCCCCGACGAGGCCGACATCCTCACCGGGGATGTCGTGTTCGACCACCAGCACATATTCAACATGAGCGAACCGGCGCTCCGTGAGATCCGCGGCCGGCGCATCACCATGATCTTCCAGGATCCCGTCGCCGGCCTGAATCCCGTGATCCCCGTCGGTGACCAGGTGGCGGAGGTGCTGACCAACCACATGACGCTGAAGAAGAAGGAGGCGAAAGAAGCCGCCGTCGATATCCTCGGCGCGGTCGGCCTCGCCGACCCGAAGCGTGTCGCCAAGTCCTATCCCTTCCAGCTCTCGGGCGGCATGTGCCAGCGAGTCATGATCGGCATCGCCACCGCCCTCAGGCCCGACCTCATCGTCGCCGACGAACCGACCGCCGCCCTCGACGTCACCATCCAGGCCCAGATCCTCCACCAGCTCGACACCCTCCGGCGTGAGCAGGGCACCGCCATCCTCCTGATTACCCACGACTTCGGCGTCGTCTCCCAGATCGCCGACGACGTGGGCGTCATGTACGCCGGACACCTCGTCGAGACGGGTTCGGTGAGGGATGTCCTCTCCTCGCCCCTGCACCCCTACACCCACGGCCTGCTCGCCGCGCGGCCCCGCCTCGACGCCCCCCGGCAGGAGCTCTTTGCCCTCCCCGGCACCACTCCCGACCTCGACAAGCCGGCCCAGCACTGCGCCTTCATCCCCCGCTGCCGCAAGGCGATGCAGCAGTGCCGCGACATCGGTCCGCCCCAGCTCACCCCCGTCCCCGCGACTGCCGGCCGCACCCTCGCCTGCTACAACCCCGTCTGGCAGGGCTGAGGGGTGGAGGCTGGCCAGGGCGCCACTCGCTAGTCAGGAGGCGCGCCGCCCCGAACGCGGCGGTGCGAGCGCCAGCAGGCGCGTGACCGCCACCTCCAGCGCCAGCTCGTCGCGGACTTCGCCCAGCTTGATGCTGCGGTCGGCCGCGACCAGGGTCTCGTAGGCGCTCCGCACGCCCTCCCGCCCCAGCCGTCGCGCCCGCTGGATGGCGGCGTCCCGCAGGCGCGGCCAGGGCCGCCGGATGGCCTTCCCGATCTCCTCGGGACCGGCGCCGTCCTCCAGCAGGTCCAGCACCGTCGCCAGGGGCCGGTAGGCCGCCGCCAGCTGCCCCAGCAGGCCGCTCACGCTCTCCCCCCGCGAGCGCAGGAAGCGCAGCGCCTGCAGCGCCTTCGCCGGCTCCCCGTCGAGCACCGAGTCCACCAGGTCCCAGAGGGTGGTCTCGCGCTCGCCCCCGCAGAGCACGTCGATGTCGTCCACGGTCGCCGCGCGGCCCATCGTGTAGAGCGCCAGCTTCTCCAGCTCCCGCGCCAGCTCCAGCGTGTTCGGGTGGAGGGCCGCCAGCAGCTGCGCCGGGTCGTCCTCCCGCGGACGCCGCCACTCTTCTTCTTCGGGCAGAGCCCGCACCGACCGCCCCCGGCGGAAGTCGACTCCCTGCTCCTCCGCCTCCTCCCGCACGAACTGCGCCAGTTCGCCCCGCTTCAGCTCGGGAAAGTGCTCCACCGTCACCGCGCCCGTCTCGTCCAGCCGCCGCAGGAGCGGGTTTCGACCTGCATTCAGCTGCCCCTCGACGAACACCAGCGTTGTCGTTTCGGGGATGCCCGCCGCCAGACCCTCGAGCAGGGGGTTGAAGGTGTCGACGCGTGGCCCGCGCCCCCCTCCCCGCGCCCCGCCGCCGCCCTCGAAGCGAGCCAGCAGCCCCTCCACGACCACCATCCGCCGCGGCGAGAGGAACGGCGCCGTGAGCGCCGGCCCCAGGATGTCGTCGGGTTTTGCGTCGCGCCCGTCGAGGAGCGCGAGGTCGGCGCCGGCCGCCCCCGCCTCGCCGCCGGCCTCGGCGCGAAGCGCCGCCAGGCGCCGCCGCAGGCGGAGCTCATCTTGGCCGTGGAGGACGATGATCACGGTGCGCTCACGGGGCGATGATACCCCGCGCCGCCCGCCCCTTGTCCGCCTTCCACGTACAATTTCGCCCGGCGCGTCGCCCAGGCGCGGGCGCGCCCCGGAGGTATCCAATGCAAGCGAAGGCAGCCGTGCTGCTTGGCTCGGGCACGCCCCTCGAAGTCCAGACCGTCACCGTCGACGATCCCGGCCCCGGCCAGGTGCGCGTCAAGCTGAGCGCCTGCGGTCTCTGCCACACGGATCTGTCGGTGCTGCAGTCCGTCCTGCCGCGGACCGATCCCCTCGTCCTCGGTCACGAAGGCGCCGGCATCGTCGAGTCCGCCGGCGCGGGCGTTACCTCCGTCGCCCCCGGCGACCACGTCATCCTGACGACGACCGCCTTCTGCGGACGCTGCTTCCAGTGCGTCGAGGGTATGTACGCGCAGTGCGAGCGCATGCCCCTCACCGTCGGTGGGAACTTCCCCTTCCACTTCGATGGGCTGGACCTCATGCCCTTCGCCTCCGTCGGCGGCCTCTGCGAGTACACCGTCGTCGCCGAGCACACCGCCATCAAGATCGACGACGACATCCCCCTGGTGAGCGCTTCCCTGCTCGGTTGTGGCGTGATCACCGGCGTCGGCGCCGCCATCAACACCGCCGAGGTGCGGCCGGGCGCCACCTGCGCCATCTGGGGCTGCGGGGGCGTGGGGCTGAGCGTCCTCCAGGGCTGCCTCATCGCGGGCGCATCCATGGCCATCTCAATCGACACGAACCCGGCCAAGCTGGAGTTCGCGAAGATGCTCGGCGCGACCCATGTCATCGACGCCTCCCAGGACAACCCGGTCGAGCAGGTGATGGCCCTCACCGGCGGCCGCGGCGCCGACTACACTTTTGAGGCGATCGGCGTCGGCTCGGCCATGGAGCAGACCTACATGGCCGCCCGCCGCGGCGGCACCGCCACGATCGTCGGCGTCGGCCGTTTCGAGGACACCTTCTCCCTCTCCGCCGGCCTCTTCGCCATCACGGAGAAGACGCTCAAGGGCTCGTTCTGCGGCCAGGGCGCCAGCGTGCGCGACTTCCCCCGCATGCTCGAGTGGTACCGCGCGGGCAAGCTCGACCTCGACTCGCTCGTCACCACCACCTACCCGATCGAGGACGTGGCCCAGGCCTATGAGGACATGGTTGCCGGCAAGAACGCGCGCGGGGTCGTCGTCTTCTGATCCGCGGGCGGGACGCTCAATCCTGGTTGAGCGCGTTCTCCTCGATCCAGCCGTCGACCCGCCGCCACTGCGCCAGCAGCCAGGTGGTGCGCCCGTCGATGTCCGCCGGCACCTCCTGCCGGGGGATGCGCCAGAAGGCGATGCGCACCTCGCGCCGCAGGATTCCGCCCGCCAGCAGGGAGCGGTAGCTGCCGCCCTCCAGCCCCGTGTGCGCGCAGAACACCACGTCCGCCTCCGGCGCCCGTTCGAGCAGCGCCAGCGCCCCGCCGAGCTGCGGCGGCAGCACGTGCCGGAGCCCCTCCGCCAGCCTCGCCTCCTCCTCGTCGCCGCTGCGGCGCATGCGCGCAACCGCCCGCGCCAGCCGCGCCGGGGTGAAGAGCGCCCCTTCCGGGAACACGAGCACGCCCTCGCGCTGCTCCAGGTTGTCGCCCAGCGCCGAGACCTTCGCGATCTGGCGCGAGCCCTCGCGTGAGCCCACCGTCAGGAAGGTGCTGCGCAGGCGGTGCCCCACGAAATCGATGCAGGGATCGCGAACCAGCCACGAGTTCATCACCCAGCGCAGCCAGAGCCCGTGCCGCCCCTCCAGGAACACGAGCGGCAGCAGGTTGTCGACGGGCGAGACATGCCGGCAGAACACGATCACCGGCCCCGCCGCCGCCTCCTCGTCCCCCTGCACCGCGACCCGCATCTCGAACAGCCGCACGATGCTCCAGAACACCCAGCGCGCCCATACCCGCGCGAACCAATGGTGCAACGCCAGCCGCCGCCATTCGCTCCCCTGCCCCAGCAGCCAGAGGGGCAGGAAGACCAGCAGCCCGAACGTCTCCACCGCCAGGTACGCCCACAGCGCCAGGATGCAGCGCACGAAGATCGTCCCCCGTCCTCGTGCCAGGTCGCCCGTCAGCGCGACCACCAGGAAGATCGGCGCCGCCGCCGTGATGATCAGGAAGGACGCCAGGTAGATGGGCACCGTCACCGTTCGCCGCGCGTAGCGCAGCGCCAGCCGCTCGCGCCCGATGTCTCGCTCACGCGTCAGCCGGGTGATGAGCGACGGAAGTCGCGGTGGGGTGGACGGCGCGTTGCTCACCGCGCGTAGGGTAGCGAACGCGGCCCCTGTGCGCCCCTCCCGGTGACCCTCCGCCCGCCGTCGCGTAAAGTCTCGCGGACCGCTCCCGCCAGGAGGCAGGCGTGCCGTTCTCCGATGCAGTCCGCCGCCGGTTGCAGGCGCAACCCGCCGGCGCCGGCGACCGCGAGCCCGTTCGCCTGCCCGCCCGCCGCTTCGTCGACCGATCCTTCTACGAGGCCGAGCGCGCCGGGATCCTCGGCAAGGCCTGGCTGCTCGTCGGTCGCGTGGACGAGATTCCGCGCCCCGGCCTCTACATGACCTGGGAGAAGACGGTCGTCCCTCTCCTCATCGTCCATGCCGTCGATGACATCGTGCGCTGCTTCTACAACAGCTGCCGCCACCGCGGCGCCCCCGTCGTGCGCGTGCCCCGCGGACGCAACCGCGCCCTCCGCTGCCAGTACCACAGCTGGACCTACGACACCTCCGGCAAGCTCGTCTCCGTCCCCGACGAGCGCGACTTCGTCGACCTCCACCGCGAGGAGCGGGCCCTCGTGCCTGTCGCCTGCGAGGTCACCAACAGCGCCATCTTTGTGAACGAGGGACCCGAGGACGACCTCGAAAGCTGGTTCGGCGCCACCGCCGAGGAGCTCGCCTCCGTGGGAAGCGAGGGGTTGCGCACCCTCGACCAGCGCTCGGTCACGATCCCCGTCAACTGGAAGCGGGTCATGGGCCGCCTGCTGGCCGCGCCCCCCGTCCCTCCCCGCCCCGGCGTTGACGCCCTCGCGACCACCGCCGCCGATGTTGAGCTGCTCGATGGCGGCCACCTCCGTATCGTCGCCCCCTTCGATGCGGCGGCCGCACGGGCGCTCGGCCTCTCCGGCCCGCTCGACTGGGCCAACCTCAGCGACGGGGACCTCCCCTCCGTCCCTGGCCTCGACTCGATTCTGCGCGCCACGGCCACCACCTACGTGTTCTTCCCCAACCTGCTCGTGACCTTCACGCCCGGCGGCGTTCTCAACTTCGCCGTCTGGCCGCGCGATGAGGAGACGACACTGCTTGAAGCCACCTGGCTCGCCCCCGCCTGGGGCGAGGAGGACTCGCCCGTGGAGCAACCCGCCTGGAGCGAGCGCATCGAGTGGGCGCAGGCCCAGATCGACGGGGTGGCGGCCGCGCTCGCTGGCGCCCAGGACGAGATGAAGGAGCCCGCCCGCCAGGGTCTCTCCCTGCAGGACGACTCCGAGGCCGTGCGTCTCTGGAACGAAGCGCTCGACGGCCACCTGCGCGAGGTCGTGCCGCCCGACGCCCTCACCGGCGCCGCTCCGGGCGAGGTCCGCAGCCCGCTGCCCAGCTAGCCGAGTTCGGCGCCCAGCCACTCGGCGATGCGCTCGCCGAGCATCATGCAGGTGAAGTTCGTGTTCGCCCGGACGAGCGTCGGCATGATCGAGCCGTCCACCACCCGCAGTCCCTCCACCCCGTGCACGCGCCCTTCGCTGTCGACCACCGCGCCCTCGGCCGGGTCGGGGCCCATCGGGCACGTGCAGGTCGGGTGGGCCATGCTCGATGCCGCGGCGTGGATCCACTCGTCCAGCTTCGCGTCGTCGTCGATGGTGTCCTGGTCGAGGTCGACCGGCCCGGTGTGGAGCGGCGCCAGCTCCGGCGAGTGCGCCAGCCGCCAGGCGAGCCGCGCCCCCTCGCGCAGCCGCACGCGGTCGGCTTCGTTTTCGTCGAACTTCAGGTCGATAGACGGCTTGACCGTGTAGTCCGTGCTCACCAGCGTGACCGACCCGGATGAGTGCGGGAGCTGCACCCCCGGCGCGACCGCGAACACCCACTCCGGATCGCTTTCCTCGTCCTCCCGCCACGTGCCGTAGCGCCCACCCGGCGCCCACAGGATGTGCCCCAGGAGGTACACCTGCATGTCGTTGAACTCGCCCGTCGCCGAGGTGTAACGAAGCAGCGTCTGCAGGAGCGGCTTGGCCGGGTCGACCACCCCCGGTGTGGGGTGCAGCAGCAGCGGCGTCATCGGGTGGTCCATCAGGTGCTTCCCGACGCCCGGCAAGTCGACGGTGGATGCGATCCCCAGTTCCGCCAGCTCCTCCGCTGGACCGATCCCGCTCCGCAGCAGGATCGCCGGGCTCATGATCGCCCCCGCGGAGAGCACGATCTCCTTCCCCCGCACCTCCTGCAGCTCCCCGTCGCACTCCACCCGCAGCCCGACCGCGCGGCCGCCCTCGACCAGCACGCGGTCGACCAGGCAGTGACCGCGGATCGTGAGGTTGAGCCGGTTTCGCGCCTGCGAGAGGAAGCCGAGGTTGGCCGACCAGCGCGTCATCTGGTTGGGGCCGCCGCGGTTCATCGCCGCCCGCGTGATGCCCGTCGTCTCCGGGTCGTTCTGATCGCGGTCTTCCTCGAAGCCCTGCGCCACGCAGGCGTCGTAGAACGCCTGCTGTACCGGCGCCAGCTCCTCGCGCGTCCAGCGGCGCACCGGGATGGGGCCGCCCTGCCCGTGGAAGTCGCCGCCTTCGTCCTTGTCGTCCTCGATCGCGCGGAAGTAGGGGAGGCACTGCTCCCAGCGCCAGCGCTCGTCGCCCGTCAGCTCCGCCCAGCGGTCGTAGTCGCCGGGCGCGCCCCGGATGGCGACCCCCGTGTTGATCGCCGAGGACCCCCCGACCAGCTTCCCCCGTGGCAGGGGCGCCACCCGCCCCGGCACGAACGTCGCGTTGAATCCCCAGTCGTGCGCCACCACGGACGGCTCGTGGATGCTGTTCACGTCGTCCGGGAGCGTCTCCAGCGTCGCGTAGTCGGGCCCGGCGTCGAGCAGGAGGACCGCCCGCGAGCGATCCTCGCTCAGGCGCGAGGCCATGACCGCGCCCGACGACCCGGCCCCGACGACGATGACGTCGTATTCCACCCCGCTAACCCCCCGCCACCGACGCGTCGATGCGCGCCATCAGCTCCGCATCCAGCGGCCCCTTCGCCTCCGCCTCCAGGCACTCCGCCAGCTCGGCGCGGTTCTTCACCCCGAGGATGACCGTGGCGATGCCCTCCATCGAAAGCGCGTAGCGGTGCGCCAGCGAGGCGGTCGATTCCCCCGCCTCCCGCGCCACCTCGCGGAAGGGCGCCGCCCGCCGGAAGTCGGCCGACTCCGGGTCGTCCTCCGGCAGGTCGCGGTCGATCGCGTCCGTGAGGGCGCCCGCCTGCACGGCGCGGATGCCCATCACGCCCACGCCCCTCGTCCCCGCCGCCGCGATCAGCTCGCGCGGCCGCGGTTCCTCGTCGTAGGCGCGCATCCCGCCCGGCGAATCGAGCAGGTTGGCCACGCACTGGATGGCGGCCGGCGCCGGGTCCTCCGCCAGCGACTCCAGCAGCGCGCTCGGCGCCCCCACGCCGCTCACGCCCCAGGCCCCGATCGTCCCGTCCCCCACCATCACCTCGAACGCGGGCCGCGCGGCCTCCACGAACAGGCTGCGGGGCGTTCCCCGCCCCTCGAACCCGTCCGGGACGATCATCCCGTGCAGGAAGAACAGGTCGACGCGCTCCAGCCGGAGCCGGTCGAGGCTCGCCGCCAGCGCCTGCCGCAGCGCCCCTGCCGCCTCCCCCGCGGGCACGTTCCCGAGGTGGTGCTTCGTCGAGATGCGCACGCCCTCCGGCAGCCGCCCCCCGAACGCCTCCCCCACCACGCGTTCCGCCTCGCCGTT
This sequence comes from Tepidiformaceae bacterium, assembly GCA_965219255.1. GTDB lineage: Bacteria > Chloroflexota > Dehalococcoidia > Tepidiformales > Tepidiformaceae > UBA2991. The sequence continues at coordinate 2,153,348 of OZ244727.1, read as the reverse complement.
GCCGTACCCCGGCGCCACGTCGAGGAAGGTGATGCCGCCGTCCACCGCCGCGCGCACCGTCTCCACGGCTTCCTCGCGGGTCGTCGCGCCCCAGACGCCGCCGGTGCCCCCGCCCCCGAGCGTGAGGGCGCTGACCGGCCCGAGCTTCCCGAACGTTCTCGTTTCCATGCGCGCGAGTCTACCGGTCGGTGGGCGCGCCCGCCGCCTCCGCGATGCCCGCCCGCTGCAGCGCGCCCATGATGCGACCGGCCGTGCCCTCGGGCGGGTCCGCGCGGTAGGTCATGATCGCCACCGCGTCGACCAGCTCCGCCTCCCCCAGCGCCGCCAGCGTCTCCTCGAAGGCGCGCCAGGCCTCCTCCTCCCCCTCCGCGATGCGGCGCCGCAGCCCCGCCGGCGCGGGGATGCGCAGGCGCTCGCTGATCGCGTCCAGCGACTCCGGTGTCAGCAGCGGCATCGCCATCGCCACCACGTGCGCGTCCGACCGCTGCGCCTTCACGAACTCCGCCGACCGCAGCAGCGGCCCTATCTCGAATACTGGCTGCGTCCACACGCTGGTCGCGCCCGCGCGCAGCTTGCTCGCGAGGATGCGGTCCGCGCGCTCGTCCCCGTGGTACTGGTCGAGCGCCGCCCCGATGGCCATGTCGGGCGCCTGCTCCCGCACCATGCTGATCGCCTCGCGCACCGGCGGACCGGGCGTCTCGGCGACATGGTCGCCCCGCAGACAGAGCACGTGGCCGAGGCCGCCCTCCCGCGCGCGCGCCACGTCCGCCGCGATCCCCTCGACCGTGCGGCCGCCCGTCGCGAGGTGCCAGATCGGCTCCAATCCCTCCCGCCGCAGCGCCCGCGCCGCCTCCAGGCTCGACTGCCGGTCCGGGCGCTGGATCACGTTCACGGTGAGCGTGCAGGTCTCCAGCAGGCGCGCCCGCCGCCGCAGGACCGCGGGCTTCGACGTGCGCGGCGGCGTGATCTCCAGCGAGACGGGGAACGCCCCGCTCGCCATCGCCTCCCGAAACGACATCGCTCCAGCCTGTCGCGAAGCCCCGTCTGGGTCCACCCGCGTCAACCTTGCCTCCGCGTCACGCTCTCGCCCAGCACCGCCGACCGTGCCGCCGCCACCGCGTAGAGCGACCCCGTCACGCAGATCAGGTCCGCCTCCTCCGCTCGCCGACGGGCCTGCGCGATTCCCTCCGCGACGCTCGCCGCGATCTCCACGTGGGGGGTGAGCGGCGCCAGCTCCGCCGCCATCTCCGCGGGATCGCGCGCCCGCCGCGACTCGAGTCCGCAGCACCAGATGGCGCTCGCCAGCCCCGCCAGCTTGTAGCCGATGCCGCGCAGGTCCTTGCCCCCCATCGCCCCCAGCACGAAGAAGCAGCGCCGCCACTCCAGGTAGTCGCGCAGCGCCTCCGCCAGGGCGGCGGCCGCCGCCGGGTTGTGCGCTCCGTCGGCCACCACCAGGGGCCGCTGCCCCATGACCTCCAGCCGCCCCGCCACCCGCGTCCGCGCGATGCCTCCGGCGATCCCGTCGTCGTCGATCGGGGCGCCCCGCGCGCGCAACTCCTGCGCCACCGCCACCGCCGTCGCCGCGTTCCCCACCTGGTGGGTCCCCAGCAGCGGCGTGCGCAGCTCCCGCGAGCCCCCCGGCCCGTGCAGCAGGAACGACTGCCCGAAGACGTACCGCTCCAGCACGTCGCTGCTCCACTCCTCGTCCACCAGCGTCAACGTCGCGCCCACCTCGCGGCAGCGGTCGCGCACCACCTGCGTCACGGCGGGATCGGGCTGAGGGGCGAGCACGCAGGTCGAACCCGGTCCGATGATCCCTGCCTTGTCCCGCGCGATGGCGACGGTTGTGCCGCCCAGGATCGACGTGTGGTCGAGCGCGATCGGCGTGATCACCGCGACCTCGGCGCCCCCGTACACGTTCGTCGCGTCGAAGGAGCCGCCCAGCCCCACCTCCGCCACCTGCCAGCCGCCGTCCCCGAGCCGCTCCCGCGCCAGCCAGTGGAAGAGCCCCGTCAGCACGCCGAACGTGCTCACCTCGCCCCCCGCCGACTCCTTCTCCGCCTCGACCGCCGGGCGGATGGCGCTCAACCCGTCCACCAGCTCCGCCATCGTCACCGGCGCGCCGTCGATGCGGATGCGCTCGGCGTAGGAGTGCAGGTGCGGGCTCGTGAAGAGCGCCGTCCGCACCCCGCTCGCCCGCAGGATGCCCTCGACCATCGCCGCCACGCTGCCCTTGCCGTTCGTGCCGGTCACGTGCACCGTTCCCCGCCCCCGCTGGGGGTCGCCCAGCCGCCGCAGCAGCGAGCGCATGGAGGCGAGGTTCATGGGCGGGCTCGCGGAGGCTCCGGGGTCCCGCTCCATGTCCACGAACGACTCGAGGAACCTGATCGCCTGGCGCTCGTTCATGCGCGCCATTGTAGGTTCGCTGTGCCATGCTGGCCGGGCCGTGACAGATCACCGCTTCGGACCCCGCTTCGAGCGCGCCATCGCCCTCATCGACGAGGCGAATGAGCCCGACCCCTTCACGCTTGAGGTCGACGGCCGGCCTGTACCCAAGGAGCTCACCCACGCGCGCATGCTCATGGCCTGGGTCGATCGCCTGGCGCCCGATGCGAGCGAGGCCCTCCTGCTGGCCGCCCGCGCCCACCACATCCGCCGCTGGGAGTCCCCCCGCGACACCTTCCCCGCCGGACGCCGCGGCTATCTCCGCTGGCGGCGTGACCTCCAGCTCCGCCACGCCCGCCATGCCCGCGCCATCCTCGAGGAGGCCGGCTACGACGAGGACACCATCGCCCGCGTCGAGCGCCTCATCCGCAAGGAGACGGCCAAGCGCGACCCCGAGGGGCAGGCGTTCGAGGGTGGCCTCACCCTCGTCTTCCTCGAAACCCAGTTGCACGACCTCGCCCTTCGCACCGAGCCGGACACCATGGCGGGCGTCATCCGCAAGACGTGGCGCAAGATCAGCCCCGCCGCCCGCGAGCTCGCCCTCGCCTCCGACCTCGCCCCCGAGGACCGCGCCCTGATCGAGCGCGCCCTCGCCTGACGCCCCGCCCGCCCTCGCACCCTCCTACAATGCTGGTATGTCCACCGGCGAAGAGTTCGCGCGCGAGTTGCTGGAAGCGCAACCGGATCGCTTTGGCTCCGTGCTCGCCGATCTGCCAGAGGAAGGGCGCCTCCGGGCGATGGCGTTCGCCCGCTGGCTTGCCTCCCTCGTGCGCGCCACCCGCGCCACCTACGTCCTGCATGTGGCCAGCGATCTCCACGCCGGAGCAGAGGACGCAGCCGTTGCGGCCTACGCCAACCTCCACGTCGCGGGATCATTTGGCCACACCGGCCAGTTGGAGGTGATTGTGCGACACGAAAGCCTCGCCGCGGCCATCAACGCCCAGGCGGACCGATACGCGCTCGCCGAGCGCGTCCGTGTGCACGCGGGCGTTGCCCCCACCGTGGTGCGCGCCCTCAATGGGCCCTATGACCTCGCCGTTGTGGGAGCGCGCTGGCGGGAGTACGAACGCATGGCGGAAGACCTGACGCGCCTGATCCGTGTCGGGGGAACCATGACGGTCGTCAACGCAGGCCCCCTCGTGGCCGCCCCCGAGGGCCTCAAGGCAGACGCCCTCCGCCGCTTCCTCCGCTCCCTCGCCGCCGACGAGCGCTACCTGCTCAGTACGGGGCCCGACTTCGCCGGCGTGATCGCCGCCCGCATCCGCTAGCGCCGCGTGAGCGAACCACCCCGCCGCCGCGTCGCCATCCCCAGCGAGTCGAGGGAGTCATCCGAGCGCCGCAGCTTCTTCCGCATCGCCGCCATCCTCGGCGTGCTCGTCGGCATCCCGGTCGGGGTCTTCGGCCTCCCCGCCCTCCTCAACTTGTTCTTCGACGAACCGACCATTCCTCCCGGCGGGGCGTGGAGCGAGGATGGCCTCACGATCTGGGTCGAGTCCTACTACCCCGGTGCGGAACCTTCCCGCGAGGCGTTCGTCACGCTCGCCCTGCGTACCCCCAGGGGCTGGACGTTCGAAGCCGAGGGAGTCGAGCTGGAGCTCACGCAGGGCGACGCCGTCCCCCTCGACAGGGTCACGACGCCGGAGGGCGAGGGGGGCCGGCTGCGGTTGTGGTTCGTCCTCGCGGATGCGGACGAGGATGCCGAGCTCGAGGCCCTGCGCCTTTCCGATCCCAGGGTGCGCTTCGAGCTCGTGGAGTCCGACCATTGACGACGCCCCTCAAGACCCTCCCCCACTACCTCCGCCCCGGCCTGCGAGTCCTCTTCATCGGCTACAACCCCGCCGTCTACTCCGCCGAGGCTGGCCACTACTACGCTCGCAGAGGCAACGTCTTCTGGAAGCAGCTCAACGAGAGCGGCCTCCTCGCCCGCCCCGCCGGCCCCGAGGACGACGCCTCCCTGATGGATGAGGCCGGCATCGGCTTCGTCGACCTCTGCCCCCGCCCCACCGTCCGCGCCGACGAGCTCACCCCCGAGGAGATCGCCGCCGGCGCCGAGCGCCTCCTCGGCCAGCTCCAGGCGGCCCAGCCCCGCTACGCCGTCTTCAGCGGGCGCGGCATCTACGTCCACTTCGCCCGCCACGCCCTCGGCCTCCCCCGCGCCGCACTCAGCGGCCGCGCCGACGGCGTTCAACCGGAACGCATCGACCGCACCACCCCCTACGTCGTGCCCTCCTCCAGCGGCCTTGCCAGCCGCTGGAGGAGCGAACGGCTCGCCCTCCTCAAGGAACTGGCGACCCTGCTCGGACGCCCGCCCCCGTCCTCGCGCTCGTAGGATCGACGCATGCGCGCCGCCCTCCTCGAGCGCCCCGCCCCCGCGGGCGATGGCCCCCTCGCCGTCACCTCCCTCCCCAACCCCGTCCCCGCGCGCGGCGAGCTGCTACTGCGCGTCTCCGCCTGCGCCGTCTGCCGCACCGACCTCCAGATCTGCGAGGGCGACATCGAAGCCCGCCGCCTCCCCGTCGTCCCCGGACACCAGGCCGTCGGGACCGTCGAGGCGTTGGGCGAGGGCGTAGCGGGGTGGCGCAAGGGCGACCGCGCCGGGGTCGCCTGGCTCGCGGGCGCCTGCGGCCACTGCGAGCGCTGCGCCGCCGGTCGCGAGAACCTCTGCGAGGGCGCGCAGTTCACCGGCTGGGACCGCGACGGCGGCTACGCCGAGCGCATCACCGTGCGCGCGGACTTCGCCCTCCCCCTGCCGGAGGGCCTCGACCCCGTCGAGGCGGCGCCCCTCCTCTGCGGCGGCGTCATCGGCTACCGCGCCCTCCGCCTCTCCGGCATCAAGCCGGGCGGCCGGCTCGGGCTCTACGGCTTCGGCGCCTCCGCGAGACTCGCCCTCCAGGTGGCGACGCACTGGGGCTGCGAGGTCTTCGTCGCCACCCGCTCCGCCCGCGACCAGGAACGCGCTCGCGACCTCGGGGCCGCCTGGGCGGGCGGGACGCACGACCCCCCGCCCGCGCCCCTCGATGCCGCCGTCACCTTCGCCCCCGCGGGCGAAGTCGTCGTCGCCGCCCTGAGGGCAGTCGACCGGGGCGGCACGGTCGCCGTCAACGCCATCCACCTCGACCGCATCCCCGAGTTTCCCTACGAGCTCCTCTGGTGGGAGCGCAGCCTCCGCAGCGTCGCCAACTTCACGCGGCAGGACGCGGCCGAGTTCCTCGCCCTCGCCGCCGAGATCCCGGTCCGCACCGAGACCGAGGTCTACCCGCTCGACGACGCTAACCAGGCCCTCGCGGACCTCGCAGGGGGCCGGGTCGGGGGCGCTGCCGTCCTCCGTGTCGGCTGATCGCCGTGCCCACCCCCGGCTAGACTCGCCGGACGAAGCAGCGGGAGGATTTCATCAGTGTCGTCCGACTCCGACCAACCAACGGACCTCGACGAGATGCGCGCCCGCAACGCCGCGGCGCCGGTGTCGCTCGAGGAGATGCTCGCGACCAACCGCGGCGTGATCGAGGAGTTCCGCGCAAACGGCGGGAGGGTCGGAGGCATGTTCGCGGCGGAGCCGCTCCTGCTGCTCACCACCACCGGCGCGAAGAGCGGTCAGGAGCGCACCAACCCCCTCGTTCACACCGTCGACGGCGACCGTGTCGTCATCATCGCCTCCTTTGGGGGCGCACCGAAGCATCCCGCCTGGTTCCTCAACATCCAGGCCAACCCCGAGGTCACGATCGAGCTGCCGGGAGAGACGTTCACGTCGAACGCCATCATCTCGGAGGGCGAGGAGCGCAAGCGCATCTACGACCAGCACGCCGCCCAGATGCCCCGTTTCGCCGACTACCAGGCCATGACGGCGCGTGAGATACCCGTCGTCGTCATCCCCCGCCCGAGGTAACCGCTAGCCGGCCACCCGTGCCTTCCGCTCGCAGCACGCGATGACCGTCTCCGGTTCCGCGCGGCCGGAGGGACCCGCTGCCGTCTCGCGTTCGATCGCCGTGTCCACGCACTCCTCCCCCGCCTTCGGTACAGTCTGCGGCCCAGCGTTGGCAAACGTCGGCGTCCGCTAGACTCTCCGGACGAAACCGGAGGAGGAATCTCCATGACGTCAGACCCTGTCGCGCAGATGCTCGACTTCAACCGCAAGGTCATCGACGAGTTCCGCGCGAACGGCGGCAAGGTCACGGGCCGGTTTGCGGGAGCGCCCCTCCTGCTCCTCACCACCACCGGCGCGAAGAGCGGCGAGAAGCGCACGACCCCGCTCGTCCACAGCAGCGAAGGCGACGACATCATCATCATCGCCTCCTACGCGGGCGGGCCGAAGCATCCCGCCTGGTTCCTCAACCTGCGCGCCAACCCCGAGGTCACGATCGAGCTCCCCAACGAGACCTTCACCGTGAACGCCGTCATCCCCGAGGGCGAGGAGCGCCAGCGCCTCTTCGACCGACAGGCGGCGAAGATGCCGCAGTTCAACGAGTACCAGGCCAAGACCAGCCGCGAGATTCCCGTCGTCGTCATCCCCCGCCCGTAACCCACGGTCACCCAGGAGAAAGGAACCCGCCATGCCCCGTCCCCGCGTTCTCACCGAGCTCGACGAGTGGCCCCGCCACCAGACCGTCGACACCTTCGACTCCGTCCAGACCGCCAGCCCCGAGTGGAGCGACGGCTACTGGTTCTGCTTCGGCGACCCCGCGGGTGAGGTGAACCTGATCACGGCCATCCGCCTCTACCACAACACCAACGTGATGGACGCCTACGCCATCGTCAGCCTCGATGACGGCAAGCAGTACAACCTGCGCGCCAGCCGCCGCCTCCGCCCCCGCATCGACGAGCTCCGCGTGGGCCCTTTCTGGCAGGAGATCATCCGCGGCATGCGCACCATCCGCCTCGGCTGCGACGAGAACGCCCACGGCATCGAGTTCGACATCCTCTGGGAGAGCAAGGCCCCGGCCTACGACGAGGCCCCCGGCGGCCGCTTCCGCGTCGATGGCCGCCTCGTGGGCGAGCGTTCCAACTACATCCAGGCCGCCGACATCGCCGGCTGGATCAGGATCAACGGCCGCGAGTGGAAGTTCGACTTCGGCGACGGCTGGGCGGGCACGCGCGACCACTCGTGGGGCATCGGCGCCGGTACCGGCACCGGCGCCAAGCCCAACCCCTACGTCGCCCCGCTCCGCGAACAGCCCGAGATGGGCAGCTTCCGCGCCAGCGGCATGCGCCACTGGGCCGTCGTCAACATGCCCGACCGCTGCCTCTACTACGCCTTCCGCCTCGGCGAGGACGGGCGCTACACCGCCTCCGGCACCGGCCGGCAGGCCCAGCCCGGCATCCACTCCTGGGTCGAGTACGCCTACGACTCCGACAAGGAGAGCTTCGCCTACACCGACGTCTCCATCGAGGACCACGAGTGGGAGGATGGCCACCCCCGCTTCAAGCGCGGCAAGCTCAACCTCACCCGCCCCGGCGGCGGCGTCGATCGCTTCCAGCTGGAGGTCGTCAGCGAGCCCGTCTACATGCGCGCCGGCGGCTACGCCGATGGCTGGAACGACCGCCTCGGGCGGGGCGTCTACCGCGGCGAGCTCCTCGTCGAGGGCGAGGTCTGGGATGTCTCCCACCCCGTCAAGGTGTTCGACATGGACGGCAACGAGATACCGCAGATGAGCGGCGGCGGCTCCTACGCCGAGCTCTCCACCGTCTACACCAACCTCGACGACCCCAGCGACAGCGGCGTCGGCATCCTCGAGTGCGCGATCATGACCGAGTTCGAGGGCGTCAAGGGCCCGTAGAGCCGCTCGATGCGGTTCGTCCACACCGGACACGCCCGGGACCAGATGGCGGAGCGCGGTATCAGCGAGCAGGTGGTCGAGCAGATACTCACCTCGCCGGACGGTGTGTCCGTGGGCGAGACCGCCCTATCTACAATGCCATGGTGGACGAAGTGGCACTGCGCGTCGTGGTGGCGCGCGCAACGGATCCGAGACTGGTCATCACCGTGTTCCCGGTGGACCGTAGGAAGGAGCAGTCCGTGTACTTCACCTACGACTCCCAGGCCGATGCCATCTACGTGGTCATTCGCGAGGCCGAGGGCGGTGAGCGCGGTTGTCGCCAGCTGGATGAGCAGCGCATCGCCTGCGTTGATCAGGCCGGCAACGTCTTCGCCTACGAACTGCTCTTCGTCAGCAAGGGCATCTCGTTCGAGGGCATGGACCCGGAGGACGCGGCACGCATCCGCGAGGCCATCGGCACGGCCATCAAGTCGTTCGAGCCGCTCACCGTCGCCTGAGACGGATTGAACTGATTGCCTAACACATCTATGATGCGACAAGAGCAACTGAGATGGTCACGGCCAGCGAGCAGAGCGAAAACGAAGAGAAATACGCCGAGTTGAGCCTCCGCCTGCTCCGGCAGGCACAGGACGAGTTCGACAAGGGCGATCGCCTGCAGGCGTCCGAGAAGGCGTGGGGCGCCGCCGCGCATGCCATGAAGGCCGCCGCCGAACGCCGCGTCTGGAACCACAACAATCACGGGCTCCTCTTCGCCGTCGCCAGCCAGATCGCGGGCGACACGGACCATCCGGAGATTCGCACCTTGTTCCGGGACGCGAGTTCGCTCCACCAGAATTTCTACGAGGACTGGCAGCCGGACATCTCTGTGCAGGAAGGCATCGACAGCGTGAGGCGGCTCGTGGAGCAGATGGAGGAGTTGCGCGCCCAGCCCGTGCGACCCTCGGTCGTCACGGACGAGCAGCAGTGGCGCCGACTCACCGAACCCGCTCGCCAACGGTCCTGATCGGCGACCGCCGCGCCTCTCACGCCCCGCCCAGCGCCTCAGCCAGCAGCTCGACCACGTGGCGGGGCGTGCGCGACGTGAAGTGCCCGATCTGCTGCCGGCAGGACACGCCCGTGACCGCGACCGTGGTCTCCCCGCCCGCCGCCTCCACCGCCGGAAAGAGGCGGTACGCCCCCATCTGTCGCGAGATCTCGTAGTGCTCCCGCTCGAAGCCGAACGAGCCCGCCATCCCGCAGCAGCCTGACTCGACCAGCGAGGGCGTGTAGCCCGCGACCTCCAGCGCCCGCAGGGTCGGCTCCGCCCCCGCCAGCGCCTTCTGGTGGCAGTGCGCGTGCACGAGCACGTCTCCCCCTGCGCTGGCGCTGAACCGCTCCCGCACATCCGCGTCCTCCTCCGCCACCCGCACCACGAGCTCTTCCAGCAGCACGGCCTGCGCCGCCACCGACTCCGCGCGCTCGCCCGGCAGGAGGTCGCGGTACTCGTCGCGAAGCGTGAGCAGACAGGAGGGCTCCGTGCCCACGATGGGGACGCCCCGCCGCGCGTACGGCTCCAGCCGGGCGAGGTTCTCCTCCGCCCAGCCCCGCGCCAGCCCCAACTGGCCCTTCGAGATCGCCGGACGCCCGCAGCACTGCAACTCGGGCGTGACCGTGACCGCGTACCCCAGCCCCTCCAGCACGCGCACCGCCGCCCGTCCCACCTCCGGGTGGAAGTACTCCGTGAACGTGTCGACCAGGTACACCGCCTCCCCCCGCGGCGCCTCCCCCGTCCGCCCCGTGCGCCGCGACCACCACCGCCCGAAGCGCTGCCCCGCGAACGCCGGCAGCGGCCGCCGCCGGTCGATGCCCCCGGCGCGCTCCAGCAGCGCCCTCGCCGGCGCCAACCGCGCGACCACGTTCGCCAGCGCCCCCATGGGGCTGGCCAGGGCGCTCAGCAGGCGGATGCGCGCGAAGGCGCGGTCGCGCAGGGGCGCGCCGTGAGCCGCGCTCGCCTGCGCCTGCACCTCGTACTTCAGCTTGGCGAAGTCCACCCCCGAGGGGCACTCCGTCTTGCAGGCCTTGCACTCGACGCACAGGTCCAGCGCCTCGTGCATGCGTGCGCTCGTCAGTTCCTCCAGTGGCAACGCCCCGTTCAGCGCCTGACGCAGCAGGTTCGCGCGTCCGCGCGTCGAGTGCTCCTCGTCTCCCGTCACCATGAACGAGGGGCACATGCCCCCGTCGAGCTTGCGGCAGGCGCCCTGCCCGTTGCACTGCTCCGCCGCCCGCGCCAGCCCGCCCTCGAGCCCGAAGTCGAGCTCCGTGAGGAGCTCCGCGTTCACGGTCGCCGGGCTCAACCGCAGGTTGTCCGAGAACGGTGGCGTCTCGACGATCTTCCCCGGATTGAGCAGCCCCTGCGGGTCCCAGAGCGCCTTCAGCTCGCGAAAGGCGCGCGTGAGTTCGGGACCGAACATGCGCTCCGTGAACACGCCCCGCACGATCCCGTCCCCGTGCTCCCCGCTGAGCGAGCCCCCGAACTCCAGCACCAGGTCCGCCACCTCCTCCGCCAGCCCCTCCGCCTGCTCCAGCCCCTCCGCGTCCTTCAGGTCGACGATCGGCCGGATGTGCAGGCAGCCGACGCTCGCGTGTCCGTAGTACGCGGGGCGCAGCCCCCGCGCCCGCACGAGCGCATCGAATCGCGCCACGTACTCCGCCAGCCGTTCGGGCGCGACTGCGGTGTCCTCCACGAACGACGCGGGCTTCGCGTCGCCCCGCAGGCTCATCAGCAGGCCCAGACCTGCCTCGCGCATCCGCCACATGCGCTGCTGCTCCGCCGCCTCTCTCGCGATCACGGCCTCGAAGGCCCCGTCCTCCCCCGCGAGGTCGTCGCGCATCCGCTCGATCTTCGTCCCCACCTCCTCCGCCCGCTCCCCCGCGAACTCGACCAGCAGCAGCGCCCCCGGCTCTCCCTGTACGAACTCGACCAGCTCCCGGAACCCTGCGCTCTCGCGACAACGCGCGATGATCGTGTCGTCCACCAGCTCCACGGCCGAGGGCTCGTGCGCGTTCGCCCGCACGGTCGCCGCCGCCGCCTCCACCACCGTGCGGAAGTGGAGCGCCGCCAGCATCTTCACCGGGGGGATGGGCACCACCCGCACCGTCGCCTCGGTCACCGTCGCGAGTGTCCCCTCCGACCCCACCACCAGCTTCGCGAGATTGAGCGGACCGTCCTCCCCCACCTCGTCGAGGTTGTAGCCGGAAACGCGCCGCAGGATCTTGGGGAAGCGAGCCTCCACCTCGGCCCGATGCTCACGCGCGATCGCCCGCACCCCCCGGTAGATGTCGCCCTCCAGCCCCTCGCGCTCCTCCCGCTCCGCCGCCTCATCCTCGCTCAGCCCTTCCAGCGTCGCCCTCGAGCCGTCCGCCAGCACCACCTCCAGCGCGACCACGTTGTCGACCGTCTTCCCGTAGACCGCCGAGTGCGCTCCGCACGAGTTGTTGCCGATGCCCCCGCCGATCGTCGCGCGGTTCGCCGTTGAGGGGTCGATCGGGTACTGCAATCCGTGGGGACGCAGCGCCTTGTTCAGCTCGGAGAGCACCACGCCCGCCTGTACCCGCGCCGTGAGCGCCTCCGCGTCGATCGCGAGGACTCCCGCCATATGCGTCGTGAAGTCGAGGACGATGGCGTGGTTCACGGTCTGGCCCGAGAGGCTCGTGCCACCCCCACGGGGCAGCACGGGCACGCCGTGCGCCGCCGCCACCCCCACCACGTGCCGCACGTCCTCCGTCGACCGCGGGTACACGACCGCGACCGGCTCCATCTCGTAGATCGAGGCATCCGTCGCGTACAGGAGTCGCCGGTAGCGCTCGACCTCGACGTCTTCCCCCCCGCCCGCCAGCCCCGCCGCCAGGTCCTGCGCCAGCGGGGTCAGCGCCTCGTCGCCGCCTTGCAGCAGCTCGCGCGCTCGCGTAACCGTCGCGAAGGCGGAGGGTGTTGTTCCCTCCACGGTGCGCGACAGGGCCGTAGCGGTAGTGGGCACGACGTCAGGCCGGGTCGAACTCGATCAGGAGCTCCCACGGGTTGAGGCTGATCGCGATCGGCTTCGGGTTCGAGCCCGGGGCAAAGCGCGGGTTCCGCATCACATCCATCAGCATGCGGCTCCCGATCACCGTCTCCGTCTGCGCCAGCTGGTAGCCCACGCAGAAGTGCTTCCCCAGCCCGAAGCCGAGGTGGCTCGCCTGCCCGTTGTCGTGGTAGCCCGCCCGCAGCGCCTTCCCCACGTACAGGTCGGGCCGCATGACGTCGAACTTGTCCGGGTTGGCGAACACGCGCTCATCCCGGTTCCCCCCGTAGATCGAGAGGTTCACGTACGCCCCCTCGGGGATGGTCACGCCGTACTCGGGGTAGGGGATGTCGTGGATGGCGAGGCGCGACTGACCGCCGGAAGGACTGTGCACGCGCATCATCTCCGTGAAGGCGCGGTCCAGCAGCGATGGATCGTCGCGCACCAGCTCCCACTGCTCAGGGTTCGCCAGCATCTCGTACCAGAGGTTCGCGATCGCCTTGTCCGTCGTCTCCGCGCCCGCTACCAGGAGCAGGCTCGCGAACGACTTGATCTCCTGGAAGGTCATGCGGTGCCCGTCCACCACCGCCACGCAGAGGCGCGAGATGAGGTCGTCCTTCGGGTCCTTGCTGCGCGCCTGCAGCAGTGGCTCCAGGTAGTCGTGGTACTCCTGGTTCGCCTTGATTCCCGCCGCGCGGATGTCGGGTGGCCCGCCGATGCCGTTCATCATCGCCGGATACCACTCGTGGAACATGTCGTGCGCGTCCTGCGGCAGGTCGAGCACGTCCAGGATGACGTTCAGGGGCAGGCGCGTGGCGAAGTCGTCGACGATGTCGATCAGCCCCGTCTTCGCCGCCTCCTCGGCGATGCGGCGGGCGTGCTTCTCCGTGTACTTCTCGATGAGCGCCATCGAGTTCCGCTCGATCACGGGCAGGAGCGCCTCCAGCTTCTTCCCCACGAACTCGGGCGCGACGATGTTGCGCAGCTTGTTGTGCTGCTCGCCGTCGTACTCCATCAGCGTCGGCCCGAAGACCGCCCCGATACCGAGTGCGTTCGGCTGCGCCGAGTAGTGCTCTAGGTCGCGGAAGGCCGCGCAGACATCGTCGTAGCGCGTGATCATCCAGTGGTCCGTGATGGGGTTGTGGTAGACCGGATAGTGGTCGCGCAGCAGCTTCAGGGTGGGGTAGGGGTCATCCGCGTACTCCTGGCTGAAGAAGAGCTCCGGATCGATCGCCGGCCGCGTCATCGTCATCGCCCGTCCTCCTGCCGCGGCGGCCCCGGCCGCGAGCCGCTTCGCGCGTCATGGTAGCCGGTTGCCCGCCCCGACGGTGCCCAACCGGGCTTCGTGTCCCCCGTCTACCCCGTGCGTGCTACCGTCCCGCCAACAGCCAACAGCCGCTCAGGAGCCTCCCCATGCCCGTCGACCCGAACCGCGAGAGCTGGAAGCCCGGCATGCCCTGGGAGCGCGCCATCGAGGACATCGCCTATATCCGCGAGCTCGGTCGCGAGATGGGCGGCCCCGAGCGCATCGCCCGCCAGCACGCCGGTGGCCGCTACACCATCCGCGAACGCGTCGAGAAGATGGTCGACCCAGGCAGCTTCGTCGAGGCCGGCCCCCTTGTGGGTGCCGCCGACTACGACGAGGCCGGCAACCTCGTCGGCTTCACCCCCGGCGCCTACGTGATGGGCCTCGCCGAGATCGACGGGCGCCCCATCGCCATCGGCGGCGACGACTTCACCATCTCCGGCGGCAGTCCCCACAACGTGCGCAAGCATCCCCGCGACTTCACGCAGCCACTCGCCCTCCAGTACGGCATCCCCTACGTCCAGCTCGTCGAGGGCGTCGGCCACAGCTCCAAGGCCGACGAGGCGCAGGGACACATGGGCCTGCCCGCCGGCGACATGTGGTGGCGCGCCATCGAGATGCTGCGCACCGTCCCCGTCGCCGCAGGCATCATGGGCTCCGTCGCCGGTGCGCCCGCCGCCTTCGCCCTCATGTCGCACTTCACCGTCATGGTGAAGGGCCAGTCCCAGATCTTCCCCTCCGGACCGCCCGTCGTGCGCCGCGCCATCGGCGAGACGCTCGACAAGGAGGCGCTCGGCGGCGCCCGCATGCACGTGCACGAGAGCGGCCAGGTCGACAACGAGGCCGACTCCGAGGAGGAGGCTTTCGACCAGATCAAACGCTTCCTCTCCTACCTCCCCAACACCACCGGCGACGTCTCTCCCCGCGTGGAGACCGGCGACCCGCCCGATCGCCGCCCCGAGGAGTTGCTGAACATCATTCCCCCCAACCGCAAGCGCGGCTACAACGCTCGCGCCCTCCTCGCCCATGTGGTCGATAACGGAGAGTTCTTCGAGATGCGCCGCCACTACGCGGGCGCCATCATCACCGCCTTCGCCCGCCTCGATGGGTACCCCGTGGGCGTGCTCGCCAGCGACCCCATGAAGCTCGCCGGCGCCATGGACGGCGACGTGGCCGACAAGTACACCCACTTCGTCGACCTCTGCGACACCTTCAACCTGCCCCTCCTCATCTTCCTCGACATGCCCGGCTTCATGCTCGGCTCCCACGCCGAGCGCAAGGCGACGATGCGGCGAGGCGTGCGCGCCCTCATCGCCAGCGCCGAGGCGCAGGTGCCCAAGATCGAGTTCAACGTGCGCAAGTCCTACGGTGTCGCCGCCGATGCCCCCAACAGCGTGAGCATCCCCAACGGCCTGAACCTGCGCTTCGGCTGGCCCGCGGGCGAGTGGGGCGGAATCCCCATCGAGGGCGGCGTGGCCGCCGCCTACCGCCGCGAGATCGAGGCCGCCGCCGACCCCGACGCCCACCGCGAGGCCATTGAGGAGCGCCTCCTCCGCCTCCGCTCACCCTTCCGCGCCGCCCACCGCGGCGACGTCATCGACCTGATCGACCCGCGCGACACGCGCCGCCTCGCCTGCACCTTCGTCAAGCTCGCGCAGCCCGCCCTCTCCCGGCTCGCGAGCCGCCCCAAGCGCGCCGTCCGCCCCTGAGCGCCGGTGTGCCATCATGATCAGCGAGGCCTGAAATGATCATTACCGTCACCGTCCGCGCCCGGTACTACGACGGAACGCTCCAACTGCTCGAACCTCTTGATGTCGCGGACCTTGAGGAGGGCGCCAAGGTGGGGATTACGGTGTGTGGGATCCTCCCACCTGACGGCGACCCTGATGCGGGCGACACCTGGGACGATTTGGCTCGATCGATTCGCGAGCGTCGCAACAGCCTCTGGATCAGCACCGCCACATACTGTGCGGGCGCGTTCAGGACTGTGAAGCCGCTCGACCTTGATGAAGGCGAGGTCGTCAGGCTCACTATTGGCAAGGTCCCCCCAGGCGAAGGCGAAGCGCACGAACTCATCCAGATCAACTACGAGTACCGGGTCCCAGGTTCCCGAACGCCGACAGCCTCCTAGCTGGTCCTCCCCCCTGCCTAAAGCCGCTCCAATTCTCGGGCCCGGCGCTCTTCGAATTCGGCCTCGGTGAGTAGGCCTCTCTCTCTTAGCTCCCCGAGTGTCCGCAGGTTGTCTGCTGCGTCGCCGCCCCCGCTGGGTACAGGCGTTGACTCAGCCTTCGGCAATCTGGGGGCCGTCAGTAGCATCAGGAGGCCCACGGCGAGCCCGATCCAACCAAGCAGGCTCCACCATGCCCAAGCACCCCTCCGGCCCCGCTGTCTCGCGACCCACAGTAGGCAAATGAACGGCAGCCCGAACCACACAAAGAGGATCAGGAAGAAGTAAGTCAGGGCCGCAACTTCAAGCGGGCCCATTACCCGACCGGCATCGCCTCCCGCGCCTTCGTGAACTCCAGGTTCAGCTCGTACAGCCCCAGCATGATGCCCGGCTGGTGCTGGAAGTCGTTCTTCGCTGTCGCCAGCTTGATCTCGTCGATGCGGTCCAGCATCACGTCCACCGCGATGTTCTGCTCGAGCCGCGAGAGACCCGCTCCCGGGCAGCCGCGCGGGCGGATCGAGAACGTTAGGTGCTTGCCCGGATTCTTGCGGTCGAGGCGGATTTCGTCCGGCGCCTCGCAGAGGTCCGGGTCGCGGTTGGCCGCTGCCCAGCGCAGGTGCAGCAGCGACCCCGCCGGGATCTTCACCCCATGGATCTCCGTGTCGCGCGCGACTACCCGGCCCGAGAGCCCCTGCGTGGGCGCGTAGAGGCGCAGCGCCTCCTCCACGAAGAAGCGCACCTTCGAGCGGTCCGCCCGCAGCTCCTCCACGATCTCCGGGTGCTGCGCCAGCAGCATCGCCTCCGAGGTGAGCGCGTACTGCGTCGTCTCGTTGCCGCCGATGTGCATCCCCGAGACCACGCTGATGATGTCGCCATCACCCAGCGGCTTTCCCTGGAACTCCACGTTCGTGAGGAACGTGATCATGTCCTCCTTGGGGTTGCGCCGCTTTTCGTCGATCTGCTCCTGGATGTAGCGGTTGAACGCAACGAGCGCGCGGGCGTTGTCCGCCTCGTCGGGATCCTCCATCTGGCTCTTCGGACCAAAGCCGTAGACGAAGCGGCGCACCTGCGCCTCCTCCCATTTCTTCGTCGTCGGCATGTCCTCGAGCGGGAACCCGAGGATTGTCGAGATCACGGCCTGCGGCAGCGGCGCCGCGAACTCCGTCACGAACTCCACCTCACCCTTGTCGATCCAGCTGTCGATCAGCCGGTTGGCTTGCGCCGTGATCATCTCGCGGTGCTGGAGCGCTCCCGAGGCGCCCACCCACGGCTCCGTCAGCTGCTCGCGGTGCAACTTGTGCGATTCGATGTCGGGGCGCAGGCGCTCACGCGCCGTCACCACCTCGCCGAAGCCCTCGTCCTCGAAGATCTCGTCGTGGATCTTGCTCGTGCCCGAAGAGCCCGGTCCCTGGCGCGAGGGGAAGAGATCGGGATCGCGCACCACCCGCCGGATGTCCTCGTACTTCGTCAGCACGTAGGCGTCCGCACCCGGCTCGTAGCCCTGGCCGGGCAGGCGCAGCACGGGCTCTTCGTCCTGCAGGAGCTTGTAGGAGTCGTACCAGTGCTCCTGCGCCCCCGGGGCGAACAGGTCCACCTCTCCCACACTCATCGGGCATGCCGCCTGGGGCATCGCTTCGAAGTCTTCACGGTTCGCGGCCATAGCTGTCCCTCTTCTCGCCGGACACGTCCGCAACGCTCCGGCCGTAGCTGGTAGGTGCAGGGATTATAGCGACTATGACAGCGCTGCGGTCCCGCCCCGCTAGTGCGCCGAGCCCCCCGAGACGGTCAGCAGCGCCCCCGTGGTGAAGCTCGACGCCTCCGAGGCGAAGTAGAGCGCCGCCCCCACGATCTCCTCCGCCTGTCCGCCCCGCGCCAGCAGGATCGTGCTTGCCGCGCGCGCCTCGAACGCCTCCATGTCCCACGCCTTCGAGATATCCGTCAGGAACGGCCCCGGGACGATGCAGTTCACCCGCACCTTCGGCGCGAACGTGCGCGCGAACCCCACCGTCAGGTTGTTCAGCCCCGCCTTCGCCGCCCCGTACGCGAGCGCGTTCGGACCGGGGCTCTGCGAGGCCGTGCTCGAGACCATGATGACCGAGCCCCCGTCGCCCTCCGCCATGCGCGTCCCGATGTTCGCCGTCAGCCGGAAGGGCCCCTTCAGGTTCACGTCGAGCACCTTGTCGTAGAGCGTTTCGCTGACCTCGCTGACGTGGTCGTAGAGGGGCGACATGCCCGCGTTGTTCACGAGCACGTCCACCTTGCCGAACTCGGCGTAGGCGGCCTCCGCCAGCGCGTCCACCTGCTGCCAGTCACCCACGTGGCAGGACACGGGCAGCGCCTGCCGTCCGGTCTCCGCGCGCACCTCCTGCGCCAGCCGCTCGCACGACTCCAGCTTGCGGCTGGCGATCACCACGTCCGCCCCCGCCCGTGCGAAGCCGCGCACCATCGCCGCGCCCATCCCCCGGCTCCCGCCCGTCACGAGCGCCACCTTCCCGCTCAGGTCGAACAGCTCCGCCGCTTCGCTCATGACGCCTCCCTGCAGCCGCACGGGATCATACGGCCCGCCCCTACCCGTGGTGCGAGGGCAGATCGCGCCAGGGGACGCGCCGCCGCGGCACCAGCGGACGCACCTCGTCCCAGCGCTGGAACACCGTCAGCGCCCCCGCCATGAAGGCCCTCGTCACGGCTTCGCGATGCTCCCCCGCGGATGCCCCGCCCTCCTCCTCCCAGTACGCCTCCGCCCATTCCACCACCATCTCCCCGAGCCGTTCGCCCGGATCGTCGTTCGCACGGTCCTCAGCCACACGCTTGCTCCCTCGTTGCCTCGCCAAGAGTGTACGGCTCTGCGGGGCGCTTGCCCGCGCGAGTTGGTCCCGCGCGACCGGCGGGACGGTTGCGAACGCAGAACGGATCGCAGAGAATCCCGTCAGTCGCGCGGGGCTGCGCTCGAGCCGCGCCGTGCAAGGGGGGATGGCGAGACCGGTCGGGCTCCACGCGCAGAGAGGCGCAGCGGCCCTTCCGCTCCAGGTCAAAGCTCATGACCCGCTACATCGTCCGCCGACTGATTGCCGTTCCGTTCATGCTGCTGGGCATCTCCTTTGTCCTCTTCATGCTGCTCTACATCCGCCCGGGCAGCGCCGCCTTCGCGGCGATTGGCTCCGTCGGCGACGCCGACCCGCGCGCCTTCGAGAACTTCGAGAAGAAGTTCGGTCTCGACCGGCCCTGGTACGTGCAGTACGGCGACTGGCTCTGGAGCGCCCTCCAGGGCAGCCTGGGCGAGCGGCTCACGCCGCCTCACGACGATGTCATGGCGGACATCCTTGAGGTTCTTCCCAACACGCTTGAGCTCGGCCTGATCACGATCATCCTCGCGGCCGTCATTGGCATCTCCGTGGGGGTGCTGTCCGCCGTCCGGCGCAACAGCACCCTCGACTACGCCTTCCGGGGGATCACGATCGCGGGCCTGTCCATCCCCAATTTCTGGCTCATGATTCTGGTGATCTACTTACCCGCGCTCTGGTGGGGATGGACCCCCGCTCGCCAGTGGGTCGGCCTCACCGTTGATCCGATCTACAACCTCTCGCTCGTCATCTGGCCGGCGATGACCCTCGCGCTTGCCAGCGCCGCCGGAATGGCGCGCTTCACCCGCACCTCCATGCTCGAGGTGCTCTTCTCCGACTACGTGCGCACGGCCCGCGCCAAGGGCCTCCGTGATCGCCGCGTCATCTGGGTCCACGTCTTCCGCAACTCGCTCATCCCGGTCATCACGCTCGTTGGCCTGCAGCTCGGCGGGGTGCTGGGAGGCGTTGTCATCGCCGAGCAGCTCTTCGGGGTTCCCGGTCTGGGCAGGCTTACGCTCGAGGGCGTCACCGACCAGGACTACCCGGTCGTGCTCGGCTCGATCATGATCTTCTCCTTCGTCTTCGTCATGGTGACGCTCTTGATCGACATCCTGTACACCGTCGTTGACCCAAGGATTCGGTACTAGCCATGTCCCAGGAGCAGACAACCGCACAGCAAACGGCCGCTTCCGAGGCGGCACTCCAGCTTGAGTACGCGATCCCGCCGCCGCAGCGATTCAATCCGCTCAGGTGGGCGCGCCGGGAGCCGGTCGGGGCCTTCGGCCTCATCCTCATCGGCCTCATCGTCTTCTTCTCCGCCGCCGCCCCTGTCCTCAATACGAAGCCACCGAATGAATTCGCCGTTGGCCCTCCGCTCGGGAGCCCAAGCGCCGACAACTGGTTCGGGACTACCGCTCGCGGCAAGGATGTCTGGTCGCGCGTGCTGTTCGCCGGAAGAATCTCGCTGAAGATCGGCGTTGCCACCGTGCTCCTCGGCACGTTTGGCGGCACCCTCATCGCCCTCGTCTCCGCCTATGCGGGCGGCGCCGTTGACTTCGCCGTAGGCCGTTTCGCGGACATGTTGATCGCGATTCCCGGCATCCTCCTGGCGCTCGTGCTGCATGCCTCGATCAGCGCCGATCTGCCCGACTTACCGGGTCTCCAGAGTGAAGAGCTCTACCTCGTCGTCGCCATCTCCCTCTTCTTTATCCCTGGCACGTATCGAATCATGCGTGGCACGGTCCTCGAATTGCGCGAGTCGACCTACGTGGAGGCTGCCCAGGTCGTGGGTTCCAGCAACTTCCGCATCATGTGGCGGCACGTCGCCCCCAACATGTTCGGCCTCATGATCGTCATCACCAGCATCTCGCTTCCCGCCGCCATCCTCGCCGAGGCGAGCCTCAGCTTCCTCGGTCTGGGTGTCCCCATCGGGGGGCTCGATGCCGTGCCTTCCTGGGGCGCCGACCTCTCCGGCAGCTCTCGCCGCTTCTTCAACGTGGCGCCTTGGCTCGCGATCTTCCCTGGCCTCGCCCTCGCCATCACCGTCTTCGGCTTCAATATCTTCGGCGATTCCCTCCGGGATACCCTCGATCCGAGGCTCCGCGGTCGTATCTGACCTGAGCCCTCCGGCCCGTGGTTGTTGACTTTTTCGTGGGTAAGGAGCTTACTAGGCGCGTCGTCTGGTGGTGCCCTTGTGGCGACTTGCGAGACTCCAGACTCAGGGAGGAACTCGGTCCCATGCGTGATAACGAGAATTACTGGAAGAGACTGCGGCAACGTCCGCTCAGCCGCAGGAGTTTCCTGGTCGGCAGCGGTGTGGCCGCCGCTGGCTCCGCCGCCATCCTCGCCGGCTGCGGCGACGATGACGACGACGACGACGACGATGCTGCCCCGGCGGCGACGCAGGCAACGGCCGAGGCCACGTCCGAGCCCACGCCCGAACCGACCGTGGATCCCGAGGCGGCCAAGCGAGGCGGCACCCTCAGGCTGTGGAAGACCGAAGAGGACGCTGGTCTCGACCCGGGCGTCTTCCACCTCAACAACCGCGACGTCATCTACCCGACGATGACGCAGCCCTATACCTACCAGCCCACGAAGAACGTCTTCGCCATGGACGGCATGGTCGGCTTCGAGCAGGTCGACCCCACCACCTTCGTGTGGAGCGTCCGCCCGGGCATGAAGTTCCACAACGGCGATGCGGTGGACGCCGAAGCCGTCGCCTTCAGCTTTGGCCGCCTCGAGAAGCTCTACCGCGCCCTCGACGGCACCCATACGACGCGCACCGGCTACGCCTTCGTCGATACCTTCGATGCGACGGACGAGTTGACCGTGACCGAGAACTGGGCGCGACCGAACGCGGACGCGCCGGTGTACCGGGCGCGGCACTACTACTCGTTCCTGAACCCGCGGATCGTGGAGGAGCACGGCAAGTTCGAGGGCTCGTACGAGCATGCGGACGGGACGATCGAGGACGTAGCCAGCGTGCAGGAGCTGCCCTTCGGTTCGGGCAGCGGTCCCTACACCATGACGAAGCGGGATGCGACGGGCACGCGCGTCGAGCGCTGGCCGGACTACCACAAGCACACCCCCGCGGACGATGGCTTCGTCGAGGACGGTCCCTACATCGACGCCTGGGAGACGCGCATCATCCCCGACCAGGTGGCGGCCAAGGCCGCGTTCCTGGCCGGGGACCTCGATGACTTCTCGGCTGTCGACCCGCTGGAGCTTCCCGATTTCGAGGGCCAGGACCACATCTCCGTGGTCGAGGTTCCCGCCGGCGGCCGCTCCTCGCAGGGCATGGACGGCGGCAAGTTCCACGACAAGCGCTCGCGGCAGGCCCTCCAGAAGGCCTTTGACTACGAGGGCTTCATCGCGGCCATCCGCCCGCTCGGCGGCAAACTCGCCGGGCCCATCTCCGACCTTCTCCCGGCGTACCAGAAGCTCAGCCAGGAAGACATGCGGTCCTGGATGCACTACGACCCGGCGGAGGCCCAGAAGCTGTGGCAGGCCGCCGACTTCGAGGTTCCCGTCGACAACATCAAGGTGTTCCAGTCCACGGGCGCGCCGCTGCAGCACGAGATCAGCGACTTCATGGCGCAGTCGCTGGCGAAGGCCCTGGGGCCGTTGGGCATCACGGCCGAAGTGGAGGCCGTTGACGGCAACAGCTGGGCCGCTCGCGCGGTCGACCGCAGCACCGATATCAAGGACTGGGAGATTCTCAGTTACGGCACGGGCGATGCGGGCGGCACGTCGGGCGTCCCCAACGACTCGCACCTCATCAACTACGACCCGCGGGCGTACGGCTTCAACGCGTTCAACCACTACGCGGAGTCGCCACGCGCCGAGATCGCTGAGGGCTCCAACACCATCATTGGGATGCTGAACGCCCAGGAAGCGGAGACGGACCCCGAGGCCCGCGCCGAGCTTCTGACGGGCGTGCAGACCTGGATCCTCGACAACCACTGGTGCAACTGGGGTCTCCCCATCAGCACCGTCTCGTATTACGCCTTCAACACGAGGCTCCAGGACCAGGGCATTGCCGACTGGCTCAACCAGTACTCCCTGCGCCGCGAAGCGATGTGGCTCAAGACCTAGCCAATCAGTCCGGGGGCGCTCCCCAGCGCCCGCCAGCACGAGAGGGCCCGCCCAAAAAGGCGGGCCCTCTCCTTTGCATGCCCCTAACGCAGCCAGCGCGTATAATGTGCAAATCCGAAATCTGGGGAGGGGATGGGTATGCGCGACAACGAGAACTACTGGAAGAGGCTGCGGCGACGTCCGGTCAGCCGCAGGAGCTTCCTGGTCGGCAGTGGCGTGGCGGCAGCTGGTTCCGCCGCCATCCTCGCGGGCTGCGGCGACGACGACGACGATGACGACGAGACGCCTGTGGCAACGCAGGCAACGGCCGAGGCCACGCCTGAGCCCACGCCTGAGCCGACCGTGGATCCCGACGCGGCCAAGCGCGGCGGTACCCTCAAGAATTGGAAGACGGAAGAGGACGCTGGGCTCGACCCGGGCGTCTTCCACGTCAACAACACCGAGGTCATCATCTCGACGATGACCCAACCCTACACCTACCAGCCCACCAAGAACCTCATCGCCATGGACGGCATGGTCGGCTTCGAGCAGGTCGACCCCACCACATTCGTGTGGAGCATCCGCCCCGGCATGAAGTTCCAGAACGACGATCCATTGGGCTCCGAGGCCGTCGCCTTCAGCTTCGGCCGCCTGGAGAAGCTCTACCGCGCGCTCGACGGCACGCACACCACGCGCACCGGCTATGCCTTCGTCGACAGCTTCGATGCGACGGACGAGCTGACGGTGACGGAGAGCTGGAACCGGCCCAACGCGGACGCGCCCGTGTACCGCGCCCGCCACTACTACTCCTTCCTGAACCCGCGGATCGTGGAGGAGCACGGCAAGTTCGAGGGCTCCTACGAGGCCCCTGATGGGACCGTGGAGGACGTGCACAGCGTGCAGACCCTGCCGCATGGCTCCAGCAGCGGCCCCTACATGCTCACGAAGCGCGACTCGACCGGCACCCTCGTGGAGCGCTGGCCGGACTACCACAAGCACACGCCCGCGGACGACGGCTTCGTCGAGGACGGTCCCCACATCGACGCCTGGGAGACGCGCATCATCCCCGACCAGGTGGCGGCCAAGGCCGCGTTCCTGGCGGGCGACCTCGATATCTTCACGACCGTCGACCCCCTGGAGCTGCCCGAGTTCGAGGGCCAGGACCACCTCAACATCGTCGAGATTCCCGGTGGTGGGCGCGCCATGCAGGGCATGGACGGCGGTAAGTTCCACGACAAGCGCTCGCGCATGGCGCTACAGAAGGCGTTCGACTACGAGGGCTTCATCGCGGCCATCCGCCCCCTCGGCGGCCAGTACGCGGCCCCCATCTCCGACCTCCTTCCGGCCTACCAGAAGCTGGGCCAGGAAGACCTGAAGGAGTGGTTCCGCTACGACCCGGCCGAGGCGCAGAAGCTGTGGCAGGCCGCGGAATTCGAGGTTCCGGTCGATAACATCAAGATCTTCCAGTCGTCGGGCTCTCCGCTGCAGCACGAGATCAGCGACTACGTCGCGCAGTCGCTTGCCACGGCGCTGGGGCCCCTGGGCGTCACCACCGAGGTCGAGGCCGTTGACGGCAACACCTGGGCGGCCCGCGCGGTCGACCGTCAGGAGGACGTCAAGGACTGGGAGCTCCTCAGTTACGGCACGGGCGATCGGGGGGGCACGACGGGCATCCCCAACGACTCGTACCTCATCGACTACGACCCGCGGGCCTACGGCTTCAACGCGTTCAACCACTTCCTCGAGTCGCCCCGCAAGGAGGTCGCCGAGGACTCGGCGACGATCATCGACATGCTGAACGCCCAGGAGGCGGAGACCGACCCCGAGGCCCGCGCCGTCCTCCTCACCGAGGTGCAGACCTGGATCCTCGACCGGCAGTGGTGCAACTGGCGGCTGCCCGTCAGCTCGGTGGCCTACTTCGGCTTCAGCTCGAGGCTCCAGGACCAGGGCATTAAGGACTGGGTGAACATGTACAACATGCGCCGCGAGTCCATGTGGCTCAAGAGCTAGCCAATCATTCCCGGGGGCGCTCCCGGCGCCCCGCCGGCACGAAAAGGCCCGCCCCAGAGGCGGGCCTTTTCCTTGCCTGTCCGTAACGGAGCAGTTCCGTATACTGCGCGCAATTGCCCAAATTGGGCGGAGGGTTTTGCGTATGCGCGACAACGAGAACTACTGGAAGAGGCTCCGGCAGCGACCGGTCAGCCGCAGGAGTTTCCTGGTTGGCAGCGGCGTCGCCGCTGCCGGCTCCGCCGCCATCCTCGCCGGTTGTGGCGACGATGACGATGACGACGAGCCTGCCGCCACCGCAGCCGCAACCGCGGCCGCAACCGCGGCCGCCACCGAGGCCGCCACCGAGGCCGCCACGCCTGAGCCCACGCCCACCGTGGATCCCGACGCGGCCAAGCGCGGCGGCACGCTGCTGAACTGGAAGACGGAGGAGGACGCGGGGCTCGACCCGGGTGTGTTCCACCTGAACAACCGCGAGATCCACGCCGCCACGATGACGCAGCCCTACACGTATCAGGCGACGAAGAACCTCTTCTCCATGGATGGCATGGTCGGCTTCGAGCAGGTCGATCCGACAACCTTCGTGTGGAGCGTCCGCCCCGGCATGAAGTTCCACAACGGCGATCCGCTGGACGCCGAGGCCGTGGCCTTCAGCTTTGGCCGCCTGGAGAAGCTCTACCGCGCGCTGGACGGGACGCACACCACCCGCACCGGCTACGCCTTCGTCGACAGCTTCGACGCGACCGACGAGCTGACCGTGACGGAGAGTTGGGCGAGGCCGAACGCGGATGCTCCCGTGTACCGCGCGGCCCACTACTACTCCTTCCTGAACCCCCGGATCGTGGAGGAGCACGGCAAGTTCGAGGGCTCCTACGAGCGTGCGGACGGGACGATCGAGGATGTCGCCAGCGTGCAGCAGCTGCCGCCCGGCTCGGGCAGCGGCCCCTACACGATGACCAAGCGGGATTCGACCGGGACGCGCATCGAGCGCTGGCCGGACTACCACAAGCACACCCCGGCGGACGACGGCTTCGTCGAGGACGGACCGTACATCGAGGCCTGGGAGACGCGTGTGATTCCCGACTCGGTGGCGGCCAAGGCCGCCTTCCTGGCCGGCGACCTCGACATCTTCACGACGGTCGACCCCCTCGAGATCCCAGAGTTCGAGGGCCAGGACCATCTCAACATCGTCGAGGTTCCGGGGGATGGCGGGCTCTGCATGCAGGGCATGGACGGCGGCAAGTTCCACGACAAGCGCTCGCGCCAGGCCCTGCAGAAGTCGCTTGACTACGAGGGCTTCATCGCGGCCATCCGCCCGCTCGGCGGCCAGTACGCCGCCCCCATCACCGACCTCCTGCCGGCCTACCAGAAGCTGAGCCAGGAAGACCTGCAGCAGTGGTACCGCTACGACCCGGCGGAGGCCCAGAAGCTGTGGCAGGCGGCGGACTTCGAGGTTCCCGTCGAGAACATCAAGATCTTCCAGTCGTCGGGCGCGCCCCTGCAGCACGAGATCAGCGACTTCATGGCGCAGTCGCTGGCGAAGGCGCTGGGGCCGTTGGGCGTCACGACCGAGGTGGAGGCCGTTGACGGCAATAGCTGGGCGGCCCGCGCGGTCGACCGTCAGGAGGACGTGAAGGACTGGGAGCTTCTCAGCTACGGCACCGGTGATCGCAGTGGCACGAGCGGAATCCCCAACGGCACCTTCCTCATCAACTACGACCCGCGCGCCTACGGCTTCAACGCGTTCAATCACTACCTCGAGTCGCCCCGCAAGGAGATCGCCGAGGACTCGGCCACGATCATCGACATGCTGAACGCCCAGGAGGCGGAGACGGACCCCGAGTCCCGCGCCGTCCTCCTCACCGAGGTGCAGACCTGGATTCTGGACCGGCACTGGTGCAACTGGCGGCTGCCCGTCAGTTCGGTGTCGTACTTCGGCTTCAGCTCACGGCTCCAGGACGCCGGCGTCGCCGACTGGCTCAACGGCTACAGCCTGCGCCGCGAGGCCATGTGGCTCCAGAGCTAGCCAATCCGTCTGCTGGGCGCTCCCCTAGCGCCCAGCCAGCACGCAGAGGGCCCGCCCAACGGGGCGGGCCCTCTCTTTTGCATTCCCCTCTCTTTTGCATTCCCCTAACGGAATGCGCGGGCGTATAATCCCCGCATCCCAAATCTGGGGAAAGGGCGCGTATGCGTGACAACGAGAACTACTGGAAGAGGCTTCGTAGCCGGCCGCTGAGCCGGAGGAGCTTCCTGGTCGGCAGCGGTGTGGCCGCCGCCGGCTCCGCCGCCATCCTCGCCGGCTGCGGCGACGATGACGACGACGACGACGATGCTGCCCCGGCGGCGACGCAGGCAACGGCCGAGGCCACGCCCGAGCCCACGCCCGAACCGACCGTCGATCCCGAGGCGGCCAAGCGCGGCGGTACCCTCAAGAATTGGAAGACGGCAGAGGATGCGGGACTCGACCCCGGTGTGTTCCACGTGGCCAACACCGAGGTCATCTACTCGACGATGACGCAGCCCTACACCTACCAGCCCACCAAGAACCTCTTCTCCATGGATGGCATGGTCGGCTTCGAGCAGGTCGACCCCACCACCTTCGTCTGGAGCGTCCGCCCCGGCATGAAGTTCCACAACGGCGATGCCGTGGACGCCGAGGCCGTCGCCTTCAGCTTCGGCCGCCTGGAGAAGCTCTACCGCGCGCTCGACGGCACGCACACCACCCGCACCGGCTACGCCTTCGTCGACAGCTTCGATGCGACGGACGAGCTGACGGTGACGGAGAACTGGAACCGCCCCAACGCGGATGCCCCCGTCTACCGCGCGCGCCACTACTACTCATTCCTGAACCCGCGGATGGTGGAGGAGCACGGCAAGTTCGAGGGCTCCTACGAGCACGCGGACGGGACAATCGAGGATGTGGAAAGCGTGCAGACGCTGCCCCCCGGTTCGGGCAGCGGCCCCTACACGCTCACCAAGCGGGACTCGACGGGCACGCGCGTGGAGCGCTGGCCCGACTACCACAAGCACACTCCGGCGGACGACGGGTTCGTCGAGGACGGCCCCTACATCGACGCCTGGGAGACGCGCATCATCCCCGACCAGGTGGCGGCCAAGGCCGCCTTCCTCGCGGGCGACCTCGACGTCTTCACCTCGGTCGACCCGCTGGAGCTTCCCGAGTTCGATGGCCTGGACCACGTCAAGGTGGTCGAGGTTCCCGCCGGTGGTCGCTCCTCGCAGGGCATGGACGGCGGCAAGTTCCACGACAAGCGCTCGCGCATGGCCCTGCAGAAGGCCTTCGACTACGAGGGCTTCATCGCGGCCATCCGCCCGCTCGGCGGCAAACTCGCCGGGCCCATCTCCGACCTTCTCCCGGCGTACCAGAAGCTCAGCCAGGAAGACATGCGGTCCTGGATGCACTACGACCCGGCGGAAGCGCAGAAGCTGTGGCAGGCCGCCGACTTCGAGGTTCCCGTCGACAACATCAAGGTGTTCCAGTCCACGGGCGCGCCGCTGCAGCACGAGATCAGCGACTTCATGGCGCAGTCGCTGGGCAAGGCGTTGGGCCCCCTGGGCATCACCGCCGAGGTCGAGGCCGTCGACGTCAACACCTGGGCGGCCCGCGCCGTCGACCGCAGCACGGACGTGAAGGACTGGGAGATTCTCAGTTACGGCACGGGTGATATTGGCGGCACGTCGGGCGTTCCCAACGACTCGCACCTCATCAATTACGACCCGCGGGCCTACGGCTTCAACGCGTTCAACCACTACGCGGAGTCGCCACGTCCCGAGATCGCCGAGGGCTCAGCGACCATCATCGACATGCTGAACGCCCAGGAAGCGGAGACGGACCCCGAGGCCCGCGCCGAGCTTCTGACGGGCGTGCAGACCTGGATCCTCGACAACCACTGGTGCAACTGGGGTCTCCCCATCAGCACCGTCTCGTACTACGGCTTCAGCGCGAGGCTCCAGGACCAGGGCATTGCCGACTGGCTCAACCAGTACTCCCTGCGCCGCGAGGCCATGTGGCTCCAGAGCTAGCCTATCCGTCCGCCGGGCGCTCCTGAGCGCCCGGCCAGCATGCAGAGGGCCCGCCCCATGGGGCGGGCCCTTTCACGTGCTGCTCTCTGCGACCGATTTGCATAACCCTCTTGCGCCCATGCGTATACTGTGCCAATTCCCAACTCTTGGAGGGGTCACTTCCATGCGCGATAACGAAAACTATTGGAAGAGGCTGCGGCGCCGCCCGGTGAGCCGTCGCAGTTTCCTGGTCGGGAGCGGCGTAGCCGCGGCCGGCTCCGCCGCAATCCTCGCGGGTTGCGGGGACGATGATGACGATGACGACGACGAGCCTGTGGCGACTCAGGCAACGGCAGAGGCCACGCCCGAGCCCACACCCGAGCCCACCGTCGATCCCGAGGCCGCCAAGCGCGGCGGCACGCTCAAGCTGTGGAAGACGGAGGAGGATGCCGGTCTCGACCCGGGCGTCTTCCACGTCAACAACACCGAGATCATCTACTCGACGATGACCCAGCCCTACACCTACCAGCCCACCAAGAACCTCATCGCCATGGACGGCATGGTCGGCTTCGAGCAGGTCGATCCCACGACCTTCGTGTGGAGCATCCGCCCGGGCATGAAGTTCCACAACGACGATCCATTGGGCTCCGAGGCCGTCGCCTTCAGCTTCGGCCGCCTGGAGAAGCTCTACCGGGCGCTGGATGGTACGCACACCACCCGTACCGGCTATGCCTTCGTCGATAGCTTCGAGGCGACGGACGAGCTGACGGTGACGGAGAACTGGAACCGCCCCAACGCGGATGCCCCCGTCTACCGCGCGCGCCACTACTACTCCTTCCTGAACCCGCGGATCGTGGAGGAGCACGGCAAGTTCGAGGGCTCCTACGAGCACGCGGACGGGACAATCGAGGATGTGGAAAGCGTGCAGACGCTGCCCCCCGGTTCGGGCAGCGGCCCCTACACGCTCACCAAGCGGGACACGACGGGCACGCGCGTGGAGCGCTGGCCCGACTACCACAAGCACACCCCGGCGGACGACGGCTTCGTCGAGGACGGGCCCTACGTCGACGCGTGGGAGACCCGCGTGATTCCCGACCAGGTGGCCGCCAAGGCTGCGTTCCTGGCTGGCGACCTCGATGTCTTCACAGCGGTCGACCCGCTGGAGCTGCCCGAATTCGAGGGCCTCGACCATATCTCCGTGGTCGAGGTTCCCGCGGGCGGCTTTGCCGGGCAGGGCATGGATGGCGGCAAGTTCCATGACAAGCGCTCCCGGCAGGCGCTGCAGAAGGCCGTCGACTACGAGGGCTTCATCGCCGCCCTCCGTCCCTTCGGCGGCAGGTACGCCGCGCCCATCTCCGACCTCCTCCCGGCCTACCAGAAGCTCGGCCAGGAAGATCTGAAGGAGTGGTTCCGCTACGACCCAGCGGAAGCGCGGAAGCTCTGGGCGGCCGCCGATTTCGAGGTACCCGTCGACAGCATCAAGCTCTTCCAGTCGAGCGCCTCACCGCTACAGTTCGAGATCAGCGACTACGTGGCCCAGTCGCTGGCGAAGGCGCTCGACATCGAGACCGAGGTCGAGGCGACTGACTCGAACACGTGGGCGGCCCGTGCGGTCGACCGTCAGGAAGACGTGAAGGACTGGGAGCTTCTCAGTTACGGCACGGGCGATTCGGGCGGCACTAGCGGTGTCCCCAACGATACCCACCTCATCCACTACGACCCGCGGGCGTATGGCTTCAACGCCTTCAACCACTTCATCGAGTCGCCTCGCAAGGAGATCGCCGCGGATTCCCAGGAGATCGCGGACATGCTGAGCGCGCAGGAGGCCGAAACCGACATTGAAGCCCGCGCCGCGCTCCTCACCGAGGTGCAGACCTGGATCCTCGATCGTCACTGGTGCAACTGGAAGCTGCCCATCAGCACCGTCTCCTACTACGGCTTCAGTGCCCGGCTCCAGGACCAGGGCGTTGCCGACTGGCAAAACTTCTACGACCGGCGCCGCGAGGCCATGTGGCTCCAGCAGGGCTAATCCCTTCGCCCCTTGAGCGCCCGAGGGCGCTCATCCAGCACAGCAAGGCCCGCCCGAGAGGGCGGGCCTTGCCTTTACCCGGCGACCGGCGCCACGCGTGCGCGGTCCCGCCGGGGCGGTAGCATCGTTCTCGTGAACCGCCTGCTCCATCTTCTCCTCGCGGCCCTGGTGCTCGTGGCCGCCTGTGGCGACGGCGCCCCCGCGCCCCCCCGCGCCACCCCCACCCCGGCCCCCGCCACGACCGCTGTCGACGCAGAGGACGGCGAGTGCCCCTATGCCCACCACACCGACCCCTCCGGCCAGGTCGATATCGTCCGCCTGCCCCCCGACTTCTGCCGCGACTGGCCCGACCAGGACTGGTCGCGCCACACCGTGCCCTTCGGCCAGATCGTGCGCGGCTGCGGGGGCCGCGATTGCATCCTCGCCCTCGACTCCCCCGGGGCCGTCTCCAGCGACGGCCCCTACGGCGTCGCTCGCTTCGCGCCGGTCGGTGCCGTGGACTACGCCGAGAACTTCCCCATCGCCGTCCTCCGCATCGGCGATGTCGCCCGCGGCTATCCCCTCCACATCCTCACCTTCCACGAGATCGTCAACGATGAGGTCGCCGGTGTGCCCGTCGTCGCCTCCTTCTGCCCGCTCTGCAACACCGCCCTCGCCTTCGACCGCCGCGTCGAAGGCGTCGTGCTCGACTTCGGCGTCTCCGGCAACCTGCGCCACTCCGACCTGATCATGTGGGACCGCCAGACCGAGACCTGGTGGCAGCAGGCCACCGGCGAGGGCATCGTCGGTCGCCACGCGGGCGTCCAACTCCAGGCGCTCCCCATGAGCGTCCTCGCCTACGGCGACTTCAAGCGATCGTTCCCCGATGCCGACATCCTCACGGAGGAGACCGACTTCAACTACATCTACGGCAGTAACCCCTATCCCAACTACGACAGCAGCGGCGTTCCCCGTTTCTTCCTGCGCCGGGCCGACTCGCGCCTGCCACCCCTCGAACGCGTCGTCACGCTCTCGGCCGAGGACATCAACATCAACCTGGCGATCCCGTTCTCGACACTCAGCGAGGTCGCCCTTGCGACCGTGGACCTCGACGGGGTCGAGGTCGTGGTGTTCTGGGCGCCGGGCACGCTCTCTCCGCTCGATGACATCGACATCGCGGCCTCGCGCGACATCGGCAGCGCCGCCGCCTACCTCCCCGAGGCCGGTGGCCGCACGCTGACCTTCGCCGCCGCCGGCGTCGGGCGCTTCCGCGACGAGGAGACGGGCTCCCTCTGGGACGTCACCGGGCTCGCCCTCTCCGGACCCCTGGCCGGCTCGCGCCTGCCCCCTGTCGAACACAGCACGCAGTTCTGGTTCGCCTGGTCCGCCTTCCACTCCCGACCGGCCATCTGGGAGCCACCGTCCTGACGCCACGGCACGCCGTCTGCGGCGCGGCTGAACACACGAACCGGTAGGCTAGGCGCCGTCCATCGGGCGGGGAGTTCCCCTGCCCCCAACCCAGGAGGTCTACGTGGAATTCGGCCTGAGCTACTCCCCTACGCACTACAACGCGAGCCCGATCGTCGTCGCCCGCGAGGCTGAGCGCTTCGGGTTCGAGTCCCTCTTCATCCCCGAGCACTCGCACATGCCCCTCGCGACCGACTTCCCCCTCGCTCCCGAGACGCCCATGGGCTACAAGAGCATGTACGACCCCTTCGTCGCGCTGGCCGCCGCCGCCGCCGTCACGGAGAACCTGAAGGTCGGCACCTCCATCGCCCTCATCCCCCAGCGCGACCCCATCCACACCGCCAAGGAAGTCTCGACCCTCGACCGCATCTCCAACGGGCGCGTCGTGCTCGGCATCGGCGCGGGCTGGAACCACGAGGAGATGGAGGCCCACGGCACAGACCCCTCCACGCGCTTCCGCCTGATGCGCGAGAAGGTCGAGGCCATGAAGGTGCTCTGGACCCAGGAGGTCGCCGAGTACCACGGGCGCCACGTCGACATTCCCCCCACCTGGCAGTGGCCCAAGCCCGTGCAGGATCCCCACCCGCCCATCCTCATGGGAGGCGCCGGCCCGAACGTCCTCAACCGCATTGTCAACTACTGCGACGGATGGCTCCCCGCCGTCCACATGAACTTCACCGAAGACCTGCGCGGCCGCTTCACCCCTGTAGAGGAGTTCGTCGACGAAGCGACAAAGCTGCAGCGAATGGCCGAGGAGCGCGGCCGCCCGAGGCCCCAGATCCAGTGTGGGTCCGAAATTCTGAAGCGCATCCCCCTCGAGCAGCTCGAGGAGCTGGGGGTCACGCGCATCATGATGGGCATCGGCGGTATGCTCGGCGAAGTCGACAACGAGGGCGTGCGCCCTGTGCTCGAAGAGCTGCGTGAGCAGGCCGACAAGCTGACCGGCTAGGAGTTACGGCGCGGCGATCTCGATCGCGCCCAGCGCCTTCTCCGTCTCCTGGCAGGTCGAAACGTAGCGGCCGCGCCCGCGAACACGCAGAATCGGGCGGATCCGCCAGTAACCACCGGGAGGTCTTTCATGGAATTCGGCCTGAACTACGCCCCCACGCACTACAACGCGAGCATTGTCAACGTCGCCCGCGAGGCTGAGCGCGTCGGGTTCGAGTGCCTCGGCGTGCCCGAGCACTCGCACATGCCCCTCGCCACCGACTTCCCCCTCGCCCCCGAGACGCCGATGGGCTACAAGAGCATGTTCGATCCCTTCGTCTCGCTGGCGGCGGCAGCGGCCGTCACCGATAAGATCAAGGTCGTCACCTGCCTCGCCCTCGTCCCCCAGCGCGACACCATCCATACCGCCAAGGAAGTCTCCACGCTCGACCAGATCTCCAACGGGCGCGTCGTGTTCGGCATCGGCGCCGGCTGGAACCACGAGGAGATGGAGGCCCACGGCGTCGACCCCTCGACCCGCTTCCGCCTCATGCGCGAGAAGGTCGAGGCCATGAAGGTCCTCTGGACCCAGGAGGTCGCCGAGTACCACGGGCGCCACGTGGACATCCCCCCCACCTGGCAGTGGCCCAAGCCCGTCCAGGACCCCCACCCGCCCATCATCCTGGGCGGCGCCGGCCCGACCGTCCTCAACCGCGTCGTCAACTACTGCGATGGATGGCTCCCCGCCGTCCACATGGACTTCACCGAAGACCTGCGCGGGCGCTTCACGCCCGTCGAGGAGTTCGCCGACGAAGCGGCCAGGCTCCACCGCCTGGCCGAGGAGCGCGGCAAGCCCAAGCCCCAGATCCAGTGCTCCACGGCGGTCCTCCCGCGCATGCCCCTCGGGCAGCTTGAGGAGATCGGCGTCACCCGCCTCATGATGGGCCGCGAGGCCTTCCTCGCGAAGCTCACCGACGAGCAGGTTCCCGCCGCGATGGAACAGCTGCGTGAGGAACTCGACAACCTGACCCGCTAGGCGCTACGGCGCGGCGATCTCGATCGCGCCCAGCGCCTTCGCCGTCTCCTGGCAGGTCGAGACGTAGGCGGCCGGCCCCACGCCGCCCTCCACCATCTCCTCCCCCAGGGCCCGTATGAGCGTGGCGAACACGCGGTATCGAAGGCACTCCCGGGCTTGCCATGCGCGCGAGACCTCGTCGCGCTCGTGCATCGCGCGCAGCTCCGAGGGCAGGTAGAGCCCCGAGCCCTGCGCCAGCCGGTGCGTCGCCAGCACCGCGTGCGCGCGCGGGTCCACGTGCGAGCTGTGGGGGAACGTCTCGGCGTTCGTGATCGGGAACCGCTGGAAGGCGTCCTTCATCCACGTCTCCGAGCCCGTCTCCGCCAGCTCCGCCGCCCACACTGCGGAGTCCGCGTCCGCCAGCTCGGTCCCCATCGCAGCCGCGTCGCCCAGGCGCTCCGCGAGGAACCCCAGCACACCCTCCCCGCCCGACTCCTCGAGCCGCGCCTCCAGATCCGCTTCCAGCGTCACCGCTCCCTACCCCGCTCCCCGGCGCCGTGGCCCCTGCTACAGGTCACGGACGCGACCCGCCACCTCGGCGGCGAGGTATTCGGGGACCTCGTCGGAGTCGAAGTCGAAGTGCTGGAACTCGATCTCGTCCAGCCCCAGCTCGGCCAGCTGCCCGAGGATTTCGACGACCTCGTCTGTGGTGCCCCCCACCGACCCCGCCGGACCGAGAGCGGCGCCCCCCAGGCCCTTGCTCACCAGCACTGACCCGATGCGGGCCATTGAGGCCTCGTTCGGCCCCACCAGCCCGAAGCTCATCATCGAGCGCTTGATCGTCGCCGGATCGCGCCCCACCGCCTCGCAGTGGCGCTCCAGCACCTCGCACTTGGCGCGGTAGTTCTCGAGCGGCATCGCGGGCGTATTCCACTCGTCCGCGAACTCCGCCACGAGGCGCAGGGTGCGCTTCTCGCCGCTCCCCCCGACCAGAATCGGCGGGCGCCCGGCCGCCGGCTTCGGCAGGCAATCCGCGTTCTCGAGGCGGTAGTGCGCCCCCTCGTACGAGGCCGGCCCCTCGCCCCAGAGCGCGCGCATCACCTCGATCCCTTCAGTCAGCCGGTCGAAGCGCTCGCCTGTCGCCGGGAAATCGAGTCCGTAGGCGGCGTGCTCCCCCACGTTCCAGCCCGCGCCCACCCCCATCACGAAGCGCCCCCCGCTGAGCAGGTCGATCTGCGCCGCCATGCGCCCCAGGTTCACCGGGTGGCGGAACGTGATCGGCGTGACCAGCGGCCCGAAGCGGATGTGCTCCGTCTCCGCCGCCGCCAGCGTGAACGAGAGGTACGGATCGAGGCTGTCCTGCTGGTGCGTGGGCAGCATGAAGTAGTGGTCCGAGCGGAACACCGTGGGGAACCGCAGCCGGTCCGCCAGCGCGAGGATGTGCCGCCAGTTCTCCCAGTTCAGGCCGTGCTGGCCCTCGACCATCAACCCGACATCCATGCTCCGCCTCCCGCGGTCTCGCCCCGCGCCGTGCTGCCTCCCGCGCCCGCCGGTCCCGGCTGGGCCGGACCGGCGCTAGATCACGATCTTCCGGTGCGCGAACTTCCACTCACCGTCGACGCGTCCGATCTGGTCCTCATACGTCGCGGTGAAGACCGTCGCGTTGCCGTCGGTGTTGATCAGGTTCAGGTAGGAGCTCATGGTGGCGCTGTCGCCATCGCCGGAGATGACGAGGTTGCTCACGTGGTGGCGCACCTTGGGCATGGCCGTGTTCACGCCCGCGGCGAACTGCATGAGCGCATCCCGCCCCTGCGAGGTTCCCTGGGGCCCCTCGATTGCGCCGTCCGCCGTGAACGTGTCCGCCCACGCCTCCGCGTTGTGGGAATCCGTCGCGTGGCAGTAGCGCGCGCTCAGATCCATGATCGCCAGTCGGTCTTCCGCTGAGAGCATTCCTCGCCTCTTTCGCCTGCTGTTTCCGGCGGTCTCGCCGCTGCCTTCGCGCCGCCCGCCAGGGAGCGCGATGCTCGCAGGTTGCCCTGCGCCCGTCAACGGAACCGCGCGGCTCTCCCGTCCTGTAAGGTTCGCCGGAGCCGCTTCGTTCGCCGTTCCTCGCGGCGGGCGGCCCCAGACCCGAGCGGCGGCGCAGGAGGAACCCAGTGGTCAAATTCGGTGTGTTCATGTTCCATACGGCGAACACGATGCAGCCCGCGGAGCTCGCCATCGCCGCCGAGGATCTCGGCTTCGAGTCCCTCTACTTCCCCGAGCACACCCACATCCCCATGGGCCGCTGGAACGGCGACCCCCCCGACCGCCAGGGCACCGTCACCCTCTACCGCGAGGGCATCCGCCCCTACGGCCGCCCCTCCGACATCGACACCTTCACCTTCGCCGAGGAATACCTCAGCCTCTACGACCCCTTTATCGCTATCGCCACCGCCGCCGCCGTCACCAGCGAGCTCAACTTCGGCACGGCCATCTCGCTCATCAACGAGCACGACGTCATCACCTTCGCACGCGAGCTCGCCTCCCTCGACCGGCTCTCGCAGGGCCGCCTGACCATCGGCTTCGGCGGTGGCTGGTTCCCCGACGAGATGGCCAACCACGGCATCCCCTTCGAGCACCGCTGGCAGATCGCGCGCGAGCGCATCGAGGCCATGCGCGAGCTCTGGACGAAGAAGGAGCCCGAGTACCACGGCGAGTTCGTCAATTTCGACAAGTGCTGGATGGACATGAAGCCGATGCGCCGCGGCGGCCCGCCCTTCCTCCTGGGCACCAACTCGAAACCCGCCCACCGCCGCGTCGTCGAGTACTGCGACGGCTGGCTCGCACCCCCCGGCACGCCCGCGATGCTGCGCGAAGGCATCGAGCGCATCCGCCGCATCGCCGATGAGAAGGGCCGCTCGATGGACACCATCGACCTCTCCGCCCTCGTCATGGTCAACGATGAGCAGCAGGCGGAGGAGCTCATCGAGATGGGTTTCGACCGGCTCATCATGTGGATCCACATCGGCACGCCCACCGATGTCATCCCCCAGCTCAAGCGCTACGCGAAAATCAAGGCCGCCTTCGAAGGGGCCTAGCCACCACCCGCACAGGGAGCACGACCCATGCCCATCCACGTCGACATCAAGGACCATATCGCCGTCGTGACGCTGGACAACCCGCCCGTGAATGCGCTGGCGGCCGACTGGGACATCGCGGGGGTCTTCGACGCCATCGCCGACGACGCGGACGTGCACGTGGCCGTCCTGACGGCTGCGGGCGAGCGCGCCTTCTGCGCGGGCGCCGACCTCAAGGGCGCGGTCCGCGCCCGCGAGGGCGGCGACGATGCTCCCCGGACGCGCACACCCTCGGGCACCGGCAACCGCCGCATGCGCGAGATGCTCTACTCGATCCAGGAGTGCGCCGTGCCCGTCATCGGCGCCATCAACGGCCCCGCCCTCGGCGGTGGCCTCGCCATCGCCGCCTCCTGCGATTACCTCATCGCTTCGGAGAAGGCCACCTTCGGCCTCCCCGAGATCGACGTCGGCCTCCTCGGCGGCGCCCGCCACTTCATGCGGCTCCTCAACAACTGGGGCCTGGTGCGCCGCCTCCACTACACCGCCGAACGCCTCGACGCCTACGAGGCCCTCGGCCTCGGCATGGTCGTGAAGGTCGTGCCCCCCGACCAGCTCATGGACGCCGCCATGGAGGACGCCCGCCTCATCGCCGCCAAGATTCCCCTGGGCATCCGGCTGGCGAAGGAAAGCCTCCACCTCATCGAGAACATGGACGTGAAGAACGGCTACCGCTTCGAGCAGACCCGCACGGCCATCCTCACGAAGACCGAGGACGCCGCCGAGGCGCGCAAGGCCTTCGTCGAGCGCCGCCCGCCGCAGTTCAAGGGGCGCTGATCAGGGCAGACGGCTCGCCCGCATGTCGTCGAGGTCGCCTTCCCAGCCACTTCCCTGCATGGCGCGCGCCTCCTCGATGGAAGCGCGTTCATCCGCCAGCTTCCGTAGCGCGAAGTTGATCGCCTCGCCCTGCGTCGACAGCCCATAGCGCCGCATCACCTCGGCGCAGGCCTTGTCGTCGATGTCCACGGTCAGGTGGGTCATGTCACCACCTTACACCGCTGCCCCTCCACGCTCGCGAAGCACCCCTCGCTCGCCCGCGCGGTCTTGCCCAGCGCCCCCGCCTGCCCCCGCCACGCTTCGTCGCTCTCGACATCGAGCGCTGCCCGCCGAACTTCGCGGGGCGCTAGACTGTCTGTAGTTGTCGCAGGCAGGAGGTCATGGGATGGCCGACCCAGGGGGACAGGCGCTCCGCACGCGTTTCGATGAGCTCGCGGACGAGTGGGCGCAGGAGACTCGCTTCCAGTCGTCCTCGACCGAAGTTGCGATGCATCCCGCCTATCAGCAGATCATCGGCATGGGCCCCGATGCCCTTCCGTTCATCCTCGATCGCCTTGCTCAGCGAACCGAGCACTGGTTTTGGGCGTTAGCCGCCATTTCCGGTGAGGACCCCGTCGACCCCATGGATGCCGGTCAGGTCGAAGCGATGGCCGAAGCGTGGCTGCGCTGGGGCCGTGCCAAGGGGCTGATTCCTCTCAGTGCCGCCAGCGCCTGAACAAGAGATCGAGCGAGCCTTCCCGGGACTCGCGGGTGTGCCGTGGGAGGTCGCAAGCCCCCAGGACGCGACCTACAACTGCGTGGCCTTTGCCCTGGGTGACACCGACCGCTGGTGGTGGCCCATCAGCCTGCGATCGTCTGGAACGTACTGGCCCGATGGTGGTCCGAGAGCGGAGACGCTGGAGGCCTTCCGCATAGCCCTTGCGACGATTGGCTTCGAACCCACGGAAGGTGAAGCACTCGCTGAAGGAATCGCGAAGATTGCTCTATTCGCTAAGGGCTCCCGACCCTGTCACATTGCGGTGCAGCAAGCCGATGGGCGCTGGACCAGCAAGCTCGGAACGCAGTGGGACATCCTTCACCCGCTGCGGGCCCTTGAGGGAGACGAGTACGGCCTTGTTGCGGAGATATTCGCCCGCCCTCAGTAGATGACCTGCTCCTCGACGAGCCGCTCGTACTCCTCCGCGCTCAGCCCCAGCAGCTCGCGGCAGACCTCTTCGCTGTGCTGGCCGAAGAGGGGCGCCGGACCGTAGTCGTAGTCCTCGATGTCGCTGTAGCGCCCCGGCAGCCCCGATACCTTGCGCGCACCCACCTCGGGGTGGTCCATCTCCACGTAGAGGTTGCGATCGGCCATGCCCTCGTCGTCCAGCAGCTCGTGCGGGTCGAGGCACGGGGCCGCCGTCACCCCCGCGGCCTGCAGCGTGTGCATCGCCTCGTAGTGCGAGCGCTCCCGTGTCCAGGCCGTGATCGCCCCGTCGATCTCGTCGTGACCGGCCCGCCGCCCCTCCGCGCTGGCGAAGCGATCGTCGCTCGCCCACCCCTGCTTGCCCAGCGCCCCCGCCAGCCCCCGCCAGGCCTCGTCGCTCTCCACCTCGATCGCGACCCACTTGTCCTCGCCCGAGCAGCGGTAGACCCCGCGCGGCGCGTGCTTCGGCGAGCGGTTCCCCGGACGCGGGGGCTCCCGCCCGTTC
Organism: Tepidiformaceae bacterium; assembly: GCA_965219255.1. Taxonomy (GTDB): domain Bacteria; phylum Chloroflexota; class Dehalococcoidia; order Tepidiformales; family Tepidiformaceae; genus UBA2991. The sequence goes on along the minus strand of OZ244727.1, from coordinate 2,113,680 downwards.
ATGGCGAACTCCATGATCCCCTCCGGGATCATGGTCGACACGATCTGCGCCATCGAGAGGTCCACGTACTGCCCCTCGCCCGTGCGGTTGCGCGCGTGCAGGGCCGAGAGCGCCGTGAACGCCATCACCGTGCCGATCATGAAGTCCGGATAGAGGCCGCCCAGGCCCGAGGGCGGGCCGCCCTCGTAGCCGGTCAGGTGGGGAAGGCCCGCGTAGGCCTGCACGTTCGGACCCCAGCCCGTGGCCGCGTGGTCCGGCCCGACCTGCCCCAGCGGCGAGGTCGCGATCATGACGACGCCCGGGTTGATCGCCTTCAGCACCTCGTAGCCGAGCCCCATCTTCTCCATCACCCCGGCCGCGTAGTTCTCCGTCACGATGTCGCTCTGGCCTACGAGCTCCTTGGCGAGCTCCAGGCCGCGTGGCGTCGAGAGGTTCAGCCGCAGGCTCTTGCGGCTGAAGTTGAGCGAGTTGAACACCGCCCCCCGGTTGATCCCCGGCACCCCGTCCGCCCCCGCCCCCAGGTTCTGGCGGTGAAAGTCGAGGCGGCTCTGCGACTCGATGCGGATCACCTCCGCCCCCAGGCTCCCCAGCCAGGCCGTCGCGTACGGCCCCGCCAGGATCCAGCCGAAGTCGGCCACGCGCACGCCCTCCAGCGGACGGTTGTTCATCCCGACGCCTCCCCCACCGCGCCGGCGGAAGCCAGTGCCCCCAGCTCCTCCCCGGAACGTCCCAGCTCGCCGCAGACCACCTCGCGCGTGTGCTCGCCCAGCAGCGGCGCGGGACGCCGCACCGCCCAGGGCGTACTCGAGTAGATGGCGGCGGCGCCGGGCTGCCGCTGCGTGCCCGCCTGCGGGTGCTCCACATCCACGAAGAAGTCGCGAGCCGCGTACTGCCGCGAACCGAGCACGTCCTCCATCGTGTTCACCGGGAAGCAGGCCACCTTGCGGGCGAGCGCCATCTCGTAAATCTCCTGCTTCGTGTGCTCCATCAGCCACTCGACGGTCAGGGGCTCGACCACGTCCGCGTTCTGCACCCGGCCCATCGTCGTCGCGAACGCTTCGCTCACGGCCCAGTCGGGGCTGCCCATCATGTCCACCACCGCCCGCCACCAGTGGTCCATCAGGAACGGCGCGAACGAGACGTGCCCGTCCTTGCAGGGCATCACCCAGGGGAAGTTCGCCTTCTCCCGCGAGATCTTCGGCTGCTGTCCGTAGCCGATGCTCGCGATCGGCATGCGCGTCATCCCCGCCACCGCCTCCATCGCGGAGACGTCCAGCAGTTGGCCCGTGCCGTACGTGCTGCGGTGGAACACCCCGATCAGCGCCATGATGGCCGCCGTCCAGCCGGTCAGGTAGTCGCCCTGGTCGCCGCCGTCGACGAGCGGCGGGAACGCCTCCGAGTCCGTGATCTCGTTGTACGGTGTCTCCCGCCCCATGCCTCCCACGTGGAAAGCCGTGAAGGCGGAGCCTTTGTAGTCGCGGTACGGCCCCGTGAGCCCGTAGGGGCTCACGCACACCATGATCAGCCCCGCGTTGCGTGCGCTCAGCGTCTTGTACTCGAGGCCGAGCTCTGTGTAGGCCGCGGGCGGCAGGTCGGCGATGAAGATGTCGGCGTTCGCCACGAGGTCACGCAAGAGGTCGCGTCCGCCCTCGGTCGCAACATCGAGGGCGACGCCGCGCTTGTTCGTGTTCAGGTAGAGGAAGCGCCCGCTCCGCTCGGGATGCGGGTCATCTCCGGGAAAGGGACCGTCGCTGCGGCTGCGGTCCCCCGCAAGCGGCTCGACCTTGACCACGTCCGCGCCCAGGTCGGCGAACGCCTTCGCGCAGAACGGCCCCGTGATCCCCTGCGCGTACTCAACGACGCGCAGGTCGCCAAGCGCGCCCTCGGCCGTGTCCCCTGCCTGGTCAGCCACCGCCTACGACGACGATTCCGACTTCTGGTACTGCTGCAACACCTGCCGGTTGCGCGAGGAGGTTCCCAGGATCGGCGCGATCAGCCCGGATGCCTGGTCGATCATTCCCGCCTCCGCGCACAGCGCCCGGAACAGGGCGATCATGCGCTCCCGCTCCTCCAGCGGCTCGTACTCGCGGAAGACGGACCGCAACTTCATGTCGCTCGCCATCGCCGGGTCCGCGACCATCTCGAAGACCGGCTCGTAGATGTCGCGCAGCAGTTCCTGGAGCGCCTCGTGGTACTCCTCTTCGGACTCGGCGTCCTGGATCTTCTGGAACCGCTCGGTCGGCGTTTCGGCCGGGCTGACCAGATCCAGCAGCTTCAGCGCGTGCATCGTGCGATCCACGTCGATGAAGGGGATGCCCACGTGGTGCAGGTCGTCGGGACTGAACCGCCGCGGGAAGTCCCGCAGCCGGTAGCGCCGGATGACGCTCAGGATGTTGACCATGCCGGCGGCTGGCGCCGTCGCGTCCGTTGGATGTGCCATCTGCTCTCGCCTCCCTTGTGGAGTGGGCCGCTCGTGAGCGGTCTAGCGGTCTGGATCGAAGAGGTACTGGTCCAGCGCGTGGTGCATTGCGCGGACGCGGCGCTCCTCGCTGTTCAGCAGGATGCCGGTGAACCCCTTGGAGTGATACGACTCCTGCACGATCTGGGCCTGCGCCATGTCCTGCTCGATCGCCTCGAACAGCTCCGGATGGTTCCGAGCCGTCCCGTACACCGTCGCCGGACGGGTCGGCGGCGGCGCTCCTTCGGGTACGCGCGCGTACACCTGGTAGTCCCAGTAGCTCTTGTTCGGGTCCGTCGGGTGGGGCCGCGGCCGGAAGAACAGGAACGACCCGTAGGTGAAGTTAAAGGTCAGGTTGGGGAAGACCATGTAGTGGAAGTTGTCCACCAGCTGCTCGTCGACCAGCAGGTCCATGTCCAGGCCGATGCGCTGGCCCCACTCGCGCCGCGCCTTCGCCAGGAACGGCGGCAGATCCCGCGCTTTCCCCTCGAAGCTGTCCGGGTCGATGCCGCAATCCTGCAGGTTCTGGCGCTGCTGGCGGGTCAGTTCCTCGTTGGTCTCGTAGCCGAAGCGCTGCGCCAGGTCCTCCGTCCAGCTCGGATCGGGCAGCCCCATGCGGATCAGCTGGCGGCTGTGCTTGCCGCCGTCGTACACGTCCAGCGGCGTCGCCAGGTGGTCGAAGTACTCCAGCAGCTGCGGATGGAGCGCCGGCAGGTGGTAGATCTCGGCGAACTGGTCCACCGCGAACTTCCAGTTGCAGGACCACTCCAGCACGTAGTCGTCCACCACGTGGTACTGGTCCAGCCGGTACGGATCGAGGTGGGAGGGGATCACACCGAGGAACTCGTGCAGGGGCTCGGCGTCCGGGTTCATGTTGAACCAGACCCAGCCCGCCCACGTCTCGACGCGCACCTCGGTCAGGCGCTGCTTGTCCTCGGGGATGCCATTCACGAAGTGCTGGCGGTCGGGAACCGTCTGCAACCCGCCCGCGATGTCGAAGGTCCACAGGTGGAAGGGGCACTGCAGCTGCTCGGCGTGGCCCATGCCCACGCTCGGGCGGATGCGGCTGCCGCGGTGGGGGCAGACGTTGTAGTAGCCCTTCACCTCGTCTTCGGCCGTGCGCATAAAGATGAACGACTCCCGCCCGATCTCGTGGACGAAGTGATCGCCCACCTCCGGGATGTCGGAGAGGGGCCCTGCGTTCAGCCAGACCTTCGTCCACATCCGCTCCCACTCGAGCTTCGCGAACTCGGGCGAGATGTAGCGCTCCGTATCGATCAGAGCCGTACCCATGTCGGGCTCTTCGGTTCGCCCCGTGGGGGTTGGGGCCGGGCGGTTCTCAAGCACCATCGAACAGCGCCTCCCTGTAAGGAAAATGCCCGCGCATCATGGCGCTTTGCCAGCCGATCAGTCAACGCGTAGCTCGGGTTTCAGGCCTCCCGCCTTGCCGGGCGTTGACAGGCTGCCTGCAGCAGTCGAGCATGCGCCGGGACGCCCGCGCTCGGCGCCGCTGGCGTCTTCGCACCAACATCGCGGACGCTCGCAGGCGCCGCCGCCACCCTATGGAGGAGCACATGGCCACGATTGAAGAGCTCGAGCAGCGAGTCAAGTACCTAGAGGCGGTCGAGGGTGTCCGCCGCACCGTGTACGAATACCTCCTCATGCACGACATCCCAAACGTCGTCGAGACCCTGATCTCCCTGTTCACCGAGGACGCCACCCTCGATATCAGCGGCTACGGCGAGTCGCTTGAGGGCAGGCTCGTCGGCCGCGAGGCGATCGGCGGTCTCTACCGCCGCCTCGAATCCGGCGGCGTCTTCTCCGGCAAGCACAGCACCACCAACGTCCACATCGAGGTCGACGGCGACGAGGCCACCGTCATCAGCTACCTCGATGTCGGCACGGGGCCCAAGCCCGGCGTCGCCCCCGGGGGCGGCATCTACCAGGAGCGCCTTCGCCGCGAGGACGACGGCCGCTGGCGCTTCGTCCACAAGCGCATCATCGGCACCGGCGAGCAGACCGTGCATGACGCCATCGACCACGGCTTCCCCGGCACCGGGGCCTGGCGCGCCTAGCGCCGGCTGAGAGGACCAGCATGGAGTTCGGCTGGAACGAGGAGCTTGACGCCTTCCGCGGAGAAGTCCGCGGGTTCCTCAGCGAATTCGACACCCCCGCCCTCCGCGCGGAGCTCGCCAACCGCGGCGAGAGCGCCCGCGTGGGCCCCGCCCAGACGCGCCTCCGCGAAGCCCTGGAGGCGCGCGGCTGGGTGCGCATGTGCTGGCCCGAGGAGCTCGGCGGCGAGGGCAAGTCGCAGTGGTTCCAGTTCGTCATGACCGAGGAGTTCGCCAAGGCCGAGATTCCCTACGGCGCCGGCTTCGGCTCCATGGTCGGTCCCGCCATCCACCGCTTCGGTACCGAGGCCCAGCGCGAGAAATACCTGCCCGGCATCTGGGCGAATGACATCACCCTCTGCCTCGGCTACTCCGAGCCCAACGCCGGCACCGACCTCGCCGCCCTCGAAACCCTCGCCGTGAAGGACGGCGACGAGTGGCTGATCAACGGCCAGAAGCTCTGGACGAGCGCCGCCGATACCGCCTCGCACGTCTGGCTTGCCGTTCGCACCGACCCGGACGCCCCCAAGCACCGCGGCATCTCCACCTTCATCGTGGCCATGGATACGCCCGGCATCTCCGTGCGGCCCATCATGACCATTTCCGGCGGACGCACGAACGAGGTCTTCTTCGAGGACGTGCGCGTCCCCAGCGACGCCCTCATCGGCGAGGTGAACCAGGGCTGGTACATCATCGCCAACGCCCTCGACCACGAGCGTGTCTGGATCGGCGCCGGCGGGGGCCTGCGCCACATCTTCGACCGGTTGATGGCGCACATCCGCGGAAAGCGCCCCGAGCTGCTCGAGGACGCCGCCGTCCGCCGCCGCCTCGTCGAGCTGGAGCTCGACCTCGACGTGATGGAGGGCCTCGTGCTCACGAACGCTTCCATCGTGGCCGGCGGCGACACCCCCACCATGGAAGCCTCCATGTCCAAGATCTGGACCTCGGAGCTGCGTTACCGCATCAGCAGCGTGGCCATGGACCTCCTCGGCCAGGAGGGCGCCCTCACCGAGGAGGCGGACGGCTTCGCCCCTCTCGACGGCGAGCTCGAACGCACCTACCGCGCCTCCCCCATCCAGCGATTCGGTGGCGGCGCCAACGAGGTCCAGCGCGACATCATCGCCCGCCGCGGCCTCGGCCTTCCCCGGTAGCCGCCCCATGGACGCCACCCTCAGCGAGACCCAGCGACTCCTCCGTGACTCCCTGCGCGACTACCTCCGCAACGAGGTGCCCTTCGACCGCATCCGCGAGCTCGAACGTGAGGGCGGCGCCGACCAGGCCCTCTGGGGCTACCTGCAGGGCGCCGGTTTCCTCACCCTGCCCTTCGCCGAGCGCCACGGCGGCGAGGGCGCCGAGCTCACCGATGCCGCCATCCTGCTCGAGGAGCTGACCCGCCGCGCCTGCATCATCCCCTTCCTCGAGACGACCGCTGCCGCCCTCGCCATCGAGCGTCACGGCGACGAGGCGCTCGCCGAGGAGGTCGTGCGCGGCGTCATCGGCGGCTCCATCACGATCGCGCCCGCCCTCCACGGCGCCACGCCGGGGAACGGCGCCTCCCCGCGCGTGGTCGATGGCGTCCTCACCGGCGAGCGGCGTTTCGTCGACTACGGGGCCGAGGTCACCCACCACCTCATCGAGGCGACCGGGGACGGCGAGCCCGGGCTCTACCTCGTCGATGCCCGTGGCGACGGCGTCGCGACCGAGTCGCTCAGCACGATCGCGCGCACGCCCCTCGCCCACTGCTCCTACGACGGCGCGCCCGCCCGCCGCGCCGGCGGCGCCGAGGCGCTCCAGTTCCTTCGCCGCGCGGGGCGCGCACTCTGCGCCGTCCAGTGCGTCGGCAACGCCCAGCAGGCCCTCGACATGACCGTCGAGTACGTGGGCATGCGTGTCCAGTTCGGAAGGCCCATCGGCTCCTTCCAGGCCGTGCAGCACCACTGCGCGAACATGGCCACCGATGTCCTCGGCGCCCGCTTCGTGACCTACCGCGCCGTCTGGAACCTCGACCAGGGCCTCGCCAGCGACCGCGAGATCGCCAAGGCCAAGGCGCTCGCCTCCCGCGCCGCCACCGAGGTCACCATGCAGGCCCACATCCTCTTCGGCGGCATCGGCTACACCGAGGAGTACGACCTCCACTTCTTCAGCCGCCACGGCAAGGAGCGCGCTCTCGCCTGGGGCAGCGCCGACGAGTGCCTGCGCCTCGCCGCCGAGACCCTCGACGAGGTGCAGCCCTGGCGCTAGACCTCGTCTGCGGCCGCGAAGTCGCCGAGGGCGACGTCGACGCCGTCACCGGACGGGTCGCCGGCGGCGCCCCCGAACGAGCCAGCGGCACGGGCGCGAAACGCTTCTACGGCGGCCGCTGGTACTACTTCTGCTCCCTCGAATGCCGCCTCAAGTTCATGGCCACCCCCGACGAGTTCATCGAGGGGCAACACTAGGACTGACGGCAACACGAGCCCCTCTTCCGTCGTGTACGCTTGCCCCGCTTCCACGGATAAAGGGGGACCGCCATGACCCAGATGTTCGGCATTGATGTGACCGTCGAAGAGAACGTGATGATCCCGATGCGCGACGGCGTGCAGCTGGAGTGCGACATCTACCGCCCCGCCGGCCCCGGCCCGTTCCCTGCGATCCTGACGCGCTCTCCCTACGGTCGTGGCCCGGGCGGGCGGCCCAACACGGGCGCCGACTTCTGGGTGCGCCTCGGCTACGCCTTCGTCACCCAGGACTGCCGCGGACGCTTCGGCTCCGAGGGCGAGTACACGCCCCACCTCTACGAAGGCCCCGACGGCTACGACACCGTCGAGTGGATCGCCGAGCAGTCCTGGTGTGACGGCAATGTCGGCACGGTGGGCCAGTCCTACCTCGGCGCCGACCAGTACCAGCTCGCCCCCCACTCCCCTCCCCACCTGAAAGCGATGGCGCCCGTCTCCGGCACTGCCGACCACCGCCAGAGCTGGACCCGCCACGCCGGCGGCGCCCTCGAGCACGGCTGGATGGTGCCCTACTCCCTCCTGAAGGGACGCAACACGCTCGAGCGCAAGGGCCTCACGGGCGAGGAGATGGAAACCCTCGAAAGCTACCTCGACCCGCCCCAGGAGCACGGCTTCTTCGCCCAGCCCCTGACCCCCGAGGGCTACGCCCACGTGCCCCTCACCGATTGGATCCCGCTCATGGAGGACAGCGCCCCCTACTTCAAGGACTACCTCAACAACCCCGACGACGGCCCCTTCTGGCATGAGATCAACGTCCGCCGCGGCTTCCACACCGTCGACATGCCCATGCTCCACTTCGGCTCCTGGTACGACATCTTCCTGGAGGGCACCATTTCGGGCTTCGAGGGCATCAACACCCTCGGCGGGCCCAACGCCCGCGGCAAGCAGCGCCTCCTCGTCGGCCCCTGGGGCCACATCGGCTACTCCCTGCCCACCAGCGACGGCTGCGGCGACCTCGACTTCGGCTCCGAAGCCGAGATCGACTTCATGGAGATGCAGAAGCGCTGGTTCGGCCACTGGCTCAAGGGCGAGGACACCGGGATCATGGACGAGGCCCCCGTCCGCATCTTCGTGATGGGCGAGAACCGCTGGCGCGACGAGCAGGAGTGGCCCCTCGCCCGCACCGAGTACACCCCCTGGTACCTGCACAGCGGCGGCTCCGCCAACAGCCTCAACGGCGACGGCGCCCTCAGTGCCGAGGCGCCCGCCTCCGAACCCCCCGACCGCTACGTCTATGACCCCCGCGACCCCGTCCCCAGCCTGGGCGGAAACAACCTCATCATCGCCCGCGGCGCCTTCGACCAGCGCCCCGCCGAGGTGCGCGACGACGTGCTCGTCTACACCAGCGAGGTGCTCAGCGAGGACCTTGAGGTCACGGGGCCGCTGCGCGTCACCCTCTGGGCCACCTCCTCCGCCGTCGATACGGACTTCACCGCGAAGCTCGTCGACGTCTACCCCGACGGCTACGCCCAGAACCTGCAGGACGGCATGATCCGGGCGCGCTACCGCGATTCGGGCAGCAACCCCAAGCTGCTCACGCCCGGGCAGCCCTACCGCTACGAGATCGACCTCTGGGCCACGAGCCACGTCTTCCTGGCGGGGCACAGCATCCGCATCGAGATCAGCTCGTCGTGCTTCCCGCGCTTCGATCGCAACCCCAACACGGGCACGCCCGTGGAGAGCGAGGGCAACCTCGTGCCCGCCGCCCAGGCGGTCCTCCACGACGCCCAGCACCCCTCCCACATCACCCTCCCGGTCATCCCGCGCTAGGGAAAGGCGGCCCGGGTAAAGCCATCCGAAGGCGGTGTCTTATCTTGCCTTCTGGACCTTATCGACAGAGCAGATAAGTTCGATCAAGGTTGTGGGCCGGCACGCTTCGGTGTCCCGTCCCAAGAACCGGTTCTGGCTGGTCGGCTGCCCCTAGGCGAGGCTGTACTGGAGGCGAGCAGGCAGGTTGACGATACCCGTGTCTCCAACCTGCCAGATGAGGTACGGACCGGCCCCGAACCGTGCGATCGCGTCCTCGGCGGCGTCCTCGAACGTGGGGTATATGCCCGTGCACTGCTCATCGTGGAACACGACCCACTCGCCCAGGTGGTCGCGCTCCATCTCGTCGCGACACGCTTCGTAGGCGGCGATCTGCCGGTCGAGGACTTCATGCATGGAAGATGCTCCGCGCAACCAAGCTCCCTCCAGCCTAGCACACCCGCCAGGGCGCAAAGGGGGCGGCCCACTGGGCCGCCCCCCTTGATGATCTGCCGCCTCCGGACCCTAGCGGTCCGGGCCGTAGATGTACTGCTCGAGGGCGTAGTGCATCGCGCGGATGCGGCGCTCCTCGCTGTTCAGCAGGATGCCGCTGAATCCCTGCGAGTGGTACGACTCCTGCACGATCTGCGCCTGCGCCATGTCCTGCGCCAGCGCCTCGAACACCTCCACGTCGCGCGCGCCGCCGCGGACCGTCGCCGGGCGAGGCGGCGGCGGCGTGCCCTCGGGCAGCCGCACGAACGTCTGGTGGTCCCAGAGGCACTTGTTCACGTCCGTCGGATGCGGGCGCGACCGGAAGTACGTGACCGACGTGCCGCCGATGTTCAGCGTGATGTTCGGGAAGAGCATGTAGTGGTAGTCGTCGATCAACTGCTCACCGTGCAGCCCCGAGACGTCCACGCCCATCGCCTCGTACAGCTCGCGGCGCGCCTCGATGATCGCCGGGCGAACGTCGTTCACCCCGCCCTCGAACTCGTCCTTCTCGATCCCCACCGCCGCCATCTGCTGCCACTGCGAGTCGGTGATCATCTCCTTGTCCGAGTAGCCGTGGCGGCGCGCCATGTCGTCCGTCCAGGCCCCGCCGTCCGGGTAGCCCTGGCGGATCAGCTGGCGGCTGTGCTTGCCCTCGTTGTACACGTCCAGCGGCGTGCCCGCCGTATCCCACCACTCGATCAGCTGCGGGTGCAGCGCCGGCAGGTGGTAGACCTCCGCGAACTGGTCGACCGCGAACTTCCAGTTGCAGTCCCACACCAGCTGGTAGTCCGTCACCATGTGGTACTCCTCGAAGTGGTACGGGTCGAGGTGCTCGGGAATCACGCCGAGGAACTCGCTCAGCGGCTCCGCATTCTCGTTCATGTTGAAGAAGACCATGCCCCCCCACGTGTCGACGCGCACCTCGGCGAGGCGCTGCTTCTGCTCGGGAATGCCGTTCACGAAGTGCTGGCGATCCGGCACCGTGTGCAGCTCTCCCTCGATGTTGAACGTCCACAGGTGGAAGGGGCACTGAAGCTGCTCCGCGTGGCCCACGCCCACGCTCGGGCGAATGCGGCTGCCGCGGTGCGGGCAGACGTTGTAGTAACCCTTGAACTCATCCTCGCCCGTGCGGATGAAGATGAAGGACTCCCGCCCCAGCGTGTGCGTGAAGTAGTCCCCCACCTCGGGGATGTCGCACAGCGGCCCGGCGATGTTCCAGACCTTCGTCCACATGCGCTCCCACTCGAGCTGGGCGAACTCGAGCGACGTGTACCGCGTCTGGTCGATCACGCCCGTGCCCATGTCGGGCTCGTTCACGCGCTCCAGCGGTGTCATGGGAAGTTGACTCTGTGTGACCATGCAGGTCCCTCCTTGCCTCTCGGGGAACAGGGGTTATTCGTACGGGCGATGGTGGCATTGCCCCGCCCGCGCGTCAATCCCGTGGGGGCAAGATGCGCTTCCCCGCCGCCGTCCTCTACGATGCGCGGCGCGCCCCAATCGCGCCAGGAGAGCACCCATGGCAACCGTCGGAGTCGTCGCCCGTTTCACCATCCATGCCGAGAAGGCCGAGGAGTTCGCCCGCGTCGCGAACGAGTGGCTCGTGGCCCCCAGCCAGCAGGAGGCCGGTTGCATCCGCTACGAGCTCTGGCAGGACAACGAGGACCCCACCATCTTCGCCATGGTCGAGGAGTGGGAGAGCGGCGAACACCTCGACGCCCACCTCGCCGGCTCCCGCAGCCGCAGCGGCGGCCCCAACATGGGCGACTACATGGCCGGTCCCCCGGAGATGCGCCGCTTCAGCAAGACCGGCTAGCGATCGGCCCATGGAAGCCACGAGCACCGTCGTCACCGGCGGCATCCTCCGCGCCGAGTTGCAGGTGGTCCGCGCCGAGTTCCGCGCCGAGTTCGCCGAGCTCCGCGCCGTCCCCGCCACCAGCAGACGCACGTCCCGCGTGGCCAGCATCCCCAGCACCACCGACCACCGACCACCGACCACCGACCACCGACCACCCGCCCCCGCCCCTACCGCCCCCACCGCCCCACACCCAGCCGCACCGCCACCGTCACCCCGCTGGCCACCCCCAGCACCGCCAGCGTCCAGTAGCACTGCCCCACCGCCGTCCCCGCCGCCGCCACCAGCAGACGCACGTCCCGCGTGGCCAGCATCCCCAGCACCGCCCCCACCGACCACCGCCCACCGCCCACCGACCACCGACCACCGATCGGCCACAGCCCCTCCGCCTCCGCCCGCGCCCGGCTGTAGCTCACCGTGAGCGCCCCCGCCAGCGCCAGCGCCCCCACCGCCTCCGCATGCGGCCACTCCTCGAAGCGCGCCGCGTAGACCGTCATCCCCCCGAGGATGGCCGCGTCCGCGTACCGGTCCGCGATTGCGTCCAGGGCCGCCCCGAAGCGCGAGCTTCGCCCCGTCAGCCGCGCCAGGTCCCCATCGACCCCGTCGATGATGCTGGCCAGCTGGATGCCGATGCCCCCCGCGATGTTCTGCCCCAGCGCCACCAGCGCCCCCATCCCCAGCGAGAACGCCAGCGTCAGGAACGTCGCCCCGTTCGGCGTCAGCGGCGTGTGCGCCAGCGCCGCCGCCAGCGGACGGCTGAGCCGCCGGTTCAGGTAGCGCGAGACGATGCCGTCCATAGTGGGTGGTGACTAGTGACTCGTGACTGGTGTCTCGTGGGGGCTGGGTGCGGGGACCAGCCGCCAGTCACCAGTCACCAGCCACCGGGCGCGAAGCGCCCTCACCCCGCGTTCATCCCGCCGAGCGTGAGCCCCACCAGCAGCCCGATGAACCCCAGGCACACGACGGCGAGCAATCCGATCGTCTTCCACATGCGCGCCAGTGTACTGGTGATCGGTGGTCGGTGGTGTCCGTGGGCTGGTGGTCGGTGGCCGGTGGCTGGTGACTTGTCCCCCTACCAAGAGCCAACAGCCAGGAGCCAACAGCCGGCGGAGCGCCGCGACCCCACCCACTATTGCCACCTGCAACCACCGCTGCTACGCTGGCCGCGCCATGGCGCTCACCTTCAACCCTCGCGCCGCCTCCCGCAAGCTGCGCGACAGCGGCATGGAGGAGGCGACCGCCGGCGCCACCGTCGAAGTCGTCGCGGAGGCCACGAGCCCGCTCGTCACCCGTGAGCACTTCGATGAGCGCCTGGACAAGCGCATGGCCGAGCAGCGCGCCGAGTTCTTCCGCGCCCTCTGGATCCAGGGCGCCGGCATCGTAACCATCAACGCCGCCGTCATAGCCGCCGCCGTCACCCTCACCCAGGCGCTTGAGTAGTGACTGGTGACCAGGGACTCGTCCCCGCCTCCCCCACCAGCCACCGACTACCGACCCCCAGCCACCGACCACAGCGAGCGCTCTCCTCAGCCACCGACCCCCAGCCACCGACCCCCAGCCACCGACCACCGGCCTGTTCCCGTAATAGCTCATCTGTGCTAGCGTTTCGCACCAAATGTTTCACGACTGCATGGATACCCCACTGACCCCCGACAACTCCGCCACCCTCGACGACGTCAACCTGATGGGTTCCGCCATCATGGAACACGTCACCGGGACCGAACGCCTCCAGGCGTTGAAGAACGAGGACCTGGAGGCGGCCGTCGTCGCCCTGCGCCAGATCGTGCAGCAGCTCGTCCAGCAGCTCGCCCCCACCGACCACCGCCCACCGACCACCGCCCACAGCGAGCCCCCACCGACCACCGATCACCACCCCGTTCACCACCCACCGTTAACCTTTCCCCCACATCGGCGTTATACCCCCTGATTACATGCGTGCGCGCGGGCCTCCGTGGGCCCTGCGCGTGGGCGGAACGGGTTGACCGTCGGGCGTGCGAAACGTAGGCTCGGCAGCATCCTATCTGCTCCATGATCCACGGAGAGAGGAGGCCGCTTTCCCCCGCTGAGCGTGGCGCGCGCGCCGGTCCCGAAGAGGGGCCCGTGCGAGAGGCGTGAGACGCGAGGGTTTCACCTGACGACACCAGCACAGGGGAACGGCCCGGACCCGCCTGGAGCCTTGCGCCAGGCATTGGCGGCAGAACGAGCGGGCGGCCCCACAGAGGAAGCGGACCACGGTCCGCAACCGCCCGCACGATCCGGGCGAGTCCGGAAGACGACCGGCCCCCACCGGGGCCACACGAAGAACGAATCACACACCCAAGTGAAAAGGGGTAACTGATTTTGAAGAAGAACCTCATTAGCGCCATCGCCGGCTGGAAGTCCGCCGCGCTCCTGGCGCTTATTGCAATGGTGGCGGCAGTCGCTTTCAGCGGCGTCCTCACCTCCTCGCCTGTCTCGGCCGATGAGCATCCGACGCTGACACTCAGTGAGCTTACGCTGTCGGGGACCAACATTTCCGGCGAGGTTACCCTCGAAAACCTCCCTATGGATGATTCCGACCCTCCTGTTCCGGAGGATTGGTCGTTCCAGGTTGAGGATAGCGCTGGCGATGACGTTGGGGCGTGTTCGACCGTCAACAGCAGCCATGCTGACGGCCAGGATTTGCCTAGCGGAATCGATGTAGGCAACGCCTATGAAGTCCTTGCCTATGGGTCTGACGACTGCAGCGGCGATTCTATCGCCGATGTGGCGCTTTCGACTCCAGCATTGACAGATGCAACCGAGACCCAGACCGCTAATCCTGGGGGGCATATTGATGTGTCCTTCGCGATAACGGCTACCCCTGCACGGGCGACCCTGGTACTCACCAGTGATGGTGCAGAAGGGACGTTCGCAGCAACGGGGGCGGCGGCACTCACGTGCCAGGACAACAACTCTTGCGATCGCAGTGACAAGGTCTCTGGCCTAGTGACCATTCGGGTCAATGTGGGCGAAGACTCCAAGAAGGGGCAGACCCTCTACTTGGCCGGAACTGCCGCCGACACGGCCATCACGATTAACATCGAAGATCCTGCTCCGAAGGCGGCCACCTTCTCCGTTGCCCCCGCAAAGGGCCAGGAGACTGCCGCTGCCGATACGGGTGAATCGACCATCGTCGTGACCGTGAAGGACGACACGACGCCAGTGGCGGACTCCTTCACCGGTGCGATCGACATCACGTTCATCACGGCGAACGGGCAGCTCATCTGCGGTACTCAGGATCCCCAGCCCTCCTGCACGGTGGCCGGAGAATTGGGTGATGATGGGCAGGCCTCTGCGACCATCACTGGCGGCACCCCTGGTACCGCGACCATCACGGTCGTGGCCGGGAAGCTGGGCGCCAAGTCCACCGAGGTCACCTTCTTCGGTGAGGCGACCAGCCTCGAGGCTTCTGTTGCCGAGGGTTCCATCAACCAGGGCGACAGCACCTTCGTCACCTTCACCGTGCAGGATGCCGATGGCCGCCCCGTCAAGGGCGCGGAAGTCGATCAGCCCGCCGCTGCTGCTGACAAAGTTACGGCACCTGATGTCGAGGACGCTGTCGGTGTGACTGTGGCCCTGGCGCAGGACGATGACGACGACACCGATGATGCACCTCCGAAGGATTCGATGTACTGCGCCGATGGAACCAACGCTGCTGGCCAGTGCGTGGCTCGCATCGATAGCGCTGTCGGGGCGGCTGCTACGACTCGTGGTGAGCACGCTGCCCACTTCCAGTTGGTCGTCGACGCGACGGATCCGGACAAGACCCTGACGGCAGATGCTGTAGTCCGTGTGGTGGGTAGCGCTCACGACATCGAGACTGACGCTCCCGAAACGGTCGAGCCCAGGACCAGGGTGACGATCAACATCAGCGTGTACGACGATGAGGGCAACCTTGTCGGCGGCGGCGATGTCACGGTCGTCAAGCTTGAAGGCCGCGGCGCGGTCCTCGGCACGACCGATGGCAAGGCGGCCCTGACTGGTGGCGAGGCCAGCGTCCAGTACTACGCGACCTCAACCGATGAGGCAGTGGTGCTTGAGTTCACGATCGGCACTGGTGACGATGAGGTCACCGAGATCGTCGAGATCGTGGTTGCCGAGCCGGTCGTCGAGGCCGAGCCCGAGCCGGAGCCCGAGCCCGAGCCCGCCCCGACGTGGTCGGTGCCTCTGGCCGAGGGCTGGAACCTCGTTGCCTGGCTCGGTGAGGACATGGATGTTGGCGACGCCGTCGGTGACGCCAACGCCACCGCCGTCTACGCCTGGTCGCAGGCCGCTGGCTGGACCTTCTGGTTCAGCGACAGCGCCTCGGGAGTGTCCACCGACACCCTGAGCAGGGTCAGCACCAACCAGTCGTACTTCGTCTACGTTGCCGCCGCTGCCGCTGAGGAGAGCGCCGAGTAACCTGTCCGTTTCCGTCTCCCTCTCCCGTCCCCGCCACGCGGGGGCGGGGGAGCGGGGCCGGTCCGGGCTACAGCCTTAACGGACAGCCAGCAAGGAGCTAACAGAATGACCAAAACTCTCAAGTGGCTCGGCGGAGGTATCGCAGCGGCGATGCTGCTCACCTTCGCCGGCTTCTTCAGCGGGAGTCAGGCGCAGGCCCAGGGTCAGCCCGACTTCCCGCCTGCCGTCTTCCAGGGCGGCGTCAGCCTTGATGGCGACGGCGCGGCCGCCGGCAGCGCCGTCACCGCCATGGTCGGCGGCGCTACCTGCGGAGCGGGCGCGACCGTCACCACCGGCGAGGGCGGCTCCGAGTACCGTATCCAGGTACCCAACAGCTGCGCCGACGCCGGTGACGAGGTTTCCTTCTACGTCAATGGCGTCAGGGCCGACGAGACGGGTACCTGGGACAACACCCAGGCCAACAACCTCGACCTGACCGCCAATACCCCCGTCGTGGAGGACCCGCCCGTCGTGGAGGATCCGCCCGTCGACGACGACATGGCCGACGACGACATGGTCGACGACGCGCCTGTCCCGCCCGATGTGGGTGACGACGCGCCTGTCCCGCCCGATGTGGGTGACGACGCGCCTGTCCCGCCCGATGTGGGTGACGACGACATGGCCGACGACGACATGGCCGACGACGACATGGCCGACGACGACATGGCTGATGACGACATGGCGGACGACGACATGGCCGACGACGACATGGCGGACGACGACATGGCCGACGACGACATGGCCGATGACGACATGGCCGACGACGACATGGCCGACGACGACATGGCCGACGACGACATGGCCGACGACGACATGGCCGATGACGACATGGCCGACGACGACATGGCCGACGACGACATGGCCGACGAGGAAGCTGCCGATGAGGAAGCTGCCGACGAGGAAATGGCCCCCGAGGTCATGGACACTGGTACCGGCCTCGCGTCGAGCACCAGCGCCTCTCTCGCCGCCATCCTTGGCCTGACCGCCCTGGCCGTCGTGCTGGGTGGCTACACCTTCGCCCGCCGCCGCCGCTAGCCTCTAGCGTCGCAACGGCACAACCCGAAAGGGGCCCTCCGGGGCCCCTTTCCTATTGGGGGGAGCGCGCCGCTGGCGCTCTAGTTGAGCGTCTCCGCCAGGGCGACGATCACGCCAACGCCGGCCAGGATCACGCCCCCCTGGATCGCCAGCGCCCGGTAGAACTCCGCCCGCAACCCCTCGAACCGTGCGTCGAAGTACTGTCGCTCCGCGGCGAAACGCGCCTCGAGGTACTCCCGCTCGACCGCCATCCTTCCGTCGAAGTGGTCCCGCGTCAGCAGCTCGCTCGTCGCCTCCGCAACCACCTCCACGACGCCCTCCGCGAGCGACTCGGCCACGCCTCGCTCCCGCAGTCTCCGCGTCGCCCTGAGCGTATCGAACGCCACTGCTGTCGCCTCCGGCGCTATCGTACCACTTTTGCATTCGGCAAATGTCTGGACTTCCCTCCGGCCGGCTCCCCGCGGAACGGAAACCAACATCCCCCCGCTACACTCTGGGGGTGGACCTGATCCTCGCCAACCGCGCGCTCGTCGATCACCACGCCCCGCCCGGCGGGGCGGGCGGGGCCGCGCCCGCCGCGGGCGGGCTCGTCGAGGCCGTGCGGCCCGTGCTCGTCCCCTGGGACGGGGCCCGGGGGACGACCTGGGTCGGGGCCGGTCGCGGTCCCCACGACCGCGCCTGGGCGGACGCCGCCGGCTTCGAGCTGCTCGAGACGCCGGCGGGCCCCATCCGCCACCAGCGCCTCTACTTCGGCGAGTCCGACTGGCGCGGGCACTACGCCGAGGTGGCGAACGGCTTCTTCTGGCCCCTCCTCCACCTCGTGCGCGTCGACCTCCCCGCCAAGCGCCCCTACTACCCCACCCCGGCGCCCCCCTCGGAGGCGGCCTGGGCCGCCTACGAGCGAGTCAACCGCGCCTTCGCCGGCGCCGCCCTGGGGGCGGGCGGGGGCGTCTGCTGGGTGCACGACTACCAGCTCGCGCTCGTGCCGGCCATGCTCCGGGAGGGCGGCTTCGCCGGCCGCACCGGCTTCTTCCTGCACACCCCCTTCCCCTCCCTCCCCGTCGCCGAGCCCTCCCTCCCTCCCCCCGCCCGCGCGCGCTTCGGCGAGTGGCTGGCGGGCATCCTCGGCGCCGACCTCGCGGGCGTCCAGACGGAGGCCGACGCCGACCGCCTGCGCGAGGCCGCCGAGCGCCTCTGCGGCGCCCGCGTCGAGGGGCCCGACTTGCGCGTCGACGGGCGCCTCGTGCGCATCGCCGCCTTCCCCGCGGGCATCGATGCGGAGGCGCTCGCGCGCCAGGCGCCGGGCGCAAGCCTTCCCGCGGCCGTCCCCACCGACCCCGCCCTCCCCCTTGTCGTGGGCCTCGAGCGCGCCGACTACACGAAGGGCGTCCCCGAGCGTCTGGCGGCCGTTATCGCGGCGCTCGAGAGCGGGGCGCGCTTCGCCTACGCGGGCTTCTCCGCCCCCACCCGCGCCGGCGTCCCCGCCTACGACGCCCTCCAGGGGGAGTGCGAGCGTCTGGCGGCGGAGGCCTCGCGCCTCGCCGCCGAGCGCGGCCTGCCCTTCGTCCAGAGCCGCGAGGCGCTCGCCTGGAGCGAGGTGCTCGCCCTCCTGCGGGAGGCCACGGTCGTGTTCACCGCCTCCCTCGCCGACGGCATGAACCTCGTGCCCCTGCAGGCCGCCATCGCCCAGGCCTCCCGCCCCGCCGCCGAGCGCGGCGTCGTCCTCGCGGGCCGCGACGCAGGCGTCTCGTCCGCCTACGCGGACTTCGACGGGGACGGTCTCGTGCCCTTCGACCCGCTCAACGCCGGGGACGCGACGCGCGCGCTCCTGGACGCGATCGAGGGGCGCCCGGGCCGCATCAGCGACCGGCTCGTGGCCGCCGTCCGCGAGCGCGACGCCCACGCCTGGGGGCGCACCTTCCTGGCCGCCCTCGACGGAGCATGACGCTCGACGCGGCGCTCGCGCGCCGCCTCCACGAGCTCGCGCGCGGGGCCGCCCCCCTGCTCGTGGCCAGCGACCTCGACGGCACGCTCGCCCCCATCGTCCCCCTCCCCGAGGACGCCCGCGTGCCGCCCCACACCCTGGCCGCCCTCGAGCGGATCGCCGCTGGCGCCCATGTCGCCATCGTCACGGGCCGCGATCTGGCCACGGCGCGCGCCCTCGTGCCCGTGCCCGGCCTCGAGTTCGTCGCCAGCCACGGCCACGAGGCGTCGTTCGACGCCTCTACCCTCCCCGCCGCCGCCCCCTCCCTCGGCGAGCGCCTCGAAGCGCTCACGCGGGCCGTGGCGGCGCGCTTCGAGGGCACGGCCCTGCGCGTGGAGCGGAAGGCGCGCTCGGTCGCCTTCCACTTCCGCGCCGACCCCTCCCTGGCCGGGCCTCTCCGCGAGGCGCTCGCGGAAGTGCCCGCTGGCTTCCGCCTGCAGCCGGGACGGCTCGTGCTGGAGGTCCTGCCGGCGGGGGCGGGCAAGGACGCCGCCCTCGCCGCCCTCGTCGAGCGCTACCGCCCCGGCTCCCTGCTCGCCCTTGGCGACGACCTCACGGATGTCGCCATGCTGGAGGCGGCGCGCGCCCTCCGCGCGGAGGGCGCGCAGGTGCTCGCGCTTGCCGTTGGGGGCGGCGTGGAGACGCCCCCGGAGGTGGTCGCCGCCGGAGATACGGTCGTTGCCCAGGGGCAGGTGGGGGAGGTGCTCTCGCTACTCGCGGACGAGCGCGCGGGTCCCCCCTCCGCCTGACCGCGCGGGTATACTCAACGCGATGAATGTCCCGCCCGACCCCATGACCGGTCCCGACCGCTCGCAGGACACCTTCGACTTCTCGCAGGGGGCGCTCGGTGTGCCTCCCGCCCTCGCGCAACAGATCCGGGAGACTGCCGCGAGCCTCACCGGCATGGGCGCCGAGCAGCGACGCCACCTCATCATCGCCATGACTGCTGTCGCCGGAACCTGGCTCCTGCCGGTGCTCGGCGCCCGCCGCCGCCGCAAGCGCCGTCGCCGCCGGGCGTCCTAAGCTGCCGCCCCTTTCGCTACACTGGTCCCATGGCGCAGGACTGGAGGCCGTGGCTGGAGACTGCGGAGCACGAGTTGAGGGAGGCTCGCGGTTCCCTCGGTGCGGGCAGCTATCAGTCGGCGGCGTTCTTCTCGCATCAGGCTGCCGAGGTGGCTCTCAAGGCGCTCTGGATTCACGAGGCCGACGGCCTACCACCGCGAACTCACAACCTCGTCGACATGGCGGAGCAGCTCGAGGCTCCCAAAGAGATCCTTGCAGCAGCACGGGACCTCAATCCTCTCTACAGCGCTACCCGCTACCCTGACGTAGCCAACGGCAACCCGGGAAAGAACTACGACGAGGCCAACGCGAGCAGGGCGATCGCCGGGGCGGAGGAGGTGTTCCAGTGGTGCTCACGCCGCCTGCGGAGCTGAAGCGCGCAGCCGTCGAGGAACACGGCGCCACCCTCGCCGCCGCTCGCCGTCTCGCCGAACGCGCCGTCGACGAGCTCGGCGCTTCGAGGGTGATCGTCTTCGGCTCCCGCGCCCGTGACGATTGGCGACGCGGCAGCGACTGCGACATCATCGCCGTGTCCCCGCGCTTCGAGGCGATGGACCGCTGGCAGCGCTACTACGCCCTCTACGACCTCTGGGATGGTCCTGTGGACATCGAACCGGTCGCGCTCACTCCCGCCGAGTTCGAGCGTAGCGCGGCGCGCAGCGGCATCGTCGCCATGGCGCTCGATGCTGGCGTGGTCGAACTCGCCTAGGCGGCTGCGGGCTCGGGCAGTTCGCCGGGCTCGTCAGGCACATTCAGCGGAAGGTAGGCAGATGTCCACGGTCCTCAACGTGCAGATGGTTGGGTTGTTCGTCTCAGACTTTGAGGGTTGCACCGAGTTCTACCGGGCTCTCGGGATCCCGTTGGAAGTTGATGCCCACGGTGCGTACCACCATGCCGAGCACTCGTTTCACGACCCGTACTTCCACTTCGCCCTGTTTCCGGCTGAGACCGAGGGGCGCTCTTCAAGCGTCCATGTGACGCTCGTCGTTGAGGACTGCGCAGCGGCGACACAGCTCGCCCTGGCAAGTGGCGGCGAGATCGTGGAGCCTCCCGCGAGCGTGGGTTACTCAGGTGGAGGCATCACAAGCACGGTGCTGGATCCGTCGGGCAACAGGGTCGAACTGTTTGAGCGACGGCGTGAATAGCTGCGGCTGTCGGGAGAGCCCGTGAGCGCTGAGGCCCTCGACGCCCTGAACCGCGAGATCGCGGAATGCCGCGCCTGCCCGAGGCTGGTCGAGTGGCGCGAGCAGGTCGCGCGGGAGAAGCGCGCCGCCTACCGCGACTGGACCTACTGGGGCCGCCCCGTGCCCGGTTTCGGCGACGCCGACGCCGAGATATACGTAGTCGGCCTCGCGCCCGCCGCCCACGGCGGAAACCGCACAGGCCGCGTATTCACCGGCGACCGCTCCGGCGACTGGGTCTACGGCGCCCTCCACCGCGCGGGCTATGCGAATCAGGACACGAGCACCGACCTCGACGACGGCCTGCGGCTCGCCGGCGCCTACATCGGCGCCATCGTGCGCTGCGCGCCCCCCGACAACCGCCCCGCCCGCGAGGAGCGCGCCGCCTGCATGCCCTACGCCCGCCGCGAGCTCGACCTGCTGCGCGGGGCGAGGGTCGTCGTTGCGCTCGGCGCCTACGCCCACGACGCCGTCTGCGACCTCGTCGGGCTGCGCCCCCGGCCGAAGTTCGGGCACATGGCCGAGGCGGTACTGCCGGAAGGCCGCACGCTCCTCGATTCCTACCACCCCAGCCAGCGCAACACGTTCACGGGGAAGCTCACGCAGGAGATGTTCGACGCGGTCTTCGCCCGCGCCCGCGAGATCGTCGCCGCCTAGCTGCCGGCCAGGGCCGCGACCGCCACCACTGCCGCCGTCTCCGTGCGCAGCGTGTTCGGTCCGAACGAGGCAACGACCGCCCCGGCGGCGGTCGCGAGCGCAACCTCATCCTCGCTGAACCCGCCCTCGGGCCCGATGGCGACGGCGAGTGAGCCGCGCACGGGCATCTCCTCAGCGATGTCGCTCCAGGGCGCGCCCTCCCGGTCCGCGAGCACGAGTGGTCCCCGGCGGCTCTCCAGCGCCGTCTCGAATGCCGTGACGGGCGCAAGCACCGGGAGGTAGAGCCGGCCGCACTGCTCCGCGGCCTCGATGGCGATGCGCTCCCAGCGCTCGTGCCTGCCCTCCGAGAGCTCCTGGCCCCGCGCCGAGTGCTCCGTCGTGATGGGCCGGAACACGCTGACCCCGACCTCCGTGCATTTCTCGATCGCCCACTCCATCCGGTTTGCGCGCACGTTCCCGCACCACACCTCGATCGTGCGAGAAGGCGGTGGCTCCTGCCGGACGATCTCGCCCACTGTCGCCGTCACGCCGTCACGCGTTGATTCCTCGACGCGGGCGCGGTACTCGCGACCGTTGCCCGCGAAGGCGAGGAACTCGTCACCCTTCCGCAACCGCCGCGCCGCGAGGTGTTGCGCCTGTGCCTCCCCCAGCAGCACGAGTGGACCGGGTCGTACGCCCTCCGGCACGCAGATTCGGGGCAGGGCGTCCATCGCTCAGCCCTCACCCGCCAGCTCCAGGAGCGCCCACTCGTGCTCCTCGCGCTCACCTGTCAGGTGCAGGCCCTGCTCGGCGAACGCGGCCACTACGTTGTCCCGATCGCTCGTGAGGAAGCCGCTCGCGATGAGCCGTCCGCCGGGTTTCAGCGAGCCAGCCAGCGCCGCCGCCAGCTCGATGTCCGCCCGCGCGCTCACGTTCGCGACGGCGAGGTCCGCGGGCGGAACGTCCTCGCCGGGGAAGCCTCCGTGGATGGTCACGCGCTCGCTGGCGTCGTTCGCCTGGCAGTTGGCACGCGCCACGTCCGCCGCGATCGGATCGATCTCGAAGGCGTCCACCCGCCCGGCGCCCAGTTTCACCGCCGTGATCGAGAGGATGCCCGACCCGGCGCCCACGTCGAGCACGTGGCCGCCCGGCTGTACGGTTTCGTCGAGCGCCGCCAGGCAGAGCCGCGTCGTCTCGTGGTGGCCCGTGCCGAAGGCCTGCCCGGGGTCGAGCCGCACGATCAGCTGGCCGGCGGCGGGCTCGTACTCGACCCACGAAGGCACGATCGCGATCCGTCCCGCCACCACGGGCCCGAAGAACTCGCGCCAGCTCACCGCCCAGTCCTGCTCGTAGAGCGGCCGCGCCGTCAGATCCACCTCGGGGAAAGCTGCGAGGTCCTCCCGCAGGCGCTGCGTGAGCACCGCCCCCAGCTCGCTTGCCGGGAGGTAGACGCGCAGCGCGACCGGCTCTCCCCCGCGAACGGCATACCCCTCCTCGGGTCCGAGCAGGTCGACCGGTTCCTCGAGGGCCAGCCCGCCCGGGGCCGCCTCGCGCATGACTGCCGCCACCGCCTCCACGAGGGCGGGCGGCGTCTGCGCTGTGATCTCGTACCAGAGTCCGGTCATGCGAGCGCGCCCGCCGGGGCGCTAGCCGGCCACGGCGTCGCGGAGACGCTCCAGGAAGCTCTTGTTCCGGTGCGGCAGTGAGGGCGTGCCCAGCGTCTCCGCGAGCTCCTCAAGGAGGGTCTGCTGCTCCTCCGTGAGCGACTCCGGCACCACTACCGTCGCGCGCACGATCATGTCGCCCCGGCGGGTGCTGTTGAGGCGCGGCACGCCCTCGCCGCGCACCACGAACTCGTCGCCGCTCTGTGTGCCCGCGGGTACGTCGAATGCCATATCGCCCTCGAGGGTGGGAATCTCGAGGCTCGTGCCCAGCGCCGCCTGGGCCACGTTCAGGGGCAGGTCGTAGAGGATGTGGTCGTCGAGACGCTCGAAGAGCTCGTGGGGCTGCACGTCGAGCAGGACGTAGAGGTTGCCGGGTTGACCGCCGCGCTCGCCCACCTCGCCCTCGCCCGTCAGCCGCACCTGCTGGCCGTCGTCGACGCCGGCGGGAATCTTCACGCTGATCTGGCGCGACTTGCGAATGCCGCCCCGCCCCCGGCAGTTGGCGCACGGGTTCGCGATGACGCGCCCCTCACCCCGGCAGCGCCCGCAGGCGGAGACGTTCACGAACTGCCCGAACACGCTCTGCTGCGCCCGCCGGATCTCGCCCGCGCCGTTGCACTCGGGGCACACCTCGGGCTTGCTCCCGGGCGCCGCTCCCGAGCCGCCGCACTCGTCGCAGTGCTCCAGTCGGGTGTAGTCCAGCTCCCTCTCGGCGCCGAAGGCGGCCTCCTCGAAGGTGAGCGTGATGCGCGCGCGGAGGTCCGCGCCGCGGGCCGGACCGCGCCGGCGGCCTCCCCGTCCGGCGCCGCTGAAGAACGCGTCGAAAATGTCCCCGAAGCCCTCGAACGTCGAGAACCCGTCGAACCCCGCCGGCCCGCCCGCGCCGTCGACGCCCGCGTGGCCGAAGCGGTCGAAGGCGCTGCGCTTGTCGGTGTCCGAGAGCACCTCGTAGGCGCGGTTGATCTCCTTGAATCGATCGGCCGCATCCGCCCCGGAATTGCGGTCGGGGTGGTACTCCATGGCGAGCTTCCGGTACGCCCGCTTGATCTCGTCCGCGGACGCGTTGCGGGCGATGCCGAGCACCTCGTAGAAGTCGCGCTGAGCCGGAGGCATAGGTAAGGCAGTGTAGCACCGGCTCTGTGTAGGAGAGCGCCGCCCTGCCGCGCCGCTTGACGTCCCCGCTTGGCCCGTGTGATAACCGGAGCCCCGTGAACGGTGACGAGTTTATCCGGAGGGTCAGGCGCCACGCGAGGAGGAAGGCCTGGTATTCGAACAACCGTCAAACAGTCGCAGATAGGACGCGGACTGTTGGCGTCGATGTTGCGAGACTTGGGAGTGGATCGGGAGGACTGGTAGCGATGCGATACGCCTACCCGTGCGAGCTCCGCGCGGAAGACCCGGTCGGGTTCTATGTGACGTTCCCTGATGTCCGTGGCGCCCTCACCGGTGGCGCCGACGAGGAACAGACCCTGGAGATGGCAGAGGACGCCCTGATCGCGATCCTCGCAGCGCATGTGCGGCGAGGCGAGGCGATCCCCATCCCGAGTCCCGCCGAGCCTGGCCAGCACCTCGTCCCCGTTCCGCCCCTTGTCGCCGCCAAACTCGCCCTCTACACCGCCATGCGTGAGCAGGGGGTTAGCAGCGCTGATCTCGCCTTGCGCCTGGGCGCCACCGAGGAAGCCGTGCGGAAGCTGATCGATCCCGACTACGGCTCACACCTCACGCCGGTGATGAATGCCCTCCACGCCGTCGGTCGCGTCCTCGTCGTCGAGGACGCGATGCCCGCCTGAGTCGCGATACGAAGCGAGCTCACCCCTACACTGCGATCGTGGTCACTCCGCCCCGCACTGCGACCGACTGGCTCGACCTCCACCTGAACGCCCTCTTCGTCCACGATGACAGGGGCCGCATGGTTCAGCGCAACGCCCTCGGCGGTGGCGACCCCCCTCTGTTCTTCCTGGGCCGCTCGGCCGCTGGCAACCGTTGGCGCTTCCGTCACGACCTCCCCGACCGGCTCGTGGCCCAACTCGAAGCCCTCTGCGAGGAGGAGCCTGCCGCCGGGGACTTGCGCGAGCCTCCCCGCCACGCGGCCAGTTTCTCCACCGTCCTCGACCAGCGCGCGCCCATCGAGGAGACCTGGGCCGGACCCGCCTGTCGCTTCCCCCCAACCCTCCCTCCCACCAATGGCGACATCGTCCGGTTAACCGCGGCGAACTCCGACCTTCTGCGCGGCGGGGACCTCGAACCCTGGCTCGATGACATCGGCCGGAGCGAGCCGTTGGTGGCGCTCGTGCAAGAAGGCCGAGCCGTCTCCGTCTGCGGCAGCGTCCGAATCACGCCCGAGGCGCACGAGGCCGGCGTCGAGACCTCGGAGGGCGCGCGCGGGCGCGGCTTCGCCGTGGCCGTCGTGGCGGCCTGGGCGAGGGCCGTGCGTGGACTCGGCGCCGAACCCCTCTACAGCACCTCCTGGGCGAACACCGCCTCCCAGAACGTCGCCCGCAAGCTCAACCTCATCCCCTACGCCTCCGACTACTGGCTGCGGTGAGTGGTCGGAGGTCAGCGGCCTGTGGTCAGTGGGGTAGGGCGGTCACCGGTCACCGGTCACCGGTCACCGACCACCGACCACCAAGCGAGCGAAGCGAGCGCCCCCCTACACTGTGCCCGTGCCGCGCATCCCCGACGCCCACGCCGACGCCTACGAGCGCTTCGTGCGCGGCCCCACCCTCGTGCGCGAGGCGATCGCCGGGACCGGCCCCGCCACCCTCAACCGCCGCCCGCCCGGCGAGGACTGGTCGATGCGCGACATCATCATCCACCTCGCCGACGCCGAGCTTGTGGGGGCCGTGCAGATTCGACTCGCCCTTGCCGGCGACGAGCCGGACCTCCCCGCCTTCGACCAGGACCTCTGGAAACGCAAGCTCCTCTACGTCTTCCGCGACCCCGAAGCCGCCTTGAGCGCCTTCCAGCAGGTCCGCTACGGGACCGCCGAGCTGTTGCGCGAGTGCGCGCCCGACGCCTGGGAGCGCACGGGTACCCATCCCCAGCAAGGGACCGTCACGGTCGCCGAGCTGGTCGCGCGCGCGGCTGCTCACGTCGATGAGCACGTGGCGCAGCTTCGGTCGATGCGGGGGGAGTGAGGGGCTAGCCCCAGACCTCGTCGAGCAGCGCGTCGTCGATGTCGAACACCGAGGGGCCGTCGGGCATGGGCAGGGGCTCGTCCAGGAGCCACCGGGGCAGGCGGTCGTCCTGCTTGTCGAACCCGGCGCGGCGGTTGAACTCGCGCTCCGTCTCGATCGCCTCGCGTGAGAGTTCCAGCAGCTCCTCGTCGGTCATGGGCTTGCCGAAGCGTTCGCTGATGAACGCCGCCATGTCGCCCGGCAGCGCGTTCGTGAACTGGCACACGCCGACCGAATCGACGGCCATCATCACGAGCTGCTCGTGGCGGCTCTGCTTCACGAGCGTGTCCGCGGTGGCGCCCCGCGCCGTCACCATGCCGGCGGTGTGGTCGGCGCCCTGCGGGCTCGTGCTGTAGGTGATGCCCATCCCCTTCAGGGTGCGCGGCTCCCACGCCGGCAGCCCCTGGCCCTTCACGACCGGCACCCGGTCGATGCCGTAGGTGGCGGCCACGTGCGCCGTGCCGCCCCCGATGATGCGTCCCAGCGGCGTGCCCTCGCGGATGTCCTCGCTCAGCAGGCGCTTCGTCCCCTCCCAATCGCCCCACTCCAGCACGCCCGCCTCCATGGCCACGCCGATCGCGTTCCCCACCTCGATCGTGTCCAGCCCGATGTCGTCGCAGAGCCGGTCCAGCTCGGCGACCGCGTCGGCGGGGCCGATCTCGAGGTTCGAGCCGAGCAGCGCGATCGTCTCGAACTCCAGCGCCGTCGTGACGTGCTCGCCGTTCGCATCGTTGTAGAGGATGGCGCACTTGATGATGCAGCCCGCCATGCAGGGCAGCATCTTGCCGCCGCGCTCCTTGCCCAGCTCCTCGATCACCTGGCCGCTGATCGACCCGGCGTGCTCCCAGCTGCCCTCCCGGTGGTTGCGCGTCGGCATGGAGAGCACGTTGTCCCGGTTCACGAACTTGATGACGCCCGACGTGCCGTAGCGGCTCGTGTTGTGGACGCGGGGGTCCTCCAGCACCATCCTGCTGAACTTGACCACCTCGCCCTTGAACTCCTTCGCGTTCTCGCCGGGCACCGTGCGCGCGCCCTCGGCGTCGTCCACGACGATCGCCTTCAGGCCCTTGGCCCCCATGACCGCGCCTGGACCACCGCGCGCGGCGTGACGCGTGGGGCGGCCCTCCGGGTCGGTCACCGCCACCGAGGCGGAGGCCATGCGGTGCTCGCCCGCGGGCCCGATGGTGGCGGCGGCGCGTGTCCGGAGCGCCTCGCCCACGAGCTCGCGGTGGAGGTCGTAGTTGCTGCGCCCGGCGAGGTCGTCCGCGGGCGAGAGGCGCGCGCCGCTCCCGTCGATGTCGAGCCGCTGCCAGCCCTCCGGCGAGGCGCCGGAAACGACGATCGCCTTGATCCCGAGGCGCGCCAGCCGGTGCCCGATCTGCCCCCCGACGTTCGCTTCCTTGGTGCCGCCCGTGAGCGGGCTCTTGAAGCCGAAGCTCGTGCGGCCGCTCGTCGTGACCGCCGTGCCCGCCAGCAGCCCCGGCGCGATGAACAGCTTGGCCGCCTCGCTCAGGGGGTGGATACGGGCGTCCGTCTCCTCCAGCAGCATGCGCGAGGTGAGAGCGCGACCGCCGAGCAGGGCGTACTCGCGGGGCGCCTGCTCGTCGGTCACCTCGCCTGTGCTCATGTCGACGCGAATGATGCGGTCGATGGCCATTCCTGCCCTGCTCTCTGTGTGACTGTGAAGGTTGGCGGGGTCGTTATCGTACAGTAGGCCCGGCTGCGAGCTATATGCCCAGTCGAGTGCACTTTCGGAACACGCCCCCTCAACGTGTTACAAGAGTCCCACTATCCGAACATATCGAGGGCGACGTGTTACAGAGATCACCCTTTCTGGAACATGTTCCCCCGCCCCGTCATGTTCGTTTTCTGAACAAGACCCCCTCAATGTGTTACAAAAATCGCATTTTGCAATCCGGCCCCCTAGGGACAGTCTGAACAACTCGCCAGAGCGAGTGAGCAGATGCGATCATGGGGCGCGAACCGGAGAGGGAGGGCGCCCCCATGCATCAGCCGACGTTCGCCAGCGTGGAGTTCGAGCAGAAGAAGCGGAAGACGCGCCGTGAGTTGTTCCTCGAACGCATCGACAGCCTCGTGCCCTGGGAGGAACTGGAGGCGCGCATCGAGCCTCACTACCCGAAGGCGGGACGGGGACGGCGGCCCTACCCGCTGGCGGTGATGCTGCGCAGCCACTGCGTCCAGCTCTGCTACAACCTCAGCGACCCCGCCATGGAGGACCTCCTCTACGAAGCCGAGTCGGTGCGCCGCTTCTGCGGTCTCACCCTGACCGAGGCCATTCCCGACGAGAGCACCATCCTCCACTTCCGCCACCTGCTGGAGCGCCACGACCTGGGGACGAAGCTGTTCGAGACAATCAACGCCCACCTCGCGAAGCGCGGCCTGCGCCTGCGCGCGGGCA
This sequence comes from Tepidiformaceae bacterium, assembly GCA_965219255.1. Classification (GTDB taxonomy): domain Bacteria; phylum Chloroflexota; class Dehalococcoidia; order Tepidiformales; family Tepidiformaceae; genus UBA2991. The sequence continues at coordinate 2,084,908 of OZ244727.1, read as the reverse complement.
CGATCGTGGACGCCAGCATCATCGCGGCGCCCTCCTCGACGAAGAACCGCCAGCGCGCGCGCGACCCGGAGATGCACCAGACGAAGAAGGGGAACGAGTGGCATTTCGGCATGAAGCTGCACATCGGCGTGGACGCCGACAGCGGACTGGTGCACAGCATGAGGGCGACGGCGGCGAACGTGGCCGACGTGACGGAGGCGCACCGCCTGCTGCACGGCGAGGAGCGGGAGGCGTACGGCGACGCGGGCTACCGGGGCGTGGAGAAGCGCCCGGAGCAGGCGGGGTCGGAGGTCGAGTGGCGGGTGGCCATGCGGCCCGGCCGGAGGCGGCTGCTTGAGCCGGGGAGCGCGGCGGCGCGGGCGGAGCGGGAGAAGGCGTCGCTGCGGGCGCAGGTGGAGCACCCCTTCCTCGCGGTGAAGCGGCGCTTCGGCTACGACAAGGTGCGCTACCGCGGTCTGGCGAAGAACCGAGAGCGGCTGGCGCTGCTGCTGGGCTTGACGAACCTGCTGCGAGCGGAGCCCCAACTCGCCTAACCCGGGGAGCAGTGCGTCCCCCGCGCCCGTCGAAGCGCGACGGGAGGGCACAAGAGGCCCCCGACCTCCCCCGGCCCCCTCCCCTGCGGCCCTCCTTGTCCAATACAACCTGCTGCCGGAGCAAATCGCCGGCGCCAGCCTACTTGCTCAGAGGATTCCTAGAAGAACGGGTCGGTCCAGCGCGGAGCGACCACGTTCAGGGTCAGCCAGACCGTCCCCGCCCCCAGCGCGAGCACGATCAGCTCCGGTAGCACGCGCAAGGGCGAGGCGGCCGCCGCCATCCGCATGAAAGCGGGCCAGTTGCCGAAGCCCCACAGCACTCCCGCCGCCAGCGCCCCCAGCACCAGCCCCCCCACGTGCCCGCCCAGCGAGATGCCCGGAATCGAAAGCGAGATCACGATGTTGATCACGAGGAAGCCGAGCACGCCCGAGCCCTGACGGTTGAAGCGTGACGCCCGCTCCGCCACCACCACGGCCCCGCCCAGCCCGAACACCGCCCCCGAGGCTCCCGCCGTGAACGCGTTCGGATCCAGCAACAGTGCGCCCAGCGAGCCGCCCAGGAGCGCCACCGCGTAGACCAGCAGGAACCGCACCCCACCAATCGCTGGCTCCAGCATGCGGCCCAACCACCACAGCACGAGCATGTTCATGCCCAGGTGCAGCAGCCCGTAGTGCAGGAACCCCGAGGTCACCAGCCGCCAGTACTCGCCGTTGTCGACGAAGCGGCCGAACAGGGCGAAGTCGAAGTGCACCGATGTGACCTGCCCGCCCCAGAGCGACACGTCTCCCGTCGCGACCGCCACGATGAACCAGATGGCGGCGTTGGCCGCGATCAGGGCGGGCGTCACCACCACTGGCGAGCGCCCCGCGATCGTGATCTGGCGCGTCCGCCGCCGCCCCGCTCGCACGCAGGCCGGGCACTGGAACCCGACCGCCGCCGAGACCATGCACTCGGAGCAGATCGGGCGCTCGCAGCGCTGGCAGCGCACGCTCGCCGCGCGTCGGGAGTGCCGGTAGCAGGCAGTCTGGCGGACGGTCACGCCAAGAGTATAGGGAGCCCCCCGGTTCACCTTGGAGCGCAGCCGCCCTTGCCGTTACCCTCCGGGGCGCAACCCCGACCCCGGAGGCGTCGATGGAAGCCCCCGCCCCTGCCGCCTTCCAGGCATGGCTGCGAACCCTCGACGGCTACGCCGAGGCGGAAGTGCTCGCCCTCCATCCCGTCCGGGGGGCGCTTCCAACGTGATCCTGCGCGCCCCCCTCGCGGGTGCGCCCCTGCCCGCCGTCCTCCTCCGCCTGCAGCGCGAGCGCGGCATCTTCGAGCCGTACGACGTCGTCCGCGAGGCGGCCGTCCTGCGTCGCCTCGCCCTCTCCGCCGTGCCCGTGCCGGGCGTCGTCGGCGAGGAGCGCGATGCGAGTGTGCTGGGGGCGCCCTTCGCCGTGCTGGAGTGGGTCGATGCGCCCCACATGGGCGTGGCCGGCCCGCAGGCGAGCTTCACCGCCTACGCCGCCATGGTGGCCCGCATCCACGCCCTCGACTGGCGAGGGCTCGGGCTCGATGACGTGCTCGCCGTTCCCCCCTCCGCCGTGGAGGCCACCCGCGCCGAGCTCGACGTGGTGGCCGGGCGCATGGCGCGCTTCCCCGGCGCCGATGCCCCCATCCTCGGCCGCGCCTTCCACGTCCTCCGCGAGCGCGTCCCCGAGGGCGCCCCCCTCGGCCTCTGCCAGGGCGATATCAACGTCTTCAACTACCTCGTTCGAGCCGGCCGGATTGTCGCCGTCGTCGACTGGGAGCAGGCGCGGATCGGTGATGTGCGCAACGACATCGGCCAGCTGCTGGCCCTCTCGCACCTGAAGGGGGCGCCCTTCGGCCCCGCGCGCCACTCCTTCTTCGTCGAGGCCTACGAGCGGGCGCGGGGCGCCGGTGAGCTGACCGGCATGGCGTTCTTCCGCGCCCGCTGGCTCTTCGAACTGGGCGTCATCTACCACGGCTGGCGCGCCTTCAACGACGACCGTCCCTGGTACTCGTGGGGCCACCTCACGGAGCTGCTGGAGCTGGCCCTGGACGAAGTCGAGCGCCCCGCTGGGTGAACCCCGGGCCCGGCGTTAACGACCCCTTAATCGTCTGTTCATACGTTCCGCGCGAGTGTTCCCTTCCCGCTTCCTTCCTGTTCCGTTAACAGCGTCGCCACATCCTTGCGCCGCGATGACCCGAGCCGATCGCGAATCCGCCGGAGGCCGCGCGTGGCCCTAGCGAGCAGCCCCGAAGGCTCCGACCTCGCCCGCGCGCTGCGCAAGCGCCCCCTCCGCCGCCCCGGCGAGAACCTCGTCGTGGTCGTGCTCGTACTCTGCGCGGCCGTCTCGATCGCGACGACGTTCGCCATCATCTACGTCCTTTTCGCCGACGCCATCGGGTTCTTCCAGGAGATCTCCTTCTGGCACTTCCTGAACCCGACCAATGAGTGGCAGACCCTCTTCAATCCGCGCAGCTTCGGCGTCTGGGAGCTGGTGTTCGGCACGATCAACGTCACCCTCTGGTCGATGGTCATCGCTCTTCCCCTCGGCCTGGCCGCCGCCATCTACCTGAGCGAGTACGCCCACGTGCAGACGCGGCGTTTCCTCAAACCCCTGCTCGAGCTGCTCGCCGGTGTCCCCACGGTCGTCTACGCGTACTTCGCCCTCACCTTCATCTCCGACGACATCCTCCTGCCGCTCTTCGGCACGAACGTCTCGTTCTTCAACTCGCTCGCCGCCAGCGTCATGCTCGCGGTCATGATCCTGCCGACCATCGCCTCCGTCTCGGAGGATGCCATGGCGAGCGTCCCCTCCGACCTGCGCGAGGCGGCCTACGGCCTCGGCGCCACCCGCCTCGAGGTCGCCTTCCGGGTGGTCTTCCCGGCGGCCATCTCCGGCATCATGGCCGCCATCCTCCTCGCCGTCGCCCGCGTCATCGGCGAGACGATGATCGTCGCCGTCGCCGCCGGCTCCACCCCCAACCTCACCCTCTCGCCCCTGGAGAGCATCCAGACGATGACGGGCTACATGTTCCAGGTGGCGCTCGGTGATGCGGCCCGCGGCACCACCGACTACACCTCGCTCTTCGCCGTCGGCGCGCTCCTCTTCCTGATGACGTTCGTGCTGAATGTCGCGGCCCAGATCGTCGTGCGCCGCTTCCGGGAGGCGTACGAGTAATGGCCGTTGCGGGAGCCACCCCGGATGCCGTCACCCTTCGCGCCGCGGGGAGCGTCGCCAGGCGCCAGGCGTGGTCGCGCGCCTCGCGCTGGGTCCTCCTGGTCGCGACCCTCCTCGGCCTCGTCGTGCTCGTCATCCTCGGCATCGACAACGCCCTCGTCGGCATCCCCTCGCTCGATTGGGACTTCCTCGCGAACTACCCCTCCCGCTTCGCCGAGCGGGCGGGTATCCGCTCGAGCATCCTCGGCTCCGTCTGGGTGCTGGTGTTCACGGTCGTCTTCGCCATCCCCGTGGCCGTGGGCGCCGCCGTCTGGATGGAGGAGTTCGCCCCCCAGAACGCGATCCTCATGACGGTCCGCCTCAACATCGCCAACCTCGCGGGCGTGCCCAGCATCATCTACGGCATCCTCGGCCTGGCCGTCTTCGTGCGGCTGATGGAGCTCGGTCCGAGCATCCTCGCCGGCTCCCTCACCCTCGCCCTCATGATCCTGCCGATGACCGTCATCACCTCGGTGGAGGCGATCAACCAGGTGCCTCCCAGCATCCGCGAGGGCTCGCTCGCCCTCGGCGCGTCCCGCTGGCAGACCGTCTGGCACCACGTCCTCCCCGGCGCCATGCCGGGGATCATGACCGGCACCATCCTCGCCGTGGCGCGCGCCGCCGGCGAGACCGCCGCCCTCATCATGATCGGCGCCTTCACCTTCATCGCCTTCGACCCCGACCTCAGCTTCAGGGGCCTGCTCGACTCGTTCACCACGCTGCCGATCCAGGTCTACAACTGGACGATCCGCCCGCAGCCCGAGTTCCGCGCCAACGCCGCCGCGGGAATCATCGTCCTCATGATCGCCGTCATCGGGCTCAACGCCCTCGCGCTCGTGGTCCGCGACCGCTTGCGCCGAAACTGACAGTAGTAAGATGTGAGGTCCAGATGTCCCTCCGGGTTCGTTCGACAACCCCTACCGACGAGACGGCCCGTGAGGCCCTGCGGGGCAAGCCCGCCGCCGAGCACAAGCCTTCCGAGAACGTCGCCAGGCCGGAGGGCGAGATCGCATTCTCGATCTCGGAGCTCAACTTCTGGTACAGCGCCAAGCAGGCCCTGACCAACGTTGGCCTCGACATCCCCCGCAAGAAGGTCACGGCCTTGATCGGTCCCTCCGGCTGCGGCAAGAGCACCCTCATCCGCTGCCTCAACCGCATGAACGACCTCATCCCCGGCGTCACCATCCAGGGGAACGTGACCTACCGGAACGCCGACATCTACGGCTCCGACGTCGACCCCGTCGAGGTCCGTCGGCGCATCGGCATGGTCTTCCAGAAGCCCAACCCGTTCCCCAAGTCGATCTACGACAACGTCGCCTTCGGCGCGCGCGTGAACGGCTTCCGCGGCAACGTCGACGACCTGGTGGAGAGCTCCCTCAAGCGCGCCGCCCTCTGGGACGAGGTGAAGGACGACCTGAAGCAGTCGGGGCTCGCCCTCTCCGGCGGCCAGCAGCAGCGCCTCTGCATCGCCCGCGCGCTCGCCAACAACCCCGACGTCATCCTCATGGACGAGCCCTGCTCCGCCCTCGACCCCATTGCCACCCTCAAGATCGAGGACCTGATGCGGGATCTCACTACCGACTACACGATCGTCGTCGTGACGCACAACATGCAGCAGGCCGCGCGTGTCTCCGACTACACCGCCTTCATGCTCACGGATGAGGAAATTTCGGGGCAACTCATAGAGTATGCTCCGACGGAAACGATGTTCACCCAGCCGGCCGACCAACGTACGGAGGACTACATAAGCGGGCGTTTCGGCTAGAAGGGCGGTGCCCCATGGCCCGAGAGCTCTTCCAAAAGGAGCTCACCGACCTCCAGGACGATGTCCTCATCCTCGGCTCAATGGCCGAGAAGGCAGTTGTCGACAGCGTGGAGGCGCTCCGCTCTTCCGACCTTGAGTGGTCCCAGCGCATCATCGACGAAGACGCCGCCATCAATAAGAAGCGCTTCGATATCGAGGAGCGCGCCATCTTCGTCATCGCCTCCCAGCAGCCCCTCGCCACCGACCTGCGCGCCGTCATGAGCGCCCTCATGATCATCACCGACCTTGAGCGGATCGGGGACCACGCCGAGGGTATCGCCCGCATCAACCTCCGCCTCGGCGAGGCCGAGGATGTTCCCCGCCGTATGGGCTACATCCCCGCCATGGCCGATCGTGCCATCGCCATGCTTCGCGATAGCCTCCAGGCCTACGTCGAGCGCAACGTCGACGAGTCCCGGCGCGTGTGCGACGCCGACGACGAGGTCGACCGCCTTCAGGACGCCGTCTACGACGAGACCTTCCGCGGCATGATCGACAACCCCGCGATGATCGAGCGCAACACCTACTACCTCTGGACGGCCCACAACCTCGAACGCATCGCCGACCGCTGCACCAACATCTGCGAGCGCGTCATCTACCTCGTCACCGGGCGCATGGAGGAGATCAACGTCTCCAAGTACTAGGCCGCGCTGGGGATGGGTCGTCGCCTGGCCAGCAGTCGACGACAGTGTCGCGGCACGCTGGTGGACGGTCGCATTGCCCGTGCGGGCGTGCTGGCTGATACTGAAGAGGCCCGCCGTTATGGCGGGCTATCCGTCTGCGAGCGAAAGCGCTTCCGCGGGCATGGCAGAGAGAACCGACAGGCATGGCGAAGAAAGTCCGCGCAGTCCTCACGCTCCAGATCGAGGCCGGGAAGGCGAATCCCGCCCCGCCCATCGGCCCCGCGCTGGGCCAGCACGGCGCCAACATCATGGAATTCTGCAAGGAGTACAACTCCCGCACGCAGTCGCAGGCCGGCAACATCATTCCCGCCCAGCTCACCATCTTCGAGGACCGCTCCTTCAGCTTCATCCTGAAGACGCCCCCCGCCGCCGACCTGCTGCGCAAGGCGGCCGGCGTGGAGAAGGGCTCCGGGGTCGCCAAGCTCGAGAGGGTCGGCAGCGTTACCAGCGCCGACATCCGCCGCATCGCCGAGACGAAACTCCCCGACCTCAACGCCAACGACATCGAAGGCGCCATGCACATCATCGCCGGCACTGCCCGCAGCATGGGCATCGGCGTCGAAGACTAGCCCGGAGAAACCCCATGAAGCGAGGCAAGCGGTTCGAAACCGCCAGCGAGAAGATCGACGGGACGCAGAGGTACTCGCCCGAGGAGGCGATCACCCTCGTCAAGGAAACCGCCACCGCGAAGTTCGACGAGACGGTCGAGATGCACCTCCTCACGGGTCTCGACCCGCGCCACGCCGAGCAGCAGATTCGCGGGAGCACGGTCCTGCCCCACGGCATCGGCAAGGAGCTCGTGGTCGCCGTCTTCACGGAGGGCGAGCCCGCCCGCGAGGCCCAGCAGGCCGGCGCCGACATCGTCGGCGGCGACGACCTCATCCAGCAGGTGCAGGACGGCTTCACCGACTTCGACACCGCCATCGCCACCCGCGAGATGATGGGCAAGGTGGGGCGCCTGGGCCGCATCCTCGGTCCCCGCGGCCTCATGCCCAACCCCCGCTCCGGCACCGTCGTCGCCCCCGAGAACATCGCTCGCACGGTCGCCGAGGCGAAGCGCGGACGCATCGAGTTCCGCCTCGACCGGCTCGCCAACATCCATGTCCCCCTGGGCAAGGCTTCGTTCGAAGAAGAGAAGCTGCGCGACAACATGGCCACCTTCATCGAGGCCATCAACGAGGCCCGTCCCGACGTGAAGGGCGCCTTCATCCGCTCGGTCACGCTCACCAGCACGATGGGCCCCGCCGTGGGCGTGGACGTGAATCAGACCCTGGCCCTCAAGCCCGCCTGAGCCCCTTCCCGCGAGCCCGCCCGCCGGGCCCGATCTGCTGCTCGAAACGAGTTCGCGGAGCTTGTAGAAAGCTTGAAAATTTTTCAAGTACTGATCATGTGACGAGGCCGGCTGCAGGGACTCAGCGCCTGACCCGCCAGTACCCTCGGGGATCTTTCGGGCCGCTGCCGATGTGCTCGATCAGGCGGGCCTCCGCCAGCTCGTAGAGGTGACGCCTTGCCGTGGGCCTCGAGAGACCGAGGAGGTCGGCCGCCTCACTTGTCGTGAACTGTCCCGTGCGGCTGGCGAACTCGACGAAGCGTTCCGACCCGCGGGGAAGCCGTTCGAGAATGCGGCGCGCGAGCGGGTCCGCAAGCAGGGTGACGCGAACAGAGGAAGATGTCTGCACATAGATGGGATCGGGCAGTCCCACGCGGGACATCTCCTCGAACATGCGCTTGACACCCTCGCCCAGCTCCCGTCCGTAGCCCAGATCGCTCAACGCGCGCGCGATGCGGGGGTTGCGCGCGAAGCGGGTCTCGCGGATGTTCTCCGGCCGCACAACTCCAGGGAGCCGCCCGGGGCTGTGCACCTCCAGCCGGTCATCGAAGAGTTCGATACGGATATGGTCGCCGCCCATCGAATACGAGCGGTGCACGATCGCGTTGACAACGGCCTCCAGCCAGGCCGGCTCGGGAATAAGCGCCTCCGCCGCGAAGCGGGCATCCGGCCCGAGCCTTACCGCCTGCGGGATCCACCGGCGCAGGAGGCGCGCGGCCCCCTGCACCTGTTTGACCAACGATCCCTCGATGCGGCGGTCCGCGAGCACGTTGCCGCGCGCGCCTGTCTCCCGCGACGACCCGCGATAGCGGAGCACCCGCACCGACGCTTCGGGAAAGACGAGTTGGGGAGCCTCTCCCAGGACGAGGAGCCCGGCGACCGTTGCCTGCAGATCCCCGTCGCGTTCGACCGCCAGGCCGCGCGCCCTGAGGACGCTGGCGCTCGCGCTGCGGGCGTGGGTGGCGCGCACGAAGCGAGCCACGGCGCGCTCATCGAACGGTGAGACGCCTGCTTCGGGAACGGGCGAGCCATCGAAGGCCGACTCCCCTTTGTCGTACAGCAGCTCCTGGGCCTCTGTTGGGGAGAGTTTGCGGTTCGTGTCCCCCACCCGTAGGTAGACGTCTCCCTTCACGTTGCGGTGCACCCTGGTGCTCGACTCAACATCGAGGATCGCGAGTTCGTCCTCCTCGCCGCTGGCGTTGAGGCATTCGAGTGTCTCGAAGCGCAGGCTCGCCGGGGGCTGGACGAATCGGGTGGAGGCCTGCCGCCAGTCGTTGATCCGCCGCTCGGACTCCTGCCCGATGCCGAGCACCCGGCCGTCCTGGATGCCGATCACGACTCTTCCGCCATCGGCATTGGCGAACCCCGTGATCACGTTCCCGAGCTCGCGGGCGTCAATGCGCGGTCCCTTCCGTTCCAGGAACTGCCCTTCAGGGGTACGGACCAGTTGGTCGACGAGACCATCCGGGGGCGGATGCGGCAGTCGCTCGCCGGCGGTGCGCCTGGGCATAGGCTCATCATGGCGAGAACATGAAAACTTTTCAAGCTTGGATCATGCTTGCCAGTCACGCGCAGCATGGCAAGAACATGAAAAATTTTCAAGCTACCTCCATGCTTCCCATGCCCGTCCGCGCGTATCATGCCCTCCGCGAGCATCCACGGGAGGTGAGCCCATGCCTCGACTCGACGATTCCGGCGCCGGTTTCGCCGGCGTCTACAGCCAGCACCGCGAGCTCTGGGAAGCGTTCCAGGTCCAGTGGGGCACCCTCTGGGAGTACGGCTCCCTCGAGCCCCGCATCCGCGACCTCATCCGCATCAAGTCCGCCACCCTCCACGCCTGCGACTTCTGAGCGCCCGCGCGCACTGCTGCGGCGCAGCAGGACGGCATGGACGAGGAGATGATCGCGGCTATCGGCGCCCCCGAAGCCTCGGACCTCGAACCCCGTGTGAAGCTGGCCATGCTGTTCGTCGAGCGCTGGGTGCGGGACGACGCCCGTTCCATCGATGATGGGTTCTTCGCCGAGCTCCGCGAACACTTCAGTGAGCGCGAGCTCCTGGAGCTGGCTATCACCACCGGCACGGTCGAGCTCTCGCACAAGTTCAACACCGCCTTCGGCGTGATTCCCCGCCACGAGGGCGACACCTACCAGGTGGGCGCCCCCAGCGCCCCGCAGTACATGCGCGACCACCTCGCCTCCCTCGGCATCGAGTCGCCCCTCGCGACGGCGGACCGCTAGCGTGCCTCCGGCGGCGACGGTTCCCGAGCTGCTCGCCGCCGGCGGAACCGCCGCCATCGCCGTCCAGGGCGCCGCCGCCGGCGACGCCACCTTCGCCGACCTCCGCGCGACCGTCGATGCGCTCGCGGGCCAGTTACGAGGCGCCGGAGTCTCCCCCGGCGACCGCGTCGCGCTCGTCCTCCCCAACGGCCCCGGTATGGCCGCCTCCTTCCTCGCGGCCGCCACCGCCGGAACCGCCGCCCCCCTCAACCCCCGCTACCGCGAGGAGGAGCTGGCCCTCTCCTTCGGGGAGCTTGGCGTGCGCGTCGTCGTGGCCGCCCCCGGGGCGGCCGAGATCCCGACGCTGCCTGGTGTTCGCCGGCTCGACCTTGAAGGCGACGGCCTCGCCTTGAGTCTGACCGAATACGGTGAGCCGCTTACCCCTACCCCCGGCCCGCTCCCCGCCCCCACCGACATCGCGCTCGTCCTGCAGACCTCCGGCACCACCTCCCGCCCGAAGACGGTCCCCCTCACGCACGCCAACCTGACCGTCTCCGCCGCCAACATCGCCGGGTCCCTCGCCCTCACTTCTCGGGACCGCTGCCTGCTGGTGATGCCCCTTTTCCACATCCACGGGCTGATCGCCGGGCTGCTGGCGCCCCTCTCGGCGGGGGGCGCCATCGCCTGCCCCGGCGACTTCAACGCCTTCCGCTTCTTCGAGTGGCTCGATGCGTTCCGGCCCACCTGGTACACGGCCGTCCCCACGATGCACCAGCTCGTCCTCTCCCGCGCCCCGCGCCACGCCGCCACGCTCGCGCGGGCGCGGCTGCGCTTCGTGCGCTCCTCCTCCGCGCCCCTCCCTCCCGTCGTCCTCGAACGCATCGAGGAGACGTTCGGCGCGCCCATGATCGAGGCCTACGGCATGACCGAGGCCTCGCACCAGATGGCCGCCCAGCCCCTCCCTCCCGGCCTTCGCAAGCCCGGCGCCGTGGGACGCGCCACCGGCATCGACCTCGCCATCCTCGACCCCGCCGGCGACCCCCTCCCTCCCCACGAGCGCGGCGAGGTCTCCATCCGCGGCGCCAGCGTCACCGCCGGCTACGAGGCCAACCTCGAGGCCAACGCCGCCGCCTTCACCGCTGCCGGCTGGTTCCGCACCGGCGATGAGGGCTACCTCGACGAGGACGGCTATCTCTTCCTGACAGGCCGGCTGAAGGAGCTCATCAACCGCGGCGGCGAGAAGGTCGCCCCGCGCGAGGTCGAGGAGGTCATCCTCCGCCACCCCGCCGTGCGCCAGGCCGTCTGCTTCGCCCTTCCCCACAGCACCCTCGGCGAGGACGTGGCCGCCGCCGTCATCCGCAACAAGGGCGCCGACCTCGACGAGGCCGCCGTCCGCGACCTCTGCGGCGAGCACCTCGCGGCGTTCAAGGTTCCCCGAAAGGTCGTCTTCGTCGACGAGATCCCCGTCGGCCCCACGGGCAAGCTGCAGCGCCTCGGCCTCGCCGAGCGCCTCGGCCTCGCCTGAGGCCACTCCTCTGGGATTCCTCCCCCGAGTCTGCTAGAGTGACTGGAGTGGCAAACGTAGTGCGAGGCAAGGAAGTAGTCGTCATGGCCCCGGACCTGCGTGAGAAGTTCGGTTGGGGCGACGAGGGCGACATCATCGAGGTCGAGTGCGACGGTGAAATGGTGTCCTTCCTCCTGCCGCCTGTGCACAACGAGAGTCTCATGGGGAGCCTCGCGCCGTACATCAAGCGAACTCTCTCAGAGGACGAGTGGGATGAGGCGCGCCAGCTCGCATGGAGTGAAGCAACAGCCAACGAAGTCCAACCGCCCAAGTGACGGCGCTGCTCGATACTTCGGTTGTACTGCGTTATCTCACTGGTGACCCACTCCACATGGCCCCACTAAGCGCACAGTTGATCGATGGCGGGAATGACCTACTTATCAGTGATGTTGCGATCGCCGAAACCGCTCATGTGCTGACTTCCTAGTACGGGGCATCCCGTGGGGAGGTCGTGGATCGCCTGACCTTCCTCCTCCGGAAGGACAACGTCAATACGCTCAATCGCCCCAAGGCGCTCGTCCTCAGCGCTCTGGCAAAGTGTCGACCATCTCGACGGGTCTCCATCCCTGATGCGCTCATCTGGGCTGCCGCCCGCGCCGAGGATCTTCCCGTCTACACCTTCGACCGCCGCTTCCCCTCCGAGGGCATTGCCGTCTTCTCGCCGCAGTAGTCCCCATCCCCCCACGCCCGCGCTCCTATAATCCCTGCCACCTGAACACCCGGGAGACTCCCCATGCCTGACTACGAAAACCTCCTCCTCGACCGCACCGGCACCGATGGCCGCGTCGGACGCATCACCTTCAACCGCCCCGAGAAGATGAACGCCCTCTCGCAGGAGCTCCTCTTCGAGTTCAACGAGGCGCTCCACGACTACGAGGCCGACGACAGCATCCGCGTCATCATCATCAAGGGCGCCGGGCGCTGCTTCAGCGCCGGCTACGACCTCACCCCGCCCCAGCGACGGGGCGCCGATGCCGTCGTCCGCCGCCACCGCGCCGTCGACGACGAGGGCCGCCGCCTCCTCTGGAACATGCGCACCGGCATGCAGCAGATCACCGACATCCAGATGTACTACTGGAACATGGCCAAGGTCACCATCGCCCAGCTCCACGGCTACGCCCTCGCCGGCGGCTGCGAGATGGCGATGATGTCCGACATGGTCACCGCCGCCGAGGATGTCCGCATCGGCCACCCCGGCGTGCGCGGCCTCGGCGTCGCCCGCAACGGCGCCATCTTCCCGCTCGTCCTCGGCATGCGGAAGGCGAAGGAGCTCTATTACACGGGCGACAACGTCACCGGCAAGGAGGCCCAGGAGATCGGCATGGTCAACTACGCCTGGCCCGCCGACGAGCTGGAGGAGCGCACCACCGCCTTCGCCGACCGCATCGCCAACCTCAGCGCCGACCACCTCGCCATCGCCAAGACGAGCATGAACCGTTTCTACGAGAACATGGGCATCTACTCGTCCATTCGCAGCTCCACCGACCTCGACGCCGCCGGCCAGTTCACCGCCCAGGCGTACGAGTGGCAGGACCGCACGCGGCAGGCCATGGAGAGCGGCGGCGGCCTCAAGGAAGCCCTCGACTGGCGCGACGGCCCCTACCGCGACTACCGCGCGAGCGGGCGCTAGCGGTTGGTGACTGGGGACTAGCGGCTAGTGACTAGCGGCTGGTGAGGGTCACCCCTCACCGACCACTCCTCACCAGTCACCAGTCACTACTCACGAGTCACTAGTACGGCAAGCCCGGTTTCCCCAGCAGGGCGCGCGCGTAGGTCGCGCGGCCAAGGTGGCCGTTCGCGTGCCCGATGAGGCCATGCCCCATCGCTTCCATGCGCGAGATCTCGCCCCAGGGACGGAACAGCTGGAAGGTCGTCAGGTATTCGCCGCTCATGGCCGCGATGCGCGGCACGACCGCCTCTCGCAGCGCCTCCGTGTAGCGGTCGAACTCCTCCGGCCCGGGGAAGCGCAGGTCGTACGCTTCGTCAGCGGTCATGTTCGTGCCCTGCTCGACGCGCGGAAGACCCCACGCCTCGTCGAACCCCTGCGTGAGCCAGACCGGCCGCTCCCGGTCGAAGGCGAAGTGGATGATGTTGTCGATGGTGCGCTGCACGTGCCACACATCGAAGCCGATCGAGCTCGTCCGCCGCCCCTGCGTGTCGCACAGTTGCTCGACGGTCAGGTCCGCCACTGCCAGCTTGCAGTAGTCGAGCACCCGATCGACCAGCTGCGCGTACTGGGCTGCCACCGTCGGTTCCACTCCCATGCCCGGCATCGTCATGGCGTGTGCTCCTTCAGGAAGTTGCGAACCGCTTCGATCGTACCCGCCAGCTTCTCCTCGCTGCGGCAGTCGACGTCGAGGCAACGGGCGTTGCGGGCGTCGCGGCAGATCTGCTCGGCGATGCTCGTGGGGTGGAACGGGTCGCTCCCCGGCAGGATGAGCAGGGGCGTCTCGCACGTCCGCACCCAGTCCTCGTCGACGCTGAAGTAGGGCGGGCGGTCCGGCCAGATGGCGTCCGCATACGCCTCGATCAACGACACGTAGGCGTCCGCGCTCATCGCCCCCATCTCGTCGCGGAAGGCCGCGTCGTCGTGGATGCGGCGGGCGAACGGCCCGGCTGCGTTGTTCGCCATGAAGACCGGGTTCGCCATCGCTGCCTCGACGACCGCCCCCACCCCGTCGCCCCGCGCCAGCGCGAGCGTCGGCCGGAACATGTCCATGAACGTGTCGACTGAATTCGTGTGGTTCAGCCCCACCGGGTCCTGCCCCACCCCCGTGGTGATGCGCCCCGGCGCCTCCTGCGCGATGCGCAGGATGAAGGCCACGCCGATGCAGCCCCCGAACGTGTGCGCCCGCTCGACGCCGAGGTCGTCGAGGACCGCGATCTGGTCGGCGACCATCACGTCGTAGGGGGCGGGGGCCGCGGGCGCGGGGCTCTTGCCCGCGTTCCGCTGGTCCATCCCGATGACCATGAAGTCGGAGGCGAACTCCTCAATCGGATTGATCGCGCTCACCGACCAGAAGCCGATCTCGCTGTTCACCCCACCCGGCGCGAAGCACAGCAGCGGGAATCCCTCCCCGAACGTCTCGTAGTGGATAACCGCCCCGTCGGGCCGTTCAATCTCCGGCATGCGCCACCTCCCGCGCGCCGGATTCTAGCGGCTCCGAGTGGTCGCTAGGCGACTGCCAGCTCCACCTCGACCGTGCCGACCTGGGCCGACGGTTCGGGGATGGCGTGGCCGTCCCGGCGCAGTCGTTCGAGGTACGCCGCGATCGCTTCGCGCATCGCCTGCCGCACCTCGTCGAGCGTCGCGCCGGTCGCCTCGCACCCCGGCAGGAGGTCCGGCGCCTGCGCCTCGTAGCCGGCGGGACCGGGTTCATAGACCACCAGGTATCGCATTGAGGGATCACCGGGCGCTTCAACCAGTCCCACCTGGGCCGAGGGCTCGGGAATGGCGTCTCCCCCCGCGCGCAGGCCATCGATGTGGAACGCGATCGCCTCGCGCATCGTCGCTGCCGCTTCGTCGAGTGTTGCGCCGGTCGCAATGCAGCCCGGAAGGTCGGGCGCGTAGGAGGAGTAGTTGTCCTCCGCCTGCTCATAGACCACGAGATACTTCATGGCCCCCCTCGTTCCTTCAGACCTGCCTGCTTCAGGATACTGTTCCACGTGCCGGGGTTTCATGTCGTCGTTTGGATGACCGGCGATTGTCACGGTGCCGGGCTTGTCCGGATGCCTGAACTGTCGATGACTTCCTTTCGTCCGGGCTTGCCGCCATCCGTCCCGTTCGATCATCCGGATGGCGTCCCGGACCTTAGGCACGCTCCTCCTGCGTCGCCCCCGGCAGTAGGGGGAAGGGGCGGGCCTGCTCGTAGGCCCAGGAGGCCCGCAGGACGAGGTCGTCGCGGTGGCGCGGGCCGACGATCTGGAGGCCGCAGGGCAGACCCGCGTCCGTCAGACCCGCCGGCGCCGATGCCGCCGGGTGTCCCGTGAAGTTGAACGGGTAGGTGTAGGCGATGCCGTTCACCTGCTCCCCCTCGACCTCCCGCGGGATCGGCCCCGACGGTCCGAATGCCTCCGTCGGCAGTGTCGGCGTGAGCAGCAGGTCGTACGTGTCGAACAGGCTTGCCGTCCACGCGACCAGCTCCCCGCGACGGCGCAGGAACTCCTGGAAGTCCGACGGGCCCACCTCGAGGGCGCGGTCGAGCTGGCGCACGTAGCGCTCCGTGAACTCGTCGTGGCGCGTCGAGAAGTTGTCCCACTCCTGTCCCAGCGACTGGAAGGCCGAGACGCGCGCCCACCAGCCCCCCATCTCGGGGATGGTGTCGTGGGTCTCCACGACCTCGTGCCCCATCGCCGCGAACACCTCGGCGGCCGCCCGCACCTCCCGCAGGACATCCCGCTGCACGCGCGTCACGCCCAGCGTCTCGTTGAAGGCGATGCGCAGCTTCGGCAGCGGCTCCTCCAGCGTGCCCGCGTACGAGACGTCCGGGGCCGGCAGCGACTCCGGGTCGGCGGGGTGCGGTCCCGCCACGACATCGAGGTAGATGGCGGCGTCGCGCACGCAGCGCGTGAGCGGGCCGTAGCAGCTGATGCTCAGCCAGGTGGGCATCGGGCGGGGCGCGATGGGCGTGCGCCCCTGCGAGGGCTTGAGCCCGTAGAGGCCCGTGTAGCAGGCGGGGATGCGGATCGAGCCGCCGCCGTCGCTCGCCGTCGCCAGCGGCGCCATGCCCGAGGCCAGCGCCGCCGAGGAGCCGCCGCTCGACCCGCCCGGCGTCCGTTCGAGGTTCCAGGGGTTGCGGGTCGCCCCGAAGAGCTCGTTGTCGGTGAAGGGGATGTGCCCGAACTCGGGCGTGTTCGTCTTGCCCACCACGATCGCGCCCGCCGCCTTCAGCCGCGCCACGTGCGCGTCGTCGAAGTCGACGCGGTTGTCGCGGTAGAGGCGCGAGCCCTTCGTCGTGACGAAGCCGGCCGCGTTCTCGAGGTCCTTGACGCCCAGCGGCAGCCCCGCGAACGGCCCCGCCTCCTCGCCCCCCGCCAGGCGCTCGGCGAGCGCCCTTGCCTCCCGCAGCGCCCCCTCCGCGTCCACCTCCACGAAGGCGTTGAGGCTCGGGTTGAGCTGTTCGATGCGGGCCAGCGAGCGCTCCATCAGCGCCACCGGCGAGAGTTCGCCCGAGCGCACCAGCGCCGCCAGCTCGTGAGCCGGGGCGAAGTCGAGGTCGAGGTCCGGCATTGGTCAGCCGCCCTGGATGTTGATGCGCAGCTCAAGCGCATCGCCGTCGCCGATGGGTGTGTCGAGCTGGGCCTGGACATCGTTGATGACGGCCAGCACGGCCTCCGAGTCGCGCTCGTTGAACCCCTCGTCCGTCAGGATGTCCTGGGCTGTCAGCCCCTCGTGCCAGTCGCGCTCGTACGTCTCCAGCTTCGACTTCGAGAGGTTCTGGAGCGTGGGGAAGAGCTTTACCGTGACCGCCATCTGCGCCTCCGCCGACGCATTCTACGGCGTCGTGGCTCCGCTCCGTGGCCCGCGACGGGGACGGTGGGCTACGATCGCAGGGCCATGCTCGTCCTCGCGATCGAATCTTCCTGCGACGAAACGGCGGCCGCCCTCATCGAGGACGGCGCCACGATCCACAGCACGATCGTCGCCAGCCAGGTCGACCTGCACGCGAAGTACGGGGGCATCGTGCCCGAGATCGCCAGCCGCGAGCACCTTCGCCAGATTACGCCCGTCGTGCGCGAGGCCCTTTCCGAGGCGGACTGCACGCTCGACGATGTCGACGCCGTCTGCGCGACTCGCGGGCCGGGGCTCGCGGGCGCGCTCCTGGTGGGCTACAGCACGGGCAAGGCGATCGCCTTCGGGCGCGACCTGCCCTTCCTCGGCGTGAACCACCTCGAAGGGCACGTCTACGCCAACTGGCTCGTCGAAGGGCCGTCGCCCGCCTTCCCCGCCCTCTGCCTGGTCGTCTCCGGGGGTCACACCGACCTCATCCTGATGCGCGGGCATGGCCACTACGAGCGCCTCGGCGGCACCCTCGACGACGCCGCCGGCGAGGCCTTCGACAAGTCGGGACGGCTGCTCGGGTTGCCCTTCCCGGGCGGCCCCGCCATCGCCAAGCTCGCCGCGACGGCCGGGGCGTCCGCCCTGAGCCTGCCCCGCGCCTGGCTGCGGGGCACCTGCGACTTCAGCTTCAGCGGCCTCAAGACGGCCGTGCTGCACGCCGTCCGCGAGGAGCGCGCCGCGCCCGCCGAGATCGCGTGGGAGTTCCAGGAGGCCGTGGTCGACGTGCTCACGGGCAAGGTCTCGCGGCTCGCCCGCGAGCTCGATGTCGCCGAGGTGCTGCTGGCCGGGGGCGTAGCCGCCAACGGCCGCCTGCGCGAGGAGATGCGCGCTCGCAGCCCCGTCCCCGTCCGCATCCCCCCGCCCTCCCTCTGCACCGACAACGCCGCGATGATCGGCGCCGCCGGAGGCCACCGCCTCGCTCTCGGCCAGCGCAGTGCCCTCGACGAGGACATCTTCAGCACGAACGACTGGTCGCGGGTGTAACTGGCTGTTGGCTCCTGGCCTTTGGCTATTGGTTCGTGCCGCCAGGACCGACGGTAAAGAGCTGGCGGCTAACGGCTAACCGCCAACCCCCGTACACTCGTTCCACGCCACCAGCGCCCCGGGAGAGATCATGGTCTGGTTTGTCAGTGTCGCCATCGCCGTTGTCCTTTGCGGCGTCGCCTTCCTATTCGGAAGGGCGATGCGCAGCGAGGGGGAGCCGGGCAGCCCCGAGGCTGACCGCGGCCTCATCATCATCGTGCTTGCGACCATCGTCTTCGTGATCTGGGTGGGCGCCCACACGGCCCTCTCCGCGCTGAAGCAGGTCGAGGCCGGCAACGTGGCCGTCGTCTACCAGTTCGGCGAGATCATCGGGCAGAAGGGTGAGGGTCTTCAGATCATCGCTCCCTGGCAGGAGATCAGAACCGAGAGCATCCGCGTTCAGCGCCATCAGTTCGCGAACGTGAGCGGCTTCTCCTCCGAGACCCAGGACGTGATCATTACCGCCACGGTGAACTACCGCGTCGACCCCTCGGCGGTGCAGAATCTCTACCGAACGGTTGGGGTCAACTGGTTCGACATCCTCGTCGAGCCCCGCATCAACCAGTACTTCAAGGCCGAAACGGTCAAATACAGCACGGTCGACGTTGCTCCCAACCGCGAGACCATCCGCACCAATGTGAGGGATGCGCTGGCGCGGGACCTTCAGAACTTCTCCGTCACGGTCGAGGACCTGCTCATCGACAACATCGACTTCACTGCTGACTTCAAGCGCTCCATCGAAGAGAAGCAGATCGCGGCCCAGAACGCCCTCCGGGAAGGGGAGCGCATTGCCCAGGCGCAGGCTGAAGCGGTACAGAACGAGGAACGCGCCAAGGGTGAGGCCCGCGCCGTCGAGGAGCGCGCCAAGGGTGACGCGGCCGCCGAAATCGAGCGCGCCAGGGGTAACGCCGAGGCCATCCTCCTGAGGGCGCAGGCGCAGGCGCGGGCCAACGTCCTCCTTGATGAATCGCTCACGCCGCAGGTCATCCAGTACCTGGCCGTCGACAAGCTCGCTCCGAACATCGACATCGCCCTCATCCCGTCCGGCCAGAACATCATCATCGACCCGGCAGCGCTACTCTCCGGCTCGGTCGCAAACGACGAGCCGGAGCCGCCAACTATTCCCGCCACGACGACGACCAGCGGGGATTAACGGGGCTCGCGAGCGTCAGTCGCGCAGAGTGCGCAGCCGCAGCAGATGGGTTGTGACGCCCACGCCCACGGCCGCGAGGATGGCGTAGATCCACATGGGCGGCGTGATCAGGTACGCCGAGAGCGCGAGCCCCGCCCACAGCGTGGCGATGGTCACGGCCTTCGTGCCGGGCGTCGCCCCGCCCCGCTCCGAGTAGTTGCGCAGGTACCGCCCGAACAGGCGGTTCGTCATGAGCCAGTTGTAGGCGCGTTCCGATCCGCGCGCGTAGCAGGCCGCCGCCAGCAGGAAAAAGATCGTGTGCGGCAGCAGCGGCAGGATCACGCCGAGGACCCCGATCGCGACCAGGAGGCTGCCTAGTCCGACCCACAGCGCCCGCGCCGGCGCCGATGCGGCGACGGGCGGCCTGCCCGATTCTGAAGAACCTGCCAATTCTGTCAATTGGCGCCCCAGCCTGTCGTGGTGAGAGTTCCGCTGGGAGTATAGCGCATCGGGGGAGCCGGGCGGGCTACCGCCTCGGGCGCCGCCAGCGGGTCCAGTCGAACGGCTCGATCCCCGCCTCCGTCAACTGCCAGATCGAGGCCTCGGCGCTTCCGTTCTCGATGTCGAGGAAGCCGATCGTGCCGAGCTGCGTCTGCAGGTTGTGCGGGTAGGTCGGCGACCCCGGGTTCACGCAGAGCACCCCGCCGACCTCGTCCACCGCCTCCACGTGTGAGTGGCCGTAGACGACCACGTCGAGGTCCGTGCGCCCGAAATAGCGCTCCATGGCCCGCTCGACGGTGAGGTGGGGCGGCATCTCCGGCACGGGCATATCGTGAACGAGCCCCACGGAGACGCCCTCGAAATCGAGCGTCCATGCCTCCTGCAGCAGGGGGTGGTCGGGCTGCACGGGACGCCCCCCCGAACCGTCCTCGCCGTTGCCCCGCGCCGCCCAGAGGGGCGCCACCTTCGCCAGCTCGTCGAGCACCCACACCTCGTGGATGTCGCCCGCGTGGAGGATGGCGTCCGCCCCGGCGAAGGCGTCGAACGCCTGCGGCCACAACTCGTGCCGCGACTCCGGGATGTGCGTGTCCGAGATCAGGCCGATGCGCATCGGCGCAGTCTACGGCACCAGACCCACTGCCTTTGCTTGAAACAGAACGTCCGTTCTGATACGGTACAGACATGTCCAGTCACCCCGCCCTGCAGCCCACCCTCCTCGGGAACGAGGGGCCCTCGTTCGACCGCTCCTTCGCCGGGGCGAGCCGCACGGAGCTCGGGTACGAGTCGTGGATCGACCAGGCCCAGGGCTTCCTCGCCGGCCACCAGACGGTCTTCGCCTCCTTGCACGACGACACCCGCTGGCACGGTCACCGCCGCGTCATGTACGACCGCATGGTCGATGTGCCCCGCCTCACCGCTTCCATTCCCCGCGACGGCCCCGGCGACCCCGTCATCCGCGAGATCGCCGGCGCCCTCGGGGAGCGCTACGGCGCGACCTTCGACCTCGTCGCCCTCGCGCTCTACCGCGACGGCAGCGACAGCGTCGCCTGGCACCGCGACAAGGCCCGCCGCGAGCGCCGCGGTCAGGCGCTCGTCGCCACCCTCTCGCTGGGGGAGTCCCGGCGCTTCCTCGTGCGCCCCCACGGCGGCGGCCCCTCGACCGCCTTCTCGGCGGGCTGGGGCGACCTGCTCGTGATGGGCGGCGCCTGCCAGCTCCACTGGGAGCACTGCGTGCCCAAGAGCCAACAGGCGGGGCCGCGCATCAGCGTGATGTTCCGCAGCAGCGCCGACTTCGTGCGCTTCTAGGCTCGGGGCCAGCCGCTAGAGCATCTGGCCCTGCAGGCCCTCCAGCCCCATCAGGGCCGCGATCTCGCCCTGGTGCGAGGCGATGTGCCAGACCCCGAGCGTGCCGAACACCCACAGCTTCGGGCGCGGCTGCGGCCCGAAAGGAACCTCGGCCTGCAGCTCCTCCTCCGGCGCCGACTCCAGGTAGCCGTCGACGGCCGCGCGGACGGCCGCGGCGTACTCGCGCAGCGGCTCCGGCTCGAAACTGAGGCTGGTGGTGTAGTCCTGCGAGATCACCGGGCTCTCGGGCAGCTCGAAGCCGACCCTCTCGCCGATGCCGCTCTCGTGGTAGACGGGCTGCCGTCCCATCATGCCCCGCACGAGGATCAGGTCCTGCGTGATGACCGTGTGCGCGTAGGTCGCGCCGATCGGGTTCGTGAGCGTGCCCTCGATCGTCTTCGTCAGGAGCTCCGGCGAACACCGCTCGATGGCGGCCTCCAGGTTGTCCTGCGCGAACGCGTACTGGCTGCGGATTAGCTCCCGCTCGCTCATGCCGTGCCTCCTGGCTTGTCTTCGATATGCGCGGTCAGTCCTGAGGCGTGGGCCGTCCCGCCGCCACCGACCTCGACCACGAGCGCCTCTGGCCCGTGGATGCCCTGCACGATGCGCTTCTCGATGTCCGCCGTGCGGCTGGCGCCGGTCAGGATGAGCGCATCGCCCGTGTCCGCGATCGCCGCCGCGAGCTCCTGCGGGTAGCGCACGACTGTGCCCTCGTCCACCTCCACCACGATGCGGCGGGCGTCCATCAGCGCCCCGCGCCCCGCTGCCTCCCCGGTGAGCAGGACGCTCCCGGTCGAGGCGACGGCGGCGGTCGCGCGTACGCGGCGATCGCCGTCCTCGGGCTCCGCGCGCTCGGTCACGATCGCGCCCACGGTGGCGGCGCGCTCCCGGAACAGCGCCCCCACGTCCCCGGGAGGCGGCTCGGGCTCCGGTTCGGGCTCGGTCTCGATCACGTCGAGGGGGATGAGCATGGCCGGGTCTCGCGAGGGCGTCGCCGCCGGCAGGGGGCGGGGATCGGAGACCGGCAGTCCCGGCAGGATGCCGCCCGCGCGCAGCCCGAGGCGCGCCAGCCAGCTGGCGGCGCGTCCCTGCCTCCCCGCGAAGGCGGCCGCCCACGACTTCCACCCCAGCCGCTCCACCGCAGACCCCCCCTTCGCCGTCCCGCCCGCGCGCAGGTCGAGCAGCATGCGGTGCAGGGGAATGCCCACCGGGCAGACCTCGGTGCAGCGTCCGCACAGGCTCGAGGCCGAGGGCAGGTCGTCGTGCCGCCCGTCCGGCCAGAGCAGGGGCGAGACGACCGCCCCGATCGGCCCCATGTAGGGCGAGCCGTAGGAGAGCCCCCCGGCCGCCGTGTAGACGGGACAGGCGTTCATGCAGGCGCCGCAGCGGATGCAGCGCAGCACGTCCCGGTAGCGCTCGTCCGCGAGGATCTCCGAGCGCCCGTTGTCGACTATGACCAGGTGGCGCTCCCGCCCCTCCTCCGGCCCGCCCAGGAAGTGCGTGTAGGCCGTCAGCGGCTGCGCCGTCGCGCTCGGCGCGAGCACCTGCAGCACGGCCAGCGCCCCCTCCTCGTCCGCCACTACCTTCTCCATGCCGGTGATGGCGATGTGCAGCCGCGGCCGGCTCACGCCCAGCGACACGTTCCCCTCGTTCTCGACGATGACGATGCGGCCGCTGCTCGCAATGACGGCGTTCGCGCCCGTGATGCCCGCGTCCACCTCGGCGAAGAACTCCGCCACCACGTCGCGCACCGTCCGCGAGAGGCGCACCGGGTCGTCGTCGGGAACGTCCGCCCCCGCCCCCGCCAGCAGATCGCGGATGCGCGCCCGGTTCAGGTGCAGGGCCGGGGCGGTGATGTGGCTCGGCCCCCGCCCCTCGATGTCCACGATGTACTCGCCGATGTCCGTCTCCAGCACCTCCCGGCCCTGCAGGCGCAGGGCGCCCGTCAGCCCCACCTCCTCCGCCACCATCGACTTCGACTTCGCGATGCGGCGGGAGTCGCCCAGCAGCCTCGACACGACCGCGACTGCCTCCGCGGCGTCGGCGGCTCGGTGGTAGCCCGTTCCCTGGCGCTCGCACGACTCGCGCAGCTGCTCCTGCAGCTCGTCGAGGTGCGCCACGGCGTAGGCGCGCGCCGCCTCTGCCCGCGCGCGCGCATCCGCTGGGCTCGCCGCGGCGAGCTGCGCCTGGCTATCGACCACCAGCTTCCGCAGGATGGGCGAGAGCGTGGCCGCGGGTGGCCCCGCTTCGATCTCGGCTCGCGCACGGTCGCGGAAGCCGCTCATGCCAGCGCCCTGTCGAGGAGCTCGGCGAGCGTCCAGGTCTCGAGCGGCTGCTCCGTGGCCCGCGCCGTGGCCTCCAGGTGCGCGAGGCAGGAGAGGTCGCCGGAGACGAGCACCCGCACCTTGCGCGAGGCCACGTCCGCCAGCTTGGCCCGCGCCATCGCCACGGACACCTCCGGCTCCTTCAGGGTGAACGCGCCGCCGAAACCGCAGCACTCGGCCTCGTAGGCGAGCCGGCGCACGTCTAGGCCCTCGACCTGCTCCAGCAGGCCCACCGCCCCTTCCGTCAGCCCCAGCTCGCGACGGCCGTGGCAGGAATCGTGGTAGGCGACCGCCCCCGCGAGGCGCAGCGGCAGCGCCGCCAGGTTGGGGTGGGCGGCCACGTACGCCCCGAACTCGACGAAGCGCTCGCTCATGCGCTCGATGCTCGCTCCCCGCGGCCCCGCCCATAGCCCCGGCAGGTAGTGCCGCACCATGCTCGCGCACGAGCCCGAGGGGATGACCACCGTCTCCTGCCCCCGCGCCGCCCGCAGCAGCGCGCGGCCCACGCTCTTCGCCTCCGCGCGGTAGCCGCTGTTGAAGGCGGGCTGTCCGCAGCAGGGCCCCACGATCGTCGCCACCTCGTCCCCGAGGCGTTCGAGCACGCGCCGCGCGTGTTTCCCATCCTCGGGGCGCAGCGCCGCCATGTAGCACGGCACGAAGAGCGCGACCTTGCCCATCCGTTCACGCTAATGGCCCGTGGCCCGCTCCCGCAAGCGCGCCCCGCGCTCTGTCGTGGCATTGGCCGCCCGCGTGCCCTACCGTAGAGGCATGCCCCAGCGCGGCCTGCGGATTGCCTCCATCGGTGGCATCGCCATCGAGGTCCACTTCTCGTGGTTCCTCATCCTCGCCGTGATCACCTACCTGCTCGCGGCGGGACTCTTCCCCGACATGTACGAGGGTTGGAGCACGGCCACCTATTGGCTCGTGGGCGGTGCGGCCGCCCTGCTCCTCTTCGTCACGGTCCTCCTGCACGAGCTTGCCCACGCCGTCGTCGCCATCCGCCGGGGTCTGCCCGTCCCGCGCATCACGCTCTTCATCTTCGGCGGTGTCTCGCACCTCTCGCGCCAGCCGCGCTCGGCGGGCGAGGAGTTCTTCATCGCCGCCGCCGGTCCCGCCACCAGCCTCGCGCTCGCCCTCGTCATCTTCGGCGCCTCCTACCTGGTGCGGGGCTCGAGCGAGCAGCTGGAGGCGATGTTCACCTACCTCGCCTTCGTCAACGTCATGCTCGCCGTCTTCAACATCCTCCCCGGCTTCCCCCTTGATGGCGGGCGCGTGCTGCGCTCCATCGCCTGGAAGCGCACGCGCAGCTTCCGCAAGGCCACGCGCATTGCCGCGGGCACCGGCGAGGCCTTCGGCTGGGGCCTGATCGCGGCCGGCGCCGTCTTCCTCTTCATGACCCAGTGGGTGCCCGGCATCTGGGCGATCATGATCGGCTGGTTCCTGCTCAGCGCCGCCCGCGCCGAGGGCAACAGCATCCGCATGGACACCCTGCTCAGCCGCCTCCGCGCCCGCGACCTGATGCACCGCACCTTCACCGAGGTCACCCCCGGCGCCTCCATCCAGACGGTCGTCGATGAGTACATGATCGGCAAGGGCGAGCGCTCCGTCGTCGTCGCCAACGACGACTACGTGGTCGGCATCCTGACCGTGAGCGACCTCGCCCGCGTGCCCCGTGGCGAGTGGGCCTCCACGCCCGTCCAGCGCATCATGACCCCGCGCTCCGAGGTGGTGACGATCGCCGCCGAGGCCCCCGCTGCCGACGTCATGCCCCTGCTGGCCCAGCGCCGCCTGAACCAGCTCCCCGTCATCGGCGAGGGCCGCATGATCGGGATCATCAGCCGCCGGGAGTTCCTCGACCGCCTCCAGATCGCCGAGGAGCTCGGCCCGGAGGGTGATCCCGGCGACGACGCCGAACCCCCGCCCATCCGCACCTCCGGCAGCGACGATCCGGCCGAACGCTGACCGCGACGGCGCCCGCTAGTTGGCTCCCGCGGGAGCCGGCAGCGGCCGCCGCGCCCACTCGCGCCAGAGCGCCCACGCCAGCTTGTCCGTCCCGTCGCTGAGCCGCAGGCCCACGTCGTTGAGCACGGCGGCGCTCCCGCGGCGGCTCTCCATGGGGTCGCGTTCGGCCACCCACACCACGGCCGCGAACCCGTTCGTCTCGGCGTCCTCGAGGAGGCGCTGGAGGAAGCGCTCCTGCTCCTGTTCCGTTCCCACCCAGGTGTGCCCCTCGGTCGTGGCGGAGGCGTATCCCGCTTCGCTGATCAGGATCTCCCCACCGAAGCGCGCTCGCAGCTGGCTGTAGTAGTCCTCGGGAATCTCCCGTACCAGGCGCACGCTGGAGGAGAGATAGGGGTAGGTCGAGACGGCGAGCGCGTCGATCCGTGCCCCGAACGCCTCGACCGCCTCCCACTCCGGTGCGTGCTCCTGCGTGAGCCGGCCCAGCAGGTCCTCCAGCTGGAACGTGGGGAACACCTTCGTTGCCGGCCGGATCGACTTCACGGCGTCGTAGACCCGTGTGTACGCCTCCATGAACGCCCGGAACTGGCCCGGCGACCGCGCCCGCAGCATGTTGATCTCGACGCCCACCGCCAGGTACTCCGGCTCGTAGTTCGTCGCCACGTAGATGGCGTAGGCGACGAGCGCCTCCTGCACGTCCGCGCGCAGGAACCCCTGCCCGGGGCCGACCTGCTCGGGCAGCCCGGCGATGCGCTCCCGCTGCACCGCCCCGTCCGTCGGGTCGATCGCGAAGAGGAGGGAGAGGTCGTATTGGCGCACGAGGTCCCGCTCCAGCCGCATCAGCGCGTGCGTCTGTTCGGAGACCTCGGCGCCGGGGAAGAACTCCTCCCAGGGCGGCACCCGCGCGATGCTCACCAGCTCGGCGTGGCGGGCCGCCGCCGCGAAGGTGTCGACGTACACGTCGCGAGTCGCCTTCGCCGGCTGCGCCCCCAGCCCCAGCCGCACCTGCCGCGGGGGACCCTCCGGCGCTGGACGCGTCACCTCGGGACCAGGCGTCGGTTTATCGGAATTCCCCGCTCCGTTACAGGCGGCCACAAGCAGCGCTGCTACAATCAGAACGGCGGGAAACAGGCGCGAGTACTGCATGACCTTACGCAGGTTCCTTTTGGCGTCTGTCGTCGTTGGCGTTCTTGCGGGCGCCGCGGTTGGAGGCATCCGGAGCCTTACCGGTGGCGGCGATGACCAGCCGCCGCCCTCCCCATCCCCTACCGCCGCCGCCCCGACGCCGGAAATCGAGACCCCGCTCGCGGTAGCCGAACGCTTCGCCGCCGCCTGGGAGGCAGGCGATGCCGCGGCCATGTACGCACTCCTGGACAGCGGCACGCGGGCGGCGCTGCCCCTCGCCGACTTCGCCGCGGCCTACGAGGGCTTCCGCCAAGAGGCGGCCGTCACGGCCATTGCTGTGTCCGTCCGTGAGGATGGTCAGCGCATCACCTTCCGCGTCCGCCTCGAAACACACAATTTCGGCGCCCTTGAGTATGCCACTGTCGTCCCCTTCGTTGCTCTCCAGGGCGGCTCGCCGGGCATCGCCTGGACGCCGGCCCTCCTGCACCCCGCCCTCGCCGGGGGCGGCGAGCTGCGCGGGCGGGTGCTCCGCCCCACCCGCGGCGCCATCTACGACCGCAACGGCGAGCCCCTCGCCATCACCCTCGACGTCCGCATGATCGGCCTCGACCGCAGCCGCGTGTTCGATCGCGAAGCCGTCACCGCGGCCTTCGTCTCGTTCGGCTTCGAGGAAGAGGATGTCGCGGCGGCCTTCGAGAGCACCCTCGGACCCCGCCAGAGGGTACCGCTTGGCGTCGTCCCCGACTCGCGGGTGGAGGAGGCGGCCCGCTTCGTCGAAGCCGTGCCCGGCGCCGTGCTCTGGTTCGACGAGCGCCGCGTGCACCCCCTCGGCCCCGCCGCCGCCCACGTCGTCGGCTACACGCGCGAGTACACCGCCGAGGAGCTGGAGGCCCGCCCCGACTCGCTCCTCCGCCCCGGCGACCGCCTCGGGGCCGTCGGCATCGAGGCCGCCCTGGAGGCCGTGCTCGCGGGCCGCACGGGGGCCCGCCTCGAAGTGATGGGGGGTGAGCAGCCTGTCGTCCTCTTCGAGCGCGAGTTCATACCCGGCGCCGACGTACATACCACCCTCGACTCCGCCCTGCTCCGCGCCGCCCACGAAGGGCTCGCGGGGATGGCAGGCGCCGCCGTCGTCATCGACACACGCACCAACGCCATCCTCGCGCTCAACAGCTCGCCCGCCTTCGACCCCAACGCCTTCGAGCTCGGCGACCAGAAGACGCTCGCCGAGCTGACGACCAGCGAGGAGGACCCGCTCAACGATCGCGCCACGCAGGGGCTCTACTCGGCGGGCTCCACGTTCAAGCTCGTGACCGGGGCGGCGGGGCTGGCCGAGGGCCTCTACGCCCCCGGGGATCGCCTCTTTTGCGGCGCCATCTGGTACGGGGTCGACCCGCCCCGCCGCAACTGGGAGGGCGAGCGGGGCCTCCTCACCATCGCCGAGGGCCTGATGCGCTCCTGCAATCCCGTCTTCTACGAGATAGCGCTCATGCTCTACAACGAGGCGACCGGCGCCCTCTCCGACATGGCCCGCGCCTTCGGCTTCGGCGCCGAGACCGGCGTCGAGGGCCTCTACGAGGATTCGGGCCTTGTGCCCGATGCCGCCTGGAAGCAGTCGGCGCGGCGTGCTCCGTGGTACCCCGGCGATGCCGTCAACCTCGGCATCGGCCAGGGCGACTTGCTGGTCACGCCCCTCCAGCTTGCCAACGCCTACACCGCCTTCCTGAACGGCCAGCTGCGAACCCCCACGGTCCTGGTGGATGCGGAGCCCGTCGTTCGCCACCCCCTCCCGCTCGAGCCCGAGCACGCCGCGCACCTCCGCTCCGGCCTCGAGCTCGTGACCAGCACGCGCGGTACCGCGGGCTGGGCCTTCGCCGGCGCCGGCTACGAGGACTTCGGTGGCAAATCCGGAACCGCCGAGGAGGCCGAGGGCCAGGATCACGTCCTCTTCGTGGCCTACTCGCCGCGCGCCGAGCCGGCGGCCATCGCGACCGTCGTCTTCGACGACGCTGAGAAGGGCCGGCCCCTGGCCGCCCCCCTCGCCCGCGATCTCGTCCTCGCCGCCCTCAACCCCGGCGCCACCGAGGCAGAGCCGGAAGGCCGGGAAACGGAAGCGGAAGCGGAGAACCCGGCGCCCTAGTCGAGCTGCTTGATCGCCTCGATCAGGGCGGGGACGACCTTCTTGTAGTCCTCCACCACGGCGAAGCGCGACACCTGCACCATGTTCGCGTCGGGGTCGCGGTTGATGGCGACGATGTTCTTCGAGCCCGACATGCCCGCCATGTGCTGGCTCGCGCCACTGATGGCGACGGCGATGTAGAGGTTCGGCGAAGAGAGAGCCCTCACCGTCTTGCCCGTGAGGCCCACCTGCTGCGAGGGCGGGTACCAGCCCAGGTCGCAGGCGGCGCGGCTCGCGCCGGTCGCCCCGCCGAGCAATTGGGAGAGCTCCTCCATCATGCCGAAGGCCGAGGGGTCACCCAGGCCGCGTCCGCCCGAGACCACCACTTCGGCGTCCTCCAGCCGCACGCCCGTCGCTTCCGCCGCCTCGGCGGAAACGACACGCACGCGCTGTTCGCCCGTGGCATCGACCGAGGTCACGGCGCCGCTGCGGCCCGCGTTCGCCCCAAGGGGGTCCCAGGCCTTCAGCTTCAGCGTCGCGACCTGCGTCTCGCCCCGCCAGGTGACCTCGGCGTTGGCGTTGCCGCCGTAGCAGCTGCGAGTCGCCCGCAGGCGTCCGCCCTCGAGCGAGAGGGCCACGCAGCCCATGGCGACGGCCGTGTTCAGGCGGAAGGCCATGATCGGCCCGAGGTCGCGCCCGAGGCTTGTCTGCCCCATGAGCACGATGCCGGCGTCCGCCGCCTCGCGCGCGGCCAGAGCCGCGCCCGCGCCCGTCTCGGCGTAGCCCGCGTCGAGCGAGCCTGCGGGGGCGAGGCAGACGGCATCGGCGCCGTGCTCGAAGAGAGGCTGGGCGAGCGACTCGTCGCCCGCCACGAGGGCGCTGACGGCGCCCCCGCCCTGGTCGGCCAGCGAGCGCGCCGCCGCCAGCAGTTCGAAGGAGTGGGGAGCGACGGCGCCCTCGGCCGTCTCCGCGATGATGAGCGTTCCAGGCATCGGCGTTCCTCTAGATAAGCTTGGCCTCGCGCAGCTTCAGCGCGAGGTTGCGGGCCTGCTCCTCGGGGGAGTCGCCCTCGATGATCTCGACGTTGCTCTCGACCTGGGGGATGTAGAGCGCGTCCAGCTCCAGCCAGCGGTTGTCCTCGCCCGCCTCGTCGTCCTCCAGCTCCAGATCGTCCGCCGACCAGACCTGCACGGTCTTCTTGGCGGCGAGCATGATCTGGCGCAGCTGCGGGTAGCGCGGCTCGCCGAACTCGTTGGAGATGGAGACCACGGCGGGCAGGTCCACCTCCACCGTCTGGAAGCCGTCGTCCAGCACCCGCTCGACCGTCAGCGTCTCGCCGTCCAGCTCCATCGCCTTGGCGATGGTGACGCACGGGAGTTCAAGCTGTTCGGCCACGCCCAGCGGGGCCACGCCCATGTCCCAGTCGGCGGAGGCGCGCCCCATCAGCACGAGGTCGACATCGCCGACCTTCTCGATCGCCCTGGAGAGGGCCACGGCCGTCTGGAAGTTGTCGATGTTCTCGAAGTCGGGGTCGCTCAGCAGGATGCCTTCGTCGGCGCCCATCGCGAGGGCGTGCTTGATGGCGTCCCGGGCCGAGTCCTCGCCCAGGCTGATGACCGTGATCTTGCCCTCGCCGGCGGCGTCCTTCAGGCGCAGGGCCGCCTCCGTGGCCTGGGGGTCGTAGGGGTTCACCACGGGCGCGATGCCCTGCGCGGGAATCACGCGTTTCGCCGCTTCGTCTACGGCGAACTGTGAGGCCGGCGTCTCTGGATCGGGGATCTGCTTGACGCAGACGACAATGTTCACGCTGACGCCAACTCCTTTGCAGACAGGTCGGGGATTGATGGCGCGTGCACCACGTAACGTGCGCCGCCGCGCCCGCCAGCGTAGCACAGCCCCGCCGCTTGTGAAATCTCGCACGCATGGATGCTCAGCGTAGAGGCGCGGAGCGTAGCGGAGCAGTCGAGCGGGAAGACACGAGGCGCGGAGCAAAGCGGAGCAGTCGAAGGGGCAGTCCGGGCGAAGCCCGGCGAGTGAGCGCGGAGCGAAGCGAAGCAGTCGAAGGAGCAGTCAAATGAAGGTTGTGTTTCGAAACCTGTCGGAAACAGGCCTGCAATCTGCGGGAAACCATTGCCCCATAGCTTCCCCGTCGACGTTTCGCCCCACGGGGGCATCGAGGAGGATTGCATGAAACGTGCCCTACCGGCCCTGCGCCGGCCGACCGCCCTGCTTGCAGGCGGCCTGCTCGCGCTCGGCATCATCTCCGTGGTCTCGGCCCACGACGGTGACGGCAGCGATGTCGCCGACATCATCGGCGCCGTCGATACCGCCTGGCTGCTGATCGCGGGCTTCCTCGTGTTCTTCATGCAGGCTGGATTCGCCATGCTCACGGCGGGCTTCGTCCGCTCGCAAGAGACGGCGAACATCCTCATGAAGAACATGATCGACGCCTGCGTCGGCGGCATCTCCTTCTGGCTCGTTGGCTGGGCGTTTGCCTACGGCGTAAGCGATGCCTCGAACCAGTTCATCGGGCTTGGCGACTTTGCCCTCAAGGGATTTGATGACTACGCAAGCTGGTTCTTCCAGTTCGCCTTCGCCGCCGCCGCCGCCACCATCGTGGCAGGGGCGCTGGCCGGACGCACGAAGTACTCCGCCTACCTCATCTACACCGTCTTCGTTACCGGCCTCATCTACCCGGTGGTCGTGCACTGGGGCTGGGATGTGACCACGTGGATGGGCGCCTTTAGCGAAAATGCGGCCGGTGAATCAAACGTCTGGCTCGGCAACGGCTACGTCGACTTCGCCGGCTCCGGCGTCGTCCACACGGTGGGCGGCATCGCCGGCCTCATGGGCGCCATCGCCGTGGGCGCGCGCCTGGGTAAGTACGGCCCCAACGGCGAGGTTCGCGCCATCCCCGGCCACAACATCTCGATCGCCACGATCGGCATGTTCATCCTCTGGTTCGGCTGGTACGGGTTCAACCCGGGCTCCACGCTCGCCCTCTCGGGCGGCGGGGCAGCGCTCGCGGCGAGCGTCGCCGTCACCACCACCCTTGCGGCGGGGGCGGGCGGCGTCACGGCCATGCTCTGGTCGCGCTTCCGCACGGGCCGCTACGACACCGGCCTGACCATCAACGGCATCCTCGCGGGCCTCGTGGCCATCACCGCCGGTACGGCCACCGTCGACCCGTGGGCGGCGGTTGTCATCGGCGGCATCGGCGCGCTGGTCATGTACTACGGCGTCCAGATGCTGGACGGCGTGTTCCGCATCGACGACCCCGTGGGCGCGGTCTCCGTGCACGCTTTCGCGGGTATCTGGGGCGTCATCGCCGTCGGTTTGTTCTCGTCGGA
The DNA here is from genome assembly GCA_965219255.1 of Tepidiformaceae bacterium. Lineage (GTDB taxonomy): Bacteria > Chloroflexota > Dehalococcoidia > Tepidiformales > Tepidiformaceae > UBA2991. The sequence continues at coordinate 2,053,116 of OZ244727.1, read as the reverse complement.
GGCAGGCATGACAGCGGCCGGCTACGCGAATCCTCAGCACTACGGCCTCTTCCTTGGTGGCGGCGGCGAGCAGCTGCTCATGCAGCTCATCGGCATCGCGGCCATCGTCGGTTGGACAGCAGCGACGGCAGGTATCCTGTTCCTCGCCATCAGGTTCACCATCGGCCTCCGCGTCAGCGAGGAAGAAGAGATGCGCGGTCTCGACCTGATCGAGCACGGCATCGACGCCTACCCGGACTTCGGTCCTTCTGGCTCCGGCATCTTCCGCGCCGGAGGAGGCGGCAAGTGAGCGCACGCCACATCCCGCATCCGACCCTGAGTCCGGAAAGGAGTTCCCGGTGAAAAAAATCGAAGCCATCATTCGGCCCAACCGTCTTGAACCCGTCAAGGACGCACTCGACGAGCTTGGCTTCTCCGGCGGTATCACCGTCTGGGAGGTCAAGGGCCACGGCAAGCAGCGCGGTATTACCGAGCAGTGGCGTGGCCGCGAGTACCGCGTCGAGTACCTCTCGAAGGTGTTCCTGACGCTCGTGGTCGCCGACGACAAGTCCGACGCCGTCGTGGATGCCATCCTCGACAACGCCACCTCCGGCGAGATCGGAGACGGCAAGGTGTTCATCTCGAGCGTGGAGGACGCCGTTCGTGTTCGCACCCGCGAGCGCGGCGACGAAGCCCTCTAGCTCAACGTCCCCCGGCTGAGGGGCCGGGCGCACGCCGCGCCCGGCCCCTCCTTGCATATCCCGATAGACGAGAACCCCCAAACTCCAGGAGGTGAGGCCGTGGACGGTACGCCCTTCGAGGCGCGCGTTCGAAGCCTCCGCGAAGGCTGGGTCGAGCGCCGCGAATCCGGCTTCCTTGCCCGCGCCCACGACTTCGACTCCCAGCGCCGCGTCCTCACCAACATCCACCGGTGGGCCAGCAAGTGCATCGAGGAGGTCCGCCACGTCTACGCCGAGACCCTCCCCCTCAGCATCGACCCCCTCGAGGAGGACGCCCGTGGCGCCGCCTTCGTTACGGTCACCGTTGGCGCCGGCGCTCGCGCCTCCTTCGAGCTCGTCGACCGGGGGAGCGGCGAACGGTCCTCCTGGCAGGTCGTGGCCCGCGTGGGCGCAGGTCGTGACGAGGCCGGGGAGGCGCCCCTCGAGGAGCGCCGCGTGCGCCACTGGCGCCGCGGCCAGGTGGAAGAGATCCTGCTCTCGCTCCTGAGCGCCTACGAGCGCTCCCTCACCCGCGAGCTCTCCACCTGACCCCACCCCCTGCGGTCCGCTGCGTTCGCAGTGTTACGATGTGTGACATCGTGGGCAGGAGCGGGACGGAGCGATGAGCAAGCACCTCTCGGTACGAGTCGACGACGACCTGCTCCTGCGGCTGGAGGCTCAGAGCCGCAGGAGCGGGCAGTCCCGCTCGGCGATCGCGAAGCGATTCCTGGAGGAGGGCCTGCGCATGGAGCAGCACCCCGGAATCGTCTTTCGCTCCGGCCCTGCCGGTCGCCGGGCTGCGGTACTGGGCGGGCCGGACGTGTGGGTGCTGGCGCGGCTCCTTCGAGAGCGGGAGGGTCCGGCTGAGGACACCGTGGCGTTCATCGCAGGCGAGCTCACACTCACGGCCGAGCAGGTGCGGGCTGCCGCCGGGTACTACGCCGAGTTCCGCGACGAGGTCGACGGCTGGCTCGATCGCCTGGACGAGGAGGCGGACCGGGCTGAGGCCGAATGGAGGCGCCGGCAGGCGATCCTCAGCGGGTGAAGCTGCTCCTCGACGAGATGTGGTCGCCCGGCATCGCCGAGGCGCTGCGAGAGCGTGGCCACGACGCGACCGCGGTTGCCGAACGGCCGGAGCTGCGCGGTCAGCCGGATGAGGTGATTTTCCGGGAGGCCCTCGGGCAGGACTGGGTGATCGTGACCGAGAACGTGGCCGACTACCGCCTGCTCGCCGCCGACGCCCTGCGCGCCGGACTCCGGGCGCCCGCCTGCATCTACACCAGCAACCGCGCCTGGCCGCGGGCGAACCCAGGGACAGCCGGGCGCCTGATCGTCGCGCTCGATGCCCTGCTCAGCGATCGCGCGGCGATCGAGGGCGAGTACTGGCTCGACTAGCGCTCGCCTGCCCCCGTCGCCCGCGCCACGATTGCGTCCGTGAGGCGGTGTAGTGGTCGCCATGATTGCACCGGCGCCGCACGTCTTCTTCGATGAATTCTCCTGAACGTGTCGCCGCCTCCCTTGGCCCGAGGTGGCCCCCACCTACCGCGAGGCGCCCAGGATCAGGACCGGCAATACGCATACCTCGTTGAGGCCCCGGAGGCTTCCCTGCGCACTATCTTTCCGGCGGGGCGTGCAGGTGGTGAGCGAAGCGCTGGAGAAGGTGGGCGTGCTGCTGCACTGACGGTCTCCAGCGAGCAGCGACACCCTTGTAGCCGGCGTTCCCCTATCGGGGGTTGCGCACCGCCAGGTGGCGGTTCCCCGAGTAGAGCCCCGCCTGGACCTCCCAGATGCCGCGCGCCGGCCGCAGTGGGGGTGTTTCGAGGAAGGGGAGGGCGTGGTCACGCATCAGATCCTCGATCACCCCTGCATAGGCCGGGTCGTCGACCACGTTGTCGTTCTCGTTCGGATCCTCCTGCAGGTCGAACAGCTGGACGGGCGTCTTGTCGTCCTCGAAGAGGACGAGCTTGTAGCGATCGGTGGCGAACATGCCGAAGCCGTAGTTCTCGCTGTGGGCCACCTGGCGCACGGGACCCCCGCTCCCGTCGAGGTGCCCCAGCAGGGAGTTCCCCTCGGCGTCGGGCAGGGGCGCGATCCCGGACACGCTCTCCAGCGTGGCCGTCACGTCCACGTGCTCGACCAAGCCGTTGACCACCTGACTCTCGATGCCGGCCGGGGGGCGGATGATCAGGGGCACGGTGGCCGACTGCTCGTAGAACAGCATCTTCCAGAGCATCCAGTGGTCGCCCAGCATCTCGCCGTGATCGGCGGTGTAGATGATCCAGGTGTTGTCGAGGACGCCCTTCCGTTCGAGCGCCTCGACGATGGCGCCGACCTGGTCGTCGATCGCCGTGACGTTGGCGTAGTAGTAGCGGTGGAGGATTTGAACGATGTCGTCGGTGAGCCCTTCCCACTGGGCCGTGGTCTGGAGCCAGCGCATGAGCGTGTGGAGCGGTCCCGACTCGGGCACGCGCGGCGGAATGCGTTCGCCAATGGGGAACTCGATGCCGCGGTAGAGGTCCACGTAATCCTTGGGGGCGTCGTGGGGCTCGTGCGGCCCGGGGAAGCCGACGAACTGGAAGAACGGCTCGTCGCGGTCGTACTCGTCGATCCACTTCACCACCTCCTGGCCCGTCCAGGTGTCGAGGTAGGCCTCGTTGGGGAGGGGGGTGGACTCGCAGAACCACATCGGGAGCCCGAGGTGATCCTGCGTCTTCTTCGGATAGGCGCGCAGGTGGAACCACTCGCTGAACATCTCGAAGTGGCCCTGTTCCTTCAGGTAGTCGGCGTACTCGCAGTCGAGGCCCAGGACGCCGTTCTTCTCCGGGCCCGGGTGGGGCTCATCGAAGCCGACCTCGCGGTAGCGGGCCGTGACGCTCGGGTCGGACATGAGCTCGGGCCTGCCGCAGGCGATCGTTTCGTCGCTGAAGAGGTGCATCTTGCCGATGCAGCTCGTGTAGTAGCCGGCCTGCTGGAGGTGCTGGGCAAGCGTGGGGATGGGCTGCGTCATGTCCCAGTTGTTCTCGAACACGCCGTGGTCGCGAACGTACCGCCCCGTCAGGAGCGACCAGCGCGCGGGCATGCAGAGCGGCCCCTGCGAGAACGCCCGGTTGAAGCGCACGCCCTGGGCCGCGAGGCGGTCGATGTTGGGGGTGCGGATCAGGTCGTTGCCGGCGCAGCCGAGCGCGTCCGCGCGCTGCTGGTCGGCCATGATGAGGACGATGTTGGGTCGGGAGTCAGCTGGCATGATGGGGTCCTCCTGGGGTGTGGGTGCGCTCCATCAGGTGATGGCCGTTATCGACGCCTCTGGTAAGGGCTGGAAGCCTCGTTGATCGCGTCCGAGAGCAGGTTCAGGCAGAACAGGAGCAGCGCGAACGTCACCCCCGGGCAGACCGCGTACCACCAGGCCTCGCGCAGGTACTGCCGGCTGGTGTTGAGGAGGCCGCCCAGCGACGGGGTGGGGGGGTTGTCCCCCAGCCCCAGGAAGCTGAGGGCGGCCGTGATGAGCACCGCCACCGCCATCAGCAGCGCCATCTGCGTGAGCAACGGCGGGAAGGCGTTGAGGGCGATGTGGCGGAAGATGATGCGCTGCGGACTGGCGCCGACCGACTGCGAGGCGAGCACGTAGTCCTTGTTCTTCTCCGCCAGCATCTGGGCGCGGGCGAGTCGCGCGAATGCCGGGATCGTGAAGAAGGCGATCGCGATCCCGATGTTGCGGATGCCAGGACCCAGGATCGTGAGGATGGCGAGTGCTGCAAGCAGGCCCGGGAAGGCGAGGAGGGCATCGACGAGGCGCATGGCGGCGGTTTCCGCAAAGCCCCCGAGGAACCCCGCCAGGAATCCGATGGTGACTCCGATCCCCGTGCCGATGGCCACGCTGATGAGACTCACCGCGAGCGATGCGCGAAGCCCGTAAAGCGTCCGCGCGAACAGATCGCGGCGCAGTTCGTCGGTGCCGAACCAGTTTTCGGTGGAGGGGCTGAGGAAGCGCCCGGCGGTGTCCTGGGCGATGGGGTCGTGCTGGGCGATCACCGGAGCGCCCACCGCCCCGACGACCAGCAGCACGAGCCCGACGATGGCGATGGCGCCCTGCGGGTTGTGGATGATCCCGTTGATCGTGGAGAAGAGGAGGGACTCGCGCGTCTTCCGTCCCCACCAGGAGAGATGAAGCTCGATGCCCTGCTCCGCCGCGCTCATCGTCCGCGCACCCTGGGATCGAGGAAGCCATAGGCGATGTCGGCCGCAAGGTTGGCGCCGATGAAGACCGTGACGAGGATGATGAGGGTGCTCTGCACCACGAGGTAGTCGCGCGCCTGGATCGCGTCCACCATCACCCTGCCGAGCCCGGGGCGGCTGAAGACCTGCTCGATGATCACCGCCCCGCCCAGCAGGCCGCCAACCTGGAGCGCCATCACCGTAACCACCGGAATCATCGAGTTGCGCAGTGCATGGCGGATGACGACGCGGCTCTCCGCCAGCCCCTTGGCGCGCGCCGTGCGCACGTAATCGTTCCCCATCACCTCCGAAATCGTGGTGCGCGTATAGCGTGCCAGGACCGCCGCCACCCCCGCTCCTGTCGCGATCGCCGGCAGCGCGAGGTGGCGAAGCGAGTCCACCGGGTTGTCGACGATGGACACCTGCCCGAACGTCGGGAACCAGTCGAGCCTGACGGAGAAGATCCAGAGCATCACGATGCCGAAGACAAATCCCGGGATGCCGATCGTGACGAGCGTGTACCCCGAGAGCAGCCAGTCCCAGCCCGAGCGCGGCCGGATGCCTCCGAGCACGCCGAACGGAATGCCGATCACAACCGCCACGACGTACGCGGCCACCGTCAGCTCAAGCGTGGGCGGGATCGCCGTCCTCAGCATGCGGCTGACGGTTATCCCGCGGGCGAAGGAGACGCCGAGGTTGCCCTGGAAGATATCCCCGAGCCAGCTGATGTACTGCTCGGGGAGCGAGTCGTTCAGGCCCAGCTGGCGCCGGATCCTGGCGACATCCTCGTCGGTCCCGTCCTGGCCCGCGAGCAACTCGGCAGGATCGCCCGGCACGAGCCGGAGCATCAGGAAAACCGCGATGCTCGCCAGCACGAGGACGGGTATCGCCTGCAGGACGCGGGCGAAGACGTACGCGAGCAAGACTTACGCCTCGAGCCAGACCTTCGCCAGGTTCGGCTGCTCGAAGATCGTGACGAAGTGCTCGTCGTAGCCCTTCACATTGGCGTTTGCCACCTCGATTCGCTGGTTGGTGTGAACGGGCAGCAGCCAGGGGTCTTCCAGCCACATCCGGTTGAAGCGGGCGTACTGCTCCCTCGCCTCCTCGCCGAGCGGGTCGAGCCGCTCGAGGTTGGCGATAATGTCGAGATACGTCTCCGTCTCGTAGTAGCTCGGGTTCCCCATGCGGTAGGGGAAGGTCTGCTGCATGGTGGTGAGCGGCGAGAGGTTCGAGAACTTGTGGGGCGCGACCCACAGGTCGATGAATCCGCGCTGCCGCAGCTTGCCCACCCAGACCCCGATCTCCTGCGTGACGATCTCGACGTCAACGCCGATGTCGGCGAAATTGCTCTTCAGGATCTCGGCGGTCACTTGCGTGCCCGGGATGGGCTCGATCATCAGCGGCTCGTCCTGCGACCAGCCTGCCTCCTCGAGGAGCGCGCGCGAGCGGTCGGGCTCGTACAGCTCGCTCTCCAGGGCGGGGTCGAAGGCGGGCGAGGAGCTCGGCCACGGCTGGGCCGTGAGGTCGCCGAAGCCCTCGCGCAACTCCTCCGTCATGCGCCGCCGGTCGATGGCGTAGAGGAGGGCCTGGCGCACGCGCGCGTCCACCAGCTTGGGGCTGTTCGTCACGCAGCCGACGTAGACGATACCCGCCTTGGGCGCGAGCTGCCCCTGGCCCGTGCGGCGGGCAACCGACGGGGCGACCCCAAGCGAGTAGTCAATGTCACCCGCTTCGAGGGCCAGTCCCAGCGCCTCGGCGTCGGGGAAGGACTGCAGCTCGATGCGATCGACGTACGGCCCGCCCTCAACCGCTGACTGATGCCAGCCGCGGTTGGCCACGTAGCTCGTGCCGACATCGGGGGTCCACTCGTCGAAGGCGAAGGGCCCCGTACCCTGGATGTTCTCGCCCGCCTGCAGCTCGCGGTAGGTGTCCTTCTTCGTGACGAGGAGCTGGGCGAAGAAGTCGGTCATGTTCGGCCGGGGCTTGTCGAAGTCGAACTCCATCGTGCGTGAGTCAACCGCCTCCCAGCGCGTGAGGGCTGTTGCGAACGAGCTGATCTGGAAACGCCCCGTGATCCCCCAGGGCTCCGGGTCGAGCATCACCTCGATCCCGTGAAACACGTCGTCCGTGGTGACCGGCGAGCCGTCGTGGAACTCCAGGTCGGGCTTCAGGGTAACCGTCAGCTTGCTGAGATCGTCGTTGTACTCGAAGCGCTCGGCGAGGACGGGGAACGGATCGAGGCTGTCCCGGTAGCGAACAAGCGGCTCGAGGACGGAGAAGTAGGGCTCGTTCTCCCAGGTAAAGGAGAACGGGAAGCCCGTGTTCCAGATGAACGTGCCCGCGGACCCACGGAGCGTTCCGCCGGTGGGCGGGCCGGTCTCGGGCTCCTCCGTGGGCGCTTCCGTTGCCGCGGCGGTGGCCGCCTCGGTCGCGGCCGCTGCGGTTGCGGCGGCGGTGGCCGCCTCGGTTGCAGCCTCCTCGGCCGCCTCGGTAGCCGCCTCGGTCGCCGCCTCGGTCGCGGCGGGCGCCGGGGCGTCGTCGTCGTCGTCGTCGCCGCAACCCACCAGGGCTGCCGCCCCCAGGCCCGCGGCGGCGGCGCCGCCGCCTGCCAGGAGTGTCCGTCGACTGACCCTTCGATCCTTCAGGTAGCTCATGTGCCCTTCCCTCCCCAGGCGGTCTGCCTGGACTTCAGGGGATATCTCCCCCGTCCCCAACAGGCAACCTGGTCCGGTTGCGACCTTGACGCGAAATGTCAAGGTGGTTGATTCTACGGCACTGTCAAGACCCCTGTAGCGATGCAGGAGCGCGTGCGTTGGAGGCGACCGTGAGCCACGAGCCGGGAGACGCCTGCTGCACCCCCAGCGCCACCTCCTGGGCACCGTCGCGGTCGGATTCCGCGCCGGCCCAGCCCCAGCCCGGCCCCGCGGCCGAGCCGGCGCGGGCCGTCTCGCCCGCTGCCGAGCCGGCCGCCAACGGGATGGTCGAGCTGCCCGGCGGCACCTTCCTCATGGGCGCCCCCGGTAACGGCAACGCCGACCTCGACGGCGAGGGGCCGGTGCGGGAAGTCACGCTCAAGCCCTTCGCCATCGATGCCCACGTCGTGACGAACGCCCAGTTCGCCGCCTTCATCGAGGCGACCGGCTACGTGACCGAGGCCGAGCGCTTCGGCTGGTCGTTCGTCTTCCAGCGCCACCTTTCGCGCCAGACCGCGCGCCGCCTGGCGAAGACGAATGCGGTCGTGCAGGCACCCTGGTGGATCGCCGTCCCCGGCGCGCGCTGGGACCTCCCCGAGGGCCCCGGCCGCGACCTCCGCGACCGCGAGAATCACCCGGCCGTCCACGCCTCCTTCAACGACGCCCAGGCCTTCTGCCAGTGGGCCGGCAAGCGCCTGCCCACGGAGGCGGAGTGGGAGTACGCCGCCCGGGGAGGCCTCGAGCAGGCGGTCTATCCCTGGGGCGACGAGCTCACCCCGGCCGGAGAACACCGCTGCAACATCTGGCAGGGCGCCTTCCCCGACCACGACACCGGCGCCGACGGCTACACCGCCACCTGCCCCGTCGATACCTTCGAGCCGAACGCCTACGGCCTCTACAACTGCTCGGGCAACGTCTGGGAGTGGACCGCCGACTGGTTCAGCCCCGACCACCACCGGGAGGAAGCGGCCGCCACCCGCGAGAACCCGGCCGGACCGCCCATGGGCACGCACCGCGTCCAGCGCGGCGGGTCTTTTCTCTGCCACGTCTCCTACTGCAACCGCTACCGGGTCGCCGCGCGCACGGGCAACACGCCCGACTCCTCGACGGCGAACTCCGGCTTCCGCTGCGCCCGCGACCTGTAGGGCCGCCGCACTATTGCGCGATGATGCGGCCCCGCAGCTCTGCGTCGCTGTCGAGCACCTGGGGGCCTGTTTCGATGCGCGCCGCGGCGATCGCTCCCGCGAACGCGAACGGCACTTCGTAGTCGTCGCACACGGCCGTGTACAGGTCCTGCCCGACATCGAGACCCTCGATCGCGAACATGCCCCCGAGCGTTGCGGGCAGATCCCCGCTCCCCACCTGGTTGCCGTTGATCGTGAGAATGCCCGTTCCCTGCAGCTCGCCCGTCTTCGTGAACTCGAAGGTCACGACCGATTCGCCCACCGGCACGGCGGTGTCGGAGACGATGCGGTAGTGCTCGCCGACGAAGCTGTAGTCGTGGATCAGGCGGTTGTCCTTGATGAAGAGGGAGTACCCGCCCGTCAGACCGCCGTGGGCGATGAGCACGCCCTCGTCCGCCTCGGTCTGGCGCGTCAGATCGACCGTGATCGTGTAGTCGCGGTTGCGCACGTCGGCGGCGGCGTTGGTGGGTGTGTGGGACATGCCCTGGCGGTAGACGAAGGTCGTGCGGTCCTGGGGCGATCCCTTCTTGGGCGGAGTGCCCCGCGCTCCGCGGAGCCCGTCCTCGAGGGGCAGCACCCCGTACCTGGCCGCCTCTATCCACCAGCGCTCGACCAGCTCCCGCAGCTTGTCGGGCTCCGACTCGGCCAGGTCGTGGGCCTCGGAGAAGTCCTCATCGAGGTGGTAGAGCTCCCACTCGTCTTCCTCGAAGGACGTCCCCGGCAGGTGGAAGGTGACCGCCTTCCAGCCCTCGTGCCAGATGGCCCGGTGCCCGAACATCTCGAAGTGCTGGGTCCGCTTTCGCGTGGGCTCCTCGCTGGAGTCGAACGTGTAGAGCATGCTCGTGCCGTGGATGGGCATCTGGGGGACGCCCTGGTAGCTCTCCGGCGCCTCCAGTCCCAGCACCTCCAGCACCGTGGGCACGATGTCCGAGACGTGATGGAACTGCGGACGGATCGCGCCCGCGTCCTTGATGCGCTCGGGCCAGTGGATGATGAGCGGGTCGCGGATACCGCCGCCGTGGGTGTTCTGCTTGTACCGCTTCAGCGGCGTGTTCCCCACCTGCGCCCAGCCCCAGGGGTAGTTCGTGTGCGAGAGGGGGCCGCCGATCTCGTCGATATGCTCGAGGTTGTACTCCTCGCTGGCCGGTACCTGGTTGTAGAAGCGCCCCTCGTTGACGACGCCGAGGGGACCGCCCTCCTGGCTCGCCCCGTTGTCCGAGACGACCACGAGAAGGGTGTTGTCCAGCTCGCCGATCTCTTCGAGGTAGTCGACCAGGCGACCGATGTTGTGGTCCATGTGGTCGAGCATGGCCGCGAACGCCTCCTGCAGGCGCGCACGTACGCGGCGCTCGTCCTCGGAGAGCTCGTCCCAGGCGGGGACGCCGTTGTTGCGGGGCGCCAGCTCCGTCTCGGGCGGGATGATGCCAAGCTCCTTCTGCCTCGCGAACCACTCCGCGCGCGTCGCGTCCCAGCCCTGGTCGAACTTGCCCCGGTACTTGTCCAGATACTCCTGGGGCGCCTGGTGGGGGGAATGGCACGCCCCGAAGGCGACGTACAGGAAGAACGGGTTCGGCGAGAGCGAGGTCTGGTCGCGGACGAAGTCGATCGCCTCGTCGACGACGGCCTCGGTCAGGTGGTAGTTCGGGTCGGAGGGCGAGGGGACGTGTCGGTTATCGACGATGAGCTCGGGGGCGAACTGGTCGGTGAGCGCATCGAGGAAGCCGTAGTAGCGCTCGAACCCCTTCCCGAGGGGCCAGTTGTGGAACGGCCCGACGGCCGAGCCGTCGGCCATGGGGGCCACGTGCCACTTCCCGAAGGCCCCGGTGTTGTAGCCGCTCTGCTGAAGCATCTGGGGGATCGTGGCGGCGCGCGGCGAGATGGAGCCGCGCGCGCTCGGGAAGCCCGTGTCGTAGTTCGAGATCGTGCGCATGCCCACGGAGTGGTGGTTCCGACCCGTCAGCAGGCAGGCGCGCGAGGGCGAGCACAGCGTCGTCGTGTGGAAGTTGTTGTAGCGAATCCCGTTCGCCGCAAGCCGGTCCATGTTCGGCGTATCGATCGACGAGCCGTAGCAGTCGAGGTGAGCGAACCCCACGTCGTCGAGCATGACGAACACCACGTTGGGGCTGCCGGGAGCGGGCTGCGGAGGGGTGGGCCACCACGGCGTCGACTCGCTCGTGTAGCGCCCGATTTGGCCCTTGAAGTTCGGCTCACTGGTCATCTCTCACCTCGTCAGGCCCCGGACCGCCCCACAGCAGGGGGGCGTCCCCGCGGCACAGGTGGGCGCAGTATAACCACGGGCCCCCGGCGGCAGGCCGTCCCCCCGCGCGGGTGCCCCTCCCGTCACGGCGCTGCTCGTGCCGTCCGCGGAAACGTGCGGAAAGGCCGGGACTAAGGGTGGTAGGCCGGACTGGACGAAATCGAGAACCGGGGCTTCCTCGCTGATCACGCCATCCGAGGGCATCGGGATCGTGTACGTCAGCCTGGCCTCGTTGCCGGTCACCTCGATGCCCTTCACGAAGTTGCGGATGAGGGCCTTCCGCTCAGGGACCGTCCCCTCGCACAGGAAGCTGCGGAAGTCCGCGACATACCCCTTGATCTCCTCGGTGGTGGGCAGCTCCACCCGCCGCTGCGCGAGTTGGGCGGCGGCCTCCTCCCGCGCTGCTGCGAGCTGGTCCTCGCGGTGCCGCAGTTCGAGTATCCGCGGCGACAGCGCCTCCAGAGTCAGGTCACTCTTCTCGAGGGCCTCGTAGAGCCGCCGCAGCCTGCCATTCACATCCGCAAGCTCCGCCTCAATCGCCTTCAGCCTGTCGCCGCGCTCCCCCGCCATCGCGTCCACCTCCTCGGCCACCAGCATCACCAGTTTCGTGATGGTCTCGTCCGTGAGGACGCGCTCCCTGATCTTCCCGACGATGAACTCCTCCACCCTGTCCGCGTTCAGGTACCGGGCCTCGCAGGTTCCCGCGCCCTCACGCAGCAGCGTGCCGCAGACGTAGTAGCCGAAGCGGCCGCTCTTCGCTCCCTGGCCGGTGTAGGGCTTGCCGCAGAGGCCGCAGCGCAGCAGGCCGCTGAGCAGGAACTTGCTCCCCACCCGGGCCGGCCGTTGCTTGGCCGGCGCCCGCTGCCGCAGCACCTGCTGCACCTTGTCGAACAACTCCTTCGAGACGAGCGCCTTCCAGGCGCCCTCCACCCGCACGGGGTCTGGGGCCTTCTCTCCTTTCGTCGTGCGACCCCAGACCGCAGTCCCCGTATAGGCTTCGTTGGTGAGCAGGTAGTAGAGGCCGTTCTTCTGCCAGCGCTTGCCGTTCTTCGTGATACCACGCTCGTTGAGGTCGCGGCATATCTCCTTGAGGCCGTTCCCTCGCAGCGAACTCTCGAAGATCTCCCGCACGAGCGGCGCGGCCGCAGGGTCGACCTCCAGGGTCGGGCGCTCCCGCAACCCGTCCCTCACCTTCACCCGCGTGTAGCCGAAGGGGGCCTTGGGGCTGAGGAAGAAGCCGCGCGAGGCCGCCTCCCGCATCCCCCGGACGACTTCCTGGGCAAGATTCTCCGAGTAAAATTCGTCCACGCTTTCGATGATCGCCTCCATCAGCTTGCCCGTGGGGGAGTCATCGGCGTGCTCGGTGATGGAGACGACACGGACGCCGCGGCGGCGAAGCATCGACTTGAAGGCGACGGCGTGCTCGCGCTTGCGCGTGAAGCGGGAGAACTTCCAGACGAGGATCTCCTCGAAGGGAGCGTTCGCCCCGCTGGCCGCATCCAGCATCTTGCGGAACTGGGGGCGGTCGGCGACACGGCCGCTCTCGGCCTCGTCGACGTACTCACGGGCGACGAGGTAGCCGTTGGACTCCGCGTAGTTGCGGAGGGCCCTGAGCTGCGCGGCGACGGACAGGTCGACGTCCTGGCGCTCGCTCGAGACGCGGGCGTAGAGGGCGGCGGACTTGGGGGCTGGTGGCTGCTGCATGCGGTCTTCCTCTCCTGTGTAGGTGCCTGTCTGGTCTGGTTGTCCTGGTGGGGCGGAGCCTAGCGCGCCTCCTCGGCGGGTGTGACGCGCAGGCGGAGGCCGAGGGAGTGAAGCACCTTGAGTACGGTGGCGAACTCCGGTTTGCCCGTGGGCGCCAGCGACTTGTAGAGGCTCTCCCGTCCCAGTCCCGTCTCCGCCGACACCTGGCGCATGCTCTTCGCGCGAGCGATCGTCCCGAGCGTGGCCATGACCTGGCTCAGGTCGTCGGTCGCGAGGGCAGCATTGAGGGCAGCGGCTGCATCCCCCGCGGGCCAGGGCTGGAAGTCCATCTTGGGCATGGGCGCCTCCTGGTTGGGGAAGGGTTCCGGGCTCTGATCACGGTATCTATAAAGATACCACGACGCAACCGCCACCTCCCTCCGCCGGCGACGTTCTTCACTGCGGCGAGCGGTCTGAACTCGACGACGGCCGTCCCTGGGTGCCTTCGCGCTCGCGCCGAAGCGGGGAGGTTCCGCCGGAGTCGTCGCTGGCGTCACCGGAAGCCAATGCCCCCTGACGCCGCAGGTGAGCACGCGCGATCAGGCGCGCGAGCATCCGCAGACCGGACTCGAGTATCTCGTCCCGCTCGGCGGCATCTGGCCCCTGGTCCGGCGTGCTCTCCATCTCATCTGCTCGCTAGGAATCCTCTGAGCAAGTAGGCTGCCGGCGGCGATTTGCTCCGGCGGTAGGTTGTATTGGACAAGGAGCACCGCAGGGGAGGGGGCCGGGGGAGGTCGGGGGCCTCGTTTGCCCTCCCGTCCCGCTTCGACGGGCGCGCGGAACGCACTGCTCCCCGGGTCAGGCGAGTTGGGGCTCGGCCCGCAGCAGGTTCGTCAAGCCCAGCAGCAGCGCCAGCCGCTCCCGGTTCTTCGCCAGACCGCGGTAGCGCACCTTGTCGTAGCCGAAGCGCCGCTTCACCGCGAGGAAGGGGTGCTCCACCTTCGCCCGCAGCGACGCCTTCGCTCGCTCCGCCCGCGCCTCCGCGCTCCCCGGCTCAAGCAGCCGCCTCCGGCCGGGCCGCAGCGCCACCCGCCACGCGACCTCCGACCGCGCCTGCTCCGGGCGCTTCTCCACGCCCCGGTAGCCCGCGTCGCCGTACGCCTCGCGCTCTTCGTCGTGCAGCAGGCGGTGCGCCTCCGTCACGTCGGCCACGTTCGCCGCCGTCGTGCTCATGCTGTGCACCAGCCCGCTGTCGGCGTCCACGCCGATGTGCAGCTTCATCCCGAAGTGCCACTCGTTCCCCTTCTTCGTCTGGTGCATCTCCGGGTCGCGCGCGCGCTGGCGGTTCTTCGTCGAGGAGGGCGCCGCGATGATGCTGGCGTCCACGATCGTGCCCGCGCGTAGGCGCAGGCCGCGCTTCGCGAGGTGGGCGTTGATTGTCTCGAACAGCTTCGTCCCCAGGTCGTGGCGCTCCAGCAGGTGGCGGAAGTGGAGGATGGTGCTCTCGTCGGGAATGGCCTCGGTCAGGGTGAGGCCGCAGAAGCGGCGCACCGACTCGGCCTCGTAGAGGTCCTCCATGGCGGGGTCGCTGAGGTTGTAGCAGAGCTGGACGCAGTGGCTGCGCAGCATCACCGCCAGCGGGTAGGGCCGCCGTCCCCGTCCCGCCTTCGGGTAGTGCGGCTCGATGCGCCCCTCCAACTCATCCCAGGGCACGAGGCCGTCGATGCGTTCGAGGAACAACTCGCGGCGCGTCTTGCGCTTCTTCTGCTCGAACTCCACGCTGGCGAACGTCGGCTGGTGCATGGGCGCGCCCTCCCTCTCCGGTTCGCGCCCCATGATCGCATCTGCTCACTCGCTCTGGCGAGTTGTTCAGACTGTCCCAAGTGGTCGATCTCAAGGGAGCCGTGGCGGCCCTGCTGGCAATGCACAGCGAGAGCGGCCCAGACTTGGCCGCACTTCAGCTCCTGCGCTTCAGTATTGGGAGCGGGAGTGCCGGGCGGAACTCCCTCGGAGGGGGTTCACAAGCGAACCCTCCCCCATACCGACTGCACCGGAGTCCCGAAGCCAACTGGGCGTATAGCGCCTGCCCGGCGCTACGTGCCGGGTGCCCGAACAGCCCGCGTGTCACTATTGCGGCGCGCGCAACACCACCCCTTCCTCTATGAAGGGGCGCCAAGCGGGTGGGGTCCTCGATTTCAGACGCCAACGGCGATGGTGACGGCACTCCGGATCTGCTGACCCTTCGCAGCGTCGCCGGCGCGAATCAGGAACACCGCCTCACCCGGCGTGAGCGGGGCGAGGTAGGTGAACGCTCCGCGCCCGTCGAAGGTATACCCACCCGGTACGTCATCGACTCTGCCGTCACCTTCGACCTTTACAACGGAGCTCGGTACCGCGCCGACGCGCGCCCCCCCGTCGTCTTGGACGGTGACGGTGATCCTCGTCGCGCTGAGCGGTTCAACCCGCGGAGGGGCATCACTGTCGATGGACGCTGGCACTCCGGCATCCATTTCCAGCGCAATAACCACGTTAGCCGCGGCTAAAGCGTATTCCCGAGCCTCTTCGGGAGTAAGTACGAGGTCTGGGCTGTGCGCAGCTTCATTCCTCAGGACTCTCAGGTCTTCGAGCATGCCGTTCAATCTGGCGTCCAGCACTCCAGTTTCAAGAAGAGTTCTCTTCAACCTCGTTACCGAACGCCCTGAAGGGCCACCACGTTCACGAGCAAGTCTAACTATGGCTTGCTCCACAGCGATCCAGGATTGAATCACCACCCCCCTCGGGTTGGTATCGGAAAGCTCTATGATCGCCTCGTCCAAACGAGGTTCGGTAGCCGCATGGTCCCGGGGAATATCTTGGACCAAGGCTTCCAGCATCGGGCCAAAGTCTGCCGCAAACCCTTCACCTCTCTTGTACGTTACTCGCCGCAACGACTGGATCACAGCCGAGATGGGAGCCTTGAACAAGAAGGCCGCGAACCCCACCATCACGGGCCAGGCTAGATGGCCAACTACCTCGGAGACGAACTGGAGAGCACTCATCAGGAAGCTGCCTCGCTCGGCGAGGTTCCTGCCAACGCCTTGAGGTCGGCGAGCACCCGTTGGACGCGCTCCACCAGCACGTCGACGTGCTCAACCGCATCGTTGGGTTCGACGCACCACGCGACTACGCCGCCAACGCTCGATGCGTCGTGCGCGTAGGAGTCGGCCTCGAACTGGCTGGCGTACCGGAGGAGCACTTCGCTCAACTCCGCCTCCGGCTCCTGCTCCCGCTCCCCGGAGCGGCCGTTCCCGCTGCCGTTGGAGTCGAGGAAGACGACCTCCTGGGCGTGCACCTCGGTGCGGTGACGGCGCTGGCCGTCCTCCGTCTCGTAACTGTTCTGGGCGATGGAGCCCGCGACGAACACGCGGTTCCCTTTCTGCACGTACTCGGCCACGGCCTCCGCCTGCTTGCCCCAGCAGACGACGGAGTGCCAGTCGGCCTCCGTGTCGCCGTTCTGGCGGCGGCAGTCGGTGGCCAGCCGCATGGTGGTGACGGCGGTGCCGCCCTGGCTGTAGCGCATCTCGGGGTCGGTCCCGACCCGCCCCAGCAGTTCGACTCGATTGATCGTTCGTGACATCTTGAAATCTCCTCTTGGTGGTGGTGGTTGGCTTCGTTGGTGGGGGTAGCGGAGAGACCCGTACCCGGGGCGAAACGACAGCGGGGACGGCCCCGGAGGGACGGCCCCGTATGGGCGCTTCCGGCTGGAAGCGTCTGGGCTTAGTTGATGCGGACCGACGTGGAGGTCTGCTCCGTGACGATCTCCGCCCGCGCCTCGGGGTCGAGGAGGGCGTTGAGCTTCTTGTGGTCGACCGCGTAGCGCGTGCTGCGCACGAGGCTGACGGTGTGGTTCCCGAGTTCGGCTTTCCCCGAACCCTGTGGGCGCATCCACGCCTTGAGGGTGTCGAGAGCCTGGCGCTTCGCCTGCTCGGGTTCGCGCAGGGCCTCCCGGGCGGCGACGTAGGCGGTCACCGCCTCGCGGGCCTCCTCGTCGCTCACCCCGGCGTCGTCACCCTCCGGCGCTTCCGTGTCCTCCTCCACGTCGCCCGGCAGGCAGGTGGCGAGGAAGGGGCAGGACTGGCAGCGCCAGCTACCCGCCTCGAAGTCCCGCTCGGGCAGGACTTCGGGATCCGCGCCGTGCGTGGCGTAGTGCGCACCCAGGGGAGCAAGCCACTCGCGTGTCCGCTCGAGGGCGCGCTCCACCCGCTCCGCGGGGATCACCTCCATGTCCCAGGCGCGGGCGCCTGTGTCCATGACGGCGAGCAGGGCGTCGCGCGCCTCCCCGAAGAGCCCGTAGGTGTAGAGGGCCGCCTGAGCGACCGAATCCGGATGGCTCCGTTCGGCCCCCAACACCTGCCAGCGCTTGTAGGCGGCGGGGCCGCGGGTCTTCACCTCGATGACGGCCTCCTCCCCGAAGAGGGGCATGCGGCCGGTGGCGTCGGGGTGGCCCGTCACCTTCACCGTGGGGGTGAGCTGCAGGATGACGGTCCCTGGATGCGCCGCATCGGCGGGAGTGACCTCCCAGCCCGCCCGCTCCATGGCGCGCAACACGACCGGCTCTAGGGCGCGTCCCGTCTCCATGACGGTCAGCGCCGCGTCGTCCGGCGGGGGGCGGGCTCGTGGCCCGTGGCGGCGTACCAGAGGGCGCGTCGGCAGCCGCTGGCCGCCGAAGCCCGCACCTCAAGCTGCCCCTCCCAGTCGAAGCGGGCGCTGGGACGGTCGTAGACACCCGCCCGCTCGGCGGGCGCGTCTGCGGACTCCTTCATGTCGTGTCCTCCTCTGAAATGAGAGCGGGGCCGCCCCCGTCTGGGAGCGACCCCGCATCGCGTTCGTTCGTGGAGCCCGGACTAGAAGGGCGTCGGTGCCGCAGTTCCGGCACCGCCCTCGACCTCTTTCCGGTCCTCGGCTTCCCCGGTGTGGCCGTTGCCGCCGCCGTTGGAGTCGAGGAACACGACCTCCTGCGCGTGCACCTCGGTGCGGTAGACGCGCTGGCCGTCCTCACGTTCGAACGTGTTCTGGGCGAGCGAGCCCGCGACGAAGAGGCGGTTGCCCTTCTTCACGTACTCGGCCACGGCCTCCGCCTGCTTCCCCCAGCAGACGACGGAGTGCCAGTCGGCCTCCGTGTCGCCGTTCTGGCGGCGGCGGTCGGTGGCCAGCCGCAGGGTGGCGACGGCGGTACCGCTCTGGGAGTAGCGCATCTCGGGGTCGGTCCCGACCCGTCCCAGCAGTTCGACTCGATTGATCGTTCGCGACATCTTCAAAATCTCCTCTTGGTGGTGGTGGTTGGCGTCATGGGTGGGGGTAGCGGGGAGACCGCTCCCGGGCGGAGTGGATGGCGGGACCGCCCGAAAGCGATCCCGTTGTGGGCGCTCCCGATGGGGGAGCGTCGGGGCGTAACGGTCAGGCGGCCTTCGGGCCTTCGGCTCGTCCTCCGTGGTGGAGGTCTGGAGCTTCCGGGCCATGGACTCGAGGAGGCTTGTGACCTCGGAGACGGGCAGCTCGTCGAGGTCCTTGCCCGTGCGGCTGCGCACGGCGTCCCGCACCTGGCCCTCGTCGAAGCCCTGCTTGCGCCCCAGCTCGATGATCGTGCGGCGCAGGGAGGGAGCGGCGTTGCCGGGGGCGGCGTCGCCGTAGAGGCTGTTCCCGAACTGCTCGCCGTAGCCCCGCAGGGCGCGCTTGAGGGCATCGGTCACCGCCCCCTTGAAGGCCGTCTCGTGGCCCTCCGCCGTCTCCTCGACGACCCCGTGGAAGCCCACGTCCGTGCGCGAGGGGGAGCCGGGGACGGTCACGCGCACGGTGGCGGCGTAGGCGCGCACGTGGCGCGTCTCGCCCGTCTTCGCGTCGACGCTCTCGCTCTCGCGCAGCTCGACGGGACCGGCGAGCTCGTAGCCCCACCCGCCGAATCCGAAGATGCGGTTGGCCTGGTCGATGGCGGCGCGCCCTTCGAGGTAGGCGAAGGTGCGTCCGCCCGGCCCTTGCGGTGCGAGACGAGTCCCTCGTCGAGGGGCTCGCCCAGCTTTTGCGTGGTGGCGGGCGGGAGACCGTCCCAGAGGAGGTGCTCTTCGACGGCGACAGGCTCGGGGTGTGAGCCGTTGCGGCTGATGATGGCGGTCGTTCCGTTCTGCATGGTTCTTTCTCCTTGTGTTTGTTGGTCTTGACTGGGATGCGGATCTCCCTTGCGGGAGGCCCGTGAGCGGGGCAAACCCCGGCGGTCAGCGGCCATGTGGCCTCCTTCGGTGTGGGTGATGGACGCGGGGCTCTCACCCCGCGCATGGGCGTTGGGGCAGGAGTGGCCGCCCGGTCCCCCCAGGGGAGGCCGGCGCGATCACAAGCTGGGTGGTGGGGTTGGGTGGCTAGGCGGCGGCGCGAGCCGCCCGCGTGAGCAGGCGCTCGAAGACCGCCCGTCCGTTGGACGAGGTAGCAAGCTCCGCCACGTCGGAGACGTGAGCGGGGAGGCTCAAGGCGGCGGCGCGGGGGCCAAGCAAGCCCCCAAGCCGGGCCGCCGCTTCGTGGCCCGCCTCGTCGTTGTCGAAGGCGAGGAAGACCCTCGGGCAGCCGCGCAGGGCGGAGGCCACCCGTTCAAGGCCCTGCGTCCCAAGGGTGGTGCAGGCCGGCAGGCCCCACTGCGCCAGGGTGAGCCAGTCGAAGAGGCCTTCCGCGACGACCGCCCACGAGGGCGCGGGGCCAAGCCGCCCCATCCCCAGCACGGGCTTCGGGCCGGGCAGCGACTGGAACCTCGGCGTCACGCCGGGGTCGATGGCTCGTCCCGCAAGCCAGCGCACGCGCCCGCCGGCGATTTCGGGGATGACCACCATGCCGGCGAAGCGCTCGCCCCGCTCCGTGAACAGCCCCGAGTTCCCCAGCCGCTTCTCGTCGAAACCGCCGCTCTCAAGGAAGCGCTGCAGCCCGCGCCCGGACGCGTACCCGAGGCCCAGGCGGACGGCGGTCTCCATGCGGATGCCCCGTGAGGCGAGGTAGGCCCTCGCCTCGCGGCTGCGGCGCAACTCCCCGCCGTAGAACCGGCCCGCCGCCGTCAGCAGCGCCGGGTCCCGCGAGGGAACCGGCGCTGGAGCTGGCCGGCGGTGGTTGGGGCTGACCACGGCGGTCGGTGGGGCGGCGTCGAGCCGCCGGATCGCCTCGGGCAGGCTCAGGCCCTCGAGGCGCTGGAGGAAGTCCAGCACGTCGCCGCCCTCGCCGCAGCCGAAGCAGTACCAGCGCTCCGTGTCGCCGTACACCGTGAAGCTGCCTTCGCGCTCCTCGTGGAAGGGGCAGACGCCCTGGCGGACACGCCCCCTGCCACGAAGCTCGACGCCCGCTCCTTCCACCACCTCGGCGAGGAGGTGGCGGCGCTTGAGGGCGGCGAGGTCGACCGGGGCGGCGCCGGCGACGGCCGTCACGCGGAGCCTCCCATCAGGGGCCTGAGCCCCCGCAGGCTGCGCCGGGAGACGGTCTTGCCGGGACGCCAGCGCATCCCCAGGACGGCCAGCACCTCCAGCGCCCCGCCGGGGTGCGGGGCGAGCACGGCGGCTCGCCCGGTGGCGGGGCTGTAGACGACCGCTTCGCGGTCTGCGAAGCGCCGCCGCGCGAGGTCGAACCACTCGGCGTATGCCCAGCGTGTCTGGTGCGGTTCCGCCGTCGCCATGTCGACGCTGGCGAGAAGCGCGAGTGCCCCGTCGAGGTCCCCCGCCTGCCGCAGCCGGCGGGCGTCGTGAACGCTTCGCGCGAGGCTCTGCTCGGGTGCCTCGGGGGCACCGCCGAAGATGCTGCCGATGAGCCGGTCCACCAGCGCTTCGAGGGTGGGGCGGTGTCCGGTTGGGGTCGTGAATGGAATGCTGGTGGTTGCGGTCGTCACCGTGTCCTCCTCGTTGTGGTGGTGGGGCGTTGGGTCGGGCGGATGAGCTGGCGGAGCACGAGCGCTCCCAGGACGAGGCCCGCCGCGTTCAGCGCGAAGAGCTCCAGGTCGCCGGTGAGCGGCAGCGGGCCTATCAGCAGGCCCGCCGCCACCAGCCGGGTACGCAACCCTATGCGGGCGGCCGTCGTGATGGCTTCCGTGATGTGCATGCGTCTCTCCTTTGCGTGCATCTGG
This sequence comes from Tepidiformaceae bacterium, assembly GCA_965219255.1. Classification (GTDB taxonomy): domain Bacteria; phylum Chloroflexota; class Dehalococcoidia; order Tepidiformales; family Tepidiformaceae; genus UBA2991. The sequence goes on along the minus strand of OZ244727.1, from coordinate 2,032,267 downwards.
CTGGTCCGCACCCGCATCCCGGCGCGGAGGTCGTTGGTCGTTGGACACACTCCGCCCACGGTCGGATGCCGAACCGGGGAACGGGGGAGTGGCTTGTACCCGGACCGGCTCGCGGTTCGAACGCGGTGCGGCCGGGGGTGAAAGACGTAGCGAGGGCTCGCCCTGGTGCATCCCTTGCGAGACGCGGGCGAGCCCTCAGTTGTGCGTGGTGACGATGTGGCTTCCTGCGGGTGGAACGGGCTGCGGGGTCCGGGAAAACGGACTTAGCGCGGAACGCACTTCCCCCACGGTCCCCCAGGTGCAGGTTTGCACTCTGGTCGTAGCTGCGGGTGAAGGGCTTATCACTCCACTTCGCAGCTCATCCCTCGTTGGCGACCCGTCGGGAGAGCGAAGCTCAATCCTTCTGGGTCCTCCGGGCCAAAGGAAGAACCCCCAGGTTTCTCAGGCGGGAAACGCTGGAAAGCCAGACAACGAGGACGAGTATCGCCACAGGCCTGGAGCGTGCGCAACGGCTTTGGGGCGCTCAAAGGCAAAGTCGTCGTTCCAGTTCGACGGAACCCTAAGCAGTTGCCGTTCTGGCACTGCCTCCCCCCTCCTGCATCTGCCACACAGCCCCTGGCCGAGGTGGCCACGAGCCTCCCTGTCCACCAGACTGGAGGCTCGCCATGTCGCTTGAGATGCGCCCCCGGCCGCCTGGACGCGAAGGCCGCGCCCCTGGATGGGGGCGTCCCCTACGCGTGGCGCTGGCTGCCCTGTCCATCACAGCAGCGGTGGCCGCTCTCATCGCCGCCTTGCTCCTCCTTCTGTCGGACTGCGCCGGCGGCCCGGATGGCAGCGACCCGGCATCGCTGCCCTCGGTCAGCCAGGCATCGAGGAACGCTCGATCAGCACCATGAGGGCGGTCAGGCCCAGCAGCACCCCGGAGGTCAGGACACGCCCCGCCCAGCGCCGCACCTCTCCCCATGCACGCGCTCGCTGCGCGTCCTGCAGAGCCTTCCAGCGCCAACTGAGCTGACCGTGCCGCCACACGCCGCGCTGCGGAAACGCCGCCGGCGGCAGCGTTAGACGGTGCTCATCCAGCATCACCACCTCCAGATCCAGGATGCGCTCGTCCCGCCTGAGCCACTCCAGCCCCTTGCCCGGTCGCACGTGCGCCTTCCACAGCTGGCGCCACTCCTCCACCAGCGGCCAGGCCTCGCCGTACACCTCCGCGTCGTCGGGGGCAGGGTCCTCGGTTACGAGGTCGGGGTACAGCCTTGGCGGCGCGTACTTCTTCGCTGGCTCCGGCTGCTGCTCCGACCTCGCCTCCTGGCCGGGACTCTCCATGGACGGTACATCCACCACCGGCTTGCGCTCGGGCTCAGGCGCTTCCTGCACGCTCTGGGCACTCTGTCGCGACGCCCGCGGGGGCGGACCGCCCACCACTACCTCCCCGTCCACGGGCGCTTCCCTCCGAGCCTGGCTGGATTCCAGCCGCTCCAGCCGCCGTTCGAAGCTCCTCAATGCCTCGGCCTGTTCCTCCCGCAGCGCCTTCACCTCAGCGCTGACCGCTTCGCGGAGGACGCGCGCCTCCCGCTCCAGCACGGCCGTGTCCTCCTGCCGCTGTGGTCCCGCGCTCAGCCTCCGTTCGAGCGCCGCGCGCATCAGCCTGGACGGCGTCCCCCGTTTCAGGCTCGCCGCCAGGGTGCGCGGATCGACTGCCAGGGCCTCCGCTGTGCGGGCACGTCCCCGCTCGTGCACCAGCTCCCGCAGCAGCGCCATCAGCCGCTGGTCTTGCAGGTCCGCCGCATTCCCGTTCGTCGCCACATCCATCCAGCTTGCTCTCCCCTGACCACCGTCACCCGGGTCTGCAGGGGTCTCCACACTTGCCCTTCGGGGGTGCAAAGTTGCGCTTTGCGCGTGGGACCCGCACGTCCGTGAAGAAGTTGGTTGCTTCCTGCCGGGGTTCCCGGAAACGCCTTGTTTCATGGGGTCAGGACCGGCATGCAACTTTGCAACCAACCCTCATATCCCTGTACACGTCGGGCACCTCCAAAGAGGCCCCTTTCGGCAGCAAACGTGCGTCTCAGGAGACCACACCCTGCCGTCGCACGGCAGGGCCTGGAAGGGGGTTCACTCGCGAACCCCCTCGGTTCAGCTAGGCACGAGGACGGGAGATGGAAGACGGGGCCGATAGCAGAAGAGCGCCCGCCAGCCGGATTCTCTGACTCATTGCAAGCGGCAGGATGCACTCAGCTTGCCACCGGCCAGATCGTGCGCGCCAGCGCCGGTGGGGCCATCACGGGCATCGGGCGCGAGCGCTCGCAGACCCCGGCAGCAGCCGCCGGCGCAGCCGTGGGAGGCCCCTCGAAGCGCGGGGCGCATGTCCAGACCAGCGGCCTCACCGACCTCGTCGTGACCGGCTGTGTCGCGATTGGGAGCCGCCTCGGGAGCGACGCCCAGGGGCGCGGTGTCGCCACCATGACGGCCCTGGCATCGACTACGCCGCGTACGACAGGCTCGTGGCAGCCGAGGTTGCAGCGGTGCTCACAGAGGACGTACCTCCAAACAGAGCTTCGCCGTACAGGTCACTAACATCACCACCTGTCGGCTCACGCCCGAACCGTGGTTCACGAGGCCCCGCCCAGCCACCCGTAGCGGGCGGGGCCTCGCTTTGCCAAAGCGGCCCGGTGACCCTACACGAGAAGGCAAAGAACCACGGTGACAACACGGTGATAAGTTGGGCTCGTGGCGTGACAAAGGGCGATAACTTGCGCGATGGGCCCGCAGCCGGGGGCCGATGACGCCCCTCCGCCCCGAGCGGGCTGCTCCGGCGCGGGATCGGGGGCTGCGGGCGTGTAGGCCCGGACCCAGCGGGAGAACTTGCTCAGCCCGTGGGCGCCGATGGCCTTGAGCCGGTACGCGCAGCAACGCTCCGGCTCAAGGTTGGCGTCGGTGTAGGAGGTCTCCGCCGAGCCGGTGTCGGGTGCGTCGTGCGTCCTTCAGCCTGCTGTTCCTGGCGGTGGCGCCGCGCCCCATCCTGGCGCAGACGCTCGTTGCCGCCCCCACGATCGACTCGGTCACCCCTGGAGGGAGCCCACTGGCCCTGCTGCTGGCCCCTGGCGTGCCGCTGTCACATGTTCGGGAGCGCTGTCACGCTGCCCTCACCACAACAGCTCAAGCCGTCTGCGACAATGAAGCTGACAGCCGAGCCATGCGAGCATCAGCGAGCCACCACCACGACTACGGTGACGATCGGAGCGGATGGGCGTTCGCCCCGGCGAGGAGGGAACGCCATGCACACGGATGCGGGAACCCACACCAATGTGGCGACGCGCGAACGGCTCTGGACCCAGGGTAGTCGCGCTGCTGCCCGCGCTCGCGCCTGCCGCGACGCCTGCGGCTACCGCTGCCTGTGACGGGAGGCATGTTCGGCGGGGCAGTGACCGCTCGCGGGACGGGGAAGGACCGGAACCGGTGATACTGCGTGAGGGCGGTCTCGGCATGAGCGTCACGAGGCATGCACCGAAAGGCCGGATATTCAATCCGGCTCGGGCGGCCTGGGTCGGCGTTCGAAGGAAGGGTGGTGCTCAGTGGTGCGCGTGATGCCGTTCCGGGGGTTGCGCTATGACGCGGCCGTTGTCGGCGACTGGGGGGCGATGCTCGGCCCGCCGTACGACATCGTGAACGCCGTCCAGGCCGCTGCGCTCATAGCGTCGAGCCCGTATCAGATCGCGCACATCGAGACCGCGTCGGGCGATGCCGGAATCTCGGCCGCTGCCCGGCGTCTACGGGACTGGCGGGCCGCCGGCGCGATGCTGCGGGACGAGCGCACGTGCTTCTATCTGCACGAACATCGGTTTGTCGCACACGGGCTCGAGCACATGCGGCGCGCCCTCTTCGCGGCGGTCGAGCTGTCCCCGTGGGGGGAAGCGGGAGTGATGGGCCACGAGCGCACGATGTCCGGCCCGAAGGCCACGCGCACCGCGCTGCGCTCACTGGTCGGCGCGGACGTGTCGCCGGTCATGGCGTTCGTACCTGACCAGCAGGGCATCGTCGCCGAACTGATTGACGCAGCCGCCCTCGCGCCTCCGCGCAACGAAGGCATCGATCCGGCCGGAGATGCGCACGCCCTGCGCGTCGTCGACGAGCCTCAATCGGTGGCGGCGATTGAGTCGGCGTTCGCATCGCAGCGCGTCTACATCGCCGACGGGCATCACCGCTACGAGTCGGCGCTCGCGTCGCAGGATGACCGGCCTGGCTCTCGCAGCGTGCTCATGGGCATCCTTTGCGCGAGCGATTCGGCGCTGGCCGTCGGTGCAACGCATCGGGTGGTGCATGCGGCCGCCCCGGCACGACTCTATGAACAGCTCTCAGCTTCGTTCGTCGTCCGCGAGATCGGGGTCAACGACCTGGAAGATGCACTCCCGGACGGCGGCGCAATGCTCGGCCTCATCACGACAGAGGGCGCGTGCACCCTGGAACCGACGGAAGCCGCGCGTGCGGCGATCCCCGACTCCGCCCCGTCCACGTGGCAGAGGTTTGCGCCGGCCCTCCTGCAGTACGCCGTGCTCGAGCCGGCGTTCGGAGTGGGCGCGCAGTCGCTCGCTGGGGGCGAGGCAGTCACGTATACGCACTACCTCGAACAAGCGCTCGATTCCGTGCAGAGCGGCTCGGCGTCCGCGGCGTTCATCCTGCCGGCGCCAACGTTGCAGGACGTGGTCGACACTGCCGATGCCGGAGGCTTCATGCCCCAGAAATCGACCTACTTCGTGCCGAAACTGCCAACTGGTGTCGTGCTTCACCCGCTGGACTGACGCCCCGCGATCACGACCGCGGCTTATTGCCTGGGGGCATGGGTATGCATCGCGGAGGCTGGCTTGGTCATGCCCGCCAACCATAGTCAGGGACGCGCGATGAGGAGCGACCGATGGGGGTTCCCCGCGATAGTGTTGTGATAAGTTGCACTCGTTAGTGCACGCCAATGGCGATCCGCCCTGCCCGGCCTGCTCGTCCGCTCACGGGGGGCGGTTGGCGGCACTGTTTCGTGGGGCTATCAGGAGGTGGAGCGTTGACGGACAGCGACGAGGTCGCGGCGCTGCGCGATCGACTCTCCCGCTTGAGCGAGGCGAGCCTCCGCATCAACGAGAGCCTGGACTTCGATTCGGTCCTGCAGGAGGTTCTCGATAGCGCCTGTTCGCTGACGGGCGCACGCTACGGCGTGATCATGCTCCTGGACCACACGGGGCAGATCCAGGACGCCCTCTTCCACGGGCTCAACCCCGATGAGGCCCGGCTGTTCGACGAGTTTCCGGAGGGGCCGCAGTTCTTCGAGTACCTGGGCGGTATTGCGGAGCCGCTGCGAGTACCTGATTTTCACAGCCACACGAGGTCGCTGGGCCTCCCCGAGTTCCGCCCGCCCATCGCGGTAAGCCCGATCCTGCCGTTCCTGGCGGCGCCCATCCGGCACGGCGGCGAGCGCGTCGGCGCCATCTACGTCGGAGAGACGGAGACGGGCCGGGAGTTCACGCCCGAAGACGAGGAGATCCTGGTCATGTTCGCCTCCCAGGCGGCGCTGGTCATCTCCAACGCCCGCCGCTACCGGGACGAGCAGCGGGCCAAGGCCGATCTGGAGACCCTGATCAATATCTCCCCCGTGGGGGTGGTGGTCTTCGACGCGAAGAGCGGGCAGGTGACGTCGACGAACCGGGAGGCGAGGCGGATGTTCGCCGAGCTGCACGGGCCCGGCGGCTCGCCGGAGGATCTCCTCGATGTGCTGACCATCCGGCGCGGGGACGGACGGGAGATCGCCCTGGACGAGCTCTCCCGGGTCGAGGCGCTGAGCGCGGGAGAGACGGTGCGCCTCGAGGAGATGGTCATACGCGCGCCCGACGGCCGCTCGGTCACCACCCTGATGAACGGCACGCCGATCCGCGGCGAGGACGGCAGCGTGGAGTCCTTCGTCATCACCGTCCAGGACATGACGCCGCTGGGCGACTTGGAGAGACTGCGGACCGAGTTCCTGGGCATGGTGAGCCACGAGCTGCGCGGCCCGCTGACCTCCATCAAGGGTTCCACCACCACCCTGCTGAAAGAATCGGTGGATCTGGATCCGGCCGAGATATTCCAGTTCCACCGGATCATCGACGAGCAAGCCGACCGCATGCGCGACCTGATCGGCGACCTCCTCGACATGGCGCACATCGAGGCCGGTACGCTGCCGGTCGTCCCCCAGCCGGCGGAGGTGTCCGGACTGGTGGACCGGGCCCGCAACACGTTCCTCAGCGGAGGCGGGAGACAACACATCCACGTCGACCTCCCACCGGACCTGCCCATGGTCATGGCGGATACACGGCGCATCATGCAAGTGTTGGGCAACCTCCTCGCCAACGCATCCAGGTACTCGCCCGCATCCTCGACCATCTGGGTGGCTGCCGCGGCGGAGGATGTCCACATCGCGATCTCCGTCGCTGACGAGGGCAAGGGGGTCTCGGCGGAGCGCCTGCCGCACCTCTTCCGGAAATACTCCCGCCTCGACGCCCAAGACGCAGGGCTCGATATCGGCGGGTCGGGCCTCGGCTTGGCCATCTGCAAGGGGTTCGTGGAGGCGCACGGCGGCCGCATCTGGGCCGAGAGCAACGGACCGGGTTTGGGCGCGCGGTTCACATTCACGCTTCCCGTGGTCGCCGAGGCTGCCAGCGGCTCTGCAACCGGCGGCGATGAGGTGTTTGCCGGCTCGGGATCGCCGGGCTCGGAGCCGCTACGCATTCTCGCGGTGGACGACGACCCGCGCGACCTGCGGTATGTCCGGGAGGTGTTATCGCGGGCGGGCTATGCTCCGATCGTGACCGGCGACCCCGACGAGGTGCCCCGCCTCGTGAAGAGCAAACGACCCCGTCTCGTGCTGCTTGACTTGATGCTGCCCGGCACCGATGGCATTGAGCTGATGCAGGACATCCTCCGCACCGCCGAGCTTCCGGTCATCTTCCTCTCCGCATACGGCCGGGACGAGGTCATCGCCAAGGCCTTCGAGAACGGCGCCGCCGACTACGTCGTCAAGCCCTTCTCGCCCACGGAATTGGTCGCCAGGATCCAGGCGGCGCTGCGCAAGCGCGCCGCGGTCCCGCAGAACGAGCCCGCAGAACCCTTCCACCAGGGCGACCTCGTCATCAACTACTCGGAGCGCCGCGTCATCCTCGCCGGGGAGCCGATCCACCTGACCCCTACCGAGTACGGGTTGCTCGCCGAGCTCTCACGCAGCGCCGGACGCGTCTTGACCCATGACCAGCTGCTGCAACGGGTCTGGGGTCTGGATTCGCGCGGAGATGCGCGGGTCGTGCGCGCCGTCGTCAAGCGGCTCCGGGGCAAACTCGGCGACGCCGCGGCGCAACCAACTTACATCTTCACCGAACCCCACATCGGCTACCGCATGCCCAGAGCGGAGACGCCTGACTCCCTTGCCGGGGCGAAGGCGACTAGCGCCACCACCGGGCCGTAGGGCGGCGGCGAGAGAGTCGCCGGAAACCACCGGAAGCCCGTTCCCCGCCGGGAGACACCACTCCTTGTTGGCGACATAGCAGTTCCCGATGTGCACGCCGTCATTCCGAATCGGTGTCCCCGGAAAGGACTTCGGATACGCCCGCATTGGCGGGGTAGCCGATGGAGAGCAGAACTTGATGTGGGCGATCACTCATGAGGGGAGCGTGTGCGGCTTCACCAGTCTCTTCCTCGACGGCTCGGGCTCGGCAGAGGTTGGGTTCGGTCTCGCGCGAGCGCTCTGGTCTCGAGGGCTCGCGACGGAGGCGGCGACGGCCGTCGTCGCACACGGCTTCAGCGAGTGTGCACTCGCCCGCATCTGGGCGTTCGCCGACATCCGGAACGAAGCGTCGTGGCGCGTGCTGGAGAAGATCGGCATGCGCCGCGAGGGGGTGTTGCGCAGTCGACGGGTCCTCCACGGCGAACGCGTCGATGATGTGTTCTACGCAGTGCTCCGGGAGGAGTGGCGGTCGACCGAGAGCCCGCCGGGCCGATGACTCAAGGGGAGGTCTCCGCGGGATGGTAGGTCACCTGCCTGCTGTCAGTCAGGCCCATCAGCCAAAATGGTCGTCAGCAGCCCCAGAGTGGCGTGCGAGCGGTGGAGGGCTGCGGGGCCGCACTTGCCGTGCGTGGCCTCTTCTCGCATGTGGTCCCCAACGGACCTGTCTCGGGAGCCACAGCTTGGCATGTCCGGCGTCGGCTCTAGGGCTCAAGCACATGACACAAACGGCGCGAGCAATCAGCATGATCGGAGCAGGCTCGCGACTTGAACAGGACTCCACATGAGCACGACTGGATCAGATGATATCTACGGGGAATTCTCGACGTTCTACGACCTTTACGTCGGTGACTGGTTGGAGGACCTGCCGTTGTATCTCGAACACGCCAGGGGCACCCAGACCCCCATCCTTGAGGTGGGCGCCGGTTCCGGGCGTCTGACTGTCCCGCTGGCAAGAGCGGGGCATGAGATTGTGGCAGTGGACGACTCACCGTCTATGCTCAGGTTGTTACGGGCGCGGCTGGAGCAGGAAGGGACGGATGTGAGAGGCCGAGTGCGCATTGTGGAGGGGGACATTTGTGACCTTGATTTGGCAATGCGGCACGATTTGGTCCTTGTGCCCTTCTATACGTTCAACTATCTCCTGACGCCGCGAAGCCAGCGGATGGCCCTGGGGCGCTTGCGACACCATCTCGCGTCCTCCGGCCAGCTACTAGTCGACGTGTTCATCCCGCGACGGAAGTTAACGCAGCCAACACGTGAGCCGGAGTTGCGAGTGGACACTGTAGATTCGGTTACGGGGGACCGAGTCCGCGGGTGGAATTCGTATCAGGTCGATGAGCGACTCCAAGTTGAGGACCGAACGCAATCATTTGAAGTGATGGAGCGGGACGGCACAGTGCGTAAGCGGACCTTCACAGTGCGCCGGCGGTATGACTTCCCCAAGTACCTAGAGAAGCTATTCCGGGACTGCGGGTTTTCCGTAAAGCATGTCGCGACTGGATATGAAGGAAATGCGCCAGCCCATGACGCCGAGAAGTTGCTCTTAATTCTCACCCATCGTGGTCGCGGGATCGGTTAGGTTAACTGGGTGAAAATAAGTGCTTGAATTTTCCTATCGCTTGGACTGCAGCGCCACCGTCAGCTCGAAGGTGGTACTGGCTACCGTCAAGTTAGGTCCACCAGACTGGACAAAGTCGTGAACCTTCGTTCTTGTCTTCCGGTTGGGCCCCGTAGGCACCGTCCTGCGTAGGAGCCTGATCGCCCTCTCAGGTCTACGCCCGGATGGCGGCAAGGGGCTGGGAAGGGCGCTACCAACGCTCCCAGCGGACGTTCGCCCAAAGGCGTGGCGTGGCCGATACTCGGTAGATGGAAGGACCTCCCCAACTCCGCACCCAGCGCCTGCTTCTGCGCCCCTTCGGAATCGATGACGTGGACGACGTTTACGCCTACGCGTCGGGGCCGGATTGGAACCGCTATCTCGGCCTGCCGGAGCCGTACACCCGCCGCAGCGCCGAGTCGTTCGTCGCGACCGCCATCCTTGATGATCCCGCGACGTGGTTGCGGTGGGCGATCGTCCACGAGGAACATGTCGTCGGCGGCATCCACCTGGAGTTCGATGGTCCTGGCGCAGCGGAGCTTGGCTACTCCCTCGCCCAGCCGCTCTGGGGCCTTGGACTGACGACTGAGGCAGCCGCAGCAGTCAGTGTGTACGGCTTCGAGGAGCTCGGGCTGGCACGTCTCTGGTCGTACGCGGACATTCGCAACGAAGCTTCGTGGCAGGTGATGGAGAAGATTGGCATGCGTCGCGAGGGGATCTTGCGCAGTCGCAGGATCGTTCGGAACGAGCGCGTCGACGACGTGTTCTACGCCGTGCTCCGCGACGAGTGGCAGCACCCCGAAGTCTTGCGAGAGGGCTGAGGGATTTAGCGGTGGGTCTCGGACTTGCGGTCGGCCACTTCTATGCCGTCAGGGGCGCCTTCCTTCAGCAGTGGCGCGTCACGGCGTCGGTGCGTGAACTCGTGCTCATCTCCATCTTCCAGACGCCCCTGGCGATCGGCCTCGGCTGGGTTGCCCGCAGCAGCGACGAACCGGCAGTCGTGGCGACCGTCGCCATCGGCGCGGGCCTCATGATTCTCTGGAGCATGGCCGTCTTCTATACCGGTTTCGCGATGACGGATGAGCTCTTCGGCGGAACCCTCGAGCTCAACATGCTCTCCCACTCGCCCGTCGCGTTCGTGATGCTCGGCAAGTCGCTCGCGTTCATGACCTTCTACGCCATGCCGGCCGTCATCGGTGGTGTCGGCGCCTGGCTGATGGCTGGAAGCGATGCCGCCGTGGCGCGACCGGAGCTGTTAGCCCTGTCGGGCCTCTTGGTGCTTGCCAGCGTCGTGGTCGTGCAGTTCCTCTTCTCTCCACTGACGCTGCTGGTGGGCGGCTCTGCAGGCTTCTTCAACGCGATCATGCCTGCCGGCGTGGTCCTGAGCGGCTACCTCTATCCCGTCACGACGCTGCCCTTCGGTCTCGAGGTGGTCGCACGGATGCTGCCGACGTCGTGGGCGATGGAGGCGCTCGTGTGGTCCCTCACAGGAAGCCACGGGGCTGGCGAGATTCTCCTGCGGCTGCTGGTCGCCGTCGGGCTGTCGCTCGCGTTCATCCTCCTGGAGCGCTACCTGTTCCGGTTCGCCGAGGCGCGCGCCCAACTGCAGGGCAGCCTCATGGGAGGCGAGTGATGGGCTATGTCCGAAACTTCCGCGCACAGGCCTGGCTCTCTTACCGGGCGCTCTTCTTCTGGCTGACTCCTCCCTCCTATATCTCCAATGTCGTCCTCGCGCCCTTCCTCACCATGGCCCTCTTCGTGCTGACCGGCCGCTTCGTGGGCGATCCGACCCTCGCGGAGCGCTTCGGTGTGAGCATGATCGCCTTCGGCATCGTGCGACTCTACATCAGCGGGGTGCACCAGTCGTTCCAGAACGACCGTGTGCTGGGCACGCTCCAGTTCCTCTACGCCTCGCGTCAGTCCTGGGCGGAAGCCTACTTCGCGAAGGGCGCTGCACATTTCCCCAACGGCCCACTGGCCGCCATCTCTACGGTGGTCCTGGCGGCCCTCCTGCTCGACTTCGACGTCAGCAGCGCTGCCATCGGAACGTGCATCGTCGCCACCCTCGTAATCTCCCTTTCCGTTCTGATGTTGGCGATGCTGGTCGGCAACTCCGCGATGGTCACGGATGACCGCCTCCTGCCCATCAGCCTGGCTACCGGCGCCCTCCTGGCATTCACGGGGATCACAATCCCGGTGGACTCGCTCCCTCCGGGGCTCTACCAGCTTGCACAAGTGCTGCCCGTGACCCACGGCCTGCCGGCGCTGCGGGAGGGCTTTGCGGGAGCAGGGGTCAGCGAGGTCGTCGACAGCTTGCTCCTGGAGCTGGCCATTGCGCTGCTCTACGCCGTGGTCGGAGCGGTGATGTTCGCCCTGCTACAACGAGAGGCGCTCCGCCGGGGCATCCTCTCCGAGGACGCATAGAGGTGGTTATGGAATCCTCAGAACTGGCGGTCGAATGTATTGACCTGCGGCGTGTCTTCCGCCTCGGCGGAATGCTGCGCCGGAAGGGCGAGGTCGAGGCACTCCGGGGGATATCCCTGGAGATTCCTCGGGGGCAGGTCTTCGGGCTCCTCGGGCCCAACGGCGCGGGAAAGACGACGACGGTCCGGATCCTCGCCACGCTCCTCCATCCGAGTGCCGGGGAAGCACGCGTGCTGGGTTACGACGTGGTGCGCCAGTCGCGCGAGGTGCGGAACCGGATCGGACTCGCGCTCGGTGGCGATCGCGGTCTCTTCGGGCGCATCACCGCCCACGAGAACCTGCGTTACTTCGCGGCCATCAACCACATCCGGCCGACAGAGGCCGCCCGGCGAAGCGACGAGTTGCTGGAGTTGGTCGGCCTGCGCGAGCGCGCGGACGAGCGGGTGATGGGGTTCTCGCGGGGCATGAAGCAGCGCCTCCACCTCGCTCGCGCCCTGCTCACGGACCCGGAGGTCATCTTCCTCGACGAGCCCACTTCGGGACTGGACCCGCTTGGCGCCCGCGACTTCCGGCAGCTGGTCCAGCGACTTGAGGAGACGGGGCACACGGTGCTGCTGACGACCCACTACATGCTTGAGGCAGACCAGCTCTGCAAGCAGATCGCGATCATCAACCACGGCCAGGTCGTCGCGACCGGCACGCCAGCGGAGATTAAACGTCGCTTTGGACAGGCGGTGGTCATGGAGCTCCGCCTCAAAGAGGCCCGCGACTCGCTGGAGGAGCTGCTGAATGCTGCCCCGGGCGTGCTCCGAACAGAAGTTGGGAGCGACGGCTTTTTCCAGACGGCAGCAGTCCAGCTTCGGCCCGACGCGGACCAACGGGCTGTCGTCGCCGTGGTCGGCGAGGACTCCATCGAGAGCCTTCAGACGCGCACGGCATCGCTCGAGGAAGCGTATCTCGCGCTCGTCGAGGGTGAGGGTGCGGCTAGCCCATGATTGAGCCGGTTGGCCCTCGGACACTTGGGTGGAACGCGCCGCTACCCGTTGCCGGGACTTCTCGGCACTGAAGACACCGGCCCTCTTCGGATGCAGATAGGAGGCACCATGTCGATTCTGGTCATCGCACCAATACCCCAGGAATTTGAGGTTCTTGCGGCGGCGTTCGAGACGCGCTGGGGGAGTCCGACCGGCCATGAGGCAGGGAGCACAGACGTGCACCAATACAAGGCGGCGGATGTCTTTCTCGCAGAGGGTGGCTTTGGCAAGGTCCAGTTCGCTGTGACGACCCGGCACCTACTGGACCATCTGCCCGGCGTCAGCCTGGTTGTCTGTGCAGGTGTGGCAGGGGCTCTAGCAGACTCGGTTCGCGTGGGAGACGTTGTAGTCGGCACTTCGACTGTCGAGCACGACTTCTACTCTGTGGTGCTCAGGGGAGTGCCACCCCGGTTCGATGGCTCCGGACAACACCTTGCCGAACTGATCCAGAACATCGAGGCCGAACAGAATTCCTTCCGGGTTCACTTTGCCCCTATCGCCAGTGGCGATCAGGCTATCGTGGACAGCCTGCGTAGGGACGAGATCCATGCCCGCACGGAAGCTCTGGCTGTTGCCTTCGAGGGTGCGGGTGGGGCAAGAGCCGCGGGTTTCTCGGATGTCCCCTACGTCGAAGTGCGAGGGGTTTCTGACATGGCCGACGAAGGCTTTGTTGACGAGTTTGAAGCCAACCTGCCAACCGCGGCGGGTAACGTCGCCTCCGTGGTGGCCTGGTTGGCCGAACACCCAATTCCCCCACAGGCAGCTGAGGAAACGAAATGAGGGCGGAGGACGACAGTCCTGCCGATGCATACGTCTCGCTGACGCTCTATCCGCAGAAGCCGATCCCAGCGCGGGTGAGGCCGTTGCCGCGAACACAGCTTCGCGGTGCTACCCACGTCCCAGGTGTAAGACTGTTGTAGAAAACCATTTGAGAGGTGTCGACTCTATGGCGCGACCGACCAGCAAATCACAACTCATTGAAAATTGCCTGACCGATGCGGAATATGCTGAGTTGCCGGGCTTTTACCGCAACAAGGTGCGGGATGCCTACCGCCTGTCGGATCGGCGACGTCTGCTGATTGCCACCGACCGTCAATCCGCGTTTGATCAGGTTTTGGCCTCCGTACCGTACAAAGGCCAGGTGCTGACCCAAACGGCACGCTATTGGTTTGATGCTACCGAAGACCTTTGTCCGAATCACGTGATTTCTTACCCGGATCCGAACGTCGCTATGGTCAAGGACCTCGACATGTTGCCGATTGAGATGGTGGTACGGTCCTATCTCACAGGTTCCACCAACACCAGCCTTTGGCCAATGTATGCTCGAGGCGAAAGGGTGTTATACGGCCATGAATTTCCAGAAGGCCTGAAGAAGAATCAGAAACTGCCCAATACGACCATAACGCCGACAACCAAATCTGCCCAGGGAGGCCATGATGCGCCGATAACGGAATCGGAGATCCTCGAGATCCAGCTTGTGACGACCGAACAATGGTACGAGTTGGCGGAAAGAAGTCTGGCGCTATTTGCCCGTGGACAAGAACTGGCAGGCGAGAAGGGGCTCATCCTGGTGGATACCAAGTATGAGTTCGGTCTTGATGAAAGCGGCGAGATCATGGTCGCCGATGAAATTCATACTCCGGATTCTAGTCGCTTTTGGATTGCTGAAACCTATCAGGAAAGGTTTGAAGCCGGTGAAGAGCCGGACAGTCTGGATAAGGAATTTCTGCGACTGTGGGTTGTTAGCCAGTGCGACCCATACAGAGATAGCATTCCGGAAATTCCCGCCGAGATCCTGATCGATTTCAGCAACAAGTATGTCGCCCTGTTTGAACAGGTGACTGGCTTGGAATTTGAGAAGTCCGATCCGCGGGTCTCAGTGCGTTCTCGTATCCGCGACGCGTTGGCCAAGGAACTGCCGGAATATTTCTAAGCGGGACGGTTTTGGTCTCAGTAGTGCTTTGACGGTGTCTATAGGAGGTTCGATCCAGCGGCTCTTCAGGAGGCGGACCGTGCCGGGCAATTTGCGGGTCTCCTCAGTTGAGCGTGGGTGGCGGACGCTGCGGAGCTTCGGCAGTGAAGGCCGCGGGACCATGGTGTGGCAGCGCTTGACGGATCTGCATCTCCGTTCTCCGGATGAGGCACCGGGTGTCCAGTCGCGAGCATGACGGGAATGGAGAGCTCAGGCCTGGGCGTGCAGCTCCTTAGCCATGCAGACACTCAGCGGGGAGTCTATGTATTGGCCAAAGGGAGGGATCGGCGAGAAACCGGACCTCCGGTAGAGGGCGAGTGCCTCCGGCTGCCGCTCACCGGTCTCCAAGACCAAGCGGGATGCCCCCAGTTCTTGTGCCTCTGTTTCGAGCGTTTCCAGGACCGCTTTGGCGATGCCCCGTCCTCTGAAGGACGGCACGACGTACATGCGCTTGATCTCGAAGGCAAGGTCATCTATCCGGCGCACAGCGCCACAGCCTGCGGGAGTGTCACTGACAAGTGCTACGACGAACGCGCCACTGTCAGGGGCCACGTCGCCTGCCTCAAGTTCGAAGAAGTTCGCACCCTCTTCTGGATATCGTTGGTCCAACTCTGCATTGAGCGCCGCGATCAATTCGATCGCAGCAGGCGACCCCTCGTCACACTTCTCAATCCTCACGCCTGACATCGCCGGAATCATGCCACACTGTGTCGAGGCTCCGGTGGCCCTTCTCCAGACCTCTCCATCAGGAGGTGCGTTTCGGTTTCGCTCGTGACGCTGAAGGCGAGCCTTTCGTACAGCTCGCCAGCGCGCGGGTTTACCTTCAGCACCCTCAACCGCACCGGTAGGCCCAGGCCGCGTGCCCAATCCATGACCATCCCCATACACGTGCGGCCAACTCCCCGCCCCTGGTGCTCCGGCAAGATGTAGATCTGGTGGACCTGTACACAGTCGGGCTCCAGGGTCACATACATGGTTCCGATATCGACGTTGTTTAAGGCGATGACGGTGAAGTCCTCCGCCCGGAATCGCCGATCGTGCAACTTGCGCTGGTCCGCTTCCTCCCAACCCCAGACTTGTTCCACGTACTCCTTGAAGGCGGCTTTCTTCACCCGATAGGCGAACTCCTTGTCGGCCGGCGTTGCCTCCCGAAGCGTGACGTCACCCGAGACGCGAAGCGGAATCTTCATGTAGGCAGTCTCAGTCTGTGATCGGCTCGGTGTCAACCAAGCCCAGCTCTGCGAGCACCGCGGCAAGCTGGAGGACCGTCTCCACCTGGTGTTCGGGAGTCTCCTCCCAGGTGCGCGGCTGCTGCCGAGCGTGGCGCCCCGTTCGAAAAAGCACGGTCGTCATTCCGAGCAGCTTCGCCGGAACGATGTCTGTGTCGATGCGGTCGCCGATGACAAGGCAATCGTCGGGCCTCACGTCGAGCGCTACAGCCGCGTAGAGAAAGACCTCGGAGTTCGGCTTTCGTAGAGGTGGATCTCGAGGCGGTGCGAATACAAAGAGGTTGTCAAGGTGGTAGCGTGCGAGGTCGGTCCGTACCCGCGCTGGTTCGTTGTTCGTCACGAGCCCCAGCCGCGTCCCGCCGCGATGGAGCGACCGTATGAGTTCGTCAATCCCCTCCCGCAACTCAATCCCGCCGCGGATGGTGTGCCGCCGGTCGCTACCGGCGGCCACCTGCATATAGACCTGCTCCGCTAGCTCAACGCGGAATGAGCTGAGCTTCCACACCATCGCCTTGTAGGCGTTCGAGGCATATGAATCCACGGCCCACCCGGCGGCTTCGCGGAAGTCGGCCTCCGAGCAGGTGACTCCTGCCTCTGCTAGGGCTCTCTTCATGTCCTGGTCGATGAGGCGCTCGTACCCCACCTCCTCGTCGATGGGGCCACCCATATCCCACAACACGGCCTTCAGCATCGGTGCTTCTCCTCCTGCTTTCGCTCAAACCAGACAAGGGAATCTGCCGAGAATATAGGCTGGGCGGGCTAGGCAGCAGTCGACACACCCTGTCGCCCACGATTAGGGAACGACTTACACTCAAGCGGACGTTGAGTCTGGAGGTTGGCCGAGCATGCCCGACAGGCTAGTGCTCGGCCGCGTACGCTGTCCTCCGACAAGGCCGCGTACCCTATTACGGCACCGCCGCCGACAACATCGCATCGCGGCGCACGGCCCAATCAGCGGGCTTCTACCCTTGCTGGACCTCGGTCCACACGACGGGGCCAGTGTCGTAAGACGCACAGGAGAACCACCCAGGGGACTGCCCCTCTCCCGTCGGGAGCAACCCACTCTTCACCGGGGAGCAGGTAGGGAGGTGCACCTTGACTAGGCTGTTTCCGGCACTAGGAATCCTCTGAGCAAGTAGGCTGGCGGCGGCGATTTGCTCCGGCAGCAGGTTGTATTGGACAAGGAGGGCCGCAGGGGAGGGGGTCGGGGGAGGGCGGGGGCCTCTGTTGCCTTCCCGTCGCGCTTCGACGAGCGCGCGGAACGCACTGCTCCCCGGGTCAGGCGAGTTGGGGCTCGGCTCTGAGCAGGTTCGTCAAGCCCAGCAGCAGCGCCAGCCGCTCCCGGTTCTTCGCCAGACCACGGTAGCGCACCTTGTCGTAGCCGAAGCGCCGCTTCACCGCGAGGAAGGGGTGCTCCACCTTCGCCCGCAGCGACGCCTTCTCCCGCTCCGCCCGCGCCGCCTCGCTCCCCGGCTCAAGCAGCCGCCTCCGGCCGGGCCGCAGCGCCACCCGCCACTCGACCTCCGACCGCGCCTGCTCCGGGCGCTTCTCCACGCCCCGGTAGCCCGCGTCGCCGTACGCCTCCCGCTCCTCGCCATGCAGCAGGCGGTGCGCCTCCGTCACGTCGGCCACGTTCGCCGCCGTCGCCCTCATGCTGTGCACCAGCCCGCTGTCGGCGTCCACGCCGATGTGCAGCTTCATGCCGAAGTGCCACTCGTTCCCCTTCTTCGTCTGGTGCATCTCCGGGTCGCGCGCGCGCCGGCGGTTCTTCCTCGAGGAGGGCGCCGCGATGATGCTGGCGTCCACGATCGTGCCCGCGCGCAGGCGCAGGCCGCGCTTCGCGAGGTGGGCGTTGATTGTCTCGAACAGCTTCGTCCCCAGGTCGTGGCGCTCCAGCAGGTGGCGGAAGTGGAGGATGGTGCTCTCGTCGGGAATGGCCTCGGTCAGGGTGAGGCCGCAGAAGCGGCGCACCGACTCGGCTTCGTAGAGGAGGTCCTCCATGGCGGGGTCGCTGAGGTTGTAGCAGAGCTGGACGCAGTGGCTGCGCAGCATCACCGCCAGCGGGTAGGGCCGCCGTCCCCGTCCCGCCTTGGGGTAGTGCGGCTCGATGCGCCCCTCCAACTCATCCCAGGGCACGAGGCCGTCGATGCGTTCGAGGAACAACTCACGGCGCGTCTTCCGCTTCTTCTGCTCGAACTCCACGCTGGCGAACGTCGGCTGATGCATGGGGGCGCCCTCCCTCTCCGGTTCGCGCCCCATGATCGCATCTGCTCACTCGCTCTGGCGAGTTGTTCAGACTGTCCCTAGTGTCCTGAGTCGCAATAGCACAACACAACTGGTATGGTGTGGCACAGCGGGGGCTTTGCCCCATGGGGCAGACTCTGGAGCGTCATAGCACCCGAATCGGACGGCCGACGGTCACGATCGTACTCAGCGACGAGGAGCGTGAGACGCTGGAGCGGTGGGCGCGCCGGCCAACATCGGCCCAGGCGCTGGCGCTGCGCTGTCGCATCGTCCTTGCAGCGGCCGAGGGGACATCGAACAGGGCGAGCGCCGCGGCGCTCGATTGCCATCCGGTCACCGTCGGCAAGTGGCGCCGGCGCTTCGCGCAGTGGCGGCTCGATGGGCTACAGGATGAGCCGCGCCCCGGGGCGCCGCGCACGATCACCGATGCACAGGTGGAAGCGGTGATCGTCAAGACGCTGGAGGAGCAGCCTTCCGACGCGACGCACTGGTCGACCAGATCGATGGCAGCCGCGCTCGGGATGTCGCAGTCGGCGATCGTCAGGATCTGGCGCGCCTTCGGCCTGAAGCCGCACCTCGTGGAGACCTTCAAGCTGTCGCCCGACCCGCAGTTCATCGACAAGGTCCGCGACGTGGCCGGGCTCTATCTCAACCCGCCCGACGCGGCCGTTGTGCTGTGTGTGGACGAGAAGACCCAGGTCCAGGCACTTGACCGCACCGCTCCGATGTTGCCGATGATGCCCAACGTCCCCGCCCGCCAGACACACGACTACGTCCGTCATGGCACGACGAATCTCTACGCGGCGCTCGATGTCGCCTCGGGACACGTGATCACGGAGATGACCCCCAGGCACCGCGCGCGGGAGTTCCAGCGGTTCCTCACCCTCATCGACCGCAGCGTTCCCCGTGAGCTGGCGGTGCATGTCGTGCTCGACAACGTCTCCACGCACCGCACGCCTGCCATCCAGCGCTGGCTCCAGCGCCATCCCCGCTTCACCTTCCATTTCACGCCAACCTACAGCTCCTGGATGAACCTCGTGGAGCGCTGGTTTGCAGAGCTCACCAGCAAGTGGCTCCGGCGCGGCACGCACCACAGCGTGCCTGAGTTGATCCGCTCAGTGGAGATGTGGGTCGCCAGCTGGAACGAGAATCCGAGGCCCTTCATCTGGCACAAGACCGCAGATCAGATCCTTGACAACCTCGCCGGATATCTAGAGCGCATTCCTGACTCGGGACACTAGTGGTAGCGCATAGGGGATTCGAACCCCTGGTCTCCGCCTTGAGAGGGCGGTGTCCTAGGCCGCTAGACGAATGCGCCGCAGCCTTCAATCTAGCGCAGGGGCGCCGCAGCGGGCAAGAATGGATCTACCATGGCCCGCCCGCTGACAGCCCTCTGCGCGACGCTCCTGCTGGTCGTAGCGCTAGTCGCCTGTGGCGGTGCCCAGCCGGCCCCGCGCGCCCCGACGCCCCTGCCCGCCGCCGTCACGCCTTCCCCTGCGGCCAGCCCTTTGCCGACGCCCTCCCCCTCCTCCGCGGCAGCCACCGCCACCGAAACTCCCGGTGAAGCGCCCCCGCTCCCCGATGAGATCCGCGAAATCATCGACGAGGCGGCGACGCTCAGGCAGCTTGAGGCGCCGCCCACCCTCCGCGCCCTTACTGTCTCGCGGCGCGACCTTCCCGATGTGTACATGAATCTGGTCACCGATGCGGAGCGGTTTGAGCTCGACCGCGCGACGAAGCTCTACCGCCTGCTCGGGCACCTGGATGAGGACGAACACCTTGAGGACATCCAACTCGCCTTCATGACAGCCGTGCTCGGGTTCTATTCGACCGAGCAGAAGACCCTCTGGGTGGTCACCGAAGAAGAAGGGGTGGCGCTCGACAACCTCTCCCGGAACGAGCGGGCGACCCTCGTCCACGAGATCATCCATGCTCTCCAGGACTACCACTTCGACCTTGGCACGACCTACCGCGGCATCTTGTTCGACCTGGATGCTGAGCTTGCGTTCACGTCCGTTGTCGAAGGCGATGCCACAGTGCATACCGATCTCTACAGGCGCTTCCTGACCGTCCCCGCCGGCGGGGGAAGGTACTTCCTGGTCGCCGCGAACCAGTTCCCGGACATCCCCGCGCCCATCCTCCGGGAGCTTTACTTCCCCTACACCGCGGGCGCGGACTGGGCGCGCGAGGTGCTGGCGAACCACGGCGTGGCAACGCTCAACGCCTTTCTCGCCGAACCGCCGCCGGCCACCACCCTCATCCTGCACCCCCAGCTGATCGCCACCGGCTGGGAGCCGGAGGAGCTGTCCTCCCTTGATTTCCTCGGTCTGCGCGCCAGCCTGCTTCCGCTGGGGATGCGCCCAACCTCCTACGGTCCCCTTGGCGAGTTCCAGCTCCTCAACTATCTCCTGGGCGATGAACCCTACTCCCGGGGCTGGCTTGAGGCTGCTCGCCACCGCACCGCCGTCGATGCCGTGGCGGGGTGGGCCGGGGACTTCCACTACTTCTACGAAGGGGTCGAGCAGTGGGTCCTCGTCGCCCGCGTCCGGTTCGTCGGGGAGGAGGACGCGCGCGAGTTCGCCGTGGCGCATCGCGCTCTCGCCAGCGGGGACGCGGATGTCGAAGAAGAAGGCGCCCTGACGCTCGCCACGAGGGAGAACGGCAACGTCACCGTCCTGCTGGAACCGCTGGGGCGCGAGATCATCTTTTTCCATCGGCACGAACGCCGAGGTCGCCCGCGCTGCCGTGGAGCCATTCGTGGAGGGTTAGGCCAGCCCTCTCCTTTCCCCTGAACTTACCCCTGTCTGGCGGGACGGCGGGCCAGGGGGACAGAATGGATCCACCCATGACTCGTACTGCTGCAGCTCTCTGCGCGACGCTCCTGTTGGTCCTGGTGCTCGTGGCCTGTGGCGGCGACGGGACGCCCCCGCCCTCCCCGGCCACTGCCTCCCCTTCCCCCGCGGCGACTCCTTCGCCTGCCGCTACCCCTTCGCCTGTGGCCACCCCCTCCCCCACCGCCCCGCCCACCGCCGCCGAAACGTCTACGTCCACCCGCTCCTCTCCGACCGCCACCACCGTGCCCCCAGGGGACCCGCCCCCACTCCCCGACTCAATCCGGGAGATCGTCGAGGGGGTCGCGGAAGTGCGCGCACTCGAGGCGCCGCCCGCGCTTCGCGCCCTCACCGTGGCCCGCAGCAACCTGGAAGAGGTCTACACGGGCCTTGTCGGCGAGGAAGAGCGCCGTCACATCGACGACACCACGAAGCTCTACCGCCTGCTCGGCTACCTCGACGAAGACGAACACCTCTGGGACATCACCGTCTCGTTCCTTGACTCCGTCCTCGGCTTCTATTCGAGCGACCACAAGACCCTCTGGGTCGTCACCGACCGGGAGGGCGTCGGGTTGGAGGAGCTCGACCGCGGCCGGCGGGAAACGCTCGCGCACGAGATCATCCACGCCCTCCAGGACTACCACTTCGACCTCGACGCGACCTACGCGACCGTCGTGCACAGCCTCGACCAGGAGCTCGCGTTCACGGCCGTGGTGGAGGGCGACGCGGTCGTGCATACCGACCGCTATTCCGACCGCTTCCTCACCGTCCCGACCGGTGGTGGTCTGTACTTCCTGGCCTCGGCGAACCAGTTCGGCGGTATCCCCGCCCCCATCATCCGGGAGCTCTACTTCCCTTACACCACGGGAGCGCGCTGGGCGGGCGGCGTGCTGGCCGACCACGGCCCCGAGGGGCTGGACGCCTTCCTCGCCGAGCCACCTCCCGCGACCACGCTCATCCTCCACCCGGAGTTGATGGACACGGGCTGGGAGCCGGAGTGGCTCAGCGACAGCTTCCTGCCCGAGCAGCAGATTCGGCGGAGTCTCGGGCTCGGCTGGCACACGCGACTGTCAGGCTCCATCGGCGAGTTCCATCTCCTGAACTACCTCGTCGGGAACGACCTGTTCCGGCCCGGCTGGCTGTACGACCCCGGCAACCGGACAGAAATCGACGCCGCGGCGGGGTGGGCCGGGGACCGCTACTACCTGTTCGAGCACTCCGCGGAGGACGGTGAGACCGTGATGGTCGCCCGCGTGCGTTTCGCCGGCGAGGAGGACGCGCGCGAGTTCGCCGACACCCACCGCAGCGTCGCCACCCGGAGGGCGGAGGTGGTCGAGGAAGACGGCCTCACCCTCGCCACGCGCCGCGATGGCAACGTCGTCGCCCTCATCGAACCGGTGGGCCGCGACGTGATTTTCGCTATCGGCACGAGTGCGGAAGTGGTGCGGGCGGCGCTGGAGCCACTGTTGGGAGGATAGGTCGGGCCGGTCTTGATCCCACGTTCGCGCAGGGCCGCTCCGTGCTAGTTTCGTCGCCTCGCTCACCAACTGACGGACACTTGCGCCATGACCTCCCAGCTAGAGCAATCCGTTCATCTCTCCCCCAACCCTTCGCACAGGCTCCGCCTGCCATCTTCTAAAGCCCTTCAGCCACTCGCTCCCAAGTCCCAACTGGTACCTCTCGTCCAGTCCTCCCGCTCGCTTCACAGCCCCTTCATACGCGCTCGCCCAATCGGCAATCTCGCCACGCGCGAACCACGCCAACGCGATCAACGCAGTGCGCTCGTCTTCGGTCAGGCTCAGCCACCGATGCGTCAGTTCTCCATAGCTGCGCGAGCTTTCATCAACGGCGAGACTCGCGGGTATGGTCCGCAGCCGTCCTTCTTCTCTTCGATTTTCTAGGTACTGACTTATCCTGGCCTTCGATTCGGCCTCCACAGCCAAGTGGGCCTGATGCAGTTCTAACACTTTCTGTTCAGGGATTACGGGTGGCGGCTCCCGGTAGCTTTCGACTTCGAACAGAGCCTGCAACTGTTTTCTTCTCATGTCGCGAAGAAGATTGACATATGTTTCATTCCGCTTTCTGTCATACTCCACCCGCACATCAACGAGGCTCCACAACGGGAACGGCCACTCGAAGATCGTACTTATGTCCGCTTCACTAGGACGCCCGTCCGGGAAGACCTTGCGGGTAGCCATAGTTTCCAGAGTCTTTCGGATAGAAGAGTAGAGTTCGCCGATGCTAGTTCTTTCTTGAAGGTCGAAATCATTCCAGATATCGGCAACGGCGTCTAGCCCTAGATCTGTTCCGAATCCACTACCGAAGAGGGAAAGCGCCACCTGAA
This sequence comes from Tepidiformaceae bacterium, assembly GCA_965219255.1. Classification (GTDB taxonomy): domain Bacteria; phylum Chloroflexota; class Dehalococcoidia; order Tepidiformales; family Tepidiformaceae; genus UBA2991. The sequence continues at coordinate 2,009,076 of OZ244727.1, read as the reverse complement.
CACAGTTCGAAGTCACATATTGACTTCTCTCTCCGGGAACTGCCCACCACCTCTGCGGCTCTCCGTCCGTGGGCTCTGAAGTGTCTTGAAGATAGTCAACATATATTAAAGATTCCCGGCTGTATGCGATTTCATTCGGGAAAATCCAATCAACACCTACAGGTCCATCTAGGTAGAACGGCTCACACTCTGACTCGACGTAGCCTTTGAGTTCTCCAAAATCAGCTGGGTGCCAATCACAGGCACGAACGTAGATACCCTTCCAAAGGTGGTCATTATACCGTCTCAGCAGCTTCCGGCGGAACGAGCTTTGTTCTGGCGGACATCGGACAACGTCGAGCAGGAGGAGAATCTTGGCCGCCTCTTCGGCAGCGAAGTGACCCAGAAGCGCCGCTGTAGATGGGTCACCAGCGGCAGATAGTGAATGTGCAGCTTGATCAAGCCGTTCAACGTTGGCAGCAAGGTGGGTCACCCCTTCACCAATCGATTTGAGCCGGTCCGCACCGGGAAGGTCCGCAAGTGTCTCGATGGCTGACATGTGAGGCATAGACGCTCCCAAAACTCCTTGTCTTCGCGATCGGCACGAACGCGGAAGTTGCCCGCGCTGCCGTGGAGCCGCTGGTGGAGGGCTAGGCCGGAGCCGTCTCCGGCTCCTCGAGGTATGCGGCGAGGCTGGAGTGGAGGTGGCTGCGGACGAAGCCGGCGCGATCGAGGTGGCCGAGGTAGTCCACTACCTGGCGGCGGCGCAGGGCGTCGAGGGCCGCCTCGCCCGCGGCCGCGTGCTCACGGCCCCCGCCCAGGAGCAGCACGAGCGGTTCGCGCACGGCCGGATCCTGCCACTCTCGCGCCAGCCGCACCTCTGCCTTGCGCAGGTAGCGCTGTTGCTCCTCGCGACGGTCGGGCATCGCCTCCAGGTACGCCTCCAGCCGCTCGACCTGGTACTCCAGCAGCCGCTCGCGGTCGCTGGCGACCAACGCGTAGAGGTCGCGTTCGAGCTGGTTCTGGGCGAAGTCGCCGGCCAGCCGGAAGAAGGTGAGGAAGGCGCTGTCCTGCACGAACAGGTAGGCCATCAGCTCGGGGTAGCTGCGCGCCTCCCGGGCGCCCCGGATCAAGTCCGTGGGCGCCTGCAGGCCGAGCCCGCCGCCGTTTGAGAGCGCCCGCTTGCGGAACGTCTCGGCGTGCCGCGCGAGGTCGTAGATGACGCTGCTCATGAAGAGCTTCATCTCCACGAAGCCGTAGCTGATCTCGGGCAGCCAACGTCCCAGCACGGTCGCCTCGGCGTAGGCGCGCTCGCTGTGCTCGGTCATCACCTGGCAGATGGCGTGCTCGATGTCGTCGGGGAGCGCCTCCAGGCTGCGCCAGCCGAGGTCGGTGGCCGGCGCCCAGCGGTCGCGGATGGCGCGCTCGTACAGGTCGGCCACCGAGGGCGCCCACACGACGGCCTTCTCGAAGATGGTGTAGCCCATGTCCTCCTGGCCGATTTGCGGGTTCGAGCCACGCGCGATCTCCGTGCGGTCCGTCCAGAGGTCGGGAATCTCGCCGTAGGAGCCGACCATGATGTCGCCCACGGTGAGGCCCATCTCCGGGTCGGCCTGCTCGGCGCGCACGCCCCATTCCGTGGGCGCGTCCATCCAGGCGAGGCTCGGCTTCAGCGGCTCGCGGTCGAGGAAGCCAGTGGCCTGCCGGGCATCCAGCTTGGCGGCCAGGGCCGCCACGAGCGTGCGCGGCTGGTAGCCGTAGTCGAGGGCGCGGTCGAGCAGGCCCTCGTCCCAGCCGAGCGCCTGCGCGGCGGCGCGCATCTCTGCGGAGATGGGCTCTGCAGCGGCCCCGCCGTCATCGGCCATGCCGCTAGTTGACGTACTGCGCGAGGGCCGGGCCCAGCCGCTCGCGGCGATCGCCGAGGCCCGCGACATCCAGGCGGTGCAGGTACTCCTTCACCTGCCGCCGGCGAAGGAGCAGGAACCTGGCGACGCCCTCGTCGAAGCGGTCCTTGCCCCCACCCAACAGGATGCAGAGCGACTCGAACACGGGCGGGAAGGTCACGTCGCCGCTGCCGCCGCCCGCCGAGGTCTCCTCGGCCTTGTCGAGGTAGTGGTGGATCTCCTCGCGACGCTCGGGCGTCTCCGAGAGGATGTGCTTCAGGTGCATCACGCCGAAGGCGAGGTGGCGCGACTCGTCCTGCGCGGCCATGCGGAAGATGCGCTTGTCCGCCTGCGTCGGCCCGATCAGCTCGCCCATGCGGAACATCGACTGCACGAAGCCCTCGGCCTGCACGTGCATCAGCACCGACATCTCGGTGAAGTCCTGCGCTTCGATCAGGTTGCGCAGCCCCAGGCCGGCGCCCTGCTGCAGCAGGCCGCCGCCGTTGGCCAGCGCGCGCTTGCGGAACACGTCCGTGTGGCGCGCCTCGTCCATGATCTGCGACATCAGGAAGAGACCGACCTCGAACTCGTCGCCGCTGATGGCGGGCAGCCACTGCCCGGGGACATCGCCGGCGATGAACTCGACCTCGGCGAGCATGGTCGCCACCTGGCACATGGCCCGTTCCTTCTCGTCGGGCAGCTCCTGCAGGGTGTCCCAGGGGATGTCGCGCGCGGAGGACCACTGGCGCTGGATCGCCTCCTCGTAAAGGGAGCGGCACTGGTCGGCCCACACGTCCGCCTTGGTCTGGTACGTCAGCCCCTGGCGGTGGGCGTTCTCGCGGGCGCTGGCGCCGCGCAGGCGGGGCGTCATGTCCCGCGGCAGCTCCTCACGCGAGGCGTAGTCGCCGATGTCGATCGCATCGAGCGTGAGGCCCTTCTTCGTGGGCTCGGCCGACGTTGGATCTTCGTAGAGATCCAGCCAGGAGAGGTCCAGTTCCGGGGTCTCTGGCGCTGCGCTCATGGTTCCCCCCTCGGGGCAAGAGATGCCCCTTCGAGTGTACGGCTGGGCGTCCGTGAATAGAAGGGGCATCCGGTCAAGACAACAGGCGCGCGGCGTGGCACGATCAGGGGCGATGCCAAAGCAAGTCGCAAACGTCGCCAGCGACGATTACCTGAGCGCCATCTACCGCCTCCACCACGACGAGGGCGAGAGCGTGATCGCCGTGCGCCTTGCCGATCGCCTGGGCGTGACGCCGCCATCGGTGGCGGGGATGCTGAAGCGCCTCCAGCGCGACAGCCTGGTCTCGATCAGCCGGCGCAAGATGATCGAGCTCACCCCCGAGGGTCTGCGCCGGGCGGAAGAAATGGTTCGCCGCCACCGTCTCGCCGAGTGCCTCCTGACGAGCGTGCTGAAGGTCCCCTGGTGGCGCGCCTACGAAGAGGCCCACCTGCTCGAGCACGGCATCTCCGACGTGACCGAGCCCCACCTCATCGAGACCCTGGGCAATCCCGACCGCAGCCCCTTCGGCTACCCCATCCCCGGCCTCGCGAACGCCGGGAACCTCTCCATGACCACGCTGGCGGACGTGCCCGAGGGCGAGACGGTGGCGATCGAGCGCGTCTTCGAGGAGGACGAGCAACTCCTCCAGTTCTTCGATGCGGAGGGCATCCGCCCCGGCCAGGTGGTGAAGCTGGAGTCCTCGGAGCCGTACCGGGGCACCGTCACAATCGCGATCGATGGTGGCGAGATCGTGATGGGGACGCAGGTGGCCAGCCGCGTCTGGGTAGGCGCCGGCGAGTACGCCGCCCCGAACTAGGCCTCTTCCCGGCGCCCTCGCGCACCGGCGCTCCCACGTTCGCGGCGAAGCTCGTAGGATGCGCTGACGCGTGCGCCACCGTGCGCCAAACCACGCAAAAAGGCAGTTCGTTCATGGCCGACTACGAAGGGCCTCTGCCAGTGCCCACACCCGAAACCCAGGACTTCTGGGACGGGGCGAAGCGAGGCGAGCTTCGCCTCCAGCGCTGCGATGCCTGCAGGAACGTCATCTTCCCGCCGCGCCCCTTCTGCCCCGCCTGCGCCTCGCGCTCGGTCTCGAGCTTCACCGCCAGCGGCCGGGGCAAGCTCTACAGCTACGTGATCAACAACCGGCCTCCGCCGGGGTTCGGTCCCGACCCGCATGCGATCGCCATCGTCGAGCTCGATGAGGGACCGCGCATGATGACCAACATCGTCGACTGCGAGCAGACGCCCGAGGCGCTCGTGCTCGACATGCCCGTCGAAGTCGCCTTCACGCCCGTGAGCGACGAGATTTCGCTGCCGAAGTTCCGGCCGCTGGGAGGTTAGCCATGGAGTCGCGTTCTGTAGCCATTGTCGGAGCCGCCGAGACGACCGATCTCGGTCGCATCCCCGGCCTCTCCCAGATCCAGCTCCACGCCGATGCCGCCCTCAACGCCATGGAGGACTGCGGCATCATGCCCAGCGACATCGACGGCGTGGCCACGGCGGGCGAAGCGCCCGCCGGCATCGCCCACTACCTCGGCATCACCCCCACCTGGGTCGATGGTACCCAGGTGGGCGGCTGCTCCTTCATGCTGCACGTACGCCACGCCGCCGCCGCCATCAACGAGGGCCTCTGCAGCGTCGCCCTCGTCACGCACGGCGAGAGCGGCCGCTCGCGCGTCGGTCGCGGCGGCTTCGGCGCGGCGCCCGCCTCCCTGCCGGGCCAGTTCGAGGCCCCCTACGGCCTCAGCGGGCCGCCCTCCAACTTCACCCTTGGCGTCCTGCGCTACATGAAGGAGACGGGCATGACGCACGAGCAGCTCGCCTCCGTGTCGGTCGTGCAGCGGGAGTGGGCGGCGCTCAACCCGCGCTCGACCTACAAGGACCCGATCACGGTCGACGACGTGCTCAACTCGCGCATGATCGCCTACCCCTTCCGCCTGCTGCAGTGCTGCCTCGTGACGGACGGGGGCGGAGCCCTCATCCTCGTGTCGAAGGAACGCGCGCGGGACTTCCCGACGAAGCCGGTCTACCTGCTCGGCACCGGCGAAAGCGTCGAGACGCCGATGATCAGCCAGATGGAAGACATGACCACCTCGCGCGCTTTCCGCGTTGCTGGAAGCACCGCCTTCGCGGAGGCCGGCATCACCCAAGACGACGTCGACCACGTGATGATCTACGACGCCTTCGCCCACCTCCCCATCTACGGCCTCGAGGACCTCGGGTTCGTGGGGCGGGGCGAGGCGGGCGCCTTCACCGAGGCGCGCAACACCGCCCCCGGCGGCCCCCTCCCCGTGAACACGAACGGTGGTGGCCTGAGCTACATGCACTCGGGCATGTACGGCATGTACGCCCTCCAGGAGAGCGTCCGCCAGATGCGCGGAACCGCCGCCGCCCAGGTGCCCGACGCCAGGATCAGCGTCTGCCACGGGGTGGGCGGCATGTTCATGGCCTCCGGCACCATCATCATGACCAACGAGTGAGTAGTGATTGGCGATTCGTGACTGGTGAGATTCGTGACTGGTGAGAGAGGAGCGAGGCGATGCGTGAGAACACGGTGAAGGCGCGCTGGCGCGCGGGTGAGGTCGCCCTTGGCGGCTGGCTCTCCCTGCCCAGCTCCCTCAGCGCCGAGATCATGGCGAGCGAGGATTTCGACTACGTCTGCATCGACATGCAGCACGGCGGCATCGATTACCAGACGGCGCTGACCATGCTGCAGGCCATCAGCACCTCGGAGACGATGCCCTTCGCGCGCGTCCCCTGGAACGAGCCCGGCATCATCATGAAGACGCTCGATGCGGGGGCGATGGGCGTCATCATCCCCATGGTGAACAGCGTGGAGGAGGCGCAGGCGGCCGTCGCCGCCTGCCGCTACTTCCCCGAGGGCAACCGCAGCTTCGGGCCCCTGCGCGCCACCATGTACGCCGGCGCCGACTACTTCGCCCACGCCAACGCCGAGGTCGCCTGCATCCCCATGATCGAAACGGAGCAGGCGCTCGATAACCTCGACGACATCCTCTCGGTGCCCGGCGTCGACGCCGTCTACGTCGGCCCCGCCGACCTCAGCATCACCCTCGGGCAGCCCCCGGCGATGGCGAACGAGGGTCGCTTCGAGCAGGAACGCCTGCGCATCGCCGCCGCCTGCAGGGAGCACGGCGTGGTTGCGGGTATCCACGCCAACGCGCAGCTCGCCGAGAAGCACGCCGCGGCGGGCTTCCAACTCGTCACCATCAGCAGCGATCAGGGCGGCATGCGCGCCGCCGCCCGCGCCGATCTCAAGGTCGCCCGGGGCGGCTAGCCACACACTCCGGCGACGGCCTTTTCAGGCCGGTTAAGGGCCGGTTAGGAGCGGGCGTGAGCGCGCCTACACCCACCTCCCGACAGGGCCACCAACGCGTATTGAGACCTAGTACGGTGGATCGGGAGGAGAGCGATGTGGAAGCTAGCTGGTCTTCTTTCGGGCGCGGCCCTGGTCCTGATGACGGTGCCCGCCATCCTTCTCACGCTGGTCATGAGGGACAGCGGCGTTGACACGATCTCGGGGACGGTCCAGTACCTGGATGGGGCGGTGGACCTGCCCATGGGAGCGTGCGTCGAGGTGGTGCTGGTCGATGTCTCCGGTGAGGACAGGCTTGCGAAGGCGCTGGGGCGCCAGGTGATCGAGGACGCGCACACCCTGCCCGTCGACTTCCGCGTCCCCTACGACGCCGACCGCTTGACTCCGGGCTCGACGCACGAACTCTGGGTCGCGGTCCGCCACGACGGGCAACTGCTCTATGCCGCAGCCAGCGACTACTTCGTCGAGCTGGACGGGGCCGTTTCCGGCGTCGAAATCGCGGTCGCGCCGCTAGCGTCGCCCTAGCTGACTCTTGTCCCGCGGATACTCAGGGCAGGGGAGGTTGTGCCCGTGAAGGTGGTCTGGATCATCGTTGGCGCGGTCCTGGTCGTGTTGATCCTGCCGGGCATCGTGCTCGTTCTCTCCAACATCGTGACGAACACCTTTGGCATCGGCGAGCGCTCCCTGTCGGGCACGGTGTCGTATGAAGGCGGGGAGCTGGCTCTGCCCGATGGCGTGGTGGTGGAAGTGGAGCTGATCGAGCTGGAGCCGGGGGCGCCCCCGCTGCGCCGCGTCGTAGACAGCAAAGAGTTCGAGGACGCGACCGCGCTCCCGCTTGAGTTCAGGCTGACCTATCAGGGAGCCGAAATCCGCGAGGGCAACGACTACCTGGTCGAGGCGTCCGTGCGCCAGGGCGCCACCGTGCTCTATCGGGGCACCGCTACCGTCGAGCCGGGCGAGTCCATCTCGGACTTTGAGCTGGTGGTCGCCGCAGCGGGCCCCGGGAACTAGCCGCTCAGCTCCCCCGCCGTCGTCCGATCCGCCGCCACGGCCTCGAAGGGTGTCGTGCGGGGCGCGACCTCCGCGCCGGAGCGCACCCAGTAGGCGCGACCGTTGCGGGCGGCCGCGGGCTCCTGCCCCTCGAGCAGGTTGCGGGCCATGCCCAGCATCATGCGCCGGAACTCGATGATGGCCACGTCCGTCGTGCCCAGGTGCTCCTTCGTGCGGTCGTAGATACGCCCCTGGCTGTCCTGGACGCAGGCGTCCTGCTCGGAGATGCCCTGCACCCCCGTGAAGCTCGTCGTGCGCTGCGCCTCGCGGTCGATCAGGTAGTCGTTGGCGCGGTTGCGGATGGGCCGGTACTGCTCGTCGACGACCGAGTGAATGCTCGCCTTGCCGCCCTTGATGATGGCCAGCTCCTCCTCGGTGATGGGACGGTCGGGGTTCCAGGTGTAGGTGTAGACCCAGCAGCGCTCGTCGTCGATCGGCACCCAGGTCTGGCCGTTGATGTTCTGGCCGCGCTCGGCCCCGGGGGCGAGGCTGTGGTTGGGCGCGAGGAACTGCGTGATGCGCCAGTAGAAGCTGTCCACCTCCGCCCGGCGCGCGCCCCCGATGACGAAGCCGCCCTCCGTCGGCTGCAGCGTGAACGTGGGCGAGCCGTCCGCCTTCATGTAGCGCAGGGCCGCGGGGGCGTCGGGGGGCAGGTCGACCAGCATGTGCAGGAAGGAGAAGTGGGCCGTATCGATCGCCCCCTCCACCGACTGCGCCCAGTTGCACTCCTGTAGCTTCTTCGAGACGTAGCGGTGGCTCTCGGGAACGTGCGCCCACTCGAACTGCGGCAGCTCCGGCAGGGGCAGGTCGGGCGGACCCATGTAGGCCCAGATGTAGCCGCCCCACTCGCGCGTGGGGTAGGCCGCCACCCCGACCTTGTCCCTGAACTGCGACTCCGCCGGCTCCGAGGGCATGTCCACGCAGTTGCCCTCCACGTCGAACTTCCAGCCGTGGTAGATGCAGCGCAGGCCGCACTCCTCGTTGCGACCCCAGTAGAGCTCCGTCTGCCGGTGGGGGCAGCGCCCCTCGATCAGCCCGACGGCCCCGTTCGTGTCGCGGAAGGCGACGAGCTCCTCGCCCAGCACGCCCACTCGCACGGGCGGGCAGTCGGGCTCGGGCAGTTCCGTCGCGATCAGGACGGGCGCCCAGAAGCGCCGGAAGAGGTCGCCCATGGGCGTCCCCGGACCGGTGCGGGTCAGCAGCTCGTTGTCGTTCGCGCTCAGCATTTCTTCTGGGCCTGCCCGGTTGCCGGCTTCGTGATCATGGCGCGCTTCCTCCTGACGGCGCTGCCGCCCCAGACACCGGCACGGGGGCTAGACCCCGTTGTACTCCTGCGGGTAGCGCCACGGGTTCTCCGGCTGCTCCGCCTCCTCGTCGAGCGTCCACATGGGCAGCGAGAGTCCCTCGCCCACGTCCGCGAACACCATCCGCATGCGGCTCCCGATGCCGACCTGCTTCACCAGCTCCGGCGGCGCCAGGTCGCCGTCGGGCGTGGCCAGGTTGCCGGCCACGCGCAGCGCCTCGTGCTCGCTGGGCTGCCCCTTCTGCGTGTCCAGGTCGACGATCAGGATCATGTAGGGCGCCTTCTCGCGGAACTGGACCTGGATGGCCTGGTGGACCTCGCCGTAGGAGTGCACCGTGCCCGTGCCCTCCACGCGTGTCCACTCGAACTCGCGGTTCTGGCACCAGGGGCAGGCCGTCCCCGGGGGATAGCGCAGCAGCCCGCAGTTCGTGCACTTCTGCAGGTGGAAGTCGTGCTCGGCGCAGTAGCCGAAATAGGCCACGTTCTCGTGGTCGATGTCGAGAATGGTGAGGTTCATCCCGCGGTATTCGCCTTCAGGCATGGCCCTATCCCTTCCGCATCACGAGCGACGAGCCGGTGCCCGGCATCGCCCAGCCGAGGTTCATGGAGATGTTCGCGTCGGGAACCTGGCGGCAGGCCCCTCCCGAGTAGTCGAACGTGTGCTGCTTCCGTCCCTGGTCGTCGGTCGGGCAGTAGTCGTCGACCTCGCCGCGGAGCTGGCGCGTGTTCTCGATGATCATGTTCATCCCGTGCGTGTAGCCCTCGCAGAGGTGCCCGCCGCTGGTGTTGTTGGGACGCTCGTTGCCGAGCCGCATGATCCCGCTGCTGACGTAGTCGCCGCCTTCCCCCTTCTTGCAGAAGCCGTAGTCCTCCAGCTGCAGCATGGAGGTGAAGGTGAAGGCGTCGTAGGCCCCCGTCAGGTCGATGTCCTCCGGGCCCACCCCCGCGTTCGGGAAGATGATGTCCTTGATGTAGTAGCCCGCCACGGTCGAGATGGGTCCGTGCTGGAAGTGCATGTCGATGCGCGGTTTGCAGACGCGTCCGGCCACGCCAAGGATGCGCGCGGGCGTGTTGCGGTAGTCGTAGGCGCGCTCCGCCCGCGTCACGATGATGGCGGTGGCGTTGTCCGTCTCGACGCAGCAGTCGAGCAGGTGCAGGGGCTTCACGATCATGCGGCTGTTGACGACGTCGTCCACCGTCAGGCGCTGCTTGTAATAGGCCTTCGGGTTGTTGGAGGCGTGCTCGCTGTGGATGACCTTGACCATGGCCACCTGCTCCGGCGTCGTGCCGTAGTCGTACATGTGGCGCATGAAGCTGGGGCTGAAGTTCTGGCCGGCGCTGAGCCAGCCGTAAGGGGCCGTGTGTATGGCGTCGCCGCCGATGGGCGCCCGCGCCCGCACGCCCGTCCCGCCGATGCGTACCTGCGAGTAGCCGTTCATCGCGCGGAACACGACGACCGTGTTGCACATGCCCGCCTCGATCGCCCCGATCGCGAGCCCGATCAGCGCCTCGCTGCTCGATCCTCCCCCGTACACGTCCATGTAGAAGTTGAGCCGGATGCCGAGGTCCCCCGCGATCATCGGGGAGGGGGTCGAGTCGTTGTTGGAGTACGACATCATCCCGTCGACTTCGGAGGCGGGGATGCCCGCGTCCTCCATCGCGTTCTTCACGGCCCAGGTGCCGAGCGCGCGCGTTGTCAGGTTGGAGCCACGCGTGTAGGTCGTCTCGCCGACGCCGATGATGGCGTACTTGTCGCGCAGGTACTTCGGGGCGGTTGTATCCATGTCGGGCGTGGAGGTCATCGGGAAGGCTCCCTCGCGGATTCCGGCGCAGTCTAGCGGGGCGGGGAAGGCACTGCTCGCCATGTAGAATGAAGGCGCCGGAGCCATCAGAGATGACGACCACAGAGACGAACCTGCTCACCGCCCACGACCTCCTGGAGTTGTACGGGCGCGGCGTGCGCGGCGAACTGATCCGGGGGGTGCTCTGCGAGACCATGCCGACGGGACATGAGCACGGGAAGATCGTGGTGAGGCTGAGCGCCGCACTGTTTAGCTTCATCGAGCCGAAGGGGCTCGGAACGCTGGTCGCCTCCGACTCTGGCGTCTGGCTCGAGCGCGATCCGGACACGGTACGAGAGCCGGACATCGCGTTCACTTCGGCCGAAAAGATCCCGCTGGACGCGCAGATTGCAGGCTACGCCGAGGTCGTCCCCGACCTCGTAGTGGAAGTCGCATCCCCGAGCGACAGCCGCCGCGAGGCCCATGACAAGGCGCGAATGTGGCTGAGCCACGGCGTGCGCATCGTCTGGGTCGTGCATCCGGAGACGCGCACGGTGGACGTCCATATTGCAGACCACGCCGTGTCAACGTTGGGCGAGGACGAAGCCCTCGACGGCCTGGACATAGTCCCGGGCTTCTCTTGCGCGGTGAGCGCTGTCTTCGGCCCCTAACGCGCGGTGTAGCCCCCGTCGACTGGCAGCGTGATGCCCGTGATGAAGGAGGCGTCGTCGCTGGCGAGGAAGGCGGCGGCGGCCGCGATCTCCTCGGGTTCGCCCAGACGCCCCAGCGGGTGCAGCGACTCCAGGTAGCCGGCTACCCCCTCGTCTTCATCGAGAGCCTCCTGAATCATGGGCGTGCGGATGTACCCGGGCGCGATCGCGTTCACGCGCACGCCGTGGGTCGCGTAGATGAGCGCGAACTGACGCGTCAGCCCCACGACGCCGTGCTTGGCCGCGATGTACGCCCCCGAGCCGTCGACCGGCGGGAACTCCGTCACGCGGCTGCTCACGAGCCCAACCAGCCCCGCGATCGAGGCGGTGCTGATGATGGCGCCGCCGCCACGCTCGGCCATCAGGGCGCCACCGTGCCGGAGTCCGTAGTAGACCCCGCTCAGGTTGACGGCGATGGTGATGTCCCAATCGGCGCGGCCGATGCCGGCGTTGTTATAGAGCACGTCGAAGCCGCCCAGCTCCCGCACCGTCTCCTCGCAGGCGGCCCTGACCGCCTCCTCTTCGGTGACGTTGACCTGAAGGGCGGCGCTGGCGCCGCCCCCCTCGGCGATGGCGGCGGCCGTGCCCTGCGCGGAGGCCTCGTCGAGGTCCACGCACATGACGCTCGCGCCCTCCGCGGCGAAACGCAGCGACGTCGCCTTGCCGATACCCGAACCGGCCCCCGTGACGAGCGCGACTCTCCCCTCAAGCCGGTCCATGAGCGTCCCCCTGGCCGCGGTGGCGGCGCCCGATTGTAGGCCCCGGGCGACCCGCCCCGCGCGGGGCGTACGATGGCGGCCACCCGAAACCGAGGGGGTATGGCGTGGCAGACCTGAACGGCGGACAGATCATCGCGAGGCAGCTGAGGGCGGCCGGCATCGATACGGCCTTCGGCGTCGTCGCCGGACCCATGATCGAGGTCATGGCGGCCATGGAACGCGAGGGCATCACGGTGGTGAACTGCCGCCACGAGGTCTCCGCCGGTTTCGCCGCCTCGGCCTGGGGCTGGGCGCGGGGCAAGCCGGGTGTGCTCGTCGTCGGGTCGGGACCGGCCCTCACGAACGCCGTCACGCCCATGTACGTCGCTACCGAGAGCGCCATGCCCCTGGTCGTGCTGGGCGGCTCCTCTGCCGGCAACCAGCGCGGCCTGGGCGCCTTCCAGGAGGCCGATCAGGTCGCCTTCGCCGCGCCCGCCTGCAAGTGGGCGACGCAGGTCGATAGCCAGGCGCGCATCGCCGAGTACGTGCACCTCGCCCTGGGACGCGCCCTCAACGGACGTCCCGGCGCCGTCTACCTCGACTTCCCCGCCGAGCTCATCCGCACGCCCTTCGCCGAGGACGCCGTGCAGTGGCGCACGAGCGAGCCCGAAATCTCGCGTCCCCACCCCGACCCCGCCGCCCTCGCGGCCGTTGCCGACATGCTCACCGAGGCCGAGCGCCCCCTCGTCATCATGGGCAAGGGCGCGGGGTGGGCGGAGGCCGGCCTGCCCCTCCAGCGGCTCGTCGACCGCGGCATCCCCTTCGTCTCCTCGCCCATGGGCCGGGGCTCGATTCCCGACGACCACGCCATGTTCATGAACGCCGCCCGCTCCGCCGCCCTCAGCGGCGCCGATGCCGTCCTCATGGTCGGTGGGCGCTTCAACTGGGTGTTCCAGTTCGGACGCCCGCCCCGCTTCGCCGAGGGGGCCCGCCTCGCCCACATCGACATCGTCGCGGAGGAGTTCTACAGCGGCGCCGATGTCGAGACCGGCATCGTGGCCGACTGCGCCATCGCCGTCGACCAGCTCAACGGCCTGCTCGACGGGCGCAGCCTGCGCGTCGCCGGCAGCGACTGGGTCGCCACGCTGGCGGAGGCGCGCTCTCGCAACGAGGCCGGCTCCGCGGAGGCGATGGCCTCCGACGAGGTGCCCATCAACCACTTCCGCCTGCTGCGGGACGTGCGCGACTGCCTTGATCGCGACGCCACCGTCACCGTCGACGCGGAGCTGACGATGGGTGTGGCGCGGGCGGTCATGCCCAGCTTCGGCTCGCGTCTGCGGCTCAACTCGGGCACGACCGGCTGCATGGGCACGGGCCTGCCCTACGCCATCGGGGCGAAGCTCGCGCGACCGGACCAGCAGGTGGTGGCCGTGCTCGGCGACTACGCCTTCGGGGCAGCGGCCATGGAGGTCGAGACGGCCGCGCGCATCGGCTGCAACGTCGTCATCGTCGTCTCGAACAACGGCGGGATCGCCGGCCACTCGATTCAGGACCGTACGTTCGCCCCCGACGCGCCCCCCATCGCCGCCCTCCTCCCCGTCGCCTACGAGAAGACGGTCGAGATGGTGGGCGGTTGGTCCCGCCGCGTCGAGGACCCCGCCGGCATCGCCCCCGCCGTCCAGGAAGCGCTCGCCGCCAACACGATCGCCCTCGTCAACGTCCTGACGGACCCGAAGGGCCGTCGGTCGGGCTCGGCCTACCTGGGCTAGGCCGCGCGTCGACCCTGTCGGGGATGCTCCCGTGCGGGCTTCGGCGATGTCAGCCGCGGAAGACGCTGACCAGCAACGCCTCGGGAGCGTCGATGAGCCTCAGGTTGGTCGTGTCTGCGATGAGGTCGAAGCTCCCGAGGGTGGTGGCGCCTAGGAGACAGACGTCTTCGTCTCCGAAGACGACGGGGGAGTTCATCTCGCGTCCTGCGATCCTGAACCGAGCCTCGCCCATGTCGTAGGTCTTCCGCGTGCCGTCGGCGAGCTTGAACCCTCGCGTTCGTGTCCGGGGGACACCGAGTCCCTCCAGGAATGACGCAGGCAGGAACGAGTGCGCCGCGCCCGTGTCGACAACAGCGTCGATGTTCTGAAACTCCGAGTCCCCGGGGCTCGCGGCGCCGACCGTGACCGTGAATGGCATCCCACGACGTTATCACTGGGTCGCCGCGCTCGACAGTGCCGACCCCAGGCTCCCCGTCGGTCGCTAGAATCCCGGCATGAGTGACACACCTGTCCCCCACATCCGCCTCGCCCGCGACGACGAGCTTCCCGAGCGCCTCCGGGGCCGTGGCGACGACTTCACGCGCGTCTTCGGGCACAACGCGCAGCTGTTCGAGGCCTGGAACGACTGGTACCGGCCCCTCATCAGGGACGGCGCCGTCTCCGCCCGCCTCAAGGAGATGGTGCGCCTGCGTGTCGCCCAACTGAACGCCTGCGACTTCTGACAGGCCGCCCGGCTTCCCCTGTCAGGGGAAGGTGACACCCTCGAGGAGACCACCGTCGACAAGATCTCGACGTGGGGCGGCCAGGACTTCAGCGAGGCCGAGAAGGCCGCCTTCCACTACGCCGAACGCCTCTTCGTCGACCACGCCAACATCGACGGCGAGCTGTTCGACGAGCTGCTGGAGCATTACACCGAGAAGCAGGTCGTCGAGATCGGCTGGGCGGTGGTGAGCTACATGGGCTACGGGCGGCTCATCCACTCCTTCGGCCTGAAGCCTTCCTAGGAGGACCGCCGTGAGCTTCGACCCCAGCGTCTTCGGCGACGACGCCATCAGCGAGGAGACCCGCGGCTTTGTCGCCGCCTCCGTCGCGATGCGCGAGCAGATGCCCTCCATGGAGAACACCGACCTCGTCGAGTTGCGCCGGCTCATGGACGAGGGCGGCGGCGCCTTCCCCCTGCCCCCGCCCGTGGACCGTGCCGAGGAGCGCACGGCGCCGGGCATGGGCGAGGGCGCGACGATCCGCATCATCCGGCCCGAGGGCCGCGCGCCCGCGGGCGTCTACCTCGACATCCACGGCGGGGGTTGGGTCATCGGACGGGCGCGCATGAGCGATCAGGCCAACCTCGCCCTCGTCGAGGCCTTCGGGCTCGCCACGGTCAGCGTCGACTACCGGCTCGCGCCGGAGCATCCCTACCCCGCCGGCCCGGACGACTGCGAGGCCGCCGCCGTCTGGCCCGTCGAGAACGCCGCCGCCGAGTTCGGCGCCGAGCGCTTCCTCATCGGGGGCGGCTCCGCGGGCGCGCATCTCGCCGCGGTTACGCTGCTGCGCATGCGCGACCGGCACGGCTTCACCGGTTTCACCGGGGCGAACCTCGTCTACGGTCCCTACGACCTCTCGATGACCCCGAGTCAGCGGCTGGGCGTCGGGCCCGAGGGCGGCCTCCAGCGAGACGCTATCGAAGCCTTCTACGGCATGTTCATCCCCGGCGTGGACGCAACCGACCCCGACGTGTCGCCCCTGAACGCGAACCTCAACACCATGCCCCCCGCACTCTTCACCGTCGGCACCTACGACCCCCTCCTCGACGACTCGCTCTTCATGCACGCGCGCTGGCTGGCGGCCGGGAACGAGTCTGAGCTGGCGGTCTACCCGGGCGGCCCGCACGGCTTCGACGCCGCCCCCATCGCCATCGGGCGGCAGGCCACCGAGCGCATCCACGCCTTCATCGGCGAGCGGCTCAACGAGGGGTAGCGGCGCCTCAGCCCAGCGCGACCTCCCCGCCGCCGGCCAGTGCGACGGCGGCGCGAACCCCCGGCTCCGCCGCCCCTACGATCCGCACGCCCGACACCTCCCCGCCCAGCCACCCCCGGATCGCGTCTGCGTCCCCGGCGAGTTCGACCCAGGCGAAGCCGGCGGGCTCGCTGCGGTGGGGCGCGACCCCGCGGGCGGGATGCTGCTCCGACGGAACGTCCCAATCGATGAAGAACGTGCGAGAGGGGTCCGCCATCGCCTCGCGAAGCCCCGCCAGCCGCCAGGAGAGCGTCACGCCGCCGGGGGCGTCTCGGGACATTGGCTGGGGGCGCAGGCCCAGCCGCGTGGCGGTCGTGTCGAACCCCGGCCCGTCCGTGCGCAAACACAGCGCGGCCACGCGGTCGCCCGCTGCCGTCTGCTCGCGGAGCCAGCCCCCCATGGGGCTGGCGGCCGCTTCATCCTCATCGACGATGCCCATGATCTCGATGTAGGCGTTGCCCAACGGCACGATGCGGTTGCCTGTGCCGTGTCCCGCGTGCCTCCCGCCCGGCAGCGACGCCAGGCCGTGCTCGCGTTCCAGCCGCGCCGCGGTCGCGGCTATGTCCGCGGTGGCGAGGATGACGTGGTCGATGGCGAGCGTTGTCATGGGCCGATCGTAGAGAATTGGCGCCCGCCTCGCGCTCCCGCTTGCAGGGGCGGCCCGGGGGCGTCAAGATCACCCTGTGAACGACGAGATCTTCCGCGAAATCGCCAGCGCGCTCGACCGCGAAGAACCGGTCGTGCTGGCGACCGTCGCGAGGACGCGCGGCTCCACGCCCCGCAAGACAGGCGCCAAGATGGTGGTCCGCAGCGACGGCTCGTTCTTCGGCACCATCGGGGGCGGCTGTGGCGAGGCCGAGGTCTGGCAGGAGGCGATGGAGGTGCTCGAGGACGGCGCCCCCCGCATCGTCACCGTCGACCTGACCGAGCCCACCGACGGCGACGACAAGATCTGCGGCGGCGTGATGGACGTCTTCGTCGAGCGTCTATCTTAGAGTCGCCCCAGAGGGGCTCCTTCCGATCGATCAGCGCCGCGAGGGGTGAAGGCTGTCGGAAGCAGAGGCGGGTGTAGCAGGCCGCTGGCGCTTTCCCCCATTGCCGCATCATGTACCATGACAGGACTGATTCCTCCGGCGGGGGCCGGAGGACGAGGAGGACGTTATGCCTCTGCTCATCGGCCCGCTCGGGCCCCTGGAGCTCGCAATCATCGTCGGGGTCATCGTCCTGCTCTTTGGCGTCGGCCGCATCAGCAGGATCGGCGGCGATCTCGGCTCCTCGATCAAGGAGTTCAGGCGCGCCGTTCGCGACGACTCGGAAGAGGAAGGCGCCACCGAAGAGGCTCAGGCGCAGGTCGAGCCGGAGCAACCCGCTCCCCAGCAGCCAGTCCAGGAGGCGGCTCCGCCGCCCGCCCAGCCCACCGAGGCCCCCCGCAGCGACAGCGGCACCCGCAACGTCTTCTAGCCTGAACGAAGAGCACCAAACCCTGAACGGACCTCGCACAGCTCCATGCGCAACCCAGTCAAGGCTCTAGGGACAGTCTGAACAACTCGCCAGAGCGAGTGAGCAGATGCGATCATGGGGCGCGAACCGGAGAGGGAGGGCGCCCCCATGCATCAGCCGACGTTCGCCAGCGTGGAGTTCGAGCAGAAGAAGCGGAAGACGCGCCGTGAGTTGTTCCTCAAACGCATCGACGGCCTCGTGCCCTGGGATGAGTTGGAGGGGCGCATCGAGCCGCACTACCCCAAGGCGGGACGGGGACGGCGGCCCTACCCGCTGGCGGTGATGCTGCGCAGCCACTGCGTCCAGCTCTGCTACAACCTCAGCGACCCCGCCATGGAGGACCTCCTCTACGAAGCCGAGTCGGTGCGCCGCTTCTGCGGCCTCACCCTGACCGAGGACATTCCCGACGAGAGCACCATCCTCCACTTCCGCCACCTGCTGGAGCGCCACGACCTGGGGACGAAGCTGTTCGAGACAATCAACGCCCACCTCGCGAAGCGCGGCCTGCGCCTGCGCGCGGGCACGATCGTGGACGCCAGCATCATCGCGGCGCCCTCCTCGAGGAAGAACCGCCGGCGCGCGCGCGACCCGGAGATGCACCAGACGAAGAAGGGGAACGAGTGGCACTTCGGGATGAAGCTGCACATCGGCGTGGACGCCGACAGCGGGCTGGTGCACAGCATGAGGGCGACGGCGGCGAACGTGGCCGACGTGACGGAGGCGCACCGCCTGCTGCATGGCGAGGAGCGGGAGGCGTACGGCGACGCGGGCTACCGGGGCGTGGAGAAGCGCCCGGAGCAGGCGCGGTCGGAGGTCGAGTGGCGGGTGGCGCTGCGGCCCGGCCGGAGGCGGCTGCTTGAGCCGGGGAGCGAGGCGGCGCGGGCGGAGCGGGAGAAGGCGTCGCTGCGGGCGAAGGTGGAGCACCCCTTCCTCGCGGTGAAGCGGCGCTTCGGCTACGACAAGGTGCGCTACCGTGGTCTGGCGAAGAACCGGGAGCGGCTGGCGCTGCTGCTGGGCTTGACGAACCTGCTCAGAGCCGAGCCCCAACTCGCCTGACCCGGGGAGCAGTGCGTTCCGCGCGCTCGTCGAAGCGCGACGGGAAGGCAACAGAGGCCCCCGCCCTCCCCCGACCCCCTCCCCTGCGGCCCTCCTTGTCCAATACAACCTGCTGCCGGAGCAAATCGCCGGCGCCAGTCTACTTGCTCAGAGGATTCCTAGCTTTCAAGCTCAGAAACGGCAACGGTGGGCACGCGTCCCTCGGTGCAGCGGCCGCTCCGTCACGGGAGGCAGATATGCCCGTGGCTTCGCGGAACGAGGCGGAGGCCGGGCAGTCTTCTGTGCTAGTCGTGGGAGAACCGTACATCGAGATCTGGGACAACGACGAGGACGCCATCTACGACGCCCTGTAGGCTGGGCGATGTCGTCCTTCTGCGCGCATCCGTGGCCAAGGGCCGCCCGCTGACGACCGCACAGCGCGGGATGGAACGCAAGCTCGGACGCGTGAGTGGGCCCGATCTTGAGGGCGTGCTGTCGAACGTTAGGGCCATCCTCGGCTGAGGCGGGCCCGCCCAACATCGAGACACGGCGAAGCCCCCGGAAACGGGGGCTTCGTGCTACTCGGTGGGGTTGATGCCGGCCTGTCCCCCTCGCGGCGAGAAGCCGCGCGGAGGCACCCCGTTGCCGCCGGCCTCAGAAACAACCGCCGGCCACCGCCGGGACGATGCTCACCTCGTCGCCGTCGTTGATGGCGGTGGTGAGGCCGTCCTCGAAGCGCACGTCCTCGCCGTTGATGTAGACGTTCACGAAGCGCCGCAGCTCTCCCTCTTCGTCGAGCATCCGCTCGGCCACGCCCGGGAAGCGCGCCTCGAGGTCTGCGATGCAGGCCGAGAGCGTGCCGGTCACGCCGTCGACGGTGGCCAGGTTGCCCGTGAGGGCGCGGAGGGGCTGGGGGATGAGGACTGTTGCTGCCAAGTGGTCGTCTCCGTTCCTTGGGGTGGCTAGCCTTCGACGACGTCGCCGGTGATGGGGTCCACGCGCACGCCCCGGCTCTCGGCCCAGGCGACGCTGCGTGCGATCTCGTCGGCAGCGCCTTCGAGCTCCAGGATGACCCAGCCCGTGCGCTCGTCGACGTCGGCCATGCGGATGTTCGTGATGACCTCGAACTGCTGCCCGATGAGGTAGATCACGGGCTCCTTGATCAGGTCGGTCGGGAAGGTGAAACGCAGCCGTTGTACAGCCATCAGGCGGGAACCCCCTCGCGATCCTGGTAAGCGGCCTCGAAGCTCTCCACGGTCGCGTCGATCTCAAGGGCCGGGCTGAGGTGGTCGACCACCGCCTCGGCCGTCTTGAAGCCCGCGCCCGTGATGAACGCCACCACAAGCTCGTCGGGGTCGATTGTACCGCTGGCGGCCATCTGCTTGACGCTTGCGATCGTCACACCGCCCGCCGTCTCGCCGAAGATGCCCTCCGTCTCGGCCAGCAGCTTCATGCCCGCCACGATCTCGTCGTCGCTCACCGAGGCGCACGTGCCGTTGGTGTCGCGCAGCTGCACGAGGCTGTAGTAGCCGTCGGCGGGATTGCCGATGGCGAGCGACTTCGCGATGGTGTTGGGCCGCTGCGGGCGGAAGTTCATGCTGCCCTCGGCCCAGGCCGTGGCCACCGGCGAGCAGCCCGCGGCCTGCGCCCCGCTCATGCGCGTCTGCGGCGGGTCGATCAGTCCCGCCTTCGCGAATTCGTTCAGGCCCTTGAGGATCTTCACGAAGAGCGAGCCGCTGGCGATGGGCACGACGCAGTGGTCGGGCGCCCGCCAGCCGAGCTGCTCCGCCACCTCGAAGCCGAGGGTCTTCGAGCCCTCGGCGTAGTAGGGCCGCACGTTGACGTTGACGAAGGCCCAGTTGCGCGAGCCCGCGAGCTCGGCGCAGAGGCGGTTCACGGCGTCGTAGTTGCCGTGCACCTTCACCAGGGTGGGGCTGTAGATGCTGGAGCCCAGCACCTTGCCCGACTCCAGGTCGTCGGGGATGACGACCACCGCCTCCATGCCGGCGGCGGCGGCGTGGGCGCTCACGCTGTTGGCGAGGTTGCCCGTGCTGGCGCAGGCCAGCTTCTCGTAACCGAGCTCCCGCGCCCGCGAGCTGGCGATCGCGACCACGCGGTCCTTGAACGACCAGGTCGGGTTGGCCGTGTCGTTCTTGATGTAGAGGTTGGGGAGCCCGAGGGCCTTGCCCAGGTTCTTCGCGTGGATGAGGGGCGTAAAGCCCGCCCCGATGTCGACCGCGGTGTCCGCCTCGCAGGGCAGAAACTCGCGGTAGCGCCAGAGGGTGGCCGCACGCGAGGCGATCTCCTCGCGGGAGACGGCCGCGCGGATGGCCTCGTCGTCGTACACGACCTCCAGCGGTCCGAAACAGAATTCGCAGACGTGCAGGGCTGCGAGGGGGTAGTCGCGACTGCACTCGCGACAGCGCAGGTGTTGTGCGTAGCTCATGTCTCTCTCTCGTGCATCGGCTGTCGCGGTGGGCGAGGCGCTCGCGTGATGGGCGCCCTCGCCGACGCGCGGCGGTGGGGTCCGCGATGGTGGTCCCCTACGGGACCAGGGACATGAACATTCGGCCCAGAGGTGCTGACATCTTCTCTCCTCGTGCGCGGGCCGGGTCCTTGAGCACTGGCGCTCTCATCGTTCTCCCCCCTCGGGGGATTCCGGCTTTGGCACCTTGTCTCCGGAAAGACAGGTTGCCCGGGCTTCTCGGGGCCGGTTCCCTCCACCCGTCTGGATAAGGGCGGCACGCAGGCACTACTTGACGTTCAAGGTACATCCGATCGCAGCCTGGGGGAAGGGCGGCGCCGTTCCCCATCCCCCGGCGCCCCGCCCCCACCACCCGAGTCCGTAGACTCCGCGGCATGGAGCGTGACCACTTCCGCGAGCTCGTGCGCGAGGCCCTGGCCATGCTGCCCCGGGAACTGATGGCGCGCGTCCAGAACGTCGAGATCGTGATCGAGTGGCGCCCCACCGCGCAGGACCGGCGAGCGGCGGGGCTGGGGCCGGGCAGCACGCTGCTCGGGCTCTACCACGGCATCCCCCTGCCCGACCGGAGCGAGGGCTACAATCTCGTCCTGCCCGACAAGATCAGCATCTACCAGGGACCGATCGAGTCCTTCTGCACGACCGACGACGAGGTGCGGGAGCAGGTCCGCACCACCGTCCTGCACGAGATCGGCCACTACTTCGGCATCGACGACGACCGCCTGCACGAGCTGGGGATGGGCTGAAGGGCGGAGGGTCAGGCGCCCTCGGTTGCGTCGAGGGCGCGGCGCGCGAGCTGTTCGAGGGCGCGGTCCTCGAGGGGTGGGTTGTGGAGCCCCGTGCGCACGTCCCGGTAGTAGCGCTCGATGGGGCGGCTTTTCTGCAGGCTCACGCCCCCGACCACCCGCATCGCCTCGTCGACCGCCTCGATGGCGTTGTTGAGGGCGTCGACCTTGGCCACGGCCACGCGGTCGCTCGCCGGCATCCCCCGCTCCTCGCCCGATTCCC
Organism: Tepidiformaceae bacterium; assembly: GCA_965219255.1. Taxonomy (GTDB): domain Bacteria; phylum Chloroflexota; class Dehalococcoidia; order Tepidiformales; family Tepidiformaceae; genus UBA2991. The sequence continues at coordinate 1,987,528 of OZ244727.1, read as the reverse complement.
ACGCGGCGGCGGCGTCCGCCACGAGCGCGCGGTTGCGCTGCAGGAGCAGGTCGATGCGCGCGATCCGCCGGCGCACGCCGGGAAACTCGGCGATCGTGCGCAGGCCGGTGGGCGTGCGCGTTCGCGCGAAGTCGACGGCGTAGTCGCGGGCGGCCTGGGCCACGCCCGTCGTCGTCGCCGCCACCCCCAGCGCGAACCAGACGCCGCCCGCCCGCCCCCGAGGGCTGGGCCTGGCCCGGTTGCGGTAGCCGAGGAGGCGATCCTCCCCAAGGCGCACGCCCTCGAGCACGAGGTCGTGGCTGCCGCTGGCGCGCATCCCGAGGGCGTCCCAGGTCTCGTCGATGCGGATGCCGGGGTCGTCGCGCAGCACCATGAAGTCCGCGACATCGGGGGCGCCGCCCCCGGGCGGGTCGATTCGGGCGAGGACGGGCATGTACCAGAGCTCCGGCGCCAGCGTCACGAACGTCTTGCGCCCCTCCAGCACCCAGCCTCCCTCGACGGGCGTGGCCGTCGTCTCGGGGATGCCGCCGCCGGCGGGGCTCCCCAGCCCCTCCTCGGTCGCGGCTGTGTTCACCAGCCGCCCCTCCTCGACCGCGCCCCGGCAGAGCTCGTCGAACCACTCCCGCGGGTAGGAGGGCGTCTCGCGCTCGGCGCCGAAGCGGATGAGATGCATGTTGAGCGCGAGCGCCGTTGAGCCGTCGCCCGCCGCCAGCGCTTCCTGCACGCGCACGAACTGTGAGAGTGGCAGCTCGTACCCGCCGTGCGAGCGCGGCACCGTCAGCCTCAGGAAACCGGCCTCCCGCAGCTCGGCGAAATTCTCGTGCGGGAACGAGCCCTCGCGGTCGTGGCGGGGGGCGCGCTCGGCGAAGCGCTCGGCCAGCGAGGCCGCACGAGAGACCCAGTCGCGCTCGGGCATGGCCGCAGTCTAGCGGCTTGCCGGGCGGAGGCGAGCGCGACGTTGCTATACTCAGCCTTCTCCGCCTGACCTGGCACGGAGCATTGCCTTGGAAGAGCCGAAGCTCGTTTCGCTACGAATCATCGAGAACGTCGAGAAGGTCATCATCGGCAAGGACCGTGAGCTGCGCCTCGCAATCACGGCCTTGCTCTGCGGTGGCCACATGCTGGTGGAGGACGTCCCCGGCGTGGGCAAGACAATGCTTGCCCGCGCCCTCGCCGTCTCCACCGGGTGCAGCTTCAAACGCATCCAGTTCACGCCCGATCTGCTCCCCAGCGACGTGACGGGCGTCTCCATCTACAACCAGAAGTCTGGGGACTTCGAGTTCCGCCCGGGGCCGATCGTGGCCCAGATCGTCCTCGCCGACGAGATCAACAGGGCCACGCCCAAGACCCAGTCCTCCCTGCTTGAGGCGATGGAGGAGCGCCAGATGTCGGTGGATGGCGTCACCCACATGATGCCCTCCCCCTTCATGGTCATGGCCACGCAGAACCCGATCGAGTACGAGGGCACCTTCCCCCTGCCCGAGGCTCAGCTCGATCGCTTCCTCATCCGCGTCAACCTCGGCTACCCGAGCGCCCAGGACGAGGTCACCGTCCTCGATGAGCAGCAGGTGGCCCACCCCATCGACAGGCTCGACGCCGTGACGGACGCCACCGAAATCCGCCAGATCCAGCGCGCCGTGCGCGAGGTCTACATCGATCCGCTCATCAAGCAGTACATCGTCGGCCTGGCCGGGGCGACACGCATCCACGAGAGCGTCTACCTCGGCGCCAGCCCGCGCGGCTCGATCGCCCTCTTCCGCACCTCACAGGCCCGCGCTCTCCTGGAGGGGCGCGACTACGTCACCCCCGACGACGTCAAGGAGCTGGCTTTCGTGACCCTCGGGCACCGTGTGATCGTCAGCCCCGGAGCGCGCGTCAAGGGCGCCACCGCCGCCGATGTCGTGGCCGACTGCCTTGCCCGCGTCCCCGTGCCCGGCGCGCGCGCCCGCGTCTGAGGGGCGGGATCGTGCGGCGAGTGCTCGCGTGGCCCTTCGCGCCGTCGCGGCGCACTGTCACGGTGCTCCTCGTCATCCTCGTGGCGGCGGTGTTCATCGCCACGGGCACGGGCTTCTGGCTGCTCTACCGGATCGCCTACATCCTCGCGATGGGCATTCCCGTCGCCATCGTGCTGGCCTGGCTCAACACCCGCGCCCTCGACGTGAGCGTCGACCGGCGCACCCTGCGCGGGCAGGTGGGCCAGGACGCCGAGGAGCTCATCGAGGTCAGTAACCGCAGTTTCATCCCCAAGCTCTGGGTCGAGCTCGAGGACCCCTGCGGCCTTCCCGGCCACCGCTCCCGGCGGGCGGTGATCATTCCCAGCCGGGGGCTGCGCAGCTGGGTCGTGAATACCACCCTCCGCCGCCGCGGCCTCTTCGACTGGGGTCCCCTGCGCGTGCGCGGCGGCGATCCCTTCGGCCTCTTCTACACCGAGCGCGACTACGGCGTGCGCCAGCAGATCCTGGTGTACCCGCGCGTGATCGACCTGCCCCGCTTCCAGACGCCCCCCGCCAGCCTCCCCGGCGAGGGGCGCTTCCGTCGCCGCACCCACTACATCACCCCCAACGCCAGCGGCATCCGCGAGTACGCCCCCGGCGATCCCCTCAGCCGCATCCACTGGCGCTCCACCGCCCATACCGGCGAGCTGATGGTGAAGACGTTCGAGCTCGACCCCACCAGCGATATCTGGGTGATCGCCGACATGGAGGGAAGCGTGCACGCCGGCGAAGGCGACGAGAGCACCGAGGAGTACGCCGTCACCGTGGCCGCCAGCGTGGCCCAGCGCTACATCTCCTCCAACCGCTCGGTGGGGCTGATCGCCTTCGGCGAGGACTACACCGTCGTCGAGGCCGAGCGCGGCCAGCAGCAGCTCTCCCGAATCCTCGAGTCGCTCGCCGTGGCCAAGGCCGCCGGCGACGCCCCCCTCGGGAGCCTCCTCATGGAGGAGCAGCGCCGCTTCGGCCGCCACACCACGCTCGTGCTCGTGACCCCGTCGACCGACAGCAGCTGGCTCTCCCCCGTGCAGGCCCTTGTCCAGCGCGGCGTGCGGGTTGCCGTCGTCCTCATCGACCCGAGCACCTTCGGGGGCGAGGGCTCGCCCCTCGTCCTCTACGGCGAGCTGACCGCCAGCGACATCCTTACCTACGTCGTCACCCAGGGCGATGACCTCGCCTTCGCCCTCAGCAGCACCTCGGTGGGAGCGGAAGCATGGCAGAGCTAGAGGCCGCCCGCTATACCGACCTGGGCTCGCGCCTGCGCCGCTTCTTCATCGAGACGCCCCGCCTCCTGATGAGCTGGGAGGACTGGCTCACGCTGCTCCCCGCCCTCGTCGTCTACCTCGCCATCGCCATCGCCATCCAGCAGGCCGACTGGGTGCGCGACTTCCCCTCGCTCGCTCCCGCCGTCATCGGGGGGCTGGTGCTGGGCCTGCTGGCGGCGCGCACCCGCGCCAGCCACTTCATCGTCCATCCCGTGGCGCTCCTCTTCGGGCTCATGCTGCTCACCCTCACCGCCACGCCCTACGGCGACGGCGGCTCCATCGCCGCCCGCGTCGAGGACGTCGTCGCCCGCATGAACGAGTGGGTGTGGGTGGTGCGCGAGGACGACGTCAGCAACGACAACCTGCCCTTCGTGCTGCTGGTGCACCTCCTGGGGGTGCTGATCTCGTACCTGGCCGCCTGGGCCGTGTTCCGCTGGCGGAACGCCTGGATCGCGGTCGCGCCCGCCTGCGTCGGGCTGCTGGGCATCATCGCCACCACCGATGGCCGCCCGAGCGGCGCCTTCCTCATGTTCTCCATCGGCGCCCTGCTGCTCATCTCGCGCCTCCACCTGCAGCGCGCCTTCTCGCACTGGGACCTCTCCCGCGTCGAGTACCCCGAGTGGCTCAGCGTGCAGGCCGCCCAGCTCACCTTCGTCCTCACCATCGTGATGGTCGTGATCGCCTGGCAGGTGCCCCTCGGCAAGCAGGCCGATGCCATCGACAAGACCATCAACACCGTCACGGACCCGATCGAGGACGCCTTCGAACCGCTCGGCCGCCTCTTCCACGACCTCGCCGGCGGTGGTGGCAACTTCCACAAGTTCGGCCGCAACCTGCCCATCCGCGGCGATGTCAGCCTCGGCTCGGCCGTGCTCTTCGAGGTCCGCGGCGACAGCCTCGGCCTGGTGCGCGGCACCAGCTACGACGAGTACACCGGCACTGGCTGGCGCTCATCTAACCGCGATTCCGAGGAGGTGAACGCCGGCGATCCCACCTCCGCCGAGATCCAGGGCCGCGCCTATCGCGAGCGCATCGTCACCACCCTCGACATCGCGGTGTTCGACGACGAGGACACGCTCTTCTCCGTGGGAACGCCCCTCGGCGCCAACATCGACTCGGTGGTTGACCTGCCGGAGACCTTCCAGGGCGACATCGAGCGCCTCCGCAGCCAGGAAGACCTGCAGGAAGGCGACCGCTACCGCGTCGCCGGCTCGGTCAGCATCGCCCGCCCCGACCAGCTCCGCGCCGACTCGGCCAACTACCCCGAGTGGGTGCGCGAGCGCTATCTCCAGCTCCCCGACGACCTGCCCGAACGCGTCTACACCGAGGCCGCACGCGTCACCGAGGGAGTGACGAACCCCTACGACCTCGCCAAGGCGATCGAGGCCTACCTCCGCGAGTTCGACGTCGACATGAGCGTGCGCGCCACCCCCGCCCGCCGCGACGTGGTCGACTTCTTCCTCTTCGACCTCGAGCGCGGCTACTTCGACTACTTCTCCACGGCCATGACCGTGATGCTGCGCACGCAGGGCGTTCCCGCCCGCGTCGCCGTCGGCTACGTTCTGGACCCCGAGGACTTCGAAGCGGGCAGCTTCTCCGTGCGCAAGAACGACGCCTACTCCTGGGTCGAGGTCTACTTCCCCACCTACGGCTGGGTCGACTTCAACCCCTCGGAGGAGCTCTTGCTCGTCGGCACGGGCCTTGGCGCGTTCCTGACGAACGCGGAGAACACCGAGATCCCGGAGCTCCCCCTCGACCTCATCCCCCTCGGTTCCCTCGGTGTCGATGGCGCTGACGCCCTGGCGGACCTCTTGGCGCCCGTCGACTTCCAGCGTTCCAGCGGCCCGCCCTGGGTCGCCATCTGGAGCGTGGGCGGGGTGCTGGCGGCGATGGCGGCCGCCTCGTTGGGGGCGCGCGTCTACTGGGTCTGGGGGCTGCGCGGCCTCAGCGGGATGCCTCGTCAGTGGGGCGGCGTCGAGCGACTGGCGGGCTGGGCGGGGCTCCGTGCCGAAGAATCGGAGACCGTGCGCCAGTGGGGCGAGCGGCTCGGCGATGCCCTCGAACGCTCGGAGGAGGCGGCCGCCCTCAGCACCGCCTTCGAGGAGGCCCGCTACGGCCCGCCCGACCTGGAACGCACGGACGCCGTGGAGACCGACCAGGCCTACCGCGCCCTCCGAAACGCGCTCGCCTCCCGCCTCTTCGGCCGCAGAGCGCCGCACAGGGACGAGGAGGAAGCGGAGGACGGCGCCGAAGCGTCCGAGGAAGATGCCCCCGACGGCGAGCCGCCGGAAGAGGAAACGGAAAGGGTCTGATCAGACGTTGAAGAGGACGTGGACCACGTCCCCGTCCTGGACCAGGTACTCCTTCCCCTCCGTCCGCTGCAGGCCCTGCCGCTTCGCCTCCGCCTCGCTCCCGCAATCGATCAGGTCCTCGTAGCGGATCACCTCCGCGCGGATGAATCCCCGTTGCAGGTCGGTGTGAATCTTGCCTGCCGCTTCGCGGGCCGTGGCCCCCTCCGTCACGGTCCATGCCCGGCACTCGTCCGGCCCCACCGTCAGGAAGCTGATCAGCCCGAGCAGGGCGTAGCTGCGCCGCACCGCCTCGGCCATGCCGCTCTGCTCGATGCCCGCCTCCTCCCGGAACTCGGCCGCCTCCTCGTCGCTCAGCTCGTTCAGCTCCATCTCGAAGCGCCCGCCCATCACTGCCAGATCGCGCCCGGGGCTGCCGTGGGCGGTGCGTAGCTCCTCCTCGAGCGCCGCGCGCCGGGGCAGGTCCTCCTCCCCCACGTTGACCAGGTCGAGCAGGGGCTTCTCCGTCAGGAACTGGCTCGCCGCCAGGAGGCGGCGCTCGTCCGCCGTGAACGCCATCGACCGGATGGGGGCCTCCCCCTCGATCTCTTCCTTGATCCGTCCCAGCAGGTCGCGCAGGGCCTGCAACTGGCCCCGCTCCCCCGCCTTTATCGTGCGAAGCTCCGGTTCGATCCGTTCGATCCGCCGCTCGATGAGGGCAAGATCGGCGAACGCCAGCTCCAGGTCCATGATGCCGATGTCGCGGCTCGGGTCGACCGAACCCTCAGGGTGAGGGACGGCGTCGTCCTCGAAGCCGCGCACGACGTGGATGAGCGCATCGACCGCCGCCAGATCGTTCAGGAACTGACCTCCCAGCCCCTGCCCCGCCCCGAAGCTCTCGCCCGCCGCGGGGAAGTCGACGTACTCGACGGTGGCGTAGGTGCTGCGCTTTGGGTGGTAGATCTCGGACAACCGGTCGACGCGCGGGTCGGGCACGGGCACGGAGCGGATGTTCGGCTTGCTCGCGCCGCCGAAGCCGCCTACCGGCGCCAGCCCCCGCGCAACCGCGTTGAACACCGTCGTCTTCCCCGCCCTGGGCAGCCCGATGATCCCGACTCGCATCGTGCGAACGTACCCGCGCCGCTCTCAAGGGGGTAGGGGCTCGCCGCGGGCGGCCCGGCATCGCGGCGCCAGCTCGCACTCCCCGCAGCGGGGCCGCCGCGCGAGGCAGAGCCGTTTCGCGTGCAGCACGACGAGCGCGTGAAAGCGCGCCAGCGCCGGCGCCTCCGCCGGAAGCTCACCGCCAAGGTACCGCTGCCAGGCGCCGTACGAGTCATCGGGCGAGGGCCCCAGTCCAAGCCGGGAGAACAGCCGGCGCGTGTAGGCATCGACCACCACCACCGGTCGGCGCGCCGCGTAGAGCGCGATCGCGTCCGCCGTCTCCTCGCCGATCCCCCAGGTGGCCAGCAGCCGCTCGCGCAGGCTCTCGGGCGGAAGCGCCAGCAGCGCCTCCAGCGAGCCGTGGCGCGCGATCAGGTCGAGGAAGGCGCGCAGCTTGCGCGCCTTCGTGCGGTACTGGCCGCTCGGACGGATGAGCTCCTCGATCGCCTCGCCGGGCAGTTCCGCCAGCCGCCGCGGGTCGAGCAGTTGCGCCTCCCGCAGCCGCTCGATGGCGCGCTCGGCGTTCGTCCAGCTGGTGTGCTGCACCAGGATCGCCCCCACCGCCACCTCGAACGGGTCGCTCTCGACCGTCCAGTGCCAGCGCTCCCCGCCATGCATCCGCTCCAGGGCGGCCGGGATGTTGGGGACAGGCATGGGCTCGGTCACCGCACTACGGTACTATCGAGGCCAATGAAGGTGACTGGGAAGCTGGGCCGTTTCGCAGTGCTGGGCAAGGCGGTAGTCGCGTTCTTCTCCAGAGGGGACGCAGACCAGGAAATTGACCGGCGCTATGAAGAGGGCTACCGAAGGTTTCCCGCACACATGGATCCCGACCTTGAAGGTTGGACGGACGAGGGTGTCTTCCCCCCTGAGTAGCAGTCGCACCCGCCCCCCTACGCGATCCCGTAGCGCCGCTCCAGGCCGGCCAACTCCGGCAGCAGGCGCTCGCCCGCGCGGGCGATGACCCGCTCCGCGCGCGCGGCGGCGGCCAGGTCGCCGGCGCTGAAAACGCCCGCTTCCCGTAGCTCCTCGAACTCCTCCCGGTCCTCCTCGATGAGCTCGTTCTCCGCCGTGACCCACCAGTCCAGGGCGAGGTCGCGGTAGGCCACCTCCCCCTCGCGATAGCGCACGCCCGCGACCGCGTCGAAGCGGTGGGCGACGATGCGGTCGCCCGCGCGCATGCGGTAGACGGTGTAGGGCCGCGAGCGCCAGAAGTAGCCGTAGGAGACGGATCCAGGGGGGATGTCGATGGGCGTGCCGAACACCGCCCCGCCCTGCCGCATCACGTAGCTCACCACCACCAGCGAGGACGAGGCGTGCTCGAGCCGGCAGCGGTAGCGCCGTTCGCTCCCGTCGGGCTTGCGCTTGCGCTCCAGCCAGGGGGTTCCTCGCGGCGAGGTCGATAGGGGCGCGTCCACGGTCACGCCCCCATCATCGCCGAGGCGGCGCTCGCCGCGCGAGTCTGGGCGAGCGCCCGCGTCGGGGCCCATCGGGTAGGCTCTCGCAATGCATCGCACCCTCAGCGGAGGCATCGTGGCGCTCCTGGTGGTGCTGGTGGCGTCCTGCGGTGGCGGCGAGCCGCCCCCGCCCCCCATCCGCCCCCTTGAGGCGAGCGCCGAGCGCCTCTACCAGGACGACCTGCCTCTGGTCCGCTCGATCGTGCGCGTACGCTTCGATGGGCCCGTCGAAGCGCTGACGCTGCGCGCCCTGCACACCGCCTTCCGGCTGACGCTCCCGGAGGGCTCCCCCCTCACGGGCCACTCGCTCGGCGAGATGCCCGTGGAGAGCGTCGAGGTCGTCAACTCGCGCGCGGTCGAGCTTGTCGTGCGAAGCCTCATCCCCAACGGCTCGACCCTGCACGTCTCGACCAGCGCCTTTTCGGAAGAGAGCGATGAGGTCACCCTCCCCGTCACGACGGAGTTCACCGAGCTCGGCGTGCTGCTGGCGGGTGGCGTCTTTGCCTTCGGCGATCTCTCCCTCGTGGAGCCCCGCGCACCCGAGACCCCGACCGCCGCCGACCGAGACGCGGCGCTTGTGCGCTCCACCCTCGAGACCCACCTCGACGAGCGCGGCGCCTCGTCCCCCGTCCGTAACGCCGCCCTGACCCTGTACGACGTCATGGATGACGAGACCATCCCCGCGCCGAAGGTGCGGGCCGCGCTCGCGGCCCTCGCCGGCACCTTCGCTGATGCCGGCGTGCGCTCGCTCCTGGGGCGCGACAACTGCACCGGCGAACCGGCCGCCTTCATCGGCTTCCAGGAACCCCCCGGCGACCCCGATTTGGCCGCCCGCGTGACCTACGACGACGACGGTCGCCGCGTCCTCTCCATCCGGCCCGACCTGGAGGCGGCCCCCTTCGAGCTGCTCATGCCCCTCCTCGCCCACGAGGCCGTCCACTGCGACCGCCTCGACACCCTCGAGGAGGAAATCGTGGCCAGCGCCATCGATGTCTACCTCTACATCCACCTGCTCATCTCCCAGCCCGAGCTCGTCCGCGACCCCTCGCCGCTCGCCCGCAATTTCAACATCGAGGCCCTCGCGATGCTGAACAGCGGACGCGCCGTGCCAGAGTCGCTCGGCATTCTCCCTAGCCCCCATGGCCGCGAGGTCCTGCCCGGGTCCGGCCTCTCGCACCGCTCCTTCGTCGATGTCATCGGCGCCAGCTACGCGGAGGGCGCCCAGCCGAGCGCTCCCGCCGAACCCGTCGCCCAGCAGTACCTCGACAGGCTCGCGCAGGCCGTCGATGCGCCCCTCGGGAGCCCGCTCGACCTGGCCTACGTGGACTCACTGCTGGGGCGCGCCACCTCCTTCGAGGCGATCTCGAACCTGCTGGACCTCTTCGACCTCGTGCCCGGCTAGACCCGGCGGCCTCACTGCGCGTGCAGCGGCGGTGGCACTATGATGACTCTGCATGAAGTCGGCTCTGCGTTTCTTCGGCATCATCGTCCTGGCGGCGCTGCTCATCATCGTCGTCTACCTCGTCGTGAGTTGGCTCGTAGATGGCTACTTCGGCGGAAACATCTTCCCCGACGAGGCCGAGCCCGGCGCCTGGTCCGCTCCCGATAGCTGGAGCGAGTGGCGCGACATCGCCGTTGTCGCCCTCGGCATCCTCGTGGTCCTCGTCGGGGTGTTGGCCTGCGTCCTGCTCGCCGCCCTCATCGGCGTGGCCCTCTCGGTGAGGCGCGCCGTGACCAAGAACGTCGTGCCCCTGCTCGATTCCACGCGCGACCTCGTCGATGAGGTCAAGGGCACGGCCGAGTTCGTGGGCGAATCCGCCGTCACCCCGATCATCCGCATCTACTCGGTCGTGAGCGGCATTCGCCGCGGCCTCGACTCCCTCGGGTCTTTCGGCGGCCGCTTCCGGGGCGGGTCGTGAGTTCGCCGGGACCGTCCGACGGCCCCGTGATCGGCGAGGGCGGCGCGCCCGACGGTGACGACGTCGTCGAGCAGCTCCGCTCCGCCGCGCGCGAGGCGATGGCCCTGGCGCGCGAAGGCGCCCAGGCCAGGGAAGAGGAGCTCTGGGCCCGCTACCGCGAGCTCACCAGGGGGCGCCGCGAGCGCCGCAAGCGCTAGCCTCCCCAAGCCCCATCGACGCGCCCTTGCTACGCTACCCGAACGCCCTCGCGCGGAGAGGTGCTGGAGTGGCTGAACAGGCACGACTGGAAATCGTGTAGGGGTGCAAGCCCCTCGTGGGTTCGAATCCCACCCTCTCCGCCAGCTTCTAGTGGCTGGTGACCAGTGGCTGGTGGCCGGTGATTGGTCGTCGGGCCTGAGTCCCGCGGCGGAGGCGGGGCGGGGACACGCCACCGGTCACTAGCCGCTATTCGCTCGTCCCGCTAGTGCCGGAAGTGGCGCGTCCCCGTGAAGACGAGGGCCACCCCGTACTGGTCGCAGCAGTCGATGCAGTCCTGGTCGCGCAGGCTCCCGCCCGGGTGCGCGATCGCCGCCACGCCCGCCTGGCAGGCGCGCTCCACGGCGTCGTTCCAGGAGAACGGGAAGAAGGCGTCGCTGGCCAGGGAGGCCCCGCGCAGCTCCTCGCCCGCCTTCTCCACCGCGATCTCCACGCTCTTCACGCGGTTCGGCTGGCCGCTGCCCATCCCCAGCAGCCGCCCGTCCTTGGCGAGCGTGATGGCATTGCTCTTCACGTGCTTCACGCAGCGCCAGGCGAAGCGCAGGTCGGCCAGCTGCTGCGCCGTGGGCTGCACCTTCGAGACGACCTGGTAGTCGATCTCCTCGGGGGCGATCTCGTCGGCCTCCTGCAGGAGCCAGCCGCCCCCCACCTGGCGCAGCGAACGCCCGCCCCGCGACCGCGCCTGCGCATCGAGAATGCGCAGCTCCTTCGACTTGCCCTTGAGCACCCGCAGTCCTTCCTCCGTGTACGCGGGCGCGATCACGATCTCGTAGAACATGCGCGTCGAGCCGTCCGTCGGGTTGCGGAACTCGCGCAGCTCCCGTGCGAGTTTCTCGTCGAGCGGCCGGTTGAAGGCGACGATGCCGCCGAACGCGCTCACCGGGTCGCCCGCCACCGCCAGCCGGTAGGCCTCGCGGAGGTCGTCGCGGGTGGCCGCCCCGCAGGGGTTCGTGTGTTTCACGATCACGCAGGCCGGCTCGGGGAAGTCGTTGACGGCGTTCCAGGCGGCGTCGGCGTCGAGGTAGTTGTTGTAGGAGAGCTCCTTGCCGTGGTGCTGCACGGCCGTCGCGATGCCACCGAGCGAGTCCTCCCCCAGCGAGCCGTCCCGGTAGAAGGCAGCCGGCTGGTGCGGGTTCTCGCCGTAGCGAAGCCCCGCGACGCGCTCCAGCGGGACGCTCAGCGAGGGCGGCGGCGAATCCCCATCCCAGAGCCACTCGGCCACGGCGCTGTCGTAGCTGGCGACGTGCTGGAACGCCTTCCAGGCGAGCCCCCGCCGGGCGTCGCCGTCGAGCCCTCCTCCGGCCAGCGCTTCGAGCGTGGCGGCGTAATCGCCTGGATCGGAGAGGACGATCACGTCGGCGTGATTCTTGGCGGCGGCGCGCAGCATGGTCGGGCCGCCGATGTCGATGTTCTCGATGCCCTCCGCGAAGGAGGCGCCCCCCTCCTGCGTGACCACCGCCCGGAACGGGTAGAGGTTGCAGGCCACGAGGTCGATCGCGCCGAAGCCATGGCTGGCGAGCGCCTCGTTGTGCTCGGCCAGGTCGCGGCGGGCGAGGATGCCCGCGTGCACGGCCGGGTGGAGCGTCTTCACCCGCCCGTCGAGCATCTCCGGGAAGCCCGTGACCTCCTCGATGCCCGTGACCGGGACTCCCGCCGCCTCGATCGCGCGGCGGGTGCCGCCCGTCGAGACCAGCTCCCAGCCCAGGCCGTGGAGCCCGCGGGCAAAATCCTCGATTCCGGTCTTGTCGTAGACGCCGATAAGAGCGCGCATCGCTCACCTCCGTGCTTCTCTGCCAGAGAAGCAAAAGGCCCGTCCGTGTGAACGGACCGGCCCAGGCGAGCGGCCAACTGTGTATCTACTCGGGCTCCCCCGCGGTTCTCCGCGTATTCGCCAGTCACCCGAGCAAGGGGAGGATAGCAGGTGCATCGTGGCCCCGTCGAGCAGGGGACATCTAAACATCAAGAGTAAAAGGCATCATGATGTTCTTATGCGAACAACGTTGACGCTCGACGAAGACATTGCGGATGCCCTGAAGGAGCGGGCCCGCCTGCTTGACAAGTCGTTCAAGCAGGTGGTCAACGAAATCCTTCGCCGCGGGCTGTCGCCTGCTCCCCAGGAGGACCGGCCCGTCTTTCGGGTTAAGCCCATTTGCGGCGGTCTCCGGCCGGGCATCGATCCGCTCAAGCTAAACCAGCTCTACGACCAGCTTGAGACAGAGGACTTCCTCAGGGAACAGAGACGTGATAGTCCCTGACCTCAACCTGCTGATCTACGCCCATGACGTCGCATCTCCACTCCACGACACCGCCCGCAGCTGGTGGAACGGGCTTATGAATGGAACGGAGCGGATCGGCGTGCCCTGGGTGGTGGGGGCCGGCTTCATTCGCCTCACGACCGGCCCCCGTGTGATGGGCCAGGTGGCGACCCCGGAGCAGGCCATTGATACCGTCGAGAGCTGGTTCCGCCTCCCCCATGTCGCTGCCCTGAACCCCGGGCCGGCGCACCTGACCCTGGTGCCCCGGGCGCTCGCGGCCGCCGGGGTCGGGGGAAACCTCGTCACCGATGTGCACATCGCCGCGCTGGCGATCGAGTACCAGGCCGAGGTCCACTCCAACGACACCGACTTCGGCCGCTTCCCCGGACTCCGCTGGCGCAACCCCCTGTAGGGAAAGAGCCACCCCATCCCGCCCCGGTCAGGTGGAAGCCCAGGCGTTAACCTGTATGGCGATGGCTGAACCCGCCCGTTCACCTTCCGTTCACACCACTCCTGAAGATTCCGGGGTAGGAATGACTGCGGCGCCTGCCACTGCGGCAACCGTCCTGGTCGTCGAGGACGAGGAAGCCCTCCTCCTCGCCATGGCGCACCACCTTCGCCGCGAGGGCTACGAGGTCCTCACGGCCCTCCGCGGCGACGACGGCCTGCGGATGGCGCGCGACCACGAGCCCGACGTCATCGTCCTCGACCTGATGCTTCCCGGCGTCGACGGCATGGGTATCTGCCGCGCGCTGCGGCGCGACACCCGGGTGCCGATCATCATGGTCACGGCCCTCGGCGGGGAGAGCGACCGCGTCGCCGGCCTCGATACGGGCGCGGACGACTACCTGCCCAAGCCGTTCGGCATGCGCGAGCTGCTGGCTCGCGTGCGCGCCCTGCTGCGCCGCGCCCCCACCCGCCAGGAAGCGCCCCCCGACGACGATGCTGTCCGCTCCGGCGATCTCGAGGTCAACGCCGTCCGTCGCGAGGTGCGGCGTGGCGGCGAATTGGTGCGGATGAAGCCGCGGGAGTTCGAGCTCCTGCTATTCTTGTTGCGACATCCCGGCCAGGTGCTCTCTCGCGAGCACATCCTTGAGTCGGTCTGGGAGCACGACTTCAACGGTGACGCGCGAACGGTGGACGTGCACATGCGCTGGCTTCGCCAGAAGATTGAGCCCGATGCGGCCAATCCCCGGCGCATCTGCACGGTGCGCGGGAGCGGATACCTCTTCGAAGGCTAGGCCGGGGCCATGAGCGGCCTCGCCGGACGGGCGGCGCTCGCGAGCGGGGTCGTTGGCTTGCTGGCGGCTTCGGTCGCTGCGGTCGTCGCCGCCACCGTGGGAGACGCCCTCTGGATCGCGGTCACGGTGCTCGTCATGGGCGGCGGCGGTCTTGCCGGCGCCTTCCTGCTGCTGCGCCCCGTGGCGCTCTCCGTGCGGGAGACCGCCGAGGCGGCGCGCGCCCTGCGCGCCAGCAGCCTCTCTGCGCGCGCCGTGCGCACCACCGGCCCGACCGCCGAGCTCACCCACGAGTTCAACGTGATGGCGGCCGCGATCGAGGCCTCCTCGCGGGCGATCACCGCCGAGCACGCGCGCCTGGAGGCCGCCCTCGCCGCCGCCGCCGACGGCATCATGGCCGTCGACCCCGAGACCAACGTGCAGTACGCCAACCCCGCCGCCCTCGCCCTCCTGGGCATGGAGGAAGGCGAGGTGGTTGGCCGCACCCTCATCGAAAGCGTGCGCGATTACGAGTTGGACGCGCTCCTGCGCGAGGCGCTCGCGGGGCGGGCCACGCCCCCTCCCAAGATGGTGCCCTTTGGGCAGGACCGCCTCCCCCTGCGCGCGCTCGCCGTGCCCGTGGCCGAGGGGGGCAGCTGGGCCGCCCTGCTCGTCCTCGTCGACCTCTCCTCCCTCCAGCGTGTCGACCACGTCCGGCGCGACTTCATCAGCAACGTCTCCCACGAGCTGCGGACGCCCATCGCGGCCATCGGCGCGCTTGTCGAGACGCTTGAACTGGGCGACCTCAAGCCGGATGAGCAGGCCGCCTTCCTCAGCCGCGTCCGCGGCCAGGTGGAGCGCATGACGCTCCTCACCAGCGAGTTGCTCGATCTCTCCCGCATCGAGTCGGGCGCGATCCACCTCGAACCGGAGCGGGTCGACCTGCGCTCGGCCGTGGCGGAGGCGGAGGCCGGCCTGTTGACAAGGCTCGAAGCCTGCAAGGTGCGCATCGACGGACCCGCGGGCGAGACGCCCTCCGTCGAGGCGGACCGCGCGGCCACCGTCCGCATCGTCACCAACCTGCTCGACAACGCGCTCAAGTTCAGCCCCGACGGGAGCGCGATCACCGTCGATGTGCGGGACGAGGATCCCCTCGTGGCCGTGGAGGTGTGCGACGACGGCCCCGGCATCGCCGCGCAGGACCTCGACCGCGTCTTCGAACGCTTCTACAAGGCCGAGCACTCGCGCGCGGATGGCGGGGCCGGTCTGGGGCTCGCCATCGTGAAGCATCTCGTGCAGGCCCACGGCGGCACCGTGGCGGCCCGCAACGAGAGCGGCCGCGGCGCGGCCATGACCGTGCGCCTGCCCAAGCGCTTCGTGGGGCGCGAACCCCGCGTGCCGGCCTAGGGGACGCCCGTGGAGTTCCTCCTCGTGACGTTCGGCGGCGGCCTGCTCGTTGGGATCATCATCGCCGCCTGGCAGAGGCTCCGCCGCTGAGACCCCGGAACGCACGACGGCGCGCACTCGGTGCGCGCCGTCATCGCTGTGCTTCGACAGCTCGGGGAGATCCCGGAGGGGAATGCGCCTAGGAGGCGCCTCCCGCCGCTTCCGCCTCGTCCGACTGCCAGCGATCCATGGGATTGCCGTCACCGTCGAGATGCGTGATGAGGTGCTGCATGTCCTCGGGGGCGTCGGCCAGACGCTCGAGGATGAAGAGGCCGTCGTCCACGGGCGGGGGAACGTCGAACACGTTGTTCAACTTGTGCACGGAGTCCCAGATGCCGATGCCGATGGTGATCTCGACGATCTGGTCCTCGGAGTAGTACTCCTTGAGACGGTCCATGAACGCGTCATCGACGTTGTTGGCGTGGTTGAGGATGAAGTCCTCGGCCAGTTCCAGCGCGATCTTGATGCGGTCCGGGAGATCCGAATTCCGGAAGTCCAGCGCCTGCTGGATCATCTCCTCGGTCATGCCTTCCTGCTGCGCCGCAGCAGTACGAGCAGGGATTCAGTAACGGCATCCGTTGGTATTGGACGAATAGAGGCGGATGAGCTCCTTGAGGAGCGGATCGAGGGTGCTGTGAGACCACAGCACGCCGTAGTTGAACATGAACCCCTTGAAGAGGTCGGGGCGGTGCCCGTAGACGCCGCCAAACCCCTGCATGCCACCGACTTCGCTGACTCTCGGCATTGCCTTCTCCTTCGCGCGCTCCCGGGCTGTAGCGCATGCTCCAGCCGACCGGTTCCACGCCTTCGCGTATCCTGCCGGAGAGTATAGCCCTCTTCGTGGGGCGAATGTTCGGAGAGTGACCGGATGAAGCTCCTGGAAGGGAAGAAGGCGGTCGTGCTGGGCGCCTCGAGCGGGATCGGCTGGGCCATCTGCGAGCGTTTCGCCGAGCACGGCGCCGACGTCATCGTGGCCGCCCGCCGCGTCGAGAACCTGGAGAAGCTGGCGAGCCAGATCGGCGGCACCGCCGTCCGCTGTGACGGCCGCGATCACGACGACCTGAAGGCCCTGGCCGATACCGCCATGGAGAAGTGGGGCCGCATCGACGTGGCCGTCAACTCCGCCGGCATCGTCCGCAGCTCCCCCATCAGGCACATCACGCCCGAGATCCTCCACGAGGTCGCCGACATCCAGTACTTCGGCTTCATCTACTTCATGAAGCACTTCGGCAACGCCATCGCCGCCAGCGGCGGAGGCTCCCTCATCAACATCACGTCGACGACGGCGATCTCCGTCCCCACGGGGCTGACCCCGTACTCCGCGGCGAAGGCGGCAATCAACTTCACGACCAAGATCGCCGCGCGCGAGTTCGGACTGGAGGGCGTTCGCGTGAACGCGGTCGCGCCCACGTTCGTGCCGACGGCCATGAATAACTACGGTGGCGGCACCCCCATCGACGAGGCGCGCGTCGAGATTCCCGACGACAACCCCATAGCCGCCGGTTTCATCGAGCAGACGCCCCTCGGTCGCATCACGACCGTGGACGACTGCGCGGACGTGACCCTGGCGGTGGCGAGCGACCTCTTCGGCGACATCACCGGCCAGGTCATCCCCGTGGACGGCGGGAACCACCTCCTGCGCCTGCCGGAGTCGCGCCGGCCGGTCCCGCAGGAGTGACCGACCGCCCCCTCATGCTGAACGCCCTCGCCCAGGTAGCGCAGCCGAGCAGCGACCTCGCGCGCTCGGTCGCGTTCTACCGCGACGTGCTGGGCGGGAGCCACACGGCCACCTTCGACCCGCCCGGCGCGGAGGAGTGGATGGCCTTCTTCCGCGACCCCGACGGCAACATCCTCGCCTTCGCGGAGTGGCGCGGGCCCTAGCTCGACTCCCCCCGCCGCTGCGCGAGGCGCGCCTCCCGCGGCTGGTCGAAGATGATGCGGCGGAAGGCCTCCGCGTACTCGAAGTCCTGCTCCTGGGCCTGACCACGCGCCATCTCCGCCGCGAACCCGGCCACCTCCTCGCTGAGCTGGCTGGGGTGGGCCGCGAGCGCCTTCTTCTTCAGCTCGATCGTTTCGCTGATGTCGACCCAGACATTCGCACTCGCCCCGGCCCCCGACCCCATCCAGAGCTGCTTCACCTTGTGCGGCTCCAGGCCGTCGACGAGCAGCTCGGGGAAGGTGAGGCGGTCGCGGGCGCTGGGGAAGATGGCGTCGACGGTCGCGTCGCCGGCGGCGCGGTGGTCGGGGTGGTTCACGTAGGCGTCGAACATGAAGCGCGCCGTCGGGTCGAACGTCACCACGATGTCGGGCCGGTGTTTGCGGATGACGCGCGTGATGTCGCGCCGCAGGTCGAGCGTGTGTTCGAGGTAGCCATCCTCGTAGCCGAGAAACTCGAAGTGCTTCACGCCCAGGATGCGCCCGGCGGCGCGCTGCTCCGCCTCGCGAATCTCGGCGAGGAGCGTGGAGGTCATCTCCGGGTCCTCGCTGCCCTTGTTCCCGTTCGTGATGACCACATAGGTCACCTCGGCGCCGCGCGCTGCCCACTTCGCGACCGTGCCGGCCACCATGAATTCGGCGTCGTCGGGATGGGCGACAACGACCATCGCCCTGTCGGGCTGCAACTCGTCGGTACCGTCTTCGGTCATGGGGAAACGTCCTCCGTTGGGTTGGGTGTCGGGGGGTGGTGGAAGGCTCAGAACACGGCGATGGGGTTCACGGGAGAGCCCGTGCCCCCGCGCAGGTGCAGCGGCGCGATCGAGAGCAGGAACTCCCAGCGGCCCTCCTCTGCGCACGCCTCCGCCAGCGGGTCGAGGAAGGCGTTGTCGAGCAGGGGCAGGCCCATGTAGACGATCGTGAGGACGTGCACGGGGCCGCCCGGGCCATCGTCGAAGAGGGGATAGGAGTGGGGGCGGGAGTCGAGCATGTCCCAGCCGAGGATGGCGGCGTCTGCCTGCTTCAGGACCGGGACGCAGTCGACGTGCAGGCCGGGGGTGGGGGGGATGCCGGGCGCCATTCCGGGGTTGGCCGCGAGGAAAGCGGGGCGAGCGCCGCGCACGAGCACGGCGTCGCCGGGGCGCAGCTCGATGCCCTCCGCTTCGGCCGCCGCCTCCAGCTCCCAGCCGCGCGTGGGTTGGTCGGGGGTGACGAAGTCGGTTCCGCGCAGGCGGGGGATATCGAGCAGCACGCCGCGCGTGATGATGCCGTCCTTCCAGGCGGACACGGCCCCGCTGCGGGCGCCCGCGGAGGTGACCTCCTCGGCGGCATCCTTGCCGTTCCACATCTTCCCCTCCCAGAAGATGTGGCAGAGGGCG
The DNA here is from genome assembly GCA_965219255.1 of Tepidiformaceae bacterium. Classification (GTDB taxonomy): domain Bacteria; phylum Chloroflexota; class Dehalococcoidia; order Tepidiformales; family Tepidiformaceae; genus UBA2991. Next base: position 1,968,963 of record OZ244727.1, on the reverse strand, counting down.
TCCACGTGGGTGGTGGCGTAGCCGTGGAACACGAGACCGATGTAGTCGGCCGAGGCGGCCGGGCCAATGCGCATGAAGTGCTGGGCGGGGTTCCAATTCCCCGGACCGCCCTGCGTATTGAGCGGGTACGAGCACGAGACCGAGCGGCCGCTGCGCACCAGGCCCGCTGCCTCGCGGCGCTTCCCGGGGGTGATCAGGTTGATCGTGCCGGCGCTGTCGTCGGAGCCCCAGCGTCCCCAGTTGCTGCACGTCTCGAAGTAGGAGCGAACCTCCTCCTCGCTGGGCTCGGGGTGCGCATCTGCTGGCATCGGTCCCTTCCTCTCTTCGCGGGAATCCTACGCATCTCGCCCGGACGGCGAACGCCGCTGCCGGGAGGCGCTCAGCCCTGGGGCTGCGGTGCGCGGAGGGGGAAGGTGGCGACCATGTCGTGGCGCGCGCCGCCAGGCTGCAGGCGGCTGCGGACGAGCGAGATCTCGGTCGTCCGCCACTCGCACTCGGGGATATCGATCTTCCCGACCGCTACCTCGATCTCCGCCCGCTGACGGGTGGGGACATCGTTGCGAACCCGTCCCAGCGTCAGGTGCGGGCGGAAGGGGCGCGTCTCCGGCTCGAACCCGACGACCGAGAGCGCGCGGTTCACGTCGCGCGTCAGCGCCTCCAGGCGGAGCACGTCGCCCGCGACGGCGGCCCACATCACGCGAAGCCCCTCGCGCCCCCCGAACGTCCCGATGCTGGACAGCTGCAGGAAGAAGGCCGAGTGGCGCACGACCGCTTCCTGCAGCGCCATCTTCACGGCGGGAATCTGGCGCTCGGGCACTTCGCCCAGGAACTTGAGGGTGACGTGCAGGCTCCGGGGGTTCACCCAGCGGACGGCGCCGTCGCTCTGCTCGCGCAGGCTCTCGACGAGGCCGCCGACGGCGTGGCGTACCTCCTCGGGGAGCTCGCAGGCGACGAACAGGCGGTGGGTCTTTTCTTGTGGCTCGGTCATTTCAACTCAGCAGCTTGCGGGCATTCTCTCCGGCGATGGCCTCGCTCGTGGCGGCGTCGAGCCCCGCCAGCGCTCCCTTCAGCTCGGTCCCCGGACGTCTCAGGGGGAAGTCCGAACCGAAGAGGACGCACCCAGCGCCGGCCGTCTCCACGAGTCGCGCGATCGTCCCGGAATCGTAAAGCAGGCTCGCGGCGGCCGTGTCGAAGAGCAGGTTGGGCGTGGCCTCGCGCACCTCGGGCATGGACAGGTAGAACGACGCGCCTGCTCCCAGGTGCGCTCCCACCATCGTCACCTCGGGGGCGGCTGTGGCGACTTCGATCAGCTCCGCCGGGGCGAGGCCGCCATCCTTGCCGGGGTAGCCGCGCCCCACGGCTTCGCTGCTGTGCCAGAGGAGGGCCGCCCCCGCCTCGGCGGCGAGGCCGGCCAGTCGCCGGCCCTCCGGGCCGAGCGGATCCCACCCCTGCGTCCCCGGACGCAGCTCGCCGAAGCCGCGAGCGCCCCGGTCGAGCGCCCGTCGAGCCTCCCCTTCCCAGGCGGGGAGGGCTGGATTGACCGTGGCGAAGGGCGCGATTGTGCGCGGCGTCTCGGCGGCAACGGCGAGGAGGTACTCGTTCTGCTCGGCGATCTCGCGCTCGCCCGCGAAGGCGAAGCCGAGCGCCACCGCCGCCTCGATGCCGTCCTCGCCCAGCGCCGCGAGCAGCGCCGGCGCATCGGCGATGGCCGCGCGCGGGTCGCCGTAGATCTCGGCGAAGCCCACATCGCGGCTCGCGATGGCGTCGCGGCCCAGCGCCTGCGAGGGCGGGAAGAGATGCGTATGCGCATCGATCGTCATGGACGGCGATCGTAGCAGATGGGTAGGCCCAGCCCGTGGCGCTCTTCATCGACGTGAGTATTGACGAGGCGGCCTGCGCCTCCCGGCCGGCCTGCCGTGAGTGCGTGCAGAGCTGTCCCGTCGACATTCTCGAACGTCAGCCGGGCGAGCGCGTCGCGCGCGTCATCGACGAGAACGTCGACGAGTGCATCCTCTGCGACCTCTGCGTCGTCCGCTGCCCCGTCGACGCGGTGACGGTGACGAAGCTGTACGCACCTCAGGAAGCGGTCTGAAGGGCTGACTTGGGGATGGCCACCTGCTAGCGGTCGATGGGTTCGTAGACGCGGGGGCCTTCGCCGTCGTCATCGAGGAGCCACGCCTCCATCGCTTCCACGACGTTTGTCCGCAGCTCATCGAGCGTTTCCCCGGAGGAGAAGCAGCCGGGCATTTCCGCGACGTGCGCCCAGTAGCCACCTTCTTCGGCTTCATGAATTAGGACTGTGACAGTCATGGCGTGCCTCCGTCAGCCGCGATCGGCGGCCTGGCGAAGCCAAGCGATGTGGGCGCTCTCTTCGAGCGCGGTGAGCCAGTGGAGCGCGTCCCAGAGCGAGTGTCCGCGCGCGTAGGCGCCGTGCCCGCGCAGCAGCGCCGCGCGCGACCCGCGCAGGGCGTCCGCGATCTGCTGCTCCTGCAGGGGGCCAAGCTCGATCACGGGCACCGAGGGGATGTGCAGCTGCCCCTCCAGATCCTCGGGCTTGAACACGTCCCGGTCGTAGGAGAGGGCGATGGCATGGTGGGGATGGGCGTGCGCGATCGCGCCCGCCTGGGTGGTGGCGTAGATGGTCCAGTGCAGGATGGTGTCGCTGGAGGGCGGCGGCGGCTCGTGGCGCCCGTCGGCGAAGGCGCGGCTGATGTCGAGCGCCTTCAGGTGTCCCAGCGCCGTGCCCGTGCCCGTGATCCACAGGGCGTGACCATCGCGGATGCTGAGGTTGCCGCCGCGGCTGCTGACCATGCCGAGCTGGTAGAGGTCGCGACCGACCGCTACCAGCTCGCGCAGTGTCTCCTCGGGAATCGCCATGCGAGGAGGATAGTCTCCCGCTAGACCTCGCGGAACTCGCCTTCGACGGTGCCCTCCTCGGCGCCGCCCGCGTCTGCCCCGCCTTCGAAGCCGCCTCCGGCGGCGCCGTCCGGGCCGGGGCCGGGGCCCTGCTGCTGGCCGTAGACGGACTCGCCTACCTTCTGCAGGGTCTGTGTCAGGGCATCCAGCGCCGTCTGGATGCGCTCCCTCGTCGCATCGTCGTCGCCCTCGCCTTCGAGGGCTTCCCGAACCGCCTTCACCTTCTCCTCGACATCGGCCTTGAGCGCCTCGTCGATCTTGTCGGCGTTGTCGGCGAGGGTCTTCTCCGCCTGGTAGGCGGCGCTGTCCGCGAGGTTGCGCAGCTCGATTATCTCCCGGCGGCGCTGGTCCTCGTCGGCGTGCAGCTCAGCGTCGCGCTGCATCTGCTGGATCTCGTCCTCGCTCAGACCGCTGGACGCCTGGATCGTGATCTTCTGCTCGCGACCGGTGCCCTTGTCGGCGGCGTTGACGTTGACGATGCCGTTCGCGTCGATGTCGAAGGTGACCTCGATCTGGGGCACGCCGCGGGGCGCCGGCAGGATGCCGTCGAGCGTGAACTTGCCCAGCGACTTGTTATCCGGCGCCATGGGGCGCTCGCCCTGGAGCACGTGGATCTCGACGCTCGGCTGGTTGTCCGCGGCCGTGCTGAACACCTGGCTTTTGGCCGTGGGGATGGTGGTGTTGCGGGGGATGATCGTCGTCATCACGCTGCCCAGCGTCTCGATGCCGAGCGTCAGGGGCGTGACGTCGAGCAGGAGCACGTCCTGCACGTCGCCCTTCAGGACGCCCGCCTGGATGGCGGCGCCGACGGCGACCACCTCGTCGGGGTTGACGCCCTTGTGGGGCTCCTTGCCGAAGAACTCGCCCACGAGCTGCTGGACCGCGGGCATGCGCGTCTGGCCGCCCACGAGCACGACCTCGTCGACGTCGCCGGCGGCCTTGCTCGCGTCGTCGAGCGCCTTCTTCACGGGCTCGAGGGTGCCCCGCAGGAGATCGCCCACGAGCTGCTCCAGCCTGGCCCGGCTGAGAGCCAGGTTGAGGTGCTTGGGCCCGCTCGCATCGGCGGTGATGAAGGGCAGGTTGATCTCCGACTGCTGGGCGCTCGAGAGCTCGATCTTCGCCTTCTCCGCCTCCGCCTTCAGCCGCTGCAGGGCCTGGCGGTCCTGGCGCAGGTCGATGCCCTCCGCCTGCCGGAACTCGTCCACGAGCCAGTCGATGATGCGGTCGTCGAAGTCGTCGCCGCCGAGGTGCGTGTTCCCGTTGGTGCTGAGCACCTGGAACGTGCCGTCGCCAATCTCGAGGATGGAGATGTCGAAGGTCCCGCCCCCGAGGTCGTAGACGGCGATCACTTCGTCCGCCTTCTTGTCGAGGCCGTAGGCGAGGGAGGCGGCGGTGGGCTCGTTGATGATGCGCAGCACGTTCAGCCCGGCGATCCGTCCCGCGTCCTTCGTCGCCTGCCGCTGGGCGTCGTTGAAGTAGGCCGGCACGGTGATGACGGCCTCCGTGACCGTCTCTCCCAGGTACGCCTCGGCGTCCGCCTTCAGCTTCTGCAGGATCATGGCGCTGATCTCGGGCGGGCTGTGGTCGCCCTCGCCCATCGTTACTTGCACGTCCCCGTTGCCGGCGGCGCTGATGTGGTAGGGCATGGAGCCCGTCCCGCGCTGCACTTCGGCGTCGCTGTACTTGCGGCCCATGAAGCGCTTGATGCTGTAGATGGTGTTCTCGGGGTTGGTGATGGCCTGGCGCTTGGCCACCTGCCCCACCAGCCGCTCACCCGACTTCGTCAGCGCGACGACCGAGGGAGTGGTGCGCGTGCCCTCGGCGTTCGGCGCCACGGCAGGCTCGGCGCCTTCCATCACGGCCATGGCGCTGTTCGTGGTCCCCAGGTCGATTCCCAGTACTTTCGGCATCTTCGATTCCTCCTGGCGGTGGTCTCTCGGGGCGGTCAGGCGCCCTCGTCTTCGCTTTCGATGCTCTCGCCCGGCCCGGCCTTGCCGCCCTCGCCCACGATCACCATCGCCGGGCGGATGACGGCGCCGCTGAGGGCGTAGCCCTTCTGTACGACGTGCACGCAGACGTTCTCCGGGCCGGGCGCGCGGCCCACGGCCTCGTGCTGCGTGGGGTCGAAGGCTTTGCCCTCGGCGGGCACCTCCGTGATCCCCATGCTCTCCAGCAGCCCGCCGAGCTTGCGCTCGATGGCGAGCACGCCCTGCACCCAGTTGAGCCCGGCCAGCGTGCTGTCGAGCGTCTCGACGGCGCGGCCGAAGTCATCCCGGATGGGCAGCAGGTTGATGACCAGCGCGGCGCCCGCGAGGCGCGCCTGCTCGGAACGCTCCTGCTCCACGCGGCGCTTGTAGTTGGCGAGGTCGGCGGCGGCGCGCTTCCAGCTCGCTTCGAAGCGCTCGGCTGCGGCCCGCGCCGCTTCAAGCTGCTCGCGCAGGTCCTCGGCGGGCGCCTCCTCGGGCGCTGCCTCCTCCTCCTCGGGTGAGGGCTCACCGTCGTCCGCGGCCATGCGCGCCGCCGCGCGCCGGTCGACAAACTTGGGAGCGTCGCTGTCGCTCATCGGTCCCCCGCTGGGGTGAGTGTCGGGGCGGCGTCGCCATAGAAGCGGCGCATCAGCTCGGTCAGGACATCGCTCACGTAGCGCACGTGGGCGACGGCGTCGGGATAGTCGAGGCGTGTGGGGCCGACCAGGCCGATGAGGCCGCCGGCGCCCCCCTGCGGGCCGTACCGCGAGAGCACGAAGCTCATGTCGCGGTACGGCTCGGCGGGATTCTCGTCGCCGATCACGATCGCCACGTCGCTGCCGCCCAGGGCGCGGGCGGGAATCGCGCGCTGCAGGCGCGAGCCCTCCACCGCCTCCAGGGTGTCGAGCAGGCGATCGCTGTCTCCCTCGTACTCGGGCTGGCGCAGCAGCTCCCGCACGCCTTCCACGACGGGCGTCTCGCTGGCGGCGTCTTCCTCGCTGCGCAGCAGCTCCACCACTCGATCGACGACCCGGCGCTCGACCGTGGCGGTCGCGTGGATCGTCGCCTCGATCTCGGCGGCTGTCAGCCCTTCCAGCTGGCGGTTCAGGCGGCCGGCGACCCGCGTGAGCTGCGCCTGCGTGATCGCTTCCGCGAACTGCAGCGTGTGCTGCAGGACGGCGGCGTCGTTCATCACCACCACGAGCAGGGCGCTCTCCTCCGTCAGCTCCACCAGCTGGAGCTGCTTCAGGCGCACGTCGACCATGTGGGGGGGCGTCGCGATCGCCGCTGTGTGCAGCGAGTTCGCGAGCACGCTCGCGGAGAGCGCCAGCCAGCGCTCCAGGTTGACGGCGCTCTGGTGGAACTGGTGCAGGATCGTCAGCTCTTCCTCACTCGAAAGGCGGCGCTCGCCCATGAGCGAGCCAACGTAGGTGCGGTAGCCCAGGTTGCTCGGGACACGCCCGGCGGAGGTGTGGGGATGGGTGATCAGCCCGTCATCCTCCAGGGTGGCCATCTCGCTGCGCACGGTGGCGCTTGAAAGCTCGAGGTCATGCTTCGCCACGAGCGCCGCGGAGCCGATCGGCTGCGCGCTCTCGACGTAATCCTCGACGATGAAGGCGAGGATCCTGGCCCTTCGATCTGACAATGGCATTGTGAACCTTGCCAAGCTATGTTAGCACTCTCGGGTACAGAGTGCTAACCGGGCATGGACTAGACTCCAGACATGCCCATCGGCCTCCTCGGCGGCACCTTCGACCCGCCCCACGTGGGACACCTGGTGCTGGGCGAGTGCGCCCGCGTGCAGCTCGGGCTCGACCGCGTCCGCTTCATGCCCGCGGGCGATCCCTGGCGCAAGGCCGGCCGCGATGTCAGCTCCCCCACCCATCGCCTCGCGATGACGAACCTCGCCATCGCCGGCAACCCCCACTTCGACCTCGATGAGCGCGAGGTGGAACGGATCGGTCCCACCTACACCGTCGACACACTGCGCGCGCTGCACGCCCAGGGGTTGGACGACATCGTGCTGATCCTCGGCAGCGACGCCCTCGCGGACATGCCCGCCTGGCGCGAGCCGGACGTGATCACCGTCCTCGCTCGGTTGGCCGTGGCCCCCAAGGGAGCGGACCAGAGCGAGCAGGCGTGGCTGGCCGCGCAGGCCGGCCTGCGCGAGCCCCCCATCCCGGTCGACATGCCCCCCCTGCCGGTCAGCTCAACCCTCGTGCGGGAGCGGGTACGCGCGCGGCTCCCCATACGCTACCTCGTGCCGGAGGCGGTGGAGGAGTACATCCGCCTGCACGGGCTCTACCGGTAGCGCTCCCGCAGGCTCGCCTCGAGCGCCGCCGCCCGGATGGGCGCGCGCGCGATCTCCTCGTCATCGACCGCGATCACGGGAACGGCCTCGCCGTAGCGGGCGCGCAGCTCCACATCCCGGTCGATGTCCACCGCCTCGACCGCGAAGCCAAGCTCCTCGCCGAGCGTGTCGAGCAGGGCGCGGGCCTCCTCGCAGAGGTGGCACTCCCTGCGCGTGTAGAGGGTGACGGGCCCGGGCGTGTTCATGCCGGCGAGGGGGTGGACTCGTCCTCGTCCTCGGCTTCCGGGGGCGGCCCGAGCACGCGGTCCTCCCAGGCCTCGGTGATCTGCCCGGGGAAGCGGCGCAGCACGCCCGCCAGGACGATGGCGATCCCGATGACGATCGCCGCCACGATCTGCGGCACGGGGATGCCGTCGACCGTCTGCTCGTCGATGCGGAGCTCGGAGAGGCCGAAGCGCATCACGGAGTAGAGGATGGCGTAGGTGCAGAAGAGCCAGCCGGGCACGTTGATGAACCGCCTCGCCACGAACAGCAGGAGCGCAAGGATGATGAAGTCGCCGAGCAGCTCGTAGCCGCCCGCGGTGGGATGCACCGACTGGAAGGGATCGCCGAGCGTGTCTGGGTGGGTGTAGTGGAAGGCCCAGGGGAGGTCGCTGGCGGTGGCCCAGTGCTCGCCGTTGATCAGGTCGCCGATGCGGCCGATGCCCTGCCCCAGGACCATTCCGGGTCCGGCCGCATCCAGCCCGATTCCTATCGGCCAACGGTGGATGAGCGCGTAGGTCACGCCTCCCAGCACGCCCCCGATGAGCCCGCCGTAGAGCGTGATGCCCCCCTCCGTGATGTCCAGCACGATGCCGGCGAGGTTGTCGTCGAAGCGGTCCCAGTGCTCGAACACGAAGAAGAGGCGCGCCCCGATGATGGCGGAGATCACCGAGACCAGCGCGAGCTCCTGCCCCACATCCGAGGGGATGCCGTCCACCCGCGCCAGGTACACCGAGAGGCTGACCCCGCAGATGATGCCGATCGCCGTGAAGAGGCCGTGCCACGAGATCGTGAGCCCGAAGATCGTGCCGATATCGGGGTCGATGTCGATTGTGATGGAGAGGAGCAGCGCTACGGGCGAGAGGTCCATCGGCGGGTATCGTACGGCGCGCTCCGCTCAGGGGCGAAACCGTTTGCCGCCGGTTCGCGCGAGGCCGTAGGCTTGCCACCCATGTCAGGTATGGAAGGCAAGACCGCTCTCGTCTGCGGCGTCTCGAACGCCCGCTCGATCTCCTGGGGCATCGCCAGGGCGATGCACGAGGCCGGCGCCCGCGTCGCCCTCTCCTACGGCCCCTCCATGGAGAAGCGCGTGCGTCCCCTCGCCGAAAGCATCGGCTGCGACTTCGTCGAGCCCTGCGACGCCACCAGCGACGAGGAGATCGAGGCCCTCTTCGCCAGACTCGCCGACCGCTATGGGACCATCGACGCGGTCGCCCACGGCATCGTCGGGGCGAAGCGCGAGGACCTCTCGCGGCCCTTCGTCGAGACCAGCCGCGACGGTTTTCTGCTCGCCCAGGAGCTCTCCGTCTACTCGCTCGTCGCCCTCACGCGGAATGCCCTGCCGCTCATGCCGAACGGCGGCAGCGTCGTCACCCTCACCTACCACGGCTCCCAGAAGATGATGCCCAGCTACAACGTGATGGGCGTGGCCAAGGCCGCGCTCGAATCGGCCGTGCGCTACCTCGCCTCCGACGTGGGACCGCAGGGCGTGCGCGTGAACGCCATCAGCGCGGGGCCGGTGCGGACGCTCGCGGCCGCCGGCGTGGGCGAGTTCCGCAACCTCTACAAGGTCTTTCCCCAGGTCACGCCCCTGCGCCGCCACATCTCCATCGAGGATGTGGGCGCGGCCGCCGCCTTCCTCGCCAGCGATGCCGGCGCCAACATCAGCGGCCAGGTGCTCTACGTCGACGGCGGCTTTAACACCCTCGGCATGGCCATGCCCCCCGACGAGGACGAGGGCTAGCAGCGCCATGAAGGCCATCGTCATCGAGAAGTCGGACGAGGGAGGCGCCCTCGTCTACCGCGACGTGCCCGACCCCCTGGCCGGTCCCGACGACCTGCTCGTGGCCGTGCGCGCCAGCGCCCTCAACCGCGCCGACTTGCTCCAGCGCGTGGGCGGCTACCCCCAGCCCGGCCCCCGGCCCGAGTTCGAGATACCCGGCCTGGAGTACGCTGGCGAGGTCGTGCAGGCCGGATCGCGCGTGGAGGGCTTCGCCCCCGGCGACCGCGTCATGGGCCTCGTCGCGGGCGGCGGTTACGCCGAGCGTGTGAGCGTGCCCCAGCGGCTCGCCGTGAAGGTTCCCGAATCGCTGGGCTGGCAGGAGGCGGGGGCCACCCCCGAGGTCTACATCACCGCTCACGATGCGCTCCTGCAGTGCAACCTGCAGGCGGGCGAGCGCGTCCTCATCCACGCCGTCGGCTCGGGCGTGGGCGTGGCCGCCATCCAGATCGCGAAGGCCATGGGCGCTACGCAGGTCATCGGCAGCGCCGGCAGCGACGAAAAGCTTGACCGCGCCTCCGCGCTTGGCCTCGACGTGGGCGTGAACTACCGCGAGGAAGACTTCGCCGAGGTCGTGCTCGACGCCACCGCCGGCGCGGGTGTTGACGTCGTCCTCGACGTGATCGGCGCGGCCTACTGGGAGCAGAACCTGCGCTCGCTGGCGCGGCAGGGACGCATGGTCGAGGTGGGCCTGATGGGCGGCGCCGTCGGGGAGAACCTGAGCCTCGGCCCCTTGCTCATGAAGCGCCTGCAGGTGCGCGGCACCACGCTCCGCGCCCGCCCCCAGGAGCAGAAGGCGCAGGCGACCCGCGCCTTCGAGAAGAGCGTGCTGCCCCACATCGCCTCGGGCCGCATCAAGGTCGTGGTCGACAGCGTCTACCCGCTGCGCGAGGCCGCCGCCGCCCAGGCGCACATGGAAGCGAACGCCAACTTCGGCAAGATCGTCCTCGAGCCGTAGGGCGCTACTCGACCCCCTCGTACCAGCCCGAGCCGAACAGGTAGTCCCCACGGCGCACGACCCAGGCGTGCTTCAGCTCTTCCTCCCCCGTCTGGGGATTGATGAAGGTGTAGGTCACCCACTGGCCCGACTCCGTGGTTGCGGCGAAGGCGGCGCCATAGTCGAATCCGCGCGCGTCGATGCGCTCGCGCGTCGTGCCGACAAGCTCGGGGCGGGCAGCGTTGGCGACCGAGTAGAGGCCGTCCTCCCGCTCCTCGATCACGAAGACGTACCATGCGCCGTCCACGGTCTCAGGGGAGTTGTAGTGGTCGAGCGTGGCCTCGATGCCCTCGTCGGCGTAGCGGGCGAGGGCCTGCTCCACGAGCCAGACCGCGTAGGCGGGCGCGTCCGAGGATGACGGGGCATGTCCCTCGTCACCGTCCTCGCCCTGCGTGAGGGCGAGGACGCTCAAGACCAGGGCGGCAGCGGCGAAGCCGATGGCGACGACCGAGAGCCCCACGACCACGTTCTGTTTCAGGTTCGACATCGAGAGTGGCTCCTTCAGGAGAGACCGATAGCGGTCGTGAACGGTATCGCAGCAAGCCGGATAGCGGCGTGAGCGGGCTTCCGCGACGATGCGATTCGGCAGGGCGGGCTACCCCTGGACTGCGTCGAGGGCGGCGCGCAGCTCCCGGAAGTTCCCGATGCGGCGATCGGGATGCGCCGGCGGATCGTCGGGATACTCGAGCCGCTCGCGGTGGATCCAGACGCTGTGGATGCCCGCGCCTTGCGCCCCGCCGATGTCGGCGTAGAGGTTGTCGCCCACCATCCAGGCCTCGTGCGGGGCCGCCCCCGTCCCGGCGAGCGCCTGCGCGAAGACCGCCGGGTCGGGTTTGCCCCGCCCGAACTCGCTCTCGATCACGATCTCGTCGAAGTACCCCTCCAGGTTCCAGCGACCGATCTTCTCGCGCTGCGTGTCGGAGGAGCCGTTCGTGACCATCCCCAGCCGGTAGCCCTGCGCACGCAGCGCCTCCAGCGTCGCGATCGAGTCGTCGAAGGGAGCGACCCGCTCCAGGTAGCCGCGGAGCGAGTCTCGCGCGATCTCCTCGGCGGGAGACTCGTCGAGACCCTCGGAGAGGAGTGCGAGGCGCACGATGCAGGTGCGTGAATCGAGGGGCCGCACGCGGTACTCGGCGACGGCCTCCTCGTCGGCCCAGAAGATTGCGCTCTCGCGGCGGATGGTTTCGCGCAGGCTGGCTGCATCTGCGCCGAGGCGCGGGGCCACCTCGGCGCAGATCTCCTGCCAGGAGCTGTGCATGGCGCTGTACATGTCGAGCAGCGTGTCGTCCAGGTCGAAGAGGATGGCTTTCGGAGCCGTCATGCGTCCCTCCGCCGCACGCCCGCGACCACCTCGACGCCGTCGAGCGTGAACCGCGTCTGCTGCACGTCCGCGGGCGGCGCCTCGATGAGCAATTCCACGGAGAGGGTCTCGCCCTTCACGTACTCGCCGTGCGCCGCCAGGACGCGGGCGACGGTCTCGCCGCCCGCGCACCAGGTGGTGATGCGGTCGCTCAGCTCGAAGTCGGCTTCGCGGCGAAGGTCCTGGATGTGCCGTACAAGCTCGCGCGCGACTCCCTCGTCCGCGAGCTCGTCCGTGATGGCGGTGGCTACCCCCACGGTGTAGCCGGCCTCGCTGGCGACGGCGTAGCCATCTCCCTCCCGCATCTCGATGAGGAAGTCATCCGGCGCCAGGTCGTGCCCCGCGACCGTGACCGTCTGTCCCGCTCGGACAGCAGCGGCCACCTCCTCGGCGTCGAGCGCGCCGAGGGCGGCGCGCACGGCGCCGACTTCGCGCCCAAGGCGCGGCCCGAGCACGGGCAGATTCGGCTTCACCTCGAAGGTGACTATGCCCGCCTCGTCCTCCAGCGTGTGGAGGGCCTTCACGTTCAGCTCCTCCAGGAGGAGCGCCTCCTGACGGGAAAGCACGTCCGCCTCCGAGGCATCGCGGAGATATACAAGCACCTCCGCGAGCGGCTGGCGCACCTTGATCGACGCCTTCGCCCGCGCCGCTCGCCCCATCGAGGCGACCCGCTTCACGAGCTGCGTCTCGGCGTTGAGCGACTCATCGATGAACACGTCGCCGCCGGGGACAAGGGGGACCGGCTCGGGCCAGTCCGCCAGGTGCACGCTCTCGGGAGCGTCGCCGTCGAGGGAGTGCGCGAGGTTCCCCCACAGCTCCTCGGCGAGGAACGGGGTGAAGGGCGCGAGCAGCCGCGCGAGCGTGGTGAGGGCCGTGTGGAGCGTGAAGTAGGCGCTGCGCTTGTCCGTATCCGCCCCCGAGACCCCGCGCCAGAAGCGCCGGCGAGAGCGCCGCACGTACCAGTTCGAGAGGTCGTCGACGAACCCCTCGATGGCGCGCGCGGCGACGGTCGGGTCGTAGTCGTCGAGGCCGGCGGTCACGCGCTCGATGAGGGCGTTCAGCTCGCTCAGGAGCCAGCGGTCCAGCTCGGGCGGCTCGCCCTCGGGACGCTCCCGCGGGTCGAGCCCGTCGATGTTCGCGTAGCTCACGAAGAAGTTGTAGACGTTCCAAAGCGTCAGTTGAAGCCGGCGGAGCCCTTGTTGAACTAGCCTCGCGCTGAAGCGCCGCGACGACCCCACCGGCGCCGACGCGTAGATGTACCAGCGCACGGCGTCGGCGCCGAGCTCGTCGAGCACGTCGAACGGCTCGAGCACGTTGCCGCGGCTCTTCGACATCTTGTTGCCCTGCTCGTCGAGGATGTGGCCGTGGCAGATGACGTTGCGGTAGCTGATCTCCTCGGGCACCGCCTCGGAGGCGTTCAGCAGGGCCGCCTCCGCGTGCAGCGTGTAGAACCAGCCGCGCGTCTGGTCGATCGCCTCGCAGATGAAGTCGGCGGGGAACTGGCGGTCGAACTCGTCCTGATTCTCGAAGGGGTAGTGCCACTGCGCGTAGGGCATGGCGCCGCTGTCGAACCAGGCGTCGGCGACCTCCGGGACGCGCCGCATCTCGCCCTCGCAGCCCTCGGCGACGCAGTGCAGGGCGATGGCGTCGATGTAGGGGCGGTGCAGGTCGTCGAGCGCTTCGGCCGCGGCGCGGTCGACGGCGCGGTCGGCCAGCTCCGCCCGTGAGCCGACGACCATGACCTGCGCGCACTCCCCGCACACCCAGAACGGCAGGGGCGTGCCCCAGTAGCGCTCGCGGCTGACGGCCCAGTCGATGTTGTTCTCGAGCCAGTTGCCGAAGCGCCCGCGCTTGATGTGGTCGGGCTGCCAGTTGATGCGCGCGTTCCCGGAGAGGAGGCGCTCTCGCTGGGCGGTCGTGCGGATGTACCAACTCGGCTTGGCGTAGTAGAGCAGGGGCGAATCGCAGCGCCAGCAGAACGGGTAGGTGTGGCGGATGCGCTCGCTGCGGAGCATCAGCCCGCGCTCCTCCAGGTCGCGGATGACCTCGCGGTCGGCGTCCTTGGCGAAGAGCCCTCCGCCCGGCAGGCCCTCCGCCATCGTCCCGTGCGTGTCGATGGGCTGGGCGAAGAGGAGCCCGCGCTCCTTGCCGTCCTCGAAGTCCTCGCCACCGAAGGCGGGGGCGATGTGCACGATGCCCGTGCCGTCGTCGAGCGAGACGTGGTCGGCGATGAGCACGCGGCGCAGCCCCTCGGTGCTCTCGTCTGGCTCCAGGGGCCGCAGGTGGCCGTCGCCCCCGAAGCGGCGGACCGTGCCCTCCAGCTCCTCGGGGTGGTAGAGGGGCTCGTAGACGAGCCCCACGAGCTCCGAGCCGCGGAACACGCGCAGGGCCTCTCGTTCCTCCCCCAGGACGCTCTCGGCGAGCGCCTCCGCGAGGATGAGCCGCTCCCCCTCGTGCTCGTAGAGCCCGTAGGCGGCGTCCTCCATCACGGCGAGGGCGGTGTTGCCGGGCAGGGTCCAGGGCGTCGTCGTCCAGGCAACGATGCTGACGGGCGGCCCCTCTTCGAGGCCGATGCGTTCGCGTGACTCGGCCGGCAGCCGGAACTTGATGTAGACGCTGGGGTCGGGCACGTCGTCCTGGTACCCCTGCGAGAGCTCGTGGTCGCTCAGGCTCGTCTCGCAGCGGGGGCAGTGGGGCGTGCTGCGGTAGTCCTGGTAGACCAGCCCGTGCTCCCAGAGCTGCTTGAAGATCCACCACCCGCTCTCGATGTAGTCGTTGTCGTAGGTGACGTAGGGGTTCTCCATGTCCGCCCAGAAGGCGATGCGCTCCGTGAGTTCCTCGAAGTCGCCCACATGGCGATTGACGCTCTCGCGACACTTCGCGTTGAACTCGGCGATGCCGTAGGCCTCGATCTCCGGCTTGGAGCGCAGCCCCAGCTCCTTCTCGACCTCGATCTCGACGGGCAGGCCGTGCGTGTCCCAGCCGGCCTTGCGGGGCACGCGGTAGCCCCGCATCGTCTTGTAGCGCGCGAACAGGTCCTTGATCACGCGGGGCATGATGTGGTGCACGCCGGGCCGGCCGTTCGCCGTCGGCGGGCCCTCGTAAAAGACAAAGAGGTTGTCCTCCGGCCGCTCCTCGATGCTGCGCTGGAAGATGTCGTGCTCGCGCCAGAACGCGAGGATGCCGGTCTCGAGTTCGGGGAAGCTCACGTTCGGGTCGACGGGTCTGAAGAGCTGGGACACTTCCGGCCTCCCGGGCGAGGGTTGCCGGGACGGACACAAGAACGCCCGTCCCGATCAGGGACGGGCGCAAGACCCGCGGTACCACCCTGCTTCCCGCACGAGGCGGGCCCTCTGGGGAGCGCCATCACGCTCCCGCCCTCGCTAACGGTGGGCGGCCCGCACCCGCGGGCCTTCCGTCCGGGTCTACTGGCCGGCAAGCCGGCGTTCGGCCGGAAGCTCGGGAGGGATGTTCGCGTCTCCCTGCAGCGCCCCCTCACACCAACCGGGGCTCGCTGAGCGCAGGACCGGGACGCTACTCGTCTCCGTCGATGCCTCTGTTGGTAGTGAACCAGCGGCTCGTGAACGGGTCAAACGCCAGCCCCGCCGGGGCGCCTACTCCTCCAGGAGATCCGCGATCCGCTCCGGGCGCGGGCCGGATGGGTCCAGGGTCTGGACCACGTAGCGGATGCTGTCGCGGAAGAAGGCGTGGGTGTCCGGCCCCTCGGGCGCGCTCGCGAGGCTCCCGCCCGCGATCGAGAACAGTGGCCCGGCCACGCGCGCGTCCGGGTCGGGCACGCCCCCCTTGAGCGTCGCCCGGTCCGTCTGCGCGAACACGAGCACGTAGCCCGCGCCCTCGGGGCTGTCCGGGTCCGCGAGGACCACGCGATGCAGGGCGAGCCTCCCGAGGAACCCGTCCATAAGCGCCTCTGCCGGGCTCAGCAGCCGCAGTCCGCCCCCCTCGCGTTCCAGGCCGAGCATGGCCTCGATCTCGACAACCGGAACAAGCCCGCCGCTCGCGTAGGTGTTTGGGACGGCGAGCGTCTGCCCTTCCGCAAGGGACGCCTCCGTGAGCTCGTTCAGGGCCTGCAGGTCCGCGCCGCTCAGCCCGCTCACGAGCGCTGCGGCGATCTCGTCCAGCGTCTCGTTCGCGCGGACCTCGTAGAGGAAGTAGGCCGCGTGACTCGCGAGTACCTCGGCCACCCCGGGGCCGTCCGCGGGGGCCTCCGTCGCTGTCGCAGTCCCCGTGGCCGTGGCAGTCGCAGTGGGAGCGGCTGTCGCCGTGGCTGTGGGAGTGGGCGTGGCCGTCGCGGTCGGCGTGGAGGTCGTGGCGCGCGTGGAGGTCGTGGCGCGCGTGGAGGTGGCCGTGGACGTCGGAGTGGCTTCAGGCGTCCGCTCGACCGGCTGCGTGGCCGCTTCCGTCGGGGTCGGCGCCTCCTCCGTGGGCGCAGGGGCCGTGGGGGAAGACGAAGGGGCGGGTTCGGGCCCGTCGCCCCGGCAGGCGGCCAACAGCCCCGCCGCGATGACGACGGCGAGCGCTACGCGCATGGGGCTCCACGCGTCAGCCATCGAGCCGGCCTCAGAACTCCTTGATCGAGTACTCGGTCGCGCCGAGGCTTACGCCCATGCCCATGATCACGAGCGTGAGAATGAGGCCCGTGATGCTGAGCGCCATCGAGGTGATGCGCAGGCGGCGCAGGCGAACCTCGGGAACGTCCTCGCCACGGGCGCGCTCTTCCATGGCGTCAACCTGGCTGGGCCCGACCACGAACATGTGCAGCCCCACCAGTACGAGCATGACCATGAGGATGCCCATCTTGACTACGAAGACGGGTCCGTAGATGAGGTCGAAGAAGGCGACTCCCTCGCCGAATTGCTCGGCGATGTTGTGGTAGTCGCGCCAGGTGGCGATGAGGTAGGAACCGCCGATCAGGATGAGCAGGAGCCCGATGCCGCCGATCCAGCCGAAGCGGGTCGTGATCGTGCGCATGGCGGCCACGCGGGTGGGGAGATCCTCGATCGCACGGGAAGCGGGTACCCAGGCAAAGGCGAGGAAGAACTGCGGGCCCACGAACAGGGCGATACCGAGGACGTGCAGCCAGACGGCAGCGATATGCAGGAAGTTCTCCACGGGCGCGCCTCCTCGAATGCTTCGGGTTGCGAGCTTAGGCGCGCCCCCTGCGGGAGCGCAACGGTCGGGGGCGCTAGCCGGAGCCGGCCGCCACGTCCGCGTTCGCCGGCTCGCTGGCGGCGGCGGGGGCGAGGAGGCGCTCGCGCACCCAGCGAGCCGTTCCCCGCGGCTGCGCGAATATCACCTCGTGTGCGGCGCCCCGGGCGACGCGTACCGGCCACCCCCGTTCCCCTGCCAGTGCGACCGCCCGCTCAAAGGGGGCCACCCCGTCGCGATCGCCGTGGAAGAGGGTGACGGGCGCCTCCACCTGACCCGCCAGCCGGGGCGCGTCCCCGTTGAAGACGATGTCCTCGATCCCCCCGCGATGCGCCTCCTGGCTGTGGTCGAAGGTGTCGAGGAGCATGGGGAAGGGGCGGCCGGAGAGCAGGATCCAGGCGACGGGCGCCCAGAGGTAGCGGAGGCGGTGGATGGGGCCGCACCAGGCGTGGCCCTCGCTGGGGCTACTCATGTACTGCTTGCGGGCACGACTGCGAGAGCCGATGAAGTGGCGCCCCTCCTCGAGGTTGGCGAACACGGGCAGGCCCGCGAGTCCCACGCGCTGGAAGCGCCCGGGATGGCGGCCCGCCAGCTCCAGGGCCAGCAGGGCGCCCATCGAGTGGCCCACCAGGTAGTCCGGCTGGAACTCGTCCAGCGCCCGTTCGACGGCATCGGCAACGCCCGAGAGCGTGTAGTCGACCGGGTCCGGCTGCTTCCCGTAGCCGGGAAGCGCGGGCGCGAAGGTCTCGGCCTCGCCGGCGAGCTCCCGCTGGAGCGGCGCCCAGGCGGCCGGGCTCGAGAGGTAGCCGTGGATGAGGAGGATGCGCGGCGCCATCAGCCGCCTCCGGCGCCGCTGCGCCGCTCGAAGGCGAGCTGCGCCTCCTCGTGTGAGATCAGGGCAAACTCCGCCCGCGTGGAGCAGCAGATGCGGTTCTCGTCGTCGCGCAGTTCGGCGATGGTAGCCGCTCTGCCCTTCCCTATCTCAGAGATCCAGGCGGTCACGGAGTAGCGTTCCCCGCCCCGCACGATGCGCGAAAACTCGGTCTCGGAGCGCCGGGTGAGGCCAAACGACCCGCTCAGCGCGTTCACTGCCCACGCCATGGCGTCGTCGAGGATGGCCCCCAACACGCCCCCGTGGACGATGCCGGGAGCGCCCTCATGCGCGGTCCGGGGCGTGTAGTCGGCGGTCACGCGGCCCGCCTCCTCGTCCAGGAAGAAGGCGATCTGCAAGCCTTCCTCGTTCTCCGGGTCGCAGACGAAGCAGCACGTCTCGATCGTGAGGTCGTCGCGGGTGAGAAGACGGCGTGCCATAGGGAGGCTCCTCCCTCAGTCTAGCAAGCGGGCCGGCAGGCCACGTTGTAGGCGAGCGTACGCACCCATGGCAACGCCTGCGGCCGTCTGGTCCGGGAGCGGCTCGGGGTCGTAGCATGAAACGGAGCGGGTTGCGGAGCGTTCCATGAACGAGGATGAACGGGAGAGTCTGGGTCGCAAGACGGCAGCCGATCGCGTGCTCGAGCGCGCCGCCTCCGAGCTCGAGATACTCCTGAAAGAGGCGAGTGCGGCCTTGCACCCCTTCCCCTCCTTCCCCAACGCCTTCTTCACCAACGCCATCGAGTGCGACCCCGGCCCGGCGGGCGATCCCGAACGGGGTTGCGTCGTGGTCGCCGAGGACGGCGAGCTGTACGAGCTCGAGTTCGGTGTCGACCACGACGCCGTCAAGCTGACCGGCTCCTGGGACCCGGTGACCGCGCGCAAGGAGGAGAAGCGCAAGCTCAACCTTCATCCGCGCGACTACGTCGTCTACGCCTACAGCGGGCTCATGGCCGTTACCGAGGCCCTCCTCGAGCGCGCGGCCGACGATGGGGACGATTCGTGAGGGGCGTCCTGCGAGCGTTCGTCCTGCTCGCCGTCGCCGGGGCGCTGGCCGCCGTGGTGTGGCGCCTCCTCGGGCGCCGGCAGGGGCGCGAGACCCCGGTGGCGCCCCTCGACCCTGACGACGTGATAGGCGAGTCGCGTCTGCGCACGGCCGCCAGCTACCTCGACGAGGGGAACGTCTACTTCAACGTGGGCCAGTTCGAGCTCGCCGTCGAGCGCTACACCCGCGCGCTCGCGGAGACGCCGGCGCTGCCCGCGGCGCTCTACAACCGCGCCACCGCCTATACCCGCCTCGGCGAGTACGACGAGGCCCTGGCCGGCTACGACGCCGCTATCGAGCTGACGCCGGCCGACATCGACGCGCTCAACAACCGGGGCATGCTGCGCCTCTACCGTGCCGAGCCTGCGGAGGCGCTGGCCGACTTCGAACGGGCGCTCGCGCTCAACCCGGAGGACGCGACCGTGGTCGCCAATTGCGGGCTCGCGCAGTTGGAGACCGCCGCCCATGCGGACGCGCTCGCCAGCTTCCAGGAGGCGGCGCGGCTCGCGCCCGGGGACGCCTCCGCCCACTACGGCGCCGCCCAGGCCGCGGCCGGCCTGGGCGACCGCGAGGCCGCCCTCCGCCACCTGCGCGACGCCCTCGATCGGCAGCCCACATACGCCGCCGAGGCCGCCGGCGATGCGAAGCTCGCGCTGCTCGACGGCGACGACGAATTCATGAAGCTCTTGCGGGGCGCCGCGGAGGAGTAGCCCATGCCGGCCACGCGATTCGTCCTCCTCTACGACTACGTCGAGAACGTCATCGAGAAGCGCGCGCCCTTTCGCGCCGACCACCTCGCCCTCGCGAACGAGTACCTTGAGCGCGGCGAACTCCTCATGGCCGGCGCCTTCGCCGACCCTGTCGACGGCGCCGCCTTCGTCTTCACCGTCGAGGACCGCGCCCGCGTCGAAGCGTTCGTCGCCGCCGACCCGTACGTGGCCAACGGCCTCGTGCCCTCCTGGCGCATACGCGAGTGGACGGTGGTGATCGGCGGCGACTAGGCTCGCGGTTCCAGCGCGAACGCCTCCGCCAGCAGCTCGTACGACCGCACCCGCGCCTCGAAGTCGTAGGTGATCGTGACGACCACGAATTCGTCCACGCCGTAGCGCTCGCCCATCGCCAGCAGGCGCTCGCGCACCTGCGCGGGGTCGCCGTGGATGGAGCGGCGCTTGAGCATCTCCAGGTACTCGCGCTCGGGCTCGCTGTAGTCGAAGGCGAGCGCCTCCTCCGGCGGGGGAATGCCGCCCCGCGCCTGGCTTCCCATGAGCCGCCAGCCCCAGCGGCTCCAGCTCAGGCGTTCCGCCTCCTCCGCCGTCTCCGCCACCAGCGCCGAGACCGCGATCGAGGGCCGCGGCTCGCTTGCCACCGGCGAGGGCGAGAAGAGCTTGCGGTAGGCGTCGAAGGCCGTCTCCCCGCGGTGCGAGTTGATGAAGTGGGCGTAGCAGAAGGGCCAGCCCAGCTCGGCGGCGTAGCCCGCGCTCACGTCGCTCGAGCCCAGCAGCCAGAGCGCGGGCATGCCCTGGGGTCGGGGCATGGCGGTGATCCCGTGGTACTCGTGGTCGGGCGGAAAGTCGTCGGCGAGGAAGCCGTACAGGTCGAGCAACTGGTTCGGGAACGCGCGCAGGTCCGTGGGCACGCCGCCGGGGGCGAGCGCCCGCGCCGTGCGCGCGTCGCTGCCGGGCGCCCGCCCGATGCCGAGGTCGATGCGCCCGGGATGCAGCGTCTCCAGCAGGCGAAAGGCCTCGGCCACCTTCAGGGGGCTGTAGTGCGGGAGCATCACGCCCCCGGAGCCCACGCGGATGTGGCTCGTGTGCGCCGCGATCTGGCCGATGAGCACTTCCGGGGCGGTGGAGGCGAGGGCGGAGGTGTTGTGGTGCTCCGCCACCCAGTAGCGCTCGTACCCGAGACGGTCGGCCGCCTGCGCGAGCTGCACCGTCTCCGCAAGCGCCTCCGCCGCGGTTCCCCCGCGCCGCACGGGTGACTGGTCGAGGACGCTGAGCGTGGTCATGGCGGCGGCGCGGGGCTGACCCCTTCGGGCACGTCCAGCCGCTCCTCCGGCGATCGCTTGCGGCCGACACCCTCGGGCAGGGGCGTGCGGCGCATTCTCCCCGTGAGGCGGTCCGCCTCGGCGCGCGTGATCTTGCCTTCCGCGAGCAGCGTGGCCGCCTGTACGGGTGAGAGCTCGGCCGTCGCCAGCACATCAA
Organism: Tepidiformaceae bacterium; assembly: GCA_965219255.1. GTDB lineage: Bacteria > Chloroflexota > Dehalococcoidia > Tepidiformales > Tepidiformaceae > UBA2991. The sequence goes on along the minus strand of OZ244727.1, from coordinate 1,948,086 downwards.
TGCGGAGGTTGCGGAACCGCGGCACGGCCATGAAGGCGATAGCGAGCACGGCCAGCAGCACGATCGACGCGTAGACGATCGTGTCCTGCGCTCCAATGCTGTCGGCGGCAAAGCCCAGCGGCAGTATCCCGAGCGGCATGACCCCGAAGGACATCAACATGATCGACATCACCCGCCCCCTCAGCTCCTCGGGCGCGATCGTCTGGATGGCCGTGTTGTTGGAGGACATGAACAGCATCTGGCCAACGTTGCTGGCGCCGATGAAGACCAGCCCCAGGATGAAGGTGCTGGTCGATCCGAAGGCGATGAGGAAGCCGCCCATGATCACCGCCCCAACGAACATGATCTGCCCCTTGTTCGGCAAACCGTCGAAGTTGGCGGCGATGATCGTGCCGATCAGGCCGCCGAGGCCGCCCGCCGCCATCAGCAAGCCGAAGCCCATGCCCTTCGTCTGGCCGAACACGTCTTCGGCGAAGATGGGGAGCATGATCTGCACGGGGAAGGCGAAGAACGGCATCAGCGTGCCCGCGATGAGCAGCATCATGATCACCGGCGTCGAGATGGCGTAACGGAAGCCGCCGCGAAGTCCCTCGGTGAAGCTCTCCCCTTCCGATTCGGCCTGCATCCCGTGGCTGGGGAGCTTGAACTCGGAGGCGACCGCCACCGCGAACAGCATGAAGGTGAGCAGATAGACCCAGCCCACGCCGTCGCCCTCACCCGGCGCAATGAGGCCGAGCGGGACGATCAGGAGTCCCGCGAGGGCGGGAGCGATGATGCGGGTGAGATTCATGCCGCTCATCTGCAGCGAGACGGCGTTCATGAGCTTGTGCTGGGGAACGAGCAGGGGCACGAGCGCCTGCCGGGCGGGCATGTTCAGCGAGAAGATCGAGCCCGCCGAGAACGCCAACAGGAAGAGGTACCAGTACTCCATCAGCCCCATGAGGATGAGCAGCGTGGTCACGAGACTCACGAGCGCCGCTCCCGACTGCGTCACGATCAGGAGGGTGCGTTTGTTCACGCGGTCGGCGATGAGCCCTCCGATGGGGGCCACGAAGATCATGGGCACGGCCGCCCCCACCGTCACCAACATCAGCTTCGATGCCTGCCCGCCCGTGAGGTCGTACGCCAGCTGCGCGCGCAGCACGAACTGCATCTGCATCGCCATGAAGAAGGCGGAGTTCCCGGCGAAATACCACGCGAACTCACGCTCCTGCAGCGAGGAGAGCGTCCGCTGCAGAGCGTTGCCGGGACCGTACGTGGCGTGGCTGCGGATCACCGGACGGCGCCCCGGCAGGGGCCGCCACCCGGCTGCCCGGGAAGCAGGGGCGAGGGCATCGAAATTGAGTGTACACGCGCCGCCCGAGCGCACCATTCACGCGACCACGGCGATGAGGATGGCCTCCGCGGGGTCGCCCGCCTCGCCCGTCTCGACGAGGACGGTTCGGCCAGCGACCATCTCGCGGCTGGCCAGCGCGCGGCTCACGGCCACGCCCGTCAGCTCCATCGAGGCGGAGCCGTCCAGCCGCACCACCGCCCGCCACCTGCCGCCGTCGAAGCGCACCAGCCTTCCTCGCAGCGCCGCCATCAGTCCAGCTCCCCCAGCCCGAGGATGGAGTCGTAGCGGGGCCGCCCGCCCGGGCGGCGGCCAAACTCCATCCCCAGTTCGACCACGCGGCACGGCTGCTCCCGCAGTCCCAGCCGCGCGTCCGTTACGGCGATGGCGTCGAACAGCTCCAGCCCGGCGTGAAAGGGCGCCACGAGCAGGCCCGCGCGCCGCTCCCAGCGGCCCCGGTCGAGCGCCGCGGCGGCATGGTCCAGGGCCGTGCCCTCGGTCGCGGCGTCGAGCGAGCGCACCAGCCGCAGGCGCTGGCCGTCCCGGTAGATGCTGGTGAAGTCGTGGGCGTCCCCGTCGTGGTCCGGTCCCTGCGCGCGAACCCAGTTCGCGGGGGGCGCCCCCTCGCTCAGACTCACGCCGGCGATGGGGTGGTCGTCGGGACCGTAGCGCTCGCGAATCTCGTCCCCCGGCAGGGAGACGGCCAGCCCGCTGCTGTCGGAGATGACCGCCACGGGGCTCACGCCCAGCAGCCGTCGCGCGGCGGACAGCCCGGACTCGCCCGGCGAGACGGCGAAGGCGGGCCGGCTGCCCGACCAGTCCGCCCCCGCCTGGCTGCCCACGCGGATGCCGGCCTTGGCGCACAGCCGCCCGAAGAGCTGCTCCCGCGAGAGCTCCCCCGCTGGCGACTGCCACACCTGCGACGCCCGCCACGCCACCAGGCGCTCCCAGTGGCCGGAGCACTCCAGCACGGTGCGGGCCTGTCCCTCCGCGCTCTCGCGGGTGACGTGATCGATGGCGGCGTGCACGGCCAGCCCGTACTCGGCGGCGCCGCCCGTGCCGGAGCGGTACCCCGGCGCGATCTCGACGGTCCCGCCGGGCGCCAGCTCCGGGAGGTCGCCGCCCGAGCCGTCGAGCACGACCCGCGCGCGCGTCGCGAACGGCGCGAGCCGCCAGGACGCCTCCACGAGCCGCTCGCTCACGTCGCTGCTGCCCGCCAGGCGGGCGCGCCAGACGCCGTCGGGTGTGGAACCCCACGCGGTGGCGGCGTCGGGCGCTGCCACGGAGAGGCCAAAGGCCGACGCCGCTTCATGCGGCTCCGGCTCCGACCAGCCCTCGGGATTGCCCCCGGCGAGGGCGGGCGGATGGCTCGAGTAGACGCGGCTGCGCGCCTCCCCGCCCGAGTCGCGGGCGGCGAAGCAGGCGCGCTGGTCGATCCCGCCGGGCCGGAAGATCCCCGGACCGGCGAACTCACGCGCCGAGGAGGCGTCGGATTCGGCGATGGCGTTCAGGCCCGACCAGAGGTCCGGTGGGAAGCCCGCGTCGCCCAGCAGGCACGACCAGACCTGCTTCCTCCCCGAGGGGTGGGCGCGCCCGCTCACGACCAGGCGGTAGTCGGCGCCGTCGTGTGTGGCTGCCACGCCGGTCAGGGCGGAGACGCCCGCGCCGCGGTTCCAGGCGACGCCGGCGGCGTCCCAGCTTCCCGCGCGGCGGCGCAGCGCCTTGAGCACGTTCGTCCCCTGCGTGTAGAAGGCGCAGGTGTCGCCGTCCGCGGACCGCATCGCCAGCGCCACCCAGCCGATCGCGGCGGCTTCCCGCACGAGGACGCGGGCCGGCTCCCAGGTGGCGCCTCCATCGGTGCTGCGGCGCAGCGTGAGCGCAAGCCCGCCCGCCCCGATGGAGGCGAGCAGCACCTCGTTTCCGTGCGCGGCGAGCGCCACCCCGCTCCCCTCCTCCACCGGGCCGAGCGCCGTCCAGGCGCTCCACGAGGAGTCCGGGCCGGGGTTCGCCACGCGAGAGACCGACAGCGAACCGCCGTCGTTGCGGGCGCGCACCAGCACGCCCCCGCCGGTGACGGCGAGGGCGTGGGGGCAGTCGCGCTCATCGCCGCGGTAGAGGCGCTCCCAGGGAAGCAGGGGGACGCCCCAGCGTTCCGCGCGGACGATCACGCGGACGTGGGGAACGCGGTCGGGGCGGCGCTGGTGGGTGCGGAGGCTGGCGGCTATCGGCTTCATGCGCACGTGAGGCTGCGGCCTCCCTCCCGCATCTCCGAGGGGTTCATGTCGCCCTGCTAGGATCGCGCCGTGCTCGGTGGCGGGGATGGCGCGGCGCATCCGGTCCTGTTCGAAGTCGAGCCCGCCTACGAAGGGCGACTGCGGCTGTCGGGCGGTCTGCGCCTTCTCTTCGCCCTCCCCCACCTCGTCTTCACCGGTGGCCCCTCGCTGTTCGGGGTGGTGGTCTCCCCACTCCTGATCGTGGCCGGGCTCGCGCCGCTCACCATCCCCCTCGCGCTCGGCGCCTTCGGTGTGATCACGGCGCTGGCCACGGTCGTGTCCTGGTTCGTCATCGTCGTCACGGGGCGCCAGCCACGCGACCTGCGCGAGTTCGCCGTGTTCTTCCTGAGCTGGCGCGCGAAGGCGGTCGCCTACGCCACCCTCCTGCGTGACGAGTTCCCCTCCTTCGGCTACGGCGGCTACCCCGCCGCCCTCACCCTTCCCCCACCCCTCGCCACCCGCGACCGCTTCAGCGTCGTCCTGCGGCTGCCGCTGCTCCTCCCCCACGTCCCCGCGCTGGCCATCCTCAACGCCGGGCTTACGGCCGTGAGCGTGCTCGCCTGGCTCACGGTCGTCCTCGCCGGGCGCTATCCCCAGCCCCTCTACGACTTCAGCGCCGCGGTCGTGCGCTACTCGCTACGGGTCGAGGCTTACCTGCTCCTCGTGCACGACGACTACCCTCCCTTCCGCCTCAGCTACCAATAGCCAACAGCCAGGAGCCAACAGCCAGGAGCCAACAGCCACCTACACGTCCACCACCTCGACGCGGGCCACCTCGGCGCCGCTCGCTGCGATGCGCGTCACGAGCGTTCGCCCCGACATGCCCGCCCCCTGGAGCGTGTCGAGCATGGCCCTGGCCACATTTCTGCTCGTCTCCTCGGAGGTGAAGGCCGCCACGCTGCTGCCGGCCCCGCTGAGCCAGGCGGCGTGCGCGCCCGCGCCTTTCGCCGCTGCGAACACGTCGTACAGGGGTGGGAAGAGGACGGAGCGCTGGCGCTGGTGGAAGCGGTCCTGCGTGGCCTCGTCGAGCAGGTCCGCGCGCCCCGCCGCGAGTGCCGCCACGAGCAGCCCGAGGCGGCTGCTCGTGTGGATCGCGTCCTGCCGGCTGTAGCTGTCGGGCAGGAGGCGGCGCGCCTCCCTGGTGGGCATCGAGTGGTCCGGGATGAGAAGCGCGATTTGCAGGTCGCTCGGGTAGCGGCAGCGCACGCGTGCGAAGCCGTCGGCGGTTTCGACGCAGGCCTGCACGCCCCCGAACAGGGCGGGGCAGGCGTTGTCGACGTGCCCCTCGAGGTCGGCGGCCAGGGCGAGGCAGGCGTCCTCGTCGAGCGGGCGCCCCTCGCGCTCGTTCACGGCCAGGATGCCGGCCACCCGCGCGACGGCGCTCGCGCCCAGCCCCCGGCCCAGGGGGATGGCGACCGTGTAGCGCGCTGACAGCCCGGCCGGGCTCGCGCGCCCGATGCGTTCGTAGGCGGTCCGCGCGGCGGAGAGCACCATCTTCTCGCCCACGTCGTTCGTGGGGGGCTGCTCGGCCTCGCTGAACGTCAGCGTGGCCGAGGCGAAGAGGTCGAGCGCCAGTCCGAGGCAATCGAAACCAGTGCCGATGTTGGCGCTCGTGGCGGGTACGCGAATCGTGACCGCTGTCGCTTCCATGGCGGTGCGCCTCCACCCGACGGCGATCGATCGTAGCACCTGCTCCCGAGCGCGCGACCCGGCCGGATCGCCCCCACCCCTCTGCTACCATCGCCCCCTATGACCGAACCCCGCCCCTCACCCGCGCCCGAGAGCCTCGGCGACATCGAGCGATCCCTCCTGGGCGTGCTCTGCGTGGGCCTTCCCCCCGCCCGCGCCGCCGGCGATGACGGCTTCCGCGTCGACTACGTGACCGCGCGCGTGCTCGGCCTGCTCGAAGGCGAGGCCGAGCGCCACCTCGAGGGCAGTCGCGTCACGGCCACCTTCCGCGACCGCCTGCGCGAGACGATCGCCTCGCTCTCGGAGGCGGGCATCCTCGCCGACCAACCCCCCGCTATGCCCGCCGCCCCCGGCGGCTACGAGGACGGCCTCGCCATCGACGTGGTCGAGCCCGACTCCCACCCCGCCGTCCTCGACCGCCACCTTGCCCAGGAGTGCATGGAGACGCTCTTCCGTGTGAAGGCGGTGTATCCCTACCTAATGGAGCGATATTCCTCCAGCGGCGAGATCTGGCGGCGGCTGCGGGCCGAGGGCTACGGGCAGTAGCGCCGGGAGCGCACGGCCCGCGGCGGTAGACTGAAGCGATGGCCTCCGTGATCACCTTTCGCCAGGAGCACCTCAACGAGATGATCGCGCACGCCCTCGAGGAAGCGCCGAACGAGTGCTGCGGCATCATCGGGGCGCGCGAGGGCAAGGCCACGACCCTGCACCCCGCCGTCAACGCCGAGGCGAGTCCCTACCGCTTCAGCATCGACTTCCGCGAACAGCGCCGCATTGAGGAAGCGATGGACGAGGCGGGCGACTCGCTCGCGGGGTTCTACCACTCGCACACGGGCAGCCCCGCCCGCCCCAGCCCCACGGATACCCGCATGATGAGCGCCTTCTTCGGCCCGCCCTACGTGCACATCGTGGTCAGCATCGCGAACCGCGAGCGCCCCGACGTGCGCGTCTTCCACATCGAGGACGGGGCCGCCAGCGAGCAGGAGTACACGCTCGAACCGTAGGAGGGCCGCCATCCCCGCCTCCACGCGCCCCACCGCCCGCGCCTACGCCGCGCCCGCCCTTACCCTGCGGGGGCGCGACTTCGCGTGGGGCGCCCGCACCTACGTCATGGCCGTCGTGAACGTCACGCCCGACTCCTTCAGCGGCGACGGTCTCGGCGCGGACGCCGCCGCCGCCGCCGCCCTTACTCGCGAGTTTGCCGAGGCGGGAGCCGACATAATCGACGTCGGGGCCGAATCGACGCGGCCCGACGCCGACCCCGTAACCCCCGCCGAGGAGGCGGCGCGAGCGCTGCCCGCCATCCGCGCCATCCGCGCCGCGACCGACCTCCCCATCTCGATCGATACGCAGCACGCCGAGGTGGCGGAGGCGGCGCTCGATGGCGGCGCCGACATGGTCAACGACATCACCGGCCTGCGCGGCGATGCCGGCATGGCGGCGGTGGTGGCGTCCCGTGGGGCGGGCCTCGTGGCGATGCACAACCAGCGCGGGCGCCCCCCCGGCGATGTCGTCGCGAACGTCCTCGCCGGCTGGGGGGAGAGCCTGCGCATTGCCTCGGAGGCGGGCATCCCGCGCGAGCGCATCGTCCTCGACCCCGGCTTCGGCTTCGGCTGGACCCCGGAGGAGAACCTCCAGGTGATCCGGCGCCTGGACGAGCTCGCGGTCGCCGGCCTGCCGCTGCTGCTCGGGCCCTCGCGCAAGTCGACGCTCGGGCTCGTGCTCGATGCGCCCGTCGAGGAGCGCCTCGAGGGCACTGCCGCCGCGGTCGCCATCGCCATCGCCAGGGGAGTCGACATCGTGCGCGTCCACGACGTGGCGGCCATGCGCAAGGTGGTGGCGGTGGCCGACGCAATCAGCCGGGGCCGGTGGCGCGCGCCATGAGCGAAGCCGTCCTTGCCCTGGGCTCCAACCTTGGCGACCGCCCCGCCAACCTCCAGGCCGCGCTCGATCTGCTCGCCGAACGCGGAGCGCCTGCGGTGCGCGTCTCCTCCGTCTGGGAGACGCCCCCCGTCCCTCCAGACCAGCCCCGCTACCTGAACGCCGTCGTCGCCGTCGAGACGGAACTGGCCCCGGAGGGAGTGCTGGCCGTGGCCAAGGAGGTCGAGCGCCTGCTGGGCCGCCGCCCCAGCGGACACTGGCGGCCCCGCCCCATCGATGTCGACGTCCTCTTCTGCGGCGACCGCCAGGTTGCGAGCGAGACGCTGACCGTGCCCCACCCCCGCATCACGGAGCGCGCCTTCGTGCTCTTGCCCCTCGCCGAGGTGCTGTCCGGTCCCCTGCCCCTGCTGGGACGAACCGCCGCAGCACTCCTCGAGGGACTCGAGACGAGCGGTCACGAGCGCACCGGCGTCCGCCTCCGCGCGCTCAGTTAGCGGCCGGAACGCCTCAGACCCAGGGGTGGTCGTCCATGTGGGCGCCGCCTGAGAGCTGCACGGCCGCCCCCCAGCCCGCCAGCGCCGCGATCCCGAGGAGCGCCAGGGCCACGGGCGCCAGCAGCCAGCTTACTCGCAGGGAGGCGCGCGCCCCCGCGACCGCCACCGCCGCCAGCAGCAGCAGCCCGCCCCCGTTCGCAACCTGCGTCCAGTGCAGCGGCTCGCGGGCCGCGGGCGGGGGCTCCGGGGCGTTCATGCCTCGCGCAGCTCCGGGGGCAGCAGGTTGGGGATGCCGTCCTCGATCGGATAGGTCTCGCCGCAGGCGGCGCAGTCCAGCCCGCCGCTCAGGATCTCGCCCCCCTCCTCATCCACCACCGTGAGCGTCAGCTCCCCCTTGCAGAGGGGGCAGGCGAGCAGGTCCATCAGGTCGGGGCGCATGCCCTCATTGTACGAACGGCCTGGTAAGGCGCCTTTGCACGTTCACTGGACGGTGCTGCCGTAACATGGAACGTGCGTGAACTGGGTCTCCCTGGTCATCATCGTTGTGGTGGCGCTGCTCACGTGGCGGGCGTTCCGGCGGGGGTTCCTGCGGGAACTGGTGGGGTTGGCGGCGCTCATCCTGGCCGTGCCCGTGGCCGGCGTTTTCTACGACGACATGGTTCCCAAGGTCGAACCCATCGTGGACAACAGCGTCGCCGCGGGGTTGATCTCGTTCCTCGCCATCCTCATCGGCGTCATCGTCGCCGGGCAGCTCCTGGGCTATCTCCTGCGGCGCAGCGCCGACATCCTCAATCTTGGTGGCGCCGATCACATCGCCGGAGGGGCGTTCGGTTTCCTCCAGGGCCTGCTGCTCTGCCAGGTGCTGCTCGTGGCCCTGGTCATCTTCCCCCAGCCCGACCTGCGCTCGCACATTGAGGGCTCCCCCATCGCCACCAGGATGCTCGATGGCGCGCCCTTCGTCCTCTCCATCCTCCCCGATGACTTCCGCGACGCGGTGGACCTGTTCCTGGAAGGCATCGACTTCCTGGAAGGCGTCGACCTTGACGAGGTCGGCTCCCTCCCCTGATGCGGGGCCGCCGGGAAGGACGCTTGCCGTATCATCCCGCCGTCGGCGGCCGAAACCAACTGGAGGCTCATCCATGATCATGACCACGTCGGACCAGGTTCCGGGGCGCGAGATAGCGGAGACGCTTGGCCTCGTCACGGCGAACTCCGTGCGTGCGCGGAACATCGGGCGCGACATCCTCGCCAGCCTCAAGAGCATCGCAGGCGGGCAGATCGGCGCCTACCGGCAACTGCTCGTCGAGTCCCGCGAGGAGGCGCTCGCGCGGGTCACGGCGGAAGCGGAGGCGCTGGGCGCCGACGCCATCGTGGCGCTGCGCCTCGCCACCGCTTCGGTGATGCAGGGCACCGCCGAGGTGCTCGTCTATGGAACGGCCGTGAAGCTTCGCTAGAACCCCGCGATTGGGGGTTGCCTTATGCTTTACCGATACTTTACCTTCGCAGACCCGGTCGAGGGAGGTCAGGGATGACCGAGATCATCCGAGCCAGCGAAATGGGCTTCTGCATGGGGGTGCGCCGCGCCGTCCACATCATGGAGGACGAGGCGACGCCTGAGCATCCCATCGCCAGCGCTGGCGAGATCGTGCACAACCCCCATGTCGTCGAGGAGCTCGAGCGCACCGGCGTGCACCAGCTTCCCGGCCCCGATGAGGTCGACGGCGACTTCGGCGCCGTCACCGCCTCCCGCGTCGGTTCGGGGCGCATCGCCATCACCGCTCACGGCGTCGGCGAGCGCGTCCTGCGTGACCTAGAGGACGCCGGCCTCAACATCATCGACACGACCTGCCCCGTCGTCACCCGCGCCCAGCGCTACGCCCAGAAATTCGTGCGCGACAACTGGCATGCGCTCATCTTTGGCGACCCCGGCCACAAGGAGGTGCGGGGCATCATCGGCTGGGCCGTCGATGAACAGGGCCGCTCCGGCGTGACCGTTGTCGAGCACGCCGACATCGAGCATCTGCGCGAGCTGATCGAGACCTTCCCCGGCGGCTTCCCCAACAAGATCGGCGTCATGGCCCAGACCACCCACAAGATCGACGACTTCGCCCACTTCGTCGGCAACCTCATGCTCCTCCAGCGCGAGGCGAACTTCGAGATGCACGTCGTGAACACCCTCTGCCACGCCACCACGGGCCAGCAGGCGGCCGCCGCCGAGCTCGCCCACCAGGTCGACGTGATGGTCGTGGTCGGCGGAAAGAAGAGCGCCAACACGCGCCACCTCCGCCAGGTGTGCGAGGGCGAGGGCGCGCGAACCTACCACGTCGAGAGCGCCCACGAGCTCGAATCCGCCTGGTTCGAGGGCGCCGGTCGCATCGGACTTACGGCCGGCGCCTCCACGCCCGATAGCTCCATCGACGAGGTGGAAGCGCGACTCCAGGCCCTCGTGGGGGCTGCGTGACGGCCCCAAGTTCCACCCAGCGGGATCCGGGCTCCGCCTCGTCCCCTGGCGATGCCACCAGCCTCGACGCCTGCATCGACCTCAGCGTCAGGCACCTCCTCTCCCTGCAGGCCGAGGACGGCTACTGGTGGGCCGAGCTCGAATCGAACGCGACGATGGCGGCCGAGCACCTCCTGCTCGAGCGCTTCCTCGGCGCCACCGAGCCGGAACGCGAGCAGGGCATCGTCCGCTACCTGCTCGGGCTGCAGTGCGAAGACGGCTCCTGGCCCGTCTACTGGGGCGGCCCCGGCGACGTCAGCATCAGCACCGAGGCTTACTTCGCCCTCAAGCTGGCGGACGTCGATCCCGAACGGGAGGAGATGAAGCGCGCCCGCGATTTCATCCGCTCCCGGGGCGGCGTCGCCGCCACCCGCATCTTCACGAAACTGTGGCTGTCGCTCTTCGGGCAGTTCGAGTGGTCCTCCCTGCCCGCCATGCCCCCCGAGTCGATCCTGATGCCGGTCTCCTCGCCGCTCAACATCTACATGTTCGCCTCCTGGGCGCGGGCCACCATCGTCGCGATCCTCGTGGTCTGGGCCTACCGGCCGGTCGTGCCCATCCCCGCCAGCGCCCACGTCGACGAGCTCTACCTCGATCCCGAAGACCGCCACTCCCTCCATTTGCGCCGCGATCGCTGGCCCTTCACCTGGCGCAACGCCTTCCTCGCCATCGACCGCCTGCTGCACGCGCACGAGCGCCTGCCCTGGAAGCCGCTCCGCGAGTACTCCCTCGAGGAGTGCGAGCGCTGGATCATTGAGCACCAGGAGGCCGACGGTACCTGGGGCGTCATCCAGCCCCCCTCGGTCTACTCGCTCATCGCCCTCAAGTGCCGGGGCTACTCGAAGGACGACCCCGTCATGCGCAAGGGGCTCGACGGCTTCCTTGGCGACTTCGCCCTGCGCCGCGGCGATACCTTCTCCGTGCAGCCCTGCCTCTCGCCCGTGTGGGACACGGCCCTCGCCGTCACCGGCCTGCGCGAGGCGGGCGTCCCCGCCGCCGACGAGGCGCTCGTGCAGGCGGGCCGCTGGCTCCTCGCCCACGAGGTCAGCAGCCTTGGCGACTGGGCCCTCACCGTGCCCGGAATCGAGCCCGGCGGCTTCCCCTTCGAGTTCTCCAACGAGCTCTACCCCGATACGGACGACACCGCGGAGGTGCTCATCGCCCTGCGCCTGCTCGACCTGCGCGGCAAGGACGCCCCCTTCCATCGCTCCAAGGTCTGGCTGCGGGCCATGCAGTCGACCAACGGCGGCTGGGGCGCCTTCGACCGCAACAACAACGACGAGTTCGTCTCGCGCATCCCCTTCGCCGACTTTGGCGCTACCTTCGACCCCCCCACGGAGGACGTGACCGCCCACATCGTCGAGGCCTTCGCGCTCGACGGCACGCCCTCCAGCGATGAGATGATCGAGCGCGCCCTCGACTACCTCTGGGACACGCAGGAGCGGGACGGCTCCTGGTGGGGGCGTTGGGGGGTGAACTACCTCTACGGGCTCGGGGCGGCCGTGCCGGCCCTCATCGCCGCGGGGGTCGACCCCGCCGACCCGCGTCTGCGGCGAGCCGTGCGCTGGCTCGAACACCACCAGCAGCCGGATGGCGGCTGGGGTGAGAGCTGCGCCACCTACGAGGACCCCTCCCTGCGGGGCCAGGGACCCAGCACCGCCTCGCAGACGGCCTGGGCGCTGCTCGCCCTCCTCGCCCTGGAGCCGCCGGACTACCCCGCCACCGTGCGCGGCATCGAGTACCTGGTACGCACGCAGACAGCCGACGGCGAATGGATCGAGCCACACTTCACGGGGACGGGCTTCCCGCGGGACTTCATGCTCAAGTACCACCTCTACTGCAACTACTGGCCCCTCTGGGCGCTGGGCCGCTACCGCCGCCTGCGCGACGGACAGCCGATCCACCTGCCCGGCACGGACCCCCTGGGATGACCGCCGGGACCGACGACAGTCTTCGGCGGTGGCCGGTCGAGCGCCCCACCACCCCCCGCGAGGCCTACCGCTGGTGTGAGCGCTACGCCCGCCGCCACGACGAGAACTTCACCGTCGTCTCCTTCCTCCTCCCCAAGAAGCTGCGGCGGCACTTCTTCGCCGTCTACTCCTTCTGTCGCTACACCGACGACCTCGGCGACGAGGCCGAGGGCGACCGCCTCGCGCTCCTCGACGCATGGGAGCAGGACCTGCTCGACGCCGTCGCCGGGAACCCGCGACGGCCCCTCCTCATCGCCCTCGCGCGCACCATCGAGCGCTGCGAGATTCCCCTCGATCCCTTCCTCCGTCTGATCGAGGCCAATCGCATGGACCAGCGCGTCTCCCGCTTCGCCAGCTACGAGGACGTGCTCACCTACTGCAGCTACTCCGCCACCCCTGTCGGCCAGATGGTGCTGGCCCTGCTCGGCTACCGCGACGCCGAGCGCATCGCGCTCTCCGACCAGACCTGTATCGGGCTCCAGCTCGCGAACTTCTGGCAGGACGTCTCCGTCGACATCGAGAAGGGACGCATCTACCTGCCCCAGGAAGACCTCAAGCGTTTCCGCTGCGACGACCAGCAGATTGTCGACCGGCGCTTCGATGAGCGCTTCCGCGAGCTGATGCGGTTCGAGGTGAAGCGCGCGCGCACCTGCTTCGCCGAGGGCCGCAAGCTCGAGGCGCGCGTCTCGCGTTCGGTGCGGACCGACATCCGCCTCTTCCGCCTCGGCGGGGAGGCCATCCTCGACGCCATCGAGGCGGCCGGCTACGACACGCTCAGCGCCCGTCCGCGCGTCACCAAGGCCGCCAAGGCGCGGCTGGCGCTCACCAACGGCGCACGTATTGCACTGGGACTCTGAGTAGAGCGGGAAAGGGGACTGCATGGCGTTCGATGTGCTGGCGGAGCTCGCTGCTCACGCCGATGAGCGCTTTACACCGGAGGAGGCCTACGCCTGGTGCAAGGCCTACACCAGGGACCGCGCCTCCAACTTCTACTACGCCTTCACCATCCTGCCGGCGGAGAAGCGCAACGCCATCTACGCCGCCTACGCCTTCAGCGGCTACGTGGACGACATCGCCGACGAGCTCACGGACCGCTCGCGCCAGGAGCACGAGATCGCCCTCGCCCGCGAGCGCCTCGAGGCCTGCTATGCGGGCTCGCGCCAGGGACCGCTCTTCGTCGCCCTCGGCGACGCCGTCGATCGCTTCGCCATGCCCCAGGCGCACTTCGAGGAGTTGGTGAACGGCGTCGAGATGGACTTCACCATCAACCGCTACGAAGCCTGGCCCGACCTGCGCCAGTACTGCTACCGCGTGGCCTCCATGGTGGGCCATATCTGCGTCTCCATCTTCGGCGCCAAGCCCCACCCTCGCTCGGAGGAGTTCGCCACCAGCATGGGCATCGGCCTGCAGATCGTGAACATCATGCGCGACGTGAAGGAGGACGCCGAACGCGGCCGCGTCTACTTCCCCACCGACGAGCTGAACGCCCACAACCTCACGCCCGAGGACATCCTCGCCTGCACCTACGACGAGCGCTTCACCGCGATGATGGCGGCTCAGGGCGAGCGCGCCCACCGCTACTTCCGCCGCGGACGCCACCTCCTGCCCCTCCTCGACGTTCGCTCCCGCATGTGCGTGAACGTGCTGCAGGGCGTCTACTTCGAGCTGCTCCAGCGCATCGAGGCGCGCGACTACGACGTGCTCTCCGAGCGCGTGCGCCTGAGCGGGCGCGAAAAGGCCTCCGCGATCGCGCGTCTCTGGGGTTCCGCCGCCCTGTTGGGGCCCGCGCGATCGGGCTGACGACGGCGCCGCCATGAGGGTCGGGATCATCGGCGCCGGGCTCGCCGGGCTGGCCGCCGGTGTGGAGCTCGCCGATCGCGGCCACGAGGTCGAGCTGCTTGAGCGCCGCCCCCGGGCCGGGGGCGCCACCTACTCCTTCCGCGACGACGAAACGGGCGACGAGGTCGACAACGGCCAGCACATCTTCATGGAGTGCACCACCGCCTACCGCGCTTTCCTCGAACGGCTGGGCACGCTCGATCGCACCTACCGCCAGGAACGCCTGCACGTGCCTGTGTTCGATCGCGATGGGCGGCGCTCCGACCTGTGGGCCGCGAACCTGCCCTTCGGGCTCCACCTCGCGCCCGCCCTCCTGCGCTACCGCCACCTCTCCTGGCGGCAGAAAGCCCAGATCGTGCGCGCCTTCTTCTCCCTTCGCTTCCTTCCCGTCCACGAGCGTGGGCGTCTGGAGCACCTCACCTTCGAGGAGTGGCTTCGCGAGCGGGGACAGTCGACCGACACTATCCGCGACTTCTGGGACTTCCTCGTCATCCCCACGCTCAACTGCCGCGCGGACCAGGCAAGCGCCGGCCAGTCGATCTTCGTGCTGGAGGAGGGCTTCCAGAAGAACTCCCGTTCAGCGGCGCTGGCCGTGCCCGCCGCCGGCCTCTCGACTCTCCACGTCGACCCCGCCATGCGCGCCATCGAAGAGCGCGGCGGCACGGTCTCGCTGCGCACGCGCATCGAGCGCATCGAGGTCGAGGACGGGCGGGTCGCCTCGCTGCTCCTGCGCGATGGCGAGCGGCGCTCCTACGACGCCTGCGTGAGCGCGATAGCCCCGTGGCGGCTCCTGCCCCTCCTCCCCGAGGACCTGCGCGCCGAGGGATCGCTGGCGGCCCTCGCCCAGTTCAGCCCCGCCCCCATCCTCAACCTCCACCTCTGGTTCGACCGCCCCGTGGCCGACTTCCCTTTCGCCGCCTTTATCCGCTCGGAGGTGCAGTGGGCCTTCAACCGCAGCCGCGTCGGCGGCGAGGACGAGACGGGGCGCCAGCACCTCGTGATCTCCATCAGCGCGCCGGCGGAGGAGTTCTTCCCGCTCCCCCGGGAGCAGGTGTGCGCGCGGGTGCTGCCGCAACTGCGCGAGGCGCTCCCCGCCGCCCGCGAGGCCCGGCTCGTGCACTACCGCGTGATGAAGGAGCCGGAGGCCACCTTCGTGCCCGCGCCGGGCCTCTCCCGTCCCGGACCCCGCACCCCGCTCCCCAACCTCTTCCTCGCCGGCTCGTACACGGATACGGGCTGGCCCGCGACCATGGAATCGGCCGTTCGCAGCGGCCTCGCCGCGGCCGCCGCAGTGGAGGCGACCGGTGCATAGCCTTCGCGCCGTTCGCTCCGTATGCTGTGCCGCCAGTCCCCCGGAGGAACCACGATGGGCATTCCCCTTCGCCAGGCGTTCGCTGTCAGCCGCTACCTGCTCAAGCAGAAGCTGCTGCGCAAGGAGCGCTACCCGCTCGTGCTCATGCTGGAGCCGCTCTACCGCTGCAACCTCGAGTGCGAGGGCTGCGGCAAGATCCAGCATCCGGAGGAGATCCTGAGCACCTACCTCTCCCCCGAGGAGTGCTGGGAAGCCTCGGACGAGTGCGGCGCGCCCGTCGTCTCCATCGCCGGCGGCGAACCCCTCATCCACCCCCAGATCGACAAGATCGTCGAGGGCTTGATCGAGCGCAAGCGCTTCGTCTACCTCTGCACGAACGCCATCCTGCTCGAGCGCTGGCTGCCGAAGATCGCGCCCTCCCCCTACCTCACGATCAGCGTCCACATGGACGGCCTGCGCGAGCAGCACGACAAGTCCGTCGATCGCGAGGGCGTGTTCGACAAGGCCGTGGCCAACATCCGCAAGGCCAAGGAGCAGGGCTACCGCGTCAGCACCAACACCACCGTCTTCAACGACAGCTCCCCCAAGGAGATGGGCGACCTCTTCAACTTCCTGATGGACGACCTGAACGTCGACGGCATGATGGTCTCTCCGGGGTACGACTACCCGAAGGCGCCCAACCAGAGCGTCTTCCTGAAGCGTCCCGAGATGATCTCGACCTTCAAGTCCATCCTCGACTCGCCCGACCGGCGGCGCTGGCGCTTCTTCCACACGCCCGTCTTCCTCGACTTCCTCCAGGGGAAGCGCGCCATGCAGTGCACCGCCTGGGGCAATCCAACGCGCAGCGTGCTCGGCTGGCAGCGCCCCTGCTACCTGATGAACGAGAGCTACGCCAGTAACTTCGTCGAGCTGATCGAGGAGACGGAGTGGGACCGCTACGGCTACGGCCGCGATGCGCGCTGCACGAACTGCATGGCCCACTGCGGCTATGAGGCCACCGCCGTGGGCGCGACCATGTCGAGCCCCCTTGAGGGCGTCCGCGCGGCGCTCGGCACGCTAGGCGGCCGCGGGAGTTCGTGAGCCTCCTCATCGTGGCGCCCACGACGCGCGAGGCGCGCGCGCTCGGCTCCGCGTGCCACGTCACGGGCACGGGCGAGGCGGGCCGGCAGGCTCTGGCCGGGCTTCTCCGCGAACACAAGCCCGACACCGTGCTCATCGGCGGTCTCTGCGGCGGGCTCGATCCCTCCCTTGGCCCTGGTGACCTGATCCTCGCGCGGGAAGTCATGGACGAGGAGGGCGAGGCACTGCAGCCTCCCCCCATGACGGTCACGAGCGCTCGCCGCGCCCTCCGGAACGAAGGCCCGAAGTTCGTCTGCTCGCGGCTGGTGACCGTGGGGAGCCCCGTCGCCACGCCCGATGCCAAGCGTGACCTGTGGAACGAGCACGGGGCCGCCGGTGTCGACATGGAAACCGCTGCCTTCGCGCGCCTGGCCGTCGAGCACGGCGCCAACTGGATGGCCCTGCACGCGGTCATCGACCCGGCCGCGATGGCGCTGCCCGTGTCGTTGCGCAACTGGAACGGCGACAAGGGCGACCTCGCGATAGCGCTGAAGATCGCGCTGCGCCCCTCCGACTGGCTCGGCGGCGGGCGCCTGGCGATGGCGCTCCGCCCCGCGCTGCGGGCCCTGCGCGCGGGGACGCCGATCGTCGCCCGCGTGGCCCGCGATACCGTCCTCCTCGGCGACGACCTCCTCGCGTAATGAGCGCCCCCGTTGTCGTCATAACGGGCGCGAGCGCCGGCATCGGACGGGCGACAGCTGTGCGCTTCGCCAGCGAGGGCGCCGCCCTCGTGCTGGCGGCGCGCTCGCAGGAGCGCCTCCAGCGCCTCGCCGAGCGCCTCGAACAGCGATTCGGCGTCGACACCCTGGCGGTCCCCTGCGACGTGCGCCAGCGCGAGCAGGTGGACGCACTGGTCGAGGCGGCCATCGCCAGCTTCGGGCGCATCGACGTCCTCGTGAACAACGCCGGGTATGGCCTCTATGGACGCATCGAGGACACGCCCGAGGCAGCCTTCCGCGATGTGCTGGAGACGAACGTGCTCGGCGTGCACCACGCCATTCGCGCGGTCCTGCCGCACATGCGCTGCCAGGGCTGGGGCCACATCGTCAACGTCGGCTCGGTCGTGGGGAAGCGCAGCTGGCCGTACCACGGCGCCTACGCCGCCAGCAAGTTCGCCCTGACGGGCCTCACGCAGGCGCTTCGCGGGGAGCTGGCAGGCTCAGGCGTGAGCGTGACGCTCCTGCTCCCGGCGAGCACGGACACGGAGTTCTTCGCGAACGCGCCCTCCTACTCCTCGGAGTACGTCCCCGCCCCCCTCGGCCCCGTGCAGACGCCGGGGCAGGTGGCGCGCGCGATCGTGCGTTCGGTGCGCCGCCCCTCGCCCGAGGTGCACATGCAGCCCCTGATGCGCATCGCCCACGTCCTCGCCGACGTCTTTCCCGGCCTCACCGCCTGGGCGAGCGAGATCCACTACCGCTGGCTACAGCGGTGAGCCAGCCCGAAGACATCGCGGCAGCCCTTGGCGGCTTTAGGGAAGAATAGGCCGAATTTCGTATCTTTAGCCCTACGACTACCGCACAGACGAGCGAACCCAACTCGATTCCCGGCGCCCGCCTGCTCCTCGACCAGATGGTCCGGCTGAACGACTACCAACACCGCTCCGTAGACGAGTCACGAGTGAAGTCCCGCGCTTACCTCAGCGTGGGCGCGTTGGCCGTGGCGGCCGGTATCGCCTTCCTCGCAATCCCTGTGAGGGTTGCCGATGCTGACACCGCACTCCGAATCGGCGTGATAGCCGGCGCATCGTTGGCGCTGTTTCTCTTTGGCATCTCAGCCGTGCTTGCAGTCCTCGCGGAGCGTGCGGCACGTCTTCCGGATGCTCCGAGCGCTGACTTCCTGGCCGCCCTCGTAGGCGACGAAGAACACGGCTGGAGCAACGATCAGCTAGCGCTCTGGGCGGCCCTGGAGTACATCGAGGCGGTAGTCCCAGCAGCCGATCAGACGGTCGACAAGATCGCACGCCTGGTCGACCGACAGCTTGTGTTCTTCCTGATCGAGATAGGGGTGCTAGGGCTAACGCTGATAGCGGCGTTGCTGGCCTAGTCGTTCGCGGATGGTGATCCTGGCGCGGGGAAGGTTCGCGGATAGCCTCTCGGCGTCACGTGCGGGGGCTTCTGTGAAGGCGGTGGTATCTCAACCTTCGGTTTCGGTCCTGGTGGCGCCGCCTGCCCCTTGCCTTCGCTCGCACTCATGACTCCATGATGCCTCTTCGCAAGCGGTCCCGCCAGCCCAGCACAGAGGAGGGGCGGCCTGGCCGCCCCTCCGGTCGTACTCGCTGATGGCGCCGGCCGCTACTCCCGCGAGACCCAGTTCTCGAGCAGCGCGTGGAAGTGGCGAATCTTCGTCTCGCCGTAGTTCCCGAACTGCACGAACTCCCTCCTGGTCGCGTGCAGGCCCAGCTGCACGCGCGGCAGGTTGTAGGTGTCCTGGTTGAAGACCCGCGCGAGCATCCCCAGCTCCGGCGCCTCCGTCCAGTCGTCGTCGACATCGATCCAGTGGATGGGAGCGGCCGGCGGACGCTCGCCGTCCGGCGGGTAGGGCGCCAGGTAGAGGGTCTCCATGATGCTCTCGTCGGGATTGTTCCCGTTCGGGCGGAAGCGATAGACGATGCGGTTGAACGACCCCCACGGATGGAAGTTCGGGAACAGCGTGAAGTAGATGCTGTCGTTCAACTCCGCGTCGGGCACGTTGTCCATCACGTCGCCGAGCACCGGGCGCAGGCCCTCGCGGATGGCCGCCGCCCCGATCTCGCGCACCGAGGCGCCGTTCGAGGGCGCCGCGGTCATCTGCTCCATGCGCTTGTCCAGCTCCTCGGCTGCGCTCTCGGCCTCAACCTGCTCGCTGTCGCCGTTGTCGCCTGAGGGGAGGATGTTCCCACGCCGCCTCCGCCAGAGTTCGTCGTCCGCCTCCAGCTGCTTCCCGGCGAGCCACTGGCACATGTGCGGGTCGGCCTCGCCGAGTTCCCCGCTGAGCCAGGTGCCGCCCTCCGTGAAGACCCCCGAGCGCCCGTCCCTGGCGGTCACGAGGACGGTGCTGTCCTCCTGCGCGTCGTAGATGGCCCCGGTGAGCGGGTGCCGCATTTTGAAGGGGCTCGCGTCCGGCAGCGGCTCCTCCTCGGGCACGTTCGAGAGGTGCGGGCTGGGTACGCCGTTCGGCGTGATCGCGCGCGCGTAGTTCCCGAACACGTCGTACTTCGAGTTGGCGTCGCAGATGCCCGCCAGGATCTGCGGGTGCGTCGCGACGACGTGGTAGGCCTCCATGAAGGCTTCCTGCGCCACCTTCCAGTTGCAGCGCAGCACCTTGGCGACATGCGCCTCCTTGTAGCGCTTCTCGTACGGCAGCAGCGTGAAGTGGCTCTCCAGGTCACCGACAAAGTCCTCGAACGGCTCGGCGTCGGGATCGGGGTTGATGAAGATGAAGCCGCCCCAGCGCGCCACCTTCACCTCGGGCAGCGACTGCTCGTCCGGGTTCACGTAGGGGAAGTCCCACTGGCAGGGGATCTCCTTGAGCGTGCCGTCCAGGTTCCAGGTCCAGCCGTGGAAGGCGCAGCGCAGGTCGCGCGCTCGCTTGCCGTCTTCCTGGCGGAGCAGGCGGCCCCGGTGGAGGCAGGCGTTGTAGTACGCCTTGAACTCCTCCTCGCCCACGCGCACGACCAGGTAAGAGAGGTCCGCGAGGTCGTAGACGAGGTAGTCGCCCACGTCGGGGATGTCGTCCTCGTGGCAGGCCATCTGCCAGATGCGCTTCCAGAGCTTCTCGATCTCAAGGTCGTGCCACTCGCGCGAGGTGTAGCGCTCGACGGGCACGCGCGTGGGCTGTCCCTCCTCGAGCGGGGAGTCGCGCAGCAGGTACTCGGGGACGGGGTGGCTGTCCTCAGCGAGAAGCTGGGTGTAGGCGACGCCTCCGGAGCGGTTGGTGCCGGTCAGGGTTTCGGTCATGGTGAGAGCCCTCGCTTCGAGACCGTATGGGTCTGCGGTTTCGCGCCGGATCGTAGCAGAGCGGGAGCAGGGTTTGCGATTGCCGCCCCCCGACCCGAATCGGGTAGGCTGACGCGCACGCGGCCACCATTCGGCTGCGACGCACGAAACAGAAGGAGGGGGCGAGATGCTCCTCGAAGGCAAGGTCGGGATCGTCACCGGAGCGGGCATGGGCATGGGCGAGGCGGTGGCTAGACGCTGGGCCCGCGAGGGCGCCCGCGTCATCGCCACCGACGTGAACGACGAGGCCGGCCACGCCTCCGTCGAGGCGATCACCGCCGCCGGTGGCGAGGCGCACTACGTCCACGCCGACATCTCCAGTGAAGACGACTGGCAGGCGGTGACCGCCTACGCCGTGAACGAGCTCGGCGGCCTGAACATCGTCCACAACAACGCCGCCGTCCACTTCTGGTTCGACTCCATCAACGACCCGATGGAGAAGTGGGACCAGATGATGGCGATCAACCTGCGCGGCGTGCTCCTCGGCTGCCGTTACGCCATCCGCCACATGATCACGGCGGGTGGCGGCGCGATCGTGAACACCTCGTCGGTCTCGGCCCTGCATGGCGTGCCCCTGCAGGGGCTTTACGGCTCGACCAAGGCGGGCGTCATCAACCTTACCCGCTCGCTGGCGCGCGCCTACGGCCCCCAGGGCGTGCGCGTGAACGCCATCTGTCCGGGCACCATCGACACCCCCATGCTCCACACCGCCGCGGCGGAGGCGGCGGAGATGCGCGGAGACGACGACCCGCCCGCCGCTCGCGGTGGCGGCACCGGTCCCACGCTCGATGGCGGCCGCCTCGGCTCGCCCGACGAGATCGCGAACGTCGTCACCTTCCTCGTCTCCGACGAGGCCTCCTACGTCAGCGGCGTCTTCCTCCCGGTCGACGGAGCGATGATGGCCTAAGGGAGCGCCAACTCCTCATGGACATTAACTTCTCCAAGGAGCTAGACTCTTAAGAGTGGGTGCCGTCTTCCGGCACCGGCGCCTCTGCTCCCCGAGCTGAGGCGCTTTTAATTTGTCCTTGCATGAAGGCACTCTGCTCTGTGTGCCTCAATCAACTCTCTGATGTCCGAGTCCGGGAAGATCTTCACTCCGAACTTTCCGTTCTTCCCATCGGCTCGGCAGTAGATCTTCTCGGCAAATGTGCTCCACCGGAGGGGTTCTGCCCGGCATCCCGACCGGGTCCATTCGTAAAGGTCCCGTGCAAAGAGGTCCGCTAACTCCGTTGGATGTGAGCCCGACTTTGGAACGAAGGTGGCGCCAGGTTGAATGGCTTGCTGGAATGCCGACTCTGGAACCCACTGAGTCCCATCCAATAGAAGGCGGGCGAATTGAACTTGGTGTTCGGCATCTTCTCGCGCTCCTTGGCTTTCGAACGTCACCCTTCCCATGTACCGACGCTCTCCTGACACCAGCAAGTAGTCGACATACCGCTCCAGGAGCATCGTGATGGCGACCGCGTAGGGGTTGGCAGGCAGATAGGGGTCGAGCCCCCTGTCCGTGAACTCCTTGGCGAACGCGTCCTTGCGGATGGCCGCTCCGAAGGCGACAAACTCAGTGTTCATGACAAGCTCGTTGATGGCCTCATCGAATTCTGCTTGCTTGCCCTCGTCACCGCTGAAGTAGTAGGCCTGCTCATGCCGGCGCATTGCAGGCTCGTGAAACGTAACAGCCGCTGGATCGAAGAAGTGACGCTTCAAGGCATCAGCCCGCTCTACGTACCTCTCAGCTTCCTGCCGAGTCAGGGCCACAGCGCCCAGTGCGAG
Source organism: Tepidiformaceae bacterium (assembly GCA_965219255.1). GTDB lineage: Bacteria > Chloroflexota > Dehalococcoidia > Tepidiformales > Tepidiformaceae > UBA2991. The sequence goes on along the minus strand of OZ244727.1, from coordinate 1,925,932 downwards.
AACCGGCTGGCTAGGTATGGACTGCGGTGCCGCATGTCCGCTCTCGTCAATGAAGAGCAGGCTCTCGGTCCTCTCGTCAAGGAGCGGCTGGGGAGACCTGTGTTTGAACCGACGTCTCGATTCAATCCGGCCTTGTGCCTTCTGAAGCTGGGTCCGCTCCTCGCGTGCGATCTGCTCGGCGAGTGCGTGCGACGCGGGGGACTCGAACTCCGCGCTCCGCAGAAGTGCCTCCACCGACCGCAAGAGCAGCCCGGCTTCTGAGAGACGCTGAGCTCGGCGCCGCGCAAGTCGGCGACCCTGAGGATCCCCAGCCATTACGTTAATCTAGACCCTCGACCTACTAGGCTCCTTCGCCCAGTCGAGGCCGCGGCGGAGGAGGTCGTAGAAGACGGGCAGCTCCCACGAGCCGCGCACGACCTCCGTCTCCTCGCGCATCGGCTGCATGTCGTACTTGCCGCACGAGTGGCCGAGCGTGAGGTAGAAGACCGCGCCCTCGCCCAGCTCCCGCAGGTAGGCGATCAGGCGGGGGTCGTCGTCGGGCCAGTCGTTCTCCACGTAGCCGGCCTCGAACGTCCCGCTGAAGCGCGTCTCCAGCAGCGGCGTGATGCCGTCCGCGTACTCGCACAGGTAGATCTCGTCCGACGCCTCGAACGGCTCGATGCCCGCCACCAGCGGGTGGTCCGGCGCCGACACCGTCACCTGGAACGGCTGGATGGGCGGGTGCGAGATGAAGCGGCTGCCCATCGTTTCCATGAAGGTGTCGCAGATACGAGGGGCGATGATCCCCTTTGGCCCGAAGTCGAGGAGGGCGTTCGTGGCGTGCAGCGCCAGCCAGCGTCCTCCGCCCTCGACGAAGGCGCGGATCGCCTCCTCCTCGTCCGGCTCGGGGCGCAGGTCGCAGGTGTAGGTGACGAGGATGTCGGCGGCGCGGATGCCCTCCGTGTCCGCGAACGACTCGGCCACGCGTACGCGCATGTCGTCGTCCTCGGCCAGCAGCTTCAGCAGCTCCAGGCGGGCGAAATCGGTGTCGTGGAAGCGGGCGTTGGCGACGAGGTAGGCATCGATACGAGGCATGCCGCGATGATACGCCGCTACCCCGGCGTTTCCGTGGGAGCGACCTCCTGGACAAACTCCCAGAGGTAGCCCGAGGGGTCGCGCAGCTCGAACGAGCGCAGCCCCCACGGCTTCGTCTCCGGCGGGCCCTCGGGACTCGCCCCACTGCCGAGCACCTCGTTGTGGAAGGCGTCCACGTCGTCCACGAGGAGGTGGAGGTGGAGGTCCCCTTCCTCCCGCTCCGGGCTGCCGCCCACGTGCAGGAGCAGGCGGAAGTCCCCGGCGCGCAGCAGCTGGGAGCGGGCGTAGCGCGTCTCCGCCTCGAAGCCCAGCTGCTCCACGTAGAAGTCGGCGGCGCGCTCCAGGTCTTCGACGAAGAGGGTGACCGAGTGGAGGCCCCGAATCGTTGCCACGGTGGTCCTAGCCGATCACGCCCTGGTCGTAGAGCGTTTCGATCTCGCCGTCGGCGAAGTCGAGCTCGTCCAGGACTTCGCGCGTGTGCTCGCCGAGCGTGGGAGCGGCTACCAGCGGCACCTTCGATTCCGAGAGCAGCGCCGGCATGCGCATCACCTTCACCGACCCCAGTTCGGGGTGCTCGAGCTCCTCCACCATGCCGCGCTCGCTCAGGTGCGGGTCGGTGAAGAGCTCGTACGTATCCATCGTCGCCGAACAGGGCACGCCGGCGTCGCCGAGCTCGACCATCGCCTCGTGCTTCGTGCGCTCGCGGGTCCAGTCGGCCACGAGGTCGTAGAACTCGGCGGCGTGCTCGAAGCGCCCCCGCTGCGTCTCGAAGCGGGGGTCGCTCACCAGCTCGGGCTGGCCGAGGGTCATGCAGAAGGCGTCCCACTGGGCGGTCGTCACGATCATCACGAACAGGTAGTCGTTCGGCCCGCCGGGCTTGCAGGGGTAGACATCCGTGCCCGGCCCGCGGCGGTTGCCCGTGCGTTCCTGCGGCGCCTCCCCCCACGTCCGCAGCCCCAGCGTGCGCATGAAGAGGGTGACCGCCTCTTGCATCGAGATCTCGATGAACTGCCCCTCGCCCGTGCGCTGCCGCTGGACGTAGGCGGCGGTGATGGAGAGCGCCAGCTGCGCGCCCGTCCCCGAGTCGCCGATCGTGGGGCCGGGCCTCGTGGGCGGCCCACCGGCCTCGCCCGTGACGGAGAAGGTTCCCGCCGACGCCTGCGCCACCCAGTCGTAGGAGGGGAAGCCGGAGTAGGGGCCGGTCAGCCCGAACCCCTTGAGCCGCGCGTAGATGATCGAGGGGTTGACCTCCTTCATCACCTCGTAGGTCAGGTCGAGCTTCTCCATCACCCCCGGCCCGTAGTTCTCCACGAACACATCGAACCGCGGGGCCATGCGCAGGAGGAGGGCGCGTCCCTCCTCGCAGGAGAGGTCGATGGAGATGCTGCGCTTGTTGCTGTTGTAGTTGAGGAAGTACTGGGGCAACCCCGAGGGGATGACCACGCCCCGCCCGGGATCGCCTCGGGGCGGCTCGATCTTGACCACGTCCGCGCCCAGCCAGGCGAGCAGCTGCGTGCACGAGGTGCCCGCCTCGTACTGGGTCATGTCGAGCACCCGCATGCCATCGAGGGCAGGCATCCGTTTCCTCCCGAGCGAGTGGCCCGATGATACCCCCTGCGCCCGACGACGGGCTCCTGGGGAGCGTTTCGGACTGGTGCCGTATGCTGGCGCGGTGGGGTCTGGAGCAGCGATGAACCGGCCGGACGAGCCCCCCGAGGGCGCACCCGAATCCCCGAACCTGCCTGAATTCACACGCTTTCTCCGCGGCGACTTCAGCGGTGTCGACTGGCGCATCTTCTGGACGGCCCTGCCGGTCGTCGTCTTCCTCATCCTGAACACCTTCTGGCCGGAGGACCTGTGGCGGACGCAGGCCGCGATCGTGGGGTCGTTCCTGGCCTCGGCCTACGTGTTCGCCACGAACCGGGACAGCGGCGTGATCCGCGCGCTCGTGGTGCTCGGCTTCCTCATCGTGGCAGGCTCGGCCGCGTTCGGCCTCGCCATCAACAGCGCCAAGGCCTTCGCCGCCCAGAACATCTTTACCGACTTCATCATGGCCGCGATCTCACTTGGCAGCGTGCTCGTCGGCAAGCCGCTCGTGGGCGCCGTGGCGCGACAGGGCGTCCCCGCGCTGCGCACGCTCATGGAGCCGAAGCACCGCGTGTTCGTCTACCTCACGCTCACTTTCATGGCGATCAACATCTTCACGGGCATCTTCCGCATCTTCCTGCTGGGGGAGTTCAACGCCACCGAGTACGTGCTCATCAGCCGCGCCACCGGGCTGCCCTTCAGCGTCGGCTTCCTCATCGCCTGCTACTTCTCCATCAAGCGGACCGCCGGAGTGCCCGTGCGTCTCCCCGGCATGTGATCCGTCCGATCGCCAGGTCGACCGCGCGTACAATGGCCACGTGACGAAGCCGTTCCTGAAGTGGGCTGGCGGCAAGGGGAAGCTTGCCCCGCTCATCGCCGAGCGGGTCGGGCGGGAGTCCATCAACATCGCCCGCTACCACGAGCCCTTCCTCGGCGGCGGCGCCGTCTTCTTCGCCCTGCACGAGGCCGGCCTCGTCCGGGACACCTCGCTCGCCGACAGCAACGCGGAGCTGATCGGTACGTACCAGGCGGTCCGGGACGACGTGGAGGGCGTCATCGCCGCCCTCGGCGCGCTCTCCCGCAAGTACCTGCCCCTCGACTCGTCGAAGCGGACGTTCTTCTACTACGACATCCGCGACAGGCGCCGACCAAGGCTGCCCGCCACGAAGGCCGCCCGCCTCCTCTTCCTCAACAAGACCTGCTACAACGGCCTCTACCGGGTCAACAGCAAGGGCCACTTCAACGTCCCCCACGGGCGGCACAAGAGCCTGCGTATTCTTGATGGGGAGGGCTTGCGCGAGGCGTCCAACGCGATCGCGTCCGCCAGGATCAAGGCCACGGATTTCGAGGAGGCGTGCGCCCGTGCGCAGCCCGGGGACTTTGTCTATCTCGATCCGCCCTATCAGCCTTTGAGTGAAACGGCCCTCTTCACCAGCTACACGAGGGACGGCTTCGGCATGAAGGAACAGCGCCGACTGCGAAGGGTGGTCGACGACCTCACCGCACGTGGGGTCCCCGCTCTCCTCTCGAACTCGGACCACCCCGGTATCCGTAGCCTCTACGAGGCCTACTCGATCGGGGAAGTCGCCATGGGGCGCAACATCAACTCCAAGGCGACCGAGCGCAGTCCAATCACCGAGTTGCTGATCAGCAATTTCGACTCTGCCAGCGTCGCCGAGCGCCTAGGGCGCCACGCCAATGAGCACGAGGGGCACGACAGGGATCCCGCGCCCCTGGCGGATGATGTTGAGCAAATCCCGCTCGTAGTAGGCAACGCCTGAGGACATCTCACCTTCGAGTTCCTTCATCGGAAGTATCTCGATCCCGACTTTAATGACATCCGAGACGAAGAACGCCATCGGGGCCGCGACCAGCAAGGCAGGGATGTTGGAACGTGCGTTCGAAAGCCGATTCGCGGTATGGTCAGGGACATGAAGCCGCGCGAGGCGTTCTTGCAAGAATTGGCCGAACGAACAGGGCCGCGCAAGCGGCTGGGAAACGGTCGATCGCTGTTCGAACTCCGCGACGGCCAGGCGTTCGTCTACGTGCGCTACTCGCGCGTGCATGGGAACGGCGCGGCGTTCTATGGCCTCCGCGAGGAAGACTTGAGAGAACTTGAAGGACGCACGGCCTTCATCGCGCTGTTGTGGGACGGGCAAGTTGAGCCGCTGCTGCTACCCCTGGCCGAATTCCGCGATCTCTTCGACGAAGCTGGGTCGGCCGCCGACGGCCAAGTCAAGGCGCAGGTCTACATCCGCGACGACCAGCCCGCAGAGCTGTACATCGCGCGCGCTGGACGCCACAACGTGGAGGCCTACTTCGGCTGGGAGCCGCTGCTTAGCGCGCTCGCCAGCGCACGAGACGAGACGCCGCCTCTAGATCACTCGCAAGTGCAGACGCTGCTCGGCGCGATCGGAAATGCCAGGGGGCTCGATGTCTGGGTCCCGCCGAGCGATCGCTCGAAGATGGACTGGGGGCTTGCACCGCGGTTCCCCTTTCGGACCACGATGCCGCCCGGTCTCGACTCGGAGCTGCATGAAATCGACGTCGTGTGGATGGCGCGTGGGGGCAATACGCCGGTCAGCTTGTACGAGGTCGAGCACTCGACGCCGATCTACTCCGGGCTGCTGCGGTTCAATGATGTGCATCTGTCTGTGGGGGAGCCGCCCAAATTCACGGTCGTTGCCGACGAGACGAGGCGCAGCCTGTTCGCCCGCCAACTCCGTCGCCCAACATTCCAAGCAAGCGGCCTCGACAGGCTGTGCAGCTTCATGACTAACGCTGAGGTATTCCGCTGGCATCAGCGCATGCCAAAGTAGCCGGAGGGAGATCAAGATGGCGAACGAAGTGAACGGGGCAGTGGCGCAGCGCTATTTGCTACATGTCTGGCGCGGCGTCGACCCGGAACTGCACGGTCCCTATGCCACGGACGAAGAGAGGATCGAGGCCGCCCGCGCTCTCGGCTCCGACGAGGACGGCGTCTTCCGCCTCGACGCCGCTGGCCCGATCGAGGTGGCCAGCTTCGGCGCGTGGGAGATTGCGGAGGATTAGTTCGCGCCCTACCCCGCGGAGACGGGAGTGGCGAGGAACTCCAGGATCGCGGCGGCGTATGCCTGCGACTGCTCCACGAGGCCCGCGTGCGCGCCCGGGAGCTGCTGCAGCGACCCGTTCGGCAGCGCCTCCGCGAGGGCGGCCGCGTCCGCCGGGTCCACGAGGATGTCCTCCTCGCCCGAGAGCACGAGCGCGGGCTGCTCGATGCCCGCCAGCTTCCCGCTCGCGTCGTACGACAGGAAGGCCCGGGCCTGACGCGCGTAGGCGTGGTCGTGCGCCGGATGCGGGTCGCTGGCGCCGCTCTCGACCGCCTGGTTGCGGAGCGCCGTGTCTCCCAGGAGCGCCGACGTGTACAGCCACGGCGCCGTGAGCGCGAACGCCTGCTCCCGGCTCAGGCTCGATTGGCGCGCGGCCACCCAGCCCTCGGTCACGAGGCGCTGGCGGCCGCCCGGGCGCGCCGAGGCGCCGATGAGGACGAGGTTCTCCACCTTGTCCGCGTGCCCGGCGGCGAGCTCCAGGGCGATGGCGCCGCCCATGCCGTAGCCGGCCACGCTCGCCTTCTCGATGTCCAGCCGCTCCAGCAGCTGGCGCGCGTCGTCCGCCATGCCCACGATCGAGTAGGGCTTGTCGGGGGCGCTGGTGCGTCCCGCGCCGCGGTTGTCGAAGGCGATGACGCGCCTCTGCAGGGAGAGCGCGCGAAGCTGCGGCGACCACAGCCCGGAGTGTCCGCCCAGGCCCGAGATCAGCAGGAGCGGTGGACCCGAACCCGCCTCCTCGTAGTAGGCGACAACCTCCCGAAGCTGCACGTGCGGCATGACGCGGGTAGCCTAGCGGGGCCGCTGGCTATTGGCTATCGACCGGCGCCCGGCCCCACGAGGCCCCGCCGGTCGGCCTCCTCGATGATCTGCACGACGTTGGTGGCGGCCCCCTTGCGAATGCTGTCAGTCACCGCCCAGAGGGCGATCGCCCCCGGACACGAGCTATCGGCGCGGATGCGCCCCACCAGCACGTCGTCGTTGCCGGCCGCGTCGACCGGGGTCGGGTAGCGCTCCCCGTCCGGCTCGTCGATCACGCGCACGCCGGGCATGGTCGTGATCGCCTCGCGCGCTTCGGCCGGGTGAAGCGGGCGCTCGAACTCCGCCCAGATCGCCATTGCGTGCCCGAAAAAGGTGGGGACGCGCACGCAGGTCGCGCTCACGGCCAGGTCCGGCGCCTCGAGGATCTTGCGCGTCTCGTTCACCATCTTCGTCTCCTCCTTCGTGGAGGCGTCCTCGACGAAGACATCGACCTGGGGCACGGCGTTGAAGGCGATCTCCCGCTTCTGCGTGCCCGAGGGCTCGTGGCGCCCCGCGAGGGCGGCGGCCGTCTCCGTACGCAGCCCCTCGACGGCAGCGGCGCCCGCGCCCGCCACCGCCTGGTAGGTGCTGACGACGATGCGCCGCAGCGGATTCACGCGGTGGATCGGGTAGAGCGCCATGACCATCGGCGTCGTCGTGCAGTTGGGTTGGCTGATGATGCCGTTGTGCCAGGACAGGGCGTCCGCGTTCACCTCGGGGATGACGAGGGGCACAGTGGGGTCCATGCGGAAGGCGCTCGAGTCGTCGACAACGAAGGCCCCGCGGTCGCGCGCGAGGGGGGCGTACTGGCGGGAGGCCTCGCCGGAGGCGGAGAGGAACACGACCTCGTCGTCCCCCGCGAAGGACGCGGGCGATGTCTCCTCGATGGTGACGGTCGAGCCACGGAATTCAACCGTCGAGCCGGCCGAGCGCTTCGTGGCGAGCAGCCGCAGCCGCCCAACGGGGACCTCGCGTTCATCGAGAACCTTCAGGAACTCGCGCCCGACGATTCCCGCGCCGCCGACGACCGTGATGGCGTAGGGCTGCATCAATGGCATGGTAGCGTACGGCCTCGCACCGACCCACGGACGGAGCCCATGCTGGAAGGGCAAGAGAGGCGCCTCGCCCCACAGCCCGTGGTCGTGGTCCGGGCGGAGGCGGGGGCCAACGAGTTGGGGCCTCCGGGGCTGGGTGGCGGAGCAGGGAAGGGCCGCGGGGGAAGCCCCCTCGGAGCTCTACTGGACGGACCCGGGCGAGGTGAAAGACCCGGCGCAGTCGCGCACCGAACTGGTGATGCCCCTCGGGTCGTAAGGCGCTACTCGGCGACGGCGGGCTCGCCCGGCTGCTCCCCCAGCTCGACGGCCGGGGGCTCGATCGCCTTGGGCTGCGGCTCCATGTGCTCGAGGCCAGTGATGCTGAACCCGAGGTCCCCCAGCTCGCAGAGGAAGCTGCAGTAGGTGAGGCGCAGGGCGCTGGTCGACTTCGACGGTTGGTAGCGGAGCTCGCAGCGAATGCAGCGGAGCATCTCTTCGCTATCGGGCCCAAAGGCCGGCGCCGGCAGGGATTCGGGGCCCGATGTCTCAACCATCGCATCAACCATGCTAACGCTTCCCAGAGCGACCGCAAGCAGCGGCGACGGAATCCTTACGCTTCTTGAAGCGCGCCGCCGGGGCTGGTAGCCTCGTAGGGCTGGAGCCATCCACGCAGCAGGCCTTGGAGGGAGGCGATGCAGCGTTCACAGATGCTTTCCCGGCTCTCCGTTGGCCGACCCCTCCCCCGGTACCTTGATATCAACCGGCTGGGCGTCGCCACCGTGGAGATGCTCGGAACCGTTGCCGCCCTCTTCATCTACTTCTTCATCCGCGGCGGCAGGCCCGATGACATAGAGGCCTCGCTCACGCGGGGGCTTCAGATCGTCAATCTGGAGAAGAGCCTGGGCATCTTCACGGAGGTCCACTGGCAGGAGGTCTTCCTCCAGTACGAGCTCCTCATGGACATCGCCAACCAGATCTACGCGTGGGGCCACTATCCCGTCCTGGCCGCCATCGGCACCTGGCTCGCGATCAAGAATCCCTCCCGCTTCCGCTTCGTGCGCAACGTCATGCTGCTCTCCGGCCTCGTCGGGATCGCCGCCTACTGGCTGCTGCCCACGGCCCCGCCCCGCCTCATCCACCTCTCCGGCATCGACTTCGGCTTCGTCGATACCGTTCACGGCAGCGCCGACGTGGTCTACCTCCAGCCAGCGCCCTTCGTGAACGACTTCGCCGCCCTGCCGAGCTTCCACTTCGGCTGGATCGCGCTCGCCTCGGCGGCCATCTGGGTGAACACCCGCAACCCCTTCCTGCGGGCGTTCGCCGTGGCCCTCTCGGTCGTCATGTGGTGGGCGATCGTCGTGACGGGCAATCACTTCTTCTTCGACATGGTGATCGGCGGCACCGTCGTCGCCATCTGCTGGATCACGGTCGCCTACCTCGACCGGATCGGCGTCAGCCAGCGCCTCACCGAGGCCCTGCGGTCCGCCGTCTCGCCTCTTTGGGCACGTCTCACCGGCCGTCTTCGGATGATCCTCGCCGGCCGCTCGCGCTCGCCTGTCGCCCGTGGCGGCGCGGACCAGCGGGCTACGTGACGGAACTCGATCGGGGAGGCTGGAACCTCGCCTACGACGTCGCCGGCAACGCAGACGCCCCCACTGCCTTGCTCCTGCACGACATCGCCGACGACCGCCGTGTCTGGCGGGCGCTCGCCACCGACATGGTCGAGGAGTTCCGCACGATCGCGCCCGACCTCCGCGGCCTTGGCGAGAGCGGCTCCCCACCCGCCTCCGCCTCGCCCCCGGCGATGCGCGACTACGCCGCCGACCTCACCGCTCTGCTCGATGCCGAGGGCGTCGACGGCTGCGCCGTCATCGGCTCCGGCTTCGGCGCGGAGCTGGCGCTCGAACTGGCGCTCGACGCGCCCCGGCGCGTGGAGCTGATCGTGCTCAGCGGCGCCGTCCCCATCGCCGACCACCCCTCTTACGACGAGGCGCTGCGGGCCAGCGAGGGCCGGCGCGCGGAGCAAGGGCGCCTCGCGGGCCGCTTCGGGATGAGGCGCGTCGCCGCGAACGCCGCCGAGGATCACTCCGGCGAACACCTGCGCACGTCCGTGCGAGAGCGCTACCGTGGCCTCGACGCGGAGGCCTTCGCGGCCGCGCACGAAGCCCGCGCCGGGCGCGGCGATCTCCTGCCGCGGCTCGCCGCCCTCACGGCGCCTGCGCTCGTGGTCGCCGGCGAGGACGACCCCCTTCTGCCGGCGGCCCGCCTGCTGGCGGAGACCCTCCCGAACGGCCGTTTGGTCACGCTCGACGGCTGCGGCAGGGGCGCGCCCTTCGTCGCGCCGCGCGCCTTCGAGGGGGCGCTCGGCGCCTTCCTCGGCGACGTTCGCGCCGCCAAGGCCCGCCCCTAGGCGCGGATGCCGGCAGGAGCGGGGCTGCTATACTCGGGCTCGCTCCCTACGACTCGCCAAGGGGTTGCCAACGTATGAAGCGCATTCTCGCCCTCCTCGTTCTCCTCGCCGTCGCCGCCTCCGTCGTGGTTGTGATGCGTCGTAGCGCAGGCGTCGACGATTTTCTTGATGAGGACCTCGACTAGCTGAGCGACGCGCCGCAGTTCCCCACCCAGCCTTTGCCGGGCCCTTCCTCCGAACCGGTCGTGACCGGTTACGGGGCCGTGACCGCGCACGGAAGCGGTGTGCCCGCGATGTGGGAGGCGCTGGCGGCCGCCCGCTCGCCCGCCACCGACTGGTCGCCCGATGACGGCCCTGCGACCTACCGGGCGGGACCCATCCCCGAGGACTACCGCCCCCACGAACGCATCCCCCGGAACCTCACACACTTCCTCGATCGCGGCTCGATGATCGGCCTCGACGCCGCCCTGCAGGCGGTCGAGGCGGCGGGGCTCACGGCGGGCATTGCGGACTCGCGGCGTTTCGCCGTGGCAGACGGCCTCGCCTTTCGCTCCCCGGGCCAGGCCACCCTCTTCGTGCCCTACGGCCAGCTCGTGGCGCGCACGCTGGGCGTGCGCGGGGCGGTGGTGGGCCTCGCTGGCGCCGAGGCGAGCGGACTCGCCGCCATCGCCGAAGCGGCCGCCATCGTCGGGCGGGGAGAGGCCGACGTGGTCGTCGCGGGAGCGGCCCAGGCGCTGCAGGCGCCTGTCCTTGCCCACCTCGCCGAGCGCGGCCTGATCGCGCGCGAGGACGCCCACCCCCTCGACGCCCATCCCGACGGCTGCATCCCCGCCGAAGGGGCCGCCTACGTGGTGGTGGAGGCGGAAGCGCACGCGCGGGAGCGTGGCGCCACGGTGCATGCGCGCATCGCCGGGGCGGCCCGAACCTTCGACCCCCTCGCCGAACCGCTCGACCCGAGCGACCCGGCCGAGGCCGGCCGCTCCCTCCAGGCTGTGCTGGGCGCCGCGGGCTACCTGCAGAACCAGGTCGATCACGTGGCCATGTGCGCCGACGGCCGCGCCGGCCGCGACGCCTCGGACGCGGTCGGGCTCACGCGCACCTTCGGGCGGCACGTCTACTACGCGAGCGTGACCGCGCCAGCCGGAGCTCTGGGCGAAACACTCGCCGCCAGCGGCCCGCTGGCGCTCGTCTACGCGATCGAGGCGATGCGCCGGCAACGGGTCGCCCCCGCCGCCGGCTTCCGTGAGCCGCCCGAGCGCTCCGACCTGAGCGTCGTGCGGGAGGCCCGCGACGAGCGCCTCGACTGCGTGCTCGTCTCGTCGCTGGGGCTGGGCGGCTCGAACGTGAGCGTCCTCCTCCAGCGCTAGCGCCCCAATCGATTCCTTCCGCGTTGCCCCCCTCACCGCTACCATGCGGGCGGTGGAGATCAGCTGGCTCGGACGCACCTGCTTCCGCCTCCGCGGCCGCGAGGGCGCCCTCCTGACCGACCCCGTGGCGGATTCGACCGGCTACGGCCTCGGGCGCACCAGCGCCGAGATCGTCACCCTCAGCCGCAGCGGCGACCCCGAGATCAGCAACAGCAAGGGCGTTCGCGGCGACCCTCGCGTGTTCGAGGCGCCCGGTGAGTACGAGGTGCGCGGCATTCTCGTGACGGGCATCCCCATCCCCCGCGAAGACGGCCGCACGATGGCCTTCGCCTGCGAGATCGACGGCGTCAACATCGTCCACCTCGGCCTCCCCGACGCCCCTCCCGGCGCCGCCGTGCTCGAACGCTTCGAGAACGTGGACGTGCTGCTCATGCCGGTGGGGGGCGGCGGTTCGCTCTCCGCATCCGTGGCCGCCGACCTCATGCAGCGCATCGACCCCAACATCGTGATCCCGATGAACTACCGCACCGGGCTGGAGAGCGCCCAACTCGACCCGATCGACCGCTTCCTCAGCGAGGCGGGCGCCACCCCCGAACCCCGTCCCCGCCTGAACGTGACGCGCGCGTCCATCCCCAGCGAACTGACGGTCGAGGTGCTCAGACCGCGCGGCGCGTAGCCGCTGCTCCTACCGGTCTGCGATGAGCGCTCCGTAGGCCGCGGGAACGCGGTCGCGCAGGGCGTGCGTGCCCGGCGCCATGTCCTTCCAGCGCGCCTGCGCGCGATTCACCTGCGCCGCCATCGCGACGCCGCTGCCCACGGGAACGGCCGTCACGGGGGCGCCGGTGGGGGAGGTGAGCACCCCGCCGCCGGTCCAGGCGGCTGCGGTGTAGACGCGGTTCTCGTCGCTGCGGGTGCGCGCGATGCGCTCGTTCATCGGGTGGTCCCCGAAAGCGGGCCAGGCGAGCACGTCCGCCCCTTCCAGCGCGAGGCAGCGCCCGACCTCGGGCGCGAGCCCCTCGTCCCCGCAGAGCAACCCCACGTTGCCCGCTTCCGTCGCCGTGACGGGCGCGCTCGACTCGCCGAGGTCGATGCCCCGCCCGTGCGTCGCCCGGTGCTCGACCGTCTCCTCCGGCGTGACGAGCACGGCGGCCTGCTCCATCGTGCAGCCGCTGCTGGCCACGGCGAAGGCGAGCGCCCCGCCCTGCGCGCGCACGGCTTTCTCGATCGAGGGGAGGGAGGCCTGCCAGCCTTCGCTTCCCACCTCGCCCGCGAAGACGGCAAGGTCGCAGTCCTGGGCGCGCAGCGCCTCGTAGCGGGCGATCATCGCACCGGTGGCGAAGAGGTCGCCCGAACCGGGAACCACGGCGATGCGTCGGTTCTCCTCGGCCGGCACCAGCGGCTCATCCAGCAGCGCCTTCGCCGGCGAGCGCTCCCACGGCTCCGTCAGGCGTCCGTACAGGCTCGGACGGCGGGGTACGGTCGCGGGCGGCGCTTGCGCCGGGTCGATCGTGTAGGTGACGACGGTGTCGCCCGTGCTCGGGGCGGCCACGCGCGTCTTCCCCTGCGCGTCGATCACGCAGGAACGGCCCGCGTAGATGAGCGTCTTGTCCTCGGGCCCCCACTTGTCCGCCGCCGCCACCCAGACGCCGTTCTCGAACGCGCGTGAGGGCATCAGGTATTCGCACTGGGTCGTGCTGAGGTCTTCCACGTTGCTGGCCCAGGAGACCCAGGCCGTCAGGTCGAGGATCACCTCGGCGCCGTTGACGGCCAGCGATCGCGCGATCTCCGGCTGGCGTCCGTCCGCGCAGATGAGCACGCCGAAGCGCGCGAATCCCGCGTCGAACACGGGGAAGGCGTCGCCGCGGCGGAACCAGTAGTTGTCGAAGTGCCAGAGGAAGCCCTTGTCGTAGCGCCCCACCATCTCGCCGCTGCGGTCGAAGATGACGCCGCTGTTGGTGAGCGAGCCGTCCTCGTGGGGGACGGCCATGCCCGCCGCCAGCCAGTAGCCGTACTCACGGGCCTTGGCGCCGAAGAGCGCCGTTACCTCCGCGAAGGGGCGCACGCCCGGGCGGGCGTACGGTTCGGAGTCGCGCACGTAGTAGGCGGGGTAGGCGCACTCGGGCAGGGCGACAAGCTGGGCGCCCGCCTTGCCCGCCTCATCGAGGGCGCGCAGGAGGCCCTGGAGGTTCTCTTCGGCGTCTTCGAGATCGAAGGCGCGCACCTGGCAACAAGCGACGGTGAACGGTTCCAACGGCGGCTCCAATCCCGCTTTCGCGCGCACTCAGGGACGTTGCTAGACTCGATCCCGGAGAGGTGTCCGAGTGGCTTATGGTACCGTTCTCGAAAAGCGGTGTGCAGCAATGCACCGGGAGTTCGAATCTCCCCCTCTCCGCCAACCAGCCCTCTCCCGGTAGATCGCCCGCCCCAACGGCCCCTTTCGCGCTCGCACGTGCGGGTAGCGAACACCCTCTGCGCAGCCCTCAGGATGGCAGCTCATCCGCCCCTCGTGGCGCGAACCGGCGGAGCGGCCATCATCATGCGGCCCGTCTCGATGCTGCCGCTGCGGATGATGTCGAAGGCGGTCGTGTCGTGGCCGTTGGCGGTGGGGTGGCCGCCCAGATGGCGGACGTTGTGGGCAAGCTCAAGGTGGATCTTTCGTTCGGTGATGTCTCGTTCGATCGTTGCGGTTGTCACGCCGTTCATGCTGGCGATCCGGTGTGATCGACGGGCGAACGTGCGGCCGTTACTCCCCCGGGATGGTGGCGTCGGGGTGGGAGTCGTAGCGCGGCAGGTACGGCTTCAGGTCGAGCACGGGCGTGCCATCGACCGCATCCAGGCCGCGCACGCGCAACACCGTCCCCTCGACCCCGAGCAGGGGGACCGCTGCCACGCCGAGGTGGTTCGGGCGCAGCTGGCTGCGCGTCGCGAGGATGCCTGTTTCGACGCCCTCGACCTCGATCGTCGCGGCCTTCTCGGGCGCGTCGGCGGCAAGGTCCATGTAGAAGACGGCGATGACGTGGCTGTACTCATCGAGCCCCTTCACGCGGTCGGCGTGCTCGGGGCGCACCTCGATGCGGCTCTCGACATCCTCCCAACCCTGCGGCCGCGGCTTCCCGACATCATTCCGCACCCACCCGATCGCCTCGACCGCCACCCGTTCCGGCGGGTCCGGTCGCTCAAACTTGCGGAAGCGGTCGAGGAGTGTCATGGCGGGTCGTCAGGGAGCCTTGGGGCCAGGATTGGGGGGCAAGAGGGCCATGTCGGAGTGGCGTTCCGGGAGACCGAAAGCGTCCCGTCAGTATAGGCGCGGAGACCCTTTTGAACGCCAGAAAAGCTGGCGGATAGGACCCTTGTCGTGATAAAATGCACAGGAATCCTAACAATACCCGCGCTAGCGCTCCGGGCGCCGCGGTCCAGCCCCCACAAGGCAGTGTATGGCGATCGAGCAAGCGACCCCAAGCACCTACACCGCAGCCAATATCCAGGTGCTCGAGGGTCTCGAAGCGGTCCGCCGCCGGCCCGGCATGTACATCGGGACCACCGACAAGGCCGGCCTCCATCAACTCGTCAAGGAACTCGTCGACAACGCCGTCGACGAGGCCATGGCGGGCTTCTGCGACCTCGTCGAAGTCACCTTCCACGCGGACGGCCGGTGCACCGTCAGCGACAACGGTCGCGGCATCCCCGTGGGCGTCCAGAAGCAGACCGGCAAGACCGCCGTCGAGACGGTGATGACCGTTCTCCACGCCGGCGGCAAGTTCGGCGGGGGCGGCTACAAGGTCTCCGGCGGCCTGCACGGCGTCGGCGCGAGCGTCGTCAACGCGCTCTCCGAGGAGATGCGCGTCGAGGTCGTTCCCCACCCTGAGGCGCAGGGCAAGCGCCACGCCAACAAGGTCTACCGCCAGGACTACTCCCGCGGCGAGGCGCTCAACAAGCTCGCGCCCACCCCCCTCAAGAACGGTCGCCGTCCGGGCACGACCATCTCCTTCAAGCCCGATTCCGAGGTCTTCGACTCCACCTCGTTCGATTTCGCCGTCGAAGCCGACCGCCTGCGCCAGTACGCCTTCCTCACCAAGCGCACGTGGTTCCGCCTGTACGACGAGCGTGACGGGCGCGAGATGAACTACTACTTCGAGGGCGGCATCCAGAGCTTCGTCCGGCACGTCAACCGCAACCGCGCCGTCCTTAACCACGATCCCGTCTACGTCGAGCGCGAGATCGAGGGCAACATCATCGAGTGCGCGATCCAGTACAACGACGGCTTCAGCGAGTCCGTCTACACCTTCGCGAACGGCATCAACACCATCGACGGCGGCGCCCACCTGACCGGCTTCCGCAGCGCCCTCACGCGCGTCCTCAACGACTACGCCCGCAAGGCCAAGGTGCTCAAGGACGGCGACGCCAACCTTGGCGGCGAGGACGTGCGCGAGGGGCTCGTCGCCGTGGTTTCCGTGAAGCTCCCCGAGCCCCAGTTCGAGGGCCAGACGAAGACCCGCCTCGGCAACGCCGAGGTATCCGCGCACGTCCAGAGCGCGCTCGGCGAGGCGCTCACTCAATACCTCGAGGAGAACCCCTCGGACGCCCGCCGCGTCATCGAGAAGGGCATGACCGCCGCCCGCGCGCGCGAGGCCGCCCGCAAGGCGCGCGACCTCGTGCACCGCAAGAGCGCGCTCGAAAGCGGCAACCTCCCCGGCAAGCTCGCCGACTGCTCCAGCCGCGATCCCGCCGAGGCCGAGATCTTCATCGTCGAGGGCGACAGCGCGGGCGGCTCAGCGAAGCAGGGCCGTGACCGCCACACGCAGGCCATCCTCCCCCTGCGCGGGAAGATCCTGAACGTGGAGAAGGCCTTCCCCGAGAAGATGCTGGGGCACGAGGCCATCCGCCTCATCATCTCCGCCCTCGGCACCGGCATCCGCGACACCTTCGACATCGAGAAGCTGCGCTACCACAAGGTCATCATCATGACCGACGCCGACGTGGACGGCGCCCACATCCGCACCCTCCTGCTGACCTTCTTCTTCCGCAACATGGTCGAGCTGATCGAGGGTGGCTTCCTCTACATTGCCCAGCCGCCCCTCTACCGCCTCCAGCAGGGCAAGAGCACGCACTACTTCTTCTCCGACCTTGAGTTGAAGGAGTTCCAGCGCGGCAAGAAGCAGAAGGGCAACGTCCAGCGCTTCAAGGGCCTCGGCGAGATGAACGCCGATCAGCTCTGGGAAACCGCCCTCAAGCCCGACTCGCGCATCCTCATGCAGGTCACGATGGAGGACGCCGCCGCCGTCGATCGAGCGGATCGCAGCTTCACGGAGCTCATGGGCGAAGACGTCAGCCACCGCCGCCGCTTCATCCAGACCCACGCAAAGGATGTCCAGAACCTGGACGTCTAGGAGAGCGCCGCGCTGGCGCGCGGCTGAGGGGGTGAGGAGAGCGCGGCGCTGAGGAGAGCGGCGGGCGCTGCCCGCCTGAGTGGAGAGCTTCCCAGCGGCGGGGGTTCCTAGCTTGACTCGCGACCTCGGCGACGAAGGGTTGTCAGAATTCGGCTGACCTCTTCGAGTAGCTCCCGAAGCGTCTTCGTTTCTTCTCGGGGGTACCAACCGAAGTCTTCGCAGAGCGTAAGAAGCGGCTCCGTCTCGGCCAGCGAGCCTTGGGCGATCGCGAAGAAGTGGGCCTTGTCCTTCCGCGTCTCGCGAGACCAGCCTTCGGCGACGTTCGCAGGGATCGACACTGCGGCCCGCGTTATCTGTGAGCGCATGCCGTACCTCTCCTCATCGGGCAGTCCTGGCGCCAGGCGGTACACCTCGCGCGCCACGCCCATCGCCTTCCGCCAGACCACAGCCTGCCGATAGTTCACGCTCTCGCGCTCCTACTCATGACTCAGCGGCGCGACAGCGGCGCGCTCTCCTCATCCCTCAGCCGCGCGTCAGCGCGGCGCTCCACTCAAGTGGCGGGAGTGCATGGGAGTCGAACCCACCCCTCGCCACGCTGGTGACGAGGCGACCGTTTTGAAGACGGCGAGGACCACCGGGCCCTATCCACTCCCCCGGACGGCCATCCTACCGCGCCGCACAAGGGGCGGGTCGTCCCCGATGCGTGCCCGCGCTACACGTACGGCAGGACCTTCTCCGCGAAGAGCTTTGCCGGCTCGCGCGTGTCGCGGCCGAAGAACTCGATCACGAACATGTCGCAGCCTGCCTCCCGGTTGGCGGCGATCTGATCGCGGATACGCTCGGGGCTGCCCGAGAGGGCCAGGGGCCCCGTCGGGTCGCCGAGGTGGCCCCCGAAGATGCGCTGGGCGCGCTCGATCAGCGGGCCCGCCGAGGCCTCGTCTGGCGCGATCGTGACGAGGCACTGCTGGCTGACCGTGATCTCGGCGGGATCCCGCCCGATGTCGGCGCAGTGCTCCCGCAGCACCTCGACCTTACGTGCGAGATTGGAGTGGTGCCCCGCGAGGTTGTTGTAGATGTCGGCGTGTTGGGCGGCGATGCGCAGGGTCACGCGCTCGCCCGCGCCCCCGATGAGGATGGGTGGGGTGCGAGGCGGCTTCGGCTCGCACACGAGGTTCTCGACGCGCACGTGCTCACCCTCGAAGCTGACCGGCTCGGCCTCGCTCCACATCCGCTTCAGCAGGACGACCGTCTCCTCGAGCTGCCGCAGGCGCTCGCGCGTGGAGAGGAAGGGCATGCCGAAGTCGGTGAACTCGCGTTCCATCCATCCCCCACCGAGCCCGGGGATGATGCGCCCGCCTGCGATCTCGTCGGCGGTCGCGATCATCTTTCCCAGGTGCGCCGGGTTGCGCATGCCCGCGGGCGTTACCAGCGTGCCGATCTCGACCCGCTCGGTGGTCGCCGCCAGCGCCGCCACCGAGGTCCACGCCTCGAGGATCGGAATCTGGGGCGACTGCGGCCCGTAGAGGTGGTCGTTCACCCAGATCGAGTCGAAGCCGAGCGACTCGAACTCGCTCGCGGCGGCGCTCGCCTCCTCCCAGGTGCGCTTGATCTGCGGCACGTTCACGCCGAAGTGGGCCTTGCCGGTCGCTTCCATCGATGTCCCTTCCTGCGGCGGGCGCCGCGACGGGCGCATTCTACGGGCCGCCCGGCGGAGTCCCCCCGACGCACTCGCGGGTACGTCTCCGTGCCCGGCGATACAATCTGACGCGATGGTCGAGCTTGCCAGCTACCTGTTCTGGACCGGCCTCGCGCTCGCCGCGATTGCGTCGGCGACGTACGTCGCCCATACCGCCAGCGCCTCCTTCGCCCTGCGTCGGTTCAGCGCCCAGACCGATGCCGGACCGGTCACGCTCTCGGGCGCGAGCGGTGTCCCCAACCCCAGCCTCGGACGCCTCGCGACCACGTTCGCCTCGCTCACGGCCGTCGCCCTCACCGTCTCCCTCGTGGCCCGCTGGATCGCCGTCGAGCACGCTCCGCTCTCGAACCTGTACGAGTACACGGTCGCGCTCGCCTGGGGCGTCTCCCTCGCCTGGCTGGCCTTCGAGCGCGCGGCGCGGGCGCGACGCTTCGGGCTGGTGGCCCTCCCCATCGTGACGGCTCTGCTGGGCATCGCCACGCTCTTCCCCGACGAGGTCATTCCCCTCATCCCCGCCCTCCAGAACGGCCCCCTCCTCACCCTGCACGTGAGCGTCGTCATGGTTTCCTACGCCGTGCTCACCGTGGCCTTCAGCGCGGCCGTCATCTACCTCGTGCAGGGAGGCGAGGGCAGGCGGAGGTTCGCCTCCCTGCCCAGCGGGGAGGCCGCCGGCGACCTCGCCCATCGCGCCGTCGTCGTGGGATTCCCGCTGCTGGCCTTGGGCGTCGCGCTGGGCGCGTGGTGGGCCAACAGCGCCTGGGGCCGCTACTGGGGCTGGGACCCCAAGGAGACGAGCGCGCTCGTGGTGCTGCTGGCGCTGGCCGCCTACTTCCACGCGCGCGCCGGCGAGGGGTCGGTGGCGGGAGCGCCCATCATCCGCTGGTTCGTGCCGGCCCGCTTCCGGCGCAGCTGGCGCCCCGACCCCATGTGGTGGCTCGTCGCCATGTGGGCGCTGATGCTCTTCACTTACTTCGGCGTGAACCTCTGGATCACGGGCCTGCACAGCTACGCAGGGGTCTGAGGCGGCTCATCCTCCGCTGCGGCAACCGGCTCGGCCTGGCCCTCGTCCCGCCGCCTTCGCAAGGCGTGCACGAGGATCCAGAGGTCGATGGTGTAGGCGAGCGCCAGCATGACCATCGCCGTCACGGAGCTGCTGGCCCCCGGCCTGAATGCGAGCGCGGGAAGAAGCGCCTGCGTCACGAACACTATGGCCACGAGCGCCGTGAGCGGCGCCCCAACGCGCAGCCAGGCAGCGGTCGCGGCGCTCCGCTCCGAAGGGTCCGCGCCGGTGGAGTTCAGCCAGCACAGAGCAAGGATCGCGAATGCGATCAGGGGTACGCCCAGCCAGGCGCCGCCGAAGACGTAGTTGATGGCGATTGCGCCGAATGCGAGCAGCGCCGCCGGAACGAGCAGGCCGGACGCACGTTGTCCCTCCTCCCTGTTCCTCCGGTCCAGCAGGAGGACGACGACTGCCAGCAGCGTGGTTGCTCCCGCCCCGAGCGCCACAAGATGCTGGGTCGCGGAGGCGAGGCTGGAGCCCTCCGACAACGCCGAGGCGATCGAGGTGGCGGCGAACGGCATCCCCGCCACGGCCATGATGAGCGCGAGCAGCCCCAGGCAGATCAGCAGCCGCGGCCGGCTGAGGGCGTCCTCGAATGCGTCGGGAGACCCGCTTGCCCGGTAGAGCCTCACCCGGCTCCCGGCGATCACCCCCAGGGGCGTGAGAAGCGCCACCAGTTGCACGATGAGCGTGCCGGTCATCGAAGGGTTCTCATCGAGCCAGACCCAGCGAGAGACGATGAGGGCGGTAAAGGGGGCCAGGATGCTCACCATCACGAGGCCAAGAAGTCCGGTGAGGGTGAGGAGCTGGGTGAAGGTGACGCCATGCTCGTCTGAGCGGGCGAAACCGGCCCCGGCCTGGCGCAGGGTGAGCACCAGCGGGATCGCGATCGAGACCACCACCAGCAGCACCGGAACGACGACCGAAGGCCCTGGATCCTCCTGGTCGGCCAGGCTCCAGATCGAAAACGCGGACCACGTGCCCAGCGCGAGGGCGATCAGGAGGCCGAGCACGCCCGTGGCGGTCAGCGCCTCCGGGTAGGTCACAAGGGTGAGGGGCTTCCGCTCGCCCCCGCCCTTGTCTTCCCCGCTGCGCTCGCCCCGAAGCCTGCGAGTAGCCAGCCCGAGAAGCGTGACGTTCAGGGCGTAGGCGGCCAGCAGCAGGACAAGTGCAGCGATCGAGGCGGCGGCGCCCAGGTCCGAAGCAATGCGGCTGACTGACCCCAGGGTGGTCGTCGCGAGGATCGCGAGACCGGCGAGGGCAACGGTCCCGAGTAGCCAGCCGGAGTTCAGGGGGCTGCGTGCCTGGTGTTCGCTCCCCGCCTTGAGTGCGTTCAGCCAGAACAGGCCGAGGATGGCGGCGAGGGTTGCGACCAGCAGCAAGGTGTTGTGCTGGTAGACGTTCGCGACGACACCCAGGCCGAGGAGCCCCGCGATCGCCGGTAACCGTGGCGAGGCCGGCCCTCCCGCCAGCCGGTCCTCCCGGTCCCGCAGCAGCGCGAGCACCGTGCCAAGGATCACAACCCCCGCCCCCAGCGCGACAAAGGAGCTGGCGGCCACCCCAAGGCTGGCGCCGTACTCGATCTCCAGGGTGCGGACGATCTCGTTGGCGAAGTTGGGCGCCGCCGCGGCGGCCATCACCAGGCCGAGCAGAGCCAGGCAGCGAAACAGCCTCGCGAACGTGATGGCGTCGCCATCCGCCTGTCCCGTCCAGCGAGCTTGCCGGCTCTTGAGCAATCCCGCCCCAATCACCACCAGCGGGATGGCGAACGCCAGCACCTGCAGGACCAGCGGCGCCCAGTAGTCCGAGCTATTCCCTCGCCAGACGAACTGCGCGATGTGGAGGGCCACATGGGTCGCCTCGGCGCCCACGATCACGAGACCCAGCAGCCCCGTCACGGTGAGCAGTTGCGAAAACGTCAGGGGGTTGGAGCGGTTCTCCTGCCGCTGCAGGCCGGCCGCGGCGAGGACCATGAACGGAAGGATGAAGGCTCCCGCCTGCAGGAGGATGGCTGCGGTGGTCGAAGGACCAATGCCGGAGTCGCCGAACCCGGATCGGGCGCTGATGATCTGCGGAACGCTGGTCGCGCCCAGCGCGATCGCCAGCGTCAGGCCGAGCAGGGCGACGGCGAGCAGCGCCTGGTTGAAGGTGATCGTGCTCATGACCCCGCCCGGCAGACACGCAGGGCGCCGCCGGCGGGGAGTCTAACCGACTCGGCCGGGAGGGAAGCTGGGGGCGAGCCCCTACTCGACCCTACTCGACATCGACGGTGGCACCGGCTTCGACGAGCTTGTCCTTGATGGAGTCGGCCTCGTCCTTCGAGATGCCTTCCTTAACCTTCGTGGGGGCCCCTTCGACGAGCTCCTTGGCTTCCTTCAGCCCGAGACCGCTCACGACCTCGCGCACGGCCTTGATCACGTTGATCTTCTTCTCGCCGAAGCTCTTCAGGACGACGTCGAACTCCGTCTGCTCCTCGGCGGCGGCGGCGGCGCCGTCCCCACCGGCGGCCGGGGCGGCCGCCATCATCATCGGCGCGGCGGCGGTGATGTCGAACTCCTCCTCGATCGCCTTGTTCAGGTCGCGGAGCTCGAGCAGCGTCATGCCCTTGATGATCTCCAGGGCTTCTTCGATCTTGGTGGCCATTGCAATCCCCCTTCGGCGTCGGTGACGTTTCTGGCAGGCGGCGCCGCGCTAGGCGGCTTCGCCCTCTTCGAGCTGGTCGGCGCGCGCCTCGATGAGGCCGTTGAAGTCACGAAGCGTGGCCTGCAGCAGGCCCGCGAGGTTCTGGACGGGCGAGCGCAGCTTGCCCGCGATCTGGGCGATGAGCTCATCGCGCGAGGGTGTCCTCGCGAGCTCCTCCACCTCGGCGGCGCTCAGGACACGTCCCTCGAGCCAGCCCCCGTAGATGCGCAGGTTGAGCCGCGCGGTGCGAATGTGCTCCATCAGCAGCCGCGCTGGCGCGACCGGGTCGCCGTAGCCCAGCGTCAGTGTCGTCGGGCCCTGCAGCAGCTCGGCCAGCTCGGGACGGCCCGCCTCCTCGGCGGCCAGCTTGGCCAGCGAGTTCTTGACCACGCGCACGCGCACCTCGGCGGGCCGCAGGGCGCGGCGCAGCGCCTGGAACGCCTGCACGTCGAGCCCGCTGTGGTCGCTGCCGATGGCGACCTCCGCGCGCTCCAGGTCCTGCTTGATATCGGCGACAAGCGCCACCTTCTTCGCGGCAGGCACGAACGAAACTCCAGTCCAGCGCTGGGGAGAGAGGAATGCGAGGGGCGCGCAGAAGGCGCTCTCCTCGCGCATCGCCTCGGCAGGCGCCGCTTGCGGCTTATCCCCGCTGGGGGGACCTGCGGTCTCCGGCAGTCGCTTGCGTCGCTCAGCCTACGACGCGTCCGGGATAGGGGGAAGCGCCCGCTACGGCCCGCCCGGGAGCGCCGTCGCGATGCCCGTGACCTGCTCCAGCGCGAGGTGCTCGGTGGACCCCGCCACTCCGAGCGTGAGCTTCTCGCCGCGCACATCGAGCGTGGTGATGGACGTGTTCCCGAGCTTTATCGGCACGACTCGATCGTTGCGGATTGCCGCGCCGATGGCGGCGCAGATGGCGATGTAGTGGCTCACCACGATGACGTCGCCCTCCCCCTCGCCCAGAGCCACCATCGTCGCGATCACGCGCTGACGCCAGGCCTGCAGCGTCTCGTTCTGGTCGCTCCAGTTGCCTTCCATGAACGGCCCGATGATCGCCTTGCGCTCCTCGGCGGGGAGCGTCGCGTCGAAGACCTCCGCGACCTCGTCGCGGATCTCCACGTCGAGCCCGAACGCCTTCGCGAACGGCTCGGCCGTCTCCCGCGTGCGACGCAGGGGCGAGACGACGAGACGCGCCGGCGTCAGCTTGCCCAGCGCCCGCGCCGTGATCTCCGCCTGCTGGTGACCGAGCGGGGCCAGCCCCGGGTCGAGGTCGTCGAGACCGGCGGCGGCCAGTCCGTGACGGATCAGGTAGAGGGTCACGTCTCAGGAGACCGCGTCGCTGAAGAACATCTTCTCGATCTCGTCCGAGAGCGGGACATTCATCAGGCGGGCGCGCTGCAGCGCCTCCCAGTAGTACCGGTAGGTCGCGCGGTCGTGCAGGTCGCCCTCGTGCTGGATCGGCCCCCAGTCGGCCTCGTACGCCTTCAACATGATCGCCTGGCCAAGCTCGACCTCCGGGGTTCCCGGCGACATGGCCCGCGTGATCGGCTCGATCTGGGCCGGGTAGATCGACCACTGCCGCATGAAGCCGAACTCCTCGCGGGCGCGCCGCGCATCGCCGTAGATGACATCCTGGTCGCGCAGCTCAAGCGTCACGTTGTGCGCGGGCACCACGCCGTGCGCGAGCGCCGCCGCCACCACGTTCCCCTTGGCCCGGCGGATGAGCTGGTGGTCGAACTGGCCCGGCGAGCGCATCGCCGCCGCCGGAATCGTGCCGTGGTGGGCGGAGACGAAGTCCATCAGACCGAAGTCGAGCACCTGTACGTTCGGCAGCGCCGCCAGCTCCCAGGCGTCGTGCAGCGCCCCGTGCGTTTCGACGAGGATGTGGATGGCAATCTCTCGGTCCACGCCCGCCTGCTGCGTGCGCTCGCGGATGTACTCGATCATCTCATCGCCCTGGCTGGACTCCGTGCACTTCGGCACGGTCAGGTAGGCCACGCGGTCGGCCGCCTCGCCGACGACGATGTCGACATCGTCGCGCCAGTGGTCGTGCGTGTAGTCGTGGATACGAACGCCGGCCATGTTGTGCTGGTTGGCGGGGCTGTTCTGCATGCGCGCCGCCATCTGCGCGTGCTCCCGCTCCTCGCCCGTCGGCGCCCCGTCCTCGAGGTCCATGGTGATGTCGAAGACGCCGCCCATCTGCTGCTGGAGCTCGAAGGCCTTCCCGATGCGCTGCTCCGTGCCTGCGAAGTGCTCGCAGGACGGAATCACGGGCATCGGCGGCTCGCCCTCGAAGAGCGCCTCGTTCGGATGTCGGGGCATGAAACGCCTCCCTGACGTATCTGGTGAGTTATCGCAGAGTGCGCGAGCCAGTATCCGCCACCACCGCCGCACGGTCACGTGCGAACGTGTGTCGCGCTAGGCCCACCCCGCCAGGCCCGCGTCGATGGCCCCGCGGACGTCGCCCGCGGCCCCCGCCGGGACCACCTCCCCCAGGTCCGACAGCCGCGCCTCGATGTAGGCGCGCCCCGACTCCACGCTCGACACGTCGTCGCTTGCCGCCGCCTCGGCCACGAGCGCCTGGGCGAGGCGCGAGGGGTCTCGCGCGATGGCCGCGGACGCCTCGCCGAGATCGGCCAACGGCTCCGCGAGCATCCTGCGGAGTTGCGTGAGGCGTATCTCGTCGGCGGGCACGGGCGCCTCCGCCGCGGTGGCGGCTAGCGCGGGGGCGCTTCCTGCCGGGGCGGCCGGATCTTGTTGTAGCAGGTGCTGCAGTAGACGGGACGGTCGCCGCGAGGCTGGAAGGGCACCTCCGTCATCTGGCCGCAATCGGCGCAGGCGGCGGGGTGCATTTGGCGGGGGGTCTTGCCGCCGAAGCTGGCGAAGTTGCCGTAGCGCACGTAGCCGTCCATCTCCTCCAGGGAGCTGCGGTTCGTACGGCGTGACTGGCGGCACGAGGGACAACGCGAGGGCTCGTTCATCAGCCCCTTGTTCGCGTAGAACTCCTGCTCACCGGCGGTGAACGTGAAACTGGTGCTGCAATCGCGGCAGACGATCTGCTTGTCAGCGTAGGCCAAGGGCTCAGGGCTCCTTCCCTGCGGGTCTTCGACCAGTGTACCAGCCGCCCCGCTACGGCTAACCGGGAGGATCCACACCTGCTATCCTTACTCTGCGAACACAGTAAGGAGCCTGACATGGAAGTTGCTGCTCGCGTTAGCTCAAAAGGCCAGATCACCATTCCCCGTGCGGTGCGTGAGGCGCTCGGCATCAAGGAGGGCGATGAAGTCCTGTTCCGGCTCGAGGGGCAGCGCGCGGTGATGGCGCGCATTCCGAGCCTGCTTGAACTCGCGGGATCCGTGGACGTGCCCCTGGAGAAGCGGGGCACGCCCTGGGACAAGATTCTCCGTGAGACACGGAAGGCTCGGGCCGCCGCCCGCCGATGACCGCCTTCCTGGACACCAACGTTCTTGTCCGACACATCACCGGCGAACCGCCGGACCAGGCCCTGCAGGCAACCCGCTACCTGCGGCAGGCCGACCAGCTTCTCCTGCCCGACCTCATCCTCGCCGAGGTCGCATATGTGCTGGAGTCCTTCTACCGCATGCCCCGCGGAGAAGCCGCCGACGCGCTACGCGCGTCCCTCACCTTCCCCGCTGTACGGGTGACCGACCGTGTGCTCCTCCTGCGCACGATCGAGTTGTACGAGTTTCCGCGCCTCGACTTCGCCGATGCCTACCTTGTGGCGAGTGCTGAAAGCACGGGCGTCAACGCTATCGCTTCGTTCGACCGCGATATCGACCGCGTCGCAACAGTGCGCCGGGAAGAGCCCGCCTAGCTTCCTACCCCACCAGCGACGCCACCTCCGCGACCTCCTCCGCCGTGAGCTTCCAGTCGACCGCCGCCGCGTTCGCGTCGAGCTGCTCCGGCTTCGTCGCGCCCGAGATGACGCTGGCCACGTGCGACTGCGAGGCCAGCCAGCCCACGGCGAGCTCTAGCACGGTGTGGCCGCGCTCCTCGGCCCACGATTCGAGCCGCTCCAGCGTGGCGAAGTTCTCCTCCGTGAGCACCGCGTCCGCGCGCCCCCAGGCCGCCAGACGCGTCCCCTCCGCCGCCCCCTGGCCGGGCCGGTACTTGCCCGTCAGGAACCCGCTCGCCAACGGGAAGTACGGCAGGATGCCGAGCCCGTAGCGGTTCGCCGCCGGCACCACCTCCGTCTCCACGCCGCGCTCCATCAGGTTGTAGTGGTTCTGCGCCGAGACGAACTTCGTCAGGTGGTGCGTCTCCGCCGTCCAGTGCGCCTCGCCGATCTGCCAGCCCTTGTAGTTCGAGTTGCCCAGGTAGCGAACCTTGCCCGCCCGCACCAGGTCGTCGAGCGCGCGCAGCGTTTCCTCGATCGGTGTCTCCGGGTCGGGCATGTGCATCTGGTAGAGGTCGATGTAGTCCGTGCCCAGACGCCGCAGGCTGGCCTCGCAGGCCTCCGTGATGCGGTGTCGGGAACCGCCTCGCTGCAGCGGTCCCTCGCCCATGGGGGCGGCGAACTTCGTCGCGATGATCACCTCGTGACGCCGCGCCCCCAGCGCTCGCCCGAGCATCTCCTCGGATGCGCCCCGGCCGTACACGTCCGCCGTGTCGAAGAGCGTGACCCCCGCATCGAGCGCCGCGTTCGTGACCCGTTCCGCGGCCTCGTAGTCGATGCGCATGCCGAAGTTGTTGCAGCCCAGTCCCGCCACCGAGACATGCAGGCCCGACCGTCCAAGCCGCCGGTATTCCATCGTTCCCCCTGTCGCCGGTCTCGCCGGCCAGCCGCCGGAGTATACCGCCGCTTGCCCACTACCCCGTGAAGCGCACCACCGGCGTCGTCCGGCCCCAGAGCTCCTCCAGGCGGTAGTACTCCCGCTTCTCCGGCGAGAACACGTGCACGATTACGTCGCCGAAGTCGATCAGGACCCAGCCGCTCTCCTTGCGGCCCTCCTGGTGGCGCGGCGGGACGCCCGCCTCCTTGAGCTCGTGCCCGAGCCCGTCCACGATGGCGCCGAACTGCAGTGGCGAGTGCGCCGTCGCCAGCACGAAGTAGTCGGCGAAGCTCGACGCCTTGCCGATGTCGAGAAGCGCAATGTCCTCAGCCTGGAGTTCAGAGAGAAGATCGATGACCCTGTGGGCGAGGGGCTCGGGTTCCAGAGCGCGCGCTCCATTCCGCCTGCCGCGGACGGAAGGATGGTAGCACAGCCGTGAATGCCCCCCGCGTCGTCTGCGCCATGTCCGGCGGCGTCGATAGCTCCGTCGCCGCCGCCCTCCTCGTCGAGCAGGGCTACGACGTGGTGGGCGTCACCATGCGCCTCTGGACCGAGGAGCGCCCCGACGAACTGCGCGGCCACCAGCAGTGCTGCAGCGTCGAGGACATCGACGACGCCCGCCGCGTCGCCGGTCAGCTCGGTATCCGCCACTACGTGATGAACTTCGAGGACGCCTTCCGCGAGCACGTCGTCGACCCCTTCGTTGCCGAGTACGCGAGCGGGCGCACCCCCAACCCCTGCGTCCGCTGCAACGAGCACATCAAGTACCGCGCCCTCCTCGACCGCCTCCCCGCCTTCGACGCCGACCTCCTCGCGACCGGCCACTACGCCCGTGTCGCCCACGGCGAGGACGGCCTCCCCCACCGCCTCCTGAAGGGCATCGACGAGGGCAAGGACCAGTCGTACGTCCTCTACATGCTCGGCCAGGAGCAGCTCGCGAGGCTCATCCTCCCAGTCGGAGGGCTGCACAAGGATGAGGTGCGCGAGGTCGCTCGCCGCACGGGCCTCGATGTCGCCGAGAAACCCGACAGCGTCGAGATCTGTTTCGTCCCCGGCAACGACTACCGCGCCTTCGTGTCCGAGCGCGTCGAGCCCCGTCTGGGCGAGTTGCGCGATGCCGATGGCACGGTGCTTGCCCGGCATGAGGGCGTCACCGGCTTCACCGTGGGCCAGCGCAAGGGACTCGGCGTCGCCCTGGGCGAACCCCGCTACGTGACCGCCATCGACGCCGCCACCAACGTCGTGGTCGTGGGCGACGAGGACGACCTCTACGCCGACCACGCTGCCGTCGAGTCCGTCTCCTGGGTGGCGGGAGCCCCGCCCCCTTCGGGCGAGCCCATCGAGGCGAAGGCGCGCTACAAGGCGGAGGCCGCCCCCGCGACGCTTGTCGACGGTGGGGCCGTCGCCGCTACTGTCCGCTTCGAGCGCCGCCAGCGCGCCCTCACCCCCGGGCAGGCCATCGCCCTCTACCGGGGGGAGGAGGTGCTGGGTGGCGGCACGATTGCGCGTGCCTGGCGCGGCGAGGGGATGGGGTAAATCCCCGGCGCCGCCCCGAGGGGCGCTCCTGGGCGGACTTTGGCACTCCCTCCCTGGAGATGACGGGCCTCGACGAGGCCAGCGGCTACCGCTACGGCGACATCACGGCGGCCGGCTTCGAGATTCGCGTCTGGCCAAACGCCTCTCCAACCCTCGGAGCCTCCACGTCAGCGCCCGCCCCGTGGGAGCTTCCTGGGACGACCTCCTCACGGTTCCCCTCGACATCAGGTTGGGGGGACTCCAGGCACTGGCGCTACGCCGACATCACCCTCCCCGTGCCATGACCGGTCCGGTGGCTCGTCGGGGCCCTCGTTACGCCCCCGCCCGCCGCTGCGCCATGGCTACCAGCGCTTCCACCTCTGCTATCGGGTCGGAGATGGAGCCGTCCGAGGGGCCGATGGCCCGCACGATGGCAAGGTGCTCGATCGCGCGCACGACCACCCAGCGCCACATCAGCCCCATGTCGACCGGACGCAGAGTTCGATAAGCCCGCAGATAGAGGCCCGTGGCCAGCGGCCGGAAAAAGCGCGTGATAAGGACCATGGCCGGCCTCGGGTCGAGTGGTTCGCCGAGCTGGAGCAACGCGACCGAGCGGGCGACGTCCGCCTCCAGCGGACCAGCCGCGCAGAAGCCCCAGTCGATGACGACCCGCCGCCCGCCCGGCTCCAGCAGGATGTTTCCCGGGTGGAAGTCGCTGTGGCAGAGCCGGTCGCCACCGGAGAGCCCAGCCAGCGTCTCCTCGGCGATGGCTGCCAGTCGAGGCGGTGTGTCTACGCTCGCGATCCACTCCCTCGCGCGCTCATGCACCGTATCGAGTTCGGACGGCGCGGCGATGGCGTGGAGGCGGGCGTGCATCCTGCCCGTTGCCCACGCCTCGCGTGGCATCAGCCAGGGCTTACGACCCACCAGGTCGAGCAGGTTTTCCCCGTCGATGCGCTCCATGACCGTGCCCTCGCGCCCGGCGAGGCTCACCCCTTCCCTGGTGCGGGGTGCGGCGATGCCTCCCGCCAGTGCGGCGGGGATGCCGATCCGCTCAGGCTCGACGCTTCGGTCCAGACCCTCCCGGAAGAGGCGCAGGGCGAGCCCCTCCTCCCAGGCGAATATCTCCGCCTCGTAGCCCTCCCCCAGCTTCTCAAGGCTTGCCACGTCCACGTTCGAGCCTTCCACGGTCATGACCGCTCCCTTTCTGCTCTCTCGCCCTCTGCCAGCAGGGCCGCCGTGCCGCCCATGCGCCGCGCGATGCGGGCCGCCCCCTCCTTGTCACCCGGGGCCAGTTCGCCGTCGAGCACGAGTGTACTCAGCCGCTCCTTGATGCGGGCGATCCAGGGGCCGGGCCCCTGCCCCAGCAGGTCCATCAGCTCGCGCCCGTCCAGCGGGCTCTCCGCTCGCAGCAGGGCCGCCTCCTCCGCCTCCACCCGCTCGCAGGCCGCCTCCAGGCGGTTGTGGTACTCGTTGTCGTCGTAGGTGTGACTGGCGTTGTCGGCGCGCTTCAGCGCCAGCAGGTCTCGCCAGTGCCCCTCGAGCCGCCGCATGAAGCGCCGCATCAGGCGGCCATCTTCCGGGTCGGGACGGTCCATGTGACGCCGCACCAGCAGCGCCAGCAGCGCCCCCTCGCGCTTCCCCAGGCGCAGCCGCTCCGTGAGCGCCACCGCCATCTCCGCCCCCACGATCTCGTGCCGGTAGAAGCCCCACTCGCCGTTCTGCTTCACGTGCCGGACCGGCGGCTTCCCGAGGTCGTGCAGGAGCGCCGCCCAGCGACGCAGCGTCAGGCTCGCCTCGTCCGTCGCGATCGCCTCCACCGTCGCCGTCGTGTGTCCCCACACGTCGAACCGGTGGAAGCGGTTCTGGTCGCATCCTGGCATGGTCGCCAGCTCCGGCAGCACATGGGGGAGGGCGCCGATCGCGCGCAGCGCCTCAAGGCCCGCCGCCGGCTGCTCCCCTCGCAGCAGCCGCTCGATCTCGGCCGTCACGCGCTCCTGCGAGAGCGTCGGCAGGAGCTCCACCGAGGCCGCCATCGCCGCCTTCGTCTCCGCCCCGATCGTGAAGCCGAGCTGGCTGACGAAGCGCACCCCCCGCAGGATGCGCAGGGGATCCTCGGCGAAGCGCGTGCGCGCGTCGCCGGGCGCGCGCAGCAGCCTCCGTTCGATGTCCGCCCGCCCCCCGAAGGGGTCGCGCAGCTCGCCCGTGACCGTGTTCGTCGCCATCGCGTTCACGGTGAAGTCGCGTCGTGCCAGGTCCTCGTCGATCGACCGCCCGAAGGTGACATCCGGCCAGCGGCTTCCGGGCGTGTAGCTGTCCCCCCGGAAGGTGGTGACCTCCGCCCACCCCTCTTTCAGCAGGACGCCCGTCGTCCCGTAGCGCTGCCCGATCGTCGTCACGGTCGTTCCCAGCTCCAGCGCGATGCGCTCGCACTCGTCCGGCAGCGCGCTCGTGGCGAAGTCGGCGTCGCCCCGAGCCTCCGGGGGCACGTCCCGCAGCTCATCGCGCACCAGCCCGCCCGCCAGCCACAGCTCGTGCCCGGCCTTCGCGAAAGCCTCGACTAGCGCGTCACGCTTTGGACCCATGCAGCGATTGTAGAAGAGCCTCACGCAGCGAGCGTAGCGAGCCCTTTCCTCAGCGACGGCGCGCAGCGCCGAGCGCTCTCCTCAGCCGCGCGCCAGCGGGGCGCTCCACTCAGCGGAGCGCCAGCGACGCGCTCTCCTCGACCCGCAGCGCTCCGGCGCGGGCTGGCAACGAGCGACGCTGACTCTGGTGGAGCAATGTTGGGTATGGACAGGATATACTACCTTTGGTAGCATTTCGGGTATGAAGCTGAGTGTCAGCCTACCGGACAAGGACATCGCCTTCATCGACCGGTATGTCGCCGAGCACGGCGAGCGGTCGCGCTCTGCGGTCATTCGCAAGGCGCTGGAGGTCTTGCTCACCGAGCAACTCGTAGAGGACTACGTAGAGGCATTCCGGGAGTGGGAAGCAAGTGGCGAAGAGGAGGCTTGGGATGTAGCTGCAGGCGACGGGCTGGACGACGAGGCATGGTAAGGCGGGGCGACATCGTCTGGGCCGACTTTGGCGCTGCCCGTGACTCCGAGGCAGCCAAACGGCGTCCAGCCATTGTAGTGAGCGGCGACGGTGCGAATGAAGCAGTGGAGAGGGCTGGCAGCGGAGTCATTGTCCTCGTCCCGCTCACGAGCAGCATCGATCGCGTCTATCGATTCCAGGTGCTGGTCCCTGCAGAGCGCACGCCTCTGGCTCGCACCTCAAAAGCCCAGGCCGAGCAAATTCGCGCACTCTCCGTTCGACGCACCAGCGCCACGATCGGCCACATCCCCTCCGATCTCATGGCCGAGATCGACGACGCGATCCGGCTTCACCTCGCCCTCTAGCGTATCTTCCACGCATGGCGCGAATGAAGTTTGGCGTGGTCCTTCCCATGATCGGCTCCCTCGCGGGCGCTGACGCGATCGACGCCGTCTGCGACAAGGCCGAGGAAGCCGGCATCGACTCCATCTGGGTCATCGACCACATCCTCCTGCCCTACAGCATCGGCGCGAAGTACCCCTACAACCTCACCGGCGAGTGGATGGCCGGCCAGGGACCGTGGTGGGACGCCTTCTCCGTCCTCTCCTACGCCGCCGCCCGCACCAGCACCGTCGAGATCGGCAGCTGCGTCATCGTCCTCCCCTACCGCCACCCCGTGCACACCGCCAAGATCGTCGCCACCATCGACCAGCTTTCGCGGGGGCGCGTGCAGTTCGGCATCGGCGTCGGCTGGATGAAGGACGAGTTCGAGAACCTCCAGCTCGACTCCTTCCACCATCGCGGCGCCCTCGTGGACGAGCAGATCGAGGTCTTCAAGGAGGTGTGGGCGAACGATCCCGCCTCCTTCGACGGGCGCTACTACCGCTTCGACGAGGTGAGCGTCACCCCCAAGCCGTACCAGGACCCCCACCCGCCCATCCTCGTCGGCGGCAACACCGAAGCCGCCCTCGAGCGCACGGCCAGCCTCGCCGACGGCTGGCTCGGCATCAGCCTCCGCCCCCAGGGCCTCGCCGAGCATCGCGCCCGGCTCTTGCAGCGCTTCGAGGCCCACGGACGCTCCGGCGAGGACGTGCCCATCGCCATGCTCCACGGCATCCAGCTCACCGACGACCCCGACTACCGCGCCACGCTCGCCGGCCACGAGCGTGCCCAGGGCGTCGTCGGCACGATCGAGCAGTGCGTCGAGGAGTTGCGCGAGTTCGAGGAGGCGGGCCTCACGCACATCATTGCCTCCGCCCGCCGCCTCGGCCGCCCCGGCGGCGGCCTTGAGGCCATCCTCGAGGGCATCGACACCCTCGCCAACGACATCATCCCCGCCGTCCGCAGCTAGCCCGCGCTGGACGGCCATGGTCCCCTCCACGGCGCGAATCGTTGGAAGGCTGCTTCCCGGGCGCCTCTATCACCGGCTGGTCGTGCGCCTGGCCCGCCTCCCTCTGGTCCCCACCCAATCGTTCCGCCACTCGGTCGTGTTTCGACACCCCCTCCACCCACGCTCCGACCACTACCTGCTGATCCCGACCGAGTACTCGCCCACCATCCTCGACCTGCCCGCCCCCGCCGCCCAGCGCGCGCAGCAAGACATCCGCGAGTGGATCACCGCCACCAGCTGGCGGGTCGCCCTCATCGTCGTCAACTTCGGCGCCTACCAGGAGACCCCGTTCCTCCACATCCACCTGCTCCAGAGCTCCACTCCGCCCGCCAACGGAGCGGCGCCTATGCCCGAGTGGCTCACCGTCGAGCTGAAAGACGCCCCCCAACCCTTCTGGGCTGGCCGAAGGAAGGTCCGCTACGACGCGCTGAAGAACAAGGCCGACGTCACCACCAACATCTATCTGAACTGACTTCGGCGCGTGCCCTGCGGAACTCACCGCAGGTCGTCGGGCACGGTGAGTATGGGGTGCTCAGCGCCCCAGCAGTCGATCTCGCCCGACTCACGCACTCCACAGCTGAAGCGGGCCCCCGCGCTCACGGAACGGTAGCGCCCTGGGGGCGCGCTTGTCTGCCCATAGTGATTCGGCCCCCAGCAGTCGATCTCGGCTACCTCCCGCAAGGCACAGGTGTGGCTGTCACTTGTGCTCACGGAGAGGTAGCCTCCAGTCGGTGCCCTCTTTGTGCTGAGTGGACTCCCTCCCCAGCAGTCGACCTCGCCCGACTCCCGTACCGCACAGGTATAGGAATGGCCCGCGTTCACGGATCGGAACTTGCCAGGTGGCGCGTCCAACTGGCCTAGCCCGTTGTGTCCCCAGCAGTCGATCTCGCCGGAATGCCGCACCCCACAGGTGTGAATTTGGCCCGCGCTGACGGAACGGTAACTACCCGCTGGAGCGTTCGTCTCGCCCCATTCATTCCGTCCTCCCCAACAGGCGATCTCCCCTGACTCGCGCAACGCACAGGTATGGTCCCAGCCCGCGCTCACGGAGTGGTAGTTCCCAGGTGGCGCGCCCGACTCCCATGGGCCGGTGTACCCCCAGCAGTCGATCTTGCCGGACTCCCGCACCGCACAGGTGTAGTCGTCGGCCGCGCTTACCGAGTGGTACTCCCCTGCGGGCGCTTCCGTCTGGCCCGACGAACCCCGGCCCCAGCAGTCGATCCCGCCGGCCTCCCTAATCGCGCAGGCGTGGTGTTCGCCTGCGCTCACCGCACGGTACTTCCCTGCAGGCGCATTCGTCTCGCCATCGCCGTGCAACTCCCAGCAGACGATCCCCCCTGACTCCCGCACCGCACAGGCGACTGAGGTGCCCACGGCCACGGAGCGGTACTGGCCTGCTGGTGGGCCTTTCGAGTCCCAGCAGTCGATCTCCCCTGACACCCGAATCCCACAGCTGCCGCCCCGTCCCGAGCTCACTGAGCCGTAGGGGCCAGGGAACTCGAACGTCTCCCCACCGGTCCAGCACACGACCTCGCCTGACTCCCGCAATGCGCAGCCGTGACGAGTGCTCACACTCAGGGATTGGAAGGTCCCTGTCGGTGCATCGAGCTGGCCTGACCCGTTGTCGCCCCAACACTCGATCTCCCCCGACGTCCGCAACCCACAGCTAAACCCGAAGCCCACTCCCACAGAGCTGTATGACCCTGGCGGTGAGTCGGCTTCGCCTTGGCCATTGAAATCCCCAGCAGTCTATCTCGCCCGACTCCCGCAACGCACAGCTGTGTCGAGGCCCCGTGCTCACGGAGCGGTACTTCCCTGCTGGCGCTTCCGTCTGACCGGATGTGTCGTGCCCCCAGCAGTCGATCTCGCCTGACTCCCGCAGCGCGCAGCTGTATATGTCGCTCACGTTCACGAAGCGGTACTTCCCCGCCGGCGCATCCGACTCGCCCCAGTTGTTCAACCCCCAGCAGACCACCTCGCCCGATTCCCGCACCGCGCAGGTGTGGCTTGCGCCCGCGCTCACCTGGACTGCCCCGTTCACACGCTGTGTCTCGGCGGGTTCGGGTGCAACCACCGGCCCCACGTCATCGTCTCTACCCCCCGACACGGCCACGAGCACGATCGCCACGACAGCCACAGCGACCAGCACCAACCCCGCCCACGCGAGTGGGGGGCCTAGCGAGGCGAGCGCCGCGGGAGACGCGAGCAGCGCTCGGACGCGGGTCCAGGCCCTCTGCCCCTCGGGGCGCTAGGCCGCGAGCTCGTGCCGGTCCCCAAGATCGAGCTTCCCGAGCATGTTCGAGATGTGGTACTTGACGGCATCCGGGCTGACGCCGAGGCGCACGGCGATCTCCGCGTTCGTGCCGCCCGCGCGCAGCTCCAGGAGCACCCCCCACTCGGCGGGGGTGAGGATGTCGGGGTGGCGTGGCCTCCCGCCGCGATTACGCTCCACGTGCCAATCCTCGCACGCTCAGCGGGGAGGTTTCCCTACCCGGCCCTGTTTGCGCCAACACCCACTCAGCGAGCGCCCTTCTCAGCCGCGCGCCAACTCAGCCGCCCGCGAGCTCGTAACAGTCGAGCGCGCAGAAATACGCGACGGCGCTCTCCTCAGCTGGCCCAACGGGCGAGCGCGTCCAGGTGGTCGTCGAAGTCGAACACCGGGTTCACCAGCAGGTGCTGCGCCCCGATGTCGATGGCCTCCGCGATGCGCTCGTTGATGTACTCCGCTGGCCCCCAGACCGCGGCCTGGTGCGCGAGGTCTGCGTTCCCGTAGACATGCCCGAACCACTCGCGCAGGCGCCCTTCCGCCCGCTCGCGGTCGTCGTCGATGGCGAGGTAGAGCCGCTTCGAGATGATGAAGCTGTCCGGGTCGCGACCCTCGTCGTCGAGCGCGCGGCGCAGGATGGCCACGTGCCCCCGGAAGTCCTCGATGCTCGACGACCCCGGTCCCATCCAGGCGTCCCCGAGCCGCACGGCCCGCCGCAGCGCGGGCTCGACGCGGCCGCCGAACCAGACCGGCGGACCCGGTCGCTGCACCGGCTTGGGCTCCATCCGAGTGTCGTCGAGGTCGAAGAAGTCGCCGTGGAAGGTCGCCGTGCGCTCCGACCAGAGAGCCTGCATCACCGCCAGCGACTCCGTGAAGCGTCGTACGCGCCGCCCGGGGCGGAGGCCGAACGCGGCGCTTTGGGCCTGGTCGTCGTTGCCGATGCCGAAGCCCGCATCCACGCGACCCCCGCTGAGCACGTCCAGCGTGGCCAGTTCCTTCGCCAGGTGCACCGGGTTGCGCTGGGGCAGGACGAACACCGCCGTCCCCAGCCGCACGCGCTGCGTGATCGCCGCCACGTACGAGAGCAAACTCACCGGCTCGAGGTTGCGGCTCCCGCCCAACACCTGTTCCAGCGTCCACAGGCTCTGGAACCCGAGCGCCTCCGCCCGCCGCGCCACCCGCCCGATCGGCTCGATGTCGACCGGCTCCGTCGGCGAAACCTGGGGAAGCCCAAACCCGAACGGGATCTTCTCGGACGCCATAGGTGACTCCTTCCACGGCGAAGCGTGCCGGCGCAGGATACCCGCCTGCCCCGCGACCGGCATCGCGTACGATTCGGCCATGGACGCCGTCAGCCTCCGCGATCTCTACGACCACCACGCCTGGTCGATAGACCGCGTGCTCGCCCGCGCCCTCGAGGTCTCTCCCGAACGCGCCGCCGAGGTCTCCCGACCCGGCATGCTCAGCCTGCGCGACACCCTTGCGCACATCGTCTCCGCCGAGGGCTACTGGCTCGCCAGGTGGCAGGTCCGGGAGCGCTACGTGCGTTTCCGCCCCGACAGCGTCGCCAGCGTGGCGGCGGGCTGGATGCCCCTGCAGGCCGAGGTGCGCGCGTACCTCGCCGGTCTGGAGCGCGCGGACCTCAATCGCCCGCTCGCACGATACCCACACCCCCGCGACCGGAGGACGCTGGGCGCGGCCATCACGCACGTGCTCTTGCACGGCGCCCAGCACACCGCCGAAGCCGCCGAGCTCCTGACCCAACTCGGGCACTCCCCGGGACAGTTGGACTACATGGAATTCCTCGACATCCGCGAGCGCACGCTCCCCCTGCTTCTCCCTGGGAGGGAAGGGTAGAATCGCGGCCGTGGTGACGCCAAGGGGCCTTCGCGAACTGTACGACCATCACGCCTGGTCGATGGCAACGCTGCTCGCGCATGCTGCCGAGGTCTCGCAGGAACAGGCCGAGGCGATGCCCTGGAAGGGCGTCGCGAGCCTGGAAGACACGCTCACGCACATCGTCACGGCGGAACGCTACTGGCTGGCGAACTGGCAAGGCGCCGAACCCCCCGCCCAACCCTGGCCCGAGGACATCGCCGAAGTAGCAGACCGCTGGATGGCCCTCCAGGCGGACACGCGCGCCTTCCTCGCAGGCGTCGAGGAGGCCGAACTGGGGCGCATGCTCACTCTGCGCGAACCGATTGGCGGCGGCCGCGAGACGCTCGCGGCGGGGATCATGCACGTGCTCCTGCACGCCGCCCAACATCGCGCCGAGGCGGCCGTGCTGCTCTCGGACTTTGGCCGCTCGCCCGGCGAGCTCGACTACATCGACTTCCTCGAGCACCGCGAAGCCCTGCTGCGACCTCGCTGAGGCCCGGCCTACCCCCCGGTCGACACCCACTCGAGCCATCGTCCGTGGTGGTCGCAATAGGCCAGGAGATGTTCCTGTCGCTCGCCGTTCTCGAACGCGACGAGCGTAAGCGTGGGGCGCATATCTCCGTCTGCGGTGGGGCGATACTCGCTCGAGAGCCAATAGAGATCGCGTCCAGCCCCGACTTCGGCAAGAAGGTCGGCGAACTGCTCGCGCGCCTCGGGGCTGAACTGGTTCAGCGTGTGCGTGTGGTAGACGCAGAGCGCGGCCCTCTGGGGAGCACTGCTCAAGACACTGGGCAGAAGGTCGAGCGCGTCGCCCTCGATCACGGTTGGCGGGTCTTGCTGCGCGAGTGCGACGGCGGCGTCGAGGCGCTGCATCTGCTGTCGTTCCTCGGGCCAGACCAGAGCTCGGAGCCACTGGACCGCATCGGTGTCGCGCACGTCGATCGGGTTCAGATCGATACCGGTGCGCTCAGCGACCACCAGCGGTTTCTCGGGAAGCGGTGGCGTATGAGCTCCGCGCAGTTCCGTCTCAATGCGCACCGGGGACGTTGCGCTGCCCCACCGACGCCCCCCGCCGTAGTCGAAGCTGTACCGATCCCACAGCAGGTTCAGGCCCGCGCTGGCGCCCACCTCGACCAGCGCAAGGGGTTTGCCACCGCTGCGCCTGGCGATGATGCCGAACGCGGGAAGGAGCAGTCCGCAGCGCTCCACCACGTTTGTCTGCACGCGTCGCTCCCGGAGCAGCTCGGCTATCGCGTCCGCATGCTCGTGGCAGAAGCGGCGGAAGTGGGGGAACGGATCGCCGGCAAGCGGTACCGATTCCGTGAAGCTCGGATAGAAGGCCGCCAGGCCATCCTGCACGCCGCTCAGCAGTAGCAGATGAACGGCCGCGAACAGAAAGTTCGGGGCTGGCTGCTCCGACCTGCCCTGCGCGGCAAGCGCGAGGAGTTCCTCGTCGTCGGCCACACCGAGTGCCAGCCGCTCATACAGCGGCGACGCCCCGCGCGCCTCCAGCGTCGCAAACCGCGTGAACTGCGCGGTCAGGGCGCGTGTCCGTTCGTCCACCATCACGACTAGCTTGCCACCCCCACTCAGCGAGCGAAGCGAGCGCTCTCCTCGGGCGGGCGCCAGCGGGGCGCTCTCCTCGCCCCTCAGTCGCGCTTCGCGAGCGCGCAGCAGTCGAGCGCAGACGGTGGCCGCGCCGCTCTCCTAGAATGCCGCCCATGGACGCGAACGAGACCGCCGACTACGTCGAGCTCATGCAGCTCCCCATCCGCTACGGCCACGCCCTCGACATGCTCGGCCGCGCCCGCAACCGCGACGACGACGCCCTCTACGCCGAGGGGCAGGCCATCCTGCGCGACACCTTCTCCGAGGACTTCGTCTTCGAGAACCTCAGCGGTGAGCCCGTCAACGTCCACGGGGCGGATGGCTGGGCCGAGTACTGCGCGGCAGCGCTCGGGCGCTCCGCCGGCACGCAACACCTGATCGCCCCGCCACTTGTCCTCATCGACGAACCCCCGGTCGAGCGCGACGGCGTGCGCGTGGGCGGCAAGGCGCGCCTGCGCAGCTACGTGCAGGCCACCCACATCAGCCCGCCCGAGGGCGAGGAGCGCTCCGATACCTCAGACGGCTCCCCCACCACGAGCGAAGGCATGAACATGGTGGTGCAGGGAACCTATCGCGACGAGTGCGTGCGCACGCCCGCCGGCTGGCGCATTCGCCGCCGCTCCCTCGACTACACCCACGTCGAGGCGCGCCCCTTCGACGTGTCCGGCCGCTAGCCCCTCCCGGCTGCCGCCTCGATCGCGCGCCTATAACCAGTCGACTCTCGGTTCGGAGAGTCTTGACGAGCTCAAAATTGAGAGCTATACTCATCTCAAATCTGAGAGGAGACCTATCTCACCCAAATGGCCGCCGAAACCGAAACCCAGACCGTCACCCTGAGGGCGATTCTCTCGCGCAACCTCGACACCCAGTGCTACAGGGGCTCCGGCCCCTTGGCGGACCTGGCCAGAATCAGCAAAGCCGATGTATTCGACCAAGACCAGAATGCGAAGGGGCTCCAGCGCAATCTCTCTCCAAGCCACGCTCAAGCCGCGTATACCTATGCTGCTCGGGAGCCCAACTCAAAGTGGCCTCGAGCCTTTCCCGAGGTTGTGCTCAATGTGCGGGACAAGACCGCGGTCAAGATAGAAGATGTCGGTGAAGGTTGGTTCGTGCTGACCTTCGATTGTGACCGAATCGCCCGCGCCCCACGACCGATCGTGAGCCGAATCGATGGGAACCACCGCCTCGAATACACCGCGGGCGAGACTAAGAGGCACGAGCCCCTCCACATCGAGGCTCCGTTTCAGATACACGAGGGGCTCAATGCGGAGCAGGAAGCGAGCCTCTTCCTAGACATCAATGCCAACCAGAAGGGGTTGAACACCTCTCATCTCTCTTGGTTGCAATCGAGGTTGTCGGAAGAGGAGGAGGAGATCCGGCAGTACCCTGAGCGCTGGATCGCAAAGCGCCTCTCCGAAGACCCGATGTCGCCCTGGTCGGGACTCATCCACAAAGGGGGATCCAAAGCCGGTGCTCGCGCACAGGGCCACACCCGGCCGGTGAACTTCAGGTCCTTGGAGAACGGCGTGAAACGCACGTTGGGCAAGTCCCAGTACATCCACGACCTCACTGACATCAAGGCTCAGTATGTCGTAATCCGCAACTACTGGAACGGTGTCAAGAGAGTGTTTGGTGAGGAGTGGTCGAGGCCGCAGGACTTTCAAGTTCTCAAGAACGTCGGGGTGATGAGCTTCTCAATTTTGGGTGGCACGGTCGTCGACAAGTGTCTGGCCAGTTCACCCCCCCGTGTAAGCGTCGATCCCATGACCCAATATTTGAGTCAGTGTGCTGGCACTTGGGATTGGGCATCCGACGCTCTTGGCGAGAAGGCCATCGCGGGAATGTCTGGGAATCGCGCAATCGCAATCATTGCAGGGGCAATGGCGGGCGATCTCGCCGATGACTTCGGGCCTTCCGTGCTGGAACTCCAGGAGAACCTTGCGAATCAAGCCTAGGGGCTTGTTCGTACTCGTCCACGTCCCCGGCACCCTCGTCGGGATTGCCGGGGACGTGGGAAACTTCGTCTAGCCCCTCCCGGCTGCCGCCTCGATCGCGCGCCGCGCGAACACCGCGACCATCGCCCGGCGGTACTCCTCGCTGCCGTGCAGGTCTTCGTTGACGAAGTCGAGAGCGTCGCCCGCCCCTGCCGCCGCAGCCGCCGCCCCCTCGGGCAGCGACGCGCCCGCCAGTGCGTCCTCGACGCCGGAGAGGCGCTGCGCGTGGCTCGATGCCCCCGTCACGGCGACGCGCGCCGACTGGCACGAGCCACCGTCGAGCGTGAGTGCCGCGGCAACGCCCACCAGTGCGAACTTCGAGGCGCGCTGTTCCAGCTTGGCGTAGGCCGCGCTGCGGCACGCCTGGAAGCACACGCCCGTGACGATCTCGTCCTCGCCCAGGTCCACCGTGAGGATGTCCTGGAAGAAGTCCTCCGCCTGGACCTTGCGGCTGCCGTTCGGGCCCTGGACCGCGATCGTGGCGTCGAGCGCCACCATCACGGCGGGCAGGTCCGCGCCCGGGTCGGCGTGCGCGAGGCTGCCCCCGATGGTGCCGCGGTTGCGCACCTGGGCGTCGCCGATGTTGGCCGCGGTCTCGGCCACGATCGGCGCCTGCGCGCGCAGCAGGTCGGAGGCGGCGATCTCGGCGTGCGTCATGGCCGCTCCGATCGCGATCTCGCCGTCCTCCTCCTGGATGCCGCGCAGCTCGTCGAGGCCGCCGATATCGATCAGCAGCCCCGGCTCTGCCAGACGCTGCTTCATCAACGGGATGAGACTGTGGCCCCCGGCGAGCAGCTTCGCCTCGGGACCGCCTTCCTGCAGGAGCGTCAGCGCTTCCGCGACGCTCGTGGCGCGGCGGTATTCGAACGTGGTGGGAATCACGACTGGCCTCCGTTCTCCTGGATCAGGCGCCACAGCCGCTCGGGGCGGAGGGGCATCTCGATGTGTTTCACGCCGAACGGCGCGAGCGCGTCCACGGCGGCGTTGACCACGCACGGGGTCGAGCCGATGGTGCCGGCCTCGCCCACGCCCTTCGCGCCCAGCGGGTTCACCGGCGTGGGTGTCACCGTGTTGTCGAGCGTGAAGGCCGGCAGGTCCGCCGCCCGCGGCAACACGTAGTCCATGAAGCTCGCCGTCACCGGCTGCCCGTCCTCGTCGTAGACGACCTCCTCGAACATCGCCTGGCCGATGCCCTGCGCCAGTCCGCCGTGCACCTGACCATCGACGATGAGGGGGTTGATGACGTTGCCGCAATCGTCCACCGCGATCATCTTGAGCAGCTTAGGCTCGCCCGTCTCGCGGTCGATCTCGATCATGGAGATGTGGCAGCCGAACGGGTAGGTGTTGTTCTCCGGCTCGAAGAACGACTCCTCCGAGAGGCCTGGCTCAAGGCCTGGCGGCAGCGGCACCGGCACATAGGCGTAGTCCGCCACCTCCGCGAAGGTGCGGCTCACCTCCGGCGCCCCCGCTATCTGGATGCGCCCGTCCTCGAACACGAGGTCCTCGGGGCTCACCTCCTGGTCTGTCATGAGCGCTGCGGCGAACTGCTTCATCTTGTCGCCGGCCTTGCCCGCCGCCGAGATGAGGGCGGCTCCGCCAACGGCCTGGGAGCGGCTGCCGAACGTGCCGATGCCCTGCTTCACCACGCTCGTATCGCCGTGGAGGATGGTGATGTCCTCCATCGGGATCGAGAAATGGTCCGCCAGCATCTGCGCGAACGTCGTCTCGTTGCCCTGGCCGTGCGGCGAGGCGCCGGTCGTTGCCGTCACCTTGCCGCCGCGCTCCACGGTCACGCCTGAGTGCTCCCAGCCGCCCGTGGGCACGACCGAGGAGGGCCCCAGCCCGCAAACCTCGACGTAGAACGACAGGCCCACGCCCACGATGCGGCCCTCGGCCCGGGCCGCGTCGCGCTCGGCGAGCAGCCCCTCCCAGTCGGCCACCTCGAGCGCCTTGTCGAGGCAGGGCTCGTAGTTGCCGGAGTCGTAGACCAGCCCGCTCTGCGTGGGGAAGGGGAACTCGTCCGCGGGGATGAAGTTCTTGCGCCGGATCTCAGCGGGGTCCATGTCCAGCTCGCGCGCCACCATGTCCACCGCGCGCTCGAGGAAATAGAGGCCCTCGGGCCGGCCCGCGCCGCGATAGGCGTCGGTAGGCGTCTTGTTGGTGAAGACCTCCGTCAGCTCGTGGCGGACGACGGGGATGCGGTAGACCCCGTTCATCATCAGCCCGGTGAGCGTCGGAATGAGCGCCGTCAGCAGCACCTCGTAGGCGCCGATGTCGGCGATCAGCCTCGCCCGCAGGCCGAGGATGGTGCCGTCGTTCTTCGCAGCGATGTCGATGTAGCCGAGCAGGTCACGGCCGTGGGTCGTCGCCAGGAACGCCTCCGTGCGGTCCTCGATCCATTTCACCGGCGCGCGTACTATCCGCGACAAGGCGGCGGCGGCGTACTCCTCGCCGTAGATGTTGATCTTGCAGCCGAAGCCGCCTCCCACCTCCGGCGCGACCGCCCGCACCTGGTGCTCGCC
This sequence comes from Tepidiformaceae bacterium, assembly GCA_965219255.1. GTDB lineage: Bacteria > Chloroflexota > Dehalococcoidia > Tepidiformales > Tepidiformaceae > UBA2991. The sequence goes on along the minus strand of OZ244727.1, from coordinate 1,882,749 downwards.
CAGGCCCATCATGGCGGCGGCCACCGACCGCAGGATGTGCGGGTTCTGGGTCGCGCTCCAGATGGTCAGGTACTCGCGACCGGCCTCGTACTGCGCGACCACGCCCCGCGGCTCTATCGCGTTCGGCGCCAGCCGCTGGTTGAGCATCCGCTGCGAGAGCACGACATCCGCCTCGGCGAAGGCCGCGTCCACGGCGCTGTCGTCCTCCGGCTGGGCCGTCTCCGCGTTCACGCCGGTGCCGCCCCAGTAGCTCTCGACGGCGATGTTCCGGTCGAAGCCGTCGTGCAGCGTGGCGGACTCGTCCGTCATCGCCGCCTCCGGGTCGACCACCACCGGAAGCTCCTCGTACTCGACCTCGACCGCGTCCGCCGCATCGCGCGCGAGGTAGCGGTCCTCGGCCACGACCACCGCCACCGGCTCGCCCACGTAGCGCACGCGGTCGGTCGCCACGGAGTAGTGGTCGGGTGCGGGGAAGGGGGTACCGATCGGCATCGGGCCGAGGGTCTCGGCCAGCTCCGCGCCCGTGATCACGAGCTCGACGCCTGCCATCGCCGCCGCCGCGCTCGTGTCGATGCTGCGAATCACGCCGTGCGCGATGTCGCTGCGCTTGAAGGCCAGGTGCAGCATCCCCGGCAGCTTGATGTCGTCGACGTAGGTGGCCTGCCCCTGGATGAGGCGGGGATCCTCGCGACGCTTCACGCGCTCGCCGATGAGCTTGGGGAGCATGGGGCTCTCTGTGCTCGTCATGACTGTGCCATCCTTTCGGCCGCGTGCTGAATCGCGTTCACGATGTGCTGGTAGCCCGTGCAGCGGCAGAGGTTCCCCGAGATGCCCTCGCGGATCTCCGCCTCGCTCGGTGCGGGGTTGTCCTGCAGCAGGTTCACCGCCGACAAGATCATCCCCGGCGTGCAGTAGCCGCACTGCAGGCCGTGCTCCTCCCAGAAGCCGTTCTGCAGGGGGTGCAGCTCGTCGCCGTCGGCCAGACCCTCGATCGTCTGCACCTCCGAGCCGTCCGCCTGCACGGCGAACACGGTGCACGACTTCGCGCTGCACCCGTCGAGCAGGACCGTGCAGGCCCCGCACTGGCTCGTGTCGCAACCCACGTGCGTCCCCGTGAGGTTCAGGTTCTCGCGCAGGTAGTGCACGAGCAGCAGCCGCGGCTCCACCATCGCGGAGCGCTGGCGCCCGTTCACGTTCATGGTGATCGGTACCGGTTCGGACATCGTGACCCCCTTGTCCGCTGTGTGAGCCGCCTCAGGCGGCTCGGTCGTCTACTTGTCGTTCGATCGACTTGAAGAACTGTCCGATGAGGAGCCGCGCCACGCCGCCCAGGAGCCTCCCCCCGAGCCGCGCGATCGTGCCCCGCGCCTTCACCTCGGCGCGATAGCGCATCGTCGTGGCGCTTCCCGCTTCCACGAGCTCGACGAAGGCATCCGCCTTCACCCCGCCCGGTTTCCCCGCCCCGTCGACCCGCAGCCGGTACGACTCGGGCGGCGCCTGCTCGAGCACCTCCACGCGCCCCGTGTAGGTGCCCCGTACCGACGCAATGCCGACGCGCATCGTCGACTCGTACCGGTCGGGCGCCACCTCTTCGAAGCGCTCCACGCCTGGAAGGGCGCTGGCGAGCACCTCGGGATCAAGCAGCAGCTCATAGAGCAGCGCCCGCGGCCCCTCGAACTCGTGCTCGCCCTTGATCTCCACGCTCGTCCCCTCGTGCCAGCGCGTTTCAGCGTATCGGACCTAGATCCCGTTCGTATTCAGGTCCTTCATGAGGTCGTAAGTGCGCTGCGGTGCGTCCGGATCCTCGGGAACCGGCAGGATCGCGGCGTTGTAGTCGGTCACGCCGATCGACTCGAGTCGCTTGATCTGCGCGCGCACGCTCGTCTCGTCCCCGACGATCGCCATTTCGGCGACGCCGCTGGCGCCCTCCGCCGCGATGACGTTCTTGTACGAGTAGATCTTCCCGTACACCTCCCACACCCTGGCGCACGAGGCGCGCGCGGCCTCCTCATTGTTCGTCACGGAGATGGGGATGCCGGCGATGATGCGTGGCGCCGGGCGGCCGGCGGCATCCGCCGCCCTCGTGATCGTCGGGACCGCGGTCTGCTCGATGTAGTTCGGCCCGCACCAGAACATGCTCGTGCCGTCCGCGAGCTCACCCGTCAACTTCAGCATGCCCGGCCCCAGCGCCGCGATCAGCACCTTCGGCCGTCCCCCGCCCGGGACATCCAACTGGGTGAAGGGCGCGTTGTTGAGCTGGACCTGGTACTCCTCACCCTTGTGGTTCACGAGGTCGCCGTCGAGCAGCGGGTTGAGCACCTCCAGGTACTCGCGCAGGTGCCGCACGGGCGTCGCCCAGCGCAGCCCCTGCCAGCCCTCGACGATGAACTTGTGGCTCAGCCCCAGGCCCAGGATGAAGCGCCCGCCGCAAGCCATGTTGGTCGTCAGCGCCTGCTGCGCCATCACCATCGGGTGGCGGGGGTAGGTGGGCACGATGGCCGTCCCAAGCTCGATCGTGCTCGTCGCCTGTCCGGCCAGCGCGCAGATCGTCATGGCGTCGTAGTTCAGGTGATTCCCCATCCAGGCCGACTGGAAGCCGTCCGCTTCCGCCCGCTGGATCGGCTCGACGATGGAACTGACGCTGGCATCGCCGCCGCCCCCCGGTGGCCTGGTGATGATTCGCATGCCCATCGGTGCTCCTCCGCCCCCCGTTCGGGGCCGCCGCGATGATACGCCCGTCGGTTGGCGCTTGCGCGAACGCCAACCACGCCTGCGCGAGCCGCCCTCCGCCAGCCCGTACACTCCCCTGCCATGACCGACCCCGCCGGCAGCGACGCCACCGCTTTCCGCGACGCCGCCCGCGCCCTCGCTTCCGTGACGGTCGAGGCCATCGAGGCGCTCGGCGGCGCCTTCCGCCGGCTCGATCGCGGCTCCATGTGGGAACTGCAGTCGTCCCTGCGCCCCCTGCACACCCGTCTCGACGAATCGCTCTCCGACCTCCGCGAGGCGCCCCTTCCCGACCAGTTCCTCCCCCTCCGCGGGCAGCTCGCCGCCGGCGCCGAGGCCATCCTCGAGGCGCTCGGCGGCTTCACCCGCCCCGTCCCCCGCGAGCAGCGCTCCGGAAACGCGCTTGAGAGCATGCGCGGCCTCGCTCGTGCCCAGGAGCTGCTCTATCCCCTGCGCTCGCTGCACCCTGCCCTGGGAGGCCTCTACGCGGAGCCCCCCGTTCGCACTGACCTCCCCGCCCTCGACGCCCACAGCGCCGATCCCCGCACGGGCATCCAGCGCAGCGGCCCCGACGACGACCCCGACGCCCGCGGCGAGTTCCACCTCTACGTGCCCGAGTCGCTCGACGGCTCCCAGCCCCGCCCCCTCGTGGTCGCGCTCCACGGGGGCATGGGGCACGGGCGCGACTTCCTCTGGACGTGGCTGCGCGAGGCTCGCAGCCGCCGCTTCCACCTCCTCGCCCCCACCTCCGTCGGCCCTACCTGGGCGCTCATGGGCCCCGACACCGACCGCCAACGCCTCCTCCAGTCAGTCGAGTTCGTGCGTGAACGCTTCAACGTCGATGGCGACCGCATCCTCCTGACGGGCCTCTCCGACGGCGCCACCTACGGCCTCTCGACGTTCCTCTCGGGCGAGACGCCGTTCGCCGCCATAGCCGCCGCGGCCGGCGTCCTCCACCCGAAGAACATCGTCGACGGGGCCATCGTCGGAGCAGAGGGGAAGCGCATCTCGATCACGCACGGGTCGAAGGACTGGATGTTCCCGGTGCAGCTCGCCCGCGCCGCCCAGGAGGCCCTCGGCGAGACTGGGGCGGAGGTGCGCTACCACGAGATCCCCGACCTCGCCCACGCCTACCCCCGCGAGGAGAACCCCGCCATCCTTGAGTGGTTCGACCCCACCCTGGCCCTCTCCACCCCGGACAGCTAGCCTGACAAAACACTGGACAACTTCCTGGCCAACTCTCGGCTGGAGAATCTTCAGATGGAGAAAAAGATCAATTGCGATAGGGCTTTTGAGTCGGTCATGGTCGTCTAGGAAGCGGACAACCCAAGGGACAAAGGTTCTTCCAGCCGCGTACACTTAAGGCCATGCCTGCCTGGGATGTTACCTTCGACCGCCACATTGAGCTTGACGACATCGACCTGATCCGGAGCGTCGCTGAGGCCGAGGCAGTCGCCAGGTTTCTGCGAGGCGTTCCGCTCCATCCAGCGGTCCAGCAACGCCTCGACCGCCTCAACATCATCCGTGCAGTCCGGGGAACAACAGGAATCGAAGGCGCTGACCTCACGGAAGAGGAGGTTGCTCGCATCCTCGCCGAGCCACCGGATAAACCCGTGCTTCCCGCTTCAAGGGCGCGCGAGGAGCAGGAGGCCCGCAACGCCGAGGCGGTTATGCGGTTCATCGCGAATGTGACGAGCGGTGGAGGGGACAGGCCCCTCACGGAGGACATCGTCCGCGAGTTGCATCGTCTCACGACTGCCGGAATCGACTACCCGCGCAATGAGCCGGGCGTCTACCGCTCGCACGCTGTTCGGGCAGGTGACTACGTGCCGCCCCGCGACGGTGCAACCGTACGGCGGCTGATGGCCGAATTCGCCCAGTGGCTCAATGCTCCGCCGGCTGCGAACTGGCCTCCGGTCATCCGCGCGATCGCCGCCCACTTCTACTTCGTGAGCATCCACCCCTTCGGAGACGGCAACGGACGCACCGCCCGAGCCATCGAGAGCTACCTGCTCTACCAGAGCGGCGTCAACGTGCTTGGGTTCTACTCCCTCGCCAACTACTACTACCGGAACCGCGCCGAGTACATCGAGCTGTTGAACCACTGCCGCTTCAACGCACTCGGAGACCTCACGCCGCTCGTCCGCTTTGCAGTCTCAGGGCTGGTGGAGGAACTTGCGACTGTTCGTCAGGAGGTCGTCGACGCCGTCACGCTGATCACCTTCCGCGACTACTACAGGGACATCCTCCAGTTCAGCGCTGGCATCAATAATGCTGTGATGACCCGGCTGCTGGTGTTCATGGAAAACCTCGACGGCCCTATTGAGGAGGCGGACTTTCCATCCCATCGCAATCCGCTGGCCGCAATCTGGTCGGGCCTATCGGCCAAGACGCGGGCCCGCGACCTCGCGCGCCTTGAGTCGCTGGGGCTCATCGTTCGCGAACACGGAACCATCCGCCCCCACTACGAGGCAATGGATCAGTTCCGGCGCTGAGCCCCTAGCCCTCGCCCGGCGGCAGGTCCTTCGACGCCTGCTCGTAGCGGCTCGCGTACTTCTCGACCTCGGTATCGGATCCCATCGCCGCGTCCACCTCCGCCCCGTACGTCGCCTCCGCCTCCGCCACCTTCGTCGCGAAGCTGAGGTGGTGCGCGAACCCGCTCATCACCCGCCGCATGTGATGCTCCCCGTCGTCGGGAGCGGTTGGGCAGGGAGGCGGCTCGATGTCGCTCGTCATGCGCTGCCGGAACACCTCCTCCCGCGCCCCGCAGCGCTCGCACGCGAACTCGTAGAGCGGCACTGCTCTCCCTACCCCTCGCCGATGCCGGCCTCGGCGAGATACGCCTCCGCCGCCAGGGCCGCGGTCGCGCCGTCGCCGCAGGCGCTCACCAGCTGTCGCGCTGCCTCCACCCGCAGGTCTCCCCCCACGAACAGACCCGGCACCGTCGTCTGCATGCGTAGGTCGACCCGTGCGTGTCCGCCCTTGTCCAGTTCGACCAACCCTTTCAGCAGGTGGCTGTTCGGCGTCTGCCCGATGAAGATGAAGACGGCCCCCACCGGCAACGTGTGGGTCTCCCCGGTCCGCACGTTCCCCAGCTCCGCCCCCTCCACCAGCTCCGCCCCAACGACCCGTTCGACCACGCTGTTGCGGACGATCTCGATCTTCGGGTTGGCGAACACGCGCTCCTGCAGGAGCGCGCTCGCGCGAAACGTCTCGCGGCGGTGAACCAGCCAGACCTTGCTCGCGTAGCGCGTCGTGAAGAGCGCCTCGTCGAAGGCGGCGTCGCCCCCGCCCACCACGACCACCTCCTCGTCCTGGAAGAAGGCTGCGTCGCAGGTGGCGCAGTAGCTCACGCCCCTGCCGATGAACTCGCTCTCACCAGGTACGCCGAGCTTGTTGTAGTCGGCGCCCGCCGTGGCGATGACCGCATGCGCCGCGAAGGCGCCCTCGCTCGTCTCGATGCGGAAGGGCCCGCCGCGCCGGGGCGTAATCGACTGCACGTCCTCGTAGCGCAGCTCCGCGCCGAAGCGCTCCACCTGCTGCACGAGGCTCATGGCGAAGTCGGTCCCGTTGATGCCCTGGGGGAAGCCCGGGTAGTTCTCGACCAGCTCGGTCGTCGCGATCTGCCCGCCCGTGATCAGGCGCTCGAACACGACCGTCCGCCGGCGCGCGCGCGCCCCGTAGAGGGCCGCCGTGAGACCCGCCCCGCCGGCGCCGATGATGGCGATGTCGTACGTCTCGGGCCGTTCCGCGCTCATGCCGCCGTCCCCGGGGCCACCCTGCGCCTGCGCCACATCGCCCTCGCTAGACGATCGCCTCCTCGAGGCGCTTCTTCAGGTCGCTCTTCGGGCGGAAACCCACGATCGTGCCCTTCAGTTCGCCGCTCTTGAAGATCAGGAGCGAGGGAATGCTGCGGATGCCGTACTGCGAGGGGATCGCGGGGTTCTCGTCTGTGTTCATCTTGTAGAAGCTCACACGGCCGGCGTATTCCTCGCCCAGCTCCTCCACGATCGGCGCCACCATGCGGCAGGGGCCGCACCACGGCGCCCAGAAGTCCACCAGCACCGGCAGATCGCTCTTCATCACGTCCGCCTCGAACGTCGTGTCCGTCACCTCGGGGGTTGCTGCCATCTTGGTTCTGCTCCTTCGCCGGCGAGCCGGCTCAATTGGCCCTAATGCCTGTGTTGTTTGCCCCCGGGACGCTCGCCGCGCCGTTCCGCCGGCCGCTCCCCGAGACTGCCTTCAAGCGTACCACCCGGCGCCCACGTGGGCGCAAACACCGCCTTTCCCAAATTGCCGCGTGCGGGGGCGCTTGCTACCATCCCGCCGAGGTTCTTCCCCATGAGTGGCTCGCTCGCTCTTGTTCTCAACCAGAACTATGAACCTCTGAACGTGTGCCACGTGCGCCGCGCTCTCGTGCTCGTGCTGCGAGGCAAGGCCGAAATCATCGAGACGGCCAGGGGCTTCATCCACAGCGCGAACCATCGCTTCGCCCTCCCCTCCGTGATCCGCATGGTCTACTACGTCCGCCGCCCGCGCCCGAAAGTGCGCCTCTCCCGCCGCGAGGTGTTCGCCCGCGACGGCTGGGCCTGCGCCTATTGCGGGCGTCCCACGAAGGACCTCACCCTCGACCACGTCGTTCCCCGCTACCGTGGCGGCGCCCACAGCTGGGACAACCTCGTAAGCGCCTGCAAGCCCTGCAATCACCGCAAGGCCGGACGCACCCCCGGTGAGGCCCGCATGCGCCTCCGCACCCCTCCCGCCGAGCCCCGCGTGCCCATCTACCACGGTTTCCTCCAGTACCTGCGCCGCTACCAGGATTGGGGCAAGTTCATCCCCGGCGCGGAGACGGCGAGGGCTGCCGTCTAGATGGCTGAACTCTCCCGGGAGCGAATCCTCCAGGAAGCCCTGCGCGTCGCCCACTCGCAGTTCGGGGGGACCCTCGCCACCATCCACGCCGACGACGGCACCCCCTACCCCGCGTTCGTCCTCTTCCACCTCACCGACAAGGGAGAGGTCCTTTACGGCAGCGTCACCGAGTCCCAGCACACCCGCGACACCGAGGTCGTCCCCGAGGTCGCCTTCCTCATCGACAACCGCGACGTGCTCGGCTATGACTGGCCGGCCTTCGACCGCGTGACCGTCGAGGGTACGGCCGAGCGCATCGACCCCGACGACCCCCGCTACGACGGCTACTTTGAGGTGCTTACCGCCAAGAACTGGCTCTCGAGCTATTTCACCGGTATCGGAAACCTCTACCGCATCGCGCCGAAGCGCATCACCGTCGTCCTCGGCCTCGGCCCCGAGCGCCACACCCTCGACTTCGATTAGCGCTCCGGCAACTGGACCTTGACCGGCTTTGGGTATTTCGTTACCCTTTGGGTAACGAAATTGGGCTGCCTGATTGGACATCGCCTTCAGCACCCGCAAGCTCGCCAGGACCTTCAACTCCGGGAGCGCCCTTGCCAAGCAATACGGAGACCGGATGGCGCGAACCATCCAGATTCGTCTCGCGGTCCTCAAGAACGCGCGAACGCTGGCCATGGTCCCCACTACCCCACCCGAACGACGGCATCTGTTGACCGGCAGGAGGAGCGGCCAGTACGCCGTGGACCTCGTCCACCCATACCGTCTCATCTTCGAACCGAGTCACGACCCGGCGCCCGAGACCGAAGATGGGGGCATCGACATCTACAAGGTGACTGCGATCACCATCAGGGGAGTAGTGGACTACCACTAGGACGCCAACGCGCCGGTGTTGCCAGCGAGGAGGAAGACCGATGGCGATGGAGACGAACCAGTATCAGCCGGACTACGCGGTTCCGCCGGGCTGGATCCTTGAGGAGCGCCTCGAAGCCCAGCGCATCGCCCACGCGGAATTCGCACGCCGGTGCGGGCGTTCCGCGAAGCTCATCAGCGAGATCATCGCAGGCAAGGCGCCCATCGAGCCAAAGACGGCTCTCCAGTTCGAGAAAGTGCTGGGAGTCGATGCCAGCATCTGGCTTGGCATCGAGTCGGACTATCGCCTTCACCAGGCGCGCGAGGCCGAGGCAAGGGTGGCCACTGAGTCCGCAGCATGGGCGAAGGCCTCCCCTGTCCGCGAGCTCGTCAGGCGGGGCGCGATCGCCCAGCCGACAACCGACGCAGACGGCGTGTCCAGGCTCCTCTCATTCTTCGGGGTGGCGTCCATCGAGTCGTGGCGCCTGAGGTACCAGAGCGCGACGGTCGCCTACCGCCACTCGCCGAGCTTTGAGAGCGACGAGTACGCCCTGGCCACCTGGCGGCGGCTTGCGGAGCTGGAGGCGGAGGCTCAGAGCTGCGCCTCATACGGCGAACCTGCGTTCAAGGATTCCCTGCGACATGTTCGCGAACTCACCTGCCTGCCTGTCGAGAAGGCTCTGCGGGAGGTGCGGCGGCTCTTGAACGAGGCAGGCGTCGCGCTGTCGCTGGTCAAGCCTCTGCCCAAGGTGCGCGTGAGCGGAGCCGCCTGGTGGCTTGCCCCCAACCGGCCTCTCATCGCCCTCAGTGCTCGGCACCTGAGCGACGACCATCTCTGGTTCAGCTTCTTCCACGAGGCTGGGCACCTCCTCCTCCACAGCAAGAAGACCGTCTTTATCGACAATGGCGCCGAGACCCGGGATGAGATCGAGCGGGAAGCCAACACCTGGGCCGCAGGCCTCCTCGTTCCCCACCGCGCGTGGCGGCGCTTCGTTGAGGTTGCGTCCTTCGACGCGGTCAGCATCCGCGAGTTTGCGGCGGAGCAGGGAATACCGCCTGGCATCATCGTCGGCAGGCTTCAGCACGAAAGTCTCATCCCCTGGAGGAGCGGGCTGAACAGTCTCAAAGTGAAGTTGGAGTGGGCGGAAGATTCGGATTAGCGCTCGGGCAGCCCCAGCATGGCCGCCGCTTCGTCCGGCGTCGCCGGCCGCTTGCCGAGCTGCTCGATGACCTCGAGCAGCGCCTGGAGCAGCGCCAGGTTCGAGGGCTCTCCCTGTCCCGCGTAGTCCTCCAGCCCGATGCGCACGTGCCCGCCCCGCGAGATCGCGAGCTCGGCCATGCCGCAGGCCGTCACGTCGCCGCTGCGCACCGCCACCGACCACGGCAGCCCCGTTCCCGAGAGCATGTCCAGGTACGCCTCGAGCCCGGCCGGTGTGGGTGGCAGACCGGAGAGCGTGCGTTCGCTGCCGAAGTAGAACTTGACCAGCGACCCCGGCGGGAGCGCGCCCGCCTCGTGCTCCGCCAGCGTCACCCGCAGGAAGCCCGGCTCGAAGATGGAGATGGACGGCCCCAGGCCGTACGCCGCGCACGTGTCGAACATCTTGCGCGCGTCCCGGAACGTGTTCAGGTAGGTCGCCTCGATGTCCGCGGGACGCCCGTCCGGCCCGCGACCGCCAACGTTCACCGAGCCCGGATCGACCAGCCCGATGCGAAGCACGCCCGCCTCCGCCAGCGCTGGGATGTGCGCGTAGCGGCGCTCGAAGGTCGTGTGTGGCCCGCCGCTTGGCATCGTCGGGTAGAGGAGGGCGTCCGGGCGCTCCGCGAGGATCGCCTTCCACGCTTCGAGGTAGGGCGCTGGGTCGTGCTCGGGGGCGTCCCCCACGACCGGCTCGTCGTTGTGGTTGTGGACGATGGCCGCCCCTGCCTCCAGGCATCGCAACCCGTCCTCGGCGATCTCCCCGGGCGTGCGCGGTGCCGTCCCGTTGCGCGACTTCGGCGTTGCCCCATTGATCGCCGCCTCGATGATCACGGCCTCACTCAACTCAGCGCTCGTCATCTCTCACATCTCCCCATCAGCGCGCCGTATCTTGCCACGCCTCCCCCACTCAGCCGCGCGCTAGCGCGGCGCCCTCCTCAGCGAAGCGCGCAGCGCAAGCGCTCTCCTCAGCCGCGCGAGAGCGCGGCGCTCCACTCAGGCGGGCGCAGCCCGCCGCTCTCCTACGAGAGCCAGCGACCCTGCCAGCCCTTGTCCGGCTGCTCCTCCGCGAACGGCCACCTCTCCCCGAAGCGCTCCCGGTACACGACCGCCCTCACCGGTTTGCGGCGCACCGGCCCCTGCCGGTCCGTCGGGTAGCCGATGGGCAGCAGGCAGTAGAGCTGGTTGTTCTCGGGGATGTCGAGCAGCTCGTGCAGCTCCGGGCCGCCCCGTATCGGCAGGTTGAACACCGAACAGCCCAACCCCAGCCCGCGCGCCGACAGCATCAGGTTCTGCACCGCCGGGAAGGTGCTTCCCCCCGGCGTCGAGTGCCGTCCCTTGAGCCCCAGTACGGCGATGATCGCCGGCGCCTCCCCCAGGTGCTCGACCAGGTGCTCGACGCTGCGCAGCGTCAGCCGCTGCGTGCGCGGCAGGTCGTCGATCTTGTCCGGGTGCGCCGAGAACTCCGGCTGGTAGCGATGCCACCCCTCCTCCGCCCAGCCCTGCATCTTCGCCTTCACCGCCGGGTCGGTGATGACGATGAAGCGCCAGTCCTGCGCGTTCTGCCCCGAGGGCGCGCGGATGGCCGCGTCGAACAACTGGAACAGCACTTCGTCCGGGATGGGGTCGGGCCGGAAGCGCCGCAGCGCCCGCATCGAATAGATCGTCTCGAAGAGCCCCGGATCGCCTGCTGCCGCCATGAACGCCTCCCGCGCCGGGATTCTACGGGCCCGTCCCGTTCGCACCCTCGGTATCCGCCGCCCCGACCGTTCCCCACGTCCCGTACCATGCCCATCCAGGGGGACGCCATGGACACCGGAGCGAGCACCTCAGCCGACTGGCGCGTCGCCGTCGACCAGGCCCTCCACGGCGTCCGCGCGAACCCTGACATCGCGTTCGTCTTCGCCAGCTACCACCACGCCGAGCGTTACCCCGAAATCGTGGGCGCCATCCACGAGCGCCTGGACCCCCGCCTCCTTGCCGGCTGCTCCGGGCAAGCGGTCATCACCACCGGGCGCGAGATCGAGGGTGGCCCCGGCCTCACGATCCTCTCCCTCTCCCTCCCCGGCGCCGAACTCACCCTCAAGCGTGTCTCCGCCGAAGACCTCGACGCCGAGACCCCCCTTGTCGATCTCCTCCTCCCGCCCGACGACGTGAACGCCTGGGTCCTCCTCTCCGACCCCTTCACGATTGATTCCGAGAAGCTCGTCGCCGCGCTCGCCGAGGCCTACCCCGGAACGCCCATCCTCGGGGGCATGGCCTCCGCCTTCCCCGGCGGGCGCAGCGCCTACCTCTTCGAGGGCGGCAACCTCGCCTCCGGGGGCGCCCTCCTCCTCGCCGTCGCCGGTGGCTGGACCGTCCACCCCGTCGTCTCCCAGGGCGCGGCCCCCATCGGCGAGTCCTGGACCATCACGGAGGCCGAACGCAACGTCGTCGTCGCCATCGGCGGGCGCCCCGCCCTCGATGTGCTCATGGAGACCCTCCGCGATCTGCCCGCCGACGTGCAGAACCGCGCCGGACGCAACCTCCTCTGTGGCCTCGCCATGGACGAGTACGCCGATGAGCTCGGCCGCGGCGACTTCCTCATCCGCAACCTGCTCGGCGTCGACCGCGAGCGCGGCGCCGTCGCCATCAACGATCACGTGCGCGTGGGCCAGACGCTCCAGTTCCAACTGCGCGACGCCGAGGCTGCCACCGAGGAGTTCAACGCCCTCCTCGACAAGGCCCGCGACGCCATGGGCGGCGAGGCCGCCGGGGGCCTGCTCTGCGCCTGCAACGGTCGCGGCCAGGGCATGTTTGGCCGGCCCGACCACGATGCCGCCGCCGTTGCCGACCGCCTCGGCCCGCTGCCCATCGCCGGCCTCTTCTGCAACGGCGAGATCGGCCCCGTGGGGGGCACGCCCTTCGTCCACGGCTTCACCGCCAGCCTCGCCCTCTTCGTGCCGGTCGGGAGACCGGAAGGGGGGTAACCCGCGGGGAGAGAGCCATGAAACTCAAGGCGGCCCTGGACTGAGGAGGCGGGAGTTCTGGCCCCTTCGGTGGACCGCAACCAGCCTGCCCGGGGAATGGGTCAAGTGATAAAGTTATACCGTTAGACTGTTGGATTGGAGACAGGTTCCGCCAAGGAGGTGGCGAGGCATGGGGAATGTCGTCTTCAATGTCAAGGCGCCAGAGGGAGCACCGGTGCCCGGCGCCGCGATCCTGGCAGCGTACCCAAATCGCACCTACGTCACCGACAAGACTGACGCTGATGGTCAGTGCCACCTGAACCTGTACCGTACGGATCAGGAAATGACGGTCCTCATTGCCGCCAAAGGGTACTTGCCCTTCCACTCGACGATCGTGCCCCGGGACCAGCCGAGCCTTTCCCTGGAGTTGACCCCCTCGACAGAGGGTCGCAACGCAGCACTGTTTACCAAGAGCACGGGATACATTCCTGGCATTGAGGGGCGTGTCAATCCACACAAAGACGGCTACGTCTACGCCAACAACATCGCCATCAACGGCACACTGGCAACTCCCGCTGCTCGTTTCGAGATAGGGGAACCCCTCCACTTGCTCGATGTCTATGGGGTCGAAACCAGGGTCCGCTTCCTGGTGGTTGAGGGCCAGTTTTCGCTCATCGAATACACGGATCCCAAGGCTTACGCGGGAGCGTGAAGATGGCCACAGTCGAACAGCACAGGGATATCAGCACGCAATTTCTTGACCAAGCCGAGCAGGAATTCAACAAGGGCGATCTCCTGCAGGCATCGGAGAAGGCCTGGGGGCCTTTTCTCACTATGTGAACGCGGTCGCCCGACAGCGAGGCTGGCCTCTCGGGTCACACCGGAACCTCATCGAGAACGCGCACACCCTCATCAACACCAACCCTAGCCAAGCTGAGCATAGACGCCGGTTGGTCCGATCGGTGGAGGCCCTCCATGCCAACTTCTACCAGGCATTTCTGGACGAGGATTCAGTCCAGGACGGCATCAACGATGCCAAGGCGCTAATCGAGGCACTCGCCGACCTGGAAGTGAGCGCCTAGAAGAGCCGCCCGGGCCTAGATTCGGCGCTCCTACGGCGCCAGCGCCTTCGTCTCCCGCTCCCCTTCAATGCGTTCGATGAATGCCGCAAGGGGCAGCGCCCCGAGGTCCTCGCCCGTGCGTACGCGCACGGCGACCGTGCCGGCCTCGGCCTCACGGTCGCCGGCGACGAGCATGTACGGCACTTTCTGCAGCTGGGCGTGGCGGATCTTCGCGTTCATGCGCTCGCTGCGGGCGTCCACCTCCACCCGGAAGCCGGCCTCGCGAAGGGTGGCGGCGACCTCGTCGGCGTAGGGCTGATGGCGGTCGGCGATTGGGATGATGGTCGCCTGTACCGGTGCGAGCCACAGCGGGAAGGCCCCGCCGAAGTGCTCAATGAGCATCCCCAGGAAGCGCTCCGTCGCGCCCGTCACGGCGCAGTGGAGCATCACGGGGGTGTGCTCCTTGCCGTCCTCGCCGGTGTAGACGCAGCCCATCCGTCCCGGCTGGATGAAGTCGACCTGGATCGTCGAGAGCTGCCACTCCCGCCCGAGCACGTCCTTCGCAATGAAGTCGGCTTTGGGGCCGTAAAAGGCGGCCTCCCCCTCCTCCTCCGTGAACTGGAGCCCCGAGGCCACCATCGCCGCGCGCAGGGCCGTCACCGCCTGTTCCCACTGCTCGGGCGCGTCCACGAATTTTCCGGTGCCCCCGGTGTCCGGTAGCGACAATGCCACGCGGTAGTCGCTGAGGCCGTAGGTCTCGAGCGCTTCCCGCACGAGCGAGAGCGCCAGCTCGAACTCCTCCTGGATCTGGTCGGGCGTGCAGAAGATGTGCTCATCATCCTGGGTGAGCGAACGAACACGCGTCAGACCGTTCAATTCACCCGACTTCTCGTAGCGGTAGAGGGTCGCGAACTCCGCGTAGCGGAGGGGCAGATCGCGGTAGCTGTGGGGCTCGGCGTTGAAGAGGATCATGTGCGAGGGGCAGTTCATCGGCTTCAGGAGGAACTCGGTCTCGCCGTCGACCATCGGCGGGAACATGGCGTCGGCGTAGTGCTCGCGGTGCCCGGAACGCTCGTAGAGGGCGCTCTTCACCACGTGCCCGGTCCAGACGTGCTGGTGGCCCGTGCGCTCCTGCATCTCGCGGATGTAGCTCTCCATCAGGTGGCGCACGGTTTCGCCCTTGGGCAGGAAGAGGGGGATGCCCTGCCCCACAACATCGGAGAACGTGAAGAGGCCAAGCTCGCGGCCGACGCGGCGGTGGTCGCGCTTGCGCGCCTCCTCCAACTGGCGCTCGTACTGCTCGAGCTCGTCCTTCGTCTCGAAGAGCGCCCCGTAGACGCGCTGGAGCTGCGGGTTGGCCTCGTCGCCCCGCCAGTAGGCGCCGGCGATGCTCATCAGCTTGAAGGCGGGAATCTCGCCCGTGTGGTTCACGTGGCCGCCGCGGCAGAGGTCGGTGAATTCGCCGTGGGTGCACTGTGTGATGGCGCCGTCCTCGATGTCGGCGAGCAGGTCGAGCTTGAAGGGCTGGTCGCGCCAGCGCTCCTCCGCCTCGTCGCGGGTGATGGCCGCCATCTGGAAGGGGAGCCGCCGGCCGATCGACTTGCGCATGCGCCGCCGCAGCCACTTCAGGTCCTCCTGCGTGAGCGCGCGCGGCAGCCGGAAGTCGTAGTAGAAGCCGGTGGCCGTGGGTGGACCGATGCCGAGCTCCGCCTCCGGCATCAGCTCGACCATCGCCTCGGCGAGCACGTGCGCGGCGGAGTGGCGCATGCGCGCCAGCCGGTCCTCCTGCGGGAGGTCGGCAAGGTCGACGTCGGATTCGATCGGTTCTGGCATGGCTGGGACTCCCCCGGCGTTCTCGCGCCTGCTCAGGGACGGCGCGCGGGCCGTGGTCCCACCCTGATTCCCCGCGCGAACTCGTGCGCGGGCTCTTCGTGGCCGCTAACGGGGCCAACCGTGCGCGCCTAACCACCGGTGGCTTCGGGCGCAGGCTCGCGGGTGGTGTTCGCCGCCGGGGCGCCGCGCTTACAGCCGGGGCACGGCTCTCTGGGGGTGGCGGCTACTCGTCCCGGTCGTCGCCTTTCGTGTCTGCGTTTGTCCGCCTTTGAGTATAGCAAGCGGCGCGGACGGATCGAGGGGCGGTCAGCACGCTCCGGTGCTGACGAGCAGTACAACTGCCCCAACCGCCGCCGCCACGACGATGGTTGGCCTAACCCAGCCCCAGTCCTCTTCGGTGGATGCGTAGCGGACTGGCTCGAAGGGGATGGGCTCGAGCCCCGTGATCTCCTCGAAGCGGCGAGCCCGCTGGTCGCGGAGGGACTTCATGGCTGCCTCGAAACGGGCCGCGTCGGCTCGCGTGCTGAGCGGCCCTGACGTCCACGCCAATTCTGGATTGCTGCCTGCGGTGGACTCGGTTTCGCCATCCTGGTGTTCGCGGAACCGTCGCCCGACATGCGACGTGTGCCCCACGTAGTGACCGTAATCGGTATCGAGGACGTAGACGTAGTAGCGCCGGTTGGGCACAGCGGCATCGCGGCGATCCTGCTCGTAGCCGAGATCCTCGGGCTCGTAATACCTGCGACGCCTACGCATAAGAAGGGCGTATTCTGCCAAGCTCCGGGAGCCGGCGCACGCCGGAGGCGGCCCAGCGACAAACGCGCTAGGCTGGTCAGTCCGCGGGCGGTTAGCTCAGATGGTTAGAGCGCTGCGTTGACATCGCAGAGGTCACTGGTTCGAATCCAGTATCGCCCACCAAATTCGACCAAACTTGACTATAGACAGTACCCGAGCCCGGAGCACACGCGGCATTCTTTCACCTCAGGCGAAGTTTCGGCCTGCTTCCATTTCAGCGGTGTCATGAGCAACTACGCAGGGGCGGTAGCAGTTCGTCATCGGCGGGAGACCACATTGCGGCGACCGCAGCCCCCCACCGTGTACTCCGCGAACGAGGTCAGGGACAATCGTTACTGGCAAGTCACGCCTGCTGGTATATCGAGGGTGAGAGTGGCATCTGCGTCGTCCATGACGATCGGAGCCGCCTGGCTGCGGTCAGTCACGAGTCCATTATCCCCGCCATACCAGCCAACAGGACGGAAGTTGGAGCAATAAACTCCCAGCAAAAGGGTTTCTTTGGGGGCAATGAATTGAATTCCTGGCATAGCTTGTATGTAATAGCGGTGATTTCCCTCTTGAAGGCCTACCCTCAGGCTTTGTTCAGCATTAGTTCCACGTATGACCACACTTATTACCCCGAACTGAATGGCGACGTCACCGACGTCAGTCGCTCCAACGACAATCGGCGTTGCGTCGCCACGGTGGAGTGTGAGGCCTCGATGCCGTTCGTAGTAGCCTCCCGCGGAGCCGACTCTCACCGAGAGCCTGTAGCGCCCCTCGATGACTCGAATCGCAAACAGGCCATCGCCAGCCGTCCAGTCCGAGGGGGTGAGGGTCGCGACATCATTGCCGTCCACCCAGGTGCGCGGGTGGACCCTGACACCACCGCGAGGGTTGCCAGCCAGGTCGGTGACGATGCCCCGAATCCACCCCCACCGGCAGGTGTCCGCCGGAGTGGCAGAGGGAGTAATGACCAGATCTGCAACGGCACCCTCGTTCAAGTCCAGCCGCCAACTGTGTGCGGTCACCGCCTCTACCGGAAAGCCGCTGCTGGACCAGGGAAGAGGGCAGCCGTCCACGGTGAGCCAGAGGTCGTACGCACCACTCTCAAGCACTCGCTCAAATTCTCCATCGTCGCCAGTCGTCACAGTCCTGACACTTCCCTCGAGGACATTACGTGCGTGGACGGTGGCGCCCACCAGGGGAGCGCCATCGGGTTTCCGCACGACACCCTTCACTCGTGGATTTAGAGGTGCCACCTCGGCTCGATGAGCTGCGAACGACGTGGAGAAGTCATCCACGCCCATGCCGAACACGCGCTCGAACGTGACCTGCCAGTCCTCTTCGTTCGTACGCGCGTCGAAGTAGCCGAACAGCGCGTCGTCGCCCCCGGCGATGGAGGCAAGCCAGTCGACCGCCAAATGAGCGAAATGGTACGCCCGGACCTGCGTGTCGAACCCGGTGTGCGACTCCATCTCTTCCAGGGGCGCCTGCGCGAACCGGGCCCCGCGGATCACGTGATCGCGCATGTAGGCCTCGTAGGTGTCGCTGCCGGCGTGGTCGTAGTACTGGGCCGACCACCGTTCCGCCACCCCTTCGACCAGCCACGTGGCGTTGCTGCCGCCGCCGGCCGTGAACTGGACGGCGTGCGCGTATTCGTGGGCGATTCCTACGACGCAGTCCTCCGCCAGCCGAATCGTCCTGAAGCCGGAGCCGTAGTCGGCGCACACGGGATGGTCGCCCACCGAGATCGTGATGCCGGGAACAAAGATGCCGGTTCGTTCGCCGAAATAGGCCAAGACGTCGTCCATCCTCGGTACGATGGCGGCCCGCGTCTCGGGCGCCACCTCGCCAACGAACTCGACCGCCGGCGCCGTCGCGCCGGGCTGGAGCCAGCGCCTGGCGACGCCCACCTTGAGCCAGAGCGCCTCGCCCAGCTCCAGGCGCTGCAGCGTGTTGACCTCGGGAGGCGCGTCGGGGTAGTGCTGCCGGAACTCGCCCGCGGCCGCCTCCCACGCCGCCGCCGCCAGCAAGTCCTCGCGCAGGAACGCGAATGCGTCCTCCGGCGCCGCCCCGTCGCGACCCGCCCAGGCCACGAGATTCCACCCTGGCCACAGGGAGACGAACCCGCCTGCTGGCGCCACGGGCCGCGTCCAGGGGACCGGCTCCTCCCCGCCGAGGTGGAGCCACAGCCCCATCCCCGGCGCGATCGTGGTCAGGTCGCCCGCGCCCGCGGGATCGTCGCGCGCGGCCCGCGCGAACGACTGCGCCCCGGCGTCCCAGGCGTATACGGCTTCGAGTGTGGGAATCACCTCGAAGAGCGCGCCCGCGTCGGTCTCCTCCGCAGTCCACCCGGCGAGGTTCCATCCGGGTCGCAGAGTTGTCGTGGCCATCCTTGGAGGGAAAGAGCAGCCGACGGATGTCGGGCTGGCGTAGGCGCCAGTGGAGAGCGTGATCCGCAGACCATGGACTCCGCCGTCCACGTCGATGCGGGCAGGCCTTCCCGGGTCCGCGCCCTCGTAGCCTTCGACCGTGCACTCGCCGCCGGGGTCGGTTGCGGCCTCTATGAGGTACCTTCCCGTCCAGAGGTGGAGTCGGAATGTGCCTTTTGCATCCGTCCAATGGCTTCGGAGCCCCCACTCCCACCATTCCCCGAAGGAGACTTGCCTTCGCGCTACCGGCTCGCCCTCGGAATCGACAACTACTCCCTCGACCTCATGGCAGCGTTCAGACGGGAGACCAGACAGGGTAATGTCGAGACCCTTGACATCCTCGCCCGCTACCACGACCCGCTCCACTTGCCCATACGGCGCACGACTGCCGTCGCTTCCGAAGTAGCCGAGGAAGCACGCCCCGCTGCCTGCTGACTCCAGCGAGAGGTGGAGGCGAAACGTGCCATCTGGAACTTCTATCTCGAAGTTCCCTTCGGCATTCGTCGGCAAGGCGCTCCAGGGTCCGAAGGTGTCCTCCTCGAACTCCCCGCGCGCCTGAACGGCGATCCCCTGCAGCGGCTCCCCGCTCGGACCCGACACGGTTCCCCGTATCTGGTGCTTGCTGGACTGCGCTGCGGCCCCCTGCGGCGCCGGTGACCACCCGAGCGCCATCCCGCCCGCGACCAGCGCTACCGCCAGCCATGCCGCGAGTCCGGTAGCCTGAAGGGCCAGGGCGCGCATCGCGGTAGCCTAGCAGCCCGCTCCGAATAGGTTCACGGTTGACCGCACTTTCCGTAGCGCTGCCGTTCGAAACGAGCGGGCCGTGGGCGACCGTGTACAAGGGGTTGTGCAGTGGGTCACCGCAGAGCCTGACGTCCCCGGCGCCCGTCCAGAGCCGCCACAAGTCGTCAGTCCAACTGGCCGGATTGGCGGGCAGCGCGTTCGTTGTCGCGACCACGGTGTACTCCCACGCCTGGCCCCACGGAGTCCTGGCGCTGTCAGAATCCTCGTCCGCGCCCGGCTGCCCCCACGAGGTTGCAGCAGGCGTCGCCGCCTCCTGGCTTCCGCCGGAGAACCCGGAACCCCTTCTTCCGGACGCCTACCTCGCTGTACGTTTCGCCGTCTACCGTCACCGTGGCCGGGAACCAGGTGTAGATGTTGGCAAACGGCCGGGAGAGGCGGTATTTCTCGATTTCGGCCATCAGGTCCTCGAACGTGCGGGTCTGGAAGGTGTACGACGACGAGGACGTGCGTCCGGTGCGCACTATCGTCAAGAAACTCGGCCACAAGCTGGGTGACGAAGCGAGCAACCCGAAGTACATCGTGAACGAACCTCGCGTGGGCTACCGGATGGCCAAGGGTCGGTAACCAGGCGGGATCAGATGGTGGCGGCTGGAGCATGTCTCCTTCGGCTTGGAAAGAAAAGGCTCACCGCACGTCGCAGCGACTTGATCCTGCTCTTCGTGCGAGGCGCCTCTCTCGGTCGACTCGGCATCTGCGCACGGGGTTGAGCGCAGGCAGGGCGGGAGTCGACGCGCGCGACGTCACCGCTGTGAAGGTGCTCGGGAACATCGATGCGATGCTCTAGGCAGTGGAGGCGGTAGAACCGAGCGCATCCCTTTTCGCACGAGCGTGCCGTCATACCTCTTCAGTTCAGTGGTGCGAACCGTGGGATGCGGCGTCTTGCCAAACTTTGCCAACCGAGCTAGCGTTGCATCATGAGCACGATGAACATATCCCTTCCCGAGGCCCTCAAGTCCTTCGTGGACCAGCAGGTCAGCGCCCGCGGCTACAGCTCGTCTAGCGAGTACGTCCGCGAGTTGATCCGCAAGGACGAGGATCGCCAGCGCCTGCGCGGCCTGCTACTCGAAGGCGCGGCGTCGCCGCCAGCGGTCACCGCCGATGCGGACTACTTCGGCCGGCTTCGCGATCGGGTCCGCCAAGCCAGCCAGGGGTGACCGCGAAACCTGTCGTCCTTCGCGAGCGGGCTCGGCGCGATGTCGACGAGGCCGTCGAGCACTATCTGGGCGAGGCGCGAGCGGCGGTCGCCCTGGCCTTCATCGACGCGCTGGAAGAAGCCTACCGTCGTGTGGGCGAGCATCCTTCGAGCGGTTCGCCCCGCTATGAGCGTGAGCTGGATCTTCCCGGCCTGCGCTCGTCGTTCGTGAGGGGGTTTCCGTATCTGGTTTTCTACGTCGAGCGAGAGGCGGACATCGACGTCTGGAGGGTCCTGCATACGGCGCGGGACATTCCGGCGTGGCTGCGGGAGCCGCCCCAGGAGTGATCATGGGCGCCGCGCGCGATGGCCTCAGAACGAGGCGAATAGGTAGAACGGGGCGCACCCCTTTTCGCACGAGCGCGCCGTCATACCTCTTCAGTTCAGTGCGAAACGTGGAACGCCGAGACAGTGTCGTCCCGCTTGGCCAAAGGCGACTGTACTGCGAACTTTCCGCTGGGAGGTGGCCCTGTATCCCCAGCGCTCCACTTCACCTTCGTGACGCGCCCGCTGCAAGACTGCGCGAGTGCCCCACTTCGAGACCTCGTGCTGGCGTACTAGGCGCGACTGCTTTGCCGCTCGTGGTTGCAACTCAGCGCAAGGCGCCCGCAAGCTCGGGGCCCCTCTCGCAAAGGAGAAAACACGCTCCCGAAATCACACGTCAAACGTGATCCCCAAGTGTAGGGGGCCACGCACGCCTCCCTTGCCTGGCGGTGGGAAGACGATCCCGTCATTGGCCCCGCCTTTGAGTCGCGGGTTCTTCAACACATCGAGCAGTATCTTCGAGGCCATCACCGCCTCCTGCCGGGCCATCGCGTAGCCCATGCAGTGGTGCGTCTCCATCCCGAAGCCGAGGTGGCTGGCCACACCGTCCTTCCAGTAGCCGGTCCGGAGCTCCTTCCCGAAGTAAAGGTCGTCACGGAAGATGTTGAAAGTGTCGGGGTCCTTGAAGACCCGTTCGTCACGGTTGCCGGACCCGAGACAGAGGGCGATCGTCGCGCCCATGGGAATGACGCGGCCACCCAGCTCGGTCTCGCGCGTGGCCCGTCGGGGCTGGTAGTGGTTCGGCCCGTCGAAGCGAAGCATCTCTGTGAAGACGCGGTCCATCAGCTCCGGGTTTGCCCGGACGGCTTCGTACTGCTCATAGTTGTTGAGCAGGTTCCACCACATCGAATCGATGGCCTTGTGGGTGGTGTCGCCGCCCCCGACGAGGAGGAGGGTGATGAACGCCTTGATTTGTGGAGTCGTCATCTTTCGCCCGTACATCTCGGCGACGCAGAACTTCGAAATGAGATCCTTCCCGGGGTTCAACCGGCGTTCGGCGATGATTGGGTCGAGGTACGCATGGAGCTCGTCTCTCGCCTTGGCCGCTGAGTGGAAATAGGCGCGGCCGTAGCTCATCCCGGAGAAGAGAACGGAATAGACGCCTTCGAAATAGTCGAAGTCCTCTTGGGGCAGGCCTAACAGACCGGCGATGACACGGATGGGGAAGCGCCTGCTGAACTGCGAGACGAGTTCGACCTCGCCTCGCCCCGAGAAACCGCTGGCGAGACTCTCCGCCGCTTCGTATGAGAACTGTTCGATCAGCCCCGATGCGTTGCTCTCGATAACTGGAAGCCAACTCTGGAGGCGCTTGCCCACGAATTCCCCCGCGACCACGCCCCGATTCCAGCGGTGATCCTCGCCCTCGCCCATCTCGAGGATGGTTGGCCCCAGCGGAGATTCGGAGCCGAACTCAAACTTCCCCTTGGGGTCGTAGATGGCCCGCGTGAAATCGCCCCCGTCGTGGCTCCGCTTGTACGCCTCCCAGATATCCGCGTAGCGGCTCACGAAGAATCGATTCTGGAAGGCGTCCCGGTAGACGGGCTCCCAGTCCCGGATCTTGCGGTAGAGCGGGAAGGGGTCAATCCGGTGCTCCTCGGTGAGGAACTCTCCCGGTTCAATGATGGGCGCCTCTCTCACCGGAGCTGCCATGTCGCATCCCTCCTCGGGTAGGTGGCCGTGGGCGGCGAGCCGCCGCGCTTAGAGATCGAACTCGATGTCAAGGTGCTGGACGCCACGCACGCCGCCACGACCGGGCGGAGGGAACACGATCCCCTCATTGGGCACACTCTTGAGGCGGGGGTTCTTCAGGGCGGCCAGTAGCATCTTGGACGAGACCACGGCCTCCTGACGAGCGAGCGCGTAACCGAGGCAGAAGTGCGTCTCCTGCCCAAAGCCAAGGTGGCTGGCAACGCCGTCCTTCCAGTAGCCCGAACGCAGCTCTTTCCCGAAATAGAGGTCGTCGCGGAACATGTTGAAGGTCTCGGGATCCTTGAAGACGCGCTCATCGTGATTGCCGGCGCCGAGGAACAGCCACACGGTCGCTCCCATTGGGAGGACCTTGTCGCGCAGATCAACCTCCATCTTCGTCCGCCGGCGTTGCCAGTGGTTGGAGCCGTCGAATCGCAGCATCTCGGTGAATACGCGGTCCATCAGATCGGGGTTCTCCCTCACCGCTTCGAACTGCTCGTAGTTGGTCAGGAGGTTCCACCACATGGCATCGATGGCCTTGTGCGTGGTGTCGCCTCCTCCCGCGAGCATCAGGGCAACGTACCCCTTCATCTGATCGCGGCTCATGCCCCGCCCGTCCTTCTGGACGTGGCAGAACCGCGACAGCAGGTCGTCCCTGGGGTTGGTCATTCGTTCGTCGAGAAGGGGATCGAGGTACGCGAAGAGATCGTCACGCGCCTTGACACCGCGGCGGAAGTGGGCGCGACCGTACCCCTGGGCAGCGAACAGCTCTCCGTACACCCACTCAAAGTAGTCGTTGTCCTCCTCGGGGAGCCCGAGCAGGCCGGCGATGACCCGGATCGGGAAGCGGGCGCTGAACTGTTTCACCAGCTCGACCTCACCGTGGAGCGTTCGCCCCGCTCTGCGATCCTCGGCCGCCTGGGCGAGGAACTCCTCAATGATCTGGTTCGCGACGCGCTCGATGAGCGGTATGCGGGCGAGAAGGGGTTTTCCGACGAACTCGCCCGCGACGATCCCGCGCAGCCAGATGTAGTCCTGCCCTTCGCCAAGTTCGTTCAGCGACTGGCCAAGCGGGGTGTCCGAGCCGAACTTGAAGTGCCCCTTCGGGTCGTAAATCGCGCGTGTGAACTGGGCGTTGTTCTTGTAAATGCCCCAGATGTCCTCGTAGCGGGAGATGATCCAGCGATTCTGGAACCGATCCTGGTAGACAGGCTCAAAGTCTCGAAGGCGCTTGTACAGCGGGAAAGGATCGACCCGGAACTGCTCGCCCAGGAACTCATGCGGCTCGATGATCGATGGGTCGCCGGTCGCTTCGACCTCGTAGGGAGCGGTCATGACGTCCTCGTTTCAATCGCTCCTGCTCGCTTGTTCCGTCTTACGACTCGCCGGTAGGCCCTGTCAAGGGAACCAGCAACGTATATCGCGAGACTGAATACTGCTCTCAGGGCGCCGCCCAGATCCGTGTGATTTCCCAGAGCATACCGGGCCATTGCAGACAGGCCTATAGTCCACACCCAGGAAGCGGTCAGGGGAGGCCCGGACATGGAAAGCTATTGGAGCCGGTACCGGCGGAAGCGCGTATCGAGGCGTTCTGTCCTGGGCGGCGCGGCCGCCGGGGCCGTCGGTCTCGGCGCACTCGCGATCGCTGGCTGTGGCGACGACGATGACGATGACGACGACGAGCCCAGCAGCGGTGGTGCGGTCGCCACGGAAGCCGCCACACAAGCCGCCACACAAGCCGCCACGCAAGCCGCCACACCGACGCCGACGGCTGCGGCGACGAAGGACGGCAGCTACTACAGCGAAGCGGTCACTCGATGGGCAAACAACCCCGACCTTCACCGCGAGGTGAATGGCGCTACCTCAGACCATCAGATCTATAGCAACCTCGTAGTGTTTGGCAGCGTCAACGCAGGCACGATCATTCCCGATGCAGCAGAGAGTCTGCCGGAGCAGCCCGATGAGGTCACCTATGTCTTCAAGCTGCGTGACGGGATCACGTGGCATGACAAGGCTCCGGCCAACGGCTCGGAGCTCACGATGGACCAGGTCGAGTGGAATATCGAGCGGAATCGCTCACGGATGCTCAGCGATGGCACCGTCGATGAAACGTTTCACCGGTTCGCTTCGGTGTACTCGCACATCGTAGATGCGGAGTACACCGATGACCGTACCGTAAATCTGACACTGAGCGGCCCCAACGGTCCTTGGCTCGGCGCTATGGCCGATCAGTTGAACGGGTTTATGCACCCGGATGCAGCCAAGGCGATCGAAGACAACCCCGGATTCTTCTCGGGCGAAAACATGGTCGGCACTGGGCCGTATATGGTCACTTCGTTCGAACAGGATCGGAAATTCCGATTGGATCGCCACCCAGACCATTTTCGTAAAAATGTGGGTGAGTCGATTCAGTTTGTCGATCAGATGATCGGAACGGATATTGGGGACGACATAAATGCGTTCCGAGCGGCATTCGAACAGAAGCAGATCGATATGTTTGGGGGGTTGTTCCGTTCATTCCCCAAGCAGGTGATGGAGACGATCGCCAGCGCCAACCCGGATGCTGAGTTGGTCAACACGGCCGACCCCAATGGCAACCATTCCTTCCTGTACAACTTCAACGCGGGGCCGTTCGCCATCCCGCAGATCCGCGAAGCGTTCCAGCTCGCGATCGATCGACCGCTCGTGATCCAGCAGGCGTTCGCCGGCGAGGGAAGGCCAAACCCGCCCATTCCCTTCGCTTACACGGGATGGACGCTGCCTGAGGACGAGCTACTGACCATACCGGGCTTCCGGCCCGACAAGACCCAGGATCTCACGGATGCGCGGGCGCTGTGGGAGGCCGGCGGCGGCTCAGAACTCGGCGACATCGGTATCGTCATCCAGAATGTCCCGTCCGGCCAGGCAGCAGCCGAGTGGATGATCACCATGATGAACCAGAACCTTGGGACAGATCAGTTCAAGGCGCAGTTCGTGGAGGGAGGCGCGAGCCTCTTCAACTATCTCATCAGTGACGAGTACACCATCCACTTCGGGACTTTGGCGGCCTGGAACCAACCGGATCCCCGCCCAAGGTTTGCCCTCTACTTCCAGAAGGATGGCGGCATCAACTTCGGGAAGTACAACAATGCGGAGATGGAAGACCTGATCGCCCGTGGATTCCGATCCCTCGACCGCGAGGAGGCTGAGGAGATCATGCGGGACGCCCAGCGGGTGGCGCTCCGCGATGCGGGGGCGGGCGAATTCTCGATCGCGGGTGGCCTCAACCGCTATATGAAGTGGCCATACCTGCACCGTGAGATCCCGAACTTCACGGGGTACTGGACGAAGGATCTTGCGGAGGGAACGTGGATCGACCAGAGTGACCCCACCTTCCAGGGGAAGCCTGGAATCGAGTCTCTCTGATCGTGCTCCATCGTCGCCCAGGCGCTCGCGCACGAGAGCCTGAGGGGATACGGGCGACTACGAGCCAGTGATGGCACTCGGGGTGGTATCGCTTGACGAACTACGTCATCCGGCGAGTGCTCCTCAACGTCATCGTCATCTGGCTTGTGATGACGTTCGTCTTCGTCACGGTCCGAATCCTCCCCGGAGACTACGCGGCGGCCCAGGTTTCGGAACGCTATTTCGGTGGCGGCGCGGCTGCCGGTGAGTCTCCTGAGGAGGCCCTAGACAAGGCGCGCGCGCGACTCGGGCTGAACGACAGCGTCCCCGTCCAGTACGCGAAATACGTCCGGAGCCTCGTGACCGATGATCTCGGGACATCCTTCGCCACGGGTCGCTCCGTCGTCTCAGAGATACGACATGCACTCCCCTACACCGTCCAGCTGGGAACGATGAGCATGATCGTGGGAGTTCTGGTGGCCCTTCCGGTCGGGATCATCTCCGCGGTTCGGCAGGATTCGCTGCTTGATGGCGTGCTCCGGTTCTTCGCGATCGGTGCGCTCGCAGCGCCGTCCTTCTGGACGGCAACGATCGGCACGCTGCTTGTGCTCAGGTACAACATTCTGGAACTCAACATCGTGGGGAGCCCCGGCATCTGGGAGGATCCGTGGTCGAGCTTCCAGCTGTTCATCATCCCGGCTGTCGCAGGTGGAGTCTCGTCCGGCGCCCTTGTGATGCGGATGTTGCGCTCCCAGCTTTTGGATGTTCTTCGTCAGGATTACGTCCGGACGGCGCAGGCCAAGGGGCTCAGGGCACGCACCGTCATCCTCCGCCACGCGCTGCGAAACGCGCTGATACCCGTGCTGACGGTGCTTGGCTTCGTCTTCGCGACACTGGTGAGTGGTTCCGTGATCCTTGAGGCGATGTTCAACATCCCCGGGATGGGGCAGATGATGATCGTCTCCCTGCGGAGCCGCGACGTCCCGGTGGTCCAGGGACTGGCCCTAGTGTTGGCCACCGGGGTCGTCGTCGTGAACCTCCTCGTGGATCTCGTCTATCTCAAGGTCGATCCGAGGATCAGCGTCGGGGGCGCGGAGTAGACATGGGACGAGTTGAGCCGACTCCCCGGCCGCTGTTGCACGAGTTTGGCACCGAGCAGCGCTCGCTACTCATGCGTGTCTTCATCAATCTCGCCTGGTTCGCGAGTCGGAAGAAGCTGGCGACCCTAGGGGCCTTCTTCTCAGCCATTGTGATTGTGGTGGGCGTGTTCGGACCGTATGTCGCCCCCTATGGCGACGACGATGTGTTCAGCCAAGAGAATCCGCACTACGATCCCGACAACACAGATCCGGCGAATCTCCAGGCGTCGAACCCGACCCGGCTTGCCCTTCTCTCCGGTCCGAGTTGGGATCATCCGCTCGGGACGGACGAATTCGGCAGGGACCTCCTTACCCGGATGGTTCACGGCGCCCGACTGTCCGTGACCGTGGGAGTCAGCGCATCGGCGGTTGCGGTGATCATCGGCGCCGTGATCGGGATCACATCTGGCTACCTGGGAGGGACGGTGGACCTTGCGATCCAGCGTGTTGTGGACGCGCTCCTCGCGATCCCTGCACTTGTCCTTCTGCTTCTGCTGGTGCAGACCGGAGAGCCGAGTACCCGTCTCACGATCGTGGCGCTGGCTGTGCTCGGCGTCGGACCCGCAACGAGGCTTGTCCGCTCTGCAACACTGGTACTGCGAGCCGAGATGTTCGTAGAGGCGGCCCGCTCGATCGGGGCGGGGCAGGGACGAGTCATGACACGCCACATCGCCCCCAACGTTGTCGGCCCGATGATCGTCATCTTCTCGGCCTCGATCGGGACCAATATCCTCGCGGAGGCTGGCCTCTCTTTCCTGAATCTCAGCGTGCCCGGACCGAGTTGGGGAGGGATGGTCGCTGATGGCCGGGCGTTCCTCGACAGCAAGCCGATGATGAGCCTCGCCGCGGGTGGGGCGATCACAATAGCGGTGCTCGGATTCAATCTGCTCGGCGACGGGCTCAGGGATGTCCTCGATCCACGGCAGCGAGGCTCGGGCCTCTGATCGAAGCTCTGGTTTCGCGTAGGTCGTCGGCCTGTCCCCTGGTGGTGACCTCCTAGTACGCGGCCGTTCCGCCATCGACCGAGACAAGGGCGCCCGTTATCCCGGCCGCTGTATCGGATGCGAGAAGCACCGCGACGGCGGCGACTTCCTCTACGGTGTTGGTGCGCTTGATTGCGGACTCTATTGCGTACTGCGCAATTAACTCATCAAGGGTCAAACCCATTGCGGCTGCGGCAGCCGGGCCGTTCTCTCGTAGCGCATCAGTCGGGATCAATCCCGGGCAGATCGCATTGACAGTGATGCCGAGGGTCCCTACTTCTTTCGCTGCACTTTTGGTGAATCCATTGATGGCGTGCTTCGCTGCGACATAAGCGGATATCCCAGCTTTTCCGTGCTTACCTTCGACCGACGAGAGGTTGATAATCCGGCCACTACGCTGTGGGATCATATGTCTCAGGGCATACTTGGTACCCCAAAACGTGGCGGAAAGGTTCCACAGGATAGTGTGGTTCCAGTCTTCCGTTTCGAGGTCCACAATGGGAGATAACGCTAGACTCCCTCCCGCGTTGTTGACGACGATATCGAGCCGGCCGAATCTCTCGACGGCCCCGTCAATCACTGAGCGGACATCCCCTTCTTGGGTCACGTCGCCGGAGATGAAGTGAGCACGCTCCCGTTGCGGGAACTCTCCGAGCGCGGCTTCTCCCTTGGCGAGACTGCGCCCATTGAGGACGACGCGCGCACCCTCATCGAGGAAGGCTTCGACGATGCCACGGCCGATGCCACGAGTGCCACCGGTGACGACGGCGACCTTGTCGTTGAGTCTCATAGGTTTTTCGCCCCCCACGGTGCTTCCAGGGGTGCCGGGTTGGGTCCCCGCAGGGATAGGAGCGAGCCGGTGATACGCTGCCCTCCCGGAGCGCGAGCGTGTCAGTCGGGTGCGAATCCCTCCGGGCAGGTTGGAGCGCATCCTACGTTCTCAACCGCTCCGGGTGTGCTCCCGGGGACCAAGTTGGCTCAGAGGGTCGTACCCAGGTTCCTATGGAAAAATCCCGCCTCGGCTGGGTGCCCAACAACCAGCTCCGACCCAGAGAAAGTGGCTGGCCAAAGGCGACTGTACTGCGAACCCTCCGCTGGGAGGTCTCCCTGTAGGCCTAGCAGGCTGGTGGTATCGCCGATGTCCCCCCAGTTCCGTTTGGTGGCCCCTCGTCTCCGCGCCGCCATCAGCCGACACGACAACTCACGGCCGCCTTCGCTTGCGCTGTCTGCGTTTGTGTGACCTGTTCCTCGCGCGTCTTTGCGGGCGGGTAGCGCTGCTGGCTGCGGCGAGTTCGTCGCGCAGCGTTGAAAGGGTGATGACAGGGCACGGGAAGCTCACGCAAGCGGGGCGTGAAGACCTCACCGCTCACCACGACGAGTTGCTTCACCCGCCACTCGTCTGCATCGCTGCCATCGACGCCGAGCCACCGCAAGGTGTCCCTGAGATGGGCGCGCAACCAGGCGAATCTCTCGCCGTGCGTCTTCAGTGCTTCGCTTAGGAATCCTCTGAGCAAATCGCCGGCGCCAGCCTACTTGCTCAGAGGATTCCTAGAGGTTGGGCACGTACCTCGCCATCCCCGCGTCGAGGTCATAGCCAACGGCGTCCCAGAAGCCAGCCGTTTCCTCGATCCGAGGCCTCGCCTTCAGCACTGCACATACCGAGGCTGCGCAGCAGGCCTCAGTTGACCGTCTTCGAGGCGACCTATCGATCACTTCTCCGCCGCAGTCTGTATTCTGCACCAACGCCGTGGGCGGTCGAGCAGCGCTGCACAGCGACAGGGGGAACTGATGACCAAGCAAGGCGTCGTGCCGGACAGCTTCAGCCAGCCGTTCTGGGACGGGGCGAATGAAGAGCGCCTTGTGATCCAGAACTGCCGCGCCTGCAATCGGTTGCAGCATCCGCCGGCGGAAGCCTGCCGCGAGTGCGGCGCCAGCGATTCAATCGAGTGGAAGCCCGTCAGCGGGCGTGGCACGATCTATAACTACGGCGTCGTGCATGACTGTCCCGTGCGGCTGCTCCAGGAGGATCAGCCCTTCAACCTTGCGGTTATCATGCTGGACGACGATCCGGGCATCCAGATGTTCTCGCACCTCCCGGGCACGCCGGTGGACGACGTGCCTGTCGGCGCGGCCGTCGAGGTGATCTTCGAGCCCACGGCGAACGGTCAACTCGTGCCCGAGTGGCGCGTGATTGCCGGCTGATCCCGATCCACCTGACGTCCCGTACGACAAGGAGTGCGCGTAGTGACGACACCAACTGCACCGGATGCGATGTACCGCAACGACGATGGGCTTGGCATGTGGGAGCACCGCGGCAAGGTCGCCGCCGTCGGCGTCGGCCACGCGCCGACGGCCCGGCGCTGGGACGGCCGCCCCGAGACGTGCGTCGGCGCCATCAGCATTCAGGCGCTCCGCCAGGCGATCGACGACGCCGGCGTCGCGCCCGAGCAGATCGATGGCCTGGTGGTCGTCCCCCAGACCACGACCGGGGCGTTCTGGGAGGAGGGCAAGCCGCTTCCGATGGACGTCATCCAGAGCTTCCAGCAGACGGACGACCCGCTCGACGGCGTCGCGAAGCTCAGTAGCGAGTGGCTGCTGGCGAACATGCCGGAGCTCACCAACGTCCAGTTCACGATGTACGGCCCCGGCTGCATGTCGAACGCGCTCAATGTGACGGCTCAGGCCGTGGGCGACGGTCTGAGCCACACCTGCCTCGTCGTCAAGAGCTGGCACAACTTCGAGGGACGCTACTACCAGAGCGGGGCCAACGCCGGGGAGGCCCTGCCCGGCACCGCCGCCATGACGCGACTCTGGGGCGGTCCCGCCTCGTACGGCACGGCCCTGCAATTCGCGGAGTATTGCCGAAAGTACGGCAAGAGCCACGAAATGATGGCGCCGTTCATGGAGAATTCCCGCCGCAACGGGCTGATGTTCCCCGAGGGCTACTGGGCGCAGCACCGGCCGGAGGAACTAGGACCAGAGGACTACCTCGCGGCGCGCTGGATCGCGAAGCCCGCCAACCTGTTCGACAACGACATTCCCATCATGATGTCCGGCGCCTATCTCTTTTCCACGGCCGAGCGCGCGGCGGACATGAAACAGAAGCCGGTCTACATCCTCAATCACGCGTCCAGTAACACCCGGCCCCGCAGCTTGACTCCCACGCTCGATGAGGTGGAAGCCGAAACTGCGCGCACCGCTCGCAAGATCTACGAGGGCGCGGGGATCACCGCAGACGATCTCTCCTTCGAAAACATGTACGACGGCTTCTCGCTCTTCCATCAATTCCACCTGGAGGGCCTGGGCTATCGCGGGATCCAGTTCGGGGAAGCGCTGGACTTCTACCAGACCGACATCAGTATCGAAGGCCCCAACCCGGTCTCCCCCAGCGGGGGCAACGTCGGCAGTGGCCGCAGCCGGGTCTGGATGCACACGGACTGCATTCAACAGCTGCAAGGCCGCGCCGGTGCGAGACAGGTCACTGGCGTCAAGCCGGAAGTGGCGGTCTCGGGCGGGCCGATGCCCCTCGGGGGGAACTTCACCGTCTGGAGCGCCAGCCCCGACTAGTCACGGTCGAGGACGAGGAGTGGCCCGTGTTGGTTCTGATCAGCTTCGACATCGACGGCACGTTAGAAGTCGGCGATCCCCCTGGCGTCTTGACGATGGACATGGTCCGCCGGGTACGCGACAAGGGCTTTCTCATCGGCAGCTGTTCCGATCGCACGCTGAGCGGTCAACGGGCCATCTGGGCCGCGCACGACATCGAGGTCGACTTTGTTGTCTACAAACACATGTTGCCGGACGTGAAAGCCCAGTTTGAGGCGGACGTGTATTTGCACATCGGCGACCGCGAGGACCTTGACCGCCAGTACGCGCTCGCAGCGGGATTCGAGTTCCTTTGGCCCCATGAGGCTGTGGCTCACCCCCACTTCCATCCGGAGCCCTGACCGGTCGGTCGGCCGCGGCTCTGGGAGCCCGACGGCCCGAAGCGGAGTCGCCGAATCGAGACCAGCATCCCCGACCTCGTTGGCTACGATTCGTCCGGAATCGGATCGTCCCAATCGATGCCGCACTTCGAGCACCATCGCCTGAGCCAGATATCTCCGGTCGCGTTTTCGTCTCCGAGCTCCGCGTGGATCTGTCCGCCGCATCGACACGGCCGGGGAAACGACCTCCAGCAGCCACCGCAGCGGGCATCAAGCTGATGCATCTGGAGGAACTGTGGGTGCGTGGACAGGCTCATCCCCGATCACCTGCCCGGCCGCGGCGCGTCCGGGGTGCACAGTGTAGTACGCGGCCTCCGGCGCTCATGTTCCTGGCGACGGCGCCGCCTGCAGCCCGGCACGTCGCGACCGTCCCCGCCACGACCGTTGTGATCGTTCACTCAAGGACATCTTGACCGCTGTCCCCGGGGCACCCCATGGCCTACCGGGGAACACCGTACACGGCCTACGACGCCGTGGACGACCGCGGCGTCTACCGCCGCCTATTCGAAGGCGAAATGGGCTAACGGGGACTCGAACTGCAAAATTCCGATCGGCGGGGATCTCTAGGGCCGCAGTCGCATGTACGGCGCGGTGGCCATCCTCACCATCCTCGCGGAGCCGGTGGAGCGTTTCACTGCTCGAGAGACTGGCAGAGCTGCGATGCGTCT
Source organism: Tepidiformaceae bacterium (assembly GCA_965219255.1). GTDB lineage: Bacteria > Chloroflexota > Dehalococcoidia > Tepidiformales > Tepidiformaceae > UBA2991. Next base: position 1,849,889 of record OZ244727.1, on the reverse strand, counting down.
CCCTCCGCAGCCCTCACTTCCCCTGTCTGACTGGCTTCGTAGTCCGGGTGAAAGTCCTTCGGAAAGGCACGGACGCCGGTTCCGGCCTCTGCGGACAGCAGGTCCGGGAGGTCGAAGGAGACGGCCAACTCCAGGAGCGCAAGGAGATTCACCGCGTTCGGCCGGCAGTTTCGACTCGGTCTTCCGGGAGCCCACAACTCCGCCCGCAGCGTTCGAGGACACGCCACGAGCGCGTAACTCGACCGGAGACCAGAGTCGAAGCTCGGACCAGGGCTTGCTTTGTGTATGGAGAGACGGCGACCGCACGAGGCGTGTGTGGCACAGGCCTTGTCGTCTTCCATTTGACGCCAGGTGAACATGGAGACGACGAAAACCATATAGGTCCAGGCCCAGGGATTGTCGAAGTGGCCGAACGACAGGGCGACCGACAGGGCCAGGAAGCCCTCGCCCATGTAGTTGAAGTGGCGGGCGACACCCCAGAGACCACTGGTCAGGATCTTGCGGTCACCGGCCTCGATGTACTCGTCAGCGCGACTAATCCGGTGGTCACTCACGGCGCAGGCTAGACACCCTGCCGGCACGCGAGGGCGAGGGCTAGCGGGGCGTGGGTGCGAACGGCGCTGCGGCGATGGCTGGCGATTCGTTGGGCGAGGTCCGGGAAGGTGGGGTCGATCTCGTAGCGATAGTCGTCCCAGTAGCCGTCGCGGCTCGGGTCGAAGTGGCGAGGTGGGGTGGCGCTGGCGAGGGCAAGCTGTTTCATGCACCGCTCGATCGTTGCTCGCCGGGAGACGGCTTCGTCGGGGGGAACTGGTGGGAGGACGGCGACGCTCATGGACTGGTCGGCGCGCAGGGTGGAGGTGAAGGGGTGCTCCCAGACACGATGGCCGCCCGTGACGACGATCGGGAGGAGCGGGCGGCCGAGGCGGCGCGCGAGGTTGAAGGCTCCGGGCTGGAATGCGATCTCGATGCCGAGGATGGACCCCTGGGGGAAGAAGAGGACGCTGTCCCCTGCCTCGATGGCAGCGCGGACCTCGCGATGGAGCGTGCGGGCGGTATGGACCGGGCGCTCGGGGCGGATGAAGAGGTGCCGCCCGCGCGCCAGCTGGCCGCCGAGGAAGGGGAAGGTGGCGAGTTCGTCGCGGGCGACGACGGTGAGCGAGAGGGGGAGATGGAGGAGGGCGAGGCCGTCGGCGAAGCCCTCGTGGAGGGAGGCGACCACGTATCGCTCCTCAGGGTCGATGTGTTCGAGACCGCTGATGCGGATGCGCAGACCGATGAGGCGTGCGGCTAGCCAGGCCCACCAGCGCTCGGCGGCCCGGCAGGCCGCCCGGCCGCGCATGCCTGCCGGGCCCCGGTCCGGCAGGCATGCGGCGAGGCGAAGGACGAGGCTCGCGGGGCCGAGCAGGATGACGATGGCTGCCCAGGCCCTGAGCCATTCGCGGGTGGAGCCGACGGCGAGATGGCCGCCGAGGAGGGTGCGTGGCGCCTCCGCGGCGGCGGCAGCGGCGGCGCCAGGGTGGTCAGGCGTCATCGGCGCCGGCGGGCGTGGTACGGCCGGCGCCCATAAGGGCGCGGCGGAGCCCGTCTTCGTCGGGGACGACACCCTGGGTGGTGATCTTGCCGTTGATCGTCACGACGGGCGGGTGCCAGCCGCGGCGACGCAGGGCGTCGAAGAGGTGGTTGAACCAGGGCTTGATGCGAACTTCGACGTCGGGGAGGTCGGAGGCGACGCGCTCGACGAGGCGGACGGTGAGGTCGCACTCCTCGCAAAAGGCGTGAGGGATGTTCAAGAAGAGTTGCCGGCCGGTCATGGGGTAGACGGTCACGACGGTCGTAGCCGGGGCGGCTCCCGATGAGTTGGTCATGCGTCGAGGGTACGCGAGCGGGCGGCAGTGTGGCGCGTCGCTGTTGCAACGGGCGGTAAAGCCGGAGATGGGATTCGCACCCACGACCCTGCCCGGGGAGCAGATGCTCTACCACTGAGCTATTCCTGCATCGCTGCCTCAGGCAGTCGCCCACCGAACCCTGTGCGCTCTGCGGGCCGAGTCACCCGCGCTGATTCGTGTCTCGTACGCTAACGGGACTGTGCTACGAACTTTCGAGCTGGCCGTGGGGCTGTAGACACCGTGAGGAGCAAGCTCGGTTGACCGAGCGCCCCCTCGCCGGCGGCCCTGCACGTTGGGCGGCTTGATAGCAACAGTTCTGTTGTGTCGGGTGGTGCTGAATTAACGCAGGTGAGTTACGCCGCTGGCTACGGAAACAAGGGTTGCACCTTCGAGACCCACAAGGGCGGCAGCGGACATATCACCGTCCGGCGTGGCAACCGCACGAGTCAACTGCCGATGCACGGAGGTCGTAAGGAACTGGGGCGGGGGCTCGTCGCCAAGATCAAGAAGGACCTGGGGTTGAACTGATGCTCGCCTACCCGATCGTGCTCGAAGATGACGACGGCGCCGTCCTGGTGACGTCCCCCGACTTCCCCGAGCTGACCACGTTCGGCGACGACCGCGAGGAAGCGACCGCCCGCGCCGTGGACGCGCTTGAGGAGGCGATCGCCGCCCGCATCCACGGCCGTGACGACATTCCCGCTCCGTCCAGGGGAAAGACCTACGCCACCCTGCCGACACTCACCTCGGTCAAGGTGTTGCTTTACCAAGGCATGCGGGAGCAAGGCGTCGGCAAGGCCGAACTCGCTCGTCGCCTGGGCTGGCACATGCCGCAGGTAGACCGCGTCCTCGATGTTGAGCACCACTCCCGCCTGGATCAGATGGACGCGGCCCTTGGCGCAATCGGCCAGCGCTTGGATGTGACCGCCAGGTAGTTTGCGCCAAAGCGGATTACACCCGACGGGACTGTACTACGAACGTTCCATCTGGCCGTGGCGCTGTAGGCGGGCACCGGGAGCGTGTTGGGGGGCGAGTGAGACCCTCGCCGCTGTACCCTCCGAGGACGGTCGGGAGTGGGCCTGGGGCGCAAACCGGAGGAGGCGGGTGCCGGGGGGCCGCCGTCTGAACCCAGCTTGGGTGGTATCGCTCCAGGCTCAGGGCCTGTTGCCATTGCGGAGGGAGCACTGACTGGTTAGCTTGATTGGGGCGCCTGGGAACCCCGGCCTGCGGACCATCAAAGTGCCTCGCAAGCTCACGATCTGGGTAGCGCAACGGCGGGTTGCGTGACCCTGTCGGAGTTCGGCGGAGAGGAAGCCGGGATGACATCGGACGAGCGCATTAGGGTGATGGTGGTAGACGACCACTCCATCCTTAGGGTGGGGCTGAAACACGTTCTGGAGCAGTCCGGCGAGTTCGAGGTGGTGGGACAGGCGGCGGACGGCGAGGAGGCAGTCAGAGTGGCTGCCGAGGTGTCTCCGGACGTAGTGTTGATGGACGTCATGATGCCGAGGAAGGACGGAGTGGAGGCTTGCCGGGAGATCATGGAGTCCGCCCCCGAGACCCGCGTGGTCATGCTGACGGTCGCGAACGAGGAAACGGCCGTGCTGGAGGCGGTGGCCGCTGGTGCGAGCGGGTACCTTCAGAAGGAAACCGACAGGGAGCGGCTTCTGTCGACGGTGCGAGGCGTGTACCGGGGCGAGCTTCGCTTGCCCGCCGAGGTTGTGCGGGGCGTGTTCGCGGCGGTCCGCCGCGCCGCAGAGCCGGGAGATGCCGCTGACGCCGCCGGGCTGACCGCGAGGGAGCGGGAGATACTCGTCTCCTTTGCAGGGGGCATGTCGTACGCCCGGATAGCGGAGCAGCGGGGTATCAAGCCGGTGACCGTTCGGAACGCCATCTACGGCATCCAGCAAAAGTTGGGGGTTACGTCGATGCAGGGCCTGGTGCTCTGGACAGCGCGGAACGGGCTGCTGGATGACTATGACCCGGAGAGTTAGGGATATGCGTCCCCCCTTCTGGGAAGGCCATTTCCTTCTTGTAAGAGGCACCATCGGCTGAGTAGATTTGGGGACGATGCGCTTGGGCACGCCCCCATAACGGCGCCCTGAGGCTCGGCGGTGTTCGGGAGGGGAGATGGTTCAAGGATCCCACTACAGCCGCGCTGTCCACCTAGTCACCACGGCGGCAAATGTCCTTGGCATGACCGACTGGGAGCGCAGCGACGGCGACCCCGACGGTTTGAGGGTCATCGCAAGGACTTTCGTCTGGGCACGCTGGGTCGTAGTCGCCTTCTGTCTCGTGCTGCTGGCGTACCGACCTGTGGACTGGCCGGAGAGCTACGCGGCATATGTGCCGGGGCTCTTGCTCCTGGTCGCGCTCAACGGATACACGCACTACCGGCTGGCGACGAAGAAGGCCGTGACACGGGGTTGGATCCTCGCAAATGCGACGCTGGATGTATTCCTGCTCTCGGGCGCCGGGGCAGCAGGCGGAGGATTCAGCAACTACTTCTTGTACTTGCTGTACTACCCTCAGCTTGCCGGGTACGCGGTGGTTCTCACGTCCTTTTGGCTAACGATGGCCTGCGCGACCTTTGTGGCCGTTCTTTACCTGGCCATCAGCCTGACCGTTGGGGACGGCGTCGACACTGCTGCGACGGAGGAGAAGGCCCTGTTCGCCCGGATTTTCGTCATGTATGCAGTGGCCGCAATTGTCAACATCATCGCCAGGTTCGAGCGAGTGAGGTGGAGGCGGGCTGTGGAGCGCGAGCGCGACCTGCAGCGTGAGCGGGTCGAGTTCTCCCAGACGATTCACGACACCACAGCGCAGTCGGCGTACATGATCGGGCTCGGCATCGACACCGCACGGGCCCAGGCAGGGGGCGCCAACCCGGCGTTGGCCGCCACCCTGGAGGCGACCTCCCGGTTGTCCCGCTCCGCCATCTGGGAGTTGAGACACCCCATTCACATGGGCGGCATCTACGAGGGCCGCGCGTTGAGCTCCGCTCTCAGGTCCCACGCCACCAGTTTCACCAACGTCACCTCTGTGCCCTGCCAGCTAACGCAGACCGGAGTCGAGCCGCCCCTCTCGACAGAGACCAGGGGCCTGCTCTTCTCGATCGCGCACAACGCGCTCACTAACGCCTACCGCCATGCCGAAGCGACCAGGGTGGCGATCCACCTGGCATGCGGGAAGGAGGAGGTGCGGCTATCGGTGTTGGATGACGGTGTAGGCCTTCCCACCGACTACGCGCAGCGCGGTCGCGGCTTCAGGAACATGGAGGGGGACGCCCGGCGACTGGGAGGCCGTCTTGTCGTCGAACGGAGGGGCGCCATGGGTGGCGCGACGGTGAAGTGCGTGATTCCGCAGGAGCGGTGCTGAAGAGAAGACCCGAGTGTCACCGGACAGCGCATACCGGTGATGGTCGTTGACGACCATCCGATGGCGAGAGTCGGGCTGACGCGGGTGCGGAGCCACGAGCAATTTGCCCTGCCTCAGACAGGGCAAATGCCCGGATCGCGAAGGGCATTTGGTACTTGTATTGCGGCGGTCCGGGTCGGGACGATTGGGTGCGCTTGCGCGAAGAGGAGTGGCTCCATGCGCACTCGTTACAAGACCCAGTTTGGTCCAGGGGTCGGGGAGACTTCCCTGCACGACCGGCATGTGTTGGAGGCCAGCGCGGGCTGCGTCGTAGCGAACTCCGGCGTGGTCTATGTCGGCAACAGCCCGGGAAGTGAGGTTCGACGCAAACCATGCATCGCGAATTGATCACCGGGGTTGAGAACCGCATCATGTTTCTGGCAGTGGCGTCCTTCGCGCTCCTGCTCATGTTTCTCGGCCTCGTCACCCCTGCAGTACACGGTACCGAAGGCGCAGCCCTGCTCGTCCAGGAAGGGGCGTCGCTTGCCGGATCGGGTAGCTGGGCCTGCCTCTACCTGCTCACTGTATCCGGGGTCTTGCTCGCCTGGTTGTGGTGGTCAAGAGAGACACCACTTTGGGCTAGCGTCACCCTAACGGTGCCCGGCGGCGTGGTGCTCCTCATCGCTGCGATGCAGGGAGCCGTGCTCTCTGATCTCATTGCTGTCTCCGGCAGAGGTGATGTCGGGCTTGGGCCCGCGTACTGGTTCCTGGGCGCCGGCGGAGCCTTGCTCTTCCTGAGCAGTGCACTCGCCTGCTTTGCCGAGGCCGCCCCGGACTTCTCCATCACGGTGAGCAGGAGGGAGTCGGGGGATGAGGAATGAGGGCTGATCAGCGACCTGTTTCTATTTCGCAGCCCGCCGTGAGGGGCGGGCTGCGGTGCGTCTCAGGACCCCGGCATCGTCGGGGACTACGGCAATCTCTCCATGGTCCATGGGAAGCCAGCCGAGGGCGCTTACCGGCCGAGGGCGCTTAAGGATGGATGGAAGAGCTCCCCGGAGCGAGCCGAGCACGCGACCGATTCAGAGCAGGGCTACAGGGCGCGCCGCCGGTTCGCATGTCCCGACCCTGCGCTTCCTTGCCGCTTTGCTCCTCGCGGCCGCGTTCGTACAAGCGTGCGCGACAGGAGGAGGTGGAAGCGCCGAGTTGGCCGGGATCCTGGCACTCGTCCCCGCCGACTCCGAAAACGTCGTGGTCTATGACCTCGAGGAGATCAGGGACGAAGAAGCACCCAGAGCACTCAGGGACGAAGTTGAGGACTTGAGCGAGTACGGCCTTGAGGAGATGGGAGTCCTGACGGACGAGCTCACGACGCTTGTCGTCGCCTCCGGGGATGATTGGCATCTGCTCGTGGTTGAGGGCGACGTCGATTTCGTGCACGTCAGGGACCAACTCGAGGACGGCGACTATGACGACGACCAGTACCGGGGGTCCGAACTGTGGGAGGGAGCAGCGTGGCGCCACGAGTCGGTCGCGCTCCTTGAGGACCAAGGCCGGATGGTCATCGGAGATGCCGATACCGTCAAGCGCGTGTTGAGGACGCTCGAGAGCGGCTCCGGATCCCTGTCAGACGACGCGGACAGCGACTTGGGAAGGGCTCTGAAGAGAGCAGGGCAAGGCTGGATCTCCTCCGCACAGGAGCAATGCCTGGGCTACGAAATCCGTGGCTGCCGTGCCGCCGGCGTATCGCTCCGCAGAGGCGATAGTGACTACCTGGTCGAGATCACAATCGCGGCCCTGTTTCGCAACGAACGGACTGCCGAGTCTGAGATGGACGAGCTGGAAAGCCAGCTCGAGGAGGACAGCTCGTTCGAGTTTGACATCGATGACGTCGAGCTTGACGGGGACTTCGTCATCGTGACTGCCTCAGCTGACGAAGACGACCTGTTTGAGGACGAAGACGACCTGTCCAAGGGGCAGAGCCCGGTTCCTGTCACCCCCACGGTCACTGCGATGGGTGACGCCCCCGACACCAGGGCTCCCGACACCAGGGACGACCACGGAGACTCAGCCGACGAGGCCACCTTCGCAACCGTCGGGGATGCAGTGACCGGTGTGCTGGGCCACTGGAGGGACGTCGACTACTTCGCCTTCGCTGCGGAGCGCGGACAGACGTACCGGATCGACGTGGATCTGGGAACTCTGGACGACTCGGTTGCGGCCCTGTATGACTCCGCTTCGCGGGAGTTGGACTTCGACGACGACGGCGGGGAATCCTTCGGGTCGCGCATTACCTGGACGGCCGCCGAGTCCGGTACTCACTACGTTGCGGTGACAGGCTGGGGCAGCGATACAGGCTCCTACACCCTCACGGTCACTGCGGTGGGTGACGCCCCCGACACCAGGGCTCCCGACACCCGGGACGACCATGGAGACTCAGCCGACGAGGCCACCTTCGCAAGCGTCGGGGATGCAGTGACCGGTGTGCTGGGCCACGGGCGAGATGTCGACTACTTCGCCTTTGTTGCGAAGCGAGGAGAGACGTACCGGGTCGACGTGGACCTGGGAACTCTGGAGGACTCCGTTGCGGCCCTGTATGACTCCGGTTCGCGGCAGTTGGACTTCGACGACGACGGCGGGGAATCCTTCGGGTCGCGCATCACCTGGACGGCCGCCGAGTCCGGTACCCACTACGTTGCGGTGGCAGGCTGGGGCAGCGATACAGGCTCCTACACCCTCACGGTCACTGCGGTGGGTGACGCCCCCGACACCAGTGCGCCCGACACGAGGGACGACCACGGAGACTCAGCCGACGAGGCCACCCTGGCAACCGTCGGGGACGCAGTGACCGGGGTGCTGGGCCACGGGAGCGACGTCGACTACTTCGCCTTCGCTGCGAAGCGAGGAGAGACGTACCGGATCGATGTGGCGCTGGGAACTCTAGACGACTCGGTTGCGGCCCTGTATGACCCCGATTCGCGGCAGTTGGAGGTCGACGACGACGGCGGGGAGTCCTTGGGGTCGCGTATCACCTGGACCGCCGCCGAGTCCGGTACTCACTACGTTGCGGTGGCAGGCTGGGGCAGGGACACAGGCTCCTACACCCTCACGGTCACTGCGGCCGAATCCCAGAACGCTCTCGGTGACCCCGAGGCTTCCGATGAAACGGACGAGGACGCACCGGTCCCTTCCTTCGCGCCATACCCTGGAGATACGCTGGATGAGACACCCGCTACGTTAGGTACCGGAGGAGGTGACAGTTTCCAGTTCGAGACGAGGAGCGCCGATCCTTACCGGTCAGGCGACTATGTGTTGGCGCACGGTTGGTGGCTGAACCTCCTCGATAATTCACCTCCAAGTGTCGAGGTTTCGGTTGGCCTTCTCGCGTGGTGGTGTGACTCTGACGGTTGCCAGTGGAGAAGAGTGGCATTCCAAGAGAGAATCATCGCGCCCGGAGGTGATCAGAGGACAACCGCTCGGGTAATGTGCATATCGGATGAAATAACCGGCTTTCGAAGTGCTGTTGAAGTTGACCTTAGGAACACGCCCGACTCGAGCGAAGTGGCATTTTCTATTGCGAACGTCAACTGTCGGCCACAGGGAAGCTGAGCGGCTCGCCGCCGGAGGCGCCCGCCAATCAGCGCTACGAGCACGAGGGCTCGGCCATCGTCCTCACGTGGGACGCCTCCGCGGAGGGCGACTCCTCCACGGTCACCTACGACGACTTCTTCGACTCAAGCTGCAGAATCAGCTTCGGTAGCCCGAGCTTCTGCGAGGAACTCGCCACCGGCCTCACCGGCGCCACTACACGCGCGCCAACCCCCACGCGAGCCGCAACTACTACTGGGTCGTCCCATACGGGTGATGGTCGTTGACGACCATCCGATCGCGAGAGTCGGGCTGACGGGGTGCGGAGCCACGAGCATTTGCCCTGTCTGAGGCAGGGCCAATGCCCCGTCCGTACAGGGCGTCTGGTACTTGTTTCGCGGCGGGTCGGGCCGGGACGATCTGGCCACGCTTGCGCGAAGAGGAGTGGCTCCATGCGCACCAGTTACGCCCCCACCCAGAGTGACGAGCCGGAAAAGGCCCCTGGAAGGCCCGATGCGCAGTCGCCGGGCCGGCGCCGTTCTGGTCGCATCCAGGGGCCTCCTCACGGCCGGCAGCGGCGTGCGGGTAGCTGGCTGCGAGTGAAGCCTTCGGCGGGAAAGTGGATCGTGGGATTCCTCGCTGCGGTGCTGGCTCTCTCGACCATCGCTGGCGTGGTCGCTCAGGAGGAGCCGCCAGTACCCGAGCCGCCAAAACCCGAGACTGCCAACGTGGAAGTTACCGTGTGGCGGAGCATCTCCGACCCATCGCGCCTGTACGTCAGCACGCGCCCCGAGGGGGGACGCTGGAGGACCCTGAACACCGCCCTCGACATGTCGGCGGAAAATAGCGGCTTCCACCAGAGCAACGCCGTTCGTGTGAGGGTCCCGTTGGAAGGCGGCGGAACCGCGAACGTGGACGTCACCGTGTGGCGCCGCATCTCCAACCCATCGCGCCTGTATGTCAGCACGCGCCCCGAGGGGGGACGCTGGAGAACGCTGAACACCGCCCTCGACATGTCGGCGGAAAATAGCGGCTTCCACCAGAGCAACGCCGTGCTCGTGAAGGTGACCTTGCCGGGGCCTCCTCCGTACATTTGCGTTGAGGCTTCAGCGCACACGCCCCTGCACGCCGCGGTGGAAGCAGCCGATGCCCGGCTCGTTCGAACCATCGTGGCGGCATGCCCACACTATCTCGACCTGGTGAGCAGCAACTACTTCGATGACCAGACCCCGCTCAGCCTCGCGATTGGCGGCCGGGACTCGGGGATCGTGCAAATTCTGGTCAATGCCGGCGCCGACCCCGACAAGCGCGTCAACGCCGACTTCCGCGTGGGAACGCACCTCACCTACGCCATTGGGTTGTTCGAGTATGAGATCGCGCAGGTTCTGCTCGATGCTGATGCCGACCCCAACGTCGTCGACACCGAACAGTTCTACGACCAGACGCCACTGAGCCTGGCGATCGCCGATGGCAATGAGGGCCTGCTGGACGGTCTACTCGCTGCAGGCGCCGACCCCAACAAGAGGGTCAATCCCGCCTTCCGTGTGGGCACCCACCTGACCTATGCCGTCGGACTTGGCGATGTGAACGTCGTGCAGAAGCTCCTTGATGCCGGGGCGGAGCCCAACGTCATCGACACGGAACAGTTCTACGACCAGACGCCACTCAGCCTTGCTATCAAGTCCGCTGACGAGGACATGCTGCGGAAGCTCATCGCCGCGGGGGCCAATCCCGACAAGAGGGTGACTCCTGACTTCCGCGTGGGTACTCACCTCACTTACGCGGTCGGCCTGGGTGACACAGGTGTGGTGCAGATACTCCTCGACGCCGGGGCCGATCCAGACGTGATCGACAGGGAGCAGTTCTATGACGAATCGCCCTTGAGCCTCGCCGTCAAGGATCGCGACGCGGACATGGTCCGCATCCTTGTCAATGCAGGCGCTGACCCCAACCGGAAGCTGGATCAGTTCAATGACGTGAGTCCAATCGATATCGCCACCGAGGAAGGTTACACGGAGATCCTTCAGATTCTCCTGGCGGGGGCCGAGAGTCCTGGCGGGTCCCAGGGTATTGATTCCGGAGTCCCGGACGCACCCTCGGACACATCCACAACCTCCACAGGCGGCGACTGCCAGGTAAACCTGGTCGTCAGCCCTGGAGAGAGTTGCGTCTATCCCGGCACGTCGGCTGAGTTCTCGGTGGACGCCGCGGGAAGCGGGCACTTCCTCTTCTTCACGTCAGGGAACTCGATCTCCCTCCAGGACGCGACGGTCAACGGCGTCCGGTACGACTTCGCAGCCAGCAAACAGGCCGACGGCACCTGGCTCATCACGGCTGTTGGGAGCTGAGCCAGGTGCCAGCGAGGCCGGTGTAACTAACCGGCCGGCGCCCCGATGGGACTGCCGAGTAGAGTTGGGCCGAAGCGAATTACCCCCGGCAGGACTGTATTACAAACTTTCGAGCTGGTTGTGGGGCTGTAGCGGGAGCAGGTGGGCTGCGCCCTGCTACTCGCTGGTGGCCGAGGGCTCCTGCACCCGGCGCAGCGAGGCCACGACGGCATCGAACACGGCGTTCACATCCGCGCGCGCCTCGTGCACAGTGACGACCCGCGAGACCTCCCAGGGGCCGTCGGTGATGAGGCCATCGGGGCCGATGTGCTCAATGACAACGACCAGCTCCGACCCGGTATCCACGTGTGAGACGGCGATCATGGTGAGCACAAAGGCGCTGCCGGGCTCGAAGCACTCTGGCCGGGGGTGACAGTAGGGGCCTCGTAAGTCGAGGCGCGCCCCGGCAGGGATCGTCAACTCGAAGGTGCCTTCCCCGCTGGTCCGAATGTGCACCACGTTCTCGGCAACCGGCCAAGCATCGTACCCGCTGTGCTCGCTGCCAAACGTCGCGTATTGCGCTGGCGTCAATTGCTGCACGGGCGCGTCCACGGATGCCACGATTTGGTCGAACAGGGCGGCCACGTCCCGCCCGCGCTCGAACACCCGGCGTCCGATCTCAACCCCGTAGGTCCAGAAACCCAGGGATGAACCGCTCTCATAGTCGAAGATCCCCACCCTGGTCACGCCATTGAACGAGATACCAGCACCCCTGATGAGCACGCCCTCGGGGATGATGAACGTCCAACTGAGCTCGTGGATGCGCCAACGGGTACTGCCGTCGCCTTTGACGATCGCGTCGCGGCTGATCTTCGGGGTCCTGCCGTCGTCGTACTGCGTGAAGCCCCCAGCCACGTTTGACTCGACCCCATGGGCCCCACCCGGAAGCGCCGCCCGCACCTGGGCCTCGTACGGGTTGCGCGGCCTGAGGCCCGTGATGCGGTGGCTGCAGGTGCGGGCGGTGCCGGTGGGGATGTCCGTCCACCTCGTTGTATCGGCGCGCCGCTCACCCCAGCCCAGATCAGTATTCGAGGTGCCGGTGCCCCCTACGCGCGTGCGGTACTGCCAGCCCGTCGCGTCTCGGGGCCCGCCTGTCCACTCGATGACCAGATCTGTGGCCGAGCCGTCGCTGAACATGACGAGGTTGGGTGCCGTCGACGGATTGCCGCAGGCCACGGTAGGGCTCAGCGTGGCCGTGGCCTCGGTAGTCGCTGTGGGGCTCGTGGCGGTCGTCGCCGTGGCGCCCGGGGTTGGGGTGTCGGCGGGTGTGGCAGGCGGCAAGGCGATGGGCTCCGGCTCCCCGTTACCCTGCAGGATCACCGACAGGACGATTACCGCCGCCACGCCGGTCAGCGCCACGGCTCCGGCACCGGCCCACACGAGGGGGCGACCGAAGAGGGCGAGGCTGACCGGAGTCGCAAACAGGGCCCGAAGCCGGCCTCCCCTGGCCGCGGGTTGCCATGCGCCAAGTTCATGGCGGTTCTGGAGGTCAAGCTTCCCGAGCATGTTCGAGATGTGGTACTTGACGGCGTCAGGACTGACACCCAGCCGCACTGCTATCTCGGCGTTCGTGCCACCCTTGCGCAGCTCTTCGAGTACGCGCCACTCGGCCGGTGTCAGGATGTCGGGGTGGCGTGGACGCCCGCCGCGATCGCGCTCCATGGCGTCATCCTAGCGGCGCTGTTGGGAGGTTTCCCTACCCGACCAACATCCGCGTCCTGTGGTCACTTGCAGGCTGATGGTTGGCTGACGCTTTCGTAACAGAGCGAATTACCCCCGGCAGGAATCGAACCTGCGCACATGGTTTAGGAAACCAATGCTCTATCCACTGAGCTACGGGGGCCTGCCTGTATGAGAACGCGCTTTCGGCGACGTGTCCACCACCCCCACGCGACAGCCGCGCCCTAGACCTCGACCTTGGGCAGGTCGGGCGCCGGTACGACCGGCGCGCCGGTGAGCTGTTGCACCTCGTCGACCGTGTAGCCGGGCGCGATCTCGCGCAGACGGAAGGAGTCGCCGGCGGGTTCGAACAGCCCCAGGTCCGTCATCACCAGCGTGACCACGCCCGCCGCCGTCAGTGGCAGGGCGCAGCGTTCGAGCAAGCGGGGACGCCCGTCGCGCGTGGTGTGCTCGAGCAGCAGGAATACCTGCTTCGCCCCCACCGCGAGGTCCATCGCTCCGCCGATCCCGCCTCCCTTCCGCCCCGTGATGCGCCAGTTCGCGAAGTCGCCGTTGGTCGCGACCTCGTATGCCCCCAGGACGGCAACGTCGAGCAGGCCCCGCCGGATGATCGCGAACGCGTCGGCATGGTGCACGATCGAGGCGCCCGGCGTGAGCAGCACCGGCTGGGCGCCGCCATTCACGACATACGGCGTCGCCTCCTCCACGGTGGCGTTGCGCCCATAGCCGATGACGCCGTTCTCCGCGTGGAACGTGACCGTCCGGTCGCGGGGGACGAAGTCGGAGCAGCGCGTGGGCATCCCCACGCCCAGGTTCACGAGCCAGTCGTCCTCGAACTCCGCCGCGACACGCGCCGCCATCAGGTCGCGAGTCAGCCGCCTGCCCGCCATCGCTACGACCGCCTCACCGGGGGGCTCCCGGGCATGAGGGAGGGGACGCGCAGGCGCCCGCCCGCTGCCGGAATCGAGACAACGCGCTCAACGAAGATGCCCGGTGTATGGATCAGGTCCGGGTCGAGCTCCCCCACCTGCACGACCTCCTCCGCCTCGACCAGGGTGCACTCGGCGGCCATCGCCATGATGGGGTTGAAGTTGCGCTGCGCCCGCCGGAAGACGAGGTTCCCGAAGGTGTCCGCCTTCCAGCAGCGTACAAGCGCGTAGTCGGCGGTGATCGCCTCCTCCAGCACGTAGGTGCGGCCGCCGAACTCGCGGTGCTCCTTGCCCTCCGCCACCTCGGTGCCAACCCCGGCCGGGGTGAAGAAGGCGGGAATGCCCGCCCCGCCCGCGCGGATGCGCTCCGCGAGCGTGCCCTGCGGTGTGGTCTCCGCCTCGATCTCGCCCGCCTCGTTCAGCCGTTCCAGCGGCGTCTTTCGCGAGGGGTGGGTCGAGGCCGTGAAAGCGAGAATGACGCGGCTCACGCGCTTCGCCTCGACGAGGTTGCCGGTCGTGATCACGCCGTCGTCGCGCGTCATGCCCGCCCCGTTGGCGATGAGCGTAAGCCCCGACGCCCCCTGCTCGTAGAGCGCGGCGATGAGGTTGTGGGGCGTGCCCGGCTCGCCGAAGCCGGCGACGAGGATGCTCGAGCCATCCTCGACTCCCGCGACCGCTTCTTCGAAGCTTCCGACAACCTTGGAACGCATCGCCGCCCGCTACCCTCCCCCGAGTCGCGAGACCAGGTAGGCCACCGTGCGGCCCTCGGCCTCGGGATCGACGGGCATGATGGAGGCGGAGAAGTCGCTCACGCCCATTGCCTGCAGCCGGTCGAGCGCCTCGTCGAGCACCCGCTCGTCGCCAAGGATGGCGACGTCCTCGGGCCCCGCAGCGCCCTCGCGGTCGAGCATCGCCCGGTAGGAAGGGATGGGGCTGTAGCCCGAGAGCATCTTCCCGACGCGCTCGCGGGCGTCGTCGGGGTCGTCGGTGAGGGCGATGGGGAAGGCCGCGACGATGCGCGGCATGTCGCGTCCCGCTCGCTCCGAGGCCTCGCGCAGCGTCGGTGCGATGTAGCCCTCAATGGTGTCCGGGCCCGTCATCCAGAGGCTGGTGCCGTCCGCCACTGCCCCAGCCAGCCCGAGCATGCGCTCGCCCATCGCGGCGATGAGCACGGGCACGGGGTCGGCGCCGGGCACGCTGTACGTGGCGTTCACTCGATAGCTCTCGTTTTCGACGTGCGTCTCCTCGCCCCGCAGGAGCGGGAGGAGCACGTCCAGGTAGTCGCGCATGTGGCGGGCGGGACGCTCGAAGGACATCCCCCACATGTCCTCGATCACGAACTTGTGCGAGAGCCCGATGCCGAGCGTGAAGCGCCCCCGCGAGGCTGCCTGCACGGTGAGCGCCTGCTGCGCCATCGTCACGGGGTGGCGGGGGTAGGTGGGGACGACGGCCGTGCCAAGCTCGATGCGCTCCGTCTCGCGCCCGATCACCGTGAACGCTCCCATGGCGTCGAGCCCGAAGACGTTCGGCATCCAGACGCTGTCGAAGCCCTGCGCCTCCAGCTCCTGCGTGCGCGCCAGCAAACCCTCGAGGTCCTGCCGTCCACCGATCATCGCGCCAATCCGCATCGAACCCTCCCGAAGGCGCAAGGCTACCAGAACCTTCGCCCACGGCACTCACATCCGCGCGCCCGTCGCGCCCCGTTCCCCTACGATTGGCGCGGGCGGCAGCACGCCCCCGGGAGGATCGCCGTGGACGGCTTCATCGACGTACACCATCACGTGCCCTCGGCCGAGATCGCCGAGGCCGCCCAGCAGGTCGGCATCGCGATGGCGGGGGCCTGGACCCCCGAGACCGCGATGGCCGCCATGGACGCCAGCGGCATCGCCGCCGCCGTCCTCACCCCCACCATCTTCGTCGCCGACGTGGGCGACTCCGCCACGGCCATCCCCCTCCACCGCGCCACCAACGACTACCTCTCCGGCGTCGCGGGGCGCTGGCCCCACCGCTTCGGCGCCTTCGCCACTCTCCCCCTTGTCGACCCCGCCGCCGCCCGCGCGGAGCTCGACCGCGCCCTCGACGAGCTGGGCATGGACGGCGTGCTTCTGCCCAGCGGCATCGGCCCCGACCTCATCGGCGCCGAGCGCTTCGACTCGGTCCTGGCCGCAATGAACGAGCGCGGCGTCCCCATCCACCTCCACCCCACGAAGTCGCACATCGGCATCCCCAACCTCTCGCCGGCGGTGGTCGACTTCCCCGTCGAGACGACGCGCGCGATCGGCAGCCTGCTCGCCTCGGGCGCCTTCGAGCGCTACGAGAACCTGACCTGGATCATGGCCCACGCGGGTGGGTGCTTCCCCTACATCGCCGGGCGCGTCGCCCGCTCCGACGGCGCCGAGCCATTCCTCACGACCGCGCCGAAGGGCACGGCCGCCTATGTCGGCCGCATGTACTTCGACGTCGCCGTGAGCTGCCACCCCAACGCCTTCCCCAGCCTCAGGACGGTCACGGACACCGACCACATCGTCTTCGGCACCGACTACCCCGCCTTCTCAAAGGAGGATGTCGACGAGGCGATCGCGTTCCTGCTCAACGAAGCCGGCTTCACCGAGGACGAGCTCGACGCCATCGGTTCGGAGAACGTGAAGCCCCTCTTCCCCCGTCTCACCGCCTCCATGGCGGCTGCAAGCTAGCCCTACTGCGCCGCCTCCAACCCCTCCGGTATCGCGACCACGTCCCCGACCCCGAACCCCTGGCGCTCGAACCAGCCGCCGTTGACCTCGAGGGTATGCCGGTAGGGCTGCGCCGGGATGAGGATGTCGCGGCTGCGGGGCACGCCGTGCACGATCTCCAGCACTGTTCCGTCCGCCGCCAGATAGGCGATATCGAGCGGGATGAAGGTGTTCTGCATCCAGAAGCCGCCGCTCCGGTCGGCGGGGAACACAAACAGCATGCCAGCCAGCTCATCCAGCGAGTCGCGGAACATCAGGCCCCGCTGCCGCTGGTCGGGCCGGCTCGCGACCTCAACCGTCAGGGTCACCGGCCGCTCTCCGTCGGCGCTGCTGACGGACAGGTCGACGATGGGGAGCACGCACGGGTCGGGGACGTTCGTGTAGCACTGCTCCGGCGCCGATGTCGGCTCGGGCTCGGCCGTTGCCGTCGCTTCCGTGGTCGGCACTGCCTCAGCGGTTGGCTGCGCTGTAGCGGTTGGCTGCGCTGTAGCGGTTGGCTGCGCAGTAGCGGTTGGCTGCGCAGTAGCGGTCGGCTGGGCGGAAGCGGTCGGCTGGGCGGTAGCGGTCGGCTGCGCGGTAGCGGTCGGCTGGGCAGTAGCGGTTGGCTGGGCCGTAGCGGTCGGCTGCGCGGTAGCGGTCGGCTGGGCAGTAGCGGTTGGCTGCGCGGTAGCGGTTGGCTGCGCAGTAGCGGTCGGCTGGGCGGAAGCGGTCGGCTGGGCGGAAGCGGTCGGCTGGGCGGAAGCGGTCGGCTGGGCGGAAGCGGTCGGCTGGGCGGAAGCGGTCGGCTGGGCGGTAGCGGTCGGCTGGGCGGTAGCGGTTGACTGGGCGGAAGCGGTCAGCTGGGCGGTAGCTACCGGCTCCGAATCGTCCTCCCCGCCCTGGACCATCACGGCAACCGTGATCGCGACTACCCCAACCCCTGCCAGCAGCAGCGCCGCGTAGCGCATGCCGCTACAGCCCGCAGTGGCGCGCGACCCATGACGTGATCAGCCGGTTGGCGATGCTGATCGGCCCCGGGATGTTGGGCAGTGCGTCGACGGGGAACCAGTGCGCCTCCGCGATCTCCGCCTCCTCCGGCACGATCTCCCCGCTCTCGTACTCCGCCCAGAACCCCAGCATCAGCGAGTTCGGGAAGGGCCACGGCTGGCTGCTCCGGTACTCCAGGTTCCTCACCCGGATCCCCACTTCCTCCTCCACCTCCCGCACGAGCGCGCCCTCGACCGTCTCGCCCGGCTCCACGAACCCCGCGAGCGCGCTGAACAGCCCCTCGGGGAAGCGGTGGCTGCGCGCCAGCAGCACCTCGTCGTCCCGGTGGACGAGGGTGATGATCGCTGGCGAGAGCTGCGGGAATCTCAGGAGGCGGCACTGCGGGCAGCGCATCGCGCGCTCCCCCCTGGCCAGCTCGTTGGGGATGCCGCAACGTCCGCAGAACCGGTTCGTGCGCTCCCACTCCACGATCTGCACGGCCCGCCCCGCCGCCATCCAGATCTCCTCGTTCGCCATCCCGTAGACCGAGAAGAGGTCGCAGAAGCGCCAGCCCTCGTCCGCCTCGGCCTCGTCCTCGACCCCGCCCGTCCAGACCTGCTGCCCGTCCAGCGTCCCGATGAAGTGGTCCGCTCCCGTGCGTGGCAGCCGGCCGGCCTCCTCCGCCCCCGCCAGCCCCGCGTCCTCCACGCGGCACAGCACGCGGTCGCGCTGAACGAGCATCCACTGCTTCTCGCTGCCCGTGTTCTCGGGGGGAACCACGCCTGGAACGAACATGACGGCTCAGCCTACAGGCTTGGCGGCGAAGCGCGCCGCTCGCCCCGACTGCGCTTCTCCTTCAGACGCGTGGCTCCCACGACGAGAAGCGCAGCGTGAACAGCAGCCCGGCCACGCCCCACGCCGCGATCACGCCCAGGTGCACCGGCTCGAAGCCCGCGCCCGTCTCGAACGGGTCGAAGCCCGTCTGCAGCGCCTCCGAGAGGTGGCGCACCGGGAACACCGAGCTGAGGTGCTCCACCCAGGCGGGAGTGCCCGCATCCGGCGGGATGAACACGTCGGAGATGAACAGGAGCGGCAGGATGGAGGCGTTCACGACGGCCGGGGCCGCGTCCGCGTTCGGGACCATGGCCGCGACCGCCAGCCCCATCGCGCAGAACGCGAACGCGCCCACGGCCAGCGTCACGAGGACGGCCGGCAGCGTCGCCCCCGGGATGTCCACGTCGTAGAAAATCCGTCCGAACGCCACCACGATCACGGTGAGGACCAGCATCAGGATGACGACGTAGGTGATGCGTCCGAAGAGGAACGCCCATGCCGGCAGGGGCGCTCCCCGGATGCGCTTCAACACGCCCTGGTCGCGGTCGTACACCCAGCTCATTGCGACCGACGTGTAGCACGAGTTCACGACGGTGAGCGCCGCGATCGCGGGTACGTAGAAGGTCGCGCCACTGATGACGCGGTCGCCGAGATCGATGTCGCTGCTCCCGAAGATCACGTTGAGGATGACGAGGAAGATGAGGGGGAAGGCGAGCGTGAAGAACGCCGCTGCGGGATTCCGGCGGAAGGCGCGCTCCTCGTACTTGAGCTGGCGCAGCGCGAGCCCCAGCGCCCTCACGAGCCGTCCTCGCTCTCGCCCTCATCCGTGAGGCGCAGGAACACGTCCTCGAGCGAGAGGCGGCTCACCGTGAGGTCCTCCAGCGCGATGTCCTCCGTCAGCGCCCAGCCCGTCAGGGTGTGCAGGGAGCGTGTCGGGTCGGTCGTGCGCGCCTCCACCAGCCCCTCGTCCGCCTCCCGCAGCCCGAGCTCTTCGGGCAGCGCCACGCCCGCCGGCGCGCGGAAGCGGATGACCGCGTCCGCGTCCGCGTCCGCCGCCACCAGGCCCGTGGGCGTGTCCTCGGCCACGATCTCGCCCCGCACCATGATCGCGACGCGGTCGGCGAGCGCCTGCGCCTCGTCGAGATAGTGCGTCGTCAGCAGGACCGTCTTTCCGAGCGTGCGCAGGTTTCGGATCATCGCCCAGGCCCCCCGCCGCGCCGTCGGGTCGAAGCCCGTCGTGGGTTCGTCGAGGAAGAGCAGCTCGGGGTCGCCCGCCAGGCCTACGGCCACGTCGAGCCGCCGCTGCTGCCCGCCCGAGAGCCGCCGCACGCGCTGGTCGCGCTGCTCCTCCAGCCCCACCACCTCCAGGATTTCGTTGAGGGGGAGGGGGCGCGGGTAGTAGCCGCGGAACATGTCGATTGTCTCGCCGACGGTCAGGTAGGGCTCAAGCCCGGTGCGCTGCAGGACGATGCCCGTGCGCTCCTTCAGCGCCACCTCGTTCCGCCCCGGGTCGAAGCCGAGCACGCTCACCTCCCCGCCAGAGCGAGCACGGTGCCCTTCGAGGATCTCGACGGTCGTCGTCTTGCCCGCGCCGTTGGGCCCCAGCAGCGCGAACACCTCGCCCCGCTCGATGCGCAGGTCGATGCCACACACGGCTTCGACCTGCCCGTACCGCTTGCGCAGCCCCTGAACTTCGATGACCGGCTCTGTCATCCCGCCATCCTAGGCCAGACCGCAGCCTAACTCTCCTCCTCCGTGATGGTGAGGGCGTAGCCGAGGTTGACCTCATTGGCGGCGCTGATTGCTACGTAATGCTCCTCCGAGAAACGCGCACGCCATCGGAAGACCAGGAGACCGTCGTCACCATAGACTTGAAAGCCTTGGCGGGTAGGGTACCCGGCATTGTGTCCCTCGTGGTTGAACAATCGCAGAATGAACGCCAGCCCGGTGCCCGAGACGACCTCGATTCGGTAGAGCTGCCCTTCGACCGGTTCGAACCAGAAGTAATCGAAGTCCGAGTCGTCGTTGAGTGTTCCCGGGGCCGCCTCTCCAAACGCGATGGTCGTGGCGGATGCCATGTTGTCCCCGTGGTCATCGGGCACAGCCTCCCGCGTTGCCAGGTGGAACGCATAGGGACCGGGCGCCCCTCCGAAGTTCTGGACAGCGATGTAGAAGTCGTCTGAGCGTGGTGCGACCCAGAGACGGTGTCGCGCCACATACCGTGTCAGGGGCGTGATTCTGGTCAGGGGATGGCCGACACGTTCGTAAAAGCCGTTCTCGTCGTACACCAACGATGGGTGGTAGTCATAGATGGCGACCCTTGAGGTGGGCGTACCGTGGTCGAAGTCGAGCTCGTACTTTTGCCCGGCTATGGCAGTGAAGCGGAAGTAGTCGAAGTCGAAGGAGTGGTCCAGCGACCCCGCGACGGTATCGTCCGGCGAAATGCGGACCGCAGACTCCTTACCGTCGCCGAAGTCGTCGGGGATCCCGTCATCCGGCCCACCTCCCACACCTCCGTGGAACTCCAGGTAGACCCGGTCGAAGCGCTCCCGGGCGTAGTCCGGAATCCCTTTGGAGAGCGCATCGAAGACTACCCGCTCGGGATTGGGGTTGCTGACCGTTTCATCGAGACGAACCCTCCTGTTGACAATGCGCTTCAGGGGGGTGTTCTCCTGCAGGTACCAACTACGGAAGGCCAGCCCCAGGGCTTCCTCCCCGATGCTGTCGTACAGGTGAACCAGGAGCCGCTCACCCAGGCTATACCTGCAGGAGTCCCCAATTGTCACCCCACCCTCATCCTGCAGCAGGAAGAAGTGCCGGACGTTCTGCGCGTTCTCGTCCATCAAGCACGAGGATGCATGGTGGGGAGGTGCGTCCTCCCGGGGGGCGTACACGGAAGTATCCACAGCGTCATCGACATACAGCTCGATGAGCTCCGCTGCGCCCTCGACGAACCACGGGGTCTCGCCGAAGAAGTAGTAGTGGGCGACTTCGTGGGCAATGCTCATGACATCACCGCCCAACCGGTTGAGGTGCATGTGCGTGCTGTAATGTCCGGCCCTGTAGACGGGATAGTCGACGGCAGCACCATCGCCGACGACGAGGATGATGTCGCTGGTGGGAAATGGAACGTCCAGCAGTTCTTCCAGTGCCCGCGCCGTGGCCTCCATCCGGTCGAGGATGTAGGCAGCGTCAGGGATAGGCGTGTTCTGGAACAGGTAGAGCGAAACCTCCCCTGCAAGGGGTAGTGAGGTGGTTCGCGTTGCTGCGTAAGATTCGCGAAGCAGGTCTCGGTACAGCGGCAGATTTGGGGAGGAAGGGGCGCTGACGGCGACAACGAACGCCATCTCCAGGGGGCTGAGCCCATCTGCGAACCAGCTTCCGTTGAAGATGACTTCACCGAGGTCGCCTCCCCTGAGGTAGTCATGGGCGTGCAGGAAGAAGCGTGCGAGGTCGTCCGTGAGGACTCCCACGTATTCAGGTTCGTCCGCCAGAAAGGATGGGGATGGTCGGTCGGGACCAAGGCGATCGAGGAGCAGCCGTTCATCGTCGGTCACGATGTCGCTAAACCACGAGGACGACGCTACCTTCAGAGCGATGCTCGGGTTTCGAGAGGCGAGGGCAGCGAAGAGCTGGATGGTCTCCAGATCCCCTCCCGCGATGCCGTCCTGGAACCACTGCGACAGCACCAGGGGCTCCGCCAGGGCCGCATCCTCCAGCCAGAGCTCGATGGCAATCTCCGTGGCCTGAATCCTCAGGGCGCTCAGGGACTCGCGCATCCATGGGACCAGTGTGGACAGGCGCTCGTAGGCCTCCCGCTCCGCGGCTGATGTGAAAGTGAGCGTGGGTTCTGGAGTCGACGGTGGCGGTGTGGCAGTGGCCGGTTCAGGTGTTGCCGTCAGGGTGGGCGGAGGTGTGGTGGTTGGCGTTGGGGCCGTCGTGGGGTCCGGAGTGGACGAGGGAGTGGGTGTCGCCGCCTCGACTGTCGCCGTTGAGGCTACCGGGGAGGGGGAAGCCTCCGGTTGTGTGGCTGCTGGCTCGGCATCGCCCCCGCACCCCGCGAGCAGGGCTCCCGCCAGCAGCCACACCAGGGTCAGCCCTGCTACGCGCCCGTCGGTGTTTTCTGTCCGCAACTGTGCTCCTCCGGAGACCCTAGCAGGGCAGCCTCTCCTTTGCCTCACCCGATGGCCGCTGTCCCCGCCGCGTAGAGTCTGGGCCCGCCGGCGCTCGCCCCACGCACGGCGGACTGCACTGAGGAGCGAACGTCATGACCGATTCCAGCGACGCATCGAGCGTTACCGGCGAAACCGTCCTTGAGGCGGCTTCGACCCCCGGATCGCGGGTCACGGACGCTGGGTTGTTTCCCTGTTCCTGTTGATTACTGTTGCCGGGGCGCTGCTGATTCCGTTCTGGCTGCTCTTCAGCCTCTGGTACTACCCCGAATACCTGCGCCGCCTCTCCGCCCGCCTCACGACCCAGGCGGTCGAGATTCGCAAGGGCGTCTTCTTCCGCAAGGAGTCGACCATCCCCCTCAACCGCATCACCGACGTGCGCCTGCACGACGGCCCCATCATGCGCTGGTACGGACTGCGCGGCTTGCGCGTCGAGACCGCGGGCCAGGCTGGGCGGAACGCTGGCAGCGAGGGCGACCGCATCGGCATCATCGACGCGCCGGCCATGCGCGACGCCATCCTGCGCCAGCGCCAGGCGGTCCTCGGCGGCGAGCAGTCGCCCGCAGCGGCCCCCGCCTCCGCCTCCGCCGGCGATGCACAACTCCTCGCGGAAATCCGCGACATCCTCGCGCGCATCGAAGGGAAGCTGCCCTCTGGAGACGGCCAGGCAGGGTAGGGGCGCGTTACTGGTCCTGCTCTGTCGGACGCACGCCAGCGACGGCGTGGAGGTCTTGGTCGAAGGTCTTGATCTCGTTCACCCCGCGACGCCGGCAACACGCGAGATGGCAGAGATCGCGGGCGTCAAGCTGGGGGTAGCGCTCGTGGAGCTGGCGCGCAAGCGTGACATCGTCGAACTCCAGCGGCCACACCTCAACCCCGAAGCCAGCGATGACTGTGAGCGCTTCATCGAATGCATCGGGTCTGGATACTCGTAGGTAGGCGTGCGCCAGCTCCTGTACGACCTCCGCGGATGTACAGAGGAGTATGGCGGCGCGGTTCGCCTCCACCAGGAACTCGCGGGCTGCCCTCTTGAGCGGGTGGGCGCGGCCAACCGCATACATGAAAACGTTAGTGTCGACGAAGATCACGTGTCGGTGGCGCCCCTGCTACGCGACGCGTTGATCGCCTTGAGGTGCTCTTCCCAGTCCGGTTCTCGTCCTGGTCCCGCTTGTTCGTCACACTCACGCCAGAACGCTTCAATCTCTGCTTCAGATTCGAAGCGCCTGGCCTGTTGCTTCCGCTCAAGACGCTCGCGGGCGGCCGCACGCAGCCAGGCGCTGAAGGTCATGCCTTCCTGTCGCGCCTGGTGGGCAAAGCGATCACGGTCCTCGTCGGGGATCACCAGTTGAACTCGAGCCACGTTCTGCTCCCAGCCTGCGTGTGTAGCAAGAATACACATCCAGTAGTGCGCATACAACGCAAACGGTGCGCCCCGGTGCACTGACGAGCCCAACCCCCCGTAGAACATGCAGCCAGCCACCCCCGGCTTCATCCTCGCCACGATCGCGGCCGTCGCCGTTACCCTCCTCACCCCAAAGCCGCCTCGCCAGGTCGTCGACCTCTTCGACAGCGTCAACGCGCGGCCGTCCTAGAGGTCCAGGAGCCGCCGCGCGATCGGGCGGGCCTCGTCGAGGTTCGCGGCGAAGCGGTCGTCGGGGACCCGGTCGAGGGCATTGAGTGCCTCGACCGACTTCTGCGCCTCTCCCCGAAGCCCCATGACGATAACTTCCGTGTCCTCCGAGAGAGCAGTATCGACGAGCTGTTCGACCACCAGCGCCGCGCTGTCGTCGATGTAGACGGTCTCGGAGAAGTCGAGGATGACCACCTCGTGGTCGCGGATGTCGACGCTGATCGTGCTGATCAGCCTGGTCGAGGACGCCACCGTGAAGCTCCCCCGCAGCGCCACCAGCCCGACCCGTGCGGAGAACGCATCCACGTCGTCGGGGCTCTCGCCCCCGGTGAAGAAGCTGCGGTCCAGCAGTGGCACCGAGACCACGCTGTCCAACTGTAGGCGCTCGAACTGCCGTGCACTTGCCATGCCCGCCGCGATCAGCCCGATAGCCACGGCGGTGACGAGATCGAGGAAGACCGTGAATCCCAGCGTGATCACCATCACCAACAGGTGTTCCCGCTGGACCCGTAACAGGCGCGTCAGGAAGCGCCAGTCGATGATGTCCCAGCCGACCTTCATAAGGATGCCCGCGAGCACGGCGTGGGGAATCTCCTCGGCCAGCGGTCCAAGACCCAACACCAGTGCTAACAGGATCGCCGCCCGGAGCACTCCGGAGACGGGCGTCCTTCCCCCGGCGCGCAGGTTCACCACTGTGCCCGGCGTGGAGCCGGCGCCTGGCAGTCCCCACAGGAATCCCGCGGCCACGTTACCCAGACCCTGCCCGACGAGCTCGCGGTTCGGGTTGTGCCGGGTTCGTGTCATCGAGTCTGCGATAAGGGAAGTCAGCAGGCTGTCGATGGACCCCAGCAGGGCAATGAGGATGGCGGGTTCCACGGCCCCTGCCAGCGCACCGGGCGCCAGGTCGGGCATGCGCAGGCTGGGAAGCCCGATGGGGATGTCGCCGATCACGGGCGTGTTGGTCAGCAACAGGACGCCCACGGTCGTGCCCACCGCCAGGGCCGCCAGCGTCGACGGGAAGTACTTCCGGAACCGCACCGGCCAGGCCACGGCCACGACCAGCGTGACCGCGGCGATGCCGAGCGCGCCGAAGTTGATGTCGCCGAACACTTCGGGCCACGACCGGATCGCTTCCAGCGGACCCCCTGTCGGCACAGGCCACCCCAGGAAGGGGAGTGTCTGGATCAGGATGATGATGATCCCGATGCCCGACATGAACCCGGACGTCACCGAGTACGGCGTGTATGACACGAACCGCCCAATGCGCAGGACGCCCAGCAGGATCTGGATCACCCCCGCCATGATCGCGATCGTGAACGCCTCCGCGAGGCTGTCCGCGTGGCTCGTGACGATGACCGCCATCGCCACCGACATCGACCCCGTGGGCCCCGATATCTGGGACTTCGTTCCCCCGAAGACCGCTGCGAAGAACCCGACGGCAATCGCCCCGTACAGCCCCGCCGTCGCTCCCAGCCCTGAAGCCACACCGAAGGCGAGCGCCACCGGCAGCCCCACCACCGCCGCCGTCACCCCGCCAAAGATGTCGCCACGAAGCGTGTGGAGGCTATAGCTTATCTGTGGCAGCGACCGCTGAAGGGCCAAGGTCCCACCTCGGGAGCGGCAGGA
Organism: Tepidiformaceae bacterium; assembly: GCA_965219255.1. Taxonomy (GTDB): domain Bacteria; phylum Chloroflexota; class Dehalococcoidia; order Tepidiformales; family Tepidiformaceae; genus UBA2991. Next base: position 1,824,105 of record OZ244727.1, on the reverse strand, counting down.
TAAAGGTAAAGGCCGAAGGCTGGTGAAGCCTGCGGCCTTAATGTCCCTCTCGTAGGCGGCTCAAGCCGTCCGCCCTAGGCGACTTCGTTCAGCTCTCCCGTGGCGCAGTCGTACACGAACCCCCGCACGTCGTCCTTGTGCGGGACGAACGGGCTCGCCTGGATGCGTGCGATCGACTGCCGGATGTCCTCGTCGAGGTCGCCGAACGCTTCCAGGGCGAACGCCGGGCGGATGCCCGTGTCGGCCACGATCGAGTCCTTCACGGCGTCGTCGCGGAACGTGAGCATGCCGCAGTCCGTGTGGTGAATGAGCATGATCGAGGTGGTCCCCAGCAGCCGCTGCGAGATCGTCAGCGAGCGGATGGCGTCGTCGGTGACCACGCCGCCCGCGTTGCGGATGACATGCGCGTCTCCTACCCCGATCCCCAGCAGGGCGTGCGTATCGAGGCGGGCGTCCATGCACGCCACGACTGCCAGGTGCAGCCCCGGGGGCAGGGGCGCATCGCCCTTGTCGAAGCTCTCCGCATAGCGGGCGTTGTTGTTCAGCAGGTCATCGATGACGGCCATCAGGGTCCTCCTTGCGCTGTTGCAGTGTGAGCTAGCTCGTCCCGGGAGGGACGACGCGAACGGTAATGATATCCGTATCGTGGTATTGCTGGTGCGTCACCGATGAGGCGTAGCTGCGCAGCAGCACCAGCGAGAGTTCCTCCTCGGCCGCCGTCAACTGGTCGTGTTCCTGGATCTGCCGGATCTGGTCCTCCAGGTTCGCGTTGTCTCCGCCCCCGATGAACTCCAGGTCCGCCACCCCCCCGTCGCTCGAGGCGAGCACCACCAACTGCCGCTCATCCTTCGGCTTCTCTTCCTCATCTCCCAGGCTCAGGTCCAGGGGGGCGAGCGTCAGGAGCGTTTCCTCGGCGACGGCCGTCAGTCGGTCGTGCATCGCGGTGTCCCATCCCCGCCGCGTCGCGAACCGCGTGATGAACTCGTTGAGATCGGGCAACGCATCGACGTGAAGCTGCGACCTGAAGCGCATGCGTCGCGGGTTCGTCAATTCGAGGTACAGGATCATGACGATGGCGGCGAGCCCGCCCGTCGTGATCCCGCTCTTCAGGAGCGCTCCCCACACCGGGCCGACATCCGGCAGCGCGAACAGCTCGAACTGGAACGACGCCGCGATCCAGAAGCACACGCCCGCGACCGCGATCTTCTCCTGGCTCTGTTCGTTCTGGATGACCGTCCGCGCGCCATCGACGAAGAGGGCTCCCGTCACCATGAGCAGGTAGCCCGTCATGACGGGCCCGGGGATGCTGCTGAGGACCGCCGATACCTTGGGCAGGAAGGCCACCAGGATGAGGATGGCGCCGATGCTGTAGCCCACCCGGCGGGCGGCGACCCCCGTGATCTGCGTAAACGACACGAAGGCGGGATTGACGGCGTTGGGCACCGTGCCCGCGAGCCCCGCGAGCAGGTTGCTCGCCCCCGCTCCCGCCACCGCGCCCTGCACCTGCCGGAAGCTGACGGCGCGGTTGTCGCGCCAGGACACGCGCTGCATGGCGATCGCCGCGCCGTTCGCCTGGATGGCGATGATCACGCCCAGAAAGAAGAACGCCGGTACCAGCGTCCAGAAGTCCACGCCGAAATCGAGCCTCAGCCCGGGCGCCTCGCCGGGAACCCCGATCCAGCCCGCATCGGTGATCCTCCCGGTGTCGAAGATGCCCAGCGCAGCGGCCACGATGCAGCCGACAACGATGCCCGCCAGGGGTCCCCAGAACCGCAGGAAGGCCGAGCCTCGCAGCATCAGCGCGGCCGCCACGATCATCGTCGCCAGCGCCGTCAGCGATGCCGCATTCGGTTCCGCCCGCGTCGCCTCGTCCAGCAGGTCGAACACGACCGACGCCAGGGTGATGGAGAGGATCATCATCACCGTGCCGCCCACCGTGGGTGTGACGAACCGCCTCAGGATGAACAGCCACCGGGAGACGACGAGCTGGACCACCGCCGAGACGATGACGAGCGTCGTCAGGGTGGCCGGTCCGCCATCAACGAGCGCGGTGATGCAGAAGGGGATGGAAAAGGCGGCGGTGAACATCGGCAGCACCGCCCGCGCCCCCACTGGCCCCAGCTTCCGCACCTGGATGATCGTCGAGAGCCCCACCACCAGCAGCGAGGCGAACACCATCCAGGTCACGTACGAGCCACCCCGGTCCGCGGCGTTCGCGACGATGACGGGTGTCACGAGCAGCGTGGCCGACGCGATCAGGCTGAACTGGAGCCCGTAGCCGACCGAACTCAGCAGGGGCGGCTTCTCGTCCGCCTCGTAACGCGGGTGCTGGCGGGATGACGCGGCTGCTATCGGAGTTCCCTCCCACACCGGCGCGCCCGGCGAGCCTGACATGCCGCCGGGAGGCAACGGCATCCGGGCGGCCGCCACGTTCTAGGCGCGGTTGGCGATGGGAGAAGGATGCCCCGTGTCGAGTCTGCCAGGAGTCACGGCTCGCAGCAGCTTGGGCGGGGCGCCCGGGGTGCTAGGATGAGAACGTGAGCACTAGCTCCGAAACACCTCCGGCCAACGATGCCCTCGAGTGGAGGCCGCTGCTCTTCGTCCGCTACAAGGAGGGGAAGAAGGCGCACATCGCCGATCTGCGAGGACCGGAGTGGTCATCGTCTTTGGCTTCAATCCTGGATGTCGTTTCCACGGTTGAGAAACGACTTTGGAAAGACCAGCGTATCGATCTTGGTATTCGGGATGGAAGCCCGGCGTGGGTGCGCATCATTCGCGATTACGGTGGACGGACTGGAACGTCCTATATTCCCTGGGGTGATGTTCTAACTGTGGAGTACGAAGGCGAGACCGTTTCTCTTGGCGAGACGTTCTTTCCGGCTCCGCAGGCAGCCACCTAGATGCATATCGTGACCCTTCTCGACCCGGATCGGGTCCGTTTCAAGCTCGACGTTGACAATGCCAAGGTCACGGGCCACCACATCGTCTTCTACAAAGCCGAAGAGGAGGGTGAGTCCCTCGTTGCCGCGTTCTTCCTGACTGACGTGGAAGAGGCCATCGACCTGTCTAGAATCGAGCCGTTCCCGGGCGACGACGAAGGTGGTAGCAAAGCCTCCGAGTGAGTGCCGAAGACCGACGTCGATGAGCTCGACCTCGCCCTTCTCCGCGAACCCCTGCGCCAGCCCCTCCGCCGCCTCTGCGCTGATGCGGTCGACGAGATCCTGCGTGTTCTTCTCGATGATTGGCAGGATCGGCTCCAGCCGCCGCCCCGAGAACTCCGGCGCCACGATGTTGCGCCGCTTCGTGTGCTCCTCCCTGTCGAACTGCATCATCGTCGTGCCGAACACGAGCGCCATCGAGCGATCGAGGTTCTTGCTCGAGTAGTGCACGTTGTTGCGGAAGGCGTTCACCACGTCGTCGTAGCGCGTGATGTACCAGGGGCCGTGCCTCTCGTCGTGGTACAGGGGAAAGTGGTCCCGCAGCACCTTCAGTTGGGGTAGGGGTTGCGCCAGTACTCCGGCGTGTCGAACACCGCCGGGTCGAAGCTCACGGTCGTCATCGGCTTCCTCCCGGCGCCCCTACGTTGGCTGCTCCCAGATTGCCGGTTCGAGGCCCATCAGCCCGTGATGGAACTGCGCGATGGGCAGGTTCGAGACCGGCTGACCCAGCGCCGAATGCGGCGGCAGCTCCACCGGGTGCCCCGGCTCCGACGAGACCAGGTCGCCCGTGCGCCCGTCCTGGAGCAGGTCGAGGAGCAGCTGCGCCTGCTGCGCCGCCGTCATCCAGCCCGCCACGATCTCGTCCGAGGGGCCGCCCGGGAAGACGCCCCGCAGCATCGGCGTGTCCGTCGCCCCCATCCCGAGGCCGTTCACGCGCACGTTCTGGTTGTTCGCCGCGAACCCCGCCGCCCACGCCTGGATGTAGCCGTTCAACGTCCACTTCGAGGCGTCGTAGAGGTCGCTGCCGGGCCCGCCCCGCGTGCCCCCCGGCGCGACCGGTGGCAACACGTGGTCCGTGGAGATGACGACGACATCGCCCCCTCCCCGCTCCACCAGCGAGGGCGCGAACGCTCGCTCGCACAGGTAGACGCTCTTCACGTTCGTATCGAAGAAGCGCTGGTACTCGGAGAGCGCCTCCTCCCGCGAGAGGTCCAGCGGCGTCGATCCGTAGATGGCGGCGTTCAGCACAATGACGTCGACCCCACCGAAGTCACGCAGCACCGCGTCCGCGAAGCCGCGCACGGCTCCCGCGTCCGACACGTCGCAGGGGTAGGACCGCACGGTCCGCCCGCTCGTTGCCGCGATCTCATCGCCAACGGCGCTCACCTCCTGCTTCACGTCACAGATGGCGACATCGGCGCCCTCGTTCGCGAGCGCCCGCGCGTAGGCCGTTCCCAGCCCCTGTGCCGCCCCCGTGACGACTGCGACCTTTCCGTCCAGGAATCCCATGATGCCCTCCTAGGCCCCGAAGCCCGACTTCATGATGCCGACCTTCATCGAGAAGTCGTCGCTGCGCGGCGTCAGCACCACCGGGTCCCCCCGCCAGACGGGGATGTTGTAGCCGCTACGCCCGTCCTTGATCAGGTCCATCACGACCTGGGCCACGTCCGCCGGCTTCATCCAGCCCGCGATCACCTCCGGCGTGAGGTTCTGCTCGCCCGTGAAGCCGCGCAGCATGTGCGAATCCGTCGCCCCCAGGCAGATGCCGTTCACGCGGATGTTGTGGGGCTCGCCCGCCTTCGACCAGCTCAGCAGGAAGCCGTTCAGCCCCCACTTGGAGGCGTCGTACGTATCTATCCTCCAGCCGCCACCGGTGGGACGGTTCCGCTCCGTGTAGATGTGGTCGGTGGCGATGTTCACGATGTCGCCCCCGCCCTGCTCCTGCATGATCGGGAACACCGCCCGTCCGAACAGGTAGTACGCGCGGTTGTTCACGTTCATCACCAGGTCGTAGTCGGCGATCGACTTCTCCCACGGGTCCGTGGGAGAGGTCACCGCGATCGTGCCCGCGTTGTTGATCAGCACGTCGATGCGCCCGAACGCCTCCATCGTGCCGTCGACCACCCGCCAGCAGTCCTCGGGGACGCCCGTATCGGCGTGGAAGGCGCGCGTCTCCACCCCGTGCGCGTCGCCGATCTGGCTGGCGCGTTCGTCCACGTTCTCGCGAATGTCGCAGATGGCGACCTTCGCGCCCTCGGCCGCAACGGCGTTCGCGAAGGCGACGCCGACGCCCTCGGCGGCGCCCGTCACGAGCGCCACCTTCCCGTCAAGAAATCCCATGCCAGCCTCCGGTCCGCGCCCGCGCAGGTGTATCACGGAACGCGATGGGCCGCATCCTACGATCTTGCGAAACGCCCTGCATGGGGCGCGGGGACCGGGCTAGCGGTTCTTCTGCACGTGCACGCGACGGTCGGCCGACGAGCTCCAGGTGAGGATGCGGGTCGGCTTGAACGAGACCACCACGCGCTCCGGCGTGTTCGCGATGTGCTCGTAGCTGCTCTCCCAGTTGTCGCCCCCGTACTTGCGCGCGATGGCCTCAGTCACCGTGCCCACTCCGGGCGTGATCTCGCACGTCTCCGCCGCCAGCACGACCGTGCGCTGGTCCGGATCCCCGGGCTCGTCGACACAGATCGACACGCGCCCGTCGCGCTCCAGGTTGCGCGTCTTCAGCCGTGGCGCGGTCGTGCTGAAGTAGACCGTGCCATCCTCCCAGTGGAACCAGATCGGGGTCAGCTGGGGAAAACCGTCCGGGTTGACCGTCGCCACGATCGCATTGCGTGGCTGCGCCAGGAACGTATCCATCTCCTCACGGGACATCGGCATGCCGCCGCCTCCACGGCCCAGGTTGGGCCGCGGGCAAGTGTAGCGCGGGGGGAGGGAGGGGGGTGCCAGCACACCCCGTATACTCGCGGCGATGACTAGCCCCGAGTGGAAGAACGCTCTCTACTTCGGCGACAACCTTGACATCCTTCGGGAGCACGTTCCCGACGAGACCGTCGACCTCATCTACCTCGATCCGCCCTTCAACTCGAACGCCACCTACAACGTCCTCTTCCGGGAGAAGACCGGCGAGGAGTCTGCTGCCCAGATCACTGCCTTCGACGACACGTGGCACTGGGACATGGGTTCCGAGGGCGCCTACCGCGTCGTGGTGACTGGTGGCCCGCCTAAGCTCGCCGACTTGCTTCAGGCGATGCGGTCCTTCCTGGGCCAGAACGACATGATGGCCTACCTGACGATGATGGCGCAGCGGATGGTCGAGTTGCACCGGGTTCTCAAGCGCACTGGTAGCCTTTATCTCCACTGTGACCCCACGGCCGGCCACTACATCAAGCTGCTGCTTGATGCGACGTTTGGCCCGCGCAGCTTCAGAACGGAGATCACTTGGAAGCGCACCAGCGCGCACAGTGACACGAGGCAGGGACGCCGTCAGCATGGCCGCGTGCACGACATCCTTTTCTTCTATTCCAAGACGGACCAGTGGACATGGAACCCGGTCTATACGCCCTACGACGACGAATACATTGATGCCTTCTACCGGCACGTCGAGCGGGAGACCGGGCGCCGCTATCGACTCGGTGATATCACGGGGCCAGGGGGAGCTGCCAAGGGGAACCCCCAGTACGAGGTGATGGGTGTCACCCGTTACTGGCGCTATAGCAGGGAGAGGATGGATGAACTCATCGCTGAGGGCAGGATTGTCCAGTCACGTCCTGGTGCGGTTCCCGCCTACAAGAGGTACCTCGACGAGATGGAAGGGGTTCCGCTTCAGGATGTCTGGACCGACATCGGTCCAATCGGGGCCCGGGCAAAGGAGCGTCTGAGCTACCCCACGCAAAAGCCGGAGGCCTTGCTGGAGCGCATCATCAAATCATCAAGCAACCAAGGTGACGTCATCCTGGACCCATTCTGTGGATGTGGGACGGCCACAGCAGTGGCGGAGAGGCTTGGACGGCGTTGGATTGGTATCGACATCACGCACATCGCCATTGCTCTCATGAAGAGCCGCCTCAACGACACCTTCGGGGAGGATCTGTCCGATTATGAGGTTGTAGGTGTTCCTCAGGACGTTGAGAGCGCACGGGCACTAGCCACCGAGAGCGAGCACGATGGGCGCTATCAGTTCGAATGGTGGGCGCTGGGTTTGGTGGACGCGCGTCCCGCCAAGAGGAGGAGGGGCGCCGACTCCGGCATCGACGGGTCCATAAACTTCTTTGATGACAACACCGGCAAGGCGAAGCGCATCATTGTGCAGGTGAAGAGCGGCTCCGTCCGTAGGGACCAAATCGCGACGCTGAAAGGGGACATGGAGCGCGAAAAGGCCGAGATCGGACTCTTCATTACCCTGGAGGAGCCGACGGAGCCGATGAGGCAAGAGGCTGTTTCAGCCGGTTTCTACGAGCCCGAGCACTTCCCCGGCCAGCTCTACCCACGCGTCCAGATTCTTACAGTCGAGTCGCTGCTCACGGGCGAGGCCCGGGCCGAGTACCCCCGCGTTGCGCCAGCGGGCACGTTCCAGCGCGCGCCCCGTCAGCGGCGCTCTCAAGGCTCGCAGGGCGAGCTGATTTAGCGCGGTGCTCTCCTCCCCTACCCGACCGGCTGCTTCGGGAACTCGTAGACCGGCGGCTTGCCGCCTCGCTTCGCCTTGCTCGCAGGGAGTGCCTCCGTGCGCTTCGTCCACTCGTCCGGCGACCAGCCCCAGTTGCTGATGATGCGGTAGTGCGCGATGCGCCACTTGTCCCCGTCCGGAACGAACGTGCCCTGGTACATGCCCCCGCCGAGGCCGCCGTGGCCGCCCGACGTCATGAAATAGGCGCTCAGCTCCGCGCTTGAGCAGTCGTCGGCCACGTTCACCTGCACGTTCGCCGAGTGGTGTCCGCCCGAGAGCGTCGGCTCCGCGCTCGAGTGCGGCCCGTACAGCTCCCGCATCGCCGCGCGACCTTCGAACCTGAGGTCCTCCATCGTGCCCGGCGGGAAGTTGACCACCTCCAGCAGGCCGTCCTCCATGAACACGTCGAGGATGCCCTCCGTGTAGCCGATATCCATGTTGTAGAAGTACTCGTTGAAGGTGCTGATCACCGCCCGCTCAGCCTCCAGGCGGGCAACCCGCGCGCGCAGTTCCGCTAGCTCGTCCGACATGTTCGTTCGCTCCTCTCGTGCGTTGCGTCGAGAGGATGGACCGCCCGCGCAGGCGCCGCAAGGGCCGCTGTCCGTTGACATGCCCCGTGCGCGGCCTAGACTCGCTCCCAGGCCCATCCTGTGGCGGCGAGGCGACCATGACAGCCCCAACCGAAGCCCCGATCATCGAGCCTGGCGAGTTCCTCACCGAAGAACACCGCCTGAACCCCTTCCCCCTCTACAAGAAGATCCGCGACTGGGAGCCTGTCTACCACGACGGCCTCCAGAACCGCTTCGTCGTAACGCGCTACGAGGACATCTGGGACGCCTACAAGCGCAGCCGCCCCAACGGCGACTTCACCCGCGGCGTCTACGACCCCAAGGGCAAGTACGAGTTCGGCTCCGAGTCCCCCCTCGGCGAGACCATCCTCGATATGGGTGAGGGACCGGAGCACCGCTGGAGCCGCGGCATCGTCGCCGGCGAATTGGTGGGCAGGAAGCTCTTGAATTGGCTGCCGGTCATTGAAGAGACCGCCGCCGAGATGATCGAGCGCTTCTCCCAGGAGGCCGCCGAGGACCTCGCCAGCGGCATCGCCGGGCAGGGCGAGGTCGATCTCGTCGCGCAGTTCAGCAAGCGCTTCCCCATCCGCGTTATCGCCGGGATGCTCGGCCTCCCCCGCGAGGACTACGACTACTTCGAGAGCATCTACAACACGCTCTTCGCCGGCATGGGCTACGGACGCGCCTACTTCCGCTCCGCCGAGCAGGCGAAGTTCGAGATGCACGACTACCTCGGCCCCCACATCGCCGACCGCCGCGCCAACCCCCGCGGCGACCTTATCTCCAAGTTCGTCACGGCTGAGATGTCGGGCGAGATGATGAACGACCATCAGATCAAGTCGTTCATCACTCTCCTCCTCGTCGGTGGCGGCGATACCACGCACAAGGCCATCGACGCCATGTGGTGGAACCTGCTCCACAACTACGAGCAGTACGAGGCCGTCCGCGGCGACCCCGAGCTGATGGACCGCGTCTTCACCGAGATGCTCCGTTTCGACGGCTCGAACCACTACCAGGGGCGCCGCGCCACCCGCGAGACCGAGCTCGGCGACCGGGTCATTCCGTATGGCGCGAACGTCGCCCTCTGCCTCGCCTCCGGCAACCGCGACGAGCGCGTTTTCAAGGAACCGGACACCTTCAACATCTTCCGCGACGACCTCTACTTCGGGAAGGAGTTGCGCAGCGGCTACTGGCAGGACGGCGTTGCCAGCCACCTCGGCTTCGGCCAGGAGCGGCACTTCTGCATGGGCTACGCGATGGCCCGCCAGGAGGCCGTGATGGCCGGCAAGATGCTCCTCCCGGTCCTCAAGAACCCGCGCCTCAAGGACGTGCCCAACGACGGCATCGTCTTCCCGCCCCCCGGCAAGGGCGGCGTCCGTGGCCTCCTGCACCTGGAGATCGAATTCGACGTTTCCTGAAGACCGCGACGGAAGACACTCACAGCGAATCCAAAACGCCTAGAATCGCGGCGCGGCGCAGGCGTCCTCCCCTCGCGGCGTTAGCCGTTCGGGGGCGCCAAATCCAGCCGGCCCAGAGAAAAACATGGCTACGATTCTTGCCCACATCAAGATCAAGGAAGGCAAGGAGGCGCGCTTCGAGGAGCTCGAAAGCGCTCTCTGGCGTGACACCCATGAGAACGAGAAGAACGTGCGTCGCTACGAGTTCTGGCGTGGCGCCGAGAAGGGCATGTACTACGGCATGCTCTCGTTCAACAGCTACAACGGCTTCATCGAACACCAGGCCAGCCCCCACCATGAGGACTCCGGCCTGGGCGAGGTGATCGAGGGCATCCAACTGGAATGGATCGACCCCGTCCCCACCTGCTCCGACCTCGCCACGACCGATACCGAACCCCTCTTCGACGGCGCCAACGACCTCCAGAAGGAGTACCACGCCAACTTCCAGCCCGACGTGCAGGATTGGTGGCGAGCCCTCCGCGCGTAGGCCCTCCAGGTTCGGGCGTATTGTCAAGCGCCATGCGCATCGGCCAGAATCGCCCGCGTCCTGACCGGGGCCTGCGGGCGCCGCGGAGCGACAGTTGTTGGAGACATGATGGCCGCTTAGAACGTCGAGTTCGACCATGAGGCGCGTGTGCAGATCATCACCGACCTGCAGCGCTGGATCATGGACAACGCCTGGTCCATCTTCATCATGCCCATGGCGGCGACGGCGTTCCTTGGCATGGGCTCCCGTCTCCGCGACTACGGCAAGGATGACTGGTCCAACGCCTACTCGGTCTCGAACGTCCCGCGCCGCCAGGCCGCCTGGCTGGACGACGCCTAAACCGGCGTCGTTCGGCTCCAACGGAACCGTTCGCGGGCCCCGGGGACACTCCCCGGGGCTCGCTCTCGTTCGGGGGCAGTTACGAGGGAACCCGCTACACTGACCGGAAGCCATGGCCGATACCGCAACCCCCTCAGCGCCTCCCATTCCGCGCGCCCGCGGCATGCGCGATCTGCTCCCCGACCAGATGCGCGCCTTCCGCCATGTCGAGGACGCCTTCCGCCGGGTCGCTCGCCAATGGGGCTACGAGGAGATTCGCACCCCCACCGTCGAGAGCTACAGCCTCTTCACCTCCGCCGGCGCGCTCTCCCCCGAGATGCTGGCCGGCGCCTACACCTTTCTCGACTGGGACGGCTGGAGCGGTGAGCGCGTCATGCTTCGCTACGACTCCACCATCCCCGTCGTCCGCGCTGCCGCCGAGGCGGGCGTCGAGCTCCCCGCACGCCTCCTCTACGTCCAGAGCGTCTTCCGGGGCGCCGAGGGCGAGGACTGGCAGTGCGGCCTCGAATACCTTGGCGCTCCCGCCGTCGTCGGAGACCTCGAGGTTCTGGCCGTCGCCGCCGACACATTCGCGGCGCTCGCGCTCCCCGTGGATCTGCGGCTGACGCACGCCGGCGTCGCCCGCGCCGCCGTCGACGCCGCCGGCCTCACGGATGTCCTCGCTCGCCGCGCTCTCCTCGACGACGTCGCCGGGAACGGTCTGGCGGCCGTCCGCGACGCATTCGCCGGCGAACCTGGCGCGCAGGCCTTCCTCGGGGCGGCGCTCGGAGGGCGGGGTGAGCTTCCTCTTCTCGAGAACCTGATCGCCCTCGCCCGGACCGGGCTTCCGGGCGCCGTCGCTCCCCTGGAGGAGCTGCGCGAGGTCGCTGCCGCGCTCGTCGAGACGGGGCGTGCGGTAGCCATCGACTTCAACCTCCCGCTCGATTTCGACTACTACTCTGGCGTCACCTGGGAGCTGCGCGGCGACGGCGGCGCCTGGGGACGAGGTGGTCGCTACCAGCCTGCCGGTCCGGGGGCCCCCGAGAGCGCCTGCGGCTTTGCTCTCGATGCCGACCGCCTCTCCGTGCGCTTCGGCGGCGCGCCCTCGCGCGGCGCCGCCGTCGCCATCGTGGCCGAGCGCGAAGCGGGTCTCGCCGAAGCCCTTCGCCTAACCAGCTCTCTCCACCGCCACGGCATTTCCGCCGCCCTCGGCGATGCCCGCAACGCCACCATCCGCCTCGTCGTGGGGCCCGAAGGCATCTCCGCCGCCAGCTCGGGCTCCTCTCTTGAGCGCGCCACCCTCGATGAGGTGGTGCAGTTCGTGCTGCGGCACAAATGAGTGCCCCAGCGCCGCCGCTCGGCCTGGCCGTGCCCACGGGCGCGCTGCGCGAGCCCATAGGCGCCCTGCTCGCCGCCCGCGGTCTTGCGATGGACGGCTACGAGGCCGGTTCCCGCCTCCTCCGCGCCGAGGCCAGCGACCGCGGCTTCCGCTTCCGCGTGTTCCGCGAGCGCGATATCCCCATCCAGGTCGCGCTCGGCAACTACGACCTTGGCATCTGTAGCGATGTCTGGATCGCCGAGCTGCAGGCCCGCTTTCCCGGGCAGCGCGTGGTGCGTGTGGGCGCCCTGCCCGGTCCCGCCACCGAGGTCTGGCTCTGTGCCGCCCCCGGCGCCGGACTGGGGCCGGGCCAGGTCCCGGACCCCGCCTCCCTCGATGGCGTGCGCCTCGCGACAGACCTTCCCAACCTCAGCGATCTGCTCGCCTCGCGCCTCCGCCTCCCCCGCTACACCCTCCTCGACCTCTACGGCTCGGTGGAGGCGTACCCCCCCGAGGATGCCGACCTCGCCGTCGTCACTGCCGCCGATGCCGCCGCTGTTGAGAAACTGGGGCTCGTGCCCCTCCATCGCCTCTATCGTGGGGGCGTCGCCGTTGTCGCCAACGCCGGCGCCCTGCGCAGCCGTGACTGCAGCTCCCTGGTCGAGCCGCTCACGGCCGCGTTCGTCCCGAGCAAGGCGGCGCTTACGATGCCGGATCGCGCCAGCGACGTGGCCCTGCGCCGCGTCGAGCGGGATACCGGCGTCCTCCGGCTCGCCCTCCCCGATGGCCACGCCCAGCGCCACACCTTCGCTGCCCTCTCCGATGCCGGCCTCGCCTTCGAGGGCTACGGGGAGCGCGACTTCGTGCGCCGGCCGGTGTCGCCCATCGAGGGCATCGAGGTGAAGGTCGTGCGCCCCCAGGACATGCCCGCACTCGTGGCCCTGGGCGCCTTCGACATTGCCGTCAGCGGCATCGACCGCCTGCGCGAGCACCTCGCGTTCTTCCCAGCCTCCCCGGTCGAGATGGCGCTCGACCTGCGTCGCAGCCGTTACCGGATCGGGCCCGTCGTCCACAACGACTTCCCCGCCGAGACCACGCAGGAAGCGTTTGCGCTCTGGTCCCGGCTCGGCCGTCCCGTGCGCATCGCGAGCGAGTTTCCCGGCCTTGCCGAGGAGTGGGCCCGCGACCTCCGCCTGCCCCACACCGCCATCATCCCCATCGCCGGCGCGAGCGAGGCCTTCGTGCCCGAGGACGCCGATATCCTTATCGAAGGTACGGAGACGGGTACCAGTCTGCGCGTGAACAACCTCCGCATGCTCGACCCCTTCCTCGACTCCACCAACTGTGTCATCGCCGCCACGAACCCGCGTACCTCCCGCCGAGACCTGCTCGATCTGCTGCTCGACCGGCTTCGGGAAGGCGTTCGCGCGGCAGCCGCCGAGGAGGCCGGGGCGGTGGCGCAGGGGGCCCGGGGAGGCGCCTGATGCCGCCCATCACCCTGCACATGATTCTCGCCCGGCGGCTCGGCGAGGCCCTGCCCGGGGAGGCCCTGGCGGCTGAGTCGGGGCACTACCTGCTCGGCGCCACCGCCCCGGACATTCGCATCCTCACCCGCGCCGACCGGCGCACGACCCACTTCTTCGACCTCTCCGTGTTCGAGCACCAGGACTCCGTCGCGGGCTTCTTCGCCGCGTATGGGCGGCTCGCCGACCCCTCCCGCCTGAACGAGGAGACGCGCGCCTTCGTCGCCGGCTACCTCACCCACCTCGTGCTCGATGAACAGTACATAACGGGGATCTACCGCCGCTTCTTCTACCCCCACGAGGCCATGGGCGGCGCCCTTCGCGCAAACGTGATGGATCGCCTCCTCCAGTTCGACCTCGAGCGCGCCCACGGCGACGCAGAGCTTCGCGCCGACCTCTGCGCCGCCCTTGCCTGCACCATCGATACCGTCGACGCGGGCTTCGTCGACGCGGAGACGCTGGAACGCTGGCGCCAGGTCGCCTGCGACATCGCCGCCCGTGGCATGGATTGGGATCGCGCCCGCGGCATGATCGAGAGCCACCTGCGCCGCAGCGGCGTGGACGATTCCGAGGGGGAGCTCTCCGGCTTCCTCGATTCGCTCCCCGAACTGCTCGGTGAGACAATCGGCCACGTGACGAACGCGGAGGTTGACGCCTTCATCAAGCGTTCCACCGACGCTGCGGCCGCCGCGGTCGCGAGGTACCTCGAATGCGAATAATCCGGAATGCCGAGGAGGGCCGCCGCACGATCCTCGCCCGCGCCCCCCTCGGGACCGGCGAGATGCCCCTCGAGGTGCGAGAGACGACCTTCCGCACCTTCGGCAAGGAGCTCGAACCCGATGAGGTGGTGCGCCGCATCCTGCGCGACGTCCGCGAGGACGGCGACAACGCCGTGCGCTACTACAACGGCCGCATCGACGGCTCGCAGGTCCAGGACCTGCGCGTCTCCGACGAGGAGATGCGGGCCGCCCACGATGCCGTCGACACCGAAGTCGTTGAGGCGCTCACATTCGCAGCGGGCCGCATCCGCTCGTACCACGAGCAGCAGCTCCGCGGCGCCTTCGTCGATTTCCAGCTGAACGGCCTTGGCCAGCTCACGCGCCCAATCGAGCGCACCGGCATCTACGTGCCCGGCAGCGCCGCGCCCCTCCCCAGCACCGTGCTCATGTGCGCCATCCCTGCCCGCATCGCCGGCGTCGACGAGGTCTACATCGCGAGTCCGGTTTTGCCCGACGGCTCCGTGCCGCCGGTCAAGCTCATCGCCGCGGAGATCGCTGGCGTCGACGGCGTGTTCAAGGCCGGTGGCGCGCAGGCCATCGCCGCTTTCGCCTACGGCACCGAGACCATCCCCAGGGTCGACAAGATCTGCGGGCCCGGCAACCTCTTTGTCACCCTCGCGAAGAAGCAGGTCTTCGGCGACGTCGGCATCGACGCCGTCTACGGACCGACGGAGACCATGATCATCGCCGACGAGAGCGCCGACCCCGAGCTGGTGGCCTCGGACCTCCTTGCCCAGGCCGAGCACGACCGCCTCGCCAGCCCCATCCTGCTCACGCCCTCGCACCACCTCGCCGAGCAGGTCGGGGCGGCCATCCGCCGTCAACTGCGCGATCTCGAACGCCGCAAGATCGCGCAGGAGGCCATCGAGACGTGCGGCGGCTGCGTCCTCGTGAACGACATCGACCACGCCATCGAGCTCGCCAACGAGTACGCCCCCGAGCACCTCTGCCTGATCGTGGAGAACCCCACCGCCTACGCCATGAAGGTGCGCAACGCCGGCGGACTCTTCCTCGGCGAAGGCTCACCCGAGGCCGTCGGCGACTACACCGCCGGCCCCAGCCATACGATGCCGACCGGCGGCAGCG
This sequence comes from Tepidiformaceae bacterium, assembly GCA_965219255.1. GTDB lineage: Bacteria > Chloroflexota > Dehalococcoidia > Tepidiformales > Tepidiformaceae > UBA2991. The sequence continues at coordinate 1,808,960 of OZ244727.1, read as the reverse complement.
CCCGCTGGAGCTCGCCCCTCGGGGTGAGCGACTTCCTCAAGACCGTGAGTCTCGTGAACCTTCCGCCCGAGGACGTGGAGGAGCTCGCCGAGGCCGCCCGCATCATCGCCCGCGCCGAAGGACTAGGCGCGCACGCGGCCTCTGTCGAGCGCCGCCTCCAGGGCCGCTAGCGAGCCGCCCGTGGATCCCCGCCGCTTCCTCCGGGACGACATCGACGACCTAGCGCACTACGCGCCCGTGCAGCCCCTTGAGGTGCTCGCCGCGGAGATCGGCGTGCCCGTCGACCAACTCGTGAAGCTCGACGCCAACGAAAACCTCTACGGCGCACCCGCGGCAGTGCGCGAGGCCGCTGCCGCCGCCCCCCTCCACATCTACCCCGACCCTGACCAGACCGCCCTCCGCGCCGACATCGCCGCCTACCTCGATGTCCGCCCCGAGCATGTGGTTGCCGGCGCCGGCTCCGACGACCTCCTCGACGTCGTCCTCCGCCTCACCCTTCCCCCCGCGACCGCTACAGCTACGCCCAGCTTCGGTATGTACAGCTTCCTCAGCGGCATCGCCGGGATGCGCCACATCGAGGTGCCCCGCAGGGCTGGCTTCATGCTCGACCTCGCCGGTCTGCGCGCCGCCGTCGCGGACGGCGCCGGTGTGGTCTTTATCGCCTCCCCTAACAACCCCACCGGCAACGCTGCCGCCATCGAGGAAGTCGAGGCGCTCTGCTCCCTCAACGCCCTCATCGTCGTCGACGAGGCCTACGCCGAGTTCGCCGGCACGAGCGCCATCCCCCTCCTCGACGAGCACCCCAACCTCGTCGTGATGCGTACCTTCAGCAAGTGGGCGGGACTCGCGGGCTTGCGCGTGGGCTACGCGGTCGCGCACGCTGACCTCGTGGAACCGATGCTCGCGATCAAGCAGCCCTACAATGTGAACGCCGCCGGGGACGCCGCCGCGCGTGCCGCGCTCGCCCATCGCGACGAGCTCTTCGTGAACGTGCGCGCCATCGTCGCCCAGCGCGAACGCCTCGCTGAGGAAGTCGGCGCCCTCGGCTGGCTCGAGCCACACCCCTCGGACGCCAACTTCGTGCTGTTCGACGTGAAGGCTGGGGACTCCGGCGAGATCGCCGCCGCCCTGCGTGAGCGGGGCGTGCTCGTCCGTCGCTACGACCGTCCCGATCTCGCCAACAAGCTGCGCATCAGCGCCGGACGCCCCCAGGACACCGACCGCCTGCTCAAGGCCCTCAAGGAGGTCGCCCCCCGATGAGCGGGCGACGCGCCACCGTCACCCGCCAGACTGCGGAGACGACCATCGCCATCACCGTTGACCTGGATGGCACTGGCCAGTTCGAGATCGCCACTGGGCTCGGCTTCTTCGACCACATGCTCAGCCACATCGCCAAGCACGGCGTGTTCGATGTCGAGATCAAGGCCGAAGGGGACCTCCACGTCGACGCCCACCACACGGTCGAGGACACCGCCCTCGCCCTCGGCGAGGCCTTCCGCCAGGCGCTTGGCGACAAGGCCGGCATTGTGCGCGCCGGCTCCGCCCACATGCCCCTCGACGAAGCGCTCGCCTTTGCCGCCGTCGATCTCAGCGGCCGGCCCTACGCCGAGCTCGACCTGCGCCTGCTCGGGCGCACCGTCGGGGAGCTCCCGGCCGCCCTGCTGGCGCACTTCCTCGAGTCCTTCGCCGCCTCCCTCGGGGCGAATGTGCACGTCCGCTCCCTCGCGGGCGCCAACGACCACCACAAGGCCGAGGCCTGCTTCAAGGCGCTCGCGCGCGCCCTCGATGCCGCTACCCGCGTCGATCCTCGCCGCGGAGGCGATCTCCCCTCGACCAAGGGCGCTCTCTAGCGAACGTTTGACAGTCCGCGCGGGCGCGGTGACCATGCCCGCGAGTCAACGTCATGGCGCTCCAGAATCGCACCGAGGCCTCGCTCAAGGAGCAGTTGCGGACCGCGCTCGCCGCGTACGAGCCCGGCCGCACGGACCGTCGCGAGGCGACGCCCGCCGCCGCCCTCCTCCTCCTCTACGAGCGTGACGATGGCCTCCATGTCCTCTTCCAGGAGCGCTCTCACCAGGTTGAGCACCACAAGGGCGAGATCAGCTTCCCCGGGGGCGCCCGCGACGAGGGGGACGGCAGCGCCGCCTTCACCGCTCTGCGCGAGACCCACGAGGAGGTCGGCGTCGCCCCCGAGGATGTGGACCTGCTGGGAGAGCTCGACGAGATCTGGACCATCAGCAACTTCCGCCTCCGCACCTTCGTGGGCTGGCTGCGCGACTGGCCCTACCCCTTCCGCCACGAGCCCCTGGAGGTGGCCTCCCTCCTCGAGGTGCCCCTCGGCCACCTCACCGACCCCACCACGCTCGTCGACGACATCCGCGAGATCGACGGCCGCCGCGTCGTCCTCCCCTCCTACCGCTGGGGCGAGCACCTCATCTGGGGGGCCACTGGCCGAATCCTTACGAACTTCCTTGATGTGTACCGTACCCTTGATGCGGATAGCTGAAACGCTCGGCGCCGGACGCGACCTATGAGCGACGCTCGCGTTCTTGCTTCGCTCATCGAGGAGATTCCCGGCGCCGAGCTTGTGCGTGGCGACGGCGATACCGTCGTCGAGCACGTCGAACACGACTCTCGCCGCATCGAACTGGGTTCCCTCTTCGTCGCCGTGCCCGGCTTCATCGTCGATGGCCATGCCTTCCTCGTCGAGGCTCTTGGCGCCGGCGCCGCCGCTGTCGTCGTGGAGCGAGGACGCCGCGGAAGCTGGCGCCACCTGCCCGGCGACCAGCCCATCGTCGCCGTCGATGACACGCGCGTGGCGCTCGCGCAGGCCGCCGCCGCCCTCCACGGCCACCCCGGCCGCAAGCTCACGGTCATCGGCATCACCGGCACTGATGGCAAGACGACGACCGCCTATCTGCTGACCTCCATCCTCGAAGCCGCCGGCGCCCGCGTGGGTCGCCTCGGGACCGTCGACGCCTACGTGCCCGGCGCCGACATCGACAGCCACACCCAGCGCATGACCACCCCCGAGGCGCCCGAGGTCCAGCGCCTCCTCCGCGCCATGGTCGAGGCCGGCTGCGAGTACGCCATCGTCGAGGCGACCAGCCACGGCCTCGCCCTCCACCGCCTCGACGAGGTCGCGTTCGACATCGCCGTCCTCACGAACCTGACCGGTGACCACCTCGACTTCCACAAGAGCTTCGAGGCCTACCGCGCGGCCAAGGGCGAGCTCTTCGCCGCCCTCGACCGCACACCCTTGCGCTCCGGCGGCCCCGCCAGGGCCGCCATCGCCAACGCCGACGACCCCTCCGCCAGCTTCCTGCTCGGCCTCACCTCGCAGCGCGCCATCCGCTACGGCCTCGAGGCGCCGGGCGTCGACGTCACCGCGCGCCACATCGAGCTCCACGCGGACAGTAGCCGCTTCCGTCTCGCCCTCCCCGGCGCCGAGGTGGGCACGGAGATACGCATGCCCGCGCTCTTCAACGTGGCCAACGCCCTCGCTGCCGCCGGCGCCGCCACCGCCCTCGGCATCGAGCCCGAGGCGATCGCCCGCGGTCTCGCCGCCTGCCACGGCGTGCCCGGACGCATGGAGCGCATCGACATGGGTCAGCCCTTCAGTGTCGTCGTCGACTACGCCCACACGGGCGATTCCGTGCGCAAGGTGCTCGCCGTGTTGCGCGAGCGCGTCGAACGCAAGCTGATCATCGTCGCCGGCGCGGCGGGCGAGCGCGATCCCGGCCGCCGCTTCGGGGTTGGCCGCGCCGCCGCCGAGGGGGCCGACTTCGCCGTCTTCACCAACGAGGATCCCCGTGGCGAGGACCCTGCCACCATCGTCCGGGAGATCGGCCGCCACGCCGAGGAGGCCGGCCGCGTGCGTGGGCGCGACTTTATCGAGGTCGAGGACCGGCGCGAGGCCATCGCTGCCGCCCTCGCCCGCGCCCAGCCCGGCGACAGCGTCGTCATCTGCGGCAAGGGCCACGAGCGCTCCATCGAGCTCGGTGGTGAATCCATTCCCTGGGACGACCGCGAGGTCACCCGCGCGGAGCTCGAGAAGCTGGGCCACAGCGGGGCTTGAAGCCGCCAAGTTTCGCCTAGCCGGGGCCTTCGTATACTCGCAGCCGCAGCAATGACACCAGCGACACGACCGCGCACCGAGGGCCGCCATGCCCCCTAACCGTCGACGCCAGCGCCAGCAACACCGCGCCCAGCGCCCGCGCCGCCAGCGCCGCTACGTCAGCGGCGGCCAGGGCCAGTCGTTCAAGCCCGGTTTTCCGATGAACCTCTTCACCGGGCGAGCGGCGCTCATCGCCTTTGTCGTTGTCGGTGTTGTCGCCCTGGCCGGCGGCCTTGTGCTCAGCGTCCTGCTCAACCGCGACCAGGACCCCGCCGCCGACCTCGGCGACCTCCCGACCGCGCCCGCTGCCGCGGAGGCGTCCGAAGAGGTCGAGGAAAGCACTCCCGACCCCGACGCCACCCCCGAGATCGTGCGCAACTTCGAGGTCGCCGATTTCGTCATCGAGCCGGAGGCCGAGACCTACACCGCCACCATCGCCACGGCGAAGGGCGACATCGTCATCGAGCTCTTCGCCGATATCGCGCCCAACACGGTCAACAGCTTCGTCTTCCTCGCAGAGCAGCGCTTCTTCGACGGGATCATCTTCCATCGCGTCGTCCCGAACTTCGTCGTGCAGGGCGGCGACCCCACCGGCACCGGCACGGGTGGCCCCGGCTACATCACCGGCGACGAGCCCAACGAGGTTCGCAACGAGACGGGCACAATCGCCATGGCGAAGGGTGCGGGCCAGCCTTACTTCGGCAGCCAGTTCTTCATCAATCTGAAGGACAACCCCGCCCTCGACTTCGACGCCGGGAACCGCGACCGCTTCTACCCCTTCGGTCGTGTCATCGAGGGCATGAACGTCGTCAATTCCATCGCCGTCGGCGACGTCATGGAATCGGTCACCATCACTCGCACCCCCCGCCCCGACGCCCCCACGCCCGAGGCGGAAGGTGAGGACGAGGCTGAGGACGGCACCGGCAATTAGGTGTGCGAGCGCACGTTCGGTTCGTCGGCGGTGACCCCGTCGGCGTAGAGCTGCGCGATCGTCTCCTCGTCGAGCCCCAGGATGTCCCCGAACACGTAGCGGTTGTGCTCGCCGAAGCCAGGCGCGGGGATGCGTGCGTGGCCCGGCGTCCGCGGCAGATGCCAGGGGGGCGTCTCCACCTCCCACGTGCCTGCGTCCGGATGCACCTGCTCCGACCAAGCCCCCCGCGACCGTAGCTGCGGGTCGCTCATCACCTCGGGAATCGTCAGCACGGCGCCGGCAGGCACGCCGTGACGCTGCAGGATGTGCATCGCTTCGTAGTGCCCCAGCTTCGAGGTCCAGCCCTCGATGACTGCGCTCAGCGCCTGCTCGTTGGCCTTCCGCGCCTTTACCGTCGCGAATCGCTCGTCGTCGAAGAGCTCGCCCTGCTGTATCGCGCGGCAGAGGTCTGCGAACTGATCGTCCGTCTCGCAGGCGATCACGATCCAGCGATCCTCGCCGGCGCTCGCATAGACGCCGTGGGGGACGATGTGGGGATGGGTGTTGCCCGCCGGCGCGCGCAGCTCGCCGTTCATGCTGTAGTCGACGAGGTACTCGCCCACGAAACCGGTCAGGTTCTCGCGCTGGGCCAGGTCGATGTGCACGGCCTCGCCCGTGCGATTGCGCTGGCGGAGACCGAGCGCCACCGCCCCCGGAACCGCGATCCCGGAGGTGGGGTCGCCGTAGCTGAACCCCGTCTTCAACGGTTCCCCGCCCTCGTACCCCGAGATCGAGACGAGTCCCGCCAACTGCTCCACATTCGTCCCGTAGGTCACATAGTGAGCCTCCGGTCCGGTCTTGCCGTGGCCCGGCATGGAGACGTACACGATGCGCGGGTTCGCCGCCCGCACCTCCTCGAAGCTGAGCCCGAGGTTGTCCATCACGTTCGCCCGGTAGTTCTCGACCAGTACGTCGCTCTTCGCGCACAGCTGCAGCAGCAGGTCGCGCCCCGCCTCCTGCCGCAGGTCGATGGCGGCCGAGTACTTGTTGCGGTTGTTGTGGTTGAAGTAGGCGGCGCGGTTGTACCAGCGGGGCTCCGTGCGTGGGATGCCGCCCAGACCGCGGAGCAGGTCCCACTGGCCCGGTCCCTCCACCTTGATCACCTCGGCCCCGTAGTCGCCCAGCAGGCGAGTCCCCAGCGGGCCCGCCCAGACCATCGTCAGGTCGACCACGCGGATGCCCGCGAGCGGCGCCGTCACGACGGCCTCGCCGGGCGCGCCAGGCTGGGAGGTCCCTCCCAGCGCTTGCCGCTGTCGAGCTCGACACGAAGCATCGTGCCCGTCGTCGTCACCGTCCCCGCCACCCACTCGTCCGGCGGAGGGAAAGCCACGCGCCTGCGCACCTCGATGCGCGCCCCCGTGGGGAAGCTGGCCGAGGCCGCGATCTCCAGCGTCTCCGTGCGCCGGCCGATGGCGCGGGCCAGTGCCTGAAGCTCAGCGAAGTCGCTCGTGCGCTCCACCAGGCGGCGAGCCTCCCGCTCGCTCGCGGGTGATGCCGGGGGCGGCTCCTCGGCCGGCGCGGGGATGGCGTCCTCCCCGCCTTTCGCCATCGCCTGCGCGACGAAGCGCTTTGTCCGCCGCGCGACGACCGCCGAGAGCTCGTGCAACAGCACGGGGTCGTCGCAGGCCTCGAAGAAGGCCACCGCCGGGCCGAGGGCGCTCATGCGGGCGTCCCCGTGGCGGCCGCGACTTCCGACCCCGACAACCCCGCCTCCGCCAGCACCGCCCCGGTGTGCTCCCCCAGGAGCGGGGCGCGGCCGTCTCGCCAGGCGTCCGGCCCCATCCACCAGGGCGGACCCGGGTAGGTCGCCTCCCCCGCGACCGGGTGGTCGATGCGCCGCAGGAACCCGCGAGCGGCCAACTGGGGGCTCTCCAGCAGGTCCTCCATCGTGTGGATGAACGTGATCGGGGCGCGGTGCTCCCCGCCGATTGCGTAGGCATCCTTCTTGCTTACGCCCGCCGCCCAGGCGATCACTCCCGCCATCAGTTCGTCGTCGTGCGCGCGCCGCGACTCGGCCGTGGCGAAGCGCTCGTCCTCGAGCCACTCCGGGTGCCCCGTGGCCTCTGCGAACGGGGGCCAGTTGCGCGCCATCACGTGCACCCCCACCTGCCCGTCGAGGCATGGGTAGATGCCCATGAAGCTCGACATCAGGTTCCCCCGCCGCTGTCCCAGCCAGAGGCCGTTGTAGGCGTAAAAGGGGATGCCCGCCTCCAGGATCGGCGCCATGCAGTGCTGCACGCTGATGTCGACGTGCTGCCCTTCACCGTCGCGCTCCGCCGCCAGCAGCGCCAGGTTCGCCGCCGAGAACGCGTTCAGCCCGCCCTGGTAGTCCGCCTGATAGCCACCGTTCTTCACGGGGCTCTTGTCGGGGTCGCCCGTCAGGAACATCTGGCCGCCCATGGCGAAGGCGATGAGGTTGTTCGAGCGGTACTCGGCGTACGGCCCCTCCTGCCCGTAGGCGGTGATGGAGACCAGCACGAGCCGCGGGTTCACGGCCCGAAGCCGTTCGTAGTCGAGGCCAAGGGCGCGCGCGTCGCTCGGCCGGTAGTTCTCGATGATGACATCGGCGTCCGCCGCCAGCCGCAGGAGGGCGTCTTGCCCCGCCTGCGAGCTGAGGTCGAGCTCCACCGATCGCTTGTTCGTGTTCAGGTAGAGGAAGAGCGCGCTCGTCTCGGGGTTGGGCTCGCCGTCCTTGAATGGCCCGTGCGCCCGTGCGAGGTCGCCCCCGGGCGGCTCGATCTTGATGACCTCCGCCCCGTAGCCCGCGAACAGCCGCCCGCAGTAGGGCGCGGAGACGAACGTGCCCACCTCCAGCACGCTGATGCCTTCAAGCGGGAGGGGCATCGCCGTCCGCCTACGGTCGCGAGGGGATCTCGACCTGCACGTTCCCGCGCACGGTGGGCTGGTCGTCCGCCAGCGTCACCACCTCGAGCTCAACGATGTTGGAGCCGTCTTCCTCGCGCTTGTCGACCACCCGCCCGGCCAGCGTCAGGGGCTTGCCGGCGATGTCCGGCCGCCGGAACGCGACGCGCACGCTGCGCAGGTTCGCCTCGGGCCCAGCCCAGGTCCCCACGTAGTTCGTGATCCAGGAGAGCTTCAGCAGCCCCGGCACGAGCGCTCCGCCGAAGCCCATGCGCCGCCCCGCCTCGGCGTCCCCGAACGCGGGGTTGGTGGGGTTGTCTCTCCCGAAGAACTCGACCGCCTTGTCCTCCGTCGGAAGCTGCTCGCGGGGCTCCAGCTCATCGTCCGTGGCGATGTCCTCGAAGTAGCGCTGGCTCATGACTGGGGCCGCTCGAACTGCGTGATCGTGCGCAGCGAGGCGGCCGCCTCCTCTCCCTCGCCGTTCAGGTAGGCGGTTTGGAACATCACGAGCACGCTGTAGCCGTACCGGCCCCCGAGGCGGTCGCGCACGTCGATCAGCTGCGTCACCGCCTGCAGCGGCTCCTCCAGCTTGATCGGCTGGCTGAATTTCCACTCCGTCTGCGTCAGGATGCCGCTTGAGAGCACCTGTGGGGAGAGCTCCGCCGGCAGGCGCGGCTCCATCATCGCCAGGATGTACGGCGGCGCGATGCCGGTGCCGTCGGCCCAGCGCGGGTCCGTGTCGCCCAGCAAATCGCGCATCCGTTGCGCGTCCGCCGTCCGGGGGACGACCTCGATGGGGTCGCTCTTTTTTCCCATCATGGCGCGGTGTTCGTCGGTGATCTTGCTCTCGGTTACGTCAGCCACGGTCGCTCCTCGGCGGGAGAATAGCACGCGGCTCCGCGAGTGCGCGGAGCCGGTAGGGACACGTTAGCGCGGCAGCCCGACGATGATCTGGTCGTTCTCGATGCGGACGGGGTAGGTCTGGATGTCCTCCGCGCCCTTGTTCCAGAAGAACAGCTTCGACTGGAACTGCCCGAGGAATGGGTGGTTCGAGTTGAACTCGCTGCTGAACGGCTGGCGAACCGCCTTGCCGTTCGTGACCTCGAAACGCGCGCCGTGGAACGGGCACATCACGCAGCCGTCGCGAACCGGCTCCGGCCTGATGGGCGCGCCCGGGAAGCTGCCCAGGGGAAGGCGCGCATGGGGACACAGCGCCGCCATCGCGTAGGCCTCCTCGCCCTGCCGCACGATCGCGACCCGGAAGGTGTGCAGCCGCATCTCCGTCGCGACGCCCTCGCGGAAGTTGCGCAGCGGACCCGCGTTCGCCCACCCCTTCATGCGGTCGTGGGGAATGATGCTCTTTGCCTTCACCGGCAGTGGCGGGTCGAGGCCCATCAGCGGCATCGCGATGACTTGCATCAGCCCGCCGGAGATCAGGCCCGCGATGAGCAGGAAGATCCCGACGGCGAGCGCGCTCGATGTCGTTTCGGCGTCGCCCGGGGCAACCAGGAGAACGATGCCGCTCACGATGAGGGCGATCGTCGCGATTCCCCAGGTCCCGAGGACTGAGGCTCCCACCAGCGCCAGCGCTACGGACACGATCTATCCTCCCCGGAAGCGGATCGTACGCGTCTGCCCACGCCTGTGCAAAGCATCACGAACGCCTGCAGTAGCCGCCGCCTCAGTCGAGCCCGTGGTAGCCCCGCCGGAAGTAGAGCAGCGGCTCCTTCTGCGGATCGGAGGCCGCGCCCACCACGCGCCCCAGGGCGATGACGTGGTCGCCTCCCGGCAGCACCGAGTCAAGCTCGCAGTCGAGATGAGCGATCGCTCCCGTCAGGATCGGGCTGCCCGTCTGGTCCGTGAACGTCTCGAAGCCGTCCAGTTCCGGTCCCGGATCGCGCCCCGAGATGGCGAAGTGGTTCGATATTGCATCCTGGTCGCTCGAGAGCACGCTCACCGCGAACTTCCCGGAAGCCGGAACCATGCGCTCAAGGTGGTTCCCGTTCTGGATGCAGACCAGCACCAGCAGCGGATCCATCGAAAGCGTCGAGAAGCTCGACGCCGTGATGCCGTACACCTGGCCCTCGTGCTCCGTCGTCAGGATGGTGACGCCCGAGGCCCAGGAGGCCAGTGCGTCCTTGAAGGTATCCGGGTCGACCGGCGACATCGTTATGCGTTCTCGAGGGCGGGGCCCATGTCCCAGAGGGCGTTCGCCGAGACGCTGCTGAAGTAGCGGCCCATCGGCAGCCCCGCCAGGATCTGGTCCATCTCTGCGGCGTCCACTACATCGAAGATAGCCAGTACGCCGACGCCCGTCTCGCGGTAGATGGCCTTGATCTTGCCTTCGTCCCGGAGCGCCTTGGTCGCTTTCAACTGCTGGGCGACGACCGCCTGCCAGGCCTCCGGGTCGAGGTCTGCTGGCTGCCTCGAAACCAGCCGTACCGAAAAGAGCACTCCTGCCACCCCTCGCCCCGGGCCTGTCGCGCCCGGGCGTGATGTCGGAAGGCTACCGTACGGGCGCCTTAGAGCGCCAGACACATTTGCCTCGTAGCATTGGCCGTGTGGGCCGCTCCCGACCCCTCGTCACCTTCGATATCGATGGCGTCCTTTGCCGCTCGCCCTTCGGCATCAACCCCGGCCGGGTGAGGGCAGGCGCGGCTTCCGCGCCCCGTCTGCCCCGCCCCACCTGGCCCTTCGAGCGCTGGCTCTACCTCCGTCGCAAGCCGATGCCGGGCGCTCTCGACGGCTTTCGCGCCGTCGCCGAGCGCTTCGAGTGCGCCGTCGTCTCCGCGCGCGGCGAGTCTTCCCGCGCCATCTCCGAGGACTGGCTGATGCGCACCTTCGGCGCCGCCCCCCCTCTCCGCCTGCGCTCCTCCTGGCGCGAGCGCTCATCTGCCTTCAAGGCCCGCGTCATCCCCCCGCTCAAGCCGCTTGCCCATTTCGAGGACGACCCCAACACCGCCCTCCTCCTCGCTGAGCGCATCCCCCACGTGTTCCTCGTCGACTGGCCGCGCAACCGCGGCGTCGAACGCGAGAACATCCACCGCATCGAGTGCATCGGCGACGCCCTCCCCATCCTGGAGGCTCTCGCCGGTGAGGTCGGGGCGACTGGGCGTTAGCCCCCCGACATCTGCTTCTGGAACGTCCCCAGGTCGAAGTAGTCCCGCCAGGACGCGATCTTCCCGTCGCGCAGCTCGAACACACCCATGACCGGCAGGGCCACCGCGTTCCCGTTCGCGTCGAACTTGTCGACCCGCTCCGTCATCACGGTGTCGCCCTCGGCGACGATATTGAGCACGTCCCAGCCCTTGCTCGTCATCATCCCCGCCATGCCTCCGAGGGTGTTCCGGATGTTGTCGCGCCCGCTGATCGGGTCCATGGGGATGTTGTGGTAGAAGGCGTCCTCCGTGAAGTACGAGGCGAGCCGCTCCCCGTCGGGGGCGGGCGCGTCCCACTCCGCGCAGAAGTTCCGCACGATCTCGGCGTTGTCCATCCCGGTTACTCCTCTTCCAGCATGCTGCCGCGAAGCAGCATCAGTGCCGTGGTGATGGCGCGCCGCTTCGTCGCCGCGCGCCCCTGGGCCATAACGATTTTCATCGACCGGATTCCGCCACCCGGCCGTACGACGGCCAGGAACATCGTGCCCGGTTGATCGATCGTCTGCTCCGGTCCGAGTTTCCCCGTGACCCCGACGCCGTAGTCGCTCCCCAGCCGCTCGCGCGCTGCCGAGGCCATTGCCTCCGCCGTCTCCGCCGACACCGGTCCAAACTCCTCAGTCGAGCCCGACACGATCCCGCCCGCGAACGACCCGTCTGCGTCGGGCGCGTCGCTGAGCGTGCTCGCCAGCAGGCCGCCCGTCGCCGACTCCAGCGTTCCGACCGTCTGGCCGCGCTCGGCCAGCGTCCTTGCGATGAATCCTTCGAGCGTGTCGTCGTCGCGACCCCAGATGGCGTTTCCGAAGATGGCGTCGAGCTCCCGCTCGACCGGCTCGATGAGCCGCTGTGCCTCCTCGAGCGTCGCCGCCTTTGCGCCGATGCGCAGGTGCACGCCGTCCGCGCGGGCGTAGGTCCCGACACCGATGCCGGGCATGTCGAACACGGGCCGCGCCATCTCGTCGACCGTGCCCTCGCCGATGCCCGCCGTCTTGAGCGTGCGCGTCACGAGCACCGCGCCCGAGCGCCCTTCCAGCTCGGGGGCCACTTCGTTCGTCCACATGCGCTCCATCTCGGGGGGAACGCCCGGCATCGAGACGATCACGCGGCCGTCCCGTTCGGTCCACCAGCCCGGCGCCGTCCCGCGCGGGTTGTCGATGGCCCGCGCGCTCGCGATGAGCCACGCCTGCTTGATGTTCGACTCCGGCATCTCGATGCCGCGCCGGTCGAAGAACCGACGCAGCCGCGCCTCCAGCTCGGGAACGACGTACGGCTCCTCCCCGAGGAGCCTGGCGATGGCCTCACGCGTGAGGTCGTCCTCCGTCGGTCCCAGCCCGCCCGTCGTGATCACGAGGTCCGAGCGCTCCCACGCCCGCCCCAGCGTGTCCATGACACGCCCGATGTTGTCGCCCACCACGCTCGTGTGGTTCAGGTCGATGCCGAGGGCGGGAAGCTGCTGCGCGATCCAGGCGCTGTTCGTGTCGACGATCTCGCCCAGCAGGATCTCGGTGCCGATCGCGACGATCTCGGCTTTCACGCGCGGGAGTCTAGCAAACCGTCCCGAACGGGGTCCCTACCGGCCGGCCGTCCAGAGCGTGAGTTTGGTTAGACGAGGATCTTGAACGAGTGCCCGCTGCGACCGATCAGGTCCTCGACCTGCTTTGCGAATGGCACGTCTCCCAGGATGACACCGTCACTCGCGTCGATGAACTCGATCCCAACGACAGTGCCCTCTTCCGAGTGGTCAATGATGCGAACGTCGTCGAGAAACGTCTGGCGCGCGACCGTCTCGCTGTCGCGGAGCCGAACGTACAGGATGTCGGCTTCTGAGTCGTAGGTCGCCTCTGGCATCTAGTCCTCCCAGGCCACTGTCGTGACGATCGGCGGGTCGGAGTCGCGTTGCACGTAGACGCGGAGTGTTCGATTGGCCCATGTTCCGACGTAGATCACGGCCGGCCTCGCTCCCGGGCGACGGCTCGCAGGACGACTAGTGTGGTAGTTCTCTAGGACTGCATCAACCGCCTCTTGGGAGACTCCCCGCTCACGCATCCGCTGACGGGCGTGCGGGGTTGTCCGGCTCACTCAAATCCACCGTTGTGTCTGGTTCACAATAGTTAACTTAACACATGGTATCTCCTGTGTCCCTCCGCCCCTTCCTCGGCCCTGTACAGTGACCCCATGCCAAACCCCCTTCCCCAGCCCTACGTCGCCGCCGCCGTGCAGTGGGCGCCGGCGTACGGCGACCTGCGGGCGGGGGTCGGGCGCGCCATCGACGCCATCGATGAAGCCGCCCGCGGGGCCGCCAGCCTCATCGTCCTGCCCGAGGCGTGGCTGCCCGGCTATCCCTACTGGTGCACCGAGCAGCGACCCGCTCGCGCCGTGCGCGAGCTCTACCGCACGCTGGTCGAGAACAGCGTCGAGGTGCCCGGCCCCGAGACCGTGGCGCTGGGCGAGGCCGCGAAGCGGGCGAACGCCACCGTCGTCATCGGTGTGACCGAGCGCGCTGGAGGCACGCTCTACAACACCCTCTGCTACTTCGGCCCCGACGGCGGGCTCCTCGGGAGCCACCGCAAGCTCGTGCCGACCCTCTCCGAGCGCACCGTCTGGGGCATGGGCGACGGCTCCGACCTCGACGCCTACAACACCGCCGTCGGCAGCCTCAGTGGCCTCATCTGCTACGAGCACTTCATGGCGCCCGCGCGCTACGCCCTCGCCGGACTCGGGGTCGAAGTCCACGCTTCCGTCTGGCCCGGCTACCCGTTCCTGCACGCCAATGTCGATGCGGCCACGCGCCAGCTAGCCGTCGAAAACGCGTGCGCTGTTGTCGTCGCCCGCGAGGTCATGTCCGCCGACCGTCTCCCGCCGGGGACTCCCTTCGCCGAGCACCAGCGCATGTGGGAGATGAGCGGCGGCAGCGCCATCATCGCCCCCGGCGGCAAGTACCTCGCCGAGCCCGTCTACGACGACGAGACCATCCTCTACGCCGAGATCGACCCCGCCGACCTCATCGAGGCCAGGCGCTGGGTCGATGGTGTCGGCCACTACAGCCGCCCCGATGTCTTCCGCCTGCACTGGGACCGCAGCCCCAAGCCCCCAGTGGTCAGCGAGTAGCCCCCGCCGCCTCACGCCCCGCCCGGCGCGTTCTTGGTGACGGAGCGCCTGGGGGATGGGGTAATTCGGCGAGCGGGACTATAGGATGGCCGCCAGGTGGGGGGTGGATTCCCACGTGTCACCGGCGAGGACCTGTGCGGAGTGTGGCCGGGAGACGCCCGGTGACGGTCCCTTCTGCGTCCACTGCGGAGCCGGGCCGGATGCCCCGCCCGCATCCAGCGTCGCCGCCGAAGTCGACGTAGCGGCGCTGGTCCGCGAGTTCGGCGACCTCTCGAGGCGGCTCGCCGAACTGGAGGCGGTAGTGGGACCGCCCAGTGCCCCGGTCGCGCCAGAGGTCCGCGAGATCGCCCCTCGACGCGCCCCTTCTCCCGAGCGCCCCGCCTCCACACCTCCGGTTACGGAACCGGCAGCGACCACCCCCGCATCCTCCGTTCCGTCGGAACCGACCAGTGCCCCCGCCCCGATACCGTTCCTGCAGGCCACCCCCGCGGGAGGAGAGCGGAGCGATCGTCCTCCCCCTCGACGGCCTCCCGTGAGGGAGAGAGACGAGCTCGACTGGGAGCGTGTCCTGGGCCGCAACTGGTTCGCCATCATCGGTGTGGTGGCCCTGGCCATCGGTGTCGGGTTCTTCCTCAAGCTGGCCTTCGACAACCAGTGGATCGGGCCCACGGGGCGGGTGGTCCTGGGGGTCGTGACTGGCCTGATCATGGTCGGCCTGGCCGAGTACACCGCCCGGCGCGCTCCACCCTGGGCGCAGGCGGTGGCGGGCGGCGGGATCGCCATCCTCTACCTGGCCGTCTACGCCTCCTTCGGCTTTTACGATCTGATCCCCCTCGTACCGGCGCTTGTCCTGCTCGCCCTGACCGTGGCCCTGGGGTGGTTCCTGGCCATCAGGTACGACTCGCGGGTCGTCGCCTTCCTCGCCCTCTTCGGGGCATTCCTCACGCCGGCGCTGCTTGGAGAAGACCTCTCCGACCACCTATCTGTCGGGCTGGCCTACCTGCTCATCATCGACGTGGGCATCGTGGCGGTGGCCAGTCTCCGCCGCTGGCGCTGGTACACCCTCCTCGGCATGGTCGCGTCCTACCTCCTCTTCACCGCCTTGATCGCGGATAACCCGCCCGAGGAGCCCATATACGCCCAGCTTGGTCTGTCGGGCGTTTTCCTCATATTCCTGGGCGCCGCGACCCTCCACAACATCGTGTGGCGCCGCAAGCCCAATCAGTTCGACATGACCCTGATCATGGTCAACGGCTTCGCCTTCTACGGCCTCACGTTCGCCGTCATGTGGGACCAGTACGAGCCGTGGTTCGGGCTCATCACCTTGCTGCTGGCGGGAGTGCACGGACTCGTGGCGCTTGCCGCGAAATTGAGGACCGGCGTCTCCCGCGTGGTGCCGCTCCAAATGGGTGGCGCTGCCCTGGTGTTCCTGACCGTGGCCGCCCCGCTGCAACTCACGGGCGAGTGGATAGCAGTGGCGTGGGCTGCCGAAGGCGCCGTCCTCGTGGGCCTGGGCGTCATCACCGCCAGCTGGCAGAGCCGCGTTGCCGGCCTGCTCGTGCTCGCCTGCGCGGTTCTCCGCATCCTCATCATCGAGACCCCTTCCGTCGAGGTCGCCGAGTTCGTTCCGGTCCTCAACGGCAGGTTCCTCGCCTTTGCCTTTGGCATCGGGGCGCTGTACGCGGCTGCCTGGCTGTATCACCAGGCGAGTGAAGCGCTCGAAGAGCACGAGGCGCACGTGTCCCGGGTGCTGGTCGGAGTCGCGAGTCTGCTTACCCTGTGGATCTTCAGCGCCGAGGCGATCAGCTACTTCGACCGTCAGACGCTCGAGGCTGCCGGCAGTGATGCCGCCGAGCGCTTCCGCAACTCAATGTTGACCACCCTGACGGTCATCCTGGCCGTTTATGGCGCGCTGCTGGTGGCGATCGGCGGTTGGCGAGGCGCTCGACTCCTCGCCCTCGGTGGCCTGATCGTGATCTGGGCCGCCGCTGCGAAGCTGCTGTTGATCGACACGTTCCTCATCGACATCCCCCGGGGCACGCACTGGATTGTCCTCAACTACTACTTCCTCTCCTTCGGGGTCGTCGTGGCTGGCATCGTCCTGGCCGCCGCTCTGGAGCACCGATCGAAGGCCTTTTCCGCGGTAACGGGTCTTCCGGTCGTGGTGGCCCTGGTAATCGTGGCGAATGGGATCGCGGCGTGGGTGTTCACGGCGGAGGTCGTGCGCTTCTTCAACCACCGGGAACTCATGCAAGGCGGCGACTACGACGCCGCCATGCACCTGACGCTGACGCTCATGTGGACGGTTCACGCCGCGCTTGTCATCGCGGCGGGCATCCTGCGCCGCTCACGAGCGCTCCGCGTGACCGGGATCGTCATGCTGGCGGCCCCGGTAGGGAAGCTGTTCCTGTTCGATGTCTTCCTGCTGGAGCGCGGCTATCGCGTGGGGGCCTTCAGCGTTCTGGGATTGCTGCTGCTGGCCATGGGATTGGCCTATCAGCGTTACAGCGCGACCGTGAAAGGACTCTTCCTGAGCGATCGCGGTTCGCCCGATGCACCGGAGTCTCGCGCAGCGGAGTAGCGCATGCGGTCTCCGCAGATGCTCCGGCGCGCTACGAACCGCCAATCTGACCTCTTACAGCGCTCCCAGGCGACGCGCCGCCTCCGCCAGCGTCTCGTCCGATTTCGAGAAGGTGAAGCGCACGAACCGCGACCCCGCATCCGCGTTGTTGTAGAAGCTCGAACCCGGCACCGGCGCCACCCCCGCCCGCTCGATCAGGTTGAGCGCGAAGGCGGTGTCGTCCCCCTCGAAGCCGAGGTCGCCGAAGTCCGCCATCACGTAGTAGGCGCCCTCCGGCTTGTGGCAGATGAAGCCTGCCTCCCGCAGTGCGATCAGCAGCAGGTCCCGCTTGCCCTGGTACATCGCCCGCAGCTCCGGGTAGTAGGACTCCCCCTGCTCCAGCGCGACCGCTCCCGCCTGCTGCAGCGGCGCGGGCGCTCCCACCGTCAGGAAGTCGTGCACCTTGCGCACCGCCTCGCTCAGGTGCGGCGCGGCCACCACGTATCCGAGCCGCCATCCCGTCACGCTGAACGTCTTCGAGAGCCCGCTGATCGTCACCGTGCGGTCGTACATGCCCGGCAGCGTCGCCATCGGCAGGTGCTGGTGGTCGTCGAAGAGGATGTGCTCGTAGATCTCGTCCGTGAAACAGAGGGAGTCGAACTCCTGGCAAAGCGCCGCGATCTGCCCCAGCTCGTCGCGGTCGAACACCTTGCCGCTCGGGTTGTTGGGCGAGTTCACGATGATCGCCTTGGTGCGCGGCCCGAAGGCCGCCCGCAGCTCATCGGGGTCGAACACGAAGTCCAGGCCCCGCAGCGTCACGAACTTGAGCGTCGCCCCGCTCATGGCCGCGTCGGGCACGTAGTTCTCGTAGAACGGCTCGAAGACGATGACCTCGTCTCCCGGCTCCACGAAGGCGAGCATCGCGGCCATCATCGCCTCCGTGGCCCCACAGGTGACCGTCACCTCGCGCTCGGGGTCGATGTCGAGCCCGTAGTGGTGGCTCACCTTGGCGGCGATGGCCGCCCGCAGGCGCGGGTCGCCCCAGGTGATCGCGTACTGGTTCACGTCCGCCTCGATCGCCTCGATCGCGGCACGCTTCACGAACTCAGGTGCGGCGAAGTCGGGGTAGCCCTGCGCCAGGTTGATGGCGTCGTGCTCGAACGCGAGCCGCGTCATCTCGCGGATGACCGACTCTGAGAACACCGCCGTGCGCGAGGCGACCAGGGGGCGCTGGGGCATGCCCGCGATTCTACGGACGGCCCCCGAACGTGCTCCCGAATGCGGGAGTCGCTAGCTCATCTCCCGCAGGATCACGACCGGTATCTTGCGGTCCGTCCTCGCCTCGTGTCCCGCATAGTGACCCGAGCCCGCCTTGAACAGGTCGTAGAGGCGCTGCCGGTCCTCCTCCGGCGCCGGCTCCGCCCGCATCGTGCGCCTCATTCCCCGCCTCTCGACCACGACCGTGGGGTTGGCGACGATGTTGTGGTACCAGGCCGGATTGCGCGGCCCTCCCCAGAGTGAAGCGGGGATCAGCAAGGCGTCCCCCTCCTCCACATAGAGCAGGGGCGCTGTCCGCTGCCTCCCCGTCCGCGCGCCGGTGGTCGTCAGCAGCAGAACAGGCAGGCCGAACCTGCCCATCAGCCGCCCGCCGGTCAACCGAAACACGAACGTGTGAAACGGCGAGAACAGCTTCAGGAAGAACTTCTGGACCCTGAAGATCACCGATTCGGGCCCCGGTTCATGGGGTAGGGCTGCCAGCGCCGCAGGTCCGTGCGCGGCAGCACCTCCGGGTTCACGGCGCTGCGCGGCCAGCGCCCCTGCAGGGCCGTCGCGATCTCGCGACCGGTCCGCCTGCGCGTCTCCGGCATCATCCGCGCCGTCGCCGAGGCCACGTGCGGCGTCACGATGACGTTGTCCATGTGCAGCAGCGGGTTCTCGGCGTTCGTCGGCTCCACCTCGAACACGTCCAGCGCCGCACCCGCGATCTCGCCGTCCTCCAGCGCCTGGATCAGCGCCGTCTCGTCCACCGTCGGCCCGCGACCGTTGTTCACGAAGATGGCCGAGGCCTTCATCGTGGCGAAGTGCTCGGCCTTCATCAGGGGCCGCGTCTCCGCGTTCAGGGGCGCGTGCATCGAGACGTAGTCGGCTCGCTCCAGCATCTCCATGAAGCCCACCGGCTCGACGCCCTCGGCCGTCATCGTCAGTTCGCTCACGAAGGGGTCGTAGGCGATCACGTGCAACCCGAACGGCTGACAGCGTCGCGCTACCGCCCGTGCGATGTTCCCGAATGCGATGAGCCCGACCGTCTGCCCCCAGAACCGAGGCACGTCGCTGAAGACGGGACGCGCCTCGCGCCACTTGCCCTCGCGCATCAGGCGGTCCATCAGCTTCAGCCGGCGCGCGGCCGCGAACATGAGCGCGATCGTGTGGTCCGCCACCTCCTCGACGAACACGTCCGGCACGTTCGTCACGACGATGCCGGCCTTCGTCGCCGCCTCCACGTCGACCGTGTCCGCGCCCACGCTGCTGAGCCCGATCACGACGCAGCGGTCGAGCCCTTCGATGATCTCGGCGGTGACGCGCCGCCCCGGCGCGATGACCGCGTCGGCGTTGCGCGCCGCCTCGGCGAACTCGGCGTCCGTCTTCGCCGGAATCTCCAGGATGGTCGCGCCGATGGGGTCGAGCGCCTCGCGCTCGTAACGGAAGTCGCCCATCCCCGATCCCTGGCGCGCCTGCGCCGCGACCACGTAGCCGCCTGACTCGTTCGTCATGCTGTGTCTCCTGCCTGCTGGGTGCGCGCGATTCTCACGCGCAGGCTCGGGCCTGTCTACGGTGCCGGTGATTGGGAGGGGGGTCAGGCAGGGACCGGCAGGCCCACGCGCACCGCCGGGACCGCCGCGCCCCGGAAGAACGCGACGACCGCGCCGCCCTGCAGCAGGCTCGACACGTAGACCGCGCCCTCGGGCACCCGGTCCGTCACCGTCGCGGGGGCGCGCAGCGTGACCTCGCCGTCCGTCAACTCGATCTCGTCGTCGTCGCTGATGCCGAGCCGTTCTGCGTCCTCTTCGCTCACCTGGATGCGGTCGTAGCGATGGAGCTGCTCGGCTTCGGGGTGCCGCAGGGCGGCCGCATCGGTCGCCGTGTACTGGTCGCGACCGGTGATGATGCGCAGTCCCTCGCCGCTGGCGGAGGCGTCCGCCACGGGCGCCATCGTCCCCTGCCCCGACGCCGCCACCTCCAGCCGCACGCCCTCGCCGATGATGAGGTCGGCGGCGGGCTGGTAGGCGGGCGTCTCGTTCGCGATCGCCGCGAGCGCCGTTCCCGGGTCGGCGGGAACGGCGACGCCGAGCGCGCCTGCGAGCGCGGAGAGCGCTGCGAAGCAGGAAACCGCGTCGCCTTCCGGCGCGATCGCCGGTTCGAGGCGCTGCACGCGGAAGTCGCCCTGGGTGTACGTGCCCCGCGAGGCGTAGGAGCGCCCCTCGGCGAGCACGGCCGTGGCGCGCTTGGCTGTCTCGTGCGCCACGTTGTCGATGACCACGAGCGCCTCGAGCCCGGCGAGCGCGGCCGCCGCGCCCGGCAGGCGCATCGTCGGGTCGTCGCGCACGACCAGCAGGCCGCTCAGGCCCTCAAGCGGGTTGTCGCTTCCGTCGACGGCCACGCCCACGTCGAGCAGACCGTGAGTGTTCACTTCCGGCGGCGCGACCACGAGATGGTCGGAAGCCGCGTCGCCGTGCAGCGCGACCGCAAGATTCGCCGCCCCGCCCGCCATCGCCCCCGCAATCGCGGGCGATACCGGGTTGGGCGCGCAGATGACGATCGCGCCCTCTGATGCGCGCAGCGCTTCGGCGGCCGCGGCGATGTCGCCGCTGACCGCCTCGCCTGCGACGGCGCCGGCGAGGCTGGCGGCTGCCTGCCCTTCCTCGCCAGCAGCCGGACGGATCCAGTGCGTGGCGAAGTCGACGAGCTCGCTCCGCAGCGCGCCGATGACGATCAGGGTCGCCTTCTCGTGCGCGACCGCGTCCTTGATGCGCACGCTGAGGACGTTGTGGCTCTCCTCGATGTCGTCGGCGACCACGACGAGCGCCTTCGCCTTCGGGATGCGGGTCATGTCCGTGGCCATGCGCCATGTGCCCAACCGCGCCTCCAGCGCCTCCTTCGCCGCCCGCATCACGGGCCCGAGGGGGCTGTCGGCGGTCGTGCTGAACGCCTCGCCGGCGATCAGTCGCGCCAGGTAGGCCTCTTCGTTGGTGACCGTGCCGCCCACGAGCACGCCCACGCGGCCCTTGCCCGCAGCCTCGCGCAGGGCGCTGGCGGCTTCGACGGCGGCGTCCTCGAGCGAGGCCGGCGCCTGGATGACCCCGCGCTTCACGAGGTGCCGCGAGAGCCGCTCGCGCGGCTTCAGCGAGTCGTAGTGGTAGCGCCCGCGAACGCAGATCTGGTCGCCCGCGAATTCGTTGCCGGGCCCGGGACGCACGATCACGCCTCGCCCCTCCCGCGAACCCAGGCTCAGGCTGCACCCCACTGAGCACGAGTCGCAGGTCGTCGTGGTCCACGTGTCCGGCTTCGCCACCCACTTGTTCGGGTGCTCCATCAACGCCGCCGTCGGGCACACGTCGATGCAGGCGCCGCTGAAGTCGCAGTTGCTCTCGTGAATGGCGCCGCCCGCCCCGAAGGCAATCTGGAGGTCGAACCCGCGACCGCCGAGCGTGATCGCGCTCGTGTGCCGCTTCTCCTCGCAGACGCGCTGGCAGCGGGTGCAGATGATGCACATCTGCGGGTCGAACTCCATATAGGGGTTCGCCCGGTCGGCGGGTGGCTGGGGCGCCTGGTAGAAGGTGCGCTCCTCGCCCACCCACGGCTCGTAACCCGACATGCCCACCATCTCGCAGGTCGCCTGCAGCTCGCAGCGGTAGTTTTTCGAACAGGTCAGGCAGCGGTGGGTCACCACGTCGTCGCGCAGGCAGATGTCGCCCGGATGGCAGTGCTCCCGCCTGTGACAGGTCAGGCAGCGCTCGCTGTGGTTCGAGATGAGCACGGAGAGGACGGCGCGGCGCCCCTCCTGCACCTCGTCGGTGTCGGTGCGCACGGTCATCCCGTCCTGGACGACGCTCGTGCAGGCCAGCTGCAGCCCCGGCGGCCCCTCGATATCGACCAGGCAGGTGCGGCAGCCCGCGTACGGCTCCAGGCCATCCACGTAGCAGAGGTTCGACATGTAGATGCCGTTGTTCTTCAGGACCTCGACCAGGGGCGCGCCATCGGGCGCCTCGATCGTGCTGCCGTTCGCGGTGATCGTCGCCATACGTCTAGAGCCGGTGGAAGTCGGCGTCGGGGTCGGGCGCCTTCATGCCGTTCGGGTAGGTGTTCTCGTTCCCCTCCAGGAATGACTGCGCCATCTTGCTGAGCGCGTGCTTGTCGCGGTACATCTCGTCGAAGTTCGTGACCGCGTCATCGAGCGGCCCGCCCGGCTGGATCGCCTCGTAGGGGCAGGCCTCCGTGCACAGCCCGCAGTACATGCAGATGCGGAAATCGATCTCGTAGCGATCGATGTTGCGGCGGCCCTCGGCGTCCTGGCTCGTCGCCACCAGGATGCAGCCGTCCGGGCAGGCCTGCGCGCAGGTGCTGCAGCCCGTGCAGCGCTCCTCGAACCAGAGCAGGTTCGTGCGCGCGTACACCGGAACCGGTCGCGAGACCTCCGGGTACTCGATCGTATCCACGGGCTTGAAGAGCTGGCGCAGCGTGAGACCCATCCCGCGCGCAATGCCCGTGCCGTAGGCCATCCGGTCCTCCTGAGGGAAGCGGCCCGATCGTAGCCGCCCCGCCTCGTGATGACAATCACGAAGCGCCCCCCAGCGCGTAGAATCCGCCCCTCAATCACCCTCACGGAGGCGAGTCATGCTCTTCGAGCTTCGGCAGTACCGCATCAAGCCGGGCCAGCAGGCCCGTTGGGTCGAGTTCATGGAGAACATCATCATCCCCTTCCAGCAGTCGAAGGGCATGGTCATCCTCGGCAGCTTCATCGACGAGGAAGACGAGACCGTCTACATCTGGATCCGCCGCTTCCGCGACGAAGCCGAGCGCGAGGCCCAGTACGAGGCCGTCTACCAGAGCGACGAGTGGACGAACGAGATCGGCCCACAGATCCCCGACATGATGGAGCGCGAGGGCATCGTCGTCCGCCGCCTCAACGCCACCCCCCACTCCGCCCTCCAGTAGGGGCCGCGGGAGTCCGTTGCTGCTAATTCTGCAGTCATTAGCAGCAAATTTGCAGTTGCGAGAGCGTGGAGGCTGCGCCTTTCTCTCCGGGGTTCACCCGGCTACGCTACTGCTGAGGGTTCATCGGATGGACCTGCAGGAAGCCGTGCAAACGGCGAAGAGTCATGTGACGTTGCTCTTCGAGAACGAAGGGATTGGGAATGTCGGGCTCGAAGAAATCGAGTACGAGCCTAGTGGCGACATCTGGAGAGTCACGATCGGCTTTACCCGCGACTGGGAGCGGCAGGGCTCTTTGGGTGCAAGCCTTGGCCTCAGGGGTGCGCGCGCCTACAAAGTTCTTCGCATCCGGGGCGAAGACGGGACCGTCCAGTCTGTCAGGGATCGCGTCCTGCCTGCCGTCAAGGGCTAATGCCCCTCAAGGGCTACTTCATCGATTCCAACCTGCTCGTACTGTTCGTCGTTGGCTCTGCGCGCCCGGACATCATCGCCAAGCATCGTCGTCTTGAAGACTATTCGGTCGCGGACTTCGAGCTGCTGCTCGACCTCTTCAACCCAGTAGACCAGCTCTTCGTAACGCCGAACACGCTTACGGAGGCGTCCAATCTCTTGCGTCACCATGGCGACCCTGAGAGGTCCCTTCTCCTCGGTCAGCTGCGGGCCATCATCGAGGAGAGCGAAGAAGTCGTGGTTACCAGCGCGGACGCTGCGTCCGGTGAGGCGTTTTGAGACATGGCCTGACCGACTCGATCCTTCTGAAAGCTGCCTCAGAGGAAGCCCGCTGTTGACTGTGGACGGCGATCTCTTTCAGGAAGCACTCGGCAGCGGAAGGCTCACCGCTGTGAACTTTGAGCACGTGCGAGCCCTAGAGCCTCCCCCTACACCTTCCTTAGCTTCGTGAAGCTCTTCAGCTCCCGCGGCGGGTCCAGCGTGCGGCCGCGGATGCTGAACGACACCTCCCCCACGTAGATGTCGCCGTGCGAGTCCACGGCCACGCCGTGGGGCGCGATGAACTGACCGAGCCCCTCGCCCTCGTCCTCGTCCCCGAAGCGGGCCAGCAGGTCGCCGCCGCGCGAGAGGATGCTGACGCGGTGCCCCAGGCCCGGGCACCCCTCCATGCCCCCCATCCCGTTCAGCTCGCCGATGTAGATGTTCCCGTCCGGGCCCAGCACCATCCCGTCGGGCCGGTGGATGTTGTTCCACATCTCGATGAAGTTCCCCTCGGCGTCGAACACCTGCACGCGGTGCGCCTCCCGGTCCGCCACGTAGACGCGCTCCTCCTCGTCGACGGCCACGTTGTGGGGCCGGATGAACTGTCCCGCATCGATTCCGGGTCCGCCCCACGAGAGCACGTGCTCCCCCTCGGCCGTGTACCGATGCACGTTCGAGTTCCCGTACCCGTCCGTGATGAAGAGGTCGCCGTTGACCGGCGAGACAGCCGCGTGCGTGGGGCGGTTGAAGGGCTCGCCGCTCCAGGTCGGCGAGGGATTGCCGCCGAGCGTCAGCAGCAGCACCCCGTCCTGGGACCACTTCGTGATCGAGTGCGTCCCGTCGTCGACGCACCAGACGGCCTCGTCCGCGCCGATGAACATGCCGTGCGTGCGCGCGTCGAAGACGCCCCGCCCGAAGCTGCGCAGGAAGCTTCCCTGGCGGTCGAACACCATCACCGGGTAGTCCGTGTTGCGCGTCAGCAGGAACACTTCGTCGCGCGCGTTCACCGCCACGCCGGGCGTCTCCCGCAGCGTGACGCCCTCCGGAAGCTGCTCCCAGCCCTCCTCCACTTCGTACCGAAAGTCGCCGTCTCCCAGAGTCACTACCATCGTTCGTTCTCCCCAGCGTGGCCGCGGCCGATTGACCCCACCCGCGGACCGATCACAGACTGCGGGCGATGGTAACCGCTCGACAGCCCGCTGGGGATGGCGCCCCCGTCGGAGTCGTGGTCCGCCAACGGCCCCCAACCCTGTCGTCCGGCGTCCGGCGCGCCGCGCGCCTGGTGCGCTGGCCACGAGGTGGCGCCCTCCTCGTCGTCGCCGCCTACGCCCTGCTGGTCGTGGCCGGCGCCCTCGTCCTGCTCGCGCCTGCCGCCTCCACCACCGACACCAGCGCCGCCGATGCGTTCTTCACCACGGTTTCGGCGGTCACCCTCACAGGTCTCACGACCGTGTCCGTGCAGGAGCACTGGACGCTCCTCGGCGAGGGCGTCATCGCCGCCCTCGCGTTCCTGGGAGGACTCCTCTACCTGGTGGGCGCGACCGTCCTGCTCTGGCTTCTCGGGCGGCGCCTCGGGATGCGCGACTCGGGCATGCGGCGCCTCTTCCGGGGCGTTCCCGGCATCGGCGAGGTGCTGGGCGTCGTACGCACCGTCCTTGCGGTCGCCTTGAGCGTGCAGGCGATCGGAGCCGTCGCCCTCTTCCTCACCTTGCTCGAGGCTGGCGTTCCCGCCGACCGCGGCCTCTGGTGGGGCCCGTTCCACGCGGTCAGCGCCTTCAATAACGCCGGCTTCACCCTCGCCGACGGCGGCTACGCGGCCTTCTCCGACGACTTTCCCGTGCTGGCCGTCACGGGCGCGCTGGCCCTGCTCGGCGCTATCGGACCGCTGCCGCTCGCCCTCTACGCCTCCCGGCGATCCTTCCGCCGCCTCCCCCTCGACGCGCGCCTGATCCTGCTGGCGATGGCGGGCGTGCTGATCGCGGGCGCGGGCGTCCTGCTCATCGGCGAGTGGACGAACCCCGCCACGCTCGCCGCCGAGCCCGGCTGGCGGCGCCCCTTCGTGGCCCTCTTCGAGTCGTCCGTGCGCACGGCCGGCTTCACCACCCTCGATACCGCCGCCTTCCGCGAGGAGAGCAAGGTCTTCGGCACCGGTCTGATGCTCATCGGCGGCGCTGCCGGCTCCGTCAGTGGCGGCCTCAAGGTGGGGACCTTCGCCGTGCTCGCGATCGGCCTCGTTAGCGCGCTCGCCGGTCGGGAGCGGCTCTCGCTGCTCGGGCGAGAGCTGCCGCCGCACGCCTTCCGGCACGCCCTCGCCATCACCTTCCTCTTTGGCGGGACCGTCACCTTCCTCGGCGCGGGCATAATCGCCTCCGCCCACGCCGCCCCCCTCGACGCCCTCTTCGAAGGCATCTCCGCGGTCACGCTCTCCGGCTGGTCGGTCGGCCTCGTCCCGGAGGCAGGCCCGGCCGAGCGCGCCCTCCTCATCACCGCGATGCTCGTGGGGCGCTTCGGACCGATCCTGCTCGTCCTGCAGATGGCGCGCGAGCGCCGTCAACCCGCCGCCCGCCACCTCGGGGACAGCATCCGCTTCGGCTAGCCAGGCCCTTCGGCGCTACTCCCAGTCGTAGCCCGCCGCCCGCAGGTCGGCGTGCAGGGCGTCGTAGTCCCCTCGGAAGTGGTGCGCCTGCATGCCCACCGACCGCGCCGACTCCACGTTCTCCCGGAGGTCGTCGATGAAGAAGCAGGCCGACTCCGGCAGGCCGATGCGCTCTGCCGCGAGGTGGTAGATCGCCGGGTCTGGCTTGGCCAACCCCACCAGCCCCGAGATCACGCGGTCGTCCCAGTCGATGTCGACGCCGAAGTCGTCAACGATGCGCATCTCGAGGTCGGGCGCGGCGTTGCTCAGCAGGCCGATACGCACACCGGCCGCCCGCAGCGCCTTCGCGAGGTCGATGTTCGGCTGGTGCACCCTGATGGGGCGCGAGTACCACTCTTCGAAGAGGGCCTCCGCGCGCTCGCCGCAGTGCTCCGCCAGCGAGGCGATGGCGGCCGCCCGCCAGATCGAGCGGTCGCTGATGCGACCCGTCTGGAGCGCGCGCCACGCCTCCGTGCCGTAGAGCGCTCGCGCCAGGGCGCGGCGCGGCAGGCCGTGCCGTTCGCCGAAGACCTCGTACTCGTCCCAGTCCTGGCGCAGGAGCACCCCGCCAAAGTCGAAGAGCACCGCCCGATTGTGGGGCATGTCGACTCGCTCCCTAGCTCTCGCGCTGTTGCTGGTAGAAGTTCCTGCCTTCGATCGCCGGCCGGAAGATCGCCGGCATACGCTGGTACATGTCGTCCACCGTCCACGGTTCCTTGCCCTGGATCTGGCGGATCGCCTCCGGCGTGTTGAACAGCGACACCTGGTAGCCCGAGGCACCGATCACCTGCCCGTTGATCCAGCCCGACTCCGTGCTCGCCAGGTACACCACCGGTGGCGCCACGTTGTCCGGCGACATCTCCCGCGCGCGATCCTCGGCCGCCTGTTGCTGAGCGCTGTTCAGCTGGCGCCGGCGGTCCGGCGGAATCGTGTCGCCCATGCGCGTGGCCGCGCCCGGGCTGATCGCGTTCGAGGTCACCCCGTAGCGCCCCAGCGCGTTCGCGCACGAGTACGTCAGCCCCACGATGCCGAGCTTGGCGGCCGCGTAGTTCGGCTGTCCCGGCGACCCCGAGAGCCCCGACACCGACGTGAAGTTGATCAGCCGGTAGTCGCCCTTGCGCTCCTGCCGCCAGTGGATAGAGGCGTACTTGGAGGTGTTGAACGTGCCCTTCAGGTGCACCGCGATGACCGCGTCCCACTCCGGCTCGGTCATGTTGAAGATCATGCGGTCGCGGAGGATGCCGGCCACGTTGCAGAGGATGTCCAGCTGGCCGTACTCGTTCAGCGCCGCGCGGATGATCTGCTCCGACGCGTCGTAGTCCGAGACATCGTCGAAGTTGGCGACCGCGCGGCCGCCGCCGGCTTCGATCTCGCGCACCACCTCGCGCGCGGGCGCGTCGTCAGCTCCCTCCCCGTCGACGCTGCCGCCGAGGTCGTTCACCACGACGGCGGCGCCCTCGGAGGCCATCAGCTTCGCGATCGAGGCGCCGATGCCCCGTCCTGCGCCCGTCACGATCGCGACGCGGTCCTTCAGTCGATCCGTCATTCGGTTCCCCTCTGCCCTGCTGGTCCGTTCTCGGGCGCTGGCGGCCCGTGTCGTCACAAGCCGCCCCATTCTGCCACCCGCCCGCGAAGGGGCGAGCGCGCTCCCCCGCCGCCCGTCCCCCCCGTGGCAGAATGGCGCTCCCCATGGCCGAACAGGACGACAACCACCGCCCCTACGACCGCGACAGCGTCGACCACGTCCTCACGACGACCCGCTCCGTGCGCCGCCGCCTCGACTTCGACCGCCCCGTGGAGCCGGAGGTCATCGAGGAGTGCATCAGCATCGCCATCCAGGCCGCGCCCGGCGGCGGCGAGGCCCGGCCCTGGCACTTCATGGTCGTGACCGACGAGGCGAAGAGGGACGCCATCGGCGGCCTCTACCGCGAGGGCTTCTACAAGTTCGCCGGCGCCCGGCCCATGCGCCCCGTGATCGCCTACCTCGCCGACAACCTCCACCGCTGCCCAGTGCTCATCATCCCCTGCGTCGAGGGCCGTGCGGAGAACGATGGTCAGGGCGCGCAGGCGAGCCTCTACGGCCAGATAATGCCCGCCGCCTGGTCGCTCCAGATGGCGCTCCGCACGCGCGGTCTCGGCACTGCCTGGACCGGCATCCACCTCCAGTACGCGAACGAAGTCGCCGAGTTGCTCGCCATCCCCGGCAACATCAGCCAGGCCACGCTCTTCCCCGTCGCCTACTTCACGGGCGACGACAACTTCAAGCGCGTCGAGCGCCCGCCCGTCTCCGAGGTCATCCACTGGGACGCCTGGGGTTCCCGCGACAAGCCGGTCGCCTGAGCTGCTAGCCGCCCGTCACTTCGACCACGAAGCTCGCCGCTGCCCGCGCCGCCTCCGCCAGGTTCTCCTCCTCCGTCCGCCCCGACGACTTGCGCGGCTTGAGCGAGTGGTCGCCGTCCGTCATCCAGTGCACCCGTACCTGCTCCGACAAGTCGTACCCCGCCACCTCCTCCGGCCGCCCGAACGTGTCGCGCTCACCCTGCACGATGAGCACGGGCGTCTGGATCGCTTCGAGGTGGGCGGTCCGCAACTTCTCCGGCCTCCCCGGCGGATGGAACGGATACCCCAAGCAGACCACCCCCGCGACACCCGCCTCCTCCGCCACCATGCTGGCGATGCGCCCGCCCATCGACTTCCCCCCGATGACGAGCCCCTCCGCCCCGAGGTCGTCGATGACTTCCAGCCAGGTCGCCTCCAGAGCGCGCGCCGGGTTCGGCCCCGGACGCTTGCCGCTGATGCGCCGCTCGGCCATGTAGGGAAACTCGAAGCGCACCGTCCGCACTCCCGCCTCCGCGAGCAGGGCGCTCATGCGCTCCATCGCGGGGTGGTCCATGGGCGTCCCTGCCCCGTGCGCGAGGACGAGTGTCGGATGCCCGTCCCCGGCCCCCTCGACCAGGTAGCGGCCACCCGCTTCCGCCGCCATCGGAACGGCTCCTACTCGACCACCCGCCACTGCACGAGCGTGTACGCCTCGTCGCCCTCGCCGTGGTCCTCGAACGCGACCTCGACCTCGGCCCCGATGACCACGTCCTGCGTGCGCTCCCCCAGCAGGTTGCCGGCCATGCGTACGTTGCCGGCGTCGGGCAGCTCCACCAGGACCACCAGGTAGGGCGTGCCCTCCCGCAGCGCCGG
Organism: Tepidiformaceae bacterium; assembly: GCA_965219255.1. Taxonomy (GTDB): domain Bacteria; phylum Chloroflexota; class Dehalococcoidia; order Tepidiformales; family Tepidiformaceae; genus UBA2991. The sequence goes on along the minus strand of OZ244727.1, from coordinate 1,779,440 downwards.
ATGCACAGGGTGCCAGACCCGCTCCCAGCTGTAGATGACCCCCCGTCCCGAGATGCGCGTGTAGGTCAGGTCGTAGGAGTGGCACTGGTGGCAGATCCACTCCGGTCCCCACTGGAAGCCGTCGCAGGCGCGGCACTGCTGGACCACCAGCTCGTGGCGCTTGGCAGCCTCCCAGAACTCCGACCCCAACCCGTCGATCGCCGGGGCGGGCCGCGGCAGGCCCTCGGGCAGGTAGCTGCGTGTCTCCGCGCTCATGCGTCCACTCCCCGGTCGGCGGCGAGGATCAGGTCGCTTACCGGCTGCACCATCGGCCCCGACGTGACCATCGAGATGTTCACGTCCGGCACCTGGCAGGTCGACTCGCCCCGCACCTGGCGCACCGCCTCATGCACCAGCTCGAGGCCATGCATGTAGCACTCCGCGAGGTTGCCCCCGCTCGTGTTCAGCGGCAGCCTCCCGTCCGGCGCGGAGAAGTTCTCCAGCGTGAAGAGGTCGCTGACCTCGTCCGGCGTGCAGAAGTCGTGCTCGACGATGCTCATGAGCACGCCGCCCGTGAAGTTCTCGTAGCTCTGCAGCACGTCCACGTCCTCCGGCCCCAGACCGGCCATCGCGTACAACCGCGGCGCCAGCGTCTTGAAGTTGGAGGTCGCGTAGTCGGGCGAGTTGTGCGCCGTCGCCGCCTGCCGGTAGTCCGACCCCTGCGCCGCGCTGAGCACGTACGCCGGCTTCTTCGGCATGTCCCTCGCCCGCTCCGCGCTTGTCACGATGAGCGCCGCCGCGCCGTCGTTCTCCTGGCAGCAGTCGAACAGGTGGAACGGCTCCACGATCATGCGCGAGTTGTCGTATATCTCCTCGGTCAACTCGCGCCCGTACATCACCGCCCGCGGATTCGACTGCGCGTGCTGGTACGAGGCCAGCGAGATCGCCCGCAGCGCGCTCTGCTCAGCCCCGTGCTCGTACATGAAGCGCCGGATGCGCATCGCGAACGACTGCGCCGGCGACATCAGCCCGTACGGCGCCGTGAACGCCGCCCCGCCGGGCGCCGTCGGTGTCTGCGCGCCCTGCCCGAACCGTCCGAACTGGCCCTGCGCCAGCCCGCGGTAGACGACGACGTACTTCGAGTAGCCCGCGGCCACCGCCGCAACCGCGTTCGCAACCGCTCCTGACCCACCGCCCCCGCCTCCGCCCCAGACCATGTTGCTGAAGCTGAGGTCCTTGACCCCCAGGGCCGTGGCCAGCCGGGGCGGGTCGTTGCGGTCGTCGCTGAAGGAGGCGAACCCGTCGATGTCGCGCACGTCGATGCCCGCGTCATCGGCGGCGAGCTGGATGGCGTCGAGCACCAGCTTGAACTCGGGGTCGGGCGACTGCCCGTGCTTGTAGTAGGTCGTCTCGCCGATGCCCACGATTGCCGTCTTGCCCCGCATCGTGCCGTCCTCCGTCATGCCTGCCTCCCGGCGCAGTTTGGCTATACGCGAATGCTACACCCCGCCGCCCGACGGGGCCCTGCTACCTGCCCGCGCTGTGTCAGGCGCTCTTGTCACCTTCCCTGGATACGGTCGCACTGGCGAGCTGCGAAAAGTCGAGGCGGTCCAAGAATTCTTGGCCGTGTTCTTCGCAGTAGTGCTCCGTTGCCCCCAAAACCATCCATCCTGCAACTTTGAGGTCTGGCAGCGGGTTCTCGCGTTTGTGAAGATCGTACCAATTTAGATGAAAGAAGAAGTCTTCGGCGTCCAGAACCTCCTCATCCTGCCCAGTCCCACGTGTCGTAGATTCACGAACGGTGCAACTAAATCCCAGCGAACGCAGGCCGCCCAAGATTCTCTTCAGTGCCGAAACGGATTTACCGGTATGGCGTCTCAGGAGATCTGCACTGATGTGGATGTCTTCCGGGAAGTCGTGGTGACAGCCAAAGCGTATCACGCAAAATACGGCATCCTTCTCATCAGGTTCCATGCGTCGTAGTGAATCAAAGAATGAAGCGGCCTGCAAGTAAACCTTGGCGTGCACCTCCGGATCATCCTCTAGCTCAAGGTGTTCGTAGAGGCGATCTAGCCTTGGGGGAAGATAGGAAACCCGAATATCCTTCCCCACTTTTTGCGCAATGAGGTCGCCGAGATCGGAGGGCGACTTTGTCCTCAAGTCTATGTAGTGAATGGTTGGAAGAATCCCTGGTATTGGAGTGTCGTCAAATCTTGCTGGAAGAATGTACTCCTGATGCTCTTCGAGAGCACGAGACTGGGCACCTTCACGTTCCCTGTTGGTCCATACTTTGTCCGCGTAAGCTTGGGAGATAAAAATGACGCAGTATCTACAGGAATTCTGATAGATATCACTCAAATGAGTATACAAATCTTTTCCCCACATAGTGTCCTGTTCGTAGTCGTCAAAAAAGACGCGAATACCGCGTGACTTGAGGTTCTCAGCAACCTGTTCGACGAACTCGCGTTGTTCTCCGGCAAAGGAGAGGCCGACATCGTAGTCGAAGTTGCGTTCGGTCATGGAGTGCTCCTTAGAGGTGTGCCCAGCGCCGACAAGGGCGAGCGCCTGGTGGAAATTCTACAGCTGTGGTGCACCTGTGAAAGGTACACACGCCGCCGCCCTACGTGGCCCTGTACCATCCCCCGCCATGTCCGAAACCGTGATTCGCTGCGAGTGGGCCGGCGACGACCCCCTGATGCAGCGCTACCACGACGACGAGTGGGGCGTCCCCACGCACGGCGACCGCGCCCTCTTCGAGCTGCTTGTCCTCGAAGGGGCGCAGGCGGGACTCTCCTGGCGAACCGTCCTCCACCGTCGCGAGGGCTACCGCGCCGCCTTCGACGGCTTCGACATCGCGACCGTCGCCGCCTACGGCGATGCCGACCGCGAACGGCTCCGCGCCGACGCCCGAATCATCCGCAACCGCGCCAAGATCGATGCCGCCATCGCCAGCGCACAGGCCACCCTCGCCGTGCAGTCCGAGCACGGCTCCCTCGACGCCTTCCTCTGGTCCTTCGTCGGCGGCGAGCCCCGCCGCAACTCGTTCGAGGCCCTCGCCGACCTCCCCGCGCAGACCGAGGAGTCGCGCGCCCTGAGCAAGGCCCTCAAGGGCTAAGGCTTCTCCTTCGTGGGACCGACCATCTGCTACGCCTTCATGCAGTCCGCGGGCCTCGTGAACGACCACGTCAGCGGCTGCTTCCGCTACGGGCTGGTCTAGCGACTCCTAGGCGGCCGCGATCTCCTTCGGCCATATCGAAGCGGGGACGATGCGGGAGAACAGCCGCACTGCCTCCTCGTCGCGACGGTCCGGGGAGAGCATGTACTTCGCCTTCCCCTTGCCCGACCGCGAAAGCGCGTACGTGCCGTTGGCGGTCTTCCCGATGGCGATGAACCCGTTCGCGGTGTTCCCGCTGATCGCGATGACACCGTTCGCGTTCACGCTCGAGAACGCGATGATGCCGGTGGCGTTTATGGTCGCAAAGGCCACAAGCCCGATCGCGTTCACGGCGCTGATCGCGATGAGCCCGATGGCGTTGACTGCGCTGATCGCGATGAGCCCGATGGCGTTGACTGCGCTGATCCCGATGAGCCCGATGGAGTTGATTGACATAGTCCCTCCCTGCGGTGCCCTTGCGGACTCTACTCGCGAGCGGCCTCGGGCGGCTCCCCACCGCTCGCACTTGCCCTGCGAATAGCGCCGAGTCGCTGCCGCCCGCGGGCGACAACCCGCGCGGTGCTGTGGTGTCGGGATTCCCCCAGGTCGTCCCCGCGCCGCGTGCCGTCCGTCCAGGTGATCGTACGGGTCGTCCGCGTGCGAAGTCCTTCGTAGCCCGGTTCGACGACGACCTCCCTCCCCGGCGGGAGATGGAAGTCGAACACGACGCGGGTGGCAGGGGACTCCCGAACGGGCTCGCTCACGGCCAGCGCCACGGAGAAGTCACGCGGCTGATCGGCGCCGATCGCCGCGCGTACGCGGTCGTCGTTCACGTCGATGCTCAGGACCACCGGATACGCGAGCCCGTTGCGGAACCGCAGGTCGCGGTAGCCGTACTCGATCGCGCAGTCGCGGCCCAGCTCGAAGTACCGCTCGTCCCCGTACGTGTCGACGCTGTGCGCCCACCGCTCGACGATCTCCAGCCCGGCGAGCAGCGCGGCGTTGTAGAGCACCGTCGAGAGAAGGCAGGTGGCGCCGCCCAGGTCGGTCGTGAGGCGTCCGCCCTTGATCGCAGCCGCCTCGGAATAGCCACTGGCGGCGGTCGGCCGCCCCGCCAGCGCCCACAGCGAGAAGGTCTCGCCCGGCGCCAGCACCGCTCCGTCGAGCGCAGCCCCGAGGAGGCGCTGGTTGTGCCGCTTCGCCCGCGCGAGCCCCTCCTGCCCCGGATAGTCGATGAACGGCAGCTCGTAGGCGCCGTGCTCGAAGACTGGCCGTGCCCCCGCGCGCGGCCGCGTGGCGAGCGACGTGTGCGCCTGGCGGTCGCGCCAGGCACGCCGCGCCAGGCCCACCTGGAGCCGCAGCTCGTACGGCAGGTACCTGCGCACGAAGCGCCTGAAGGCGCCTACGTCGCCACCACCCGGTAGCGAGTCGAGTCCAGCGACTCCATTACGTCCGCGATCCCGGCCGGCATCCGCTCCACCCCGTCCGTCCCGCGAGGCGCCCCGTACCGCTCTTCGAGCGACGCCACCCGCGCGTCCAGCACATCCTGGTCGCGCCACTGCTCGAACCAGCAGACGAGACCCGGGACATCCTCGCGCTCGTGAGCGATGTGGGTCACATTGCCCGGGAACTCCTGCCCGGTCCGGCTCAGCGCCACCGCCAGTTCCCGCAGCCCCTCTTCCTTGCCCGGCTTCGCCCGCGCCATGGCCCACCCCGTAATCGACGCCTCGTACCAGTCCCGTTCTGGATTCAGGTGGTTCCGCAGCAGGTGGTAGCCGAGCTGTTCGCGGCGCTGGATCGACGTGTAGAGGCGCGACCCATCGCGCCCCTCCGGCGAGCCCGAGAGCATCGGCTGGATGCGCTCGACGTGGCGCTCCAGCAGCGGCATCGTCGCCCACTGCTCGTACCAGAGGAAGTCGCGTGGGTCGTCGAGGTTCTGCAGGCAGATGTAAATTTCGCAGCCCTCGTCCAGACGGTTCGAGGTCTCCGTCAGCTCGTTGGCGATGGCGATGAAGCTGTTCTCCCGTCCCGGACGCGCCGTCAGCCCCACCGTCCACGTGATCATCGTGCGCCCCCGCCAGCGAGAGTGCCGGCAGTGTATGCCCCTGTGGCGTGGGGGGTGCGTGCTACCGTGGCGCGGTGGTCGAGGAACAGGAATTCGCTGAGCGTGAGCAGGCCAGGCGGGCGGCGGTCATCAAGCGCATGCTGGCGGAGCGAGACAGGCGCAGACCGGTGTCAAGGGAGGAATTCCGAGAGTGGCGGGACGAGGGCCGTCCCTAGCCTGCCCCGCCCTCGTCCAGCGCCGCCAGCAGACGCGCCTTGTCCGCCACGAACTCCGGCTCCGTCACGATCGATGGGAGGCGCGGGCGCGGGTAGTCGATCGTGAGTTGGGCGGCCATCTGCGCGGGTCGCGGCGTCATCACGTAGACCTCGTCCGAGAGGATGAGCGCCTCCTCCACGTCGTGCGTCACGAAGAGGACCGTGCGCGCGTCGCTCGCCCAGACCTCCTGCAGCCACTGGTGCATCTCCCGGCGCGTGATCGCGTCCAGCGCCCCGAACGGTTCGTCCAGCAGGAGCACGTGCCGGGGCACGAGGAAGGTGCGGAGCAGCGCCAGCCGCTGACGCATCCCCCCGCTCAGTTGCGAGGGCCAGCTCTCCTCGAAGCCCGACAGCCCGAAGCGCTCCAGCAGCGACAGCGCCTGCTCCCGCGCCTCCGCCTTGGGAGTCCCCGCGATCTCCGCGCCCAGGACGGCGTTCCCGATCGCCTTCCGCCAGGGCAGCAGCAGGTCCTTCTGCGGCATGTAGGCCGCCAGCCCCGGCTCCCCCAGCGTCGAGCGGCCCTCGACCAGGGCCTCCCCGGCGTCGGGCGTGAGCAGCCCCGCGAGCACCTGCAGGAGGGTGCTCTTGCCGCACCCGCTCGGCCCCACGAGGCTCACGAAGGCGCCCGGCGCCGCCTCCAGGTCCACCCCGTCGAGCACCTCGACGGGGCGGGTCCCCGGAAACGTGTGCCGCAGCCCGCGGATGGCGATGGCCGCTTCGCTCATCGCTCCTCCTACGGGAGGAAGTCGTTCGTGAACGCGTCCTCCACGTCGATCGCCGACTCCGTCAGCCCCGCCTCCCGCAGGAAGCTCTCGAAGCCCGTCCAGATGTCCAGCTCCTGGCGGCCCCAGTTGTCCGGGTCGGACGTGTACCGGCTGGCAAGATACCCCGCGCTCGCCCTCACCAGCGCCTCGTCGAGCTCGGGCGCGGCTTCGAGCAGGATCTCGGCCGCTTCCTCGGGATTCTCGATGGCGTAGCGGTACCCGCGCGCCGTCGCTTCCATGAAGTCCTCGATCAGGTCGGGGTCGTCCGCGATCAGCGACTCGCTCGTGATGATCATGGGCGTGTACCAGTCGGGGATGCAGTCCGTGTGGTCGATGAAGCGGACGAACGAGACATCCCGGCCAAGCACCTCGGTGTAGCGAATGCCGTCCCAGGCGTCGAAGATCCAGACGAAGTCGTAGTCGTCCTGCTCCATGCCCACGATGTAGTCGACGTTGCCGATGATGGCGTACTCGACCGTCGAGGGGTCGCCCCCGCCGCACTCCACGAGCTTCGAGATAAGGGCAGTCTCAAGGGCGCCGCCCCAGCCGCCGTAGGTCTTGCCGGCCAGGTCGCCCGGACCCTCGATGCCCTCGTCCCCGAGGGCGATCAGGCTCGAGGTGTTGTGCTCGATCACGGCTGCGATCGCGACCACAGGCAGGCCCTGCTCGCGCGCCGGGATCACGTTCTCCTGTACCGAGATGCCGAAGTGGGCGGCCCCGGAGGCGACCGTCTGCTCGACGCCGCCCGCGCCCGGCTCGACGATCTCGACGTCGAGGCCTGCGTCCTCGTACCAGCCCTTCGCCTTCGCGATGTAGACACCGGCGTGGTTCGTGTTTGGCGTCCAGTCGAGCATGAAGGTGACGCTCGTGGGCTCGTCCGGTGCGTCATCGCCGCAGGCCGCGACGATCAACCCCACCGCCACCACCAGCAGGGGGATGAGCAGGTACCGTCCGTTGAGGAATCTCATGAGCCGTTCTCTCCTTGGTCGTTGGCGTATTTCCAGGGCGAGGCGAGCCTCGCCAGCAGGTGCACCGCCACGAAGAGGGCGATGCTGAGCAGTGCGATGACTGCGATGGCAACGAAGATCTGGTCGATGCGGAAGGAGGCCTGGGAGCGAATGATGAAGATGCCTAGCCCCTCCTTGGCCGCCACCCACTCAGCGATGACCGCCCCGATGACCGAGTAGGCGGCGGCGATCTTCAGGCCCGCGAAAAAGCCGGGAATCGCCGAGGGGATGAGCACGTGCCGGAGCTGCTCCAGCCTGGTCGCGCCCATGCTGCGTACCAGCGCCACCATGTCCCGGTCGGCCGAGGCGAGCCCATCGACCGTGCTCACGACGATGGGGAAAAACCCCACCAGCGCGACCACGATCAGCTTCGACTCCAGCCCGATGCCGACCCAGACGATGAGCAGCGGCGCCAGCACGATCGCCGGGACCGTCTGCGACGTCACGATGATCGGGTAGAGCACCCGCTGGGCGAGCGGGATGCTCGAGATCAGCATGGCGAGGACGGCGCCGCCGACGGCGGCAGCCGCCAGCCCCAGCACCGCCTCCGTGGCCGTGGCCTGGATGTGGTTGGGCAGCAGGTGCCCCTTGTCGAGCAGAGCCTCCCAGATGGCGCTGGGCGCCGGGAGGATGTAGGGGCGCGTGTCGAGCACCTCGACCAGCAGTTCCCACAGCCCCACGAGCGCCACCAGCAGCAGAACAGCAGGGGCGTACTGCCAGGCGGCGGCGCCCCACCGGCCCAGCAGCCGCCCGCCTCGGGCGGGCAGCGCCCGTTGTAGGGAGGGGGCCTCAGCTGCCATCGCCGGCCTCCCGGAACTTGCCGGTCAGGCTGTCGATGGTCGGGCCGTCCACACGGGCCGTCTGCTCGACCTTGATAACGGTCACGAGCCCCTCGGCTCCGGCGTTGAGGCAGGCCTCATGCGCCTGCCGCAGCAGCGGCCATATCTCGTCGGGCTCGCCCTCCACGGTCGTGCCGAGGGCGCCGACCTCGTAGTTCAGCCCCGAGTCCTGCACGACGCCGATGGCGGCGTCGATGTGGCGGTAGGGGTTGTCAGGGGTGCCGGCGGGGCTCGCCAGGCATTGCAACTCTACGATCATGCGCGCCCTCCTTGCGCTGCCGGGGGCGCCCGATCGGTGCGAGGGGTGAGGAGGAGTGAGGCCGCGGGCGGCTCAGCGTCTGCTTGCCGAACCCGTGCGCGGCAGGCGAGCCGCCGCCCCGCGCTTCTGCGCCAGGCTGGTGCTTGCTGCCGATGCTCTTGCCTTCACGCCGCTTCCCTACGCTCGCATTACCGAGATCAGGTTCCTGGGGTCGTCCTCGCGGATCTCAGCCTTTCGGCCCCCCCGGCGGCAGATTCCATTCCGGAATTTGCACCCTCCACGCTAGGCGGGGAGCCTCTCCGCGTCAACCGGAGGCAAGCTCGCCCGGGCGCGACGCGCAGCGCACTTGCCCCTGTTTCCGCGGTGTTGCGTATACTGCGTTCGCTCACAACCACCATCAACAGGAAACGACAGGGAGGCCCCAGTGGCAGTAGCCTCAACGACGCTCGAAGGCACCGCGCTTGAGCGCGTGCACAAGCTCACCCAGGTAATCCGCGAGGGCGGCGACGAGGCCCAGAAGCTGCGCCGCCTCCCCGACGACACGGTCAACATCCTCATCAACGAGGGTATCTTCCGCTTCGCCCTCCCGCCCGAGCTTGGCGGCGAGGACGCCAGCTCCATGGAGACCATCGCGGTTCTCGAGGCCATCTCGGCCATCGACGCCTCCGTCGGCTGGAACGTGATGATCGGCTCCGAGATCAACGCCATGGCGGCCGGCGGCATGGACAAAGACCTCGCCAAGGAGGTCTACCTCGATAACCCGCGCGTCATCATGTGCGGTGGCGGCGGCCCCGGCACCATTCCCGGCAAGGCCGTCGAGCAGCCCAACGGCGACTACAAGATCTGGGGCCAGACCACCTTCCAGAGCGGTTGCCACCAGGTCGAGTGGGCCTTCATGGGCTGCCCCATCTATGCCAGCGAAGATGCCGAGGGCCCGATGATGGACGAGGCCACCGGCATGCCCAAGACGAAGATGTTCTTCGTCAACAAGTCCAGGTTCGAGATCGTCGACACCTGGGACGTTGCCGGCCTGCGCGGCTCCGGCAGCCACGACGTCAAGTGCGATGGCGCCATCATCGAGAAGAAGTGGCGGGACGTGGCGCTCGTGTCGCTTCCGGCCCACTACCCGAACCCCGTGTTCCGCATCCCCGTCCCCCTGCGCCTCTCCTACAACAAGGCGGCGGTTGCCCTCGGTGTCGGGCGCGGCGCCCTCGACGTGTTCGAGGACCTCGCCCAGAACAAGGTTCCGATGCTCTCCAGCGGCACGCTCCGCGACCGCCCCGTGGCCCAGTACCGCACGGGCGAGGCGGAGGCCACCGTGCAGGCCGCCCGCGCCTTCGTGATGGAGTCCATGCGCGAGGTCGAGGACGAGCTCCACGCCGGCGCCGAGCATCCCAGCGCCGAGATCACGAAGAAGGCGCGGCTCGCCTGCACCTTCGCCGCCAACGCCTGCCTGCAGGCCGTGGACACCATCCACAACACCGCCGGCACCACCGGCGCGCGCATGTACAGCCCGCTCGAGCGCAAGCTCCGCGACTCCCACGGCTGCGCCTCCCACCGCTGGGTCGCGCATCCGCTGTACGAGACCATCGGCAAGCTCTACCTCGGCCACGAGCCCGACTTCGAGTTCCAGGGCGCCTAGCCGACCCACCCCTCCGCACCCAAACAAGAGGCCGGGCATCATGCCCGGCCTCTCGCTGTTTGTGCCAGCTTCGAAGCCTGCCTACGCTGACCCTGTGCCCGACCGCGTCCTCATCGACTTCCGCAAGTACCCCGACCAGAAGCACTGGCAGTACGAACTCTCGTGGCTCGCCGAGGACGAATACGGTACCTGGCTCTGGGCCCCTGCCGGTATACCCGCGCAGCGCGGCGACGACCCTCCCATCGCCTTCGACACGCTCAACGTGGGGCTCGTCAGCAGGGACTGGTGGGCGGCCATCTGGCGCGCCTCCGGGGAGCCCGAGGTCTACGTCGACATCTGCACCCCGGCCGTCTGGAGCGAGGGCAGGGTCACGATGATCGACCTCGACCTCGACGTCACTCGGGAGCGCTCGGGCGCCGTCCGCATACACGACGAGGATGAGTTCGCCGAACACCAGGTCGCGCTCGCCTACCCCCAGGAACTGATCGACGGCGCCCTCGCGGCTTGCGAACGCGTACGCGCCATGCTCGCCGGCGGCGAGGAACCGTTCGCCACGGTCGCCGCCGCCCGGCTCGCCGAGGCTGTTGCCCTCAGCCGATGATGCCCGCCGCCGCTAGCGAAGCATGACAATCTCGACCCCAGTCCCCAGCTTGAGCGAGTTCCAGGCGATGTCGGCCGTGAGGACCGGTAGGCCTCGCTGCCGCCCCAGGGCGATGCAGGCGCGGTCCCCCAACGAGAGCCCGGCACTCCGGCTCGCCGGCCGAAGGAGGCTGGCCGAGAAGGCGCCCGAGGCATCGAAGTCCGCGAACTCGATGCCCAGGGGTTCGACCGCCTCGCGGATGTCCGCCTCCGTCATCCCGATGTCCGCGAGCTTCGCGACGACCTCGGAGAGGTTCACCGCGCTCATCAGAGCGCCCATCACCAGCGCCTCCATGACGCGCTCCTCCCCCGGTTCCCGGTTCAGGAGTGCGAGCAGCGCCGACGCATCCAGGACGCAGCTACTCACGAGCGGCTTCTGCGCGGCGGTCAGCGGTCAACTCGTCGACGAGCGACCGCTTCCCCCCCGTGTGTCTCGCGACCAGTTCCTGGGCCCGTCTGATCGCCTCCGCGCGCGTCAGGACGTGCAGAACCCCATCGTCGAGCTGGAGGACAACAGCGTCTCCTTCCTCGAGACCGAGCGCGCGCCGGTATTCAGCCGGGATCACGACCCGACCGTGCCGGTCCACTCTTGTTGCGCTCTGTTGCATATGCCACCTCTATGCCCTGGTGGCACAGATGGACCTTTGTGCCACTTTGGTGTGATTGTACCACGGGCGAGTTCCCCTCCCGCGTGGCTGCCGGGCGCTCCGGGCGGTTCGAAACGGTCGGCCCTCAGCCGATGACGCCCGCCTCCGCCAGAGCGGCGAGCTCCTCGTCGCTGGCGCCCAGGTCCTCCGTCAGCACCTCGTGCGTGTGCTGGCCCAGCAGGGGCGAGCCCACCAGCGGCACCTCGCTGGCTGACATGCGCGGCGGCCAGCCCAGCAGCCGCACCTCCCCCAGGGCCTCGTGCTGGACTGTCTTCACGAAGCCGCGGGCGTTCAGGTGCGGGTCGTCGTACAGGTCCTGCGTATCGAGCACGGCCCCGCAGGGCACCCCCGCGTCCCCAAGGATGCGCATCGCCTCCCGCTTGTCCCGCTCCGATGTCCAGGCTGCGATCTCCTCGTGGAGCGCGGCGCTGTGCTCGCGGCGGCCCGCCGCCGTCTCGAACCGCGGATCGTCCCGCAGAGCCGGGCGCTCGATGACGTCGCAGAAGGCGTCCCACATCCGCGGCGTCACCATCAGGATGACCACGTAGTCGTTCGGTCCGCCGGGCGCGCACGGGTAGAGGCTCGAGGTAGCGGTCGCGCCGCTGCCGGTGCGCGGGGCCGCCTTGCGCCCCCAGTCCGCCCCGCTCGAGATGGCCGTCCGCAGCCAGTAGGTCATCGCCTCCTGCATGGCGATCTCGATGGTCTGACCCTCGCCCGTGCGCAGCCGCTGAATGTAGGCCGCGAGGATGGCGAGCGCCATCTGCACGCCCGTCCCCGAGTCACCCACGGTGATGCCCGGGCGCAGGGGTGGCCCGTCCGGCTCACCGGTCACCGCGACGGAGCCGCCCGCCGCCTGCGCCACCGGGTCGAAGCACTTGTAGTCCGAATACGGCCCGGATAATCCGAACCCCTTGATGCGCGCGTAGATGATCGCCGGGTTGGCCGCCTTCATCACCTCGTAGCCGAGGTCCAGCTTCTCCATCACGCCCGGTCCGTAGTTCTCCACGAACACGTCGTAGTGCGGAGCGAGGCGAAGCAGGATCTCCCGCCCGCGGGGGTCCTGCAGGTCGAGCGTGAGGCTTCGCTTGTTGCTGTTCCAGTTGACGAAGTACGCGGAGTGGTCCTGGTCCCTGTGGACCCCGCGCCCCGGATCGCCCGTACCCGGACGCTCGATCTTCACGACATCCGCGCCGAGCCACGCCAGCGCCTGAGTGCACGAGGTGCCCGCCTCGTACTGCGTCATGTCGAGGATTCGCACTCCATCCAGCGCCGGCATGAGGTCCCTCCCAGGGTGAACGGCCCATCGCCCCCAGCCGGGCAGGCCGGCCGGAGCGGGGCGATCACTTGCAGCCGCAGTCTAGAGGGTTGCGAAGACGCCCTGCGTCATCGGAGAAGGAAAGTGGTACCGGGGGAGGGATTCGAACCCTCACGCCTTTCGGCCACGGATTTTAAGTCCGCTGCGTCTGCCAGTTCCGCCACCCCAGCGCCTGGCTCTCACTATGATGATAGGTGTCGCGCCGCTACGCCGATAACCGCACCGGCAGCCGCCCAACACGATCCGCGCCTTCCTCACCGAGCACGTCGGCTAGCAGGCCTCCCAGAGGCCCTCGGTCTCTTGCGCCTCGCCCCGCCCCGCCAGCAGGTCGAGCTGCCCCTGCACGCTCGAGGCCGTCTGCCAGAAACGGCGCTCGGTGGCGCGCGGGTAGAGCCGTGCGCAGAGCTCGTACACGCTCGCCGGACCCGCGGCGTGCAGCGATGTGCGCACGCGCGCGCAGCGCCGCTCGATGCGGCTGAGCGCCCCCGCGATCGCCTCGCCTGCCCCGTCGAAGGGCTCGCCGTGACCGGGGAAGCAGCGGATGAAGCGGCCCATCGCCAGCCGTTCGAGCGAGGCCGCGAAGTGCGGCAGGGAGGGGAAGCGCCGCAGCCCCTCCCCCTCCGCTGTGAACTGGATGGCCGGCAGCGGGTCGACCTCCGGCAGGAGCTGGTCGCCCGAGAAGAGCCAGCCCTCTTCCCGCACGGCCAGCACCACGTTTCCGGGGGTGTGGCCGGGCGCGGCCAGGATCTCGATGCCCGCGACTTCGGCGTCCCCCTCGATGAGCCGGTCGGCTTCGAACGGGGGGTAGCGCAGCCCCGTTGGCCAGCGCACGCCGTCCTCGGGGTGCTGCGGCGACTCCGCCGCACGCAGCGCCGCCGCCCGCCGCGACTCGACCCGCTCGCGCACGTGCGCGAGCGTTTCAGGTGGCGCGCCCGTGCCCTCCGCCCACGCCAGCATGGCTGCCGTCTCCGCCCCTGATTGCAGCAGTGGTCGCGCGGTCAGGGGGCCGTCGGCGGCTCCGACCCAGATGGGAGCGCCCGCCTCCTGCCAGCGCCGCCCCAGCCCCGCGTGGTCGTGATGCCCGTGGGTCGGCACCACGACTTCGGGAAGCTCGCCGGCGAGCCCCTCCCGGAGGGCCTCCCAGGCGCCCGCATAGTCCGGTCCTGTGTCGACCAGCAGGCGGATCCCGCCCCGCCACACGAGGTGCACGGTGTTGTCGCCCAGCGCGATCGAACGCACGTCGCTCATCGCTCCAGTGTGCCACGGGATTCGCGCGCTCCCCGTCCACCCCCTACCATCGCCTCTCGGGGGACGCACATGCCCGATGCCACCACGACCCGTCTCTCTCCGGGAGACGTGAACACCATCAACGGTGTCGCCACCGACCTGCGATTGAGCGTCGAGCGCGTCATCGTGGGAAAGACCGATGTCGTCGAGCTGGCGCTCGTCGCCCTCCTCTGCGAGGGGCACATCCTCCTCGAGGACGTGCCCGGCACCGGAAAGACCACCCTCGCCAAGGCGATCTCGCGGTCGCTGGGCTGCTCCTTCCGCCGCATCCAGTTCACACCCGACCTCATGCCGTCCGACATCACGGGCATCCACTACTTCGATCAGAAGGCGCAGGACTTCGCCTTCCGCGAGGGACCGCTCATCGCCCAGATCGTCCTCGCCGACGAGATCAACCGGGCCACTCCCCGCACGCAGGCCGCCCTCCTCGAAGCGATGGAGGAGCGCCAGCTCACCGTGGAGGGCGAGACGACGCTCCTCCCCCGCCCCTTCCTCGTCATCGCCACGCAGAACCCGATCGAGCTCGAAGGCACCTTCCCCTTGCCGGAGGCGCAGCTCGACCGCTTCCTCCTGCGCCTCAACCTCGGCTATCCCGACGAGGACGACGAGGACGAGATCCTGGCCCGCCAGGAGCACACCAACCCCCTCGACGAGCTCAGGCCGGTGGTCACCGCCGAGCGGCTCATGGAGATGGCCGCGGCCCTCCAGCGCCTGCACGTCGACCCGGCGGTTCGCCGCTACGCCGTCCAGATCGTGCGGGAGACCCGCAACGAGGCCGCCTTCGAGCTCGGCGCCAGCCCGCGCGCGAGCCTCGCCCTCTTCCGCTCCGCCCGCGCCTACGCCGCGGTCAAGGGGCGCGATTTCGTGCTGCCCGACGACGTGAAGGCGATGGCGCCCCACGTCCTGCCCCACCGCCTCATCCTCTCCACCCAAACCCGCCTCCGCGGCCGTGAAGTGGAGGACCTCATCGCCGATGTCCTCAGCCGCGTGCCCGTGCCCATTGAGGACGAGGCGCCCGCCCAGCGCGCGCGAGTGGCGTCACCTTCCCCATCCGCTTCCTCCTCCCGCCCCGCCCCCACCGCCTCGTCCCGTCCCTCCCCCACGGCCTCCTCCCGGCCGGCGCGGTCGGACGACGAGTCACCCTGGCGGCAACGCTGATGCAGCCCCGCGACTGCCGGCGCTAGCTCATGCCCTTCCGCGAAGCCTGGCTGCTCGCGGGACCGCTGTTGATCGGCGTGGGCGTCGGCACGGGCCAGCCCATGATCACCGGCATCGGCGTCGTCGTCCTGATCGTGGGCGCCCTCGGCCGGCTCTGGTCGCGCTACCTCTTCCGCCGCGTGAGCGTCCGCAGCGAGCTCAGCGAGGCCCGCGCCTTCCAGGGCGAAGAGGTGGAGCTGCGCTTCGAGCTGGAGAACCGCAAGCCCCTGCCCCTCCCCTGGTTCAACCTGCACCTTGCCATCTCCGATGACCTCGAGGTCCAGGGGGAGGAGCTGACGGCGGCATCCGCTCCCGGCCTCAACTGGCTCATGCGGCGGGGCGCCCTTGGCTGGTACGAGCGGCGGCGCTGGCGCATGCCCGTCAGCGCGAAGGAACGCGGCCAGTTCCAGGTCGGCCCCACCCAGCTCGACTCCGCCGACCTCCTCGGCATCTTCCCCGGCCACTGGGACGATGCCGAAACGAGTGCGTTCATCGCCTATCCACGCGTCTTTGCCCTCGACGACCTCGGCTTCCCCGCCGACCGCCCCCTCGGCGAGTCCAAGGGCCGCAACCGCATCTTCGAGGATCCCCTCCGCATCGCCGGCCTGCGCAACTACGAGCCCGGCGATCCCCTCCGCCGCATCGACTGGAAAGCCACCGCCCGCCGCGGCGAGCTCCAGTCGCGCGTCTACGAGCCCTCGGCGGTGCAGCACCTCTACGTGCTCCTCAACATCGACACGCTCGAACACTCCTGGGAGGGCTACCTGAAAGACGATCTGGAGCGGACCGTCTCGATGGCGGCTTCGCTTGCGGTCTGGGGAGCGGGCCGCCGTTACGCCGTCGGCCTGCTCGCGAACGGCTCCCTGCCCAACTCCGACCGCCCCATTCGCCTCGCCCCCTCCCGCTCCCGCTCCCAGCTCCCGCGCATCCTCGAAACGCTGGCCGTCGTGCAGCCCCTCACGATGGGCAATCTCGCCAACAACCTCCGCCGTGAGTCGAGCCGCCTCCCCCTCGGCTCGACGCTCGTCCTCGCCGCCGCGTTCATCACCGACGAGCTGGCAGAGGCCATGCGCCGCCTCCAGGACGAGGGCCACGTCGTCGTCGTCGTCGTCACCTCCGAGCGTGTCGACCTCGACAAGCTGAACGGCCTCCCCGTCCGGGTCGTCGGCCGCCGTTTCGAGACCAGCGAGGTGATCGTGTGATCGGTCGCGCCGCCATCGCCCTCCTGCTCGCCGCCGAGGCCCTCGCCTTCTACACCGTGGGCGAGCTCTTCATGCGCATCTTCCCCGACGGCAGCAACGAGCTCGTCAGCGCTCCCGCCTTCGTCGTGGTCGCCTTTGCCGCCTTCCTCACGCCCGCCCTGCTCGACTGGTTCGCCGTGGAGGGGGGCAGGCGCGCAGCCACGATCGGGCTGGTTGGGCTGGTCGTGCTCTACGGCGCCATGCGCCTCCAGTACGCCCACGATTTCGCCCTCTGGGACTTCGGCTGGGTCGTCGACTTCGTCGTCGAGACCGGCACGGTCAAGGAGTGGATCCCGCCCGTGATCATGAGCGGCATCCTGCTCCTCGCCACATGGACGTGGGCCGCCTGGCGGGCGCGCAGCGGTGTCTGGCTTGAAGCCGCCCCCCGCGCCCTCGCCGTGCCCTTCGCCGTCGTTACCCTCGCCCTGCTCTTCGCGGCCGCCAGCGAACAATCGGAGTTCGTCACCCGCGGCGGCGTCGTCTTCTACGGCGTCGCGCTCGGGGCGCTCGCCTGCTCGCAGCTCGCCCTGAGCGGCGCCACCATCGGCAGCCTCCGCTCGGGCGGGGTCACCACCCTGATGCTCGTCGGAACGGGCGCCTTCGCCGTCCTCGGCGTGCTCCTCATCGGCGTCCTCCTCGACCCCCTCATCGATCTGCTCACGACCCCGGTGGCGGCCGTCGGCAAGGCCCTCTTCTGGTTCCTCTACTGGGCGCTCCTTTTCCCGGTCGCCTGGGTCCTCACGAATTTCTTCGAGTTCCTCCTCGGGCTGCTGGGCGCCGGCGGGAACGAGGCGGAGCAGATTCAGCCTCCCGCCCCCGCGTTCGGCACGGAGGAGCCCGCTCCCGAAGAGGAGGGCGACTCGGTCGCCTCCCGAATCGCCCGGTACGTGCTCGCCGGCGGGGCGATCTTCCTCGGCGTCGCGATTGTGGCCGGCGTCATCCTCATCCTCGCCATCCTGCGGCGGAGGGCCGAGGACGCCGGCGCCGAAGCTTCGGAGTCCGAGCGCGCCGGCGGCCTCGGCGACGACCTGCGCGGGGCCGCGCGCAACCTCTTCCGTCGCGAACGCGGCCGCCAGCCGACGGGCGAGGGCGCCGTGCGCCTCTACCTCGAAGTCCTCGAATCCGCTCGCCGCGCGGGGAGGCCGCGCTCCGACGGCCAGACCCCGCACGAGTTCGCGCCCGTCCTGGCCAACGCCTTCCACGGCGACGTGACCGACGAGATCACCGCCGCCTTCGAGTACGCGCGCTACGCCGGCCGCCCCCCTGGTGAAGCCACCCTGACTGACCTGCGCCGTCGCTGGGAGCAGTCGGGCTAGCGCCCTCCGCCCAGCAGCGCCCACCCTTCCCCGTGCTCCATCACCCGTGGGACCGCCTCCGAGGTGTCCTCGCGCGCCGCGAAGGCGATGTCGGCGTCGAGCCCCAGCGCCTTCAGACCGCGCGCATGGTGGGCCCCGGCCACGAGCCGCGCGCTCCGGTCCGTGCGCTGGGGAAGCCCCGGCGCGATCCAGTCCTCGTAGCCGCTCGCCTCGGCCGCCACGCCCGCCGCGTCCCCGAGCTCCAGACCCGGGCTTTCCCGTGCGATCAGCTGCACGAGCCGCGCCGCCGCCGCGAAGTCCTCCAGGGCGAAACGCTTCCCTCCCGTGTTCCCGGCGCACACGAGCGCCACCCGCTCGTACCGCGCCGCCCAGCGAGCCGCCGCCGAGGCATTCGCGAACGCGGCCGTCGCCACCGCTCCCCTTCCCGCCACCCCGCAGAGCGCGCTCGTGCCGTTCGTCGTGAAGAGCGCCGCCCGCTTCCCCGCCACGGCCAGTGTGGCCGCCTCCGCGGGCGAGTTGCCGTAGTCGAAACCTTCGGGCGGCAGACCCCCCACTTCCCCGAACAGGACCCGCCCCTCCGCCCGCGCCCGCTCGCGAGCGGCCTCGATCGCGTCGACCACCAGCAGGTCCGCGAGCCCGCCCTCGAACAGCGTCGCGATCGTCGTCGTCGCGCGCAGCACGTCGATGACGAGGAAGGCGTCCGCCTCCATCGCCGCCGCCTCCGAGGGCAGCAGGGCCACGTCGAGCCGTTTCGTCATGGGCGCAGCATGCCCCCTGGCGGGGGCGGGCGCACCCCCGAGGGCGGCGGCAAGTGAGGCGAAGCCGTATGCTTGACAGGATGGACCCGCGACCCGTCGGCATGTTCGATTCCGGCGTCGGCGGGCTCAGCGTTCTCCGCGAATTCCGCCGCCTCGCCCCCCGCGAACGCACCGTCTACTTCGCCGACACCGCCTGGTTCCCCTACGGCCCCCGCGACCCCGGCGAGGTGCGCAAGCGCGCCTTCGCCATCACCCACCGCCTCGTGGAGGCGGACGCCAAGCTTGTTGTCGTCGCCTGCAACACCGCCTCCGCTGCCGCCGTCGCCGACCTCCGTCAGCTCTTCGACGTGCCCTTCGTGGGCATGGTGCCGGCCGTGAAACCGGCCGCGAGCGCCTCCCGCAGCGGCCGCGTCGCCATCCTCGCCACGCCCGGCACCTTCGACGGCGACCTCTACGCCAGCGTCGTCGACGAGTTCGGGAAGGGCACGGCCATCGACCGCGTCGTCGGCCACGACCTCGCCGAGCTGGTCGAGGGCGGCGAGGTCGACACGCCCGCCGCCCGCGAGGCCGTGCGCTCCGTCCTCGCCCAGACTGTCAGCGCTGGCGCCGACATCGTCGTCCTCGGCTGCACCCACTACGAGTTCCTCGCCCCCACCATCACCACCGAGTTCCCCGGCGTCTCCGTCCTCGGTACGGGCGAGCCCGTGGCGAAGCGCGCCTGCGCCCTCCTCGCCGAGCTCGACCTGGAAGCGCCCCCCGATGCCGTGGGCGCGTTCGACCTCATCGTCTCCGGCAACCGCGAGGCCTTCCTTGAGACCCTGCCGAAGCTCGGCTTTGCGCCCAGCGGGCGGACCGCGGAGGCCCAGCCGTGACCTCCTACGTCGAACGTCTCGCCAGGCGCAGCCGCGAGGCCGGCAGCTTCGTCTGCGTCGGCCTCGATCCCCCCGGCGACCTGCCCGTCGAGGAGGTCGCCTCCCGCAACCGCGCCTTCATCGAGGCGACCTCCCCGTACGCCGCCTGTTTCAAGCCCAACCTCGCCTTCTACGAGCAGTTCGGCATCCCCGGCCTGCGCGCCCTTGAAGCGACGCTGGAGGCCATCCCCGACGGGATCCCCGTCATCGCCGACGGCAAGCGCGGTGACACGGCGAACACCGCCGCCGCCTACGCCCGCGCGCTCTTCGAGGTCTGGGGCTTCGACGCCGCCACGGTGAACCCATTCCAGGGGCACGACGCCGTCGCCCCCTTCCTCGCTTACGAGGACCGGGGGGTCTACCTCCTCTGCCGCACCTCCAATCCCGGCTCCGCCACCATCCAGAACGCCACCCTCGAGAGCGGTGAGCCCCTGTACGAGCGCCTCGCCGCCGAGATGCCCGCCTGGAGCCCCAACGTGGGCCTCGTCGTAGGCGCGACGGCCCCCGCCGAGCTCGCCCGCGTGCGCGAGCTCGCTCCCCGTACGACGTTGCTCGTGCCGGGTGTCGGCACCCAGGGCGGCGAACCCGCCGACGTCGTCGCTGCCGCCGGAAGCGAGCCCGGACTCATGGTCGTAAACGCCTCCCGCAGCATCGCCAACGCTTCCGACCCCGCAGCCGCGGCGCGCGACCTGCGCGACGCCCTCAACGCCCCTGTTCCGTGAACGAAGAGGTTGCCGTCGGCGACGTCTGGCGCATGCGCCGCCGCCACCCCTGCGGCGGCTGGGAGTGGCGCGTCTACCGCATCGGCGCCGACATCGGCCTCGTCTGCCTGGAGTGCGGGCGGCGCGTGATGCTGGAGCGCCGCCGCTTCGAGCAGCGCGCCAGGGCGCGCGTCTCCGCGGCCTCGTGAGCGCCGTCCCCGCCCTGGAGGAGATCGCCGAACCGCTTTCGCCCCCTGCCCTTCTCCGGCAGCGCCCCTATCGTCAGCTCAGCTCCTCGCGGTTTTTCTCTCGCATAGCCCAGAACGCCCTCAACCTCGGACTCGTCCTGCTTGTCCTCGACGCGACGGGCAAGGCGTTCTTCACCAGCCTCCTGGTGCTCGCCCTGGTCCTCCCCATGATGATCGCCGGCATCGTCGCCGGCGTCGCCGCCGACGCCATCCCGAGACGCCTGATCGTCGCCCTCGGCAACGTTGGCCGCGCGGCCGTCTGCGTGGGTTTCATCGTCGAGGCTGGCGGCGCTCCCTCTCTCTACGTCGTCGCCGTCCTGTTGGCGCTCTTCGCCCCGTTTGTGGCGACGGCCGAGGGCGCCATCCTGCCCGCCATCGTCACCCGCGGCGAGCTGGCCCGCGCGAACGCCATCGGCCAGGCCGTCGGCGGGGCCGCCCAGATCGCCGGCTTCGCCGTGCTCACGCCCGTCGTCCTGCGCGTCTTCGAGCGCGCCGACGTGCTCTTCGGCATCGCCGCCGGGCTCTTCCTGATCGCCGCTGTCGAGGCCGTCCGCATCGGACCGGTGGCCCGCACCCGCGAGGAACCAGGCGAGCCCCCCTCGACGGAACCCGAGCCGGACCCCGGCGCTGCGGTGATGGGCGGTGAGGCTGTCGCCGCCCTACCCTCCAGCGACGGCGGCTCCTGGTGGCAGGCGGGCTGGCGCGCGATGCGCCGCGATCCCGCCGTCTTCAAGGCCGCGGTCGAGCTCACCCTCATCACGATGATGCTCATCATCATGGGTGGCCTCATCCCCACCTACATCCGCGATATCCTCGAACTGCCCTTCGAGATCGGCGCCCTCGTGCTGACCCCCGCCGCCATCGGCGTCATCCTCGGGCTGCGTGTAGCCGGGCCTCTGGCGCAGCGCCTCCCCCACGGTCTCCTCAGCTCCGTCGGTTTCGCGGGCTTCACGGGCCTGTTGCTGGCCCTCGCCTTCGTGAACGAGGAGGCGTCTTTCCTCGGCGGCTACGGCGCCTTCGCCTGGCTCAACGATGTCGAGTTCGGGAACTTCGATGGTGGCGCCCTGCTCGCGATGGCGCTCGTGCTCCCCCTCGGCTTCGCCTACGCCATCGTCAGCGTCGCCGCGCAGACGGTCGTCAACGAACGCGTCCCGCTCACCCTCCAGGGCCGCGTGGTGGCGACCCAGGGGGCGATGGCGGCGCTTGCCGCCTCCCTCCCCGTACTCGGCGCCGGCGCCCTCGGCGACTGGCTCGGGGTGCAGCCCGTCATGGCGATTCTGGCCGTCAGTATCGCCGCCGCCACCGTCATCAACCTGCGCTCGTGAACCGGGTGCGCCTTGCCGCCCGTCGTCGCGCCCTCCTATCATCGAGCCGATACAGCCGGATGCGTCCGGGTTCGGGGGCGGGACATGCGTGAGATGACCATCGAGAGCATCCGGCTCTCCCTGAACAGCTATCAGCGAATCGCCATCCTTCGAGAGAAGGACACCGACCGCTATCTGACCATCTGGATCGGGCCCTACGAGGCCGAGAGCATCTCCCTCCGCCTCCACGACGTGAGCCCGC
Source organism: Tepidiformaceae bacterium (assembly GCA_965219255.1). GTDB lineage: Bacteria > Chloroflexota > Dehalococcoidia > Tepidiformales > Tepidiformaceae > UBA2991. The sequence goes on along the minus strand of OZ244727.1, from coordinate 1,757,651 downwards.
CACGCCCCCAGACGCACGACCTGCTCCGCAGCGTCATTGAGCAGCTTGGCGCGAAGGTCCGCTACATCCTCCTCAACGACCTCGCTCGCGACACCTACTACGCCCGCATCGTCCTCGACGTGAACGGCGACGCCGTCGAGATCGACTCGCGCCCCTCCGACGCCATCTCCCTTGCCGTTCGCGCGGGCGCTCCCATCTACGCCGAGGAGTCGGTGCTCGACCAGGGCGGCGAGGTCATTCGCGACGGAGACCTGGAGGAGAGCGTCGAACGCGAGCCGGACAAGCCTGTCGATCCCGCTGAGCTGGAGCGTCTTGGCCCCTTCAAGGACTTCATCGAAGGGCTCGATCTGAGCGGGTTTGACGATCCGCAGAAGTAGTCGCGTGGCGGCCCGATCACCGCTTGCGCATTGCTTCACAATCGCCCTATCATTCCCGCGGTTTGAGCGCGGTCATGGCGAAGCCTGAGCGTGGCGGATGGATAGCGCCAACCGCCTACCTCATGGGGGCAGGCTGGTATTTCGCCACCTGCATCATCGCCGGAGTCGTACTCGGCCTTTGGCTCGATAGCCTCACCGGGCTTGAGCCGCTGTTCATCCTCCTGGGGATTGTCCTCGGGCTTACCTTGGCCATCGGTGGCGGAATCCGCATGCTTCTCCCCTTCATGAAACGCTTTGGCGGCGGCGACGAAGACGCCTCTGGCGGCGACCGGTGAGAAGGCTCTACATCACCCTCGCTGTCATCGGCGTGCTTGGCTGGATCGTCCTCGGCCTCATCGTCGCCCGCGGCCCCCAGCCAGAGATCATCGTTCCCGCCGAGATCATCACCAAGGCCGGCCCCCTCAACATCTCGAACACGCTCATCTCCGCGTGGACGGCGATGATCATCCTCATCGGCGCCTCCTTCCTCGCCACCCGCGCCATGAAGCTGATCCCCTCCGGCGCGCAGAACTTCTTCGAGTCCGCCATCGAGCTCCTTGTCAGCCAGTTGGAGGATGTCGCCGGCGCGAAGAACACCCGCCGCTTCTTCCCCGTGATCGCCACCTTGTTCATCTTCATCCTCCTCTCGAACTGGATGGGCCTCCTCCCCTTCTTCAACGCCATCGGCAAGACCGAGGACATCGGCCACGAGATCTTTCACGAGATTGAGGTTCACCACGCCGAGAACAAGACGTTCGACGAGGAGCTCCCGCACGCCTCCGGCTGGCTCATGGACGACACCGGCATCGGGCTCGTCCGCCCGCACGCCGACGATGCCCACTTCGAGCTCGGCGCCACCCAGGGGGCGCCGGTCGAGCCCGGCGAGGCGCTCGACAAGTACGTCGTCTTCCTCGCGGATACGTTCACGGACTTCAAGACCGCCGACTACGCCGAGGGCGACGGCCATGGCCCCGCCGAGGTCACGCCCGAGATGCTCGCGGCCGCCATCGCCGCCCTCAATGCCGACTCCGACGCGCCCAGGCTCCTGCTCGCCGATCACGACCACGGCGTGCCCAGCGCTCTGCTCGGCGAAGAGCTGGTCGTGGGCGGGATCGAATTCCCCGGCCAGAAGCTGGCGCTCATCATCCCCCTCTTCCGCTCCGCCTACAGCGACGCGAACAACACGATTGCGCTGGCCTTGATCGCGTTCGTCATGATCGAGTTCTGGGGCCTGCGCGCCCTGGGGCTGGGCTATCTGAAGAAGTTCTTCAACTTCAGCGGGGCCATCCCCTTCTTCGTGGGCATCCTCGAGCTGCTCTCGGAGTTCATCCGCATCATCAGCTTCGCCTTCAGGCTGTTCGGCAACATCTTCGCGGGGGAGGTGCTCATCCTCATGCTCACCTTCCTCGTGCCCTTCCTCATCGTCGACATCATTTACGGCCTGGAGCTCTTCGTCGGCTTCATCCAGGCCGCGGTCTTCGCTCTCCTCACGCTCGTCTTCGCCGTAATGGCGGTCGAGCACCACGACGAGGAGCACGACGGCCACGAAGACGAAGCCGGCCACGACCTGGAATCCCAGGGGACTCCGGGGCAGTAGCCCCGCCCCTTCGCACATTGCCCCCCGCGGAGGCGGGGAGGACACACAGGAGGATCCACGAACCATGGGAGCACTCGACCTTCTCTTCCTGCTTGCGCTTGAGAACGACGGCGCAAAGGCCATCGGCGCCGGCATCGCGATGGGCCTTGGCGCCCTCGGTCCCGGCATCGGCATCGGCCTGCTCGTCGGCCGTGCGATGGACGCGCTGGGGCGCAATCCCGAAGCGCGCGCCTCGATCCAGACGAACATGATCCTGGGCGTCGCCTTCGCCGAGGCGATCGGCATCTACGCCCTGCTCACCGCCATCATCATCGCGTTCGTCATCTAACGGGCGGAACGCCAATCGCGAAGCGAGGGAGCTCTCTATGGGCGAAGCCTTCACTGCTCTCGGCATTAACCTGCCGCAGCTGCTCGCGCAGATCGCCAACTTCGTCGTCCTGCTCGTGATCCTGCGCCTCACCCTCTACAAGCCCATCCTGCGCATGCTCGACCAGCGCAGGGAGCGCATCGCCGAGGGCCTCGGCGCGGCCGAAGAGGCCCGCGCCGAGGCCTCCGACGCACAGGCGCGCATCCAGGCCCAGCTCGACGAGGCGCGTGGCCAGGGTCAGGAGATCGTCGCCAACGCCCAACAGGTGGCGACGCGCATCCAGGAGGACGCGCGCGAGCAGTCCGAGCGCGATCGCGAGGCATCCTCCGAGCGCGCGCGCCAGGACATCCAGCTCGAACGTGACCGCGCGATTAACGACCTCCGCGCCGAGTTCGCCGAGATCACGGTCACGGCCGCCGAGCGCGTCATTCGCCAGTCGCTCGACGACGATGCGCACCAGCGCATCATCGAGGAGACGCTGGCCGAGTCCGACCTGGGGGAGCGCAGCTAGATGGCCGACAGGCAGGCGGCAAAGCGCTACGCACAGGCGGCCTTCGCCATCGCCCGCGATGGCGAAGCGTTCGCCCAGTGGCGCACCGACCTCGACGACGTCGCGACCGTGCTGGCCGAGTCGGACGCGGCCGGCTGGTTCGCTACGCCCCGCGTGGCCGTTGCCGACCGCCAGGCCGCCGTCGAGCGCACCCTCGATGTCGGGCCGCTCGCGCTGAACCTCGCCAGGCTGCTCATCGCCAAGGGGCGCACGTTTGAGGCCCGCGAGATCGCGGACGCCTTCAACCGCCTCGCGGATGAGCACGAGGGCCTCGCGCAGGCCGAGATCACCACTGCCGTCCCCCTCCAGCCTGATGAGGTCGCTGCCATGGAGCAGCGCCTTGGCGAGGCCCTGGGGAAGCAGATCACCGCCACCGCCACTGTCGATACCGACATCATCGGTGGCGTCGTCCTCCGTATCGACGACCATCTCATCGATGGCAGCGTGCGCAGTCGCCTGAAGCGGCTGCGCCGCGAGCTGAGCGGCGCCTAACCGCCGCCACACACAAGAGGGAAACAGCATGGCCGTTCGCGCCGAAGAGATCGCATCCATCCTCCGCGAGCAGATCGAGCAGTTCGAGGCTCCATCCGTTTCCACCGACGTCGGTGTCGTCATCGAAGCCGGCGACGGCGTGGCCCGCGCCCACGGCCTCAGCAACGCCAAGTACTCCGAGCTGCTCGAGTTCCCCAATGGCACCATGGGTCTCGCCCTCAACCTCGAGGAGGAGTCCGTTAGCGCCGTCGTCCTCGGCGACTACGAGGACATCAAGGAAGGCGACGAGGTGCGCGCCACCGGCCGCATCATCGAGGTGCCCGTGGGCGACGAGCTCATCGGCCGCGTCGTCGATGCACTCGGCAATCCCATCGACGGGAAGGGCCCCATCGGCTCCAGCAAGAGCCGCCCCGTCGAGCGTATCGCCCCCGGCGTGACCCTCCGCGAGAGCGTCGATACGCCCGTGCAGACGGGCATCAAGGCGATCGACGCGATGATTCCCATCGGCCGAGGCCAGCGCGAGCTCATCATCGGCGACCGCTCCACCGGCAAGAGCGCCATCGCCCTCGACGCCATCATCAACCAGAAGGGCGGCGACCTGATCTGCATCTACGTCGCCATCGGCCAGAAGGCCAGCAAGGTCGCCCAGGTGCTCGGCCAGCTCGAAGAGCACGGCGCCATGGAGCACACCATCATCGTGGCCGCCAACGCCTCCGAGTCCGCCGCCCTCCAGTACCTCGCCCCCTACGCGGGTTGCGCTATTGGCGAGGAGATCATGGAGAGCGGTCGCGACGCCCTCATCATCTACGACGACCTGAGCAAGCACGCCTGGGCCTACCGCCAGATCTCCCTCCTCCTGCGCCGTCCTCCCGGGCGCGAGGCGTACCCCGGCGATGTCTTCTACCTCCACAGCCGCCTGCTCGAGCGCGCCGCCAAGCTGCAGGCGGGCGGTTCGCTCACGGCCCTGCCCATCATCGAGACGCAGGCCAACGACGTCTCCGCCTACATCCCCACCAACGTCATCTCCATCACGGACGGCCAGATCTACCTGGAGCCGGACCTCTTCAACGCGGGCATCCGTCCCGCCCTCAACGTCGGCCTCTCCGTGAGCCGCGTGGGGGGCGCCGCCCAGACGCGCGCCATGCGCTCCGTCGCCGGGCGGCTCAAGCTCGACCACGCCCAGTTCCGCGAGCTCCAGGCCTTCGCCCAGTTCGGCACCAGCGACCTCGACACCGCCACCCAGCGCCAGCTCGAACGTGGCCTGCGCGCCAACGAGGTGCTTAAGCAGCCCCAGTTCGGGCCGCTCGGCATGTCTGAGGAAGTCGCCGTCATCTTCGCCCTCACCAACGGGCTGCTCGACGACGTGCCGACCGACAAGATCGCCAGCTTCGAGTCCGCCTTCGTCAGCTTCCTCTCCAGCAACAAGCCGGAGCTCGCCGCCCGCATTGAGTCGGAGCGCGAGATCAGCGACGAGAGCGACGAGGAGCTGCGGGACGCGGTCGCCGAGTTCAAGGAGACCGTCCCCTACTAGGGAGCGCCATGCCCACCATCCAACAGCTGCGCCGCCGCATCGGGTCGGTTCGGAATACCGCCAAGATTACGAACGCGCTTCAGCTCGTGGCCGCCTCCAAGATGCGCCGCGCCCAGGAGCGCGCCACCGAGGGCCGGCCCTACGCGGAGAAGATCCAGCTCGTCCTCTCCTCCCTCGCCACCACCGCCCCCGGCGGGGGCGACGACGACAGCGGCGAGTCCCACCCCTTCCTCACCCAGCGCCCGGTCGAGAACGTGGGCATCCTCCACGTCACCCCCGACCGCGGGCTCTGCGGCGCCCTCAACGCCAACCTCAACAACAGCGCCGGCGCCTTTGTCGGCGATGCCGAGACGCCGACAGCGATCGTCGCCGTGGGCCGCAAGGGACGCGACTTCTTCATCCGCTCCCGCCAGAACGTCGCCGCCGAGTTCACCGAGCTGGGCGACTACCCCGCCCTCACCGACACGAGCGTCATCGCTCGCCTCGTGATGGACGACTACCTCGCCGGCGAGGTCGACCAGGTCTTCGTCAGCTTCGCCGAGTTCGTCAGCACCGTGAACCAGCGTCCCGTCGTCCGCCGCCTCCTGCCCGTCGAGCCCCCCACCGCCGAAGACGAGGCGGCGGCCGAGGCCCTGCGCCAGGAGTACATCTTCGAACCCGACCCCGGCGCCGTCTTCGAGCGGCTCCTGCCCCGCTACGTGGAGATGCAGGTGCACGCCGCCATCCTCGAGTCGGCGGCCTCCGAGCAGTCCGCGCGCATGGTCGCCATGAAGAACGCGACCGACAACGCCAACGAGATCGAGCGCGAGCTCACCCTTACCTACAACAAGGCCCGCCAGGAGCAGGTCACCAACGATCTGCTCGACATCGTGGGTGGCGCCGAGGCCGTCAGTGGCTGATTCGCTCCCCTTCGCCGCGGTCATCTTCGACATGGACGGCGTGCTCGTCGATGGCGAGCCCATGTACTACGGGGCGGCGAGCGCGGTGCTCGCCGAGGACGGCATCGCCTTCCCCCTCGATCGATACAAGCGCTACATGGGCACGAAGTCCGGCTGGAACGAGTTCGTCGAGGACCTCGGCCTCCCCCGCTCCGCGGCCTACTACCGTGAACGCTGCGGCGAGCTCGTGGCCGCTGCCTACCGCGCCGTCGACTCCGCCCTCCCCGGCGCCGTCGAGCTTGTCCGTGGCCTGCGCGAGCTCGGCCTGCCCCTGGCGGTCGCTTCTTCCTCGCACCGCACCAACGTGGAGACCTGCCTCGATCGGCTCGGCCTCGCCGACGCCTTCGACGTGGTCGTGTGCGGCAACGACATCACCCACGGCAAGCCCCACCCCGATATCTACCTGCGCGCCGCCGGACTGCTCGGCGTCCTGCCGCGGAACTGCCTCGCCATCGAGGACGCCCCCGCGGGCATCAGGGCCGCTCACGCCGCCGGCATGACCTGCTGGGCCGTCCGCACCGACTACACCCGCGGCCTGCCCCTTCCCCACCCGGAGCGCACCTTCGTGTCCCTCGTCGAGGTCGACCTCGACGAGATCGCGGGGGTGCCCGCATGAGCGAGCTCGTCCTGCGCGAAGACCGCGACGGCGCGGCGACGCTCACGCTCAACCGCCCCGAGGCGCTGAACGCCCTCACCCTGCGCGTCGGCAAGCGCCTGGTGAACGAGGGACAGAGCTACTCCCATGCCGAAGGCCTCGCCTTCGAGCGTCGTACCAGCCCCGGCGCGGGGCCCGAACTGGCGGAGCGCCTTGCGCGCTTCCGCGCCAAATCCTGAAGCAAGCCGAGAGGAGCCCCCATCATGGTCACCGCCGCTCCCGCCGAGGGACGCATCGTCCAGATCATCGGCACCGTGATCGACATCGAGTTCCCGCCCGACCAGTTGCCCGCTATCTACAACGCCCTTCGCATCGACCGCGGCGACGGCGCCGGCCTGATCGTCGAGGTCCAGCAGCACGTCGGCAACAACTGGGTGCGCGCCCTGGCGATGGACACGACCGACGGCCTCACCCGCGGCATGGTCGCCGTCGATACGGGCGAGGCGATCGCCGTGCCCGTGGGCGAGGAATCGCTGGGGCGCATGTTCAACGTGCTGGGCGACCCCATCGACGACCTTCCCGTCCCCGAGAACGCCCCCCGCTGGCCTATCCACCGCGAGGCCCCCTCCTTCGAGGACCAGGAGACCCAGCCTTCCACCCTCGAGACGGGTATCAAGGTCATCGACCTCATCGCCCCGCTCGTGCGCGGCGGCAAGGTCGGCCTCTACGGCGGCGCCGGCGTTGGCAAGACCGTCATCATCCAGGAGCTCATCTCCAACATCGCCCGCGAGCACGGCGGCTTCTCCGTCTTCGCCGGCGTGGGCGAGCGCTCCCGCGAGGGCAACGACCTCTGGAACGAGATGAAGGAGTCGGGCGTGCTCCCCCGCATGTCCATGGTCTTCGGCCAGATGAACGAGCCCCCCGGCGTCCGCCTCCGCGTCGCCCTCAGCGGCCTCACCATGGCCGAGTACTTCCGCGACGAGCAGGGCCAGGACGTCCTCTTCTTCGTCGACAACATCTACCGCTACACCCTCGCCGGCATGGAGGTCTCCGCTCTCCTCGGGCGCATGCCCTCCGCCGTCGGCTACCAGCCCACCCTCTCCACCGAGATGGGCGACCTGGAAGAGCGCATCACCTCCACCAAGAAGGGGTCGATCACCTCGTTCCAGGCCATCTACGTTCCCGCCGACGACTACACCGACCCCGGCGTCGCGACCACCTTCGGGCACCTCGACGCCGTCGTCGCGCTCGAGCGCTCCCTCGCCGAGCAGGCCCTCTACCCCGCCATGGACCCCCTCACCTCCTTCTCCCGCGCACTCGAGCCGCGCATCGTCGGTGAGGAGCATTACGAGGTCGCCCGCGATGTGCAGAGCGTCCTCCAGCGCTACAAGGACCTCCAGGACATCATCGCTATCCTCGGCATCGACGAGCTTTCCGACGAGGACAAGCTCGCCGTCACCCGCGCCCGCAAGCTGCAGCGCTTCCTCACGCAGCCCTTCTTCGTGGGCGAGACCTTCACCGGTCGCGAGGGGCGCTACGTCTCGATCCGCGAGACCGTCCGCGGCTTCAGGGAGATCCTCGACGGCCAGCACGACGGCCTCCCCGAGCAGGCCTTCTACATGAAGGGCTCCATTGACGAGGCCGTCGAAGAAGGCCGCCAGCTGAGCGAGGAAGGCTAGTGCCGCTCTTCGTCGAGATCATCACCGCCGAGCGCGTCGTCCGCACCGAAGAGGACGTCGAGGTGCTCATCGCCCCCGGCAGCGAGGGCCAGCTCGCGATTCTGCCCCGCCATGCCCCCCTCATGACGACGCTCGACTACGGCGAGCTCATCTTCCGGCGGGGGAACGACGAGTCCGCCTTCGCCATCGGCGGTGGTTTCCTCGAGGTGCACAGCAACCACGTCACCGTGCTCGCCGACGCGGCCGAGTCCGCCGAGGAGATCGACGTGGACCGCGCCGAAGAAGCCCGCCGCCGCGCCGAGGAACTTCTCCTCGGTGGCCGCGAAGAGGGTGTCAGCGAGGCCGACCTCGCCCGTGCCCAGGCGTCCATGCAGCGCGCCCTCCTGCGTCTGCGCGTGGCCGAGCGCCGCCGCCGGCGTCCCGGCCCGCCCATGCCCGGCGGCTAGGTCGCCCGCCTAGTGCCCCTGCGTGCGGTGCGTCTTGCGCTCCGTCAGGCTGACCAGGTTCCCGTCCGGATCGAGGTAGCGCGCCTCCCGTCCCCAGGGAGCCTCGTAAGGCGCTCGATCAACCTTCGCACCCATTGCCACGCGCCGATCGTGGGTGACATCGAGGTCCTCGACGAAGAGACCGAGCGCGGGCTCGCGCGGCGCCTCTTTCGGGAAGAGGGCGAAGTGGAAGTACGGGTCGTGCCACGAGATCTCCTCGTGCAAGGGGTCTTCGTTCCGCTCGAGCGCTACCCCGAGGCCGTCTCGGTAGAAGCGCACGGACGCTTCCAGGTCGTCGACGTGAAAGGCCGCGAAGCAGGGCCGGACAGCTGTCATGGCGAGCCTCCTCGCGGCAGTAGAGGGACGCTGCCGCCGGCGGATGTTCGGACAACGGCGGCGCACCCTCCGTTTGCGGCTGCTTTCGCCCTGCCCCCATACTGAGCCTCAGGATGGTCTCCAAGCGCGGACACGGCTCCCGCTACCAGATGCGGGGCGGCGCTGTCCTCAGCGGGTCTGTGCGTATCTCCGGCTCGGCGAACGCGGCTCTCGCCGCCATGTGCGCCGCCCTCCTCACCGAGGAGACCGTCGTCCTCGAAAACGTCCCCGCCGTCACCGACGTCGACTCCCTTGCCAACCTGCTCGCGCACCTTGGCGCCACCGTCGAGCGCCCCGAGCCGAATCGCGTCGCGATCAACGCTTCCCGCGTCGGCACCCTCGAGGCGCCCATCGACCTCGTCTCGGAGAACCGCGCCTCCTTCCAGGTGATGGGACCGCTCCTCGCCCGGCACGGCTTCGCCGCCCTCCCACCCCCCGGCGGCGACGTCATCGGCCAGCGCCCCATCGCCGTGCACCTCGACGGCTTCGTGGCGATGGGCGCCACCATCGACCGCGTCGGCGAGCACTACCAGGCCCGCGCCCCCGAGGGCGGCCTCGCGGGAACCCGCGTCTTCGCCGACTACCCCTCGGTCTCCGGCACGCAGAACGTGATGCTCGCCGCCACCCTCGCCAGGGGCGAAACCACCATCGTCAACGCCGCCACCGAGCCCGAGGTGCAGGCCCTCGCCACGCTGCTGAACGCCATGGGCGCGCGCATCGCCGGTGTGGGCACCCAGACCATCGTCGTCGAGGGCGTCGACCGCTTGCACGGCACGACCTTCGCCCTCGTCCCCGACCGCATCGAGGCCGGCACCTTCGCCATCGCCGCCGCCATGACGGGCGGCGACGTCGAGCTCGTTGATGCCCCCGTCGGCGTGATGGATGCCATCATCACCAAGCTCCGCGCCGCCGGCGCCACCGTCGAGGCACGCGAAGGCTCGCTGCGCGTCGCCGCCGGCCCCTGCCTCACGCCCGTGGGCTTCCAGGCGCTCCCCTACCCTGGCCTCGCGACCGATCTGCACGCCCCCATGGCCGCTCTGCTGACCCAGGCCGAGGGCGTCTCCATCATCCACGAGCGCGTCTTCGACAACCGCATGCTCTACGTGGACGAGCTCCGCAAGATGGGCGCCGAGATCATCAGCACCGGCTCCTCCGCCATCGTCAGCGGCCCCACGCCCCTGCACGGCGCCCGCGCTCGCGCGCTCGACGTGCGCGCCGGCGCCGCCGTGCTCCTTGCCGGCCTCGTCGCCAGCGGCACGACCGTCATCGACGACATCTACCACCTCGATCGCAAGTACGAGCTCCTCGACGAGAAGCTCCGTGGGCTCGGCGCCGAGCTCGAGCGGGTGTAGCGGGCATGGCCTTCAGCTTCTTCTCGAACACCCGCGCCGGCATCGATCTCGGCACCGCCAACATCCTCGTCTTCGTCCAGGGACAGGGCATTGTCGTGAACGAGCCCTCGGTGGTCGCGCGACATAACCGTGACGACGCCATCGTCGCCGTGGGCACGGAAGCGCGCATGATGCAGGGTCGCACGCCCGGCGCCATCAGCATCATCCGCCCCATGCGCGAGGGCGTTATCGCCGACTACCTCACGACCGAGGCGATGATGCGCTACTTCATCGGTGTCGTGACGGGGCGCTTCAACCTGATCCGCCCCGAGATCATGGTGACCGTTCCCGCTGGCGTCACCAGCGTCGAGCAGCGCGCCGTACGCGACGCCGCCGAGCAGGCGGGCGCGCGCCGTCCCGCCCACCTCGTGCCCGAGCCCCTCGCCGCCGCCATCGGCGCCGGCGTTCCCGTGGGCACGCCCCGCGGGAACATGATCGTGAATATCGGCGGCGGCCGCACCGAGGCGGCCGTCATCTCCCTCTACGGCCTCGTCGCAAGCGAGTCCGTCCGCATTGCCGGCGACCGTATCGACGAGGCGATCCAGGCCTTCGTTCGCCGCCGCCACAACCTCGTCATCGGCGAGCGCACCGCCGAGGAGATCAAGATCGCGATCGGCTCCGCCATCCCCCTCGACGAGGGCATCTCGACACAGGTTCGCGGTCGCGACCAGCTCAGCGGCCTGCCCCGCACCATCACCCTCAACAGCGACGAGATCGCCCAGGCCATCCAGGACTCCCTCGGCCAGATCATCCAGGCCGTCCGCAGCGTCCTCGAACGCACGCCCCCCGAGCTCGCCGCCGATGTCATCGACCACGGCATCGTGCTCACGGGCGGCGGCGCCCTCCTGCGCCACTTCGATGAGCTGCTGACGCAGGAGACCGGCGTCCCTTGCTACGTGGCCGATAGCCCCCTCGAATGCGTCGCCGTTGGCGCCGCCATCGCCCTTGACTACCTCGAGATCATCGAGCGCAGCCTCCCGACCGAAGAGGAGCAACTGGTGGGCCTCTTCCCCCAACCCGATCGCTGACCTACCCTCAGTCCTTCGTGTCTGAGAATCCTCCCCTCGAGCGCGTCGCTGTCGGTCCGAACATTCTCGTGGTCGGCGATAGCTGCTCGGGCAAGACAACCGTCGCCCGCGCCCTCGCTCAACGCCTCGGCCTGCGCCACATCGAGCTCGACGCCCTCAACTGGGAGCCGAACTGGACGGAGGCGTCCGACGCGGTCTTCCTCGACCGCGTGCTGACCGCCATCGCCGAGCCGGGCTGGGCGATGGACGGCAACTACAACCGCGTCTTGCGCCCGCACACCTGGACCGCCGCCAACACGATCGTCTGGCTCGACTTCCCGCTGCGAATCACGATCCCGCGCACGCTGGCCCGCTCCTGGCGGCGCTGGCGTACGGGGGAGCTCCTCTGGGGCACCAACCACGAGCGCCTCTGGGAGCATTTGCTGCCCTGGAACCGTTCCCTCATCTGGTGGACGCTGACCACCCACGGGCGCCGCCGGGAGGCCTACGCCGGCGCCATGACCGACTCCCAGTGGGAAGGCACACAGTTCGTGCGGCTGCGCTCCCCTGCCGAGGTCGAGCCCTTCCTGGCGGGTGCGAGGCTGGCGGAACCGAGGGCGCAGACCGCCTAGCCCGCCTCCGGGGCCAGCTCTTTCAGGTAGTAGGTCATGCCCTGCATCATCACGACCGGGTCGATCTGCCGGATGGAGACGCCCTCGGGCACGTGCGCCGAGGTCGGCGCGTAGTTCAGGATGGCGTGCACCCCGCTCGCCACCAGACGGTCGATGACCTCCTGTGCGGCGTCCGCCGGCACCGCCACCACCGCGATGTCGACCGGTGCGCTCGCGAGGTACCCCTCGAGGTCGTCCATCGCTTGCACCGTGATGCCCTGGATGTCGCGCCCCGCTACCTCTGATGCGGCGTCAAAGGCCGCGATCGTATGGAATCCCTGCTGCGCGAAGCCGTCATACTCAAGGATCGCCTGTCCCAGCCGCCCGATCCCCACCACGCAGACCCGCCACGTGCGGTCGAGACCGAGGATCGTGCGCAGCCGGTCGAGCAGGTCGTCCACGTCGTAGCCGCGGCCCTGCTTCCCGAATCGCCCGAAATAGCTGAGGTCCTTGCGAATCTGCGCGGGCGTCACGTCGAGCTGTTCGCCCAGCGTCTGTGAGCTGACGACCGTCTCGCCTGCGGCCGCGAGAATGGTCAGGGCCCGCGCGTAAAGCGGCAGCCGGTTGATAACAACCTCGGGGATGACAGATGTCATTGGCCGGGCCGGCCCCTCCTGCTCGCGCCCCGCGCCGCTCAGGCAGCCAGCGGTTGTGAAAAATCGAACATACGGCTCGCCGCACTTTAAACCCCGCCTTCGCAGGGGGTCAACGGTCCCGCATTACGACTGCGAGTCGCCACTCGCCTCCGACGCCAGCAGCGCCCGAATGGTGGCCGCCACGTGGTCGCCGTCGCTCTCGGCAACGGTGCGCGGGTCGAGCAGCGTCTCCCCCGACTCCACCCGCGCCACGATTGGCGGGTCTGCCTCCCGCAGCGCCCGCGCGAGCCACTCCGCCCCTCGCTCCGAGCGCAGCCCTGCGCACCACGTCGACCGACCCGCCCCCGGCGCCGCCCCTCCGCCGATCATCGTGCGCGACTCGACCACGCGGCCCGCCTCCCCCACCGCCTCCGCCCATGCCCGGGCCCGCGGCTCCAGCTGCTCGCGCTCCAGCGCCAGCATGCGCCATACGGGGATCTCCTCGCGCTCCGAACCCCCGACGTAGGCCATCAACGTTGCGTTCAACGCCGCGATCGTGAGCTTGTCGACACGGAGGGCGCGCGCCAGGGGATGGCCCCGCAACCGCGCCACCAGTTCGCCCCTCCCCACGATCAGCCCGCACTGTGGCCCGCCCAACAGCTTGTCGCCGCTGAACAGCGTCAGGTCGGCGCCCCCATCAAGGCTCTCCCGCACGGTGGGCTCGTGTTCGAAGCCGTAGTCGGCCGTCTCCACGAGGCAGCCGCTCCCGAGGTCGTTCAGCAGGAGCACACCCCGCTCCGCCGCGAGCCCCGCAAGCTCGCCGAGCTCCGGCCGTGCCGTGAAGCCCGTCACCTGGAAGTTCGAGCGGTGCACGCGCAGGATCGCCGCCGTCTCCCCGGTCACGGCGCTGGCGTAGTCCTCCACGTAGGTGCGGTTCGTCGTGCCCACCTCTACGAGGCGCGCGCCGCTCTCACGCAAGATGTCGGGGATACGAAATTGCCCGCCGATCTCCACCGCTTCCCCCCGCGAGACGATGACCTCCCGCCCCTGCGCGAACACCTGCAGCGCCATCAGCAGGGCGGCGGCGTTGTTGTTCACCGCCAGCCCGTCCTCGCCGCCCGTCGTGCGCCGCAGCAGGTCGCGCACGTGCTCGTGCCGGCTCCCTCGGCTCCCCTCCTCCAGGTCGAACTCGAGGTTCGTATAGTCGCGGGCGGCCTCCGCCATTGCCGTCATCGCCCGTTCGCTGAGCGGCGCCCGACCCAGGTTCGTCTGCAGGATGACGCCGGTGGCGTTCACGACCCGCCGCAGCGAGGGCCGCGCGAGCCCCTCCAGGATCGCCTCCGCCTCCGCCGAGATGGCCGCGAGGTCGGGGGCCGTGGCGCCTTCCTTCACCGCCTCGCGCGCTCGCGCGACGGCCATGCGCACCGCCTCCACGGCAAGCGCGTGTGGCCACGAGCCGTTGCCGCGCAGCTCACCGAGCACCGCCTCGACGCTGGGAATGGCGCGAAAGGTGGACGACATGCCGCGATCTTAACGCGCGCCCGGCGCTGTTCGTGTTCGTAGGCGCACGCTGCGCCAGAATCGGGGGAAGAAACTCGCTGGAAAAGAGCCGTGAACCTCCGTATCCCTGGACCGACCCCGTGCCCCGATGATGTCCTCGAAGCCCTTGGCGGGCAGATGATGAACCACCGCGGACCCGAGTTCGCGGACATCATCAAGCGCGTCACCGATGGACTGAACTGGGTCTTCGGCGTCTCCAGCGATGTGCTCACGGTTACGGCCTCGGGCACCGGCGGCCTTGAAGCCGCCGTCGTCAATGTGCTCAGCCCCGGCGACCGCGTGCTCGCCGTCTCCATCGGCGTCTTCGGCAACCGCCTCGCCTCCATCGCCGAGACCTACGGCGCCGAGGTCGTGCGCTACGAGCTCGAGTGGGGCGCCGCCGCCGGCGCCGGCGAAGTGGCCCGCCGCCTCGATGCGGACCCCTCCATCAAGGCCGTTCTCGTGACCCACAACGAGACCTCGACCGGCGTCACCAACCCGCTCGAGGAGATTGCCGCAGTCGTCCGCGAGCGCGACCCTCTCCTCATCGTCGACGGCGTCAGCAGCGTCTGTTCCATCCCCTGTCCGGCCGAGCGCTGGGGCATCGACGTGCTCGTGAGCGGTTCGCAGAAGGGCTGGATGGTGCCACCGGGCCTCGCCTTCGTCTGGCTCAGCGAGGCCGCCTGGGAGGCTAGCGAGCGCGCTACCATGCCCCGCTTCTACTTCGACCTGCAGCGGGCGCGCACCTCGCTCGAGAACACGCAGACGCCCTGGACCCCCGCCCTCTCCACCTTCTACGGCCTCGACAAGGCCTTCGAGACACTCCGCGCCGAGGGACTCGAAGGCATCTACGGCCGCCATCGCGCCGTAGCGCAGCACGCCCGCGACCGCGTCCGCGCGATGGGGCTTCAGCTCTTCGCGCACGACGAGCGTCACGCCTCCGACACCGTCACCGCCGTGCGCTGGCCCGACGAGGTCGACGGCCCCGCCATCGCGAAGCGCGCCCGCGAGGAGTTTGGCGTCGTGCTCGGGGGCGGCCAGCAGACGCTGCGCGGCAAGATCTTCCGCGTCGGCCACATGGGCCACTTCTCGCAGGAAGACATCGACGACGCCCTCGACGTGGTCGAGCGCCTCCTCGCCGAGACCCCAGCCAAAGCTTCAGCGTAGACGGCTCACACTCTCTTCGAAGACGCTTTGCCACTCCCGGACTTGACTGCCTGTTCGGGATTGAAATACAATAGTTGCCATTCTGCCCCTTGTGCACGTCTTACTCCCAGCGCTGCTGGCTATCCTGAGTAAGGCCCAGCCCTTGGGGCTTTTTCTCTGTCGGGGAGGCGCACGTCTGCATGATTCGAGCGGCGATTCTGATTGACGGCGCGTACTTCCTGAATCGCTTGCCCTACTTTCGCCGCGATACGGACATCTCAAGCCCAGAGGCTGTAGCTGACGTACTGGAAGACCTGGTACGAGGCCACCTCGAACAGTTGAACGAGATTTGGAAGGCCCCTGACTGCTACCAACTCCTCTACCGAAGCTTCTACTACGACGCACGACCGTTTGAGCGGAAAGTCAAGACGCCTGTTGGCCAACGAGAGCACCTCCATGCTGGCACGGCGCAGGCGCAATTCCGCAAGGAACTCTTCAGGGAGTTGAGGGGGCGGCGGTACTTCGCTGTTCGGTTGGGCGAGGTTGGGATGGGAACGCCACGATGGCACCTGAGAGGCGAGCCCCGAAACCGTCTCATTCGCGGTGACGCATCGGTGTTGCCTCTCTCCGACGGGGACTTCACTCCTGCCCTGCATCAGAAGGGAGTCGATATGAGGGTCGGGCTCGACATCGCCTCGATCACGCTGAAGAAGCAGGCCGATACGATCGTGCTTGTCTCCGGGGACACCGACTTTGTGCCCGCTGCCAAGCTGGCCCGCCGTGAGGGCGCCAAGTTTTTTCTTGATCCGCTTGGAAGGTCCGTGCCCCCTGCCCTCTTTGAGCACATTGATGACGTCCTCAGCGCCCTGCCCCGTGCCGGCCAGCCGGGTAGGGAGCGCATGCCGATGGGCCAGTGGCTTGTGGAGAACATGCCTCGTGGGACCAACCTGGAGCTCCCTGACCGTGGCGACTCCGACCGCGAGATTCCCTTCAGGGAAGGGGAAGATGAGTGACCAGCGCTTGGTGCTGACCGCCCCGCGCGCCCCGGCCCGCAAACACCCTGCGACCTCGGGGACGTAACGGGGCACGGCGGTATGCTGAGAGGCATGTCCACGGCTCTGAAGTTCTTCCGCCGCCGCGAGCCCAATCCGTGAGCGAAGCGCGCCCCCGCCCCGAGTCCTCATCGCCGATCCCATCGCTGACGAAGGGGTTGCCCTCCTGCGCCAGGGCGCCGATGTCGACGTGCGCACGGGTCTCGCGCCCGATGACTTTCGCGAGGCCCTCGCCGGCTACGACGGCCTCGTCGTGCGCAGCGAGGCCAAGGTCACGGCCGACGCACTCGCCAACGCCGGGCGCCTGCAGGTGGTTGCCCGCGCCGGGACGGGCGTCGACAACGTCGACCTCGAGGCGGCCACCGAGCGGGGCATCGTCGTCGTGAACGCGCCGCGGGGCAATACCATCGCCGCCGCCGAACACGCCTTCGCCCTCCTGATGGCCCTTGCCCGCCACATCCCCCGCGCCGACCGCTCCCTGCGCGGCGGTGAGTGGAAGCGCCGGGCGTTCATGGGCGCCGAACTGCGCGGCCACACGCTCGGCCTCGTGGGCTTCGGGCCCATCGGCTCGGAGATGGCCCGCCGCGCCCTCGCTTTCGAGATGAACGTGGTCGCCCACGACCCCTTCGTGCCCGTCGAGCGCGTGCGCGGCCTCGGCGCCCTGCCCGTCGAACTCGACCGGCTCTACGCCGAGAGCGACTTCATCAGCGTGCACACCCCCCTCACCGCCTCCACCCGCGGCATGATCGCGCGCCAGCAGTTCGCCGCCATGAAGAACGGCGTGCGCCTCGTGAACGCCGCCCGTGGCGGCATCATCGACGAGGACGACCTGCTCGAAGCCGTGCGCTCGGGCAAGGTCGCTGGCGCCGCCCTCGACGTGTTTACGTCGGAGCCCCCCGGCGAGCACCCCCTCTTTGAGGAAGAGCGCATCATCGTCACCCCCCACCTTGCCGGCTCCACCGTCGAGGCCCAGGAGCGGATCGCCATCGACATCGCCGAGCAGGTGCTCGACGTGCTCGCCGGGCGCCCGCCCCGCTACCCCGTCAACGCCCCCCTCGTGCCGCCCGAGACGCTCGAGATCGTCGGTCCCTACCTCGCCGTCGCCGAACTGCTTGGCGCCGTCGCGACGCAGCTCCTCAGCAGCCAGCTCACCACCATCGACCTCGCCTTCTTCGGCGAGATCGCCGAGCACGATGTCACCCCCCTTAAGGCTTTCGCCATCCGCGGCCTGCTTCGCCCCATCAGCGAACAGAACGTGAACCTCGTCAACGCCAGCAGCATCGCCGAGGCCCGTGGCTGGGCCATTGATGAACGGCTGCGCGCCTCACACGAGGAGTTCCACAACCTCATCGAGCTGCGCGTCGGCAGCAGCGATGCCGAGGTCACCATCAGCGGGACCGCGAGCCACTCGCGCCCCAGCATCGTGCGCATCAACGACCTCGATATCGACCTTGTGCCGGAGCCGGGCGGCTTCCTCCTCGTCTGCGAGAACGAGGACCGGCCCGGCATGATCGGCCGCCTCGGAACGCTTCTCGGCGGGCGCGACATCAACATCAGCGCCATGCGAGTCGGGCGCAGCAGCCCCCGCGGGCGCGCCCTCATGGTCCTCATGCTCGATGACGAGCCGAACGCCGCCTCCCTCGACCTGATCGCTGCCGTCGAGGGAATCGCGAGCGTGCGCCTCGTTCGTCTCTAGGGACAGTCTGAACAACTCGCCAGAGCGAGTGAGCAGATGCGATCATGGGGCGCGAACCGGAGAGGGAGGGCGCCCCCATGCATCAGCCGACGTTCGCCAGCGTGGAGTTCGAGCAGAAGAAGCGGAAGACGCGCCGTGAGTTGTTCCTCGAACGCATCGACAGCCTCGTGCCCTGGGAGGAACTGGAGGCGCGCATCGAGCCTCACTACCCGAAGGCGGGACGGGGACGGCGGCCCTACCCGCTGGCGGTGATGCTGCGCAGCCACTGCGTCCAGCTCTGCTACAACCTCAGCGACCCCGCCATGGAGGACCTCCTCTACGAAGCCGAGTCGGTGCGCCGCTTCTGCGGTCTCACCCTGACCGAGGCCATTCCCGACGAGAGCACCATCCTCCACTTCCGCCACCTGCTGGAGCGCCACGACCTGGGGACGAAGCTGTTCGAGACAATCAACGCCCACCTCGCGAAGCGCGGCCTGCGCCTGCGCGCGGGCACGATCGTGGACGCCAGCATCATCGCGGCGCCCTCCTCGACGAAGAACCGCCAGCGCGCGCGCGACCCGGAGATGCACCAGACGAAGAAGGGGAACGAGTGGCATTTCGGCATGAAGCTGCACATCGGCGTGGACGCCGACAGCGGACTGGTGCACAGCATGAGGGCGACGGCGGCGAACGTGGCCGACGTGACGGAGGCGCACCGCCTGCTGCACGGCGAGGAGCGGGAGGCGTACGGCGACGCGGGCTACCGGGGCGTGGAGAAGCGCCCGGAGCAGGCGGGGTCGGAGGTCGAGTGGCGGGTGGCCATGCGGCCCGGCCGGAGGCGGCTGCTTGAGCCGGGGAGCGCGGCGGCGCGGGCGGAGCGGGAGAAGGCGTCGCTGCGGGCGCAGGTGGAGCACCCCTTCCTCGCGGTGAAGCGGCGCTTCGGCTACGACAAGGTGCGCTACCGCGGTCTGGCGAAGAACCGAGAGCGGCTGGCGCTGCTGCTGGGCTTGACGAACCTGCTGCGAGCGGAGCCCCAACTCGCCTAACCCGGGGAGCAGTGCGTCCCCCGCGCCCGTCGAAGCGCGACGGGAGGGCACAAGAGGCCCCCGACCTCCCCCGGCCCCCTCCCCTGCGGCCCTCCTTGTCCAATACAACCTGCTGCCGGAGCAAATCGCCGGCGCCAGCCTACTTGCTCAGAGGATTCCTAGCACCATGGAGATCAGCGACCTCGACCCTCACGACGAGGCGACGATCGCCCAGGTAGCTCGCATCGTCGTGGACGCCTTTCGTGGCCATACGCCCTCCTGGTCCGACCGCCCCAGCGCCGAGGCCGAGGTGCGCGAGACCTTCGGCGACAAGTGCGTCAGCCGCGTTGCCCGCGAGGGTTCGGTCGTGCTCGGCTTCATCGGCGGTTTCAGCCACTACGACGGCCATGCCTGGGAACTCCACCCCCTTGCCGTCGACCCCGCCTGCCAGGGCGAGGGCGTTGGCCGCGCCCTCGTCGCGGATCTGGAGCGGCAGGTGGCCGCGCGCGGCGCCACCACCCTCTACCTCGGCACCGACGATGAGGACGGCCGCACCTCCCTGAGCGAAACCGACCTCTACCCCGACCCGCTGGATCACCTCGCGACCATCTCCAACCCGGGCCGCCACCCCTACGAGTTCTACCTCGCCTGCGGCTTCTCCATCGTCGGTGTCATTCCCGACGCGAACGGGCCGGGCAAGCCCGACATCCTCATGGCCAAGCGCCTCGGCGGCGCCTAGGGCGAAAGCGGCGCGAAGACGAGCCCCGTGCCCAGCTTCGGGTAGTAGAAGGTCGACTTCTGCGGCAGGCGCTCACCCCCGTCGGCCAGCGCGATCACCTCGCTCGCGGGCACGTGCTGGAGCAGGAAACCCACACCGCCTCGCCCCAGCGCCTCCACGACCTCGCCCACCTCGTGCGTGAACGTGACGGCGCCCGCCCGCAGCTCCTCGTCGCTGATCGCCCAGAGCGGGTCCAGCACCCCGAGCCGCAGCAGGATGGGCGCCGCCGCCGCCCAGCGCGGGCTGGCGCCGGGGGGCGCCAGGCTCGCGATGGCCTCCTCGCCCCGCGGGCGCAGCAGGTGGACGCTGCCGGGAGACAGATTGACCGCCACGATGCCCCCGGGCGACGCGGCGCGAACGGCCTCCAGCGCTCCCGCGTCCATCTGCGCCGCCGTCTCTTCGATGTCGAAGAGCGGCGCCAGGCGCGCGCGCCAGTCCGCGGGCGCCTCCCGCGGAAGGTAGCGATGCAGGGGGCGCACGACGAGGCCCTCGTCCGCTACCGGCACGACGCCCGCCAGCGCGAAGCGCGCGGGATGGTCGCTCGGGAGCGTCCCCTCGCGCTCGGCGAGCCAGGTGCGGTAGGCCAGCGAGGTCTCGTAGCGATGGTGCCCGTCGGCGATGTAGAAGGCTTCCGAGAGCAGGGGCGCGAGCTGCCGCAGCGGCCCGCGCTCCGCCGGCAGCGCCCAGAGCCGGTGCGTGACGCCGTCGGCGGTGCCTCCTGAGGCGTCGGGCTCGCTGCCCCCCGCCACGCTCGCGAGCAGCGTTTGAAGCTGCCCCGAGCGGTCGCGCGCGAGCATGAAGATGGGGCTGAACTGCGTCCCCGTGGCCTGCAGCAGCCGCAGGCGGTCCTCCTTCGGCGCGGACATGGTGAACTCGTGCGGCAGGACGGCCCCTTCCTCCCAGGGCTGCGACTCCACCCCGCAGATGAGCGCCCGTCGCCGGCGCGCGCTGCCCGCCTCAACGAAGACCTGCTCGTAGACGTACAACATCGGCTCCGCGTCGCGCTCGAGGACGCCCCTGGTCACCCAGCGGTCCAGCTCAGCGGCCACGGCGTCGTAGCGGTCGGGACCCTCCTCGGCGAATTCCAGGCGAACGGCGTTGTGGGGCGAGAGCCCCGCCAGCCGTTCCCGCTCGCGCTCGCCGATGATGTCGAACGGCGGCGCCAGCAGCTGGTCCAGCGGGCCGGCATTGGCCGTGTACCGCAGCCCGCGGATGGGTATCAATCGCGGCATCAGCTCCGCCCTCCTGGTGCGGCGTTCGTGGCGAGGTCCGCGCCCTGTAGAATCGGATTCCCGCCATGAAACGCGCCCCGTACTGCGTCTTCTGCAACATCGTTGCCGGCACCGAGCCGGCCAACGTCATCTACGAGGACGACGAGGTCATCGTCATCCAGAACGTCCTCCGCTGGGTGCCGGTCATGCTGCTCGCCATGACGAAGGAGCACCGCACCCAGGCCGAACTCTGGGAGAACGGCATCGAGGCCGTGGGCCGCATCGCCGCCAAGATCGGGACCGAGGCCTGCCCCGACGGCTTCCGCGTGCTCTCCAACTTCGGCTTCGAGGCCATGCAGAGCCAGGAACACGGGCACGTTCACATCGTCGGTGGTACGCACCTCGGACCCTACGTCTGAGCCGCCCGCAGCGTTTCGCGCTGCCGTTCGAACAGCTCCGCGATCCCGCCCCGCGCCAGCTCCACGAGCGCGTCGAGAGCGGCCCCGTCGAACGGTTTCCCCTCGGCCGTGCCCTGTACCTCGACGAATGCGTCCTCGCCCGTCATCACCACGTTGAAGTCCACCTCCGCGGCCGAGTCCTCCTCGTAGCAGAGGTCAAGCACGGGCGTCCCCGCGACGATCCCCGCCGACACCGCCGCCACCTGCGTCGCGATCGCCTCCGGCGGGATGAGGTCCGCCCGCGCCAGCTTCTCCGCGGCCAGGCGCAGCGCGACGAAGCCCCCCGTGATCCCCGCCGTGCGCGTGCCGCCGTCCGCCTGTAGCACGTCGCAGTCCACCGTGATCGTGCGCGGTCCCAGCAGGTCCAGGTCTACCGCGGCTCGCAAGGAACGGCCGATCAGCCGCTGGATCTCCTGCGTGCGACCCCCGGGACGGCCGCGCTCCACCTCCCGCTGCGTCCGTGTCGATGTCGAGCGTGGGAGCATCGAGTACTCGGCCGTCACCCAGCCGCTCTTCGTGTTGCGCAGCCAGCCAGGCTGGCGTTCGGCGACGCTGGCGGCGCAGAGTACGCGCGTCTTTCCGAAGGCGATCAGGCAGCTCCCCTCGGCGAATTCCTGGTAGCCCGTCTCGATCGTGACGGGGCGCAGCTCATCGGCCTGGCGGCCGTCGATTCGTGCTGGCATGAGGCCGCCTCGCTGCCCGGTGGGGCCTCGCTACGCTACCCCTCCCGTTCGGCAGGCGCAAAGCTCGCCTCCCAGCGCTCGGCGCGCACCCGGATGCTGGTCCCGTCGCTCACGATCGTCACTCGACCGTGCACGTCCGTCCGCAGGACCGCCCGCCCTCCGAGGTCGCCCAGCGTCTCGTTCGTGGGGTGCCCGAAGCGGTTTCCTGCGCCCGCCGAGATGACGGTCACGCGCGCTCCCGCCGCCTCGAAGAAGCTGTCCGCGTTCGTGCTCGCCCCGTGGTGGGGAACCTTCAGCACGTGCGCGCCGATGCCGCCCGTCGCTATCAGCGCTTCCTGCGCCGTCTCCTCGATGTCGCCCGTGAGCAGGATCGTGGCGTCCCCGTAGGTCAGACGTAGCACCACCGACGACGCGTTCCGCGGCCCGTCGAGCGCCCCCGGCTGCGGCCACAACGTCTCGAAGCGCACCCCGTCCACCTCGAAGGCGTCGCCGCGGCGGAGCGTCCGTCGGGGTCCCGCCTCTTCGTCGAAGCGCGCGAAGATCGCCGTATCGTGCCGCGCTCCGCTGTCGTACACCTGCTTCACGCCGAAACGGTCGAGCAGCGCCGGCAG
The DNA here is from genome assembly GCA_965219255.1 of Tepidiformaceae bacterium. Lineage (GTDB taxonomy): Bacteria > Chloroflexota > Dehalococcoidia > Tepidiformales > Tepidiformaceae > UBA2991. Next base: position 1,734,804 of record OZ244727.1, on the reverse strand, counting down.
TCCGCCCACGTGGTCCGCGTCGGGGTGCGTGAGCACGGCAGCGGCGATGCCGCGCTGCCAGTGCGGGAGCACCTCGCCGAGCTCCCGCGCGAGGACGATGCCGCTCGGACCTCCGTCAACCACCACGCGCTTTCCGTTCGGGGTTGTCACGAGGATCGCGTCCCCCTGGCCCACATCCAGCACGGTCACCTGCAGCTCGCCCGGCCCCTGGATGGGCCACACGCTGATGGCGACGACCGCCGCCACGAGCGCCCCCGCGGCGCCCGCGAGCGCGGTCGCTCGCACGGTCTGCGCGAAGCCCCCTCGCGTCTCCGGCGGCGCAATGCGCGGGGCGAAGTAGCGGTAGGCGGGCCACGCCAGCGCGCCCAGCGCCGCGCTCGCCAGGAGCGCCGCTTCCGCCCCGAAGCGGGGCACCGCGACGGCCGCCCGGGGCACGCTCGCCCCCGCCTCCGCCATCCAGATGATGAACGCCAGCGGGTAGTAGGCGACCAGCCCGATGGCCCATCCCGCCGGCTCCCAGACCACCCCCGCGATGGCCGCCGCCCCGCTCAACCAGAAGGCGACCGCGAACACCGGTACCGTCGGGATGTTCACCACCGGGCCGATGAGCGACACCTGCCCGAACGTCACCCAGATGATCGGCAGCGCCGCCACCCAGGCGGCCAGCGAGAGCGCCGCCACCTCCAGCGCCACGTTGGGGATCGCTCCGCCGGCGCCCACCCTCGCCGTCGTCCACGCCAGTGCGTAGTGAATCCAGGGCCCAAAGACCATCAGTCCGGCCGTGGAGGCCACGCTCAGCTGGAAGCCCGCCTCCAGGGCCAGTCGGGGCTGCGCCGCCGTCATCAGGAGCGCCGCCGCCCCCAGGGCGGCGAGCCCGCTCCGGGGGCGGCCCAGCCAGAAGCCCACGAGCACGATCAGCGCCATGACTCCCGCCCGCACCACCGTCTCCTCCGCCCCTGCAAGAACCACGTAGAGCCCGAGCGAGGCCCCAGCGGGGAGCGTCGCCCAATTGCGCCCCACCAGCGGGACGAACAGCAGGAACGCGAGCGCCGTCACCAGCGCGATGTTCGATCCCGAGACCGCGACGAAGTGTGCGAGCCCCGTCTCGCGGAAGGCGTTGGTCAGCTCCCTCGGCATGGTCGCGTCGCGCCCCAACACGATGCCGGATCCCAGCGAGGCGGCCGGCTCGGGCAGGGCGGCCTGCATGGACCGTTCCAGCCGCAGCCGCATCTCCGAGGCGAGGGCGCGGGGACTCCATCGGGGCGCGTTCCCGGTCTGTTCCACCCGCGGGAAGCTCATCGTCCCGACGATGTCCCGGCGAGCGAGAAAGGCGCGATAGTCGAACGCTTCCAGCACGGGGGGCGCCTCCAGCCGCCCCGAGACCCGTACGCGCGTCCCGTAGCCGAGGGTTTCCGTCTGCCGCGCGGTGATCAGCGCGCGCCCCCCGGTCTCGCGCCAGCCAGCCCCTTCTTCCACCCGTTCCGCGCGGACGACGTACCGCAGCGTCGTCAGGCCGGGGTCCGGCTCGGAGTCGATGCGCCCTTCGATCGTCACCTCCGCGCCGATCGAGCCTGCGAGGTCGGGCAGGGGCGCCTCGGCCCAAGCCTGGAAGCGCCACGCACCCAGGAGGGCGACGACCGCCGCCACCAGGAGCAACAGTCCCGCCCCTCGTCCCCTCAGTGCCCACGCCGCCGGCCCTGCCGCCGCGAACCACGCCCCCGCCACCCACACGGGCGCGCCCCACACGCCAACCGCCGCGAAGCCCAGGAGCCACGCAGCGGCGAGAATGGGAAGGGTCACGGGCGCGGGACGCTAGGCCATCGCGTCAGGCGACGAAACGGTAGCCCTTGCCACGGATGGTCTCGAGCTGCTCGTCGCTACCGAGCACGGCCCGCATCTTCCGCCGCAGGTTGCTCACGTGGGCGCGCACGAGCGTGTTCGCCCCGGCGTCGTCGTGGTACTGCCAGACCTCGGCCAGCAGCTTGCGGGGGTGCAGGATCTCGCCCTCGTGCTGCATCAGGTAGGCCAGCAGGTTCGCCTCGATGTTCGTCAGGTGCTCGGAGCCATTGCTTCCCGTGAGCGTGTTCGTGTCGATCTCGACCTCGAAGGGCGCATGCGCGGCCCGCGAAGGGTCGCCCAGCAGGCTGCGAAGCGTCTCCCCCAGCTTCTCCAGCGGGAAGGGCTTCTTGATGACAGGGCCGGGAAGGTGGAAATGGGGCCGTCGCGAGCCCTTCCGGAGCAGGTAGACCAGCGAGGGGATTTCCGCATCCAGGTACGTGCGCGAAAGCCACTGGCTGAACTGCGTGAAACGCGACCCCGGCTCGCCCCGCGGTACCCCCTGAACGTCTACGACCATCGCCTCAGGCGCCGCCGGATCGAGCCGCCCCATGAGTTCGTCGTAGTTCGCGAAAGTGACCACATCGTAGCCCCGCTCGCGCAAGTACGTATCGAGGGCGTCCCGCATTCGGGAATCTCGGCTAACGGCGACTACGACAGGCATCAACGCTCGCGTTCTCGGGTGGCTCCGGCATACTAGAATGCTCCTGCGGGGTGTCAAGACAATCGAACGACATAAATCGTGAGTTGCGGCGAGAACGCCCGGCGGCCTCACGAACAGCCTTCACGACACCGCCAACGTCCTCTCAGCAGCGCCCCCTAAATCTGTAGAATCCTGCCGTCCCTACTCCTCGATAGCTGCCAATTCGTACGTCAGGCGCTCGATCCTCGCCCTGACAACCCTGTGGGGGGCATCCTGCTCGACCCAGATCAACTGGGTCACCGTGCTCGTCTCGATCCGGATCTTCCACGTCGCGAACCTTCCCGCGGGAACTTCCACCTCCTCCCGCCTCTCCACCGTCACATCCGCCGGAAAGACCCTGCCCGTGGACGCGTTGACATTCGTGAAGGACCCCTCGAACCCCTCCGTGAGCGGGATGGCCCGCACCAGCCACAGCAGCTCTTCGTCGTCGTACCAGGCTGGTTCGGGAACCGCCTCCGTCGGCTCGGGAAGGTCTCGCTGGGCGTCCAGGCTGTCGCTCGGCTCTTCTCCACCCTCCTCGTACTGCTTCGATGCGAACCGCACCAGGCCTTCGCCCGGCGCGTACCTTGTCGCGAAGTGCCGCGAGTCGCCTTCCTCCTGGTCCACGACCACCCGCAGCGACGAGATCGGCCGCAGGGTCACGGAGTCGACCAGGGCGGAGCCGTTGTCCTCGTAGCGCCCCTCCTCCGCGTCACGACAGAAACGGCGGACCTCGGTAACGCCCGGCGTCACTTCCGGCTCGGTCTCGAGTACGCACGTGCCTTCCAGGCTCTCCCGCTCCAGGAGGTTGTAGCGCAGCCGTTCGGGACCGGTCCAGGGCGCTTCGGCGACGAGGGACGGGTGCGCTTCGAGCGGTTCCGAGCCGCACGCCACGAGCGCCGTGCCCGCCAGTGCGATGACGGCCAGGGCCAGCGGGCGCTTCACCCGAGCGCTACCGCCGCCCGCTCGATCCGCCGCAGCGCCTCTTCGATGCCCACCGCATCGACGTCCTTGTGCGTGACCATGCGGATGCGTCCGGCGCCGAAGGGTACCGCTCGCACGCCCGCATCGGCGAACGCTGCGAGCCAGCCGTCACGCGTCCCCTCCAGCACCCGCAGCACGACGATGTTCGTCGCGGGCGCCTGCACCGCGAACGCCCCCAGCCGCCCCAGCCCTTCCGCCAGCGTGCGCGCGTTCGCATGGTCCTCGGCGAGGCGCTCGATGTTGTGGGCCAGCGCGTGGATGCCCGCGGCTGCGAGCACCCCTGCCTGCCGCATCCCCCCACCCAGCATCTTGCGCTCGCGGCGCGCCCGTTCGATCAGGTCGCGCGGGCCGCAGAGCAGCGACCCGACCGGGCACGCCAGCCCCTTGGACAGGCAGAAGGAGATCGAGTCGGCCGGCGCGGCCAGATCCGCCGCCGCCGTCTCGCTGGCGACTTCGGCGTTGAAGATGCGCGCCCCGTCGAGGTGCACCGTCGCTCCCGCCTCCCGCGCGATGCCCGCCAGCGCTTCCATCTTCGCAAGGGGCACGACCGCGCCTCCGCAACGGTTGTGGGTGTTCTCCAGGCAGAGCAGCGCCGTCCGCGGTGCGTGAATGTTCGGCTCGCGCACGGCCGCCTGCACGTCTTCCTCCGCCAAGCCCCCCCCGCCGTCGTTGGGAAGGGGGTGCAGCTGCACGCCCCCGACCCGCGCCGCCCCCGCCACCTCGTAGTTGAAGATGTGCGACTCCTCCCCGAGGAGCACCTCGTCCGTGGGGCGGGTATGGCTCAGCACGGCCACCAGGTTCGCCATCGTGCCGCTCGGCACGAACATGGCCGCTTCCTTGCCCACGCGCTCGGCCGCGAGCGCCTCGAGGCGATTGACGCTTGGGTCGTCCCCGAACACGTCGTCGCCCACCTCCGCCTCCGCCATTGCGCGGCGCATGGCTGCGTCCGGCTGCGTCACCGTGTCGCTGCGCAGGTCGATGGGGACTGTGTCGCTCATTCGCGCTGCCAGATCGTGCGCATGCCCTCGCCGCCTCGCACTGCCGCCACGACCTCGCGCCGCTCCTCGTCCAGCAGCTCGCGGTGGACTCGCGCCGCCGCCTCGGACGCCGCCTCCCCGCCGATCGCCTCCAGCCGCTGCCGCACCACGTCCCACAAGCCCGACTCCGCGATCACGGTGACCCGCCTCGGCCAGGCGAACGACATCAGCTTCTCCGGATAGGGGAAGGCCGGCCGCAGCTCCTTCACCGCCCGCACCCGCTCCTCGACCGAGTTCACGCGAGGCACGCGCGTGATGAAGGGAGGTTGCGTGGAGTTGCTGCGAAAGTCGACGAGCACGCGGCTGCCCACAGTCTCGAGGCGGATGATCAGCACCTCCGAGTTCTCGATAACGCGGCGCACCTCGTCCAGGTCGATCCCAAAGTCGTCGTTCACCACCATCGCTCCCGCAAGGCTCTGGTCATGGTAGCCAGCCCTCTGGTGGGCCGCCAGCGCAGACCCCCTACTGGCATAGCAGTGCGAACGTGTACCCGCGCGCCGAGAGCTCCCCGAGGACCGTGTCGAGCGCCGCCACCGTCTGCGAGCGCTCGCCTCCGCCGTCGTGCATGAGCAGGATCGCTCCCGGGCGAGCGTGCGAGAGCAGGTGCTCCGCGATCTGCTCTGTCCCGGGACGGCGCCAGTCCTGGGGGTCCACGTTCCACAGCGTGAGCGTTTTCCCCAGCTCCGCCGCGAGCGCGCTCGTCTGCTCGTCGTAGGCGCCATACGGCGGCCGCAGGCAGGAGATCGGGTCCACCCGCTCGCCCACCGCCGCGTGGAGAGCGGCATCCGTGTCTCGCACCTCCGCGATGAATGTCGCGCGGTCGACCTTGTCCAGCGAAGCATGGTCGAAGGTGTGGTTCTCGGCGTCGTGTCCTGCTTCCACCAGGCTCGAGGCCAGCTCCGGATAGGCCTGCACGCTCTGGCCCAGCACGAAGAACGTCGCCGTGGCGCCGTGCCGCGCGAGCACCTCCAGCACCTGTGGCGTCCACGTGGGGTGGGGGCCGTCGTCGAAGGTCAGGTAGACCACCGGCTGTCCGGCGTCACCGTGCGCCGTCTGTGCGACCACGGGGCGGGGCTTCCTGACGGGGGCGGGCGCCGGGGGCGCCTCCTCCCTCGCCACCGCCGCCTCCAGCGCCTCCCACGTGGGCCCGTCGACGACTCCCGCGGGGGGCAGCTCGGCCGCGACCTGCAGCTTCAGGACGGCATCGCGCGTGGCCTCGTCGTAGATGTCGTAGTAGCGGCCCGGGTCCTGGAACCCGAGCCCTCGGACGCGGGCGAGGCGCTGCTGCAGTGCCCGCACGCGCCGGCCCCGGTCCCCCGTCCCGAGCGTGTACTCCTCGAAGTACGAAGGGTCCGGCGCCTCCAGGAGCGTCTCCGGGGAGGGAGCCTCCGCCGGCAGCCCCGGCGCTCGCTCGACCGATGCCAGGTACGCCGTCGCCTCCTGGAGGAAGGTGTCCTCGGGCGCCAGCCGCAGTGCCTCCCCGATCGCCTCCCGCGCCACCGCGAGGTCGTCCGGCGACGCCAGCGCCAGTCCCAGGGCCCGGACCGCGTGGATGGCGGGGTCATCGTCGCGGACGTGCAGCGCCTCGGCCGTGTAGGAGAGCAGGTAGGCGACCATCGTCGGCAGGTTCTCCTCGGCCGCGGTGGCGCTGATCAGCGGCCCGTCGAGGGCGAACGCTTCCTCCGGCGGCAGCGCTCGCATCAGCGCGAAGGCGGCGCCGTACTCCCCCGCGAGGACGTTCGTCAGCAGTGGCTGGTCGGGCGATCCGGCGTGCCCCAGCCGCTGTGCAGCTGTCCGGTTTACGACCACCGAGAGCCAGCGCAATCCTTCGTGATCGGGCGCCCGGCGCGATGTCTCGATGGCGAGCGTTGCCGCGTCCCGCCAGAGGTCCGCCCCGGCGAGACTGACGACCCGTTCCGCTCTCGTCGCGAGGTCGCCGCTCAGGCCCTCCGGCGCCGCAAGCGCCACGGGCTCGTAGGCCGTCCCGGTCCACCGGTGGATCTGCTCGTGCTTCTCCTCCACCAAACAGGCGTAGCAGAAGACATACGGGTCCGAGGTGTTGAGGATGACCTCGACGACACCGTCCCCGTCGAGATCGGTCAGGCTGCCCGGGTCGGGCTGCGGGCTGATGTGGGAGACGACCGTTGTGAGGCTCTCCCCCTCCACAAGCAGGACGTCGAGCGTCCCGGCATGCGCCCCCGTGGGACCGGTTATCGCGATCAGCACTGCGGGCTCTTGCCGCCCGCGCGGACCTGCGTCGAACAGCTCCACCACCTGCGTTCGCTGGGGCGCCGTCTCCAGGGTCACCTCCGCCAGCCGCTCGGACCACGAGCCATCGGCGTGCCGCCTGTAGAGCGCGACGAAGTGAAAGAAGTTGACCGGCTCGTCTTCCTCGTCGAGGTAGAGGGGCTGCGGCCCGTTGGTGACCACGGCCCAGAGCTCGCCGCGCTCATCGGCGAGGCGAAGGGGAAAGGCGCGCCCCGTGAGGTTCCGGGCGCTCTCCCCGAACTCCTCGAGGACCGGCGCGAGCGCGATTGCCGCGAGCTCGGCGGGGAGCGTCTCCACGTCGTCCTCGGGCGGTTCCTCGGCGGGGGACGGAGTCGCGGTGGGGGTAGCGGCGTCCGCCTCGGTCGGCGTGGCGGTTGCTGGCGCGGCAGTGGGGTCCGGTGTAGGCGTGGTCGTCGGTGTCGCTTCGGGAACCGGGGTCGCTGGCGGCGCCGCAGGCTCCGGCGAGCCACAGGCCAGCGATGCGGCCACCACCGCCACAAGCAGGAGCGTCAATCCGAGACCCTTGAGCGGCATTCCGGCAGACCTCGCGCTGAGTTGGTCGGGGTGCCCGGATTTGAACCGGGGGCCTCGCGGCCCCAAACCGCGTGCTCTGCCTGGCTGAGCTACACCCCGTGGTTCCAGCCTACCGCAAGGTCGGTATCGGCTTAGGCAAGGACCGGCTGCGCGCACCCGATGATGTCGTGCACGTCCGCCACGCCGTGCTCCTCCAGCCACGCCTCCAGCCCCTCCAGCACGTCGAGCGGCGCCCGCGGGTTCGCGAACGTGGCCGTGCCCACCTGCACCGCCGTCGCCCCCGCCATCAGGAACTCGACGGCGTCGAGCCCGCTCGCGATGCCCCCGCAGCCGATGACGGGTACCCGGACGGCCTGCGCCACCTCGTAGACGACGCGCAGTGCGACCGGCTTGATCGCGGGTCCGCTCAGCCCGCCGCTCCCCCGTGGCAGCAGGGGCCGCCGCGCCTCCGCGTCGATGGCGAGCCCGGGAATCGTGTTGATCGCGCAGATGGCGGCTGCGCCTTCGTCTGCGCAGGCGCGGGCGATCACCGCGGGGTCCTGCGCCACCGGCGTCAGCTTCACGATGACGGGAAGCTCGGTGGCGCGCACCGCCCCCCGCGTCGCCTGCGCCGCCGCCGTCGCGCTCAGCCCGAAGTCGAGCCCGTTGTCGACGTTGGGACAGCTGAAGTTGAGCTCCAGCGCGGACACGCCCGGCACGCCGTCGAAGGCCGCCGCGAGGTCGGCGTAGTCCCCTGCCGTGTCCCCGGCGATGTTCACGATGACGGGCGCGTCCCAGCCCGCCCAGACCGGCGCCATCTCCTCGACGACGCGATCCACGCCGAGGTTCTGGAGGCCGATGGAGTTGAGCATGCCCGAAGGCGTCTCCGCCACGCGCGGCTGCGGGTTGCCCGCGCGCGGAAGCGGCGTGACGGCTTTCGAGACGATCGCCCCCAGCCGGTTCACGTCGAATTGCCGGGCGAATTCGACTCCCCAGCTGAACGTGCCCGAGGCGGGCATCACCGGGTTGCGCAGGCTCAGGTTCGTCTTGCGCCCGGGCGCGAGCTCAACAGCGAGTTGTGGTGTCACAGGGTCAGTGTACGGTGCGGACTACCGACGGTTCGGTCGCGGCGCCTTCCGGCCCGACCTGCGACTGCGCCAGAGCCGTTCGCTCTCCGAGTTCTCGAAGTCACGCTCCGTCCCGCAATGCTTGCAGGTGCCCCGGCTTGTGTGCCCGTTGGGCGTCGCGATGATCCAATGGTGCCTGCATGTTCCCGTTGCCGCGGGCTGCCTGGTGGCCTGCATGTGAAACCCCGTTGGGTTCGACGCCCCGCCTCGCGCGAATCCACTCCTTAACCTTACGCCCTTTGTCCAGTCCCTCGGCGGGTGCGCCGCCGGCTCAGGACCTGCTCGAACCCGAGCCCCCCGTTCGGCCCCTCGCCCCCTACGGGCCGGAACCCCATCCGCACCCAGAAATAGACGGCCAGCCCCCGGTCCGGTGGCGCCCATGTCCGCACGACCGGGTAGCGCCGTGCCAGCGACCCCAGCAGCGCCGTGGCCGCGCCCGACCCCGCCCCGTAGCCTCGCGCCCCCTCGTCGATGCACAGCCGCTCGATGAAGGGCGCCTCGCCCGAGAGGTCGATCGCGACCTCCCCGATGACTCCGCGCTTTCCCCGGCGCCGCACCTCGTAGCGCGTCACGCCTTCCCCCTCGACGCGCCGCAGGGAGACCCAGTCACCCGTGATGCGCTGCGGCAGGGGCCGCGGCGCGCTCATCGGGCGAGCCACTCGCGTGTGCGCGCCGCGAGCGTCGGGATGTCCGCGTTGAGCCGTGTGCAGGTCGGGATCGCCTCCAGAAACTCGCGCCCGTAGCGGCGCGTGCGGATGCGGCTGTCGAGCACGGCCACCACGCCCTGGTCCTCACGGTCGCGGATCAGGCGGCCGAACCCCTGCCGGAACCGCAGGATCGCCCCCGGCAGCGAGTACCCCCGGAAGGGGTCGTCGTAGAGCTCCGAGCGGGCCTTGTGGATCGGGTCCGTGGGCACGGCGAACGGCAGCCGGGCGATGGCGACGAGCGAAAGCGCATCGCCGCGGATGTCGATGCCTTCCCAGAAGCTCGCCGTCCCGAAGATGACCGCACGGGGATCCTCGATCAGGTTGCGCATCAACTGGCGCGGCGCGCCGTCGCGGTCCTGCACGAGCACGCTGATGCCCTCCCCTTCGAGCGCCGCCCGCGAGAGCTCGGCCACGCGCCGTAGCGAGGCGTGCGAGGTGAACAGCGCCAGTGCCCTCCCCTCAGACGCCAGCACCAGCTCGATGATCGCCTCTGCCGCCGCCTCGTCGTACCCCTGGGCGCTGGGATCGGGGAAGCCCGTGGGTGTCGCCAGCAGGGTCGAGCGCTCGTAGTCGAAGGGCGAGCCCAGCGCCAGTGCGCCTGCGTCGGGCAGGCCCATCTGCTCCGCCGTGAATGCCATCGAGCCCCCCGCCGCCAATGTCGCGCTCGTGGCGATGACGGTCGCCCGGCCGGCAAACAGCTCGTCCGCCAGCTGTGGTCCCACCTCCAGCGGGGCGGAGTTGAGCGCCCCCCGCCCGTCCCGCGTCATCGAGGCCCACACGATGGCGTTCGGGTCGTTCCCTTCGACGAGGTGTTGGAGGTCCAGCCGGACGCCTTCGAGCCGTCCCGCCGCCGCCTCCAGCTCGCCTGCCCCGGCGGCGCCCTCCTCCCCACCCAGCAGGCCCGCCGCCGCGCGGCTGTGCTCGACCGCGCCCACAAGCCTGCCGTCGAGCACGCTCCAGGCCTCCTCCACCTCCCCCCAGGGCGTGCCCGAGCGCACGCCCGGGGTGATGCTGACGCGGTCGTCGCGCGCCTCCCCGGCGACCGCGCCCAGCGCCTCGAAGGGCCGCGCCACCCCCTCCACCGCTCCCCCGACCGACGCCTTCAGGGCGGTCGCCGCGCCTGCCCCCAGCGCCTCGGGCAGGCCCGTGTTCGCCACGATGCCGCCCTCGCGCCGCTCGGACGTTCGAGGGCGGTGGATCGCCTCAAGCGCGTCCGTGACCTGCCGCAACCCGATGTGGAGGCCGAACTGCTGCGTGGCCTGCGCCTCCAGGTTGTGGGCCTCGTCGATGATGAGGTGATCGAACGCGGGGATGGCGCTCCCCCCGCTCGCGAGGTCGGCCAGCAGGAGGGCGTGGTTCACCACCACCAGGTGCGATCCCTCGGCCGTCTTTCGCGCCCGCTGCAGGAAGCAGCGCCCCTCCCGCACGAAGGTGTGCTGGCGCGAGAGGCAGTCGGCGTCGGAGGCGGAGAAGCGCGCCCAGGCCGCGCGTGCGCCGGGGTCGAGGCGCAGCTCCGAGCGGTCTCCGCTCTGTGTCTTCGGCAGCCAGCGCGCCAGCGATCCCGCCAGCCGGGCCACGTCCGGGTCGCCAAGGCTGGCGGGGTGTCCCATCCAGCGCTGCACGCAGAGGTAGTTGGCGCGGCCCTTCAGGAGCGCCACGCGCAGGTCGTCCGGAGCGGCGATGGCGCCCGCCTCCCGCAGGATCTCGCGCAGCGCCGGCACGTCCTTCCCCAGCAGCTGCTCCTGCAGCGCGATCGTGTTCGTCGAGATGACCACGCGGGCGCCGTTGCGCAGTGCGTAGAGCGCTGCCGGGATGAGGTAGGCGAGTGACTTGCCCACGCCCGTGCCCGCCTCGATCAGCCAGTGGCCCCCGTCCGAGAACGCCTCCGCGACCGCTTCCGCCATCTCCACCTGCTGGGGGCGCTCCTCGAAGCGCGCCACCACCCGCGCCGCCCCCGCGAGCGCCTCGCGCACCTCCGGCTGCGTGACCGGTTCGGGCATCTCCGAGCGCTGCAGCGGCTCCGGCGGCTGCCAGCGCTGCGGCAGCGCCGGCGCTTCGACCGTCTCGTCCCCGGCGAGCGCCTCGCCCCCGATCTCGCGTGCGAGGGCGGGCTCGTCCAGCGCCACGAGCCGCGCGAGCGACGTTCGTTCGCCCGCCGGCAATGCCTCCGCCCGCTCCCGCAGCGCCAGGAACACCCTCGCCGCCGTCCGTGCGTCGGCGAGGGCGCGGTGCGCGACCGGCATCTCAACCCCGAGCTTGGCGGCCAGGTCCGAGAGCGCCCCGGGGCCCTCGGGGAAGAGGACGCGCGCGAACCGCAGCGTGTCCAGGGCGGGCCCCTCGAACTCAACGCCCGCCTCCGCCAGGAAGGCGAGGTCGAAGCGCACGTTCTGCCCGACGACCGCGCTCTCCCCCACGAACAGCGCCAGGTCGTTCGCGATCGCCGCGAACGCCGGCGCCCCCCGCACGTCCTCGTTCGTGATCCCGGTCAGCTTCTCGGTGAACGCGGGGATGGGTCGTCCGGGGTCGACCAGCCGGTCGAAGACGGCCAGCTCGCGGCCCTCCTCGTCGAACCGCACGGCCCCGATCTCGGTCATCCGGTCGTCGGTCGGGTCGAGGCCCGTCGTCTCGAGGTCAAGTGCAACGTACGTGCGTGGTGAATCGAACATGCGTGCGACCGCAGTCTACAGGAGGCGTCCCCCGCCTGCCGCCGCCGGGGAGCCCAAGCGCGTACACTCCCCTCCCAATCCCCGGCCCGATCGGCCACGAGGCTCCCACCGATGAAGCTCTACCCTTCCGAAGACATTCGCAACGTTGTTCTCGCCGGCCACGGCAACGTGGGCAAGACGACGCTGGGCGAGGCGGCCCTCTTCGTGAGCGGGGCAGTCACGCGGATGGGTTCCATCGAGGAGCAGAACACCATCGGCGACTACGACGAGGACGAGCACCGCCGCAAGTTCAGCCTCAACCTCTCCGTCATCCCCGTCGAGTGGAACGGCGCCAAGGTCAACCTCATCGACACCCCCGGCTACGCCGACTTCGTCTCCGAGGTCATCTGCGGCGTGCGCGCCGCCGACCTCGCCCTCATCGTCGTCGATGCCGTCTCTGGGCCCGAGGTGGGTACCGACCGCGTCTGGCAGATTGCCGAGGAGCGCGGCCTGCCCCGCATCATCCTTGTCAACCGCCTCGATCGCGAGAACGCCGACTTCAACACCGTGCTCGACTCCCTCCGCGAGAAGTGGGGCACGGCCGTCGCCCCCCTCTTCCTCCCCATCGGCGAGAGCCACGACCTCGGCGGCGTCATCGACCTGCTCGCCATGAAGGCGTATCTCGGTGAGAGCGGCGAGCCCGGCGACGTGCCCGCCGGCTACGAGGACACCGCCGACGAGCTGCGCGGCGCCCTCGTCGAGAGCATCGTCGAGAACGACGACGACCTCATGACCAAGTATTTCGAGGACGAGGAGATCACGGTCGACGAGCTGAACGCCGCCCTCCGCACGGCCCTCGCGGCGGGCGACATCGTTCCCGTCCTCTGCGCCTCCGCCACCCACCAGGTCGGTGTCCGCCAGGTGCTCGACGCCCTCGTCGCCATCGCTCCCACCCCGCTCCAGCGCGAGGTCGTCGACGCGGAGGGCGAAGGGCTCGAGGTGAGCGGGGATACGTCGCCCGCCGTCCTCGTCTTCAAGACGTCCGCCGACCCCTACGTTGGCCGCCTCAGCTACCTCCGCGTGATGACCGGCGCCGTCAAGGCCGATACCCACCTCTGGAACAGCAGCAAGTCCGCCGATGAGCGCCTCGGCACGATCTACCGCCAGCGCGGGAAGGACCAGGAGCCCGTCGAGGCGCTCTCCCCCGGCGACATCGGCGTGGTCGCCAAGCTGAGCCACACCGCTACGGGCGACACCCTCGCGACCAAGGACGAGCCCGTCCTGCTGCCCGCCATGACCTTCCCCGAGCCCGTCTACAGCATGGCCGTGCGCCCCGGCGCCAATGCCGCCGTTGACAAGCTCGGCCCGAGCCTCCAGCGCCTCGTCGAGGAGGATCCCGGCCTCCGCCTCCGCCGCGATGCCAGCACCAGCCAGACCATCCTCGAAGGCCTCGGAGACGCCCACCTCGACGTGGCCGTCGGACGCCTCCTGCAGAAGTTCAACATTGAGGTCGAGTTGTCCCTGCCGCGCGTTCCCTACCGCGAGACCGTCGGCAGGACCTCATCCGCCGACTACACCCACAAGAAGCAGACCGGCGGCCACGGCCAGTACGCCCGCGTCTCCATCGAGATCAAGCCCCTCACGCGCGGCTCGGGGCTCCAGTTCAACAGCAAGGTGGTGGGCGGCTCCGTCCCCCGCGAGTTCATCCCCGCCGTCCAAAAGGGCGTCATGGAGACCGCTCGTGAAGGCGTGGTCGCCGGCTACGAACTGACCGACTGCGAGGTCACGCTCTTCGACGGCAAGCACCACCCCGTCGACTCGAGCGAGATGGCTTTCAAGCTTGCCGCCAACCAGGCCCTGAAGGAGGCCGTTGCGGGCGCCCATGCAGTCCTCCTCGAGCCGGTCATGACGATCCGTGTGCGCACCCCCGAGGCCAAGGCGGGCGACATCGTCGGCGACCTCAACACCAAGCGCGCGCGCATCCACGGCATCGCCCCGGATGGCTCGCTGAGCGTCGTCGAAGCCGACGTGCCCCTCGCCGAGGTCCAGCGCTACGCCTCCGACCTCCGCTCCCTCACACAGGGCCGCGGCCTCTTCGAGCTCGAATTCGACCGCTACGAGGAAGTTCCCGGCAACGTCGCCCAGCGCGTCATCGACGCCAACAAGGAAGCGCCCGCCGCCGCTCGCTAGCCCTACTGCACGCAGGAACCGGGGGCCGCCTGCCTCTCCGGTTGGGCGGGAAGCTCGATGTCGATGACGGTGGCTTGCCCGCCCTTGACGGCGATGTAGGTTGCTTCGCCCGCCGTCGCGGAGAGCCTCCCGCCCTCGACGTACCAGCCGGACCGGTGGCAGAGCCCCGTGGTATCGACCACGTAGACCTCCACGCGGTAGCTCCCGCTTTTCGTGAGGCCGATGCTGAACGAACCGTCGGGGGCCGACTCTCCGTACCCGCCCTTCAGCTCGAATTCGTCCAGGGCCAGCAGCGTCACGCCGCCGCGTCCCTCCCCGTCCGGCCGAACGACCCGCCCCTGGATGGTGCGGTAGTTTGCGATCGCTTCCGCCCGGTATGGCTCGAACTCCTCGTAGAACTCGTCGACCGTTCTCCCGAACGCCTGCTGAAACGCTTCCCGCCAGCTCGTGCTCGATGGCAGCAGCCTGAAGTACTCGAGCAGCGCCTCCTCCCCCGCCAATTCCACCAGCCGTTCGGCTGCAAGAAAGCCGAGGAAGTAGTGCTCGTGCCCCGGTGGGTAGCTGCTGTCCGCCCCGGCGTCCCTGAGCGTGCCCGTCCAGGACGCGTTCCGGAGCCGCACGGAATTGCGAAAGGCCCTGTATTCCATTCGCCTGGCGCCGTCGCCGAAGAGCGCCATCGCGTACTCGGCCGAGCCCTCCCGCAACCAGTACGGCCCCGGCAGGTTGGGCGACAGCGAGAGCTGCACCACGTGGAAGAACTCGTGCGCCAGCACGAAGCCCGCAGCTTCGCTCACCGTGTAGCCGAAGCCGCAATTCCCGATGCTGATGAAGATCACGTAGCGGCCGTCGGCCAGCCGTTCGGCGAAGCACAGCACCGAGCCGGGCAGCGGGTTGCCGGTCAGTTCGCGGTACGCGTCGACCATCTGCTGTCGGGTCTGGGCGAAGATGACAACCGTCTCCGGCGGCGCGAGCCCGAAGCGCTCGCTGAAGATGTCGACCACCAGGTTCGCCTCGTAGCGAATCTCCTCCTGGAGGTACTCGGGAAACTCCCCCAGGAAGACGATCTCATGTCCCGGGGCCTCGATCACTGTCTCCGACCCCGCTGTTTCCGCGGGTCCCGCTCCGCCACCTCCCCCGCAGGCCGCCAGCGCGACTGTCCCGACGACCAGCGCCACTAGCCGCCCCGCGGCCCCCGGACCTCTGCGCTGTAGCCGTCTCACCGCGCCAGTCTAGAGCCCACTGCTCCAGCTGCGAGCCCCTCCCAGTGACGCGGCTCCGCGCGCTCCCCTCAGGCGGGCGACAGCCCGCCGCGCTCCCGCAGCCAGCGGGCGGCCGCCCGCACCGCCTGCCCCCGATGGCTGACCGCGTCCTTCTCCCCGGGACCGAGCTCGGCCGCGCTGCGGCCGTCCGTGGTGCGGAAGATGGGGTCGTAGCCGAAGCCGTTCTCGCCCCGAAGCTCGCGGCCGATCGAGCCTTCCCACGTGCCTTCGAACTGCTCCGCGCGCCCGTCCGGCCACGCGACTGCCACGACCGCGCGGTAGCGCGCTCCCCGCGCACCGTCCGGGACATCCTGCAGCTCGCGCAGCATCAGCTGCGTGCGGCCCGCGTCGTCGAGGCCGGGGCCACCGTAGCGAGCGGAGCGGGGCCCCGGACCGCCGAGCGCGTCTACCTCGATGCCGGAGTCGTCCGCCAGGGCGAGGCAGTCCCCCGCCTCCGCGAAGGCGCGCGCCTTCAGCGTCGCGTTCTCCGCGTAGCCCTCGCCGTCCTCCACCACATCCAGCGCGATACCCAGCTCGGCAGGCGTGACCACTTCGAACGGCTCGTTCCCGAGCAGGCGGCGCATCTCGCGCACCTTGCCGGGGTTGTTGGTCGCCAGCAGTAGTCGTGTCACGGGAGGAGATGCGCCGAGCTGGGCCTCAGTGGCCGTGGTCGTCGTCCTCGGGCTCTGGGTAGTCCGACTCCTCGACTGGAAGCGAGCGGCTCGCGATCACGCTGATCGGGGCCGTCCACGCCCCCGGCTTCAATTCGAAGCCGCCGAGCTCGCGCTTCAGCAGGTAGAGGACGCCCAGCCCACCACAGAAGAGCCCCGCCCCGACGATCGCCCAGATCAGCGGCGGAACCACGTCGCGACCACCTTCTGCCTCCTGCACAGCGGTCCGGGGAGCGTCGCTCGTGGGCGGCCCGTCGAGCGCCAGCAGGGGGGCGCTGGCCGCCAGCGCGAGCACGCCCGCGAGCGCGGCCGGAGCTATCAGTCGGGCAAGGGTGCGCATGGGGGCGAGTCTACGGGCCGCCGCTGGGGGGTCAAGCCGAGGGCTACAGCTCCAGCGCCCGCTCCACGCCCTCCAGCGACGCGGGCGCTCTCACCACATCCGGCGTGTAGTGCTCCTCCGCCGTCTCGGGGTCCTTCAACCCGGAGCCCGTGAGGACGGCCACCACGCGTGCGCCCCGCAGCGCGCCCTCGCGATCAAGCTTGCGCAGGCCGGCCACGCTGGCCGCGCTTGCGGGCTCGACGAACAGCCCTTCCCTGCGCGCGAGCAGCCGGTAGGCGTCCAGGATATCGTCGTCGCTCACCGCGTCGATGAGCCCCTCGCTCTCGTCGCGGGCGCGTTCCGCTGGCTTCCAGCTGGCTGGCTTTCCGATGCGGATGGCGGTCGCCACCGTCTGCGGGTTCGCCACCGGCTCGCCCCGTACGATCGGCGCCGCGCCCGCTGCCTGGAAACCGAGCATCCGCGGGTGAAGCGTGGCGAAGTCGCGCTCGGCGCACTCCACGAAGCCCTTCCAGTAGGCGGTGATGTTGCCCGCGTTCCCCACGGGGATGGCGAGTGCGTCGGGCGCGTCGCCCAGCGCCTCGCAGATCTCATAGGCGGCCGTCTTCTGCCCCTCGATGCGGTCGGGGTTGACCGAGTTCACCAGAGCGATGGGGTGCGTTTCCGCCACGCGGCGGGCCAACGTCAGGGCATCGTCGAAGCTGCCCTCGATTTCGACGATGCGCGCCCCGAAGGCGACCGCCTGCGCCAGCTTCCCCACCGCCACCCGGCCCCGCGGCACGAGGATGCTCGCCTGCAGCCCGCAGCGGGCCGCGTAGGCGGCTGCGCTTGCGCTCGTGTTGCCGGTGCTTGCGCAGAGCACGGCCCTGGCGCCCCGCTCCATCGCCTTCGCCACCGCCACCACCATTCCGCGGTCCTTGAAGGAGCCCGTGGGGTTCGAGCTCTCAAGCTTGAACCAGAGTTCGTCGAGCCCCAGCTCCCGCTCGATCGCGACCGAACGCACGAGGGGCGTGTCCCCTTCGCCCAGGGTGATGCGGGGCGTCTGTGGGGTGAGCGGCAGGACCTCGGCCCAGCGGGCCAGGACACCGAGCCGGGGCGGCTCGTTCACGGCTCGTCGGGCGGACGGAGGGTGTGGAACTTCGTCTCCCGCATCTCCTGTTCGAGCGCTTCGATCTGCCTCTGCCGCGACCGCTCCTGCATCTCGCTGAAGCGGGCGAACTCCTCCCGCACGTGGTCCACCATCTCCGCGATATCGCGGCGGATCAGGCTCACCCGTTCGCTCAGGCCCGAGTGCCGCCCATCCAGCAGGGCCGTCTCGCCGCGCGCCTCGTCGAGCTGCCGCACCAGGTTCTCAACCGCCCCCTCGAGCCTGCTCACCTGCGCCTCGAAGCGCTCCTGCTCGTCGCGCCGGCGGCCCATCTCCGCGAGCGCCTCCTCCCCAATCTGCTGTCCGGCGCGCAGCGACTCGATGGCCTCCTCCGCCCGGTGCGCAAGCTCCCCCAGTATCTGCAGGCGCTCGTGGATGATCTCGAGCGGGCGTTCCTGGAGGTGCTCGGCCGCCGCCAGCACCCGGCCCTCGATCTCGTCGCTCACCTCGGTGAGCCGCTCGAGCCGGAGCTCGAACTGCTCCGCCTGCTGCCGTACCTCGCGCTGCCAGTCCGTCAGCACGCTCAGCGACTGTCCCAGCTGTTCCAGCTTCGACTCGCGCGTGGCGGCCTCGGAGGCGAGCCGCTCCATGCGGTCCTCGAGGCCGTCCAGCCGCCGCAGGGCTTCCCGCAGCTCGCGGCCGGCGACCAGGGCCTCCGAGTCGCGCGTCCGCTCACTCGTCTCAAGCTGCGAGCGCGCCTCCGTGAGGGCCGTGCGCAGCTGCTCCGAGTCCTGCGAGAGCTCCGTCACCTTCTGGGGCAGCCCCTGGTAGCGGGAGACGGTCGCCTCCACCTGCCTCGAGGCCCGACCCGTTTCCTCGTTCTGCTCCATCACCGCCTGTATCTGGCGGCGCACCTGGACGAGCTCGCGCGCCAACGCTTCGCTCGCCTCTCGCTGGGCTCGCGTCTCCCTTTCGAGCAGGGCGAGCGTCTCTTCGATCGAGCGGAGCGCCGGTTCCGAGGTCATGTCGCCGCCTCCACGCGCAGCATGGCGTCCACCTCGCGCACCTCGGGCAGGCCGCGCAGCGTCTCGATCGCGGCCGTCACCGCCAGCTCGCGGGCGCGGTGTGTCATCAGCGCCAGCTCCGCCGTGCCGTGCTCTTCGTCCGTCTCGCGCTGATCGACGGCCGCGATGCTCACGCGCGCCTCTCCGAGGACGCGCGCGATCTGGGCGAGCACGCCGGGCTGGTCCAGCACTGTCATGCGCAGATAGTAGCGCGTCTCGAGGGCTCCCAGCCCCAGTGTCTCCCCGCTCCGCCACGGTCCCGGGTCCCAGCGCGGCTGCGCCCCCTCCGCCAGCGACCGCGCGATATCGAGCACATCGGCCAGCACCGCGCTCGTCGTGGGGGCCGCTCCCGCCCCCGCTCCCTGGAAGGTGAGCGTGCCCGCGAGGTCGCCCTGAATCTGCGCGGCGTTCTGCACGCCATCGACGCGCGCCAGCGGCTCCGACTCGGGAAGGAGGGCCGGATGGACGCGCGCCAGCACGCCGTCCCCGTGCCGCTCCGCGATGGCGAGCAGCTTGATCACGTACCCCAGCTCGCGCGCGTACTGGAAGTCCTGGGGCGCGAGCGAGCGGATCCCCTCCGTCGCGACCGACTCCGGGGGCACGTGCGTTCCGAAGGCGAGCCCCGCCATGAGCGCGATCTTGAAGGCCGCATCGTGCCCGTCGACGTCGTTCGTTGGGTCGGGCTCGGCGTAGCCCAGTTCCTGTGCCTGCGCGAGCGCGTCCTCGAAGCTCTCGCCACGCTGCGCCATGTTCGTCAGGATGAAGTTCGTCGTGCCGTTGATGATCGCCCGGATGGCGATCACGCGGTTCGCCGGCAGGTCCCGCAGCAGCGGCGAGATGACCGGGATGCCGCCGCCCACGCTCGCCTCGAAGCGCAACGCCGCACCGTGCTCGCGCGCCAGGTCGAAGAGCTCCGGACCGGCCTTCGCGATCAGCTCCTTGTTCGCCGAGACCACGTGCTTGCCCCCCGCCAGCGCCCGGCGCACGTAGTCGCCCGCGGCGCCGTCCCCACCGATCACCTCCACCACGATGTCCACCGAGGGATCGTCCAGCACCTCTCCGGCGTCGCCCGTGAGCACGCCCGCCGGCAGGTCGATGCCCCGCGGCCGGTCCGGGTTCTTCACGGCCACGCGGCGCAGCGCCAGCGTCGCGCCCGTCTGCGCGCGGAACGCCTCCGCGCGCTCGAGCAGTGTCGCCACCACCGTCTCGCCGACGTTGCCCATGCCAAGGAAGCCGATGCCGATTTCGTCTGCCACGTGCTAGCTCGCCTCTTCGATCGCCCAGTTGGCGTCGTCTGTCGTGAAGTCTCGTTCGATTGTCACACGCGAGCGTGCTTCATCCAGCGCCTCCTCGTAGCGCAGCTCCATGAGCCGGGCGATCTGCGAGTCGCTGTACGTCCCCTCCGCCTCGCGGCGTTCGAGCCGGATCACCCAGAACGCATCCCCGGCCTCCACCGGCTCGATCAGCGCTCCCGCTTCCGCGTCCGCCAGCGCCTCCTGCAGCGCTTCGTCGAGCAGCGCCGGGGGCGAGAGCAGCAGCCCGTCGTTCTGACGCGACTCGCCGTGCAGCGACTCCACCTGCGCGATCGTGCCCATGTCCTCCCCCTCGGCGACGCGCGCCCTCACGGCCTCCGCCTCCTCCAGCGAGGCCGCCGTTACCACGCGGATGTGCACGAGCGCTCCCGTCGCGCCAACCTCTTCGCGCAGCACGGCGCGCAACAGCCGGCCGGCCGTGCGCGCCTTTGCCTCCTGGCGGTAATGGGCGTCGCTCAGCCCGGAATCTCGCAGGGCATCGCGGTAACGGCTGTCGAAGGGGGAGCCGCGGGAGGTGTCGGGCGGAACTCCGAGCTCGAGCGCGATCTCGCGGGTCACGTCTTCATCGCTCAGCCCCACGCCCCGCTCAACCGCAGCCGCGATCGTCAGCCCCTCTTCCTCCAGCCTTGCCAGCAGCGCCTGCGTGACCAGCAGGCCGCTGGCCGAGGGGTCGCTCCGGGCGAATCCCAGCAGCCGCGCGGAGTAGTACGAGAGGGAGAATTCCTCGTCTCCCACCTGCAGCACCACCTTGCCCGGTTTCGCGACGCTGTCGTCGTACCAGTTGTAGGCGAGGAGCGCTGCCACGGCGAGCAGCGCGGCGAATGCGACGCCGATGATCGTGAACCGCAGGAGACCCTGCGAGAGCACTCTCCTGCCCTCGCCGGCCCCCGAGTCGGCCCGCCGCCTGCCCCGGGCGATGGGCAGGCCCGTGGTGCGATCGCGGCGTGTCATCGGCTGTTGGCCCTAGCCCCGCAGCGGGAAGATGCGCGTCTCGCGCACGTGCTGGAGCGTGTAGGGAAGCAGGCCCAGGTGGCGCGCCCGCTTGACCGCGTGCGAAATCGCGCGCTGCGCCAGCGCGCAGGTCGCCAGTTTGCGCCGCGGCTCGATCTTCCCCCGGTCGTTGATGAAGTGCCGCAGCCGGTCGATATCCTTGTAGTCGACCTTGTACTCCTCGCCCGGCGAGCAGCGCACCTTGTTGCAGAGACGGCAGAGCCGGCGCCGCCCACCGAAGCGTCGCCCCCCGCCGCCTCGCCGGGGACGGTCCCCGGGGCCGCCGCGGCGATCACCCGGCGGGCGCGTGTCCGCGGGGCGGTCCGGAGCGGGGCGGGGGGGTGCGCCGGGCGCAGCCGCCGGCGGTGTGAATGGTCGAGGTTCAGTCATGGGGTTCTCCTCCCGATGGGTTTCGTGCGCTCGGGCGCACCGGGCAGGGGGACCGCTTCGCGGCCCCGGTTTCGTCTATTCGAAGGGCAGGTCGTCCACGTCGGAGGGAGCGGACTCGCGGCGGCTGCCGCCGCCCCGCTCGCTTCCACCGCCGCTCCACTCGCCGCCTCCTCCGTCGCCGCGACGGTCGAGGAACTCGACATTGTTCGCGATGACCTCGGTGCGGTAGTGGCGCACGCCCTGGTCGTCGTCCCAGTTGCGGGTCCGCAAGCGACCCTCCACGTAGAGCTGCTTGCCCTTCGTGATGTACTGGCTGATGCGCTCCGCGCGATCCCCGAACAGCACCACCTGGAACCACTCGGTCTCGTCTTCCCACTCGCCGCTCTGCTGCGCACGCCGCCGGGAGTTCACGGCCATGCTGAAGTCGGAGACGGCAGTGCCGTTGGCCGTGTAGCGAAGCTCCGCATCGCGGCCCGTGTTGCCGATGATCATGACCCTGTTCAGGTTGCCCATTGCCGGCTACTCCTTCGCGGTGTCGTCGCCCGCTGGCGTCTCGGCCTCGTCCGCGCTCGCCTCGGGAGCAGGCGCGGTTTCCGCTTCGGGGGCAGGTGCGGTCTCCGCCTCGGGCGCCGGTGCGGCCTCCGCCTCGGGGGCGGGTGCGGCCTCCGCCTCGGGCGCCGGTGCGGCCTCCGCCTCGGGGGCAGGTGCGGTCTCCGCCTCGGGCGCCGGTGCGGCCTCCGCCTCGGGGGCAGGTGCGGCCTCCGCCTCGGGCGCAGGTGCGGCCTCCGCCTCGGGGGCAGGTGCGGCCTCGACCGTCTCCGGCCCTGCTGGCCCTGCTGGCGCGGGTGGCGCCTCGGGCCTGGGCCCTGTCGGCGAACCCGGTCCCCGCGGTCCCGCCGGCGCCAACGCCGGCCGTGGCGGAGGGAGTTCGTCTGCGCGCACCACCAGGTGGCGGTAGACGCGCTCCTCAATCTCAAAGTCCGCGTTCAGCGGCGTGACCGCCTGCGGATCGAGCTCGATACGAGTGACCACGAAGTCCGCATCGAGCTGCTTGTTCATCGGATAGGCCAGTCGCCGCCGGCCCCAGTGGTCCACCTTCGTGACCGCTCCGCCGTTGCGTTCGACCAGGCCCGTGAGGTGTTCGACGCTTGCGTCCTGGCCGCCCGCCTCGATCACCGCGAGGTCGTACACGGCCATCAGTTCGTATTCGCGCATGGCGCTCCGGATGCCGAACGGTGGGTTTCCCCCGGCTCCAAGGTCGGGGCGCCCGGCTGCCGACGGAGCGTAGCACTGCCCCGGTGTGTGCTCAATGCAATGACGCCCCGCGATGACGAGGTCGCCGAGTTTCTAGGCGTCCGTGATCCCGGGTACGGGGTACGCCCGTGCGAACTCGGCTACCTCCTGTCGCACCCCCTCGCGCACGCCGTCCCCGTCGGGGTCCTGCAGCACGCGCACGATCCACGCCGCCAGGCGTTGCATCTCCTCCGCCCCCATCCCCCGCGAGGTGAGGGCGGGTGTGCCGATGCGCAGACCACTCGTGACGAAGGGTGAACGCTCGTCGTAGGGGATCGTGTTCTTGTTCGCGATGATGCCGGAGCCCTGCAGGGCGTTCTGCGC
The DNA here is from genome assembly GCA_965219255.1 of Tepidiformaceae bacterium. Taxonomy (GTDB): domain Bacteria; phylum Chloroflexota; class Dehalococcoidia; order Tepidiformales; family Tepidiformaceae; genus UBA2991. The sequence goes on along the minus strand of OZ244727.1, from coordinate 1,712,087 downwards.
CTTCATCCCGCTGATTCCGAGCGTGCTGCAGTCGATCAGGATCAGGTGCGTGTCCGTCCCTCCCGAGACGAGCCGCAGGCCGCCCGCCTGCAGCGCCTCCGCCAGCGTCTGGGCGTTCGCCACGATCTTCGCCGCGTACGCGTGGAACTCCGGCTTCAGCGCCTCGCCGAAGGCCACCGCCTTGGCGGCGATGCTGTGCAGGTGCGGTCCGCCTTGCGTCCCCGGGAATACGGCCTTGTCCAGCGCCGCCCCGAGCTCCTCGGTGGTGAGCGCGATTGCCCCCCGCGGACCCCGCAGCGTCTTGTGCGTCGTGCTGGTGACGATGTTGGCGTGGGGCACAGGCGAGGGGTGCGCGCCGCCCGCCACCAGCCCCGCGAAGTGCGACATGTCGACCAGCAGCAGCGCCCCCGCATCCCGTGCAATCTGGGCAAAGGCGGGGAAGTCGAACTGCCGCGGGTAGGCGGTCGCCCCCGTCACGATGATGCGCGGCTTCACCTCCGCCGCCAGATCCGCCACCGTCGCCATGTCCACCACTTCCGTCTCGCGGTCCACGGCATAGGGCACGAAGTTGTAAAGACGTCCGCTGAAATTCACGGGCGAGCCGTGCGTGAGGTGCCCTCCCTGCGTGAGCTCGAGGCCGAGGAACGTGTCGCCCGGATCGGCGAAGGCGAGGTAGGCGGCCATGTTCGCCTCCGCCCCCGAGGTCGGTTGCACGTTCACGTGCTCCGCCCCGAAGAGCGCCTTCGCCCGCTCGATCGCGAGCGACTCGATCTGGTCCGAGTGCACGTTGCCCGCGTAGTAGCGCTTGCCGGGGTAGCCCTCGGCGTACTTGTTCGTGAAGACCGAACCGGTCGCCTCCAGCACGGCTGCCGAGGCGTAGTTCTCGCTCGCGATGATCTCGAGCGTCTCCGTCTGGCGCGTGTGCTCGTCCGCGATGATGGCGGCGACTTCCGGATCTCGTTCCTGCAGTGCGCTCATGCGCGACCCCGTCGATGTGGTATGCCTCGATCGTAGCGCGATCAACACCCATGCGCCGTAAACTTGCCCCATGCGCGAGCACACCGAGCGCCTCCTCGAAGCCGCCAGCGGGGGCGAACCCGTCCTTCTCGCGACCGTGCTCGAGCCCGGCCCGGCGTCCCTCACCCAGGGCTCGAAGATGCTCGTCGAACCCGACGGTGGCCGCAGCGGCACTCTCGGCGACGCGCGTCTCGACGACCTCGTCGCCGAGCGCGCCCCCGAGGCCTTCCGGCGTCACGTCGCCGAGACCGTCTACGCCGGGCCGGAGGGTCTCTCCGAGCGCAGCCTTCCCGACGCCACGAGCGTTTACCTTGAGGTCGTCGAGTCGAAGCCGGTCTTCCTCGTGGTCGGCGCGGGCCACATCGGACGCGCCCTCTCCAGGCTCGCCGACTTCCTCGACTACCACGTCGCCGTCCTCGACGACCGCGAGGATTTTGCCGACCCCGAGCTCCTGCCCGAAGCCGACGAGGTCATCTGCGAGGACTTCGAGGCGGCCCTCGACCGCTTCCCCATCGGGCCGAATACCGCCATCGTCATGGTCACCCGCGGCCACAAGCAGGACGAGCTCTCCCTGCGCCGCTGCCTCGGGCGGGGAGCGGCCTACGTCGGCATGATCGGCTCGAAGCGCCGCACCGCCGCCGTCCTCGAGCACCTGCGGGAGGAGGGCTTCGACCCCGACGAGCTGGCCAAGGTGCGCACCCCCATCGGCCTCGCGATCGGCGCCGAGACGCCCGAGGAGATTGCCATCAGCATCATGGCTGAGGTCGTCATGCTCCGCCGCGGTGGCGATGGCGCCCCCATGTACCACCGGCGGGGCCCCATGGGTCCGCCCCTCGCCGGCGGAAGGTAGGGGCGGGTGGGGTGACTCGTCCGACCACTCGTTAGGGTGGGGGGCATCAAAAGAACGGGTGCCCCCACCGTGACGCGACTCACCTCTCTTCTCGGTACTGCTTCCCTCGTCGCGATCGCGGCCATGCTGACCATCGCCGTCGTTCGCCCTCCCCCCGTGCAGGCTGAGGGAGCGGATACCGAGGCCACCGTCCTCGTCGAGCTCCGCATCTGGCAGAACGTGAGCGATGCCGAGGACATCTGGGTCAGCGCCCGACCCGCCGGTGGGGACTGGGACGACTTGGGCACGTTCCCGCTTGAGTTCGAGGGCCCTGAAGGATCACTGTTGGCTCCCGAGAACTCGTTCTACTGGCTATACGGCAAAGGCAGCTTCGCGACTGCAGAGGTGGTTCTGGCAGTCTCCCAGGACCTCAAGAGGCCAGACCTCCTTTATGCCAGTACCTGCAGCTTCCCGCCCGACTGTGGGCTGGTACTGGTTGAGCTCGATGATGGCCACGGTGGCAGCGGCGCCTATCGGTATGGAGACATCTCGCTTGCCGTGCCTATCCCCCCGGAACTACCGGCTGAGAGTGAGCGCCTCCTCCTCAAGGACCGCGACAACCTGTTGGCTCTGCGGGATCGGCTTGCGGGGCTTGCGGGGTATGAACGGACACTCAACTGGCATCCTGCCCTGCCGATGGAGAAATGGACCGGTGTCACCATCGGCGGTTCCCCTCCACGCGTCACGAAGCTCGACCTGCCGAGTAGCGACCTTCGCGGAGGGTTGAGTGGGTTGCTGGGGGAGCTCACCGGCCTGACGGCACTGCGGCTTGACGGCAATCACCTCGACGGCTCAATCCCCTCCAAGCTCGCGCAACTGGAGAACCTGACTGATCTCTATCTGGCCGGGAACAGATGGGAGGGCTGTGTCGTCCCGTTGCTGCGGCGGATTCCCAACAACGACCTCCAGAGTCTGGGCCTCCCCGACTGCCCACCGCCGGTTGACGGCTCTTGGGGCGACCTCATCCGGGTCGAGGGCGTTTACCGGTTTGACAACATTTTGCTTGACGTCCCCAGCGGGGCTCAGGTGGAGGTCGGCTTCATATTGGACGAGGGTCCGTCGGGTCTTTTGCTCGCCCTGCGGGAAGAGTCTGCCTACTCCACGGTATGGATCACGGTGTTTGCTGAAACCTTCCGCTGGGCGCGGGATGGGGTCTTGGCCTGGATTGATGAGTCTGTTTGGCGGGCTTCTGACGAGCTCCTCTCCCTCTGGGAGGAGACGGGACAGCAGGGCTCGGGGCAAGGGCAAGGCGAAGCTGCTGGTGGACATCGCTAGTACCGTCAACTCACCGTCGCACCGGAGGGCGCGCCCAGCACCTTCATCCTGGAGGGGGTCGCTGTCCCTGGCGATCCTGAAGGCGTGAACGCCCTGCTGGACCAGATCGTGGCATCGCTCCGCAAGCTCTCCGCCCCCTAATCACCCCACCCGCTACGATAGTGTCCGTGGACGGATTCGAGGTTTCGCCGGTCGAGGGGCTGCGTTCGCCCGTCGTGGTTATGGCCTTCACCGGCTGGAGCGATACGGGCACCGTCACCACCGATGCCGCCCGCCACTTGATCGACGCCAGCAACGCCGAGCGCTTCATCAACGTCGACCCCGAGGAGTACTTCGTCTTCACGGAGACGCGCCCCCAGGTGCGACTTGTCGAGGGCGGCCTGCGCGAGATCACCTGGCCCACCAACGAGGCCTGGGCCGCTCGCCTGACGGACTCACCCCACGACCTCGTCGCCATCACCGGCACCGAGCCGAACCTTCGCTGGGAGCCCTTCGCCTCGCGTTTCGCCGGCGCCATCGCCGCCCTCGATCCTTCGCTCGTCTGCACGCTCGTCGCGAGGCCCGCCGCCACCCCCCACACGCGCCCCATCCCCGTCAGCGGATCTGCCGCCGATACCACCGTGGCCCGCCGCTACGGGCTCGGCCCCTCGAGCTACCAGGGGCCCACCGGCATCATCGGCGTGTTGCACGACGCCCTGCGCAAACACGGCCTGCCCCTCGTCAGCATTGCCGCCTCGGTGCCCCACTACCTCAGTGTCGATGAGAACCCGCCCGCCACCCTCGCCCTCCTCCGCGCCCTCGAACCGATGGTCGGGTTCACCCCGCCCCTCGACGAGCTCGAGAGCGCCAGCGCCGCTTTCATCGAGCGAGTGGATGAGGCTTCCAGCGACGACGCCCAGATCGTCCAGTACGTACGCGCCCTGGAAGAGCAGTACCAGGAGGGCGACACCCCCACCATCCAGTCCGACTCCGAGCTCTCCGCCGACGATGTCTTGCGCGACGTGGAGGATCTGCTCCGCGGCGAAGGTTCCTGAAGCGCCCTACGCCGCCTCGCCAAGCTCGAAGCGCGAGAGCCGCCACACGGCCAGCGCCGCCGCGATCGCCGTCACGATTAGGGCCAGGATCACGGAAAACGTGGTCCCGAGGTCGGCGTCGAACACCCACGGCCTCGTGTCTGCGGCGGCCTCGGCGATTGATGCGGTGTACTCGCGAATGCTGAAGCGCTGCACTCCCGGCGCGAAGTTCGTGATCACGCCTTCCCAGATGAACGCGTAGACGAGCCCCGCGATCAGCGCTCGCGAGGTGACAAGGCTGAGCAGCACGAAGAGGGACGAGTAGGCGAGCGAGCCCGCCACCAGTGCGACCAGGAACCCTCCCAGGATGCGCCAGTCGCCCTCCCCCGCCAGCGCAACCGCCCCGCTCACGAGCGCGCTCCCAAGTACGACCACGGCTGTTGCCCCCCAGGCCGCGAGCAGCTTGCCCGCCACGATGCGCCAGCGCTCCGCGGGCTTCGCAAGCAGGTAGACGATCGTGCCGTCCTCGATCTCGTTCCCGATCGCCGCCGTCGCCAGGAGCACCGCGGTCAGCGGCAGCACGCCCGTCACGACGAAGCCGTACAATACGACCTGGGCGGTGAACTCGGCGGCGAGGGTATCCGAGTCGGCCGCGCGGTAGATGATCGCTGCGAGGAGCGGCAGAAGTCCGACCGCCGCCAGGAACAGAACCCGCTTCTGCCCCAACAGTTGCCGTAGGGTCAAGGTCAGGACGAGACCGATCATCGCGCCACCAGGTACTCGAAGACGCTTTCGAGCGACTCGTCCTCGGGGCGCACCTCGAAGAGCGAGGCGCCCGCCGCCTGCGCCGCCCGCGGCGCCGCCTCGATGAACGCGCCCAGCTCGTTCGTGCGCACCACCAGGTTCCCGTCGGAGAGCTCGATGCCGAACACGCTCTCCTCGCCCATGAGCGTTTTCGCCAGCTCGCGGTTGTCGCTCGAACGGATGGTGTAGCGGTGCGGTCGGTCGGTCATCAGCTTGCGTATGGCGCGGAAGTCGCCCGCCGCCGCCAGCCGCCCCGCCACCACCACCAGCACGTTCTCCCCGAGGCGCTCCACCTCCTCCAGGATGTGGGAGGAGAACAGCACCGTCCGTCCTTCCGCCGACATGCGCCGCAGCAGCTCCGCCAACTGCAGCCGCTGGCGCGGGTCCACGCCGTTGAACGGCTCGTCCAGCAGCAGGATGTCCGGGTCGTGCACGAGCGCCGCCGCCACCTTGACGCGCTGCTTCATCCCCTTCGAGTAGCCCCCCGTTGCCCGGTCGGACGAGTCCGTCATCTCCACCATGCGCAGCGCCCGCAGGGTTGCCTCCTCCGGATCGGGCAGTTCGTGCAGTTGCGCGCTCAGCAGCACGAACTGGTACCCCGTGAGGAACTCGTAGACCGCCTCGCGCTCCGGCACGAGGGCCACCCGGCGGTAGATCTCGGGCGTGCCGAAGGCTTGTTCCCCCAGCACCCGCACCTCCCCCGCCGAGGGCTTCAGGAAGCCCGCGATCATGTTCAGCAGCGTCGTCTTGCCGGCCCCGTTTGGCCCCAGCAGCCCCGTAATTCCCGCCCCCAGCGCAAAGGAGATGCCGTTCACCGCCACCACGTTCCCGTACCAGCGGGAGACGTCGGTCACCTCCACGGCCGCCTGGGGAGGGGTACCCTGCACGGCGCTCACAGGCTGCGCCTCCCGTAGAACCGCAGCAGCAGTCCGACGCCGATGGCCGTGACCGCGAGCGCGAAGATGAAGTACCAGCCCCCGGCGAAGTCCGCCCGCATCAGGTCGTCCCCGACCCCGTCGGACGCTCCGAACAACCAGTGCGTGAAGCCGTTCATCACGCCGAACGGGCTCAGGAAGATTCCCAGCCGCCCCACCATGGTCTCGAGGTTGAACACGAGCGATCCGGAGATGATGGGGAGCAGGAGGAAGGGCGCGAGGATGCCGACCGTTGCGAACGCCCGGCGCGGTGTCAGCGCTGCGATGTACATCGCGATCGCGGCGAGGAAGGTTGAGATGAGCAGCCCGCTCGCAACGATCGGGCCGATGTCTTTCCACTCGTCGCGGAAGTAGCCCCCGAAGCTGTCTCCCACCAGGGCGTTCCCCAGGAACATGACCGCTTGCGGCAGCAGGGTGAGCGCCAGCAACGCCGTTGCCATGGCGCCGTAGCGGGCCAGCGCGTACTCCTGCCGGCTGATCCCACGCGAGAAGTAGAGCGGCAGCGTCGCGTGGCGCTGATCCCGCCCCAGCAGCTCCGGCGCCACCACCGCCACGAACAGGGCCAGGATGACCTGAATGTAGCCGTAGTAGTCCTCCGCCCGAAAGATGTCGATGTTGTCGCCCCCGAGCGAGGCGATCATGATCTGCATGGCCGCCGGCACCGCCGCGATGATCGCCAGCCCGATCGGGAAGATCTTGCTGCGCGTCCGCCGCCCCAGCCCGAAGGCCGCCCGCAGCCCGTGTACGTACAGGGAGAAGGCCGCCTCGCCCCGCCCCAGGCGCCGCCCCTCGTAGCGGCGGTAGCCGAGGTCGTAGATGCTTCCCGCCGCCCGCTCAGACACGCTCCGTCACCGCCTCCGCTTCCGGCGGCCGGAAAATGTCCTCCAGCGACTGCCGCCGCTGCTCCAGCCGCACCAGCCCCATGTTCAGCTCCACGATGGAGTCGCGAATGGCGTCGTACGGGTCCGCCCCGTTCAGCCCCACGTGCGCGAGGGAGCCCTCGCCCCTCGCCTCGAAGCCGCGCGCCGTCAGCGCCTCCGCCAGCGCGGCCGCGTCCCCCTCCACCTCCACCTCCAGCGACCCCAGCGTCTGCGTGAACTCCGCCACCGCCCCCGACCGCACCAGCCGCCCCCCGTCGATGACGACGAGCCAGTCGCACACCCGCTCGATCTCCCCCAGCAGGTGGGACGACATCAGCACCGCGATCCCGAACTCCCGCCCCGTGCGCCGCACCAGGTCCAGCATCTCGTCGCGACCGGCGGGATCGAGACCGTTCGTGGGCTCGTCCAGGAAGATCAGGCGCGGGTCGTGTACGAGCGCCTGCGCGAGCTTCACGCGCTGCTTCATGCCCGTCGAGTAACCGCCTATCTCGCGGTAGCGCTCCTCGAACAGGCCCACGTGGCGCAGCGTCTCCGCCGTCCGCTCGCGGGCGGCGGCGCGGGGCAGTCCGCTCACCTGCGCCAGGTGCGCCACGAACTCCGTTGCCGAGAGATCGGGTGGCAGGCAGTCGTGCTCCGGCATATAGCCGACCAGCTCCCTGATCTCCCGTCCCGCCGTCCGTACGTCCATGCCCAGCACGCGGGCGCTGCCGCGCGTTGCCGGCAGCAGGCCCAGGAGGATCTTGATCAGCGTGCTCTTGCCCGCCCCGTTGGCCCCCACCAGCCCGATCACGCCCGGCTCGACGCTGATGTCGAGCGCGTTCAGCGCCGTCACCCGGGGGTACTGCTTGGTCAGGGCGTGCGTCTCGAGGAGGGGCACGGCTTCTATCCTAGCCTCCTGCAATGATCGCGTCTGCGCGGCCGCGTCAGGCTTTCCCCAGGCGCGACCGGCAGCGAAGTGTAGCCCAGCGCCACGCCCGTGCCCGAAGCCCACGTGCGCATGCAGGTCGCGCTCCAGTACGAACGCGTCCGCCTCGTCCTACTCCTCCGGGTCGCGGTTGGCGCGGTCATCGGCGATCTCCTCGGGGGTGTTGCGCGCCTTCGGAGTCTACCCAAGCATCCCGCTACGTCCCGCCGCCGCCACCGGTTTCGCCCTCGCGGGCGGGCGCGTAGCATCTCGCCACGCCCGTATGGCGCCCGGAGCAGCGGCATGGAAGTCCCCATGGTCGTCAACGATTTCCTCTTCCGCGCGGAGAGCCTCTACGGCCCCAAGGAGGCCGTCGTCGATGGCGAGAAGCGCTTCACCTACGCCGAGTTCGCCAAACGCTGCTACAAGCTCGCCCACGGCCTCGCCAGCATCGGCGTGGGCAAGGGCGACCGCGTTGGCATCCTCAGCCCCAACAGCCACCACTTCCTCGAGTCCTTCTACGGAACCTCCCTCATCGGGGCGGTCCTCGTGCCCCTCAACTACCGCCTCGTCTCGGCCGACTTCCAGTACGCCTTCTCCCACTCCGGCGCGAAGGTGATCATCGCCGACTCCGACCTCACCGATGCCCTCGACGCCATCCGCGGCGGCCTCCCCGATGTCGAGCACTGGATCGTCGCCCGCTACGGCGACGCCCCCGTCCCCGACGGCTGGCGGGACTGGGAGGAGCTCGTCGCCGGCCAGCCCGAGACCGTCCCGCCCGACCCGGAACTCGACGAGAACGACCTCGTCAGCATCAACTACACCTCCGGCACCACCGCCCGCCCCAAGGGCGTGATGCTCACCCACCGCAACTTCTACGCGAACGCCTACCACTTCATCGCCCACCTCGGCATCAGCCACGACGACGTCGAGATGTGGACCCTGCCGATGTTCCACTGCAACGGCTGGGGCGGCGTCTACGCCCTCACGGCCATGGGCGGGAAGCACGTGGTCGTGCGCGTCCCCGAGCCCGACTTCCTCTTTGGCCTCATGCGCGACGAGGGCGTTACCTTCGCCTGCATGGCCCCCGCCGTCCTCGCCCGCATCCTCGATTTCGAGGACGCCGGCGAGTACGAGATCGCGACCAGGCCGCGCTTCGTCTGCGCCGGCGCCCCGCCCCCCATCACCTTCGTCGAGCGGCTCGAGAAGGAGCGCGGCTGGACCTTCATGCAGATCTACGGCCTCACCGAGACCGCCCCCATCCTCACCGTGGCCGAGCCCAAGCCCCACGTGAACACGGAGGGCGACGCCCTCTACCGGCTCAAGGGGCGTGCCGGCCACGCCTCCCTCGGCGTCCAGCTCCGCGTCGTCGGCGAGGGCGGCCGCGACGTTCCCTGGGACGACACCGCCATCGGCGAGGTGGCGGCCCGCGGCAACATGGTCTTCAAGGGCTACTGGAACCAGCCCGAAGAGACCGCCAAGGTCGTCCGCGACGGCTACTTCTATACCGGCGATCTCGCCACCGTGAACGAGCACGGCTACATCAACATCGTCGACCGCGCCAAGGACGTCATCATCTCCGGCGGCGAGAACATCTCCTCGATCGAGGTCGAGGACGTGCTCTACCGGCATCCCAAGGTGCTGGAGGCGGCGGTCGTCGGCATCCCCAGCGAGCGCTGGGGCGAGACGCCCCTCGCCGTCATCGTCCTGCAGCAGGGCGAGGAGGCCACGGCCGAGGAGATCACCGACTTCTGCCGCGAGAACATGGCGCACTTCAAGGCGCCCCGCCGCGTCGAGTTCGTCACCGAGCTCCCGCGCACCGCCACCGGCAAGCTCAAGAAATTCGAGCTCCGCGAACCCTACTGGGCCGCCAGCGGCGGCCGGAGGGTCAACTAGGAATCCTCTGAGCAAGTAGGCTGGCGCCGGCGATTTGCTCCGGCAGCAGGTTGTATTGGACAAGGAGGGCCGCAGGGGAGGGGGCCGGGGGAGGTCGGGGGCCTCTTGTGCCCTCCCGTCGCGCTTCGACGGGCGCGGGGGACGCACTGCTCCCCGGGTTAGGCGAGTTGGGGCTCCGCTCGCAGCAGGTTCGTCAAGCCCAGCAGCAGCGCCAGCCGCTCTCGGTTCTTCGCCAGACCGCGGTAGCGCACCTTGTCGTAGCCGAAGCGCCGCTTCACCGCGAGGAAGGGGTGCTCCACCTGCGCCCGCAGCGACGCCTTCTCCCGCTCCGCCCGCGCCGCCGCGCTCCCCGGCTCAAGCAGCCGCCTCCGGCCGGGCCGCATGGCCACCCGCCACTCGACCTCCGACCCCGCCTGCTCCGGGCGCTTCTCCACGCCCCGGTAGCCCGCGTCGCCGTACGCCTCCCGCTCCTCGCCGTGCAGCAGGCGGTGCGCCTCCGTCACGTCGGCCACGTTCGCCGCCGTCGCCCTCATGCTGTGCACCAGTCCGCTGTCGGCGTCCACGCCGATGTGCAGCTTCATGCCGAAATGCCACTCGTTCCCCTTCTTCGTCTGGTGCATCTCCGGGTCGCGCGCGCTGGCGGTTCTTCGTCGAGGAGGGCGCCGCGATGATGCTGGCGTCCACGATCGTGCCCGCGCGCAGGCGCAGGCCGCGCTTCGCGAGGTGGGCGTTGATTGTCTCGAACAGCTTCGTCCCCAGGTCGTGGCGCTCCAGCAGGTGGCGGAAGTGGAGGATGGTGCTCTCGTCGGGAATGTCCTCGGTCAGGGTGAGACCGCAGAAGCGGCGCACCGACTCGGCTTCGTAGAGGAGGTCCTCCATGGCGGGGTCGCTGAGGTTGTAGCAGAGCTGGACGCAGTGGCTGCGCAGCATCACCGCCAGCGGGTAGGGCCGCCGTCCCCGTCCCGCCTTCGGGTAGTGAGGCTCGATGCGCGCCTCCAGTTCCTCCCAGGGCACGAGGCTGTCGATGCGTTCGAGGAACAACTCACGGCGGGTCTTCCGCTTCTTCTGCTCGAACTCCACGCTGGCGAACGTCGGCTGATGCATGGGGGCGCCCTCCCTCTCCGGTTCGCGCCCCATGATCGCATCTGCTCACTCGCTCTGGCGAGTTGTTCAGACTGTCCCTAGCAAGTCCCGCACCCAGGAGGCGCTCCATGATCGTTATCGCCGGCAGCATCGACCTCGACCCCGAGCAGCGCGAGGCGGCGCTCGCCAAGGGCAAGCCCTTCATCGACGGCGCCCTCACCCAGCGTGGTTGCCGCCACTACACCTGGACCCCCGACCCCTTCGACAAGGGCCGCATCTGGGTCTACGAGCTCTGGGACGACGAAGAAGCCCTCGCCTCCCACTTCCAGAACCACCACTACGCCGACATGGGCGGCAACCTTGGCCAGCACGGCATCACCGGCTCCGAGATCAGCAAGTTCCGCGTCGACCTTGAGGAGCCGGTCTACGACGACACGGGCACGCCCCGCGCCGACTTCTTCACCGCGAGCGACTGACGACCACGGGCGGCGTCACGAGATCAGGACGATCCCAGCCACCGCCACGGCCACGCCCGCCACCAGCCAGAGAGTGAGCCGCTCCCCCAGGAAGAGCGCCCCCAGGGGCACGGCGAAGAGCGGCGAGATCGCCGTCGCGACGGCGGCCCGCCCCACCCCCGCCTCCTGCACGGCATAGATGAAGAGCAGGCTCCCCAGCCCCGTCCCGAACAGCCCCGCGAGGAAAAGCGCGCCGTGGTCCCAGCGCGAGATCTGCCATCGCCGGACGCTTGATCGCGGTATCGCGGCGGCCACGAACCCCACCACGAACGCGCTTGTCGGCAGGCGGAGCGCCGCCACCGCGAGGGCGTTCTGCCCCTCGACCGCGTCCCCCAGCCAGACGGTGGCCAGCGCCCAGATGAGCGCCGTCACCCCCACCAGGGCCAGCCCGCGCGTGAGGTTCCCGCCGCCCGCCGCCCCTGCCGGCGGCGCTCCTCTCTGCCGTCCCCGCAGGGCGACCATGTAGACGCCCGCGAGCACGAGCAGGGAGCCCATCACCTCGGCCAATGTGATCGCATCGCCCAGCAGCGCGATGCCGAGCACGTAGGTCAGGAAGACGAAGAGCCCGAGGCTGATGGTGAAGGCGCGTGTCAGCCCCAGCGCGTTCAGCGAGAAGACGTAGAGCGTGTCCCCCAGCGAATGCCCGAGGATGGCGGACCCGATCACGGCCAGCGCCACCGCCGCGTCCATCGCCTCGAAGCCGCCCGACATGATCACGAACGGCAAGGCGATCAACAGCGCCACTGCCCCCCACGCCCCCCGCACCGCGCTCACCGACACGGCATCGACGCGCGTCGACGACGCGGCCATGAGCGTGCTCGCCACCGCCCAGATCGCAGCCGAGCCGATCCCCGCCAGAACGCCCGGGTTCACCGGGTCAGCGGAGAGCCGCGCGCGGCTGGACCATGGTGGCTCTCCCTCTTGACTCGGGGCTGCGCGCGGATGCACGCAGGGGCAGGATAGCGCCTCCTCCGGCCACGGGGCGCGGGCCCTCGGCGCGCACGCTACACTGCCGCGTCATGCAGGCGGGAATCATCACCGGCAAAGAGATCATCGAGCTCCTTGAGTTCGCCGAACCCGCCCCGGGCGAGGGCCAGGCCGTCGTCCGCATCAGCTACTGCGGTATCTGCGGCACCGATATCCACAACTACCAGTCCGGCGTCGTTGGCAATCCAGCGGTCTGCGGGCACGAGTGGATGGGCGAAGTCGCGGCCGTCGGCGCGGGCGTCACCAGCGTCCGCGAGGGCGATCGCGTCATCGGCGGCATCTCCCCCGCCTGCGGCGACTGCGCCGCCTGCCGGGCGGGATACGCCAGCGACTGCCCCCACCAGCTCGGCAGCCTCATGGGCACGCCCCACGGCGGCTTCGCCCCCGCCATCGCCGCCGACGTGCGCCGCCTTACCCCCGTGCCCGAGGGCCTCGACGACCTCGACGCGGCCATGGTCGAGCCCCTCACCGTCGCCCTCCACGGCACGCGCCGCACCGACATCCGCCTCGGCGACAGTGTCGCCGTGATCGGCGCCGGCCCCATCGGCCTCCTGACCCTCCAGTGCGCCCGCGCCGCCGGCGCCGGCCGCGTCTACGTCGTCGAACCCGTTCCCGACCGCGCCGCCCTCGCCCTCGAGCTCGGCGCCGACCGCGTCTTCAACCCCCGCGAGGAGGACGTGGCGGGAGCGCTCGCCGAGGCCACCGGCGGCCTCGGCCCCGACATCGTCTTCGAGTGCGCGGGCATCGCCCCGACCATCCAGCACGCGGTCGACTACGTCCGGCGCGGCGGAGCCGTCACCCTCGTCGGTCTCGCGAACGAACCGGCGACCATCAACCCGGGAGCCTGGATCTCGAAGGAGGTCAACGTCGTCGCCTCCGTTGCCTACGCCCACGAGGAGTTCGCCATAGCCGCCGACCTCATCGCCAGCGGCCGCATCCAGGTCCGACCGCTGCACACACAGACGGCGCAACTGGCCGACATCGCCGCCGCCTTCTCCCTGCTGAACGAGGACCGCCGGCAGATCAAGATCCTCGTCGACCCGCGCGGCTAGCCGTCAGGGGCGCTCCAGCGCTGGGGCGCCTGGCTTGAGCGTGCCGCCCGTGGCTTCCCTGGGGCGGTCCCGGATCTCGAGCGAGACGAAGAGGTTGAGGATGGCGGCTCCCGCCAGCACGACGGTCAGCAGGCGGAAGGCGCCCTCGTCGGGGTCCGACCCGAGCAGCGCCGCGATCAACGCCGCCCCGATGATCGCGCCCGCGTAGCGCATCATCGAGAACGTCCCCGAGACGGAGCCCGCCACGTTCCGCGGCCACGCCTCCAGCGCCGCCGACGAGCGCGCCGGTCCGGAGATGCCCAGCCCGATCCCCACCCCCACGAGCGGCCCAATGATCGCTGCCAGTGGCGGGTTGTCGAAGAGCAGCGTCAGCGTGACCGTGGCGGCGGCGATGGCGAAGCCGCCCCCGAGCAGCAGCGGCCTCCGCCCGATCCGGTCCGTCAACGCCCCACCGACCGGTGAGAGCGCGATCATCGCCGACATCAGCGAGAACAGCACCAGGCTCACCACCTGGTCGCTCACCCCCCGCAGATCGACGAGGTAGAGGGGCAGGCTCACGAGGAAAGAGTACATCACCAGGTTCGTGAGCCCCTGGCTGCTGGCGGCCGCGCGGAAATTCCTCGCCCGGAAGAAGCGGAACTCGACGATGCTTCCGCCCCAGCGGGACCGCAGCCAGTAGGCCGCGATGGCGACCGGCAGCAGCACCCCGCCCGCGATCAGGAAGGCAGGGTTCTCCACCCGCGTGGCGCTCCCGATAAGGACGGCGCTCCCGAACACCGCCGCGAGCGCCCCGAGCGAGGGCAGGTCGATGCGGAGCGTCTGGCGGCCCTGTCCCTCGTCCCGGCTGACCCGCAGGAGCATCGCGATCGCGACGACCGAGAGCGGGATGTTGACCAGGAAGAGCATCCGCCAGTCCCCTGCCAGCAGGAGCGCGCCACCGATGACCGGGCCGGTGGCGGCGGCGATGGAGAGGGCCGCTCCGTTCATGCCCAGCACGGTACCCAGCCGCTCCGAGGGCGTGCGCTTGCGCAGCACGGCGATGCCGTTCGGCAGCACCAGCGCCGTCGCCGCCCCCTGCAGGCCGCGCATCAGGATGAGGGAGGGGAGGCTCCAGGCCAGCGCCGAAACCGCCGAGATCGCGATCAGCAGGAGGAGCCCGACCATCATGATGCGGATGGAACCGAACGCGTCCCCCAGCCGCCCCGAGACGGGCTGCATGGCCGCCACCGCCACCAGGTAGACGCTGATCAGCAGCGCCATCTCGCCCACGCCGACATCGAAGTGCGAGCGGATCGCCGGCAGTCCCACCGCCAGCATCGTGCTGTTCAGCGGCGTCAGCATCGCCGCCAGCGCGACCGTGGCCTGGAACTCGATGCTGCGCCAGCCGCCGCTCAGTTCCAGTGATTGGCCCGCTGCCTCGGGGCCATCGCGTCGCACGGACCGCATGTTAACTGCTGTTAACGTTCGCCGAGCCGCTTCTGGAGCGCTTCCCGCTCGGCGGGAGAAAGCAGGTACGCGTCGATTCCCGCTCGCACCCGCTGCCGCGTCACCTCGTACAGGAGGAGCGCCGCCGTCACCGAGAGGTTGAGGCTGCGCACCATCCCCGTCATCGGGATAGTCACGCGCCGATCGGCGAGCGCAATCGCTTCCGCCGAGAGGCCCCGGTTCTCGTTCCCCAGCATCACCGCGGTGCGGGGCGCCGTCAGCTCGGCCTCGAAGATCACCTCCGCCTCCCCTGCCGCCACCGTCGCGACCACCTCGTACCCGTCCCGGTGCAACTCGTCGAGGCAGGCCTGCGCCGACTCGTAGACCTCGAAGTCGAGCCATTTGTTCGCTGAGGAAGAGGTGAGCTTCCCCACCCGGCGCGGGTCGAACGGCTCCTCCTCGTCGAAGATGAGGCACACCCGCTGGAACCCGAAGGCATCGCAGCTGCGGAACACCGCCTCGGCGTTGTGGGGGTCGTGGATGTCCTCGAGCACGACGACGCCCCGCTGCCGCCCCTCGGCGACCTCGCGGTAGCGTCGCATCCGTTCCGGCGTCGGCATCGTGCGAGCGTAGGGCCCAATCCCCGCCCCGATCCAGCCTCGCCGCCGCCTCCTGCCTGTTCGAGCCTGTTCGGTAAGATAGGCGGACTCACTCCAAACGTCGGGAGAGGAGCAGGGCTGTGAGCGAATCGAACGGACTGGAGCGCGCCCGCGAGCTGCGCCAGGAGTACGACGAGGCGGTTGTCGCCGAGGGCCGCGAGTCGGCCGGGCCATTCATGACCGTCTCCAGCCGCCCCATCGACCGCCTCTACGACCCCACCGACATCGCCGACCTCGACTACGAGCGCGACATCAATGTGCCCGGCTCTTACCCGTTCACGCGCGGCGTCCACAAGACCGGCTACCGCGGCAAGTCGTGGACCATCCGCATGTTCAGCGGCTTCGGTTCCGTCGAGGAGACGAACCAGCGCTACCACGACCTCCTCGGCGCCGGGAACAACGGCCTCTCCATCGCCTTCGACATGCCCACCCTGATGGGCTACGACCACGACGAGCCCTGGGCCGAGGGCGAGTTCGGCTCCTGCGGCGTCGCCGTCGACTCCCTCGCCGACATGGACATCCTCCTCGCCGGGCTGCCCCTCGACGACATCACCACCTCCATGACCATCAACAGCCCGGCGCCCGTCATCTGGGCGCTCTTCATCGCCGCCGCGGAGAAGCGCGGCGTCCCCCGTTCGAAGCTGGCGGGCACCCTCCAGAACGACATCCTCAAGGAGTACATTGCCCAGAACGAGTTCATCTACCCGCCGCGCGAGTCGATGCGGCTGGTCACCGACACGATCGAGTTCGCGGCCGATGAGATGCCGCTCTGGAATCCCGTCTCCGTGAGCGGCTACCACATCCGCGAGGCCGGCTCGACCTCCGTCCAGGAGCTCGCCTTCACCCTCGCCGACGGCATCGAATACGTGAAATGGGCGCTCGACCGGGGCCTCGACATCGACAGCTTCGCTCCCCGCATCTCCTTCTTCTTCAACTGCCACAACGACTTCTTCGAGGAGATCGCGAAGTTCCGCGCCGCCCGCCGCATCTGGGCGCGCCAGATGCGCGAGCGCTTCGGCGCACAGAAGTCGCGCTCCTGGCTCATGCGCTTCCATACCCAGACGGCCGGCGTCTCCCTCACCGAGCAGCAGCCCGAGGTCAACCTCGTGCGCGTCGCCATTCAGGCCCTGGCGGCGGTCATCGGCGGGACGCAGTCACTCCACACCGACTCGATGGACGAGGCCCTCGCCCTCCCCTCCGACAAGGCCGTGCGCCTGGCCGTGCGCACCCAGCAGGTCATCCAGCACGAGAGCGGCATCGCCAACACCGTCGACCCCCTCGGGGGCTCGTACTTCGTTGAAAAGCTGACGAACGACATGGAGGCGGAGTGCAACGCCATCTTCGAGCGCATCGAGGACCTGGGCGGTGTTATTCCCGCCCTCGAGAACGGCTACTTCCAGAAGGAGATCGCCGACGCCTCCGCCCGTTTCCAGCGCGAGTTCGAGACCCGCGACCGCATCATCGTTGGCGTCAACGACTTCCAGACCGAGGAGCCTCTCGAGATTCCCATCCTGAAGATGGATCCCGAGGGTGAGCGCCGCCATCTGGCCCGCCTGAAGAAGGTGAAGTCGGAACGCGACGCCGACACCTGGGGTGAGGCCATGCGCGCCCTCGAAAGCGGCAGCAACGAGTCCAACACCAACCTCATGCCGCTCATCATCGACGCGGTCAACGTCGGCGCCACCTCGGGCGAAATCTGCAACATGTGGCGGCGCGTCTTCGGCGAGTACAAGGAATTCGTTGTCGTCTGATGACCAACGAGCTCGTCGATCTCGCGATCTTCTCGGGGAGAACCTACCCCGCCTTCTCGGAGGCGATCTGCGCCCACCTCGGAATGAAGCAGGGCGAGGCCGACATCTTCGAGTTCGCCAACGAGAACATCTTCGTCCGCTACCAGGAGAACATCCGCAGCCGCGATGTTTTCCTCGTGCAGCCCTTCTTCCCGCCCGTGAGCACCTCCATCCTCGAGCTGCTCATCATGATCGACGCCGCCCGCCGCGCCTCGGCCGGCCGCATCACGGCCGTCATCCCCTACTACGCTTATGGCCGCAGCGATAAGAAGGACCAGCCGCGTGTGCCCATCAGCGCCCGCCTGCTCGCCAACCTGCTCGAGACCGCAGGCGCCGACCGCATCCTCACCATGAATCTGCATGCCGGCCAGATCCAGGGCTTCTTCAACATTCCCCTCGATGAGCTCAACGCCCTCTACCCCGTAAGCGCCTACTACAAGGGCAAGGACATGGCGGACTATACCGTCGTCTCTACCGACGTTGGCGGCGAGAAGCTGGCCCGCGACATGGCCGTCCGCCTCGACCTGCCCATCGCCATCGTTGAGAAGCGCCGCATCGGCAACACGGGAAGCACCGAGGCGCTCAACGTCATCGGCGATGTCGCAGGGCGCAACGCCCTCCTCGTCGACGACGAGATCGACACGGCCGGCACCATGGTCCAGGCAGTCAACATCCTTCGCGAGAAGGGCGCCCGCGAGGTGCTCGTGGCCGGGTACCACGCCATCCTGAGCGGCCCCGCCGTTGACCGGCTGCGCGACGCTGATGTCCACGAGATCGTCGTCACCGACACCGTGCCACTGCCGCCCGAGAAGCGCCTCCCCAACATGCACGTCATCCCCACCGCTTCCCTCTTCGGCGACGCCATCGAGCGCATCCACACCGGCCAGAGCGTCGGCGCCCTCTTCCAGTAGCGGGGGCTGTCACGTGAGCCCAGCTCGTGTTGGATGCTGAGAGATTGAGGGCAATGGCTGAATTCCCAGAATTGCTGACCAGGGCAACCCACGAGGCGACGTTCTCCGGCAGCACCGGCAGTGCGATCAGTCCTTCTGAACTGAAAGATGTATACCTTCAGTCTCCAACTCCAGAGCGTCTTCTCAATGTCTTCGCAATGAAGCCGCAAATTCGAGGGGTCGCTCTTAGAGAACTGGAAGCTTCCCTATCCACGTTGCTCGATCCGTATACGCGAGACGGCCGTGTGCACGGAGGGCTGCGCCGATTGTTAGGTGGGCAGCACGTCGTTCACTCCCTCCTCGCTGACCTTGCTCCCGACCTGGTGCGCGCGTCTGCCATTCTTGGGTCAGCGGAAGTTGCCCAACTTCTCCTAGGGTGGATAAGCGGCGAGCCCCTTAGATACCGAGTGAGCGGAGTCTTTGTCGGCGTACGCGTAGAAGACGAGTTGGTGATGGAAGACGGTAAGATCAAGTTGATGGCTCTTCCGGCATCCTCTAGCGAGCTTGCCGAGCATCTCCCTTCTGGGAGCGAGCTGTTGTTCGGCAGCACGCCATTTGTCGGGGCGACAAAGGTGTCTATTTCCTGTGAGGCAAGGCCAGCTCTATTTGATGCGAACGGTAAGGATCCCAGGCTTCAAAGACGCTCACCTTTTGGGCCGACCGACTCGGGAGGCCTTAGCGAACTCTGTATTGGCTTGTCCCTGGTCTTGGACTGCTATGTGTCATGCGTGATGTGGTGGAACGACTGCGATGATCTGCGGCTATGCGATCCACAGAGAGTGCCCCTAGGGAGAGCGCTTGACGGCGCCCCGATGGACCCAACCACTTACATTGCTCTTGCAAGGACGCTCGAAGGATCCCAACTGCCGCGCGTTGCCGCGGTTATCCAACAGCTCTCGCAGGTACACGGATCTGAGAGCGTCTCGGTAGCTACGCAACGATGGATGCGCTCGAAGAGCTGGTTCAAGTCGCAAGATGAGAGTGGCTCCATGGCTGACCCGTTTATCGACCTTCGAGTCGCTCTGGAAGCCCTCTTTGGAACTAGCGAGCGGGGAGAATATCGCTTCAAGGTTCCGCTACATGGAGCCTGGTATGTAGGTGCTGACTACGAGCAGCGTCGTGAGGTAAGGGAGGCACTCGTCAAGGCATACGACTTGGGGTCAAGCGCCGCACATGGCAGCAGGGTGGATGCCACCAGGGATAATAGGCGTGTCCTGGCCGCTGCAGAGAAGTGGGCCCGCGAGGGCATACTGAAGAGGTTGAAGGAGGGGGCGAAACCTAAGTGGAAGGATGTCGTCCTAGGCCCGCCGTCGGATTAACGGCGGTAATGGGGCTATAGGCGGCTCAGCGTGAGGCGCGTCGCGCTTGCAGAGCGTCAGCGCCCTCTTCCAGTAGAGGTCAGCCGCCCTCCCAGGCCCTGAGCTCTTCCTCCGGAAGCGGATCAAAGAAGCTGTCATCCAGCTTGAACCGTCCCTTCCACGAGCCGAAGACTCGCTCCCCACGCTCTTCGTATCGCACGAGTCGCGCCACGGCCTTCCCCTCGCACGTGATCAACACCTCTTCGCCCTCCTCGACCTGTGCCAGCAACTCGACGAAGTCCTGCTGAGCCTGTTCCACACTGACGGTCACCATCGCCATCTCCGTCGGGCGCTTCACCCGACTGTTCCATCGAAGCAGATTGATACCGAACGCTACATCCCCACTCAGCCGCGCGTCAGCGCGGCGCTCTCCTCAGCGAAGCGCGCTGGCGCGAGCGCTCTCCTCAGCCGCCCGACAGGGCGGCGCTCCCCTCAGGCGGGCGGGAGCCCGCCACTCTCCTCGTCCCGATCCTCCGGCAGGAGTGCGTCCCGGGCTCCGAGCTCCGCGCCCATGTGTCGCAGCTCGCGCCCGAAGCGCGTCGTCCGCGCCGCGATGCCGGCGAGCTGCGTGCGCTGCCCCGTGACCCGCACCCATAACCGCCGCCTGGGCACGTAGAACGTGATCCCAAGGCCCACCATCGCCAGCCCCACCGCCACCCAGATGAACGTGTCGCCCGGGTCTCGCCGTACGTCGATCCCGGAGGCGTCCACCCGCCCCCCGAAGCGGTAGCGATAGCCCGATGAAGTCTCCACCACAGACCCCTCCGCGACCACCACGTTCCCCGCGTCGATGTTCGAGATGAACAGGTAGGGACGCCCGTCGCCCCCCTCCGGCATCTGCACGTTCACGACTCCCACCGTCTCCCCCCGTGGCATGTCCAGCACCGGGGTGGCGGGCACGGACGCGATTCCCCGGAAGGCGATGCGGTGGGCCGGCGTCTCCACCACCTCCCCCGGACGCACCTCCGCCTGGTCGAACCCCTGGCCGTCGATGATCGCCACGAGCGTCTCCCCCTCGGCCCGCCAGCTCACCCCGTAGACCGCCTCCGCCACCACCAGCTCGGCCAACCCCAGGTCTCCTTCGTACCCGAGCGTCGACCCCGGCACGCTGGCCATCTGCGGCAGCGCCTGGTCGAACACCACCACCCCGTCCGCGTCCGTGACGGTCAGCGCCGGTGTCGCCGTCGACTCGTTCTCGAAGTCGAGCACGTCGTCGAAGAGCACGCGCCCGTCCGGCCCCCAGATAGTGACCTGCGCGAGGTCGTCGAAGAAGGCCGCCTGGTGAAAGCGGTAGCCGAAAGCCGAGCACGGTCCGTTCACCGTCGCCGTGCAGCGCACCACCTCCTCGCCTCGCCGCAGCAGCAGGTCGCTGTGGAAGTCGACGATGTTCCCCGCCGTGTCCACCCCCCGGTGGGCGTCCTCCATCCCCACGAAGATCTGCCCCGGCCCGGGCTCGGCGAAGAGCGGCGCGGCCGGGCGCGCCTCCGCCAGCGCGAGCGTTCGCTGGAAACCCGCTAGGCTCGTCAGCAGTCCCCCGACAAGCAACAGCAGCAGCGCCGTGTGCGAGATGAAGGTGGCGTACTGCGTCCAGGGGAAGCGCTCGGCGAAGAGCTCCGTGACGCCCTCGCTCTCGTGCGTGCGCGCCACCAGGTAGCGACGGCGCCGCAGGAGCGCCTCGACCGCCTCCGCGCCCCCCGCGTGCGTGAATGAGGCCCGGTGCCGGGCCGTCTCGAAGTAGCGTTCACCCACGCGCACCGGCGGGCGCTGCACGCTCCGCCACGTCGGCGGGAAGCGGCTGATGGTGCAGACCGTCACCGCTGCCACGATCACGAACCAGAGCGCCGTGAACCACGGGCTGTGGAACACCTCGAACAGGTCGAGCCCATCGAGGATGCCGGTCAGCCAGCCGAAGTCCTGGCGCTGGAGCTCCAGCCAGGCCGAGCGGGCGCCCGGATTCCCCCGCATCTCCGCCGGCAGCTGCGGCAGCACCACCCCGAGCAGGCTCGCGAGCACCGCCGCCGAGACCAGCGCCACCGCGAACTTGACGTTCGTCAGCAGCCGCCAGACCGCCCGCAGCGGGTCGCCCCCCGCCGCCGGCGCACTCGTGGCCGGAGCGCCGCTCGCCATCAGGGAAGTCCCGCCGCCAGCTCGGCCAGGTCCTCGGGCGTCAGCGCGCCCAGGTGCACTCCCTGGATCACGCCCTCCGGGTCGATCAGGAAGCTGACCGGCAGCCCCGTGCTCACGCGGTAGGCCGACGAGACCTGCCCGTCCGCGTCGAGCGCGATCGGGTAGGTCACCGCGAACGCCTCCGCGAACTCGCGCGCCGTCTCCGCCTCTTCCTGCTGGTTCACCCCCACGACCACCAACCCCGGCGCCTGCCGTTCGAAGAACGCCTGCAGGGCCGGTGTCTCCCCGCGGCAGGGACCGCACCACGAGGCCCAGAAGTTGAGGAGCACGTAGCGGCCGCGCAGGTCCGTCAGCGCCGTCACCGACCCGTCCAGCGCGCGCAGCCGGAATGCTGGCGCTACCCGCCCCACTGCCGCCGCCGGGGCCTCGCTCGTGGGGTTCAGCGAATCGTCCAGCGCCACGATGCCGAGCCCCGCCTCCGCCTCGGTCCCGCCCCCATCCCCACGAATCTCGAGGAACCAGATGCCAAAGCCCACCACCCCAACCACCAGCACGGCGATGCCGAACGTGAACCCCGGCCCCGCGTATTCGCGGCGCTGCTGGGGTCGTTCGTCGGGAAGGGTCTCGGCCATCGCGGTTGCCGCCGTCCGGGCGCCTGCCGCGCCCGCGCTCGCCTCGGAGCGTACCAAGCCCCGGCTGTGCGCGCCCCCGCCCTTACCGCACCGGAGCGATGGGCGCTTCGCCAGGGGGCCCGTCGGGAACCAGGTGGCGGTCCTCCTCCGCCCCCCACAGCCGCCCGACCACGTGCAGGATCAGGACCGCCACCACGCCCACCGCCCCCGCGATCATCAGCGTCTCGCGAATCCCGATGATGTCGGCCACGATGCCAATCGGCATCGACGCAATCCCGAACAGGCTCCACGAGAGCATCGTCAATGACTGCACCCGGCCGTGGTAGCGCGAGGCCGAGTACGACATGGAGAGTGCGTTGTTGAGCGACTGGAACCCCGCCGCGGATGCCCCCACCAGCAGGATCGCGCCAATCCCCGTCGCGAAGTTGTTGGCGAAGCCGAGCAGTGTCACCGACCCACCGAACGCGAACGCGAGCAGGAGCTGCTGCTGCCACGCGCTCGCACGCCCCGCGATCCCCGCCACCACCACTACCGCGATTACCGCCCCCACCGCCTGCACCGTCGAGAGTACCCCCAGGCCCCGCGACCCAGAGTCGTAGATGTCGACAGCGAGCGACGGCAGGAAGGACTGGAAGGGGAAGGCGAACGCCGTCAGCACGAACGACGTCAGGATCAGGGTGGCGACCGAGGGGCGGCTGGCCACGTACCGCAGGCCGTCCACCAGGTCCCTCATTGGCGAGGTTGCCTCCTCACGGTGCTCCGGCTCGCCGGGCGGCAAGCGCAGCACCGTGAGGATCGCGATCAGGAAGCCGCTGGCGGTCATGATGTACACCCCCGCCGCCCCGATGAACCAGAGCGAGATGAACACCCCCGCGATGGCGGGTCCCACGACGCGCGTCCCGTTCATGCTCAGCTGCTGGAGCACGATGGCGTTCCCCACCGCCTCGCGGCCGACCAAGTGACCAATGAACGCGTTTCGTGCTGGTCCCATGAAGGCGAATCCAATCCCCTGGGTGAAGCTGGCCACGAGCAGCATCCAGAACTCCATCAGCCCGAGCGCCAGCATCAGGGCGATCCACGCGGAGTTCAGGCAGAGGACCGCCTGCGAGACCAGCAGCGTTCGGCGTTTGGGCAGGCGGTCGGCGAGCACCCCTCCCCACAAGGTGAACACGAGGCTGGGGACGCCGAAGGCCAGCATCATCGCCCCCAGCGCCGTGTTCTGGCCCGTCAGGTCGAAGGCGAGCCAGCCCCGCGCCACGATCTGCATCTGCATCCCCAGGAACGAGAACAGCGTCCCCGTCCAGAGCAGCCGGTAGCTGGAGTTCTCGAGCGAGTAGAAGGTGCGGGCGAAGTAGTTCGCCGGCCCCCGCAGCCCCTCCCCCGCCCGAAGCACGTGCCGGCGCTACTCGCCCTGCTGGATGCCCAGGAGTTTGGCGACCGCCTCCCAGGCGGCCGTCTCCACGGCCTCCGGGTCCTGCGTGGCGTCGATCGCCAGCCACGTCCCCTCCGGCGCCTGCGCCAACTGCTGCCGGTAGCCCTCGCGCACGCGCTCGTGGAAGGCGAGCCCCTCGCGACCCGTCGCCGGACCTTCGCGCTCGCCCTGCTTGCGCCGCAGGCCCACCTCCGGTGGCAGGTCGAGGTAGATGGTCAGATCCGGCACCAGCCCCTGCGTCGCCGAGGCGTTCGCCTCCGCCAGCCGTTTCAGGTCGAGCCCCCGCCCGTACCCCTGGTACGCGACCGTGCTCGCCCGGAAGCGGTCGCACAGCACCGTCGCGCCACTCTCGAGCGCCGGCTTGATCACCAGGGTCACGAGCTCCGCCCGTGCAACCAGGAAGGCGAAGGCCTCCGCCCACGGCGTGAGCGACTCACCCAGCAGTTCGCGAGCCTTCTCCCCGGCGGGCGTGCCCCCCGGCTCCCGCACCTCGATCGTGTGGACGCCGGCCATCTCCAGCCGCCGGGCAAGCCTCGTCGCCAGCAGGCTCTTGCCCGCCCCCTCGCCCCCTTCGAAGACGATGAAGCGCCCTGCCGGACCGTCGCTCGTCAACGTCCGCCCGACCGTGGCGGCTCGGGCAGGATGCGCACGTGCCGCTCTGGCTCCTTGCCGTGGCTCTCGCTATCGAGGTTGAAGCGCCCCGCGAGCTCGTGCTGGACGCGCCGGATGTAGCTGTTCGCCGGCGCCAGCTCCAGCGCGCGCCCGTCGCTCAACACCTGCGCGATCGCCTCCTCCGTCTCGCGGTACGCCTGCGCCACCGGATCGCGACGGGCGCGCTCGCCGCGGAACTGGAGCAGCACCTGCTCCATCTGGAAGAGCGTGTTGCTCTTGATCACGTAGATCGGCAGCGACCGCTCCTCCGCCTCGCGCACAGGCGCCGGCTTCTTCCGGTAGGAGTGCCGCAGCGTGATCAGCGCGTCGGCCGTGTGCAGGTCATCGACGACCTGCACGGGCACGCCCGTCTCCTGGATCGCCTGCACCAGCCGCCCCCGCGAGAGGCCGAAGGGGAAGAGCCGCGTCTCCTGCTCGCGCGCGCCCGCCCCGTTCCCTTCCTGCGAGCGCACCCGCTCGACGGGCGCCGGGACCTCCGGCTCGTCGGGCGCCACGGCCGCGATCGTCCCTTCGTCGGTCAGCTCGCGGACCTCGGGTGGCGCGGCGAAGCCGCGCAGCTTGGCGTCGACGGTCGCGCCCACGTCCTCGTGCAGGGCCACGCGCCGCCAGCCCTGGATCTCGATGACGGCGTCGAACGTGGGCGGCGCCATCCGCTCCAGGATCGACTTCTGCGTTCCCCGCCGCCGCGCCTCCTCGTCGCTCAGCGTCACCGACTGGATGCCGCCGATGAGGTCGCACAGGGTTGGATTCGCCATCAGGTTCTCGAGCGTGTTGCCGTGCGCCGTTCCCACCAGCTGCACGCCCCGTTCCGCGATCGTCCGCGCCGCTCCCGCCTCCAGTTCCGTCCCGATCTCGTCGATCACGATGACCTCGGGCATGTGGTTCTCCACCGCCTCGATCATCACGCCGTGCTGGCGCGCCGGCGTCGACACCTGCATGCGCCGCGCGCCCCCGATCGCCGGGTGCGGGATGTCCCCGTCCCCGCCGATCTCGTTCGAGGTGTCGACGATGACCACGCGCTTGTTCGCCTCATCCGCCAGCACCCGCGCCACCTCGCGCAGCATCGTCGTCTTGCCCACGCCCGGCCGACCGAGCAGCAGGATGCTGTCCCCGCTCATCACGAGGTTCTCGATGATGCGGATGGTCCCGTAGACGGCCCGTCCGATGCGGCAGGTCAGCCCCACCACCTTCCCCCGCCGGTTGCGGATGGCCGAGATGCGGTGCAGCGTCCGCTCGATGCCGGCGCGGTTGTCGTCCCCGAACTCGCCCACCCGGGCAGTCACGAAATCGATGTCCTCCTCCGTCACCTCACGGTGGCTGAGCACGATCTCGCGGTTCGGATAGCGCGCCTCCGGCAGCCGCCCGAGGTCCATCACGACCTCGAGTAGCTCGCTCCGGTGATCCGCGCTCTCCAGCTTCTCCGCCAGGCGGGGCGGCAGCGTTTCGATGAGCGCGTCGAGGTCGTCGGTCACGATCCGCTCGGGCGCCGTGCCGTTCCCCTCGGTCATCGCCACTACCCTACCCCCGCGGCGTGAATTGTGGCGCCGATCACGCGCCCGCCCCCGTCCTCGGACGCTCGGCCGCGCCGATCGTGAGGAAGTACTCGTGCAGCCGCGTGTCGCCGCCCAACTCCGGGTGGAACGCCGTCGCGAGGAGGTTGCCCTGGCGGGCCGCCACGATGACCCCGTCGTCGAGCCGCCCCAGCACCTCCACGCCCGTCCCTACCGACTCGATGATCGGCGCCCGGATGAAGATCGCCCGGAACGGCCCCCCGGCCAGCCCCTCCAGGTCGATGCTCGCCTCGAAGCTGTCGACCTGCCGCCCGAAGGCGTTGCGCGCCACCGACATGTCCATCGTCTCGATGCCCGGCCGGTTGAGCGCGTCCACCCGTTTCGCCAGCAGGATCGCGCCCGCGCACGTGCCCCACAGCGGCCGCCCGCTCGCGCAGAACGCCCGCAGCGGCTCGGTGAAGCCGTAGCGCAGGATCAACCGCGCGATCGTCGTGCTCTCGCCCCCGGGGATGATGAGCGCGTCCAGCGAGTCGAACTGCTCGGGCCGGCGCACCTCGACAGAGGTCCGCCCGATGCTCGCCAGCATCTCGGCATGCTCTTGGAAATCGCCCTGCAGGGCGAGAATGCCCGTGGTCACGTCGTTCGCGTCTCGCCAGGTCGTTGGCGTCGTAGCCCCATGCGCCCCCGGATTGTAGCAGCCGCCCGTGATCCCGCCCGCCCCGAAGCCGCTATCCTTGCTCGCGCAAGGAGGCGCCATGCCCGCCGAACTCACCCCCGAGGAAGTCAACGACTTCCTCGACAGCCGTCCCGGCTGGATCACGTTCACTTCCGTCGGCCGCGACGGGTACCCCCACAGCGTTCCCATCGGCTACTTCCGCGTCGGCGACGCCGTCTACATCGGCTGCCGCGACCGCACTCAGAAGGTGCTCAACGCCCAGCGCAACCCCAAGGTGAGCCTCTCGCTGGAGGGTGGCAGCACCATGCAGGACATCAAGGGCATCCTCATCCAGGGCGACGCCACCGTCATCAACACCCCCGACGAGATGATCGATCTGACCCGCGAGGCCGCGCGCCGCCGCGGCGCCCCCGAAGCCGCCCTCCCCACGCAGGCCCCACCCGGCGCCGCCTACATCAAGGTGACCCCCACCCGCGTCATCTCCTGGGACTACTCAAGGCCGGGGTAGGCCGGCAAAGCTTCGCTCACACAGCGCCCGTCCCTCACTCAGGCGGGCGCTGCCTGCCGCTCTCCTCAGCGAGGCGCAGCGAGCGCTCTTCTCAGGCGGGCGGTAGCCCGCCGCTCCACTCAGCGCCGCGACAGCGGCGCGCTCTGCTCGTCCTCCGGCCACCAGCGGTAGACCCGCAGGTCCACCGTGTCCGCCGCGTCGAACGCCACCCCCTCGCCCTCCAGCAACTCGCGCTGCAGGTCCGCCCCCGCCCCGCGCCCCCGCAGGCTGATCCCGCCCTTCGCGTTAATGACCCGCCACCATGGAACGTCCGTATCCGGCGGCAGCGCTCGCAGCGCGTACCCCACCGCCCGCGCCGCCGAAGGCGCCCCCAGCACCACCGCCACCTGCCCGTACGTCACCACCCGCCCGCGCGGCACCTCGCCCACGACCCCCCACACCCGCTCATAGAAGTTCGGCGCGTTCCCGCTCAGAAGCGCCACCCGTACTTGTCCAGGTCGATGCGTCCATCCGCCCCCCTGCTCACGCCTTCTTCGGCGAGTAGCTCTTGTTGCCAGTTGGGGCGTTCGGGGTCTTTGAAGCTGATGCCGCCTTCTCTGTTGATTACGCGCCACCAAGGCACATCGGTGTCCTCGGGAAGCGCGCTGATCCATGACCCCACCGCCTGAGCCGCACTCCCGACATGGTCTGCCACTTGGCCATAGGTCAGGACCCTTCCCGGTGGGATGCTCCCAATGACTTCGCGCAGGCTTGTATTGATCGATTCACCCGAGTCCCCTGGCCACGACTCCGCTGCGCCCTGCAGGTATCTAAGGATTTCTGCCCGCTGCTCCTCCCAGTGCTGTGGGCTCGCGATCGCGATCGCGAATCCCCCATGCTGCCACGGGTGGAGTTCGATCCCACCGCGAAGCTCCGCTAGCAAGCTCTCATCAGAGTGCGCCTTGGCGGGAAGGCTGAGTGCGAGACCTGCTGAGATGGCGGGGTAGCCAGCGAATAGGCTACAGAACCGTCCACGACGCCCGCCCAGATAGAAGATGCGCCCCATCCTGGCGGGGACGGGATTCAGGGACGGCAGCGCTCCTTGCAGTGCCTCGCACACGGAGTTGAAGAGGTGGGTTAGCCCCTGCTCTTGAAGCAGGAGCTGCGCCCGCTTCTCCTTCTCCGCCGGACTCAGCCGCTTGCTGCGGGGTTTGATCGAGGTGTCCTGCTCCACCTCGACCTGTCTTGAGAGCAGCGTCTCGCCCTGATGCTGGAAGCCATAGAACGTCAGGACTGAGATGTCGATGTCCCCGTCCCTTAGGAATCTCGCCATCCGTTCCGCTCGCTCATCTACGCCGACCCCCACAAGCACAAGCCTTGGGGGCAGCAGATCGTGACTTAGATCGTTCTCTGCGAACTGCCCCTGGTACCACTCCTCGAAGTCATCGATCTTCTCGATCCTGTCCCTGCCGGAGTTCTCCGCAATGAGCGTCGCCACCTCATCTGGGGCCATCGCATTCAGCGCCGAGGCGTAGTCAATGCACTGCGTCACCGCTTCACGGGTCAGCTTCTCCCGCTTCAGCTCGAACACGACCAGCCGCCCGCCCGCATCGACGCCGAGCAGGTCAAGCGGGCCGCTCTCGGTCGGGGTTTGCCGGCCGACGAGGTGGAGCCCGTTCTCCAGCATCTCGGGACGCCGCACAAGCGTCTCTTCGAGGATGTCCTCCAGCTTCACGCCCGAAACGCTCTCAACAGCTTCGGCTTCGTTCCCGTCACGCAATGCCCAGATCTTGAG
The DNA here is from genome assembly GCA_965219255.1 of Tepidiformaceae bacterium. Taxonomy (GTDB): domain Bacteria; phylum Chloroflexota; class Dehalococcoidia; order Tepidiformales; family Tepidiformaceae; genus UBA2991. The sequence goes on along the minus strand of OZ244727.1, from coordinate 1,683,322 downwards.
TTCGTCCGTCATGCGTCTCCTTCTTGTGCCTCTCACTCAGCCACGCGACAGCGTGGCGTTTTCCTCAGGCGGCATCGCGAGCGCGTAGCAGTCGAGCGCAGAATCGCTGCCGCCGCTCTCCTCAGCAAGCGGCGACAGCCGCGACCGCTCCACTCAGCCGCGCGCAGCGAAGCGGAGCGCGGCGCTCTCCTCGTCATGCCCGCGGCAGGCCGAAACCCCGCGTCGCGATGATGTTGCGCATGACCTCGTTCGAGCCCGCCCCGAACGTCGGCATCACCGCCGCCCGGTAGCCCTGCTCGATGCGTCCGCCCAGCGGCGCGTACGCCGACTCCGGCGTCAGCTGCCCGTACGGACCGAGCAGTTTCGTGCCCGTGTGCAGCAGTCGCTGCATCAGCTCCGTGCTGAAGATCTTGACCTCGCTCGCCTCGTGGTTCGGATGCTCACGCCGGTTGATCATCCCCAGGTTGCGGTAGGCCAGCATCTGCAGCACTTCGATCTGCACCTTGTAGTCCGCCAGCGTGCGCGCCACGTGCGCGCGATCGATCGGACGGCTCCCGTCGGGCCCCTCCTCCCGCGCCCACCGCATGAGCGCGTCGAACACCGCCCGCACCCCCGACACCGTGAAGATCGAGACCCGCTCGAAGTCGAGTGCGTGCGCGGCGTAGTACCACCCCCGGTTCTCTTCCCCCACGAGCGCGTCCGCGGGCACGCGCACGTCCTCCCAGTACACCTCGTTCGTGCGTATTCCCGACATCGTCCAGATCGGCTTGACCGTGATCCCCGGCGTCTCCAGGTCCACCAGGAACATCGAGATACCCCGGTGCTTGGGCGCCGACGGGTCCGTGCGCGCCGCCAGCCAGACGTACTCGGCGCGGTGCGCCGCGCTCGTGAAGCGCTTGATCCCGTTGAGCACGTAGTCGTCGCCGTCGCGCACCGCGCGCAGTTGCAGCGAGGCCAGGTCCGTGCCCGCATCCGGCTCCGTGTACCCCAGCGCGAAGTCGATCTCCCCGCGCGCGATCCGCGGCAGGAAGGCCGCCTGCTGCTCCTCGCTCCCATACGTCATCAGCGTCGGGCCTACCTGCTGCACCCCCACTGTCGCGCCGGGCGCTCCCACGTAGTTGAGCGCCTCCTGGAAGAGGTACTGCTCCTCGTAGCTGCGTTCCTGGCCGCCGTACTGGCGCGGCCACGACATCGTCAGCCAGCCCTTGTCCGCGAGCTTCCGCCGGAACTCCCGCTCGACCGAGTAGCGGTCCGGCGAGGCCGCCACGCGACGCCGCACCTCCGCGCTCCACTCGACCGCGAGGAATTCGTCCACCTCGCGTTCGAACGCGAGCGCCTGCTCCGAGAAGCGAAACTCCATGGCGCGGCAGTCTACGCCCGCTCTGCCGGCCCCATTGCCCTAGTTGCCGCCCTGCTTCGGAAGCTTCGGAATGAGCCAGCTGAGGAAGCTGTCCGCCGACCGGGTCTGCATATAGAAGCGTCCCGGCCCCGTCAGCCGCACCACCAGCCCCTCGCCGCTGAACAGGGTCGACTTCCAGCCACCCGACCGGCCGACGTCGTACCCGACGGAGTCGTCGAAGGCGACCATGTGGCCGGTGTCGACGACGTAGGGCTCGCCCACGCCCAGATCGATCTCGTGGATCGCGCCGTAGCTCGAGATCCAGATCGTCCCCTGGCCGGTGCAGCGAAGCAGGAACAGCCCCTCGCTCGAGAAGAACGACTTGGCCCCGCCCCACTTCGTGTCTACCTCAACCCCTTCCGTCGCCGCCAGGAAGGAGCCCGACTGCACCAGCAGCGTCGTCTCTCCCGTCAGCTCCAGTGCCACGATGTCGCCCGGCAGTGGCGGCGCCACTGTCACCTGCCCCTCCTCGCGCTCCGCCCGGAAGGTGTTGATGAAGAAGCTCTCGCCCCCCAGCACCGACCGCCGCAGGCCGGAGAGCATCCCGCCCCGCGTGCTTGTCTCCATCTCGATCGTGGACGACATGCTCACCATCGCCCCCGCTTCCGCCTGGATCGACTCCCCCGGTTCGAGGTCGATCAGGGCGAGGGCGTATGAGGGTCGGTACTTCACTTCGTGGCGCATTGCGTAGCTCCTGTTTGGGGTGTCGAGGGCAGTGTCAGTCGAGGGCAGTGTCAGCCGTCAGCCGAGGGCAGGACGCCTTCCCCGCGATTGTGAGCCTTTCGGGCGTAGGTTACGGTAAGGCTCCGCACGCGTCCGCCGCGTCGCTGAGGAGGGGCCATGCCATCACGCTACCGCTACTCGCTGTGGGATGGCACCCAGGAGGTCGCCGACCTCGACCCCGACCAGGTCCTCGACAACCTCTCCGACGACCTCATGAACTTCGGCGACCTCCAGCACGCCCTCCGCAATCTCCTCCAGCGCGGCATGCGCAACCCCATGGGCGATCGCACCCAGGGCCTGCGCGACCTTCTCCAGCAGCTTCGCCAGCAGCGCCGCCAGCAGCTCGACCGCTTCGACCTCGGCTCCGTCTTCGACCAGCTGCGCGAGCAGCTCGACGAGATCCTCGACATGGAGCGCAACACCCTCGACCAGCGCCTCCAGGAGGCGGGCGACCCACCGCAGGGGACCGAGGGCCAGCAGGGCGACCAGGCCGACGGCTCACCCGAGGGTGGGGAAGGCCAGCCGCAGGGCGCCGAGCAGGGCCAGCCCTCGAACGAGGGCGGCCAGCCCGGCGAGGGTCAGCAGAGCGAGGAGGGTCAACAGGGAGCCCAATCGGGCGGCGGCGGCCAGGGCAGCGTCCCCACCAGCGAGTTCGCCGACATGCTGCGCAACATCGCCAATCGCAAGCAGGAGTTCCTCCAGGACCTCCCCGATGACACCGCCGGCCAGGTCCGCAAGCTCCAGGACTACGAGTTCATGGACCCCGAGGCGCAGGCCAAGTTCAACGAGCTCGTCGAGTCGCTGCGCCAGGCCATGATGAACACCTTCTTCAAGGACCTCTCAGAGCAGATCGCCAACATGTCGCCCGAGGACCTCGAACGCCTCAAGAACATGACCAAAGACCTCAACCAGATGATTCAGGACAAGATGGCCGGCAACGAGCCGGACTTCGACAGCTTCATGCAGAAGTACGGCGACCTCTTCGGCGACAACCCGCCCCAGTCCCTCGACGAGCTCGTCGCCCAGATGCAGCAGCAGATGGGCCAGATGCAGAGCCTCCTCGGGAGCCTCCCCGGCGAGATGCGCCAGCAGCTCCAGGACCTGCTCTCCGACAAGATCGGCGACCCCGAGCTCCAGCAGGGCCTCAATGAGCTCGCCCAGAACCTCGAATACCTCTTCCCCATGCGCGACCAGCGCAACCAGTACCCCTTCCGCGGCGAGGAGCAGCTCGACCTCGACGCCGCCATGGAGCTCATGCGCCACATGCAGTCCATCGACGAGGTCGAGCGCCAGCTGGAGCGCACCCAGTACGGCGGCGAGATCGACGACATCGACGCCGACCAGCTTGAGGAGCTGCTCGGCCCCGAGGCGCGCGATACCCTCGACGAGCTGCGCAAGTTCCTCGAAATCCTCGAGGAGGCGGGCTACATCCGGAAGAAGGGCTCAGGCTGGGAGCTGACCCCCCGCGGCACCCGCAAGATCGGCCAGCGCGCCCTCGTCGAGCTCTACGCCCAGCTCAAGGCCGACTCCTTCGGCAAGCACGAGGTTCACGCGAACGGCTTCGGCGGCGAACGCACCGACGACACCAAGCTCTATGAGTTCGGCGACCCGTTCCACCTCGACATCAAGCAGACCATCATGAACTCGCTCCACCGCGAAGGTGTGGGCACCCCCATCAACCTGCGCCCCGACGACTTCGAGGTCGCCCGCAGCGAGCTCGTCACCCAGACCGCCACCGTGATCATGCTCGACCTGAGCTGGTCGATGGCCCTGCGCGGCAGCTTCCAGGCCGCCAAGAAGGTCGCCCTCGCGCTCAACAACCTCATCTCCTCGCAGTTCCAGCGCGACAGCCTCTACATCATCGGCTTCAGCGCCTACGCGCGGCAGCTGAAGGCGGAGGACCTCCCCTACGTGCGCTGGGACGAGTCCGTCCTCGGCACGAACATGCACCACGCCCTCATGATCGCCGAGCGCCTGCTCGCCAGGCACAGCCAGGGCACCCGCCAGATCATCATGATTTCCGACGGCGAACCGACCGCCCACCTCGAACGCGGCCGCAGCTACTTCGCCTATCCCCCCAGCCCCATCACCATCCGCGAGACGCTCAAGGCGGTGAAGCGCTGCACGCGCAAGAACATCACGATCAACACCTTCATGCTCGACCGCAACCACTACCTGAAGGAGTTCGTGAACCAGGTCGCGCGCATCAACAAGGGCCGCGTCTTCTACACGACCCCCGACAAGCTCGGCGAGTACATCCTCGTCGACTACGTCGCCCAGAAGCGCAAGCACCTCACCGGCATGGCCGGCTAGCGCCTCTCCCAAACGGGGATGCCCCCATGGCCACGTTGCTCGACCACATCACCGATGAGCAGGCCGACCTGATCCGCAGCTCGCACGTCTTCTTTGTCGCCTCCGCCGACCCCACCCTCGGCGAGGGCCCCGACGGTCAGGGCGCCGTCAACCTCTCGCCCAAGGGCGCTGCCGACCTCCACGTGATCGACCGCAATACGCTCGCCTACTTCGACTACAGCGGCAGCGGCAACGAGACCGCCCGCCATGCCACCGGAGGCGGTCCCGTCACGGTCATGGTCACATCCTTCGACGAAGACGCCGCCATCGTCCGCCTCTACGGCTGGGCCCGCGCCAAGTCTCTCGAGGAGTCGCTGCTCGCCGCCCACGCCGAGCAGCTCCGGGCCGTCGAAACCCCAACGCCCGAGCGCCAGGTCATCGAGATCACGGTCGAGCGCACGCAGACTTCCTGCGGCTACGGCGTCCCCGTCTACGAGTACCGGGGCGACCGCACGAAGGCCCAGCGCGGCCGCCGCTACAAGTAGCCCGGAGATTCCTTAGACGGACGGGGTAATTCGCCCCTGTACCCCCTACGCTCCCCCCATGGAGCGACCGATGCGCCGCATCCGCCGTAGTTGTGCCCCTCTCCTGGCGGTCGCGCTCGCGCTCCTCGCGGCAACGGCCGCATGCGGCGGCGGGGACGAGGCCACCACGCCCCCGCCGCCGTCCCTCACTCCACGCCACGTGCCATAACACGGCCCCGTGCTACCATCGCTCAATGCCCCAAATCCACCACTCAGCGAGCAACGCGAGCGCTCTCCTCAGCCGCGCGCAGCGAAGCGCAGCGTGGCGCTCTCCTCACCCCTCAGCCGCGCGCAGCGCAGCGTAGCGCGGCGCTCTCCTAATCGCATGCCAACAGACCGAGTCCAGCTCTACGACACCACCCTCCGCGACGGCTCCCAGATGGAGGGCATCTCCCTGTCCGTCGCCGACAAGGTGCGCATCACCCAGAAGCTCGACGAGCTCGGCATCGAGTGGATCGAGGGCGGCTTCCCCGGCTCCAACCCCCGCGACGCCGCCTACTTCCAGCGCCTGAAAGACATAACGCTTTCGCAGGCCAGGGTGAGCGCCTTCGGCGGCACCCGCCGCACCGGCCTCACCTGCGAGACCGACCCCAACATCCAGAGCATGGTCGCCGCCGAGACCCCCGGCGTCACCCTCGTGGGCAAGGCCAGCCAGTACCAGGTCCAGCGCATCCTCGAGACCAGCGACGAGGAAAACCTCGCCATGATCGCCGACACCGTCGGCTACTTCTCCAAGCTCGGCAAGACCGTCTTCTTCGATGCCGAGCACTTCTTCGACGGCTTCGCCGGCAACCCCGACTACTCCCTGCAGTGCCTCGCCACCGCCGCCCGCGCCGGCGCCGAGGCCCTCGTCCTCTGCGATACCAACGGCGGCATGACCACGCCCGACCTCCTCCGCGCCATCAAGGGCGTGCAGGAGCGCGTCCCCGACGTGCGCCTCGGCATCCACTGCCACGACGACGTCGGCCTTGCCGTCGCCAACTCCCTCGCCGCCGTCGAGGCGGGTGTCTGGCAGGTGCAGGGCTGCGTCAACGGCTACGGCGAGCGCTGCGGCAACGCCGACCTCCTCACCGTCACCGCCAACCTCAAGCTGAAGATGGGCCTCGACGTCATCGCCGACGACCAGCTCGCGCGCCTCAGCGAGGTCTCCCACTACGTCAACGAGCTCGCCAACCTCGTGCCCGACCCCCAGGCCCCCTTCGTCGGCCAGAGCGCCTTCGCCCACAAGGCCGGCTACCACGTGGCCGGCATCATGAAGGACGAGAACGCCTACCAGCACATCGACCCGGGCCTCGTCGGCAACAGCCGCCGCGTCCTCGTCAGCGAGCTCTCCGGCCAGCGCAACCTCCTCGTCAAGATCGAGGAGCTCGGCATCGACTACCCCTTCACCCCCGCGGAGATCCGCTCCCTCCTGCAGGTGGTCAAGCAGAAGGAGAGCGAGGGCTTCCAGTACGAGGGCGCCGAGGCCAGCTTCGAGCTGCTTGTCCGACGCCAGATGCCCGGCTACGTCCGCCCCTTCGAGATCGAGGACTTTGTCATCGTCGAACGCCACCGGCACCGCCGCGGCGACGACCAGCGCAACGACATGTTGGCCGAGGCCATGGTCAAGATTCGCGCCGGCGACGACGAGCACCACACCGCCGCCGAGGGCAACGGCCCCGTGAACGCCCTCGACATCGCCGCCCGCAAGGCCTTGGGCAGCGCCTACCCGGCCGTCCTCGACGTCAAGCTCGTCGACTACAAGGTGCGCATCCTCGACAGCGAGTCGGCCACCGCCGCCCAGGTGCGCGTGCTCATCGAGAGCACCGACGGACACCGCTACTGGACGACGGTCGGCAGCTCCACGGACATCATCGAAGCCAGCTGGCTCGCCCTCGCCGACGCCCTCGAGTACGCCATCACCCTGCCCAACCCATAGCGTGTTTGTGCTAGCATTTGCACGTGACAAGCCCTGCAGCAGCATCTGAGCCCGCCACCCGCGGGGACCTTGATGCCCTCCGAACGGAGTTCCGTGAGGACATGCGCGAACTGCGCGCGGACTTGCGGATGTGGGCCGCCGCGACAATTGGCCTCGTCGCTGCCATTGGTGTTGGCACAGTCGGCGCGATCGTTACCCTCAGCATCACGCTCGACTGAGCCCCCTCAGCTCTCCGCTTCCTCCCCGAAGTCCGCCTTCCCCGTGACCATGTCGCGCGCGTCCCGGACCAGGCTGGGGATGGCCATCCGGTTGCGGATTAGCAGGACGACGCACAGCGCGATGTACCCGATCGAGTACCAGAAGCGCACTACCTGCGCGGTGTCGCCCAGCGTGTCCTCCGTCAGGGGGAGCTGCGCCGCGAACAGGATGAAGAGCGCCCAGGCTTCGGGGCGGCTCATGCGCAGGTTCACGAAGACCGCGATCGCGAAGGCCGACTGCGCGGCGGTCAGGAAGACCTCGCCCTGCTGGCGTGAGAAGAAGAGGTTGACCTCCTCCGTGGGAGAGACCAGGGGCAGGCCCTGCAGGATTCCCCAGTCCCCCGAACCGATCATGAAGGCGATCGGCAGCGTCCCGATCAACAGCGTCCACTGGTTCACCTTCGAGGAGATGAGCGCGCCCATCCCCGCTGCCGCCCGGCCGCGCCACGCCAGCAACGCCGCCACCAGCACCTCCGGCGATTCCGAGGCCAGGGGCGCGATCCACTGGATCAGCACGAACTCGCTGATGTTCACCTTCTTCCCCGTCTCCACCAGCCCGTGCGCGAACGGCTCCGCCGAGGCGATGATCACCGCCGCGGCGAAGACCAGCGTTCCCACCACCACCGTCCGCCGCCGCAGGTCCGGCAGCGACCCCATCGCCCGCGCCGGCCCCACCAGCTCCACCTCCTCAGACTCCACCCGGCTTGTCATAACCAGGTAGATGAGGAACATGGAGACGAGCACGATGGTGTCCGCCAGCGTGAGCGTGTTCCGCAGCGGCACGAGGATCACGTACACCGTGGCGACCGCGAGGAACGTCAGCTCCAGCGCCCGCGTGCGGCTCACCACCAGCTCCTTCAGCCGCCTCCGGTAGAAGAAGATGAGGAACACCACCGGCCAGCCGATGCCGATCAGGAGCCGGTTCCCGCCGGTCATGTTCGCGATGGCAAGTCCCTCTGCCGCCTTCTCCGGGTCCGAGCCCGCCTCCCACGCCAGGAAGGCGTCGACCGCGTACTCGGGGAGCACCGCGATAAAGGCGATGATCGCCAGCGCCAGCCCCTGGGAGATGTCCATCTCCGCTGTCTCGGCGGCCCAGCTCAGCAGGAACGCCGCTCCCAGGATTGCGAGGCCGTAGACCGCTGAGGCCAGCAGCGGGTCGATGTGCAGGTCGGTGATGCGCAGCACGATCCCCGGCATGCACACGAGCGCGGCGAACGCGATCGTCGCCCACTGCGCGGTGAACCGCTCGCTCATCACGAAGCGTCTCGCCGCGCCCGAGGCGGGCGCGCGCCCGGGGATGGAGTTGGGTCGGTCATGTGCGACTGCGAGCCTACCGCCGCCCTGCACTCGGGGCTACAGCGGCCCGCCCCATCCGGCAGAATGCCCGGCATGCCCGTGCGCCGCCCCTACGGACTCTGGGAGAGCCCCATCACGCCCGCCGCCCTCGCCGGCGGCATCCGCCTGCGCGGTCCCTCCTGGGACAGCGACGGCCGCACCCTCGGGTGGTTCGAGGGACGCGGCGACCTTGGCGTAGCTGTCGTCGCCGCCGCTGCCGGCGGTGAGGCCGCCATCCGTGACATCAGCGGCGACATCCTTGTGCGTGCGGGTGTCGGCTATGGGGGCGGCGACTTCGCCCTCGCGAACGGACACGGCTGGTTCGTCGACCACGACAGCCAGCGCATCTACCGCCAGTCCCTCGACGGGGGCCCCCCTCGACCCGTCACCCCCGCCTTCGGCGAGGCCTCCTCCCCCGTCGTCAGCCCCGACGGGCGCTGGGTTGCCTACGTGCACTCGTACGGGGACGAAGACGTCATCGCCATCGCCGACAGCACCGGAGAGCGCTGGCCGCAGCGCCTCGGCAGAGGTCGCGACTTCTACATGCAGCCCGTCTGGAGCCCCCGTGGCGACCGCCTCGCGTGGGTCGAGTGGGACCACCCGAACATGCCCTGGGACGGGGCCGAGGTGCGCGTCGCCGAGCTTGCTTTCCCCGAGGGCGCGCTCCCGATCGTCGCCGCCTCCGAAGTAGTCGCCGGCGGTCCCGACGAGGCCGTCCTCCAGCCCGCCTTCGCCCCCGATGGCGACGCTCTCTACTACGTATCCGACGCGACCGGCTGGGGGCGCCTCTACCGCCACGACCTCGCCACCGGCGAGAGCCGCGCCCTCACCTCCGGCAGTTGCGAATACGGCGCCCCTGCCTGGGGCCAGGGCGTGAGCGTCTTTGCCGTGCTTCCCTCGGGGCGCGTCGTCGCGACCCGCCAGTGCGAGGGCTTCGCCCGCCTGGTGGTGCTCGAAGGCGCGGGCGAGCCCCGTGAGCTCGACATCCCGGCCGAGTACGCCAGCTTCGAGAACCCCGTCGCCTCACCCGTGGAGGAGCGCCTTGCCGTCATCGCCCGCGGCCCCGCCGCCGCTCCCCGCCTCCTCGCCCTCGACCTTGCGACCGATGCGCCCGAAGTGGTCACGGTGCGCCTCAGCGAGGCCGCCGCCTTCCCCGCCGACAGCCTCTCCCGCCCCCAGTCCGTCTCCTGGCGGAACGCGGACAGCGGCGAGGTCCACGGTCTCTACTACCCGCCCGCCAGTGAGAGTTTCGTGGACGAGGGCGCGCCGCCCCTCGTCGTCTTCGTGCATGGCGGCCCCACCGACCACGTCGATGCGGGCTGGCGCCCCCAGGTTCAGTTCCTCGCCAGCCGGGGTTACGCCGTGCTCGCGGTGAACTACCGGGGCAGCAGCGGCGCCGGACGCGAGGCCATGCTCGCCCTGCGTGGCCAGTGGGGCGTCGCCGATGTCGAGGACTGCCGCTCCGGCGCCGAGGCGATGGCGGCGCGCGGGCTCGCCGACGGAGACCGGCTCGCCATCCTCGGCGGAAGCGCGGGCGGCTACACCGTGCTCCGATCCCTTCAGGTGCATCCAGGCTTCTACCGCGCCGGCGTCTGCTTTTACGGCATCTCCAACCTGTTCACCCTCGCCAGCGACACCCACAAGTTCGAGGTCCGCTACCTCGACTCCCTCGTCGGTCCCCTCCCCCAGGCCAGGGCCCTCTACCGCGAGCGCTCGCCCATCTTCCACGCCGGCGACATCGTCGACCCGATCGCGCTCTTCCAGGGGTCGGAGGACCGGGTGGTGCCCCGCGACCAGAGCGACACCCTTGCCGCCTCCCTCCGCTCACGCCGCGTCCCCCACGAGTACCACGTGTACGAAGGCGAGGGGCACGGCTGGCGCAAACGGGAGACGATCGACGCCTTCTACACGTCCGTCGATCGCTTCCTCCGCCGGCGCCTCCTCGGCTGACGGGTTCAGTCGCGCCAGTGCATCACCGCGCGCGCGGCCTCCTGCTCGCGCTCGCTCTTCTCCGCCCAGCGCTGCAGGAACTCCTGCCCCACCACCGTCTTCGCAACCGCCCAGGGCAAGGCACGCTCCCCGCCCAGCCCCCACCGCTCCCGCACCGCCACCAGGAACGCCGTTGCGTCGCCCAAGTCGAGCGCTTCCAGCACCTCGCAATCGAGTGCGCCCACCCCGCCGGGGAAAGTCGGCGCCCCCGACGCTGTCAGCTCCACTTCCAACCCGGTGAGCTTGTTCCCGTCCCGCCCCGAGCGCAGCCCGAGTGGCTCCAGCAGCCCCGCCTGCGCGTCGCTGAGCAGGGTCACCGTCAGCCATCCGCTCTCGTGCACGAGCCCTTCCGTGTAGTTCGTCTTCGAGAGCGAGATGAGCAGCCGTGGCCGCTCCGGCACGATCGAGGCGCCGAACACCGACACGCAGATCTGCGCGTTCGGCCCCGCCGGGCCGGTCACCCCCACGGCGCACAGCGGCGCCCAGAAATGCGAGAGCACGTCGGCCGGCGGGCGCGCGTCGGTCATGATCTGGCCCCTAGTCCTCGTGCAGCGCGATGAAGTTGCCGCAGGTGTCGTCCAAGACCGCCTGGTAGCCCCACTCGCTGCGGGTGGGCTCCCCCTGGAAGCGGACCCCCAGCGCCTTGAGGCGCGTGCACTCCCGGTCGAGGTCATCCACGAAGAAGACGGCAACTGGAATCCCGTCCCGGTACAGCGCCTCCTGGTAGGCCTGTGACGCGGGATGCGCGTTCGGCTCCAGCATCAACTCGACCCCGTTCGGGGACTCACGCGACTCGACCGTCAGCACACGGAACTCGCCCGCGGGCTCGTCCTGCTTCTTGGCGAAGCCCAGCACCTCCGTGTAGAAGGTGATCGCCCGCGCCTGGTCGTTCACCGTCACGCTCGTGAGCTTGATTCGCATGCCCCGCATGCTACCCGCTGGCGCTTGCGGCGCGTACGCCCCCCGCTAGAATCGGCCCGTGGCTGGTTGTCTCTTCTGCGACATGGCTTCCGGCGATATCCCCGTCGAGCGGATCGCCGAAAACGAGCACGCCTTCGCTATCCGCGATATCAACCCCCGCGCGCCCGTGCACGTCCTCATCATCCCCCGCGAACACATCGCCGATGCCCGCGCGATCGAGGCGGCCCACGCCGAGACGCTCGCCGGGCTCTTCACCCTCGCCGGCGAGGTTGGCCGCGCGGAGGGCGTGCACGAGTCGGGCTACCGGCTCGCCTTCAACGTCGGCGACGCCGCCGGCATGACCATCGACCACCTGCACCTCCATCTCGTCGGCGGACGCCGCCTCGGCCCCGAAGGGTGATCGCGGACCAGATTGCCGCCGTTCGCGAGGAGCTCCTCCAGCGTCCATCCGGGCTTGTGCGCCACGTCGAGCGCGTCCTCGCGGAGGCCCTGCCTCTTGCCCGCATCTGGCTCGCCGACGAGGAGCGCGTGGAGCTGGCCGTCTGGGGGCACGACCTCTTCCGCTCCGAGCCCCCCGCCGAGCAGGTCCGCCTCGCCGGCGAGGTCGGCGTCGAGATTGATGCCGATGCCAGGGACTACCCCATCCTCCTCCACGGCCCCATCGCCGCCGTGGTCCTGCGCGAGCGCTTTGGCATTACCGACGAGGAAGCGCTGTTCGCCGTGCGCGACCACACCGCCGGCCTCGGCCAGATGAGCCTCCTCGCCAAGATCCTGCTGATCGCCGACAAGATCGAGCCGCGCAAGCGGCGGGGCGTCCCCCAACTCGCCGCCGTGCGCCAGATCGCGCGCCGCGATCTCGACACGGCCATTCTCTGCTGGGCCGACTGGCGCTGGACCTCCGAAGCACGGGAGCGCTACCGCACACAGGACGCGCACTGGCGCGCGCGCCGCCACTGGGTCGCCGAGCACCACCACGACCTCGACATGCCCGGGCGCGTCTCCGGCAGCGCCTTCGCCGCCGCCGCCCGCCGGGAGGGCCTGGTTCCCCCTACGGGATGATCAGTTCCTGGTCGGGGAAGATCGGGCAGCCGCCCTCGTCGGTCAGTTCCAGCTCTTCGTTCGCGTCGAGCAGTTCCTGGAGCGTCACGCCGTTCGCTGAGGCAATCGCGCCGCAGGTGTCGCCGGCCTGGACGATGTAGATGGTCCCGTCGCCGGTGGGGGCTTCCGTGGGCGCCTGTGTGGGGGCCACGGTCGGCGCGGGTGTGGGCTGAGGCGTTGCCACCGCGGTCGGCGTGGGAGCGGGTGCGGGTTCTTCCGTCTCCGTCGCCACCTGGGTGGTGGCCGCCGCTGCCTCGGTGGGGGTCTCGGTGGCGACCGGAACCACCGGCGCGGGGTCGTCCTCGCCGATCTCGCGGTTCACCACGAATGCGATCGCGACCACGACGGCCGCCAGCACGAAGAGGGAGACCGTCGCCGCCCGCATGCTCAGCTCGCCCTCGAGCACCGGTCGCCGCAACCCGCGCGAAGTCCAGCGCGACGCGGCCGTGGCGAAGGCCGTCGGCCGCGAGGCCGCGGCCGGCTCGAACTCGCCGTCCTCGGTTCCTTCGTCGGGCTCCGCCTCGCCGTCGCCCGCCGGGGATGCCGCCGGATGGGTCGTCGCCTCCACGCCCTCGCCCTGGTAGATGGGGCACGAAGGGTGGTCCGCGGTCAGGCAGAACTGTTCCTGATGCTGGGTCGCGATGCGGGTGGGGTTGGGGAGGCGGTAGCAGCGGTGTGCGTCTGTAGCGTACGTCGCGTGAAGGTCGCCGTCGTCGACAAGGCCCAGGTATGCGCAGACGCCTGCGGCTTCCGAACCTTCGGACTCACCAGGGAGGCTCACTGCGTCTCCTATCCTGCAAGGCTCGCCACCACCCGTATCGTGTCAGAACGTCCGTGCGTTGGCAATTCGTTCTGCCGCGAAATTTACGCTTCCAGCCGGTACACCGAATGCCCCGAGCGCTTCCGGATCTGGCGCAGGGGTACCCCGCCCGCCCCCGCGACCCGCTTGAGCAGGTGGTTCAGGCCGCTCACCGTCACGAACCAGTAGGCCCCTCCCGGCGCCAGCCTCCCCCGCGGGCTGCGTACGAACTCCGCCTCGATCGCCTCGTCTCCGATCTTGGCCGGCACGTTCGCGACGATCAGGTCGTACTCTCCGGCGGGAACGTCCTCCAGCCCCACGCTCCCCACCGCCTCGGCGTTCGTCGCCCCGTTCAGGAGGGCGTTGCGCCGCGCGTAGCGCACCGCCAGCAGGTTGCTGTCGGCCATTGCGACCTGCGCCTCCGGATACCGTCGCGCAAGCGCGATCCCGAGCACGCCGTAGCCGCATCCCAGGTCGAGGATTCGCTGTGGCGGGCGCACCGGCTGCAGACAACGGAGCAGCAGCTTCGTGCCGGCGTCCACCTCGTGCGAGGCGAACAGGGTGTGCGCAACCTCGAACTCCAGTTGCGACCCGTCGATCGCAAGTCGCACGCTCTTCTTCAGGTAGGGATCGGACGGTTCATCGCTGGCCATCGCCGGAGTCTAGCCCTGGCCCCCGGTTCGCGGCTTATGGCGTTGATCGTTTCGGGCGCTGTGTTAACCTCTTAGGTCGGCGCTTATTGCCTCGCCAGATGCCAGACATTCGGCAGGCCGTAGGGCACTGGGCTGAAAACGGTCTCGCTCCTTCCGGATGCGGGGCGCTGTTTAGAAACCGGCTTTTCGGCCTGTTTCCATGCCCAGCGTGAGGACCCCCTCTCGCCGAGAACGCACCAGTGGGCCGCTCCCCTGCGGCGCCGGAATTCGGAGATCAGCGGCAGTGCCGACGATTAACCAGCTCGTACGCAAGGGCCGCAAGCCCAAGTCGAAGAAGTCGGGCGCCCCTGCCCTGCTCTTCAACTACAACTCCGAGCGCGGGCGTCTCTCCCGCGTCGTTGGCCGCGGTGCGCCCCAGAAGCGCGGCGTCTGCACCCAGGTGCGAACCCAGACCCCCAAGAAGCCGAACTCGGCCCTCCGCAAGGTCGCCCGCGTGCGCCTCACCAACGGCATCGAGGTCACCGCCTACATCCCCGGCGAGGGCCACAGCCTCCAGGAGCACTCCGTCGTGCTCGTCCGCGGTGGACGCGTGCGTGACCTTCCCGGCGTGCGCTACCACATCGTCCGCGGCGCCGCCGATTCCACCGGCGTCGCCGACCGCCGCCGCGGCCGTAGCAAGTACGGCACGCGCAAGGACGGATAGCGACGATGCCGCGACGTAACCGCCCCGAACGCCGCATCATCCGCCCCGATTCCCGCTACGGCGATCAGCAGGTGCAGATTCTCATCAACAAGGTGATGACGCGCGGCAAGAAGAGCACCGCCGAGCGGGTGGTCTACGGCGCCTTCGATCGCATCCAGGAGAACACCGGGCGCGATCCCGTCGACACCTTCCGCCAGGCGATGCGCAACGCCACGCCCGTGCTCGAGGTCAAGCCCCGTCGCGTCGGCGGCACCACCTACCAGGTGCCTGTCGAGATCCGCGCCGAGCGGCGCACGGCGCTGGCCATGCGCTGGCTGCTCCTTGGCGCCCGCGGCCGCGGCGGCCACACCATGTCCGAGCGGCTCGCCGCCGAGCTCCTCGACGCCGCCAACAACACGGGCTCCGCCATCAAGCGGCGCGACGACACCCACCGCATGGCCGAGGCGAACCGCGCCTTCGTCCATTACCGCTGGTAGCGGGCGCGGTCAGGGACAGGAGAGCGTGCACCATGCCCCGACCGTTTGAGATCGAGCGCGTGCGCAACATCGGCATCATCGCCCACATCGATGCGGGCAAGACGACCGTGACCGAGCGCGTCCTCTACTACACGGGCATCACCTACAAGATCGGCGAGGTCCACGAGGGGACCGCCACGATGGACTGGATGGAGCAGGAGCGCGAGCGCGGCATCACCATCACCGCCGCCGCCACCAGCGCCGAGTGGAGCGACCATCTCGTCAACATCATCGATACCCCCGGCCACGTCGACTTCACCGCCGAGGTTGAGCGCGGTCTGCGCGTGCTCGATGGCGGCGTTGTCGTCTTTGACGCCGTTGCCGGCGTGGAGCCGCAGTCCGAGACGGTCTGGCGCCAGGCCGACCGCTACTCCGTCCCCCGCATCTGCTTCGTCAACAAGATGGACCGCGTCGGCTCCGACTTCGTCCGCACCCAGGAGATGATGATCGACCGCCTCGACGCCAACCCCGTGGCCGTGCAGATGCCCGTCGGCGCCGAGGCGCATTTCCGCGGCGTCATCGATCTGACCGAGATGGTCTACTGGACCTTCGCCGGCGAGAAGGGCGAAGAGGCCGTCGCCGGTGAGGTTCCCGCCGACCTCCTCGAGGCGGCCAACGCCGCCCGCGAGACCCTCGTCGAACAGATCGGCAACGTCGACGACCAGATCGCCATCAGCTACATCGAAGGACACCACGTGAACGGCCACGAGCTGCGCACGGCCATCCGCCGCGCCACACTCTCGAACGCCATCACCCCCGTCCTCTGCGGCTCCGCCCTCAAGAACAAGGGCCTGCAGCCGCTCCTCGATGCGGTCATCGACTTCCTCCCCTCTCCCGAGGATGTCCCGCCCCTGGAGGGTATCGACGTTCGCACCGGCGAAGGGGTTGTGCGCGAGGCCAACGACGACGCCCCCCTCACCGCCATGGCGTTCAAGATCGTGACCGACCCCTACGTCGGCCGGCTCGCCTATGTCCGCGTCTACAGCGGCGTCCTCAGGTCCGGCGGAACCATCTGGAACAGCGGCAAGGAACGCCGTGAACGCATCGGCCGCCTCCTCCGGATGCACGCCAACGACCGCGAGGAGATCGACGCGCTTTACGCAGGCGGCATCGGCGCCTGCGTCGGCCTCAAGCAGACCTTCACCGGCGATACGCTTTGCGACCCCAACCAGCCGGTCCTGCTCGAAGGCATCGCCTTCCCCGAGCCCGTCATCAGCGTTGCCCTCGAGCCTCGTGCCAAGGCCGACCAGGAGCGCATGGCCGACGCCCTCACCAAGCTCAGCGAAGAGGACCCCACCTTCCACTGGCGGTTCAACGACGAGACCGGCCAGACCATCATCTCGGGCATGGGCGAGCTCCACCTCGAGGTGATCGTCGACCGTATGAAGCGCGAGCACCGGGTCGAGGCCAACGTCGGCCGCCCCCAGGTCAGCTACCGCGAGGCCATCCGCCGGCCCGCCGCCGCCGAGGGCCGCTTCGTGCGCCAGACCGGCGGCCGCGGCCAGTACGGTGTCGTCGAGCTCGAGATCAAGCCGGGCGACCGTGGCGAGGGCTTCGTCTTCGAGAACCGCGTCGCCGGTGGCTCCGTGCCCACGGAGTACATCTCGGCCGTGCGCGCTGGCGCCAGGGAAGCGCTCGACTCCGGTCCCGTGGCCGGCTACCCCGTGCTTGATGTGCGGGTTGCGCTTGTTGACGGCGCCTCTCATGCCGTCGACTCCTCCGAGCTCGCCTTCAAGAACGCCGCCATCCTGGGCATGCGCGAGGCCCTTAAGCGCGCCGGGCCCGTGCTCCTCGAGCCGCTCATGCGCATCGAGGTGCGGGTGCCGGAAGATCACTTCGGCGGCGTTGTGGGCGACCTCAACAGCCGTCGCGGCCACGTCGTCAGCCAGGACACCATGGGCAGGCTCCAGATCGTCACGGCGACCGTGCCGCTCGCCCATACCTTCGGCTACTCGACCGACCTCCGCTCCCTCTCCCAGGGGCGGGCGACCCATACCATGGAATTCGACCGGTACGAACCCGTACCCCAAAGTGTCTCAGCCACGCTCACCGAGCGTTCGGCTGTCGGCGCTGTCTGAGCACACTCAAGGCGCGAAGGGGACCAGGACATGGCGAAGGAGCGATTTGAGCGGAACAAGCCGCACGTGAACGTGGGCACGATTGGTCACGTGGATCACGGCAAGACGACGCTGACGGCGGCGATCACGAAGGTATTGGGGCTGAAGGGGGAGGCGGAGTTCCGGGAGTTCGATTCGATCGACAACGCGCCGGAGGAGCGGGCGCGGGGGATCACGATAGCGATTGCGCACGTGGAGTACGAGACGGACAACCGTCATTACGCGCACGTGGACTGTCCGGGGCACGCGGACTACATCAAGAACATGATCACGGGGGCGGCGCAGATGGACGGGGCGATTCTGGTGGTGGCGGCGCCGGACGGGCCGATGCCGCAGACGCGGGAGCACATTCTGTTGGCGCGGCAGGTGGAGGTGCCGGCGATCGTGGTCTACCTGAACAAGGTGGACATGATGGAGGACGAGGAGCTGTTGGAGCTGGTGGAGCTGGAGCTGCGGGAGCTGTTGTCGAGCTACGAGTTTCCGGGGGAGGAGCTGCCGATCGTGCGGGGGTCGGCGCTGGCGGCGCTGGCGTCGGGGTCGGAGGATCCGGGGGCGCCGGAGTACGAGTCGATCCAGGAGCTGATGGCGGCGGTGGACGAGTACATTCCGCAGCCTTTGCGGGCGCTGGACCAGCCGTTTCTGATGCCGATTGAGGACGTCTTCGGGATCAAGGGGCGGGGCACGGTGGTGACGGGGCGGATCGAGCGCGGGCGCATCCAGGTGGGGGAGGAAGTGGAGATTGTGGGGCTGGAGGACACGCGCAAGACGGTGGTGACGGGGGTGGAGATGTTCAAGAAGCTGTTGGACGAAGGGGAGGCGGGTGACAATGTCGGCTGTCTCTTGCGGGGGATGGACCGGGAGGACGTGCAGCGGGGGCAGGTGCTGGCGCTGCCGGGGTCCATCAACCCGCACACGCGCTTCGAGGCGCAGGTGTACGTGTTGAGCAAGGACGAGGGGGGGCGGCACACGCCGTTTTTCCCGGGGTACCGGCCGCAGTTTTACGTGCGGACGACGGACGTAACGGGGTCTATCGGGTTGCCGGAGGGGATGGAGATGGTGATGCCGGGGGACAACGTGACGATGAAGGTGGAGCTGATTCAGCCGGTGGCGGTTGAGGAGGGTCTGCGCTTCGCGATACGTGAGGGCGGGCGCACGGTGGGCGCCGGCGTCGTCACCAAGGTGCTCGAGTAAGGGCCCGGAAGGACGACGATGGCGCGCCAGCAGATACGCATCAAGCTCAAGGCCTACGATCACCGGCTGATCGACGATTCCGCGCGCCAGATCGTAGAGGCTGCCGAGCGCACCGGCGCTGCTGTCGCCGGCCCCGTGCCGCTGCCAACCTCCATCGAGAAGTTCACCGTGATCCGCAGCCCGCATGTCTTCAAGGACTCGCGTGAGCAGTTCGAGATTCGTACGCACAAGCGGCTCATCGACATCCTCGATCCGACCTCCAAGACCGTCGATACACTCATGCGGCTCCAGCTCGCGAGCGGTGTCGACATCGAGATCAAGCTGTAGCCATGACTGTCGAAGGACTCCTCGGCCGCAAGCTCGGAATGCTCCAGGTCTTCGATGACGAGGGGCAGCTGCGCGGCGCCACCGCCCTCCAGGTCGGCCCCTGCTGGGTAACGCAGGTGCGCACCGAGGAGAAGGACGGCTACTCCGCCGTGCAGCTCGGTTTCGACGAGAAGAAGAAGCTGACGAAGCCGGCCTCCGGCCACCTCGCCGCCTCGGGCGCCCCCAACCTTCGCCACCTGGCCGAGTTCCGCGCCACCGGCGAGGTCAGTCTCGGCGACCAGATCGGCGCCGAGATCTTCGAGCAGGGCGAGCTTGTCGACGTGACTGCAACCTCAAAGGGCCGCGGCTTCCAGGGGGGCGTCAAGCGCCACCACTTCCACGGCGGCCCCAAGACGCACGGCCAGAGCGACCGCCATCGCGCTCCCGGCTCCATCGGCGCCGGCACCACCCCCGGCCGCGTGTTCAAGGGCACGCGCATGCCCGGCCACATGGGCGCCGCCCGCGCCACCGTTCGCAACCTCGAGATCGTTGGCCGCAACGAAGAGCGCGGCGTCGTCTTCGTCGCGGGCGCCGTGCCCGGGCCTAACGGCGGGCTCGTTCGCGTCCGCCACGCGCGCGCCGTCGCGGGATCGCGAGCCACGTCATGAACCTTCCCGTTGTCGACCGCCGCGGGCGCAAGCGCCGCGAGATCGAGGTTGCCGACGAGGTGTTCGGCATCGAGCCCAACCGCGCCGTCATGCATCAGGCCTACGTGGCCCAGCGAGCCAATGCCCGCCTCGGAACGCACAGCACCAAGAGCCGCGGCGAAGTGCGCGGTTCCACCGCCAAGATCCGCCGCCAGAAGGGCATGGGCGCCGCCCGCAAGGGCGCCAACCGGGCCGCCACGCGCATCGGTGGGGGCATCGCCTTCGGCCCGAAGCCGCACAGCCACGCCAAGGCCCTCCCCCGCCAGATGCGCCGCCTCGCGATCCGCTCCGCCCTCAGCAGCCATGCCGCCAGCGGCGGCCTCATCGTGGTCCCCGCCATTGCCGGCGGCGAGTCGAAGACGCGTGAAGTTGCGGCCGCCCTCACCAACCTCGGCGTCGAGCGCCGTGCCCTCATCGTCAGCAGCGACCATGATGCGACGCTCGTGCGTGCGGCCCGCAACATCGCCAACGTCCGCGCGTTGCCCTCCGCCCAGCTCAACGTCGTCGACCTCGTCGATGCCCACCAGGTGGTCATGACGGAGGACGCGGTGCGCCGCGCCGAGGAACTCTGGGGCGGCGAGAACGTCAAGCCCGCCCGCGGTCGCCGGGAGGCGAGCTGATGCCCCGCGAACTGCATCCCTACGCCATCCTCCTGCGACCCCTCATCACGGAGAAGAGCACCGGCCTCGCCGGCCAGGACAAGTACGTCTTCGAGGTTGACCTGCGGGCCAACAAACCCCAGATCCGCGAAGCCGTCGAGCTCGCCTTCAACGTGACCGTGCGCGACGTCAACACCATGGTCGTGAAGGGCAAGAACCGCCGCTTCGGCCGCAATGTCACCAAGCAGCCCGACTGGAAGAAGGCCATCGTCACCCTCCAGTCCGGCGATACCATTGAGCTCTTCGAGGGGATATAGACGTGCCCATCAAGCAGTTCAACCCGACCTCCCCCGGACGCCGCAACGCGAGCGGCCACACCTTCGAGGAGATCACGCGCAAGCGTCCCGAGAAGTCCCTCGTCGAGTCCCTGCGCAAGCGCAACGCCGGTCGCAACAACCAGGGACGCCTCAGCGTTCGCCATCGCGGCGGCGGCCACAAGCGCCTCTACCGGCGCATCGACTGGAAGCGTGAGAAGCACGGCGTTCCCGCCAAGGTCGCCTCCATCGAGTACGACCCCAACCGCACGGCGCGCATCGCCTTGCTGCACTACGTCGATGGCGAGAAGCGCTACATCCTCGCCCCGAACGGCCTGCAGGTGGGGACCATGCTCATGAGCGGTCCCGACGCCGAGCTGCGCACGGGCAACGCCCTGCCGCTCGCCAACATGCCCACCGGCACGCAGGTCCACAACATCGAGCTCACCCCGGGCCGTGGCGGCCAGCTGGTCCGCACCGCCGGCGCCTCCGCCCAGCTCATGGCCAAGGAGGGCGAGTACGCCCTCCTCCGCCTGCCCAGCTCCGAGATGCGCCGCGTGCGTATCGAGTGCATCGCCACCATCGGCCAGGTCGGCAACGTCGAGCACTCCCTTATCAAGCTCGGCAAGGCGGGGCGCAGCCGCCACCGCCGGCGCCGCCCGCAGGTGCGCGGCTCCGTCATGAACCCCGTCGATCACCCGCACGGCGGCGGCGAGGGCCGGGCGCCCATAGGCATGCCCGGCCCCAAGACGCCCTGGGGGAAGCCCACGCTCGGTCACCGTACCCGGCGCAACAAGCGCACGGGCAAGTTCATCGTCCGCAGGCGGGGGAGGTAACTCGTGTCACGTTCCACCAGGAAGGGCCCCTTCGTGCACCCCTCGCTCTATCGGCAGATCGTGCAGGCTCGGAACCTGCGCAGCCGCGAGGTCATCCGCACCTGGTCGCGCGCCTCCACCATCCTGCCCGACATGATCGGGCTCACCATCGCCGTCCACAACGGCCGCCGCCACGTGCCTGTTTTCGTCACCGAGAACATGGTCGGGCACAAGCTCGGCGAGTTCGCTCCCACCCGCACCTTTCGCGGTCACGTGGGCAGGAGCGACCGCAGCACGAGGGTCCACTAGCCATGGAAGTTCAGGCCAGCGCGCGCAACGTCAACGGCTCCGCCCGCAAGGTGCGGCTCATTCTCGAACGCCTGCCCGGGCTGTCCGTCGATCAGGCGCTCGCGCTGCTGCGCTACGTGCCCTCGCCCCGCGCCCGCGATGTCTCCAAGGTCGTCCTCAGCGCCGCCTCCAACGCCGAGAACAACCTCAACCTCGATGTCGACGGCCTCTATATCAAGCACGCCTTCGCCGATGAGGGCGTCACCGTTCGGCGGTTCAAGGCGCGCTCCCGCGGGCGAGCGGCCCCGCGCCTCAAGCGTCACAGCCATATCACCGTCGTACTCGACGAGCGCGAGGGATAGGAACGTGGGTCAGAAGGTTCATCCGCACGGCTTCCGCCTCGGCGTCATCTACGACTGGGAATCCAAGTGGTTCGCCGAGAAGGATTACAAGGACCGCCTGCGAGCCGATATCGAGCTGCGCAATCACATCAACGGCATCCTTCCCGACGCCGGCATCAGCCGCATCGAAATCGACCGCAACGCCAGCCTCGTCACCGTCACGGTGCACACGGCCAAGCCGGGCATCGTCATCGGTCGCGGAGGCGCGCGTGTCGAAGAGCTCCGTGGCGCCCTCGAAGAGCTCACCGGCGGACGCGTTCGCGTCAACATCCAGGAGATCCGCACCCCCGAGCTCGACGCCTTCCTCGTCGCCCGCTCGGTCGCCGACCAGCTTGAGCGGCGCGTGGCCTTCCGTCGTGCGGTCAAGCAGGCCGTGCAGCGCACCATGCAGCGGGGCGCCCAGGGCGTGCGCATCTCCGTTGCCGGGCGCCTGGGCGGCACCGAGATGTCCCGCCGTGAGACCGAAACCGCTGGCCGCGTCCCGCGCCACACCCTCCGCGCCGATATCGACTACGGCCTCGCCGAGGCCCACACCACCTACGGCCGCATCGGTGTGAAGACCTGGATCTACAAGGGCGACATCCTGCCCGACGAGGCCGTCGATGAGATCGAGGAGCCCATCGAGCCCGAGGAAGTGGCCCCCGTCGAGCCTGAGGCCGAGGCGCCTGTGGCGGCCCCGGCGGACGGCGTCCGTGGCCCCCAGCACACGCCCATCTCGGTCGAACAGCAGGAAGCCGTTGCGCGCCAGACCGAGGAGGATGCCTGACCGTGCTACAGCCTCGTCGCGTCAAGCATCGCAAGCACCACCGCGGCCGCATGAAGGGCAAGGCCACGAGCGGCAACGTCGTGTCCTTCGGCGAGTTCGGCCTCCAGGCGCAAGCGCCTGCCTGGATCGACTCTCGCCAGATCGAGGCCGCCCGCCGCGCCATGACCCACGAGATGCGGCGCGGCGGCAAGGTCTGGATCCGTATCTTCCCCGACAAGCCCGTCACCGCGAAGCCGGCCGAGACGCGCATGGGCTCCGGCAAGGGCAACCCCGAGAAGTGGGTCGCCGTGGTCAAGCCCAACCGCGTCCTCTTCGAGATCGCGGGCGTGCCCGAGGAAGTCGCCCGCGAGGCCCTGCGCCTCGCCGCCCACAAGCTCCCCATCCCCACGAAAGTCGTCCAGCGCGACGAGCTGGTGATCTAGCCATGCCCAACGAGAAAGCCACCGCCGTCCGCGAGTGGGACGACTCCCGCCTCGACAACGAGATCAACGAGGCCTACCGCGCCCTCTTCACCCTGCGCTTCCAGCAGGCCACCCGCCAGCTGCAAAACTACCGCTCCCTGCGCGATGCCAAGCACACCATCGCCAGGCTGCGCACCATCAAGCGCGAGCGCCAGCTCGCGCAGGTCGATGAGGCTTCCGAATGAGCGCTCGCATCCTCCAGGGCGTTGTCGTCAGCGACAAGATGGACAAGACCGTCGTCGTCAACGTCGCCCGCCGCAAGCAGCACCCCCTCTACCGGAAGGTGATCAACCGCAGCCGGCGCTTCAAGGCGCACGACGCTGCCAACGAGTGCAGCGTGGGCGATCTGGTGCGCATCCTCGAAACGCGCCCCATATCGAAGGGCAAATGCTGGCGCGTCATCGAGATCCTCCAGCACGGCGACGTCGCCGAGGTCTCGCCCGAGCAGATCGGTCGCACCCTCGAGGCGGAAGTACAGGCCACACCCAGCGCGGTTGCCGCCGCCGAGGCCGAACCCGGGGATGACGGGGAAGAGGAGGAGGCCTCGTGATCCAGCAGGAATCCCGCCTCAAGGTGGCCGATAACTCCGGCGCCCGCTCCATCCTCTGCATCCGCGTGCTCGGCGGCAGCCGCCGCCGCTACGCTCGCCCCGGCGACATCATCGTCGCCTCCGTCAAGACCGCCCAGCCCAACTCCCCCGTCAAGAAGGGCGAGGTCGTGCGCGCCGTGGTCGTCCGCACCGCCAAGGAGTATGGCCGCGCCGACGGCTCCTACATCCGCTTCGATGAGAACGCCGCCGTGCTCCTCGCACCCGACAACGAGAACCCCCGCGGGACGCGCATCTTCGGCCCCGTCGCCCGCGAGCTCCGCGATCACAACTTCATGAAGATCGTCTCGCTCGCGCCGGAGGTGCTCTGATGCCGTCGAAGATTCGTCGCGGCGATCGGGTCGTGGTCATCAGCGGCAGCAGCAAGGGCGCCCGCGGCCTCGTCCGCTCCATCGATCACAAGAAGCGGCGCGTCACCATCGAAGGCGTGAACATGATCAAGCGCCACCAGCGGGCGCGCTCCATGCAGCAGCAGTCCTCCATCATCGAACGGGAGGGGCCCGTGCACATCAGCAACGTGATGCTCCTCGATCCCACCACCGACGAGCCCACGCGCGTCACCTTTCGCCGTCGCGACGACGGCGCCATGGTCCGCGTCAGCAAGCGCACCGGGGAGGATGTCGAGTGACCCAGGCAACGCTTCCCCGCCTGCGCGTACGCTACGAGGACGAGGCCGTGCGCCAGCTGCGCGAGCACTACGGCTACGGCAACCCCATGGAGGTGCCGCGGCTCTCCAAGGTCGTGCTCAACATCGGCGTGGGCGAGGCTCTCAGCGACGCCAACAGCCTCGACCGCGCCGCTGAGGATCTGCAGACGATCAGCGGCCAGAAGCCCGTCATCCAGCGGGCCAAACGCTCCATCGCCAACTTCCGCCTGCGTGAGGGCAACCCCATCGGCGTCTCCGTCACGCTCCGGGGGGCGCGCATGTTCGAGTTCCTCGACCGCCTCATCAGCGCCGCCCTGCCCGCCATCCGCGACTTCCAGGGCCTCAGCCCCAACGCCTTCGATGGGCGTGGCAACTACAGCATCGGGCTGCGCGAGCAGCTCGTCTTCCCCGAGATCGACTACGACCGCGTGGACAAGGTGCGCGGTCTGCAAGTGACCATCGTGACAACCGCCCGCACGGATGACGAGGGCCGGCGCCTGCTGGAACTCCTCGGCATGCCCTTCGCCCGGAACTAGAGGGGGGACCAATGGCGAAGAAAAGTCAGATCGCACGCGACGAAAAGCGCAAGGCCATGTACCAGAAGTACCGCCACCGGCGCGAGGAGTTGAAGGCGGCCCGTCGCGTCGCCCAGGGCAACCCCACCGAGCTGGCTCGCATCCAGTTCGAGCTTGCCAAGCTCCCCGCCAACAGCAGTCCCACGCGCCTGAAGAACCGCTGCGTCGTCACCGGTCGCTCGCGCGCCTACATCCGCCGGTTCGGCCTCTCGCGCATCACCTTCCGCGAGATGGCCCACAAGGGCTACCTGCCCGGCGTCACCAAGTCGAGCTGGTAGGCCCTGCCAGCCACGGAGGCAACGAACCGATGACCATGAGTGACCCCATCGCGGACATGCTCACCCGCATCCGCAACGCCGCCAGCTCGCGCCACGATGCCGTCAACATCCCCTCCTCCAAGGTCAAGGTCGCCATCGCGGAGGTGCTCAAGAGCGAGGGCTTCATCCGTGGCTACGAGGTCCAGAAGGAGCCCGACGAGCCGCAGGCCACCATGAAGGTCGAGCTCAGCTACGGCGGACGCCGCCAGCCCGTCATCAACGGGCTCCAGCGCGTCAGCAAGCCCGGCCTGCGCGTCTACGTGCAGCGCCGCGAGATTCCTCGCGTCTACGGCGGCCTCGGCGTCGCCATCATCTCCACGCCCAAGGGCGTCATGACGGGTCAGGAGGCCCGCCGCCAGCAGGTTGGCGGCGAGCTCCTCTGCTACGTCTGGTAGGAGCCTCAATGTCTCGCGTCGGCAAGCAACCCGTCCCCATCGCCTCCGGAGTGCAGGTCACCGTCGGTGAGGGCAACGCCATCACCGTCAAGGGCCCCAGGGGCGAGCTCCGGCGCACCTTCCCCGATGCCATGCGCTTCGCCATTGAGGAAAACGAGGTCGTCGTCACGCGTCCCAGCGATACCAGCTCGCACCGCGCCCTGCACGGGCTCTCGCGCTCCCTCCTGAACAACATGGTGGTGGGCGTCACCGATGGCTTCACCAAGACGCTCGAGGTCCAGGGCGTGGGCTACCGCGCCCAGCTGGAGGGCCAGAACCTGCGGCTTGCCGTGGGCTTCTCCCACCCGGTCTTCGTCGAGCCTCCCGAGGGCATCACCTTTGTCGTCGAGGGGCCGCGCATCAACGTCAGCGGCATCGACAAGGAGCAGGTCGGCCAGGTGGCCGCCGATGTCCGCAAGATTCGCCCGCCCGAGCCCTACAAGGGCAAGGGCATCCGTTACCTCGGCGAGCGCGTCCGCCGCAAGGCCGGAAAGGCCGGAAAGGTAGGCATCTGATGGCCAGGGCCAATCGCTACCACGCCCGCCTGCGCCGCCACCGGCGGGTGCGCAAGAACCTCGCCGGGACCGCCGTGAAGCCGCGCCTCAACGTCTTCCGCAGCGCCACCCACATCTACGCCCAGGTCATCGACGACGACCGCGGCCACACGATCGCCGCCGCCAGCGACCTCGACGCCACCCTGGCGGGTGAGATCGAGGGCAAGGGCAAGGCCGACCGCGCCGCCATCGTCGGCGCCGCCATTGCCAGCCGCGCGAAGGAGCACGGTGTCGGCGAAGTCGTCTTCGATCGTGCCGGCTACAAATACCACGGCCGCGTGAAGGCCCTCGCCGAGGCCGCGCGCGAAGCCGGATTGGGATTCTGATGGGGAACTTCGACAACTCGGGCGACGAGCTCAACGAGAAGGTCATCTACATCAACCGCGTGGCCAAGGTGGTCAAGGGCGGGCGCCGCTTCAGCTTCACCGCCCTCATGGTCGTGGGCGATGGACACGGCAACGTTGGCATCGGCCTCGGGCGCGCCAACGAGGTTCCGGAGGCCATCCGCAAGGGCGCCGCCATCGCCCGCAAGGAGATGTTCTCCGTGCCCCTCAAGGCGGGCACCCTCCCCCACGAGTACACCGCCGACTTCGGCGCCGCCAAGGTCCTCATGAAGCCCGCCAGCCCCGGCACCGGAGTCATCGCGGGTGGCGCCGTGCGCGCCATCATGGAGGCCGCCGGCGTCACCGACGTTCTCACCAAGTCACTCGGCAGCCGCAACCCCGTCAACGTCGCCCGCGCCACCGTGAAGGGCCTCGCCGCCCTGCGCGATCCCGACGTCGCCCGCGACCTCCGCTTCGAGCTCCTCGCCGAAGCTACCGGGGAGGGGACCTGATGGGCCGGATCGCGATTACCTGGCGCAAGAGCTCCATCGGCTACAGCCGGCGGCAGAAGGACACCATCCGCAAGCTCGGCCTGCGCCGCCTCCACCAGACCGTCGAGCACGACGACAGTCCCGCCCTTCGCGGCATGATCGCCAAGGTCGGGCACCTCGTCGACGTGTGCGACGAAGAAGCAGGGGAAGCCTCGTGAGCATTCACGCCAACGATCTCACCCCTCCCCGCGGCGCCACCCGCAACCGCAAGCGCCTCGCCCGCGGCAACAGCGCCGGCGGCGGCACCTACGCGGGCAAGGGTCTGAAGGGCCAGAAGTCGCGCAGCGGCAAGAACATCCGCCTCGGCTTCGAGGGTGGCCAGATGCCACTCGTGCGGCGCCTGCACACGCTCCGCGGCTTCAACAACCGCTGGCGCGTCCCCTACCAGCCCGTCAACACCGGCACGCTCGAAGAGCGTTGCGAGGACGGCGCCGAGGTCACGCCCGAGTCGCTCCGTGCCGCGGGCGTGCTCCGCCACCTGCGCGAGCCCGTGAAGATCCTCGCCCGCGGCGATCTCACGAAGTCGCTGCACGTGCGCGCCCAAAAAGTGAGCGCCGCCGCGCGCGCCCGCATCGAGGGCGCCGGGGGCACCGTCACCCTCATCGACGAGGCCGGCGAGGACGCCGCTTCCGAACCCCCGGCCGAGGAGTAGAGGCTTCGAACCGTGTCGTTCATGGGCGAGACCACCACCGTCCCGGGCACCAACCGCCCGCGCCTCCTCCAGGCGATGGTCGACGCTTTCCGCCAGGCCGATGTGCGGCAAAAGCTGCTGTTCACCATCGGCATGCTCATCATTTTCCGCTTCGTCGCCCACGTGCCCGTCCCCAACGTCGACCGCAACGCCCTCGAACAGGCCTTCGATGGCAACGCCGTGCTCGACTTCCTCAGCATCTTCTCCGGCGGCGCCCTCCAGAACCTCAGCGTCGCCGCCCTCGGCGTCTACCCCTATATCACCGCCTCGATCATCATGCAGATCGTCACCCCCCTCTCCTCCCGCCTGCGCGCCCTGCAGGAGGAGGGAGAGCAGGGACGCCGCCGCATCCAGGTCTATACCCACTGGCTCGCCGTCCCCCTCGCCTTCGTCCAGGGCTACGGCCAGATCGTCTTCATCAATAACCAGACCGGCGGGGCCGCCGTCATCCGTGACTTCGGCTTCCAGAACGACTTCATCGGGACCATCGCCACGCTCTTCACCCTCTGCGCGGGAACCATGTTCCTGGTCTGGCTGGGCGAGCTCATCACCGAGCACGGCATCGGCAACGGCGTCTCGCTCATCATCTTCGGCGGCATCGTGGCCGTCCTTCCCGGCCTCATCCCCAACATCTCGACGAGCTCCATCATCGCCGTGGCCGGCATCGTCATCTTCGCCGTCGTCCTCATCTTCGTCATCGTCTTCTTCCAGGAGGCCCAGCGCAGAGTGCCCGTGCAGTACGCCAGATCCTCCTTCCGGGGAGGACGCATGTACCGCCAGCAGGGGCAGAGCTTCATCCCCCTGCGCGTCAACATGGCCGGCATGATCCCGCTCATCTTCGCCTTCTCCATCGTCATCCTCCCCGCCGTCGTGGCCGGCTACTTCTCCGGGGCGGGCGGCTGGGTCGAGACGGTCGCGGACTTCTTCGTCAACCAGTTCCAGGGCGGCCGCGGGGGCGGCGGGACGGGCATCTACTGGCTGGTGCTGTTCGTCCTCGTCGTGGGCTTCGCCTTCTTCTATACGATCGTCCAGTACAACCAGCAGAACATCGCCAAGAACCTCCAGCGGCAGGGAGCCTTCATCCCCGGCATCAGACCCGGCCCCCCCACCGAGGCCTACCTCTTGCGCGTCGTCACGCGCATCACCTGGGGAGGCGCGCTCTTCCTCGGGGCGGTCGCCATTGCCCCCTTCTTCATCGGCCTCACCACCGATGTGCAGGCCCTCACCGTCTCGAGCGCCGGCTTCCTCATCGTCGTCGCCGTCGTGCTCGACACCATGAAGCAGCTCGAGGCCCAGCTCCTCATGCGGAACTACGAAGGGTTCATTCGCTAGCCATGTTCGTCGTGCTGCTCGGTCCCCCCGGCGCCGGCAAGGGCACCCAGGCCCAGCGGCTCACCACCTCGACCGCACTCCTCCATCTCTCCACCGGCGACATGTTCCGCGAGAACGTGCGCGAGGGTACCGAGCTCGGCGCCCTCGCCAAGAGCTACATGGACCGTGGCGAGCTCGTTCCCGACGAGGTCACCATCAAGATGCTGCTCGAGCGCATCGCCCGCCCCGATGCCGCCGAGGGCGCCATGTTCGATGGCTTCCCCCGCAACGTCGTGCAGGCCGCTGCCCTCGACGAGGCTCTCGGCGGTCGCGGCGACACCATCGCCCACGCCCTTCTCATCGCCGTCTCCGACGAGGAGCTGGTGGCCCGCCTCGGCGGTCGCTGGCTCTGTCGCGCCTGTGGCGCCGTCTACCACGAGCGCAACGATCCCCCCCGCAAGGAGGGCGCCTGCGACAAGTGCGAGGGCGAGCTCTACCAGCGCGACGATGACCGCCCCGATGTCGTTCGCACCCGCCTCGAGCGGATGAAGCCCCCCGCCGACCTCATCGAGCACTACCGCGCTGGAGCCGTGCTCCGCGAAATCGACGGGGAACGCGACCTCGATTCCGTCACCACCGATCTCCTGGAGGCACTCACGTAACGCCCCATGCCGATCAAACTGAAGTCCGAGGCCGAGTTGGACACCATGCGCGAAGCTGGTCGCATCGTCGGCCAGACGCTTGCCGGCATCCGCGAGATGGTCCGCCCCGGTCTCAACATCCTCGCGGTTGAGGCCTTCGTCACCGAGGAGTACAGGCGCCACGGCGCGACAGAGACCTTCCGTGGGTACGACCCCGCCGGCAAGCCGCCCTACCCCTCCAACATCTGCATCAGCATCAACGAGGAGCTCGTCCACGGCATTCCCCGAGACCGCGTTCTCCAGGAAGGCGACATCGTCACCTTCGACCTCGGCGCCACCTACAAGGGCTTCGTCGGCGATTCCGCCATCACCGTGCCCGTCGGCGAGGTGGATCCCCGGGCGAAGCGCCTGTTGGCGGTAACCGAGGGCGCCCTCTGGGCCGGCATCGAGGCGATGGGCACCGGCAGCCACCTGAACGACGTGTGCGCGGCGATCGAGGATGCCATCCCCGCCGAGTACTCTATCGTGCGCGAGTACACGGGCCACGGCGTGGGCCGCGAGATGCACGAAGAGCCGCAGGTGCCCAACTACCGGCGCCGTTTTCGCGGCCCGCCCCTGAAGCCGGGGCTCGTCCTCGCGCTCGAACCGATGGTCAACATCGGCGGCCGCTTCACCCGCGAACTCGACGATCGTTGGACCGTGGCCACGGAGGACGGTAGCCTTTGCTGTCACTTCGAGCACACCATCGCCATTCGGAAGGGCCAGCGCCCAGAGGTGCTGACCCTTCCGTGAGTGCGTTTTTGGCTGGACACCAGAGGGTTGGTAGGCGATCATGAAGGTTCGGGCCTCGGTCAAACGGCGTTGCGACAAGTGCAAGGTGGTCCGCCGGAACGGGCGGGTCATGGTCATCTGCGAGAACCCGAAACATAAGCAGCGGCAGGGGTAGCCATGGCGAGGATCTCCGGCGTCGACATCCCCAACGAGAAGCGCATCGAAATCTCGCTGCGCTACATCTACGGCATCGGTTCCACGCGCGCCGGCCAGCTCCTGACCTCGACCCGCGTGGATCCGGGGACGCGCACGCGCGACCTGACCGACGAGGAGCTCCTGCGCATCCGCGACTACATCGAGAAGAACTACACGGTGGAGGGCGACCTCCGCCGCGAGGTGCGCCAGAACATCCAGCGCCTCGTGGAGATCAACTGCTACCGCGGTCAGCGCCACCGCCGCAACCTTCCCGTCCATGGGCAGCGCACGCGCACCAACGCGCGCCAGCGCCGGGGCGCCCGCAAGACCGTCGCCGGCCGCCGTCGCGCCGCCGCGAAGAAGTAGCCGGAGAACGAGCGAATGCCCGAAGGAACCCGCCGATCCAGGCGCCGTGAGCGCAAGTCCGTGCCCCGTGGCCGCGCCTACATCAAGAGCTCGTTCAACAACACGATCGTCACCCTGACCGATCCGAACGGGAACGTGGTGGCGCAGGCCACCGCCGGCCAGACGGGCTTCAAGGGTTCGCGCAAGAGCACGCCCTTCGCCGCCCAGCTCGCCGGCGAGGCGGCCGCCCGCCGCGCCCAGGAGCACGGCATGCAGACCATCGAGGTGTTCGTGCGCGGCGCCGGCAGTGGCCGCGAGGCCGCCATCCGCGCGCTCCAGGCCACCGGCCTCGATGTCACCGCCATCCGCGATGTCACGCCCATCCCCCACAACGGCTGCCGCCCCCCGAAGCGGAGGCGCGTGTAGCGATGGCGCGATACACCGGTCCCGTCTGCCGTATCTGCCGCCGTCGTGGTGACAAGCTCTACCTGAAGGGCGAGCGCTGCTACTCGCCCAAGTGCGCATTCGAGCGGCGCCCCAACCCCCCGGGGCCCCGGCCCGCCCGCCGCCGCAAGGTGAGCGATCGCGGCCTTCAGCTGCGCGAGAAGCAGCGCGCCCGCGCCACCTACGGCGTGCTCGAGCGCCAGTTCCTGCGCTACTACAAGGAGGCTGTTCGCCGTCCCGGCGTCTCCGGCCTCAACCTCGTGCGCATCCTCGAGAGCCGTCTCGATAACGCCGTCTACCGCGCCGGTTTCGCCGACTCGCGCGCCCAGGGTCGCCAGATCGTCCGCCACGGGCTCATCACCCTCAACGGGCGCAAGACCGACGTTCCCTCCGCCCAGGTGGGCGACGAGGACATCATCGGTTTCACCGCGCGGGGCGCGCGCAGCGAGAACTACAAGGTGCTGCAGGAGACCATCACGGCCAAGACGCCTCCGCCTTGGCTCGTGGTCGATCCGGGCGCCCTGACGGCTCGCGTGGCCGGTCCCCTCGAGGTTGTTCCGGGCGAAACCCACCGGTTCAACGAGAACGTCATCATCGAGTACTACTCTCGCTAGGCAGG
Organism: Tepidiformaceae bacterium; assembly: GCA_965219255.1. GTDB lineage: Bacteria > Chloroflexota > Dehalococcoidia > Tepidiformales > Tepidiformaceae > UBA2991. Next base: position 1,651,147 of record OZ244727.1, on the reverse strand, counting down.
TCAGCAGATCCCATGACACTCGAAACCCCACTCGATCCGCTCGACATGCCCCCCGCGCCGGCCCCTGCGCCGGTCCCCGAGCTCACCGTGGAGAACGAGGACGACGGCTACGCCCGCCTCGTCGCCGAGCCCCTCGATCCGGGCTACGGCACGACCCTCGGGAATGCGCTGCGCCGCATCCTCCTCAGCTCGCTCGAAGGCGCCGCCATCACCTCCGTGCGCATTGATCAGGTTCAGCACGAGTTCTCCACCATCGAGGGCATGCAGGAGGACTGCACCGAATTCATCCTCAACGTGAAGGAGATCCGCCTCAAGGCAGTAAGCAACCGCCCGGGCACCCTCACCCTCGATGCCGAGGGGCCCGGCGAGATCACCGCCGGCGACCTGCAGGTCCCGGCCGACTTCGAGGTTGTCAATCCCGCCCTCCACCTCGCCACCCTCGATGGCCCCAAGACCCGCATCAATGCCGAGTTCCATGCCCAGCTCAAGCGCGGCTACACGCCCGCCGCCGAGGTCGAGGGCATGCCCATCGGCGTTATCCCCGTCGATGCCGTTTTCTCTCCAGTCCGCAAGGTCAACTTCCACGTCGAGAAGGTCCGCGTCGGTCAGGCCACCGACTTCGACCGCATGGTGCTGGAAGTGTGGACCGATGGCACGGTGGAGCCGGTCGAGGCTGTTGGCCAGGCCGCCGGCATCCTCATCGACCAGTTCGCGCTCTTCAACACGGTCGGCGCTGACGGCGCGCCCCCCGCGGCCCCTGTCGCTCCCACCACCAGCCTTCCCCTCTCGCCGGAGCGCTACCACGCGCCGATCGAGGAGCTGCAGCTCTCCGTTCGCGCCTACAACTGCCTCCGCCGCAGTGGACTCATGACCATCGGCCAGGTGCTCGAGCGCACCGCGGAAGAGCTCCTCGCCCTGCGCAACTTCGGGCACAAGTCCTACGACGAGCTCCGCGACCGCCTCATCGAGATGAACTACATCGATGGCGCGGCCGCCGGCCTCCAGATCGTGCCCGACTTCGCCCCCGCCAGCCCGCCGCGCCCCGCTCCTCCAACCGCCATCCTCGACGAGGACGACGATGAGGAGAGCCTCGGCGCACTGGGAAAGGCGCTGCGCGAGGCGCTCCGCGAAGTCGGTGATGACGACCTGCTCGGCGCGGACGACGAGAACTAGTCATGAGACACCGCAAGGCAGGCCGCCAGCTCGGACGCGATAGCGCCCACCGGCGAGCCCTCTATCGCAACCTCGTGACCGACCTCCTTCGCTTCGAACGCATCACCACCACCGACGCCAAGGCGCGCGAGATCCGCCCCATCGCCGAGAAGATGATCACGCTCGGATGCCGCGGCGACCTCCACGCCCGGCGCCAGGCCCTCAGCTACATCTACGACCGCTACGTCGTCGAGAAGGTCTTCGAGGACCTCGCCCCGCGCATGGCTGACCGCCCCGGCGGCTACCTGCGCATCACCCGACTCGAACCCCGCAAGGGCGATGGCGCGAAGATGGCTGTCATCGAGACCGTCGACTACGAGGAAGCCGCCGCGGCCGCCAGCGCCGAGGCTGAGGACGCCGCCTCCGCGGAGGAGTCCGAAGCCGCCGCCGAGGCCGAGGCCGAGGCTACTGCCGAAGTCGAGGAACCGGAGGCCGAAGAGGCCCCGGAAGCGGAGGACGAGGAACGGTAGCCGTGTCCGACTCCATCCGCTTCGCCGCCACCGTGAGCTACGACGGCCGGGAATTTGCCGGCTCTCAACGCCAGCTCCACGCGCGCACCGTTCAGGGCGAGCTGGAGGGCGCCGCCGAGAGGCTCTTCGGCGTCGCCACGCGCGTCGAGCTCGCCGGGCGCACCGATGCGGGGGTCCACGCCATCGGCCAGGTGGCCGCCTTCTCCGCCGCCACCGCCCTCGAGCCCGGCACCGTCGAGCGGGCCCTCAACGCCCACCTCCCCGAGGACGTCGCCGTACGCGACCTGCGTGAGGTTCCCGCAGCCTTCGACCCGAGACGCTGGGCGCGCCGCCGCTGGTACCGCTACTCCCTGCTCACGGCGGCCGTGCGCCTGCCCCTGCAGCGCCGCACCGCCTGGCTGACCGGCCCCCAGCTCGACCTGGCCGCCATGAAGGAGGCCGCCCGAGCGCTCCTGGGCCGCCGCGACTTCAGCGCCTGCGCCGCTCCGGTCGAGGAAGGCCGCTCGCCCGTGCGAAACGTCGCTGCCGCCGGCTTCTCCCAGGCCGGCTGCCTGCTCGCCTTCGACATCGAGGCCGAGTCCTTCCTCCCGCAAATGGTCCGCCGTATCGTCGGTGGCCTCGTGCGAGTCGGACGCGGCGCCCTCAGCGCCGCGGAGTTCGAGAGCGCAGTCGCCGCCGCCACGCCCGCCACGGTGGGCCCTCCAGCCCCGCCGCACGGCCTCTGCCTGCAGCGCGTCTGGTACGACGAGGGGTACGCAACATGACATCCACCGTGCGCCGCAAGGCCGCCGAGATCAGCAAGAGCTGGCACATTGTCGATGCCGCCGACCGCCCCCTGGGGCGCGTCGCCACCGAGGTCGCCACCCTGCTTCGCGGCAAGCACAAGCCCACCTACGAGCCCCACCTCGACGACGGTGACTTCGTCATCATCATCAACGCCGGCAAGGTTCAGCTCAGCGGGCGCAAGGCCGAGCAGAAGGCGTACTACCGCCACTCGGGCTATCCCGGGAACCTTCGCAAGCGGACCTTCGCCGAGCAGATGGCGCGTCGCCCCGAGCGCGTCCTCGAGCGCGCCGTCTGGGGAATGCTCCCCAAGGGACCGCTGGGGAAGCGCATCCGCCGCCACCTCAAGGTCTACGCCGGCGCCGAGCATCCCCATCAGTCGCAGGTCACGGGTTCGCAGCGCGCCGCCGAGGCCGCCGCCCAGGCGGAGGCCGAGGCCCTCCAGGCGCTCATCGAGAACCCCCCGAAGCCTCCCCGCCTTCGCCCCCTCTCCATCCCCGAGACCCCCAGCCCGCGCCCCACTCGCCGCGAGAAAGTGGCCGCCTGGCTCGCCGAGTTGGAGGAGGCTCGCGCCGCCGCCGAAGCCGATGCCGCCGCCATGGCCGAGGTTGAGGATGACGACATTCCCGAGGAAGGTGAGGCCCTTGAGACCGATCCCGTGGCCGAGGCCGAGTCCACTGTCGAAGACGAAGCCGAATCCGAATCCGCCGCCGAAGCTGAGGCCGAGGCCGACCCCGACGCCGAGTCCCAGGAGAGCTAATGGCTGAGCAGTACTACTACGGCACCGGACGCCGCAAGACGGCAATCGCTCGCGTGCGCCTCTACCCCGGCGGCGGCGCCATCATCGTCAACGGCAAGCCGCTTGATGACGTCTTCGACCGCGACATGCACCGCGACGAGATCATGCTCCCGCTCAAGCGCGTCGGCGCAGAGGGCAAGTTCAGCGCCCAGGTCAAATGCGTGGGTGGCGGCGTTTCCGGTTGGGCCGGGGCCATCCGCCTCGGGATCGCACGCGCCCTCGTCGAGGCCGACCCCGCCCTCAAGGTGACGCTCAAGCGTGCCCCAAGCCTCCTCACCCGCGACGCCCGCGTGAAGGAGCGAAAGAAGCCCGGCCTCAAGCGCGCCCGCAAGGCTCCCCAGTACACCAAGCGTTAGAGCGCCAGCACCAACTCGAAGGCGTTGCTGCTGACAGCACGGCGGCCCCTTCTGATGTCCGCGATGGCCCGACCCGCGGCTACCCTGTGCGCCGTGAACCCTTGCCTCGGAGCCCCCCGTTACCCGACCCCCGCGGGAGAGCGGGGATGTGGTTCGCCAACCGTTGGGGCGGCGCCTACCAATCGCCGGCTCGCTCCGAGTATTCGTGTTCGGGGACCCGGTAACTGATCCCCTTCGTGTCGTACGTCGAGATTGCGAGAAGCTGACCGAAACTCTCCGACGCCACTCCCTTTCCCCGTAGCTTCGTCAGCAACCGCTGCCAGCGCTGCAATATCTTGAACTGGAACACCACCGCACGTTTGTTGGACTTCGGGAAGCGCAGCATATCGGCCATCTCGCTGCCTATGAGGGCCCGCGAGAGGGGGAATATCTGGTTCTCCGCCATGGACCTTCGTTCGGCCGGTTCCGTCACCCCCGCGATCAGGGGAGCGGAGTTGATGAGCGCGTTCGCCATGATGATCGACTCATCGGATATCGGTGGCTCGCACAGCGAGGCGATTCTGTACAGGTCGAGAGCCTCTTCCTCGCTGGTGAAGAGGATCGATTCCGGTATGCCCATGAGCCAGGCGGTGTACCGCCAGATGGCCATGATGCTGTCGCGCTCCTCCTGAGTGAAGCGAACACCAAGCCTCTCGGCGTGCCTGATTGTCCGCGCAGAGAAGCAGGCGGCAGCGTAGCCTGTGTGCGCGGCACTGATGGGCATGCCCCAGGCCTCGGTGTCCCAATGCTCGGCGTTCCCCAGCAAATGCCTCAACTGAGCGTGAATGAATCGGATCCGGACGGAGAGTTTCCATCCGTCGCCGTGCCGCTCCAGGCCCCCGGGGAAGAATATCTCCACGAAGTGGCGGTTGTTCTGCTGAAGGCGCCTGACTCCGCGATCGAAGATGCGGCCTGTCAGCACGAATGACTTCGCGATGTACGTCGTGAAGCCGTCGACCAGCACCCCGGTCACGAATCCGGCAAGGATCATCCCGCTCTCTCTGTGGAAGGCGCGGATGCCGGGGAGGAAGGCCTCGCGATCGAGCCAGGGCGGATCGGGCAGCGGGGAGCGGAAGAACTCGCGCAATGCTTCCGGCGCCGAGCGCAGTGTATCCATGTCTTCGTCCATGCCCGCCTGGATGAACCGGGCGGTCTCACCTGAGGGCAGGGAGAACATCTCCACCATCAGAGCGTCCCACTCAGGATCGCCCACTACCGTGTGCCGGAGATAGTTGGCCGCGCTTGCACGGTCAAACGCCAGTGCCTCTTCGGCGTTGATTCTGTAATCGGTGGGCAGGACCACCCCGTCGACGCTGGCCGGGCCCTTGACGCCCCCGGAGGCAGGGCTGGTAGGAGCATTCTGCATTGCGTCTGCTTCCGCTTCACCATCAAAGTCGTGTCCGCCGTCTTTCGCAAGGCATGACGGCCGACACGGTGGGCACGAACACCGAAGCCTGCCGGGATGGTACCACAAGGGGATCGGGGACAAGTATTCGGATCCCGCCCTCCTCCTGCCCAGGAGGCGGTCGTCATGACGAAAGCGCTGATCAACTCCAATCCGCTTGGTTGCCGGCATCGACGATCCACGCGAGCGACGGACGCCGGTGAAGCACGTCACCTACGCTGTCTCCGGGTGGAGGTTGGCCATTCCGGCCAGGCCTCGCAGTCGCGGGCGCGATCCCGATGCCGTCAGGTCCGCGTGTTCCGGCGGCTTCCCACATCAGGGGCGATCGGATAGGCTCTCTGTCGCTGCGGCTGGGCTACCGCACGCTCAGTGCTCGGCAGGGGAGATCCTCACCGGTGACAGACGCCCTGGCCCGCATGAGCGCCCGCAGACCATGGCTCACCATCGCCCTCTGGGTGGTGGCGCTCGTCGTGGGCCTCGGGCTCGTCGGAAGGCTGCTCGGGAGCGCCACCACAACGGAGTTCTCGCTCTCCACCGAGGTCGAGGCGAAGACAGCCGCCAACCTCCTCGAAGACCTCTGGCAGCGTCCCGCGGCCATAACCGAGGTTGTTGTCGTCCAGTCCGACTCGCTCACGGTCGACGACCCTGAGTTTCGCGAGAAGGTGGAGGCGGTCTTCGAAGAGGTCGCAGCGCTCGGCCCCGAGGTCGTTACCACAGGCAGACACTACTACCAGGACAGCGACGATTCGCTCGTCTCCGCTGATCGGATGACGGCCATCATCCCCCTGGTGCTGACCGGCGCCCTGGATGATGCCACGGAGAACATCGTCGAGGTGGTCGCGGTCGTTGAACACGCGAACACCGACGACGGCTTCCGCGTACTCACCGTGGGAGAGGCGAGCATCGCCCACGAGTCCAACGAGCTTAACCAGGAGGATCTGGAGCAGGGCGAGCGCTTCGGCGTGCCCATCGCGCTGATCGTCCTCGTCGTGCTCTTCGGCGCCGTCGTGGCGGCGCTCGTGCCGCTCGGCCTTGCCGTGGTCTCCATCGTCATCGCCCTGGGCATAGCCGCGCTCGTCGGCCAGGTCATGGACCTCATCTTCTTCATCACGCTGATGATCACGATGATCGGGCTGGCCGTCGGCATCGACTACTCGCTCATCATCATCTCCCGCTTCCGCGAGGAGATGGACCGTGGCCTGGACAAGCTGCAGGCCGCCGAACGCGCCGGCGCGACCGCGGGCCGCACCGTCCTCTTCAGCGGTCTCACCGTCGTGGTTGCGCTTGTCGGCATGCTCATCGTCCCCTCCTCCTTCTTCCAGTCGATCGGCCTTGGCGCCATCATCGTCGTCCTCGTCGCGCTCGCCGCCACGCTCACCCTCCTCCCTGCCGTCCTCGCGCTCCTCGGCGCGAACGTCAACCGCCTCTCGCTGCCCCTCCTCCGCAGGAAGGCCGCTGCCAGGGACGGCCAGACCTCCAGCGACGGCTTCTGGGAGAAGGTCACGCGCGCCGTCGTCAGGTACCCCATCGTCAGCATCATCGTCATCGCCGTCCCCATGCTCGCGGCCGCCTACTTCTACTTCGAGATCGAGACCGGACTGAACGGCGTCGATGTCTTCCCCGAGGACGCCCAGACCCGCGAGGCGTTCTTCGTGCTGGAGGAGGAGTTCTCCTTTGGCCTCGTGACGCCTGCCGAGATCGTCATCGAGGGGAGCGTCAACGCGCCGCAGGTCAAGGAGGCCATCGCCGCACTCCAGCAGTCGATCGAAGGTGACGGCAGGTTCACCGTCCTGCGGGCCGAGCAGTTCCTCAATCCCGAGCAGCTGGCGCTCCTGCGGCAGGGGGGCTACCAGATTCTCCCCTCCGGGCTGGTCGTGAACCCCGACGGCGATCTTGCCCTCATCTCCGTGGCGCCCCCGGGGGAATCCAGCGCCCGCCCGGCGGTCGAGGCTGTTGAAGACCTCCGCAACGAGTACATCCCCGCCGCCTTCGATGGTGTCCCGGCCGATGTCTACGTGGGCGGCCGAACCGCCCTCACCGTGGACATCTTCGATATGATCGAGACCTATACGCCCGTGGTCTTCGCCTTCGTGCTCGGCGTCAGCTTCCTCATCCTCATGCTTGTCTTCCGCTCGATCGTGATCCCCATCAAGGCCATCATCATGAACCTGCTCACCGTCGGCGCCGCCTACGGCTTGCTGGTGCTCGTCTTCCAGAAGAGCGGGGGCGTCCTTGGCTTCCAGCACGCCGAGGCGATCGACGTCTGGATTCCCCTCTTCCTCTTCTCCATCCTCTTCGGGCTCTCCATGGACTACCACGTCTTCCTCCTGAGCCGCATCCGCGAGCGCTACGACGAAACCGGCGATAACACCGCCGCCGTCGCCTACGGCCTCCGCTCCACGGCGGGCCTCATCACCGGCGCCGCCCTCATCATGGTGGTCGTCTTCGGCGCCTTCGCCTCGGGAAAGACGATCATCAACCAGCAGGTGGGCTTTGGCCTCGCCGTGGCCATCTTCCTGGATGCCACCCTCGTCCGTTCGGTCCTCGTTCCCGCCAGCATGGAGCTGCTGGGCGGGCGGAACTGGTACCTTCCCTCCTGGTTGAACTGGCTTCCGGACCTCCGCATCGAGGCCGAAGAGACACCGGCAGGGGACGCAGCCTCTCGATGAACGTCCCCACGGACTACCGGCCCCGCTACGAACGGGCACGCGCCGTCAACCCGGAGCTTGCGGAGAAGTACGTCGCCCACACCCTCATCGGCGATCCCGAAGCCGATGCCTTGATGGAAGAGCTTTCAACCATCGACGCCGATGGGGCCTTCCGATTCCTGCAGGCGGGCATGGACCAGGAGAGGGACGCCCTTCGCGATGCTCCTCCGACCGTCCGAGCCTTCTTCCAGAACCTCGAGACACCGCCCGACTGGGTCGACCTCGATGCGCACCACCCCGCCGTCCGCATGTTTCACAGGAATTCCAAGCTGGTCCTTGCAGCCTTGCTCGGCGGTGTCCTCATCGAGGGGTTCTCGACGAATGTCAGCAAGTCCTTTTTCGTCACGGGACGGCTTCGCGACCAGGGTGTGAGGCGCCTGCAGCAGAACAACCGCCAGATGATCGAGCTCTTCTTCCCCGGCGGCCTCACCCGCCAGGGGGACGGCTGGAAGCTCTCCGTTCGCGTCCGTCTGGTCCACGCGCAGGTCAGGCGCTTGCTGGCCCGGTCGGAGGATTGGGACCACGAGGCATGGGGCGTGCCGCTGAGCGCGGCGCACGTGGGATTCGCGCTAACCGCCTTCTCCGCGCGGCTGCTGAAGCACATGAGGAGCCTCGGCGCCACGTACACCGAGGAAGAGGGCAAGAGCTTTATGCAGATATGGCGCTACTCCGGCTATCTCATGGGCATCCCCGAGTCCATCCTCTATGAGGCAGAAGAAGATGCCCTCGAGCTCTTTCGCATCGGCGGTCTCTGTGAACCCACTCCCAGCATCGAGTCCATTGTGCTCGCGAATTCCCTCGTCAGCTCCGCCCCTCTTGTCGCGGGAATCACCTCCTCCGGTGAACGTCGCAGCCTCTCGGGGTACGTCTATCACGTGTCCCGCGCCCTCATAGGGAAGGAGTTGGCCCAGCAGCTCAACTACCCACCCGAGCCACGCCTGCTCGCCACTTCCTTTGGCGTCCTCGCCTGGTTCCGGCTGAACGAAAAGTACGACAGCCTCATGCGCAGGCTCTTCCCCAACCGTGCTCGCAACAGCGACTTTGCCAACTTCACCCAATTGTTCGAGGTCACGAACTACGATGAGGAAGGCATCAGCTACAGGCTGCCTACCCATGTCTACGCCGAGCAATCCAGCCGCTGGTGAGGCTGCTCCGCTAGCGGCGCATCCGCAATTGTCCGCCCTTCCAGCGAGCGCGAACCCCAAGGGGCTAGCGGTGCTACGCGCCCTGCGTGACCTCCACGCCAACCTCGCCTGGCTCCACGACCAGATCAAGCCGATCCTGCTCCAACTCGAGCCCGCGCAGCTCGACTGGAGGCCCGCCCCCCGGCGGAACTCGATCGCCCAGCTCGTCGCCCACACGGCCGACTCCGAGCGCTACTGGATCGGCGAGGTGGTCGGCGGCGAACCCGCGGGCCGCGATCGCGAGTCCGCATTCGCCGTCTCCGGCCTTGACGCGGAGGCGCTCTGCGCCCTGCTCGACGAGGCCCTCGTGGCCAGCGAGCGCGCCCTCGAGCGGGTCGCACTCGCTGACCTCGAACGCGACTACACCACCGGACCGGACGGTCCCGTCACGGTCATGGGGCCGCTCGCTCACGCCCTCGAACACACGGCCATCCACACGGGCCACATCGAGCTGATGCGTGACCTCCTCGTCGAGGGAGCGGCCGGGGACTGAGTCTCCCCGGGCCCCGCTACACTGCGTCTGCTCACATCCCGCGGAGGCCCCATGGAGTCCCTCTACGTCCAGACCGCCGACCTGCGCATGCACTACCTGCAAGAGGGGACGGGCGATCCCGTCATCTTCCTCCACGGCTTCCCCGAGACCTCCTACGAGTGGCGCAAGCAGTTCCCCGCCCTCGCCGGCGGCTACGCCCTCTTCGCCCCCGATACCCGCGGCTTCGGCGGTACCGACAAGCCCGGCATCCGCATCAACCGCACCATGCTCGCCCAGGACATCGTCAACTTCATGGATGCCCTCGATATCGGGCGGGCCGCCGTTGTCGCGCACGACTGGGGCGGCATCATCGCCTTCAAGCTCGCCATCGACTGGCCCGAGCGGGTCAGCCGACTCGCCATGCTCGACACGCTCTGCACGGTCTGGGCGCCTGCCGGGGCGCACGGCTACTGGTTCAAGGCCGAACCCCTCCCCGAGGAGTTCTTCGCCGCCCACCACCGCGGCTTCATCGAGAGCATCTTCACCGGGGGCTCGGAGCCCCCGCTCCCCGGCCGCCCCCAGTCCCCCTGGCCCAGCGCCCGCCCCGACCCCAGCCGCCCCACCTGGGCGACCGCCGAGGATGTCGAGGAGTATGCTCGCGCCTTCGCCGACCCCCTCAGCCACTTCCACGCCATCTCCTACTACCGCTACGGTCTTCCCTTCCACCGCGTCGTCGAGGATCCCGCCGCCCCCCGCGGCGAGCGCTACGAACCCTTCGGCGAGCCTGCCGTCGCCGAGATGTGGCTCCACCCGGAGGGGCTGGAACAGCACCCCCGCTTCGCTGAGTCCCTCGACTACGGCCCCGAGGACCGCCACAAGCGTTTCGAGGCGCCCGTCCTCTGGATGTTCGGCCAGTACATGGCCGGCCGTATTGGCGCCGCCGGGGGCGATCGCGAGCATGCCATCCCCCGCGGCAATCCCTTCGTCGACCAGTTCAGTCGCTACTTCCCCGACCTCCGCGTCCGCCGCGTGAACGCCGGCCACTTCTTCCCCGAGGAGGCGCCGGAGGTCACGAACGACACCCTGCAGGCATTCCTCGCCGGCGCCCTCTAGCGTTATGCCTGGCAGAGCATATTGCGCCGCGTTCCCCATCCCGTAACATCCCCTCCACAACTGTCCACCCGCTCAGCTACGCGGAGAAGGGGTACCCACTATGGCTGATTCCAACGGAAACGGCGCCATCGAAACCGGATACAACGGCAAGATGCTGATCGTCGACCTGACGAGCGGCGAGATCACCCAGGAGCGCCCGGACGAGTCGCTCTATCGCGAGTACCTGGGCGGTTACGGCATTGGCGCCCGCATGCTCTGGGACCGTGTCCCCGCCGGCATCGATCCTCTGGCCCCGGAGAACATGCTCGGCATGCTCCCGGGCCTCCTCACCGGCACACCCCTCTTCGGCCAGCGCTGGCAGGTTGTCTGCAAGAGCCCCCTCACCGGCGGCTGGGGCGACGCCAACTGCGGCGGCGACTTCGGCGGCATCCTCAAGCTTGCGGGCTGGGACGGCGTCGTCTTCTTCGGCAAGGCCGATCGCCCCACCTACCTCCTCGTCGAGGGTGACAACTACGAGCTGCGCGATGCCAGCGACCTCTGGGGCACGGGCGCCATCGAGAGCGAGATGGAGCTCAAGGGCCGCCACGGCAAGCGCGCCAGCGTCGCCAACATCGGCCAGGCCGGCGAGACCCTCTCCCTCATCAGCGGCGTCTGCAACGACCACGGCCGCCTCGCCGCCCGCTCCGGCGTCGGCGCGGTGATGGGCTCCAAGAACCTCAAGGCCGTCGTCGCCGTCGCCGAGCGCAAGATCATCTCCCAGACGCCGGAGACCATCAAAATGCTCCGCGCCAACCTGGACGACATGATCAAGCCGCTCAAGGACTTCTTCTCGAACTTCGGCACCACCGGCATCACCGCCGGCAGCGCCCTCAACGGCGACTCCCCCGTCAAGAACTGGGGCGGCGTGGGCGTGGTCGACTTCCCCAAGGAGGCCGCCAGCCAGATCGACGGCGGCTCCATCATCAACCCCAAGATGGAGAAGAAGTACGGCTGCTGGCACTGCCCCATCGCCTGCGGCGCCGAGTCCGTCGAGTCCACCGACGACAAGTACCCCTACCCCCATCACACCCACCGCCCCGAGTACGAGGCCATGGCCTCCTACGGGACGATGAACCTGATGAACGACCCCGACGCCCTCATCTACCTGAACCACCTCTGCAACGAGTACGGGTTGGACGTGATCAGCGCGGGTGTCACCGCTTCCTTCGCGATCGAGTGCTACGAGGCCGGCATCCTCACGAAGGAGGACACCGACGGCCTCGAGCTCACCTGGGGCAACGCCGAGGCCATCGTCGAGCTCACGAAGATGATGGGCGAGCGCCGCGGCATCGGCGATGTCCTCGCCGACGGCGTCAAGGTCGCCGCCGAGCGCATCGGCAACGGCGCCGAGGCCTTCGGGATGCACATCGCTGGCCAGGAGCTCCCCATGCACGACCCCAAGCTCCAGCCCGAGTTCCACACGACCTACAAGCTCGACCCCACCCCGGGTCGCCACACCCAGTACGAGGGCAACCGCCGCGTCGGCACCATCCCGCCCGCCCCGCAGGACTCCCGCGACTACGACGGTCGCGGCGAGCACCACAAGGCCGCGAGCGAGTACATGCACGTCGTGAACGCCGGCGGCATGTGCCAGTTCATCATGATGACCGCCAACACGGCCAACATCCCCGACTGGTTCAACGCCGTCACCGGCTGGGACATGGACATCGAGGAGGCCATGCAAGTAGGCGAGCGCATCGCCAACCTGCGCATGGCCTACGAGGTGCGCGAGGGCGGCAACCCCCGCCAGCGCCCCGTCCCCACCCGCGTCACCGGCGCCACCGACGAGGGAACCCACACCGGACCCCTAGAGGGCGTCAACGTCGATACCGAGCGTCTCGAGATCGACTTCCTCAACGCCTGCGACTGGGATGCGGACACCTGTAAGCCCTCCGCCGCCAAGCTGGAATCGCTCGGCCTCCCCGAGGTGGCCGAAGCGCTTCACGCCTAGCCCGGAGCGGCGCCAACGTACCGAAGGGCGGCCCTGGGGCCGCCCTTCGACGATCCCGGACTCGCTGCCAGCTCGCCATTGGGGGTAACCTTGGCCGCCAGCATGAGCGCGACCAGCACCGCCCCCTACCCAACTGCCATCACCGGTGACGGACTCGAGCTCCGCCCGTGGGACGAGGATCTGCTCGAACAGCTTGCCGGCTGGGGCGAACGGGGCTTCCCCTACCACGCCTTCGACCTCGGCCACCTGCGCGACCCCGTGCGCGCCCGGGCCGACCTCACCCGCGCCCGTGAGGCGGGCCCCCACCGCCACTTTGTCGCCTGCGAGGGGGGCACCGCCGTCGGCCGCGCCTCCGTCAACCTGCACGACCGCGCCGGGCTCTACCTCTGGGCCGTGCACGTGCCGCCCGAGCACGAGGGCCGCGGGGTCTGCCGGCGCATGCTGGCAGCCCTCATCGACTGGTTGGAGGCGGAGTATCCCGGCCCCGACTTCGTCCTCACCACGAACACCTTCGCCGAGCGCGCCCACCGCGCCTACCGGGCGCTCGGCTTCAAGGTTGCGGAGACGCGCTGGCACTACGATCGCGCCCTCGCCGATCAGCTCTGGCGCGTTCCCCGCGACCAGCGCAAGGCCATTGAGGGTCACCTCCGCTTCCACAACGGCCGCTGGGAGGTGCGAACCCACCTCATGGCGCGCGCCCAGCAGAAGCGCGTCCCCTAGCGACCGGGCGAGTCGATCCCCAGCTTGCGGTCGTTCTCCCGCCAGGCCTGATCGGCGAGCGCCATCAGGCCGCCGCTCAGCAGGGAGTGCCCCCCCGGCAGCGCCGGAACCTCCGTTCCGGCAAGCGCTGCCGTCAGGTCACGAAGCCACGGGTCCGCCACCCTCCCCGGCGCGAGCAGGTCGCTCTGGAAGCGGTCCTCACGGCTCGCGCGCGACCCCGCGTGGGCCAGCAGCACGCGCGTATCCAGCACCACCCCGTCCGCCAGCGACGCCAACTCCTCGACGAAGCGCTCGATTCCGAGCTCGTCAGCAGCCTCCCCACGAGCGACCGGGGAGCGTGCCCCTCCGGCGCGCCGGCCAGCCCGCGCTCCTCGCTCACGAGCCGTACCCGACAGGCGGTCTCCCGCTCGAGGTGCGCCCACGTCGCGCTCCCGACGCGCCCAGCCAGCAGGATCTCGGCGTCCGCGTCGCACAGCAGCGGCATGAGCGCGCGGTAGGGCGCCAGCGGCAGCGACTCCTCCGGCGGCAACGCCTCGCGGAGGGCCGGCGGCGTCGCCTCGCTGAGCGCCAGCACGGCCAGCTCCGCGGGCGTGTCGAGATCGAGGGCCGTCCGCACCGACCGCGGCAGCACCGTCACCTCGCACCCCGCCTCGTCCCGCAGCAGCCGGGGGAGGACGTTGTCTCGCTCGAACGGCCCCACCCGCGCCACCGCCTCCGCCGGCGACCACGCGGTCAGGTCGGCGGAGTAGAAGTTGTTCGTCACGGCCACCGTCCCGCCCCGGGCGAGCCCCGCGCGCACCGCCGCGAAGTCCTTCGCGGTCAGGAGCGGAAGCGCCCCCGCCCCCATGACCGCCACCCCGTCCGCCTCCAGCTTCCCGACAAGCCCCAGGATCCGCTCCCGCAGCGAGAATGCCGTCCCCGGCTCGTCGTGGTCGACCGCGTAGGCGCCGTCTCCCGAGGCGTCCGCGTCGTCCGTCGCGAGCACAACGCTCGCGAACCCGCCCGCACGCGCCGCGCGCGCAGTCATCCCCGCCCCCGCCAGCCGTGCGCGCGCCACCATGCCCTCGGCTTCGCCCGTGCCTGCGCCGCCGTGCAGCAGGATCAGTGCTGGTCCTTCTCCCACTCCGCTAGCGTAGCGCTTGACAAGACGAACATATGTACTAGGCTCTCTGTAAAGGCTTCACAGAAGCCGAAGCGGTGAGTGAAACCTCTGCCTGACTCGCCGGAAGCTTTACGCAGATGGGGCGTAGTCCGTTGAGCACCTAAGATCGCCTCACTATCGTCACCGCAGACCGACTGCGGGCGACGCAGAGGTCACAGCCATGAGAGTCGTGTTTTTCGAGGACGTTGAGGGCACCGCCCAGGTCGGTGAGGTGAAGGTCGTGAAGAACGGCTTCGCCCGCAACTACCTCCTGCCCCGCGGAGTCGCCGGACCCGCCACGCCGCCCAACCTGCAGCGCGCCAACTCCCTCGCCGAGAAGGAAGCCCGCCGCCAGGCCAGGCTCGACGGCGAGGCCCAGGTCCAGAAGGAGCGGCTTGAGGGCTACACCGTCAGTTTCGAGGCGCGCGTGGGCGAGACCGGCCGCCTCTACGGCTCAGTCACCAGCCGCGACATCGCCCAGAAGGTCCTCGAGAACACCGGGATCGAGATCGACTCCCGTGTCGTCCTCCTGGCGGAGCCCATCCGCGAGCTGGGCGAACGCAGCGTGACCATCCGCTTCACCCGCAACGTCAGCGCCGACATCAACGTCGCCGTCGAGCCGGACGAGGACTCGAAGGAGATCGTCGAAGAGCTCAGGGCCCGCGAAGCCGAGGAGGCTCTGGCCGCGGCTGAGGCCGAAGCCGCTGCTGCCGCCGCGCAGGCCGAGGCCGAGGCTGCTGCCGCCGTAGCCCCAGAAGAAGCCGACTCACCCGCCGAAGGCGCTACGGCGGAGTAGGGGGAAGGGGGGCGGAAGAGCGGGGAAGGGAAGACGCCAGCAGGGCTCACGCCGGGCCCACGTCCCCGCTATTCCGAGCGAATGACCCTCCCCTTCCTCGAGCGCCTGCCGCCGCACGATGTCGAGGCCGAGGAGGCCGTGATCGCGGCCCTGCTCGTCGATCCCGAGGCCATCTCCAGAGTCTCGCCTGTCCTCAAGGCGCCCGACTTCTTCCGCGAGAAGAACGCCTGGATCTACGAGGCCGCCAGCGAGCTCTGGGAGCGCGACGAGTCGATCAACCAGATCACCATCGGCCACGAGCTCGACCGCCGCGAGCGCCTCGAGGAGATCGGCGGCCAGAGCTATCTCGGTGACATCATCCGCCAGCTCCCCACCAGCGTTGGCGTTGAGTTCTATGCCCAGATCGTCAAGCGCGACAGCACCTACCGCGGCCTCATCAACGCCGCCACCGGCATCCTCCAGCTCGCCTACGAGGCGCCCGCCGATCTCGAGTCCGTCTTCTCACGCTCCGAGGAGCTGCTGCAGCGCCTTCGGGGCGGCGAGAACTTCCGCGACTTCATCCACATCCGCGACATCCTCGAGACCTACCTCGATGAGGACGCCGAGGCCGCCGAGCGCCGTGAGCTCGCCGCCGTCGACACCGGCTTCAGCGACCTCGACCACCTCCTCGGCGGCCTCAAGCGCGAAGACCTCGTCATCGTCGGCGCCCGGCCCAGCGTCGGGAAATCGAGCTTCGCCCTCGGCATCGCCCGCAACGCCGCCATCAACCAGGGCGCCAATGTCGCCTTCTTTTCGCTTGAGATGTCCGCCGAACAGCTTGCCGTCCGACTGCTCGCCGCCGAGTCCGGCGTCGACAGTACGCGCCTGCGCCTCGGCGGCCAGACGGAGCTGGAGGAGCGCCGCATCATCCGTGCCACCGGCGAGCTCGCCGGCGCCAACATCTGGTTCGACGACTCTCCCGTCCTCAGCGTCGCCGAGCTGCGCTCCAAGGTCCGCCGCCTCGCCAGCTCCCACGGCGTCGACCTCGTGGTCGTCGACTACCTCCAGCTCATGCAGTCCGATAACAACTGGACCGGCCGCGAGAACCGCGTCCAGGAGATCAGCTACATCTCGCGCACGCTCAAGGGCCTCGCCCGCGAGCTGAACGTGCCCGTCATCGCCCTTGCACAGCTCTCCCGCGCAATCGAGACGCGCCACCCCCGGATTCCCCTGCTCTCCGACCTGCGCGATTCCGGCTCCATCGAACAGGACGCCGACGTCGTCATCTTCCTCAGCCGCGAAGAGCTCTACATCACGCGTGAGCAGTGGATGGCCGAGCACCCCGAGATGCCCGAGAGCGCCTACCCCCAGGGCGTCGCTCAGGTCATAGTCGCCAAGCACCGCAACGGCCCCACCGGCGCCGTCGAACTGCGCTTCCGCCAGCGCCTCGCCAAGTTCGAGGACTGGGTGCTCCAGCCCGAGGACGACGACCTGCCGCCCGAAGGGATCGACCAGTGAGCGAACCCGCCCCCTTCGAGGGCTTCCCCGGCATCGGCAAGGCCACCGCCGTCCCCAACACTTTCTACTCCGCCGTGCTGCCGGCCATGCGCGAGCCGGGCGACCTGCTCGCCTTCCTCTGGGTGGCGCGCCTCGTCCAGGACCAGCAGGGCGATGCCCGCTTCGTCACCGCCGACCAGGTCTGGGCGCTCCCCGACGCCGCCTCCACCTTCGACGCCCTCGCGGCCGGCCGCGAGTCGCTCGATCGCGGCCTCGCCGCCTGCGTCGAGCTCGGCGCCCTCCTCGCCCTCGATCTTGCCGGCGGCGGCCACCAGGAGACCGTCTACTTCGTGAACAACCCCGCCTCCCGCCGCACCGTGGCCCGCGCCCGCGGCGGCGACCTCGAGCTCCGCCCCGGCGCCATCGCCTACGAACCCTCGCCCGCCCGCCGCCCCAACATCTTCCATCTCTACGAGGAGCACGTCGGCACGATCACACCGCTTGTCGCCGAACGCCTACTCGTCGCCGCCGAACAGTATCCGCAACACCTGATCGAATCCGCCTTCCGCGAGGCCGCCGTGCGCAACGTGCGCAACTGGCGGTACATCGAAGTGATGCTCCAACGCTGGTCCGAGGGGAACCAGGAACATGAAACGTCTGGACGAGATCCTGTCGAGCTCCGCCGCCGCCGATTCCTCGGCGACGGAGCTGCAGGCTCCGGCTCCCGCCCCCGCTGAGGAACCCGGCGAGGACGGCTGCCCCCGCTGTGGCGGGGCTGGCTTCGTGCGCCGCGAGCGCAAGCTCGACGACCCCCGCTTCGGCCGCGCCGAGCCCTGCTCCTGCATCCTCGACGAGGCCGGCGAGGTGCGCCGCTCCCGTCTCGAACGCATCAGTAACCTCGGCGCCCTCACCCGCTTCACCTTCGACGCCCTTGAGGGCGAAGCGAACGCCGCCTCCGCGCAGGTCCGCGCCTACGCGGACGACCCGGACGGCTGGCTCGTGTTGAAGGGTCCCAGCGGCTCCGGCAAGACCCACCTCGCCGCCGCCATCGCCAACGAGCGCATCACCCGTGGCGAACCCGTCCTCTTCATGTTCACGCCGGACCTCCTCGACGGCCTGCGCGCCTCCTACCAGCCCGCGGAGGGCGAGCCCGGTTTCGACGCCCTCTTCGAGCAGGTCCGCAACGCCCCTCTCCTCATCCTCGATGACATCGATGCGGCCGCCTCGAGCGAGTGGGCCCGCGAGAAGCTGTTCCAGCTAGTGAACGCGCGCTACAACGCCGCCCTCCCGACCGTCTGCACCTGCCATTCCCTCACCGACGCACTCGACGAGCGCATCTCCCGGCGCCTCGCTTCCGGCGCCGTCCTCGACCTCGAGGGTGGGGCGCCCCTCTCCCGCTACCGCCAGATCGGTGGCATGAACCGCGAACGCCTCGACGACTTCGGCTTCCGCAACTTTCATACCCGCCTCCCCAACTACAAGCCCGATGAGAACGAGTCGCTGCAGACCGCCTGGGAGAGCGCCCACCGCTTCGCCGACGCCCCCGAGGGCTGGATGCTCATCCTCGGCGAAAGCGGCTGCGGCAAGACGCACCTCGCCGCTGCCGTCGCGAACGCCGTCCTGCGCAACGGCGGCGATGCCTTCTTCGCCGTCGTCCCCGACCTCCTCGACCACCTCCGCGCCTCCTTTGCCCCGGGCCGCGGCGACCCCGGTTACGACGAGCTCTTCAACGAGGTGCGTAACGCGGGCCTGCTCGTCCTCGACGACCTCGGTTCCCACTCCAGCTCGTCCTGGGCCGTGGAGAAGCTCTTCCAGATCGCGAACTACCGCGCCTCCTCACGCCTCCCCACGATCATCACCGCCGCCCTTTCGCTCGATGAGCTGCGTGAGGCGCATCCCCGCGTGGCGGTGCGCGCCCTCGACCCCAAGCTCAGCCAGCACGTGGCTATCCTCGCCCGCCCCTACAACCTGCCGCCCCGCTCTGGCGGGCCGCGCCGGCGCTAGCCCGTCGGGCGCTCCAGCCCCCGCTTCTGCAGCCACGCCTCCAGCGCCCAGTGCGTCGTATCGAAGGCAAGCTCGTCCCACGGGATTGCATCCGGGGCGAACCACCCGATCTCGCTCGTCTCCGACCCCGCCGACCCCTCCCCCAGCGCCCGCGCCTCGTACACGACCACCACCACCCCCGCGTGCGTGCGCGTGTAGACGCCCAGCAACGACAGCTCCTCGACCTCAAGGTTCGCCTCCTCTCGGGTCTCCCGCGCGGCCGCCTCCTCCGCCGTCTCCCCGACGTCCATGAACCCTCCCGGAAAGACCCACCAGCCCAGCCGCGGCTCGATCGCGCGCCGCACGAGCAGCAGGGAGCCGTCCTCGCGCACGGGGATCGTGCCCGCCACCGGACGAGGATTCAGGTAGTGCACGAACCCGCAACCATCGCACACGAGCCGCGTCATCGAGTCGCCCGGCGGGACGCGCTCGCTCAGGGAGCCGCCGCACTGCATGCAGTAGCGGCCGGAGGCGTGCGGGTGGCTCGTCACGAGCCGCGCATCGTGGCGGGCGCGCGCTCCATCCCCAGCGACTCGGGCCCCTCGATCCACTCCTCGCCGTCCGCCCACACTTCCTTCTTCCACACGGGCACACGCCGCTTGACCTCGTTCACGAGCCAGTGGCCCGCCTCGAACGTGGCCGCGCGATGCCCCGCGCTCACCGCTACCAGCAGGCTCGTCTCCCCGATCTCCAGCCGCCCCGTGCGGTGCAGCACGGCGCTGTCGGCCAGCTCGAATCGCTCCACCGCCTCCTCCGCCAGCTCGCGCATCGTCTTTTCCGCCATCGAGGGGTAGGCGTCGTACACGAGGTGATCGACCGCCCGGCCCTTGTTGGTGTTGCGAACAACCCCCAGGAATACGTCGACCGCACCCGCCTCGTCGCGGCGCACGGCCTCGATCGCCTCCTGCGGGTCGAGCCGCTCAGGCGTCACGCGGATCAGCATCGCTAGCCTCCCGATACCGGCGGAATCAGCGCGAGCGTCGCGCCCGCCGGCACTGGCGCGTCCTCTTCGGCGTACTCTTCGTCGACCGCGTACAGCAGCGTCGGTGTGAACTCCGCGACCTGCGGGTGGGCCGTCACCAGCCGGTCGCGCACGGAGGCCACCGTGTCGCCGGCCACGTGAGCCAGCGAGAGCTCGCGCGTTCCCACCGCGTCGGCCAGGGAGGCGAAGAGCAGCACCGTGATCTCCATCCCCCGGATTGTAGCGTGTAGCGCCCGCACTCCCCGGCGGCGTTATCCTGCGCGCCCGTGGCCACCCTCCTCTCCCGCGCGCTTGACCTGCTGTACCCCCCGCGCTGCGTTGCCTGCGCCGCCTTTGGCCAGAACCTGTGCGGAGACTGCGCCGGCCGGCTCATCGCCGCGAGCGGTCCCGGACGCTGCGGTCGCTGCGGTGTGCGGCGCGAGGACGAGGGGCGCTGTCCCGACTGCACCGGCTGGCGTGATCTCAACGGCGCCCGCGCCGCCTTCGAGATGGAGGGTCCCGCTCGCCGCGTCGTTCACGGGCTCAAGTTCAGCGGCATCCGCGACCTCGCGACCGACATGGCGCGAGCCCTCTCCCCCATCGTCGACGAGCTGGCCCCCGACGCCATCTACCCCATCCCCCTCCACCACCGCCGCCACCGCCGCCGTGGCTTCAACCAGGCCGAGCTCCTCCTCGATCGCCTCGGCGTTCCCCCTGCTCCGGGACGCCTGGAACGCGTCCGTGCGACCGCCAGCCAGGTCGGCCTGAGCGCCAGCGAGCGCCGCGAGAACGTGGCCGGGGCCTTCCGCTATCGCGGCCCCGCCCTCAAGGGCGTCACCGTGGCCGTCCTCGACGATGTCGTCACCACCGGCGCCACCGCCGGCGAGTGCGCCCGCGTCCTGCGTGAGCACGGCGCCGCCCGCGTCTACGCCCTCGCCTACGCCCGCGCCCCCTACCGCTCCCCCGCCTCCGGCCGCTCCGGCGATTAACCCGACCGCCGCCTCAACGAGGCCATGGCGGTCCTCGGTGAACCCGAGTGTTGCAGGGGGCGAACCCACGGCAATTCCTCGCGGCGGTGCACCACCTCGGCGATGCTCCGCGCTCTCTCCTTGACGGTGTCGGGGTCGATCCCCCAGGCCCGAAGGGTGGCCAGCCCTTCGAGCCCCAAGATGAAGTCGCCGAGAGTGGGCTGGTTGTCCATGACTGATCTCCAGCGATTCACGCAATGCCTCTATAACACCGTAGCCGGGGGATGGCCTGGCGACCATCCCCCCGGTGAGCCGGTCCTCCGTCGGTTGTCGCTACAATGGATCGCCGATGGCACTTCCTGCCCAGCCCCCCCTCTCCCCCGACGCCTCCGCCGCCGCGGAGTCGCTGGCCCGCATCCGCAAGGCGATTCACGCCGCCGTCGTCGGCCAGGACGCGCTCATCGACCGGCTCCTCATCGGCCTGCTCGTCTCCGGGCACGTCCTCGTCGAAGGGGTCCCCGGCCTCGCCAAGAGCCTTACGGTTACAAGCCTCGTGAACGCCCTCGACGTCGCCGGCGTGCGCATCCAGTTCACGCCCGACCTGCTGCCTGCGGACCTGATCGGCACGGAGGTGCTGAACCCCGCCGAGGGGAACTTCGCCATCCGCCGCGGACCCATCTTCGCCAACGTCGTCCTCGCCGACGAGATCAACCGCGCCCCCGCCAAGGTGCAGTCCGCTCTCCTCGAGGCCATGCAGGAGCGCCAGGTCAGCATCGGCGGCCAGACACTCCCCATGCCCGACCCCTTCTTCGTGATGGCCACCCAGAACCCCATCGAGCAGGAGGGCACCTACCCCCTCCCCGAGGCGCAGCTCGACCGCTTCCTCCTCAAGGTGCGGGTCGACTACCCCACCCGCCAGGAGGAGCGCCAGGTGCTCGACCTTGGGCTCGACGGTGGGGCCCCGCCCCCCGTTCGCGCCATCGCCAGCCGCGACGAGCTCCTCGCCGCCCGCGAGGCCCTCGCCGGCGTCGCCCTGGACGAGGCCCTGAAGGACTACTGCGTGCAGATCGTTCAGGCCACGCGTCGCCCCGCCGCCTACCGCCTCCCCGAGTTGCGCACGCTCATCGCTTACGGCGCCTCCCCCCGCGCCACCATCGCCCTTGCCCGCACCGCCCGCGCCCGCGCCCTGCTCGAAGGCCGCGCCTACACCATGCCCGACGACGTGAAGGCGCTCGCTCACGACGTGCTCCGCCACCGCATCGTCACCACCTACGAGGCGGACGCCGAGGAGATCACCACCGACGACCTCATCGACCGCGTGCTCGAAGCGGTCGAGGTGCCCTGAGGGCGGCCATGCTCGCGTGGTGGAGGCGGCGCTGGCGCTCCGGGCGCGACCCCTCCCGCGCTGTGCCCGACGATGCCGCCACGACCGACCGCGCCACGGAGCTCCTGCGCCGCGTGCGCGCCATCGAACTGCGCGCCCGCCGCCTCGTCGACGACCTCTTCCTGGGCGAATACCACGCCGTCTTCCGGGGGCGCGGCATCGAATTCGACGAGCTTCGCCCCTATGTGGTCGGTGACGACGTCCGCTCCATCGACTGGAAGTCGTACGCGCGTACCGGCGAGCCCCTCGTGCGGCGCTACCGCGAAGACCGCGACCTTACCGTGCTCTTCGCCGTCGACGTGAGCGCCTCCCAGACCGCCGGCGCCGCCGAGCAGTCCAAGGCCAGCCTTGCCGCCGAGCTCTGCGCGGTCTTCGCCCTCGCCGCCATCCGCAACCACGACCGCGCCGGCCTCTTGCTCTTCGCCAGCGCCCCCGAGCGCTACCTGCGGCCCGCTGGCGGGAGCGTGCACGTGCTCCGCCTCGTGCGGGAGGTGCTCTCCGCCAGGCCCGCCACGCGCGGCACCGATCTCGGCGCCGCCCTGGAGTACCTCACCGGCGTCCAGCGCCGCCGCGCCACGCTCTTCATCATCTCCGACTTCCTGACCGAGGGGTACGCCCGCGCCCTGCGCGCCGCCTCCCGGCGCTTCGACATCATCGCCGTCCGTATCCGCGAACCGCTCGATGAGGAGTTGCCGGCGGCTGGCCTCGTGCGGCTCGCGGACGCCGAAGGCGGTCCCGTCTACGAAGTCGACAGCGACGACGACGCCGTGCGCGAGGCCTACGCTGCCCGCGTGCGCGCAATCGATGCCGAGCGGGAGCGGCTCTTCGGGGAGCTCGGCATCGACGAGATCGCCATCGTCACCGGCGAAGACTACGTGCGGGCGCTCCTCGCCTTCTTCCGGCGTCGGGCGCGGGCCGTCGCATGAGACGCCTCGCGATCCTCTGCGCGCTCGCCGCCCTGCTGGCGGTTCCCGCCCTTGCCGGCGCGGAGGACCCCGAGGCGTACCTCTCGCGCTCGTCCGCGGCCATAGGCGAGCCCGTCGTCCTCACCGTCGTGCTCGACACCCCCCTCGACGCCGTCGTCGAGCTTGATCCGGCGGCGCAGTCGTGGGGCGAGGTGCGCGTCATCCGCGTCCTCTCGCAGGGGGCGGTCGTGGTCGAGACGGAGCTGCACCACCGCATCGAAGTCCTCGTCGCCCCCTTCGCCCCCGGCACGGTCGCCTTCCGCCCGGCGGTGCTCGTCACGACCGATGCCGGCTCAGTCGCCGCCGACCTCCCCGCCGTCTCTCTCGAGGTACCCTCCAGCCTTGCCCCCGGCGATCCGCTGGCCCTCTCTCCGCTGCCGTCACCAGCTCGAATCGAGGGTGCGCAATCACCCCTGCTCTGGCCGGCAATCGGCATGGCGGCGGTGGCCGCGGTCGCGCTGGTCGCCGCGACCTTCGTGGTGGCCCTCCGCTGGTGGCGCAATCGTCCCCGTGAGCCCGAGTCCGTACCCGAGCCTGTGCCAGTCGACGCGCTCGCCGCGGCAGCCTCCCTCCTGGAGGGCGATGCCGCCGGCGCTTACCGCGCCATCTCCAGCGCCATCCGCCGTGTCCTCAGCGAACGCTACGAATTCCCCGCGCAGTCCCTCACCACCGCCGAACTGGAGACGCGCATGAGCGCCGCCGGGGTCGATGGCTGGGAGGAGCGTATGTCCCGCGAGCTTCTGCGCGAGTGCGACGCCGTCGTCTACGCCGGCTATCGCCCTGCCGTGGAGCGCCGCGTGGCCGACCTCAGGATCGCCCGCGAGATCGTCGGAGGGACCGGCTGATGCACGTCGCCGACCCCTGGCTGTTGCTGCTCGTGCTCCTGGCGGCGCCCCTCGTGCTCGCCCGCTGGCGGCGAACGCCTCCGGTCATCGCCCTCCCCTTCGCCCTCGGCCTCGCGACGGCTCCCACCGGCTGGCGCGTGCGTGCCCGGAGACTCCTGCCCGTCCTCCGAGTTGTCGCCATCCTGCTCCTCGTCGCCGGCGTCGCCCGTCCTCGCCTGGGCGAGGTCGAGGCCCTCGTGCCTGCCGAAGGCGTCGATATCGCCCTCGCCGTCGACGTCTCCAGCAGCATGGCCGCCAACCCCCTCGGCGACGGCCGCACGCGCCTGGACGCCGTCAAGGACGTCATCCGGGACTTCGTCGCCAGCCGCGAGGATGACCGCGTCGGCCTCGTCGTCTTCCAGCGCGAGGCCCTTCCTCTCGCCCCCCTCACCCTCGACTACGACGCCCTCGACACCATCATCGCCGACCTTGGCTCCGACCTCCTGCCCGACGGCACCGGCATCGGCGTCGGGATGGCCAGCGCCCTCTCCATGCTGGAGGAGTCGAACGCGTCGAGCCGTATCGTCATCCTGATCACCGATGGCCGCCACAACGTCGACTCCATCAGCCCCGCCGCGGCCGCCGAGATCGCCGCCGCCCTCCGCATCCGCGTCTACACCATCGGCGTGGTGAAGGACGACCAGCCCCAGGGCTTCTCGACCACGACCATCGACGCTGAGCTGCTCACGTTCATCGCCGAGCACACCGGCGCCAGGTACTTCGAAGCGTCGACGGAGGAGGACCTGGCGGAGGTCTACGACGAGATCGCGTCCCTGGAGACGAGCCGCGTCGGCGCGGAGTCCTTCGCGCGCCACACCGAGCTCGGCCTCTGGCTGGTGGCGGCGGGCGCCGTCCTCCTCCTCGCCGAGCTCGCCCTCGGCCGGACTTGGCTGCGGAGGACGCCCGCATGACCGAGCTCAACTTCGGCCGTCCCCTCTGGCTGCTCGTCATTCCCCTCGCGCTCGTGCTGCTGCCGCTCGCCTTTGTGGTGGGCCGACGCACCTTCGCGAACGCCGCCGCCCTCACGCGGGAGCTCCCCAGGCCACGCCTGGGCGTGACGCTGGTGCTCGTGCTCGCCGTGGCGCTCGCGGCCTTCGCCGCCGCCCAGCCCCGCTGGGGCGAACGCAGCGCCACCGTCCAGGCCGGCGGCGCCCAGCTTGTCGCCGTCCTCGATGTCTCCCGCAGCATGGGTGCGACCGACGTCGCTCCCTCGCGCCTGGCCGCCGCCCGCACCGCCGTCGCCAATACCTTCCTCCGCCTGCAGGGAGACCGTGTCGCCCTCATCGTGTTCGCCGGCGATGCGCGCCTGCGCTTCCCCCTCACCCGCGACCTGGGCGCTGCCGCCACCGTGCTCGAAAGCGTCGAGACCGGCGCCATCCTCCTCGAACGCGGCACCAGCGCGGCCTCCGGCCTCGCCCTCGCCCACGAACTGTTCGACGACGAGACCTCCGGCGGTCGCCTCGTCCTCCTGATATCCGACGGCGACGACCTGGGCGCCGACCCCGCTGGCAACGCCGCCGCCCTCTCCGCCGAGGGGATCGAACTACTCGTGGTCGGCGTGGGCACCGCTTCCGGCGGCATCGTCCCCCTACGCCACCCCCTTACACGCGAAATGGTCGCCCTCACGGACCGTGACGGCGAGCCCGTCATCACGCGCCTCGACGAATCCGGCCTCCGCGCCATGGCCCAGGCCGGCGGCGGCCGCTATCTCGGGACGGACCTGGCGAGTGTCCCCGGCACTGTCCGCTCCCGGCTCGCGGGGCTCGACCAGGCCTCCTTCGGCGCCACCACCACCTCCCTCCCGATCGAACGCTTCCACTGGTTTGCCGGGGCCGCGCTCGCGCTCGTGCTCCTCGCCACTGCTGTCGAGTGGCGCGCCCTCGCGGGCTGGAGGCCTGCACCCGCCCTCGCGGCTGTCGCGACGTTCGCGCTGGTCCTCGCGGCCTGCGCCACCGCGGCCTACACCCTTAACGAGCGCGCCCTTGAGGCGCTGGACGAAGGGGATCTCGATACTGCTATCGAGCTCTTCTACGAGGCGCGGGCCGAGGATCCCCGCGACGGCCAGGTCGCCCTCAACCTCGCGGCCGTTCTCCACCGCGCCGGACGCTACGACGAGGCCGTCCGTGTCGCCCGGCGCGCCCTCACCGACCGCGACGGCGCGATCGCGGCGGCCGCCCACTCCAGCCTCGGCCACCACCTCTTTGCGCTGGGGGAGCTCGAGGAGGCGCTCGAAGCCTTCGGCGAGGGCTTGCTCCTTGCCCCGGAGGACGATGTCCTGCGCCGCGACTACGAGGTCGTCTATCGCCTCCTCCACCCCGAACCCCCGCCCGAGCAGCAGGGCGCCCCCTCCGAGGGCGACTCCGAGGAAGGTGAAGGCGAGGAGGAGGAGCAGACCGCCTCGGCGGCCGCACCCGAGGGCGCGCCCGGGGGCGGAGGCGAGGGCGGCCAGGAAGGACTCTCGGCGGAGGCCCTGGAACAGCAACTGGCCGCCATCGACGCGGAGGTCGCGGAGCTCCGCGCCGAAGCCGGTGAGGTGCTGAGCGCGCGCGAGGCGCTCGCTATGCTTGAACTGCTCGAAGAGCGCGGCCGCCTTGCCGCCCAGAACCCTCAGCGTGGAGCCTGGAGCGATCCCGATGACTACTGATCGGCCCCGTCCCCCGCTGGAGCGCCCATCATGAGCGAGGCCGCCCCCGGCGTTGCCGAAGTCCTCGCGCACTTCGCTCTCGACGTGCCTTGGGATGGCGTGCTGCTGGCCGCCGCCGCCTTCTACGCCGTTGCCTGGGTGCGCGTCCGCAGCGAGCGTCCCCGTGTTCCTCCCGGCCGCCTCCGGCTCGCCTCCTTCATGCTGGGCTTGGCGCTCGTCTTCGTGGCCACGCAATCACCGCTGGAGCACTACGGCAACCAGCTCCTCTGGGCCGACTTCGCCGGGATGCTGCTCCTCACGATGATCGCCCCGCCTCTGATCCTGCTCGGTGCGCCCCTCACGCTCGCCTTCCGCGCCAGCGGCCCGCAGGGACGCGCCCGCCTGCGCCGCCTCTACCGCGGCCGCCCGATGCGGTTCATGGCCATGCCCATCGCTTCCTGGCTGCTCTTCGCGGTCGTCACCTACGCCTGGCAGTTCACCGGCCTTACCGAGGAGGCCGCCGCCAACGTCTTCGTGCGCGACGTGCAGCAGATCTCGCTGGTCGCCGTCTCCCTCCTGTTCTGGTGGCCCGCCCTCTGCGCCGACCCCGTCGCCTGGCGCATGAGCCACCCGCTCCGCATCCTCTACATCGCAGTCGAGATGACCCACAAGGGGCTCTTCGGCGGCATGTTCCTCAGCCTCAACACGCCTGTCCACGAGACCTTCGCCGCCAACATGCCCGTCTGGGCCATCTCCGCCATGACCGACCAGCGGCTGGCCATCCTCGTGCTCTGGGTAGGGGGAAGCCTGGTGTTCCTCGTCGTCCTCGCCGCGATTGCCGTCAGCTGGATCCGCTACGAGGGGCGGCAGTCGGCCCGCGTCGACCGGCGCCTCGACGCCTTACGCGAGGCACGCCGTGAGCGCGCCCGCGCGTTGGGGAGCGTCTTCGAACGGCCCTAGGACGGCCCTGGGACGCCCTGCCCGCTAGATCCCGAGCTCGCCCCAGAGCTCCGTCGCCTGCTTCCGCAGCTCGCCCCGGAAGTCGGGGTGGGCGACGCTGATAAGCTCGGCGGCCCGCTGCCGGTGATTCTTGTCGAGCAGCCGCGCGACGCCGTACTCCGTCACGATCGTGTCCGCCAGGTAGCGCGGGATCGTGACGAGCGTGCCCGCCTCGTGCTTCGCCACGATCTTCGAGAGGGAGCCTTCCAGCGCCGTCGAGCGCAGCACGGTGATGGCGCGGCCGTCGGGGCAGAGCGCCGCGCTGATGTGCGTGTCCGGCTGCCCGCCCGTGCCGTTGATCATCTGCCCGCCGAAGCGGTCCTCGCTCGCGATCTGCCCCAGCAGGTCCACCGCCACGGCGCTGTTGACCGACGTCATCTGGCGGTTCTGCGACATCAGAGCCGGGTTCAGCAGGTAGTTCGGGTCGTATACCTCGAAGGCCGGGTTGTCGCGGATGATTGCGAGGTCGGCGCCGTCGCAGCCGGTCCACGCCACCGCCACGCAGCGGTCGCGGTGGATCGTCTTGCGCGAGTTGTCGATGTTGCCGCGCGCCCACAGTTGCGCCAGCCCGGGCGAGCCCAGCTCGGTGTGTACGCCCAGGTGGTGGGCGTTGTCGAAGGCGCCCGCCTTGAACATGAGCGCGCTCGGCGTGCCCACGCCCACCTGGATGGTGTCGCCGTCCCCGATCAGCGGCGCCAGGTTGTCCCCGATCGCCTGCGCCTCCGCATCGACCTCCGCCAGGCCGAACGCCTGACGCACGATCTTGGGCGGCAGCGCGTGGAGAATCGCCTCGACGATCGCCACCTGGTCGGGGCTCGCGAGGTCGAGCAGGTCCAGCAACTCCTCGCGGTTCTCCTCCGGCGCCACCGTTTCGATCCGCTCCCGCACCGCCTCAACGTTCACCGGCTGGATCGAGTCTTCGATGAACGCGGAAAACTCGCTCACGTGCGCCCAGAGGTCGCCGTGTCCCGGCGTGATGTTCGGGTCGATCATTCCGATCGTGTCGCGGCAGCGCTTCGTGTACGCCTTGCGCGTCCACATATGCACCCCGAACTGCACGTAGCCGGCTTCGTTCGGGGCGCTGCACGAGGTGATCTGCACGTCGGGCAGACGCGCTTCCTCGCGGCCCGCGTCGAACGCCTTCATGCCCAGCATGAACGTGTTCGGCAGGTAGGTCGCGATCTTGGCGTCGTGGGCCGCCCGCAGCGGCTCGCCGATGAACAGCTCGATCTCTCGCTCGCCGTTCTGGCCCGGGCTGAAGAGCCGTGGCTCGGCCGGCGCCAGCGCCCGTACGTGCACGCTCCCCAGCTGTTCGGCGCGGTCGGCTAGCGCCGAGGCGAGCTGCCCCGGCGTGAGCACGCCCATGACGACGAGGTCGCCCTCGCCGACCAGCGCCATGGCCTCCTCGACGCTGCGCAGGCGCTCCTTGTAGGCCTCCCGCCAGTCCCCTGTGTGCGTCATCGCCACGCTCCTAGGTGAAGTTGAAGTTGAACCCCCGCGGATCCTCGAACGGCTGCGGTTCGGGCTTCTTGTACTGGACCTCGATCTCGTCCGTGTCCTCGTTGTAGCGCACGGGGAAGGAAGCCACGGGACGGAACGCCGGCAGCGACTTCGCCGCACCGTCGCGCACGTCGAACTTGGCGCCGTGCCGGGGACAGTCGATCTCGAAGCCCACCAGCCGGCCCTGCCCGAGCGGGCCGTTGTCGTGCGAGCAGCGGTTCTCGATCGCGTAGTACCCATCCTGCAGGTGCACGAGCACGAACGAGTCCTCCCCGATATCGATGATCGCGGTCTCGCCGGGCCTCAGCATGTCCGCCGGTCCCACTGGCATGAAGGGGGTCTCGCTGTCGGTCTGCTCGCTCATCGCCTTGCTCCTCCCGCGAGGGCAAGCGAGCCGCGGCGGTTGGCCGCGGCTCGCGTTCGCCGTCCTGTTCCCGGCCTAGCGGTCCGCACCGTAGATGTAGTCGTCGAGCGTCTGGTGCATATGGCGGATGCGGCGCTCACGGTAGTTGATGAGCAGCCCCCTGTACGAGCGCGAGAGCTCCGCCCCGAGGGCAGGCTCGGCGGCCTTCTCCATCGGAGTCCCGATCACCCGTGCTTCAACAACCACGCGCTCTGCTCCTTCGTTCGCGCCGGCCATCGGGCGGCCCGGCACCGTCGGAAAGGTGCCCTGATGTTACGCGAAAAGGCCCTCACTCGCCTGTCCGCGCGCCCTGCGAACCCGGCGTCGGCACGATCTCCGTGCCCATCTCGTCGGGCTCCATCCCGAGCGTAATGAGCACCTTCGAGAGGCTCATGAAGAGCCCCACGCCGAGTGACATCTCCACGATCTCGGGGTCGCTGAAGTGTTCCCGCAGCCGCGCCTGCAGCTCCGGCGAGACCTGCCGCGGGTCGCCGATGATCGCGTCCGTCAACGCGATCGCCGCCTTGTCCCGCGAGGAAAGCGCCGACTCCTCGTAGCCGTCCTCAATCTCCGTTACTTGCTCTTCCGAAAGTCCTTGCTCACGCGCCACGGCGAAGCGAACGTTCTTTCAGTAGCCGCAATCGGTCACGCGGGCGTTGCGCATCCGCGTGACCTCCTTCGTGCGGTGGTCGAGCGCGCCCTTGCTCCAGAACGTCCCGTAGAGCATCCCGAAGGCGCCTGCCAGCCCCGGCTGGTGCGCCAGCGCCGTGCCGAAGTTGGGGTCCTGCCCCGGTATCGCCGAACTCACTCGTGGCTTGGTCGACATTGCGTCCTCCTCTGGAGACTCAGTAGATGGGGCCCTCGCCCGAAGCAGGCGCCGGCGCCTCGACCGGCGCCGGCTCGGCGCCGAACGCCAGCCGCAGCCGGCAGTTCGCATCGAACAGCGCCACCCCGATCGTCAGCGCCACCACGCCCCCCTCGCCGAAGTGTTCGCGGAGCTCCGCATATTCCTCGTCGGTCAGGTCGTGGTGCTGCCAGGGCATCTTTTCGGCAAGCGTCAGCGCCGCTCGTTCCGCCGCGCCGAAGAGGTCGCTCTCCGACCAATCCGCCAGCGCCGCGACCTGCTCATCGCTCACGCCCGCGCCCGCATGGCGGACGGCCAGCTCGGCCTCGCAGTCGTGGAGCTGCGCCACCCGCAGCCGGCACAGTTCGAGCAGGTTCGCGGGCAGCAGCTCGTCGTCCCAGAGCTTGCCGTAGAAGGCGGCGTACAGGTCGCGCAACTCCGGGCGCAGAGCCAGCGCCGCATCGAACGGCGCGTTGCCTTCCGCCCCCTTCAGCCAGGTCACGCGTGCATTCTCGCCTCGTGTTCCCGACCCCGCAACGGCCCGTGAGCCGCTACGTCGTGGCGACCTGCGGAATGCGTACGCGCCCGAGACGCTGCGCGACCTCGGTGATCCCCATTGCGAACGTCGCCGGGATCAGCTCTCCCCGCTCGATGGAGGCGACGAACATCGGCAGGATCGTCAGCAGCACGCGGATGCGCACCGACTCGCGTGCGCGCCACTCCCCGGAGACGCGCCCCTCGGCCACCATCTCCTCCAGGTCCTTGGGCAGGTACACCCCGCCCCGGCGGGCGTACGCCATCGTGGCGATGACCGCCATCGCCCGCGGGTCCAGATCGGTGCGGTGGAACCCGGCGCTCTGGCTGGCGGGGAACCGCTCGAGCGCGCCCTGCACGTCCCGGTTCAGCGCCTCCACCTCCGCGGCCGCCCCGCTGATTGCCGCTTCGGGCTCCCCCAGCTCGGTGGTCAGCAGCGCGCCACCGGCCAGCTCCGCCTCCGCGGCGGCCGTGACATCCTCGATGCTCCGGCCGTCCGCGGCGAGGGCCTTCAGGTGGTCGATCAGCGCGCCCATGGGCCGCCTCCGCGATCGCGTCGTCCTGCCGCTACTGTACAACCGCGAGCGCCCGCCCGGCGCTCCCCATAGCCGGTCCTCGCCCCCCTAGATGTGGAGGACGCGGTCGTAGGCGTCGAGCACCGACTCGTGCATCGCCTCCGAGATCGTCGGATGCGGAAAGATCGTCTCCATCAGCTCCGCCTCGGTCGTCTCGAGGCCCATCGCGACGACGAATCCCTGGATCATCTCCGTGACGTCCGGACCCACCATGTGCGCCCCCAGGAGCTCGTCCGTGTCGGCGTCGAAGACGGTCTTCACCATGCCTCCCGTGTCGCCCACGGCGATCGCCTTGCCGTTCCCGACCAGCGGGAAGCGCCCAACACGAACGCTGAAGCCGGCCTCCTGCGCCGCCGCCTCGGTCAGACCGACGCTCGCGACCTGCGGGTGGCAGTAGGTGCAGCCCGGGATGCGGCGTCGCTCCACCGGTCGCGCCGAGGGCAGGCCCGCGATGCGCTCCACGCACATCACGCCCTCGTGCATCGCCTTGTGCGCCAGCAGTGGCGGGCCGGCCACGTCGCCGATGGCGTACAGCCCCGGCTCGCCCGTCTCCAGCCACTCGTTCACGACGATCGCACCCCGGTCCACCGTGGCCGCCGTCACTTCCAGCCCGAGGCCCTCGACGTTGCCGGTCACGCCGACAGCGATGATCGCGCGGTCGAAGCTCGCCTCGACCGTCCCGTCCTCGGTCGCGATCGTGGCCGTCACGCTGTTATTGCCCCGCTTGAGCGACTGCACCGTGGCGTTTGTGTGAATCGTGATGCCCTGCTTCTCGAATTCCTCCCGCGCGAAGGCCGAGATCTCCTCGTCCTCGACGGGCAGGATGCGTGGCAGCACCTCCACCACCGTTACCTCCGCCCCCAGCGCCCGGTAGAAGCTCGCGAATTCGACGCCGATGGCCCCCGACCCGATGACCAGCAGCGAGCCTGGCATCGACGCCGGCACCATGGCTTCCTTGTAGGTCCAGACGAGCTCGCCGTCCGGCTCCAGCCCCGGCAGCGAACGCGCGCGCGCCCCCGTCGCCACGATGATGCTGTCGGCGCCAAGGTCGGCCACAACCTCGCCGTCCTTCTCGACGACCACGCCGCCCCCGCCCGTCAGCCGTGCGGATCCGTCAAACACCTGGACCTTGTTCTTTCGCAGCAGGAACTTGACGCCGCTGTTCAGCTGGCGCGCCACCGACCGCGAGCGGCTCACGACCTTCTCGATGTCGAACGAGGCCTCGGCCGTCAGCCCGTAACGCTCCGCGTCCTGCATCTCGCGGTAGAGGTCGGCGGTGTGGAGGAGCGTCTTGGTGGGGATGCAGCCCCAGTTCAGGCAGATGCCGCCGAGGTGCTCGCGTTCCACCACGGCCGCCTGCAGCCCCAGCTGCGCGGCGCGGATTGCGGCCACGTAACCGCCGGGACCGCCGCCCACCACCACCACATCGAACGTTGTTTCCGCCATCGTGTCCCTCCCCCTAGACCAGCAGCCGGAAGGGCGCTTCGAGGTAATCGCGCACCGAGGCCAGGAACTGCGCCGCCGGCGCCCCGTCGAGCGCGCGGTGGTCCCAGGTCAGGCTCAGCGTCATCGCCTTCTGCCGGACGGGACGCTCGCCCTCCCAGCGCACATCGTCACGCAAGCGGTTCACGCCGAGGATGCCGACCTCGGGTGGGTTGAGGATGGGCGTGAAGGAGTCCACCCCGAACATGCCGAGGGTCGAGACCGTGAAGGTGCCGCCCGCCATGTCGTCGAGCCCGAGCTTCCCCTCCCGCGCCAGCCCCGCCAGCCGCGAGGACTCCTGCGCGACCTCCTTCAGTCCGATCTGGTCCACATGGCGAACCACCGGCACGACGAGCCCTTCCTCCAGCGCCACCGCCATGCCCACGTGGATCTCGCTCCGCAGGTTCATCTCCGTTCCCAGGAACTGGGCGTTCATGCGCGGGTGGTCGAGCAGCGCCTTCGCCACGGCCTTCATCGTGATGTCCGTGTACGAGGGGCGTACGCCGTCGCTCGCCCACTCCTCGATCAACTGCGTGCGCAACCGCACGCAGTCGTCCATGGCCACGTCCATGTCCATGGTCAGCTGCGCTGTTTCCTGCAGGCTCGCGTACATGCGCTCGGCGATGATCTTGCGTATACCCCGGACCGCCATCACCTTGTCCTCGCGGGCCGCCGCCGGCGCGGTCGCTGCAGCAGGAGCCGGTGCTCCGCCCGCTGCCGCTGCTTCCACGTCCTCCTTCGTGATGCGCCCGCCGGGGCCCGTGCCCATCACGGTCGAGAGGTCGACGCCCAGCGCTTCCGCCCGCTTCCGCGCCAGTGGCGAGGCGGGGGCGGGGGCCGCCGCCGGAGCGGCCGGCTCGGGCGCGGCCTGGGCCGCTTCGTGCGCCGCGCGCACGTCGTCTTCGGTCACGCGGCCCCTCGGCCCCGTGGCCGTCACCGTCGCGAGGTCGACGTCGAGCTCCTTCGCCAGCCGTCGCGCCGCCGGCGACGCGGGCACGCGCTCGCCCGCGGCCCGTGCTGGAGCGGCTGGCGCCGCCGCCGTGGCTGTTGCCGGCTCGCGCTCCGCGGGGGCGCCGCTCGCCGCCGCAGCCGCGGGCGCGCCCGCGCCGGGCAGGATGTCGGGAATTTCCTCGCCGGTGGCGTAGATCCAGCCCACCACCGCACCCGGGTCGACGGTCGTCTCGCTCGGCACCTGGTGCCTCACGATGCCGGCGGCCTCGGCCTCCACCTCCATTTCCACTTTTTCGGTCTCCAGCCGGTAGAGGTCCTCGCCCAGCTTCACCTCACCGCCGTCGGGGATGTGCCACTCGGCAACGGTGCCCTCCGTCATCGTCATGCCGAGCTTCATCATGTAAATCTCGGTTGGCATCTGATCCCCCGTCCTGTTCGAGTCTGTGGTCTGTTACGAGCCGTCTGGGGGCGGCTCTTCATTGCGGTACAGGGCCCCACAGGCTGCCTGATGCAGCGCCGCGTGGACGTCGATCACCCAGGGACCGTCGCGGGCCACTCGGAGTGTAGCGGCTTGCCCCGGTTTCAACACTCGCTCCCGTTCGCCGTCCAATGCCAGCACCCCCGGTCCCCTCACCGAGACCGTTTCGCCTAGCGGAATGCGCTCGTGCGAGCGCACCGCGATTCGCTCGTAGAGGCCGGGTGCGATCGGCGCCAGCACGGAGACGCCCCCCTCTCCCGGCCCCAACTTGAGGTGCAACGCCTCGTCCTCGTCCGGGGTGAGCGGCGCCAACAGCCCCCCGATGGAGGTGATCCCCACCGCCGAGGGTTCCGCCCGTGTGAGGACGGCCTCGCGCAGCCGCTCCCCACCCCAGATCGCGCGCGAGCCGACGAAGCGGTCGGCGGCCAGCACGGCGTCGACGAGCGCGAGGTCGTCGCGTTCGCCCTCGATTTCGACGTGCACCGCCTTCACCTGCGCTGCGACGGCTTCCAGCGCAACCTGTCCGGTCGCGACGAGCCCTGCCGCCGCGCCCGCCACCGTCGCCTCAACCATCGTGGGAAAGACGTTGTTCGTGCCCGTTGAGACGGGCACGAGGGGCGCGTCCCGCCAGCCCAGGGCGAAGGCGCGGTTCGTGCCGTCGCCGCCGAGCGTCATGACCGCTCCGCAGCCCTCCGCGCGCAGACGCTCGGCTGCGCGAATCGTGTCCAGCGTGCTCGCCGTGCGCGGCGAGTCGACGGCGACGAAGGTCGCCTCGTCGGCGAACTCGTCCGCCGCCGCCGCCGTGATGCCGTGCGTATCGGGCATGTAGCGGAAGTCGCGCACGCCGCTCGCGAGGGCGCCCACGATCGCGCGGCGCACGATCGCCCGCTTCTCCTGGTTATCGAACACCGAAGCCCGCGCGACGAGGCGCCGGATGTCCTTCCCCGAAGCGGGGTTGGCGACGATCCCGAGCGGGAGCGAGGCGCTCAGGGCCTACCCCAGCCCGAGGATGCTGCGCGCCTCGGCCGCGATCCGCTCCGCGTTCGGCACGTACGTCTGCTCCAGCACGGGGCTGAAGGGCACCGGCGAAAACGGCGCGGCCACGCGGCCGACGGGGGCATCGAGGGAGTCGAACGCCAGCTCCGCGATCTGCGCCGCGATCTCCGCTCCCACGCCGCCGAAGCGCACGGCCTCGTGCACCACCAGGGCGTTATGCGTCTTCGAGACCGAGTTGATGATCGTCTCGGTGTCCAACGGCTGCAGCCACAGCGGGTCGATCACCTCGACGCTCACGCCTTCGCCCTCGAGGATGTCCGCCGCCTTCGTGGCCTCGTGGATCATGCGTCCGTGGGCCACGATCGTGAGGCCGTCGCCCTCGCGCAGCACGTTCGCCTTGCCGATGGGGAGCGTGTACGGCTCCTCCGGTACCTCGCCGGGAAGCGCCATCAGGCCCTTGCACATCACGACGAAGACGGGGTTGGGCTCGCGCGCGGCCGTGATGATCGCGCCCTTCACGTCGTAGGCCGTGGCCGGCATCACCACCTTCAGGCCGGGGGTGTGGCAGAGCCATGCCTCCAGGCTCTGCGAGTGCTGCGCGGCGAGGTTCATGCCCGCGCCCGACATCGTCAACACGGTCACCGGCAGCGTCGCCTTGCCGCCGAACATGTACCGCATCTTCGCCAGCTGGTTGACGATCTCGTCCATGCACTCGCCGATGAAGTCCATGAACATAATGTCGACGATGGGGCGCAGGCCCGTGGCCCCCGCCCCCACCGCCAGCCCGATGATGCCGGACTCGCTGATGGGCGTATCGATGACGCGATCCGGCCCGAACTGGTCGAGCAGGCCCCGGTAGATGCCGAACACGCTGCCCGCGCCGGCGACGTCCTCGCCGGCCATGAACGCCAGCGGATCCTCCTGGAGCGCCTGGCGCACCCCCTCCGTGATCGCCAGGGTGTAAACGAGTTGCCGCCCCGCGGGCGCGTCTGCTGCCGTCATTGATTCGCTCCTAGCTCGCCGCCGTGGGCGTGTAGACGTCGTTCAGAAGGTCTGCCGGGTCCGGCAGCGGGCTGTTCTCCGCGAACTCGATCGATGCCGTGATGTCCGCCATCACGGCGTCGTGCACGACCTGGATCTCGTCCTCGGTCATGACGCCCATCTCGACCATGCGCTGCTCGTGCTGCGCGATCGGGTCGCGGGCGCGCCACGCCTCGAGCTCCTCGTCGCTGCGGTAGCGCAGGCCGATGCCGCGCAGGCCGACGTGGTCCACGAAGCGGTAGGTCTTGCACTCCACCAGCGTGGGGCCGCCGCCGTTGCGAGCGCGCTCAATCGCCTCGCCCGCGGCTTCCCAGACCGCGACAGCGTCCATGCCGTCGCAGACGACGCCCGGCATGCCGTAGCCCGCCGCGCGGTCGGCGATGTCGCTGATCGCCTGGTGGTCTTCCTGGCGGGTGAACTCGCCGAAGCCGTTGTTCTCGCAGACGAAGACGACCGGCAGCTTCCAGATGGCGGCCATATTCGCCGCCTCGTGGAAGGCGCCCTCGTTCGTCGCGCCGTCGCCAAAGAAGGGGATGGCCACGTTCATCGAGTCGCGTCCTTCGATGCGGGCGAGGTACTTGTTCGTGAAGGCGGCGCCGACCGCGATCGGCGGGCCCGCCGCCACGATGCCGTTCGCGCCCAGCATGCCCGCTTCCACGTTGGAGATGTGCATGCTGCCGCCGCGGCCCTTGTTGTAACCGGTCTCGCGACCGAACAGCTCCGCGTACATGAGCTTGAACTCGCCGCCCTTGGCCACCAGGTGGCCGTGGCCGCGATGCGTGCTCGTGATCTGGTCCTGGTCGCTCAGGTGCACCATCACACCCGAGGCAACCGCCTCTTCGCCGATGTACAGGTGCAGCGCCCCCGGCGACTTGCCCTGCTCCATCAGCCGTCCCGCCTCTTCTTCGAAGTGGCGTATCCGCACCATGCGGAAATGCAGGTCCTTCAGGACCTCTTCGCTTGGTTCCATTGCCTGGCTACTGGCCACAGCCGCCTCCGCGCACACTGGGATAGGGGCGCCTCACGGGGCGCCCGAGCGCCCGAGCATCGTACAGGACCGTTCCCACCTGACAAAGGCGCGCCGCCCCTTCGGCCCTGCACTTTCCGAGGAGGGCGCGACTCTCTAGAATCCCGCCCTGCCACACAGGCGGCCGCGGCCCTGGATCCGCCCGGTCGCACCCAACTAACAGGGAGGTTTCCCACACCATGGATCTTGGACTGCAAGGCAAGAAGGCCCTCGTCACGGCTGCCAGCCAGGGCATCGGCAATTTCATCGCCAACACCCTCGCCTCCGAAGGCGCAGATGTCGCCATCTGCGCCCGCACCCCCGACAAGCTCGCTGCGGCCGCCGAGGCCCTCAAGGCACACGGCACCAACGTCTACGGCGCGCCCTGCGACGTCGGCGACGCCGATGCCGTGAAGGCCTGGGTCGAGGCGAGCGCCGCTGAGCTCGGCGGTATCGACATCTACGTCAGCAATGCCTCCGCCGGCGGCGGCGGCTCGCTCTGGAACGAGCACTTCGCCATCGACATGATGGGCACGGTCAACGGCGTCAACGCCGCCCTGCCGTTCCTCACCGAGTCGGAGGCCGCCAGTGTCGTCGTGATCAGCACCTCGGCCGCCGTCGAGGCCTTCCCGCCGCCGCCCGCCACCTCCGCCGGCGCCTACGGCGCCATGAAGGCGGCGCTGCTGAACTACGCCTCCTTCGCCGCGCAGCAGCACGCAGGCGCGGGTATCCGCTTCAACGTCGTCTCGCCCGGTCCCACCTACTTCGAGGGTGGTCCTTGGCACAACATCGAGCAGGCCATGCCGCCGTTCTTCGAGATGATCGCGAACGGCATCCCCCTGCGCAGCAAGAGCAAGCCCGACACCCTCGCCGGCCAGATGGGGTCGGGCCAGGAGGTCGCCAATGTGGCCGCCTTCCTCGCCAGCCCGGCTTCCAGCCACACCACCGCCGTGAACATCGTCGTCGATGGCGGCTTCACCCGCCGCGTCGCCTTCTAGCTCACGACCTGCGGGAGTCCCGCGCCGGCGCCCGCCGGCGCGGGACTCTTCGCGACCCGCCGCCTGCGCACGCGCCACGGGAGGCCGCCATGCCCAGAATCGACGCCTACCTCATCGCTGGCGGAAAGTGGCACGACATCAACTTCGCCCGCCTCGAAGTCCTCAAGCTCCTGCACGAGGACGACGACGTGCGTGTCCGCATCGGCGAGGACTACAGCAACGTCGAGGCCATCGCCGCGGCGGACTTCCTCATCAGCTATACCTGCGACGTTCACCCCACGCGGGAGCAGGAGGAAGCCGTGCGCGACTTCGTCGCCGGCGGCAAGCGCTGGTTCGCACTCCACGGCTCCAACTCGGTCATGGACTTCCAGGCCGACGGCGTCCACTGCCCGCGCGACTATCCCGTCCTCATGGAGACACTCGGCAGCCAGTTCATCGCCCATCCCGCAATCGAGCCATATCCCATCACGGTGAGCGAGTCCGCCGGGGACCATCCCCTCGTGGCCGGCATCGAGCCCTGGGAATGCGAGGACGAGCTCTACCTCTGCGAGTACCACGGCGAGATCACGCCCCTCATGGAGACGCGCTTCGCCGGCGACAGCGGCCCCGGTTTCTACGAGCATGACTGGCCCAAGGACGAGCCCCGCCTCGTGATGTACCTCCACCCCGTGGGCGAGGGCGAGGTGCTCTACCTCACGCCCGGCCACCGCCGCTCGAAGTACGACATGCAGGACCCGCCGCTCAGCGTCGAGGAATGGCCCGTCCCCGAGCTTGGCGCCTGGACGCAGCCCACCTACTACGAGCTGCTCCGCCGCGGCATCGAGTGGGCCAAGGAGCCCGCCCGGGCCGCCGTCGCTGGCTAGCCGCCGCTCCCCGCCTCCGGCTGGGGCTCCAGCCCGCCCCCATCGGCACTGCCTGCGCGCCCACGAATGCGCGCAACGGCTTCGCGCAAGCCGCCTTCGCTGGCGACGGCGAGATCGCGGCGCTGGAACGCCTCCAGCGCGAGGAGCGCCAGCACGAGCGCCAGAGCCAGCGGCCCGAAGAAGCGCAGCGGGTCGAACCCCTCGACGATGAGGATGCTGCCGTCTGTCCAGTAGTAAGGCGAGACCTTCTGCACCCCTTCGAGGGCGCCCACGAACCCCGCAAGGAACTCGAGGAGGTAGCCGCCCCCCGTGACCGTCGCGGCGATGACGGTGGCCGTGAAGCGGTCGCGCAGCAGGCACACCACCAGGAACGTGAACGCAAGGTGGAGGAGCGTGAGCGGGACCATGCCGAAGATCGCCCAGGCGGCGCCGCCTGCGGGCAGGTCCACCCCCCGCCACTCGGCCGTCAGGATGATCGCCGGGTAGCTGAGCGCGATCCCCGCCGAGAGGACCAGGGCGAGCCCGAGCATCTTCTGCGCCAGCAGGCTGCGCCGCCGCTGTGGCTGTGCGGCGAGCAGGTCCAGTGTGCCGCCGCCTTCCTCCCCGGCGACCGACGAAACCGCCGCGGTGAAGGCGACCACCGCGAAGATGAC
Source organism: Tepidiformaceae bacterium (assembly GCA_965219255.1). Classification (GTDB taxonomy): domain Bacteria; phylum Chloroflexota; class Dehalococcoidia; order Tepidiformales; family Tepidiformaceae; genus UBA2991. Next base: position 1,611,332 of record OZ244727.1, on the reverse strand, counting down.
CGGAATCCAGGAGAAGTACTCGACGGCGAGGAAGCCCTCGGGCGTGTTGATGGCGGCGCCGCTTCCGGCGAACCCGCTGAAGAATTCGCTGTCTGCGAACTCACCGAGGGTCTCCCGGAAGTCCGGGTAGAGCGCGACAACGGCCGCTCCCAGGGCGGCCGCTGCAAGGGAGACAAGGAGGACCGGCGTTGCCCAGGTCCGTGCGCTGCGCCGGACCATGCCCGGTAGCCAGCGCCTCCGGCCCAGCCGCAGCCGCACAGCGGCCCGCGCGTCGCTGCCTTCTCCCCGTCCCTCCAGGAGGCGGCGGATGGGGCCCGGCAGGGGCGGGCCGGCCCCCGACGCGATCTCGCGCCGGGTGAACACCCAGAAGGCGGCCATGTAGACGGCGAGGTTGCCCGTCAGGAGCGCCGCCAGGCGTGGCCATGGGTACTCACCCGTGAGGAAGGGCGTGCCCTCCGCCCAGTGGAAGGGGGAGATGATGCGCAGCGGTTCGATGGCCTCCGAGGTGGACCCCAGCGTCTGCAGGAAGAAGGCCACGACGAGAACGCCTCCCGCGGCCATCCCCGCCTCGCCGCGGGTCCGCAAGACCGCGCAGGCCAGGTAGGCCACGCCCACGAAGAGGAGCACGAGCAGGATGCTTCCCGCGGTCGCCACCAGCAGTCGCCAGGCGGGGACGCCCATCTCCCCGAGCTCCACGCCCCAGGCGAGGAACGGCGCCCCCGCCAGCAACGTCAGCGTGAGCGCCAGCGCGACCCCTCCGGCGCGCTGCGCGAGGAAGGAGACGCGGCTGAGCGGCTGCGCCAGCAGCAGGTCAAGCGAGCCGGACGCCTCCTCGCCCGCCACGCCGCTCGTGCTCGCGAAGATGCCGGCGATGATGACGATGATGGGTGCGAAGTTGAAGTAGTAGGCGCTGAGGAACCCTTCTGGCGTACTGATGTCGGCGCCGCCCCCGAGCGCCGTGTAGAAGGCGCTCCCCGCCAGGTCCTGGAGGCTGTCCCCGAGCTCCCTGTACTCAAGCGAGATCATCACGGCCATGAGGGCCAGGGCGGTGGCGGTGACGATGCTGCGCGTGCGCATCCCGCCAAGCGTCTGCCAGAAGATGGGGAGGCGCCTCACGCGGGGCGCTCCCGCTCGTAGAAGGCGCGCATGATCTCGTCCAGCGTGGGGGCGCGAGACTCGAGGTCGGTGACCCCGTGCTCGGCGAGCGCCTTCACGAGCCTGCCGATGTCGCCTTCGACGCTGAACTCCACCCGCCCGTCGCGCCGTTCGATCTCGGTGACGCCGGGCAGGCGGAACGCCCCCGGGTCGGGCGCCGGCCCGCCGAATTGCGCCGTCACGCGCCGGAGCGAACGCCCTTTCAGGTCGTTCACCGGCGCCACCTCCACCAGCCTGCCCTCGCGCAGGATGCCGACACGTTCGCAGATCTCCTCCACCTCGCTCATCACGTGCGAGGAGAAGAACACGGTGGCGCCCCGGCTGGCCTCCTCCCGAAGCACCTGCCAGACGGTGTGCTGCAGCAGCGGGTCGAGGCCCGAGGTGGGCTCGTCGAGCAGCAGGACCGGGGGTTGGTCGAGCAAGGCGATGAGGAGGGCCAGCTTCTGCCGGTTCCCCTTCGAGAGGGCGCCTGCGCGGCGCGTCAGGTCGAGCTCCAGCCGCGTCGCGAGCGCGGCGGCGCGGTCCCCATCGACGGGCCGCGAGCGAAGCGAAGCGAAGAACTCGACCGTCTGCTGGCCGCTGAGCCGGTCGTACAGGCGCACGTCGCCCGGGAGGTAGCCGGTGAGCGCACGCACCTCGACCGAATCCCGCTGGCAGTCACGTCCGAGGATCGCGGCGCGGCCAGCAGTGGGCCGGATGAGGTCGAGGAGGAGGCGGATGGTGGTGGACTTCCCCGCCCCGTTCGGACCGAGAAAGCCGAAGATCTCCCCGCGCGCCACCTCCAGATCGAGACGGTCGAGGGCGAGCACGGCGTTGCCGTAGGTCTTGCACAGACCCTCGGTCCGGATGGCGGCGTCCATGGCGCCGCCCATGGTATACGCGGGCCGCCGGCGACCCGCGCCCTAGCCCAGGATCATCGGGTTGTCGAGCGGAAGACCGAGCAGCAGGCGACCCGCCGACTCCAGCGTCCGCGGCGAGGTGCCCGCATGCTGCGTGGCCGCGTGCACATCACGGAAACACCGCTCGATTGGACTCGCTTGGTAGACCGCCGTGCCGCCCGCCGCCGCGTGCATCAGATCGACGGCGTAGGCCGCGCTGCGCGTCGCGTTCGTGCCGGCGAGCTGAACGTCGCGGCGCTTGTCCAGGCTCACGGGGTCGCCCCGCAGCGTTGTCTGCCACGCATCATCGACTTCTTCGTACAGCCACGAACGCGCCGATCGTACGGCCGCGGAGGCCTTCGCCAGGTCGTTCTGGATGGCGGTGTTGTCCGAGAGCTTCGCCTGTGACATGCGCGCCGTCTTCGTCTGCGCGAGCGTGATGAACTCGTCGATCGCGTGCTGCGCGATGCCGCACGCGATGATGCCGATGGGGGCTGCCAGCACGGCCATCACGGGGAATCGATAGAAAGGCCCCTGGAAGTGCTTGCCCTTGGGCGCCGGCCCCCCGAAGCTCGAAACGAGGTGCTCCGGCACGAAGCCGTTCTCCACGACCACGTCGTTGCTGCCCGTTCCGCGCAGCCCTACCACGTGCCACGTGTCGAGTATTTCGACATCCTTGCGACGGAAGGTCACGAAGCACATCTGGGGGATGCCCGCCTCGTTCATGCGCGGCTGCCCGTTCTCCTCCATGACCATGGCGCCGCCTCCGAGCCACCGCGCGTGGCCCGAGCCGCTGCAGTAGGGCCAGCGGCCCGTCACGCGGTAGCCGCCCTCGACCGGAATCGCAGGGTTGAGCGGGAAGATGCCGCCTGCCCCGACCGCGCCGGCCGGGCCGTCCGCGTACATCTCCGCGATGCCCTCTTCCGAGAGCGCTGATCCGAGCTGCGCCCCCGTGGACCAGATCCACAGGTTCCAGGCGGCGGAGCCGTGAATCCTGGCTACCGTCTCGAACAGCTCGTACCCCTCCGTGGGGGAGGCCTCGAGCCCACCCAGCGACTCCGGTACCCAGACCCCGAGCAGGCCCTGCTCCTTCATCGCCTCGAAGGTGCGGTCGGTCAGGCGCCGCTCGCGCTCCGACTGGTCCGCATCTTCCGCGATGATCGAGGCGATTGCGTCGGCGCGCGCCACCAGGTTCCTGGGTTCCGCTGCTGTCGCCAGTGTCATGCCTGTCCCTTCGCCCAGAGGGCTGCGCTAGGCCCTGGGAAGTCCCAGGCCGCGCGTTGCGATGATGTTGCGCTGGATCTCGCTCGTGCCACCCGCGATCGTCTCGCGCACCTGGTTCACGTAGCCGACGCCCGCCATACCGTTCAGCGGCGCCTTCGGGTCCGAGACATCGCCCCACATGCCCACCATGTGCGAGGCCGTGCGCGCGATGCGCTGGCTCAGCTCGGTCGTGAACAGCTTCGCGATCGAGGACTCCGCATTCGGAATCTCGCCCGCGTCCTGCATCGAGATGATGCGGTAGGCCAGCATCGTCGCCGTCTGCACCTCGATGAAGCGCTCCGCCCACTCGAAGCGGACCGCCTCGTAGGTCGTCTGCGGGATCTCGTCCCCGTGCTCGCGCAGCCAGGTCAGGTTGCGCTCGACGCGCTGGCGCAGCCCGATCGGAGTGCCGATGGAGGAGCGCTCGAAGTCGAGGGTCGTGGCGCCCACATACCAACCCCGGTTCACCTCGCCGATGATGTTGCGCGCGGGCACGCGCACGTCCTCGAAGAACACCTCGTTGAAGTCGTGCCCGCCCGTCATGTTCACAAGCGGCCGCACCGTGATGCCGGGGGTCTTCATATCCAGCAGGAAGTAGGTGATTCCGCGGTGCTTGGGCGCATCCGGGTCCGTCCGCGCCAGCATGAACATCCAGTGCGCGCGGTGCGCCAGCGAGGTCCAGATCTTCTGGCCGTTGATCACGTAGTCGTCGCCGTCGCGCACGGCGCGCGTCTGCAGCGAGGCCAGGTCCGAGCCGGAGCCGGGCTCGCTGTAGCCCTGGCACCACTCCACCTTGCCGCCCAGGATGCCGGGGATGTGCTCCTGCTTCTGCTCTTCCGTGCCGTGCTCGATGAGCGTGGGACCGAGCATCATCAGGCCCAGGCCGCCCAGCCGAGGGGCGCCCGCCTCGGCGAACTCCTGGCTCAGGATGAACTGGTCCATCGGCTGCATTCCCGCGCCGCCGTACGCCGACGGCCAGGCCGGCGCGATCCACCCGCGCTCCGCCAGCGCCACCCGCCACGCCTCCCAGAGCGGCTTCTCCTCGTCGGGCCGCCCCATGGGGAATTTGCCCCGGATCTCGTCCGGCAGATAGTCGCGCAGGAAATCCTGCACCTGCGCGCGCCATGCTGTCTGCGCCGGGTTGTCTCGAAAATCCATGCCGTAGGCCTCTCTCCGGTGTCTCGGGAACTCGCCCTCAGCCCCTGGTTCGGAGGGGCGACGGTCAAGGATAGACCGGACCCCCTCCTACCGCCACGCGCCCTGAACCTTGCCGTGTTGACGCCCCCCATAGAATGGCGGCCATACGCGCCCACGGTGGCGCTGGGGGAGGACCGGATGGCAGAGGGCTACTGGGGCAAGTACTGGCGCAGGCGCATCTCGCGCAGGCACGTCCTCGCGGGTGGCGCCGCTGCCGCCGCCGGCGCTGCCGGCCTTGTGGCCGTTGGCTGCGGCGACGATGACGACGACGAGCCCGAACCGGCCGCCACGGCCGCAGCCACCGAAGCCGCCGCCGAAGCCGCCACCGAAGCCGCGGAGGAGGCCGCCGCCACCGAAGCCGCCGCGGCCGCCGCCACCGAAGCCGCCACCGAAGCCGCCACCGCAGCGGCCACCGAGGCCGCTAGCGGTCCCAGGACCGGCGGCACGATGCGTTTGCAGCGCGCCTTCTCCGATACCGGCTACGACCCCGCCGTCACCATCACCGGCTACACCTGGGCCGCGCTCACCTACAATCACCTCCTCGGCTACTCCCTCATCGAGGACGAGGCCTGGGGCGACGCAGCCGCCAGCTGGGAGCAACCCGACCCCCTCACGATCGTCTTCAATCTCGAGCCCAACCTCGCCTTCAACCCCGAAGCCGCGGGCGGGCGACCGATCACATCCCAGGACATCGCCTACAGCTTCGCCCGTCTCCCCGCCGCCTTCACCGACCTCGCCTCCGAGGTCAACCCGCTCCAATTCGCGTTCATGGGCGGATTCGACATGCCGGATGAGCGCACCTTCGCCCTTCAGATGCGCTACCCCTGGGTCTCAGCCGTCCCCTCGATGGGCGCCACCTCCCTCGCCATCGTCGCCCCCGAGGTCGTCGAGGCGAACGGCGGCAACCTCACCCAGACCGTCAACGCCGGCGCCGGCGCCTACATGTTCGAGTCCCGCGGGCTCGACGGCTACAACACCTACAAGCGCAACCCCAATTACGCCGGTCACTCCACGGCCCGCGGGCGCTTCACCAAGGACCCTCCCTACATCGACGCATGGGAAGACGCGCACATCACCGATCCAGCCGCCGCCGAGGCCCGCTTCCTCGCCGGCGACGCGGACATCCTCACCGGCATTGTCGGCGGCATCGACCCGATCAAGGCCGACGAGCTCCGGGGCCAGGATGGCGTCAACATCATCTCCGGTCCCACGAACACCCACCTCGTCATGGCCCTTGATGCCCTCAAGTGGGCGCGGTTCCCGCAACTGCGCGAAGCCCTCTCCCTCGCCATCGACTGGGACGGCTACATCGATGTCGTCCTCGACGGCAACGGCATCCGCGGGGCGCCCGTCGGCCCTCGCTTCCCCGAGGTGCTCTCCCAGGAGGAGATCCGCCAGCTCCAGCAGTACGACCCCGCGCGCGCCCGCCAGCTGTGGGAGCAGGGCGGCGGCGATGCCATATTCCCCGACGGCCTCGTCACCCTCTTCGCCACCTTCACCGATGCGCGCGGCACCCAGTTCATCGCCCAGAGCATTGAGGAGAGCATCGACGTCCCGACGCAGCTGGAACCGGTGGACTTCGCCACCTATGTCTCCCACCTCACCGCTCCACCAGGCTCCAAGATCTGGCACTACGCCCTGGTCGTCGAGAACTCCCTCTCGACCATCCCCGACTACAACGCCCTCACCCACTACGTGCCCACCGGCTACGGCGGCGCGTTTGGCCTCTTCACCCACGAGCACCCGCAGGCGGCGCTCATCCCGCCCGAGGTGATCGACATCACGCACGGCATCGGCAAGCCCATCCAGGATCTGTACAACGGCCAGGCCGTGACCCACGACCCGGAGCAGCGGGCGGGCCTCCTGCACCAGCTGCAGCGGCTCATCTTCGGGCAGTTCTGCTGCGCCTTCCCCGTACCCGTGGGGGCTATCGAGCAGCACGCCGTCCGCAGCCGCGTACAGAACGTGCCGCCGCCGCCCGACTTCAAGGACAACGGCTCCATGGGCTACCGCCGCGCCCAGAACATGTGGCTCGCCGACGCCTGAGCCCGACAGGCCGAACGCCCTGCGCCTCGCTATTGCCGGGCGCAGGGCGTTCGGTTATGAATGCCCAGATCATCGCCCGGGCGATAGCGGGGGGCGCGGAGAGGAGGAGTCATGCAGGCGTACGTTATCCGGCGACTGCTGCTCCTTCCGTTCACCCTCATCCTCATCTCCATCATCGTCTTCATCTTCATGCGGGCGGTGCCCGGCGACGCCGCCGACGTGCGCTGCGGCGCCGCCGGCAACTTCGACCAGCAGTGCTTCGATATCGTGCGCGAGGAGCTCGGCCTCAACGAGAACAAGCTCGGGCAGTATTTAAAGTGGCTGGGCGACATTGTCCTGCGGGGCGACTTCGGCTACTCCCTCTCCCAGCGCTCGCACATCAACGACGAGATGGGACAGCGCGTCTGGAACACGGCCCAGATCGGCCTCTTCTCCATCACGTTCACCCTTCTCATTGGCATCCCCGTCGGGATGCTCTCCGCTGTCAGGGCGGGTCACATTTCCGACTATGTGTTCAGATTCCTGGCGGTCATGGGTCTCTCCGTGCCTGGCTTCTGGATCGCCACGCTCGTCGTGATCTTCCCGGCGGTGTGGTGGGGAGTGCGGGTCGCCCCGGACTGGGTGGGCTGGGAGGATCCGCTCACCCACATCCAGATCCTCCTCGTGCCCACCCTCATCATTGCCCTCGCTGGCGGCGGCACCATCGCCCGCATCGTGCGCTCATCCATGCTCGAGGTGCTCCGCAGCGATCAGGTGCGCACCGCGCGAGCCAAGGGCCTCCGCGAGTTCGCCGTCGTCTCCCGGCACGTCTTCCGCCCCTCGATGATCGCCGTCTTCACCATCGTCGGCCTGCAGTTCAGCCTCTTGCTGGGTGGCTCCGTAATCATGGAGAGCATCTTCAACATCCCCGGCATGGGCCTCTGGGTCATCTCCGCCGTCGGCGAACGCGACTTCATGATCATCCAGGCGGTGGTCGTGGTGTTCGCCACCTGGTTCCTTCTCATCACCCTGCTCATCGATGTCGCCTATGCGTGGATTGACCCCCGCATCCGCTACTGATCGGAGCCGTGAGCATGACAACCGCTGACGAACGTGCCGGCTCCCTCGGCCTTGAGTCGCAACCGGGGTTTGCGCGCAGAAGGCTCACTGCCCTCGGCCGCTTCGTGCGCACGCAGCCCCTTGGCACCGCCGGGGCGATCATCATCATCCTGCTCATCGCAGGCTCGGTTTTCGCCGGGCAGCTCAACACCGTTGATCCCAAGACCTCGATTCGCGCAGCGGGCGCCCTCGACCCCCCTAGCGCGGACCACTACTTCGGGACCGACCGCAGCAGGCGGGACGTCTGGTCCCGCGTGCTCTACGGCGGGCGCCCCACCCTCCTCATCGGCCTGGGCGCCGTCGCCATCACGATGAGCGCGGGCGTCGTCCTTGCCCTCGCTGCCGGTTTCATGGGCGGTATCGTCGACGTCATCATCTCGCGGTTAATCGAGGTGATCATCGCCGTGCCCGCGATCCTCTGGCTGCTCATGTTCACCACCGCCATCGATCGCAGCGTGCAGACGCTCATGTTCTCGGTCGCCTTCACCTTCACGCCCATCGCCATCCGTCTCTTCCGGGGCAACGTCATCCAGGAGCGATCGATCGCCTACGTGGAGGCCGCGCGCGTCATCGGCGCCTCCGGCGGCCGCATCATGTTCCGCCACATCCTGCCCAACCTGGCGCCCCTCGTGATCGTAGCCGCCAGCATCACCATTCCCGCGGCCATGCTCTCCGAGGCGGGACTCACCTTCCTCGGCCTCGGGCTCGAGCCGGGCACCCCGTCCTGGGCCCAGGACCTCGGGCCCAGCAACCGCTCCTATTTCCGGCTCGCCTGGTGGCTCGTGGTCTTCCCCGGCGCCGCCCTCGCCCTCGCCGTCCTCGCCTTCAACTTCTTCGGCGATTCCGTGCGCGACGTGCTCGACCCGCGCCTGCGCGGCTCGGGCCTGATCTAAGGCAATGCTAAGGGCCGCGAGACGCGCGGCTTCGCCTGTCCTTTTCGGTCAGTTGGTTGCGGCGCCTACTGGCTCTCCAGCGAGCGCATGATCGCGCCGCCGTGGTGGTAGTCCACCTCCAGCGTCACCTTGCCCTCGGCGTTGAACTCCAGGTAGGTCATCCCGTCGGAGTACCAGCGCTTGCCGTTGTGGGTGGCCCCGAACGCGTCGCTCGTGACCATCGCGCTCATGCGCCAGGTGAACGCTATTCCGTCGTCGGCCGTCCAGAACTTGTCCGGGATGAGCTCCAGGTCGGGCGACCCCTGCAACCCGGCCGCGAAGAACTCGCGGATGGCGGGCCAGCCCACCTTGTCCTCGCCCGCCACGATGTCGCGCAGGATCGCGTCCTCCGCCAGGAACGGCCCCGGCGCGTCCGCGTCCCCGCTGCTCCACGCCTTGAAGAGGGCGATGGCCGTGTCGATCTCTTGCTGTCCCGCCATTGCTCGTGTCTCCCTTACTCGCCCGCCTGGGCGTATGACATGCCGATGATAGTGGAGAGGTGCTGGACCATTGAAAGCTTCAGCGCCGTCCCGATCGCCGCCATGTTCGGCGCCGGGTTCGCCCCCGTGATGAAGATGCGCAGCGCCGAGGTGTTGGCGCACGCCCCCTTGAACTGGTTGAACACGTCCCAGTAGGCCCACTGATCCTTCGTGACCACGTGCCCCGTCACCTCCTCGATGTAGGCGCGCCACTCGGGCGGCTCCATCAGCCCCCGTCCCCGCATCCCGCCCAGGAACAGCCAGTCCTCGTTCGGATCGCCAATGTGGGAGAACTCCCAGTCCGTGAACGCCTGCACCTCTTCGCCCTTGTGGATGAAGTTCAGCGGTCCCGGGTCGCCGTGGACGAGCGTCAGCCGCAGGTCCTCCGGCGCATTGCGCTTCAGCCATGTGGCCGCCTCCTCGAGCAGCGGTTCCGGCAGGACGCGACCCCAGCGGTGGACCGCCATCCAGCGGTCCACCTGCTGGTGCACCGCATCGAGGGGCACCGAGGGGATGCGGGCGAAGGGAATCTCCTTCGCCCCCCAGTCGATCTGGTGCAGCCCGTGAAGCTTGGTCACGTAGTCCCGCAGGGCGCCCTCGTTCGGCGGTCCGCTGCTGCCTTCCACCCAGTCCATTACGAAGAACGGCGTGCCGATCACCGCCGCCTCGAACTCCACCCAGCGGATGTGGGCCACGGGAAACCCCGCCGCCCGCATCGCCCGCATCGTGCGCACCTCGTCGAGCGTGTTCGTGCCGAACATGCCCGCCTGCTCCACCCGCAGCGCAAACGACCGAGCCACTGCGGCGCCCTCGTGCCGGTAGGTCGCGTTCACGCGGAACATCCCGCGGGAGTGCCCGATCGTGATGCGCTCGAGCGGGCCCACCTCCACCCCGTCGTCGGAGGGAAGCTTGGCGGAGAGGTAGGCCGCCAGCTGCGGCCGCGCGACCTCAACGTTCAACACGGCGTGGCGTCCCCCCGAAGCGCATCAGCATCTTCATCGACTCGTTCAGGTTATCCGTGGCCTGGCGCACGATCAGCGGCCGCAGCTCCGCCCGGATGGCGTCCGCCGCGGCCGAGTCATTCGCGACCGCGTGGCTGAGCAGGCGGCTCGCCTGCTCCAGCGCCGTGAACCCGCGCGTCTCGCCCTCGCTTCCCCGCAGCACCGCCTCCAGCCCGGGATGGTCGTGCAGCAGGCCCGCGATCACGGCCTCCACCTCGTCGATCTGCGCGTCGACCGTCTCATCGCCCGCGATGAGCGCGCGCGCGTACTCGAGCGTGCCCATCAACTGGCTGGCCGCCGCCCGCGCCCACGTGTCCTCCAGGTTGGGGAGGAGCTGGTTCTCGATGGTGTGAAGCGCCCCGACGAGCACCTCGTCGACCGTTGGTCGCTTTGCTTCAGGCATGCCGCTCTCGCGCTAGCCGCCGCGGATCGCCGCTGCGGCCTCCGCCTCGCGGTCGAAGTCCCAGCCGCCGCCCCAGAGCGGGTCCGTCGGGTTCTCGCCGATCTCCGCCATGCCCTCCTCCACGAACCACTCGAAGGTGTGGGCGTGACCGCTGCGGAAGTCGTACTCGTTCTCGAAGCCGAACATCGTCTCCGCCTTCTTGATGCTCAGCGCGGAGTGGTGGAACCGTCCGAAGAGGTGGCCGTAGACCGGCCGTGTTCCCGGCTGCCGCCAGTTGAATCCCCACTGGTCCAGCTGGTCCGCTGGGACGTACACAATGTCCGCCGGCTTCCCCACGATGTCGGCGAGCGTCTCCACGTAGTACTGCGTCGTTACCGCCTCGTTCGTGAGGTTGAAGGCCTCGCCCTTGGCTGCGTCCTGCCCCGCGATATCGATCTGGAAGCGCACCAGGTCGTCAACGTGGCCGTACGAGCAGGTCACCAGGCCCTCGTGCGGGATCAAGATCGGCTGGCCCCGCAGAAGCCGCAGGAACATCGGCGCCTCCATGTCGTAGATGTTGTTGTTGGGTCCGTAGATCGCCGCCGGGCGCACCGTGCTCACGGGGAAGCCCGTCTTCCGGTGCTGCTCGAGGAGCCGCTTCTCCGTGTACGCCTTGAAGCCCCCGTAGCCTTCTTTCGAGTCGTCCGTGTAGGCATTTGTCTCTGGCCAGGGCATGTTGCCCGAGCCCTTGTAGCACATGATCGAGCTGCAATAGACGTAGTGCCCGATGTTCCCGTCGAGCAGCTCGATGAGGAAATCGAGGTCCGACTTCCCCGCGACCATCACGAACCCGGAGATGTCGAAGACGGCGTCCCACTCGCGCCCGCCGAGCGCATTCTTCATCGACTCGTTGTCGGTGCGATCGGCGATCAGCCGCTCCACTCCCGGTGGCAGGTCCACCGAGGTCACGCCCCGGTTCAGCACCGTCACCTCGTGACCCCGCGCGGCAAGCTCCCGCACGGTGCGCAGCCCCACGAACGTGGACCCACCGAATACAAGCGCCTTCATCGCCATCCCTCCATGCGATTGATCGCCTCCGCCTGCGGAGCGCTACTCGAAGACGACCGCCTCGAAGTGCGCGAGACCCACGTCGTCGCCGCTCCGCAGCAGCGTGAAGCTCTCCGCCCAGGCGTGGTCGAACTCACGCTCGGTGCCGTCAGCCTCGACGATCTTTTGCGGGTGCGAAGCGTCCCAGACTTCGCCCTCGACATGATACTCGCCGCGCCAGACGCCCTGACCGAGGCCGTCGTTGAAGCCACCGAAGTAGCCTCCGCCCTGGCAGTACACCCAGCCCAGGTCCTCCAATTCGTACTCCCGCTTCGTCCCGTTCTCGTCGGTGAGGCTGAAGCGACCCGACTTCACGCGCTTGGGCCCGTCCGCGTAGAACTCGAGGTCGTGCTCGATCTCCGTCACCGCCAGCTGTGAATCGGCCAGCAGGATGGCGCCCTCTTGCTGGCGGCGGACTCCGTCGTTTCCGTCCATGGTCTGGTAGAAGCCGCCGTGGTCGGGCATACGGAACAGCACCCACTGCCGTAGCGCCTGCATGCGCCCCTGATCCTGCGCTGCGGGAGCGCCGTGCTCGCGTGGGCCGCCCCGGCCCGGCATCGACCCCCACGAGTGGTTACGGAAGAAGAACCACTTGTCCGGCGTGGCCGTGTACGTCTCGCCCGCGACCGTCACTGTCCCTTCGACTGTGCCCACCACCTCGTACACCGCCCGCGAGGCCATGAAGCGCCCGCCCTGGCGCGTGTACGTCGGCTGGTCCTCGTAGGGGACCGCCGTCGACCGGCAGGTCAGGTCGCACGAGATCCCGTACTCGTTGTCCTCCAGCACCAGCCGCACCGTCTGCATCGGCTCGACGATGTCGATCCGCAGCGGCCCGATGCCGTTCGTGTTGATGTCCGTCCGGAGCCGCCGCGAGAGCCGGATGTTGTGCTGCTTCCCTTTGTGACGCACGCACAGGAACCCGTCGATCACGTCGTTGTTCGTGTAGAGCCGCACCAACCCGATCAGCTGGATGTTCCCGTCCATGTCGCACAGGCAGATGTAGTGCCCGTCGTTCCAGTGCTTGTCCGTGGCCACCACGGACCCGAACGCCTCCGTGATCTGGTGCACCGGGTGCTCGTCGAAGTTGGTCAACCCGTACCGGCTCATGGCTGTATCCCCTTCGCGCGCTTCCGCGGCCTAGCCGTGCGCCACTTCGACGAGCGGCGCGAAGAAGTCGACCTGGTCGATCCAGTTCTGGGGGCTCGGGCAGGACTCCCAGAAGCCCGTCTCGATGATGACGTGCTCGATGCCCGCCTCGCGCGCTTCCTCCACCTTCGGCTTCATGTCCTCGGCCGTGCCGCTCCACGACATCGGCCCGAAGAAGCCGCCGTGCCACGGCTCGATGCCTTCCATCGTGGGGTTGGCGAAGACGCGCATGTAGTTCTTGAGCGGCCCGCGGCCGTAGCCTGCGGCCATCTCGTTCAGCGCCGCGAGGCCCGCCATCACCATCTCCGGAGGCGCGCCCGCGGGGTTCCAGCCGTCCGCCAGTTCGGCGAGGCGCCGTTGACCCTGCGGGTTCCCGCCGCCGCCCATGGCGATCTCGACCTGCGGCTCGCCCGCCGCATTGCGCTGCAGCGGCTTCGGCGAGGTGTCGCACTTCGGCACGTCGAAGAACTCGCCGTGGTACTCGACCGGGTCTGGCAGCCAGCACGCCTTCAGCGCCCTGATGAAGTCCGTCATGCGTGCCCCGCGCTGCGTGAAGGGCGTGTCCATGTGGTCGTACTCGTCCTTGCTCCAGCCGAGGCCGAGCCCCGCGATCACGCGCCCGCCCGAGAGGATGTCGAGCGTCGTCAGCCGCTTCGCCAGCAGGATCGGCCGGTAGTAGGCCGTCACCAGGATGGACGTGCCGATCTGCACCCGCTCTGTCGCCGCCGCCACGAAGGCCAGCAGCTCGATGGGCGAGAGCATGCAGCGGTACGGGTCGGGCATCTTGTTCTCTTTGGGCCCGCCCGCGTAGCCGACCTGCGGGTCCTCCGGGACCATGAAGTGGTCCTGGACCCAGAGCGAGTCGAAGCCCGCGGCTTCGGCGTTCCGGGAGAAACCCAGCACCGCTGTGCGGTCTGCGTGGGGGTTGAGCTGGGGCAGGCAGAGTCCGATCTTCATGCGCGCGATCACCGTCCGTCAGAATCGCGCGCAGTCTACCCGGTTTCCATAGGCCGCGATGGGCGCCCGTGCCTGCCTGGAGCCAACCGCAGCGGCGTACAACCATGTGCGCATCCTGCGGATGGAGCCCGTTCCTCTGCAGGGGCCGTGCGCCCAATCGCCCATCTGGGCCTTCTGGGTGGCGGAGGGGCGGGAACGGGCATTCCGAAGCCCGGAAACGCTCCACACGGGAGGGGCGACCGCCGCACTCACCGGCGCTGCCCCGACACGCGAGACCCGTTCTTCAGCACGCTGCGAACGGCTGCCGTGTTTGACCAGCGCCAGGCGGGCTGGCAACAAGCGCCCTACGGTGCAAGGCTGAAGATGCCGACTGTGGCAGGGGTATCCAGCTTCAGCGGCTGCTGAACGCCGCCGCCGCGCGCTTGCACACTGATCGCGGGCTCTTCATCGCTCCCCGCCACCTTCAAAACACGGATGTCGACATACGTCGTCTCCGAGCGGATGGGGTTGATCTGAGTAGCTACTTCAGGGATCGCTTCGAGAGGGCGCGTCTCACCTTTCGCAGCCAACGTCGCTGCTACGCTCGCCTGCAGCTCGTCGAGCGAGATGGGGCCAGGCACGCTCGGCAGGCCCTGAAGCAGCCTGCCGTGGTTGCAGATGAGCAAAGCGTACAACCCGGCGTCGAGAGCGCTCCCGAGTTCTTGGTATGGCCCGAGACTCGTGCCCCAACCCCACTCGCACGAAACAGTGACGAGGTGGGCCATGGGCGCACCGGCGCACTCGCCTTGCCAACGGGTGGGGTTGCCCTCATCGTCCCAAGCTACCTCCTCCAGCTCACAGGGCGGCGCGGGCTCGCCGCTGGGAACAGGGCGTGTAGTCATCCCGCCATCCTTCGGCAGGGGAAGCCTGGCTTCCGGAATGAACTCGATGGCCAAGGTTGTGGAGCCGTACTGGAACACGTCACCGCCTTCGGGTTGGCCGAGGGTGATAGCGCTGACGGTGACCCAGCGGCTGGCCGAGGAGTAGTGGCGCTGGATGAGGATGTCCCCATCGTCGCTCAGGAGGGCGCGGATGGTGATGGCGTCGGCAGCATTGGTGTGGTCCTGGGGGAGCAAGGCCAGCGCCCCTGTAATCAAGAGACCTGCCGCGACGAGGGTGAAACTGCGCTGCAACGCTTAACTCCCCACCGCGACAGGGCGATCGACATCACCACGACGATGATGACCATCCACTGCGCCGCGTCTCGAATCGGCTCCTGGCAACATGATAGCTCTCCGGACGATGCGCCGAGTCCCAGCCCCGCGATCACCTTCCCGCCGGGAGTGTCAAGGAAGCTTGACAAGCTGTCGCGTGTCAAGCACACTTGACTTCGGAGGACCCCATGTCAGTCGACCAGGACACCGCCAAACGACGCTACAACCGCTGGGTGTGGGTTGCCTTCGTCGTCTACTCGGGGCTTCTCGCCGCCGTGATCACTGTCCTCAAGACTTACCCGGACGCGGCCTGGCGGTACGCCGTCGCCCCCACGCCGATGATTCCCTGGGCCTTTACGGTTGGGGCGTACGTGCGCTACTACCGACGCATGGACGAGCTTCATCAGCGTATGGCCCTCGAAGCGTTCTCATTCGCCTTCGCCGGCACCGCCCTCGTCACCTTCACCTACGGCTTCCTGGACTTCGCAGGGCTCTATCGCATCAACTGGTGGTTCGTGTGGCCCGTCATGGCGACGCTCTGGATCATCGGCGGCTTCCTCGCGAGGAAGCGCTGGCTGTGAAGGAGGCCGCCATGCCATCCAACCAGCACGCTGCCGTCCGTCGCTACTACCGCGAATTCTTCGCATCGGTGATTGCTTATGCGGTGGCCCTTTACCTGGCCGACTTCATTGTCGATGCGAACCCCGGACGCAGGCTGGCGCTACATCGTTGCGCTGCTGCCCGTGGTTCCGGGTGCCTTCATCGTTGTCGCGGCGGTGCGCTTCCACGGGTGCATCGACGAACTCCAGCAGCGCATCACCCTTGAGGCCATCGCCTTGGCCTTCGCCGGCACGGCCGTCATCGCGTTCACCTACGGCTTTGTCGAGGAGGCGGTGGATCTCCCACGGATCAACTGGACGTGGGTGTGGGCGCTGATGGCCCCCCTCTGGTTCATCTGCGACTTCATCGCCCGGAGGCGCTGGCTGTGACGAACACCCTCGCCAGGATCCTCGCGCTCAGGAAGTCGGCAGCGACAACCGCCCAGGGCATCGCCAGGCGTCGCTACAACCTCGAATTCCTCGCCGTTCTGGTCGTGTTCGGGGGTTTCCTTGCGATCTCCCGCTTCATCGCCGATGCGAACCCGGAGACCACGTGGCGGTACGCTGTCGCTGCACTCCCACTGGTCCCCGCGGCGTACCTGGTCGCTGCGGAACAACGAGCCGCCAGAAGACGCTTCCGCTACCGTTTCGTCGCCGCGTTGGCCGTCTATGTGGGGCTGGTCTACCTGGCAGACTTCATCGTCGATGCGAATCCTGAGGCGCACTGGCGCTACGCTGTCGCCTTACTGCCGGTGCTCCCCGTTGCTTTCTGCGTGGTTGATTCGATCCGCTATCACAACCAGCTCCTCGACGAACTCCACCAGCGCATCCAGCTCGAGGCGGTCGCCTTCGCCTTCTTTGGCACCGTAGTCATCACCTTTGGGTACGGGCTTTTGGAATTGGCAGGGCTCCCAAGCATCGGCTGGGCGTGGGCGTGGGTGCTGATGGGTGCCCTCTGGTTGATTGGGGATTGGCTCGTGAGGCGGCGCCGGCTGTGACGAACACCCTGCGCGACCTCCGCGCCGAGCGCGGCTGGACCCAGGCCGACCTTTCCCGCGAACTTGGCGTGAGCCGCCAGACGGTCAACGCCATCGAGACCGGCAAGTACGACCCCAGCCTCCCCCTCGCCTTCCGCATCGCCGCCCTCTTCGACCGCCCCATCGAGGCCATCTTCCACCCCGACGCGCTCTGAACCCAGTAGGGGAACGGGTGGGGTAATTCGCTTCGCCGTCGGATAGTCTGGTGGGCATGTTGGGGCGGCTTGCAGCGGCGTTGGCGACAGTCGCTGTCCTTGGAGCCCTGTCTTGTGGTGGTGGCGAAGACCTTCCTCCGTCACCGATCACACCCACGGCGGCTCCGCGAGCAACGCCGACGGCCTCACCCCCATCTGCCACGGGAACTCCGTCAGCGACACCGGATCCTGAGGTGACCCGGACAGCCACGGCAACCCCTGTGGTGACTGCCACACCCTCTCCCGCTCCGACCCCCGTGGCGACCGCAACACCCACGCCCGACCCCACCCCACCCCCTCCGACCGCGACCGGCCCCCTGCTTCTGATTTCCGAGCGACTGGGACTTGACGGCGCGACCGAAGATCGGGGCGTCGACACCTGGAGGCTGTTTGTCTACGACGTTGCCCTTGACCGGTACTGGAGTCCGTTCGACTACCGGATCCTGGAGGATGATGACGACGCCCCTCTCAACGGCAACGCCTCCGTGCCTGCTGTTCCCCCCGTGCAGGCGGCAGGCGCCAGCCTCATTGTCTGGAGCGACGGGCAGGTTCGCCGCGTAGCCCTCACTGGTGGGACAGAGCTGGTCCTCTTTGAGCACTCAGCGATCAGGCGGATGCTCGTCTCGCCCGACGGGGCCGAGGTCGCGATCCTGTACGACGAGCCGGGAAACCTGCTTGTTCTTGACACGGCCTCTGGCGGTAGTCTGCTGGACGTCACAGGCGATGACCCGGTCCTTGGCCCCCTTCGTGACGGAGGCCAGTTCTCACGCCTGTATTTGGGTCTCTGGCATGCCGACAGCAACGCCTTCAGCGTCGCCACCGGTGGCTATTCTGGTCAGGTCGCGTTCGTAGGCCTCGACGGTGACTTTCGCGTGCTGCCGCAGGAGTGGACCGTCTCCTCTGACCTGCGCTACGCACTCCAGTTCAGGGAGGGGGTCAGGTTGGGCCAGCATACCTTTGGCTGGAAGAGCTTCGATGTGTTTGAAGTAGCGACGGGGAACCTTGCGGCAACCATCTCGAGCGAGGTCGGAATGGTAGTCCCCTGCGGTCGCTTCTACTGGGTTCATGGGGAGGAGCATGCCGCCTTTGGTTCCCCGGCGATACGTTCGCACTGGGAACTTCCGAGAGCGCTTGACACCGAAAAGGGCGAGATAAGACCCCTGTCACGTGCCGAGCAGTGGCGGGTTGACGGTCCTGCGCAGACCGACTGCTCTCCGCGCGACTACTCCGGCGACTGTGATGTGCGGTACGACCGTCGCGTGGTCTGGGAGGGAGCGGATGGTTGGACGCGTTACCTCGGTCTCGTCGAGTTGGCCACCCCCCTTCCGCTGAACGGCGTCACCCTCCGTGAGGTCGTTCGTGAACCATCCCTGGCCCCTCCACCGAGCAGTGACGAAATGGTAGGACCGCTCCTGGTATACGAAATCAAGGGCGAGTACAGGTCTGTTCCTGACAACGGCGGGGGGCTGCGGCAGAGTGCGACCCGGCAGGTCGTCGCCTACGACGAGAGTACCGGCCGGAGCTGGTCCATCTACAACAATGGTGCGACCAGCCAGGTCGCCCGTGGCGGACTTGTACGGTTGAACGCCGCCCTGACCCCGAACGCGTTCAGACTGCACTACGTCTCGCCCGATGGTCAGTCTGCGCCATTGGACGACCGTCACGTGTCGAGTGGGCACTTCCAGGTCTCCCCGGACGGACGCAAGGTCGCGATCCGTTTCTACGGCGGGGGTCTTGGGCCTGATGGGCGTTACAACCCTGCCCGCACCGTTGTCCTCGACATTCCCTCCGGCGACGAGATCCTGCGCGTCGTTCACGACGACATCCCTACGGTCCTCGGGCTGAGCCTCTCTCACGAGTCACACTACTGGGACGTACAGCTTCGCGGTTGGGGGCCGCTTGCCTGGACCTCGGACTCCGCGGGAGTCCGCCTATGGCTCGTCGATGGCGACGGCCTCGATGGAGTCGCCTACGACATCTTGGTGGCGCTTGATGGCGATGTCCGGCTGGTTCCCTGCGACGAGGGAGCAGTACGGGGATCCCCCTGTTTCTCCCCCGACAACCGATACCTCGTGCGGGGGTACGCCGATCAGGGTACTGAGTACGGTGCTCGGAACTGGCGGCACATCGACATCATCGACTTCGAGTCCGGGCAGGTGCTTTGGTCACTGGAGACGGATGACTTCCTCCAGGAGGCGCACTGGGAGTGGGCCTCCTCCGACCACTTTGCCTGGTCAAGCGGGTCCAGCCTGTTTCACTTCGAACTCCAGCGCCCCGACTGGGATGCCGAACGCGCCGAAGTCTCCGTAATCGACGTGACGACCGGCGACATTGAGGTGATGGACAGCGGCGACTACCTCGCTCGCTTCCACCCGCCTCCCCGCGCGACCACCGATTGCCCCGAGAATCCCGGCCACCCCTGCCGCATCATCCTCGACGGCGAGGTCGTCGGCGAGGGGCGCTGGCCAACGATCATCGGGTTCATCGAGCTCGACGACGCCCCCTGACCCCTTACCGCCGCCCACCCGTACACTGCGCGCCGTAGCTCGCGTTTCGGGCAGGAGCGGTTGGCATGGGACTCCTCGACGGCAAAAAGGCGGTCATCCTGGGGGCTTCGAGTGGCATCGGCTGGGCCATCGCCGAGCGCTTCGCCGAGCACGGCGCCGAGATCATCGTCGCCGCCCGCCGCCAGGAGAACCTCGAGAAGCTCGCGAGCCAGATCGGCGCCACCCCCATCCGCTGCGACGGCCGCGACTACGACGACCTCAAGGCCCTCGCCGACGCCGCCATCGACAAGTGGGGCACCCTCGACATCGCCGTCAACTCCGCCGGCATCGTCCGCTTCAACATGATTCGCGACATCACACCCACAGAGCTCCACGAGGTCGCCGACATCCAGTATTTCGGCTTCATCTACTTCATGAAGCACATGGGGAACGCCATGGCCGCCAGTGGCGGCGGTTCCCTTATCAACATAACGTCGAGCACGGCCATCTCCATCCCCATCGGGCTCACGCCCTACTCCGCCGCCAAGGCCGCCATCAACTTCGCCACCAAGATCGCCGCCCGCGAGTACGGCCCCGACCAGGTGCGCGTCAACGCCGTCGCCCCCGGCTTCGTCCCCACCGCCATGAACAACTTCGGCGGCGGCACCCCCATCGACGAGGCCCGCGTCGACCTGCCCGAGGACTCCCCCGGCGCCAGGGCCTTCATCGAGCAGACGCCCCTCGGCCGCATCACCACCGTCGACGACTGCGCCGACGTGACGCTCGCCGTGGCCAGCGACCTCTTCGGCGACATCACCGGCCAGGTCATCCCGGTCGAGGGCGGCAACCACCTGTTGCGGCTGCCCTGAGGCCCCGGTGCTACTCCGTCAGCCAGCCCCCGTCGACGTTCAGGTAGATGCCGTTGACGTAGCTCGCCAGTGGCGAGGCCACGAACGCGACCGCGTTCCCGATGTCCTCCGGCTGCGCCCAGCGCCCCAGGGGGATGCGTGCGATGCGCGACGTCACCGCATCGGCAAGCCCGTTGCCCGTGAGCGTGATCGTCGCGTTCGGGTCGAGCGGGGGCGGGTCGCCCGGATTCACCCAGGTCGCGCCCGGCGCCACCGCGTTCACGGTGATGCCCGTACGCCCCAGTTCCAGGGCCAGCGCCCGTGTCATCTGCAGAACCGCCGCCTTCGAGCCGTCGTAGGTCACGCCCACGCCCGGCGAGATCGACTGCGTCGAGGCGATGTTGACGATGCGCCCGCCGTTCCCGGCGGCCACCATCACGCGCGCCGCCGCCTGGCACCCGTAGAACACGCCATCGACGTTCACCGACCAGAGGACGCGCCACATCTCCGGCGTGATGTCTGCGATCCCGCCGCCGTACTCGCGGTAAACGCCCGCGTTGTTCACGAGGATGTCGAGGCTGCCCTGCTCCGCCACCACCTGGTCGACCGCCGCGTCGAATGCGTCCTGGTCGGCCACGTTGAGGGGGAGCGCCGCCGCTCCCAGCTCCGCCGCCGTCGACGCCGTCGTGTCGGGGTTCACGTCCGAGACGACGACCGTCGCGCCGCACTCGCCGAGCACCTTGGCGATGCCCCGCCCGATGCCCTGTCCGCTCCCGGTGACGAGCGCCACCTTGCCCTGAAGGTCGATCTCCTTGCCCATGGCCGTTCCTTTCGCTGTTGTCGTTGCGTGTCGGCGAATGCTACCCCGAGATCGCGCGCCGCTCCGACCACTTTGCCTCGAGCGCGCGCTCGACGATCTTCCAGTCGCCGTCGCGCCGCTCGAACCGGTCGATGTACGTCCCGCCCACGACCCAGATGGCGCCCTCGGACGTGACGTGGCTCGCGTGCATGTACGTCCGCGCCGACGCCCGGTCGCCGTCGAGGGCGATCGCATAGTTCCCCAGCAGGTGCTGCGTGTGCGCGAACTGCGATAGCACCGACTCGGCGTACGCCGCCGTCGGTTCAGGACCCACGAGGTCGTCCGCGTAGTGCACGAGCGCGTCCTCGCTGAAGCATGTCTTGAAGCGCTCGTAGTCCTTCGCGTCGAGCGACGTCGCGTACCGGTCGATCACCTCGACGATCGCCTGCCGGTCCGCGAGCTGCCTCGCGTCTAGGTCCAAGCCTGCGTCCTCTCGAGCGGCTCCGACCCCAGCGTCTGCGGCCAGAGCTCGAACAGCTCGTCGATGTCGATGAACGGCTCGGCGAAACGCAGTGTGCGCTCGCGCGCGGGCTCGCTGTAGAGCGTTATGACGTGCCCGCGCGCCCCGAAGATGCGCCCGTTCGCCACCCCGCCCGCGTCCGAGGCCAGCCACACCGCGATCGGCGCCACGTTCTTCGGGTCGCGCGCCGTCCCCGCCGCCGACTCGCTCGGCGCCGGGCCGTCGCGCCCGACGCCGAGGCCGCGGTCCGTCATGCGCGTCGAGGCTCCAGGCGCGATGCAGTTGGAGGTCACGCCGTAGCGGCTCAGCCCGCGCGCGTTCGAGCGCATGAGCCCGAGCTTGGCCGCGTGCGCCGCCGAGTAGTTGGGCTGGCCGCTGCTGCCGTGAATGCCCGCCCCCGAGGTGAAGTAGATGACGCGCCCGCCCTGCCGCTCCTGCCGCCAGTGAATGGAGGCGAACTTGGTCGGCGCGAAGCACCCCTTCAGGTGCGACTTCACGGAGCCGTCCCACTCGTCCTCGGTCATGTTGAAGATCATGCGCTCGCGCAGGATGCCGTGGGCGCAGCAGAGGATGTCGAGCTTGCCCCAGCGCTCCAGCGCCGTGCGCACGAGCCTCTCCGCCACGTCCATCTCGGAGACATCGCCGACGGCCGCGATGGCCTCGCCGCCGGCCGCCGTGATCTCGTCGACGACGGCGTTCACGCGGCTGGGGTCGAGCCCCATCCGCCCCTCCACGTCCGCCCCCGTGTCGGCCACGATCACCTTCGCCCCGTTCTCCGCATACAGCTTCGAGACCCAACTGCCAATTCCCCCCGCTCCGCCCGTGACGATCGCGGTCTTCCCTTCCAGATGCCTCGCCATTGCTGTGCTCCTCCTGCCCTTACGGGAACGCCGGCTCGGGCGGTGTCAGGTCGCCGGTCGCGAGCGTGCGCGGCATCTGCTCGAACAGCTCGTCGATGTCCCAGAACGGCGCCTGCGAGTAGATCGACTGGTCCTGGAACGGCTCTCGCCAGACCACGAACTCATGCCCCGTCGTGCCCACGACGCGCCCGGTCACGCTCCCGCCCTCGTCCGAGGCCAGGTAGACGATCGCGGGGACGACGTTCTTCGGGTCCAGCGCCGTGCCCTCCGCCGACAGGCTCGGCGCCGAGCCTTCGCGCTCCACGCCCAGACCACGGTCGGTCATACGCGTCGAGGCCGAGGGGGCGATGCAGTTCGCGGTTACGCCGTAGCGGCTCAGCGCCTGCGCGCAGGAGAGCATCAGCCCGGTCTTTCCCTGTTGCGCCGCCGAATAGTTCGGCTGCCCTGCCGTTCCGCGGATGCCGGCGCCCGACGTGAAATAGATGATGCGTCCCCCGTCGCGACGCGCGCGCCAGTGGATGGAGGCGAACTTGGTCGGTGCGAAGCAGCCCTTCAGGTGCGACTTCACGGAGCTGTCCCACTCGTCCTCGGTCATGTTGAAGATCATCCGCTCGCGCAGGATGCCGTGCGCGCAGACGAGGATGTCGAGCTTGTCCCAGCGCTCGAGCGCGGTCCGCACCAGCCCCTCCGCCACGTCCATCTCCGACACGTCGCCGATGGCCGCGACTGCCTCACCGCCGGCCGCCGTGATCTCGTCGACCACCGCGTTGACGCGGCTGGGGTCCATCCCCATCCGCCCCTCCACGTCCGCCCCCGTGTCGGCCACGATCACCTTCGCGCCCTGTTCCGCGAAGATGCGGCAGATCCAGGAGCCCATGCCCCCGGCCCCGCCCGTCACGATCGCCGTCTTGCCCTCAAGGTGTCTCGCCATAGCGCGCGCAGCGTAGGAGGGCGGGGAGGGCGCGTCAACGCGCTTGTCCTATTAGAACTAATGTACTATGGTAGATGACAGCGTTGGTCGCAGCGCACCGAGCGCAGTAGGCTGCTGTTTAGAGCAGGGGGTTCCATGACGGCGCGACAAGACTGGCTTCTCTCGTTCATCGTCGGAACCGAGCACTACGATTCCTGGGTAGATCGCATCCGCCTGATGAAAGGGATGTTCCTCTTCCAGGAAGAGGGGGACGCTCCCCCTGAAGTCGACTACGACTTCCAGCCCTATGACTATGGCCCCTTCACGCGCGAGGTCTATGACGATCTGGAGGAACTAAGTCGTCAGGGGCTGATCATTGAGGCTCGCGATGGGAAGTCGTACCGAGCGACCGCAGCTGGGTGCAGCCGTATCGACGATTTGGTATCCCATCCACTGGGACTCGATCCTCCGGCAGTCGAGCACCTTCAGAACCTACGCGTAGAGCTTGCCGATCTCAGCTTCAGACAGCTGCTCAAGAGGGTGTATGACGCGCACCCCGAGTCCGCCGCGAGGAGTGTCGCGAAGGACGTGCTTGGGTGACTTTGGTCATCGGGCTTCTAGCCAGCGACGGTATTGTCATCGCTTCCGATAGCCAGATGTCCATGGGCGTAACTGCTCGTCGGGGCCAGAAGGTCTATCTGTCCGACAACGAGCAGTTCGCCTTCGGCCTGTCGGGGCATGGAGCATCCCTCCAACGTCTAGGTGCCACAATCGGTTCTGCTGACCTCGCAGGGACGGCGCGAGCGGTTCAGGACCAACTGCAGGGTGTCGCCTCAAGGGTGTTGATTTCCCAATACGACGCGGTTCGCAACGCGTCAGGAGGTCTCGTCCCTCAGGACAAGCTTCCTATCGCGGAAGCTATCGTGGGTGTGTATTGCCAAGGTGTCCCGCACCTATTTCTAATCGATAGTGAGACCCTAGTCACAGACTTGGTCAATGGCTTTGCGTCGACCGGGTGGGGTACAGCGTTTGCGAACCACGCCGCGGCCACCTTTAGGGAGCTGCGTGAGGGGGGATTCACGGTCTATCAGTCCGAGATGCTGTGTTTTCGCGTTGTCGAAGATGCGATCGAAGCCAGCGGAACGACTTGGACGCTGCGAGGTCCGATCCAGGTGGCAACGGTTCGACTAGCAAGCGGGCGACCCTTTGCTGAGCGGCGATCCGACGATGACCGAGCCTTGCAGGATGCGGTGGACAGTTGGGTTCGGCTTGAAGCCGAGCGCTTCCGCGAGCATCAGCCCGGCGGGTAGAGACCCCCATGCCCCGCCTCGCCCTCCCCCGCCTGCGACGCGCCGACTATGCCTTCCTCGGCCTCGCCGCCGCCATCGTCGTGGGGGACCTGCTGACGAAATGGGCCATCCGCGCCTGGCTGGACCGCGGGGATGCCTGGCCCGACCCCGACTGGAACGTCCGCATCGTCCACTTCACCAACACCGGCGCCGCCTTCGGCATCCTCGAGGGGGCGGGCCCGCTGCTCGTGGTGACGAGCGTCGTCGGGGTGGCTCTCATCCTCGTCTACCTCTTCAACCCCGGCATGGCGAGCCCGCTCGTGCGCGCCGGGCTTGCGCTCATGCTGGGAGGCGCCGTCGGCAACCTGATCGACCGCGTCGGCGATGGCAAGGTGGTCGATTTCATCAAGTTCCCCGAGTGGCCCGCCTTCAACGTCGCCGACTCCGCCATTACGATCGGTGTCATCATCCTGCTATGGGCACTCGTGATGCAGACGCAGACCGCCCCGGAAGGCGACGCCGGCTCCTCGTGACCGAGGAGGGCCGCCTCGACTCCGTGCTGGCCGCCGCCTTCCCCGATCTCAGCCGCGCCCGCGTGCAGCGCCTCATCGCCAGCGAGGCTGTCCTCGTCGATGGCGCTCCGGCGCGAAAGTCCGCGCACGTCGAGCGTGGCGCCCACATTGCCCTGACGCTCCCCGAGACCCCCCGCGACGTCCCCCCCAGCGGCCTCTCCCTGCCCGTCCTCCACGAGGACGCCGACCTCCTCGCCATCGACAAACCCGCGGGTCTGCTCGTGCACGATGCCCCCGCCGAGCCCGGCGCTCCCACCGTCGCCGGCTGGTTCGTCGAGCACTGGCCCTCCGAAGCCGCCGCCTTCGACGTCGAGCGCCCCGGCATCGTTCACCGCCTCGACAAGCACACGAGTGGCGTCCTCCTGCTGGCGAAGACCCCCACCGCCCAGACCGCCCTCAGCGCCGCCTTCGAGGCGCGCGAGACGCAGAAGCAGTACCTCGCCCTCTGCGACGGTATCCCCCAGCGGGAGCGCGCCGTCATCGACGCCGACCTCGGGCGCAGTCACGCCGACCGGCGGCGCATGGCCGTCACAGCCGACGGGCGGAGCGCCCAGACTGAGTACGAGGTGCTGGCCGCTGCCCGCGAGCGCTCCCTCCTCCTGGTGAAGCCACTGACCGGCCGCACCCACCAGATCCGTGTCCACCTCGCTGCGATCGGCGCCCCCGTCACCGGCGACGCTCTCTATGGGCGCGGCCCGGGACCCCGCCACCTCCTCCACGCCTGGCGCCTCACCGTGCCCCACCCCCGCGGCGGCGCCCTCACCGTCACCGCCCCCCTCCCCCGCGACATGCACGCCGCCACCGAAGACGCCGGCTTCGCCGCGCAGGCCGCGCCCTACGCCGAGGCCGTCGGCCCCACCCGCACCGAGGAGGTCTCATGAGCGCTCCCGTCCGCACCCGCTTCGCCCCCAGCCCCACCGGCGAGCTGCACATCGGCGGCCTGCGTACGGCCCTTTTCCAGTGGGCCTTCGTCCAGGCGCACGGCGGCGAGCTCATCCTGCGCATCGAGGACACCGACCAGCGCCGCTATGTCGAGGGCTCCGTCGAGAACATCTATGAGGGCCTGCGCTGGCTCGGCATCGAGTGGGACGAAGGCCCGGACGTCGGCGGCCCCCACGGCCCCTACGTCCAGTCCGCGCGCCTCGAGAAGTACCAAGCCACCGCCGATGAGCTGCGCGCCCGCGGTCGCGCCTACCGCTGCTTCTGTACCTCCGAGCGGCTTGCGCAGCTGCGCAAGGACCAGCAGAAGGACGGCCTCGCCCCCGGCTACGATGGTCGCTGCCGGCAGGTTTCCCCCGAGGAAGCCGACGAGCGCGCCCGCAACGAGTCCTCCGTCGTGCGCTTCCGCATGGAACGCACCGGCGTCACCACCTTCCCCGACCTCATCCGTGGCGATGTCACCTTCCAGAACGCCCTCCAGGACGACTTCGTCATCGTGAAATCGGACGGCTTCCCCACCTACCACCTCGCCATGCTCGTGGACGACCACGACATGGAGATCACGCACGTGATCCGCGGGGAGGAGTGGCTCGCGAGCGGCCCCAGGCACCTCCAGCTCTACGAAGCGATGGGCTGGCCCGCCCCTTACTTCGCCCACCTCCCCGTGCTCGTCGACAGCCAGGGACGCAAGCTCTCGAAACGCGCCGGCGATGTCGCCGCCCTCGATTACCGCGACCGCGGCTACCTGCCTGAGGCGATGCTCAACTTTCTCGCCTTCCTCGGCTGGTCCCTCGACGACCACACCACCCATATCACGCGCGACGAGTTCGTCAGCGCCTTCACCCTCGACCGTGTCGTGCCCAACCCCGCCTTCTTCGACACCGAACGACTCGACGCCCTCAACGGCCACTACATCCGCGCCCTCACCCCCGGGGCCTGGCGCGAGCACGTCGCGAAATGGCTCGACCGCGACCTCCCCGCCAGCACTCCCCGCCCCCTCGACCACGATTTCGTGACGGCCCTCGCCCCCCTCCTGCAGGAGCGCGTCGCCCGTCTCGATGAGGTCGCCGGGCTCTTGCGCTTCATGTTCGGCGACCTGCCCGACTACCCCGCAGACCTCCTCGCCGAGCGTATCAAGGGCGACACCGCCCTCGCCGCACGCACCCTTGATGCGGCCATCGCCGTCGTCGAGGGCGTGGCCGCCGGTGCCTGGTCCCCCGAGCCCGTCGAGGCCGCCCTGCGCTCCCTCCAGGACACGCTCGACCTGAAGCTGCGAAAATTCGTCTCCGTCCTCTACGTCGCCATCATGGGCGCCCCCCGCGGCATCCCCCTGTTCGACTCGGTGGCGCTCCTCGGGCGCGACGAGGC
Source organism: Tepidiformaceae bacterium (assembly GCA_965219255.1). Taxonomy (GTDB): domain Bacteria; phylum Chloroflexota; class Dehalococcoidia; order Tepidiformales; family Tepidiformaceae; genus UBA2991. Next base: position 1,584,077 of record OZ244727.1, on the reverse strand, counting down.
CCTCGCTCGCCTTCGCGCCGCCCGAGCGAAGCTCGCCTGAACCTCAGCGCAGCGCTATGGCCCGGTCCCGCTTGCGGGGCAGGTTGAACCAGGCGTCGTCGCAGAATGCGAGGTCCTCCTCGCTCAGCGTCAGCTCCGCCCCGCCGACCGAGTCCTCGATCTGCTCCGGGCGGCTCGCCCCCACGATCGCGGAGGTGATGCCGTCCTGCGCGATCACCCAGGCGATGGCGGCGTGCGTGAGGGACGTATCGCGCCCGGCGAAGTACGTCCGCAGCCGTTCGACCTCCTGGAACTGGGCGTCGTCCCAGTAGCGCGCGCGGTAGCGGGGACCGGCGTTCCCCAGCGTGAAGCGCGTCTGCTCGCGCAGGTCCTCGGTACCCGCGTACTTCCCCGTCAGCATGCCGCCGGCGAGCGGGTTGTAGGCGATGATGCCCACCCCCTCCGCCCGGCACAGCGGAAGCAGCTCGTTTTCGATCTCGCGGTAGAGGATGTTGTAGCGCGGCTGGTCGCAGTCGTACCGCGCGATGCCCAGCCGTTCGCTGGCCCCCAGCGCCTGCGCCAGCTCCCAGGCCTGGTAGTTCGAGCAGCCGATGTAGCGCACCTTGCCCCAGCGCACCAGGTCGTCGAGCGCCTTCAACGTCTCCTCGATCGGTGTGTCCGGGTCGGGGAAGTGCGTCTGGTAGAGGTCGATGGAGTCCGTGCCCAGCCGCTTCAGGCTCGCGTCGACGGCGCCCAGGATGTGCTGCCGCGAGAGCCCCACGTCGTTCGGCCCCGGCCCCGTCGCTCCACGCGCCTTTGTCGCCACCACGACCCGGTCGCGGGGCATGCGCGCGAGCCACGTCCCCACGATCTCCTCGGTCCTGCCCGTGTCCTCGCTGCCCATCGGGTACACGTCCGACGTGTCGAGGAAGTTGACGCCCGCGTCCCAGGCGGCGTCCATGATCCGGTGCGCCGCCTGCTCCTCCGTCTGGAAGCCGAACGTCATCGTGCCCAGGCAGATCGTCGAGACGCGCAGCCCTGTGCGTCCCATCCTTCGGTACTCCATCGCGATACCTCCCTTGCTGGCGCACAGGCTACGAGCGCAGATACGGCGCCAGCAGTTCGACGTAGAAGCTGGCCCACTCGGGCCGCAGATGGGTGCCATCTTTCCACAGCACCTCGGGACGTTCCTTCAGCGCCGCCCGCCAGTCGACGAGGAACGCCCCTTCGTGGCGCTCCACGCCCTCGCTGATGACCCTGTTGTTCGACTCCTCCCATGAGCGCGACACCTTGAGCGTGAGGAAGACGACACGCCGTTCCGGTCCCACCACCTCCATGATCCGGTCGAACTGCGAGGCGTTGAACCTGCCGTTGTTCCCGATGTGGAGCAGCACCACCTCCCCCAGCTTGCCGCTCGCCTTCCGCTCCTCCAGCAGGGCGATCACTTCGGCCACCTGCCTCCCCACGGATGCGTCCAGGTCGATGCCCGGCACATCCTCCGCGAGCTGGTGCGCCGCCCCCAGCATCACCGAGTCCCCGATCGCGGTGACCCGCAGGAACTGTCCCGCAGCGCTGCCCTCGTGAGCCCGCTCCTGCGTCACCGGCCACCGCTCGAAGGTCTCCATCAAGGCCGCCAACGACGCGGCCTGTTCGTCCGCGGCGGGCTGGCCGCGCGTCTCCCGGTCGGCCAACGCGAGCCTCGCCTCCGCATCGCCGGGCGCTTCCCCCACCTGCGCGTGCTCCTTGCCGCCAGCCTCGTGATCCCGTACCGGGGTGGGGGAGACCATCGCTTCGGGAAGGGCATCCCGGCCCTCCCAACCTGCCGGGGCATCCTCCGCCTCGCCGGACACGTTCACGAGGCGCACGCTCCCAAGCGCGAAGTAGGCGGGCTCCTCCGGTGCTCGCGCCAGCGTCAGGAACACCGCGACGGCCACGACCGCGGCGGCGCCCGTTGCGCTTGCCAGCGCCCCCCGCTGCGGGCGAGGCGCGCTCCACCCCTGCCGCAGTTGCTGGCGCAGGCGTCCAAGCGCGCCCGCGCGGATCGGCCCCTCGACCCATCGGTACGAGCCCTCCGCCAGAGCCAGCGTGATTACCACTTGCAGCGCGAACAGCGCCACGCCGTCGAGGGGGACGTCCACGCCGGGACGCGTCAGCACCATCACCGGCCAGTGCCAGAGGTAGATGCCGTAGGAGCGCACCCCGATCCAGCGCAGCACCGGTAACCCCAGTCCCTTCGCGAGTGGGGAGCGCGCATGCGTCGCCGCCACGATCACGGCCGCCGTCGCCACCCCCACCAGCGCGAACCCGCCCTGGTACAGGAAGGGCGAGCCCCCATCGGCCAGCAGGGTGAAGCCCACGATCGATCCGAGCCCCGCCAGCCCCAGGAGCGTCAGCGCCGACATCTCCGCGAGCGCCCGCAGGCCGCCACCGCCCTCGCTCTGCCTCGCGGTCCACACGAACGCCAGGGCCGACCCGATCAGCAGCCCGGAAGCCCGCGTGTCCGTCCCGTAGTAGATGCGCGTGACTGCGCTGCCGGGCTCGTAGAGCGCGGCCATCGCGACGGCCGAAGCGGCCGCCCCGGCCACGATCAGGGCGAGGACGTGTCGCTTGTGCAGCAGCGCCAGTCCCCCCGCCATCAGCAGCGGCCAGACCACGTAGAACTGTTCCTCCACCGCCAGCGACCAGAGGTGGCGCAGCAGCGAGGGCCGCTCCCACGAGTCGAAGTACGTCTCGCCCGCCACGATCAGGTCCCAGTTCGTGACGTAGGCGAGCGCCGCCGCGATGTCGTGCCGGAGGCCGGCGGCCTCGTCCGGGGCGAAGAGCAGGCTGTAGCCGGCTACGGCGAAGAGCAGCAGGAAGAGCGCCGGCAGCAACCGGCGTGCCCGGCGCAGCCAGAAGCTCCCCAGGGCGATGCCGCCCCGGCTGGCTCGTTCCGTCAGCAGCGCCCTCGTGATGATGTACCCGCTGATGACGAAGAAGACCTCGACGCCGAGGAAGCCGCCGGGCGCGATCCCGAGGGCGGAGTGGAAGAGCACCACCGCGATCACGGCCAGCGCGCGCATGCCGTCGAGGCCCGGCAGGTAGCGCTGCGGCGGCGGCCGCGAGGGGGTGGGCGGCAGCGGTCTGCGCCGAACCGGCCTCGTTTCCGACCGGGCCTCTTCCGGCGCCGGAAGCCCATGCTGGATAGCGATAAGGGCTAGTAGAGACAAACGCGGGAACAATAGGCGACTGCCGGCTTAGGGGACGCTCCCCTGGGGGCTTCTTGGGCTACTCTTCATACCCGGGGGTTGGTTATGACGGCAGCGGGAACGCGGGAGTGGCGGATCGTGGCCTTCCTCGACCACGAGGACGACCCCGCTACGATGGCGAACCCCGTCCACAGCACCGAGTTCGCCCGCGAGCTCGGCTTCGCCGGACCGCTCGTCGCGGGCGTCACCGTCTGGGGCTGGAGCGTCCCAGCCATCATCGAGACCCTCGGCGATGGCTGGCTCGATCATGGCTGGGCCCGGTTCCGCTTCCGCCAGCCCGTGTATCCGGGCGATGAGGTGCGCATCGCCCTCTCCCCCCAGGACGGAGGCGCCTTCGCCCTCCGCATGAGCAACGCCGCCGGCGTCGACTGCGTCGTGGGGGAGGTGGGGCCGGGGCCGAACGCCGCCCTCGGCGGCTTCGACCCCCCTACCCGCATGGACCCCGCGCCCAGCCCCGACCCGCAGCCCGAGCCGCGCGTGGACCCCGCCCTCGTCGGCCTCGACTGGGCGCCCATGGCCGTCGATGCCTCCCCCGAGACCCTGCGCGCCTACATGCAGCTCAGCCACCGCTCCGACGACGCCCGCTTCGCCGGGGACGCGCCCCGCCTCCACCCCGCCTGGCTCGTGGCGCGCGCGGAGGCGCTCATGCGGCACAACTTCGCTGTCGCCAGCTCCATCCACACCCGCAGCGAGGTCGAGTTCCTCGCCCCCGCCCGGGCAGGTGGCGAGGTCGTCACGGGCGGACGCTGCGCCGCCCTCTACGAGCGCAAGGACAGGCCCTTCGTCGAGTTCGACTGCGTCGTGCGTGGCCCCGACGGCCGCGACCTCGCGCGCATGCGGCACACCACGATCTTCGACGCGACGGCAGGTACTCCATGATCGACTCCATCGCCTCCTTCCTTCGCTACTTCGACGGTGTCCACCGGCGCGCCCTGCGCGATGTCGCCGCCCTTCCCCCCGAAGCGGTCGCCTGGAAGCCCCCCGCCGGTGAGGGCGAGGCCGCCTGGGACATCCCCGAGCTCGTCGCCCACATCGCCCGCTCGCGCGGCTTCTTCGTCGGCGTCTACCACGACGAGGGCTGGATCATGCCGCCCGCCCCCGACACCTCCTCCCCCGACCTCTGGGCGCCCGCCCTCGAGGAGAGCGCCGCTGCGCTCCAGGCGCGTCTCCAGGCCACGCCCGACGAGTGGCTCCAGCGCCGCGTGCCCCTCATTGAAGGCGACGCCACGCTCGCCGGCTGGCGCGTCCTCATGATGCTCACGGAGCACGAGGTCCATCACCGCAGCCAGATCGATACCTACGCCGGTCTCAACGGCTGGTCGCCCCCCGACGTCTTCGGGATGAGCGCCGAGGGACTTGCCGAGCGCGAGGCGACGCAACGTCAGCGCCTCGCCGATCGCGACGCCTAGCCTCAGGACCACGACTCGGCCAGCGAAATGATGAGTGTCTAGGGTTGGCGAGGAGCGTCGACCGGTCTAAGGAACCGGAGTAAGTACCCGTCGGGATCCACTACGACAAATTGCTGCTGCCCCACTTCCTCGTTACCGACGCGATACCACTTCTCCTCCAGCCGTAACGTCAAGCGGCTCCCAGCCGCGACGACTCGTTCGTACAGAGCGGGGAGGTCGTCAGCTTCGATCTGCAGGTTCACCCCACGACCGTACGGGAATTGGAGGTCGCCTAGAAGGAACGCTCGATCAGTAGGCTGTTCGAGCATGAGCTGAGCACCTTGTCGGTCGAGGTAGGCGAAGCGCTCTTCTGGACGGTCGAACATCACGCTAAACCCTAGTACTCGAGTGTAGAACTCGACGCTCTTGTCGATGTTGGACACGATAAGTTCTGGCGCAAGGCGGGCGAAATCCATTGCGAGTCGCTCTCCCGTTGGCGAGCTAAGCGGTACCAGAGCCGCACTCGTTGACTGTCGACGGCGTTTCCGCTCTCAGGCTGATGGGCAGTATAGACGGCGTGTTCGCGGGAGAGTGTGGGGGAACCCATGCCCCGGTGTTGGCGGTGCCCCGTCCTTCACGAGGCAGCCGTAGGCCCGGCGAATCGCGCTTGCCACGCTCGCGCCGTACCCTGCGCGCTGAGGTGCGAGATGAGCGTGATGGATGACTTCCGGATGGACGGCCACGTCGGCGTGATCACTGGTGGAGGCCGCGGGATCGGGGAGGGAATCGCCTACGCGATGGCGGATGCCGGCGCCGATGTGGTGGTCGCCGCCCGCCGCGAGAACGACCTCGCCAGGGTCGTCGAGGGCGTCGAGGAGCGTGGCGCGCGCGGTCTCGCCGTCCCCACCGATGTGCTCGACCGAGCCGCCATCGAGCGGCTCGCCGCCGCCACGGTCGAGGCGTTCGGCAAGATAACCGTCTGGGTGAACAACGCCGGCGGTAGCCAGGATCGCGTCGTCCGCGACCTTGCCGAAACGCCCGACGAGGTTTGGGACGAGATGATCGAGTTCAACCTCACGTCCGCCTTTCTCGGCGTGCGCGCCGCCCTGCCCCACATGGGCGAGGGGGCGAGCATCATCAATATCGTCTCCGGGGCCGCTCTCAATGCCGCTCCCCATACGGGCGCCTACGGCGCGGCCAAGGCCGGTGTCGTGAACATGACCATGACCCTCTCGCGCGAGCTCGCCGAGCGCCGCATCCGCGTGAACGGCATCGCCCCCGGCCCCATCGTCACCGAGCAGTTCTCGGCGATGTTCCCGATGACGGAGGAGGAGCAAGAGGCTTACGGCAACAGGCTCCCGACCGGTCGCATGGGCCGGCCTAGCGACATCGGCGCTGGCGTCGTCTACCTCGCCTCCGAGGCCGGGTCCTGGATCACCGGGCAGACCATCGCCATCAACGGCGGGCATGTCCCCGGCTCCATCGCCGTGGTCGTCCGCGACGAGTAACCCGGCATGCCTGCGGGGCCAGCTACCCCTGGCCCCTGTAGCGCCGGCTAGGCGTCGAGCACGCGGTCCAGGTCGATCGTCGCCAGTCGCGCCCGCAGCCGCCTGACCCACGCCCGCGCCATCTCCGCGCCTCGGTCCTCGCCCTCGCCCACGTCCAGGATCGTCAGCAGACCCAGCGTCTGCACGGTCGTGAGCAGTCCCATGTGGTAGTGCCGCTCGAACGCCTCGAACGGGTAGCCGCTCACCCCGTGCTCGCCGAGCGCTGCGTGGTAGGCGCGGAGCAGCTCAGCCTCGTCCCCCGGCGTCAGGTCGTCGCTCGCTCCGGAGAGGAACCAGGCCACGTCGTAGGCGGCCGGGCCGCGGCGGATCGCCTGCCAGTCGAAAAAGACCGGCTCGTCGTTGCGAAACACGAGGTTGTCGAGCCGCAGGTCACCGTGCACGAGCGTTTCGGGCGCCTCCCGCTCCATCCGCTCGATCGCCTCGACCCCGTTCTCGCTTACCCACGCGACCAGGCGCCCGAACTCTTCGTCGAAGAGCTCGGGGTGTCGCTCCCGGAACGTCTCGCGCATCTCGAGGAACATGCTCTGGCGCACGCGAGAGTCCCCCGCGAGCGGCATGAGCCAGTAGCGATTCTCAAGTGCAGGGCTCTCCCACAGGGCGGCATGTAGCTGCGCGATTGACCTCAGGACGGCCGCACAGCGCTCCCCATCCGTGCCCGCGAGCTGATCTCCTGATGTCGCATCGCCCAGGTCCTCCAGCAGGAGGAGGTAGCGCCGCTTCCTGCGCTTCGCCGCCCACATGGCCACACGTGTCACCCGCGGCATGAGCCAGTCGGGAGTCCGGTTGGCAAGCCCCTTCACCTTCTCCTGCCGGTCAGGCATGGCGTTGCGGTCGAAATCACTGAAGTACAGGTGAGGCAGCGCGACCGGCACGCTGCCGGAGAACTCCTCATAGAAGCAGCTCTCCCGCTCGTAGGCCCCGACCAGCTCCCCGAACGCGCGGTTCTCGAGCCGCGGCATCTTCGCCACAACGCTCGCCGGCCCCTCCCGTCCCTCGTACGACAGCCGCAGCCGCGCGATGTCCCCCATGAACCCCTCGCCCTCGCCCAGGATCTCACGCTCCACGGAGGTCACCTCGCCCGCTCCTTCGAGGTGACCGCCCTCGCGCAGGGCCTCCGTCAGCCACTCGGGGGTCAGGTCGTCGAGGCGTTCGGGGATGAAACGGTCCATGCCTTCAGCCTACCCCACCGGTTCCGCGAGCAGCCTGTCCAGGTCGATGCCCGCCACGCGGGCGGCCAGCCGCTCGTACCAGGCCTCCATCAGCTGGATGCCGCGACCTTCGCCCATGTCCATCTGGTCCGTGGCGGTGAGCGTCTGCATGGCCGTGAGCAGACCCAGGTGGTAGTCCCGCTCGAACGCCTCGAAGGAATAGCCGCGCACGCCCAGCTCTTCGAGCGCCGCCAGGTAGCCCCGCAGCAGCTCGCCCTCGTCCTCGCGCGTCAGGTCCGGGCTCGCGCCCGAGAGGAAGTAGGCCACGTCGTAGGCGGCCGGACCGCGCCGCACCAGCTGCCAGTCGAACACGATCGGGTCGCCGTCCCGGAACGCCACGTTGTCGAGGCGCAGGTCGCAGTGCGCGAGCGTGACCGGCGCGTTCCGCTGCAGGGTCTGGACGGCCTCCACGCCGTGCTCCGCCGCCCACGAGAGCGCCCTCGCGAAACCGTCGTCCACGAGGTGGCCGAACTGCTCCAGGAAGACCGGCTGCGAGTCCTGAAACAACCCGTTGCGGATGCGCGCGTCGATGCTCAGCGGTATCAGCCAGAAGCGGTTCTCGACCGCCGGGCTGCTCCAAAACTTGGCGTGCATCCGCGCGGCCGCCGCCAGCACGGTCGCGCACCGTTCTGGCGAGACGCCCGTGAGCTGGTCGCCCGGTTCCGCGTCTCCGATGTCTTCCAGCAGGAGGATGTAGCGCCGTTTCTTCCGCCCCGAGACCCAGAGGCCCACCTGCGTCATGCGCGCGCTCAGGAAGCGCGGCGTACGGTCGGCCAGCTTCAGCGCCGCTTCCTGGCGTTCCGAGGCGACGTCGCGATCGAAGTCGCCGTAGTACATGCGTGGCGTCGCCAGGGGCAGGTCGCGGGCGAGTTCGTCGTAAAAGCAGCTTTCGCGCTCGTACGCCCCGAGCAGTTCCCCCATCGCGCGATTGGCCAGCTTCGGCAGCTTCGCGATGACCGTCGCCGGCCCCTCCCCGCCCTCATACCCCAGGGTCAGCCGCGCGATGTCGCCCAGGAAGCCCGCGCCCTCCCCTACGATCTCTCGCTCGACCGAGGTCACCTCGCCCGCCGGGGCCAGTGCGCCCGTCTGGCGCAGCGCGGCCGTCAGCCACTCCGGGTTCAGGTCGTCCAGGCGTTCGGGGATGGAGAGTGTCATGCCGCGTCCTCCGGCAGATGCTGGCGCGCCAGCTTACCCGCCAATGCGCTCCGGCGTGGCGTGTGCGCGAACAGCCCCGTACGATCGCCGCGCATCAGCCCCACCCCCCAGCCTCCCCAGGAGCCTCCATGAAGATTCTCGACGGCGTCTACCAGCTTCTTACGCCCTTCCCCCAGTACCAGTACGAAGAGGCGAAGCGGCTCCGCGTCGAGCTCGAGCGCAACCCCCGCGTCACCAAGGGCCTGCCCTACGTGATGCCCTACCTGATCAAGCACGGCGGCGACACCATGCTCGTCGACTGCGGCTGGAACACGGATGTCGCCTACGCCGCCCTCGAGGAGGGCATGGGCGAGCACGGCAGCCACCCCTCCGAGATTACGCAACTCGTCATCACCCACGTCCACCCCGACCACTACGGCATGTCCGGACGCCTGAAGCAGGTCTCGGACTGCGAGGTCATCATGCACGAGCGCGAGGCCGACTTCATCGCCTCGCGCTACTACGCCCCCCGCGGTCTCACCGACGAGATGCAGCGCTACATGTCCCAGCACGGCGTCCCCGAGCTCAAGGCCCCGGAGATGTCCCGTGGATCGATGGACATGCTCGACAAGGTCCAGCCCGCCGCCCCCGACTACAAGGTCCACGGCGGCGAGGCGCTCCGCGCGGGCGACTTCGAGTTCGAGGTGATCTGGACGCCGGGCCACGCCCCCGGCCACATCTGCCTCTACGAGCCCAACCGCAAGCTCCTCTTCAGCGGCGACCACGTCCTCCCCACCATCACCCCCAACGTCTCCATGCACTCGCAGACCTCGGGCGACCCGCTTGGCGACTACATCCGCTCCCTCGACATCGTCGCCGCGCTCGACGTCGACCACGTCCTGCCGGCGCACGAGTTCGACATCAAGGAGCTCAAACGCCGCGTCAACGAGATCCGCCACCACCACGAGGAGCGCCTCGACGAGATGATGCGCTGTGTCGATGCGGGCGCTACCGCCTGGGACGTAGCCGGCCGCGTGCAGTGGGCCACCGGCGCCCTCGACGAATTCGAGCCCTTCATGCAGCGCGCCGCCGTCGGCGAGACCCTCTCGCACCTCGAGCACCTCTTCGAGGAGGGCCGCCTCTCCAAGGTGAAGCGCGAGGGCAGGCTCCACTGGATTCCCGTTTAGGACCTCCCTTCCCAAGCGCCAGCGCCCGGTGTCTGGTACCGTGGGCGCGTGGCAAAACAGGAATCCATCGAAGTCGAAGGGCTGGTCACGCAGGCGCTTCCCAACGCCGTCTTCCGCGTGGAGTTGGCCAACGGGCACGAGGTGCTCGCCCACGTGAGCGGTCGCGTGCGCCGCTACCGCATCAAGGTGCTCCTTGGCGACCGCGTCCTCGTCGAGCTCTCGCCCTACGACCTCTCCAAGGGCCGCATCACCTACCGCTTCAAATAGGCGCTTGACCCAGGTTCCGGCGCTATGGCGGTGGGATCGCGCCCGTCTCCTGCAGGCGCGAGAACCACTTGCGGAACATGTCCTCCGTGTCCATGCACTCCGTGAAGCCCGCCTGCCGCACCTTGATCGTGCTGTTCAGGATCGGCAGGGGCGGCCGGTTCGGCGCCCCCAGCACCGTGTCCGTGTAGATCAGCGAGTTGTAGCCCGTGAACTGCAGCAGCTTGGCGGGAGCGCTCAGGCCGTGCCGCTCGACCAGCGCCGCCCACTGCCCCTCCCGCTTCGGCATCTCCTCCGCCAGCGACAAGGGGCGCGGCTCCCCCGCCTCCATCCCCAGCGTCTCCGCGATCGCCGGCCACACGTTCTCCCACATGAACACGTCGCCGTTCGTCAGGTTGAACGTCTCGCCCCAGGCCGCCGACTCCGTCGTCGCCCAGGAGAGCGCGTGCGCGACGAGGTCCGCATCGACCGCCTCGCGCAGGGTGGGCGCCCCCGGACGCCCGGGGAAGTCGAGGGGCCGGCCCTCCTCCCGCAAGAGCGCCGCGTACGCCCCGATCACCGGCACCGCGTTCATGTGGTTCCCGGGCGCATCCCCGTAGATCACCGTCGGCCGCCAGGTTGTGAGTCCCCAGCCGCCCTCCGCCTGGCGCTCGCGCAGGTAGTCCTCCTGCTCGAAGTAGAAGTTCGGGTGCTCCCTGCGCGGCTCGCGCTCCCGCAGCGGCACCCGCACGCCCTTCGCCCCGATGCCGGGGTGGTGGAGGCCGTACGCTTTCGTCCCGTGCAGCAGCGAGACGTGCTCCAGCCCCGAGGCCGCCCGCGAGAGCGGCTCGAAGAGGTTCCGCAGCATGCGCGCGTTCCGCTCGATGACCTCCGGGTCGACCCAGCCCGGCATCAGGCCGGGGATCTCCTGGAGCGCCGCGTACACCAGGTGCGTCACGTTCGACATCGCCCCGAAGGCTCGCTCGCACGCCTCCTCGTCCAGCAGGTCGACCGAGAGCAGCTCCGCCTCCGGCGGGAGTCCCACCGGCACGCGCCGCGAGACCCCGACCGCCTCCCACCCAGGCAGCGTGGCGAAGTGCCGCACCGCGGCGTACCCCACCAGCCCCGACGCCCCCGCGACCAGCACCCGCTTTGTCATGGCCCGTACCTCCGGTCGCACCTTCAGGGGCGCGGCGCACAGGATACCGAGGCCCCGCGAGGCCGTTGCGATGCCTCCTCCACAGGCGCACACTGGCCCCGCTACCAGGAGGCTGCCATGACTTCTCCCAACGTCCTCCTCGCGACGAAGGGCCACCCGTTCCAGCGCGACCCCTTCTTCTCCATGTTCGACTCGTTCCAGCAGGATGGCGCCATCTCCGCCTGGACGCACGTCGAGCAGCCCGCCGCCCAGCTCTTCTTCGACCCCGTGAACGCCGCGCCCTACGACGTCATCGTCGACTACAGCATGCCCGGCCGCGGCATCGGCTCGGCGGACCCGCCCCAGTCCCTCAAGGACGGCTACCGCGCCCTCGTGGAGGAGGGCAAGGGCATGGTCATGATCCACCACAACATCTGCTCCTGGCCCGCCTGGGAGGAGTACGCCGAGATGGTCGGCGGCCGCTTCTTCTACGATCCCGGCGAGCTGCGCGGCCAGCAGTGGCCCGACTCCGGCTACCTCCTCGCCGTCAACCACACGGTCACGGTCGCCGAGCCCGAGCACCCCGTCGTCGAGGGCCTCGACCCGGAGTTCGAGCTCCAGGACGAGCTCTACCTCGCCCCCTACTTCGAGGACAACGTCGTGCCGCTCCTGCGCAGCGACTTCGAGTTCACCTACAAGAACTTCTTCTCGCCCGCCCTCGTCGTGCACGAGCGGCGCATGTACGAGCGCGGAGAGTGGACGCATCCGCCCACCAGCAACATGGTCTCGTGGGCCAAGAACCACCACAACAGCCCGATCGTCTACATCCAGCCGGGGGACGTGCCCACCTCCTACAACAACCCGAACTACCGCAAGCTGATGTCGAACGCCATCACCTGGGTCGCCTCCGAGGAGGCGCACCAGTGGGCGCGCGAGCGCAACGCCGCGGCGGTCTCGTAGGGGCCTAGTAGCCGCGCTCGCGCCCAACCATGTTCGCGAGCGGCTCGCCGCGGGCGTACCGCTTCAGGTTCTCCGCGAAGAACTCGGCCGCGCGGTCGAAGTAGCCGTGCATCGACCCCGACCGGTGGGGCGTCACGATCGCGTTCGGCAGGTCCCAGAAGGGGCTGTCTTCCGGCAGCGGCTCCGGGTCGTGGACGTCCAGCGCTGCCCCCGCGATGCGCTCCGCTCGCAGCGCCTCCAGCAGCGCGTCCGTGTCGATCACCGATGCCCGTGCGATGTTCACGATCGCCGCCTCCGGCTTCATCAGCGCGATCTCGTCCGCCCCGATCATGCCGTCCGTGTCCGGCGTCAGCGGCACGCAGAGATTCACGTAGTCGGACTCCGCCAGCAGCCGCGGCAGCTCGCTCGAAGGCAGCAGCACGTCCACGTCCGGGTCGGAGTCGCCCGCCTGGGCGCTGCGACGCGTAGCCACGACGCGCATCCCGAAGGCCCGCGCTCTAACGGCCAGCTCCCGCCCGATCGCTCCCAGCCCCACGATCCCGCACGTCTGGCCCTTCAACTGCCCGGCGAAGTGGAAGTTCCAGCGGTGGTCCACCTGGTCCCGCATCGTTTCGTGCAGGTCCTTCTCCAGCATTACCATCACGGCCATGCAGTACTCCGCGATCGGTACCGCCCCCACGCCGCTCATCGTCGTGATGGTGAAGTCGCGCTCAAGGATGCCTTGCGCGATCAGCTCGTGGAGCCCCGCTGTCAGCACCTGGAACCACTTCAGGTTCGGGGCGGCATCGTGCACCTCGATCGGGTCCAGGTGCGAGCCAAAGAGCACCTCGGTTTCGGCCAGCAGCTGCGCCTGCTCGGGCGTCGGTGGGGGCCGGAAGGCGCCCGGCGCGACCCGCTCCGTCGGGTAGTCGAGGATGCGCACCAGGGGCGAAGCCCCCTCGATCGTCGCCCGCGTCTGCTCCGTCAGCGGAAAGGAAACCACCACGGGGATCGGTTCCTGCCTCATCGGTCCTCCTGATTGCGGGGCAAGTCTACCGACCCCTGTCCCGCTCGCGTTCCAGCCTGCTGTCGCGGACAATCCCCCGTACGATGTCCGAAACCCGTGAACGCTTCGAGGCCGAAGCGCTCCGCGACCACACCGCCGCTACCCTCGATCACTTCGGCATGTCCGCGGCCGATGCCGCCCTCGCCGCGGAGGTGCTCATCGACGCCGACCTGAAGGGGATCGAGTCACACGGCATCGCCCACCTCACCTGGCACGGCGGCTATGTGCCCGGCCTGCGCGATGGCCGCGTGAACCCGACGCCTACCATTCGCGTCCTCCGCGAGACTCCCGCCACCCTCGCCCTCGATGGCGACGGCGGCATGGGCGTCGTCGTCGCCACCGAGGCCATGGACCGCTGCATCGCTCGCGCCGAGACCTCCGGCATCGGCATGGTCACCATCCGCAACGGACGCCACTTCGGCGCCGCCGGCTACTACGCCGAGCGCGCCGCCGCCCGCGGCCTCATCGGCATGGCAAGCTGCAACACGCCCGTGCTCGCCGTTCCCGCCGGAGGCACGGAGCGTGCCTTCGGCACGAACCCCCTCGCCTTCGCCGCCCCCATCACCGGGCGCGAACCCTTCTCCCTCGACATGGCCACGACGGCCGTCGCGGGCGGCAAGCTCGAGATCGCTGGTCGCCAGGGCAAGCGCCTCCCCTCCGGCTGGGCTGTCGATGCCGGAGGCAACGACAGCGACGACCCCTCTGCGCTCGGCAAGGGCGGCGCCCTCCTCCCCCTCGGCTCCCACCTCGAGACCAGCTCCTACAAGGGCTACGGCCTCGGGCTTGTCGCCGACATCCTCTCGGGCGTCCTTTCCGGCGCTGGATTCGGCATGGTCATGCCCCGACCGCACATGGGGCAGTGGTTCGCCGCCTGGCGCATCGACGCCTTCCGCGACCCCGCCGAATTCCAGGCCGAGCTGGCCGACCTCGCCGAGCGCATCCACGCCATCGCCCCCGCCCCCGGCGTCGACCGTGTGCGCATCCCCGGCGACAAGGAGGCCGAGGCCCGCGCCGATCGGGAACGGAACGGCATCCCCCTCGACCGCGCCGTCGTCGAACAGCTGCGCGAGCTCGCGGCCGAGACGGGCGTGCCCTTCCCCGCCCCCCTTGCGAGGCCCGCGTGATTCCCGAGCAGGTTCTCGCCGCGCTCCGCCAGCGCTTCGATGCGCTCGCCGCCCCGGTCACCATCGACTACTTCCACCAGAGCGAGAGCGGCCTCATCGTGCCCGGCGCCCCTCCCCGCAACCCCTGCCCCGCCTGCGGCCCCACCAGGGAAACCCTTGAAGACCTTGCCGGTGTCTCCCCCAAGGTCCGGCTCGTCACCCACGAGTTCCACGCCGAGGCCCAGCTGGTGGAGCGTTGGGGAGTCGAACGCGTTCCCGCCATCCTCCTGCGGCGTGGGGGTGGGGCTCCCCCCATGCGTTACTACGGGCTGCCCGCGGGACACTTCTTCGAGGTCCTGGTCGAGGTGATGTCGGCCTTTCCCACCCCTCCGTCCCCTCCCGCCGCTCTCGCCGAAGTCCTCAACCGCCTCGCCGAGCCCGTCTCCCTCAGCGTCATCGGCTCGATGCGGCACCCGGCGGCGGCGCAGGCCGTCGCCAACGCCTACCAGCTCGCGCTCTACTCCACAAAGGTCGAAGCCTCCGTCGTGGAGGTCGAGACCTTCCCCGAGCTCGCCCAGCAGCTCAACCTGCGCGAGCTCCCCGCCACCATCGTCGCCGGGACGCACGGCTTCGCGGGCGTCACCACCACCCTCGCGCTCGCGCAGTTCGCCGTCGATGCGCAGCAGTCGGACGCGCCCCGGCCTCCGCAGGTGGCGCCCGGCTCGACCACCGCCATCGGCGGCGCCCCCGGCGCCCCCGCTGCCCAGGACGACCTGGCCCCGCCGCCCACCGTCGACCCCGCCGAGGACCACGTGGATGTCGCCATCGTGGGCGGCGGCCCGGCGGGCCTGCAGGCGGCGCTCGTGCTCGTGCGCGCCCGCAAGTCGGTTGCCGTCTTCGATGCGCCCTCTCCCGCCCGCAACGCTGGCTCCCACGGGGTCCACAACTTCCTCGGGATAGAGGGGCTGCTCCCCGCCGACCTCGCCCGCACTGCCTGGGAGCAGATCGACGCCGTCGGCGGGGCCTCCCTGCGCCGCGCCGAGGTCGCCAGCATCGAGCCCGCCAACGATGGTGAGTTCGTCCTCACCACGGCCGAGGGTGACCGGCTTGGCGCCCACCACGTCATCCTCGCATTCGGCCATCGCGACGCCCTCCCCGACATCCCCGGCTTCGCCGAATGCTGGGGCGGTACCGTCATCTCCTGCCCCTTCTGCGATGGCTACGAGCACCGCGACCGCGTCTGGGGGCTTGTCCTGCCGGCAACGAGCGCCAAGGCCACGCCGCCCCTCTTCGCCCGCAACTGGACCGACAGGGTCGAGCTCCTCCTCGGCCGCGCCGTCGACCTCCCCGACGAGCTCGCCGCAGGGCTTGAAGCCGAGGGCATCAGCCTCCACCGTGGCGACATCACCGCTATCAACCACGACGACGGCAAGGTCACCAGCGTCACGCTCAATGGTGGTGAGACGGTGGCCGTCGAGACGCTTGTCTGGAGCCCCGAGTCCCTCCCCGCTCCCCTCGTCGAGCAGCTCGCGAGGGGCCTCGGCCTGGCCCTCGACGAGGCCGGCTTCATCGCGGTCGACCCCATGCAGCGGACGAACGTCGAGGGAATCTGGGCCGCCGGCGACACCATTGCCTCCACCATGGCCCTCGACGCCGCCCACTCCGGGGGCAACGTTGCCATGCGCATCGTCCAGCGTTGGTTCGAGGAGGCCGGCCACTAGCCAGAGGGGCACATGACTTTCCCGAGCGTTATCCTGATCGGGTTCCCGCTGCTCGACCGAGCGAGTGGGGCTCCAGGAGTGTGACGATGACCCGAGAGCAGTTGGTGGAGATGAGCCGCCGCGAGGTGGAGAACCTCCAGAACAACCGCATCGACCTCGCCGACGACATCTACAAGATTCCCACCGCGCTCTACCACGACCCCGAGCGCTGGGAGACCGAGGTCGACCGCATCTTCCGGCGCCTGCCCCTCGCCCTCGCCTTCTCCTCCGAGCTGAGAGAGCCCGGCTCCTACCAGTCGGTGGAGGTAGCCGGCGTCCCCGTCCTCATCACCCGCGCCGAGGACGGCGAGGCCCGCGCCTTCGTCAACATGTGCAGCCATCGCGGCAACTACGTCGTCGCGGAGCCCGAAGTCGGCAAGACCGAGGTCTTCCGCTGCAACTACCACGCCTGGACGTACAACCTGGAGGGCAAGCTCGTCGCCGTCTTCGACGAGGGCAATTTCGGCGAGCTCGACAAGTCCTGTTTCGGCCTCACCGAGCTCCCCGCCGCCGAGCGCTCGGGCATGATCTGGGTCACGCTCAAGCCCGGCTCCGACGTCGATATCGACGCCTTCCTCGCCGGCTACGACTCCGTCCTCGACGACCTCGCCTTCGACGACGCCTACGTCGTCGGCCGCCAGCACCTCGACGGGCCCAACTGGAAGGTCGCCTACGACGGCTACCGCGACTTCTATCACGTGCCCATCCTCCACCGGAACAGCTTCGGTCCCGACGGCCCCTTCCAGCCCGACTACTACTCGTGGGGCCCGCACGTGCGCGTCATGTCGCCCAAGGGCAACGAGAAGCTCGCCGACACACCCGAGTCGGAGTGGAGCTACGACGACATGACCGCCGGCGTCTGGACCGTGTTCCCGAACATGTCCATCGCGGGCAGCACGGGCTCCGGCTACATGGTCTCGCAGATGTTCCCCGGCAAGACTCCGGAAGAGTCCTTCACCATCCAGAACTTCCTCCGCTTCGAGCCTCCCGAGGAGCAGGATCAGGAAGAGCTGAAGGAGTACATGGGTTTCATGGGCCACGTCGTGGGCAACGAGGACTACTACACCGGCTTCCACGTGCAGAAGGCCCTGGCCACCGGGGCCAAGGAGTTCTCCATGTTCGGCCGCAACGAGGGTGGCGGACAGCTCTTCCACAAGTGGGTCGACGCCCTCGTCGACACCGCGGACGAAGACCTCCCCGCTCTGCTCGACAAGGGTGTGCAGTAGCTCACACCGAGCGGTCGCCACAAAGCGGAGCCCCCTCGCCGAGGGGGCTCCTTCGCGTGTGGCGTATCGGACGCGGCGTTACTTGCCGCCGGGCGCGCCCGCCTCCTCCGGCTCCACACCGAAGCTCCCAGGCTCCTCGGAGTCGTCCTCGCCCGGGGGACTCTCGCCGCTGGCCTCCGCCATCAATTCCTCGCGGCCGCGCATGCGGACACGAGGCATGAAGAGCCCAATCGCGAGGCCCACCGCCACGATGCCCACGCCGATGAGGAAGATGCCCGTTATCGCGTCGCCCAGGGCGATCTGCGCGCTCTGGATGACCCCGTCGGCTGCGCCCGGGCTGGCCTGTTCGATCCTCTGATGCAACAGCGCCAGCGAGTCCTCGCGCAGGAGCCGCTCCGGCTCAGAGAGTAGCTCGCCGAATTGTGGAGGCACTGCGTTCTGCAGGTTGGACCTGAAGGTGTTCAACATCAGCGAGCCCAGGATCGCAAGCCCGAAGGTAGCGCCGAACTGGCGGAAGAAGTTGACGGAGGCTGTCCCGGTGCCGAGGAGCCGGTGCGGGAGGGCGTTCTGCACCGCGAGCTGGAAGGTCGGCATCCAGAAGCCCATGCCCAATCCCAGCAGCACCATGTAGCCCCGCGTTGTCCAGGCCGCCGAGGTCTGCTCAAGCGTGGAGAGCAGGTAGAAGGCCGTGATCAGCGCCGCGCCGCCCACCACCGTCAACAGGCGCAGATCGCGCCCGCGGCTGAGCAACTGTCCCGATGTCACGGAGCCGAACATCATGCCGCCCATCATTGGCATCAGGATCAATCCGGTGTTCGTCGCCGACACTTCCTGCACGCCCTGGAGGAAGAAGGGCAGGAACTGCATCGCCCCGAACATGGCCGCGCCAAGCACCATCGTCGCAAGGATCGAGACCGTGTACACGCGGTTGCGGAAGAGCCCGAGGGGCAGGATGGGATCCTCTGCCCGCCGGGTCTGCCCCAGGAACAGCACCAGGAAGGCCGCTGCCGCTCCCAGTGAGGCGACGACCGGCGCTTCCCCCCAGCCGTACTGGTTGCCCCCCCAGGAAAGGCCCAGCAGCAGCGATGTCGCCATGCCGACAATCAGCCCCGCCCCCAACCAGTCGATGCTCGCCTTGCCCTGGCCGCGGAACCACGGCATACCGAACGTGACCAACGCCAGCGCCACCATCGCCACGGGGATGTTGATGTAGAAGATCCAGCGCCAGGAGAGGTGATCGGTGAGGGCGCCGCCGGCCAGCGGCCCGACGATGCTCGCCAGCCCGAAGGTCGCGGCGAAGAGACCTATCCAGCGCCCTCGGTCCTTCGGCGCAAACAGGTCGCCGACCGAGGTGAAGGATGTGGTCATGATCAACCCGGCGCCCACGCCCTGGATGGCGCGGAAGGCGATCAACCAGGTCATATCGCCGGCCGCCCCGCACAACCACGAGCCGACCACGAAGACGACGATGCCCGCCAGGATGAACGGCTTTCGCCCGTACAGGTCCGAGAGTTTCCCCACGACTGGTACCAATGCCGACGAGGCCAGCAGGTACGCAGTGACCGGCCACACGAAGAGGTCGAGGCCATCAAGGTCCTGCGCGATGGCTGGCATTGAGACCGTCACGATCGTCTGGTCCAGCGCCGCCAGGAACATCGTCGAGAGCACGCCCGCCAGCACAAGCGCCTTGCGCCGCGTCGGTAGCGTCATCCCCGGCGGGAGTCCCCCACTCGTCATCTGCGAGTTACCGGCCATTCCCATCATGGGCTTGCCTCCAGGGCTGTTGGTGTCGTTGCGTGTGCGAGGAAGGGGGCCAACACCGCTTCCGCGGCGGCCCGTGCGTCACCTCGCTCGCGCAGGGAGAGAGCCGACCACGGGGCGAGGCTTCCGAGGATCAGCGCCGCCGCGACGTCTGGCTCGATGTCAGCTCGAAGACCGCCCGTGGCCTGCGCGCGCTGGTAGAGGCGCTCGAAGCGCCGCAGCGGGTCGACGGCTCGCATCTCGCTGTGCAGCTCCTTGCGCACCCGTCCCCCGATGAGGGCGGCATGTACCCACCCGTAGGTGCGAACCGTTTGATGCAGTCGCTCAACCAGCGTGAGGAGAGCCTCCACGCTGCTGTCGCCGGCCTCGGCTTCATCGAAGCTCGCCGCAGTCTTCCCGACCATCTCCCGCACGATCGTCTCGATGACCTGGTCGCGGTTGCCCACGCAGCGGTAGACGGTGCCGACGCCAACGCCCGCTTCGTGGGCGATGTCGGTCAGCTCGGCCTCAAGCCCCTGCTCGGCCATGAGGCGGGTCGCCGCCTCCACGATCTTTCGCTGGTTCGCGAGCGCGTCGCTTCGCATCGCGAAACCGTAACCGGAATTCCGGTTAGCCACAAACCCGGCCCATGGGCGTGACCGGGATTGCTTGCCCGGTCACGCCCGGAGCGGGCTAGCCCTCGTCTTCGAGTGCTTCATCCACCTTCTTCGCGACGTCGTCGGGAACGAACGAACTCCAGACATCGCGGAATTCGCGGAGGAACCACAGGGAGCCCGCGTCGGAGTCCTCGTTGTTCTCCTCCATCCAGAACTCCGTTGCGACCTGGTCTGCCGCCTTGAAGGTCCAGTTCTCGAGAAACTCGACCACATCGGGGGCCCGCTCAGGCAGCGAATTGTTGACCATGATCAGGACCCTGGCTTCCGGGTAGGCGCAGGCCTTGTCGGTGGACCAGCACTCGTCCGAATACGCCGGCTCTTCAAGGATGTACAGATCCAGGTTCACCGACAGAGGAGTCGGATGCCACATGTACCCAATCCAGGGCTCGCCCTTGGCGTAGGCCGCTTCCAGGTCGGCGAACAGCCCGGCGCCTGAGCCGGGGTTGAGCAGGTAGACCGAGTCGGTCAGGCCGTACCCCTCGACCTTGGCGGCGTTTACTTGCTCACAGGCCCAACCCGGCATGCAGGTCACGAGTCGTGCCTTTCCCTGGGAGTCCCCCGTCACGAACAAGTGCGCGTATTCGGGGATGTCCGTCACCGAGACCAAGCCAGGGTTGGCGTCCTTCAGGTACTGCGGAATCACCCAGGCCTCCCAGCCGGTGTCGAGACTCAGGCCCACCTCCACGAGCGTCCCGTCATCCACGTCCTGGAGCCACTCCTGCTGAGCCGGCCAGATCTCCATCGTCACGTGCGTGTCGTTGTTGACCAGCGCTGCCCAGAGCGAAACCGTGTCACCCGCGACCAGCTCGACAGGGTATCCGTAGCCGTGCTCGACGATGTACGACGCGACCCGTGCCTGTATCTCCGCCGATGGCCAGTTGAGATCCGAGAAGATGACCGGCTCCTTGTCGTCGGAGCCGCCTCCACAGGCCACCAGTAACAGGGCCAGCGTCGCCGCCATAGTCACCAGCACCGTCAGGATGGGCCGTCTAATCCGCATCATTTGGGGCCTCCTCGCTTCGGGCGTCCAGGCCGGCGCCCTGCGCCTTTATATGGGCCTATCCTACGCCGCCGCCAGCCCCCAGTGACGACTGCTGGCGGCTGGCGAATGCCTGTGTGATGCGGTCGATGATGATGGCGAGGAACACGATGCCCAGGCCCGCCAGGAACGCGTTCCCGGGCTCGATCCGTCCCAGTCCGCGGTTGACGTCCTCACCCAGCCCCCCGGCCCCCACGAGCGAGGCGATCACGACCATCGCCAGGGCCATCAGCGTCGTCTGGTTCACGCCCGCCATGATGGTCGGCGACGCCAGCGGGATCTTGACCTTCAGCAGGAGCTGCATGGGCGTCGCCCCGAACGACTCCGCTGCCTCCAGCGTCTCCTCCGGCAGCTGCCGGATGCCGAGGTTGGTCAGCCGCACCGCCGGCGGGACGGCGTAGATCAGTGTGGCAATCACGGCGGGCACGTTGCCCAGGCTGAAGAAGGCGATCGCGGGGACCAGGTAGACGAAGCTGGGCATCGTCTGCATCCCGTCGAGGATCGGCCGCAGGATCCGGTCGAGCCGGTCGCTTTGCGAGGCCCAGATGCCCAGCGGAACCGCGATTAGAACTGAGAGCGTCACGGTGACCGCCATCAGCGCCACCGTCTCCATCGTGCTTTCCCACAACCCGAAAGTCGCCAGCAGGGTCAGTGCTCCCGCCGAGAACAAAGCGACGCCAAGCCCGGCTGTCCGCCACGCAATGATCGTGATCGCGGCGATGAAGGCCGGCCACGGAAGCCAAAGCAGGAAGTCCTCGAACGCGACCAGCACCGTCAGCACGACTTCCTTGATCACGTCAAAGAGGACATCGAGTTCGGTCGTCATCCAGTCGATGATGTTGTCGATCTCGCGCCCCACGTCGCGGCCCACGTCCGCCGGGAACTCCGCTGCCCACTTCCACTCCCCCATCGTGAGCACCACGGCCAGGATTGCGGGAACGACGAGCCAGCGCAGCACCAGCACCCAGCGAAGCCAGCGCGGTCCGCTGACCGCAGGCAGTTCCAACCGCTCGCGTATCGCCCGCAGCCCGGCGGCCCCCGGCGACGAGTTCTTCCCCGATGCGTTGGTCATCGCGCTGACGCTCCTCTTTCGCCGGGGTTCGCAGCCTCGCCGCTCTCGTCTGCCGCCATCGCCGTGGCCAGAGCCTCCAGCGGGATCTCCCCGGCCAGCGTGCCGTCGTTCTCGATGACGGGGATAGGGTGTTCCGATCGCAGGCCGCGTGGCACCAGCTCGTCCAGAACGGTATCTCGCGCCACTGCGGCGTCCGCCTGCCGGCTCAGCGAACCCACTGGTGCATCGCCATCCTGCAGGGCGCGCTGCAACTGATGCAGGCCCACGCTCCCGACGTAGCACTGCCTGGG
Organism: Tepidiformaceae bacterium; assembly: GCA_965219255.1. GTDB lineage: Bacteria > Chloroflexota > Dehalococcoidia > Tepidiformales > Tepidiformaceae > UBA2991. The sequence goes on along the minus strand of OZ244727.1, from coordinate 1,562,072 downwards.
GTCGACGACCAGGGCATGCATCCGCTCCTCCGCCTCCAGGGCCGCCAGCACCTCCGAGGCCAGCTGGTCGGCGCGGGCCGTGCTTGTCGCCTCCCGCATCACCGACGCGGCCGTGACCATCGACTGGAGCCGCACCTCTTTCGTGAAGTCGCGGACGAAGTCGTTCGCCGGTGACAGCACCACCTCCGAGGGGTCCCCCATCTGCACGATCACGCCATCTCGCATGATCGCGATCCGGTCCCCGATCCGCACCGCCTCGTTCAGGTCGTGCGTGATGAAGATGATCGTTTTGTGCAATTCCGCCTGGAGCTTCGCCAACTCGTCCTGGAGATCGCGCCGGATCACCGGGTCAAGTGCGCTGAAGGGCTCGTCCATCAGCAGCACCGGAGCGTCCAGGGCCAGCGCCCTCGCCAGCCCCACGCGCTGCTTCATCCCCCCGCTCAGCTGGTCGGGCATGCGGTCGCCCCACCCCTTCAAGCCGACCGCCTCTAGTGACTCATCTGCCCGCTCCCGCCGATCCCGCTTCTCCACGCCGTTCACCTCAAGGCCCCACGCCACGTTCTCCAGTACCGAGCGATGCGGCAGCAGGCCGTAGTGCTGGAACACCATCGCCAACCCGCTCCGCCGCAGCTCCCGCAACTCCTCCCCGCTCATCGCCGTGATCTCCCGCTCGCCCAGCCAGACCTTGCCCGACGACGGCTCGATCAGCCGGTTGATGCAGCGCACCAGCGTCGACTTCCCACATCCCGAGAGCCCCATCACCACGAAGAGCTCGCCCCGCTTCACGTCGAACGAAACGTCCGAGAGCGCGAGCACCGACCCGTGCAGCTCCTGGATGGCTTCCTTGCTGGTGCCGGTCAGGGCTCGTGACAGCGCCGCTTCTTCGTCGCCCCCGAACACCTTGTAGACGTTGCGCACGGAGACGGCTGTCTCGCCCTCGAAAGCCTGCTGCTGGTCGGCTGTCACAGTCCTGTCCGTTCGAAGTACTGAGCGCTGAGGGTCTCCGCTTCCACGGCCGGGGCGCTCATGCGCAGGGGTGTATCGCCAGGGTGCGTGGACGAGGCGATGGTACCAGAGTCCCCACCCCCTTTGACTCTGGTGGCCGGTTCGCTCGACGCGTCGGAGGCGGCTCGCTACCGTTGCCCGCCAGGAGGCTCCATGCCCGTCTCAAACCCCTCCGCTGATGTCTCGGTCGATCTCGACGGCCACATCGCCACCGTCGAGATTCACCGGCCTCCCCACAACTTCTTCGATGTCGCCCTCATCCGCGCCCTCGCCGATGCTTACCACGCCCTCGACGACGAGCCGGGCGTGCGCGCCATCATCCTCGCCTCCGAGGGCCGGTCGTTTTGTGCGGGCGCCCAGCTCGGCGGTCCCACCCCCGGTGAGGATGCCGCCTCCCCCGAGCCCCCACCCCGCCGCACGGGCAGCGGGCATCTCTACCAGGAGGCGGTGCGCCTGCTCGAGGCGGAGACGCCGGTCGTGGCGGCCGTGCAGGGCGCCGCGATCGGCGGCGGTCTCGGACTCGCCCTCTCCGCCGACTTCCGCGTGGCCGCCCCCGAGGCCCGTTTCGCCGCCAACTTCGCCCGCCTCGGCTTCCATCATGGCTTCGGCCTCACCGTCACACTCCCCGCCCTCGTCGGCCAGCAGAAGGCGCTCGACCTGCTCTACACGGGCCGCCGCGTGAAGGGCGAGGAGGCCCTTGCCATCGGCCTCTGCGACGCCCTCGCGCCGATCGAGGAGTTGCGCGACAGGGCCCGCGAGATGGCCTCCGAGATCGCCGCTTCCGCGCCCCTCGCCGTGCGCTCCATCCGCCGCACCATGCGCCGGGGCCTGGCCGAGCGCGTCCGGCTCGCCACCGACCACGAGCTGGTCGAGCAGGACTGGCTTCGCCAGACCGACGACTTCCGCGAGGGTGTCCGCGCGACGGCCGAGCGGCGTACCCCGGAGTTCACGGGAAGCTAGCGATGAACGAGTTCCAGGTCGAGATCACTACCCCCGACGGCGTCGTCGAGCGCTTCGCCGTCCACCCCGATGGCGAAGGCCCCCCTTCGCCACGAAGCTCGCGGGCGCGTCCCCGTTCGCGCCTTCGTACGTGGGCGTCACCCGCACCGACTGGCTGGATGTAGCCCCGCCCCACGCCGATGTCCCCGACGTCGACCTCGCGCACGCGCCCCTCGGGCAGGTGCCCCCCTCCCGCAGCGCTTCCGTGAGCCACTCCGCCGTGATCCCACACTTATCCGCGACCGGTTCCGTGCGACCCTCCTTCGCCTGGCTCCGCGTTAGCAGCGGTAGTCTCCGCGGCTGGCCCTTCCGTTCAAGCGCCCAGCAGATCTCCCGCCTTCGTATCCATGACGGCCTTGATGTTCCGCTCCGCCATCACCGTGACCAGCGCGACGCCTGTTTCGATCATCTCGTCGAACGCCTTGCGCTCCGCTTCCGGCGCTTCCGGCGGCGGTAGCTCGCGCTTTGCCATGCCCGTCATCCCGATAATGGGCGCGTACAGGCTCCAGAGCAGCCCCAGGCGGTAGTCCTCGTGGCACTGCGCGAGGGAGTAGCCCGACACCCCGTGCTGCACGAGCGAGGCGTGGTACTTCGCGATCAGGTCGTCCTCCACCTCGCGCCGCTCGTTCGGGTCGAACCCCTGCGCTACGAAATAGGCCATGTCTCGGCCGCCCGAGCCGTACCCCGAGAGTTGCCAGTCGATGAACACGAGCTCGTTGGAGGCGCCTGGTTCCCCGAAGAGGAAGTTCTCGATGCGGAAGTCGCCGTGCACGAGCGTCGCCCCTGAGGCCGAGCCCCGCTCGAATATGCCTCCGAATTCGCGCACCAGCCGTTCCCCCACCGGCATGAAGTCGGGGTCGACGCGCGGCACGATGCGCTCCGCGAACATCTCCCAGCCGTCCTCGACGAGTGGCGTGTTCAGCTCCGACTGCCGCTGCGGGGATGGCAGCCACCCAGCCGCCCGCAGCCGGTCGCTCTCCCACCACTGCGCGTGCAGCGCCCCCAGCATCTCCACGATCACGTCGGCGCGGTCGCGCGGACACGAGTCCATCTGGCTCAGCGACTCAAGCTCGCTCAGGTCTTCCAGCAGCAGCGCATACGACCGCCACCCCTCGAACGCCGCCCCATAGCAGAGGGGCACCCGCGCCGCGCAGTCGCCGCCGGCCGCCGGGTAGAAGTGCAGCTCCGTCTCGACCGCCTGGGCCGCCCACGGCTTCAGGTACTCGGGAAAGTCGACCGTCACCGGGAGCTTCGCCACGAGGCTCGCGGGCGCAGAGCCGTCGGCCCCCTCGTAGGCCGGGACTATGCGCACGGTCTCACTGATGTAGCCGAACCCGATCCCATCGGTATTCACATCCACCTCGGACACGCGGCCCTGCGGCAGGCGCCCGCCCTCGCGGAGCGCCTCCGTGAGCCACTCCGCCGTGATCTCGTGCTTTCCCCCCAACGGCTCCATGCGTTCCTCCAGCTAGGCCCTTGCCAGGAAGGCCCGCAGCTCCGGCAGCATGCGCTCCGGCAGCATGCGCTCCAGCGCATCCTCGACATCGTGCAGCTCGCGTCCGTCCGTGGTCGCGAAGAAGCGGCTCTCGAACGGGTAGAGCTCGTCCGAGAGCCAGTCGGGTCGCGTGGCGGCCACTACGAGTCGAGAACCGTCGTCTCCGACCCCGCCTGCATGATCGACAGGTGGGACATCGGCGAGCCCGTGTCGTGCGCGCCGTGCCAGTGGTCCTCCCCCGCGGGCACGACCGCGCAGTCCCCCGCGCTGACGACGTGCTCGCCCTCGCGGTCTCCCACCTTCCCGATGCCCGCGACCACGTAGAGGACCTGGTCGCTCGTGTGCCGGTGCCAGCCGGCCCGTCCGCCCGGCCCGAATTGCACCACCGCCACGTTCACGCTGGTCGGGGCGGAGCCCGTCAGCGACCTCGTCCACACCTGGCCCCCTTCGAAGATGGCCTCTGTCCGCTCGCTCGTCTCGCCGTCGTCCGACTTGAGGATGTGAAGTGCCATAGCTCGCCTCCTGTGCGCCGCGCAGCATAGCCAAGCTTGCCCGTTTCCGTCTCCCTTCCCACCATCGACCGGATGCCCGACTTCACCCTCTTCATCGACGACGGCGGTGTCTTGAGCGACAACACCCGGCGAGCGCCGGAGTGGCCCCTCCCGGCCACCTCGCCATCCCCTCCCTCACCGCCCTCCCTGCGCTGCTGGAAACGCTGGACTGACAGCCAGTGCCCCTTGACAGTGGGGTGAATGGCAAGGTCACCATGGAAGACGCCCCAGGTGTGGAGTGTGCATGTCAGTTGCGGGCAAGGCGAAGTTCGTGGGTGTGGACGGCTGCAAGGCCGGTTGGCTCACCGTGGGCTTCGCCCCTGACGGCGCCTACGAGGTTGATGTGTTTCCCACCTTTGGCGAACTCGTCGGCCACTACGAAGGTGCCTCAATCATCCTTGTGGACATACCTATCGGACTGCGGGGACACGGACCCGAAGAGCGCCTCTGCGACACGGAAGCACGAAAGAGGCTCGGAAGTCCCCGCAGTTCAAGCGTCTTTCCTGTTCCCGTGCGTCAGGCGCTTCGGCAACCCACCTACCAAGCTGCCAGTCAGGCTAACCACCGAATACGTGGCAAGAAGATCAGCAAGCAGACATGGGCGATCGCTCCGAAGATCGCTGAGGTCGACGACGTCATGCGAACGCACGCCGTGGGTGGGGGGACGGCCATAAGGGAGATTCACCCCGAACTCTGCTTCTGGGCACTCAACCGCCAGAAGCCCATGGGGAATCGCAAGAAGGAAACGGAGGGAATCCGAGAGCGCGTAGGTGTTCTGGAGCGACATGAGCCTCGTACCCGAGACATCCTCTCTGCGGGCCTCGAAGCCTCACGGGCTGCTGCTGCAGCCGACGACATCCTCGATGCGCTCGCTGCTGCCGTCACCGCCCGTCTGGGTTACCCGGACAGCCTCCAGACGGTGCCCGATACCCCGCCCGAGGATGAATTCGGCCTTCCCATGGAAATGGTGTTCGTCGATCCTGACTCGCTACAATCCGGACCCGTGAACAAGCAGGGCCTCGCCGTCACCCTTGAATACTGCGCCCAGTGCGGCTACCTGCCCCGTGCCCAGTGGATGGCCGGCGAGATCCTCGCCGCCCTCCAGGACGACATTGCCAGCTTCGCCCTCATCCCCGGTGGTGGAGGCTGCTTCGAGTGGAGCGTCGACGGCGAGGTCATTTCGTCGAAGAACGCCACGGGCCGCTTCCCCGAAGTCGACCAGATCATGGAGCTCATCACCAACCGCCTCTGACCAGGAAGGAGTCACCGTGCCCCCCAACGACCCCACCATCACCGTCTTCGACCCCCGCGGGCACGAGCGCGTCGTCGTCCAGGAGACCGCCCCGCGCCCCACCGCCCTTGAGGGCCTTCGCCCCGGCGTGCTGGAGAACCGCAAGGCCAACGCTCGACTCCTGCTCGAGTCCATGGTCGACAACCTCCGCGCGAACGCGGATATCGGCGCGACCACGACCGGCAGCAAGCCCGTCGCCGGCCCCGCCAGCCGCGCCACCATGGCGGCGCTCGTCGAGGGGTGCGACTTCGTCGTCGTCGGGTCAAGCGACTGAGGGTCCTGCACGGCGTGGAGTGTCTACGCCTCGATAGCCCTTGAGAAGCGCGGAGTCCCGACCGTCACCGTCGTCACCGACGCGTTCGAAGGCCTCTTCAAGTTGGAGGCCGAGCAGCGCGGCGCGCCCGCCCTCCCCTACATCGTGATCCCCCACCCCCTCGGCGGCATCCAGCCCGAGGCCGTCCGCGAGAAGGCCCGCGAGGCCGCCCCCGCCCTGCGCGCCGCCCTCCTCGGGAACGGCGCGTGAGCAACGGCGACTCCCTGACCGAGCTGGTCGGCGCCCTCGAGGTCGAGGAGCTTGGCGCAGGCCGCCCCGGCCCCACCGTCGAGCTCCCCGATGATGTCGCGGCCGTCAGTCGCGAGTTCGCCGCCCGAGGCTGGTCCGACGGTCTCCCCATCATCCCCCCGACCGAGGCGCGCGTTACGGCGATGCTCGCCGGCTCCCCCCGCGACCCGTTCGAGGTCGTTGGCATCCTGCCGCCCCGCCGCGGGGAGGCGACCGTCCACGCGATTGCCGTGAACGCCGTCATGGCCGGCTGCGTCCCCGAGCACATGCCCGTGCTCATCGCCGCCGTGCGCGCCGTCGCCCACCCCGAGTTCAACCTCTCCGGTGTGAACGCGACGACCCATCCCGTCTCCCAGTTTCTGCTGGTCAGCGGCCCCATCGCCAGCGAGCTCGACATCCACTCCGGGAGCGGCTGTTTCGGCCCCGGATTCGCCGCCAACGCCACCCTCGGACGCGCCCTCCGGCTCATCCAGCTCACGATCGCCGGGGCCTGGCCCGGTCGGGGTGACCGCTCCACCCAGGCCACTCCCGCCAAAATCGCCTTCTGCGCCGCCGAGAACCTCGAGCAGAGCCCCTGGCCGCCCTTCCACACCACCCGCGGCTTTGCGCCGGACGAGAACGCCGTCACCGTCTTCGGCTGCGAGGGACCGCACAACATCCAGGACCACGGCAGCTACACCGCCCTCGGCGTCATGCTCACCATCGCTGGCTCCATGTCACAGGCGGGTAGTAACAACATCCTCTCGCGCGGCTCGCCGGTGCTCGCCTTCGGACCCGAGCACGCCGCCACCGTCGCCGACGAGGGCTGGTCCCGCGAGGACGTCCAGAACTACGTCTTCGAGCACGCGCGCTACCCCCTCGGTGACCTCTCCGACGAGCTGTTCGAGGTCATCCAGGACCACACTGCCCAGGGCGTCCCCGTGCCCCTCTTCGAGCGCGATGGCCTCTCGCCCATCGCCGACAACCCCGAGTCGATCCACGTCATCGTCGCCGGCGGCCCCGGGAAGCACTCCGCCTGGCTCCCCACCTTCGGCAACATGACCCGCCCCGTCACGATGCCGGTCGACTAGCGGCGCCCTATCCCGAGAGCAGCGCCGCCGGGTTCTCCGACAGCATCCGTCGCACCTCCGCCCCGCTGAACCCCGCCTCCACGAAGCGCTCGCCGAACAGCGCCAGCGCCGCCACCGGCTCGGGGTTCGACGCCTGCCCGTGGTCCGACGACAGGATCACACGCTCCGCGCCCACCTCTCGTACCTGGCGCAGCAGATCCGGCCACGCCTCCTCCCCGTCCTCCCCCGCCACCGCGATCGCGCACTGCTCGATGTATCCCCCCTTCGACACGATCTCCTGCTGCAACTCCACGGGCGTCCAGAACGACGCATGCGTGATCACGCAGCGCATTCCCAGCGACAGCGCCTCCCCCAGCAGTGGCGCCGTCTCCTCCGGCGAGAGGTGCCCGCTTGCGAGCACCGCGTCGTGGCTCGCGATCACGTCGAGGATGTCGTGGCAGACCGGCAGCAGCGCCCCGTCCTCGTCCAGCACGGTGATCGGCTCCTGCGGACTGTTGAAGCCGCCCGGCCGGTAGTCCCGCCAGTGCAGCGCGTCGAACGTTGGCATCCACACCACCCGCCCCCCGATGCGCAGTGTGATCTCCGCCGCCTCCGGGTTCAGCCCGCCGACCCCCCAGTCGAGCGCGACTCCGCCGTAGACGTCGATGCCGCTGAACTCGCGGTCGAGTGTCCAGGCGAGGGGCTGCGTCGGGTACTCGTGGCTCTTCAGCACGAGTCCCGCCAGCCCCGCCTCGCGCGCCCGCGCCACCGTCGTCGCGAAGTCGGCCTTGCGCTCTGCGTACGGGTCGGGGTCCGCGTGTACGTGGATGTCGAGCGCGCCCTGCAGCAACCCCCGCGCCCGGTCGGAGAGCCTCTCCAGCGTGGGCTCGGCCGTGGCCGTCATGCTGCCTTACCCCAGCGAGGCTTCGAGCTTGTCGTATGCCGCGATGATTGCGCTGAAGCGCGCCTCCACCGCCTCGCGCGTCTCCGGGTGCGTCACGATGTACAGGTCGTTGTTCTTCACCGCCTCGACCACCCGCTGCGCAACGACCTCAGGCTCAATCAATTCCCCTCCGATGATTCGCGGTGGCTCGACGCCCGGCGGTAGCTCGGTTGGCGGTGGCCGCGGAGGTGGGGCGGTGTCCGCGTCCGGCCGGTTCCGCGCCGACTCCCCGATGCGTGTGTTCACGACGCCCGGGCAGAGTACCGAGGCCCCGATCCCCTGGTCGCGAAGTTCCCCATGCAGCGTCTCCGTGATCCCCACGACCCCGTACTTCGCCGCCGTGTAGGAGATGATGGCCGGCGCGGCCAGCGGGATCAGTCCGGCGATGGACGACGTGTTCACGATGTGTCCCTCGCCCTGCTCCACCAGCCCCGGCAGGAACGCCTGAACCCCGTTCACCACGCCCTGCAGATCCACCCCCAGCACCCACGCCCAGTCCCCGTCACTCATCTGGGCCGACGGCTTGCCCACCACGACACCAGCGTTGTTGCACACCACGTGCGCGCCGCCAAGTTCGGATCGTGTTGCCTCCGCCAGAGCGCGCACCGAGGCGGCGTCCGCCACGTCGCAGGTCACGGCGATGGCTCGCCGGCCCTTGGCGCGGATCTCGTCCGCCACCGCCACCGCCGGGCCCGACTCGATGTCGCCGATGGCGACATCCATACCCTCGTCCGCGAAGGCGAGGGCCATCGCCCGTCCGATACCGCTGCCGCCGCCCGTCACCACCGCGACCTTGCCGTTCAGTTCCTGCATGACACGCTCCTCGTCTGGTCGCGCGCGAGTCTACAGGCAGGGGGAGGATCGCCCGGGCGCCTTCGTCACACCTCCAGCCCCAGCCCCCGCAGGAACGCGTCCGAGTTCGGCTCCCGCCCCAGGAAGTCCCGCACCAGCTGGTCGCCGTCCACCGAACCGCCCCGCTCAAGCACCGTGTGGCGGTACTCCGCCCCCAGGTCCGGATTCAGGAGCCCCGCTCCCTCGAATCGCGTGAACATGTCATCCCCGAACACGTGCGACCAGAGGTAGCCGTAGTAGCGTGCGTCGTACCCGAACAGGTGCCCCCAGCCCGACTGGAAGTGCGTGTCGGGCGTGTACGGGAAGCCCGTGATCTCGTGCAGCTCCCGTGTGGCCGCCGTGCTGTCCCCCCCGAAGCCGGGCGCGTGGTAGGCCTGGTCGAGGTGCGAGAAGTACAACTGCCGCAGCGTCGTGATGCCCGAACTCAGCGTCTTTGCCGCCAGCATCGAGTCCAGCAGCGAGTCCGGCAGCGGCTCCCCCGTCTCGTGGTGGCGCGTGAAGCTCGCCAGCACCTCGCGGTCCCACACCCAGTGCTCCAGCATCTGCGAGGGCGCCTCCACGAAGTCGCGCTCCGTGCGCGTGCCGCTAAAGCGTGAGTACGTCGCCCGCGTCAGGGTCTGGTGGAGGATGTGCCCGAACTCGTGGAAGAGCGTCTCCACCTCGCTGTGGCGCAACAGCGAGGGCGTATCCGCCGACGGCTTGGTGAAGTTCGCGACGATCGCGCTCACGGGCTTCTGGTACGAGCCGTCGGGGAGGCGCCGCCCGCCCCGCAGCGTGAACGCCGCCGCATGCCCGAACGTGTTCGGCCGCGGGAACAGGTCCATGTAGAAGCGCGCGAGCGCCTCGTCCCCATCCGCCTCGTACACGTCGAACGCCTGCACGTCCTCGTGCCACACAGGCGCGTCCGGCCTCGGCTCGAAGCGCACCCCCAGCAGCCGCTGGCAGACGGCGAAGAGACCCTCCAGGCAGGCATCCAGGGGGAAGTACTGCGCTACCTGGAAGTCGTCGACGGCGTAGCGCGTCTGCAGGAGCTGGTCGTGGCAGTAGCGCCAGTCCCAGATGTCGACCGGGCCGCCCTTCACCTCCGCCATCAACGCCAGGTCCGCCTCCGCCTTCACCGCCACCCGCTCGCGCAAATCTGCGAGGAACGCCCCGACCTGCTCTCGCTCCTTCGACATGCACACCTCGTGCGCGTACGCCGCCCACGAGTCGTAGCCGAGCAGGGCCGCCATCTCCTGCCTGGCCGCCAGCGCCCGCTCCAGCACCGCCACGTTCGCGTCGCCGCCCTTCACCTGCTCCTTCGCGAAGAGCGCCCGCCGCAGTGCCGGTGACTGCGCCTTCCCCATGAAGGGGAAGAACTCCGGGTAGTCCAGCGATACGCGGTAGCGCGTCTCCTCGTCGACCTCCTCCGTGCCCAGCGAGTCGATGAATGCGTCCGGGAGGTCCGACAGGTCCTCGCGCGAGACGAGGATGCCGTCGTCCCAGTCGCTGATGTTCTTCTGGAACTCCACCCCCAGCGACACGAGCTCGTCGCTCAGCTCCCGTACCCGCGCGCGCTCCCCCTCGGGCAACTCGAAGCCGTTGCGGCGGTAGTCCCGCAACTCGTACTCGAGCAGCCGCGCCTCGTCCGGCCCGAGCGCCTCGCCCCGCTCTTCGTAGGCCTTGATCGCCGCGTACAGGTCCTCCCGGAACGAGAGGTCGACCAGGTACTTGTCGATTCGCTCCTCCGAGGCCCGTGCCACCTCGCGCAGGTCCGCGTCCGAAGCCACGTACGCCATGAAGGCGTGTTGCCCCGATGCCTGCGCGACCCCGTCGGTCGCCCCCTCCAGCGCCCCCAGCGTGTTTGCGAAGGTGCGCTCCGCGTCCGGCCTCGCCACGATCGCATCGACGCCTGCATCGCACGCGGCGATCGCGTCCTCGCAGGCGCGCGTCACGTCATCCGGGGTCATCGCCGAGAAGTCCGGCAATCCAACGTCAACAGCGGTCATGGTCGTCCCTCCCGGCGCAGGATCGTACCCGCTGGCTGCTGAACGTGGAGGCAAGCCGTCATTCCCCGCACTCGAGTTCCCCTGACGGGCCCTGGAGGCGGACTTCGACCGTGATCGTCGTCCCGCCCAGGACCTGTATGGGAGTTGCATCCTCCCGTGAAGCCGTGATCCCGTCGTCGCTGTCGTACCAGCCCAGCCGGCAGGCAAGAGCGCCCACCGCGATGACGTACGTGCCCCCGCGGACCTCGAAGGTGAAGCCGCCCGTGGCGTCGCTCGTCCCGAGACCGATCAGCTCCCCGTCCAGGGAGTGCGCTGTTACCTGGAACCCTTCGACCGGGCTTCCCGATTGGTCGCGGATGGTTCCCTGGAACTCTGCTGGAGGAGGCCCGGCAGGTGGGGGCAGGCTGAGAATCACGACCAGGTTGGTGACGCGGAGGATGTGGCTGACATCCTGGTCGTCCACCGTGTGGCGTCTCGCTTCCAAACGATCGAGGGTGAGTCTGATGCCCCCATCCCAGCCCAGGTGCTCACCGTCCCGCGACAGCGAGAGGAGGTACGTTCCGTCGCGGACATCAAGCACGAACTTCCCGTGCTCGTCCGTAATCGCAGTTCCCCTCGCCCGCCTGCTTCCCTCGGGGATGGCCTCGACCTGGATACCGGCGGCGCCGGAGTAGCCGGCGTCGCGGACGGTCCCCTGGATGGTCGAGCAGAGCCTCCGCAGTTGGACCTCCAGGTAAGTCCCCCTCACGGAACTCCAGACCGCAATGGCCTCCTCGCGGGACTCGACGATTCGTCCATCTCGGCCATACCAGCCAACCTGACAACGCCCGACGGAGAATGACAGCAGGTAGGAGCCCTGGGGAACCTCGACATCGAACGCGGCGGAGGCCAACGAGCCCCTTCCCGCGCCCCCTGCCTCCCCGTCGATGGAGTGGGCCCTGACACTGATCCCGGGCAGCTCCCGCCCGGACGAGTCGACGAACGTTCCGGTGATCCGGTAGATCGGTGGCGCTACCTTTGCCCGGTACGCTTCGAACTCTTCGTAGAACTCCGAGGGCGAGAGCCCGAAGGACGACTTGAAGCGTGACGTCCACGATGACTGACCGGGCTGTGCGTAATAGGTGAACAGGGCCTCCTCGCCTGCATGGTTGACGAGCCAGTCGACGGCCAGCTGGGAGAGGGCGTACCCATGCGTCTGGGCCAGGAGCGCGTCGTAGGTCCAGAGACGGCGTAAGGGAGCCGTGGCCGATCGAGCGCGGCTGGCTATCACGTTCTCGAGCTCATGCTCGTAGGTGAGGACGTACTGCCACGCCCTGTACTGCTCTGACCAGTACTCGGCCGCCCCCTCGGTCAGCCAGACTGGCTCGGTGTTCTCACGCCCGTTCCGCCTCGCCAGCTCATGCTGAAGGGCGTGGACATACTCGTGGGCGAGGGAACCAAAACAGGGGTCGTTGAGGTATATGGTCTTGCTGGCGTATTCGCCGCATTCAACCCTGTCGTGGCCGAAGCGGATCCGCAGGTCCGGGACACCGACCCCCAGGCGGCGCCCGAACCAGGCCACCACCTTGTCCACGTCCCTCCGGAGGCCCGCTTTCTCGTAGTCCGCGAGCCCACGCTTGAAGATCACGACGGGCGGACTGTCCAGTTGCCACCACTCCTTCAACGCCGAGGCCCGCAGCCAGAAGGCGCTGCCCCTGGTCAGCGTCGTGGGGGCGCCACCGTCCGCGCTCTGGGCCTCGCCAGCGATGTCGCCCAGCGGCTCGAAGGCGTCCTCAACGGCCAAGCGATCGGGTCCCGCCCAGGTCACCAGATTCCAGCCCGGCCGCACCGTCAACGCTCCGCTGTGCGGGATCAGCGGTCGCGTCCACTCCACCGCCTCCGTCCCGCCAACGTAGAGCGACAGACCCATGCCCGGCGTGAGCGTGGTCAGGGTGTCGGCCGAGCGGCCTCGTCTCGGAAGGCCCACAGGTACTTTCCAGTGAACGCGTCCCACCCGAACACCGCCTCAAGCTGGGGGATGTCGTCGAAGATCGCCGAGACCTCCGCCTCCTCCTCGGTCCATCCGGCCAGGTTCCACCCCGGCTGCAGCTCGTTCGTGACGGCCTCCTCGCCGTCGGCCGCCGCCAGCGGCGGCGAAGCCAGCGCAAAGGTGGCGAACAGAAGGGCAGCCGCTATCACCAGCTGCAGGGGGGCGCAGCATTAAGGCAGCCTAGCAGCCTCGGGCGGAATTCCGGTACCCCGCCTCCCCGCCGTTGTCGGTCGTCATGGTTCGCAGGACCCGACAACGGGCGGTTTCCGGAGGCGGATTTCGATGCCGGTCGTGCTGTCGACGGCGGTGTCGATCGTGGTCGCGTCATCCCGCGACGGCGCGGTCCCCTCGCTGCTGTGGTACCACCTGCGGCCGCAGCTGTCGACTCGCACCGCCACCACGTATGTGCCCTCGCGCGTCTCGAGGGCAAACGCGCCATCGGTGTCGGTCGTCCCAAAGGCGAGAGCCTGCCCGTCGACGGAATACGCAGCGATCCAGATGCCCTGAATAGGGCTTCCGGACGGGTCGTAGACCGTGCCCGCAAGCTCTATCCGGTGCGGGGGAATGAGGAACTGTAGGCCCGTAGCCCAGATCACCCGGTCGATGTCGTCACGGTCCACGACGATCGGCCTCGCTTCCTGTCGATCGGACGTGAGCCTGATCTCCAGGCGACCAAACATCACCGTCCAGCCGGCAAACCAGCCCAGGGGTTCCTCGCCCCGCGAGAGGAACAGCACATAGGAGCCGTCCCGCCGCACATCAAGTGAGAACCTGCCTTCCTCATCGCTGAGCGCTGTGGCCACGGACCTTCTGCTCGTCTCCGGGAAGGCCTCCAACTGAATGCCCCCCACGCCAAGGTCGTCAGTGTTACGGATGGCGCCCTGGATCGTGGAGCACAATCTCGTCAGCCGGATGGTGAGGTTGGTCGTCCGGAGGGAGCTCTTCACCGGTTCAGCGTCTTCCTGGGAGCCGACGATCCGTCCGTTCGGCCCGTACCAGCCGATGCGGCAGGGCCCGACATGGAACGAGAGCAGGTAGGAACCCTCGGGCACTTCCACCTCGAACGAGACATCCCCCGACGGTTCCCCTGGCTCGACCACCACCTCTCCGCCGGGCGAGTGGATCGCAACGCTGATGCCGCGAAGGGGCTTTCCCGAGGAGTCGACCAACGTCCCGTCGATGCGATAAATCAGTGGGGCTACCTCGACACGGTAGGACTCGAATATCTCGTAAAACTCGCTCACCGACAGGCCAAAGACAGACTTGAAACGTGACGTCCATGTCGTTGGCCGGGCCTGCGCATAGTAGTTGAGCAGCGCCTCTTCGCCCGCGTGGTTGACGAGCCAGTCGACCGCCAGATGGGCCAGCGCATAGCCATTCTTCTGGGCCAGCAGCGCGTTGTAGCTCCAGAGGCGGCTCAATGGTGCGGTGGCGTTCCTGGCGGCGGGAATGGCAAGGTGGCGGAGCCTGCTCTCGTAGCTGTGGTAGTTGCGCCACGCTTCATACCGCTCCGACCAGTACTGTGCTGCGCCTTCTGTCAGCCAGGCGGGTTCGCTTTCCCACGGTGGCGGGCGTTGGTTGCGTCGCGCCAGCTCCGCCTGGAGGGCGTGCACATACTCGGGAGCGAGGGAGCCAAGACAGATGTCGCTGAGGAAGACGGTCCCCGACGCGTACTCACCACACTCGGCCCGGTCGTGGCCGTAGCGGATTCGGAGCTCTGATACCCCCACCCCCAGCTCGCGCCCGAAATACCCGACCACGCTGTCCACGTCCCTCTGGAGGCCCGCTTTCTCGTAGTCCGCGAGCCCACGCTTGAAGATCACGACGGGCGGACTGTCCAGTTGCCACCACTCCTTCAACGCCGAAACCTGCAGCCAGAAGGCGCCGCCCGTGGTCAGTGTCGGCGGGGCGCTGCCGTCTACTCCCTGGGTCTCGACCACGACATCGCCCAGCACCGCAAGGGCCTCGTCGGTCACGGTCCCGTCGGGACCCGCCCAGGCCACGAGGTTCCAGCCCGGCCGGAGCGTCGCTGCTCCGCTCTTCGGGTTCAGTGGCCGCGTCCACTCGACGGTCTCCGCCCCGCCTACGTACAGCGACAAACCCATGCCCGGCGTGAGCGTGGTGAGGGTGTCGCTTGAGCGGGACTCGTCCCGGAAGGCCCACAGGTACTTCCGGGTGAAGGCATCCCACCGGAACACACCCTCAAGCTCGGGGATGGCCTCGAAGATTGCCGAGACGTCCGCCTCCTCCTCGGTCCACCCGGCCAGGTTCCACCCCGGCTGTAGCCTGGTCGTGACGGTCTCCTCGCCGTCGGCTGCCGCCGTCCCTGGCGTCAGGATCAGCCCCAACGTGACGGACACCAAGAGACCCGCTATCGCCAGCCGCAGGCCACGTTGCAACATCGCCGCAGCCTAGCAGGCCGGGGGTGGCGACTTGTGCCCGACGGCTTCACCGCGGGCGCGAGGTTGTGTCCCTACGGCGCGCAGTGCCGCTCGATGAGCTCTTTCCGCGTCTCCGGCAGCTCGATGACTATGCCGGTGCGGTGCTCCTCTTCGGTGAACGGCTCGGCCCCTGCGGCCTCCCTGTCCCAGTGGCCGTTTCTGGAGGCGACAAAGCCACCGGCGCCCCACGCTCCCCCATAGACCGTGGGACCGAAGAGCCGGTCGCTGCCCGGACACACCAGCGAGACGCCGAGCATGTACCCGCTGCCGGGCCCCAGAAAGCTGAATCCTCCGTCGTCGCCGGTCTTCCCCCCGGTCGCCCAAGCCACCTTCCCGTTGAGCCAAACGTGGATGTCGATCCGCGCGCCCACAACGGGCTGGCCGTGGGGGTCGAGGACCGTTCCCGCTATCTGCCACTCGAATGGCGGCGCCTCCTCCAGCCGGTACTCCTCGAACGACGCCCGGAACTCGGCCACGCTCAGCCCGAAGGCCGCCTCAAACGCCTGCGTCCATCCGTCGACTGAGGACAGCAACAGCGAGTAGTAATTCCTGAGCGCTTCCTCGCTCGACTGCATGACCAGCCAGTCCAGGGCGAGGAAGCCGGCGGAGTAGCGCATGAAGTAGTCGGCTTCCGTTTCCAGCGGTCCCCGGCGGTCCTCCAGCGGGAGGCCAAGCGACGACCACTTGACGAGCGCGTCCCACCGCTGGTCGGCCAGCGCGGAGCCACCGGTCTCCTGCTCGTAGAGGGCGGCCGCATAAACGGCCGACCCTTCGTTCATCCAGCGGGGGTTGTCCTCAGCGCCGTCCTCTGAGGTCTTTTGAAACGCCACGCCCAGCGAGAGGCGGCCCTGCAGGATGTGGAAGTACTCGTGGGCGATCGGCGGCTCGCAGAGTGACAGGATCAGGTGAAACCTGTTCGGCGGTTCCGTCCATCCACAGAGCGACGTCGATAGCCGGCGCTGCTCCGGGGTCATCTCGGCGAAGGTGTCGTGGTCGGCGAAGGTGTCGTGGTCCGCATAGGCGTGAATGGCGAAATCCGAAGCGATGATTCCGAATCGTCTCGCGTAGAACTCCTGCACCTTCGGCAACTCCGTGAGCACGAGTGTCTTGATGTCATCCCCAATCTCGCCGGCGAAGACGACCTGCGGGGCCGGCGCGCCCGGCTGGAGCCAGCGCTGCTCGTCCCGTGAGTGAACCCATACCGCCCCGCCCCGGGCGACCACCCCCCGTGAGCCGTCCCCGGCGTATGCCCGGAAATCCCCTGCCCGGGCGTCCCACCCAACCACTTTGCTGAACGCACCGCCCTCCACCGCGAGGACGCCTGTGATCGGCAGGCTGTCGCCCCCGCCCCAGGCCACGAGGTTCCAGCCTTCGTCGATTTCAATGAGCGCCGCCTCCGCGAGCGCCGGTCGTGTCCACGTGAAGGACTCGCTCCCGCCAAGGTCGAGCCACAGCCCCATCCCGGGCGTCAGCCTCTCAAGATCCCCGTAGATGCCGGGCACGAGGCCGGACTCGCTGGAGCGGATGAAGGTCGCCCAGCGGAACCACTGCGCCTCGGTGTCCCAGGCATAGACCATCTGAAGGCGGGGAATCGCCCTGAAGATCTTGTCGACCCGGGTCTCGCGCTCCGTCCACCCCGCGAGATTCAGGCCCGGTTGAAGCTCCGTGGTCACCGTCTCGCCCGGAGTTGCCGCCGCCGGCGGCGAAACGACGGACCCCAGCGCCACCGTCAGCACGGCAGTGACCGCCAGCACCAAGAGGTTGGCGGCCACTGTGCGTTTGAGCGCCATGCGCCCAGCCTACCCTGAGCCCCCGCGGGTTAGCAGGGTGCTGAAGAACGGGCCTCGGGGGTAGGGCAAGGCGCGAAGGGGCGCTGGGGACGCGTGTGGGCAAGGGGTTTTGGCGCTTCGAGTGAGCCCTTCCCGCCCCTCCGGCGCCTCTTCATGCGCCCTCTGGGGTGGGTGGGCGCACTGCTCCCTACACGGCGACGGGTTCCAGCCGCGAGATGCGCACGAGGTTGTACGCCGCTGCGGTTAGCTCCAGCCCGGCCGAAGCGTTGTCGCCCCACTGTGTGGCGTCAGGGGCCGCGTCCACTCGACCGTTTCCGTCCCACCAACATAGAGCGACAGGCCCATGGCCGGCGTGAGCGTGGTCAGGGTATCGGTTGAGCGGGACTCGTCGCGGAAGGCCCACAGGTACTCTCCAGTGAAGGCATCCCACCGGAACACGGCCTCAAGCTGGGGGATGGCCTCGAAGAGCACCGAGACCTCCGCCTCCTCCCCGGTCCACCCGGCCAGGTTCCACCCCGGCTGCAGCTCGGTCGTGACCGTCTCCCCGGCGTCGGCCGCCGCCAGCGGCGGTGAGGGCAGGCCCAGCGTCAACAGCAGTCATGCGCGCGATCTTGGCGGGGCCGCCCCGCAGGGTCTACTCGGAAAGGGTGCAGTAGGTCCATCCGGGACGGTCCGGTGGCTTCCCGCTCACGACGACACGAACACCCAGCACGTCTTCGCCGGCCACGGTAAACCCGTCACTTCCGCGCCTGTTGCTCTGGGCAAGACCGCCTGCGCGACAGGTGTTGAACCTGTCTGAGGCGATGGAGAGCGTGTAACGTCCGTCGCGGACGGAGAAGGAAAAAGAGCCGTCCTCCAGCGAGAAGCTGGCCTGGAGCCACCTGCTGTTCGCCGTCGCCGCGTTCACTTGAAGGTCCACCACGGGCTGCCCGTCGGGGCCAACAACGCTCCCTTCAAGCTGCCTGCAGATGTCGGAGGGGAGATTGGGCAGTGCGAGTGTCAGTCCCGTCATGCCAGCTGTCCGGATGCTCAGGAGCCTGTAGAACCCGTCTATCCGCGGCATGCCCTGGGCGTTCGGCGTCCAGTCGAGAGGACAGCGGTTCGAAAGCAGGCGGACTCGGTAGACACCCTGAGTGACGAATGTGTCAAAGCCTCCCGACGCGTCCGTTCTATAGGACCAGAATCTGCCGTCGTCCTGGGGCACCCCCTGGAGCTGCAGGCCTTCCATCGGCTCACCATCCGGCCCGACCACGGTCCCCTGGATCCGTGCACAGGGGTTTGGCGGCCTCAGGATGAGGTCGTCGAGGTCCCCGGTCTCGGCCGAGAATATCTTGGCGTCGTCGCGGCTCTCCGAGAAGCCCTGCTCCCCCACGTACCACCCCATGACGCATTGGTCCGCCATGAGCACAACCTGGTACTCCTCCGTTGGGGCCACGGCTTCGAACCGCCCGTCGGCTCCTGTTGTCGCCTTCCAGTCGGCCAACGACTCCGCTGCTCGCACATGGACCGTCACCCCCTCCCATGGCTGTCCCTGGTCGTTGAATACGATGCCGCTGATCTTTGGGTACGGGGCCGCGACTTCGGCGCGGTAAGCCGCGAACGAGTCGTAGAACTCCTCCACGCCCATCCCGAACGCGCTCTCGAACGCTTCCTGCCACCTCCCGTGGGCGAACCGCTGGCGGTAGTACGCCATGATGCTGTCCGTAGGGGCCAACTCCACCAGCCAATCTATCGCCAAGTGGGCCATCGGATAGTTGACCCCGGCGTCACTCTCCATGTCCTTGAGGGGGGTCGTTGTGCGCCTCGATCCTGGCAGCACGATGTCCTGAAAGTGGGTCTCGTAGGGGCGGTCTCCGATGGCGTGGTAGTACTCGGCCGACCAACGGTTAGCCACGCCCTCGGTAATCCATGCCGGCGCCGCGTTGTTCCGTCCCGCCACATGGGCCTGGATGGCATGGACGTACTCGTGCGCGATGGCGCGGACACACGCTTCGGCCAGAACAACCGTGGGGAGTGCAAAGAAGCCACACCCTCCCATGTCGTCTCCGACGTACACCTCCACGCTGGGAACAAAGAGCCCGAAGCGATCGGCAAAGTACGCCAGTACGGAGTCCACCGCGTCAGGGAAGGAAGCCCGGGTTTCCAACGAAACATCCGGGTGGTACTCGATCGGTGGTTCAAGGCCGCCCGGCTGGAGCCACCGCCGCGCCTTCGACGTGTGCAGCCAGAGTCCGTCTCCTCGGTTGACGCGCTGAAGCAGATGGCCGCTGGCCGGCGCGCCCGGGACGTACGCCAGAAATTGTCCGGTTGCCGCTTCCCAGGTGGCCGCCGCCCCAAGCGTTTCCCCAAGGGAGGCAAGGATGTACTCAGGGCTGGCCCCTTCTTGTCCGGACCAGCCAACGAGATTCCACCCTTCTGCCAGAGACACAAGGCCACTGTCCACGAGGAGCTGGCGCTTCCACTCCACCGGCTCTGCTCCGCCGAGGTACAGCCACAACCCCATGCTAGGCTGGAGTGTGGACAGGGTCCCCGTGATGCCAGAGCCGGAGCGGGAAGCCTCAGTGAACGCCCGCGCGCCCGTATCCCATGCGTGCGCCGTCTCCAGTTGCGGAATGGCCTCGAAGATCGCCGAGATGTCCGCCTCCGCCTCGGTCCACCCGGCGAGATTCCACCCGGGCAGCAGGTTCGTCCTCACCACCTCCGGTGGCCGCAGGCAACTGATCTGTTGCCGGGTGTCGCTCCCTTCTCCGGAAACGACGAGGCTGATGCCCGCGAGGTCTTCGCCGGTCACGGTGATGGCGGCCGTTGAACCTCTACCCGGGCGCTCTCCCCCACGAGTCGTGCATTCGCTGCCAGCAGTCGTAAACACATTGATTGCGTACGTTCCGTCTGGACCGTAGAAGGCAAACGCGCCCCGCCCGTCGGACTGAAAGTAGATGTTTCTGCCCAGGAGCCTGCCCCGCCCGTTTGCGTGGAATCCCACCTCCTTCAAAGGCTGGCCAGCGCTATCCGAAACCAGGCCCTCGATGCGCCTGCAGAGATCTGCCGGGACACCCGGGAGCCTTACCGTGATGCCTGTAACGTCGGTGCCCTGAACGTCGAAGCGTCTGGGTTTGAATCCGGTGTAGCCTTGGGAGTAGTCGGCATCAAGGCCCGCAAACCCGAGAACGCACTCGACACCCTCGATCACGACGAAAATGCGAAGCCGGTAGGAGCCGTCGGGAACCTCCAGTCCGAACGCGCCGTCGGAAGCGGTCACGGCCGCAGGCCTCGGCCCTTCGAGAGGCTCCCCGAACGGCAGGACGGAGACTCCTTCGAGGGGTTCGTCCCCCGGCCCGAGGATGGTGCCCTGGACACGGTAGTAGGGCACGTCGAAGTGGCACGGCACCGAGTGGACCCCTTCGAGCGGTTTCTTCCTCGCAAGCACGATGCGAACCTGCGAGGATCCACCGCCCTCCACCGCAATGACGGCGCGCCAGGCCCCCTCCGCGTTCTCGGGCCCGTGGACCGTGCAATCGCTGTACCGGTCCGAATGCACCGAGAGCTCGTAGTTCCCCTCGACAAGCGGCAAACCGAACGCCCCCCCTGCCGTCGTCCAAGCGGAGGCGCTCTCGCCAGGTCCATCACGATGGACCGCTGCCTGGAGATAGAGCCCTGCGACGGGCCTTCCGCGCTCGTCGACTACCGTGCCCAGAACCTGGTGCCGCGACCCCTGACCGGCCGCCGGCTCCGCCAGGCCCAGTCCGAGCAGCAGGGGCCCCAGCACCAACACGCTGGCCAGCGGCCACAGCCGCGCCTCGGGCTTCGGCATCGCATCAGCCTACATCTGAGCCCCTAGACCTAGCGCGTGAGCCACCCGAACGGCTGCGGCTTCCGCTGCGCTTTGGGGTCGATCATGATGTTCACGATCGACGGCGTGGGGTCGTTCACGGCGGTTCGCAGCGTCGAGTCCAGGTCGGCCAACTCCGTTACGAAGTAGCCCTTGCCCCCGAACGCCTCGATGATCTTCTCGTAGCGGGCGTTCGGCATGTACGAGCCCGGCGGGATGTTGTCCCGATCGAGCTCGCTGGGTCCGCCGCCGATGCCGTTGTTGTTCACCACGATGAAGGTGATGGGCAGGTTGTAGCGAACCGCCACCTCGACCTCCATGGCGCTGAAGCCGAAGCCGGCATCGCCCTCGACGGCCACGACCTTGCGGTCGGGATGCACGGCTGCCGCCGCGATCGCCTGGGCCACGCCCACGC
Source organism: Tepidiformaceae bacterium (assembly GCA_965219255.1). Lineage (GTDB taxonomy): Bacteria > Chloroflexota > Dehalococcoidia > Tepidiformales > Tepidiformaceae > UBA2991. The sequence continues at coordinate 1,540,833 of OZ244727.1, read as the reverse complement.
CCATCGTGCCGAACGTGCCCGCATCGAGCCGCGAGCGCGGGACGATGTTCGGCAGCACCGTGCGACCGATGTCCATCGTGCTCGCGCCCTCGCTGGCGATGATCGCGTCCTCGGGAATCGCCTCGCGCACGGCCCGCAGCACGCGGTAGTAGCCCATCGGCTCCGAGTCGTCCATCTCCATGGCGGCCACGGCCTGGCGGTTCTCCTCGGCCTTCGCCGAGAGCCCTGTCCACCACGTCGTCTCCTGCGGGTACGACCACGGGTTCTGCTCGAGCGCCACGTTCAGCTGGCGCGTGATCGCCTTGCCATCTCCCACCAGCGCCACTTCCGTGGGCACGTTTGAGCCGATCTCCTCGGCGCTGATGTCCATCTGCACGACGCGCACGTCCTTGTTGAAGCGGGGCGGCAGACCGAAGTGCATGATCCAGTTCAGCCGCGCCCCCATCAGGAAGATGAGGTCCGCGTTCTGGAGCGCGTGGGAGCGCGCCGGGGCTACCGAAAGCGGATGGTCGTCGGGCACCACGCCCTTCCCCATGGGCGAGGCCAGGAACGGCAGCTGCGTCGTATCGATGAACTCGCGCACATCGTCTTCGGCGCGCGCGTAGGCCATCCCCTTCCCGATGATGACGAGGGGTCGCTCCGCCGACTTCAACGCTTCGACGGCGGCATCCACCGAGCCGGGCTCGGCGTGGGTGCGGGGGGCGTCGGGGCAGCGAGGCTTGAACTCCACTTCCGACTCCTCAACCCGCCCCGAGATCACGTCGTTGGCGAAGTCGAGGTAGACCGCCCCGGGGCGGCCGTACATGCTCGTGCGCACCGCCTGCTCCACGTAGTAGGGCACGCGCTCGATGCTCTCCGCCCGGCGCGACAGCTTCGCGAACGGCCGCGCCGCCTCCACCTGCGGCGCCTCCTGGAACGAGCCTTGCCCGTCCTGGTAGGAGTCGGGCGCGCCGCCGACCAGGATCATCGGCCACGTGTTCGCCCAGGCGTTCGCCATCCCGGGGATGCCGTGGATCATTCCCGGCCCGCAGACCGTCAGGCACGCGCCCGGCCGTCCCGTCAGGTAGCCGACCGCGCCCGCGGCGTAGCTCGCCGCCTGCTCGTTGTGGAAGCCGTAGTACTGGATGCCCTCGCGCTGGGCCGCTGCCGCGATGCCCGCCACCGGGAATCCCACCACGCCGAACATGTAGTCGACGCCCTGCTGCTTGAGGCTGCGAGCGATTAGGGTCGCGCCGTCGATCTCTGCCATCTGGTCACCCCTCGTGGTCGTAGGTCGCCGATGATACGGGAAGAGTCCCCCACGCTCCCGCCCGCAGGTGGGATGGGGAAGCTGGAGACTCTATCCGTCGCCTGACAGCAGCTCCGTGGTCAATTGCTCGATGCGCTGGCCCAGGCCCGAGACGGCCAGCCACTGGCGCAGGGCGCGACGCGCGAGCGCGACGGGGGGTGAAGCGCCCGACGGTCCTCGCATCTCTTCGAGCCGGGCATCCGCTTCCCTGGCAGCTTCCGCTCCCGCCTCCGCCAGTTCGGCATGGAGGCCGTTATCGCCTTCGTACTCGGGGATGTTGAGCCGCCACAGGTGCTTGTGGACGTGACGCGCTCCGAACTGCCCTTTCGGCATCAGCGGTGCGACTGCCTCGCGGAGGGCGTCGCTGTTGACGATGGCAGCAAGGTAGTCCGCCTCCGCGCGTGTCTCACAGCGCAGCCACCACAGTGCGTTCTCAATAAGGGGATCGGGGTTCTCCAAGACTGCAGCAGTTGGTCGCCCTGACGACGTGTAGACCAGTCGCACGCCGGGCCCACGCCCAATCTGAGCGCTCAAGGCGCGCATATAGTCGATTCGCTCCAGCAGGTCGAGCTTCGTGTTGGTCCCCCTGTGAGCCTCCCACAACTGGTTGACATCGCTCCAGCGGTCTCGCATTCGCTCGCCCATCAAGGAGGGATCGACGCCATGCATCGCCCTATCCGACTCCGAGCGCAGCGGGCCGTTCAGGTCCGTCCCCATCCGCAGTGGCAGCACAGCTCGGAGAGGTGGCAGGAGCACGAACGGAGCGACTGTCTCACCAAGATGCACAGGCCACACATGCTCCTCCTCAATGGAGGCGTTAGTAAGCCGGGCCGCGTCAATGTCTTTCCACGGCGGCTTTGCCTGACTACTTTTCCTAGGCGAGGTCCGGACGATTCCTGGAACGATTGCGGTGTCTGATGGCTCAACCGACACAAAGAAAAGAGCGCGCGGGAAGATGGTAGCTCCATTGCGCGCCCGTTCGCGGTAGGGCGAGGCGTCCTCGCTGTCCCCGGCAAGAGGGACTGGCTCGTACGTGAACGGCCCGCCCTGCGGGCCGCGCCAGCGGCTGGCCGTGGAAGCGAGCGCGCGGGCGCCGTCGCGGCCCACCTTACGCGCGAAGACGACGCAGGAGGGTACGGGAAAGAAGTCATTGGGCTCGATGCGTTCGAGATCCCACGGGGCACGCTCCGCGAGGTCGGCCTCGGTCAGCCCCCACCGGCCGCTGCGCCAGAGGCGGTACTGGCCCGCCTGCAGGGCGCTGTGAGGCAACACCATCGCGGCATCGCCCCCCTCCCGCAGGTAGAGGTCGGCGCAACGCGCGAAGAACAGCCCGGCGACGTCCTGGTGCGTGGCGTACTGGCGGCCCGCCCAGATACCGTAGGTCTCGCTCTGGCTGAGCCGCCGCAGCTCGCTCCGCAGGGTAGCGTCGGTCTTGTTGAAGGTAAGCCATGGCGGATTGCCCACGATCGCGTCCACCCTGCCACCCCCGCTGGCGAGCCAGACGGGGCGCACAAGGTTGCGCGTGTAGTAGGCCCAGATGTGGTCGCGGTCCTCGGCGTGCAGCGCCTCCAGCGTGGCGACGGTCTCCTCCAGCATCTCCCGCTCCGCGCCCGTGCCGATGCCGGCCTCGTCGAGCGCGGTACGCGGACTGTGGCCCCTCTCGATGGCGTCGGCGACGCGCAGCATGAAGTCGTCGAACCAGTCGCCCATCTCCACGAACGCGCGCGGGAAGCGCAACTGGCGCGGCGGCTCGTCCGGCTCGTTCTCCGGCGGCTCAACCTCGATGGTGACGGTCTCCTTCGCGAAGAGGTGCGCGGGATCGGTCCGTAGCTGGAGCGAATCGCCGAGGTAGACGGGCACCGTCAACTCCTGCGCCTCCCGACCGGCCTCCCGAATCACGTCGAGCGCGGCGAGCACCCATGTCGCCCGCGCCAGGTGGACGGAGACGGGGTGGATGTCGATACCCAGAACCGCCTCGCGCAGACGGTCCACGATGCGGCGTGGTTCGTGTCCTTCCGCCCGCGCCGCCTCGACGAAGGCGCGGACGGCCGCGCGCAGGAACGTGCCCGAGCCGCAGGCGGGGTCGAGCACGCGCTGGTTGAGCGGATCGGTCACGACCTCTCGCACGATCGCCTCGGCGAGCCAGTCAGGGGTGTAATACTCGCCCAGCCTGCGGCGGTCCCCGGCGGGCACCACCGACTGGTAGAGAATGCGAACCACGTCGTACTCGGCGTCGCTCCACTCAAAGCGGGCCACGCGCGCGGCGAGGCTGGCCAGCCAGCCCTCTCCTCCAGCCTCGGCCGGCCAGGCGAAAAAGTCCGACTCGATGACGCCGCGGATACCGACCTCGCTGAAGAAGACGGAACCGTCGAGCAGTCTGAGCGGATCACTCTCCGCCCGCTCCCTGATGTCGATTCCGAAGGCGGACTGGACGGCCATACCGACGACCACCGAGAGGTAGGTGTGGCGTACAAAGAGCCGGTCGAGGTCGGGCTCTTCCTCGACGACGACACCGAGTGCGGCCGTCAGCAGTCGCCGCCACAGTTCGCGTTTGACGGCGACCGTGGGATCGTGGCGGTGAGCGTCGTGCAGTTCGGTGAGCTGCGCGATACCGCTCTCGAAACGCGGGCCTGCACTGAAGGCGCTACGGATATCTCGTTCTTCCGGGCGGCGGTTCGTCTGCTCCATCGCCTGCGACTCGGCGTTGAGCCATGCCCGCAGGCGCTCCCAGGAGGCTGCCCTCGCCAGCGTGAAGGCATATGGAGGGACCGTCCGCACCTCCTCGATACCGGGCGGGCGCAGCACCCAGTGGCGGCCGTCGGTGAGGATGCCGAGCCGTTCTGGCTCGCCCCTTGCGCGCGCGTCATCGAGGTAGCCGTCAAGTTGTGCAACGTTCTCGGAGTCCGGCTCGATCGTGCGTGAGCGCCCGATGCGGCGCTTCACCTCGATGACGAGGTTCTCGGACTGGATGTCGATGCGGTTCGCTTCCCGCACCAGGTCGTCGTGCGCCGCCAGCCCCGCTTCGACGAGGAAGGCGCAGATGTCGTCGCGAACGTTGTCCTCGTGAACGTTCGCCTCGTAGCGGTCAAGCATCCACTGGGCGGCTTCCTCCGCGCGCTGGGGATCGAGACGCAGCGGTTGCATGGGCTTCGACGCTCCAGTGGCAGTGTACCGGCCTTCGCTCTTCCCGCTCCCGCGAGCATGGGGCGAATTGATCGGGGCGGACCGGTAAGATTCGCCGCCACTACCGCAAGAGGAGTCTTCCATGCCCACCCCCGCCCGCGTCGTTGTCTGCCCCGCCGAGCCCGGCCCCCTCCGCATCGATGAGATCGCGCTCCCCGATCCGGGACCGCACCAGGTCGTCGTCAAGCAGTTCGCGAGCGGCATCTGCCACTCGCAGCTCCACCAGATGCACGGCCCCCGCGGCGCTCCCCAGCTCCTCGGTCACGAATCGACCGGCACGGTCGTCGCCGCTGGCAGCGAGGTCTCGCACGTCAAGGAGGGCGACCGCGTCATGGTGACGTGGGTGCCCCGCAGCCCCGACCTCGGCCGCCGCCCCAACCGCATCTCCCTTGATCTCGCCGACGGCTCCACCGCCATCTCCCAGGGCGTCTTCACCTGGGCCGATAACACCATCGCCGACGAGCAGTACATCGTCTCCATGCCCGAGGACATCCGCACCGACGTCACCGCCATCATCGGCTGCGCCGTCATGACCGGCTCCGGCGCCGCCTACCACACGGCAGGCGTGAAGCAGGGCGAGAGCGTCGCCGTCTTCGGCGTGGGAGGCGTGGGCCTCTCCGCCATCGTCGCCGCCGCCGTTATCGGCGCCGACCCCATCATCGCCGTGGATCTGAGCGACGAGAAGCTCGAGTTCGCCAAGAAGTTCGGCGCCACCATCGGCGTCAACGCCTCCGCCGGCGACGCCGTCGAGCAGGTCCGCGCCCTCACCACCAGCGACACCGATTTCGATTTCATGGGCCGCCCCCTCGCCGGCGTCGACTACGCCTTCGACTGCATCGGTGTGAAGCAGACGATGGAGCAGATCCTGCCGGCGGCGCGCCCGGGAGTCATCGGCGTCCGCACCGGCGGCACTGCCGTTCTCGTGGGCGTTCCCCAGACGAACGTCGAGATCAACGCGAGCGACCTCCTCATCAACGAGAAAAAGTACATCGGCAGCATCGGCGGCTCCTGCCGGCCCGACCGTGACTTCCCGATGTTCATCCGCTGGTACAAGGAGGGCGACCTCGACCTGGATGCGCTCGTGACCGCCAGCTACGAGCTCGACCAGATCAACGAGGCCACCGACGCTCTCGCCGCCGGCCACATCTCCGGTCGCTCGATCATCCAGCTCTAGCGGCCGGCCTCAGCGCAGCTTCCGCACGGGGAGCCAGATCAGCAGCGCGATCCCCGCGACGCCGCCCGCGATCGCGCTTGCGACGATGCTCGCCTGCGGTCCTACCAGGCTGGTCACGAGCCCGGTCTGCGCGAAGCCGATGGGTGAGGAGAGCACGAACATCAGCGCGTAGACCCCCATCACCCGTCCCATGACTGCCTCCTCGGTCCGCTCCTGGAGCAGGGCAAGGCTCAGGTTCGTGAAGATGGCTGCCGGTGGCCCGATTGCGAGCAGGGCCGCGACCGTCAGCCAGGGCGTCTCGCTCAGCCCGAACACGACGAGCAGGGGAGCGCCCACGATCGGTGAGAGCGCCAGCAACAGCCCTCGCCTGGGGAGGGGCCGCAAGGTCATCAGCGCCGAGCTGACGATCATCCCCGCGCCGAACGTCCCGAAGAGGATGCCCACCCAGCGGTCTTCCAGCTCCAGCACGTCTTCGACGATGAGCAGCATATTCACCGTGAGGGGACCCGCATAGAAGATGCCCGGCATCGCCGCCAGCACCAGTAGCCCGATGATGTTTCGGGAGCGCCGCACGTAGCGCAGCCCCTCGGCGAGGTCGCTGCGAATGTCATGCTGCTCAGGCGCCCGCGGCTCGTAGCGGCCAAGCGTCAGGAACAGCACGGCTCCCAGGGCCAGCAGTCCGGTCTCAAGCGCGAACGCGGCCGTCAACCCGACGTCGCCGCCTACCAGCCCTCCCAGCCCCGGCCCCGCGAACTGTCCCGCTGCGAGGAACCCCACATTCCCAAGGATGACCGCGTTCTGAAGCTGCGGGCGCGTGACCATCTGCGGGAGCACGCCCTGCCGCGCCGGCTGCTCGAACGCCGCCACCGCCCCGACCGCAGCCGAGAGCGCGAACACCGGCCACACGATCGTCACCTCGGCCGCTGAGAGCACGATGTACACGGCGGAAACCGTCGCCGCCACCGCCGTCGCCCGGAACAGGAGCAGCCGTGGCTCCATGCGGTCCGCGATGACCCCGCCGAGCAGCGTCAGGAACACGCCCGGGTAGGGTCTGGATGATGAGCGCCCCGGCAATCGCCGCCGCGCGCTCGTCTGGCTCCACGCGGTCCCGGATGAACAGCGGCACCGTCACGATCTGGATGCCGACGCCGAGCGCCGTCACCACCGAGGCCGTCAGCCACGCCCGATAGTCGCGGTTGACGAAGGGGTTGCGGCCCGCCGGCGGGCCGCCTGAGTCAGACACGGATGTGGGAAGTCAAGCCCTTACCAGGCCGGGCTTGAGGCCGAGCAGGTCTCGGAACTCCTCGGGGATGTCCTGCCAGTGCTCAATGAGGAGGTCTACGAGCTGCGAGCCGTTGATCAGACCGATGCGTGGGAATCCTGCCTCAAGGGCCACGTCAGCCGCCTTCTTCTGAAAGTCCGCAGTTGTTATGAATGCGCCCTGCCCCCCGAAAGGTATCGACTGGCGTAGTTCCTTGACCGTGCGAGCGGTAACTGTGGCCCCCAGCTGGTACCGCTTCGCCTGCACAAAGACCTTGACCTGGGCTAGGTTCGAGGCATTCAGAACGCCGGTGGCATCAACGCCCCCGTCACCTGACTTCCCAGTCACCTCTGACCCTTCGAACCCCAACGCTGTGAGGAGGTGGCCAGTTAGGATTTCGAACTCCCTGTCGTCGAGTTCGAGGATCTGGTCAAGGACGGCCCGGTAGGGATCGTACCCTGCACCACCAGCCGTCGCCTTCCGATCTGCGAGGCCGATTTTTTCGAGGAACTCTTCGCCTTTCCAGACTGCAAAGACCGTCAGGGAGGCACGGAGAGTGTTTTGAAAGGGGATTGAGAAGTCGGATCGATTGAGCCGTTTGCTAGCCCACTCAACGCTGCGGCGATGGCGGTAGGGGCATCCATCGTCTCCTGAGAAGTAGGAGTACGAGGGGTTTTCCCCAACCTTGCCGTAGTGAAGCCACTCCGTATCAATGGAGGGGGTAATCACATAGTCTCCAGCATTTATCTCAAGAAGGAAGCGGGTGATCTGCCCTGCCTGTTGTCCGATTACGCTGTTACTGCTGTCCTCTGGATAGCTCTCCGTGTAGCGTGCACGGATATCGAAGTAGTCCCTGACCTCGGTCAGGTCTTCCAAGTCCCATCCGATGCCGGTGTATCCGCCCTTGACGCAGGCTTCCGTGTACTTGCCGCCATCAGCGCGGACTACCCAAACATTGGTCACGGCGACGCTCCTCGATGCAGTTGCCTTCTCACTGGTCGGAGGGACGGCCATCGTACATCCCAAGGGAGAAGCGCTACCCTCGCTAGCGCCATGAGCGCACCGGTCGTCATCGCCCACGCCGCCGCCGCGGGCGAGGCGCCCGCGAACACCCTCGCGGGCGTGCGCGCCTCCCTCGCCAGCGCCGACGCAATGGAGATCGACCTGCACCTCTGCGCCGACGGCGTCCCCGTCCTCCTCCACGACCACACCCTCGACCGCACCACCAACCTCTCCGGCCCCGTCCGCGACGCCTCCCTCGCGGACCTCGCCCGCGCCGATGCGGGCGAGGGCGAGCACGTCCCCTCCCTCGACGAGGTGCTCGACCTCGTCTCTGGCCGCATCGCCGTCATGTGTGAGCTGAAGGTCGCCCCCGACCACCGCGAGGACGGCCCCGCCCTCCTCGACGCGACCCTCGCCGTCATCCGCCGCCGCGGGGCCGAGTCCTGGACCGCCCTCCACTCCTTCGACCACGACCTCGTGGAGCGCGCTCGCGCACTTGCTCCCGAGGTCGATGCCGCCGCCATCGTCGCGCCCATCGGCGGCGCCGGGCTGGCGACGCTCTGCGCCCGCGCCGCCGAGCACGGCATCGGCGCCATCTCGCTCTTCCATGGCATCGTCGCGCCCCATGCCGTCGAAGCGGCCCGACGCCACGGCCTCCGCCTCTGGGCCTGGACCGCGGACACCCCCGACGACTGGAGCCGCCTCGCCGAGGCCGGCGTCGACGGCATCATCACCAACCGGCCCGCCGCCCTTCGCGCCTGGAACGAGGCCCAAGGGCCCGCTTGACGCCCCCGTAGAGGCCCGTTCGCAGACAACATGGAGCTTGCCCCTTATGATCGAGCGCTGCTGCGGGCGGCGCATGGCCGCTCAGCCTTCCGAAGGATTGTTCATGAAGGAGATCGAATATCTGGCGCCCTTCTCGCTTGGCGAGGCGTACGCCGCCCTCCAGAACGGCAAGGCCTCGGCCTTCCTCGCTGGCGGTACCGACATCATCGTCCAGCTCCGCGAGGGCCGGAAACAGGTCGACCAACTCATCGATGTCAAGCACATCCCCGAGCTCGTGAGCTACGGCTGGACCGACGACGGTGGCCTCGAGATCGGCGCCTCCGTCCCGTTCGCCGAGATCTACGAGGACGACGAGATCGTCCGCCGCCTGCCCTGCGTGATCGATTGCGCGACCCTCATCGGCGGCATCCAGATCCAGAGCCGCGCCTGCTTCGGCGGCAACATCGGCAACTCCGGTCCCGCCGCCGACACCGTACCCGCGCTCATCGCCCTCGGCGCCACGCTCACGCTTGGCTCCGCGGACGGTACGCGCGAGCTCGCCCTTGAGGACTTCTTCACCGGCCCCGGCCAGAACGTCCTCGGCCCCGGCGAGCTCATCGTGAAAGTGAACATTCCGCCCCAGCCCGCCAACTCGGGCTCGTTCTTCCAGCGCTTCATCCCCCGCAACGAGATGGACATCGCCGTCGTGAACGTCGGCGCCCGCATCGATCTCGACGCCAACGGTGAGCGCATTGAAGCGGCCCGCATCTCCGTCGGCGCCGTTGCGCCGACGCCGCTGTTCGTGGCCGCCGCCGGCGACGCGCTCGTGGGCGAGGCGCCCACCGAGGAGGCGTTCGCCCGTGCTGCGGACATCGCCGCCGACGCCGCCACGCCCATCACCGACATGCGCGGCTCCATCGCCCAGCGCGTGCACCTGACCCGCGTCCTCACCAACCGCGCCCTCAACCGGGCGCTCGACCGAGCCCGGGAGGCCTGAGCCCAATGCCCATCCGCCGATCCCACATCCAGACCACCCTCAATGGCGAGGAGATCGACTTCCTCTGCGAGCCCCGCCAGAGCCTGCTCGAAGTCCTGCGCGACGAGCTCGGCCTCACCGGCACGAAGGAAGGCTGCAACAACGGCAACTGCGGCGCCTGTAGCGTCCTGATGGACGGCCGCGTGGTGAACTCCTGCTGCGTTCTCGGCGTCGAGGCCGAGGGCGCCGAGGTCACGACTATCGAGGGCGTCGCCGCAGGCGAGACGCTGCATCCCCTGCAGCAGTGCTTCCTCGAAGAGGCCGCGCTCCAGTGCGGCGTCTGCACCCCCGGCTTCATCGTTGCCGCCAAGGCCCTGCTCGATAGCGAACCCACCCCCGACGAGGGCCGCGTCCGCCACTGGCTGGCCGGCAACCTCTGCCGCTGCACCGGTTACGACAAGATCGTCCGCGCCGTCCTCAAGGCGTCCGAGATGGAGGAGGTCTCCGCATGACAACCACCGAGAAGCCCGACTACAAGGTCATCGGCACCCGCCCCATCCGCCCCGATGGCGTCGAGAAGGTCACGGGCAAGGCGCTCTACGGCGCCGACATTCACCTTCCCGACCTCGTCCATGGCGCGATCCTGCGCAGCCCCCACGCCCACGCCCGCATCGTTTCCATCGATACGAGCGCGGCCGAGGCCATGCCCGGCGTGCTCGCCGTCGTCACCCACACCGACCTCCCCGTCGTCTCCGACAAGGTCGTCGACATGGGCGAGGGCATCTCCACTGCCTCCGACATGAGCAGGAACGTGCTCGCCGCCGACAAGGCGCTCTACCGCGGCCACGCCATCGCGGGCGTTGCCGCCACGAACGTGCACGACGCGCTCACGGCGATTGAGGCCATCAAGGTCGAGTACGAGGCACTCCCGCCCGTCCTCAACGTGCAGGACGCGATGCGGGAGGACGCCCCCCTGCTCGAGGAGAGCCGCCACACCAAGACCCCGACGGGCGAGCTCTCCGACAGCGCCAGCAACATCGCCGCCCACAACCATTTCGAGGGCGGCGACACCGAGGCTGCCTTCGCCGAGGCCGATGTCGTGGTCGAGCGTGAGTTCGACACGAAGATGGTGCACCAGGGCTACATCGAGCCCCACAACGGCACCGCCAACTGGAACTCCGACGGCACCCTCACGGTCTGGACGAGCACGCAGGGCGCCTTCGCCGTGCGCTCCGCCCTGGCCGAACTGCTTCAGCTCCCCGTGTCCCGCATCCGCGTGATCCCGATGGAGATCGGCGGCGGCTTCGGCGGCAAGATCGGTGTCTACCTGGAGCCCGTCGCGGCGCTCCTCTCCCGCAAGTGCGGGCGCCCCGTGCAGCTCACCATGGACCGCACCGACGTCTTCCAGGCGACGGGTCCTACGAGCGGCGGCCACATGCAGGGCAAGATCGCCGTCAAGGACGGCAAGATCACGGCCGCCGAGGTCAGCCTCGCCTACGAGGCGGGAGCCTTCCCCGGCTCGCCCGTCATGGCCGGCGCCATGTGCATGCTCTCCCCCTACGAGGTGGAGAACTTCAAGGTCGACGCCTACGACGTCGTCGTGAACAAGCCGAAGGTGGCCGCCTACCGCGCCCCGGGCGCGCCCAACGCCGCCTTCTGCGTCGAGCAGCTCATCGACGAGCTCGCCCGCGAGACCGGGTCCGACCCGCTCCAGTTCCGCCTGAGCAACAGCGCCAGCGAGGGCTCGCGCATGATCACCGGTGTCGCCCACCCGCGCATCGGCCACGAGGAGACGGTCCAGGCGGCCCAGTCCTCGGAGCACTACCAGTCGCCGATCGAGGGTCCGAACCGCGGCCGTGGCGTTGCCAGCGGCTTCTGGTTCAACGCGGGCATGCAGTCGTCCGTCATCGCCTCGGTGAACCCGGATGGCACGGTCAACCTCATCGAGGGCTCGACCGACATTGGCGGCACACGCGCCGCCCTCGCTATGCAGCTCGCCGAGACCCTCGGCATCGAGTACGACAGCATCCGCCCCACCGTCGTCGACACCGACTCCGTTGGCCACAACGACGTGACCGGCGGCTCGCGTACGGCCTACGCCAGCGGCCAGGCCGTCTACGAGGCGGGCCTCGACGTCCAGCAGCAGTTGGTCACCCGCGCGGCCCAGCTCTGGGAGTGCGAGGCCGAGGACATCGAGTACGTCGACGGTTCCGTGCGGCACACCTCCGACAGCGAGAAGACGATGACCTTCGCCGAGATTGCGGGGAAGCAGATGGAGACCGGTGGCCCCATCCAGGGTCGCGGCACCGTCATGGCCCGCACCCCCGGGGCTGCTTATGGCGTCCACGTCGTGGATGTCGAGGTCGACCCCGACACCGGCAAGGTCGACATCCTCCGCTACACCATCGCCCAGGACGCCGGCACCGCCGTGCATCCCTCCTACGTCGAGGGCCAGATGCAGGGCGGTGTCGTCCAGGGCATCGGCTGGGCGCTCAACGAGGAGTACTACTACGGCGAGGACGGGCGCATGGAAAACGCCTCCTTCCTCGACTACCGCATGCCCACCACCCTCGACCTCCCGATGATCGACACGATCATCGTCGAGGTTCCCAACCCCGGACATCCGTTCGGTGTGCGGGGCGTGGGCGAGGTGCCGATCGTTCCGCCATTGGCGGCCATCGCCAACGCCATCCACGATGCCACCGGGCATCGCTTCACGGAGCTGCCCATCTCCCCACGGCGCGTGGTGGAGGAGCTCCACAACCTGCAGTAGTCCGGTGGCGACGGTTCTCATACCGTCGCCCCTGCGCTCGCTCTGCGCTGGCGCCGCGGCCCTCGAGGTCGCGGGCGCCACGCTCGGCGAGGTGCTCCGCGCCGTCGACGTCCGCTGCCCCGGCTTCTACGAACGCGCCGTGGAGGACGGCCGCGTGCGCCCCGAACTCTCCGTCGCTCTCAACGGCCACGCCTTCCGCTACGGCCTCACCGAGCCCATCGCCCCCAACGACGAGGTCACCATCGTGCCGGCGATAGGGGGTGGCGCTTGGTAGTAGCTGGCGAAGTGAAGAAGAGGACTCGAGTCGTTCTCGCTGTGAAATGTGCCCTCTTGCTGGCTGTCTCAGTGTCGGTCCTGGCTGCATGTACCACTGGGGCGAGCCCTCCTCCAACTCCCCGTGCCGCAGAACCTACTCCCACTGCAGCAGAGTGCGCGTCGAAGGCGACCGAACTCGCCAGATGGGAACAAAGGGCCAAGCGAGGGAGCGCTGTGGCGGAGAGGCGGGTGGACACTATGCGACCCCACTATCGCGGCCGCTGCGCTCCTCACTGGAATTGCTACCCCATGAGCCCACGTTCTTCCACCTACAAGTGCGAGCCTTGGTGATAGTGGTGGGAAGAGTAAGCCCACGAAACGCCCGCTACGGCCTCACCGAGCCTATCGCCCCGAACGACGAGGTCACCATCGTGCCTGCAATAGGGGGTGGCTAGGAGCTCAGCCGGCCAGGGAACCTGCGCAATCTGAAAGTACTACCTTCGGATTGCACGAGAATGTCGCTGCGGACTACGCCTCCTACAGCTCCCCCCACGTCCGGCCCCGCTTCAGGTCGACCTTCAGCGGCACCTTCAGCTCGAGGCTGGCCGGCATGATCTCCGCCAGCAACGCCGCCACCTCGTCCGCCTCGTCCGACGGGCCCTCGAAGATGAGCTCGTCGTGGACCTGCAGGATCATGCGGCTGCGCAGCTCGCGCTCCCGCGCCGTCTCCGCAATCCGGATCATCGCCACCTTGATGATGTCCGCCGCCGTCCCCTGGATGGGCATGTTGATCGCCTCGCGCTCGGCCGCGCTGCGCACCTGGAAGTTGCGGCTGTGGATGGCCGGCAGGTAGCGCCGCCGCCCGTACAGCGTCTCCGCGTACCCCTGCCCCTTCGTCGTCGTCAGCACATGCTCCTGCCACGCCTTGATACCCGGGAAGTTCGTGTAGTACGTCTCGATGAACGTCTCCGCCTCCTCCCGCGTCATGCCCGTGCGGTCGCTCAGCCCGAACGCCCCCATCCCGTAGGCGATCCCGAAATTCACCATCTTCGCCGTGTCCCGCATCTGCCGCGTCACGTCCCCCGGCTCGACCCCGTAGACGCTCGCCGCCGTTGCCTGGTGGATGTCCGCATCCGCCAGGAACGCCTCGATCAGCCCCGTGTCCTCGGTGATATGCGCCAGCACCCGCAGCTCGATCTGGGAGTAGTCGGCCGCCACGTAGAGCGGGTCGTCGTACCCCTCGGGCACGAATGCGCGGCGGATGTCTCGACCCATCTCCGTGCGCACGGGGATGTTCTGCAGGTTCGGGTTCGTGCTGCTCAGCCGCCCCGTCGCCGCTACCGTCTGCTGGAAGTCCGTGTGGATGCGGCCATCCTCGGGGGAGACGGTTCCCGGCAGCGCGTCGAGGTACGTCGACTTCAGCTTCGTCAGCTGCCGGTACTGGAAGATTGAGTCGATGATGGGGTGCGCCTCGCGCAACCCCTCCAGCGCCCGCTGGTCCGTGCTGTGGCCCTGTTTCGTGCGGCGCGTGGCCGGCAGCCCCAGCTCGCGGAAGAGGATGTCGCTCAGCTGTTGCGGGCTGCCGATGTTGAACTGGCGCCCGACGTGCTCGTAGACCGTCGTCTCCGCCTCCTCGATCTCGCCTATCAGCCCATCCGAGATCTCGCGCAGCACGTTCGTATCGATCCCCACCCCGACCGCCTCCATCTCCGCCAGCACGGGTATCAGGGGCAGCTCCATCTCCTCGTACAGCTCCCACTGGCCCCGCTCCCGCAGCTGCGCCTCGAGCTCGGGGAGCACCTGGAGCAGCAGGTCGACCTGCTGGCAGGCCAGCTCCCCCGCCGCTTCCGGGTCCACCTGCGCAAGCGGGATCGCTTTCCGGCCGGTGCCCGTCAGCGCCGTCAGGGGACGCAGCTCCACCCCCAGGCGCTCGTTCACGAGGTTGCCCAGCGCCTGCGAGGTCTCCCCCAGCAGGAACGCCATCAGCCCCGCCTCGTGCGTCACCCCCCTCAGCGCCATCCCCGCCCGCGACAGCTGGTGCAGCAGGTGCTTCGCCCCGTACGCCGTCTTCGGCAGCGACGCGTCCGCCAGCAGCGGACCCAGTGCCTCCCGGATCGTCTCCAGCGAGAGCTGCTGGCTCGGGCTGTCGAGCCGCGGCGCGTGCCCGATCGGGACGTACCACGCTCGCCCCGGCTCCGTCGCGAATGCCAGCCCCAGCAGGAGCGGATGCGTCGAGTCGCCAGCCGTCGAGAGCGCTCCCACGGCGAACGCGCCCGCGCCCCGCAGCGTCTCCGCCAGCGCCCGCAGCCCCCCTTCGTCGGTTACGTTCGCGTACTCGCCCGGCTCCGCTTCGGAGGTGGGCGCCTCCTCGGCCCCGGCGGCCTCCGGCAGCCGGTCGATGAGGCTGCGGAACTCCAGCTCCCGGAAGAACGCCACCACCTTCTCGCGGTCGTAATCGGTCGCCTCGCAGGCGTCCAGGTCGAAGTCGCAGGGTACGTCCGTGCGGATCGTGATCAGCTCCTTGCTGTCCAGCGCCTCCTCCCGCTTCCCCTCCAGCTTCGCCCGCACCGACTTCGACTTCACCTCGTCCAGCCGCGCGAAGATCTCCTCGACCGGTCCGAACTGCCGGATCAGGTTGGCGGCGGTCTTGTCGCCCACCCCCTTGATCCCCGGGATGTTGTCGCTCGCGTCCCCCCGCAGCGCCTTGAAGTCGATCATGTAGGGCGGGCTGAATCCCCAGCGCTCGCTCGCCGCCTTCGTGTCGTACGCGACGGTGTCGCGCTGGTAGGGGCGGTACATGAAGAGCTGGAGATTGGGCCGGATCAGCTGCACGAGGTCTGTGTCCAGCGTCACGATCCACGTATCGATGCCCTCGGCCGCCGTGCGCGTCGCGATCGTGCCCGCCACGTCATCGGCCTCGAACCCGGGTGCCTCGTACACGGGGATGGCGAACGCGTTCAGCATCTCCCGCACGCGATCCATCTGCGGCAGCAGGTCCGCGGGCGTCTCCCGGCGAGTCGCCTTGTAGTCCTCGCGAGCCTCGTGCCGGAACGTCTTGCCCTTGGCGTCCCAGGCCGCGCAGATGTGTGTCGGGCTGAGCTGGTCGAACACGCGCAGCAGCGACTCCGCGTACCCGTAGGTCGCGAACGTCAGCTCGCCCTTGCTGCTCATCATCGGGTTGGGCGCCGAGCCCAGCGCGAAGAAAGCGCGGAAGAGAATACCGTGCGAATCGAGGATCACCAGGCGCGGTTTCGCGCCGTTGCCAGCCACGCCGCGATTATAGGTGCCCCCTCGCCGGCCGGGTCTGCAATCCGCGCCCGGCTATACTGCGCGAACCCTCCCGTGGGAGCGCCCGATGGCCCGTCCCGTCCTCCGA
Source organism: Tepidiformaceae bacterium (assembly GCA_965219255.1). Taxonomy (GTDB): domain Bacteria; phylum Chloroflexota; class Dehalococcoidia; order Tepidiformales; family Tepidiformaceae; genus UBA2991. Next base: position 1,524,780 of record OZ244727.1, on the reverse strand, counting down.
ACCGCCCTCTGTGACCTGCTCGGCGTCGAGTACCCCTTTGCCCTCGCCGGCATGGGCCCCGTCGCCGGCGGCATCACCGGACCGGTCGCCACGGCCGAGCTGGCCGCCGCCGTCTCGAACGGCGGAGGCCTGGGCGTCCTCGGCGGCAGCAGCTACGCACCGGAGCGTCTCCGCGAGGAGATCAACAAGACGCGGGGCATGACCGACAAGCCGTTTGGCGTCGACCTCCTGTTGCCGGCCAACTACATGGGTTCTCTCGCCGGCAAGCCTGCGCCCGCCGACCCCCGCGACCTCGTTCCCGCCGAGGTCCGCGACGGCCTCAAGGGGATGCTCGCCGCATTTGATGTGCCCTGGGTCGAGGCCCCGCCCATCGCCACCGACACCCGCCCCGCCCTCCGCGGCCAGCGCGCCGGCAGGTCCGATTCGCAGATGGAGGTCGTGATTGAGGAGAAGGTGCCCGTCTTCGCCTCCGGGCTCGGGAGCCCCGCTCCCTGGATCGACCGCCTGCACGCCAACGGGACCGTCGTCCTCTCCCTTGTCGGCAACGTCAAGAACGCGAAGCGCGTCGCTGAGGCGGGCGTCGATGCCGTCGTCGCCCAGGGTACCGAGGCCGGCGGCCACACGGGGCGAATCGGCACCCTCCCCCTTGTCACACAGGTCATCGACGCCATCGACCCCGTCCCCGTCATCGCCGCCGGCGGGATCGCCAGCGGGCGGGGCATGGCCGCCATGCTCGCCGCCGGGGCCGCCGGCGTCTGGGTCGGCACCGCCTTCCTCGTCGCCGAGGAGGCGAACCAGCCGAAGGCCCAGCTTGAACGCATCCTCGCCGCCACCGAGGAGGACACGAAGATCACCCGCCTCTACAGCGGCAAGACCATGCGCAACATCCGCAATCCCCTCATCGACGCCTGGGAGGCGAGCGGCATCCGCGCCCTCCCCATGGGCGTCCAGGGCATCGTCATCCGCGATGTTGCCCACTCCCTCCGCCAGGCGGGCCGTGAGGATCTCCTCATGAACGCCGCCGGTCAGATCGCGGGCATGCTCGATGAAGTGCGACCCGCATACGTCATCCTCGAAGAGATCATCGGTGAGACGGTCGAAATCCTGACCGATAGGCTCCCGGCCACGGTCACGGCCGGAGTGGGGAAGTAGCCATGCCCGATGGCGCCCTCGCCAACCTTCGCGTCCTCGAATTCACCGACGAGATCGGCGCCTACTGCGGCAAGCTCCTCGCCGACCTCGGCGCCGACGTCATCAAGATCGAGCCCCCCGGCGGCGGTGCCCAGCGCCAGACCCCGCCCTTCCTCGACGGCGGCCCCGATCCCGACGGCAGCATCGCCTTCTGGTCCCAGAACAGCTCAAAGCGCTCGCTCGTCCTCGATCTCGAACAGGAAGCAGACCGCGCTCGCGCCCGCGAGCTCGCCCTCGGAGCGGACATCGTCCTCGAGGACCACGTGCCCGGCGCCCTCGCCCGCCACGGCCTCGGCTACGACGACCTCAGAGGGGAACGCCCCGACCTCGTCTACACCTCCATCACCGGCTTCGGACAGACGGGCCCCCACGCTAACTTCGCCTACAGCGACATCGTCGGCCAGGCGATGGGAGGCGTGATGACGCTCGCCGGCATGCCTGAGGACCCGCCCAACCTCATCTACGGCAACCAGGGCAACATCTGCGCCAGCATCCAGGCCGCCCAGGGCACGCTCGTCGCCCTCCACCACGCGGAGCGCACCGGCCAGGGCCAGCACGTCGACGTGTCCGTGCAGGAGGCCCTCTCCCTGCCCCAGGAGACGGCCATGATGATGTGGGACTTCCAGCGCACCAACCGCGTGCGCACCGGTCCCCTCGGCCTTCTCCGCATGCCCATCCCCGGCGTCGGCGTGTACCCGACGAAGGCCGGGTACGTGATGGCCTACATCACCGCCCCGGGCGGCGCTGACTTCCCCGAGGTCGTCGCCTGGATGGACGAGGCCGGCTTCGAGCACGACCTCCACGACGAGGCCTACAAGGAGCTCGTCCAGGGCATGAACCTCCGGTTCCTCGCCCAGGCCCTTGCCGACCCCGACGCCGCTGCCGGCATCGCCGGCCAGCTCGCTCACATCAACGAGGTCTTCGCCTCCTTCCTCTCGACCATGACCGCCCTCGAAGCGTACGAGGAGGGCCAGGGTCGGCGCCTTCTCGTCGGCCTCGTCTCGACCCCCCGCGACCTTGTCGAGAACCGCCAACTGCGCGCTCGCGACTGGTACCAGCCCGTCGCGGTCGACTCCCGCGAGGTCGACTTCCCCGGCCCGCCCTACCGCCTCTCCGCCATCCCCGCGACCGTGGCTTCGCCACCCGCTCTCGGCCAGCACGACGACGCCGGCTGGAACGCGACCCCGGCCCGGCCCGTTACATCCGCTAGCCGCCCCCGCCTCCCCCTGGAGGGCGTGCGCATCGCCGACTTCTCCTGGTTCGGCGCCGGACCCATCGCGGGGCAGACGCTCGCCACCTTCGGCGCAGAGGTCGTCCGCGTCGAATCCGAGGCCCGCATCGACTCCCTCCGCATCGTCGAGCCCGTTGCCCTCAACGAGGACGGCTCCCGGATGAGCAACACCTACAACGCCTCCGGCTACTTCAACAACTTCAACGCGGGCAAGCTCAGCTTCCTGCTCGACCTGAACAGCGAGCGCGGCCAGGAGATCGCCTATCGCCTGATCGAGCGCTCCGACATCTTCATGACCAACTTCACCCCGCGCGTCCTGCAGAAGTGGAACCTCCTCTACGAGCACGTCTCCGCCGCCAACCCCCGCATCGTCGCCGGCTACGCCCCCATGCAGGGCATGAGCGGCCCCCATCGCGACTTCCTCGGCTTCGGCGCCGTGCTCACGCCCATCACCGGTATCAGCGAGCTCTCCGGCTTCCCCCACCACCCGCCCATCGGCATCGGCACCAACTATCCCGACTACGTGGTCAACCCCGGCCACCTCGCCTTCGCTCTGCTCGCTGCCCTCCGCCATCGCGACATAAATGGAGAGGGCCAGCTCGTCGAGATGCCCCAGATCGAGTCGGTCGTGAACGCCCTCGCCCCCGCCATCCTCGACTACACCGCCAACGGCGTCGTCCAGAGGCGCACGGGCAACCGCAGCCCCATCGCCGCCCCCCACGGCGCCTTCCGCTGCGCCGACGACCCCACCTCCGAGGGCTCCGAGGACCGCTGGATCGCCATTGCCTGCCACAGCGACGAGCAGTGGGCCGCCATCTGCGACGCAATCGGCGACTCCGCTACCGTCGCCGACCCCCGCTTCGCCACGCACGAGGCGCGCAAGGCCAACGAGGACGCCCTCGAGGCTCTCGTGAGCGCATGGACCAGCGAGCGCCGCGCCGAGGACGTGATGGCCGAGCTCCAGGCCCGCGGCGTCCCCGCCGGCGTCGTCCAGAACGCCCAGGACATCCTCGACAAGGACCCGCACATGCGGGAGCGCGCCTACTACCAGTACCTCGACCACCCCGAGACGGGCCGCAGCGCCTACGACGGTCCCTGCGCCCGCCTCAGCGAGACCCCGGGCTTCCACCAGGCCCCCGCCCCCCTCTTCGGCCAGCACACCGACGAGGTCTGCCGCCGCATCCTCGAGCTCAGCGACGAAGAAGTCGCGGCGCTGTTGGTCGAAGGCGTTCTCGCCTAGGAACGCGAGGGTTCACCCCTTCGTGCTCCTGCTGATGAGCCGGTGGTCGCTTCCATCGATGGCCAGCCAGCGGAGCGCCGTGGCCACTCGCGGCCATGCTTCGGCTGGGGGCTCGTCCCCCGTCAGCTCGTCCAGGCGCACTTCGATGCCGGAGCGCTCGGCAAACGCGGCGAGAAAGTTCTCCGCACTCGCAAGGTCGCGTGTCGTCAGGACGATGGTGGGGGAAGGGTCTACCTTCACCAACAGCTCTGCTTCGAGACTCGGGGGCATGAGGCTTGGCCAGGCTTGCGCTTTCCAGAGAGGCCGTGCGCCCGGCCGTTCAACGCCGGTGGCCTGAAGCACGATTGCCGCCCTGCGGATCTTCTCTTCAACGTGGCGAACGGGGTCGCCAAAGAAGATGGAGTCGGACTCGGCCTCGGCAGCTTCCCGCACGTACGACCGCGCTTCACTCGCGGAAGGGGCGTTCTCGCTCATGCGACAAGTGTACCCCGGCATTGCCGACCACCCGCCCCACTCTTGGGCCAGCACACGGATGAAGTTGCCGCCGCATCCTCGAGCTCAGCGACGAAGAGGTCGCCGCGTTCCTTGTCGAGGGCTTCCTGGCCTAGGAGCCGGCCCCCCCTGCCTCTGGTTCCGCTGCCGCGACCGGCGTTTGATCCGCCTGCGGCTTCTCTGCTGCCAGCTTCGGGGCAGGCGGAGTCCATACCTTCAGCCCCTGCACGACCTCGCGATAGAACTCGTCAACGAGTTGCTCCACATCTCCGACGAAGCTGCCGGATCCCGTTCGCCGCTTGTTGCCCATCTTTCCCGTTCGGGCTACGGTGAACGACCGTGGGCGGCGATCCGTGCCGGCGAGTACGGCTTTCGGATCGCTACGCACATCGCCAAGCAGCGCTGAGGCCCTGATCTTGGTTCGCTCAAATGCTGCATCGATGCGGAGAGAATCGGGCGCACTCCTCAGCTGGCGCAGGAGCCAATTGAGCCGTGTGGTGGAGCGGCCCGTCTCCGGAGCATCCACGGTGACCGCGACGGACGTATCCATCGTCTTCAGGTTCGCAGTGATCTCGATGGGAGCGACAGTGTTGGGTATCGCGATTACTCCTGAAAGAGTGCCCAGCGTAGCCAATTCCCTACTCAGGGCGGTCGTTCGGAGCGAGGGGTCTTGAGCTTCTCTGCGACTAAGCACTGGATGGACATCGCCACCAAGTCTGGCCGCGAGGCTGAGGCTGATGTGCTGGAGTAGCTGTTCCCAGCGGGCGGCGACGCTTGATGCGGCCTCGTCCCCGCGCTGAAGGGTCCCCTCCCTCAAGGCCGTGCGTAGTGGATTCCAGTCGGGACCCATGTCGTCGAAGGATCGTGCACCGGACTGTTCGTGCTGGAGATACCTGATGAGCTCGCTGAGGATCCACTCCTGATCTGAATCCTCGACCCCGATGTGATCGTTCACTCTCAGGGCAGTAGCAAGGATTCTGGCCCAGGAGAGGTGGTGGAGGGAAACACTGCGGTAGCGTCTGCCATCAACGTCAATCGGATGGCGCCCGTAGACCGATACCAGCTGGTTGCTGATGGTGAGGAGACCCTCGAAGCCTTCCTGCTTTGCCACATCCAGATAAGCTTCGACTTGTTCGCGAGAGTGCTCGGCCTTGCCGGTCTTGACTTCGACGAGGAGCGTCCAGGTGCGTTTCCCTCGTACCGCTCGGATTACGCCATCGACGCGGACCTTCCTCCCGTCGGCTAGTTCAAAGGGAACTTCGCAGAAAGACGACACTCTCCCTGCGGGTGCGCCCAACGGCCTCAGTACCTCGCGCTCGAACTCGTGAACCGCGGTGAGCACCGCCAAGAGCGCTGATGTGCCACGGCGTTCTTGTTCTTCGCCTCCGCGGATGCCGGATATGGGGATAAGCCGCGAGGCTTGCCAATTCTCTTCAGTCATATGCAGGTGCCTCTTCTGGGGTGCCGGAGTCTATCGCAGCTTCGGGCGCCTCACATCCCGAAACCCCGCCCCCGCGTATCATTGCCGCTCGCACTCACACCGGCGGGCCGCGCCCGCCAATCTGACCACGCACGGAGACGAACGCCATGGGCCTGCGCACGCCAGCCGAATACCTCGAATCCCTCAAGGACGGGCGCACCGTCTACTACCGCGGCGAGCGCGTCGATGACGTGACCACCCACCCCGTCATCTCCAAGGCCGCCAGGCACGCCTGCGTCGACTACGAGATGGCCGAGGAACCCGAATTCAAGGACCTCACCATCATCGACGATGAGGACGAGCCCTACGCCCGCTACTTCAAGGTCCCCCGCAGCAACGACGACCTGCTCAAGCGCTCACAGCTCATCGAAGCCTCCACCGCCCGCGGCAGGACCCTCGTGCCCCTCGTCAAGGAGATCGGCAGCGACGCGCTCTTCGGCCTCATGCGCATCACCCGCGCCGTCGACCAGGCCCGCGAGACCTCCTACCGCGCCCGCCTCGACGACTTCTACCGCCACTGCCGCGACAACGACCTCACCATGTCCGTCGCCCAGACCGACGCGAAAGGCGACCGCTCCGCCGGCCCCGGCGGCCAGCCCCACCCCGATTACTACCTGCGCATCGTCGACCGCCGCCCCGACGGCATCGTCGTGCGCGGCGCCAAGACCCACACGAGCTGCACGACCAACGTGAACGAGGTCATCGTGCTGCCCACGCGCGCCATGTCCGAGGCCGATGCCGACTACGCCGTCGCCTTCGCCGTGCCGCCCGACACCCCCGGCCTCAAGCTCGTCGCCAGCCCCTACGGCGGCTGGTCCAAGAACGCGTTCGAAAACCCCCTCAGCGCCGACCGCAAGATGATGGAGACCACCACCATCTTCGACGACGTGTTCGTGCCCAACGAGCGCGTCTTCCTCGCCGGCGAGCACCAGTTCGCTGCCCCCCTCGCCCTCGGCTTCGTCGAGTACCACCGCTTCACCGCGGTCTCCTACAAGCTCCCCCTCGTCGACGCGCTCGTGGGCGCGGGCCAGCTCATGGCCGACCTGAACGGCATCACCCGCGCCGGCCACATCCGCGAGAAGCTCGTCTGGCTCGTCAGCTACGCCGAGACCCTGCGCGGCCTCATCGAGATGGCCGCCATCCGCGGCGCGCCCGACGAGGAGGGCATCTACGCCCCCGACGCCATGACCACGAACATCGCCAAGTACCACTTCGCCCACAACTACCACGAGGCTCTCCAGCACGTGCAGGACATCGCCGGCGGCTCGCTCGTAACTGCCCCCGGCCTCGAGGACTTCGACAGCCCGGAGATCGGCGACCTGCTCCGCCACTACCTCGGTGGCCGCGAGGGCGTCGACGGCGAGACGCGCATGCGCGCCATGAACATGGTCAGCGACCTCACAACCGGCGACTTCGGCGGCTATCATGCGGTCCTGGCGATCCACGCCGAGGGTTCGCTCGAAGCGGAGAAGCTCATGATCGCTCGCGCCTACGACGGACGGCGCACGCTCAACTACGCGAAGCAGCTCGCCGGCATCGAGTAGTGGGCGCGACGCTCCTGCTGACGCACGAAGAGATACGGCAGGGCGTTCGCGCGCTCGCTGTCCGGATTGCCAAGGGCTTCCCCGCAGGGGAGATCCCCATTGTGTGCATTGATACCGCCGCCTGCCGCTTCTCCGGCGACCTCGCAAGCGTGCTCGAGGGCAGCCACGGGCGCCCCTCGCGCATCACCCACGTCAGGCCAAAATCCGAGAATCCGTTCCCGGAGCAGGTGCTCGAAGGCTTCAACCTCGTCGTCGATACGCTCTTCGACACGGGCAGGACGTTTCAACTGCTGGAGGCCATTCCCGGCCTCCGCACGACGCTCTGCGTGAAGGACGACATCGACCCGAGGTACTGGCGCCTCCCCGACTGGTGGGCCTACCTCGTGCCGAACGTCTACATCCACGGCTACGGCCTGGACGACTCGGATGGGTTGAGCCGCGACCTGGACGACATCCTCACGGACGAGCCCGTACCGGCCGGCGCCCGCGCGGTGTCGCGCATGCAGGTCGAGGCGCCGCTCTAGAGCGATCGCCGGACCGCCGCCGCCACCCTCCCCCGCCCTCCCCGCGAAAGGTACACTGCCCTCGTGGCGAGCCTCGAGATTCCCCTGTTCCCGCTGCGCGCGGTCCTCTTCCCGGGCCACGAGCTGCCCCTCCAGATCTTCGAGGAGCGCTACAAGACTATGACCCGCGAACTGATCGAGAGCGGCGGCGTCTTCGGCGTGATCCTCATCAAGCACGGGAACGAGGTCGGGGGTTCCGCCGTCCCCCATGACGTCGGCACCACCGCCGTCATCGAGGAGCACCGCGAGCTCCCCGGCGGACGCTTCCAGCTCGACGCCCGTGGCCGCGACCGCTTCCGGCTCGTGCGCATGCTCTCCCCGCGCCCCTATCCCTACGGCGAGATCGAGTTCCTCGACGAGGCCTACGACCCCCGCGACGCGCAGCTCCAGGCCGCCTTCGAGACCGCCCGCGCGACCTTCCCCCTCTACCTGCGTCTCGCCCTCGCCCTCTCCGACCAGTGGGCCCGCGACCTGACCCTGCCCCGCGAGCCCCACCGCTTCGTCAACACCGTTGCTCCCTGGCTGCAGGTGGACGAGGAGGGCAAGCAGCGCCTCCTCGAGATCGAGTCCGCCGCCGGCCGCCTCGGGCAACTCGCCGAACAGCTCGACGGGCTCATCTCCCGCATCCGCGAGCAGGTCGATAACCACCACCGCCAGCGATTCGCCAGCCTGAGTGCCATCAGCTAGGGCCGCCCTGCGCGCGCTTCGCGCCCACGCCGGCGCGTGGGTGCTCTCGGGAGGGGCGCTGCTCGCCGGCATCGTGCTTGCCGCGTTCGCCGTCGGCCACGGCCCGCTCCCCGGCGACCTCTCCGCCACCCGCACGGTCCAGGAGTGGCCCTTTCCCGGCGAGACGCTCTCCGATGTGGTGCGCGCCGTCACGGGGACCGAGGTGGTTGTGGTCATTGGCCTCGTGCTCTCCGCCGTCGCCCTGCGCTTCGGACATAGCCGCCCTGTGCTGGCTTTCGCCCTTGGGTTGTGCGCGGTGGTACTCCTCCAGTTCCTCCTCAAGGAGATCGTGGACCGCCCTCGCCCCTCGCCGGAGCTCATCGACCTGCGCGCCGGGTTCACCAGCCTCAGCTTCCCCTCCGGCCACACCATGAGTGCGACCTACGTCTACGGCTTCGTGGTTCTGGGGGTGCTGGCGACCCCCTACGGTGTGACCATCAGGGTTGCAGCCGCGATCGTCGTCGCCGTCTTCCTCGCCCTCGGCGGGCTCGCCAACGTCTACCTCGGTGTGCACTGGTCCAGCGACGTCATCGGCGGCTACCTCTGGGCGCTCGCCGTCCTCATCCCCGCCGCCACGGCCGCCTTCCGGAACGTGATTGGGCGTCCCTCGGGTACACTCCGCCCTCGTGGAGATTGATGTCGCCCTCCGGGCGGCCGCCGCCATCGCCGGCGCCGCCGCACTCGGTCAGATCGTCTCCCGGCGGTTTCCCATCCCCCTGCCCCTGTTTCTGCTGGTCGCCGGCCTCCTTCTTGGCCGCGACGGTCTGAACATCGTCCGCACGCACGAGCTCGAGGAGCTCGTGCGCATCGTTGTCGTCATCGCCGTCGCCCTCATCGTCTTCGAGGGCGGCACTGCCCTGCGGCTCGCTTCGCTGCGCACCCTCGCGCCCGTCGTCCGCAACGTGGTCCTGCTCGGACTCCTCGTGACGCCCGCCGTCGGCGCCGTCGCCGCCTGGCTCTTCCTCGACTTCGACTGGCGCATGGCCTTCCTCTTCGGCGCCCTCGTGACGGTGACGGGCCCGAGTGTGATCACGCCCCTCCTGCGCTCCTTCCGCGTCGACAACCGCCTGCGCGACATCCTCGCGAGCGAGGGCGTCATCATCGACCCCCTCGGCGCGCTCCTCACCCTCTTCCTCCTCGAGATCGTCCTCGCCGGGACGCTTGACCCGGCCGGCCCCACCTGGTGGGTGGTCGAACGCCTCCTCATCGGTGGCGGCATCGGGGCCGCGGGCGCGCTCCTCATCTGGGGCCTCTCGCGCCTGGTGAAGCGCCTCAACGGCCGCGAGATGGCGCTCCTCGTCATCGGCGCCGCCGTGGCCGTCTTCGCCCTGGCCGAGTCGCTCGCCCACGAGTCCGGCCTCGTCGCGATGGTCGTCATGGCCATCGCCATCGGGAACATCCACCTGCCCCAGCGCAAGCGCGTCGACGACCTGCAGGAATCCGTCACCCTCTGGCTCATCGCCAGCGTCTACGTGCTGCTCGCCGCGGGCATCAGCATCGACGACCTGACCGGCCTCTGGCCCGAGGGCCTCATCGTCGTCGCCATCGTCGCCCTCGTCGGCCGCCCCCTCCTGATCGTGCTCGCCAGCATCCGCTCGGGCCTAAACTGGCGCGAGCAGGCCTTCCTCTCCGCAGTCGCCCCGCGAGGCGTCGTGGCCGCCTCCCTCGCCGGTGTCGTCGCCGTCGAGGCGAGCTCCATCGCCGGCGGCGACGCCTCCCGCCTCGTGGCCATGGTGTTCGTCGTCATCCTCCTCACCATCGGAATACAATCCGCCTATGCAGGCACCCTCGCGCGCCTCCTCAGGCTCCAGCCCATGACCACAGTCGTCGCCGGCGCCGGCGAGGTCGGAAGGCGCATCGCCACCCTGCTCGCGGGTTCGGGCGAGCCCGTCCTCGTCGTCGAAACCGACGACGAGGCCGTTATGCGCGCCCGCGAAGAGGGCCTCGAGGTCCTCGTCGGCGACATCTCCGATGCCACCGTGCTCGAGCAGGTCCGCCTCGACGAGGCCAAGGCGCTCCTCCTCGCCACGCCCGACGACGCCCGCAACCTGCTCGCCGCCCAGCTCGCCCGCTCGAAGTTCGACTGCGAGTCCGTCTACGTCCGCGTCAACGACGTCGCCAACCTTGAGGCCTTCCAGAAGCTGGGCGTGGTGCCCGTCAGTCAGTCGGAGGCCGTGGCCTCCGAGCTCGCGAGGATGGTCGCCGGTCCCATGTTCCAGGATGTGCTCGCCCAGGTGGCCGAGGATGTGACCGTCGCCCGCGTGGTGGTCACCTCGGCCGCGGCCCAGCGCGAGATCCAGGCCATCCCCGAGCTCCGCGGGACGCTCGTCGTGCTCGTCACCCGGGGGCGGGACTCCGTCATCCCCAACGGCCGCACGGAGCTTCGCCTTGGCGATATCGTGACCGTCTTCGGCAGCCTCCAGGATCTTGCCGCTGCCCGCGCCGGCCTCTCCGTCATTCCCGAGCCCGAGCCCATCATCTCGTAGCAATGGCCCTCCCGAGCCGCTACGATCGAAGGGTGAGGCTCCTCCTCCTGCTGCTGCTCCCCGCGCTCGTCTCTCTCATCGGGCTGGTGCTGCGCACCTGGCTCTCCATGCGCATGAACGAGCGGCAACGCATCGTCGATGCGACCGTCACGAGCGCGCGCTCCTCGCCCGTCGATCCCGCGGGCGCCCACGGTCGCTCGCGCCGCCGCGAGCCTCCCCCCTGCGGGCGGCACAACCTGCACCTGCTCTTCCGGCTGGTCGGCGGCGAGGACAGCTGCCGCCACTGCGCGGCGATCGAGCGCGCCCGCTTCGACGCCGATGCCGCCGCTGCCGTCGATGCCGCCGAGCAGGCCCTGCGCGGCGACCGTCGCTAGCGCGCAGCCACCGCCGAGAGCCGCGCCCGCTCGACCTCGCCCGGAAGCGCCTCCAGCACCGCGTCGATGTCGGCTTCGGTTGTGCCCTCGCCCAGGCTGAAGCGCACGCTCCCGGCCGCCCGGCGGATGGGCACGCCCATCGCCAGCAGCACGTGCGAGGGTTCCCACATGGCGTTCGAGCAGGCGCTTCCCGTGCTCGCCGCGATCCCGCGGGCGTCCAGCCGGGCGACAAGGTCGTCGCCCTCGATCCCCTCGAAGGAGATGTTCAGGTTGTTGGGCAGGCAGTTCTCCTGGCAGCCGTTCGTCTCCGCGTCGGGCACTGCCGCCAGCACCCCCTCGCGAAGGCGCTCGCGCAGCGTCCGCACCCGCGCCGCCCGCGCCGGGATGTCCGAGCAGGCCAGCTCCAGCGCCCTTGCCGTCCCCACGATGCCCGCCACATTCTCCGTGCCCGCCCGCTTCTGCATCTCCTGGCCGCCGCCCAGCAGCAGCGCGTGGAACGGCGTGGCCCGCCGCAGGAAGAGCACGCCGCTCCCCTTCGGTCCCCCGAACTTGTGCGAGGACAGGCTGAGCGCGTCGATGCCCAGCGCCTGCACGTCGACCGGTAGCCAGCCGGGCGCCTGCACCGCGTCCGTGTGCAGCATCACGCGGTGCCGTTGCCGCACCGCGTACTCCCGCAGGATGGCGGCCAGGTCCGCCACCGGCTCGATCGTCCCCACCTCGTTGTTCGCCAGCATCACGCTTGCCAGCACCGTGTCGGGGCGAAGCGCGCGCTCGAACTCCGCCATGCTCACGTGGCCCGCCCCGTCGCACCCGATCGTCGTCACCTCGAAGCCCAGCTCCTCCAGGAACTGGGCCGCGTGGAGCCCCGCGTGGTGCTCGATCGCCGTTGTGACGACATGCGCGCCCGCGCCCGCCCGGCGCATGGCGTAGGCGATGCCGACCATGGCCGTATTGATCGCCTCGGTGCCCCCGCTCGTGAAAAGGACTTCCGAGGTCCGCGCGTTCAGGGAGGTGGCAACCGACTCGCGCGCTTCGTCCACGGCGTCCTGCGCGAGGCGCCCCGCCGCGTAGTGCCCGCTGGGATTGCCGAAGCGCTCGCCCAGGAAGGGCAGCATCGCCTCGCGCGCTTCTCCGCGCAGCGGCGTCGTCGCGGCATGATCGAGGTAAACCACCAGCTTCAGCCTAGCAGAGCCCTGCTTCCCGTTCGCGCCACGAGGGGCGCCCTAGAAATCGTAGTAGAGCCCGAACTGGCCCGCCCCGATCGGCGCGTCCGGCCCCGACGACGAGATCGCAACCACCCCCAGCACCAGCACCATCAGCCCGAATCCGACGAGGCAGGCCAGCACCACCTGCACCGGCTCCGCCCCCGTCGCCGCCTGCACGGCGTAGATCATCGCCACCAACAACAGCGCCAGCGGCATCAGCGCGAACACCGGGTACAGCACCGGAATGAACATCGCGACCGAGAGCGCCAGCGGCGCCGCCGCGTAGCCCATCGTTCGCACGATTGCCAGCAGGTCCACCTGCACCCGGAAGAACTGCACCATCAACACGTAGATGAGGAGCGCCGTGGCCCCGTACATCGCCGCCAGGAAGAGCGACCCCAGCAGGAACGTGTTGACGAACGCATCTCCGGGGGCGAGGTCCGATACTTCCCAGTGGAGCCATGCGCCAAAGCCAGCGAGGAAGCAGGCGGACCCCGCCACGATCAGCGCCGACCCAAGCTCGCGCTCGTCGTCCCGAACCTCCTCGAACACGGACGTGTCCAGAAGCGCCATCCGCCCCAGCCGGTCGAGGATGCGCTTCGCCGGCCGCCCGTCGATGCGCCTGACCCGCTCCAGCACCTTCCCCAACAGGTCCGAAACACGTTTCACAGCACTCAGCCCCGCGCGCTCCAGTGGTGCCGCCATCCCGGCGGGTACAGCAAACCTGTCCCGGCGATCACGTCTCCGGAACGGCTCCGAACTCTAGCACAGCCTCCCGAATCTGCCCGGTCAGGGACTGGTGAGCGGGCGCTTCGTGGGCATGCCGGGCCGCCTCGGGTAGCGCACCGGCGTGGCTCCCAGCTTGCGGAAGCGGAGCACCCGCATCCGTCCGGCGATCTCTTCCCGCATGGCGTCCGCTCCGGTGTGCTCGCAGTTGAGCGCGACGATGGCGGTTCCTGCTGCCGCCAGTTCCGCGTCACCGCGCGAACCCTTGACCGCTGCGATCACTCCCCCCGGCGCGGCCAGGGGCGCCGTGTACTCCAGCAGGACGGACAGCGGCGCCACCGCCCGCGCGATCACGAGCTCCGCGCTGTCCCGCAGCGCCCCCCGCCCCGTTTCCTCCGCCCGCTCCCCGTGCACCGTCACGTTGGCGAGCCCCAGGGCCTCCGCCATCTCCGCCAGCAGGTCGGCGCGCTTCCGCCGCGCCTCCACCAGGTGGATGGCGAGGCCGGGCGCCACCGCCGCGATCACGAGTCCCGGAAAGCCGCCCCCGCTCCCCACGTCCACCACCACCCCCTCCCGTGGAGCGCCCGCCAGCCGGTACGCCTCGAGCGACTCGGCATAGTGGCGCGCGACCACCTCCTCGCCCGTCACCGTGGTGGTGCGCACGGGCGCCTCCGCCAGCAGCTCGGCGTGCCGGCGCAGCAGCGCCACCCAGCGCTCGGGCTCGGGGAAGTCAGGGAACAGCTCGGGGAGCGATTCCCACGCCAGAATGGTCAAGCGCCTGCCATTTTGCGAACGGCTCTCCGGTTCCTTTGGTGGTGGCATGGTACGATCAGTCAATGAGTGATCAGCCCGAGGAAAGTGCCTCTATAACGCTAGGCGAGGCGCTTGAGGAATACCTCGGAACGCTCGCGCCCGAAGCCCACAACAACGCCTCCCCCTTCGTCCGCCGCTACGTTGAGCACGCCGGCCACGATACCGCTGTCGCCGCCCTCACGGGAGCGCGCGTTGAGTCCTACGCCGAGTCGCAGATCCAGCTCTCGGACCCGGCCGCCCCGCAGCGCGTGGCCGCCCTCAAGGCCTGGTTTCAGTACCTGAAGAAGCGCAGCTACGTCGAGAAGAACTACGGCGTGCACATCCGCCTGCGCCGCGCCGCTGGCCGCGCCACCGCCGCCCACGCCGTCAACGAGGCCCCCATCGAAATGACCGCCGAGGGGATCGCCAATCTCCGTGGGGATCTTGCGAAGCTCGAGTCGGAGGTGCCCGCCCTCGTGAAGGCCATCTCCCTGGCGCGCGAGGACAAGGATTTCCGCGAGAACGCCCCCCTTGAAGCGGCCCGCGAGGCGCTCGCCTTCAACGAGACCCGCCGCCGCGAAGTCAATGCCACCCTCCGCCGCGCCGTCGCCGTCGATGCCTCTGACTCCGAGGACGACCGCTCCACAATCGGCTCCACCGTGCAGGTCATCCGCCTCGATAACGATCGCGACACGGAGTACAAGCTCGTGAGCGCGCGCGAAGCGAACGCCTCCGACCGCAAGATCTCGGTCGAGTCACCCGTCGGCAAGGAGCTGCTCGGCCGCCGCCCCGGCGATGAGGTCACCGTGTCCATCCCCGCGGGTGTCGTGCAGTTCCGTGTGACCGGCGTCACCAAGTCCTGACGCCCGCCTTCCCGCCCTTCCCCTAGCAGCAGTCGTCTTTGTAGCCGCAGCGCCGGCAGACGGCCAGGCGCGACCCCTTGATCGCCGAGAGCGCCCCGAGGCAGCGCGGACACGTCTGCAACGGGATGTCTGCCTTGGCGTTTCCCATCCGCATTGTTATATCAGTTCCTTGACCCAGAGGGGTGGAGTTATGTGTACACGCGTACGCAATTGACAACCTTTACCTTTCGTCGGCAGAATGCGCCCCCGTTCCTCAACAAATTGGTAACAAAAGGAGATCCTGACGCCATGGGAATGCTCTCCCTTAGTGACATACGGGCATCGGCCGCCGAGTTCCTCGGAACGATGTTCTTCGTCTTCATTGGCACCGGGTCGGTCGTCGCGGGGCTCGCCCACGCCGACGGGGCGGCAACGCTGCTCATCATCGCGATCGGGCACGGCATCGGAATCGTCGTGGCGGTGGCCGCCACGGCGAACATCAGCGGTGGACACATCAACCCCATCGTCACGATCGCCATGATCGTCACGCGCAATATCGGCCCGGTTCTTGGCGGGCTCTACATCGCCGCCCAGGCAGCGGGCGCCATCGTTGGCTCACTCCTGCTTCTCTTGGTCACCGGGGCGGACTTCGAGGGCAGCCTTGGCGCACACGCCATCAACCCTGACATCGCAGTCGTCGAAGGTCTCTTCCTCGAGATCATCCTCACCGCCGCGCTCGTGCTGGTCATCTTCAACGTGGCCGTCGCGAAGCGGGGCTGGGGCGTGGGCGCTCCCATCGCCATTGGCCTCACCGTTCTGCTCATCCACCTGGTGGCAGTGCCCTTCACCGGCGCTTCCGTCAATACCGCCCGTTCCCTCGGGCCGGCCATCGTCGCGAACGAGTGGGCCGACTTCTGGGTCTACATTGTCGGGCCCGGCGCCGGCGGTCTCATCGCCGCGGGGGCCTGGATGGCCTGGCAGCAGCTCGGCGGCGACGCCGACGAGGAAGAGGCCTAGCCTCCTTCCGACCGCGACGTCCTGTCGAGGGGCGCACCCCAGCCGGGGTGCGCCCCTGGCGATCTGCCCGCACGCGCCGGCTGCGTCACAATCTGTTCGTGCCCCGCTTTCGTGCGCTTGGTCTCCTCCTCGCCATCGCGGCCGTCCTCGTGGCCGCGGCCTGCGCCGACGCCCGCATCCCCCCGCCCGAGGGCGTCCCCGAGGACGCTCCCTTCGTCTCCCAGGACCGCCTCACCTTCTGGCCCGACGAGCTGCGCGTGCGCCTGGGCGAGCGCATCTACTTCTGGAACGGCGAGACCGCCATCCACAACCTGATCTTCGACAAGGCCGCCCGCTCGCCCGACATGGAGGCGGGCGACGTCTTCGTCTGGCGCTTCACCACCCCCGGCGAGCACGTCGTCACCTGCGACTACCACCCGCAGATGCGCCTACGCGTGACCGTCGTGCCATAGTCCCCACGCGCGCGCTCCCGTACGCTAGCGCCAATCTCTCGCGCGGAGGCCGAGCATGGAATTCGAGGACATTCTCTGGGAGATCGATGAGGACGGCGTCGCGCACCTCACCCTGAACAAGCCCGAGAAGCTGAACGCCATCAGCCTCGATACCGTTGCCGAGATCGAGCAAGCCGTCGCCCTCGCCAACGACGATGACGCCGTGCGCTGCATCCTGCTCACGGGCGCCGGCCGCGGTTTCAGCTCCGGCACCGACCTCACCGCGCGCGGCGGCAACCGCACCGAGCGTCCCTTCCCCGGACGCGCCGGCATCACCCGCAGCACCATGCTTCACCCCGCCTTCCTCTACAACGGCAATAAGCCCAGCGTCGCCGCCATCAACGGCGTCTGCGTCGGGGCGGGCTTCTCCCTCGCCCTCGCCTGCGACATCCGCATCGCCTCCACCGAGGCGCGCTTCAGCTCCATCTTCGTGAAGCGCGCCATCGTCCCCGACTCCGGCGCCAGCTGGCTGCTGCCCCGTCGCGTCGGCCTCGAGCACGCCCTCCGCATGATGTACACGGGCCGCATGGTGGGCGCCGAGGAGGCCAAGGAGATCGGCCTCGTCAGCGAGGTCGCCCCCCACGACGAGCTCATGACCCGCGCCGGCGACCTCGCCCGCGAGATCGCACGTGGCCCCTCAGTCGCCATCGAGGTCTCGAGAAAGCTGGTGCGCGACGGCCTCCACCGGAACATTGAGGAACAGACCGAGATGGAGAACTTCTACCAGAGCTTCATGCAGCAGACCGAGGACGTGCAGGAGGGCCGCCGCGCCTTCGTCGAGAAGCGGGAACCCAACTTCCAGGGACGCTAGGCCGCCAGCTCCCGGACGATCCGCCGAAGCTCGCGGATGGCCTCCGGCATGCGCGGGCCGTACCACCACAGCAGCTTGCCATCGACGACCGCCGCCGGCGCGACCTCGGCGAACTCGGGCACGTGCCGCTCGTTGAAGCGGTACGGCTCGTCCGGCAGCAGGATCGCATCCGGCGCGAGCGCCGCCACCTCCTCCAGCGTCACCTCGGGGTAGCGAGTCTCCCCGGCGAGCACGTTCGTCGCCCCCGCGGCGGCCAGCACCGAGTCCCCGTAGGTGCCACTGGCGAGGCCCATGAGGGGGTTCCGCCAGATCGGCACGAAAAGCGCCGTCCGCCGAACCCCGTTCCCCTCCCCGACCGCCGCCCGCACCTCCTCGACGAGCCCCGCCGCTTCGACCTCCCGCCCCAGCGCCTCCCCGAGGTCGCCGATCATCGCCAGCGCTTCCTCCACGCTGTTCGGGTCCGTCAGCAGCACGTTCAGCCCGCCCGCCCGCAGGACTTCGATGTCCTCCCGCCGGTTCTCCTCGCGGTTCGCGATGACGAGGTCGGGCGCGATCGCGGCGATTGCCTCGACATCGGGATTCTTCGTGCCGCCGATCGTCGGCACGCGCTCGATCTCGCCCGCGGGCTCCTCGCAGAAGCGCGTGCGCCCGCGGAGCGCCTCCCCGCAGCCCAGCCACCACACCAGCTCCGTCAGGCTCGGGACCAGCGAGACGATGCGCTCAGGGGTCATGTCTGGAGCCTACGGCAGCCCCTGCTCGCGTGCTTCTGCTGGCGCCCAGCTAGCTCCGCGTGTTCGGCGGCTGAGGAGGTGCCGGATTCGTGAGGTCCGAGCCGATGGCGCGCGGGAAGACCCGTTCCAGCGAGGCCAGGTCCCAGCCCCCCTCGCGGTGGATCGACGCCTGCTTCGTGGGCAGCGTCATCAGCGACACCTCGTCGCCCCCCACGACGAAGTCGCGGCCGTTCACGTTCGCCGCCGCATCTGTGCAGAGGTAGACCACCAACGGGGCCACCAGCTCGGGCGCCTGCGCGTCCATCTGCGACATCGCCTCTCCGGCGGCGGTGTCGCCCCCGCTGCTGCTACTGCCGCCCTCCCCGCTCTGGCGCGAGGCGCGGGCGCGCTGCATCGCCTCGCGCAGCTCGGGCGAGAGGGTCAGCCGCGTGCCCGCCCGCGGCCGGATCGCGTTCACCGTCACGCCGTACCGACCCAGGTCGAGCGCGCAGGTACGCGTCAGCCCCACGATTCCTTCCTTCGCCGCCGCGTAGTTCGCCTGCCCCATGTTCCCCAGCCCCGACTCGGAGGAGGTGTTCACGATGCGCCCGGAGCGCTGCTGCCGGAAGACGATGCTCGCGTGCTTCGTCGTCGTGAAGTGCCCCTTCAGGTGCACTGCGACGACCGAGTCCCACTCTTCCTCGCTCATGTTGAAGACCATGCGGTCGCGCAGGATGCCCGCGTTGTTGATGAGGATGTCGAGCCGCCCGAGGGCGTCGAGGGCCGTCTGCACGATGCGCTGACCGCCCTCCATCGTGGACACCGAGTCATAGTTCGGAACCGCCTCGCCGCCCGCGGCCACGATCTCGGCCACGACCTCGTCCGCCGGCGACGCATCGGCTCCCTCGCCCTCAGGGGAGCCGCCGAGGTCGTTCACCACCACCTTCGCCCCCTCCTCCGCGAGCAGCAGCGCCTCACCCCGCCCGATCCCGCGCCCCGCGCCCGTCACGATCGCAACCTTGCCTTCGAGCCGTCCCGCCATCTGTTCGCTCCCTTGCGCAGCGATCCCGCCGGCAGTGGCGGCGGGCCGGGAGCGAATCTACACGGCTCCCCGCTACGCGTCAGGCGCGCTCGCCGCCCCCCGCCGGTTGAAGCGCGAGCTGGCCCGGTCCACGCCCCCCGCCACGACCGCTTCGACTGCATCGGCCGCGTGCCGTGCTGTCTCTTCGAGTGCTGCGCGTTCCGCCCCGACGGGGTCCGCAAGCACGTAGTCGGCGACCAGGTCGGGGTCGCGCGTCGGCTCGCCCCCGTCCAGCGGCCTCCCGATGCCGATGCGGACGCGCACGAAGCCCGTCCCCGTTTCCGCGATGATCGACTTCAGGCCGTTGTGGCCCCCCGTGCCCCCGCCCTCCCGCATCCGCACCGCTCCGAGCGGCAGGTCGAGCTCGTCGTACACGACGATCGTGCGTTCCAGCGGCGCGCCGCTCGTGCGCAGCGCCTGCGTTACGGCCCGCCCGCTCTCGTTCACGTAGGTGCGGGGCCGCACCAGGGCGACGCGTTCGCCCGCCACCTGCCCGAACCCGATCCGGATCGAGCGCCCCTCCGCTTTCAGCTTTGCGCCCGCCCGCCGCGCCAGCTCGTTCACGGTCCAGGCGCCGGCGTTGTGGCGGTTGCGGCTGTACTGCTCGCCCGGATTCCCCAGCCCCACCACCAGCCAGGAGGCAGGTTTCTCCTGCTTCCGTCGCAACCGCAGGGCTCGTCGCAGCCGCATGACCTTCCCCTCGCCGAGTGCGTCCTCTCTACGCTAAGCGAAACCGCCGAACGTGGTAGAGTCACGCGCGGCCATGCTGATCGACCTCCACGCCCACACCTGGCCCAAGTCACACGACAGCGTCCTCAATCCCGACGATCTCGTCGTCCGCGCGAAGGCCGCCGGCCTCGACGGCATCTGCTTCACCGAGCACGACACCGTGTGGGACCAGCGCGAGGTCGACGAGATGTGCGCCAAGCACAACTTCCTCGTGCTCGCCGGCGTCGAGATCAGCACCGACGACGGCCACATCCTCGCCTTCGGCATCGACCGCTACGTCTTCGGCATGCACCGCGCGCCCGAGCTCGCCACCTACGTCGAGCAGGGCGACGGCGTCATGATCGCGGCCCACCCCTACCGCCGCCAGATGCCCTGGTTCACCAGCAGCGAGGACAAGTACGAGGCCGCCCTCGAGAAGGCCGGTCGCAACCCCGCCTACGAGTACTGCACGGCCCTTGAGGCCCTCAACGGACGCGGCAGCGACAAGGAGAACGAGTTCTCCCGGCGCCTCTGCGAACGGCTCGAGCTTCCCGGCACCGCCGGCACCGATTCCCACGCCATCAGCGACATCGGCAAGTGCGCCACCTATTTCGAGCGCGACATCAAGGACGAGCGCCAGCTCATCGAGGAAGTGAAGGCCGGCCGCTTCTACTCCGTCGACCTCCGAAGTGGCGCCCCCGTCCCCTTCGCCGTCGCCCTTAAGGGCTAGCTCCGCGGGGCTCGATTGCGCCTCGCTTCACACATACTGGCGCGGGTTGTACTATGCGAGCGGTCGCTGAGGGCGGCCCGAATCCCGAGCCGAGAGGATCCAAGAGCATGACCTACGTCATCACGACGCCGTGCATTGATGTCCAGGACCAGTCCTGCGTAGAGGTCTGTCCAGTCGACTGCATCTACTTTGATGAAGACGGCGACCGCATGCTCTACATCCAGCCCGACGAGTGCATCGACTGCGGCGCCTGCGAGCCTGCCTGCCCGGTGACGGCCATCTTCGCCGAGGACGACGTTCCCGAGGAAGAGACCGAGTACACCGCCCTCAACGCGCAGTGGTTCGAGGACAAGGACACCGTCCGCAACCGCGTCAACGAACTCAAGCCTGCCTGACCCAACCCCCGGTCCCGCTCCCCGGTCAGTGAGCGCGCAGGCGCGTATCAAGCGCGTCCCCCAGGAGCCGCTATGCCAGACCGACTGACTCTCTCCGCAACCAACCGCACCGTGCTCGGCAAGAAGGTCAAGCGCCTGCGCCGCGAGGGTGTCCTGCCCGCAAATGTCTACGGCCGCGGCGTCGACTCTACCGCCATCCAGCTCGACGGCCGCGACTTTCGCCGCGCCATCCGCGAGGCGGGCATCCGCAGCATGTTCGAGCTCGCCATCGAGGGCGAGCAGGAATCCCGCCACGTCCTCGTCCGCGCCCTCGACCGCGAGGGAGGCACCGGCGACCCCATCCACGTCGACTTCTACCAGGTCGACCTCAACCGCCCCATCCAGACGACCGCCATCATCCGGCTCGTCGGCGTTCCTCCCGCCGTTACCGACCTCGGCGGCACCCTGCTGCAGAACCTCGAAACGGTCGCCATCCGCTGCCTCCCCCTCGATATTCCCGAGGCCATCGAGCTCGAGGTCAGCTCCCTTGTCAGCTTCGAGCTGAGCCTCACCGTCGGCGACCTGCACGTGCCCCAAGGCGTGGAGGTGCTCGTCGCCACCGATATCGGCGTCGCGACCGTGGATGCCCCGCGCCTCGCGATCGAAGGCGAAGAGGAAGGCGAAGAGGACCTGGAGGGCGAAGAGGGCGAAGGCATCGAGGGCGAGGAAGGCGCCGAGACCTCTGCGGAAGAGGCGTCCGCCGAGGCCTGACGCCCGCCGTGGCCGACCGTCTCTACCCTTCCGACCCCAGCGACGCCGCCCTCCTCCTGTTCCTCGATTGGTTCGGCCATCGCTACGCGCGCAGCGCCAGGATCGCCGAACGCTCCCCGGAGGGCGAGGCCCTGCGCAGCGCCCGCATCCAGATCGGGCGCCGCTGGGAGCTCGACTGCACCCTCCTCAATTGCGTGCACGGCGATGCCCACCTCCCCTTCGAGGCCGCCCGCGCCGCCGTCGAGCAGCGCCTCGACCTTGAGGGTCTCGCCTATGCGCTCTGGCTTCCTCGTGGCGCCGAGCTGCCCGCCGGCGAGCCCGGCCTGAGCCAGCTTGCGCTGGCCGCGCACGAGGCCCGCGCTGTCGATGGCGACCGGCTCGAGCTGCGCCGTCCCGTCACGCTCTACCTGCGCCGCACCAGTTTCGATGGCTCGGTTGTCACCGTGCTCGGGGGCCTCGCGCCCCTCTGGGCGCAGTTCACGAATCGCGTCGCCGGCTCCTTCCAGCTCAACGCTCAGGATCTGCACCGCCTGCCCGAGTCCGAGGAGGAGCGCACCGAGCTCATCGAGCGCGTCGTCCTCGCGGCGGGACAACCCGAGGTCGACGACTCCTGCGCCATCCCAACCGACGATGTCTGGACCGCGAACCGGCTCTCCGGAGATCGCGCCCATGTGATCGGCTCGCCCGTGGCCGAGGGCGACAAGGCCAGCGCCGGCCTGCGCCGCACGCTTCGCCGGCTCCTGCGCGAAGCGCAGGCTGCCCCCGGCTCCCCGGCCGATGCGCGCGCCCTCGTCATCCTCGCCGCCGCCACCGAGCTCTCGGGCGAGAAGGTGTCCCTGACCCTGCGGGGGATGGACCCCACCCTCTACTCGGGCTACGACCTCATCGCCGTCGTCGCCGATGGGCAGATCCGCGTCGTGCTCGACCCCCGCGCCGGCGCCCTCCCCTGGGACGCCCCCCTGCCTAGCTGAAGAGCGGCCCCCCGGGATCCAGCACCTCGCCACCCACGCCGATCACGCTCGGGCGCTCCTCGCAGTAGCCCTCGTTCTCGCACTTGTCGAACACGAACGCGCCCTTCGCCTTGTCGAAGCTGATCGTCCAGCTCCCCAGCACGTGACTCTCGCGTCCCCGCTCGTTCTCGCGTGCCAGGATCTCGATGAGGGCGGCGATCTCCTTGCTTCCCATGCGTACGCTCCGTGCGGCCCCGCCCCATTCCGGGACGGTCGTCGTTCGATGCTTCCATCGTAGCCCTTCCCCCCGTCGGAGGACCCGCCATACGGAAGCAGCCACGTAGAATCCGCCGCCGTGGGCCATGTCTTCGTTACCCGCCGCGTACCCGGCAGGGCCGTTGAACTCCTGGAGGAAGCCGGCCACGACGTTGCCGTCTGGCCCGGCGACCTGCCCCCTGTCCCCGATGCCCTTCGCGAGCACCTCCTCGGAGCAGATGGCGCCCTCACCATGGTCACCGACCCCGTCGGCGCCGACCTTCTCGCAGACGCCGCCCGCCTCCGCGTCGTCTCCAATATGGCCGTGGGCTACGACAACATCGACGCCGAGACCGCCGCCGCCGCCGGCGTCTGGGCCACGAATACGCCCGGCGTCCTCCACGAGACCACCGCCGACCTCGCCTTCGCTCTCCTCCTCGCCGCCGCCCGCAACGTGGTGCTGAGCGACCGCGACACGCGTGATGGCGGCTGGCGCACCTGGTCCCCGACCGCCTTCCTCGGCCCCGACCCCTCCGGCGCCACCCTCGGCATCGTCGGCCTCGGCGAGATCGGACGCGCCGTCGCCCGCCGCGCGAGCGGCTTCGGCATGACCGTCCTCGCCGCTACCCGCACCCCCCGTGCCGAGCTCGAGCGCGAGCTCGGCGTCGAACGCGTCCCGTTGAACGAACTGCTCGAACGCTCGGACTTTGTGAGCCTCCATGTGCCCTACGGCCCCGAGACGGAGGGACTCATCGGCGCCGCCGAGTTCGCCGCCATGAAGGAGACCGCCATCCTCGTGAACACGGCCCGCGGCGGTGTCATCGACCAGGACGCGCTCGTCGCGGCGCTCCTTGATGGAGCCATAGGCGGGGCCGCCCTCGACGTGACCGTCCCCGAGCCTCTGCCCCTCGACCACCCGCTCTACGGCTTCCCCAACGTCACGATCACGCCGCACATCGGCAGCGCCAGCCACGCCACCCGCGCGCGCATGGCGGAGATGGCGGCACGCAACATCATCGCCGTCCTCGCGGGCGAAGAACCCCCCAATCCCATCAACCGCCCGCCCGCGCCACGGCCGCCCGCTTGACACTGCCCGCGCTGTCGCGGAGAACAGAGGCGGCGCTCCAGTTCCCAGGACGCCACAAGAGGAGACCCTCGCTGTGAGCGACGAACCCGCCACCGAAAACCTCTGGCTGGCCGAGGAGCTCTGGGAGCTCGGCGCGGTCGAGTTCGGCAACTTCACGCTGGGCCGCACGACGGTCGACTCACCGATTTACATAAACCTACGGAAGCTCATCAGCAGCCCCCACGCCCTCCAGCGCTGCGCCGATATCATCCGGCTCAAGCTCGAGGCGCTCGTCTCCATGCGCCACCCCCAGGTGCAGCCCTTCACGCTCGTGGCGGGCGTCCCCTTCGGCGGCCTGCACGTGGCGACGGCGTTCTCCCTGCACGTGAACACGCCCATGATCTACATCCACCCACCCGGCACGGCCAAGGAGGATCTGATCGAGGGCAACTACGTCCGTGGCCAGTCCTGCCTCATTATCGACGACCTCATCACCGGCGGCGGCAGCATCATCCAGACCGTCGCCGCCCTCGCGGAGGCAGGACTCGTCGCGCACGATGCGGTCACGCTCATCGACCGGCAGGAAGGTGGTCGCGACGCCCTCAGGGCGAGAGGCATCAACCTCGTGAGCATCCTCACGCTCGACCAGATCGCGACCTACCTGCGCTACTCCGGCCGCATCGAGGCCCCCGACTACGAGCGCGTCGTGCGCTACATCAGCGCCCGCGAGTAGCCCGCAGTCAGGAGCGCCCCGGGACCTCCAGGTCCTCGGGCGGCGGCGCCGGGTTGCGAATGCCAGCCATCAACTGCGTGGGCACAAGCTCTCGCAGTTCATCCAGCGTCCACATGCCTTCCTTGTAGATCGTCCGCAGCGGCGGATAGATCTCGTTCAGCAGGCCAACCTGCCCGCCCGCGACGGCGAAGATCTTGCCGTTGATGTTCCAGGCCTCGTCGAGCAGCAGGTACACCGTCATCGGCGCCACCATCTCAGGACCGCGCATGCCCGAGGCTTGCGCCGCCTGGCGCTGCGTCTCCGCCGCCCGCCCGCCGCCGGAGCTCATGCCCCGCTGCTCCCGGATCTGCCGCGCCGAGTCCGGCACCGTGGCCGTCAGCCGCGTGGCCGCTCCCGGCGCGATCGCGTTCACCGTTACGCCGTAGCGTCCCAGGTCGCGCGCTGCCACCCGCGTGAGGCCGGCCACGCCCGCCTTCGCGGCGCCGTAGTTCGCCTGGCCCGAGTTGCCCTGCAGTCCCGACACCGACGAGTAGTTGATGATGCGTCCGTACCGCTGCTGCCTGAACACCACGGCCGCCGGCTTTGTCGTCGTGAAGTGCCCTTTCAGGTCGATGCGGATGACGTCGTCCCACTCGTCCTCGGTCATGTTGAAGACCATGCGGTCGCGCAGGATCGCTGCGAAGTTGATGAGGCCGTCGAGCTTCCCGCGGGCGTCCAGCGCCGTCTGGATGACGCTCTCGCCGCCCCCCATCGAGGACACATCGGCGAAGTTCGCCGTGGCCTCACCGCCGGCGTCCTTGATCTCGGCGACGACCTGCGCCGCCGGACCGTCGTCGTGACCGCTCCCGTCGGGGTTGACCCCCGGGTCGTTCACGATGACGTGCGCTCCTTCCGAGGCGGCCAGCAGGGCGCACTCGCGCCCGATGCCCCGCCCCGCCCCCGTCATCGCGATGACGCGGCCTTCCAACAGACTCGCCATGGTGTGCTCCTACGGCAGGCGGACGGTTGCGCTGCCGGGCGAGGTCCTGGCCCCGTCCGGGTTCTCCGTCCAGATCTCGAGGTCGACGAGGCGCTCGCCGTTCTCCTCGTACTTGCGCGTCACCACGCCCTTGCACTGGATCTCCTCGTCGGGGTAATCCATGCCGCGGTAGCTGCAGCCCACCCGCTTCACTGCGCCCTCGTTGCCAACCCAGTCGTGCAGCAGCTGCCCGAGGAAGGCGTGCTTCAGCGCGCCGTGCACGATGATGTTCGGGAGGCCCGTGGCCCGTGCGAAGTTGTGGTCGTAGTGAATCTGGTAGAAGTCGCCCGAGCCGGCGGCCCAGTACACCAGTTGCTGCGTGCTGCAGTTCTTCGTCAGCGTGGGGATCTCCATCCCCTCCTCAACCTCGTCCCAAGATGCGCCCATTGCCGTCCTCCTAGTACCGGATGCCCGTACCGGTCATGATGGCGACAACCTCGCCCTCCTGGTTCCGGTACGTCGTCTTCGTCGTCGTGATCAGCATCTCCCCGAGCCGGCCTGCCCGCTCCTCGACCGACGCCACCGCGCTCCTCGAGCTGAGGATGTCGCCCGCGCAGATGTCCGCGAGATACTCGACATCCGTGCCGCCGTTCAGCATGCGCTTCAGGGGCCTGCTCGGCTCCATCATCTGCTGTGGCCGGGCGCTGCGCCGCTTCGGGTCATAGACCGGCGTGCCCAGGTAGCCCGGAGGCGCGGGCAGGCTCCGGTAGCCCGCCGCCTTCGCCGCCGCCTCGTCGTAGTAGACCGGATCGGTGTAGCCCACGGCCCGCGCGAACATGCGCACGGAGGTCTTGTCGATCTCCAGCGTCGTCGGCTCCGACTCCTTGCCAACCGCCGCTCGCATCTCGTCCGTGATCAACGACTCTTGCGCCTCGTCGCTCATACCGCCTCCTTGAGTGGCGCGTGAACGATAGCCCAGCCCGTTCGGGGCGTAAACCGGTCCTGAACGCTTCCGCTGGCCCCCCGTGGCGCAACCCGGTACGGTGAGTTCATGGTCGCAGATCGCTGCGCGCTCGGAGGGCGCATCCGGCGCTGTTCCCGCCCGCCCCACGATACCTGCCAGTACTGCACCCGTCCTTTCTGCCCCGAGCACGCGTACGTCCTGGAAGGCTACGACGCCGTCTGCACCCGTGCCCCCTGCGTCGCCAAGCACGACGACATCCCCGGCCACCACGACTACGTGAGCGGCGTCCGGCTCCGCAACCGCGATGGGTTCTGCGGTTTCGAGGTCTGCGCATTCGCCGCGTCTTTCGAGTGCTCGAAGTGCCTCGGGCGCTTCTGCCTGCGCCACCTCTCCGA
The DNA here is from genome assembly GCA_965219255.1 of Tepidiformaceae bacterium. Classification (GTDB taxonomy): domain Bacteria; phylum Chloroflexota; class Dehalococcoidia; order Tepidiformales; family Tepidiformaceae; genus UBA2991. The sequence goes on along the minus strand of OZ244727.1, from coordinate 1,497,874 downwards.
CCAGCTCTATCCCTCCGCGAGCTCGCGCGAGCCCGCCGAGATGGCGATCGTCTGCGACCATTGCTGGGAGCGCCGCACGATTTGGAGCAAGCGATGAACATGCATCCCCATGTCACCATCGACGACATCGAGGCGGCCCGCGCGGCGATCGCGGGCGGTATCCTGGAGACGCCCGTGTGGCCCGCCCGCGCGCTCGAGCGGGTCGCCCGTGTCCCCATCCTGCTCAAGTGCGAGCAGCTGCAGCGCGCCGGTTCGTTCAAGATTCGTGGTGCGCTCAATGCCATCCACTCCCTCTCGGAGGAGGAGTGCGCTCGCGGGATCGTTGCCGCCAGCGCCGGGAATCACGCCCAGGGAGTGGCCCTCGCCGCCCGCGAGGCGGGCATTGCCGCCACCGTCGTCATGCCCGAGGGAGTGCCCCTCGTGAAGGCGGCCGCCACGGAGGGGTACGGCGCGCGTGTCGTCTACTTCGGCGACTCCCTCGAGAAGGCCCGCGCCCATGCCGGCGAGCTCGCCGAGCGCGACGGCTTCGTCTACATCCCGCCCTACGACAACGACGCCATCATCGCCGGCCAGGGCACCCTCGGCCTCGAACTGCTCGAGCAGGTCCCCGACGTCGCCGAGGTGCTCGTCCCCGCCGGCGGCGGCGGTCTGCTCGCGGGCGTCGCCACCGCCATCAAGGCGCGCCGGCCGGAGGCGCGCGTCGTGGGCGTGCAGGCCGCCGCGATGGACGGCATCTGCCGCTCGTACGCATCCGGCGAGGTCCGCAGCGTTCCCCACGCCGGCACGCTCGCCGACGGCGTCGCCGTTGCCGGACCGTCCGACCGCACCTTCGCCCTCATTCGCGAGAACGTCGACGAGATGATCTCCTGCGGCGACACGGCCATCGCCCAGGCGATGGTGTTCCTGCTGGAAACCTCCAAGCTGGTCGTCGAGGGCGCCGGCGCGCTCGGGGTCGCCGCCCTCCTCTCCGACGCCTACCGCCCCCGCGAGAAGACCGTCATCGTCCTCTCCGGCGGCAACGTCGATATCAACCGGCTCGGCTCCATCGTCCGCCACGGCCTTGTCGAGGACGGGCGCTACCGGCACCTCACGATCGAGATCGCCGACGTCCCCGGCGAGCTCGCGCTCATCTCCGGGGCCATCGCCCGCGAGGCGGCCAACCTGCTGGAGGTGAATCACGACCGCGAAGCCCCCGGCCTCCCCGTCGACGTCGCCCTCATCGACCTCCTGATGGAGGTGAACGGCGCGGACCACTTCGAGCGCGTCAGGGATGCCCTGCGCAAGGAGGGCCTCGCCGACATCTCCCTCGAACCGCCGCGCATGAACACGCTCGCCGCCCGCCGGCGCTACGAGACCGGCTGACTCCCGCTCCCAGCTCAGAACGTAACGAAGCTGCCTTCCGCCGTCTCCAGGTGGTGTGTGTCGTTCAGGCTGTGCAGCGCCCGGCTGTGCCCCTTGGCGCGAACCATGTGCACCGAGGTGTGTGCGGGCCGGAAGAACATGTCGTACGGCGTCGCGATGACGTACCCCGTGTAGGCGTTGATAACGCCGCCGTGGCAGGCCACCACCACCCGCGCCGCCTCCCCCTCGTGTCGCGCGATGATCCCCTCGACTGCGTTCACCACGCGCTTCGTGAACTCGGCGCTGGGCTCAGAGAGCGGGAACACGTCCCACGATCGCTCGCGCGCCATCCGCCCCCGGACTCCCGCCAGGTTGTCGAACCCGATCGCTTCCGCCGCCGTCTGATCGGGGGGAACCCCGCGGAACATCTCGACCTCGCGCAGGTCGTCAATCACCACCGGCTCGAGCCCGTGGCGCCGCCCGATCGCGGCGCCCGTGTCGAAGGCGCGCCTGAGGCCGCTGGAGTAGACCGCATCGATCGATTCCCTGGCGAAGCGCTCCCCCACTAGCCGCGCCTGCTCGCGACCAAGGTCGCTCAGGGGCGCGTCGACGGTGTCGCCGACGCGTGCGTTGGGCGCGCTCGGGACGGACTGCTGTCCGTGCCGTACGAGCACGATCTCCATCGTCCCCTCGATCCCGGTCAGGAACGCCTGGTTGAACGCGTTTGAAGCCGGACCCCGTGCTGGCTGACTCACCGCCCGGAGGATACAGCCCCCGCATGAATGCGCGAGAGAAGGACCTCAGGAGGCTGGCTAGATGTGGTCGCCGTGCGGCCAGACCTCTGCGGCGACCTTCGCAAGCCGTCGCGCCCTCTCCTCAATCGCCGCTTCGTCCCACTCATCGCCCGCTTTCGCGAGGAGGTCTTTGTTAAGGTGAAGGATGCTGTGGTCGGCAAGCGCCTCGCTCTTCCATGCCCACGCGACGTTCGAGGCTTTGGAGTTCAGTTTCTGATTCGCAAGCGTGAGGTTCCCAATCGAGTGAATCAGTTGGTCCCGCTGCTCTGCTGCCTCTTCAGTATCATCAGTAGCGGGCAGGGGCCAGTCGTGGCCCCGCCACCGCTGTGGCATCACGTGCTCGATCGTCAGGTTCCTTGGGACCTGTACGTCCTCCGTCATCGACGAACGTAGCCCCTCCTCGATCCCTTCGAGCACAAGCCGCAACCGCCCTTGCGTCAGTCGCTGGTAAGAAGGGCGAGTGACGAAGGCATCCTCTACCGCTGCGTCGCTCGGCCACAGGCGGGCCCAACTCGTCTCGCTACCAAGGAATTCCTGCATAGTGTCATCTGCCGGGTCCTCCCTTGCGTCGTCCGCCAGTCGCTTCATCGCGTCAAGGAACAGATCGTAGTAGCTACGGGTCCCCATCCCGCAAACCATCCGTCGCGTTAGGTAGCTGTCGAGGATCCTCAGGCAACGGTCAAGGCGCGCTTTCTCAAGTTGCCCGCTTTGGTGCAGGTCAAGGAGATGCAGGAGCAGCGGCGTTAGTACGCCCTGCCGCATCACGTGCCACCGATAGAGGAAGCGCCCCAGCGCTGACTGAGATGTGATGTCCGTGGCCTGGGCATCGTTGATGGCGCGATAGATCCGCGCGACACTCCCGATGTCCTCCGCAATTTCCGCAATTGACTCAGGACGTTCTGCGGCATACTTGCGGAAATTTGAGAACACATCGTTTGCCTTGACATCGCTCGCCCGACGCATAACGAGCCAGTAGTTGAGGAACACGTCGACGCGCGGGCGCACGAGCCGTCCTGACTGCGTCTCGTATCGCCACCAGGAATCCGAGATATGATGCAGGTGCTCCTTGTGAAGCGCGTTGGCGTCGTAGCCTTGCTCCGCTGCTTCGTGGTGGATGAAGCTCTTGACCAAGTCCGAGTGCAACAGCGGGGTGCCGCGCGCGTTCAGTGTCTCGAAGATGACGTGCGGTTCCTCGTCTGGATCGAGTTCGATGACTACAACGTTAAGCAGCCGGGTGATCGCCACTTCAAGAGCTCGTGCCAGATCCTCCGGCGGTATGTCTTTGCGCTTCAGCCACTCCTCGATCTGGACATAAAAGTATCGATGCGCGTCGGTGATAGGCAGATTTCTGTGACTGACGGTCGAAAGGTCGTTGTGCATCGCGTGGCGAAAGGCTTCCTCGTCCGCTTCAGTTGGCCATACTTTGAATATATGATCCTCATGCTTCAACATAGGTTCGGGATTTAGCAGGAGGAGTGATAGCGTCTTGGCCGATTCAAAATCGAGACCCTCGAAGACTTCTTGGGCGGCATCTAGAAGCAGAATTAATGTCGTCATTCGCTGCTGTCCGTCGATCACGAGCCAAGGTGGAATTTCTCCTGCCCCGAACTGTTGCTGCTGGATCACGATCGCTCCGAGGAAGTGAGCGGCCGTGCTCTCGATGGCTGCCCCGTCGTTTCCGGGGTGTGCGGCACACTCGACCAGGTAGCGTTCCGCAGTACTGGTAACGTCGTCCCAGAGTGGTTCCCACTGCTTTTCTTGCGTCCAAACGTACTGCCGTTGGAAGGGCGGCACGATGTACCGTACGGGTAGTTGGAAGAGTTTCCACAACGTGAATGTGTCGGCGTCCACGAGTTGGCCTCCAGCCTTTAACCAGGTAATGCGAACGATACAGAGTTCCTGCCTTGCGCTTCCCCGCCCTACCAGCGCTGCCCCGAGGGCGGCTCGATGAGCGCCTTCTCGGCGATGGCCTCGGGGGCGGTGGCGCCCGCCGCCCAGGGCCAGCTGCCCTCGTCTGGTGCGAACGCGCCCGCCGCGGCCGACACGATCGCTGCCGCCATCGCGAGCGTCCGCCGCGTGCCCGCCACGTCGTGCACGCGGAAGATGCGCGCCCCCCGCCCGTACGCGAGCGCGGTCGTGACGTGCGTCTCGAGGTCGCGCCCTTCCGGGCCCGCCCCGGAGACGCTGCCGATGTAGTTCTTGCGCGAGTGCGCCAGCAGCAGCGGCTGTCCCGCCGAACGCAGCTCCGAGAGGCGCCGCAGCGCCTGCAGGTCCTCGTCGTGGCTCTTCCCGAAGGCGATTCCCGGGTCGATGGCGATGGCCTCCCGCGCGAGACCCGCCGCCTCCAGCTCCGCCAGTCGCGTGGCCATCCATGCCACCGTCTCCGTGACCACGTCCTCGTAGACGGGCGCGGGGTCGGGGCGGTGTTTTGGTACGGTGAAGCTGTAGTTGAGCACGTAGCCGGCCCCGGCCTCGGCTGCCGTCTCCGCCGCGCCCGTTCCCAGCGTGAGCCCGCTGATGTCGTTCACGATCGCCGCGCCGGCCGCGATCGCCGTCTCCGCCACCTCGCGCTTGTAGGTGTCGATGGAGACGAGGTGCCCCTCGCGCACGAGGGCGGCCACGACGGGCGTGGCGATCGCCGCCTCCGCGCGAGCCTCCAATTGCGGACGGCTCGCGCGCGCCGTCTCCGCCCCCACGTCGATGATGCCGGCGCCTTCCGCCCGGAGTTGCTCCGCGTGCGCCAGCGCCGCCGACACGTCCGTGCCCACCCCGTCGCCCGAGAAGGAGTCGTCGGTCAGGTTCACGATGCCCATCACGAGCGGCCGGTCGAGTGCGAGCTCGTGTGGTCCCGCCCGCCAGCGCTCCAGCGGCGAGAGGTAGCGCGCGAGCGGCGCCGCGAGCGGGCTCCCGCGCCGCTCCAGCTCCACCGCCAGCCGCCCGAGGTCGCCCCCGCTCGCGGCCACCCGTCCCGTTCCGTCCGCGATCGTCAGCCCCAGCCCGAGGGCGCTCGTTGCCAGCGCCAGGCGCTCAAGGTCGTCGCCGAAGAAGGCGATGTGCTCGGCCTCGCCGTCCGTCGCCAGCGCCCACTCGGCCGGCGGGACAGTCCGCAGGAGCGGCCTCACCGGCGAGGGACCGGGTCCAGGCCGAGCATGCGTCGCGCCTGCCAGAGGTGCTCCAGGTCGTGCTTGTAGAGGTCGCGCACGAGGTCGATGAGCGCGACCTCGCCACGGTAGGGGTGGACGGCCACCCGTTCCCACTCCTCCCGTGAAAGCCCCCAGAGCGAGTACGAGGTCTCCTGGCGCGCGTACGCGAACCCGGCCACCGCCTCGTCGATGCTCACGTACTCATAGTCCTCGGGGAAGGGGATGTCGTCGAGGTCGATGTTGCAGATGGGTGCGAACGGTCGCCGCAGGATCGTCTCGAACTGCTGGCTTGTGGCCCGTTCCACCTCGCGCAGGTGGACGGCGATCGCGAGCAGGCACCACCCCTCGTCCGGCCCCTCCCCGGGCTCGCGCGCCCGTCGCTCGCTCGCCGAGTAGAGCAGGCTCCGGACCTCTCCCGCCGCCTCCCCCAGCGCCTTCAGGAGAAAACGGTCGCTGCTGGTAAGCGCCTCCTGCATGCCCCCATTCTACGAGCCCTGCCAAGCCCTCCGGGGATCAGGTGATAACGAGCTCGACGCCCGCGCGGCAGAGGTCGCACGCCTCCGGCTCCCAGGAGGCGACCTCGACCTCCAGGCAGGCATGCAGGGGCGCGCCGAAGTCCGGCGAGGCGCCCCGGTTCACCATGACGCCGACCCCCACCACCTCCGCCCCCCGCGCCCGCACCGCCTCCACCGTGTCGCGCACGCTGCCTCCCGTCGTGAGCACGTCGTCGACGACAAGCACGCGGTCGCCCGGGCCCAGCTCGAACCCGCGACGGAACTCGCGCCCCCCGCTGTCCTCCTTGCGCTCGGCGATGATCGCCGTCAGCCCCATGCGCCGGGCCACCTCGAAGGCGAGGATGACCCCACCCGTCGTCGGCCCCGCCACGATGTTGGCCCCTGCGCCCCCGAACCGTGCCGCCATCTCGGCGCAGAGCTCGCCCGTCACGTCCGGCCATTGGAGGATGCGGAACTTCTCGATGAAGACATCCGCGTGCAGGCCGCTCGACAGCTGGAAGTGACCCTCCAGCATCGCGCCCCGCCGTTCGAGCTCGTCGCGAAGGTTCTCGCTCATGGTCCCGACTCCGCCGTCCTCGGCAGGCGCGTGTCGGTCAGTTCAGTGCCGCCGTTGGGCGCCAGCCCAAAGTCCCCGAGTGGCCAGTAGCGCAGCAGCGTCTTCCCCACGATCCGCTCGCGCGGCACCAGACCCACGCGCCCGCTGCGGCTGTCCTGGCTGCTGTTCCGGTTGTCCCCGAGCACGTAGTAGTGCCGCGCCGGCACCACGATCGGGGGCTGCGTGTCGCTCCACACTTCCCTGATGTACGGCTCGCGCAACAGGAGCCCGTTGATGTAGACCTGTCCGGCCACGATCTGCACGCGTTCCCCCGGCAGCCCGATGACGCGCTTGATCAGGTCGTTCCCGCTCCCGGCCGTGCTCTCTAACACGATGATGTCCCCTCGCTGGGGCCCGCCGAAGACCTGTCGCACGTCGCCCTCTTCGGCGTCCACGAACGGGATGAAGTCCGTCAACCGGTCCATGTTGACCTCGGCGTAGCCCACCTTGTTCACGAGGATGTGCTGCCCGTTGTCGAGTGTCGGGAACATCGAGTAGCCCTCGACCAGGTAGTTCTGCAGGGTCGCCCGCACGGCCAGGAACACGAGCAGGGCCAGGAGCGCCGTCTCGATGATCTCGCGGACCAGCTTGCGGCTTCGGCCGGGACGTTCTTCTTCCTCCGCTGCGCTGGCGACCCCCTCCGTCCACGAGGGCACGAGGAACTCCTCCGCCTCCCGCCCCGCCAGGTCACCGACCACGGGCTCCCGCGAAGCGCCGGCGCGCGCCTCCGCCACGGGAGCCCACGCGCTGCCCTCGCGGGCGCCGCCGATTACAGGCTCATCACCGCTCATGGGGTCCGGCTCGTCCGGCGAAGGCGCCGGCGTGCTCGCATCGCCCTCGGAAGTCACCCGGTGAGCGTATCACCGCCACGCCTTCACCCTCTAGCGAGGTGCGCCAACCTGACAAGGAGCAGCGGTCTACCCGTCCAGCTTTCCGGTGCGCTCCAGGATCATGTACCGGGTCAGCCCCTTCACGAAGTGCTTCTCAAGCGAGGGGTAACGCTTCCTGAGTTCGTTCTGGAACTGGTTCATGGGGAGCCGCCGCCGGTGGTAACCGGAGCCATCGGGCACGGGACCCACCTCGCTCGCGACCGCGACGTACAGGGGCCGGACCGCCCGGGAGTGGTTCTCGTAGCGCTCGTTGAAGCTCGTCGCTTCGCAGTCGAGGTAGCCGAGCAGCAGCGTCTGCGAGATGGTCGCGCCGGTCTGCGCGTGCGCGGCTCGCGCCACGAACGCCTCGGCGCTCTCGTCCTCGCCGATCTCACCCTCGACCACCTGCCAGCCGCCGCCCTCGTCCTTCTCCGTCACGTAGCCGTAGTCGCCACGGACCACGCAGGCGTACGCGTAGAGCGCGGGCCTGTCGTCGGGCAGGGCCTCCTCCTCCTCGACGTACACCGAGCGCCAGTCGCGCCCGAGGATGATCTCGACGGTTCCGTGGAAGTGCATTTCCGGAAGGATTGGCATGGGAATGTCGCCCAGGGGCATCGTTACGCTTTCCTCCGCCGGTAGAGCGGTTTCTGCGCGACCAGCGCCCGCTCTCCGCCTACCGATATCGCTGTGCCAGGATGGCTTCGGTCCTGGTTGAGTATTGCCAGTCCAGCCGCAGCGTCAAGCGCGAACGAGCGCGCGCCGCTGCGGAGCTCCCCCACCACCTGCTCATCGGCGACCGCGGGCGTCCCCACCGGCGGTGTCCGCGACCCCTCGAACAGGAGGGCGCTCAGCACGCGCGAGGGCGTCTCCGCGGGAAGGCCCAGCGCCTCGCTGAGCGCGGCCTCCGCCGGCGTGAGGCCCGTCTCCAGGTCGGGCGTGAAGGCGGGTACGCCCGTCTCGATGCGCGCGATCTCCTGCGCCGCCAGGCCCGCCAGCCCGACCCCTCCCGCCTCCAGCAGCCCCAGCAGGTGCTCGGCCACGGGAGGCGCCACCATCAGCTCGAAACCGTCCTCCCCGAGCGCGCTCGTGCGCACCGCCAGCGCCCGGTACCCGTGGAACTCGAACGGCGCCGCGTGCATCGAGGGCAAGCGTGGCGGGAGCGCCTCGTTCACGTGACGAGCCGCGGCATCCGCCGCGCCGGGTCCCGCGATCCCCACCAGGCAGGTCGTCGCCGTGCGATCCTGGATGACCACGTCGTAGTCGCGTCCCACGGCTCGCTCCAGCATCGCCAGCGTGGTCGCGCCCCTGCCCGGCTCGCCCATGACCATGTAGGCGATGCCCCCCGTCCGCGCGATCAGCGCGAGGTCCGCGATGCGCCCGCCGGCGTCGAGGGCCGCCGCCCGTACCGCCCGCCCCTCCTCCAGCTCACCCGCCCCCTCTCCGAAGACGGCTTCCAGCACGGCGGCGGCGTCCGTGCCGCTTACCAGCACCCGCGTGCGGTCGGAGCGGTCGAAGGCCACGGCGGATGAGCGCAGCCGGGCATACTCGTCCTCGCTGTCGCCGTACGTCTCGGGGAGCCGCCAGCCGGCGCGCAGCCCGAAGGTCGCGCCCAGCGCTTCGTGGACGGCGTGCAGGGCCAGCCGGTTGACCCCTGTCTCGCTCACTCCTCGACGAACCGCCGCCGCCCGTCGACCTCGGTCAGGCGCCCTACCCCCGGGAACGCGTTGTGCACGCAGATCAGCAGCGCCCGCTCGCGCAGCGCACGCTCCACCAGCCGCTTCTTCGTCTCCAGCGAAACCAGCGGCAGGATGTCGAAGGCTGCGATCCAGGCCGGGCGTTCCGCCTGGACCGCGTGGTGCACGAGGTCGCCCGTGTAGATGGCCGTCTCCCCGCCCGAGCTCAGCACGATCGATGCATGGTCGGCGGTGTGCCCCGGCGTCGGCAGGAACGTCATGCCGGGCAAGATCTCGCGCTCGCCGTCCACCAGCTCCAGTTGCCCCGCTTCCTCCAGCGGCACGAAGTTCCCGGCGAGATAGGTCGCGCGCGTGCGATCGTTCGGATGCATCGCCGCCTCGTATTCGCCCGCCTGGATGAAGTAGCGGGCGTTCGGGAACGTGGGCGTCAGCTCCCCCTCGCGCTCGACGGTGTTCCAGCCGCAGTGGTCGGTGTGCAGGTGCGTGTTCACGACGTGCGTCACGTCCTCGGGCGCCACCCCGATCGACGCCAGCTCGTCCAGCAGGGCGCCGTACTCGCCCGGCCAGATGCGCTCGCGCTCCCGCTCCGTGTACTTGATCCCCATCCCGGTCTCGACCAGGACAGTGTCGTCGCCACGGCGCACAAGCATGCAGTTCAGCGCCAGTGGGATGCGGTGCTCCGCGTCGATGTTCTCGCTGCCAACCACGGGTTCCCAGAGGATGCGCGGCACCAGCCCGAACACCGCCCCGCCGTCGAGCTTGATGTACCCGTCGGAGACCACGGCGATGTGGAATTCGCCCGTTCGGTACGTTGCCGCCGCCATGGCGCAACAGTACGGACCGGTGGTCCTGCGCGCCAGACACCACCCTGCTAGCCTTCCGCCGCCGACTCCACCGCCGTCTCGAAGGCCGCGATGGCGACCTCGATCTGGTCGTCTTCGGGCACCTTCGTGGTGAGCGCCTGCAGGGCGATGTTCGGGATGAACATCGCCCGCACGAACGCGTTCGACTCATAGCGGGCGCCGAAGCGCAGCACTTCGTAGCTGATCCCCGCGATCGGCGGCAGCAGCACCACCCGTGAGGCGACGCGCACGAAGATCCCCTCGTCGACCAGCAGGTCGAACACGAGGAAGGCAGCCAGCGCGATCACGATCACGACGACCAGAAAGCTCGTCCCGCAGCGCGTGTGCTCCTTCGGCAGCCCGCGAATGTCCGCCACCGTGAGCGGGCGCGCGGCCTCGTAGGCGTGGATCGTCATGTGCTCGGCACCGTGGTACTGGAACACCCGGCGGATGTCGGGCATGAGCCCGATGAGCGCGATGTACGCCACGAACAGCACCATCCGCAGCGCCGCCTCGATGCCCACCACGCCTGCCCGTGCGACGCCATGTGACTCGAGGAAATTCGCGAACAGCACCGGACCGATGAAGAAGATCCCGACCGCGAAGATCACCCCCAGCGCCATCGAGCCCCACATGGCTGCGTCGGTGAACTCCGGCGACTTCTCGTCGGCTGCTTCCTGGAACTCTCGCCGCGCGTCCGCCTTCGCCTCCGCCGTCAGCTCGTCCACGACTTCGCGCTGTGCTTCCGTGAGCGGCCCCATCGTGGCCAGCTTCTCATCCACCCGCTGCTCGACGCGCTCCGCCTCTCGCGCGGAATACTCCTCGACGATCTCGGTCTTGACCTCTTCCGCCGCCGCCTCGTAGGCGATGCGCGAGGAGTAGTTGATGGCGCGCATGCCCAGCGAGAGCGTCTCCCACAGCACCACCGCCCCCCGCACGAGCGGGATGCGTCGCAGCCGACCCGTCGTGAACCCGGTCAGCTCCTCCGCGTGCCGCACGATCGCGCCGCCGGGGCCGCGCACGGCCACGGCCATGTGTCGTGGCGCGCGGATCATCACGCCCTCGATCACGGCCTGTCCGCCGTAGTACACGTCCGGTCGCGGGGGCGCGGCGCTCATGCGGCGTTCAGCCTCTGATTCGAGTCGGGGAGGTGGTGGAACCGTGACGGTTCACGGCTGGCCCGCGGGGCGAACGGCCCTGCTAGGACGGGTCACCCAGCGAGTAGCGGCGCTGGAAGCGCTCCACCCGCCCCGCCGTGTCGACGATGCGCTGCTCGCCGGTGAAGAACGGGTGGCACTCGCTGCACACGTCGATGTGCATCTGTTCCCGCGTCGCCCGCGTCTCGATGCGGTTCCCGCACGAGCAGGTGATGATCGCGTGCACGTAATCAGGGTGGGTCTCCGTCTTCACTGCGCTACTCCTGGCCCGCCGGGACAAGCACGCTCACGCGCTTGCGGCGTCCCTTGGCGTGGGGGCTGAACTTCACCCGGCCCTCCACCTTCGCGTAGATCGTGTGGTCGCGCCCCAGCCCCACGTTCTCCCCGGGGTGGAAGCGGGTGCCGCGCTGCCGCAGGATGATCGTCCCCGGCGTCACGTACTCGCCGTCGAAGCGCTTCACGCCCAGCCGCTGGCTGTTGCTGTCGCGGCCGTTCTTGGTGCTGCCCAGGCCCTTCTTGTGCGCCATCGCCTACCCCTTGGTGATCGACTCGACGACGAGCCGCGTGATCGGCTGGCGGTGCCCGAGCGTTCGCCGGTAGCGCACCTTGTTCTTGTACTTCATGAAGCGCAGCTTCGGACCCTTGCCGTGCTGCGCGATGCGCGCTCGCAGGGAAGCGCCCGGAACCGTCGGCTCGCCGATCGCCACGTCCGCGCCGTCGATCAGCATCAGCACGTCGAAGTCGAACGTATCGCCGGGCTCGCCCGCAACGCTGCCCACGTCGAACTCCTGCCCTTCCGTGAGCATGAATTGATGTCCGCCGGCTCGCACGATCGCCTGCACTCGGCTGCTCCAGTCGCTCCCGTTCCGACGGGGAATCCTCAGTCTAGGAAGACCCCTCCTCTAGGGTCAACGCGCGGCGCCCGGGCTCCGCCCTGCCCCTCCGACGCGATGGTGCAATTCACGCACAGATCGCTGTCGGAGTCCTCGTCGATTTCGGCGCCGCAGGCCGAGCACGTCCTCGGCTCTTCCCGCCGGTTCACGCTTCGGCTCTCGCTTCAGGCGGGCTAGTTCCCGCCACCGCCGTCGGTCGTCGCCTGCGCGCCGCCCTCCCAGGCCAAGCCCGGCTTCGGCGCGGGCTGGAACGCGGGCGTATCGGCGGGCTCCTCGTCGAGGGACTCAACCGGCGGCTCTTCCTTCTTCAGGTCCGGTGGCGGCCAGGGGGCGCTCGGATCGCTCCCGAGCAGGCGCGTCAGCTCCTCGCCCTCCAGCGTCTCGACCTCCAGCAGCACCGCGGCCAGCTTGTCGAGCACGGCGCGCTTGTCGCGCAGGACCACGCGGGCGCGGGCCTGCGCCTCCTCGATCAGGCGCCGCACCTCGTCGTCGATCTCCTCGGCGACCTTCTCCGAGTAGTTCCGCGTCTCCGAGATCTCGCGGCCCAGGAACACGAGGTCGTCGCTCCGCCCGAAGGTGCGCGGGCCGAGCCGCTCGCTCATGCCCCAGCGCGTCACCATCGAGCGCGCGATGCGGGTCACCTGTTCGAGGTCGTTCGAGGGTCCCGTCGATGCCTCGCCGAAGATGAGCTCCTCCGCCGCGTGCCCGCCAAGGGCCGTGCAGAGTTGGTCCTTGAACATGTCGACCGTGCGGTAGTGCGTCTCCTCGTCCGGCAGGAAGCGCGTGTAACCGCCCGCCATGCCCCGCGAGACGATCGTGACCTTGTGTGGCGGGTCGTGCTTGTCGAGGAAGTGCGCGATCACCGTGTGGCCGCCCTCGTGGTAGGCCGTCAGGCGCTTCTCGTGAGCGCTCATCACGCGGCTCCTGCGCTCCGGCCCCGCGATCACGCGGTCCACCGCCTCCTCGAACTCATCCATCGCGATCGTCTTGCGGTTGCGACGCGCCGCGAGGATGGCCGCCTCGTTCACGAGGTTGGCGAGGTCCGCGCCACTGAAGCCCGGCGTCGACTTGGCCAGCGTGGAGGGCTCCACGTCGTCGTCGACGGGCTTGCCCTTCAGGTGCACGTCCAGGATCGCCTCGCGGCCCTTCACGTCGGGCGAGTCCAGCACCACCTTGCGGTCGAAGCGCCCCGGCCGCAGCAGCGCGGGGTCAAGGATGTCGGGCCGGTTCGTGGCCGCGATCACGATCACGTTCGTACCCGTATCGAAGCCGTCCATCTCCACCAGGATCTGGTTCAGCGTCTGCTCGCGCTCGTCGTGGCTGCCGCCGAGGCCCGCGCCTCGCTGGCGACCGACCGCGTCGATCTCGTCCACGAAGACGATGCAGGGCGCGTTCTTCTTGGCCTGCTCGAACAGGTCGCGCACGCGGCTCGCGCCCACACCCACGAACATCTCCACGAACTCGGAGCCCGAGATGCTGAAGAAGGGCACGCCTGCCTCACCCGCGACCGCCCGCGAGAGCAGCGTCTTGCCCGTGCCCGGCGGGCCCACCAGCAGCACGCCCTTGGGGATGCGCGCCCCCAGGGCGGCGAACTTCTCCGGGTACTTGAGGAACTCGACGACCTCGACCAGCTCCTCCTTCGCCTCATCCGCGCCCGCCACGTCCATGAACGTGACGGTCACCTTGGACCCCGTGAAGAGCCGCGCGCGGCTCTTGCCAAAGCTCATCGCCTGGGAATTCGAACCCTGCGCCTGCCGCATGATCAGGAGCAGGAACGCCCCGAACAGCAGGAACGGGAACAGGTTCAGCAGGAGCCCCAGCCACGGCCCAAAGCCCCCGCTCTCGTTGAATTCGAGGTTGACGGCATTCAACCGCCCCGGCGAGGACCCGCTCAGGGAGATGCCGCGGTCGCTCAGGAACGTCGCGATGTCGGTGTTCTCCGCCACTTTCGACTTGCGCTCGATGCGCTCGCCGTTGACCTGCTGGAAGTAGACCGCGTTGATGTCCCGCCCATTCACCTCCAGCGTCTCGATCAGGCCGCCCTCGATGTCCTGCACGAGCTGCCCGAAGGGCACCTCCTGCTTCGAGTCGCCGCCCGAGAAGAACGCGAAGCCGATCGCGATCGCAGCTACGACCACGAGGAGCCAGATGAAGCCGTTGCGGAGCCAGCGCGAGTACAACAGGTCTCCTGGCGGCAAGAAGGCCGCTCAAGAAGGCAATTTCGTCTCGGATTCGAGTATAGCAGAGCCTCCGCCTTGGCCCGAAAGCCCCTCGCAAGGCTGCGTTACGGGCTTCCCGCGGACCTCGCGAGTCCCCTTCCGGCCACTTCCGCTAGACTCCCCAGCCATGAAACTTGCATTCGTCGGCGGGACGGGGCCCGAGGGGCTCGGCCTCGCCGTTCGCTTCGCCGCCTCCGGCCATCACGTCGCCATCGGTTCGCGCTCCACCGAACGGGGTGAGGAGGGAGCCGCCAAGGTCGCCGCCGCCGTGCCCGGCGCCAGCGTCAGCGGCGGCGAGAACGCCGCCGCCGTTGCCGGCGCCGACGTCGTCTTCCTCACCTTCCCCTACAGCGGGCAGGCCCCCACCCTCGAGGCCATTGGCGGCGCGCTCGACGGGGCCATCGTCTGTGATGTCGTCGCCCCCCTCGAGTTTGTGCGGGGGAAGGGCGCCGTCGCCCTCAATGTCGACGGTGGAAGCGCCGCCGAGGAGGCGGCCGCCGCCCTCCCCAATGCCCGTGTCGTCTCCGCCTTCCAGAACATGAGCGCCGAGAAGCTGATGGAGCTCGAAAAGCCCGTCGAGGCCGACGTCCTCGTCTGCGGTGACGACCAGGAGGCGAAGGCTGTCATCGTCGGCCTTGCGAACGAGATCGACGGCGTTCGCGGCGTCGATGGCGGGGCCCTTGGCAACAGCCGCTACGTCGAGATGCTCACCTCGCTCCTCATCAACCTCAACCGCGTCCACAAGACGCAGACCAGCATCCGCATCGCCGGAGCCTGAGGAGCAAGCCGTGGCCGTCTCCGTTGTCGCCGTCGAGGGCCTCCCCGAGATCACCGAGGGCGACGATCTCGCCGCCATGATCGACGAGTCTTCGTCGGCCGCCGGCGAGCCCCTCGCTGATGGCGACATCGTCATCGTGACCTCCAAGATCGTCTCCAAGTCCGAGGGCCGCACCGTCGACCTCGACACCGTCACGCCCTCCCCCTTCGCCCGCCAGTTCGCCGAGCGCTGGGAGAAGGAGCCGGGCATCGTCGAGCTCGTCCTGCAGGAGTCGAAGCGTGTGGTTCGGCAGGTGGGACCCGTGCTCATCACCGAGACCCGCCACGGCTTCGTCTGCGCCAACAGTGGCGTCGACCAGTCCAGCTCCGGGGCCAAGGGCCGCGCCGTCCTCCTCCCCCTCGACCCCGACGCCAGCGCCCGCGGCCTGCGCGCCCGCTTCCGCGAGCTCGGCCACGATGTCGCCATCATCATCTCCGACACCTTCGGCCGTCCCTGGCGCGAGGCCCAGGTCGATGTCGCCATCGGCATCGCCGGGATTAACCCCGTCATCAGCTACATCGGCGAGCACGACCCCCACGGCCACGAGTTCCTCGTGCAGGCCGTTTGCCGGGCCGACGAGCTCGCCAGCGCCGGCGAGCTCGTGAAGGGCAACCTCAGCCGCGTGCCCGTCGCCATCATCCGCGGCTACCCCTGGGAGCCCGACGACGAGGCCTCGATGACCGACATCATCCGCGAGGCCGAGCGCGACCTCTTCCGCTGAGCCCGCGATGGACGAGATCGAGGTCAAGCTGCTGCGGGAGGGCGCCCGCCTGCCCCAGAAAGCCAGCGAGCACGCCTCCGGCTACGACCTCCATGCCTGCCTGCCCGACGGCCCGGTCGTCGTGGGGAACGCCCCCGTGGTCATCCCCACCGGCATCGCCATCGCCGTCCCCCCCGGCCTCGATGCCCAGATCCGGCCCCGCAGCGGGCTCGCCAGCAGGGGAGTGATGAAGCCGGTCGGCACCGTCGATGCCGACTACCGGGGCGAGGTATTCGTCACCCTCTACACCGTCTCCCCCGAGATCAGACACGTCGTCGAGCACGGCGACCGCGTCGCCCAGCTCATCATCACGCGCCTGGCGGACGTCGAATTCGCCCTCCGCGAGGAGCTCCCAGAGACCGAGCGCGGCGCCGGTGGTCACGGCAGCACCGGCCGCTGACCCCTGCCGTTGGCCATAATCGGCGGTTGGCCTACCGTATGCCTTCACCCCCCACAGGGACCGCTTCCATGTCGTACGAACTCGATGCCCTGACCGACGCCACCCCCCGCGACGACCTGCCCGACTTCGGCAGCGGCGACACCGTGCGCGTCCACGCCAAGGTCGTCGAGGGCAACAAGGAACGCGTCCAGGTCTTCGCCGGCGTCGTCATTCGCAAGCGCCGCAAGGGCCTCTCCTCGAACTTCACCGTCCGCAAGATCGCCAGCGGCGTCGGCGTCGAGCGCACCTTCCCCCTCTACAGCCCCCGCCTCGACAAGATCGAGGTCGTGCGCCGCGGCAAGGTCCGCCGCAAGAACCTCTCCTATCTCCGCGGCCTCACGGGGCGCGCCGCCCGCATCAAGGAGCGCCGCTAACCCTCCCCTTCGGGAGGATGGCGTAATTCCCCCTCCCATGCGCTAGGCTCCTGCCATGCCTCGGGCTTCGCTCGTTCGCTTGTCCCTGTGCGCCGTTGTCGTGCTGACAGTCGGGGTGGGGCTGATCTCATTCCCGCAGCCGGCGGCGGCTGCCGACGACACGGTCACGACCGAGCTCCAGCCCGGCCTGAACCTCACTGGCTGGACGCAATCCATGGCCAGTGTCGAGGCCATCTTCGACGCCATTCCCGAACTCGACCTCGTCTACGCCTGGGACGCCGAGAACCAGTGGTTCCGCTGGGCCGCCCGGACCGAGACCGGCGTGCTCGGCGACCTGGAGACCCTCACGCCCGGCATGGGCCTGTGGCTCTCCATCACTGGCCGGGAGCCGGTCACCTGGACGCGGCAGTTTGTAGAGGCGGCGGCGGTTGCGCGGCTCACCGAAGGCTGGAACCTCGTGATTTGGGGTGGCGAAGACAACATGACCAGCGAGGAAGCCCTCAAGGACCTCGAGCATATCCTCGACACCGCCCTGGACGTCGATGGTCGCCGGCCCCTCAAGCTCAGCAGGGGGGGTGCCTACTGGCTCGACCTTGCCGCCCCCCGCAGGTGGGACCAGCTCTACCGGTATCCGGCTTTCGAATTCGTGTCCGACTACTCGCCAGCGAAGCAGCGCGAAGTAAGGCAGCACGTCGATGAGCTCGTGGAGTTCTTCTACCAGCGGCTGGGGGTGAGGGCTTCAGGATTGACCATTCGCTACGGGGATCCCACGCTCGATGCTTGCGGGGAGTACAGGAGCGCGACTCACACCATCTTCATCGCGGACGATGGGTGTTTCCGTGCGTTGGCTCATGAGTACGTCCACGCCTTGCAGGGTCAGCTGTCCGCGAATAGCGACCTCGTACCCGGGTGGCTCGTCGAAGGAACCGCGGAATACTGGGCCGATGTCTACCATGATGCATTCCAGCCTGAAGACTCCCCATGGCAGTCCGAAGACTACGCATGGCAATTTCGGCTGCTGGCTCGCAGGGTGGAACGCCTTGCATTCATTCCTGCTCGCCAAACCTACGATGTTGCTCATCTTGCCGCCCACACCCTGATAAAGCGCGTGGGGGAAGACCGCGTGTTGTCCTACTTCCGCACTCTGACGGAAGGTCGGGGTTTTGGGTGGCAGGATTCCTTCCGTAGCACGTTTGAATTGGAACCGGCCCAGTTCTATCTGGATTTCGCGACCCAGTTTTCAGACGTGAAGTTTGCAGTCGCGTGCCCCGTTGCCTGGTATCAAGCGGGTGAAGGGGCGGCTACCCCAGTTCAGGAAGAATGTCGAACAATCTCGGGAACCATCACGGATCTCCAAGGTCGCCCCAGAAGCGGCATCCTGGTCGACGTTGTTCAACCTTCAAATGAACATATATATGTAGCTACTGCGGCGGTAGTGACGGGACCTGAGGGGAATTTCTCGCTGGTAGTTCCTAGCGGAACCTATTTCGTGGCGTTGAAAGCCGATTTTAGGGCTACGGGCTACTCGACTGGAGGCCGTTCATACTTCGGAGGAAGCACCGGATTCACGAACGATCTTTATCAGGCGCAGAAGATTGATGTGAGCAGGGGCAATTCAGCCCACATCGTCATTTCCCAGAGCGCTGTATCCGGAGTGGTGCGTGGCAGGAACCAGGAACCACTCCGGGGCATAAAGATTCTCCTGGTCCGGCCGAACCCTAACAACCCCCATACGATCGGCGGCACAGAAGTACCATACGGGTGGGCCGGTGACCAAGCCTGGATAACTGAGGAAAGCGGTGAGTTCAAGAAACTGGTAGAGCCAGGAACCTACAAGATCGCCGTCGTCTGCAGCGAACGTCTTGCATTCGGCACCTTTGCAGGATGGTTTGGTGGGGAGCGCGGCTTGACTCCCGTCGTAGGTGAAGCTGCTGAAATTGTGGTTGGTTCCGCCGACGTAACCGGGATTGCTATCGACCTCCCGTTTACGCATGCGGAAGTGAAGGGAGAGTCGTGCTCTCCTGTCGGCGGGCAACGCGCCGCTACGGACCCTAGCGCCCCCGCAATTCCAGGGCCCTCGGGAGCCTTCAACGCTGCCGGCTGGATCGAGCCGCTGGCTGGCCTGAGCTTCCCCGGGCCTAACCTCTCCAGTGTGCAGGAGGAGGAGCAGGGTCAGACGCAGTCGCCGCTCGAGGATGAGGACGAGGAAGGGGATGCGGATGAGGACGAGACCTATGTACCGCCCCGCATTGAGTTCGTCCTGGATGTGACGCCAGAACACAAGGACGAGGTGAGGGCCCTTGTTGAAGACGTGGTGGACTTCTTCCACCAGCGACTGGGGGTGCGGGCCTCAGGTCTGACCATTCGGTACGGCGACCTCTCGATCCCCGTTTGCGGCTTCTACGAGCCTGAGGCCCACACTATCACCATTGCGCTCCCGGAGACCTGCTTCCATCTGATTCCCCATGAGTACATTCACGCACTTCAGGGTCAGCTTCGGGAAAGAACTTACCTCGGCCCTCCCTGGATTGTGGAGGGTTCTGCGGACTACTGGGCAGCAGTCTACTACGACGCTACCGGCGGCGAAGATTACGTGACGACATTCCAATCGGTAGTGCGGCATTCCCGGAACATTGGATTCATTCCCACCAGTCCGGACTATAGTGTCGGACATATGGCCGTCCACTACCTCGCCAAGCGATTCGGTGAAGAAGCGCTAACATCGTACTTCCGTGATCCTCTGGAGCCAGCTCGGGACGGGTGGAACAGTTCATTTGCAGAGGCGTTTGGTATTGGCCTGAACCAATTCTACGTGGATTTCGCACAAGAATTGAGGCTTATTAGTGAAAACATTGCATGCCCGGTGGCGTGGTATGCACCGGGCCGGTCTGATGGGGATGCTCCTGCTGAACACTGCAGACGAGTTGAAGGTACGGTCACCGATCTGCAAGGCACTCCGAGGAGTGGAGTATACGTCGAAGTTACGACAGACCGGTCTGGTAAGTATTTGACAGAAAGTTCCGCGTTCGGAGCTACTAACGATGACGGAGAGTTCTCCCTTATACTACCTAAAGGAACGTATCGCGTCGTTTCCTGTACCCCTGGACCATCGTACTCCGATTCTCCCTGCCTCGGAACCACGCTGCATCTCCCAGGTTACGTAATGGGGCAGGATGTTAACCTTGAATCCCGAGACAGGACAGATGTCGGAATCTCCTTGGGAATGATTTCGGGAATTATGGTCGGGAGTAACAATGAGCCTGTAAGGGACATGAGACTCGAACTTGTGACACCTGTGGAAGGATTGTACTTTCCAGTAGTGGGGGCAATTATCGCGGAGCACGAAAGGGTGTATTTGTACCAGAAGCGAACTGCGGGAGATGGCGGATTTCAATGGCTCGTCCCCAGGGGCGTGTACCGTATCGTTGTCCTTTGCACCAAGGGAAGGTTTGTAGGCTGGTATGGCGGGAGCAGTGGACTGGCTGGTATGCAAAGCGAGTCGACAGCCATCACCATTGATACGACAGACGCCACCGACATCGTCATAAGGCTACCCGTGACACGGGAGGAAGCGACGTCGGACCGCTGTGTTGCTGCCGAGTAGGGGTCGCTAACCCTCAGACCTCCACCGCTGCCACCAGCTCGTACAGCGGCTGACCCCCCTCCACCACCTCCAGTTCTGCACCACCCCCGAGTCCCTACACGGTCCGCCGCAGGGATCGCTCCTACCTGCGCGGTCTCACCGGGCGCGCCGCCCGCATCAAGGAGCGCCGGTAAACCCTCCCGCACGGGGGGATGGCGTAATTCCCCCTTCCATGCGCTAGGCTCCTGCCATGCCCCGGGTTCTTCTCGCTCGCGCCTCACTGTGCGCCCTGGTCTCGCTCGTGGTTGGGCTCGGACTGATCGCACCCCCGCAGCCGGTGGCGGCTGCGGACGACACCGTCACGGCTGAGCTCCAGCCGGGCCTGAACCTGGCTGGCTGGACCGAGGATGAAGCCAGCATCGAGGCCATCTTCGACACGATCCCCGAACTCGACCTCGTCTACGCCTGGGACAACGGGGACCAGTGGTTCCGCTGGGCCGCCCGGACGGAGTCCGGCGTGCAGGGCGACCTCACGACGCTCACCCCGGGCATGGGCCTCTGGCTGTCAATCACTGGCCGGGAGCCGGTCACCTGGACCCGCCGAATCGTCGCTCAGGTCGCCTCTGCTTCGCTGCGCGAAGGCTGGAACCTTGTCGTTTGGGGCGGGGAAGACAACATGGCCAGCGAGGAAGCCCTCAAGGACCTCGAGCACATCCTCCACACCGCCCTGGACGTCGATGCTCGCCGGCCCCTCAAGTTTGGCAGGGGGGATGCGTACTGGCTCGACGTCGCCGTCTCCCGTGAGTGGGACCAGCTCTACCGGTATCCGGCTTTCGAGTTCGTGTCCGGCTACTCGCCAGAGAAGCAGCGCGAAGTAAGGCAGAAAGTCGACGAGCTTGTGGAGTTTTTCTACCAGCGGCTGGGGGTGAGGGCTTCAGGATTGACCCTTCGCTACGGGGATCGCACGGTCAGCGCTTGCGGTGAGTACCGGAGCGCGACCCACACTATCTTCATCCGGGACGACGCGTGTTTCCGTGCGTTGGCCCATGAGTACGTCCACGCCTTGCAGGGTCAGCTGACGGGGAACAGCGACCTGGTACCCCGCTGGCTCGTCGAAGGATCCGCCGACTACTGGGCCGATGTCTACCGCGATGCGATCGAGTCCGAAGGCTACCTTCAAGCATTCAGGCTGTTGGCTAGCAGTGTGGAGCGCCTTGCGTTCATCCCTGCTCACCCCACCTACGATGTTGCGCATCTTGCCGCCCACACCCTGATAAAGCGTGTGGGAGAAGACCGTGTAGTGTCCTACTTCCGCGCCCTGTCGGCAGGAACGGGGTTTGGGTGGCAGGATCCCTTCCGCAGCACGTTTGGACTTGAACCGGCCCAGTTCTACCTGGAGTTCGCGACCCAGTTTGCGGAAGTGAAATATCAAGTCGCGTGCCCTACCGCCTGGTATGAACCGGGAGGTGGACAGGCGAACCCAGTTGAGGAAGAATGTCGAACAATCTCGGGAACCGTCACAGATCTCCAGGGTCACCCCAGAGGCGGGATCCTGGTCGATGTCTTTCCCCCTTCGGGGTCCGGCGGCGACGGCGCTACTGCCTCAGTGGTCACCGGCGCTGATGGGCAGTTCTCGCTGGTCGTTCCCAGCGGAACTTACGTGGTGGCGTTAAAGGCCGACTTCAGGTCCGCAGGAACTTCGACGGGAGGCCGTTCCTACTTCGGCGGCAGCACTGGATTTACGAATGACTATTTCCAGGCGGCCAGGGTCAACGTGAGCAGCGGCAATTCCGACCACGTAGTCATTACCCAGGGCGCCATTTCCGGAGTGGTGCGTGGGAGGGACCAGGAACAACTGAGCGGCGTAACGGTCTTCCTTGTCCGGCCAAGCCCAAACAACCCCTATACGATCGGGGGTACCCGGGTACCGTACAGGTGGGTCACTCCGGGTCCCCGGCCAACTGAGGTAGGCGGTGAGTTTAGGCAGCTGGTAGAGCCAGGAACCTACAAGATCGCGGTCTTCTGTGGCCAAAATTCTGTATTCGGAACCTTTGTGGGCTGGTTTGCCGGGGAACGAGGCTTGACTCCCGCCGTAGCTGAAGCTTCCAAAATCGTCGTTGGGTCCGCCGACGTGACCGGGATCGCTATCGATGTCCCGTTTGCGCATGCGGAAGTGAAGGCAGAGTCGTGCTCTCCTGTAGAGGGGCAACGCGCCGCTTTGGACGCTGGCGCCCCCGCAATTCCGGGACCCTCGTCAGCCTTCAACGCTGCCGGTTGGATCGAGCCGGTGTCCGGCATCCGCCCTCCGCGGCCTGACCTCGCCAGGGTGCAGGGGGAGGAGCAGGGTCAAACGCAGTCACCGCTCGAGGATGAGGAGGATGCGGACGAGGATGGGACCTATGTACCGCCCCGCATTGAGTTCGTCATGGACGTGACGCCAGGACACAAGGACGAGGTGCGGGCGCTGGTTGACGATGTGGTGGACTTCTTCCACCAGCGATTGGGGGTGCGGGCTTCAGGTCTGACCATTCGGTACGGCGACCTCTCGATCCTCGTTTGCGGCCTCTACGAGCCTGAGACCCACACGATCACCATGGCGCATCCTGGCAGGTGCTTCGGTCTGATTCCCCATGAGTACGTTCACGCACTTCAGGGTCAACTCCGGGAAAGAACACACCTCGGCCCCCCCTGGATTGTCGAGGGCTCTGCGGACTACTGGGCAGCTGTCTACTATGATGCGACAGGAGGCGACGACTATGTAACTCAATTCCAATCGGTAGTGCGGTATGCCCGGAACATTGGATTCATTCCCACTGGTTCAGACTATAGTGTTGGACATATGGGCGTCCACTACCTCGTCAAAAAATTCGGATACGAGGCGCTAACGGCGTACTTCCGAGATCCCCTGGATCCAGCACGAGACGGCTGGAACAGTGAATTTGAAGATGCTTTTGGTATTGGTCTGAATCAGTTCTACAGGGATTTTGCAGGAGAATTGACGTTACTTGGCGATGACGTTGCGTGCCCGGTGTCGTGGTATGCACCGGGTCGGGCCGAGGGGGGCGAACCTGCTGAAGACTGCAGACGCGTTGAAGGTACGGTCACGGATCTGGAAGGCGCTCCGAGGAGCGGAGTATACGTCGAGGCTACGACGGCACGGCATGGACGACACTTCCTTGATGGCGCCGCATTTGATGCGACGGATGATGACGGCCAATTCTCCCTTGTACTACCTCAAGGATCGTATCGCGTTGTTGCCTGTATCCCTGGGAAATCGCCTACCGGGTCTCCCTGCCACGCCACCACGCTGCATCGTCCGGGCTATGTGAGGGGGCAGGATATCAACCTTCAATTCCGGGACAGAACAGATGTCGGCATCTCCCTGGGATCGATTTCCGGAAAGGTGGTTGGGAAAGACCAAGAACCAGTTGGGAACATGCGACTGGAGCTGTTGATAACTCTGGAAGACGTCCCTGACGGGAGAGATGTTTCTACGTTCGTAGCGGGGGCATTCGTTGAGGGGTACGAAAAGGTGAGTTTGGCCCAGAAGCGGACCGGGGGAGATGGCGGATTTCAGTGGCTCGTCCCCAGGGGCGTGTACCGCATTGTTGTGCATTGCACCGGCGGAGAGTTTGTGGGCTGGTACGGCGGGAGCAGCGGACCGCCTGGTCTGCAAAGCGAGTCGACAGCCATTACCGTCGACACGGCGGACGTCACTGGCATCGTCATCAAGCTGCCTGTGACAGGGGAGGAAGCGAGGTCGGGCCGCTGTGTCGCTGCGGAGTAGGGTTCGCTAACCCCTACGCCTCCACCGCCGCCACCAGCTCGTACAGCGGCTGACCGCCCTCCACCACCTCCACCTCGATGCCGTCGAACGCGGCCTCAATGCGCCCCGCCAGCTCCTCGCGTGAGCCCTCGAACCCCTCGCCCACGTAGACAGTCACGATGGCGGCGTCCTCCGCCTCCGCCTCCGCCAGCCCCGCCAGCAGCGCTTCCATCGGGTCGTCCGTGCCCCCGATGAGGCGCCCGTCGACGAGCGTGATCGCCTCGCCCTCCCGCACGTCCACCCCGTCCGCCGTGCGATCCGCCGCCGCGCGCGTCACCTCGACCGAGCGTGTGGCCTCGAGCGCCTCCGCCAGCGCCCCGACGTTCTCCTCCGCCGTCGACTGCGCGTTGAACGCGATGGCCGCCGCCGCCCCCTGCCCCAGCGAGATCGAGGGCGCCACCTGCAGCGTGCAGCGCGCCAGCTCGACTGCCTGCTCGGCCGCCGGGATTGCGTTCTTGTGGTTGGGCAGCACGATCACGTCCGCCGGGCCGAGCGCGTCCGCCGCCCGTGCGATGTCGCCCGCCGCCGGCTTCACCACCGGCTCCAGCCGGAAGACCGTCGCTCCCAGGCTCTCGAACACCTGGTCGAAGCCCTCGCTGCTGCTCAGCGCGAGCAGCCCCACCTTCAGCCCCGCCCCGCTCCCCTCCGCCCGGAAGCGCACGTGCTGGGCGCTCATGTCCTCGAACTTCGGGCGAGTCAGCTCCCCGAACGTCCCCGCGTCCTCCAGCAGTCGCTCCGGCTCGTTCGTGTGCACGTGCACCCGCAGCGCCTGCTCGTCCCCCACGATCACCACCGATCCGTATCCCTCGCCCGCCGTGTGCTGGCGCAGCCCCTCCACGTCCACCTCGCGCTCGCCCGGGATCAGCACGAACTCGGTGCAATACCCGAAACCGTCGTCGATGTGGCCCGGCAGCATCGCCAGCGGCTTGTCGGGAATGGCGACCGGAGGAGGAAGCTCACCCCGGAGGGCCGCCACCAGCCCCCGCAGCACCACGCAGATGCCCTCCCCGCCGGCGTCGGTCACGCCCGCCTCGCGCAGTGCCGGCAGTTGGTCGATCGTCTCCGCCTCGGCCCGTTCCGCTTCCGCCAGCGCCCCCTCGAGCACGGCCAGGACGCCCTCGCCGGGACGAGTCTCCGCCCCCCTCGCCGCCGCCCGCAGGACGGTCAGCATGGTGCCCTCCACCGGCTCCGCGACCGCGGTGTAGGCGGCGTCGGCAGCGGCGGAGAGCCCCACCGCAAGCGTTTCCCCGCCCAGTTCCTCCACCTCCCCGACGCCCTTCGCCAGCCCCAGCAGCGACTGCGACAGGATCACGCCCGAGTTTCCCCGCCCCCCGTAGAGCGCCCCCCGCGCAAATGTCGCCAGCACCTGCCCGGCCGCCAGCGGCTCCTCCAGCGCCAGCATGTGGTCGCACGCCTCGCGCAGCGTCGCCGCCATGTTCGAGCCCGTGTCGCCGTCCGGCACGGGGTAGACGTTGATCGCGTCGACCGCCTTCGCCGACTGCGTCAGGTAGTCCGCCGCCGACGTGATCGCCGCCCTCAGTTCCGCCCCGCTCAGCGTCTCGCTGCTCATGCCGCCCTCCCCCGCACTCCCGGATGGCTGCTAGCGGATTCCGGTGCTAGCATCGGGCTCCAGCCCTTCACCGGAGTGACCTCCATGGCCAGCGGCGCCTGCGACGTTTGCGGAAAGACGACCACCTTCGGTCGCCACATCCGCCACCGCCATGGCGGGCGCTGGGAGCGCAAGGCTCCTTCCAAGCCGCGCCAGCTTCGTCCCAACGTGAACAAGCAGCGCGTCTTCATTGATGGCTCCTGGAAGCGCCTGAACATCTGCACCCGCTGCCTCCGCACGCTCTCCAAGAGCGCCTAGCTCCCCGTCCCCAGCGCCGCTCGCAGCGACGCAAGGTTGTCCGCCACGCTTGCCCGGTCGTTGTAGACGCTGCTCCCGCAGACGAGCACGTCCGCCCCCGCCGCCGCGCAGGTCGCCGCGTTCTCGACCTTCACCCCCCCGTCGATCTCGATGCGCGCCCGGTGGCCACCGCCGTCCAGCAGCGCTCGCAGCCTCGCGACCTTCTCCAGCTGCGCGGGGATCAGCTTCTGCCCGCCCCAACCGGGGTTGATCGTCATCACCATCACCTGGTCCACCTCCGGCAGCGACTCCTCAATGGCCGCCAGCGGTGTGCCCGGGTTGAGGCAGATCCCCGCTTCCGCCCCTCCCCGCCGGATCAGGTCCAGCGTGCGGTTGACGTGCTCGGTCGCCTCCACGTGCACGTTCACCGTGTCCGCAGCCTCGGTGTAGAAATCCACCTGCCGCTCCGGCTCGGCCACCATCAGGTGGATGTCCAACGACAGCAAGGTCGCCTCGCGCAGCGCCTCCACCACCGCGTGCCCGAAGGTGATGTTGGGTACGAAGCGCCCGTCCATCACGTCCAGGTGGAGCAGGTCGGCGCCGCCCGCCTCCGCCGCCCGCACCTCCTCCGCGAGCCGTCCGAAGTCCGCCGTCAGGATCGAGGGCGCGAGTTGCACCGTGCGCATGGCGCGATTCTATGCTCTCGGGGCCGCCGGTCGCAGGCTCGGGCCGCGTATACTGCGGCCAGGTAGAGGCTGATTCCCATGGCTGTTCAGGTTGTCACCGATTCCACCAGCGATATCAGCCCCGACGAGGCCGAGGGTCTCGGCGTCAGGATCGTGCCCGCCCTCGTGGCGTTCGGCGACGATGTCTTCCGGGACCGCGTCGACATCACCCCCTCCGAGTTCTACGAGCGCCTCGTGAGCTCCCGCGAGTTCCCCAAGACGAGCCAGCCCAGCGTCGAAGCGTTCGCCAGCGTCTACCGCGAGGTCGCCGCCGAGGGCCACGACATCGCCTCCATCCACGTCTCCTCGAAGCTTTCCGGCACCCTCAACTCCGCCTCCATCGCCAGCGAGACGAGTGAGCTTGAGACCCGCGTCGAACTTGTCGACTCCTACACCGCAGGCGTTGGCCTTCGCGCCGTCGTTGAGGCCGCTGCCGAACGCGCCCGCGCGGGTGCGCCCCTTGAGGAGGTCACCGCTGCCGCCCGCAGCGTGATGGCCCGGAACCGCGTCGTCGTGACCCTCGATACGCTCGAGTATCTGCAGAAGGGCGGGCGTATCGGGCGCGCCAGCGCATTGGTCGGCAGCGCGCTCCGCATCAAGCCGATCATCCACATTGACGGGGGCGAGGTCGCCCCCTTCGACCGTGTGCGGACACGGTCGAAGGCGGTTCGCCGCCTTGAGGAGGTCGCGCTCGAAGACCGCACGCTCGAGACCCTGTTCGTCATCTACTCGGACGACGATGCCAGCGCTGGCGAGCTCGTCGACCGCGTAAGCCCGCACCTTCCCCACACCCGCATTGAGGTCATCCAGACAGGCCCTACCGTCGGCGCCTACCTTGGCCCCAACGCGCTCGGCATCTGCGCGGTGCGGCGGAGCCCCTAGGGTTGGCCGCGGGCCCCTCCCTGCCGTCCACTGACTCCGAGCTCTCCCGTCTCCGCGACCTCTTCCGTCGCGAGTTGGAAGCGGGCGCCGCCGACAGCGAAGTCAGCTCCGGCCTCGATACGCTCCTCATCCGCATGGTCGAGACCGGCGTGATCGCCCGCGGCCATCCCCTCCATGAGCGCATCCGCGGGCTGCAGAGGGGCGGCGGCTATCGCGGGCTCACCCCGGAGGGACGCCGCCGGTGGCTGGAGCGCGCGATAGCCGCTACCGGCCCCCACTCCGACGCCTCCTCCCGCCCGAAGCGCTCAGCGGCAGGCGCCCCCAGGCGCCCCCTCGCCCCCGACGACCCCGCTACCCGCCTCCCCGGCATCGGCAGGAGCGCCGCCGAGCGCTTCGAGAAACTGGGCGTGACCACCGCCGGCGATGCCGCTCTCCTCTTCCCCCGCCGCTTCCGGGACTTCACCGATGTGCGCCGCATCTCCGAGGTCGAGCCCGACGGCCTCCCCAAGACCGTCGTGGGCACGGTCCTCTCCGCGGGCCAGATGCGCTACGGCAGGCGCGTGCGTGGCAGCGAGGCCGTCATCAATGACGGCTCCGGCTCGCTCCGCATCGTCTGGTTCAACATGCCCTGGGTGCACAGGGGGATTAAGGAGGGCGAGGAGCTCGCCGTCTCCGGCACGGTCACCGTCTACCGCGGCCGCCTGCAAATGGCGAACCCGCCCGAGTACGAGCCCTTCGACTCCAGCATCATGCGCCCGGGGCGGCTGCTCCCCATCTATCCCGGCACGCAGGGACTCGGGCAGCGCACCATCCGTCGCGCCGTCGGCTTCGCCGTCGAGCAACTCGCGGACCGGCTCGCCGACCCCGTGCCGGCGTGGCTGGCAAAGGAGGAGGGGCTCGAGCCGTACGCGGACTGCATCCGCGCCTTCCACACCCCCGAGACGTTCCAGGAGGCCGAGAGCGCCCGACAGCGCCTCGCCCTCGGTGAGTTTCTCGCCATCCAGGTGGCCGTGCTCCAGCGACGCGCTGAGTGGCAGCACGACCAGCACGCTGCCGTGCTCGACTTCAGCGAGCGGCTTGACGGCTACCTCGACTCCCTGCCCTTCGATCTGACCGGCGCCCAGCGCCACGCCCTCGACGAAATCCTCGCCGACATCGCGAAGCCGGCGCCCATGCTCAGGTTGCTCCAGGGCGATGTCGGCAGCGGCAAGACTGTGGTCGCCTTCGCCGCCATGCTCGCTGCCGTCGCCGAGGGCCGCCAGGCGGCGCTCATGGCCCCCACCGAGATCCTCGCGGAGCAGCATTACCGCACCCTCACGAACCTGCTTGGCGGGGGCGAGTCCGCCTTCGAGGGGATGTTCGCGCCGGACTGGCTCGACCAGCGCCCCCTCCGCACCGCCCTCCTCACCGGCTCGCGCACAGCCGCCGAGAAGAAGCGCGTGCGCGCCGCCGCCGCCCACGGTGGCGCCGACATCGTCATCGGTACGCACGCCATCATCGAGGAAGCCGTCGAGCTTCCCCGCCTCGCCCTCGCCGTCGTCGACGAACAGCACCGCTTCGGCGTCGACCAGCGCGCGCGCCTCCGCCAGAAGGGCGCCAACCCCCACCTCCTCGTCATGACCGCCACCCCCATCCCCCGCACCCTCGCCCTCACCGTCTACGGCGACCTCGAAGTCTCCACGATTGGCGAGCTTCCCCCCGGACGCCTGCCCGTCCGGACCACCTGGGTGGGGCCTCAGGAGCGCGGCGAGGCCTACGCCTTCCTCCGCGAGCGCCTCGACGAGCATGAGCAGGCCTTCGTCATCTGCCCCCTCGTCGAGGAGTCAGAAGTCCTCGACGTGCGTTCCGCCGAGGAGGAGTTCGAGCGGTTGCGCACCGGACCCCTCGCGGCCTACCGCCTCGACCTCCTGCACGGACGCATGCGGGGCCGCCAGAAGGACGAGGTCATGGGGCGCTTCGGCGAGGGAGAGACGCAGGTGCTCGTCTCCACCAGCGTCGTCGAGGTCGGCATCGACGTGCCCAACGCCACCACCATCGTCATCGAGGGGGCCGAGCGGTTCGGTCTCAGCCAGCTGCACCAGTTCCGTGGCCGCGTCGGGCGCTCCGACCGGCAGGGCTACTGCCTCCTCTTCAGCAGCGACGAGGAGCCGAACCCCGAGGCGCAGAACCGCCTCCGCGCCATGGAACGCACCACCGACGGGTTCGAGCTCGCCGAGGTCGACCTCGAGATGCGCGGCGAGGGCGAGGCCTGGGGCATGGCCCAGAGCGGTGGCAACGGCATGCTGCGCGTCGCTCGCGTCACCGACCGTGACCTGCTCGACGATGCGCGTGAGCTGGCGCGCCGCATCCTCGCCCGCGACCCCTTCCTGCAGCGCCCCGAGCACCGAGGCGTCGCCGTCAGCGCCAAGCCCTTCCTCGAAACGGCCACCGAGGCGAACTGACGCTCAGGCGGGCCTTCCCTCCCGGAAGGCCGCCGTCAGCCGCTCGCGATCCTCGGGCGCCAGGTACTTCACCGTCTCCCGGAAGGTCACGCCAGAGGCACGTCCCGTACGTGGCCCGAGCCACTCCGCGACGAGCCCCGGACGCTTCTTGCTCACCTCCCGCAGCACCCACCCGATCGCTTTGCGGATGAAGAACTCGCGCTCCTCCAGCATCGCGTCGGCGTAGCCCGCGAAGCGCTCGAAGTCGCCCCCGCCCCGGCGCAGCGCCGGCAGCAGGCACAGCATGGCCGTGCGCCGCACCCAGAAGTCGCCGTCCTCCGCCCATCGATCCAGCGTCACCGTCAATTCGGGGTGTCGCTCGACGATCGGCGCCAACACGCTGATCGAGAGCGGGTCGATCAGCGCCCACGTCTGCGCCCGTCGCACGAACGGCTCGATTGCGGCCACGTCTTCCCGCTCCAACAGCTTGTTGCGCGCCGTCAGCGCATCGATTGCCGCCAGCCGCAGGTCGTAGATGCCCCGGTTCCACAGCAACCTGGCCAGCTCGATCAGCTCCTCCCGACCGAGCTCGGCATGCGCCCGCAGCGCCGACTTCGTCGTCTGGCGGACCTGTGGGACACGTGCGCCGAGGTACTCCAGGCCGAGCCCCGGACCTGGCGGATTGGGGATGTGCTTCTCCCGGCCGGCCTTCTGCCGCACCCCGCGCCGCGGTTCCCCCACCGCCCGCAGCGTTCCCTCGATCTGCTCCGCGAGCGCCTCTACCGACACCCCTTTACCTGCCGTTCCTGTGTGAGCACGGCCTGCCTGTGGCTGCGCTACGATCGAAGCCATGAAGGTGTTTGCCGCTGCGGACGAGGGCGGTCACGAGCAGATTCTCTTCGCGCGCGATGGCGAGTCGGGCCTCAGGGCCATCATCGCCGTGCACTCTACCGTCCTCGGGCCGGCGCTCGGGGGCACCCGTTTCTACCCGTACGAATCGGAGGAAGACGCCCTCGCCGACGCCCTTCGCCTCTCCCGCGCCATGACCCGCAAGAACGCGGCCGCCGGCCTCGACTTCGGCGGTGGCAAGGGGGTCATCATCGGCGACCCGCGCACGTTGAAGTCCGAGAGGCTCCTGCGCGCCTACGGTCGCGCCATCGAGTCCCTCGGCGGGGCCTACGTCACCGCCGAGGACGTGGGCACGACCATGGCCGACATGGAAATGATCGGCCGGGAGACGGGCTACGTTACCGGCGCCGCCCACGACGCGGGCGGCTCCGGTGACCCTTCGCCCACCACCGCCCGCGGGCTGCTTGCCGCCATGCGCGGCGCCGCCCGATCCCTCTGGGGTTCCCCCGATCTCGCCGGCCGCCACGTCGCCATCCAGGGGGTGGGGAAGGTGGGTGGCTCGCTCGCCCAACTACTCGCATCCGCGGGCGTCCACCTCACCATCGCCGACGTGAACGAAGAGGCCCTGAACCGGCTCGCCCGCGAACTCTGCGCCGACATTGCCGCCCCCGACGAGGTCCACGCCACGGAGTGCGATGTCTTCGCGCCCTGCGCCCTCGGCGGCGCCCTCAACGGCGCGACCGTCCCCCAGCTGCGCTGCGCCGCCGTCCTCGGCAGCGCCAACAACCAACTGGCGAGCGACGACCTCGCCGACGATATCGCCGCCCGCGACATCCTCTACGTCCCCGACTTCATCGTGAACGCCGGGGGCGTCGTCAACCTGGCCGAGGAGGTGGGGCGCGAGTACCGTCCGGAACGCGCCAACCGCCGCGTCGACGCCATCGAGGGAACCGTGGTCGAACTGCTCGCCAGCGCCCGCGAGGGCGGCGTCACGCCGCTCGCCGAGGCGGTCGCTCGCGCCGACCGGCGTATTCACGAGGTCGGTGGCCTGCACGCCCGCGTCGCCCGCCGTCCCCGTAGGGCCTCCGGGCCCCGCTAACGGTGGCTCTGCTATAGTGACCGAGGCCAATCCTTTGGGAGAGGTGGGCGGAGTTGCCCGCCTTTTTTGTTGAACGACCATGAAGAACGACTTCCTGCTTGCGATCAGCCAGCTGGCCGCCGAGAAGAACCTCGCCCGCGAGGTCATCTTCCAGGCCGTCGAAGCCGCGCTTGCCTCCGCCTACCGCCGTGACGGCGAAGAAGGCCCGGAGGTGCACGTCCGCATCTCCGGCGAGACCGGCGACATCAGCGCCTTCATCCAGAAGACCGTCGTCCGTGAAATTGAGGATTCCAACATCGAGATGGACCTCGATGAGGCCCAGCGCTACAAACCCGACGCCCACATCGACGACGTCCTCGAATTCGAGGTCAAGCCCCCCGAGAACGCCGGCCGCATCGCTGCCCAGACGGCCAAGCAGGTCGTCCTCCAGCGCCTCCGCGAGGCCGAGCGCGGGGCCATCTTCGAGGAGTACGCCGACAAGCAGGGCGAGGTGCTCCTCGCCACCGTCCAGCGTGTCGAGTCCCGCCAGGCCACCGTCGAGATCGGCCGTGGCACCGAGGCCCTCCTGCCCGGCAGCGAGATGGTGCGCAACGAGCACCTCCGCGCCGGCCAGCGCGTGAAGGTGCTGCTGCTCGAGGTCAACGACGAGATCAAGGGCCCGCAGGTCATCGTCAGCCGCGGCCACCGCCTCCTCCTGCGCCGCCTGCTCGAGGTCGAGGTGCCCGAGATCGCGCAGGGACGCGTCGAGGTCATGGCCATCGCCCGCGAGGGCGGCCATCGCAGCAAGGTCGCCGTCCATGCCCGCGCCGCCAGCGTCGACCCCATTGGCGCCTGCGTCGGCATGCGCGGCTCGCGCATCCAGAACGTCGTCAACGAGCTCGGGGGAGAACGGGTCGACATCATCAAGTGGGATCCAGACCCCGTGAAGTTCGTCACCAATGCGCTCAGCCCCGCCCAGGTGGTCGACGTTGAGCTCGACGAGGACACGCGCGAAGCCATCATCGTGGTGCCCGACTCGATGCTCTCCCTCGCCATCGGCAAGGAGGGCCAGAACGCTCGCCTCACGGCCAAGCTCTCCGGCTTCCGCATCAGCATCCGCAGCCAGACCGGGGCCGAGCGCGAAGGGGAGGGCGCCGCCATCATCGAGGCCCCCGCCGCCTTCGATGCCTTCCCCCCCGGCACCGAGCCGGATCTCGACATCCTCGAGCTCCCCGACGAGCCCGTGGTCCCGCTGCCGGTCGAGGTTCCGCGCCCGGCCGTCGCCGTGGCTGCGGCAGCTGCGACGGACGGGGCCGAGCAGCCGGCGGCCGCCCTCGAAGGCGACCAGGAGGAGGACCTGCTCTTCCCCGCCGCCCTCGCCGAAATGGAGGTCCCCGACGAGGAGACGCGCGAGGCCGAGGGCTACGGCGAGGAGGAGTTCGACGAGGAAGAGGGTGAGGAATACCAGGTGCCCACGCTCGTCGTTCCCGAGGAGCGTCCCACCGCCATCCGCTTCGCCGAAGATGTGCTCCCCGCGCGCGAGGACGACGCCCAACCCAAGCGCCGCCGCCCCCGCGGCCCGCGCGTGGAAGAAGAGGACGACTTCGAGGAAGACATCGACTACTCCGGCCGGATCCACTGAGGCCCCGTATGGCAGCTGCCCGACATGAGCCGCAGCGCACCTGCATCGGCTGCCGTGAGGTCGCCGGCAAGCGCGGCCTCGTGCGCATCGTGCGCGCTGCCGGCGGCGAGGTGGCCGTGGAATCGCCCGCTGAGCGCCTCCCCGGTCGGGGCGCCTACCTGCACCGCAACCGCTCGTGTTGGGAGCAGGCCCTGCAAGGCGCTACCATAGGGAAAGCCCTGCGACTGTCCCCGGGTTCCGGCGATGTCGTGGGGCTCAGGCGCTATCTCGAATCCATCCCGGTCAGCAGCGCGGAGGAAGCATGACAGCCCGACAGTCGTCCGGCCCGCGCTCCGTCGCCCTTCCTGAGGCGATCACCGTCAAGGGACTCAGCGAGCGCCTTGGTATCTCCCCAATCGAGACCATCAAGCGCCTCATGACGCACGGCGTCATGGCCGCCATTAACGACACGATCGACTACGAGACGGCCGCCATCGTCTCCTCCGAGCTCGGTGTCGCCCCCTCGCCCGAGGCCGCCCCCGGCGCCGTCGCCACAGCCGTGCGCTCGGACGAAGAGGGTGAAGATGCCGCCGCCAGCCCCCGTCCCCCGGTCGTCACCATCCTCGGCCACGTCGACCACGGCAAGACGAGCCTGCTCGACGCTATCCGCGAGACGAACGTGGTCGCTGGTGAGGCCGGCGGCATCACCCAGCACATCGGCGCCTACCAGATCGAGCGGGATGGCCGCCCCATCACCTTCATCGACACCCCGGGCCACGCCGCCTTCACCGCCATGCGCGCCCGCGGCGCCCAGATCACCGACATCGCGGTTGTGGTCGTGGCTGCCGACGACGGTGTGATGCCCCAGTCCATCGAGGCGATCGACCACGTCCGCGCCGCCGAAGTGCCCATGATCATCGCCATCAACAAGACCGACCTCCCCACCGCCAATCCCGACCGCGTCAAGCAGCAGCTCACCGAGCAGAGCGTCGTCGTGGAGGAGTACGGCGGCGAGGTCCTCGCCGTGCCCGTCTCCGCCACCACCGGGGCCGGACTCAGCGACCTGCTGGAGGCCATCGAGCTCGTCTCCGAGATCCAGGAGCTCAAGGCCAACCCCGACCGCCTCGCCTCCGGCACTGTTGTCGAGGCGGAGCTCGACTCCCGCCGCGGCCCCCTCGCCACCGTGCTCGTCCGGAACGGCACCCTGCACCAGGGCGATGCCCTTGTCAGCGGCCTTATCAGCGGCAAGGTGAGGGCGCTGTTCGATGAGCGCGGAGAGCGCTTGCGGGAAGCCGGCCCCGCCCGCCCCGTGCGCATCATGGGCCTGGAGGACGTCCCCGCCGCCGGCGACGCCATCGAGGTCGTCGAGAGCGAACGCGCCGCCCGCCGCATCGTTGAGCAGGCCCGCCGCGATGCCGAGGGCGCGTCCGGCGCCCGCCGCGGCCACGTCACCCTCGACACCCTCTTCCACGAGGTCAGCGCCGGCAACGTCAAGGAGCTCCTGCTCATCCTCAAGACGGACGTGCGCGGCAGCGCCGAGGCCATCCGCGGCGCTCTTCAGGGCCTCGGCAGCGGGGAGGTCAAGGTCAAGGTGATCCACTCCGCCACCGGCCCCGTCAGCGAGTCCGACGTCATGCTCGCCGGCGCCTCCGGGGCGATCGTCCTCGCCTTCAACGTGCGCACCGAGTCCTCGGCCGCCAGCCAGGCCGAGATCAATGGCGTCGAGATTCGCACGTACGAGGTCATCTACCAGCTCATCGAGAGCGTGGAGCAGGCCCTGGAAGGCCTGTACGAGCCCGTCTACGAGCGCGTGGTCGATGGGGTCGCCGAGGTCCGCCAGCTCTTCCGTTCCAGCCGCGTCGGCCAGATCGCCGGCTGCTACGTCACCGACGGCACGCTTCTGCGGGGCGATGGCGTCAGTGTCATGCGCGACGGCCAGGAGGTCGCCGACACCAGCTGCGGTGGCCTGCGCCGCTTCCAGGATGACGTGCGCGAGGTCCAGCAGGGCTTCGAGTGCGGCGTTGTCCTCGAACGCTTCGACGACTTCGAGGAGGGCGACCTCCTGGAGTTCTACCACCAGCAGCGCGTCAACTAGGGCGCGGCCCCGGGTGGATTCGCCATGAGCCGGCGTACGAGCCGTGTCAGCGAGCTGCTTCGCGAGGAGATCAGCGATCTCGTCCAGCGCGATCTCAAGGATCCTCGCCTGGAAGGGGCCTTCGTCTCGATCACCGAGGTGAAGGTGAGCGCCGACCTCCGCACCGCTGCGGTCTTCGTCTCCCACATCGGGAGCTCGGAGGAGCGCGAGGACGCCCTTGCCGGCCTCCAGAGCGCCTCTCCCTGGCTCGAACGCGAGCTGCGCCGCCGCCTGCGCATGCGCCGCACCCCCTCCCTCACCTTCCAGTTCGACCCGTCCATCGAGCGGGGCGCCCGCCTCGCCTCCACCATCGCCGATCTCGCCCGTGACCGCGGGGACGCCCCCAAGCCCCGCGCCGAGCCGTGAGCAGGCGCCGCAAGGGCGACTCCGGCCTCACCGGCGTGCTCCTCATCGACAAGGAGCCCGGCTGGACCAGCCACGACGTCGTCGCCCGCTCCCGCCGCCTCACCGGCCAGCGCCGCATCGGCCACACCGGCGCCCTCGACCCGATGGCGACGGGCCTGCTCGTCCTCTGCCTTGGCCGCGCCACCCGCCTCGTCGAATACATGATGCCGGGCGAGAAGGCCTACGAAGGCGAGATCGCCCTCGGCCA
Organism: Tepidiformaceae bacterium; assembly: GCA_965219255.1. Lineage (GTDB taxonomy): Bacteria > Chloroflexota > Dehalococcoidia > Tepidiformales > Tepidiformaceae > UBA2991. The sequence goes on along the minus strand of OZ244727.1, from coordinate 1,461,845 downwards.
GGAGACCGACACCGACGACGCCGAGGGCAAGCCCACCCACACCGCCGAGGTCCCCGAAGGGGACATCGGCCTCGACGCCATCGCGCGCCACTTCACCGGGGAGATCATGCAGACGCCGCCTGCCTACAGCGCCGTGAAAGTGGAAGGCCGCCGCGCCTACGCCCTTGCCCGCGAAGGCGCGGTCCCCGAGCTTCGCCCCCGCCCCGTGCGCGTCTCCGCCCTTCGCCTCGAGCGCCTCGACGCCGACCGCATCAGCGTCGACGTGCACTGCGGCCCCGGCATGTACGTCCGCAGCCTGGCCCGCGACATCGGCCGCGCCATCGGCTGCGGCGCCCACCTCGCCAGCCTGCGGCGTACGGGCAGCGGCCCCTTCCACATCCGCGAGGCCGTCCCCGTGGAAGCGCTCGGCGCCTTCGCCCAGGCCGGTAAGCTCGATGAGGTCGTGCGCCCCGCCGATGAGGGCGTCGCGGAGAGCGCTGCCGCGATCCTTACCGCTGGCCACGCCGAGCAGCTTCGCAGCGGGCAGATGGCATGGGCGCGAGGGGGCTTCCTCCGCCCCGCCACCCTTGCCCGCCTCTACGGCGCCGATGGCTCCTTCGTGGGCGTCGGCCAGGTCGACGAGCCGGGCCGGGTGCGCGCCCTCAAGGTCGTCGCCGGCGGCTAGGCCGTCTCTTCGTCTTCCCCGCTCAGCACTTGCAGCAGCACTTCGTGGATGCGCCCGTTCGTCGCGACCGCGTCTTCCCCCGCGCCCTCAACGCCCGCCCAGGTCGTCAGCCGACCCCCTGCCTCCCCCAGCATGACCGCGAAGGGCGCGATGTCCCAGGGGTTCACCACCGGGTCGATCATCGCCTCCGCCCGCCCCGCGACCACCGCCAGGTAGCCGTAGCAGTCGCCCCACGAGCGCAAGAGCCCCGCCTCCCGCACCAGACGCGCCAACGCTGCCGGTGACCGCCGCTGCACGCTCGCCGCGGAGGTCGTCAGCACCGTCGCCTCCCCCAGCGAGGCCGTTCTGCTGACGTGCGTCGGTTCCCCGTTCAGGAAGGCGCCCCCGCCCCGGCTCGCCCAGGCCGTCTCGCCCACGGCGTGGCAGGCCACCACCCCGACGACCGGCTTCCCCTCCCGTTCGAGCGCGACCAACGTCCCGAACAGGGGTACGTGATGGATGAAGGTCTTCGTCCCGTCGATCGGGTCGATCACCCAGCGGTGGCGCCCATCCCCCGGCGACTCCCCCAACTCCTCCCCCAGCACTCCGAAGGCGGGCGTCTCCCGCGCGAACAGCTCGCGCATCGCCTCCTCCGCCCGTCGGTCGGCCTCTGTTACGGGCGTTCCGTCCGCCTTTAGCTCAACGGTGACGCCTTCGTTGTAAAGCGGCATCACGATCTCGCCGGCGATGGCCGCCGCCCTCCGCGCGATGCCGGTCAGCTCTTCAAGCTCCGCGTCCATCGAGCGAGTCTAGCGGTTGCATCCCCCTGCGGCCCGCCGGAGGAGGGAATCACGCCGTAACCTGCCGTCGCCTAAACTGGATTCATGCCGACTTGCGAAAGGCCGCACCCGTGAGCGTGGGCCAGGCAATCCCCACGATGGTGGGAGAGCCGCCCGACGGCCACCTCCAGCAGCGTTTCCTCTATGAGATGCTGCTCATCCGGCGCTTCGAGGAGAAGTGCGCCGAGATGTACACGCGCGGCAAGATCCGGGGCTTCCTCCACCTCTACACGGGCGAGGAGGCCTGCGCCGTCGGCGCCCTCAACGCCCTCCGCGCCGACGACAAGATCGTTACCCACTACCGCGACCACGGCCACGCCCTCGCCCGCGGCATCGAGCCCCACCGCATCATGGCCGAGCTCTTCGCCCGCGTCGGCGGGACGAACGAGGGTCGCGGCGGCTCCATGCACATCTTCGACGTGGACCGCAACTTCCTCGGCGGCTACGCCATCGTCGCCGGCCACATGCCCATCGCGACCGGCCTCGCCCTCGCCGCGAACATGAGCCGCGAGGACTGGGCCACCCTCTGCATCTTCGGCGACGGCGGCGTGGGTGAAGGCGAGTTCCACGAGGCCCTCAACCTCGCCTCCATCTGGAAGCTGCCCGTCGTCTGGTTCTGCGAGAACAACGGCTACGGCATGGGCGTCCCCTTTGACGACTCCCTCGCGAACGATGTCTACAAGATCGCCGCCGCCTACCGGATGCCCAGCGTCCGCATCGACGGCATGGACGTGCTCGAGGTCTACTCCGCCACCCAGCTCGCCCTCGCCCACTGCCGCGAGGGCAACGGTCCCTACTTCATCGAGGCGCTCACCTATCGCTACCGCGGCCACTCCATGGCCGACCCCGAGCTCTACCGCACGAAGCAGGAAGTCGAGACCTTCCGCCAGCGCGATGCCATCCAGCGCCTCAAGCGCTCGATGATCGCCGCCGGCCTCCTCGACGAGACCACCTACCAGGCGCTCGTTGCCCGCGTCGATGCCGAGGTCGATGAGGCCGTCGCCTTCGCCGACGCGAGCCCCGAGCCGGGCCTCCACACCCTCTACGACCACATCACGAAGGAGTCAGAGGGGGAGCCCGGATGACCGAGATGCGCATGCGCGACGCCATCCGCGAGGCGATGCGCGAGGAGATGCTGCGCGACGAGCGCGTCTTCCTCATGGGCGAGGACATCGGCGCCTACGGCGGCTCCTACGCCTGCACCCGCGGCCTGCTCGACGAGTTCGGCCCGGAGCGCGTCCGGGACACGCCCATCTCCGAGTCCGGCATCGTTGGGGCGGGTGTCGGCGCTGCTCTCGCGGGTTTCATCCCCATGGTCGAGATCATGACCATCAACTTCAGCCTCGTCGCCCTCGACCAGATCGTGAACAACGCCTCCAAGCTCCACTACATGAGCGGCGGTCAGGTGAACGTGCCCCTCGTGCTGCGCATGGCCAGCGGCGGCGGCAGCCAGCTCGGCGCCACCCACAGCCACAGCCTCGAGGGGATGTTCGCCCACTTCCCGGGCCTCACCGTCGTCTGTCCCGCCTTCCCCGGCGACGCCAAGGGCCTGCTCAAGCGCTCCTTCCGCGAGCCCAACCCGGTCGTCTTCGTCGAGCACACCGCCCTCTACGGCACGCGCGGCGAGGTCCCCGACGACCCCGACCTGCTCACCGAGTTCGGGCAGGCCGCCGTCGTCCGCTCCGGCGCCGATGTCACCCTCGTCGGCTACAGCGGCAGCGTGCACCAGTGCACGCGCGCCGCCGACATGCTCGCCGCCGAGCACGGCCTCAGCGCCGACGTCATCGACCTGCGCACCATCCGCCCGCTCGACATGTCCACCGTGGTCCGCTCCGTGCGGCGCACCAACCGTGCCGTGGTCGTCGAGGACGACTGGAAGTTCGGCGGGTTTGCGGGCGAGATCGCCTCCCAGATCATGGAGCGCGCCTTCGACTGGCTCGACGCGCCCGTCGCCCGCGTCGCCGGCAAAGACGTGCCCATGCCTTACAACCGCAACCTCGAATACGCCGCCCTGCCCTCCGAAGAGGATGTGGTCGAGGCGGTGTTGGCGATGCTCTAGGAGGCGTGCGCATGGCTCTCGAAGTGGTGATGCCGCAGATGGGCGCCGACATGACCGAAGGCACCCTCGTGCGCTGGCTCAAGGCCCCCGGCGACACCATCGAGCGCGGTGACATCATCGCCGAGATCGAGACCGACAAGGCCACCGTCGAGCTCGAGGCCTTCGAGGCCGGCGTCCTCCGCCAGGTCGTCGCCGCGGAGGGTGACGTCGTCCCCGTGGGCGAGGTCATCGCTCTCCTCGGCGAGGCCGACGAGCCCATGCCCGAGATCGAACGCCGCCCTCCTCCCGAGAAGCCCAACCCCCGCGCCGTCGCCGTTGCTGCCGCCCATGCCGACGCCGTCGACGAGACGTTCGGCTCGCGCCGTGTGCGCGTCTCCCCCGTCGCCCGCCGCATCGCCGGCGACGCTGGGGTCGACCTTGCCGAGGTCACCGGCTCGGGCCCCGACGGCCGCATACTCCGCCGCGACGTGGAGGCCGCGATCGCCGCCCGCGAGAACCACGCCCCCGCGGGCGTCCCCACGGTCGAGCCCGAGCCGCCGCCGCCACCCCCGCCTCCCGCCGACCCCGCCCGCGTCGAGCCGCTCTCGCGCATGCGCGCCGCCATCGCCCGCAACATGACCGACGCCAAGCAGCAGCAGCCCCACTACTACCTCACCGTCGACGTCGACATGACCGAGGCGATGGCCTTCCGGCGCCACGTCAACGTCGTCTTGAGCGAGGGCCAGCGGGTGAGCGTGAACGACCTCCTCGTGCGAGCCTGCGCCGTCGCCCTTGCGAGCCACCCCAAGTTCAACGCCTCCCTCACCGACGAGGGCATCCAGTACCACGACAGGGTCGATATCAACATCGGCGTCGCCCTCGATGAGGGCCTGATTGCCCCCGCCCTGCTCGACGTGGCGGCCAAGCCCCTCGCCCAGATCGCGGAGGAGTCGAAGGCGCTCGTCGAGCGCGCCCGCGCCGGCCGCCTCCGCGCCGAGGAGTACTCGAGCGGCACGTTCACGATCACGAACCTTGGCGCCTACGGCATCGATGTCCTCGTCGGCATCATCAACGCCGGTCAGGCCGCCATCCTCGGCGCCGGTTCCGTCACCGAGCGCCCCGCCGTCGTCGATGGCGCCATCGCCCCCCGCCAGCTGATGACCCTCGCCCTCAGCGCCGATCACCGCGTCACCGACGGCGCCGAAGGCGCCCGCTTCCTCAAGGAGATCCAGACGATCCTGGAGAACCCGACAAGGCTGGCTGGCTAGAACGCGGTCGGCTCTCGCTACCGCTCCCTCGGGATGACCATGTTCGCCGAGTCGACCTCTGCCGCGAGCACGCCGCGGGGCGCTTCGTAGCGCAACAGCCAGCGGCTCAGGATGTCCCGCCCGAGGAGGGAAGGTAGGCCCCGGTTGTGTTCGCTGGGCTCCGCAATTTCAAGGTCCACTTCGTAGAGGTAGAGCGTTTCCCGGTCGAAGAAAGTCAACAGGGCCCGCTCTTGGTAGTAGCGGGCCTCTCCCCCTACCCCGGTAGTGGTCTCGGGCGCGAGGGCCAGACCTCCGTAGTCGATGCGAAGCGCACGCGCATCTCTGGGCATCAGAAAGGAGGTCTCCGCGCCGGTGTCGAGGAGGAACGACACTCTCCTTGTGCGGGTCGCCGCCGGAGTTCTCACGTAGCCGTCTATGAATGGGCACCCGTTCGGTGCTTCGACCCAGCCGACAAGCGCCATGCTAGAGAATCAGTTTTCCCTTGGGCCTGCTGACGAAGCGGACATGGCACTCGCCTTCGCGGACGTCGTGCTTCTCCAACGCTGCCGTCAGTTCCTCGGGGCTATCCGCCGAGACCACGTTGTCTGCGTCGACGTCATCCTCGTGGATGGCGATCCACTTGTCGTCGTAGTCAGCCGTGAGCCGGTCGTAGTGGGCGGAGAAAATCCGCGCCCCACGAGGAAACGCCTCAAGCTCTCGGGCGCGTTCCTCAAGATCGCCGAACATCTCGCGAACTTCCGCTTCGGTCAGCTTGGTACTCATGTCATTGTACCTTGACACGATTGCAGCCCGCACCACAACCCCATCAGGCCAAGATCTTCCCCATCACGTAGAAAGCCGCGCCTCCCGGTGTGAATGCCATCTCCGTGATGACCTCGAACCCCAGGCGGGCGTACAGCTCGTGCGCGCGGCTGTCCGTGCGTGTGCTCAGCACGCACGTCTTCTCGGGCCGTCCATCGAGCAAGCTGTCGACGAGCAGCGCGCCGATGCCCCGGCTCTGGAAGTCCGGATGCGTGGCGATCTCCACGAGCTCGTAGGCGCTGCCCAGCCAGAGTTTGCGCGCCTTCCGATCCAGCTCCCGCGCAACGGCATCGCGCCACCACTGACCGCGCTGGCTGCGGTACCCGTAGGTCATCCCCACCACACCGGGCGAAGGCACTCCGGGCTCGTCAGCCTCCCCGAGCGCGATGAAGCCGCGGAACCCTTCCCGGTCCCGGTGCAGGCGACGAAGCCGGTAGCGAATCTCCTCACCCCGGTCCGGGTCGTTGTAGGGCGGCGGCGCAAAGGCCGCGGCGTAGACGGCGATGGCCCCCTCGAACAGGGGGCCACCTTCGGGAAACGGTTCGATGCGCCAGCTCATCCCCGATACTGGATCTTCGCCCCAACGCGGTCCTTGTTCAGCCGCTTGTTCAGGTGCAGCCCCTCAAGGATGAACTCCGTGCCTGCTGCCATCTCCCCGGCCGAGTCGGCTTGCACGATGCGCAGGGCTTCGGCCAGTCCCTCGATGCTGTCCACGAGCCCTCGGTAGTCACTGCTCGCTGTCATCTCCCCCACTTCGACGGAGATGCCCGACTTGAAGCGCGCCACGATCGGTTCCAGGTCGCTCAGGTTGTAGAGCCGGTTGAAGACCGCCACGACCGCTCCCTGGATCAGTTTCTCGATGATCTGTTCCTCGCGCCCGTCCTCGATCGTCTCCAGCTCCACCTTTCCGCTGAGCGTGGGCACGATGAACGGCAGGTCGCTCACGCGCGGGACTGCCTCCTCCTCTTCGTTCACGATGGCGCGCCGCAGCGAGTTCGCCAGCATGCTCTCGTAGTTCGCGATGCTCGCGCGCACGCTCACGCCCGAGCGCTGGTTCACGTCGGGACTGCGCCGCGCGAGGCGCGTGATCTCGGCGATGATCTCCATCATGTAGTCCGGAACGGCCACGCTGAAGTCGGCCGGCACCGGGTGATGCTCCGCCCGCACGATGTCGATCTCGTGCTCGATCCGCTGCGGGTAGTGCGTCCGCACCTGCGCGCCGTAGCGGTCCTTCAGGGGCGTAATGATGCGACCCCGGTTGGTGTAGTCCTCGGGGTTCGCGGTGGCCACAACGAATACGTCCAGCGGCAGGCGCACGCGATAGCCCCGGATCTGCACGTCGCGCTCCTCCATGATGTTCAGGAGGCCCACCTGGATGCGCTCCGCGAGGTCGGGCAGCTCGTTGATGCAGAAGATGCCGTGGTTGGTGCGCGGCACCAAACCGTAGTGGATCGTGAGCTCGTCGGAGAGGTAGCGCCCCTCCGCCACCTTGATCGGATCCACCTCGCCGATCAGGTCCGCGATCGTGATGTCGGGCGTCGCCAGCTTCTCGCCGTAGCGCTGGTCGCGGTCGAGCCAGACCAGCGGCGCGGCGTCCCCCTCCTGTTCCAGGATCTGGCGTCCCTGCGTCGTGATCGGGTTGAACGGATCCTCCGGGATCTCGCAGTTCGCCAGTACCGGGAAGGCGTCGTCCAGCAGGCTGGTGAGCGCGCGGATGATGCGTGACTTGGCCTGTCCCCGCTCACCCAGGAAGATGATGTCCTGGCCGGCCAGGATCGCGTTCACGACGTGGGGGATGACGGTCTCGTCGTAGCCGTAGACCCCGGGGAAGAGATCCTCTCCTGAGCGAATGCCCGCGATCAGGTTCCTGCGCATCTCCTCGCGCACGGGCAGGGGCTCGTAGCCCGACTCTCGCAGTTCACCGACGGTCCTGGGACGCTCGACTGTACTCACTCGCTCGCGCTCCTCTTTCGGGCAGCGGGCCAATGCTCCAACACGACAACGACGAAAGGAAGCCGTCGTGCCGCCCGGGTCCGCCGCGTGCCGCGGCGCTCAGAATCACCCGGAACGGTATCCCTACCCTGAGGCGCCCATGATAGGGGGTTGCTCGCCTGTCAACCACGGGCCGGGTCGCGGGGCGCTTTACGCTCCCGTGAACAGCTCCATCTGATCCCCCGTCTCCGCCGTCAGCTCCTCGATCAGGTCGGGCTCGTCGTTGCGCACGCTGTTTACCCGCTGCGACACGGGCCGCACCATGAGGTAGTCGTCCGGCACCGGTCCCAGCAGCGACTTCAGTTCAGCCGGCTCCCGCTCGCCTCCGAAGATCCACTCCTCGAAGCGCTCCTCCGGCAGGATCACGGGCATGCGGTCGTGGATGCGCCCCGCCACCTCGTTGGGCGGGCACGTCAGGATGGTGAAGGTCGCCTCCCAGCTCTCTGGCGTCGGACGCCACCACTCGTACAGTCCCGCGAAGGCCAGCAGCTCCCCGTTCGGTCGGTGGAACCAGAACGGCTGCCGGTTCTCCTTCGTCCCCACCCACTCGTAGTAGCCGTCCGCCGGGATCACGCAGCGACGCTTCCTGAAGGCCTCCCGGTACAGCGGGCGTGTCTCCACGCTCTCGACGCGAGCGTTGATTCCGCGCGCCGCCTGCTTCCGATCCTTCGACCCATACCGCACCAATCCCCAGCGCGCCGAAAGCAGCTCCCGGTCCTCCCGCCGCATCCGCACGACGAAGTGCTCGTCCGTCGGCGCGATGTTGAAACGCGCCTGGATCGCCGGCAGCTCCCCACTCGCCACCCCGAACGCCGCCGCCACGGCCTCGACGTCACCCACCGTCATCGTGAACCGTCCGCACATGCTCCAAAGCATAGGGGAGGCGATAGGGCAGAGCCCCTTCCCCCGCCGATGTCCCAGCCGTTGCAAGGAGAACCTCTCGCCGCACATCTGGCAAGCTCCTTAGTACACGCAGTCGTAGGCGGCGAACAAGACGTCGGGATCAACGGCTCCGGCAAGGACTTGGTTCTTTGTCAAGTAGCCAATCGCCCTACCGTTGAGATAGATACGTGGAGGGCTGGTTGTGTATGAGCTGTATGCACTTTGGGATCCAAAGCTACTACCGTAAGTGCTGAATGTGTTGCGCACGCTCGCCGATGCGAATCGACTCCCGTGATCTCCAAACCTGTTGCACACTGAATCGGCCTCAAAACGGCTGCTACTTATGGCTCCAAGGTAGGTGCCATCATCCGCAATCAGCGTGGCATGGCCATCAATCGACCCCAGAGTCCAGACTGATGGCGTAGGCGTAGCCACCGCTGGAGGCGTCCACGCCCGCGCCTCGGCCTCCGCATCTGTGGCATCGCGCTCCGCGGCAGCAACCTGGTCGCAGACCACCTCCGGGTTCGTGTAGAGCAGCCGCCATACGGTGCACTCGGCGCTCTTGTAGTCAGCGAATGCCGTCGCGCTGGCAGACTTTTTCCAGAGAACATCGCCCCAAGTCGACTCTCCGCGCGCGTACCTTCCGTACTCCAAGTCCTCCTCGGCGACGGCGAGCCATTGCTCCCACGCTGCGAGCCACCAATCGGCCAGCGCCTCGTTAGCCAACGCCGAGTCCCCAGCGAGACTTCCGATGGACTCCGCCCTCTCGAGACTGAGGTCAGCTAAGTCAAGCGCAATCCCCGAGAGCCTTGACGAGGGAATACGCTCAATGTTGATGATCACGTTCCATTGGTCCCAGAGTCCGCTCCGCGCTTCGTTGGCAGATGTCCACGGCTCAAGGACAACGCCCACGAGCGAGTTCATCTGCGCCCATGTTGGTTGGGTCGGGGCCGTTGCCAAACAGAACTCGTAGGGGACGGACCAGTGGGTTGAGATCCCGCGTTCGGCGATTTCGAGTTCGTGGCAGCCGGCGCCCAGCGCCCGGAGGGTAGCCTGCACGCCCGACTGGCGGAGCTCAGCCCCGTCGTTGAAGCGGTAAACGACTTCGTCCCAGCTCTCTACCCCCCGAGCCCAGACATTCCAAACCCGGTCTCCGGCCAGGCTCAGGGTGGAAGAGCGACGGTCACACTCCACGGCGTCGATGCTCTCTGAGGCGAGCACCGTGCAGAAGGCGGTAGTGGTGAGGTAGCTCTCCGTGGCGGGCGCGACGTACTGCCCGGCGCGGAGCGTGACGAGGCGGGCGGCGAGGGTGGGCTCACCGATGGCGAAGGCGAGGCCTTCCGTCGCGTTGCCCTGGCTGTCGCGGACAATCTTCCAGCTGGTGACGCCCGCCACGCGCCCGCAGGCGTCCACGAGCGGGCCGCCGCTGTTGCCCGCGTTCGCGGGCGCGTCCGTCTGGAGTTGCGCCACGCCCGCCTGGTCCGTGAACGCGCGCGAGACGATGCCGCGAGAGATGGATGCGCTCAGCCCCTGCCCCAGCGGATACCCGACGACCGCCACCTCCGCGCCCTCGCCGATCTCGCCCGCCCACTCCAGCGCTGCCATGCGTGGCGCGGATGCGGACAGGATCGCCAGGTCGCCGTCCTCCCGTGACGTGTAGCCGGTGATGCGCGCGGATACGTTGAGCCGCTCGTTCCGCAGCGTGATCCACGCTGGGTTGTCGTCCACCACGTGCGCCGCCGTCACGAACTCGCCTTTCCCGATGTAGAAGGCGCTGCCGCTTCTTGTTGGCGTGACCACCTTCACCGTGCTCGCGATCACCCGCGGCGCCATCGCCTCGTCGATGCGGCACTGGGCGCGATCGCCCTGCGTCGGGGTATCTTCTGCGAGCTCATCCGGCGCGGGCCCGTCGGGCAGTGGCACCGCGACGGTGATGTCCCCGTAGCGGTAGCTCCCGTGACGGCCGTCGTCGAGCAGCAGGCGGATCGTCCCGAGCCTGTCCCACGAACCCCCTTCAGGCCGCGCGCTGATGTATATCCGCGAGGTGTTGGAGACGTGCTGCCAGACTCGCACTTCCACGCCCTCGACGGTGATGTCGCCGTATCGGTAACTTCCTTCGCGGCCGTCGTCGAGCAGGAGGGGGATCGTGCCGAGTGTGGCCCAGGAACCGCCCTCGGGACGCGCGCTGACGTAGATGCTCAGCGGGTTGGAGACACGCTGCCAGACGCGCACCTCGACGTTCACCGTCGCAGGCTCCTCCGGTTCCCGTGGCTCCGACTGCGCGCCCGCGCCCGCCACCAAGCCCAGCGCGACCACCGCCGCCATCACCACAACCGCCCACAGCCTCGCGCGAATCACCGCACGGAGTCTACGTGCTCCCACCAGCCACCAACCACCGGCCAACAGCCCCCTTCACCCCGCCCTGCTAGCATGGATCGCGAAGGGATTCACGCGAGATGACCGCCAGCCAGACCCGCGTTCCGCGCTCCAGCGAGATGCTGCACGACTACCTCCTCAGCGAGGAGCAACTCGAGGCCATGTACCGCTACATGCTCCTCTCTCGCCGGCTCGAAGAGCGCATGATGACCCTCAACCGCCAGGGTCGCGCCGACTTCGTCATCGCCGGAGCGGGGCAGGAGGCTGCGCAGGTCGGGGCGGGCATGGCCCTCAAGCCCGGCGTCGACTACGCCGCCCCCTACTACCGCGACCTCGGCGTGATGCTCGTGCTCGGCATGACCGCCCGCGAAGCCATGCTCAACGTCCTCGGCAAGCGCGACGACCCCAACTCCTTCGGACGCCAGATGACCTCGCACTGGGGCAGCGCCGAGCGCCGCGTCCTCACCCAGTCGAGCGTCGTCGCGACCCAGCTCGTGCACGCTGTCGGGGTCGCGCTCGCGGCCAGGATGCGCAACGACCCGATTGTCGCCTTCGCCAGCTGCGGCGAGGGCAGCACCAGCCGGGGCGACTTCCACGAGGCGCTTAACTTTGCCGCCATTCACAAGCTGCCGGTCATCTTTTTCGTCGAGAACAACGGCTACGCCATCTCCGAGCGAACCGAGAAAGAGATGCCCGTGCCCCACGTCGCCGACCGTGCCTCCGCCTACGGCATCCAGAGTGCCGTCGTCGACGGACTCGACGCCATCGCCGTCTACCAGACCGTCCGTCCGGCCGTCGATCAGGCGCGCCACGGTGCGGGGCCATTCCTCATCGAGGCCAAGTGCTTCCGCATGTGGGCGCACTCCAGCGACGACGACCACCGCCGCTATCGCCCCCGTGAGGAGCTGGAGAACTGGTCCCAGCGCGATCCCATCGCCCTCTTCCGCGCCCGCGTCGAGGAGGACTGCCTCTTCCCACCCGAGGACCTTGACGCCATCGAGACGGGCGTCGACGTTGAGGTGCGCGCCGCCGAGAAGTGGGCGTTCGACCAGCCCGACCCGGTCGGCGAAGATGCCCTCGGCTTCGTCTACAGGGAGTCCGACGATGGCTGAGGTGAGCGTCCTCGAAGCCGTCCGTGAGACGCTCGACGAGGCGCTCGGCGCCGACGACCGCGTCTTCCTTCTCGGCGAGGACCTTGAGGCGGGCGGCGTCTTCCGCGCTACCGATGGCCTCTCTGAGAAGTACCCCGGACGCGTCCTCGACACGCCTCTCGCCGAGGCCTCCATCATCGGCATCACGATCGGGGCGGCTCACTACGGCCAGCGCCCCGTGGCCGAGATCCAGTTCGCCGACTTCATCCACGCGGGCTTCGACCAGCTCTGCAGCGAGGCTTCCCGCTGGTCCTGGCGCACCCGCGGCGAGCAGTACCTGCCGATGGTCGTGCGCACCCCCTGGGGTGGCGGCGTGCATGGTGGCCAGCACCACTCGCAGAGCATCGAGGCCTACTACGCGCACATGCCGGGAATCAAGGTCGTAGCGCCCTCCTTCCCCGCCGACTATCGCTCGCTCCTGAAGGCCGCCATCGCCGACCCCAACCCCGTGCTCTTCCTCGAGCACAAGCGCACCTACCGGCTCATCCGCCAGGAAGTCGACGGCGCGCCGGCGGAGGACCGCATCGGCCACTCGCGCATCACGCGGCGCGGCGACGACCTCACCGTGTTCGCCTACGGCCTGATGCTGCACGAGACCCTCGCTGCCGCCGAAGAGCTCGCGGGCGAGGGGATCGAGTGCACGGTTGTCGACCTGCTCACGCTCAACCCGCTCGACCAGGAAACGATCCTCGAAGCGGCCCGGGCGACCGGCAAGGTGCTCATCGTCCACGAGGACACGCTCACGGGGGGGCTCGGTGGGGAGATCGCGGCAATCATCGCCGAGCACGCCTTCGAGGACCTCGACGCCCCCATCCGCCGCCTCGCCGGTCCCGACATCCCCCCCATGCCCTTCCACGAAACGATGGAGTCGTTCTTCATGCCCGACCGCGCGAAGATCGCCGCCGCCGCCCGCGATCTGGCGGCCTACTGATGGCCACCGTCACCATGCCCCAGCTTGGCGAGAGCGTCACCGAGGGCACCGTCCTCCAATGGTTCAAGAAGCCCGGCGACAGCGTCGCCCTCGATGAGCCCCTCTGCGAGGTCGAGACGGAGAAGGTCGCCGCCGAGCTGCCCTCCCCGTTCGAGGGCGCCCTCGGCGAGATCCTCGCGCCGGAGGGCGAGACCGTCGACGTCGATGCCCCCCTCTGCACCATCATCGAGGTGGCCTCCCCCGCGGAAGCGGAACCCGCCCCCGCCGCCGTGGCCGAACCGGCCGCCACCGCCACCGGGACGCCCGCCCCCGCTGCCGCCGACCACAGTCGCGCGGGCGTCTATTCCCCCGTCGTCCAGCGACTCGCCGCCAGGCACGACATCGACCTCGCAGCCATCGCGGGGGGCGGCCGTGGTGGCCGCGTCACCCGCAAGGATGTGCAGGCCGTGATCGATGCCCGCGAGCGCGAGGCCGCCGCCGCCAACGGCGCCCCGCCCGCCGCCTTGCCCCTCCCCGAGGGCGAGGTTGTGCCCGCTCCCGAGGTGGCCACCGTCGCCTCCTCCGACGCCTTCGATGTCGTCCCCCTCTCCCCCACGCGCCGAAAGATCGGCGAGAACATGGCCCGCTCCACCACCGAGGCGCCCCAGGCCTGGATGATGGTCGAGGCGGACGTGACGGGGCTCGTTGCCCTGCGCACGCGCGAACGCGAGCGCTTCGTGGGCGTTGACCTCACCTACCTGCCCTACTTCGCCTCCACCGTCGCCCACACCCTCACCGACTTCCCCGAGCTCAATGCCCGCTGGCACGGCGATGAGCTGCGCCGCTACCGGCGCGTCAACCTCGGCATCGCTATTGCGACCGACCGGGGCCTCGTCGTGCCCGTCGTGCCCAACGCCCGCGACCTCAGCGTGGCCGGCCTCGCCCGCCGCATCGACGACCTCATCGCGCGCGCCCACGCCGGCAAGCTGCGAATCGAGGACATTGAGGAAGGCACGTTCACGGTGAACAACACGGGCGCCTTCGGTTCCATCGCCTCGAAGCCGATCGTGAACCACCCCCAGGTCGGCATTGTCACCATGGAGCGCGTGGTCCGCCGGCCCGTCGTCGTCGATGACGACGCCATCGCCATCCGCTCGATGATGAACGTCGCCCTCAGCTTCGATCACCGCGCCCTCGACGGGGCCGAGGCGGGCGCGTTCCTGGCCGCCCTCAAGGAACGCCTCGAGGCGCTGAGGTAGCGCCCCTCAGTCGAGCCAGCGATGGGGACGCGTGCGCAGCTCACCCAGCCCCAGCTCCTCGCACATCGCCAGCCAGGGCTCGCGCGGAACCCCCTGCCACTCCAGGTCCGCGAAGCCCTGCGGGATGGGAGCATCCCGCCGTAGCGTGGCCAGCCGCTTGAAGAGGTCCGCTTCCTCCCGCCCCTCCCGCAAGGTCCTCGCCAGCCGCCCCGCCCCGCGAGGCTGCACCCCCCAGTCGCCGTGCGCCTCCGGGATTGCCTCCAGATGGATGTAGTGCGCGAGCACCGTCGCCGTCGACTTCGCCCCCCATCCCGGCACGCCGGGGAAGCCGTCGGCGGCGTCGCCCACCAGCGCCAGGTAGTCCGGGATCGACTCCGGCCCCACGCCGAACTTCTCGCGAACCCCCTCCTCGTTCGTGGTTATTTCCCTCCGCCGGTCGAGCATGACGACGCGGTCACCGGTGACGCACTGCGCCAGGTCCTTGTCGGGCGAGGCGAGGATCACCTGCTCCGCCTCGTCCGCGAAGCGCGCCACCCCCGAGGCCATCCCGTCGTCCGCCTCGAACTCCCGCATGCGCCAGACGGTCACCCCCAGCGCTTCGAGCGCGTCCTCGGCCAGGGGGAACTGCGCGAGCAGGTCTTCGGGCACACCTGCGTCCGTCTTGTAGCCGGCGTAGAGCTCGTTCCGGAACGAGTGCACCATCGTGTCGGTCGCCGCCGCGATGGCGAGGGGCTCCTGCTCCCGCAGGAGCGCCAGCGTGCTCGCTGCGATGCCCGCGACCGCCCCCACTTCGCGCCCGTCCGGCGCCGTTCGTGGCGGCGCGCCGAAGTACGAGCGGAACAGCTCGTAGGTGGCGTCGAGCAAGACGAGCCGCACGGCCCGCTCCCCTAGCGCTGGTAGACGATGTCGTCCGTCGAGTGCTGCCCCTGGGTGAAGGCGGGCGCCCCCTCCCATGTCTCCAGGACAGCGTCGAAGCGCGTGTAGTCGTGCACGACCGTTCGCCGCAGGATGCGCCACTCCCCATTGCGTCGCTCGAAGCGGTCGACGTAGCGCCCGCCCCAGAGGAAGTCCGTGTCCGGACCGTCCTCGCCGGGGATGCGGTGGCGCGCCAGGCAGTACGACTCGCACCAGGCGAAGTCGCCCTCAATGTCGATGATCACGTTGCCAATGCGGTGCTGCGTGAACCGGTAGGAGCCGAGACCGCGCGGGGCGCTCTCCGCGAACCCCCCGGGCGTCGTCTCGTCGCCGTAGCGCAGGACCGCATCGGGGTGGAAGCAGCTCTTCAGGAGCTCGGGGTCGATGCGATCGATGGCGCGCGCGTAGAGCATCAGCACGCGTGTGATGTCGCGCTCCGAGATGAGCGTATCGAGCGTGGTTGGGCTGGCAGTTTCCGTGGCCATGGGGCGCCTCCCGCCGTGAGGGTGGCCTGATTCTAGCCCCCGCCCGCCGGCGACGTTACGCCGGTCGACTCCGCAGGCTGAGACGCCGGGCCAACTCGTACCGCTCGTACCAGGGGGGACCGGTCGGCCGCTGCGGCGGCCCCGCCATCGCGAAGAAGACGGTTCCCAGCGTCGCGATGATCGCAAGCACGGTGAAACCAAGCTCGTAGGTCCCGAACGCGTCCGCCATGGCCCCCGCGATGATCGGCCCTGACATCATGCCCATCATCACGATGAGCGAGGAGAAACCCATGATCTTGCCGAAGGCGGTGCGCCCGAAGTAGTCCGCCCGCAGCGCCTGTTGCATCGGTCCGCGCGTGCCCCATGCCAGCCCGTTGAGCACGGCGAAGAGCAGGATCATCCAGAAGCCTATTGCGAAGGTCACGAACAGCAGGGCGACAACGTGTCCGACCATGCAGGCCACCAGCATCAGTCGCTTGTTCAGGCGGTCGCCCAGGTAGCCCCCACCCACCTGGCCCACGAACTGGAAGACGGTCATCAGCAGGATCACGAAGGCGGCTGTGAATGCCGAGTGGCCCAGGTCCTCAAGATGCTCGACGAGGTGCACCATCAGCGCCCCGATGATGAGCACCGCCGCCGCGTGCCCGATCGAGATGAACCAGAAGGTGGGCGCGCGCAGCGCCTCTCCCGTCGTGAAGTCCTCGTTGGCCGGGATGACCACGGGGCCGCTGCCCCGTGCCGCCGCCGTCGTCTCCGGCGCCGGCTCCCCGTCGATCGTCTCGCCAATATCCTCGGGCCGGTGGTAGATGAAAGTGGCGATGATCTGCCCGACGACGAAGATCAACACGCCGGTTGCGATCGCTGTGTTCCGCCAACCGATCTCGTTCATCGAGATCACGACCAGCGGCGCCATGAAGCCGCCGACCGCGAAGCCCGCCGACATGAGCCCCAGCGCCAACGACCGCTTCCGCTGGAACCAGTTGACGATCGCCACCACCAGAGTCACGAACCCGGCCATGCTCGCGCCCACCGCGATCAGGAAGAACGTCAGGAAGAACGTTGTCACGGAGTTGATCTGGCTGAAGAGGACGAACCCCAGTGCGGTAGTGGTGATCCCGATGCGGATCATGATCCGCGGCCCGAAGCGGTCGATCGCCCAGCCCTGGATCGGCCCCAGCAGGCCGCTCTCGATGCGCGTCATCGCGAAGGCCAGGGAGAAGGTCGTCTTGCTCCACTCGAACTCGTCTTCCAGCCTGTCGACGTAGAACCCGAAGGACTGGAACATCAGCCCGCCGATGAGCACCTGAATCAGGGCCCCACCGGCGACCATCCACCAGCCGTAGAAGATCTTGCGTTCCAGGAAGGGAAACTCCGGGCGCACTGCCCCCAAGATAAGCGCTGTCCGCCCTGCCCGCCGGGGAAGTCCCACGGCGATCGGTGCGGGGGGCGCTGCTAGAATCGATGCTGCATGCCCCTCGACCACATCGCCGTGCGCGGCGCCCGCGAGCACAACCTCAAGAACATCGACGTCGAGATCCCGCGCGACAAGCTCGTCGTGATCACGGGGCTCTCCGGCTCGGGCAAGTCCTCCCTCGCCTTCGACACCATTTACGCCGAGGGTCAGCGCCGCTACGTCGAGTCCCTTTCCGCTTACGCCCGCCAGTTCCTCGGTCTCATGGAGAAGCCCGACGTCGACCACATCGACGGCCTCTCCCCCGCCATCTCCATCGACCAGAAGGGCGCCTCCAACAACCCCCGCTCGACCGTCGGCACCGTCACCGAGATCTACGACTACATGCGCCTCCTCTGGGCGCGCGTGGGGCGGCCCCACTGCCCCACCTGCGGGCGCCCCATCGAGCGCCAGACCGTCCAGCAGGTCGTTGATGCAACGCTCGCCTTCCCGCCCGGCTCCCGCCTGCTCCTCCTTGCCCCCCTCACCCGCGCGAAGAAGGGCGAGCACGTCCGCATGCTCGACGAGGCCCGCCGTCAGGGCTTCGTGCGCGTCCGCATCGACGGCGAGGTGCGCGATCTCGACGAGACCATCGAGCTCGACAAGAACAAGCGCCACGACATTGATGTCGTCGTCGACCGTGTCGTCGTCCCCGAACCTGGCGAAGGCGAAGGCGCGAGCCTGCGCCTCGCCGAGTCGGTCGAGACCGCGCTCGCCGCCGGCCAGGGCGTGATGCACGTCGCCACCGTCGCCCGTGCCGGCGCAGAGGAGGTCCCCGAGCGCATCTTCAGCGAGCACTTCGCCTGCCCCTACGACGGATTCTCCTTCGGCGAGATCGAGCCCCGCACCTTCAGCTTCAACAGCCCCCACGGTGCCTGCTCGCGCTGCACTGGCCTCGGCGTCGAGATGCAGGTCGATCCCGCCCTCGTCATCCCCGACCGCACGAAGTCGGTCGCCGAGGGCGCCGTCGAGCCGCTCGCCAAGTCGCGGGGCGGCCAGACCTGGTACCAGCGCCTCCTGGAAGCCGTCGCCGAGGAGTACGGCTTCAGCATCGACACCCCCATCCGCGAGCTCACCGAGGAGCAGCTCAACGTCATCCTCTACGGCAGCGGCGACGAGAAGCTGCGCCTGCGCTTCACCAACGATTACGGCCGCACGCGCTACTACGACGCCCGCTTCGAGGGCGTCATCAACAACCTCCAGCGCCGCCACAAGGAGACCGACTCCGACTACGTCCGCAGCGACATCGAGCGCTACATGGGAGCCGTGCCCTGCCCTGGCTGCGATGGCCAGCGGCTCCGCCCCGAGGCCCTCGGCGTTCGCATCGACGGGCGCACCGTCGTCGAGGTTACGAACGGCAGCATCACCGAGACCCTGGGCTGGTTCGATACCCTCGGCGGCCCCGACACCCCCCTCAGCGAGCGCGAGCAGACCATCGCCCGCCAGATCCTCAAGGAGATCTGCTCACGCCTGCAGTTCCTCATCGAGGTTGGGCTGGAGTACCTCACGCTCAACCGCGCCTCCGGCACCCTCTCCGGCGGCGAATCGCAGCGTATCCGCCTTGCCACCCAGATCGGGTCCGCCCTCATGGGCGTCCTCTACATCTGCGACGAGCCCTCCATCGGCCTCCACCCCGTCGACGGCGACCGCCTCATCCGCACCCTCGAACGGCTGCGCGACCTCGGCAACACCGTCATGGTCGTCGAGCACGACGAGGCTACGATGCGCGCGGCCGACCACGTCATCGACCTCGGCCCCGAGGCGGGGCGCGATGGCGGTAACGTCGTCGCCGAGGGACCGCTCTCCGCCATCCTCGACTGCGAGGAGAGCATCACCGGCGCCTACCTCTCGGGCCGGCGCAGCATCCCCACCCCCGAGAACCGCCGCCCCGGCAACGGCGAGGAGCTGGTCATCCGCGGCGCCCGCGAGAACAACCTCAAGAACCTCGACGTCTCCGTTCCCCTGGGGAAGTTCGTCGTCGTCACCGGCGTCTCCGGCTCGGGCAAGTCCTCGCTCATCACCGAGATCCTCGTGAAGCGCGCCATCAACGTCCTCCAGAACGGCCGTCAGCACCCGGGCCGCCACGATGCTATCGAGGGCTTCCAAAACCTCGACAAGGTCGTCGACATCGACCAGTCCCCCATCGGTCGCACGCCCCGCTCCAACCCCGCCACCTACACGGGCGTCTTCACCGTCATCCGCGAGCTCTTCGCCTCCGTGCCCGAGGCCCGCGCCCGCGGCTACAAGCCCGGACGCTTCAGCTTCAACGTGAAGGGCGGGCGCTGCGAGGAGTGCTCCGGCGACGGCTACAAGCTCGTCGAGATGCAGTTCCTCCCCGACGTCACCGTCTCCTGCGAGGTCTGCCACGGCCAGCGCTACAACCGCGAGGCGCTCGAGATCCGCTTCCGCGGCAAGAACATCGCCGAAGTCCTCGCCATGACCGTCTCCGAGGCGCTCGAGCTCTTCGACCGCTTCCCCCGCGTGAAGCGCATCCTCTCGACGCTCGATGCAACGGGACTCGGCTACATCCGCCTCGGTCAGCCCGCCACCACCCTCTCCGGGGGCGAGGCCCAGCGCATCAAGCTCGCCAGCGAGCTCGCCCGCCGCTCCACCGGCCGCACCCTCTACGTCCTCGACGAGCCCACCACCGGCCTCAGCTTTCAGGACGTGCACCATCTCCTCGACGTGCTCCAGCGCCTCGCCGACGGCGGCAACACGGTCATCGTCATCGAGCACCACCTCGACGTCATCAAGTCCGCGGACCACGTCATCGACCTCGGCCCCTACGGGGGCGACCGCGGCGGCGAGCTCATCGCCGAAGGCGCCCCCGAGGAGATCGCCCGCAACCCCGAGAGCGCCACCGGGCGCTACCTCCACCCCCTCCTCGAAGCGGCCGGCACCCTCGGCAAGACCGAGACCCCCGCTCGCGAGGCCGAGGCCGCCGTCGCGGGGTAGCTGGAGCTGGCTCATAAGGTAACTTACATGGTACCATCTGGCAATGGTCTTGACGCGAAGTTTCAAGGAAACCATCAAAGCGCGGGCTGAGCGTGACCCGGAGTTCCGGGCAGCGCTCCTTCGGGAGAGCGTCGAGCTCCTTCTCAGCGGCGATGTCGATACCGGAAGGGCGATGGTGCGCGACTACATCAATGCGACTGTTGGATTCGAGGAGCTTGGCGGCCTCGTCCACAAGCCCCCCAAGAGCCTCATGCGCATGTTCAGCCCAACCGGAAATCCACAGGCTCGCAACCTGTTCGACGTCATCAGTTGCCTTCAGGAGCGAGAAGCGATCCGCCTCGAGGTTCGCGTCGCCAGCCGCGAGCCCGTAACCGCCGGCTAGCGCCGCACCCGGTACCGCAGGTAGACCTCGTCCGTCTCCGGATTCGCGTGCGCTGAGAGCAGCTCGAGTCGCTTCGCCTCGTCCCGCGTGAAGGCGCGCTCGCCCGCGACCGCCGTCAGCGTGTCCGCGCCCCCCACGACCACCGGCCCCAGTGTCAGGAACGCTTCGTCGATGGCGTCGAGTGCGTAGAGCGCCGCGTAGATTGTCGGGCCGCCCTCGACCAGCAGGACATCCGCCCCGAGTTCCTTGCGCATGTGCCGCAGCATCTCCGCGAACTCGCGACCTTCGGGGAGCGTCACGACCGGACGGCCCGTCGCCGCGATCGCCGCGCGGCGCTCCTCCGGCGCGCGCTCCGAGAGGTAGACAACCGCAGGGAAGTCCCGCGCCGTGAAGAACGTGCGCTCCAGGGGCAGGTCGCCGTTGCGGCTGAGCACCGCCGCAATCGGCGTCCGTGGCCTGCCGCGCGCCACCCGGATCGCCTCCAGCGCCTCGTCCCCCAGCCGCGACGACGTGCCGCTCGCCCGCAGCGTCCCCGCCCCGTTCAGGACCACGTCCGCGTTCACCCGCAGCTCCCGCATGAGCCGCTGGTCCACCGCCGAGCCGATCCCCTGCTCCGTGCCCTCGATCACGCTCTTGCCGTCTGCCGACATCACCATGTTCGCGATGACGTAGGGACGGTCGGGAGGCGGCGCCGGTAGCTCGAGCGCCGTGTAGTCGGGTTTGCCTGTCTCCCAGGCGGCGCTCATGGCAGGTCGTGCTCGCGCTCGACCTCGCGGTAGTAGCAGGAGACGTTGTTCGTGTGGCAGGTCGGGCCGTCGGGCCGCGCCTTCACGAGCAGCGAGTTGTCCTCGCAGTTCTTGTGCAGGCTCACGAAGTTGAGGAAGTTCCCGCTCGTCGCGCCCTTCTCCCAGAGCTCGTCCCGGCTGCGGCTCCAGAAGGTCACGTGCCCCGTCGAGTAGGTGTGGTCGAGCGACTCGCGGTTCATCCAGCCCAGCATCAGCACCTGGTTCGTGTCGATATCCTGGACGACGGCGGGGATGCGGTCGTGTTCGTCGAAGGAGAGGGGCATGGGCGCGCTCCGAACTCGCGTGGTCTGCGCCTTCGAGCATACCCGAGGGAGGCTCTGTACTCGCGCCGGAGGCTACTCGCGCTCCCCCACCGGCCGCATGGGGATGCCCTGCTCCGTGAGCGCCGCCTTCACCTCGCGGATGGAGTACGTCCCGAAGTGGAAGATGCTCGCCGCCAGCACGGCGTCCGCCTTCCCCTCCGTCAGCGCCTCCGCCATGTGGTCGGGACCACCCGCGCCCCCGGAGGCGATGACCGGGACGTTCACCGCCTCGCTCATCGCCGCCAGCATGGGGATGTCGTAGCCGCGCTGGTGGCCGTCGGTGTCCATGCTCGTCACCAGCAGCTCACCCGCTCCCCGCTCCACCACCTCCCGCGCCCAGGCGATCGCGTCCATGCCCGTGGGCGTGCGCCCGCCGTGCGTGTAGACCTCCCAGCCGTCCCCCGTCCCCTTCGCGTCGATCGCGACCACGATGCACTGGCTCCCGAAGCGGTAGGCGCCCTCGTTCACGAGGTCCGGGCCGTTCACCGCGGCCGTGTTGATGCTGACCTTGTCGGCGCCCAGCTCCAGCATCGTCTTCATGTCCGAAGTCGTGCGGATGCCCCCGCCTACGGTGAAGGGGATGAACACCTGGTCGGCCGTCGCCGCCACCATGTCGTAGACCGTGGCGCGGTTGTTGGAGGAGGCGGTGATGTCGAGGAAGACGAGCTCGTCCGCGCCTTCGGCGTCGTACAGCTTCGCCAGCTCCACGGGATCGCCCGCGTCCCGCAGCTCGATGAAGGAGACGCCCTTCACCACGCGCCCGCGGTCCACGTCGAAGCAGGGGATGATCCGTTTCGTCAGCATGCCGCCACCGCCTCCAGCGCTTCCGCCAGCGTGAAGCGCCGCTCGTAGAGCGCCTTCCCCACGATCGCGCCCTCGCAGCCGGTTTCCGCCAGCGCCTTCAGGTCGGCCGCCGTCGTGACTCCACCCGCTGCCACGACCGGTACCGGCAGCGTCGCCGCGAACTGCGCCGCCAACGCCACGTTTGGCCCTTCCAGGGCGCCGTCGCGTCCCACGTCCGTCACCATGATGCGGGGCGCCCCCCGCTCCACCATCTCCAGCGCGAGCGTGAGCGCCTCCGCGCCCGACCGCTCGATCCACCCCTCCGTCAGCGCCTCCCCGCCGCGTGTGTCGATCGCGACCACGACCATCCCCGGGAAGCGCTCGACCGCCTGATTCACCAGGTCGGGGTTGCGCACGGCCGCGCTCCCCAGCTGGATGCGCTCTGCCCCCAGCGCCGCCGCCGCTTCGATGTCCTCCATCGTCCGCAGTCCCCCCGACACCTCCACCGGGATCGCGACCGCCTCGCAGATGGCCGCCACCTCCGCCCGGTTCACCGGATGCCCCTCGCGCGCGCCGTCAAGGTCGACGACGTGCAGTCGCGACGCGCCCTGCGACTCCCACTCGCGCGCCATCGCCGCGGGGTCGTCGGCGTAGGTGGTCTCCTGGTCGTAGTCGCCGTACGTGAGGCGCACGCAGCGCCCCCCGCGGATGTCGATGGCCGGGATCACCTCGAAGCTCACGCCTCGCGCACCCACCTGGCGAAGTTGGCGTACAGCGCCAGCCCCGCGGTCCCGCTCTTCTCCGGGTGGAACTGCGTCGCCACCACGTTCTCCCGCGCGAGCACACTCGGGAAAGTGAGCCCGTAGGTCGTCTCGCCCAACGCCAACGAGGGATCGCCGGGCGCCGGGTAGAAGCTGTGCACGAAGTAGAAGTACGTCCCGCTCGGGATGCCCTCCGTCATCGGGTGGTCGCGCACCCACGCCACCTGGTTCCAGCCCATGTGCGGCACCTTCAGGTGGTCGAAACCGAAGTGGCGCACCTGCCCCGGAAGCACTCCCAGGCACTCCTGCCCGCCACCTTCGTCCGAGTGGTCGAGCAGCGCCTGCAGGCCCATGCAGATACCCAGGAACGGCCGCCCCGAGGCGACGTACTCCCGCAGCGGCTCCGTGAGGCCGCGCGCCCCGAGCTTCGCCATCGTGTCCGAGGCCGCGCCCACGCCCGGCAGGATGACGCCGTCCGCCCGCGCGAGGTCCGCCCAGTCCGCCGAGATGCTCGCGTCGATCCCGACGTGCGCGAGCGCTCGCTCGACGCTGCGCAGATTGCCGGCGTCGTAGTCCACCACGATGAGGACCGGGTCGGCGCCCATGAGGCCAGTGTGCGGTCTTGCTTCGCTATCGTCACGGGCCGCGGCATCGGTCGAGCGCGGCTCTCCGGCGCGATAAGATCGATAGCCGGATGCCCCCCGAACGTCAGCACGAAGCGCGACTCCGCAGCGAAGAGCTGCGCTCGCTCATAAACCACCACAACCACCGCTACTACGTGCTCGACCAGCCGGAGATCAGCGACGGCGAGTACGACGAGCTCCTCAATGAGCTGCGCTCGCTCGAAGGGGCCTTCCCCGAGCTCATCACCCCCGACTCCCCCACCCAGCGCGTCGGCGCCGCCCCCCTCGAGGCGTTCTCGACCGTCGAGCACCGCGCCCCCCTCCTCAGCCTCTCCAACGCCACCACCGACGACGACCTCGCCGACTGGCACCGCCGCGCCGCCGAACGCGCCGGTCGCGACGATTTCGCCCTCACCACGGAGCCCAAGATCGACGGCCTCGCCATCTCCCTGACGTACGAAGGCGGGACCTTCGTGCAGGGCGCTACCCGCGGCGACGGCCGCCGTGGCGAGAACATCACCGCCAACCTGCGCACCATCCGCAGCATCCCCCTCGCCCTCGCGGGCGAGTTCCCCTCCGCCTTCGAGGTGCGCGGCGAGGTCTACATGACGAAGAGCGGCTTCGAGCGCATGAACGCCGAACGCGCCGAGCGGGGCGAACCCCTCTTCGCCAACCCCCGCAACTCCGCCGCCGGGGCCGTGCGCCAGCTCGACCCCTCCATCACCGCCCAGCGTCCCCTCTCCATCTACCTGTACCAGGTCGGCTGGAGTGAGGGCCCCGTCCCCGCCAGCCACATCGAGCGGCTGCACTGGCTCGCCGACCTCGGCTTCCGCGTGAACAGCGATGCGCAGCGCCACCTCGGCCTCGACGAGGTCTCCGAGCGTGTGCGCTGGTGGGGCCGGCGCCGCGAACGGCTCGACTACGACATCGACGGCGTCGTCATCAAGATCGACGACACCGGCGAGTGGGACCGGCTGGGCGTCGTCGGGCGCGAGCCGCGCTGGGCCACCGCCTACAAGTTCCCGCCCCAGCAGCGCACCACGAAGCTGCTCGGAATCCAGGTCAACGTGGGTCGAACGGGCGCGCTGAACCCCTTCGCCGTGCTCGAGCCCGTCGTCGTGGGCGGCGCCCGCATCCAGATGGCCACCCTCCACAACGAGCAGGACATCCACCGCAAGGACGTCCGCATCGGCGACACCGTCATCGTCCAGCGCGCCGGCGACGTCATCCCCCAGGTGGTTGCGCCCGTGGTCAGCCTGCGCGACGGCAGTGAGCGCGTCTTCGCCATGCCCGAGACCTGCCCCGCCTGCGACACCGCCATCGAGCGCGAAGAAGATGCCGCCGACTCCTACTGCCCCAACCTCGCCTGCCCTCAGCAGCAGGTCCGCCTTGTCGAGCACTTCGCCTCGCGCGGCGCGATGGATATCGAGGGTCTCGGCGAGCGCCTCTCCTACGTTCTCTTCCGCGAGGGGCTCGTGCCCGATGTCGCCGAAATCTACCAACTCACCGAGGAGCAGCTCGCCTCCCTCACCCTCCCCCAGCACATCGGCGAGAAGAACGCCGCCACCCTCGTGCGGCACTTCGGCAGCGTCGCCGCCGTGCTCGAAGCGGACGAAGAAGCGCTGCAGGAGGCCGAGGGCGTGGGCCCGGTCGTCGCTCGCAGCGTCGCCCGCTGGGAGGAGCGCGAGCGCAACCGCACCCTTGTCGCCTCCTGGGAGGAGAGCGGCGTCGAACCCGGAGCAGCCCAACTCGCGCAGTTCCGCGTTGAGGACCGCGGGTTCGGGCCGAAGAATGCCGCCAACCTCATCGAGGGCGTCCGTCTCAGCAAGGAGCGCCCCCTCCCCAACCTCATCTTCGCCCTCGGCATCCGCCACACCGGCGCCGAGACCGCCCGCCTCCTCGCCGAACGCTTCGGCGACCTCGACGCCATCCTCGACGCGGGCGAGGAGGCGTTGCAGGAGGTCGAGGGAGTGGGGCCGGTCGTCGCCCGCAGCATCGCTCGCTGGGCTGAGCGCGCTTTGAATCGCGATGTCGTCGCGCGCCTGCGCGCGGCCGGCGTGAACATGGCCGGCGATATCGTCGCCCCCGCCAGCGACCTGCTCGCCGGCCTCTCCGTCGTCATCACGGGCAAGCTCGATTCCATGTCGCGCGGTCAGGCGGAGGAACGTGCGAAGGACGCAGGCGCCTCCGTGACAAGCTCCGTCTCGAAGAAGACCGACTTCCTCGTCACGGGCGCCGACCCCGGTGGCAGCAAGCTCACCCGCGCCGAGAAACTCGGTACGCTGCTCCTGAGCGAGGAGCAGTACCTCGCCGTGCTCGCCGAGGGCCCCCCGTCCTCGATCGTTTCCGCGAGGAACGTGACGCGGCCGCCCGGTAGACCTGCCCCGAAGCGCCCCACCCCTTCACAATGACGCGACCATGAGCGAGCGCCCCCAGAAGGACACCTACACGCACGGCCACCACGCCTCGGTCGTGGGCCAACACAGCCGCCGCACCGCCGAGGAGGCCGCCGCTTTCCTCATCCCCAGCCTGCGCCCCGGCATGCGCCTCCTCGACGCCGGCTGCGGCCCGGGATCGATCACGGCCGGGCTCGTGAAATACGTCGCCCCGGGCGAGGTTGTCGGCGTGGACGCCGAGCCGGGCATCCTCGAGACGGCGCGCGGGCTCGCCGAGGGCACCCCCAACCTCAGTTTCGAAGAAGGGAGCGTCTACGCCCTCCCCTACGAGGACGACTCCTTCGATGTCGCCTACGCCCACCAGCTCATGCAGCACCTCGTCGACCCGGCGGCCGCCATGCGCGAGATGGGCCGCGTGGTCCGCCCCGGCGGGTTCGTCGCCGTCCGCGACTCCGACTACCAGACCATGATCTGCCACCCCCGCACCGAGGCTATCGAGGAGTGGCGCGCCCTCTACACCGAGGTCGTGCGCCGCAACGGCGCCGACGCCAACGCCGGTCGCCGCATCCCCTCCTGGCTTGCGCGCGCCGGCTTCGAGCAGGTCGAGGTCTCCACCACCGTCGCCATGATGCGTGACCCCGCCGAGGTCCTGAACTGGGGTGACTCCTGGGCCGAGCGCGTCACCTCCTCGGCCCTTGCCGAGCAGGCGCTCGCCTACGGCCTCGCCACCCGCGAGGACCTCGAACGCATCGCCGCGGGCTGGCGCGCGTGGGCGCGCGACGCCGAAGCGCTTTTCCTGTTCGTTCACGTCGAGGGGCTCGCGGTCGTTTCGTAGTTGCCGCGCTGACACGGTGGGCTCGTCCCGCTGCCCTATACTGAGCCCAAGCGCCCAATCGTTAACGCAGGCCAGGCCTGCGACAGGACCGATCCCGTGGCACGCCTCGGCCCCTTCTCGCGCCTTTTGGGCTTCCTGTCCCACGACATCGCCATCGATCTGGGGACGGCGAACACGCTCGTCATGGTCCGGGGCCGCGGCATCGTCATCATCGAGCCTTCAATCGTCGCCATCGATCGCACCTCCAAGCGCATCCTCGCTATCGGCGAGGAGGCGCAGCGCATGGTCGGACGCACCCCCGCGAATATCGTCGCCGTCCGCCCCCTGCGTGACGGCGTCATCTCCGACTTCGAGGTCACCGAGCGGATGCTGAGCTACTTCATCCGCGCCGTGCAGGACCGCTCCTTCCTCGCCCAGCCGCGCGTGGTCATCGGCATTCCCAGCGGCGTCACCGAGGTGGAGAAGCGGGCCGTGCACGACGCCGCCCTCAGCGCGGGCGCTCGCTCCTGCTTCCTCATCGAAGAGCCCCTCGCCGCCGCCATCGGCTCCGGCCTGCCCGTGATGGAGGCGGCCGGCTGCATGGTCGTCGATATCGGCGGTGGCACCACCGAGGTCGCCGTCATCTCCCTCGGCGGCATGGTTGTCAGCCGCTCCATCCGCGTTGCCGGCGATGAGATGGATCGCAGCATCGTCACCTACGCCCGCCAGGTGCATAACCTCCTCATCGGAGAGCGCACCGCGGAGGAGGTGAAGAAGATGGCGGGCTCGGCCTCGCCCCTCGACACCGAAGAGTCCGTCACCCTCCGTGGCCGCGATCAGGCCACCGGCCTGCCCAAGGCCGTCGACGTCAGCACCATCGAGCTGCGCGATGCCCTCGCGGGCTCTGTCGGCCAGATCGTCGAGTCCGTCCGCTCTTCCATCGAGGTCACGCCCCCCGAGCTCGTGAGCGACCTCATGGCCCACGGCATCGCCCTCGCGGGCGGCGGAGCGCTCCTGCGCGGGCTCGACCGCCGCATCAGCCAGGAAACCCGCTTCCCCGTCTACGTCTCCGAGGACCCGCTGCTCTGCGTTGTCCGTGGCGCCGGGGCGATCTTCGACGAGATCGAGGCGAGCAGTGCCGTGGAGCAGCAGTTCGACTCGGGAAGGGCGCGGCGCTAGCCTCGAAGCGGTCGCCGCATGCTGATCTTCAGTCGCTACACGTACTGGGTCGGGGCCATGGTCGCCCTTGCCGTCCTTCTCGCCGTGGTGGGACGTGCGGGCCTGCTCAACCCTGTTCAGGATGTCTTCCTGCGCGCGACCGGCCCCGTCGAGGAAGGCGTCTCCTCCGTCTTCCGTCCCGTCGCCGACTTCTTCGGCGATGTGCGCGATCTGGACCGGCTGCAGGAGGAGAACCGCCGCCTTCTCAGCGAGAACGAGACCCTTCGCAACCAGAACGCCGCCCTTCGGGGCGACAGCCGCCGGCTGGAGGAGCTCGAGGAAGCCCTCCGCGTCGTGACCGCCGATCCTTCCGCGGAGCGGCTGGCCTCCGGCGTCCTCAGCCGCATCCAGGGGCCACTGACGCGTGAGCTCCGCATCGACCGGGGAACCGGCGACGGGGTGGCCGTGGGCAATCCCGTGCTCTCCGTCCAGGGAACGCTCATCGGCACCGTCACGAAGGCCCTGCCCGCGAGCTCGTTCGTCCGCCTCCTCACCGACAGCCGCAGCAGCGTCGCCGCGCAGGTCCTCGGCACTCCCGCCGACGGCATTGCCAAGGGCGACGGCGGCTCCCTACGCTTCGAGCTGGTGGAGGGCGATGTGAACATCGGCGATACCGTCGTCACTTCCGGCCTCGGCGGCGCCTATCCTCCCGACATCCCCATCGGCGAGGTCACCGCCGTCCTCGGAGACACCCAGGATCCCTTCCCCACCGTGCGCCTCCAGGCGACCGTGCGAATCTCCACCACCCGCACCGTCCTCGTCATGATCAGCTTCACGCCCGCCCGCTTCGAGGTGAACGACTGATGCGCGCGTTGCTGCTCGTGCTGCTGGTGCTGGCGACGGTGCTCGCGCAGGTCGCCGTGGCGCCCTTCTTCCCCGTGCTGGGCGCGCTTGTCGAGTTCCCCGTGGTCCTGCTGGTGGCGCTGGCCATCTTCGCGGGTCCCTACGCCGTCATGACCGCCCTCCCCATCCTCGTGCTCTTCCTCGGGTTCTCCACCAACGTCGAATTCGAGTGGATCGTCGCCGCCTACCTCCCTATCCTGCCCTGCGCCGCCTGGCTCCAACGCCAGCACGCCATCCCCCAGACCCCCTACGCCCTCGCCCTCGTCATGACGCTCGCCGCCGGCATCTGGGCGCGCGCCGTCTTCGCCACCGTCACCATGGCCGCCGGCGCCAGCCCCGACTTCGGTGGCGTGGTCGCCGACGCTCTCCTTCCCGGCGCCGCCTTCGATGCTGCCGGCCTCTCGCTGGCGTACGGTCTCTGCCGCTGGGTCGGCTGGCCGGTGCGCTCGCTCGACCTCCAGCAGGCGGAGTTCTGAGCGATGAGGCTTATCGGCGATCGGCGCGTCGACCCCGGTCTCAGCCGCAACCGGCCTCGCGGCAACGTGGGCGTGCTGCGCATCGCCGTCGTCGTGCTCTTCGTCATCCTCGGTGTGCGCCTCGTCCAGATGCAGCTCGTCGATGGCGCCGGGTACGCCGAGCGTTCCGAACTGAACCGCATCATCGTCGATAGCGTCCACCCCACCCGCGGCCTCATATTCGACCGCAAGGGGCAGCTCCTCGTCCAGAACAGCGGTTCCTTCACGGCCCTCATCACACCCAGCTTCCTGCCCGAGGACCGTGCCGACCGCTACCGCCTCTACCTCTACCTTGAAGAGCTGCTCGGGATGCCGGCCCTCCAGATCGAGGAGGCCGTGACCGCTGCCGAGGAGCGTGGCCAGGATGACCTGCCCCTCGCCCTCGCGCGCGCGCTCGACCGCCCCGTCGCCCTCATGCTCGAGCAGGTCGCGGCCGACCTTCCCGGTGTCTCCCTCTCCGTCGAACCCCGGCGCCTCTACCCGGGCGGCCCCGAGTTCAGCCACATCCTCGGCTATGTGGGTCCCCAGTCTCCCGAAGAGTGGCGCGTGCTCCAGGAAGACGGGTACGCCTTCAACGAGGTTGTCGGCAAGGTCGGGGTCGAGGCGCGCTACGAGTCCACCCTCCGCGGCGTCCCCGGTCGCGCCATCACCGAGGTCGACGCCCAGGGAGACCTCGTCACGACGATCGAGAGCACCGCCCCCGAGGGTGGCCGGGGCATCGTCCTTTCCATCGATTCCGACCTGCAGCGTTACGTGTACGAGCTCCTTACGAACACCATGCGCAACGCCACGACCGCCGCTGCCGTCGTCATGAGTCCCGTCACCGGCGAGGTCTACGCCATCGTCTCCGTGCCCACCTACGACAACAACATCTTCTCCCTCCCCGACCCTGGTGAGGCCTACCAGCGCCTCCTCGAAGACCCCCGCCGCCCCCTCCTCCATCAGGCGCTCAGCCCCGTGGCGCCCGGCTCCACCTTCAAGATCATCACCGCTGCCGCTGCCCTCCAGGAGGGCAACATCACTCCCTCCACCCGGCGCACGATCAATAGCAGCGTCCTCGAATTCATCGGCGAGGACGGCCAGGCCTACTACTTCTACGACTGGCGCGTGCACGGCGATATCGACCTCGTGGGGGCCATCTCCTGGTCGTCCAACATCTACTTCTACATGGCCTCCTGCGGCATCCCCCAGGAGGGGATCGCCGGACTTGGGGCGAACATCGAGCAGTCCGCCGTCGTCCTTGGCTACTACGCCCGCAGCTTCGGCTTCGGCCAGGTCACGGGCCTCGATATCGCCAGCACCGAGTCCCCCGGCGTCATCCCCAGCCCCGAGTGGAAGCGACGTGTCCGCAGCGGCCCCCTCTTCAACCCCGAGGACCGCGACTGGTACCTCGCCGACACCTGCTTCATGGGCATCGGCCAGGGCGACGTCACCGCCACGCCCCTGCAGATGGCCGTCGCCACTGCTGCCATCGCTAACGGCGGTTACCTCCTCGAGCCCTACGTCACGAAGCAGATCCTCGCGGCCGATGGCTCCGTCGTCTCCACCACCGAACCCTCCCGCGAGCGCGTGCCCGTCGATGAGGAGCACCTCGCGGTCATCCGCCAAGGCATGCGCCAGTCTGTCATCGACGGGGCCGCCCGGCGCGCCGCCCTGCCGGGCACGGTCGTCGGCGGCAAGACCGGCACCGCCGAGTTCGTCGACCCGGAGGACGGCGTCACCAAGGACCGCGCCTGGTTCACCGGCTTCGCCCCCTACGACGACCCCCGGATCGTCGTCACCGTCTTCTACGACCGTGGCATCGGCGGCGAGCAGGCCGCCCCCGTCGCCGCCGACATCATCGGCTACTTCCTGGAGAACGTGGAGCCATGAACCGCTTTGCCGTCCAGGGATCCCTCCGCGCCTGGGACCGCTTCGATGCGATCCTCGCGATCGCCGCGTTCGCGCTCGTCGGCTATGGACTGGTGCTCATCTACAGCGGCAGCATCGGCTCCTACGACGGGCCCGCCGCCAGCCTCCAGAACCCCGTCGCCCGACAGGGGCTCTTCGCCTTCATCGCCATCGTCGCGATGTTCCTCGTCTCACGGCTCGACTACCACCTGCTCCTCCACTACGCCTGGTGGCTCTACGGGGCTTCCATCCTGCTGCTGCTGGTGCTCATCCCCATCGGCCAGACCGATTTCGGCTCGACGCGCTGGTTCGCCCTCGGACCGATCCAGTTCCAGCCCTCCGAGTTCGCCAAGATCGCGACCATCCTCCTCCTCGCCCGCTTCCTCAGCGAGCAGGGGGGCGACGCCCGCGACCTGCGCGTCCTCGGCGGTTCGCTCGCCATCACTGCGCCCGTGCTCCTGCTCATCTTCATCCAGCCCGACCTCGGCACGACCATCATCTTCGCCGCCATCTGGCTGGGCATGGTCGTCGTGGCCGGAATCCACCGGCGCCACCTGCTCTTCTTCGGCGCGGTGTTCCTCGCCCTCCTCCCCTTCATCTGGACCTTCACCGTGGCCGACTACCAGATCGAACGCATCTCCGTGCTCCTCAATGCCGAGGAGGATCCGCTCGACGCCGGCTACAACCCGATCCAGTCGCAGATCGCGGTGGGCTCGGGTCAGCTCTTCGGCAAGGGACTCACGAACGGCGAGCAGACCCAGCTCGACTTCCTCAAGGTGAAGACCAAGGACTTCATCTTCAGCGTCCTCGGCGAGGAGCTCGGCTTCGTCGGCGCCATGGCGCTTTTCGCCCTCTTCATCCTCTTATTGATGCGAGGCATCCGCGCCGCCCAGATCGCGGGCGACATCCCCGGCCAGCTCGTGGCCGCCGGGATCGTCATCACGATCCTCATGCAGGCCTACATCAACATCGCCGTCAACCTCAGCATCTTCCCCGTCACCGGCCTGCCCCTGCCATTCGTGAGCCAGGGCGGCAGCTCCCTCCTCACCCTCTTCATCGGCCTCGGCATCATCCAGAGCATCGTCATGCGCCACCGCGCCTACCGCCGGTTCTAGGAACGCCACAGACCAGCGCTACCTGTCGCCGAGCCCAGCGGGTACCCTGCCCGGCGCGACTCGCCCTTGAAGGGAGCACAGTGTGGCCACGCCCGACAATCCTCCCAC
This sequence comes from Tepidiformaceae bacterium, assembly GCA_965219255.1. Taxonomy (GTDB): domain Bacteria; phylum Chloroflexota; class Dehalococcoidia; order Tepidiformales; family Tepidiformaceae; genus UBA2991. The sequence goes on along the minus strand of OZ244727.1, from coordinate 1,429,325 downwards.
GCAGTCCGAGGTCCTCGGCTACTTCGACTCGCTCTCGAACTGGGGCCGCTGGGGCCCCGACGACCAACTCGGCGCGCTCAACTACATAACGCCTGCCAGGCGGCGTGAGGCCGCCGCCCTCGTCCGCGAGGGCATCTCCGTCTCCTGCGCCTGGGACATCGAGACCACCCCTCGCGCCGACCACATGTTCGGCGTTCCCCAGCGCTACATGATGGCGACCGGGCGCGAGCCCCTCGCGTACGGCCGCGGCGGCGCGGCCCTCGAGGTCATGAGCCTCGCCTTCCACGGCGTCACCATCACCCACCTCGATGGTCTCAGTCACATCTTCTGGGACGGCAAGATGTACAACGGCAAGCCCGCCGACCTCGTCACCGCCCAGAAGGGCGCCGAGCACCACGCGGTGACCGCCCTCGGCGACGGCATCGTCACGCGCGGTGTCCTCATGGACATCCCCGCGCTCGACGGGCGCCCCTGGCTCGACCCCGGCGAGGGCGTCTTCCCCGAACACCTGGAGGCCGCCGAGGAGCGCCAGGGCCTGCGCGTCTCGAGCGGTGACGTCGTCCTCCTGCGCACGGGCAAGGGCCGTCGCCTGCGCGAGGAAACCGATCCGCCGCGCTCCTCCGGCGGATGGCACGTGGGTTCCCTGCCGTGGCTGCACGAACGCGAGGTCGCCGTCATCGGCGCCGATACCGCCCAGGAGGCGGGTTCCCCCGGCTACGAGGCCGTGTCCGTACCCGTCCACATGATCGGCATCGTCGCCATGGGCCTCCACCTCATCGACAACTGCGACCTCGAAGCCCTCGCCGAAACCTGCGCCCGTCTCAACCGCTGGGAGTTCTTCCTCAGCATCCAACCCCTGCGCCTCGAAGGCGGCACGGGCAGCGCCGTCAACCCCATCGCAGTGTTCTGAGGCCGGCACTGGCACTGTCCCCGGAACGGCTCGCCCCGCGAGGGGAAGGAAGCGGAGGAGATTCAACAGTGGTTGTCATCCGCTACGCGGACATAGGTGATGCCGACAGCATCGGGAGGGTACAGGCTGAGAGTTGGCGGAGTACCTACAGCGGCATCGTGCCGGACGACTACCTCGCAGCGATCAACGTGGAAGAGTGGTCCGAGCGGCAGCGCCGGAACATGGCGGAGGCTCCCGATGACGTCGCCTCCTTTGTAGCTGAGACGGAGGGACAGGTCGTTGGATGGGCGGTAGGCGGACCGAACCGGGAACCCGAGGCGGACTACGCCGGGGAGCTCTACGCGATTTACCTGCTGCCCGACCACCAGCGCCGAGGAGTCGGCCTGGAGCTAACGGTGGCAATTGCACGCTGGCTGGTGGAGCAGGCTATGGGTTCGATGATCCTCTGGGTGTTGGCGGAGAACCACCAGGCTCGCCGTTTCTACGAAAGGTTGGGCGGCCAATACTGTGGGGAACGCCAGGTCAAGATAGGAGACGCCTCGTTGTTGGAGGTCGCCTACGGGTGGGCGGACGTGCGTATTCTCTTCACCCGAGAGGCGCGGCAGTGAAATCTACCGCCGTCCCAGTACGAAGTGGCTGGCCAAGGGGTGACTGTACTGCGAACGTTCGAGCTGAGTGTGGCCCTCTAGGCTGGCCGGCGTGTCGCCAGGAGGTTGTGCCGGCTCGGTGGGACGCTCTCAACTGATGACACCCACTCGGTCAATCCCCTGGCCAGCGCTCTCCGTCAACCTCGAGGTACTTGATGCGCGCGACGCCGTCCCGGGAGACCGCGACATGGACATCCGGCGGCGACGGCAGCACGCCCGTCCCCTGGGGCACGAAGTACTCCCCCAGATTGGGATACTCGACGCGGAGCGGCGACTCATCGACAACGCGAGCGCGGATCGCAACCAGCCCGCGGTCCCACTCGTCCGCACCCAGGTTCTGGGTGCGGAGGGTGACCGGGTCCCAGTAGCGCCCCCGATGCTCGAAGACGACGTAGACATTCTCGCCAGCTCGCGGTCGGGCGCCGGGCAGGCCATCCAGCCGCTCCGCGCGGTAGCCGAGGATCACGTAGTCGCCGCGGACCGGATCGCGCGGGTCGACCGGCCGGGACTCGAGTACGATCTCGACGCCCGACTGCCGGCCTTCTTCGATGAAGATGACCGCGAGCAACAGCGCCACCTGAAGCCCAACGATGAGGACGAACACCGCGAGCCGGCGCCGCCTGATGAGCGCGTGCATCTCAGCCACCCCCCTGGGCGCCGCTGGCCGACGCATCGATGCGGCGGCTGAGCCGGCGTCGGCTGAGTTCGATCAGAAGAGCGAGCACGAGGCAGAGGAGGCCGGCGCCGGCGAAGAGCGCGCCGGTCTGAGCGTAGTCGCTGAAGAGATCGAAGTACCTTGACACGATGAACAAGCCAAGGAAGACGAGCGCGGCGTTGACCCAGGACTCGCGCCGCAACACGATCCCAAGCCAGACCACCGACGCGGTCAGCAGGCATGCCCCCAGCCAGTAGCCGAGCGTGGTGAGGATGAACGCCTCTTCGGCGTCGCCCCGGGGGTTGAGCGCTGCCACGAGCGTCCAGATGAGCAGCAGCAGCAGCGTCAGTTGACCCAGCAGCAGTGGCGGACGCAGCCGATCGTCGATCGGGGGCCAGCCGAGACGCGCTTCGGCCCGGATGCCGGTCACGAACAGCGCCTGCGCCACAAGACCCAACGGCGCGATCAGGAGGAGGGCGGCAGGGACGATGGGCACGACGCTCTCGATGCCGAAGTGGCGGTAGAAACCGAGCGAATACACCGCGCTGGCGATCAGGATCCCGCCGACGAGTTCGAGCGGTGGCGAGAGCGGGGCGTACGCGCTGCGCCTCTGGAGTGCGGCGAGGGCGACCAGCCACGCGCCGGCCCCGAGCAGCAGAAGCAAGACCGTCTCGCCCGCGGCTTCGAGTGGGGAGCCGCTTCGCTGGCTCTCCGCGACCAGCCAGATCGCGAACAGCACCGCCGCCACGAAGGCGTGGCGGCGCGAGGCGAAGAGGTAGGCGAACGCGACCGCCAAGCAGAGGACCGGCAACAACAGCGGTGCGGGATTGAGCTCGATGTGGTACTGCTGGCTGATCAGCGCGAGGTTGCCGAAGAGGACGCCGGTGCCGAGCAGCAACAGCGCCTCGCCCGTGCGCACCAGCCCGAGCGGTCCGTTGCGTACCCAGTACCCGCCGCCGTGGCAAGCGACCAGCAGCACGATCCCCGTGGCGAGCTTCGGCAGTTTTCCGATCTCGTCCCAGTTTTGCGAGATCACGAGCACGATTCCGAGGAAGACGAGCGCGGCCCCGAGTACCGCCAGGATCGTGAGCACCCGATGGCCGCGACCGGCGGCTGCCTCTTCGAACTCGATAATCTGCTGCCGCTGGTCGGCCGAGAGAATCCCCGCCTCCACCCACCCCGCCACCCGGCGTTCGAGTCCCCCACGCAACGGCATGCCGCGTCTCCTCGTGCCCGCACACCGGTGCAATCCCGGGTGCGGCCCCAGTATGCACGCCTGGGTTGGCAGCGACTCGCGCCTCTGAGCAAGGCCTTCGTACACGAGGACTCGGCTACCGCGACGTGACGGTCGAGCGACTACGGCTCAAGTTCGGCGCCACTCGCACAACGGGCGGCGTGTGGTGGGCCGCCTACGGAAGCTCACACGCTATATCGGTCAGGACTTCCACCGTCACGGCGCGATTGCCGTGACGCGCGCCCGCCCAGGAGGGCAGCACGGCGGAGTACATGCCTGCGTCGCCGGCGACCGCGATGAGGATGTCGCGCGGCTCGGCGGTTATTGGGATGCGCTCGTCATTGTCGCCGGGCTCGATGGCGAAGGGCGCGAGCGCTCGCAGCTCGCCGCGTGTGCGGCCCGCTCGCCCGTGCAACTCCGCCTGGAGCCGCGGGCGGTCGTAGCCCGCCTTCTCGAGCATCGCCGCATGGCCCGGGGTGAGCAGGACGAGCAGGTCGCTCCGCGGGTAGAAGGTGTTGGTCGACGCGAGGCCGGATAGGGCATCCACGAGCACCTGGAGCAGTAAAGACGGCTCCTCGACGAGGCAGAAGACCTGGTGCGGACCCTCAGTACCAACGACCGTGACCGCACTGGAGTCGGGCGGCATCCCGCGGGCGACATGGAGTGGCTCGAATGGGCTGGATTCCTCGGCCTCGGCGAAGCAGCAGGTGAACTTACCCGGCTGGCCGAGCACTGCCATGTCGGACACGCCGGGGCGGCCGCCGCCAATGTTGATAAGCACAAGCCGCAGGGCGCGGCCGATCGCGGCGTTGGCGCGATGTCCGGGACCAAGCGCCCCGGCGCCCGACCAGATGCCAGCCTCGTGCCGGATGGGTCCGTTGACGACAATGCACGGCCCGACGCTGTGGGTGGTCGACTGCGCCTCGGTCAGATCCCACTCGTCGGCGCAGACGGCACGCACAGCGGCGACGACGACGGGGAGGTGTTCGGGAAGACAGCCCGCCATCACGGCGTTGATGACCACCTTCTCCACGGTCGCTTCGCCGTGCTGTGGCCCGACGGTGCCGAGCACAACGTCGGGGTCGAACCCGGCGAAGGGCAATATCGCCTCGACTCGCTTGACCGTCGGAATCACGACCGGGAGGCCGTCCGTGTAGCCGTCCGCGTGGAGCGCCTCGAGTGCGGCGTCCTCGTCCCGGGCCTCGGACATCAACGACCGCATAGCCGTTCCGCCACTTCCGGCGCGAGGCTTGCCGCCACCTCTGCCATGTACTCGAGCGACGTGCCCGCGATGGGGTGGGGCGTGACAACGACCGGTACGCTCGGCAGCCCTTCCGCGCGTGCGACGAACGTCGCCATGTCCCGGAAATTCTCCGTCACGAGCACGACCGTCGGTATCCCCCGTCGTGCTCCAGCTATCCCGTCACGCACGGTGGCGGAAGTGCAGCTCCCTCAGTGTCCATAGGCGGCCACGAGCGCGCCGCAATCGCGGGCGATCTCATCCACTTCCTCCGGCGACAGCGGTATCGAGGTGTCGGTGCCGGTCTTGTCGTACTGGACGAACGTCGCTCCGGGGAGCAGGCCCGCGAGTGAGCGCTCGAATGCGTCGAGCAATCCGCGCGAGCCCGGGAAGCCGTTCGCCAAGAGCGCCACACGGACAGGACCCTCGTCCAGCCCCAGGGCGTACTCCTCGATGGGGACACCGGGCTCGGCGGTCGGGTTCAGGTATTGCACCGGCATGGAGAGCCTCCTGATCTTGCTCGGATAGTGGGACGACCGTGACCTGTATCAACAATCAAGGAGGGTGCCTCCTCCGGAACCGAAGTGGGGGATCGACCCCATGAAATCGTCGTCGAGCACGTCGCCCGCGCCGGTAACCAGCACCATCATGCCAGGACAAGATCCTCGCCGAAACGAGGGCTGATCGCTGTGCTCTTCTCTGCCAGCGCCTCGCCGATGGGTGGAGGGTTCCCGCCCGGGTTGCGAAGCCAGTGCCAGAGGAGCCTGATGTCGAACGGCCCATTCGTCGCGGAACGCCCACCCTTGTTCCAGTAGGTGTGGACACGCGCATCACGGTAGATCTTTCGGGCTTCCTCTCGATCCAATGCTTCGTTGTAGCGCCAGTACGCGTCCATCGTGACGTCAACCGATTGATTGTCGCACTCGATGAGGGCAGCCATACACTCGAGTGCGAATCGCGTGATGATCTCCTGGTGGGGGGGAACTCCCAGGCCGCCGATGGGGTTCGTATTGGGACCGTAGATCATGAACAGGTTGGGGAAGCCCGGAAGCATCGTGCCCAGGTAGGCGCGGGGGCCATCCTTGGCCCACAGCTCTTCGGCGGTCAGGCCACCACGACCGCGGATCTCGATCGGCAGCAGGAAGTCGTCCGCCCGGAAGCCCGTCGCCAGGACGATGATGTCGACCCCGTATTCCGTACCATCTTCTCCTTCGATCCCCTCCCCGGTGATCCCGCGGATACCCTCGCTCACGAGAGTGACGTCGTCACGGAGGAGCGCGTCATAGATGCCGTACTTTCGATCCATCAGGACCGGGCGGCTCGAGTTGGGCGGCGCGACGGGCAGCATCTTCTCCATGAGGTCAGGGCGATCGGCGAACTTCGACTGCATGAACTCGATGCGCTGGTCGCGGACGATCTTGTTGTAGGCGCTCACGGCGTGGGGATCATCCTGGTAGTCGGGATCCACCGAGAACGAACGCTCGATCTGCTGCGGTCGACCCTCCCACCCGGCGTTGAAGCGGCCGAAGTTCGCCAGGTACGGGAAGTTGCGCTGCAGCCAGAGCACCTGTGGAGGGAACGGGTCGAGGTAGCCGTCGATGTCGAACACCCAGCTCGGTGTCCGCTGGAACAGGTAGAGGTGCTCGGTCTCCTTCACCAGTTCGGGTACGACCTGGTAGCCAGAGCAGCCGCTCCCGATGACGGCCACGCGCTTTCCCCTGACATCCACGTCGGAAGGCCACCGCGCGGTGTGGAAGGCCTGGCCCGTGAAGTCCGCCATCCCGGGGAAGTCGGGAATATTCGGGTGCGAGAGGAACCCCACAGCGGTGATGACGGCGTCGACCTGCCAGACGCGGGCGCCACCCGGCTGCTCCGCTGTTATCTCCCAGCTTTTCCCCTCCTCATCCCACACCACGGACTTCACTTCCGTGTTGAATTCGATGGACTTGCGAATATCGAAGTGGTCCGCCACCCAGTTGAAGTACTGTTCGTTCACGCTCTGGGGGCAGAAGGCGTACGGGAATTCGTAGTCGAGGCCAAAGAGGTTCGTATAGCTGAGGCTGGGCGTATCGACCCGGCAGCCGGGATAGCGATTCTCGAACCACGTTCCGCCAACGCCGGCGTTCTTCTCCAGCACGACGAAGGAGATGCCGGCGTACTGCAGTTGAATCGCGGCATTCAAGCCGCCCATGCCCGTGCCGATGACCGCCACCGAGAACTGGCCGAGGTTCTCAGCCGGCGGCGGTTCACGCCACTCCAGGCTGCGCGCCCAGGGATCGAGCGCGAACTCCTCAAGCCACAGGTCCAGTTCGAGCGGGGGCAATTCCTCGCCCACCGCGAGGCCAAGGCTGCGTGGCAGGCGCTCCTTCTGACCGATGGGAAGGTCGCCGGCGCCCGCATCCCGGTAAGCCTTCAGGAACTCGGCCGCCCGGGCGCGGAGAAACGAGGCGTCGGCGGGATCAGCCAGTACGGGCACCTCTCGCCCCCGAAACATCGTCATCTCCACCCTGGTTGCGGCGATGCTTTCATCCCCCGTTAGCTGATACAGCAAACCGCGCAACGCCATCGGGTTCGCGTGCTGCACCGCGTCCTCGATCGTTGCGTCGCTGGCTTGAAGCAGTTCGCTCCGGATTCCCACCATGACTACGCGACGCCCGGCCTGATGGCAGCGGACTCGCGATGCTCAATCGCGACATCCCCCTCAAAACGCGGGCTACCTGTGCCGTCGACCATGCTGCCACCGCGGATGAGGAGGTCGTGCACGCTGTTCTCCAGCTCCTCGGCTACGTGACTGCTCCCGGGGGGCAACCGGCGGATGTGATTAGTGAAACATTATATATCAATCTGCCGGCGCCCGGCGTCTCTTGCTGCGCGGATGGGCCCCGCCCAGCCGCTTCTTCGGTCACTCCGACGCATGGCGTGGGCGCCGCGGAACCAGGCGGGATCCGTGGGCCCGCCCACGCCGGCTCGGTCGCCGGGCGCGCGCTTGAGGGGGCTCAGCCCGAAGTGTCGGCCAACTGAAATCCCGTGCTGTCCGCGGCCTCGCAGAGCCGTGCAATCAGCTCATCGGATGCGGTGGTGAGCCGCGAGAGGACCTCCCGGTTGTGCTCTCCCAGGGCCGGTGGGGGTGGGATCGTCGCATCGAGCTCGGGGTGACTATCGAAGTGCCACGGCAGGTTCGGGACCAGGCGCGGGCCGATGCTGTCGCTGTCCTGAGGGGCGATGGCGCCCCGCGCGCGGAATTGCGGGTTGTTCACGAGGTCCTCTGGATCGCTGGCCGGAACCGCCGGTACCCCGCCCTGCTGGAGGCGCTCGACGAGTGGCAGGCTCTTGAACGCTCGCGTCCACGCGTTGAGCTTCGCGTCAATCTCGGCTCCCTGCGCCGCTCGCCCCTCACGCGTGGCGAACGCAGGATCGAGCGCCCACGCCGGGCGGCCCATGGCGTTCACCAGCGCGGCCCACTCGCCGTCGTCCGAGATGCAGATGGCGACCCACTTGTCGTCGCCCGAGCAGCGGTAGACCCCGCAGGGCGCCGCGTCGCCGAAGGTGTTGCCCCGGCGCTCCGGAACGGCGCCGGTCGTGAGGTAGTCCATGAGCAGCGGGCCCATCAGTGCGAGCGTCGCTTCCGCCATCGAGAGGTCGATGTGGACGCCCCGGCCGTGCTCGCGCGCGTAGCGCAGGCCGCAGAGGGCGGCGAAGGCTGCTGTGACACCGCTCGTATAGTCGGAAAGGTTGGCGCCCGGCGGCCTCCCCGGTCCACCCTCGTAGCCGAGGCTCGCGGTCATGCCGACATAGGCGAGGATGTTCGTGACGTAGGCCTTGTAGCTCGCGAGCGGGCCGGTGAGCCCGAACCCCGTGAGCGACACCATCACCAGATCCGGCCGTTCAGCCGCGAGCGACTCGTAGCCCAGGCCGAAGCGAGCGAGCCGGCCGACGCCCAGGTTCTCGATCAACACATCGCACGACAGGGCGACTTCGCGCGCCAGGCGAGCCTGTTCCGGGTCGTTGAGCTGAAATGTGACGCTTGACTTGCCGGCGTTCATAACCGAGAACAGCCCGCTGCTGTTCAACGTCTTGTGACCATCCGCAAACGGGCCCAGCTCGCGGAACTGGTCGGGAGGGCTTATCCCCTCGACCCGGATTACTTCCGCGCCCATCCGCCCGAGCAGGAGGGTCGCGAACGGGCCGGCGATCACCCAGCCGAAGTCGGCGATGCGGATGCCCTTCAACGGCAGGTCGTGCGCCTCCACGCCCTTCACTCCACCGGCCCGGCGGGCTCGACCCGACCAGCGAGCACTTCGGTTGTGTGCTCGCCGCGGTCCGGCGCGGGCGTTACGGAAAGCGGGTCACCCACACGGAACGGCAACCCCGGGTAGCGCAGCGGTCCGTGCCGCGGGTGGTCGCCCGTTCTCACGAACTCGCGCTCGTTGATCAGGTCCGACTCGAGCACCTGGCCAACCGTATTCATCGGCGCGCACACCACGTTGCGACGCTGTCCTTCGTGGAACAGGTACTCACTCGCGAAACCGGCGATCGACTCGCTGAGCAGCGGCTCTATCGCATCCCAGTGGAACCTGCGCAGGTCAGGAGTCGCGAATAGCTCGATGTCTGCCCATTCCGGGTTCCCGATCAGCTCCATCAGGGCCTGCCAGTGCGACTGCCGGACGATGACGAAGTCGACCGCGCCGTCCGTGGTCTCGCGCAGTGCGACCGGCGCGATCGTCCCGATCGCCCCCTTGCCCCTGCTGAGTAGCCCGGCCCCGTAGGTGAAGGGCGCTGTGTCACCGCGCAAGAAGGCGGTGAGCGACTCCACGACTGCGCAGTCGATCGTGTCGCCCCGAGATTCCGTCTCCTGCCTGGCCAGGGCTATGAGGAGCGCTGTCGCTCCGGTGAGCCCGGCGACCATCTCGGCGAGGCGGCCCTGGGCCGCGAGCGGCGGTTGCCGCTCGCGGTCGTCGACGCGCGTCGCGGTTACGAACGAGAGGCCGCTGGCGTGCTGGGCAAGGAAGTCGTTGCACTTGAAGTTGCGCCACGGGCCCGTGAGGCCGAACCACGATAGCGCCAGGACGATGAGCGGGTCTGCCCCTTCGCGCAGCGCTTCCGGGTTGACGCCGAGGTCGAGGAGGGCGCGATCGAAGAAGCCGATCACGCCCTCCGCGCTCCCACAGAGCGCGATGAACTCCTCGCGCTCTGCCTCGATCGCGAGATCGAGAGAAACGCTGCGCTTGTTGGAGTTGATGTAAAGGTGGACCAGCCCGTCGCCACCGAGCCCATCAGGCCCGGCAGCGCGAACCGGATCGCTGCTGCCGGGCTGCTCCACCTTGATGATGGTCGCGCCGTAGTCGGCCAGCATCTTGCCGCAGAAGGCGACGGCAACGCCCTCGCCGACTTCGACTATCGTCAGGCCGTTGAGTGGTTGCCACGGGTCGCTCTCGTCGCGGCCAGCTTCTCCCCAGGCTTCAACCGCCTTGCCCATCAATGTCCCCCTGGGCGGTGGACCACGTTGACGTATCATACAGTTTTTCCCGGCCGATCCGGAGTCGCACCACTACCGAGGCACGCCAAACGCCCGCCGCGGACTCGTTGCTCGCACTTCCGACGGACTGCCTGAGGAGAGCCGGGGGAACGATGGGTTGGGTACCGCCAGGACCGCCCGGGCGATCCTCCTAGGGGCGAACTGCGTCCTGGATCGCCCCGGCGAGCTGCGCGACCAGGGCGTGGGCGGCGGGCAGGGTTCCGAACATGCCCAGGAACCCGTGGTTCACGCCGACGTAGCGGACGCACGTAACCGGCACGCCCGCTTTCCAGAGCGCCGCGGCGTACGCCTCGCCTTCATCGCGAAGCACGTCGTACTCGGCCGTGGCGATGAACGCGGGGGCTACGCCGGCGAGGTTGGCCGCGCGCACCGGTGAGGCATACGGCTCCTCGCCCCGGGCGCTGTCGTCTCCAAGATAGTGGCCCCAGAACCACTCCATCGAAGCCTTCGTCAGGCCGTACTCGCCGCCTCCGTTCTGCCGGTAGGACAGCCGGTCGAAGCTGTAGTCGGTGACCGGGTACAGCATCACGGCCAGCGCGATCTCCGGGGCGAAGCGGTCACGCGCCATGAGCGGGACCACAGCCGCCAGGTTCCCGCCGGCGCTGTCGCCCGCAACAGCGATGCGTGCCCCCGCCCGGCAGAGCTCGTCCGTGTGCTGCGACGCCCACAGCGTCGCGGCGTAACAGTCCTCCGCGGCAGCGGGATAGCGGTGCTCGGGCGCGAGGCGGTAGTCGACCGAGACGAACGTGCAGTTGCTGGCATTCGTAAGCTCGCGGCAGATCGCGTCGTGGGTATCGAGGTTGCAGAGCACGAAGCCGCTGCCGTGGAAAAACACGACGATGCCATCCGGACGCTCCGGCCGGTAGATGCGAATCGGGAGAGCGCCGGCCGGCCCCGGGATGGTGCGGTCGGCGACATCGTGGACGGGCGCTGGATCACCCTTGGCAACGAGCGCGATCGACTGCTCGCGCGCTTGCTCGACCGTGAGCGCACTGATGTCCTTGACGCCGAGTTGCTCTCGCAAGTCGAGCGCTCGGCGGACCATGGGGTCAAGAGGCATTGCAACTCCAGCGGGCAGGCGGATCTGGTGAGTGGCTACAGCACGGGAACGGGCGCCTGCGCCGGCGGCCATGTCCCGTGGTTCGCGTCGGCTGGTCTCCCTGGCTGCGCACAGCCGTCGCACCTTCATCGGGGAACCAGAGAGGCGGGCGGGAAGGTCCGCCCACGGTAGCACGGGGGTGCAGTGGCCGGGCGCTGCGGTAGACGCGCATCACGTCTTGGATGTATCATATCGCTAGACGGGAGCAGCCCGCTACGAGTTGCTCGCGGGGAATCAGCGGGACGCCCGCCCAGGCGCCGCGCCGTCGCGGATGGCCGGTCGCCATCGGCGGGCGGCCGGGGTCGCAGGAGGGCCTCCATGCACGTCGGCTACTCACCCATTTTCCAGAACCCCGGCAGTCCCCGCCCCGACCACGAGGTCTACGCGGACGAGTTGCGGCTGGCCGCGCTGGCCGAACCCCTCGGGTTCGACTCCGTCTGGTCGGTCGAGCACCATTTCACCGACTACACCATGGTCCCCGACGTCGTGCAGTTCCTGAGTTACATGGCCGGCAAGACGTCACGCGTTCAACTCGGCTCGATGGCCATCATCCTGCCCTGGCACGACCCCCTGCGCGTCGCCGAGCAGGTCTCGATGCTCGATAACCTCTCGGGCGGCCGCTACATCCTCGGCATCGGCCGGGGACTCGCGAAGTTCGAGTTCGAGGGCTTTCGGCTCGACATGACGCAGTCGCGGGCGATGTTCATCGAGTACGCCGAGACCGTGCTGGAGGGCCTTGAGCAGGGCTACGTCGAGCGCGAAGGCGTCTTCGCGAAGCAGCCACGGCGTGACATCCGCCCGTACCCGGTGCGCTCGTTCCGGGGGCGAACGTACGCTGCAGGCGTCTCGGCGGAGTCGATGCCGATCATGGCCAAACTGGGCGTCGGCCTCCTCATCATCCCCCAGAAGCCGTGGGACGAAATCGCCCAGGACATGGAGTCCTACCGGAACAGCTGGGCCGAGTTTCAGCCCGGGAGGCCGAGGCCCCGGCCCTTCGTGTCGGGCTTCACGGTCGTCGACAGCGATGCTGACCGGGCGAAGGAACTGGCCCACCAGTACATCGGCGTCTACTACCAGACCGTGACGCAGCACTACAACCTCATGTCGCAGGATTTCGCCGGAGCGAAGGTCTACGACCACTACGACAAGCTCAGCAAGTTCATTAACGAGCGCGGCATGGACTATGCGGCGAGCGGCTTCACCAGCCTGATGCCGTGGGGCACGCCCGACCAGGTACTGCGGAAGATCGAAAAGGTCCGCGGCATCGTCGACATGGGCGCCTTCATCGGCTACTTCTCCTTTGCGGGAATGCCCATAGACGAGGCCGAACGGAGCCTGAACCTCTTCGCCAGCGAGGTGCTCCCGGTGCTCAAGCAGTGGGAGGTCGAGGAGTCCGTGCCGCCGCCGCAAGCTATCGGCCCGGCGGCCGGCTAGGAAGCCTCCGGGAACGGGAACTGCGCCCGGGACGGGCGATTGGGGAGAGCAGAGATGGACTACGAGACCGTGATCTACGAGCAGGAGGGACCGCTGGTCACCGTCCGCTTGAACCGGCCGGAGCGGCTGAACGCGTACAGCAAGGAAATGCGGCGCGACCTGAACGCCGCGTTCGCGCACTTCGTGGATGATCCCTCCGCACGGGTAGCCATCGTCACGGGCGTGGGGCGCGCCTTCTGTGCGGGCCGCGACATCAAGGAGCAAGCCGAGGGGCGGATGGACAATTGGTCAGAGATTACCGATCGGCCCCCACTCCACTTTGCCCCGCGCTCGGAGAAGCCGATCGTGACCGCCGTCAACGGTTACGCGTGCGGTGTCGGGTTCTACCTGTGCCTCGGCGGCGACATCCGCGTTGCCAGCGAGACGGCCCAGTTCAACCTGCCCCAGCTGCCCACCGGCCTGCCAGGCTGCTGGGACGTCTCGATGACGCAGGGGATTCCCTGGGCCGTCGCCATGGAGATCCAGCTCCTCGGCCGCATGGTCCCGGCGCAGCGGATGTATGAGATCGGGCTCCTCAACAAGGTTGTCGCTCCCGAGGACCTCGAGGAATGCGCACTTGAGTATGCCAACGAGCTCCTCGCCCTTCCCCCGCAGCACCTCGCGGTGACGATGAGGATGCATCGCAGGGTGCAGTTCATGCCATCGGAGGAGATGTGGAAGGAGCAGGACAAGAACTACAACTACCTGCTGACGCTCTCGGACACGGCAGAGGCAGCGGCGGCGTTCGCGGAGAGGCGCCCGGCGGCGTTCACCGGGACGTAGTGCCGCCGTCCGCAGAGGCGGCCGCCTCCAGGCTGCAGCGGCGCCCTTGATTAAGGGGCAGCGCGTCCTTGTCACGGGGGCGACTGGCCTTGTGGGACACCCGTTGGCGCTCGCGCTCGCAGCGGAGAACGAGGTGGTCGCGGTCGCCCGCTTCAGCAGGGCCGAGCGGTCACGCGCCCGGCTCGAGGCCGCAGGCGTGCGGATAGTCGCGCACGACCTTGCCGAACCGTCGCTGGCGGGCGTCCCCGGTGAGGTGGACTACGTTTTTCACACCGCCGCGCTAGTCCCCGACGCCATCGACAGTGACGACGACGCCTACCAGTTGAACGCGCAGGCCCCCGGGCGGCTTCTGGCTCACTGCCGGCGCTCGAGGGGGTTCGTGCATTGCAGCACGTCGTCCGTTTACGGGTTGCAGGGCCTGCGCGCCACTCGCGAAAGCGATCGCTACGGCGCGCACTACGGCACGTACAGCCTGACGAAGATCGCTGCTGAGATGGTTCTTGCGTTTGCCTCCCGCGAGTGGGGCGTTCCGACCGTCATTGCCCGGCTCTTCACGATGTACAGTCCGAGAGGCGGCGCGCTCACGCACCACCTCCGGGCAGTGGCTGCCGGGCAGGAGATTGCGCTCCAACCGGGCGCGCCTCCCCGCTTCAACCCGATGTACGAGTCCGACTACGTCGAGAAGTTGATCCTGGCCGCGACCCTGGGGCAGACGCCGCCACTGGTCGTGAACCTCGCCGGCAGCGACGACTCGCTCTCTGCCCAGGAATGTCTCGCCTACGCCGGCGAATTGCTGGGGACTCCTCCGCTACTCCGGGAACGCGAGGACGGCTACCGACCCGTGTGGGGGGATGTTGCCCGTATGCACGAGCTCATGGGACCGTGCCGGGTCGAGGTCAGGGAAGGCATCCGTCGCGTACTGGAAGGGCGCGGCTTCCTTCCCTCCGCGCGCTTGAGCGAGCCGCACATGCCGCGTCATCGCATCGCCGCGTTGTCGATGGTGCTCGGCCAGCGAGTCAGGCGGGAGGGGGCCTGGGGCAGGGAGTGTCGGCGCGACGCCCCATCTCCTGCAAGTGGGCGCGACACTCGTCCCACATCTCGCGCAGGATGTCCGCGACAGGCCGTACCGCCGTGATCCGCCCGACGACCTGGCCGCTGAGCACGGGACCCGCAGTCAGGTCGCCCCCGAAGTAGAGCTTCTCGATCCACTCATGGAAGTCCCCGGGGCTGAGCCCTCCGGCGACGGCCTCGGCGGCCGGCGTCCGCAGCGCGCGGTGTGTCGGCAGGTCATCGAAACGGACAAGGAGGGTGTCCGTCTCGGCCGCCGCGAGATACGCCTCTTTGACGGCTGGGTGAGCGGGCGACTCGGCCGAGGTGAGCATGCGCGTCCCGATCTGGACGCCTTCGGCCCCGAGCGTCAGGGCGGCCGCCATCGACACGCCGTCGCAGATGCCCCCGGCCGCAACGATGGGTACCTCCACCTGGTTCGCGATCAGCGGGAGCAACACCATCGTGGAGGCTCCCCGCGGATTCTTGTAGCCGCCGCCTTCAATTCCCTCGACCACGAGACCATCGGCGCCGGCGGCGACGGCCTTCAGCGCGCCCCGCAGACTCGGCACGACGTGAAAAACGATGAGGCCGGCCTCCTTGAGTTGGGGAACGATCTTGGAGGGATCCCCTGCCGAGGTCGTCGCGAACGCCGCACCGCAGCCGTCGATGAGGTCTCGCAGCGCGCCTGCGTCGCGGACGGCGCGAAGCGGCACGTTGATGCCCCACGGTTTCGTGACGGTGGAGCGCAGCAGCGAGCACTCGTTGGCAAGGCTCTCGTAATCCCCGGACCCGGTCTCGAGGATGCCGGCGCCACCCGCCTCGCTGACGGCAGAGACGAGCGAGGCACGTGCGATGTAGCCCATCGGCGCCTGGAAGACAGGAATGTCGATCCCGAGGAGGTCCGTGATTCGCGTGCGCATGGAGGCCCCGACGTCAGTCTTGCGGAGTTGGCGCCCGAATGGCTACAACGTGTATCATATGTTATCCAGCAAGTCTCGTCACGGGCGGCGCACGGGCGGCACCCGGCGCGACACCGCACCAGAGCGTCGCCCCGCCGAGTTAGCTGGACGCCCGAGCTGTCTCCCGGCGCCTTGAGGCGCGCATCGGGGCCCGCCGGAGGTAGGTCTCAGTGAAGGTCGAATTCTTCCTGGAGACTCGTGGCGACCTTAGTGACCTCACGACGGTCGAACGCCAGGCGGAGCTGGCTGAAGCTTCGGGCGGCGATACCGTGATCGCAGCCGACGGCTACTCCGACGGGCTGTTGCCTCTCATGCTCGCCGCTCGCGCAACGACGAGGATTCGGCTGGCGACCGGCATCCTCGTAGCGTTCCCGCGCAGTCCGATGGTGACGGCAATCGGCGCCTGGAACCTGCAGGCCTACTCCGGCGGCCGCTTCGAGTTGGGCCTCGGGAGCCAGGTCAAAGGTCACATCGAGCGCCGCTACTCGACCGAGTGGCTGCCCCCCGGGCCTCGCATGCGAGACTACGTGCTCGCCCTGCGAGCAATCTTTCGCAGCTTGCAGAGCGGTGAACCACTCGAATTCGCGAGTAAGCACTACAACTTTGACCTCATGACGCCATGGTTTCGGCCCCCCGACCACGGCTACGGCCCCATACCGATCTCGATTGCTGCGGTGAGCCCCTACATGTTGCGCCTGGCGGGGGAGATTTCCGACTGCGTGCGCCTCCACCGCTTCGTTTCGCGAAGGTACCTGGAGGAGGTTGTCGTCCCCCAGATCAACCGCGGTGTTCGCCTGGCCGGCCGCCAGGAGAGTGACCTGGACGTGTCCGGGGGCGCGCTGATCGGGATTGGCCGTGACGAGGCCGAGGTTCGGCGGCTGCGAGAGCAGCTGCGGTATCAAGTTGCCTTCTTTGCCTCCACGCGAACCTATTCCGGCAACTTCGACATCTATGGATGGCAGACAGTCGTACAGAGACTCCATGAGCTATCGCTTGAACATCGATGGGAAGACATGACCAACCTTGTCTCCGATGAGATGCTGGACGAGTTTGCCGTGCTGGGGACCTTTGGGGACATCGCGAAACCGCTGTACGAGCGTCTCGGCCGACGCGTGAATCGCCTCTTTCTGCAGGTGCCCCTGCTTACGCAGGAGGATGGGGTTAATGCCAGCCTGCTGGTTCGGTCGCTGCACGAAGCGTGGCAGGATGCCGGGTAGCGATCGAGGTAGCTGCCGCCCGCGATAGTCCGCGTAGTCGCTAGGGATAGTCTGAACAAGTCAGTCGCCAACGCGGGTGAACAGATGCGATCATGGGTGCAGACCGGGAGGGAGGCCCCTATGCATCAGCCGACGTTCGCCAGCGTGGAGTTCGAGCAGAAGAAGCGGAAGACGCGCCGTGAGTTGTTCCTCGAACGCATCGACGGCCTCGTGCCCTGGGATGAGTTGGAGGGGCGCATCGAGCCGCACTACCCCAAGGCGGGACGGGGACGGCGGCCCTACCCGCTGGCGGTGATGCTGCGCAGCCACTGCGTCCAGCTCTGCTACAACCTCAGCGACCCCGCCATGGAGGACCTCCTCTACGAAGCCGAGTCGGTGCGCCGCTTCTGCGGCCTCACCCTGACCGAGGCCATTCCCGACGAGAGCACCATCCTCCACTTCCGCCACCTGCTGGAGCGCCACGACCTGGGGACGAAGCTGTTCGAGACAATCAACGCCCACCTCGCGAAGCGCGGCCTGCGCCTGCGCGCGGGCACGATCGTGGACGCCAGCATCATCGCGGCGCCCTCCTCGACGAAGAACCGCCAGCGCGCGCGCGACCCGGAGATGCACCAGACGAAGAAGGGGAACGAGTGGCACTTCGGCATGAAGCTGCACATCGGCGTGGACGCCGACAGCGGGCTGGTGCACAGCATGAGGGCGACGGCGGCGAACGTGGCCGACGTGACGGAGGCGCATCGCCTGCTGCATGGCGAGGAGCGGGAGGCGTACGGCGACGCGGGCTACCAGGGCGTGGAGAAGCGTCCGGAGCAGGAGCAGTCGGAGGTCAAGTGGCGCGTGGCCATGCGACCCGGCCGGAGGCGGCTGCTTGAGCCGGGGAGCGAGGCGGCGCGGGCGGAGCGGGAGAAGGCGTCGCTGCGGGCGCAGGTGGAGCACCCCTTCCTCGCGGTGAAGCGGCGCTTCGGCTACGACAAGGTGCGCTACCGTGGTCTGGCGAAGAACCGGGAGCGGCTGGCGCTGCTGCTGGGCTTGACGAACCTGCTCAGAGCCGAGCCCCAACTCGCCTGACCCGGGGAGCAGTGCGTTCCGCGCGCTCGTCGAAGCGCGACGGGAAGGCAACAGAGGCCCCCGCCCTCCCCCGACCCCCTCCCCTGCGGCCCTCCTTGTCCAATACAACCTGCTGCCGGAGCAAATCGCCGCCGCCAGCCTACTTGCTCAGAGGATTCCTAGTACCGGATGGAGGTATTGGTCACAACCGCGACCAGTTTCCCGTCCTCATCTGCGAAGGTTGTCTTCAGAGTCGTGATCAGCATCGGTCCCAGGCTGGCAACGCGTTCGCTGTAGTCGGCCACGTACATGCGCGCCGTGAGGACGTCGCCCGCGCAGATGTCCGCGAAGTACTCAATGTCGCGGCCCCCATCCAGGGTCCGGGGCAAGGGCCGGGCTGGCTGCGGCTGAGACTGCACGATCTCCTGGGCGGCGGGATCGAACATGGGCGACCACCGATAGCCGTCCGGCAGGGGCACGTACTGTGGCGGGGGCAGCGGCTCGAGGATGGGGTCGCCGATCGGGTTGTACACCGGCATCCAGAGGTGGCCTGGGGGGACGGGCAGGTCACGGTAGCCCGCCGCTCGTGCGTGCTCCGGATCGTAGTACACGGGATCGGTGTGGCCGATGGCGCGGGCGAGCATGCGGACCCATGTGCGGTCGATCGCGCACGTCCACGGCGAAGACTCCTGGCCGATGTGTGCGCGCATCTCCGGCGTGATCAGTGCCGGCGACTCGTTAGTCATTCCCACCCCTCGTTGCAGTCACCGCGCCGGGCGCGCGACGCTCGCGGCCCGTTGCGAACGTGGCGGCTAGCTCACCGGCGCGGTCGGCAGCGGGATGTTGTACAGCTCCGCCGCGTTGTCCTGGAGGACACGCCGCCGGGCGTGCTCGCTCAGCCCTGAGAGCACGTCCGCGATGTGCTCGGCGGCCCTCGGGTACAGGCAGGTTGGATGTGGAAAGTCGGTTTCGAAGAGCACGTTATTGATGCCGATCGTCTCGATAACGGCACGCGGACCGTAGTCCTCGAACCAGAAGCACGAGTAGATGTGGTCGCGGAAGTACTCGCGCGGGCGGCGCTGCAGGTCCTTGCACTCGTCCCCGGCGAACTCATCGAGCTGGTACTCGAGCCCCTCCATCAGATAGGGAATCCAGCCGACGCCGCTCTCGACCGATACCAGCTTCAGATTCGGGTAGCGATCGAACAGCCCGCTCAAAACGAAGTTCGCGATCGTCGTCGCATTGCTCATCATGAAGGCGGTATTCTGAACAACCCCGCTGCGCTGGGGCCCGAATGAGGCCCACGGCAACGTCTTGCCCCACTCCGCATCGATCTTGCTCCCCCGGCCACCGATGTGGAAGTTCATGGGCAGGTCCAGGTCGTTGCAGAGCTCCCAGAAGGGGTCCCAATAGGAGTCCCCATAGTCGGGCAGGCCCATGCCGTCGGGGTAGTCGGACATCAGCACCCCACGAAGCTTCAGGTCCTCCTTGGCCCGCCGAACCTCGCGGAGCGTCGCTTCGCGGTCCCAGACGGGCAGCATGGCCATCGGGAAGAGGCGCCCATCCGACTGCGCCTGCACCTCGGCGACGGCGTCGTTGTAGAGCTGGATGCAGAGCGTGCGCAATTCCTGATCCTTGACGCGCACCATGAAGCGGACGGAACTGAGCCCGGCAGCGTTGGGGTAGAGGATCTGGGCGTAGATCCCGAGGCGATCCATCAGCTCAAGACGCGCCGTCGGGTCATACGCGGCCTTCGTGACCTCGTCCATGTTGGGCATGTAGGTGTAACCGCGGGCCTTGTCCTCGTTCTTGTCGATCACGACGGGACCCATCTCGCCGAAGAAGACATCGCCTTCGACGAACCAGATGGACTTGCCATCGACCATGCGCTGGTGGGGCACGCGGTCGCGGAAGGGGCCGGGGGCACGCGAGGTCCAGAGGTCGGGCGTCTCCTGGTAGTGCGTATCGGTGTCAATAACGCGCACGCCCTTCAGAACCTCCGAGAGCGGGCTGCTGTGCGTGTCGGTGGTCATAGAACTCTCCTCGCGCGTTCCTTGCCCGTCCAACATATCATATGTTTACTGTGCCGGACCAACCCTTTCCCGTAGCGCCCATGGCTGACAAAGGACACCGAACGCCTACGGCCACTCATCACTGGCGGCGCGGTGCGAACAGCCGCACGCCTCCCCTCCCTACTGCGAGCTCCGCTCCTCGCGCCTGTCCCAGGGCGCCGGCGCCGTTGCGGCGGGAGCGGCCTCCCCTGCTTCCAACTCCACTTCGAGCGCCTCCAGGAAGCGGCAGACAAAGTTGTACCAGGAGATCATCAGTGTCAGTTCAACCGTTTCCTTGTCGCCCAGGGCGTCATACACGGCACCGAACGTTTCGTCGGACACCTGCACGTCTCGTGTCATCGCTTCGGCGTACCGAATCACCGTGCGCTCGAGGTCCGAGAATGCGGGATGGCGCTCCGCGAGCGACAGGCTGGCGAGTTGCTCGTCCGTCACCCCGGCGGCACGGGCGATTGGGACGTGGTGGTAGTACTCATACAGCGCGCCCGTGCACCGCCCGACGGTCAGAAGCGCAAGCTCGATCAGCCGCCGATCAACCGTCATCTCCGCGAAGGCGCGGCCCATGCGCATGATCTGCTGCAACGCGCGCGGCGAGTGGGCGAACGTCCGGAAGATGTTCTCCGTCTGCCCGTCGTGCGTGACGGCATCGAGCAGGTAGCCGAACTCGTCGGGGATGTCTTCCTTGTTCAGGTAGGGAACGCGCGCCATCGAGACCCTCCTCTGGGAGTTCGGCCCGAGAGTTGGGATGTATCATATCCCATGCGCCGGAGCCCGCGGAACGCTCTCAGCCGCGGTCCGCCTCTCGATCGAGGCTACGTGCTCACCGCCGCCCCGTTCGCTTGCGGACGAAGGCGCCAATGGCGTCGATCGCTTCCTGGCCATCGGGGAGCAGGAAGGCCATGAGCTGGAAGACATGGAACATGTCGTCGAAGGCCTCGACCGTGACGTCTACCCCGGCGGCGCGTGCGCGCTCGGCCACGCGCGTCGTGTCGTCCATGAGCACTTCATGCATTCCGACCTGCATCAGGAGCGGCGGGAGACCGGCCAGGTCTGCGTAGAACGGGGAGGCGAGAGGGTCATGGGGGTCGCCGCCCGCGAGGTACGTGTCAGCCATCAACTGGCAGAGCTCGCGGTGCACGCTGGGATCGAGCGCGTCCCGCGTCACCATCGATTCGCCCGTCTGCGCAAGGTCGCTCCAGGCCGAGAGGGTGACGGCCCCGGCTGGAAGGGGCAGGCCCCGGTCACGCAGCGCAACCAGCGTTGCGAGCGTCAATCCGCCGCCCGCGGAGTCGCCCGCGATGACGATGCGCTCCGGCCCGACGTCGGCGGTGAGCGCACCGTAGATCGCGACGGCATCTTCGAGTGCGGCGGGGAAGGGGTGCTCGGGGGCGAGCCGGTAGTCGGCCAGCAGGACCCGTCCGGCGGCCCCGCGTGCGATCCGCGAGGCCATCTCGCGATGGGTCGCAGGCGAGCCCAGCACATAGCCGCCACCGTGGAAGTAGAGCACGACCGGGTCCCTCGCGTTCGGCGTCGCGACCCACTCGCAGGGCACGCCGGAAAGGCTGGCCGGCGTCACGACGACGTCCGGGTCGATCCGGATGCGGCCGTGCATGTCCTCCATGAACGTCCGCTGCTCCGCAACCGTCATGCCCTTGTTGAGCTCGTAGTTGGCGCGCATGGTCTCGACGAGTTGGTCGAGTCGCGGCGATCTCGCCATGGTGTCCTCCTGTTGCCGCGGGCGCGCGGCTGGGACTGGACTAGCGGTCGCGCCAGCGTGGCTCCTCGCGGGCCTGCCAGGCTCGCGCCGCTTCATCCGCGTCTTCGGTCTGGATTGCGAGGATCTGGGACCGGTTCTCGATCTTGAGAACCGTCTCGAGGGGGAGGCCGGCGGCCGTCTCGTTGATGAGCTCCTTCGTCAGGCGCAGGCCGAACGGGCTTGAGCGGCGGCAGATCCCTTCGGCGAGCGAGACCGCTTCTTCCAGCAAACGTTCCCTCTCCACGACCTGGTTCACGAGCCCGAGCTGAAGCGCCTCCTCGGCGAGGACCATGCGCCCGGAGTACATCATGTCGGCAGCGCGTGACGGACCGAGCAGGGTCGTCAAGAAGTAGCTCGATCCCATGTCGCCGCCGCCGACGCCGAGGTTCAGAAAGGAGCACGCGAACCTCGCCTCGGGGGAAGCGACGCGGAGGTCGCAGGCGAGGGCGATCGACATCCCGCCGCCCACGGCGGGGCCGTGGATCGCACCGAGGATGGGCTGTGGGCAGCGCCGCATGCGAAGCACGATCTCGGCGATGCGCTTCTGGAACCAGAAGCCGTAGCCCACCTTGCCGAGCTTGGCATCCTCGGCGAGATAGGGATCTGCGATGGCGCCCGGGGTGAGATCGAGCCCCGCACAGAAGGCGCGGCCCGCGCCCGTCAGGATCAGCACGCGCGTCTCATATTCGTTCTCGAGACTCGCGAAGAACTGCAGGAGGGTCTCGATCAGCTCGTCGTCGAAGGCGTTGAGACGCTCCGGCCGGTTGAGCGTGGCGATCCCGATCTCGCCCCGCGATTCGAATTGCAGGATTGAAGAGCTTGCAGCGTGCACCTCAGCCCTCCGGCCGGACCAGTTGGAGCGTATAATATCTTATCGATGGGCCACCGCAAGCCTGTGCCACGAGCCGACCGGGAGCAATCGTGGATGTCGTCCCAGGGTCGACGGGCCGCGGGGTGGCGCCGGACTGGTCGCCGGGGAGGTTCCGAGCCAGGAATCTCGTGGGAGCCTGCCCGCGCGAAGCTCCCGGTCCACGCGACGGCTCGGAGACGCGTCCGAATTGGGGATACCGGATAGATGACAGCCCACCCGCTTGAGAACACCCGCATCCTGGACTTCACCAGGTACCAGCAGGGACCGTTCGCGACCATGATGCTCGCGGATCTTGGCGCTGACGTGATCAAGGTCGAGGACCCCGGTAACGGAGACTTCAGCAGGAGGATGTGGAAGGAGCCCGACGGCTTCAGTGCATTCTGGGAGGGTCTCAACCGCGGGAAGAGGTCCATCGAAATCGATCTGCGTTCTGAACGCGGCCGCGACCTCGTCCTGCAGATGGCGGACGGCTGTGACGTTGTTGTCGAAAACTTCCGTGTCAGGGTCATGCAAGGTTGGGGGCTGGGATACGATGTCCTGCGGCAGCGGAATCCCCGAATAATCTACGGTCAGGCAACTGGCTGGGGATCGAACGGACCCATGGCCGGGTTGCAGTCGTTCGATCAGGTAGCCCAGGCATTCAGCGGGTTCGCGCAGCACTCTGGTGGTGGCCCTGGCGCACGCCCCGAAGTGCCGTTCTTCGGACTCGCCGACCAGGTGAGCGCCATCAATCTCGCGCTCGGAATCATGACCGCGTTGTACGTGCGCGAGCGCACCGGATTCGGCCAACGCGTCGAGGTGTCGCTTCTCGGCTCGCAGATGGCGCTCCAGGGCCCGGAGATTCTCCACCTCCTCCATGCCGGCGAGGAGCATGTCCGCGAGTTCAGGGCGTCGGCGACGATAGGGCACTATGAATGCGGCGATGGTCGCTGGCTCATGATCGTTGTGCTCGATCAGAAGTTCTGGAGCAGACTCACTGCCGCGCTCCACCTTGAGGAGATAACCGACGATCCACGGTTCTCCCGGGGGTTCCCGCGATACGTCAATCGCAGGGAGCTTGAGACAATCCTGGAGCGCGCGTTTGCATCGCAACCAAGTCACTACTGGCTGGGGCGCCTGGAGGCGCGTGGCGTTCCGGCGTCGGTCGTGCTGGACTACGGTGAGCTCGTCGAGCATGAGCAACCCTGAGCGAACGGCTACCTTGCGTACCAGGACAATCCCCGTTTTGGCCGGCAACGAGTGGTAGGGCTACCCATTTCGCTGAGCGAGACACCGGGACGTGTCAGCGACCCGGCTCCGGATCCCGGTCAGCACACCGACGTGGTGCTCGGAGGGTTCGGCTTCAGCGATGAGGCGATAGCGGAGCTGCGAAGTGAGGGAGTGATAGGGACAGGGGGCGGGTGAACGCGCCCTGACGGGCCAGTTCCGTGCCGGGTAGGTCGCCGGTCAGACTTCCGTCGGATGACGCTCGTGAGTCGCCAGGTTGCAGGCTACAGGCGTGGGAACACCGTCACCACACGATGGGAGTCGCTGAGATGTGTCGGCCGCAGGCTCCGGGGGGTCTTGTCTCCCACCGGGGGACGAGGCTGGTCAGCTTCCCGTAGCGGCTCGGTCATCGCTGGCTGGGTCCGGCCGTGCGAACACACCCTTCGCCCTGAGCGAGGAGAGGAACTGCTCGCGACCGAGCTCCGCGTGCCGGATCGCCGCTTCCGACGCTGCTGCGGGGTCGCGCAGCTTGAGCGCATCGAGTATCTCGCTGTGGGCCTGCTCCGAGACGTGTGGCCAGTCCTCGACAACGCGATACCACTCCGACAACGGGATGTTCCGCGTGACGACGCGGAACATCGTGCGGAGGTACCTGGATTCCGCAGCGGTGTCGATGATGCGATGGAAGCTGGAATGCGCTCGCTCGAACACCGCTCCGTCCGGCGACGCAGTCATCTCGGCGTAGAGCTCTTCAACCTTCTTGAGGTCGGTAAGACTGATCCGCTCGGCGGCGCGCTCGGCGAGGCGCCCCGAAACAACCCCCGTAAGGTAGTAGCTCTCGCCGAGGTCATCAGCGGAGAGCGGCAGGACGGTTATGCCTTTGCGGGTACGCGCCTCAAGCAGGCCCTCGTCGATGAGCACAGCGACGGCCTCGCGAACAGGTGTTGTGCTGATCTCGAACTCGGCGGCAATGTCCTGTAGCCGCATCCACTCGCCCGGCCGGAAACTGCCCGAGAAGATCATGTCCCGGAGGTGTTGCTGCACGAGGGCCGAGGGCTTCTGGCGCGCCCCACGATGGCCTCGGTCGGTAGTCGATGTCACGTGGTCCTGGCCTCCGTCACTCGGTGGCCCCGGACTCGTTCGTGCGAGCCTGCTCCCCCGACGGTCCCATGCCTTGACTTCACGGCACTACCCCCAGTAGACATCGCGCCTCGCTTCCCGGCAATGTCGCGGCTCCCGTAGTCCGCTGCGGACGTTGTGTGGGCCAACAGACTCGGCGCGCCGCGGAGCTGGTGTGCCCCCCCTCGAAGTTCACGTTACTGCTCGGGCGGCAGCTCGACTCCGTACAAGCTCGCCGCGTTCTCGAACAGGATCTGGCGTCGCACGCTCTCGGGCTGCCCTCCCAGGCCATCAGCTACATGCTGGTCGATCGACTCCTTCCCGTAGAGGCACACGATGTGGGGGAAGTCCGTCTCAAAGAGAATGTTCTCGACGCCGACGTATTCCAGAAGCGCCTTCGGGGCCACGCGCTCGAACCAGTAGCAGGAGTACACCTGCCGCCGGAAGTATTCGCTCGGCAGCATCTTGAACTCCGGCCGGTCTGCCGCTGCGTCCCCGATCTTGAACGTGTAGTCGACCGCTTCGAGTACGAATGGGATCCAGCCGATGCCCGACTCGACGATGACGAACCGCAGGTCAGGGAAGCGGGGAAGGATCCCGGAGAGGAGAAGATCGACCACCTGACTGGCGTTGTCGAGGTAGAGCTGCGTCTCCAGGCGGCTCATGTATGGCCGCAGCCCGAACGACTCAATCGCGTCCGGCTGGAACTCCTCATCGAAGTCGCCGCTTCCGATGTGGAAGGAGACCGGCAGCCCGCTCTCCTGTGCCGCCGCCCAGATCGGATCCCAGTGCCGGTCGGAGAGATAGGGCAGGCCGTGACTCTGCGGCGTCCCGCTGAGGACGACGCCCTTGTGGCCGCGTTCCGCCGCGCGGGATATCTCCTTCGCCGCCGCCTCGACGTCCCAGAAGGGCGTGCAGGCGATCGGGATGAACCTCGCGGGGTCCGGTGAAATCCAGTCGATCAGGAAGTCGTTGTAGGCGCGCACGCACTCAAGCATCAGTTCAGGTTCCTTGAGCTTGAGGAATCCCTGGGATCCGAGCCCTCCCACGTTCGGATAGAGCGCCTGCGCCTGGATCCCGGCCTCGTCCAGGTAGCGCAGCCGCGCCGCCGCGTCGTAGGACGCGGGGATGGCCTCCTCGTACGAGAGCGGGTGGGTGGGAAAGGGGCCGGACCAGCCTGCCCATGCGCTCACCGCCGCGCCGGCAATCTTGGTATCGCCAATGAACCACGAAAGCTCGCGCTGCTGGTTCATCATCAGCTCAAGCCCGGAGGCGGACTCTGGGGGCGGCGCATCGGCCCAGCGCACGTGCGGGACGAGGTCGCCCCACTTTCGCGAAACGCGGCTCGTCCATACATCCGGCGGCTCGGTGACGTGCGAATCGGCGTCGATGATCGGTGGGCGCGTGTTGGCGCTTGCGAGCTCGGTGGATGGGGGCACCAGGAATCTCCTACTCCGCCGGCGCATCCGGTCGCAGCCACGGAATAGCATATCATATTCCACCATGACCCCACCCCACCCATGGCCGGCTGGCGCCGGGCTCACGGGGGGAACCAGCTGACTGCCCGTGGCGAAATCTCTTCCCAGGCAGGGCCATTCGATGCAGAGATATTTGATATGGTCTGGGGCAACCGGCTGGTCCGGGGTGGGTTCCGGACGCGCTCTCGTGCCCGGATGATCGATGCGAGGGGGGAGAGTACCGCATGGGCCAGTTTGTGATCCGTCGGATTGTCCTCGCGATCCCGACGTTCTTGATCGCGATGGTGGTCATCTTCTTCTCGATCCGCCTTATCCCCGGCGACGAGCTGACGGCGCTCATCGGCGAGAACAGGGTCGGCGCGGAAGACCGCGCAGCGCTGAAGAAGCAACTGGGCCTTGACGACCCCGTTCATGTGGCGTTCTTCAAGTTCCTTACCGGCGTCCTCCAGGGCGACCTCGGCGAGGGCACATTCGACAGCGAACCCGTGACGAAGAAGGTGGCGGATCGGATCGATACGACCCTTCAGCTCACCATCATGGCTGCGGTGATCGCGTCCGCCGTCGCGATACCCGTCGGGGTCATCTCCGCCATCAGACGAAACTCACTGCTGGACTACGCCCTGCGCTTCTTCTCGATCATGGCTCTCGGCGTGCCCTCGTTCTGGATCGCGACGCTCGTTTTGATCTACGGCACCATCTGGTTCGGCTGGGTGCCCGAGTTCGGCCAGACGCACTTCTTCTCCGAGCCGTGGCGGAACCTCAACCAGTTCCTCGTCCCGAGCATCATCCTCGGCCTGCTGCTGTGCGGGAGCCTGATGCGCATCACGCGCTCGCAGATGCTCGAAGTCCTGAACGAGGACTACATCCGCACGGCTCGCTCCAAGGGCCTTCGGGGGCATATCGTCATCACGCGCCACGCTGTCCGCAACGCGCTCATCCCGGTGATTACGGTCATGGGCATCCAGATAGCGCTGCTCCTCGGCGGCACGATCATCATCGAGTCGATCTTCGGCCTCCACGGGCTGGGCACGCTCATGACAAGCGCGCTGAGCCAACGCGATTATCCGGTAGTCCAGGGCGTCAACGTCGTCGCCGTCACGATCGTGGTCGTCGTGAACCTCTTCGTCGATGTGAGCTACGTCTTCATCGACCCCAGACTGCGGCACGCGGAGACGTAGGATGACGGAAGCGGGCCTGGCGGAAACCCTTGCCGGCGAGCTGCGGCCCAGCGGCGGGGTGCGCGCCGGCATCCTGCGCACGGTGCGGGAAAACCCCGTCTTTGTGGCTTGTGGCGCCATCCTGCTTCTCTTCATTCTGATCGCGGTGCTTGCCGATGTCATCTCGCCCTACGCCGCGACGGACCAGGACATCCTGCGCACCCTGGAAGGCCCGAGCAGGGACCACCCGCTCGGCACCGAGCAGCTCGGCCGCGACATCCTCAGCCGCACGATCTACGGGGCCCGAGTCTCCCTCGCCGTCGGCCTCAGCGTCATGTTGATCGGGGGGGCGCTCGCCGCTCTCATCGGCGGCATCTCCGGCTATGCCGGCGGGTGGGTCGACGCGAGTATTCAGCGCGTCGTTGATGCATTCATGTCGATCCCGTCCCTCATCCTCCTCATGACCGTCCTGAACGTCATAGGCCCCTCGCTAACGAAGATCATCGTCGTGATGGGTATCCAGTTCAGTATCGGCGCCTCCCGAACCGTCCGCAGCGCCGTCCTCTCCGTCAAGGTGCGGCCCTACGTGGAGGCGGCGCACGCCGTCGGCGTCCACCCTGCGCGCATTTTCTTCCTGCACGTCATGCCGAACGTGACGGCCGTCGTCATCGTCGTGGCCACCCTCATGCTCGGCAGCGCGATCCTCGTCGAGGCGGCGCTGAGCTTCCTGGGCTTCGGGGTCCCGCCGCCGACGGCAACGTGGGGCGGCATGCTCGCCGGCCCCAACCGCCACTTCGCGTTCATCCAGCAGTGGATGGTGCTGGCTCCGGGCATCTGCCTGTTCGTCGTGCTCGTGGCGGCGAACCTCTTCGGCGACGGCCTGCGCGACATCCTCGACCCGCGCCTGCGGGGTGCGCGCTGAGAGGCATATTCCGCCTGCGCCGAAGGCGGGACGGCAGCCCGGCGCCGTGACCTCGCCTCCGGGCACGCAGGCCCTCCTGCGCCCTCCTGGCCGGCGGCAGAGCTTGCTGTCCCTACCGGGACGGGCTCCCGCTGCGATGTCGCATTACCTGGAGGTATGAATTGATTGACAAAAACGGTTGAAGAAACCCACTCAAGGTGATATATATGATATGTCCTGAGAGTCCAACGGCCGGTGGATAGGCCATCAAGGAGGGGGACACCATGAGGACACTGACTACACGGTTTGGGCGCCGGCGGTTCCTTGCGGGGAGCGCCGCACTGGCCGCCGGGTCGGCCGGCCTCGTCGCCGTGGGTTGCGGCGACGATGACGTAGAAGAGGAAGTTGAGCCGACGGCGGAAGCCGCGACTGCCGAGGCGGAGGCCGCGACTGCCGAGGCGGAAGCCGCGACTGCCGAGGCGGAGGCCGCGACTGCTGAGGCGGAAGCCGAAACTGCCACGAGGGCAGCGGAGACCCCAACTGCCACGAGTGCAGCGGAGACACCAACGCCTAGCGCCGACGGGCCGATCTTCGGCGGGACCCTGGAGATCACCGGATCGCCCGTGCCCGCCCCCATCGATTTTCAGTTCGGCCCGTCGAACTACGCGATCACGCCGTTCATGGGAGACGACCTCCTCAAGATCGGCAACGCGAGCCGGGAGATTTCCGCGGCCGTCATCGGGTCGTGGGAACAGCCTGACAAGACGACGCTGATCCTGAAGGTCCGGCCCGGCGTGAAATTCTTCGACATGCCCCCGGCGAATGGGCGCGAGGTTGAAGCGCGCGACGTGGTCTACATGTTGCGCTCCATCACCGGAGCTCTCTATCCGGACGCCGGCGTTCCCTTCCCCCGGGCTGGGCTCTACCAGGGGATGGTCGACCCGCCCGTTACAATCGACGAATCGACCGTCGAACTCAATTTCAGTCGCCCGAAGTCCGACATTTTCAACGGCATGGCCGAGCAGCGGGTCTGCATCACCCCGGAGGGGCTGCGGGAGCACTTCGGCGGGTTCGATAGCACCTTCGGCGGCGATCGCGCTGAGTTCTTCGTCGGCACCGGTCCGTGGATGCCCGAGCGCATCGACCCCGATATCGAGATGAGCTGGGTCCGCAATCCCAACTACTGGGATGACCCGAAACCGTACATTGATCGCGTCGTCTTTCACGTTACGACCGATCGCAGCACCCAGGTGCCGGCGTTCATTGCCGGTCAGAACCCGGTTCTCGCCAGGTCGGACGACGCGCAATTGCAGATCGTCAGGCAGGGAGTACCGGATGTTCAGGTCCAGCTGTGGGAGACAACCGGCTGGTTTCACTTGGAACTCAACACACGCGTAAAGCCCCTGGACGATCCGCGCGTGCGCAGGGCTCTGTCGGTCGTCTTCGACAAGCCGGCGATCGGCGCGGCGATCTACGGCCGGGAAAAAGACCCGCCAACCTGGCGGCACCCGGGAGCCATGGCCTACCCCTACCCCGAGGCGATTCCACAGGATGAGCTGAGCACGATGCCGGGACAGCGGTCGCCCACCGACGATGACATTGCCGGGGCCCGGCAGCTCATGGAGGCTGCAGGGTACGGAGATGGGTTCTCGATCGGGCTGATCGCCGTCCCGGGACTGGGCGGCACCATCGCATTCGAGGACGACGCCGCCTTCATCCAAGAGCAGGCCAGGAAACTCCTGAACGGCGTCGAGATCAACATCGAGACGACCGACTACACCGGCATGCTCTCCAGGATCTACCAGCCAGAGGGGTGGGAGATGGCGACCGTTGGCGGCGGGGCCGACCCCTCCGCAGTGGCCATGATGTCCAACTACTACCACTCAGGCGGCACGCGCGGCGCCACCGGGTACAACAACCCGGAGATGGACAGCCTCATTGAGGCGGGCACCCAGGAATTCGATCCCGAGGAGAGAGCCAACATTCTCCGGCAGGCCCAGAGGTTGGCTCTTGAGGAATCGCCGCACATTGCAACACACATCGGACTGAACACCGCCCTCGTTCGTCCCGAGGTGCGGAACATGGACCTTGGTTCGGGGGGCTCACCCGAGTACGCCTATCGCGGCGCCTGGCTCCAGGTGTAGCGTCAACCCACCTCAGTCGCGAGCCCGCGCCGGATTCTGGCGCAGGCTCGCCGTTTGATCCCTACAGGTTCAGCAGGAGCCCACGCCGCTTGTGCGTGCCTGCGCTACCCGATGCCCCCATGACGGAGGCCGCTCGCCCGTCGAGTCAACTGACCTGCTGCCCGGCCGCTTGAGGATTCAATCTGCCGTCATGAGGATGGCGCCGGAATAGAATCCGGCCCCGTTCGCCCAGGCTGCGACGCGCGCATTCGGCACCTGCCGGGGGCCGCACTCACCGCGCAGTTGCCGCACCGCCTCAATGCAGTAGTTCGCCCCATGCCTTCGCCCAACGTTGCAGGCCCCTCCATCGGTGTTGAGTGGCAGGCTGCCGCCAAGGCGCGTCTCCCCCGCCTGCACGAATGGCCCGCTCTCGCCCTCGCCACAGAACCCGAGGGCCTCGAGCCATTGCAGGGCCGTAATGGTGAAGCCGTCATAGAGCTGTGCGCAGTCAACGTCTGCCGGCTTGAGGTCCGTGCGCGACCAGAGCGTCTTCGCCGTGTGGTACTGGGAGCTCTCGTTCAGATCGACCAGCTCGAACGTCAAGTAGCGTATGGACGAGTAGGCGGCCGCCTCCACAAACACGGGCTTCTTCTTCCAGTCGCGGGCGCGCTCCTCGGTCGTGTAGATGATGGCCGAGGCTGAGTCGACCGGATAGTCGCAGTCCAGAAGGCGGACGGGCTTGGCCACGTAGCGCGAGCTGAGGTAGTCATCCATGGTGAGCGGGGTCCGAAAGAGTGCGTCCTCATTGAGAGAGGCGTGGTGCCGTTGGGCGATGACGTGGGCCCCGAGCTGCTCCTCGGTGGTGCCGTACTGGGCCATGTGGCGCTGCGTCGGCAGCGCTGCGACCCAGTTAAGGGGCAGTCCCGCGCCGAAGGGTTCGGTGAACTGAGCGTCACCGCCCACGAGCCGCGGACCCGTCTGCTTCACGGAGAGCACCTCGCTCGTGCTCAGGCGCTGTGGGAGCACGCGGAAGGTGATAGCCGTGTGACAGAAGCCGGCCCGTATCGCGGCGATGGCGTGAACCGCCGCGCCGACGTAGGCGGGCGACATGCCGACGGAGTCGAACCAGTTGACCGGGGTGATTCCGAGCATGTACGCGGCGTCCTGGGAGTCGAGGACTTCAGCGCCCGGTGGAGCGTTGATGCCCGTGCCCCAGAGGCACGCCACGCCATCGATGTCCCTGGGGAGCATCCCCGCGTCTTCCATTGCCGCCTTGCCCGCCTGTACGGCCAGTTGCCGCGACGTTAGACCGGTGTTGCGGCCGGTGATGGAGTACCCAACCCCGACGGCTGCGACGCGATTCGTGTCAGACATGCCAGTCCGCGCCTCCCCTGTGATCTCGTGCCCGCGCTCAGGCTCGCCGGAAATACGGGAGCGTGACCCCGGGAAGTATTTCGCGGAAGTCGACGACGAGGGGCATGCCCGTCCTCAGTTCCTCCTCTGGGCAGTCCACGACGTTCGTCGCCATCCGCAGCGCGGGCTCCTCCGCGAGCTCGACGACGGCGTAGACGTAGGGGGCGCGCTCGGCAAAGTAGGCGTCCACGTGTGAGGAGGGGATGGTGTAGCTGTGGAGGGTTGCTTCGCCCGACACCTGTTCGGGCTCCAGGTTCGTCGAGAGGCATTCATTGCAGAGGGGACGGGGATAGTGGACGTAGTGTCCGCAGTCCTGGCAGCGCAGAATCAGAAGCCGGTGGTCGTTCGCGCCGTCCCAGAAGAAGCGCGTGAGATAGTCCGGCTTGGGGATGGGCGGGTACGCTGCCACAGTTCCTCCGATGGAATGATGGAATCAGGGTGCTCCGGGTCGATGCTTCAGCGTCGCCTCGGGACGGCCTTCCGGAAGGCGCCTGCGCCGCTCGGCCAGCGCTCAGATGACCCCTTCCGCCTCGAGTCGCTCGATCTCGTTGACGCTCAGGCCGAGGATCTCCCCGTACACCTGCCGGTTGTGTTCACGGTACAGCGGACCCCCTCTCGCCGGCACGGCCGGCGTGCGCGATAGCCGGGCCGGGTACGCCGCGTACGCGTACGCGCCCAGCTCGGGATGGTCGATGATCGGATACACCTCCCGGTGCCGGAGCTGCGGATCGTGCTCCAGGAGATCCTCGGCATTCTGGACGGCTGCGCCGATGATCCCCGCACGCTGACAGAGATCCATGACCTGGTGACGTGTGCGGACCTCCGTCCAGCCCTGGATGATCTCGTCGAGTTCGTCCTGATTCGCCAGCCGCGCGTTGTTCGTGGCGAAGCGGGGGTCCGAGACGAGATCCTCGCGCCCGATGATGCTGCAGAGAGCCCCCCAGTCGGCATCGGTTTCGCAGGCGATGAAGCACCAGAG
This sequence comes from Tepidiformaceae bacterium, assembly GCA_965219255.1. Taxonomy (GTDB): domain Bacteria; phylum Chloroflexota; class Dehalococcoidia; order Tepidiformales; family Tepidiformaceae; genus UBA2991. The sequence continues at coordinate 1,396,403 of OZ244727.1, read as the reverse complement.
ATCCTGGCCCAGGCGATCCTGTCCCGTGCATCGATAGGTGTTGTGCGGCGCAACGCGTGGAAACAGGCTGTGGTTGCCCGGGGGAAAGTCTGGCCGTCGCGTCGACCGTCCGTTCACGTCGAAATCGAGGAATAGCGGCCCGAGGAGATTCATCGCTCCTTCGATGATGGCGTAGTCGACGCGGGCCCCGGCGCCCGTACGCTTCGCCTGGTAGAGCGCCCCAAGGAGTCCGAACGAACCGAGGAAGGCGCCCTCGACGTCCATGTAGGCGAAGCCCCAGCCTGCCGATTCCCTGCCCGGGAGTCCCGAGGCGAATGTCAGGCCGCTGAAGGCGGCTGCTGTGGGTCCGTAGTTGCGGAAGCTCTTCCACTCGCCTTCGTGGCCCCAGCCCGATGCCGAGAGGTACACCAGCCGAGGATTGATCTCCTGCAGCCGCTCCCAGGTCAGCCCCCAGCGGTCCAGGACGCCCGCACTGAAGTTCTCCACGAGGCAGTCACTCTTGGCGATAAGCTCTTCCAGCAGTGCCAGGCCTCGCGGGTGCCGGGCATTGAGGGTGATTCCCTTCTTGTTCGCGTTCACGATGCTGAACGTGCCTGACTGATTCGGACTCTCCGGATAGGCAGGCTTGCCCGGTCGCGGCCGACGGTTCGGCCAGAAGTCACTCCGCGCTCCATCGAACCGATCGTGCCGCTCGATCTTGATCACCTCGGCGCCGAGATCGGCGAGCAGGCGAGTCACCAGGGGACCTACTACCCACCACGTAATGTCGAGAACTCGCACACCGCTCAACGGCCCCTTCCGTTCGGGATCCGTCGCTTCTCTCTCGTCGATCGGGGCGGCGTCTCGCGTCTCGCTGGCGGGCGGCTGCTCGTCGTCAACCATCTCGGAACGAACCGATTGTGTGTGCTCGCCGAGCCTGGGCGCCGGGCGAGCGGGCCCGTAGCTCACGCCCGGCATCAGAAAGGGCCCACGAAGGAACCTGACCGGCCTCGGCGCTCCCGGCTGCTCGAGCTCCGTGAAGAAGCCGCGGTCGCTCCAGTGCTTGATGGCGTAGTTCTCCTCCGGCGCCTGGATCACCGCCCAGGTGAGCCCGACGCTCTGGGCGCGAAGCATCGCGTCGGAGGAAGGGACCTTGGCGAGCAGGCGTGCGCAGGCTTCCTGGATCTCCGAGCCCTCCCGCCAGCGAGTCGTCCGATACGCCTCGTCCATGTATGCGGGATCCTCGAGCTCCCCGGCGACACCTTCTTCCTTCATCCATCCCAGCAGGTTCTCCCAGAGAGGCGGGGTCAGCTGACCCATGACGGTGTTCAGCCAGCGACCGTCGGCCGCCCGAAGATTCTGCCTGCCGCGGCTTGGATTGGGCACGGCATGCTCGCCCGTGCGGCGGTAGCGCAGGCGGTTGTTGTAGACCCACTCCGGAAGCGAGCCCTCACTGCAACAGATCGAGGCGCAGTCATGGATGGACACGTCGATGTACTGGCCTGCGCCGCTGGCCAGGCGTTCGACCAGCGCCGCCACCGTTGAGTGGGCCGCATAGGTGCAGGCCACGAGCCACGCCTGGCGCCCCTGGCCGCCGATCGGCGGCACGCGGGGGTCTGAGTACCCCGAGACGGCCATTTCCCCGCCGAGGGCGAGGTGGGCCACGTCGTTGCAGCGGAAGTCGCGCCAGGGGCCATCCTGCCCAAAGTCGGTGATGGAGACGTGAATGAGCCGGTGGTTCTCACCCCGAAGCGAGTTGTAATCGAGCCCTTGTTCGGCCAGGTCTTGCCCGAGAGAGCTCTCGATCAGGACATCCGCGCCCCTGACCAGGTTCCTGACCGCGTCAACGCCTTCACGCTCACTCAGATCGATCTGCACACTCTCTTTCCCGGTGTTGTAGAACCAGTAATCGAGCGATGCGTCGGGATCTTCGCGGTCGTTGACGAACGGCCCACAGGTGCGGCCCGGGCTGCCACCAGGAGGCTCGACCTGGATCACCCGGGCGCCACCATCGGCGAGCAGCTTTCCCGCGTATTGATTGCGTCGATCGGCAAGCTCAATGACGAGCAAGCCTTCAAACAACCCGGGCATGAGCGCCTCCTGCCGCCCCCGTCCGCGTGGCGATGAAGGGACCGATGGCTTCGATCACGGCCTGTCCTCGGGGAGCATGGGCGCCATGTGGAGGACCGGCGACAAGTCCTCGAAGGTGGCCCGCTGGGGGCGGTCCCCGACGCCGACCGTGATCGGGTATTACTATATCAGATAGTAACTGTGCGGAGAGCGCCCGAGAAGCAGTCCGGGCAAGCCGTCCCTGATGCTAGGGAACCCTCAATTCTCCAGTCGGTAGAGCCGCGCGGCGTTGTCGTGCAGGACGTTCCGCAGTGTCGACTCGGGTAGAGCGCCGAGCGCCCGTTCGATGTACTCCCGCGGGCTGACGGCCAGCGGCGTCGCCGGTCCCGGCGTCTGGCTCGTTGAGTGCGGAAAGTCCGTTTCGTAGAGCATGTTCTCGGGGTACAGGTGGAGAGCCGTCGGCAGGGTCGCCCGCTCAAACCAGAAGCAAGCGTAGATCTGGCGCCGGAAGTACTCGCTCGGAAGGAGATCGAACTCCGGATGCTCCGACAAGGCGCCGGCGTTGGACCACTGCCAGTCCAAGGCCTCGAGCAGGTACGGGACATAGCCGACGCCGCTCTCGACAGAGACGAAGTTCAACCGCGGATACCGCTGGCAAATCCCCGAGACGATGAGGTCGGCAATCGTCCTCGCGTTGTCCATGAACTCCATGACAACGCGCCTGACGTTGTTCGCCATCGGCCCATTGCCTTCGTAGTCCCTCCTCTTGGCCGTCTCCTTGTCACCCGCGCCGATGTGGAAGTTGACTGAGAGTCCTTCGTCCTGGGCGACCTCCCAGAGCGGGTTCCAGTGCGGGTGCGCGAGCTGCGGGAGATTGTACGAATCCATCTGGTTGCAGAAGACGATGCCCTTGTGACCGCGGGCCGCGCTGCGGCGTATCTCGTCCACGTACACGTCCGCATCGTCCCAGAACGGGATCAACATCAGTGGGACCAGCCGCTTCGGGTCCTGGCTGCACCAGTCGACGAGGAAGTCGTTGTAGGCGCGGACACACTGGCGCATCAACTCTGGCTCCTCCAGGCGGGCAAAGCCCTTCGAAAAGAACCCGATATTGGGGTAGAGAACCTGTGCGTGAATGCCGAATTCGTCCATCTTCGCGAGGCGCGCCTTCGCCTCCCAGGCCGACGGATCCACCTCATCGATGTTCCGCGGATACGCTGGCGGCGGTGCCGTCCCGACGGCGCCCGCGGTCCCTCCTCGTATCCCGCCGGTCAGGATGATGTCGCCGCTGTACCAGTACTCATTCTGGTTCTCGGGGTCGCGCTTCACGTGCGGTACGCGGTCCCCGAACTTCTTCGACACCCGTGCCGTCCAGACGTCGTCCGGCTCGAACAGGTGGGTGTCGACGTCAACAACCTTGAACCGGTCGGCGATGTCGATGCGAGTCTGAGTCGGGGGCATGACGAGTCTCCTGCTACGCTCAACGTCCCAAGGGCCGACGACTGACCCGACCCAATGGCGAACTAACCATATCATATGGTATAGTTTGCCGGATAGAGCGTCAGGGGAGATTCTGCTGGCACAGAGCACCATGCCTCGCTTCGCCGGGAAGGTGGCGATCATCACGGGCGGTGGCGCCGGCATCGGCCTGACGTACGCCCGCGAGCTGGCATCCGAGGGCGCTGCCGTCGTCCTTGCCGATCTCGACGCCGAGGCCGCCCGCGACGCCGCGGCCGCCATCGTGGCGGAGGGCGGCAGCGCTTTGCCGTTCACCGCCGATGTCGCCGACGAGGATCAGGTCGCGCTGCTGGTGCGCGCGTCCGAGGATGCCTTCGGGGGCGTCGATATCCTCATCAACAACGCCGCCAAACACCTTCGCGCCTACGCCCAACCCTGCACGGCGCTCAGCCGCGAACACTGGCGGGGGATGCTCGACCTCAACGTGACGGCCGCGCTTATCTGCGCCGACCACTGCCGCCCTCTCATGGAAGCGCGCGGCGGCGGCGTGATCATCAACCAGTCGTCCATCGCGGCGGATATGCCAACGGCTGGCGCCTATGGCGTGTCCAAAGCGGCGCTCAACGCCCTCACCGCGGCCCTGGCCGCCGAACTCGCACCGGCCGGCATCCGCGTGAACGGGATTTCTCCGTGCGGGGTCGACTCCGAGGCGGCAATGAGCGAGATGACCCCCGAACGGCTCGAGTTGCGCATCGCGTCGCAACTCATTCCCCGGCTGGGCCGGATGACCGACCTCGCAAGCGCCATGCTCTTCCTCTGCTCCGAGGAGTCCAGCTTCATCACCGGCCAAACCCTCGTGGTCGATGGAGGTTCACTCTGTATGCCGCGCGGGCCGAGGCGCTAGCGACGCCGTGCACAGCGGCCGATTCGCCCGGCGTTGGCAGCGCAGACCCGTCTCGCCGGGGACGGCGCCCACCCACCGTGGGCTGAGCAACTGTATGGAGGAGTGAGTGCGACGAGAAGTGTTCCGAGGCGATGTCACCGGGGTCGAGTGGCCGGACGCCTGGACGAACTACGCAAGCGACCACATCCGCATGATGGGCACGCCCTTCCGCGAAACCGCAGCCTTGCCGCTCCACCTTCGCGAACTTGCCATTCTGACTGTCGCCGCCGAGTGGCGCGCTCAGGTCCCCTGGTGGGCGCACGTCCCGCTTGCCGAGCAGTCGGGGACGGACCCGGCCAGCGTCGCCGCGGTCCGCGAGGGACGCGAGCCCCCCAACCCGGACGCCGCCGCGGTGTATCGCTTCTGCCGCGACCTCCTGGCCCGGCGCCGTCCAACCCCCGAGGTCATGGCGGCGATGACTGCGCTCGTCGGCGAGGAGGCGACGGCCGAACTCGTGTGCATGGTCGGCTTTTATGCAGCGCTCGCGATCACCTTCCACGCGTACGGGATCTCGGTCCCGCCGGGCGTCACGACGCCCTTTGCCGAAGCATAGGAGGCCGCCCTGGACCGCGGGAACTCCAGGATCACGTCATCGCCGAGCGCGTTCGGCAGGACACCTCCCCGTGCATGGGCGCCGGGGCCAATTGACGGTTCCCGTATGATATAGGCGTTGGTCCAGGGGCCGTGGACGGCCCTGAGTGGGGGATCGGCATGAGCAGTGAGCAACGTGTCCTGTGCAGTTCGACCTCTACGATGAGGAGATTCAGGGAGACATCTACGGCGCATACGAGAAGATTCACGCTTCATCGCCGATCTTCTGGGTCGATCGCCACGGCGGCTATTGGGTTGTGACCGGCTACAGGGAAGTGTTCGAAATCCCCAGGGACTGGCAGCACTTTTCCTCGTTGGTGTGGGGCGAACGGGGGATCTTCAAGCACGCCGGACCCAGATTTCCTCCGGTTCACTACGATCCTCCAGAGCAACAGGAGTGGCGGCAACTGCTCAACCCGTACTTCACCCCGGCTCGGATGGCCCAGATCGAGCCGGGCGCGCGCGCGGTTGCGACCCGCCTCATCGACGAGTTCATCGGGACCGGCGAAGCCGACCTGTTCAAGGATCTCGGCAGCCCGCTTCCCGGCATGGTCTTCTTCTCACACGTGATGCAGGTTCCGCTGGACGATCTCCAGCAACTGCGCACGTGGGTCGACACTATCCAATACCAGGGTTTCGCCAATCCCGAGGTGGCGCAAAAGGCGGACGGGGAGTTCACGCAGTATCTCTGCCGGTTCATCGAGAGCCGCCGGTCGGCGCCGGCGGACGGGGATGTGGTGGACATGCTCCTCACTGCCGACCTGAACGGCCACCGGATGTCGTGCGAGAGCGCTCTACGGATCCGACTACTACCCCGAAGCGAACGCCCAGGTGCTCTGCATGCCCATGATCGAGACGAAGGAAGCGGTCGAACGGATTGACGACATCCTGGAAGTGCCAGGCATCGACGTGGCCTTCGTCGGGCCCGTAGACCTCAGCATCACCCTCGGGCTGCCGGCGCGGCTGGATAACGAAGGCTCGTTCGGCGAGGCGCGTCGCGAGGTGGCACGTGCCTGTGAGCGGCATGGCATTGCCGCCGGAATCGCTGGCGCCGCGCCGGTTGCAGCGGAGCGCTTCCTGGCGGAAGGCTATCGCTTCATCCCCGTCACAAGCGACGTAGGGGCGCTCGCGGCTGGAGCGAACGGAGACCTGGCGGCCGCGCGCGCGGCCGCCGAGGCCACACTCGGCGCACACTGAACGGGGCCGTCGATCCATGCAGCAGCAACCACTCCGGTTGTAGCACGTGAATGGGAGACGTTGCGGAGAAGGGGCTCCAGCCGTTCCCTCGCCGGACCAGATTCCCCGACTGTTCTGCCTCGCGCTCGGGGCTCTGATACATTCCCGACGAGCCGCTCCACGCCAAGCTCGTGGAGCGTGTCAGGTCTCTTGACGAGCTGCTCGGGCGCTCGGACTACGTCTCCATCCACACGCCGCTGACCGCCGAGACGCGTCACCACTTCGGGCGCGACCAGTTTGAGCAGATGAAGCCGTCGGCCTACCTCCTCAACACGTCGCGCGGTCCGGTGATCGACGACGAGGCACTCGTCGAGGCACTCCCGGAAGGGCAGATCGCGGGGGCCGGACTGGACGTCTACGAACACGAGCCGCTACGGGCCGACTCCCCCCTGCTGCAGATGGACAACGTGGTCCTGACGCCCCACAGCGCGGCCTACTCGAATCAGGCCATCGCCACGCTCAGGTGCCGGGTCGGGCAAGCGTGCGTCGACATCATGCAAGGGCGTTGGCCGAGTACCGTTGCAAACCCGGAAGTGAAGCCAAAGGTAGCCCTCCAGGTCCCGTAGACAGGGAAACTGACCCGCGTTGACGGGGAGGGGAGCGACAATGAATCCCACTGAAGAGGAAGTTCTCGGATGCGTCGAGACGCTCAGGAATTGGGACCGCTGGGGGCCCGACGACGAGTTGGGCACACTGAATTTCATCACGCCCGAGAAGCGTGTCGCCGCCGCTCGAGAGGTGCGCACCGGACGCACTGTTTCGCTGGCGCACGATCTGACCACGCACTCACAGCCGAACAACCCCCAACCTGCCGCTCACATGATGTTGATGACCGGGGGAGGGGGAAGCCGCGACTACATCGGCGTCGCATGTCATGGCTTTACGACAACACACGTCGACGCGTTCTGCCACGTCCACTGGGAAGGGGCGATGTGGAATGGCCGCCCATTTTTCGGACGTGAAGCCCCACGGAGCCATGTCGAATTCCATCAATGCCTGGCGCGACGGCATCGTCAGTCGAGGAGTTCTCCTCGACGTAGCGGGCGCTCGCGGGGCGCCGTGGCTCGATCTCAACGGTCAGGTGCACGCCGCGGACCTCAATGCCGCCGAGGAGTTCGGCAATGTCCGCGTCGAGGAAGGCGACATTCCGGTCGTGCGCACGGGCCATTGGGAGCGCCAGGTCGCGGAGGGGTGGTGGGAGCCAGAGTTCTCGGATCCGGACTTCCGGGGGTGGTGGGCGCCCCACGCACCCCTTGCAGGGCGCACCGCTATGAAGCCTGACCTGGTTCCGGCCCGAAGGGGGTTGGCTGCCGAGCAGGGATTCGAACCCCGACCATAGGCTCCAAAGGCCCGTGTGCTACCGTTACACCACTCGGCAGTGGGGTGGTGGTGAAGTCTGGTGCCGAAGGCCGGACTCGAACCGGCACGGGCTTAACGCCCAACGGTGTTTGAGACCGTTGCGTCTGCCAATTCCGCCACTTCGGCTGTTGCTGACGGTAGCCCCGTCGCGCGCGCCCGGTCAAGGATGGGCGGCGTGGGGATGCCTGGAGCGGAAGACGAGGGTCGAACTCGCGACCTCCTCCTTGGCAAGGAGGCGCTCTACCACTGAGCTACTTCCGCGCGTCGAGCGAGTATAGCAAAGCCCCTGTTGCCCGCAGCTTCAGCCCTCGCGGCGCGAGCCGGTCCCAGGGGGACACCTGCCTCCGGCCCCAGAGATCAGTCGCCCAGGCGCGACGTGTAGCCCAGCGCGACCACGTCCTCGACGTATTGGCTGCGCCAGCCCGGATCGGGGACACGTACGCGGTGGTCGCGGAACCAGCGGTGGATGCGCAGGTACTCTTCCTCCATCCGCGCCCGCCAGCCGTCCTCCTCGCGGAATGTGTCCGGGTCGACCTCTTCGAGTTTGCGCGACATGTCCGCAAACTCGATCTCCGCCTCTTCCTTCCAGTACGTCGAGAGGTAGTCCAGCGACTCCTCCAGGTTGCGGCGGGTTTCGTCCAGCTGGACGCCCATCCAGCCCGCCTCGGTCATCAGTTCGCCGTTGACGCGATAGCGATTCGCGCACGGTTCGCACACGACCACCAGCTTGCGTGCGTCGCAGTCCGACTTGTCGGTGCAGTCCTGGCAGCGGGCGGCGAACTCCGCCGCCTCCGTGCTGCGCGTGTAGCCCACGATCATCTCGTCGCCGAGCGCGTCGCAGGCCTGGCAGGCGAGCGCGCCCGCCAGGATCTCGTTGATCGTCTTGTCCCAATCGACCGACATTAGCGCCCTCCACCTTCTGGGGAGTCCGTCTGCGAGCCTACTCGGCAGTATACCAACCGGCCTGTCCCGGCATTTCCTCGATGCCCACCGTCAGCCGCCGGATGTTGCTAGCCCCCCGCTCCGCCAGCGCCCCCCGCAGGCGCACCGCGAACCACTCCGCCAGCCGTTCCGCCGTCGAGTTGTCGATGGGGAGGGCCGCCACGTCCGACTTCGGGAAGACGTACCGCCGATCCCCGTACGAGATCTCCCAGTCGTGGTCGCCCTCCACGATCGTGAGCGCGCGGCTCTCGCACTGGAGCACAAACTTGTGGTCGAGCTCGTCGGCGATCGCCTTCGTCAGACGCTTCAGGTCTCCGAAATCCCACACCCACGAGTCCTCCGTGAGCTCCCCCTCCACGTCGACCATGACGTCGTAGTTGTGGCCGTGCAGGGGCTCGCACTCCCCCAGGAACGTGGCGAAGTGGGCGGCGGCGAAGCGCAGCCGGTTGCGCTCGACGGAAACGCGGCGGGTGACGGGCATGATTCGGCCTCCGGTGGCGATCGCTCCGATCGTCGCACCCTTGGGCCGCATACGCTCGCCGCTGGCGCTAGCCTCGTCCCAGCAGTCCGCCCGCGTCCATCGCGAAGATGCCCTGCATGTCTCGGTTGATGCGCAGCTGCAGGTAGGCTCGCAGCTTCTGGATCAGCTCCGGCGCCTCCTCCCAGCCCTCGCCGTCGAGCTGGTGCAGGTGCCCGAGCGCCTCCGTCAGCAGCGTGCTCAGTTCGCCGTAGCTCTCGTTGATGGCCGCAAAGGCCGGCAAGTCCGGGAACTCCGGCGCGGCTCCCGCGCGTTCGCCGATGGCGCGCAACGCGTCGGCGGCCTCACCGGTGCGGGAGTCGACCGCGTCGCCGGTTTCGCGCAGGACGCGGGCCATGCGCCCGCATTCGTCCGCCATCCACTGTTGTTCCACTGGCAGCCGCCGCTCAACCGAGATCAGCATCTGTTGGATCATCTGCACCGTCACGCGCGCGGCGTTCGACTGCAGCTCCGGGACCACGTCGCGTTCGAGGCTCTCGCGGATCAGCTCAAGCACCCGCGCCGAACTTGGATTCGTGAACATCGGACCTACTCCTCCGCCTCGGGGTATCCGAGGATCCCGCAGTAGCCGGGCTGGGCGGCGACCAGCGGCTGCAGCATGTACGTGCTCAAGAAGCTCTCGCTCTCCCCGTTCAGCCCCCGCCGCACCGCGTCCAGGATGGGCGCCGCCAGCGACGCCGAGGAGAACACCATGAAGAAGCCCACATCCTCCATCGTCACGGGGATGCCGCTCAGCTTCGAGTAGTGCTGCAGAAACCCGCCGTCCGCTTTCACACTTCCCGCCAGGTCGAACCCCGTGATGGCCGAGAGCTGCCAGAGCCAGCCGATGTCCTCACGTGGGTCGCCCACGTGCGCCGCCTCCCAGTCGATGATGCCCGTGATGCGCCCGTCCTCGTAGAGAAAGTTCGAGGGCTGGTAGTCGCCGTGGCACATCGCCAGGGGCACGGGCGTCGGCAGTTTGTTCGGCAGGCTCGCGTACATGTCGTAAAAGACCGGCAGGGGGTCGAACGCGATCTGCTGGTAGCTCTCCATGAAGAACTCGATCGAGCTCGTCATGTACGGCTCCCAGCTCGACGCATCGATCCCGACATCGCGCGCGTCCCGGAACGCTCCCTCCGGGTCGAGTGTGTCGAGCGATGTCCCGTGCAGCTCGGCGAGCCGTTCACAGAACTCCGTTCCGATCGCCTCCGCCTCGTCCTCGTTGCCCGGCGCGAACAGCGGGGTCAGGTCCGCGCTCCCGCGGGCGCGCTCCATCACCATCGCCGGCCGCTCGAGCGCCGCGCCATGTTCGTCGAGGAAGTACGCCTTCGGAACGGGGATGCCGGTGCGTGCGCCAACTCGCTCCAGAATCTGGAACTCGAGCCGCCGCTTCGTCGGCAGGATGTCGACCTCCGGCGGCGGGTCGCGACGGATGATCAGTGGGAGCCGCTCAGTGCTCCCGCCGCTCTCGATCACCGCGTCGGCGCTGTACGTCTCCTGCGAGTAGCCGCCCGCCAATAGCTGGAAGTCCTCGATCCGCACCGACCGGGCGTCGGGGCGGTTCTCCGCTATGAATCGCTGAAGCTGAGCCTCCATGGGGTACCCTCCGGCGCCGGAGTCTACGGCGGCGGTCCCTTGTGCTCAGCCAACGATCGCGATGCCCTCGCCGCGAAGGTCGTGGGCGGCCGCGATGCCCTGACCCGTCAGTACCGCCAGGCACGCCCGACCCGTCCATCCGTCCCACGCCGCCAGCGGCGCGAACGCCAGCCCCTCCGCCCCCAGCGCCTCCCCGAGGCTGTCAGGCGTGCGCGCCTCGGCGTAGAGGGAGCCGTCCGTGTCGAGCGCCCAGCGGGGCGCGTCGAGCGCGTCTTGGGGGTCCGCTCCCTGGCGCAGCACCGCATCGAGCACCTGCACGTTCGTCTGCGGCTGGCGGTGCGCCCCCGGCGTTCCGCCCACCGCGACGAGTTCGCCGTCCCGTGGACCAGACGGCTCTCCCGCCAGCGGCAGGTCGGGCGGCGACGTGACGATGTAGCTGTGGAGCGTGTGCATTGGCCGCTTTCCGCCCGCGAGCTCGTTCGGGTGGCCCTCCTCGAGGCTGAATCCCCGCATTCGGTTGTTGAACACCACCCCCGTGCTCGCGGAGAGCACCCCGCTCCCCCAGGCCGAGAACACCGACTGGATCAGCGAGACGGCGTTCCCCTCCCCGTCGATGGCGACGAGCGCGGTCGTGTCGCCGTCGCCCCCGCCGCCCGTACCCGCTCGTACTGGTGCCCCACCCCCACGAAGGAACGCCGCCGCGTCGAACTCCGTCACGCGCGGGTCGCCCGCCTCGCCGTCGACCGCCGCGAACGCCTCCCGCAGAGCCTCGACCTGCGCCCCGATCCTCCCCTCCGCGCGCGACAGCCGCCGCAAGGCGAGCATCGTGACCAGCCCGCGCGATGGAGGCGGCTGTGTGTGCACGCGCACGCCTCCGAAGTCGACGGCGAGTGGCGCCGCCCACTCGGCGGGGGCGAGCCAGTCGTCCGCGGTGAAGGCGGCCCCAAGCCCGTTCAGCGTGGCCAGGCACTCGTCCGCGATCTCGCCCTCGTAGAACGCCGCTGCCCCGCCCTCGGCCAGGGCCCGGAACGTCCCCGCAAGCTCCGGCTGCAGGACGAGCTGTCCCCCGTCCCCGGAGACGTGCCCGAATGTCGTCTTGAACGCCCCCGCGGGGTAGACGCGCTCACGCCCGACCCCCACGGCCCGCACCAGCGCGCGCGAGGCGGGGAACCCCTCCCGCGCGATCCGTTCCGCGTCCTCCAGCACGCGCGGCCAGGGCAACTTTCCGTGGCGCTCGTGCAGCGCGCCCCACCCCGCCACGCACCCCGGCACGGTCACGGCCAGCGCCCCCGTGTCCGGGATGCCGCCCAGCGTGCGGTATTGGTCCGCGTTCGCGCTCGCAGGCGCGGGACCGGAGCTGTTGAGCGCCTCCACGGCGCCGCTCGCGGCGTCGTACACCATCGCGAACGAGTCGCCGCCGAGGTGGCTCATGTAGGGCTGCGCCACCGTGAGGACGGCCGCCATCGCGACCGCCGCGTCGGCGGCGCTGCCGCCGTCGAGCAGCGCCCGCTGCCCCGCCGCCGCCGCCAGCGGGTGGTCGGCGATCACGCACGTGCGCGCCCCCCGCAGTGCCCCCCGCCGCGGCCCATCACCCCCCGCGACCCCTTCGACGCCCTCGCGTCCGCCTCCCGCCGGTTGGCTCGTCATGCGCTCTCCGCCTGCCCTACGCCCCGCGCAGCAGCTTCAGCACGGCCTCGGCGTTGTCGGCCGCCTTCGCCCGCTTCCACACCTTCGTCAGCGTGCCGTCCGGCCCGATCACGAAGGTCGAGCGCGTCATGCCGATGCTCTTGCGGCCGTAGAGCGTCTTCTCCCCCCACGCCCCGTACTCCGTCGAGACCTTCGAATCCTCGTCCACCAGCAGCGGGAAGGGCAGGTCGAACTGCTCCCGGAACTTCGTGTGCGAGGCCGCGCTGTCCGCCGAGACGCCCAGCACGACCGCACCCTCCTCGCCGATCGCCTCGTGGTTGTCGCGGAAGCCGCAGGCCTGCTTGGTGCAGCCCGGCGTGTTGTCCCGCGGGTAGAAATAGAGCACCACCGTCTGGCCACGGTAGTCCTGCAGGCGGTGCGCCTTGCCGTCCTGGTCCTGCAGCTCGAAGTCCGGGGGCGTGTCGCCCGCTTCCAGTGTGATCGCCATTGTTTCCTCCTGGTCCGTTGCCGCTACCGGATCACGCCCGAGACGCGCTCCGCGTGGATCCGCAGGATCACGCGTCGCTGAGCCTCGAGCCAGGCCGGCAGGTCCTCCGGCTCGGTGAAGCCCGAGCCCTTGATGTTCTCGAATACGAGGTGGGTGGCGTGCTCCAGCCCCTCGCGCTCGATATCCGCGCGCCCCTCGACCGTCACGAAGTTGAACGGCGCCGCGTCGTTGAACACCGTGATCGTCACCTGTGGATTGCGCTCCAGCGTGCGCACCTTCAGCGTGGGCGCGGTCGTGCTCACCACGACAGTGTCGCCCTCGCGCGCATAGGCCACCACCGAGCTGCTCGGCTGGCCGCTCTTCCGCACCGTCGTAATGACCGCCCAGCGGTTCTCGCTCACGAACCGGTCGAACGCCTCTGTCCCGATCATCCGCGCCTCCTTCAAGTCCGGCCTGGCCGCCGGGTGGCCCTATTCTCCCCGAACGCGCGGTCGCCGGTCACGCGCGGGGTCGCCGCCCTACAATGTCGCGCACGCGAGCACGGGAGGCCCCATGTCGCAGCTTCCAGCTTTCACGCTCACCGATGGCGACGGGCGCGAGCGCGCCTTCCCCTCGGGTCGCCCCTCCCTGCTCGCCTTCGTCAAGGAGGACTGCCCCACCTGCGGCCTCTCCATGCCTCTCATCCAGGCGGCCCACGAGGCCTTTGGCGAGGCCGTCGACATCCTTGCCATCGGCCAGGAGGCGGAGGGCAACGCCGTCCTCGTCGAGCGCCACGCCCTCACCGCCCCCATGCTCGACGACAGCGCCCTGCACGCCTCCTACGCCTACGACCTCGACACCGTCCCCACCCTCATCCTCGCCGGTCCCGATGGTGACGAGCAGGAGCGCTTCGTCGGCTTCGGCCGCGAGGACTGGCAGGACCTTTTCGGTGAGCTCGCCGCCATCGCCGGCATCGACGCCCCCGATCCCGGCTGGGAGGTCTACCCCGCCTCCCGCCCCGGTTGCGGCTCCCGCTCGGTCGACCCGGGCATCGCCGAGCGGCTCGCCGCCGAGGCCGAGGGCAGTCCCCTGCGCGCCCGCCGCATCGATATCGGGGCCGGCGACGATCTGCACGAGTTCCTCTTCGACCAGGGCCTCACCGACGGCCTCCCCGTTGTCCCCCCCACCCCCGAGCGCGTCATGCGTATGCTCGAAGGCACCACCCGCGACGCCCAGGACCTCGTCGCCATCCTTCCCCCGAACATGGGCCCCGCCACCGTCGAGAAGGTCGCCATCAACGCCGTCATGGCCGGCTGCAAGCCCGAGTACCTCCCCGTCGTCATCACGGCCATCGAGGCCTGCTGCACCGAGGAGTTCAACGCCCACGGCGTATGGGCGACGACGATGGGAGCGGCGCCCGCGGTCATCGTCAACGGGCCCATCCGCCACCACATCGGCATGAACATGCGGCTGGGCGCGCTCGGCCAGGGGAATCGCGCCAACGCCGCCATCGGACGCGCCGTGCGCCTCGTCATGCGCAACGTCGGCGGCGCCAGGCCCGGCGGCACCGAGCGATCCACCCTCGGCACGCCCATGAAGTACACCCTCTCCTTCGCCGAATGGGAGGAGCGCAGCCCCTGGGAGCCCATGCACGTCGAGAAGGGCTTCGACCCTGACGACAGCGTCGTCTCCGTCTTTCCCGCCACCAGCGGCCCCCAGCTCCTCGTCGATCAGACTGCCCGCACGGCCCGCGCCCTCACCGGCATCCTCGGCCTCACGATGGCCGCCGTCGGAAACCCCCGCACGCCCACCGGACACGTCCTCTTCGTCGTCTGCCCCGAGCACGCCGACACCATCTGGCGTGACCGCTGGAGCAAGCAGCAGGTGCGCGACTACATCCTCGAAGTCACGAGCATGCCCCTCCGCGATCGCCTCGCCACCGCCGACGCGAGTGGCATCGAGCCCTCCCAGTTCGGCCCAGACGGCCCCACTGAAGAGCAACTCAACAAGCTGTATTCGAAGTTCCGCGGGCCCGAGTTCATCCACATGGTCGTGGCCGGTAGCGAGGCGGGGAAGTTCTCCGCCGTCCTCGGCGGGTGGGCGAGCGCCCCCGTCAGCCGCAAAATCGAAAACATCCCGTAACGTTCGGCGGCGTTCGCCGCTGGCGCATGCCACGACTGCCCTCTACGCTGGACGTGCGGGCTGCGGTCAGCGGCCCCCGAAGAGGTGCTGCAATGAGTGGTGCAATTGGACCCGGCAGCGAGGGCATGAACCTGGAGCACATCAAGACGTGCGTCCGTTGCGGCCTGCGCTACGACTGGCGCCGGTCCGCAAGTGCATCCCTCAAGATGACCTACTGCAGCCACCTCTGCGAAGCCGGCGACCTTGGCTTCACCCTCGAGGCGCTGCTCCATGCGCAGCCCCCCACCCCGACCGAGGTCGAGTCCTCCGAACCCGAGACCGCCGCGATCTAGCGCCACGACCCCGGCGCCTACGTGACGAGTGGGGTGTCCTCCCGGTTCGCCCACTCGTACATCGACCCGTCGTAGACGCGCACATCTTCGTACCCGAGCAACGTCAGGGCGAAGGCCGTGTGCGCCGCCCGAATTCCGCCCTGGCAGTAGGTGACCGTGCGCGCTCCCGGCGCCACCCCCGCCCCCTCCAGCAGCGACTGCATCTCCTCAGCGGGCAGGAAGCGCCGCGTATCCGCCCGCTCAACCAGGTCCGTCCACTCGAGGTGACGTGCCCCGGGCACGTGCCCAACCCGCTTGTTCCCCCGCGAGTTCGAGCCGTCCCACTCGCCGTCACTGCGCACGTCGAGCACCGTGCACGAGTCCGAGTCGTGCTCCGCGATCAGGTCCTCCGCGCTCTCGTGCAGCGACGCCACCATGCGCGACTCGAACGTGCGCGCCTCCGGCCGCGTCCCGTGGAAGGTCACCGACCTCCCCTCTGTCAGCCAGCGATGCCAGCCCCCGTTCAGCACCTTCGCCTTCGTGTGGCCGTAGTAGTTCAGCACCCACCAGAGCCGCGCCGCCACGAGGGCGTTGTTGTCGTCGTACGTCACCACCGTCGTGTCGGCGTCGACCCCGAGGCTGCCCATGAGCGCGGCGAACTCGGCCGGCGGCATCACGAACATGCCCGCGCCGCCCTCGCGCTCGCCCTGCTCCTTGATGTAGTAGTGAACGGGCAGGTGAACCGCCCCCGGGAGGTGGGCGCGGCGGTACGCCTCCAGCGTCGCGCAATCGATGATGCGCACCTGCGGGTCGTCCGCATGCTCCGCGAGCCAATCCGGCTCGGCCAGCAGCTCCGGTTGGGCGTACGGCATCGCTCACTCCTCGCGCTCGAAGGTCCCGCAGAGGATAGGCCGAGCGCCCCCCACCCCGCTATCCCAGCAGGTGCTCCTCGAAGTACGACACCAGGCGCCGCTCCATGTACTCCAGGCCGGCTGCGTCCCGTGGCATGTGGCGCTCTTCCGGGTAGAGCTGGAGGTCGTACGGCTTCTGCGCCGCCGTCAGCGCCGTGATCAGACGCGCCGTGTGCCGGAAGTGCACGTTCTCGTCGACCATCCCGTGGACAAGCAGCAGCTTCCCCGCCAGCCCTTCCACGTGCGTCGTGACCGCCCCATCCCGGTACCCCTCGGGGTTGTCCTGGGGCGTCGACATGTACCGCTCGGTGTAGCCCGTGTCGTACCCGTCCCAGTCGACTACCGGCGCCCCCGCCACCCCCACGCGGAACACGTCGGGTGCGCGCATCAGCGACATGCAGGTCATGTAGCCGCCGTAGCTCCACCCGTAGATCCCGACCCGCTCGGGGTCGACGAGCCCCTCCATGACGAGCACGTCGACCGCCGTGACCTGGTCGTTGACCTCGATCGTGCCCATGCGCCGGTGCAGGTGCGCCTCGAACGCGAGCCCGCGGTTGGCGCTCCCCCGGTTGTCGACCGCCACCACGACGAACCCCGCCTGCGCCAGGTACTGCGCCCGGAGGTCCACGGTCAGCGCCCAGTCGTCGAGCACGCGCTGCGCGTGCGGTCCCCCGTAAACGGACACGACCAGCGGGTGCGGACCCTCGCCCTCGGGCCGGTACAGAGCCGCGAACATGGGCGTCCCGTCCACCGCCGGCATCGCCCGCAGCTCCGGCGGGCGCAGCCCCTGCCCGGAGGCGGTCATCTCCGGCTCCTCGAACAGCGTTGCGAGCGCCTCGCCCCCGTCCGTGCGCCGCAACGTCGTCACGCCTGCGCGTTCACGCGACGAGAAGGTATCGACGAACATCTCCCCGTCCGGCGCGACCGTACAGCCGTGCACCCCCGGCTCACGCGTCAGGCGCTCCACCTCCCCGCCGTCCAGCCCCACCCGGTACAGGTGCCGCTCGATCGCCCCCTCGCGCGTCCCGCTGACGAACACCCTCCGCCCCGCCTCGTCCACCTCCACGATGCGCGTCACCACCCACTCCCCCGAGGTCAGCTGTTGCGAGCCCGTTAGGTCGGCGTCGTACAGGTACAGGTGCCGGAAGCCGCTGCGCTCGCTCGACCAGAGCAGCTCTCCCGACTCGAGGAAGCGGAAGTCGCCGAGGTTCAGCCAGGGTTCGCTCCGTTCTTCGAGCGTGCGCAGCACCGCCCCTGTGTTCGGGTCGAAGAGGTGCAGGCGGAGCTCGGTCTGCTCGCGGTTCAGAACCACTGCTCCCAGCACCCCGTCGGGCCGCCAGACCACGCGCGGCAGGTAGATGTCGTCCTCGTCCCCGAGGTCCATCCAGACCGGCTCGCCCCCGTCCACCGCCACCACTCCCAGCCGCACGCGCGCGTTCGGAGCTCCCGCGAACGGGTAGCGGTGGTGCTCCGTGTCGAGCGCGTCCTGGCCCTGGTGGACGATCGGGTAATCGGGAATGTGTCGCGCATCGACCTCCACGAAGGCGATGCGTGAGCCGTCCGGCGACCACCAGAAGCCGTCGGACTGGCCGAACTCCTCCTGCGCGATGAAGTCCGCGAGCCCGTTCGTGAACCCGTCCTCCGCTCCGCTCGTGAGCTGGCGCGCCTCCCCGCCTCCCGCCGCTAGCGCGAGCACCTCCCCCTCCCGCACGAACGCGAGTTGCGTGCCGTCGTCGCTCAATCGCGGCGTGATCGCCCCCTCCGCCCCCGCTATTGCGACCGGCTCGGCATCCCCCGCGACCAGGCGCGGTCCCTCGCCCCCCGGCAGCAGGATCGTTTGTTGCGTTGCCTTTGGGGCGAAGCGGTAGTCGGTCACGCCCACGTCGCGCAGGCGGGCGCGTTCCCGCCGTAGCTCCTCCTCCCGCGAGATCGGACCGCCCCCACCCGCCGGCCCAGCCAGCGCCCGCCGCTCCCCCGTCGCGATGTCGTGCAGCCAGAGGCTGCGCACAAGTCCACTGCCCTCGCTCGCGAGGTAGGCGATGCCGCTCCCGTCGGGCGTGACCGACCAGCGCGCGGGGCCGCCCATCCCTGGGCGCGGGTAGCTCGCCACCTGCTCGATGGAGATGCGCGCGTACGGGGCCGTCATTCCCCCAGCGCCTCCCCGCGAAGCGCTTCAATCGCCGCCAGCGACTTCGGCGTCGCCGCCGACAGCACCTCCTCCCCCTCCTCCCCCACCAGCACATCGTCCTCGATGCGGATGCCGCCGAAATCCAGCAACTCGTCGACCCGCTCCCACGCCACGTCGTCGCGATAGCGCTCGCGCAGCTCCGCGTCCTCCAGCAGCGCGCGGATGAAGTAGACGCCCGGCTCGATCGTGACCACGTACCCGGGCTGCAGGGGCAGGTCCGCCCGCAGGTAGCGCAGGGTGGGCCGGTCGCTCGGCGCCCGCCCCTCGAGGCAGCCCCCCGCGTCGTGCGTCGCCAGCCCCAGCATGTGCCCGAGCCCGTGCGGGAAGAAGAGCGCCTGCGCGTCGCGCTCCACCAGCCCCTCCGCATCCCCCCGCAGCAGCCCGAGGTCGACGAGTCCCTGTGCGGTCTCGACGCTCGCCGCGAGGTGCAGATCCTTGTACTCGGCCCCCGGCCTCGCGCCCGCGATGCCGCGCTCCTGCACGCCCAGCACGAGCTGGTAGAGGTCGCGCTGCACGCCCTCGAACCGCGCCCCCACGGGGTAGGTCCGGGTCACATCGCTCGCGTAGCCGCCCACCTCCGCCCCTGCATCGACCAGGATCAGCTCGCCCTCGCCGAACTCGCGCGCGGTTGGCGCGAAGTGCAGCGTCGCTGCGTTCGGTCCGCCCCCCACGATCGAGCCGTAGGCGGTGCGCTCCGCCCCCGCCCGGAAGAACTCGACCTCGATCTCGATCTGCAGGGCGCGCTCCGACATGCCCGCGCGCGCCTTCCGCAGCCCCGCCATGTGCCCCCGATGCGTCGCGTCCGCCGCCTCCCGCATCAGCGCCAGTTCTCGCGCGTCTTTCGCCCTCCGCAGTTCGGCGACGACCGCGCGGAGGCGCTCGTCCTCCTCCTCGTCCGTCGCGAATTCGAGGCTGGCCCAGGAGTCGACCCCGTACTCGGCCGCCCGCAGCGTGATGTCGTCGTTCCCGATGACCGCCACCGGCTCCCCGCGCCGCCGCTCCAGCCATCCACCGAGGTCGGATGCCGGCCGCACGCGGTCCAGTCCCGACGCCTCCCCCACCGCCGCCCGCGATGGCCCGTCGCCGCTCCAGACCCGCTCCGCCGCGCGCGGCTGCGGGACGAACAGCGTCCAGCCGTCGCCGGCATCGAACGCCAGCACCCCGCCCGCCTGCCCCACCCCCGCCAGGTAGCGATGCTCCGGGTGCGCGTGGTACTCGTGGAACTGGTCGGTGCCCGTGATCGGCAGCATCAGCCCCGCCGGCACGAGTACGACGCCCCGGTCGAGGCGCCAGCGATCCACGGCCCGCTGGCGCCGCTCGGCCACGAGCGCCGCTGCATCGGTTGCGACGCCGCTCTCTCGCATGCCCGCAGTGTAGCGACCTCCCGTCGTCTTCCGCCCGCCCGGGTGTACGCTGGAGGCGACCCGGCTGGCGCCGCCCCCGGATGCGGCAGGGGGGTCCATGAACGCCCGCGCCACGAACCTCGCCCTCTTCGCCCTCCTCCTGCTGGAGCTGGTCTCCGGGCTTGGCAGCTTCCTCGCCGGCAGCCCCGAGGGCCGCTGGGTCTTCTGGCTGCACAGCGCGGGCGGCCTCTCGGTCGTCGTTCTGCTCGTCTGGAAGTGGCGCATCGTTGTGCGCTCCTTCGCGCGCCGGGGCGCCGGGCTCTGGTCTCTGGCCCCCGCCCTGCTGGGCGTGCTTTTCCTGGGCATCCTCCTGACCGGTCTCTGGTGGCTCGTCGTCGGGCGCGGAACCCTCCTCGTCCCCGTCTACGGCGAGATGCGACCGCTCGTGCTGCACACCATCCTCGGCCTGGCGCTCGTGCCCCTCTTCGGCCTGCACGTCGTGCTGCGCTGGCCGAGGCGTCCGGCCGCCGCCTTCGCCAGCCGCCGCGCCGTCCTGCGCCTCTTCGCCGTCGGCGGCGCCGGATTCGCGCTCTCGCGCGGCCTCGCCGTCGCCGCCCCCCACTCCGGCCCCGACCGGCGCTTCACCGGCTCGCGCGAGGAGGCCAGCTTCAGCGGCAACGACTACCCCGTTACCAACTGGCTCTTCGACAACCGCCAGCGCATCCCCGCGGACGAGTGGCGCTTGGAAGTCCGCGGCGAGGTGCGCGAGCCCCTCACCCTCGGCTACGACCAGCTCACCGCTCTCGCCGAAGGCGCCCGACGCGCCACCCTCGACTGCACCGGCGGCTGGTACACCGTCCAGGACTGGAGCGGCGTTCCGCTGGCCGCCGTCCTCGAACACGCGCGCCCGACCGACGATGCCCGCAGCGTGGTCGTCACCTCGGCGACCGGCTTCAGCCGCCGTTTCGGGCTTGGCACGGTTCCACGCCTGCTGCTGGCCACGACGGTCGGCGGCGAGCGGCTGAGCTCGGGCCACGGTTTCCCCGTGCGCCTCGTCGCCCCCGGGCGCCGTGGCTACAACTGGGTGAAGTGGGTCGTCGAGATCGAAGTGAGCCGGCGTCCCGGCTGGTGGCAGTCGCCCCTGCCCACGCAGTAGGTCCGTCCCTCGCTCGCGCCTCGCGTAGGATCGCTGGCGTCCCCGGCATTGCGCGGACGCCTCCTCATGAAAATCGCCGAATCAGAGATCGAAGTGCTCGTCTTCGATCTCTTTGGCGTGATCATCTCGTTCGACGACGACCTCGTGACGGCACGACTCGCACGGAACTGCGCTGACCCCGCCGATGCCTTCGAACGTCTGCACAAGCTCACCGCCCGCCACGATGTCATCACGGGCGCGTCGACCCTGCCCCAGGTCCATCGAGAAGTCGTCGACGCCTTCGGACTCACGTTGTCCTACCCGGAGTTCGAGGCCGCCTGGCTGGAGCCCTACTCCGAGCCGATCCCAGGCATGGCCGACCTTGTCAGGGCGCTGTCCGAGCACTACCGGCTTGTGCTGTTGTCCAACATCGATCGGAACTACTGGCAGGTTGTACGGGGGATGCACCCGGAGCTCGAGTGCTTCGAGTCACTGCTCGTTTCGTGCGACCTCGGCATGGCGAAGCCGGACCCGGGTATCTACCGCCAGGTCTGCCGGCTGACCGGCAGGGAACCCTCGCAGTGCTTCTTTGTCGATGACACGGCGGCAACGTTGACGCTGCCCGGGCGCTCGGATTCCACGGCCACGTGTTCCGCACCGCCTTGGAGCTGCGCTCCGTGTTGAAGCAGGCCGGGGCAGAGGGGGTCTAGTGCCCCGCATGTGGCCCCGAACCCCGCGACTCCACGACGTTCGCAGCCCCCTCGCGTAGGATCGGGAGCGATGCCCCTGACCGAGTTCGGGCCCGTTCAGCACCTCTCCGCCGAGGCCGTGGGCCAGCCGGGACAGCGCCGCTTCCGCCTGCGCGCCATCAGCGAAGGGGGCGCCTACGCTTTCGTCTGGATGGAGAAGGAGCAGCTCTCCGCCATCGGCGAGGCCATCGACACCACCCTCGAGCACGCCGGCGCCGACCCCGCCCCCACCGGCCCGGGCGAGCCCGCGCCAGTCTTCCCCCTCCAGGCCAACCACGACCTCGACGTCCGTGCCGGACGCCTCTCGCTCGGGCTGAACGACGAGACGCGCCATATCGTCATCGTGAGCGCCGAGGCCCCCTCCGAGGGCGAGGGTGAGGTTGAGGCCATCTCGCTTGAGTTCGATTTCGACACCGCCCAACGTCTGCGCGCGCAGATCTCCGAGGTCGTCGCCGCCGGTCGGCCCCCCTGTCCCTTCTGCGGCGCCCCCGTCGACCCCGAGGGACACGTCTGTCCCCGCTCCAACGGCCACCACCGCGAGGAGGAGTAGCCTCCCCTTCGATCCGGGACGCCCCTACAGACCGCGCAGGAACCCGATCATCGCGTCGTTGACTGCCTCCGGCGCCTCTTGCTGCGTCCAGTGGCCCACGCCCGGCAGCATCACGGCGTCGCGCAGGTTCGGCGCGCTCTCCCGCAGCCGGTCGAGGAAGCCTGGCCCCGCCATCGCCACCACTAGGTCGCGGTCCCCGGTGACGAAGAGCGAGGGCGGCGTCACCTTCTTCCCGTTGAAGGCCGCCATCAGCTCCCAGTTCCGGTCGATGTTGCGGTACCAGTTGAGGCCCCCGCGGAAGCCCGCCCGCTCAAATTCGCCCGTGAAGAAGTCGAGGTCGGCCTCGCTCAGCCAGCCGGGAAGCGCTTCTCCCGGATCGGCCAGCCCTTCGAGGAAGGTCGCCGTCTTGGGCAGGCTCCCCAGGCCATCCCCAGCGGGCGCATCGCCCGAGGCCGCGTAGAGCAGCATCCGCATCGTGCGCCGCACATCCGCCTCCAGTTCCGCCTCCGCCTTCCCCGGCTCCTGGAAGTAGAGCTGGTAGAAGAAGCGGTCGCCGAAGCGGTGCTTCATCCCCTCGGTTGGCGGAATCTTCCCCGCCCAGGCGTTGTGGGGGACGCTCAACCCGATCACCCCGCGGAAGCGGTCGGGTCGCAGCACGCTCGCGTTCCACGCGACGGGTGCGCCCCAGTCGTGCCCGGCGATCACCGCCTGCTCCTCGCCCAGCGCGTCCAGTAACCCCACGATGTCGCCCACGAGGTGGAGCTGCGTATACGCCTCGATCGCTTCCGGCCTGTCTGTCTGGCCGTAGCCCCGTTGGTCGGGCGCGACCGCATGGAAGCCCGCCTCCGCCAGCGCCGTCAGCTGGCGCCGCCACGAGTACCACGACTCCGGGAAGCCGTGGCACATCACCACCAGCGGCCCCTCACCCGCCTCTGCGATGTGCATGCGAATGCCGTTCGTCTCCACGAACCGGTGTGCGATCTCGGTCATGCCGCCCTCCCGCGCGCATGCTAGCCTCTCACCTCGCACGGAACTCGCTAGACTCCCCGCCACCAGTACGGTGGAGCAGTCATGGGCGCCAGCCCGCGAGTGAACGCGAAGCGGAAGCGGAGCAGTCGAGGGAGCAGTCGGGGGCGTCAGCCCGCGAGTGAGCGCGAAGCGGAAGCGGAGCAGTCGAGGGAGCAGTCGGGGGCGTCAGCCCGCGAGTGAGCGCGAAGCGGAAGCGGAGCAGTCGAGGGAGCAGTCGGGGGCGTCAGCCCGCGAGTGAGCGCGAAGCGGAAGCGGAGCAGTCGAGGGAGCAGTCGGGGGCGTCAGCCCGCGAGTGAGCGCGAAGCGAAAGCGGAGCAGTCGAGGGAGCAGTCGGGGGCGTCAGCCCGCGAGTGAGCGCGAAGCGGAAGCGCAGCAGACGAGGGAGCAGTCGGGGGCGTCAGCCCGCGAGTGAGCGCGAAGCGAAGCGCAGCAGACGAGGGAGCAGTCAAATGAAGTTCGGAGTGCACTTGATCCAGCAGAACATCGAGATGGCCGAGCTTCGCCGCCTCTGGACCTGGGCCGATACCGCCGGCTTCGACTGGATCGATGCCTCCGACCATTTCTACGAGGCCCCACTCGTCCACGAGAACCACGGCGACTACTGGGAGGGCACCACCGTCATGACCGCCCTCGCCTGCGAGACGAAGAACCTGCGCATCGGCTCGCTCGTGCTGGGCATGAACTACCGCCATCCCGCCGTCCTCGCGAACGCCCTCGCCGCCATGGACCACCTCAGCGGCGGCCGCATCGAGCTGGGCATCGGCGCCGGCTGGTACGAGGACGAATACCGCGCCTACGGCATCCCCTTCCTCCCCCTCGGCAAGCGCCTCGACATCCTCGAGGAGGGCATCCAGGTCATCCGCCTGCTCCACACCGAGGACCATGTAGACTTCGAGGGCGAGCACTTCACGCTCAGCGATGCCTGCTGCAACCCCAAGCCCTTGCAGGAGCGGCTGCGCATCTGGGGCGGCGGCGTCGGTCGCAAGCGCACCCTGCCCATGATCGCTCGCCTCTGCGACGGCTGGAACGGCCCCTACCTGACGCCCTGGCAGTTCCGCCACCTCTCCCGCGTCCTGCGCGAAGCCTGCGACCGCGAGCAGCGCGACTTCGACGAGATCGAGAAGAGCGTCAACCTCAGCTTCCACCTCGCCGCCAACGAGGCCGCCCGCCCCCGCGCCGAGGAGCACGCCCGCACCGTCTTCGGCGGCGCCATCGAGACCTGGCGTGAGCGCGGCCTCATCATGGGAACCCCGGACGAGGCGAAGGCGCTCATGGCGGAGTACCGCGACCTCGGCTGCGACCTCCTCAACATCGCCATCCGCCCGCCCCTCGACTGGGAGGCCCTTGAGGCCTGGGCGCAAGAGGTCATCCCCGCCTTCCAGTCTGGGTGAACGCCCACTGCCGGCTCCCTGGGTGACGAACGGAGTCGCCCATTATCCCGTTGTTGGGGAGAATGGCCTTGGGCGGTTCGGGCCGGCGCACCTTCGCTCATGAAACGCGAAGTCCCGTTGGCGACTGCGGCCAGCCAAACACCAGTGCCGCACCGCTCCCACTGAACGAATGACTGATTCTCTCGAGCCAGACACCCCATGACCGCGACTGCCGAGTCTGAGGTCGCCAACGCACTGCGACGCAACATCGCCATCATCGCGCACGTCGATCACGGCAAGACGACCCTCGTCGACGCCATGCTCCACCAGACCGGGGTCTTCCGGGCGAACGAGCGCGTGGAGGAACGCGCACTCGACAACATCGATCTCGAGCGCGAGCGCGGCATCACCATCATGGCCAAGAACACGGCCATCCGGCATCGCGATTGCATCGTTAACGTCGTCGACACGCCCGGCCACGCCGATTTCGGCGGGGAGGTCGAGCGCACGCTGACGATGGTTGATGGCGTGCTGCTGCTTGTCGACGCCTCCGAGGGCCCCCTGCCACAAACTCGTTTCGTCCTGGGAAAGGCCCTTGAGCACGGCCTGCCCGCCATCGTCGTCATCAACAAGATCGACCGCAAGGATGCGCGGCCCGCGGAAGTGCTCGACGAGATCTATGACCTCTTCATCGACCTCGAAGCAACCGAGCAGCAGATCGACTTTCCGGTCGTGTACGCGAACGCCAGAGCGGGCGTTGCCAGTCTGGATCCAGACGAGGCTGGCCTGAACTTGCGCCCCCTGCTCGACGCAATCGTCGAGCAGCTGCCCCCTCCTCGCGGTAACCCGGAGGCCGCCCTCCAGATACGGGTTGCGAACCTCGACTCAAGCGACTACCTGGGCCGGATCGCGATTGGACGGATCGTCAACGGCCGCGTGGCCCTCGGCGACGAGATCGCCGTGTCGAAGCTCGATGGCTTGGTCGCGCGAACCCGCGTCACCAGGCTGTTCGTCTTTGACGGACTGGAGCGGGCCGAGGTGGAGCAGGCCGCGGCCGGCGACATCATTTGCCTTGCCGGGATCGACGACATCACCATCGGCGAGACCATCACCGCGCCCGACGACCCGCGGCTGTTCCCTCCCATGCACGTGGATGAGCCGACGGTCTCCATGATCTTTGGGGTGAACACCTCGCCCCTGGCCGGGCAGGATGGTCAGTACGTCACGTCCCGCAAACTGCGCGAGCGACTTGAGCGCGAGCTGGTCAGCAATGTCTCGATTCGCGTCCAGGACACCGATTCGGCTGACCAGTTCCAGGTGATCGGCCGTGGCGA
The DNA here is from genome assembly GCA_965219255.1 of Tepidiformaceae bacterium. Classification (GTDB taxonomy): domain Bacteria; phylum Chloroflexota; class Dehalococcoidia; order Tepidiformales; family Tepidiformaceae; genus UBA2991. The sequence continues at coordinate 1,370,537 of OZ244727.1, read as the reverse complement.
GCTGCAGCTTTCGATTCTGATCGAGATGATGCGGCGCGAGGGCTACGAGCTCCAGGTCGGCCGGCCCCAGATCGTCACCCGCGAGCGAGGTGGCCGCGTCGAGGAACCGTTCGAGGAACTGGTCATCGATGTGGCAGAGGACTACCAGGGCGCAGTCATTGAGAAGCTCAGCGCACGTCGAGCCAAGATGACCCGCATGGTGAACCACGGCAGCGGCCGCATCCGGCTCGAGTTCCTGATCCCGACGAGAGGCGTCATCGGGTTCCGCTCCCAGTTCCTCACCGATACCCGAGGCACCGGCATCATGAACCACCTGTTCGCCGGCTGGGAGCCGTGGAACGGGCCCATCGCCGGACGCCCAAGCGGGGCGTTGGTGGCCGACCGGGCGGGAACGGCAACTGCCTACGCCATCCACAACCTGCAAGAGCGCGGCGAGATATTCATCGACCCCGGTACGCCGGTCTACGAGGGGATGATCATCGGCGAGAACGCCCGCCCATCCGACATGGACGTGAACGTCACGAAGGAGAAGAAGCTCACCAACATGCGGGCGGCCGCTGCCGACGAGGCCCTTCGTCTCGTTCCGCCCAGGCTTCTGAACCTGGAGCAATCGATCGAGTTCATCAACGATGACGAACTCGTGGAGATCACGCCGGGCAGTATCCGGTTGCGGAAGCGCGTTCTGGGGGCGACGCCGAGGGCTAGGAGCCAGTCGGCGCGAGTGAGCGCGGAGCGCACCGGAGCAGTCGAAGGAGCAAGTCTTATTGACACCGCCCCGCCCAATCGGCAACGTGCGCCGCACATACTCCGGAGGTGCCCCATGGCCGCTGAGGCTGACTACGAGCCCGACCCCACCAAAGACCACGAGACCGTCTCCATCTACCCCATCGACGACGATGTCAAGGAGGAGTTGCTGGACTCCGTCCGCGAGGCCGTCCTCAACTGGTCGACCAAAGACGGCTGGCCCGTCGGCGTCATGCACGCCGTCGTCTGGGCCAGGGGCTCCTTCTGGATGACCGCCGCCGCCCACCGCCACCGCATGGCCGCCCTGCGCCGCGACCCGCGCTGCTCCGTCGTCCTCACCAGTACCGGGACGCACCTCGGCGGGGGCAAGACCATCACCGCCAAGTGCCGCTGCATCATGCACGAGGACCGCGAGACGAAGGACTGGTTCTACCACGCCCTCGCCTACCGCCCCGAGGCCACCGAGGAGCAGGCCGCCGCCTTCGAGAAGACCCTCGACTCGCCCCTGCGCATCGTCATGGAGCTCGTGCCCGAGAAGTGGATCACCTTCGACGGCGCCAAGATGGGCCTCGCCACCGCCGGCATGCTCACCGACGAGCAGAAGGGCCCCATGCTCAGCTCCGACGCCGTCCGCCTGGAGAAGGAGCTCAAGGCCCGCGGCCTCGCCTGACGCCTGGGGCCGCTTCTTCTCGCGCTTGTAACGGGAGCCGCCCTCCTCCTCTCGCCCCGTTCAAACAGGGACGGTACGGTCATGGCAGACCTTCTTCGCGGAGAGACTGCCGTGCGTGTGGGAATCCTGACCGGCGGGGGTGACTGCCCCGGCCTCAACGCCGTCATCCGTGCCGTCGTCACCAAGGGCGAGAACCAGTACGGCGACGAGTGCGTCGGCTTCCGCAACGGCTGGGCGGGCGTCATGGAAGGCGACCTCGTGCCCCTCAGCGCCCAGCGCTGCCGCGACATCCTCCCCCTCGGCGGCACGATCCTCGGCACCTCGCGCGCCAATCCCTACGCCACCGAGGGCGGCGCGGAGGCCGTGTGCGCGACGCTCGAACGCGAGGGCATCGACGCCCTCATCGCCGTTGGCGGCGACGACACTCTCGGTGTCGCCGCCAGGTTTGCCGGCGAGGGCGTAGCCGTCGTCGGCGTCCCCAAGACCATCGACAACGACCTTGGCGTCACTGAGCTCACGTTCGGCTTCCACACCGCCGTGCAGACCGCCACCGAGGCGATCGACCGCCTCCGCACCACCGGCGAGTCCCACCACCGTGTCATGGTCGTCGAGGTCATGGGCCGCGATACCGGCTGGATCGCGACGTACGCGGGCATCGCCGGCGGCGCCACCGAGATCCTGATCCCCGAGGAGCCGTTCGACATGGCCGCGGTCTGCGAGCGCCTGGTCGCCCACCACGGGCGCGACGTCTCCGCTTCCGTCGTCGTCGTGGCCGAGGGCGCCCGCCCCGTCAACGGCGAGGTCGTCCTGCAGAGCGACCAGCGCGACGCCTTCGGCCACGTTCGCCTCGGCGGCGTCGGCCGCGTCGTCGCCGACGAGATCGAGGCGCGCACCGGCTTCGAGACGCGCCTCACCGTGCTCGGCCACGTGCAGCGCGGCGGCGCCCCCACCGCCTTCGACCGCGTCCTCGCCACGCGCTTCGGCATCGCCGCCATCGACGCCGTCCACGACGGCCACTCGGGCAAGGCCGCCGTCCTCCAGGCGAACGAGATCCGCCTCGCTCCCCTCGAAGCCCTCACCGGCGAGACGAAGGTCGTCGACCGCAACCTCTACGAGACCGTCGCCGGCGCTCTCGTCGCGCTTCCTGGCTGAGGGCCGGAGGCGAGGGCGGCCGATAAAGCTACTCGCCGTAAAAGTTGAAGAGGATGAATATGAAGAACAGGGGCCAGAGGGCTGCTCCAACTAGGGCGGATATTTGCACCAAGCGCGATGGCTGCTCCTCCGAGCCGCTTCCCCACAGGAGCCCCAGCGCTGCGCCGAAGAGGACAAGAGAGGCAACGCCGGTATGCCATGGCCAGTAGACATCGTAGGTCACCGCCACTAGCCACCACACTAGGAAAAACCCGCCCGCCGTGGCGAGCACTCCCGAGATGATAGCGAGTGGTCTGCCCCGCACGGCTCGCAGAACTGAGTGCCATGGCCACTCTCCTGAGCGTGTTCTGACTCCCAGCGCCACCGCGATGAGGAAGAAGGAAGTGGCCGCAACAGCGAGATTGAAATTGTTCGCGCCCTCGCGAACGTTGCCCGAAGTCGCCGCCCACACTGACCAGCCGAAGGAGAACCCGCCGACCGTCGCGAGAACTACCAAAATGACGGCGCGTTCGGTGTCTCGCATGACCCTAACCTACCAGCAGGCCCCTCTGATTTACCCCATCCCCCTTTCCCCACCAGCAGCCAATGGCCAACAGCCAATAGCCTTCCCTATAGTCCCCCCATGCCCCCACGACCCTTCCGCATCGACGTTCCCGACAGCGTTCTCGATGACCTCCGCGACCGCCTCGACCGCACCCGCTGGCCCGACGCCATCCCCGGGGTCGGCTGGGACTACGGCGCCGATGTCGAGTACGTCCGCGAGCTCTGCGACTACTGGCGCAATGAGTACGACTGGCGCGCCCAGGAGACCGCGCTCAACGCCTGGCCCCAGTTCCTCTGCGAGGTCGACGGCGTCGACATCCACTACTGGCGCGTCCGCGGGCAGGAGCCCAACTCCCACCCCCTCCTCCTGACGCACGGCTGGCCCGGCTCCATGTTCGAGTTCCTCCACCTCATCGGGCCCCTCACCGACCCCGCCGCCCATGGCGGCGACCCCGCCGACGCCTTCGACGTCGTCATCCCCTCCATCCCCGGCTTCGGCTGGAGCGGCAAGCCGCAGGAGCGTGGCTGGGGCCCCTCCCGTGTCGCCGACGCCCTCGACCACCTCATGACCGCCGAGCTCGGCTACGAGCGCTACGGCGCCCAGGGCGGCGACTGGGGCGCCATCATCAGCACGCGCCTCGGCGCGGCCCACGCCGGCAACCTGAGCGGCATTCACCTCAACATGGCCCTCGCCGGTCCCCCCGACCCGCCCACGGAGGCGGACCAGGCCGGGCTCGCCTCGCGCCGCGCCTTCCAGGCCCAGGAGACGGGCTACAGCAACGTCCAGGGCACCAAGCCCCAGTCCCTCGGCATCGCCCAGGCCGACTCCCCCGCCGGCATCGCCGCCTGGATCACGGAGAAATTCCGCTCCTGGAGCGACTGCAACGGCGATGTGGAGTCGCGCTACTCGAAGGACACCCTGCTGACCAACATCATGTTCTACTGGGCGCCCAACAGCATTGCCAGCGCCGCCCGCATCTACTACGAGGCCCGTGCAGAGGGCGCCGGGGGACGCATCCCCAGCCCCGAGCGCATCCCCGTCCCGACCGGCTTCGCCGCCTTCCCCGGGGAGATCCTGCAGTCGCCCCGACACTGGGTCGAAGCCGCCTACAACCTCGTGCACTACACCGAGATGCCCTCAGGCGGCCACTTCGCCGCCCTCGAGGAGCCCGACCGCCTCCTCGCCGATATCCGCACCTTCTTCCGTCTCGTAGGCTAGTGGCGCGGCTCCACCTCCCTGCTAGCGTGATGAAGAGTCCCCATGCATCCGTTGCTTCAGGGAACGCCTGTGCTAGATTGTCTGAACCACCCCTATCGCTTCGCCGGTAGGGTCGAGACCGCCCTCGTGGCGGTCTCTGTCTTTGTGGGGTCTGGGCGAGTGATCACCAACGTCTATGTCGACGGCTTCAACCTCTACTACCGGGCCCTAAGGGACACCCCCTTCAGGTGGCTTGACCTGCAGAAACTGGCCGAAGCCCTCTTTCCCCCAGATGACATTCGGACGGTCTCCTACTTCACGGCCCGCCTCGACGCCCGTCCCGGTAATCCCAGTCAGCCTCGTCGCCAGTTGGTGTACCTGCGAGCTCTGCAGACATTGCCTGGCGTCGAGATCCACTTCGGGGCCTTCCGATCCGGCATCAAGCGCCGCCCGTTGGCGGAGTCCGTCCCCGGTTTGCCCGCGTACGTCCGGATTAGGGACTCGGAGGAGAAGGGATCGGATGTGAATCTCGCAACTCGCCTCTTGGTGGACGGCTTCAACGGGGAGTACGAGCAGGCGGCAGTCATTTCCAACGATGCGGACTTCGCTGGCGCCATGCGCTACGTGCGGGACGGCCTCGGGCTTCGTGTCACCCTTGTCAACCCCGATCCGAGGACAGCGAGTCCTGCTGACCTTGCTGAGTCCGCCACGTACGTGAAGCGCCTATGGAAGAGCCACCTGCGACGGAGCCAACTGCCCGACACACTGACGGACAACGTTGGCCTGATCACCAAGCCGCGGGGTTGGTGATGTCGTGAAGCTCGAGAGCGGTCCTGACTTCGGGATGCGGTCGTCGACGACAGCATCCCCCGCCCAGCCGCCCCTAACCGCCCGGCGGGATATACTGCCCCGCGCGGATTCGAGGCGGTCTTCGCCCCGAAAGGCTCCAGATGGCCGCGATTCCGCTGACAGAAAGCCCTTGAAGGACTGCGGATAGCGAGATGCCCAGCCAATCGAAACAGGAATGGCTCGAAGGGACGTACCGCAAGGCGGTCGAGCGCAACCCCGAGCGCGCCGAGTCGTTCCGCACCACCGGCGAAACCGTCCTCGACCCCGTCTACAGCTCCGAGGACGCCCCTGGCAATGGCGATCTCGGCTTCCCCGGCGAGTACCCCTTCACCCGCGGCGTCCAGCCCACCATGTACCGCGGCCGCCTCTGGACCATGCGCCAGTACGCCGGCTTCGGCACCGCCGAGGAGTCCAACGAGCGCTACCGCTACCTCCTCGACCAGGGCCAGACCGGCCTCTCCGTCGCCTTCGACCTCCCCACCCAGATCGGCTACGACTCCGACGACCCCATGGCCATGGGCGAAGTCGGCAAGGTGGGCGTCGCCATCGACTCGATCGACGATATGCGCACCCTCTTCAAGGACATCCCCCTCGACCAGGTCACCACTTCGATGACCATCAACGGCACCGCCGCCGTCCTCCTCGCGCTCTACATCGCCGTGGGCAAGGAGCAGGGCGTTCCCGTCGAGAAGCTCGGCGGCACCGTCCAGAACGACATCCTCAAGGAGTACATCACGCGCGGGACGTGGATCTATCCGCCCACGCCCAGCATGCGCCTCATCACCGACGTCTTCCGCTATTGCTCGCAGAGCGTGCCCCGCTGGAACACCATCTCCATCTCCGGCTACCACATGCGCGAGGCGGGCTGCACCGCCGCCCAGGAGATCGCCTTCACCCTCGCGAACGGCATCGCCTACGTCGATGCCGCCGTCGCCGCCGGCCTCGATGTCGACGCCTTCGCCGGCCGCCTCAGCTTCTTCTTCGCCTGCCACAACAACCTGCTGGAGGAGGTGTGCAAGTTCCGCGCCGCCCGCCGCCTCTGGGCCACGATCATGAAGGAGCGCTTCGAGGCGAAGAACCCGCGCTCGATGATGCTCCGCTTCCACACGCAGACGGGCGGCGCCACCCTCACCGCGCAGCAGCCGGAAAACAACATCGTGCGCACCACGCTGCAGGCCCTCGCCGCCGTCCTCGGCGGGACGCAGTCGCTGCACACCAACTCCATGGACGAGGCCCTCTCCCTGCCGACCGAGAAAGCGGTCCAGATCGCACTCCGCACGCAGCAGGTCATCGCCTTCGAGAGCGGCGCCGGCGACGTCATCGACCCGCTCGGCGGCTCCTGGTACATCGAGTCCATGACCGACCGCCTCGAGGGCGAGGCGCGCGACTACCTGAAGACCATTGAGGACCTCGGCGGCGCCCCCTCCGCCCTCGAGCAGGGCTTCCAGCAGCGCGAGATCCAGGAGGCTTCCTACCGCTACCAGCGCGAGATCGAGGAAAAGGACCGCGTCATCGTCGGTGTCAACGACTTCACCGTCAGTGGCGAGGAGCCTCCCGAGCTCCTGCGCGTCGACCCCTCCATCGGTCGCCGCCAGGTCGAGCGCCTCCAGGCCCTCCGCGCCGAGCGCGACAACGCCGCCGCCGATGCCGCCATCGCCGCGCTCGAAGCGGGCTCGGCCGGTACCGAGAACCTCATGCCCCTCATCGTCGCCGCCGTCGAGGCGCGCGCCACGCTGGGCGAGATCAGCCATGCCCTGCGCCGCGCCTGGGGCGAGTACCGCGAGATCGTGGTCGTCTGATGGCCGAGGACGACACCAGGAGCTTCGCGGACGACCGCCGCCGCCTGCTGGGCGAGCTTCAGCTCGAACGCAACCAGCTCCTGCGCAACATCGAGACCTGCCGCATCCGCGACATCGAACGGCCGATGATCGACCAGTGGTCCCTCAAGGACATCATCGGCCACGTTGCCAGCTGGGAGGCCGAAGTCATCAGCGCCCTGCGCGATGTGCAGGAGGGCCGCCGCCCCGCCATCCTCGACTTCGAGAACGAGCGCATCGACGCCTGGAACCAGGACCACGCCGAGCGCAAGCGCAGCCTCACCTTCTGGAGCGTCCTCGAACAGCTCAAGGCCGGCCGCGAGCGCCTGCTCGCCCTTGTCGCCGAGTTCGAGGACGACGCCATCGGCGAGGAGGGGCGCGTCCCCAACCGCCTGCTGCAGGTGGTCGCCCAGCACGACCGCGAGCACTGGCACATCATCGCCGCCTATCTGGCCGGCATGCCGGGCGTGCGCGAAACCGCCCCCAGCGCCGGAAGCGACTAAGGAGCCCCATGCTCAGCAAGGTCCACCATGTTGGCATCGTCGTCCGCAGCGCCGACGATGCGCTCGGCTTCTACCGTGACTCCCTCGGCCTGCCCGTCAGCGTCGACCGCGTCATCGAAGACCAGGGCGTGCGGGGCGTGCTCCTTCCCGCCGGCGACGCCGAGGTCGAGCTGCTCGAACCAACGCGTGACGACACCGGCGTGGCCCGCTTCCTCGAAGGCCGCGGCGAGGGCATGCACCACGTCTGCTTCGAGTCCGACGACTGCGGCGCCGACCTCAACGCCGCCGCCGAGGCAGGGGTCCAGCTCATCGACGAGGCCCCCCGCGCCGGCCTCGCCGGGATGATCGGTTTCCTCCACCCCAGGTCGAACCACGGCGTCCTGATCGAGTACGCCACCCCCGTCGAGGAGTCCCACGTGGGCCCCAGCGAAGACGCCCTGGCGAAGCGCATCGACCACATCGGTATCGTCGTCAACGACATCCCCGCTGCCGCCGCCACCTACGAGCGCCACTTCGGCTTCACCCTCGATCCCGACCTCGGCGGAAACGTCGAGGCCCTCGGCATCGAGAACGCCTTCATGCTCGCCGGCAACGCCCACCTTGAATTCATCCGGCCCACCAGCGATGAGGGGCCGGTCGCGAAATTCGCCGCCGAGCGGGGCGAGGGCTCGTTCCTCCTCTCGCTCGCCGTCGCCGATGCGGCAGCCGCCGTCGACTCCCTGCGCGCCAGCGGCGCCCGTGTCGGCAACGCCAACGGCGGCGTCGCTTTCGTCTCCCCCCGCTCGTCCTTCGGCGTCAACCTGCAGCTGGTCGAGCGATCCTGACCCCACGACACACAGGAGCAGCACCATGACCGCATCTCCCGAGACCTCCACCCAGGGCCAATCCGGACAGAAGATCCGCGTCCTCATCGCCAAGCCGGGCCTCGACGGCCACGATCGTGGCGCCAAGATCGTCGCCCGCGCCCTCCGCGACGGCGGCTGCGAGGTCATCTACACGGGCATCCGCCAGACGCCCCAGATGATCGCCGAGGCCGCCCTCCAGGAAGACGTCGATGTCGTCGGCCTCAGCATCCTCTCCGGCGCCCACCTTGAGCTCTTCCCCCGCATCGTCGAGGAGCTCACCTCCCGCGGGCTTGATGACGTCCTCCTCTTCTGCGGGGGCATCATCCCCGACGAAGACACGGAGGCGCTCGAGGCGATGGGCTTCAGCGCCATCTTCCGCCCGGGCACCAACACCCGGGACATCGTGTCGTTCGTGTACGACAACGCCCACTCCGAGTGACGGACCTGGTCGAGCGGTTCCTCGCGGGGGAGCGCCGCGCCCTCTCGCGCATCCTTACCCGTGTCGAGAACGGCACGCCCGAGGGCCGCGAGTACCTGCGCCAGCTCTACCCCCGCTCCGGTCGCGCCCACACCATCGGCGTCACCGGCGGCGCCGGTTCCGGCAAGAGCACCCTCACCGGCTCGCTCGCCGGCGAGCTGCGCAAGCGCGGTCACCGGGTCGGCGTCGTCGCCGTTGACCCCTCCAGCCCCTTCACCCAGGGCGCCATCCTCGGCGACCGCATCCGCATGCAGGATCTCGTCCTCGACCCCGGCGTCTTCGTGCGCAGCATGGCCACCCGCGGCGCCCTCGGCGGCCTTGCTCCCACCATCGACGACGTGGTCGCCGTCATGGACGCCTTCGGCTTCCCCTACGTCTTCATCGAGACCGTCGGCGCCGGCCAGGACGAGGTCGAGATCGCCGGCACCGCCCTCACGACCGTGCTCGTCAACAATCCCGGCACCGGCGACGACATCCAGGCGCTCAAGGCCGGCATCATCGAGATCGCCGACGTGCTCGTCGTGAACAAGGCCGACCGTCCCGGGGCCGACGTGCTGGTCAGCCAGCTGCGAGCGCTCCTCTCGCTCGCCCCCAGCGAGGGCCGCGAGGTCCCCATCCTCTCAACCGTCGCCACCACCGGCGTCGGCGTGCCCGAGCTCATCGACGCCATCGACGAGCACCGGGCCTGGCTCGACAACTCCGGCGAACTCGAACGGCACCGGCGCCAGGAGGCGCGCCACCAGGTACTCTCCGTCGCCCAGCGCATCATTCTCGACCGCATCCGCAGCGGCACCTCCGAGGACGCGCTCGGCGAGCTTGTCGCCCAGGTTGCGGCGCGTGGGCTCGACCCCCACACCGCCGCGGAACAACTCGTCGAACAGGGTCGGGCGGTGTGAGCGAGGCCCGGCAGCGCATCCGTGCTCGTTTCCGCAAGGGCGAGCGCGTGCGCCACATCTCCCACCTCGATGTGCTCCGCTACTGGGAGCGCGCCATCCGCCGCGCGGGCCTGCCCCTCCTCTACTCCCAGGGATTCACCCCCCATCCCAAGATCGCCTTCGCCGCGCCCCTCCCCCTCGGCTTCATCGGCGAAGCCGAGATCATCGAGGTCCTGCTCGAGGAGCGCGTCCCCCTCGACCGCTTCGCCGCCGTCCTCGACCAGCAGACCACGCCCGACCTCGAGCTCCGCGAGGCGAGCGAGGTCGCCATCGGCCTCCCCGCCCTTCCCACCCTCCTGCGCTGGGCCGACTACCGCGCCGACCTTGAGGGGCTGAGTCCCGAAGGGGCGTGTGAGGCGGTGTCCGCCTTCCTCGCTACCGAGAGCTTTCCCTGGCGGCAGGAGCGCGAGGGAAAGAAGGCCCGCGAGTACGACCTCCGCACCGGCGTCGCGTCCCTCGCCATCCGGGATCTGGACGGGAGGCCCGTCGTCGAAGCGCGGCTGAGCTGTGGGCAGGAGCTCACCGTGCGTCCCGAGCAGCTCGTCGCCGCGCTCTTCCCGCAGGCCTCCGTGGGGCGCTACGTGCGCGTCGAGCTCGTCCTTGAGGAGCCCTCGGCGGCGCTCCAGGCCTGGCGAGAGAAGGGGCAGTACGAGTGAGGCTCTACCTCGTCCGCCATGGCGAGACCGCCTACAACCGCGACGGCCTCGGGCTCGGCGTCGCCGACCCGCCCCTTACCGACCGCGGCCTCCGCCAGACCGCCGCCGCCGTCGAGCGCCTCGCCGGGGAGCCCGTTGACCGCATCCTCACCAGCCCCCTCACGCGCGCGGCAGCGATCGCCCGCGGGCTCGCGGAACGCACGGGCGCGCCCCTCGATGTCCGCGAGGAGCTGATCGAGATGGACGTCGGCGAGACCGAGGGTCTCCCCTTCCGCGAGATGCGCGAGCGCTTCCCCGCCTTCATTGAAGCCTGGCGCGCCCCCGACCCCTCGGACGTTGCTATGCCCGGCGGGGAGAGCCTCGCACAGGTCGCCGCCCGCCTCGAACCGCTTGCCGGCGAGCTGCACGCCCTCCCCGAGCAGAGCACCGTGGTGGCCGTCTCCCACAACTTCGTCCTCCGCCTCCTGATCTGCCGTCTCCTTGGCCTGGAGGTAGCCGCCTTTCGCGCCTTCAGCCTCGACCTGGCATCGGTCTCGGCGCTCTCGTTGCGCACGGGCCAGGCCTCCCTGCGCACTCTGAACGACCGCTGCCACCTCGACGAGTAACTGCACCGTTCCCTTGAATATTTGGTGAACCGGCCCTAATTTGGTCACATGCCTATCCCGGTGTTCACTAAAACCACCCTATTTCTCCTCGTATGCCTGCTCCTGACCGGCTATTTCGTCTACACCGCCTCCTCCGGAACCGTTCGCCAGCGCCAGCAAAACGAAGACCACGACGCCGCCCTCGCCGAGATCGAAGACCTCCGTTCCAGGCGCGACCACCTCCTTGCCGTGTACGACTACGTCGTCTCCGACGCCTACGTCGAGCAGGCGGCGCGGCGCGAGTTGGGCTACATCCGCGAGGGCGAGACCGCGTTCGTCGTGCTCAGTCCCGCCCCGCCATCCGACCAGCAGCCTGCCGGCGAGTGGTGGGAGCGCCTGTTCCCCAAGTAGTGCCGGCTCACACCCTCTCGCCCCTTGAGCGCGTCCGGCGATTCGCCGAGCAAGAGCGGCTCCTCCGCCGTCTCCGGAAGGTCGTGGTCGCCGTCAGCGGTGGGCCCGACTCCGTCGCCGCCCTCCTCCTCCTGCGCGAGCTCGGCCAGGAGTACGGCTTCGAAGTGGCCGCCGCCCACTTCGACCACCACCTCCGCTCCGACTCCCCCGACGACCGCGACTTCGTGACCGCCCTCTGCGAGTCCCTCGACGTGCCCTGCATGACCGGTGAGGGCGACGTGCCCCTCGCCGCCGCCGAGATGCGCACGGGTATCGAGGAGACCGCTCGACGGTTGCGCTACCAGTTCCTCGCCTTCGCCGCCGAGCGCCAGGAAGCCGGGGCCGTCGCCACGGGCCACACTTCCGACGATCTCGTCGAGACAGTGCTGCACCACATCGTGCGCGGCGCCGGCGTGCGCGGCATGCGCGGCATGCTCCCCAGCGCGCCCCTTCCAGGCATGCCTTCCCTGAAGCTCATCCGCCCGCTTCTGTCCCTTCCCCGGGCCGACACCGTGGCCGTCTGCGAGGCCGCCGGCATCGACTACCGCGAGGACGCGACCAACGCCGATCTTGCCGCGACCCGCAACCGCATCCGGCACACGGTTCTGCCGCAGCTGCGCGAGGAGAACCCTTCGGTCGACGCCGCCATCCTGGGCCTTGCCGGGAGCGCCCGCGAGCTCTTCCGTTCCGTCGAGAGCTCCGTCGACCTCTCCCAACCCCGCGACCGCACCCCCGGCTCCGTCGTCTTCGACCTCGACACCCTCCAGGCCCTCGGCAGCGAGGGGCGCCTGCTCCTGCTCGAACGCGAGTCCGCTTTCCTCAAGGCCGAGGTGGACGGCAACCGCACGCGCCTCCGCAACCTCGACGGCGTCCTCGCCCGCGGCACGGGCCGGGTCGCCTTTGGCGGCGTGACCGTCGAGGCCTCCGCGGGCTTCGTGCGCCTCTCCTCGGGGCCTGTGGAAGAGCCCCTGCCGTTCGAGGAGCAATTCGTGAACCTCCCCGGCATCACCAGGGCTGGCGACCGCGTCCTCCAGGCCGCCACCGACCCCTTCCCCGACCCCGCCGGTGCGCCCCCCGCCGCTGCTGTCCCCGCCGACCAAATCGAGGGGGCGCTCCGCCTCCGCCCCCTCCGCCCCGGCGACCGCATGCGGTACCGCGGCTTCCGCCGCAAGGTCAGCGGCATTCTGAAGAATGAGCGTGTCCCGCGGTGGGAGCGCGGCGGCCTCATCGCCGTCGCCGGGCGCGAAGACGTCGTTGCCGTGCTCGGCCTGGATGTCGCCATCTCTGATGGCTGCGAGGGCGACAACTGCTACTACTTCCGGCTCGCGCCGCCGGCCCCGCCCTCTCCGCCGCCTCCACCGCTACGTGTGGACGGCGGGTAGGACTTCCTCGATCAGCCGCTGCGTCTGCGCGTAGGCGTCCTCGTCCGAGGTCGCCAGTGGCCGCAGGACGAACTTGCTGATCCCGCACGCGACGTACTCCCGCGCACGCGCCACGATCTCGTCGGCGCCACCCACCGCGAAGAGCGCCCGCGGGTCGAGCGCCGCGAAGCGGCTGTACGCCTTCGCCGTGCGCTCGATTGCCTCGTCGTCCCAGCTCCCGAAGCGGAAGGGGAAACCCGCCCCGTAGTGGTCCTCGTCGATCGTGCGGCCCGCCTCCGCCGTGGCCGCCTTGATCTTCGTGACCACCCGCGCCACCTGTGCCGGCGTCTGGATGCCCGCCAGCCACCCCGTGCCCCGCAGCGCCGTGCGCTTGATGGCCGCGTCGCTGCTCCCCCCGATCCAGAGCGGCAGCGGCTGCTGCACCGGCCTGGGCGTGATCGAGGCGGCCTCGTAGCGGAAGTGCTCGCCCTCGAACGTCACCTCGTCCTCCTCCCAGAGCCGCGCCAGCAGGTCGATCATCTCGTCGGCGATGGCGCCCCGCCCCCGCGGTTCGCGACCCGTCGCCCGCCACTCGGGCGCGTTCAGCGCCCCCACGCCGAAGGCCGGCAGGAGACGCCCGTCGCTCAGGTAGTCGATCGTCGCGCACTCCTTCGCCAGCACGAGCGGGTCGCGCAGCGGCAGCAGCACCACGTTCATGCCGAACTTGATCCGCTCCGTGCGCCCCGCGATCACCGCCATCGCCGTCATCGGTTCGAGCGCTGGCTGGCGTCCTGCGAGCCGCTCGCTCAGCCAGATCGAGTCGACCTCGCTCTCCTCGCACAGGTCGACCCAGCGAAGGAACGACGCCGGCGTCGTCTCCGGCAGCAGCGCCGCCCCCAGCCCGATGCGTACGCTCATCGCAGCTCCTCCGCGCGCATCGTAGCCGGTCGCGCGCTTCCCTACCGCGAGAGCAGTTGGAAGTAGTCGAGGATGCGGGCGTGGAGGCCCGCTTCGGCCACGAGCAGGCCGCGCACGAGCGGTCGCGGCTGGTTGAACGCGAGCGCGTGCCCCAGCGCGTCCGTCACGGTCAGCCCCTGCGCCAGGCAGAGGGCGACCCCCGCGGCCACGTCCCACTCCTGCCGCGCGTACCACGTCACCACCACATCGCCCCGCCCCGCCGCCACCAGCGCCAGCCGGTAGGCGACGCTCCCCATTGGTCGCGTGCGCGCCTCCCCCGGAAGCGGCGGCACCTCCCCCAACCTGTCCTCCCCCCGACCCACGAGTGTGAGGTACCCCCGCTCCGGTTCCGCGGCGGCGGGCTCGGGGAGCGGGTCGGGGCAGATGGTGGCGTGCATCTCGTCCGTTGCGGGGTTGTGGACCACCCCGAGCGCCGGCCGCCCCCTCACCACCAGCCCCACCGAGATCGCGTACTCGGGATGGCCCTGCAGGTACTCGCGCGTCCCGTCGATCGGATCGACCACCCACACCCGCTCCCGGTCGAGGCGGTCGGCCGTATCGCGATGCTCCTCGCTCAGCCAGCCGTCGTCGGGGAACCCGCCCGTGAGCGCTTCATGCAGGATCTCGGCGGCGTGGATGTCGGCTTCCGAGACGAGCTCATAGCCGCCCTTCCGTCCGAAGCGGACCCCCTCCTCGCGCATGCGCACGACCTCCCGGCCCGCCCGCCGCGCCGCCTCGGTCGCCACCTCCAGCTCGCGCTCCAGCACCGTCCCACTCTGGCGGGCCGCCTCGCTCGGGGCAATCGCCAAACGGCGCGCCCACGTACACTGGTTTTCATGCCGAACCGCCTCGCGGACGAAACCAGCCCCTACCTCCTGCAGCACGCCGAAAACCCCGTCGACTGGTACCCCTGGGGCGACGAGGCCTTCGCGAAGGCGCGCGCCGAGGACAAGCCCGTCCTCCTCTCGGTCGGCTACAGCACCTGCCACTGGTGTCACGTGATGGCCCACGAGTCCTTCGAGTCTCGCGAGACCGCCGGCCTCATGAACGAGCACTTCGTCAATGTCAAGGTCGACCGCGAGGAACGCCCCGACATCGACGGCGTCTACATGACGGCCGTGCAGGCCCTTACCGGCCAGGGCGGCTGGCCCATGACGCTCTTCCTCACGCCCGATCGCAAGCCCTTCTTCGCCGGCACCTACTTCCCCCCGGCCGATGCCCACGGCCGCCCCGGTTTCCCGCGCCTCCTGGAGACCATCAACGCGACCTGGAACGAGCGGCGCGAGGACATCGTGAACTCGGCGGAGTCGATCAGCGGCCAGCTCGCCGAGGCGGCTGCGCGAACGGCTCCCGAGGAGCCCTTCGACGCTGCCGTCGCCGGCGGCGCCGTGCACGCCATGCTGCGTTCCGCCGACGACGTCTGGGGCGGCTTCGGCACGGCCCCGAAGTTCCCCGCCCCCGCCAATCTCGACTTTCTCCTCGGACGCGCCGCCCGCGCGGACGAGCCCGAGCACGCCCCCATCCGCACCATGCTCGAACGCACCCTCTGGGGCATGGCCAGCGGCGGCATGTACGACCAGATCGGCGGCGGCTTCGCCCGCTACAGCGTCGACGTCCAGTGGCTGGTGCCCCACTTCGAGAAGATGCTCTACGACAACGCCCAACTGGCCCGCGTTTACCTGCACGCCTTCCAGCTGTTCGGCGACCCGGAGCACGAGCGCGTCGTGCGTGAGACGCTCGCCTACCTCGAACGCGAGATGCTTGGCGAGGAGGGTGGCTTCTTCAGCGCCCAGGACGCCGACAGCGAGGGTATCGAGGGCAAGTTCTTCCTCTGGACCGTCGACCAGATCGATGGCCTGCTCGGCGATGATGCCGGCGCCTTAAGCCAGATCTTCGGCGTCACTCCCGAGGGCAACTTCTACGATCCCCACAACCCCGAGCTCATCGGGCGCAACGTCCTCTCTCGCCGCACCGACCCCTTCCCCGGCGCCGGCGGCCTCGACCCCGCCGCCTTCGCCGCGCGCATCGGGAGCTGGCGCCGGACCCTCTTCGAGGCGCGCTCGAAGCGCATCCCGCCCCAGACCGACGACAAGGTGCTCACCTCGTGGAACGGGCTCGCGCTCGCCGCCTTCGCCGAGGCCGCCCGTGTCTTCGACGACCCCCACCTGCGCGAGATCGCCGAACGCAACGCCCGCTTCGTGCGCGAACGGATGTGGTCCGGCGGCGTCCTCCTCCACACCTCGAAGGACGGCGTCGCCCGCATCGGGGGCATGCTCGAGGACTACGCCTACTATGGCCTCGGGCTCATCGAGCTCTACCAACTCACCGGCGACCGGGGGCGCCTCGACTGGGCCAACGACCTCCTCGACGGCATCGTCGATCGCTTCCACGACGATGAGGGCGGCGCCTTCTTCGAGACCGCCGCCGGCGCCGAGGAGCTGCTCTTCCGCCAGAAGCCACGCTTCGACCAGGCCACGCCCAGCGCCGGCGCTTCGACCGCCCTCCTCGCGCTCATGCTGCAGCGCTACGGCCTGCGCAGCGATGGCGAGGCCATCGCCCGCGAGATCGTCGCCGGAGTCCAGTCGCTTGTCCTCGATGCGCCCACCGGCTTCGGGGCCACCCTGCAGGTCATCGACCTGCTCGCCGCCGCTCCGCGCGAGCTTGCCATCGTGGGGGCGCCCGAGGTGCGCGCCCCCTTCGAGCGTATGGCCGCCGCCCGCTTCCTTCCCGGCCTCGCCCTCGCCCCCGCCGCCGCGCCCAACGGGCTCCCGTTGCTGGAAGGTCGTGAGGCTCCCGAAGGCGGCGCCGCGGCCTGGCTCTGCGAGAATATGGTCTGTCAACTGCCGGCCGGCTCCCCGGCGGAGCTGGGCGTTCAGCTCGACGAGTCCTTTCCACCAGTCCCCAGCGAACCCGCGGAGGCATCCCCATGACCGCCCCCTCCCCCGTCGTCGAGGTCACCGACGCCACCTTCGAAGAAGCCGTCATCGAGGAGTCGAAGAGCCGTCCCGTTGTCGTCGATTTCTGGGCGGAATGGTGCGGCCCCTGCCGTGTCCTCAGCCCCATCATCGAGGAGGTCGCCGCCGAGTTCGGCGAGGACGTGTTGCTCGCCAAGCTCGATACCGACCGCAACCCCGGTACTGCGGCGGCCTACGGCATCCAGGCCATCCCGTCCGTCAAGGCCTTCGTCGATGGCGAGGTCGCGAGCGAGTTCGCCGGGGCGCTGCCCGAGGAGCACGTGCGCGCCTTCTTCGCCCAGCTCGTGGTCACCCCTTCCGAGGCAGCCGCCGCAGAGGCCGAGGAACTCGCCGCTACGGGCGACCTCGCCGGCGCCGAGGCCCGCTACCGCGAGATGCTGGAGGAGGACGAGGACAACGCCGACGCCCTCACCGGCCTCGCCGCCATTCTCCTCGAACGCGACGACCGCGAGGACGCGGAGGAGCTCATCGAGCGCGCCGGCAATGACCGCCGCGCCAAGGCCCTGCGCCACCACATCTTCCTCGATGATTTCTCCAGCAAGCATGATGCCCCCCAGCTGGAGGAGGAGGCGCGGCTCGAACCGGACGACCCCCGCGCCCGCTATCGTTGGGGCGTCATGCTCGCCGCCTACGCCCGCTACGAGGAAGCGCTCGACGAGCTGCTTGAATCCGTGCGCCTCGACCGCCGCTTCGCAAACGACGCGGCGCGCAAGGCCGTGCTCGCCGTGTTCGACATCCTCGGCCTCGAGAGCGGCCTTGTGCGCGAGTACCAGCGCCGCCTCACCCAGCTCCTCTTCTGAACCCGCCCCCATGTGGGCGCACACATCCCCGGAAGGCTGGTCTGTTGACGGCGGGCATAGGAAGATGGTCGCTCGAAAATGATGGAGAACCCCTCATTATGATCATTCACATGGCCGAAGGCGCCACGGACGAGCAGGCCGACCGCGTCATCGACCGCATCGTCAGCGACTACGGCCTCCAGTGCCAGACCATGGTCGGAACGGGCAGCATCGTCATTGGCGTCAAAGGGATGGCGGGGATCGTCGATGAGGGGCGCGTGACCGAGCTCCCCGGCGTCGACCGCGTCATCCGCATCACCGAGAAGTACAAGGACGCCAGCCGCAACTTCCACCACGAAGACACCATCATCAGCGTGAATGGCACGTTGGTGGGTGGCTCCGACCTCACCATCTTCGGCGGGCCCTGCGCCATCGAGACAGAGGCGCAGGCCGTCGAGTCCGCCGTCATGACTCGCGACGCCGGCGTCGACATCCTCCGCGCCTTCGTCGACAAGTCCCGCACGAGCCCCTACGACTACCGCGGCCTCGAAATCGCCCGCGGTCTTGAGATCGTGAAGGCGATGAAGGCCGCTACGGGCCTTCCCGTCGTCTCTGAGCTGATCGACCTGCGCCACCTCGACGCCTTCCTCGAAGCCGGCATCGACGTCATCCAGATCGGCGCCCGCAGCGCCCAGTACTCGCCCCTCCTCGAAGAGCTCTCCCGGATTCATACACCGGTCGTGCTCAAGCACGGCTTCGGGAACGACCTGAACGAGTGGCTCTGCGCCGCCGCCTACATCATGTCCGGCCTCGACCGGGAGGGGCGCCACACCGGCGCCGGCAACCCGAACGTCATCCTCTGCTACCGCGGTATCCGGTCGTTCGAATCCGAGACCCGCTTCGCCGCCGACATCTCCATGATCCCGCTCGTGCGCAGCAAGTCGCACCTGCCCCT
This sequence comes from Tepidiformaceae bacterium, assembly GCA_965219255.1. GTDB lineage: Bacteria > Chloroflexota > Dehalococcoidia > Tepidiformales > Tepidiformaceae > UBA2991. The sequence goes on along the minus strand of OZ244727.1, from coordinate 1,352,086 downwards.
CATCGCCGACCCCTCCCACAGCTCCGGCGACCGCGCCCTCGTCGAGCGCGTCTCCTACGGCTTCGTGGCGGCGGGCGCGAACGGTCTCGAGTTCGACATCCACTGCAACCCCGAGGAAGCCCTCTGCGATGGCCGCCAGGCCGTGCGCGAGGAAGCGGGCCGCATCGTCTCCCGCGCGCGTCAGATCCACGACCTCCTCGCCGAGAGTGGCGCCGAGGCCGCCATTCCCGCTGCCGTCTCGAAGTAGACGGCGCTCCTCCATCGGTGCTCCTGAAGCGCGAAACCCTTGCGGGCATCGCCGATCGGCGAGTCACCCTCGACACACAGCCGTTCAAGCGCGACGTGCGCAAGCTCAAGGCGCTCGGCCTCACCGAGAGTCTCGAGGTCGGCTACCGCCTCTCGCCGAGGGGCCGAGCCTGGCTCGCGATCCTCGAACAGGACCCGTAGTCGCTACGCTTCGTCGAGCGTCAGGTCGCGCTCGACCTCCCCCCGCGCCAGCTTCCCCAGCCGTTCCGGCAGCGCCCGACTCCCGAACCGCCACGCCACCGCCTCCTCGAACACCTCCGCCGTCTCGTTCGGAATCCCGCCCTCGCTCGCGAGGATCCACGCCCCCGCGAGCAGCCGTAGGTGGTACGTCGCCGCCCCCTGGTACAGCTTCGTGTCGGCCTCCGCCGTCTCCGCTGTCAGCTCCCCCGTCACCCGCTCCGCCAGCGCCGCCGCCGGCCCAGCCACCAGCGGGTCGGCATCCACCGTCCGCCCGAACGAGGTCATCAGCCGCCCGTAGTTCTCCTCCGTAATCCGTGGCCGCCGCCGGAACAGCCTCACGCTTCGCCCTCCGCCAGCCCTTCCCGCACGTCGATCAGCAGATAGCGAAATTCTAGAGGGGGGTACTCATGCCAGCGGGTTCGATATGAACCGCGAAGCTCGTGTGGCTCGTCGTGATCTTGTCTAGTGCCTGCGCCTGTGTGCGGGGCCCAGTCGAGCCGGCCCTCCACCAGTCTTCCATTCCAGATACGGAACGCTTCGTCAATAGTACCGGCGCCCTCCCCCTTCCAGAAGCCTTGGCTGTTGGTTAGCGCGATAACGTAGCCAGCCTTGGCTCGCCCGTGCGAGATGAGTCGCTCGGTTCGGGCTACGTCCTTCCAGAATTCATACCGCTCCCATACCGGAGCGCCCTCGGCGAAAACAAACTCCTCAGTGTTGCTGGTTAACGCTCCCTTGTGGGTCCAGTACTTGAGTTCGATGGCGGTGGCAATGTCTTCGAGCCAGATGTCAATTCTCCCCTGCGCACCCCCCAGCGGCATCGGGTATTCGAGGCGCACCTCCACCTCGGGGTGCCGCTTCTGGAGTTCCCAGGCTAGCGCGAACTGAAAGTCCGCCTCCGAGTGGAACACGGGCCGCCGATTCGCTAGCGATGCCATCGCTGCCTCAATGTCAATCCGTTCGAGCATCGAGCCATCATAGCGAGGCCCGCTCGCGTACCCTGAGCGCATGCGCGAGAGCGTCACCGGCGTCATCGTGGCGGGGGGCAAGAGCCGCCGCTTCGGCTCCGACAAGGCCTCCGCGAGCCTGCGCGGACGGCCCCTCCTGCAATGGGTGCGCGACGCCCTCGCCCCCATCGTCAACGAGATCGTCGTCGTTACGGCCGCCGGACAGACCCTTCCCCCCATGCACCCCTCCATCCCCGTGATCGTCGTCGAAGACCGCGAGCCCGAGCGCGGCCCGCTCGGTGGCCTCGCGACCGGCTTCGCCGTCGCCGCCTCACCGGTGTGTTTCGCCGCCTCCTGTGATGCCCCCCTGCTGCACACCGCCGTCGCCGCGCGCATCCTCGACGCACTCGACGATCACGATGCCGTCCTGCCCGAGGTCGGGGGCTTCCAGCAGCCGCTGGTCGCCGCCTACCGTCGCGACCCCTGCCTCGCAGCCGCCGAGGCTGCCCTGGCAGCCGGCGTCAACAAGGTCCTCGATGCCCTCGCCGTGCTCGACGTCCTCGCCCTCGGCGAGGACCGCCTCGCCATCCTCGACCCCGACCTCCGCAGCTTCCGCAATGCCAACTCCCCCGAGGAACTCGCTGCCATCGCCACCCTGCTCGACGCACCCCCGCCCGCCCCGCCATCCCTTCCCCGCCGCAAGCGTACCCGGCCCCGGACCAAGAGCCGCCGCCGCCACTAAAGGGACGGTCGTGCGTACAATCGTGGCCTGACGCCCCGCGATAGGGCCCCGAAAGGACACGGAAGTAATGAAGGTTGGCAGCGGATTCGGCGGTGGCTGGCTCACGGAAGTAGAGGAAGGCGCCAGGCGCGCCGAGGAACTCGGCTTCGACTTCGCCAACGTTGCGGAGACGGCGCACGACTCAATGCTCGCCGCTACCCTGGCAGCGAAGGCCACGGAACGGCTTGAAATCGCCACGTCCGTCACCATCGCCTTCCCCCGCGTGCCGATGATCCTGGCCATGCAGGCCTGGGACATCCAGCAGATGAGCAAGGGTCGCTTCGCGCTCGGCCTCGGGAGCCAGGTGAAGGGTCACAACCAGCGCCGCTTCAGCGTGCCCTGGGTGCCGCCCGCCCCGCGCATGAAGGACTACATTCGCGCGCTCAAGGCCATCTGGAAGACCTTCCAGACGGGCGAGAAGCCCGACTACGTCTCCGAGCACTACCAGTTCACGCTCATCAACCCCAACTTCAACCCCGGCCCCATCGAGTACCCCGAGCCCAGGGTGATGCTCGCCTGCGTGGGTGCGGGCATGGCCCGCGCCGCCGGCGAGGTCGCCGATGGCGTCTATCCCCACGGATTCATGACCGACAGGTACATGCGCGAGGTCGTCCTCCCCAACATCGGCATCGGCCTGCGCCGCTCCGGCCGCAAGTGGGACGACATCGAGCTCTCCGGCGGCGGCTTCACCGTCTTCGGCGAGAACGAGTCCGAGATCGAGCAGGGCCTCGAGTACCTTCGCCAGCCCATCTCCTTCTACGGCTCCACCCGTAGCTACCACGACGTCTTCGAGATCCACGGCTGGAAGGACCTTGGCATGCAACTCCACTCCCTCTCGCTTGCGGGCAAGTGGGACGAGATGCGCCAGGTGATTCCCGAGGATGTCCTCCGCGGGTTCGCCCAGACCTCCACCTACGACAACCTCCCCGACTTCGTCCGCGAGAACCGCGAGTACGCCAGCCGCGTCGGCTTCGGCATGCCCGTCAACACGCCCGAGCAGCGGGAGCGCTTCGCCCATGTGCTTGGCGAGGTGCAGAGGGTCGAGGTGCCGCGCGTGCCCCGCGGGCTGGAGGACGCCGTCCTCCCGAGCGCGGTCGCCTCCTGAGTCCCGGCCCGGTGGCTACCCCCCGCGACGAGCCGTACATCTTCGTCTCGTTGCTGGCGCGCTGGATCAGCGGCGAGCGCAGCTGCGAGTGGGCGTTCTGGTTCCAGGCCCGCTGGCGGGACTTCGATCGCGTCGAGAGCGACTTCGACTTCTCCGTCTGGAAGGTCGACCACACGAGGCTCCTGCGCGAGACGCACAAGGGCCTCAACGCCGGCGGCTACCGCGTCAAGGTCGAGAGCCAGAACTGGTTCCGCGCCCGCCACGAGGCCTCCCCCGGCATCGTCATCGGCGGGAAGCCCGATCTCCTCGCCCTCAGCGAGGAGGACAACATCGTCCTCGACGTGAAGACGGGGAAGCCCCACGACTGGCATGCGCACCAGGTGCTCCTGCCCATGGCCCTGCTGCCCCGCTCAGACCTGGACGAGCATTGGGAGCGGCGCTTCCGGGGCCGTCTCGTCTACGACGACGGCCTCGTGAAGGAACTCGATCGCCGGCAGGGCGAGGACGTGTACGAGCGGCTCCCCTACTTCCTCGACATCCTCGTCGGCCCCGAGGAGGAAGCCGACCGCATCCCCAGCTGGCAGGAGTGCCGCTACTGCCCCATCAGCAAGGCGCACTGCCCCGACCGCATTGAGGCCGACCCCGGCGGTCAGTGGGACGGTGGCTAGAGCCTGCCCGGGTGCCCCGGATGATCGTCGGGGCTGCCCTCCACCCCCGGAGTCAGGCTCCCGACCCCCACCACCTCCCGGCGGGCGAACAGCCATTCGCCATCGACCTTCGTGATCTCGTCGACCCAGCGTCCCCAGTAGTGCATGTGCCCGAACGTATCCCTGGTCCGGTGGAAGGCGTACACGTACGACTGCGCCCGCGCCGTCGTCTCGCCGGTCAGGTCGATCTGCACGTTCGTGAGGTGGTGGCTGGTGGCGTGAAACCCGGCGAGGATTCCCGTCAGCCGCTCCGCGATCGCCTCGCGGCCGCGGTAGTCGCCCCAGTACACGCCCAGCCCGTCCGGGGCGAAGCAGGCCGCCGCGCCAACCGGGTCGTTCGCGTCGATGCGATCGGCGTAACGCACCATCAGGCGTGTGATGGCGTCGCGATCGAGCAGCTCGCGCAGGGCGTCGGCCTCGCCCATATCAGCTCGCGTCGCGCGGACCCTTGTAGTCCCGGTTCGGCCACACAAAGTCGATGTAGGTGCGCTCGATCTTCCAGGCGCCGTCGACCTTGCGGTACACGTCGTCGTAGATGCCCATCAGCATCAGCGGGTTCTGGTCCGCGGGGCCGCTCAGGGAGAGGTCGAGCAGGTACCACCGGGCACTGGCCGTGTCCGGACCCGTCAGCTCGATCCACTCGTTGGTGTTCGCGTGCATGGCCCCGGTGAACGGCCCCGCGTCGCCCCCGAACTCCTCGTAGCCCTTGCGGATGCGCTCCTTGCCGACCCAGTCGCCGCCGTAGTTCGGCCCGAACTCGCAGACTGCGTCGTCCGTGAAGAGGTCGACGAGGTTGTCGATGTCGGCCATATCGTAGTAGTGCGAGTAGAGGATGCGGACGCGTTTGATCGCCTCGACCTCGAGCAGTTCCTCGATCGTCAGTGGCTTTGTCGATGCCATGCAGGGCCTCCTTGCGGGCTGTTGGAATGCGCGCGGTAGCCTAGCACGTGCCTCCGGTCGTGGGGTTAGCGAGCGAAGACCCGCCTCAGCGCCGGCGCCAGGCCCCTCGGCGAGAGCGCGAACACGAGCAGGAACAACGCCACCGATGCCACCACGATCGCTGGGCCGCCAGCCACGCCCGTGTGGAATGAGGCGTACAGCCCCACGACCACCGCGAGAAGTCCGAAGACCCCGCCGAGCATCATGATCAATGGCACGCGCCGCACGATCAGCGCCGCCGTCGCCGCCGGGGCCACCAGCATCGCCATCACCAGCACCACCCCCACCAGCCGGAAGGCGGCCACGGCGGCAAGCGCCACCAGCACCATCAGGCCCGTCTGCACCACCGCCACGGGCACGCCAGCGGCCGCCGCCATCGTGGGGTCGTAGGCCACGAACAGCATCTCCCGGTAGAAGACCACCATCACGATCAGGACCACGCCGGCGAGTGCCCCCATCACGATGATGTCCTCCGTGGGCACGGTCAGGATGTTCCCCACCAGGAACGAGCTCAATTCGAGCGTGTAGTTCCGTGCCCGGCTGATCAGCAGGACGCCGAAGGCGAAGAGCGCCGCGAACAGGAGCCCGATGGCTGTGTCCTCACGCAGCCGCGCGCGCGTCAGGATCGAGACGCCGATCGCCGTCACCCCCGCCGCTCCCGCCGCCCCAAGGCTGATCGCGATCGATCCGCCCCCCGCGAGGAAGGCAATCGCCGCCCCCGCCAGTGAGGTGTGGGCCACCGCGTCGGTGAGGAAGGCCAGCCCCTTGATGACCACGAACGCCCCTACCACCGAGGACGCCAGCGCCACCAGCGCCCCCGCCAGCAGGGCCCGCTGCATGAAGTCGTACTGCCAGGGGTCGTAGAACCAGTCGACCACTGTTGCCTCTACACCTTCCCGTGCTCGTCGTGCCCGTGCAGGGGGTGACTGTGCTGGGCGTGCTCGTGCCCCTCGTGGGCGTCCTCGTGCTCGTGGTGGTCGTGCGGCGCCAGCGCCAGCCGGCTTCCGCCCGAGCCCATCACCAGCACGTGCCCCTCGAACGTGCGGTTCAGCATCTCCTCCGTGATCGTCACCTCGGGTGGGCCGTAGGTCATGACTCGCCGGTTCAGGAAGAGGGTCAGGTCGCAGCGCTCGTTCGCGCAGCCGATGTCATGCGTGCAGAGCACGATGCTGGCGCCTTCCGCGGCGAGTTCGCTCAGGAGGTCCAGCATCTCCTGCTCGGAGCGCGCATCGAGCCCCGCCGTGGGTTCATCCAGCAGGAAGAGGTCCGGCTCCTTCACCAGCGCCCTTGCGCAGAGCACGCGCCGCTGCTGCCCCCCGCTCAGCTCTCCCGCCTGCCGGTCCGCGAGGTGGTCCACCGAGAGGCGCTTGAGCGCCGCCATGATGCGGTCCTCCTCCTCGTGTCCCCGGCGGAAGCGGTCGAACCCGAAGGCCCGCCGGTAGAGCCCCATCGCGACCACCTCACGCACGGTTGCCGGGAAGGTCCAGTCGATGTCCTCGGCCTGGGGCATGTAGCCGACGCGCCGGCGTACGTCCTGGGGCGGCTCGCCCAGGACGCGGACATCCCCCTCCCACGGATCGAGGAGGCCGATCAGCGTCTTGATCAACGTGCTCTTGCCCGAGCCGTTCGGCCCCAGCAGCCCCAGGAACTTGCCCTGCGGAACCGAGAAGGAAACATCCTCGAGGGCGGTGTGTCCGCGATAACCCGTCGTGAGGCCCCGGACCTCGATGGCGGGCGTATCGCCGTTACTCGGCGATTCCGCGAGCGATGCCGCGGAGGAACTCGACATACGTTGGATACTCCTCGCTCAGGCCGCCGGACGGGATCGTGCGAATAGAGGCGCCCGTGTCCTTCGCCAACTGATCGATCACACGCGCACTGAACTGGGGCTCGGTGAAGATGAAGGGTATCCCCAACTCGGTGATGCTATCCACCAGTTCCGTGATCGCCTTCGCACCTGGCTCCTCGTCCGGGCCTTCCACGAGGAAGCCGAGGATCGTGAGCCCGTAGCGATCGGCGAAGTACCGGTACGCGTTGTGGAACGTAACGAGATAGCGGCGCTCCTTCGGCAGCGCCGAGAGCATCTCCGCGATCTCCTTGTCGACTTCCCGCAGCTCTGCGATGTAGCGCTCGGCCCGCTCGCGGTAACCGTCCGCCCCATCGGGGTCCAGGCGCGAGAGTGCGTCGCGGATCGCCTCGACCGCCTCAATGCTGAGGTCGATGTCCATCCAGAAGTGCGGGTCGAAGGCCCCGTGCTCCTCCTCGCCGTGGTCGTCGCCTTCTCCCTCTGCCTCTTCCTCCTGGGCGTGCGCCAGGCCTTCCGGGAACGGCTTCAGGTCCATCTCGTGGGTCAGTTCGAGCACTGCGCCCTCGGCTTGGCGGGCGAGGTCCTCTTCGATCGCCCCCAACTGCGCCCCGACGATCACGACCAGATCCGCCTCGGCAGTCTTACGGATGTCGCTCGGCGAGATTGCGAACACGTGCGCGTCGGCCCCTGAGGGAACGATGCTGATCACCTCGACTCGGTCTCCTCCCACCTGCTTGACCAGGTCCTCGACGACGGTCACTGAGGCCACCACCGAAAGCGTGGCGCCGTCCCCCTCCCCGCCCCCGTCGTCGTCATCACCGCAGGCGACGGCGATCAGCGCCACGCCCCCGAGAAGTCCGGCAAGCGCCCGGCTGAGCCCCTTCAGATACGGCAGTCCCATCGTTCTCCCCGAAAGATGATTACAGGTATCAATGCGACGCCGTATCATGTTCAATCTGAGATGAGGTGTCAAGGGGACGAAGTATCAAGAAGGAAGCAATGGGAGCTCCCCTTCCCGTTGACACCCTCTTTCGGCCAAACCTACGATGGCTGACGTGAGCACCCTCCCCGACTCATCCGAGCGCCTTGAGGACACGGGCTACCGCCTGACCGCTCCCCGTCGCGCCGTTCTCGATGCGATCGCCGGCACCAACCGCCCCTTCACCATTGAGGAGCTGAGCGAGCGCCTTCCCAACATCGGAAGGGCCACCGTCTTCCGCACGATCAAGCTCCTGCAGGAGCTCGACATCGTCTGCCGTGTTCCCCTCGAGGATGGGGGCGTGCGCTACGAGCAGTCCCGCAGCGGGGTTCACCACCACCACCTCATCTGCAGCGAGTGCGGCTCCGTCACCGAGTTCAGCGACCCCTCTCTCGATGCCGCCATCGAGCAGAACGCAACCTCGGCCGGATTCGAGCTGGACAGCCACAACGCCGAGCTGTACGGCCGCTGCGCCGCCTGCCAGAACGTTCCCTAGGCGCCCCGCCCCTTCGCTCCCGAGTCCCCTGCTACCATCCCGCCGTGCTCAGCCCCTACCGTGTCCTCGACTTGTCGGACGACCGTGGCCTGCTCTGCGGCCACATCCTCGCGGGCCTCGGCGCCGAAGTGATCCTTGTCGAGCCGCCCGGCGGCTCCCCCGCCCGCCGTGTCCCTCCCCTGCTCGCCGACGCCCCCGAGGGTGAGCAGTCGCTCTACTGGGCCGCCTACGCCCGCAACCGGCGCAGCATCGAGCTCGACCTCGATTCGCCGGAAGGGCAGGAGCAGCTCCGGAGGCTAGCCGCCTCCGCCGATATCCTCATCGAGTCCTCCGATCCCGGCGTGATGGCGGCTCGCGGCCTCGGCGCGAACGACCTCGCCGGGGTCAACCCCGCGCTCGTCTACGTGTCCATCACGCCCTTTGGCCAGGATGGCCCCAAGGCGAACTACCTCGCGACCGACCTCACCGTGGCGGCCTCCTCCGGAACCCTGCACATCGCTGGCTACCCCGATGCTCCGCCCGTCCGCGTAAGCGCGCCCCAGGCCTGGCTCCACGGTGGAGCGGAGGCCGCCGGCGCCGCCCTTGTCGCTCTCGCCGAGCGCGTCCGCTCCGGACGCGGCCAGCACGTCGACGTGTCCATCCAGCAGGCGATGAATCTCGGGGCGATGGGCCAGATGGTGAACGCCGCCGCCGGCGCTCCCGAGACCGTGCGCGTCGCAGGCGGCGCCGTCATCGGGCCCGTCACGCTCAAGCTCATCTGGGAGGCGAACGACGGCTACGTCTCGCTCACCTACTTCTTCGGCAACGCCATCGGACCCTTCACCCGGCGGCTCATGGAGTGGATCTGCGAAGAAGGCGGCTGCGACGAAGCGACGCGTGACAAGGACTGGATCGCGTATGCCGCCCTCCTCCAGCGGGGCGATGAGCCCTACGAGGAGTTCGACCGCGTCATCAACGTCGTGAGCGATTTCCTCAAGACCAGGACGAAGGCCGAGCTCATGCGCGGAGCCCAGAAGCGCCGCCTCCTCATCCTCCCGGTCGCCACCATCCCCGAGGTGCTCGAGAACCCGCAGCTCGAAGCGCGCGGCTACTGGCGCTCCCTGCCCGTGGCTGGTCGCGACGCGCTCCACCCCGGCCCTTCCGTCAGCCTCCCCTCCCTTCCCGTCCGCAAGGAGCGTCCCGCGCCCCGTCCCGGCGAGCACACCACCGAGGTACTCGCCGAACCTGCGCGCCCGCCCGCTCCGCCTCCGGCACCTGCGCCGTCGACGGAGCTGCCGTTGAAGGGGCTCCGCGTCCTCGACTTCATGTGGGTGATGGCGGGCCCCGTCCTCACCCGCGTACTCGCGGACTACGGCGCCACCGTCATCCGCGTCGAGTCGCCCTCGCGCCCGGGCGCCGGCCGCAGCATGGCCCCCTTCCGCAAGGGCGAGTTCGCGCCCCAGAACTCTCTCTTCTTCGACAACATGAACGCGGGCAAGCGCGGCCTTGCCCTCAACCTCAGCTGCGAGGAGGGACGTGAAGTCGCCCGCGACCTCGTGCGCTGGGCCGATGTCGTCGGCGAGTCGTTCGCGCCCAAGGCTTTCCGCCGCTGGGACCTCGACTACGAGTCGCTCCGCATCATCAAGCCGGACCTGGTCATGATCAGCAGCTGCCTCTTCGGTCAGGACGGCCCCCTCTCGGATGTCTCCGGTTTCGGCACCATGGGGGCGGCCGTCGCCACCTTCATCGACCTCACCGGTTACCCCGAGCGCCCCCCCGCCGGCCCCTTCAGCGCCTACACCGACACCGTTGCCCCGCGTTTCGCCCTTCCCGCCCTCCTCGCCGCCCTCGACCACCGCCGCCGCACGGGCGAAGGCCAGTACATCGACCACTCGCAGATCGAGAGCGCGCTCCACTTCCTCAGCCCCTGGCTGCTCGACTACCAGCTCACCGGCCGCGTGCTCACTCGCATGGGCAATCGCGACGCCGACATGGCGCCCCACGGCGTCTACCCAACCCGCGGCGATGACGACTGGGTCGCCATCGCCGTCCGCGACGACGGCGACTGGACCCGCCTCTGCACTGCCCTGGACCGGCCGGACCGGGCCCGCGACGAGCGCTACGCCACCCTCGCCGACCGCCTGGCGAATCAGGATGAGCTCGACGCCGCCATCTCGGCCTGGACCGAGACTCGCACGCCCGCCGAAGCGGAGAGCATCCTGCAGGCCGCGGGCGTGCCCGCACACGCCGTCATTCGCGCGTCCAGCGCCGTCGACGACCCGCAGCTCGTTCATCGCGGCCACCTCGTCCGCGTCCCTCACTCCCTCCATGGCGAGTCGGTCGTCGAGGGATCGCGCTTCCGCCTCTCGCGCACGCCCGCCCGCATCGGCCGGCCCCCCACCGTCGGCGAGCACACGGAACAGGTCCTCAAGGATATCCTCGGCTACGACGGCGAGCGCATCGCCTCACTCGCCGCCGCAGGCGCCTTCGACTAGCGCCGTTCGCCCCACCCTCTTCCCGCCGCTACGCTAGCTGAATGGCTCGCCGCCGGCGCCGCAGGCAGGAGATTCCCGAGGAGGAGCGCCTCCAGACCGTTCGCATCGAGCGGATCGTGGCGGGCGGACGCGGCCTCGCCCGCCTCCCCGACGGCAGGGCGCTCATGGCCGCCTTCGCCGCCCCCGGCGAGCTCGTGGAAGTTGAGGTCGAGCGCATCCACCGCGACTACGTCGAAGGCGTCGTCACGAAGGTCCTCGAGCCCTCCCGCAGCCGTGTCGAGCCGAAGTGCTCCCTCTTCGGCCAGTGTGGCGGCTGCCAGCTCCAGCACCTCGACTACCCCGCTCAGCTCGCCGCCAAGGAGGGCATCGTCCGCGAGCAGCTCGCCCGCATCGGTGGACTCCCCGATGCCCCCGTGAATCAGGTCGTCGGCGCCGAGAACCCCTGGGGCTACCGCAACCACGTCCGTTTCTCCACGGGACGGAAGTTCGGCGATGCCGGCTTCATCCACCGTCGCGGACGCGGCCTGCTCACGGTCAAGAAGTGCCCTATCGCCGACCCCTGGGTGAACGCCATCCTCCCCCGCCTCCAGGGGCACGCCCGCGGCCTCCACCAGATCCAGCTCCGGCGCAACGCCGCCACCGAGAGCACCCTCGTCGCCCCCGCCATTGAGACGCTCCCCGACGAGAGCGGCCAGGACCACTACATTGAGGAGCTCGGCGGCCGGCGCTTCCACGTGAGCGCTTCCTCCTTCTTCCAGGTAAACAGCGCCCAGGCGGAGAAGCTCGTCCAGCTCGTCGGCGCCGAGCTTCCCCGCGAGGGTGGGCTGCTCGTCGACGCCTACGCGGGTGTCGGAACCTTCGCCGCCCTCTTCGCCGGACGCTTCGAGCGGGTCATCGCGATCGAGGAGTCACCCTCCGCCCTGCGCGACGCCGAAATCAACCTCGAAGGCGTCGAGAACGTCGAGTTCCGCCGCGCCAAGGTGGAGGAGCTCCTGCCCGAGCTCGCCGAGGAGCCCGACGTTGTGCTTCTCGACCCGCCCCGCGTGGGTTGCGCCCCCGAGGTCCTGGAGGCGCTCGTGGCCCTCGCCCCTCCCTCGGTTGTCTACGTCTCCTGCAACCCCACCACCCTCGCCCGCGACCTGCGCCGCCTCACCGACGAGGGATACACGCTGGAAGGCGTCACGCCCATCGACATGTTCCCGCAGACAGCCCATATCGAGTGCGTCTCTCGCCTGACGCGCCCCGCCGGCTAGCGTGCCCCCTCCCGTCGTCCTCGCCTCCGCCTCGCCCCGCCGCCGCGAGCTCCTGCGCGCCCTCCTTGACGACGCCACCGTCGACCCCGCCGCCATCGACGAGCGCACCACCGACGATCCCCGCGCCGACGCCCGCCGCCTCGCTCGCGAGAAGGCCTCCGCCGTCTCCCGCCGCCACCCCGGCGCCGTCGTCCTCGGCGCCGACACCATCGTGCACGACGGCGAGCGCGCCTACGGCAAGCCCGGTGATGCGGACACCGCCCTGGCGATGCTGCGGGTGTTGCGCGGCAAGACCCATCGTGTCGTGACTGGCATCGCCGTCGTCTCCGCGAGCGGCGCCGCCAGTGACGTCAGCACCTCCGAGGTCACCCTCTCGAGCCTCGCCGACGAGACGATCGCGGCCTACGTCGCGAGCGGACGCCCCCTCGACAAGGCGGGCGCCTATGCCATCCAGGACGAGGACGTCCCCACCGTGGCCATGCTCGACGGCTGCTACTGCTCCGTGATGGGTCTGCCCCTCTGGCGCCTGCGTGCGCTCCTCGCGACCGCCGGCGTCGTGACTCGCGAGCCGCACCACGCCCTGCCTCGCTGCGCCGCCTGCCCCGAACGCTAGGAGCGCGTCCCCCGCGGCAGGGCGAGCGCTGCTGCCGCCGCCGCCCGCTCGAAGCTGGCGAACACGGGGATGCGCCGTTCCGCGAACTTCAGCCGCACCTCAGCCACGAACGCTTCCTCGTGGGCGGGGTGCATCACCATCAGGAACGGCTTGGCCGACCGCTCGATGTGTCCCGCCAGCGTATCGACGAGGTCCTCCACCCGCTCCGGGTGTTCCTTCCACTGCCTGGCCCCGAACATCGCGGACTGCTCCATCACAAGCGCGTCGACGCTCGCGTCGGCGTCGAGGACGCCGAGGATGCGCTCGAGCGTTTCGCGCTTGCCCTGCACCGTGCCCGCCATATCGAGCGGGTTCTGGAAGCTCCCGCCGATGATGTTGAAAAAGCTCGACAGCTCCGCGTACGACTGCTCGCTCAGCCGCCCCACCTCGAACCCCTCCCGCACGAAGGCGTCCGTGATCGAGACCGACTGGCCGCCTGTCATCGCCATGAGCGCCATCCGCCGCCCCGTCGAGGGCTTGGCGTCGAGCAGCACCTTCGCGACGTCCACGGTCTCGTCGAGGCTGTTCGTCGAGATCGCCCCGCACTGCCGCATGATCCCCTGCCAGACGGCGTGCGGCGACGCCAGCGAGCCCGTGTGCGACATCGTGGCGCGCGCGCCCGCATCCGTCTGGCCGCCCTTCCACACCACCACCGGCTTGCGGGCGGTTGCCTCGCGCAGCGCCCGCACGAAGCGAGGGCCGTCCTTGACGCCCTCCACGTACATCGCGATGACGTCCGTCTCCGGGTCCTCCGTCAGGTACTCGAGGTAGTCGCTGATGTCGAGCACGATGGCGTTGCCAAAGCTGGCGCAGCGGCTCAGGTGCATCCCGTTCGCCCCCATCACCAGGCTGAACATGATGCTGTGCGTCCCCGACTGCGAAACGAACCCCACTCTCCCGTCATCCGCGACCGGCACGTCCGGATTGAAGCGCACCCCCACGCGCGGCAGGTAGAGCCCCATGCAGTTCGGCCCAACCACGTTGAAGTTCCCGTCGCGAGCCATCGCCGTGAGCTGCGCCTGAAGGTTCACGCCCAGCTCTTCGCCCGTCTCCGCGAAGCCCGACGTGAAGAACGCCGCCCCCCCCACCTTCGCCTCGATCAGGTCCTTCAGGACGTAGGGCGAGACGTGGCGCGGCACCGCCACGACCGCGTAGTCGACCGGCTCGGGGATGTCTGTGAGCGCCGTGAAGTTCTCGATCCCCAGCTCCTCGATGCCCGGGATCTCCTTCTCGTCGATCTGGACCGAATACAGGTTCCCGCCCTGCTCCTTGAACGGCTGGTTGTTCCGCAGCCACATGTAGTTCGGGCCCTTGTCGCCGATGATGGCGACCGTCTTCGGGTTGAACATGCGGTCGAGCGGGTGTCCCGGAACCGACATCTCAGGCCTCCGCCAGCACGATGCGCGCGTCCACCGCGATCGCCCCGTCGGGCGAGGCGATGACCGGGTTCAGGTCCAGCTCCGCCACCTCCGGGTGCGCGGACGCGAACCGCGACACGCGGTCGAGCATCCCCTCGATGGCGGCGATGTCGACCGGAGGCTGCCCTCGCACGCCGTCGAGCACCTGGCGCCCCTGGATCTCGTCGATCATGTCCCGCGCGTCGCCCTCTCCCAGGGGCGCCAGCCGGAAGGACACATCCCCCAGCACCTCCACCATGATCCCCCCGAGCCCGAACATCATCACCGGCCCGAACTGCGCGTCCGTCGACACCCCCACGATCACCTCGGCTCCGGGCGCCGCCATCTCCTGCACCGAGACGCCCTCGATCCTGGCGTCTGGCTGGGCTCCGCTCACCGCGCCGATGATCTCGTCGTAGGCCTCGGCCACCTCTTCGTGGCTCTCGAGCCCGAGCACCACACCGCCAACGTCGCTCTTGTGCGCGACGTTCGGCGAAACGACCTTCAGCGCCACGGGATAGCCGATCGCCTCCGCTTGCGCCGCCGCCGCCTCTCGCGTCTGCGCGAGCGTCGTCGCCGTCACGGGCACGCCCGCCTCCGCGAGCGCGGCCTTCGCCTCCACCTCGGAGAGCAGGGTGCGGTTCTCGGCGCGAGCAAGGGCGACAGTCTCGGCGAACGTCATGGGCGGTCCTCGACGTGGGATCGCCGGATTCTACCAGCGGACGGGGGAGGCTCCATTCGGAGCCAGCAAGGCTGGAGGCGCCGACCGGAATCGAACCGGTGATAAAGGTTTTGCAGACCTCTGCCTTACCACTTGGCCACGGCGCCGGGAAGAAGACTGGTGCCCAGGGTGAGATTTGAACTCACACGCCCAAAAGGGCACTGCCCCCTCAAGACAGCGTGTCTGCCGGTTCCACCACCTGGGCCCAGACCATCGATCGTAGGCAGCGAGCGACCCACCGGCAAGCGCCGGCGCCCCTACGAGGAGGGTGTGCTGGCAGGGGTGGCAGGACTCGAACCCGCGACACTCGGATTTGGAGGCCGATGCTCTACCAACTGAGCTACACCCCTGCGGTCCTCCGATCGTACCAAACACCCGCCCCACGGGCCCCACCAGCCCTTCGTGGCGATCATTGTCCGTTGGCGGCGGCTCCCCAAGACTCTTCTAATGACACGCCATCTGCTTGACTCCGCCGACCTCACGCCCGCCGAGATCGGTTTCCTCCTGGAGACCGCCCTGGAGCTCAAGCGCCGTCCCCGTCGTCTGCTCGAAGGGCAACACCTTGCCCTCCTCTTCGAGAAGCCTTCCCTGCGCACGCGGGTCAGCTTCCAGGTAGGCATGCACCACCTCGGCGGCGAGACCCTCTACCTGGCGCCCCAGGAAGTGGGGCTCGGGGAGCGCGAGGCGATCAAGGATGTCGCCCGCGTGCTCGCCCGCTACGTCGACATCGTCGCCGTGCGCACCTTCGGTCAGGGCATCATCGAGGAGTACGCCCGCTTTTCCGACATCCCCGTCGTCAACGCCCTCACCGACGAACAGCACCCCTGCCAGGCCCTCGCGGACCTGCTCACCTTGCGCGAGCGCTTCGGCGATCCGCGGGGGCGCTCCCTCGCCTTCATCGGCGATGGCAACAACGTCTCCTCCAGCCTCATCGTGACCGCCGCCTCCATTGGCATGGACGTGCGCCTCGCCTCGCCCAACGGCTACGCCCCGCCCGAGGCCGTGACCACCGAGGCCCAGGTGCGCGCTGAGGCGAACGGCGGCGCCTTCCTCCTCACCGCCGACCCCGAGGAAGCGGCCGCCGGCGCCGATGCGCTCTACACCGACACCTGGATCTCCATGGGCCAGGAGCGTGAAGCGGAGCAGCGCCGTATCGACTTCGTCGGCTACCGCCTCGATGAGGCGCTGGTGGCCCGCACCGCTCCCAACGCCCTCATCATGCACGACCTCCCCGCCCACCGCGGCGAGGAGATCAGCGACGCCGCCATGGAGTCCCCCAACTCGATCATCTTCGACCAGGCGGAGAACCGTGTGTGGGCGCAGGCGGCAGCCGTGGCGTTCCTCCTTGGCCGTCTGGAGCCTCCCTCCGCCTGACCCTCTGCCCCGCGGCACGTTCGCTATGATTGCTCCGGGAGGCCGGCGCCTGCGCGCCGCGAGCGATGAGACATGGACTTCCAGCACGCCCGCGAAGTCCTCAACCAGTTCGACTGGTCGGCTGCGATCGACGTGTTGCTCATCGCGGTCGCCATCTTCGCCACCTTCCGGCTGCTCAGCCGCACCCGCGCCATCACCCTGTTGCGGGGCGCCGTGGCCCTCATCCTCGTCCTCGTCATCCTGGGGTTGGCGTTCGACCTCACGGCCGTTAACTGGATCCTCCAGAACGGCCTTGTCGCCCTCATCGTAGGCGCGGCCGTCATCTTCCAGCCCGAGATCAGGCGCGGCCTCGACCTGCTTGGCCGAACCGGCATCCAGGATCTCCTCGCGCACGACCCAACCGAGGAGACCATCGACATCATCGCCGAGTCGGCCACGCGCATGGCCCGCGAGCGTCACGGCGCCCTCCTCGTGTTCGAGCGCGAGACCGGCTTGCAGGACGTCGTCGAGACGGGCGTGCCTGTCGACGCTCGCGTCTCGGCCGAGCTCGTCGAGGGCATCTTCTTCCCCAACTCTCCCATGCACGACATGGCCACCGTCATCCGTGGCGGGCGTGTGGTCGCCGCCTCGTGTGAGCTCCCCCTCGCCGATGAGGTGCACGGCGGAGCGCGCCGGCTCGGCACCCGCCATCGCGCCGCCGTCGGCATCACCGAGCAGACCGATGCCGTCACGGTCGTCGTCTCCGAGGAGACGGGCGAGATCAGCGTCGCCCAGGGCGGGCGCCTCGACCGTGTCGCTCGCGGCACGCTCCTGGCCCAGGAGCTTCAGCGCCGCATGATGCGGCGCCCCGACAACGGCCGTGAAGCGGGTGGCCTCAAGCGCGTGACGAATGAGTGACCTCTGGGTCCGCTTCCGTCCTCTGCTGCTCACGGCGCGCATTCTTGTGGCGACGGCCGTCCTGGCCGTCTTTCGCCACTGGATGCTCGCTATCTTCAGCCTTGTCCTCGCGTTCGCCATCTGGTTCCTCGTCGAGGATGTCGAAAATCCCCGCATCGAGGCCACAGTTCCCGGCGAGGATCAGTCGGCCATTCGGGTGGAAGTGGTGAACGCCCCTCCCGGCCTCATCGTGCGCGAGGTCACCCCCATCCGCGCCCTCGTCGAAGCCCGCGAGGGGGAGGTCGACGACCTGCGCGCCGCCGACTTCAGTGCAGTCGTCGATGCCTCCGATGTCCGTGCCGGCGACGTGCGCAGCCTCCCCGTCACGGTCACCACGGACCGCCGGGACGTCCGCGTCGTCCGCCCCGAGCCGGGCACGGTGGAGGTCTCGGTGGTGCCGACCGTGAGCAGGGAGTTGCCCGTCACCGTTGTCATCACCGGCGAGCTTCCCTCGGGCTTCCGCCAGGGCCTGCCCGAGGTCGTCCCTCCCTTCGTCACCATCACCGGCCGTGAGGGCCTCGTGGAGTCGGTGGACCAAGTCCAGGCGACCGTATCCATTGCAGGACTGCAGACCACCCAGACCTTCAACGTCGAGCTTGCGCCCCGCACGAGCGACGGCTCGCGCGTCACCGTCACCCTCCCCCGCAACCGCGCCCGCGTCACCGTTCCCGTGGAGGAGGCGCTCCTCACCCGCCAGATCGCCGTCCTGGGCCGCGCCACCGGCAGGCCCGCGCGCGGCTACACCGTTACCGACGTCTCCGTCAGTCCCTCGCCGGTGGAGGTCACCGGCCCCCGCGAGATCGTGGAGCGTCTCACTGCCTTCGTCGTCGACGATGCCGACGTCAGCGGGGCCATCGCCCAGGTCATCGAGCGCCGCGAGCTTGACCCCCCCGCTGGCCTGACGGCCGCGGTCGAGACCGTCTTCATCACCGTCACGATCGAGGCGCAGGAGGGCTGGCGCACGCTCCAGGTTGCGCCCGTCTTCGAGGACATCCCCCCGGGCCTGTCGGTTGCGCCCGGCGTCTACGCCGTCGAAGTCGCGCTGGTCGGCCCCGAGCCGGACCTTGCCCGCCTTGCCTTCCCGGATGTGATTGCCGCCGTCTCCCTCGCGGGTGCGTCCCCCGGCCTCGCCCGGTACGAAGCCGAGGTCTCAGCGCCCCAGGGCATCGAGGTGGTCTCCGTTGAGGCTCTCCTCGTGCGCCTCGTCGCAGAGGAGGAACCGAGCGAGGAAGTGGACGAGGTCGAAACCGGCGAGCCGGAAGCGGGCGAGACCGAGGTGGGCGAGACTGAGACGGAAGAAGCGGAGACAGGAGAGGACGGCGAGACGGACGAGACCGACGAGACCGACGAGACGGGGGAAGATACCCAGTGATCGCCGCTGGCCACCTCCCCCGCGTCGCCATCGTGGGCCGCCCCAACGTGGGCAAGTCATCACTCTTCAACCGTATCGTGGGCGCCCGCCTCGCCATCATCGAGGACGAGCCCGGCACCACCCGCGACCGCCTCGAGGCCGAGGTCGAGTGGCGCGACCGACCCTTCCTCCTGCTCGATACCGGCGGCTTCCAGGTCGAGGATGAAGGCGACTACACCGACTTGATCCGCGCCCAGATCAAAGCCGCCATCGATGAGGCCACGCTCGTCCTCTTCTGCGTCGATGCCCGCGACGGCCTCACCGCCAGCGACTACGATGTGGCCGACGCCGTGCGTCGCGGCCACACGCCCGCCATCCTCGTCGCCACCAAGGCCGACAACGAATCGCGCGAGATTGTCGCCGCCGCCGAGGCCGGCGCCCTCGGCTTCGGCCCACCCCTGCCCGTCTCCGCCCTGCACGACCTGAACGTCGGCCTCCTCCTCGACGGGGTCGTAGAGCGCCTCCCCGAGACCCCGCCCCTCGTCGAGCGCGATCGCGTCCGCGTGGCCATTGTGGGACGCCCGAACGTGGGCAAGTCCACGCTCGTGAACGCCCTCATCGGCGAGGAGCGCGTCATCGTCAGCGAGGTTGCGGGCACGACCCGTGACGCCATCGACACCGACCTCGACGCTCCCGAGGGCGCCTTCACCCTCATCGACACCGCCGGCATCCGGCGGCCGGGCAAGCGTGGACAGGGGGTCGAGCGGCATGCCGTCCTCCGCGCCACCGCCGCCCTTGCCCGCTGCGATGTCGCCATCCTTCTCATTGACGGCTCGCAGGGCGTCACCTCGCAGGACACGCACATCGCGGGCCTCGTGCAGGACGCAGCCACGGGCCTCGTCGTCGCCGTCAACAAGACCGACCTGTGGGAGAGCCCCGAGGAGGACCGCGCCCGTCTCCTCGGCGCCATGCGCCGGCGCTTCCGCTTTCTCCCCTGGGCCCTGTTCACCTTCGTCTCGGCGGAGGAGGCCGCCGGCCTTCCCGACGTCCTGCGCCTCGCCGCGGACGCGCGCGAGGCGCGCCGCCGGCGCATCCCCACGGGCGAACTGAACGGCATCTTCCGCCGCGCCATCCGCGACCACGCCCCGCCTGTCGTCCACAGCAAGCGCCTCAAGATCCGCTTCGCCACGCAGCCCTCCGTCGACCCGCCCACCTTCGTCGTGTTCGTGAACGACCCGAAGCTGATCCACTTCAGCTACCGCCGTTATCTCGAACGCTGTCTGCGGGAAGCGCACGACTTCGAGGGAACGGCCATCCGATTCGCGTTTCGTGGCTCGAGCGAGGAAGATGAGCCGGCATGATCGCCGAGTACCTCGGCAACGTCGCCATCGGCTACGTCCTCGGCTCGATCCCGACCGGTCTCGTGCTCGGGTACCTCTGGCTGCGCAAGGACATCCGCGAGTTCGGCAGCGGCAAGACGGGCACGACCAACATCCTCCGCACCGCCGGTCCCATCCCCGCCGTCCTCGCCCTCGTCGGCGATGTCGCCAAGGGGGCTGGCCCCGTCCTCATCGGCCGCTTCCTCTTCGACGACTACGGTGTTGCCATGGCCGGAGCGGGAGCGGCGGTGCTCGGTCACATCTGGCCGGTCTTCGCGGGCTTTCGCGGCGGGCGCGGCGTCGCCACCGCCGTCGGGTCGCTCCTTCCCGTAGTCCCCCTCTTTGCCCTCGCTATCGTGGGCGTTGCCGTGATCGCCCTCGCCATCACCCGCATGGCCTCCGTCATGTCGCTCGCCGGCGGGATCGCGGCCGTCGGCGCCACCGGAGGGCTCGCCCTGGCCGGGAAAATCGAACCCGTCATCGCCTGGTACACCCTCGCCGTCGTTGGTTTCCTCTACTACATGCACATCCCCAACATCCGCCGTCTGATCGCAGGCACCGAGCCCCGCCTCGGGCAGGGCGGCGACAAGCCCGCGAGCGGCTGAGTCGTGCCCTCCTTCGTCGTTGCCGGCGCGACCTCCTGGGGCGTGACCCTTGCGCACCTCCTTGCCCAGAGTGGCGCTGAGGTCACACTGCTCACCCGCACCCCTGCCGAGGCCGCCACCGTCGACCGCGACCGCGGTCTCGCGCGCCTTCCCGGCTTCGAGCTGTCCTCCTCGGTTCGCATCCGCCCCGTCGATACCGCCCCCGCCGACGCCGACGGCATCGTCGTCGCCGTGCCCGCACAGGCGTTCCGGGCCACGGCGGAGCACCCGGCCCTGTCTCGCGATGCGCCCGTGCTGACGGCCGCGAAGGGCATCGAGCACGGCACTCTGCTGCGCATGAGCGAGGTGCTCGCGGACTGCGGCTGGCCCGCCGAGCGTATCTCCGCCCTCTCCGGCCCGAATCTCGCCCGCGAGATCGTCGCCGGCCTGCCCGCCGCCTCCACCGTCGCCTCCGTTCGCGAGTCCGGGGCGGAGATGTGGCAGCGCGCCCTCAGCACTTCCCGTTTTCGCGTCTACCGCTCCGCCGACCTTGCCGGCGTCGAGCTCGGCGGCGCCCTCAAGAACGTCGTTGCCATCGCCGGGGGCGTGGCGGCGGGACTCGGACTCGGGGCGAACGCGCTCGCCGCCCTGACGACGCGCGGCCTGGCCGAGATCACGCGCCTCGCGATGGCCGAAGGCGCCTCCGCGCAGACGCTCCTCGGCCTCGCTGGCATCGGCGACCTGATGGCGACCTGCTACTCCCCCCTCAGCCGCAACCACCGCTTCGGCGAGCGCCTGGCCGCCGGCGATACGCCCGCGCAGGCACTGGCCGCGGCCGGCGGCGTCGTCGAGGGCGCCGCCACCGCCCCCGTCGCGCTCGCGCTGGCCGCTCGCCACCGCCTCGACCTGCCCATCGCCGAGCAGGTCAACGCCGTTATCGCTGGCCAATCCTCCGTGACCGAGGCGGTGGAGGCACTTCTTTCCCGCGACCTTCGCGCCGAGGGCTAGACGCTGTGTACCATCTCAGGCATGACCGTCCCCCCGACGCCGCTCGCCGAGCTCACCGAGGCCCTCGAACGGCTCGCCGCCGGCGCCGACCTCCTCCCCTCCGAGCTTCCCGTCCTCTCCGACCTCCATCGCGAGCAGGTGAAGGCGCTCGAAGCCGCCTGGCCCCGCATCCCCGACGACACCCGGGTGAAGGTCATCACCGAGGCCGTGCGCCTCTCCGATGAGAGCGTGGATGTTGAGTTCTCGCGCTTCGCCGCCGTGGCCGTCCACGACCCCCTCGCCGAGGTCCGTGGCGCCGCCGTTGAGGCCCTGCGCGAGTCGTCCCACTGGGGTACCGCCCGCCTCCTGACGTCCGTCCTCCGCGACGACGACGATGAGGAGGTGGCCGCGGGGGCCGCCGACATCCTCGGCGAGTTCGTGATGCGCCTGGAGCTGGGCCGCTTTCCCGAGCGCGAGGGAGAGCCCGTCGTTGATGGACTCCGCGCCGCTGCCGCCGACCCCGCCCGCGCTCCCGCCGTCCGGGCCAGCGCCCTCGAGTCGCTCGCCCCCCGCTCCCTTCCCTGGATCGAAGGACTCGTGCTCGAGGCCTACTACGGCGACGACGAGACCGTGCGCCTCGCCGCCGTGCGCGCCATGGGGCTCTCCGCCCGCGAGGACTGGCTCGAATACGTGCTCGAGCAGTTCGACTCCGGCGACCCCGAGTTCCGCCGCGAGGCCGTCATCGCCGCCGGCGAGATCGCCTCCGAGGAGGCGGTTGACCGCCTCGCCGACCTCTTCGTCGATCCCGACGAGGACGTGGCGAAGGCCGCAATCGAAGCGGCCGGTGAGATCGGCGGCGAAGTCGCCCTCGAATACCTGCGCGAATTCGCCCCGGATGCCCCGGAGGGATGGGGAGAACTGGTGGGCGAGGCGATCGAGGCCGCCTCGGCCGTCCCGCGCGACTACGAGGAGTTCGACGAGTGAGCACGCGCGCCGCCCGCCGCCTGCCCGTTATCGATGCCGTCTCCGCCGGTGGCGTGGTCTGGCGCCGGGATTCCGGCGGTGGCCTCGAGGTCGTCATCGGCTACCAGGCAGGGGAACGCCGCTGGGCGCTCCCCAAGGGCACCCCCGATCGCGGCGAAACGCTCGAAGCCACGGCCCTCCGCGAGGTCGCCGAAGAGACGGGCCTGGAGGTCGCGCTCGGCGAGAAGGTGGGGGTCATCGACTACTGGTTCGCCCGCGACGGGCGGCGATACCACAAGCGCGTCCACCACTGGCTCATGCCTGCCCACGGTGGTGACTTCTCCGCGCGAGATCACGAGTTCGACGAAGTCATCTGGGCCCCGGCCAGCGAGGCCCTCGCTCAGCTCACGTTCGAGACGGAGCGCTCTATCCTCGAGCAGGCGCTCGCGGCCCTGTGGGAGGACGCATGAGCGTGGCCGAACCCGGTGTCGTGGCCGCCACACCCCGCCTCCGCATCCGCGAGAAGCGCATCGAGGACGCCCCCGCCGAGTACGCCTGGCGCAAGGACCCCGAGGTCGCTCGCTACGACGCCACTCCGCCCCTCATCCTCTCCTATCGCGAGTTCGTGCAGCAGTTCGAGCGCGACCTGCGCTTCGCCAACCCCGCCCGCCACGCCTACGCCATCGAGACAGCCGAGGGTGAGCACATCGGCGCGCTCATGTACTACAACGCCGACCACGCCTCCGGCACGGCCGAGTACGGCATCTCTATCGGTCCCGCCGAGAGCCGCGGCGCCGGGCTCGGCACGGAGGCCACCATCGCATTCCTCCGCTTTGTCTGGCAGTCCCTCCCCCTGCGGCGCATCTACCTGCACACGCTCGAGTGGAACGAACGCGCCCGGCGCTCCTTCGAGCGCGCCGGCTTCCGCCAGACCGAGGTGGTGCGGCGCCGCAACGAGCGTTTCCTGCGCATGGAGGCGAAGCGCGAGTGGTGGCTGCTCTGGGACAGCGAGGGGCGCTTCGCCGAGATTGCCGGGCCCGCCACGCGAAAGCGCGAGGCGACGACCCCCGAGGGCTAGCCGCCGTCGCGCGAGTGCGCCTCCAGGATCGCGTTCGCGATCATCCGGGCATGGGGGTACGGCTTCCAGCCCTCCGGCGAGTTGTAGTAGCGCGTCCCGACCTGCACCTCTTCCGGCGGACGGTTGCCGTACTCCACGTCGATCCCTTCCACGCGGATGCTGGGTGTGCCCAGGAATCGCTTCACCGTCGCGTCTTCCTGGCTCAGCACCTCCGTGTAGGTGACCTCCACTTCGACCGCCGTGGCCTCAATGGCGAGACGCAGGTTCTCTTCCGCCTCCGCGCCCGGCGACTGCCCGCGGGCATGGAGCACCTCAACCTTGATCGCTGTCAGAGCGGTCCTCCCCGGGCGTTCGTTGCCGGGCGAGCCGTTCGGCCAGCGCCGCCTCGGCTCCCAGCGCGCCCGCGTGATAGTACCGCGTCTCGCCCAACTCTTCGGGAAGGTAGCGTTCGTCCTCGGCGTAGTGACCGGGTTCGTCGTGGGCGTAGCGATACCCGGAGCCATAGCCCATCTCCCGCATGAGGCCGGTGGCCGCGTTGCGAAGGTGCAGCGGCACGGGCAGGTGCGAGGTGCGCCGCGCGTCCTCGCTCGCTCGCGCGTAGGCCGTCAGCGCCGAGTTGCTCTTCGGCGCCAGCGCCAGGTAGAGCGCGCACTCCGCCATCGGCAGGAACCCCTCGGGCATGCCGATGAAGTGCACCGCCTGCTGGCAGGCGGTCGCCACCCCCAGCGCCTGCGGGTCCGCCAGGCCGATGTCCTCCGCCGCCAGGATCACCATCCGCCGCACGATGAAGAGCGGATCCTCACCCGCCTCCACCATCCGCGCCAGCCAGTAGACCGCCGCGTCCGGGTCCGACCCCCGCAGCGACTTGATGAAGGCCGAAATGGCGTCGTAGTGGTAGTCGCCTTCCTTGTCGTAGTAGGGACGGCGCTCCTGTAGCGCCCGCCGCACGTCTGCCGGCCCGATGCGCTCACGGCCGTCCTCCCGCGCCGAGTCCGCTGCGATTTCGAGGGCGCTCAGCGCTGCCCGCGCGTCCCCGTGCGCGCCCTCGCTGAGTGCGTCGCGGGCCTCTTCCTCGATCGCGAGTCCCAGCGCCCCCAGCCCGCGCTCCGCGTCCGCCAGCGCGCGCTCGGCGATGCGGGCCAGGTCGTCCTCGGCCAACGCCTCCAACCGCACCACCCGCACACGGCTCAGCAGGGGCGCGACCACCTCGAAGGAAGGGTTCTCCGTCGTCGCCCCGATCAGGGTCAGCGTTCCATTCTCGACATAAGGCAGGATGACGTCCTGCTGCGCCTTGTTGAACCGGTGAATCTCGTCGATGAAGAGGACCGTGCGCACGTCCGCCTCCCGGCGCTGCTGCGCCTCACCGATGACGCGCCGCAGCTCCGCCACCCCCGAGGCGACCGCGGAGATGGCCACGAACTCGCCCTCCGCTTCGCGCGCGAGGATGCGCGCCAGCGTCGTCTTCCCGCAGCCGGGCGGCCCCCAGAGGATGACCGAGGGGAGCGCTCCGCCCGTCGCCGCCCGCCCCAGGAGCGCGTCCGGCCCCACCGCCGGCTGCTGCCCCACGAACTCGTCGAGGGTGCGCGGACGCATGCGCGCCGCCAGCGGGGCGTCGGCGCGTTCGCCCCCGGAGAAGCCGAGTGACGCCTGGAGGCCTCCGCCGCTTCGCTGACGAGGCATGGTCAGCCCGCCAGCACGGCGATGGTCACGCCGTCGCCGCCGTCGTGCGGCGGCGCCGTCTCGTAGCGCCGCACGAGGGGGTGCCGCGCCAGCGCCTCGCGGATGGCCGCCCGCAGGGCCCCCGTGCCTTTCCCGTGGATGATGCGAATGGTGGGCAGGCCCGCCCGAAAGGCCTCGTCGAGGTGCCCCTCGAAGGTCTGGACCGCTTCCTCCGCGCGTTGTCCCCGCAGGTCGAGCTCGGCCGCGACGGTGCTGGTCGGGGGCAGGTTCACCGCGGCCGGTGTGGCCACCGCCAGCTTCGGTTCCGTCCGCTCGATGCGGTCCACCGAGACCTTCATCCGCATCGAGCCGAAGCGCACCTCCACGCGTCCGTCCTGCCCCACCCCCGTCACCGCCTCCCCTTCCTGTGGGATGTCACGCACGCGCACCACGTCGCCCGGCGAGACTGTGTCGAGCCAGGCTGTCGCTCGCTCCGTCGCCGCTTTCCCCGCCGACTCGATCTCGGCGTCCAGGGCCTGAAGGCGCTCCGCCGCCGCGCGGTCGACGGTGCGATCGCGTTCCCGCCGTTCGAGGCGCTCAAGCTCGCGCTGGGCGCGGGCGACCAGCGTCTCCCCTTCGCGTCGCGCTCGCCCCAGGATCGCCTCGCGTTCCGACTCGATGTCACGGTGTTGCTCCGCCAATTGCAGGCGCAGCTCCTCGGACTCGTGCCGCGCCTCCTCCTCGCGCCTGCGCGCTTCGGCCGCGTTGGCCCGCTCGCGACGCGCCTCGTCCAGCAGGCCGTCGAGCTCGCGTGTCTCCGGGGCGATGCGCTCTTCGGCACGCCCCAGCACCCCCTCGTCGATGCCCAGCCGCCGTGCGATCGCGATCGCGTTCGACTGGCCCGGTAGCCCGATCATGAGGTGGTACGTCGGACTCAGGGTCTGCAGGTCGAACTCCACCGAGGCGTTCCGCAGGCGTGGCTCCTCCTGCGCGAAGTGCTTCAGCTCGCCGTGGTGCGTGGTCGCGATGATCGCGCAGCCGCGGTCGAGGAGCGTCTCCAGGATGGCGCGGGAGAGTGCGGCCCCCTCCTCCGGATCGGTACCCGCCCCCAGCTCGTCGAGCAGCACCAGCGTGCCCGGCGCCGCCACCTCCAGGATTCCGCCCATCGTCCGCATGTGCGAGGAGAACGTCGAGAGTGACTGCTCGATCGACTGCTCGTCGCCGATGTCGGCGTGGATCGCCCCGTAGGTAACGAAGCGGCTGCCCTCGTCGCAAGGGACGGGCAATCCGGCCTGCGCCATCAGCGTGAGCAGCCCCACCGTCTTCAGCGCCACCGTCTTCCCGCCCGTGTTCGGCCCCGTGATGAGCAGGCCCGGCGTCTCTTCTCTCAGGTCGAGGTCGATCGGCACGACCTCGCCGCGCAGGAGTGGGTGGCGCGCCCGCACGAGCGTCGTGTCGCCCCACTCCCCCAGCCACGAGTCGTCGCCGTCCGCCCGCGGCAGGGGCGCCCCCAGCCGCTTGCCCAGGAGCACCTTCGCGTGCAGCAGGTCGAGCCGCGCCATCGCCGCCAGCGTGGCCAGCGCCTCCTGCGCCCGTTCCCCCACCATCGCCGAGAGCTGCAGCAGCACGCGGCGCTCCTCGCGCTCCTCGGCCAACTGCAGCTCCCGCACCTCGTTGCCCGTCTCCACCACGCTCATCGGTTCCAGGAATATCGTTGCCCCGCTCGACGACACGTCGTGCACGATCCCGGGAAGCTGGCCGCGGAAGTCCGCCTTCACGGGGATGACCATCCGCCCGTTGCGCTCGGTCAGCAGCTCCTCCTGCGCGATTCCCCGCCGCACCGCGTCGCCGAGCGCGGCGCGGGCGCGCTGTTCGAGGCGCGCGTGTGCGCTCCGCAGCTCGCGACGAACCGCCGCCAGCTCCGCGCTCGCCTCGTCCGCCACCGCCCCCCGCGGCGTGATCGCGCGACGCACATGGGCGACGAAGGGCCGGAAGTCGGCGATCGTCTCGGCGATCGCCGCGAGGCGTGGCGTCTGCTCCGCGAGGCGCTCCGCGAGCTGGCGCGCGCGCCAGGCGGTGTCGAGCGCCCCGGCGGCGTCCTGGAGGTCGCCGGGTTCGATCGCCTGTCCGATCGTGGCGGCCTGAACCAACGGCCGCAGGTCGCGCATGCCGCCGAGGGGCACCTCGAGCCCCATCCGGTCGAGGTTCGTCATCTCCGCGGTCTCGGCCTGGAGGGCCAGCACGGCCTCGTGTTCGGCCCTGGGCTCGAGCGCCAGCGCAAGCTCCCGCCCAAGGCTGAAGGCGGTCTCCCCCGCGAGCATCGCCCGCACCTTGTCGAACTCCAAGACACGCAGCGTGTGGTCGTTCATGGCCTCAGCGTACGGCCTGGTTCCAGGCGGGACCAGAAGCGTGGCGCCCCTGGCGCCCGTTTCGACCTTCATCCCAACCCGCTAAGCTGATTGGTCCAGCGGCCATCGCGAGAGAGGGTTCGATGATCGAAAAGGTTCTGGTCGCCAATCGGGGGGAGATCGCCCTGCGGATCGTGCGCGCCCTGCACGACCTCGGGATCGCCTCGGTGGCCATCTACTCCGAGGTCGACCGCCTCTCGCGTCATGTGCGCTACGCCGACGAAGCGCACTTTGCGGGCCCGGCCGAGGCCTCCGAGAGCTACCTCAACGCCGAGCGCATCCTCGACATCGCCGCTGCCTCCGGCGCGGACGCCATCCACCCTGGCTACGGCTTCCTCGCCGAGAACGCCGACTTCGCCGAGGCCTGCGAAGAGGCCGGCCTCACCTTTATCGGTCCCTCCCCGGCTTCCATCCGCCTGCTCGGCGACAAGAATGCGGCGCGCGCCCTCGCCGCGAGCGTGGGCATTCCCGTGGTGCCGGGCACCGACCCCCTGGAGTCACTCGACCAGGCACCCGACCTCGCCCGCGAGATCGGCTACCCCATCGCCATCAAGGCGACGGCCGGAGGTGGCGGCCGCGGGATCCGCTTCGTCGAGCGCGAGGAAGAACTGCCCCGCGCCCTCACCCTCGCCAGACGCGAGGCGCAGGCAGCCTTCAACGACGGCACGCTCTACCTCGAGGCGCAGATGCAGAACGTGCGCCACATCGAGGTCCAGGTCATCGCCGATACCTTCGGCAACGTGATCCCCCTCGGCGAGCGTGAGTGCTCCATCCAGCGCCGTCACCAGAAGATCATCGAGGAGACACCCTCGGTTGTGGTCGGCTCCGATCTGCGGCGCGCGCTCAACCGCGCCGCCGTGCGCGTTGCCCGCGCGGCCGGCTACCAGAGCGCGGGCACGGTCGAGTTCCTGCTTACCGAGGACGAGCGCTACTACTTCCTCGAGGTGAACGCCCGCCTCCAGGTCGAACATCCGGTGACCGAGATGACCACCGGCGTCGACATCGTGAAGGACCAGATCCTCGTCGCCGGCGGTCAGGAGCTCCCCTACGACGAGAGCGATCTGCTTACCCGGGGCTGGGCGATCGAGTGCCGCGTCGTCGCCGAGGACCCCCAGAAAGGGTTCCTGCCCTCCGTGGGACGCATCGTCTTCTCGCGCGAGCCCGCCGGCCCCGGGATTCGCGTCGAGAGCTGCCTGCACGACGGCTTCGAGGTGACGCCCTACTACGATTCCCTGCTCGCGAAGGTGACGGGCTGGGGCATCGATCGCGAGGACGCGCGCTCGCGCTTGATCCGCGCCCTGCAGGAGTTCCGCGTGGTCGGCGTCGCCACCAACATCCCCTACCTCCTCCAGATCCTCGCACTGCCCGCCTTCATCGAAGGCCGGCTCGATACGGACTTCCTCGACCGCCACCAGGTCGAGGGGCAACAGTCGGAGGAGCCGCTGCGCGAGGCCGCCGCCATCGCGGCGCTCCTCACGCTCACCAGTGATGGCCGCTCGCTGCCCCACGACCGCGATGGGCAGGCGCGCCGTCCCGCGGTCTCCAGTTGGCGCCAACAGGCGATGGGACGATGGCCGAAAAGTATCTGATCCAGGTAGACGACCAGCCTTTCGAGGCCGAGCTTGAGCGCCTCAACGGTGGTGACGAGGCGCGTGTGCGCCTCCACGCCGATGGCGAGTGGCAGATGGCCGAGCTCCACCACGTGCGCGCCGGCCTGCACGTCGTCATGCTCGATAACCGCCCCGTCGAGCTCTACATCGAGCGGCGGGGAAGCGGCGTCGACGTCACCATCGGGCGGCGCACCTATCGCGTGCAGATCGGCCGCGGCCGCCGCGCCGCCAGCATGGCCGCGGCCGCTTCCGCGGCCAGCGATGGCATCGTGCGCATCCGCGCCCCGATGACTGGCTCCGTGCTCGAGGTGCGCACCGAGCCGGGGGCTGAGGTTCAGGCCGGCGACGTCCTCGTCGTGATCGAGTCGATGAAGATGAACAACGAGCTGCGCACTCCCGCCGACGGTGTTGTTGAGCGCGTGGAGGCAAGCGTCGATACCAAGGTCGAGGAGGGGGAGGAGCTTGTCGTCATCCGCCCCTCGCAGGCGTCGAACAGTTCTGCCTGAGCGGTCTTGGCATTGACCCCTAACATTACGTTGCGTACGGTACGCGCCCGGCCGTGCTAGGCGGGGAGCTAGCGGTGCCCTGTACCCGCAAGCCGCTCCAGCGGGGCTGAATTCCCGCCCGAGGGATTGCTTGACTGGGGACTGCCTTCGCAAAGCGGCGTTGACGATCTGGTCCTGCGCGGCGGAGCACTACGAACCTGGTCAGGTCCGGAAGGAAGCAGCCATAAGTAGAATGCTTCGGGCGCCGCAGACTAATCGGGTCCGAGCTGGCTCGCGCGGTGCAAGCCTGGCGGGAATTTCGACGGTGGGTGCACGGTCGGTTGTAGAATCCACCTTTCACCGGCGAGAGGACAGCCGTGAGGGAGGGGCTGCTCTTGGATCGTAGCGTTCTTCGCCCCAGCGCCCCGAGAGGGTTTCCGGTGGCGATTGGGCGAACCATCGCCGAGTTCGACCCC
Organism: Tepidiformaceae bacterium; assembly: GCA_965219255.1. Lineage (GTDB taxonomy): Bacteria > Chloroflexota > Dehalococcoidia > Tepidiformales > Tepidiformaceae > UBA2991. Next base: position 1,322,055 of record OZ244727.1, on the reverse strand, counting down.
CTTGAGTACTCGCGCTCGTCCCGGGGTCGCCGCCACGCTGTCGCCATCTTCGTCGTCGCCCTCGCCATCGTTCTCGCCTTCAAGATCTTCCCGCTCCAGAACCTCACGCTCGTGGCCGGCGACCGCACCGTGCAGGTGCGGACCACCTTCGGCGACCAGGAGGCGGTCCTCGCCGCCGCCGCCGTCGAGCTGGCGCCCGGAGATCGGCTCCTATTCGGCCGTGCCGGCGACCACGCAGCCCTCGCGGTGCAGCGAGCCACGCCCGTCCTCCTCGTGGCCGATGGCGCCCGCGTCGAGATTCGCACCCAGGCCAAGACCGTTGCCGGCGCTCTCGCGCTCGCCAACGTGGTGCTCGGCGAGGGCGACCGCGTCTACTCGGGCGGCTATCCCACCGTGCCCGCCGATCAGCTCGAGAGCATCGCCCCCGGCGGCGTCTCCGCCGCTTCCACCGGCCAGCCCCTGCCCCTCAAGGTGGTCCGTGCGCTTCCAGCCACTCCTCGTGTGGGCGGGGCCGTCGCCAACCCTTCCGATCCAGCCCCCCCATCCATCCTCACGGTCGGTAACGCCGGCGCTACTCTCTCCGTCCTCGTCGATCCCAACGTCTGGCGCCCTAGCGAGAGCTCCCTCCCTCCCGACCTGGCGGCCCTCGATCGCGCTGTCTGGGCGCTCCCCGAGACCCGGTCCCTCACCGTCATCATCGGTGGGGTGGCCAGGGTGCTGCGGACCGAGGCGCAGAGCGTCGAGGACGTCCTCGCGGTGATGGAGTTGGAGTTGGGAGAGTACGACAGGCTCTCCCACGACCTCGAGGGAGCAGTCACCGAGGGGATGGAGATCGTTGTCGTCCTCGTGGACAAGGTCATCGAGGAGTACATCGAGTACATCCCCGAGACCTACTACCGGCGTGACGACCACACCCTCGCGCCCGGCGAGGAGCGCACCGTCGCAGGCGAGCCCGGCGAGGTGCGCGTGTGGGAGGAGGTCACCTACCAGGACGGCGTCGAGGTCGCCCGTGAATCGCATTCCGCGCTCCTCATCAAGGAGCCGGTCTCCGGCCAGCACCTCCGCGGGCCGGTTGCCGATGACGGGGTCTCGCCCGTGGTCGTCGATGATTACACGGGCCCGTACCGGGAGAAGATCCGCGTCTGGGCCACCTGGTACAACGCCACCCACGGCGAGCAACTCCCCGGTCATCCCGCCTACGGCATCACCTACAGCGGCATCCCCCTGGAACACGGCATGTGCGCCGTCGATCCTGACTTCATCCCCCTCCACACCAGGTTCTACGTGCCCGGCTACGGCGAGTGCCTGGCTGCCGACATTGGCGGCCTCATCGACGGCTACGATGTCGACCTCGGCTACCCCGAGGGCCACGCCCCCGAGCCCTGGCACACCGGCTACGTCCACATCTACATCCTCGACTGACCCTCGCCTGCGGGCCTACCATCCAGCCATGAGCGCCAAGTCCCGCGCGCCCCGCGCCCGAAAGGCGCTCGGCCAGCACTTCCTCGTCGATACCGGCGTCCTCGCCGACATCGCCACCGCCGTGCGCGTGCCCCCGGGCGGCGTCCTGCTCGAGATCGGCGGGGGGACGGGGCAGCTCACCGGGGCGCTGCTCGAGGCCGGCCACGAGGTCGTCTCCCTCGAGATCGAGCCCCGCTTGCTCGAGCACCTCCGCCGGCGGTTCTCGGGGCGCGAGCGCCTGGCCCTGGTCCAGGGGGACGCCCGCACCATCGATCTCGCCGAGGTCATCCCCGCGGGACGCCCCTTCAGCGTCGTGGGCAATCTGCCCTACTTCGCGGCGAACCCGATCGTCCGCCACCTGCTGGAGGGACACCCCCACCCCGCCGAACTGGTGGTGATGGTGCAGCGCGAGGTCGCCCGCGAGATCACGGCCGGCCCGGGGAAGCTCTCCCTGCTCGGGATCTCGGTGCAGAACTACGCCACCCCCGAGCCCCTCTTCGACGTATCTCCCATCGCCTTCGACCCGCCCCCCGCCGTCCACTCCGCCGTCGTGCGCCTCACGCTGCGCGAGGCGCCGCTCGTGCCGCCCGCACGTACCGACGCCTTCTTCGCGCTCGTGTCCGGGGCGTTCCGCAACCCCCGCAAGCAGATCCACAACTCCCTCGCGCGCGCGCCCGGCCACACCCCGGAGGCGGTGCGCCCTGCTCTCGCCGCCGCCGGCATCGATCCCGTCCGCCGCCCCGAGACACTCACCATCGAGGAGTGGCTGGCCCTCCTCGACGCCTTCGAGCCGGCCGCCCCCCATGCCTGAGGAGTTGGCCGGCCTCGCTCCCGCCAAGGTTAACCTCACCCTTGAAGTAGGCGGCAAGCGCCCCGACGGCTATCACGACCTTGCCAGCATCCTCCAGACCCTCGCCCTCGCCGACGAAGTCGTGCTGCGTCCCTCCGCCACGCCCTCGATCGAGATCACGGGTCCGTTTGCCGAGGGCGCGCCCGCGGACTCCGGTAATCTCGCCTGGCGCGCCATCGAGGCGCTCGCGCAAGCCATCGGGCGCGACCCGGAGCCGTTCCATATCCGCATCGTGAAGCGCATCCCCGCGGCCGGCGGCCTTGGCGGAGGCGCCTCCGACGCCGCCACCGTCCTCCGCCTCCTCGCCCGCCGCTGGCCCGACGCCGATGAGGAGGCGCTGGCGACCGCCGCCGCTACCGTCGGCAGCGACGAGCCGTTCTTCCTCAGGGGGGGCACCGCCCTGGCCGAAGGGCGCGGCGAGCGCGTCAGCCCCCTTGCCGATCTGCCCGAGCACGGCGTCGTGCTCTTCGTCCCGCGAGAGACGCTCGCCAACAAGACCGCCACCCTCTTCGCCGCCCTCGACCGCGATGGCCAGGTCGACGAGCCCAGCGTGAGCACGGCGCTCGCAAAGCGCCTCCCCGCGCGCGTCACCGGCGCCGACCTCTACAACAGCTTTGAGCGCGTCGCCTTCGACTGCTTCCCCGGCCTCGCCAAACTCTGGGAGCAGCTGGAGATGCGCACGGGCGAGGCCATCCGCCTCGCCGGCGCCGGCCCCACCCTCTTCTGGATCGGTCCCACGGACGCCGCCGAGCGCGTGGCCCAGGCCGCCGCTGAGCTCGACTGCACGGCCATCGCCACGGCCACGGCCGGTTCGCTATGGAGGCGCTGATCGCCGGCGCGATGGCTGGATACGTGATGGCCATGCTCACGAGTGTCGCCGTCATCTACCTCGTGGTCAGCGCCCGCGATGCCCAGCTCGTCGAGCGCTGGGTCGCGCGCGACGTTCCCGGCCCGCTGCTCATCATCCCCATCCTCACGGGCTCGGCGCTGGGCTGGATCTTCGTCGGCCTCGTCGCCGCCATCATCTACGAAGTGGCCGACCTCGCCGCCCAGCCCGACGGCCTCGGTAGCCCCAGCGCCGTCTTCACGATCATCGCAGTGGTCTTCTCGCTCGCGCCCGCTCTGCTCCTCGGCATCCTCTGGCCGCGCCTCTGGTGGATGTGGGCCGCCATGGCGCTCCCTTGCGTGGGACTCTTCGGCTGGCTTCTGCCTCACCTGGCGGGCCGATAAGATAGCTGACGCGCTTGTGCGGCAGTTCACGAGTGCGGAGGCGCGCGTGTCCGGCACCATCGTCGATATGCATCTGCATACCACCCGCGGCGCCTCCGACTCCATGCTCGACCCCGAGGACCTCATCGCCGAGGCCAACCGCATCGGCCTCACCGGCGTCAACATCACCGAGCACGACCGCATGTGGGAGGCCTGGGACCTCGGTCCCTTCCGCAATGAACATCCCGAGGTCTTCGTCTCCAACGGCATGGAGGTCTCGACCGACATGGGCCACATCCTCGCCGTGGGCCTGCGCGGCTATGAAGGTGGCATCCGCCGCCTGGAACGACTCCGCGAGGTCGCCGACGAGCAGGGCGCCTTCCTCATCGTCGCCCACCCCTTCCGCCACTATTTTGACCCCGTGCACTTCAAACGCCAGGGCAAGCAGCCCTTCACCCTCACCGCCGAGGAGGCGGCGAAGCTGCCCGTGTTTCAACTCGTCGACGCCGTCGAGGTGCTCAACGGCTGCAACACGCCCCGCGAGAACTACTTCGCCCTGCAGGTCGCCAAGGTGCTGGGGAAGCCCGGCACGGGCGGCTCCGACGCCCACTCCAACCAGGGCATCGGCTACTTCAGCGCCGAGTTCGACGAGACCGTCGAGAGCCCCGAGCACTTCCTCCAACTGCTCCATCGCGGCGCCTTCCACCCCGTGGGGGGCCTTCCCCAGGGTGAGCTTGAGAACTTCTGGGATGCGCCCCCGCCCGAGGAGGTGACCGTGTGACTGAGCTCGTCCGCTGGGAATACGCCCGCATTGTCGTCACCGGGCTCGACCAGCCCATCGTCGCCAACTTCAGCCACCGCCCCGAGGACGACCGCGAGTACGGCTCCAACGACCTCGCCGAGGCCCTGCGCGACTTCGGTGACGGTGGCTGGGAGATGGTCTCCGACGCGCGCGTCGAGAACTGGATCGGCCCTACCCTCATCTTCCGCGAGATCCTCTACTTCAAGCGCCCCCAGGCGGAGGCCTCGTGAGCGACCAGCAACCCTTCGCGGGCATCACCGTCCTCGAATTCGGGCAGTTCGTGGCCGTCCCCTACGGCGCCCAGCTGCTCGCCGATGGTGGCGCCCACGTGATCAAGGTCGAACCGCACGAGGGCGAGGCCGCGCGTAACACCGGCTTCCGCTGGGGCGATGTCACCCGTCACTTCCTCGCCCGCAACCGCGGCGCCCACTCCCTGCCCCTGGCTCTCCGCCACGAGAAGACCCCAGCCATCCTTGATGCCCTTCTCGCGAAGACCGACGTGGTTCTCACCAATCTCCGCCCCGGCCTCGCCGCCCAGTTCGGCCTCGACTACGACAGCCTCGCCGAGCGCTACCCCCGCATCGTCGTCGGGAACGTCACCGCCTTCGGCGAAAAGGGCCCCGATGCGGGCCTCCCCGGCATGGACCAGGTGGTCCAGGCGCACAGCGGCCTCATGGCCATGAATGGCGGCATGCGCGATGGCCGCCCCATCGCCGAGGGCTCGCCCATCTCCGACTTCATGTGCGCCGCCCTGCTCGCCTACGGCGTCGCCTCGGCGCTCTACCGCCGCACCCGCACCGGTCGGGGTGGCCGCGTCGATACGTCGCTGCTTATGTCGGCGATGATCCTCCAGAGCAACCTCATGATTCGCGTCGACGACGGCGACGCCCGGAACCACGCCGGCTACCTCGAGTGGCTCGCGGAGGCCCGCGCCGGCGGCATGCCCTACGCCGAGCAGGGGAAGCGCGTGCCCAGCAGCCGCCCCGCGCGACTGGTCGGCCTCTACTACCGCACCTTCACCACCAGGGACTCCGCCATCGCCATCGCCTGCCCGAGCGTTGGGCTGCGCAAGCGCCTCCTCGCCGTCCTGGGCCTTGAGGATCCCACCCTCACCCCAGGCCTTTCGGAAGAGGAGCGACACGCCCACGATCGCGATCTCCAGGACCAGTTCGAGGCGCTCTTCGCCTCCCAGACCACGGACCACTGGGAAGGGCTGCTGCGCGAGAACGGCATCCCCGTCTCCCGCGTCCGCTTCCCGACCGAACTCATCGACAACGAGCAGGCCGCCGCGAACGACCTCTTCGTCCACGCCGACCATCCCGAGGCGGGCCCCTTTACCGTGCTCGGCAGGGCCCTCAAGCTCGACGAGGACGGCTTCGCCCCCGCTCCCTTCCCCGCCCCCTTCCGCTCCGAGACGCGCGACATCCTCGCCTGGGCCGGCCTTTCCCCGGAAGCGATCGAAGACGCCGTCGAGTGCGGCGCCGTGGCTGCCGGCCCCCCCGACCCGGAGTAGCGCCGCGCTCGTCAGCGGCTCTGCGCCCACTCCTTCGCGTGATACGTGATGATGATGTCCGCCCCCGCGCGCCGGATCGAGGTCAGCGCCTCGTCGATCGCGCGCTCCTCCTCGATCCAGCCGTTCGCCGCCGCCGCCTTCAGCATGCTGTACTCGCCGCTCACGTTGTACGCGGCCACCGGCACGTCCACCGCCTCGCGCACCGAGCGCAGCACGTCGAGGTAGGGGAGCGCCGGCTTCACCATCACCATGTCCGCCCCCTCCTCGATATCGGTCAGGACCTCGTCGCGGGCCATACGTGCGTTCGCCGGGTCCATCTGGTAGCCGCGCCGGTCGCCGAAGGCGGGAGCGCTGTCCGCCGCCTCGCGGAAGGGCCCGTAGAAGGCGCTCGCGAACTTGGCCGCGTACGAGAGGATGGCCGTGTCGGTCTGGCCCGAGCCGTCGAGCGCCTCGCGGATCGCAGCCACGCGGCCGTCCATCATGTCGCTCGGGGCCACGATGTCGCAGCCCGCATCCGCCAGGCTCACGGCCATGTCCGCCAGCAGCGGCAGGCTCGCGTCGTTGTCGACGTCTCCGTTGCCGTCCAGGAGGCCGCAGTGTCCGTGGCTCGTGTACTCGCACAGGCAGACGTCGCCGATGACCAGCATCTCGGGAACGGCTTCCTTCAGGCGCCGGATCGCCTCCTGCACGACGCCTTCGTCGTCGTAGCCGCCCGAGCCGCGGTCGTCCTTCGCCGCCGGGATGCCGAAGAGGAGCACCGCGGGCACGCCTGCATCCCTAAGCTCGCGGGCCTCCTCCACCAGCGCCTCCAGTCCCAGCCGCGACTGTCCCGGCATCGCCTCGATGGGCGCTCGGCCGTCGAGGCCCTCTTCCACGAACAGCGGCGCCACCAGGTGCGATGGCGTCAGCTCGGTCTCGCGCACCAGCCCCCGGATCGCCTGCGAGCTGCGCAAGCGCCGGTGCCGCCGGAATTCCAGCCCCTCCATGACGCGCCTCCCCGGGCGCTACGCCGTCAGACGGCGCACTCGCCCTCGCCACGCTCCAGCACGTACAGCTCGAACTTCGTCCAGTCGATGAACATCTCGCGGTTGTCGTCCGAGAAGTCCCCGGGAATCGTCAGGTCGCGGACGGCCTCCTCGAAGGGCACCTTGCCGACGCGGTCGAAGTAGGCGTTGAACTCCTCGCCGTCCTCGCGTCCGCCCTGGTACAGGTCGATCCAGCGCTGCACGGCGTCGGGCGTGCGCTTCGCCGGGAGACGCAGCTTCAGCTGCGTGGCGATGCGAATCTTGCCGTTGCCCTCCTCGTAGCCGCCGCCGATGAAGGCGTGGTAGGCGGGCAGCTGGTGGCCCTCCACCTTCATCGCCGCCCCGTGGAAGCCGATGTTGCCGAGGTGGTGCTGGCCGCAGCTGTTCGGGCAGCCGCTCATCTTGATGTGCAGCTTCGCCACCAGCGGGTCGGCGACCGCCATCTCCGTGACGCGCTCCTGGATGGCGCGGTTGAGCCCCATCGAGCTCGTGATGCCGAGCTTGCAGCTGTCCGTCCCCGGGCAGCTCACCACGTCCCGCACCGTGCCCGCGCCCGCCTCCGCCAGGTCGAGCTCGACCAGCCGCGCGTAGACCTCGTACAGGCTCTCGTCGCGCACCCAGCGCAGCACCATGTTCTGCTGCACCGTCGTGCGCGCGTTGCCGCCGCAGTACTCGCGCATGATGTCGGCGATCCCGTGGAACTGGTCGGGTGTCAGGTCGCCCCGCGTGATCTTGATCTCCACGGTGCTGAAGCCCTGCTGCTTCTGCGCCTTCACGTTCGAGGTTGCGAACTGCGTGAACGCAGCCGCGTCGTCGCCGGGCTGTGCGTAGGAGTCGCGCCGCGCGGGCGCGCGCTCCTCCTCGTTGTCGAGGAACAGCAGGCGGTCGGGGCTGAAGTCGCGCATGGCCCAGTCCTGCGCCAGCTCGTCGTCTACCATCTCGAGGAAGCGGTCCACACCGATCCGGTCGATCAGCACCTTGATGCGGGCCATCGCGCGATTCTTCCGCAGCATGTCGGCCGCGTTGAAGATGCGGATGACCGCCTCGCTCACTTTCAGGTACTCGTCCAGCGACACGAACTCGCGTACCACGATCGCCTCGCGCGGCATGATCGCGAGCCCGCCGCCGCACACCATCTTGAATCCCTGCACCCCGTCCTGGACGCGGGGGATGAAGCCGAGGTCGTGGATGCCCGTGATCGCCACGTCCGCGTCGTCGGCGCTGAAGGCGACCTTGAACTTGCGTGGCAGCAGCTGCGTTAGCGGGTTGCGCAGCCAGAAACGCGCGAAGGCGCCCGCGTACGGCGTCACGTCGAAGAGCTCGCCCTCGGTCACGCCCGCCCACGGGTCGGCGGTGACGTTGCGCACGGTGTTGCCACAGGCCTCGCGCGTCGAGAGCCCCGTGCTCGCCAGCAGCCGCAGCACGTCCGGCATGCGCGCCAGCGGAATGTGGTGGAACTGGAAGTTCTGGCGGGTGGTGATGTGTCCCTTGCGCAGCGGCGCGTGGCGCTCGGCCAGCTCGCCGAAGGCGTCCATCTGGGCGGGTGTGACCCCGCCAAACGGGAGCTTCACGCGCGTCATCTGCACGTTCGCCTGGCGCTGGCCGTAGACGCCCTGCTTCAGGCGGTAGCCCTGAAAGACCGCCTCCTCCTCGTAGCCGCCGGCGAGGAAGCGCGTCGCTTCCGTTTCGAAGTCTTCAAGTTCCTCCGTCAGGATCGGAAGAACCGTCCCCGGGGCGTTCGTCTGGACGATGGTTTCGACTGCGCGCATGTACGCTGTCCTTTCGTGGCTGGCCGTGGGCTGCGCGTGTGTGAAGCGACTGTAGCATGTAGTACGCGCCCCGTCGTTGCTCGCAGTCGCTATTGTTGATATTGTTGAGCGACGAACTCAGCTTTGCGCGGAGCCGCCTTCACGTGTCCCTCACCGCCACCCTCGACGACACCGCCATCGCAGCGCTCAACGAGCGTTTCGAGGCCGCCCGCCCCGAGGAGATCGTGCGCTGGGCCGTCGAGACCTTCGGTGATGGCCTCTCCGTGGGCGCCAGCTTCGGCGGCCCCAGCGGCATGGCAATCCTCAGTATGGCCGCCCAGCTCAAGCCGGATGTCCACGTCTTCGTTCTCGATACCGACTACCTCTTCGAGGAGACCCACCAGACGCGCGAACGAGCCACGGCCGCCCTCGCCCTCTCGAACGTCGAGGTCTACAGGTCGAAGCTGACGCACGAGGAGCAGGCCGCCCGGCACGGCGCCGCCCTCTGGATGCGAGACCCCGACCTCTGTTGCGACCTGCGAAAGGTCGAGCCCAACCAGCGCGCCCTCGCCGGCAAGACCGCCTGGATCGCGGGCCTCCGCCGAGACCAGTCCGAGGGACGCTCGAACGTCCCCATCGTGGCGTGGAACGCCAGGTTCGGCCTCATCAAGATCAATCCGCTCGCGCGCTGGACCGAGAAGGAAACCTGGGACTACATCGTGAAGCACGACATCCCCTACAACCCGCTCCTGGACCACGGCTTCGTCAGCATCGGTTGCTACAACTGCACCGTGCCCGGCAAGCAGGGCCGGCAGGGTCGCTGGGAAGGTTTCGACAAGGACGAGTGCGGACTGCATACCTGAGCCGGCCTCTGGCCCACGACGATCGCACGGCGGCCCCAAGGCCGCCGTCTTGATGCGAACCCGGCGCCGGGCAGGCGCCACCACCACAAGCAGGGAGAAACAGCAATGCGTTTGGAGAACAGCCAATGAGCGATCAAGGCTTCGTTATCTGGTTTACGGGGCTCTCGGGTTCCGGCAAGAGCACCCTCGCCGAGGCGCTCGCGCCCACCCTCCGCGAGCGCGGCCGCAACGTCGAGATCCTCGACGGCGACATCGTCCGCACCAATCTCTCGAAGGGCCTCGGCTTCAGCAAGGAGGATCGCGACACGAACATCCGCCGCATCGGCTTCGTGGCCAGCCTCCTCGCGCGCAACGGCGTCGGCGTCATCACCGCCGCCATCTCCCCCTACCAGGAGATCCGCGACGAGAACCGCGCTATGACCGAGGGCGACGGCGCCGTCTTTGTCGAGGTGCACGCCGCCGCCACCGTCGAGCAGTGCGAGGCGCGCGACGTGAAGGGCCTCTATGCCAAGGCCCGCGCCGGCGAGATCAAGGGCTTTACCGGCGTCGACGACCCCTACGAGGATCCCCCCACCCCCGAGGTGCGCTGCGAGACCGGCGTCGATGCCCCGGACACGAGCCTCCAGCAGATCATCGACTACCTCGAGGCCCGCGGCCTCATCGGGGAGGCCCGCTCATGAGCGCCCTCGGCGAACCCTACGGCGGCGACCTCGTCGACCTGCTCGTCTCCGGCGAGGAGCGCGAGGAGCTCGGCCGCGAGGTTACGAGCCTTCCTACCATCGAGTTCGACTCCCGCACCACCAGCGACTTCGAGCTCCTCGCGAACGGTGGCTTCAGCCCGCTGACAGGTTTCATGGGCGAGGCCGAATACCACTCCGTCGTCGAGGACATGAAACTGGCAAACGGCCTTCCCTGGTCGATTCCCGTCACCCTCTCCGTGCCCGAGTCGCGCGCTGCCGACCTCACCCCGGGCGTTCGCGCCGACCTCCGCGACGCCGAAGGCTTCCCCCTCGGTGTCATCGACATCGAGGAGGTCTACCGGCGCGACAAGACGCGCGAGGCCGAGCAGGTCTTCCGCACCACCGACGAGGCCCACCCCGGCGTCGCCGCCCTCTACGCCTCCGGCGACCTCGTGATCGGCGGCACGGTGAAGGCGCTCCGCCTCCCCGACCACGAGAACTTCCCCGACCACCGCCTCACCCCCGCCCAGACGCGCGCCGCCTTCGCCGAGCGTGGCTGGCGCACGATCGTCGGCTTCCAGACCCGCAACCCCATCCACCGCGCCCACGAGTACCTCATCAAGGTCGCGCTGGAAGGCGTCGATGGCGCCCTCATCCATCCCCTCGTCGGCGACACGAAGGACGACGACATCCCCGCCGACGTCCGCATGCGCTGCTACGAGGTGCTGCTCGAGCGCTACTTCCCCGCGGACCGCGCCCATCTCTCCGTGCTGCCCGCGGCCATGCGCTACGCCGGCCCGCGCGAGGCCATCTTCCACGCCATCATGCGCAAGAACTACGGCTGCACCCACTTCATCGTGGGGCGCGACCACGCTGGCGTGGGCAACTACTACGGCACCTACGACGCCCAGCGCATCTTCGGCGACATCGACCTCGACGCCCTCGGCATCCAGCCGCTCTTCTTCGAACACGCCTTCTGGTGCCTTCGCAGCGGCGCCATGGCGACGACGAAGACGAGCGCGGCCACGCCCGAGGAGCGACTGTTCCTCTCCGGTACCAGGGTGCGTGAGATGCTCGCCAACGGCGAGGATCTGCCCGTCGAGTTCACCCGTCCCGAAGTTGCCGCCGTTCTGATGGAGAGTGCCCGAAGCGGCTGACGTGGAGCGAGGGGCGCGCCCGGTCGCGCGCGATGACCCGCGACCGGTGTCTGCGCCGCCCGCCGCCCGCGGCGTCACCCTCCTCTCCGAGGGCGTCTTCCATGAGACCGAAGCCCTCGCGGTGATCGCGGGTTCCCGTCTTGGCGCCTCCTTCGTCGTGCTCGCGGCCGGCTTCCTCGGCGTTGTCGTGGCCGTCCCGGCCGTCCTGCTGGTGGTCTAGCCGACGACTTCGAGGCCCTCCGCGCGGACAGCGCGGGCCAAGCCCGCATCGACGGTGGCCAACGACGCCCGGCGCCTGCGGGCCAACTCCACATACACGGAGTCATAGAAGGACAACCTGTGCGCGATGGCGAGTTCCATCGCCGCTTCAAGGTCAGCGTCCTGATCCGTCTGGATAGGCAGGCGGCCCAGGGAGGTCAGGCGCGCTGCCGGCCCGCCCTCTGGGAGGCGTCCCCGTCGCTGCGCTACCAGAAGAGCGTTCCGCACTTCGTAGTGCCAGAGCTGCGGCACGACCGCGCCGTCCTGCCTGACCAGGTCCAGCGTGGCGCCAGCCAGCCGGTCGAATTCGTCCTCCAGAAGCCAGGCGACCGCGACCGATGCGTCGAGGATCAGCGTGCTCACAAACGGTGACCCGCGTGCCTGGCCGCGAGTATTTCTTCGCGGGTCATCCCGGTGGGTTCCCAGCTAGCCTGCTCCTTGAGAAAGCGGTCAACCGCCGCGTCGCGCTCAGCCTGTTCCTGATCGCGAGCGGGGATCAGGTGGGCGATGGTCTTCCCATGCCGTGTGATGGCGACGGTTTCGCCGTGTTCGACGCTACGAAGGATTTCCGCGAAGCGCGCCTTGGCCTCGGTGGACTGGATTTCTCTCATGAAAGACGACCTGTCAAGCTGACCGGTCTATTCTACCAGAAACTGTACCGATCCACTGGTCGTCTAGCGCCCCATCGTCTCCAGGATCGCGACCGCATCGCCGACCGCCACGCCCCCCTCCGGGCCGCCCAGGTGCACGCTCAGCACGAACCGCTCGCGCGCAACCACCACCGCGTAGCGAACACGCCCGTCGCCTTGCGCGAGGCGGAACGCTCGCGTTCCCTCCGCGCCCCCCGCCTCCACCTCGGTGAGCACCGTACCCTCGTCGAGGGCGATCCCCGCGACCGTCACGCTCAGCCAGTCCCGCTCCGAGGGCAACTCCGCGACGAAGCGCGAGGCCTCTCCCGCATCGCCGAAGGCCACCACCTGGCACACGATCTCAACGGCCAGGTCCCCCTCCAGGCTGTCGAGGCGCTCCTTCCAGAACGCGAAGTAGCCCCCCTCCACGCCCGCCCTCGCCAGCGTCCCCGCCCCCACCTCGCGCCCGAGTTCGCTGCGCGAGAGGTTCCCGAACGTCAGGCGGTCGAACCCCTCGGGAATGTCCTCCTCCTGGCACGCGCGGTCCGCAAGCAGCTCCGGGCCGCTCCCCGAGCACGCCGCCAGCAGCGCGAGCGCGCCCAGCGCCGCCAGGAGGACTGCCGCCCTATTCGCCGTCGAAGGGCGGGTCCGGCTCAGGGCCGATCAATCCGTGTTTGGTCGAGTAGCGCTCCACCGCCACGATGAGCGCGAGGAAAGGGATGAAGCCGATAAGCGCCCCCAGCCCCCAGAACCAGAACCCTCCGATACAGAACAGGATTCCCGCGGCCGTGAAGAACGACATCCCGATGATCGAGAGGATGCGCCCGGCCACGACGTACGGCGAGATCGGCGCCTTCAGCACTATGGGCTCCCTCCCCGCTTGCGGGCCGTCACCACGCTGTTCTGCGTCCCCACGCCCGAGCGCCACACGTCGGCGAAACCGGCCTCCAGCAGCAGCTCCCCGATCCGAGACTGCATTCGGTTCTCACCGCCGAGCAGCGCCATCGTCAGGCCGCTGACGGACGCGTGCTCGGGCCCGCTGAGGTCCTCCGCGAGCATGGGCTCCACCACCACGATCGTACCTTCCGGCTTGATCGCCTCGTGGCACGCCGTCAGGATTCGCCGGCACTCCGCCGTCTCCCAGTCGTGCAGGATGTTCGCCAGCAGCAGTGCGTCGTGCCCGGCCGGCAGGGCGTCATCGAAGAACGATCCCGCCACGAAGCGGCAGCGCTCGCTCAGCCCCCGCTCCGTAATGCGCTCCTCCGCGAGCGGACGCACGGCCTCCAGGTCGAAGATCGTCGCTTCCAGCGACGGGTGCGCCTCCAGCAGCGCGAGCGTATAGCCGCCGCTGCCGCCGCCAACGTCGAGGAGCCGCCGGAAGCGGGAGAAGTCGACCTCGCAGCGGAGCTGCTCGGCCCCCGCGATGGCGTTCGCGAGCATGCCCTCGGCGAACCAGCGCTGGTCCTCCTCGTCGAAGCCCCCGAACATGTCCGCCTGCCCCGCGCCGGCGAGCGGCTTCCCGCTGGCGAGCGCCTCGCCCAGCCGCCCGATCCGCTCGTGGAACCCCTGGAAGAGGAGCGCCCGCCCGCCCGCAAAGCGCGGGCTCGACTGTACAAGGAACTGCTCGGTGGCCGGCGTGGCGCGAAAGCGCCCCTGCTCGTCCCGCTCGACCAGACCCTGGCTCGCGAGGAAGGCGAGCAGCGTCGGCGCCACGCGCGCCGCCAGCCCCAGCTCCTGCGGCGTGCACGGCCCCGTGGCGAGGCGCTCGAACAGGCCCCTGCGCAGGCAGAAGGCGAGCGCCTGGGCCCGCATCGCTCCGTCCTGCAGCGCGTAGATGCGCAGCCTCGCGGCTTCGAGTTCGTCGCTCACGACCGGCATGGGCTCCCATTCTCTCGCGGGTACGGGGAGCGGGCCAGCCGCGCCCCTGCTAGCCGAACGCGTACCAGGCCGCCGCAACCGCGCTCACGCCGATGACGATCCAGGCCGCAATCGAGAGCGCCGCCGCCGCGTCCTCATCGGCGTCGCGCTTGATCCACGACCAGACGAAGAACGGCAGCAGCACGAGCCCGATGATGAACGACACGGGTTTCAGTCTAGCGAGGCCGCGAGGCCGCGGGGGCGCGGGAGCCGATCGCGCGGTAGAGTGCCAAGCACACCTGCGGAGGTCGCACCCGTGGAATTCTGCCGCTACGAGAAGAAGGGCCGCGTCGCCTACATCACCATCACCCGCCCGGAGGTCATGAACTCGCTCCACGTCCACGCCAACCTCGAGCTCCACGAGGTCTGGGAAGACTTCGCGGCGGACGACGACCTCTGGGTCGCCGTCTTTACGGGCGAGGGCGGACGCGCCTTCAGCGCCGGCAACGACCTCAAGTTCACCGCCGAGATGTCGCGCCTGCCCGCCTCCGAGCGCCCGACCGTTCGCTGGCCGGGTACCGGCTTCGGCGGGCTCACCAGCCGCTTCAACCTCTACAAGCCGCTCATCGCCCGCGTGAACGGCTACGCCCTCGGGGGCGGCTTCGAGATGGCCCTCGCCTGCGACATCATCGTCGCCGCCGAGCACGCCCGCTTCGGCCTCACCGAGCCCAGGGTCGGTCTTATCGCCGGTGCCAACGGCGTTCACCGCCTGCCCCGCCAGGGCCCCCTCAAGGCCGTCATGGGACACATGCTCACGGGTCGCCACATGACCGCCCAGCGCGCCTACGAGCTCGGTATCGCCAACGAGGTTGTCCCCGCCGAGGAGCTCGATGAGGCCGTCGACCGCTGGGTGACCGACATCCTCAGTTGCGCCCCTCTCTCCGTGCGGTCCACCAAGGAGACGGCTATGCGCGGACTGGAGATGGCCCTGCCGGATGCCTCCCAGAGCGTCTTCCCCTGGGAGATGCGCCGCCGCCAGTCGCCCGATGCCGTCGAAGGACCGCGCGCCTTCGCCGAGAAGCGCGACCCGAACTGGACGGGTTCCTGGACATAACGAACTTACGCCAGCCGCACGAAGCGAGCCGCTAGAATCGTGGCGGAGGGCCCTCGCGTGTCCCGTTCCGGCGTCCACGTGGTCGAAGCTCACTACGACTCGTCCTGGGACCGCCTGATCTCCTCCCTGCGGTACCAGCAATTCCGCTGGCTCTACATCAGCAACATCGCCTTCATGTTCGCCATGATGGCGATGTTCCTCGTGCGCTCCGTCCTCGCGTACGACCTGACCGACGACAACGCCTTCGCCCTTGGAATCGTCAATTTCGTCGTTGCCATCCCCATGCTCGTCATCTCGCCCCTGGGAGGCGCAGTTGCGGATCGCGTCGACCGCCGAAAGCTCATCCTCTTCGTGCAGACCGCCGTCCTCGTCGATGAGGCGTTCGTCTACCTCCTGCTGATCACGGATCAATTGACCTTCCCCTATCTGCTGGTGCTCACGGGGATCCTCGGCGCCCTCTTCCCCTTCATGATGCCCGCCCGCCAGGCGATCATCGCGAACGTCGTCGGCAGGCAGGGTCTTGGGAATGCCATGGCCCTGCAGATGGGCGGCATGAACTTCACCCGCATCGTCGGCCCGGTCGCGGCGGGGCTCCTGATCCCGTTCGTCGGCATCGCGAACACGTGGGCCGTCGCCCTTGTCCTCTACGGAATTGGCCTCGCCGCAATGTTTCGGGTTCACCCCTCCTATCCCGACGAGGTCGAGGAGCGCCGCACCGTGTTCGGCGATATGGCCGATGGCTTCCGCTGGGTCTGGCGCCACCCGCCCGTGCGCGTGCTGCTCTTCCTTGGTCTGGTGCCGACGCTGCTCGCGATGCCGTTCCAGACCCTACTTGTGGTGTTTGCCCTTGATGTCTGGGATGCCGGCGAGTCGGGCCTCGGCATCCTCAACGCGGCGGCGGGCATCGGGGGACTGCTGGGGTCCGTTTACGTGGCCTGGGTTGGGGAGTCGCACAAGCGCTTGCGCCTCATGATGGCCAGCGTCCTCGCCTTCGGAGCCACGCTGATCTTCTTCTCCCTGAGCCCGTGGTTCCTGCTGGCCCTCCCGCTGATCCTTCTCGCCGACATCTTCGTGACCATCTTCATGGTGCTGAACAACACCGCCATCCAGGTGCTGATCCCCGACTTCGTGCGCGGCCGTGTGATGAGCCTGCTCATGATGTCCTTCGGTCTCACGCCCCTCGCCACGCTACCCATCAGCTGGCTGGCCGAGCAGTACGGCGCCGACATCGTCGTTGCCCTCGCCTCCGCGCTCATGATGGTCTTCGCGGTGTTCTTCTTCATCCTCAGCCCCGCCCTTCGCCGCATCGACACCAGTACGCGCGAAGCCGAGGTGGAGTTCGGCGAAATGGAGCGTCGCGGCAGACGGCAGCCGGAGCTCACTCCGGCCGCGAAGTAACAGCGTTCTCGTAGGGGGGTGGTGCTGAGGCCCAGAATCGAACTGGGGACACCTGCGTTTTCAGCGCAGTGCTCTACCGACTGAGCTACCTCAGCGTGCAGGCCATCGTAGGAAGCGAGTTCCGCAGGGGCAAGGAGCGCGCCTACGCGCCTCCCGTCTGGATGCGCCCCACCACCTCCGCCAGCGGCGCGATCTCGCTCTCGCCCGAACGGCGGTCCCGCAGCTCGATACCGCCCCGCCCAAGGGCGCGCGGGCTCACGGTCAGCCGCATTGGCATGCCCAGCAGGTCGGCGTCCTTGAACTTCGCCCCCGGCGATTCGTCGCGGTCATCCACGAGCGACTCCAGCCCTGCCGCCTCCAGCGCCGACTCCAGTGCGGCCAGCGCCTCCGCCACCTCCGGCTTCTCCCCGCCCAGCACCACTACGTGCACGTCGAAGGGCGCCAGCGTCGCCGGCCAGATGATGCCGTCCTCGTCGTGGTTCTCCTCGAGGACGGCCGCCAGCAGCCGGTCGATGCCAATGCCGTAGCAGCCCATCACCGCGTGGTGGCGTTCCCCCTCGCTGTCGAGGTAGCGCACGTCCATCGCCTCCGCGTAGCTCGTCCCCAGCTTGAACACGTGCCCGAGCTCGATGCCGGAGCGCACCTCCAGCCGGCTTTCGCAGCTGGGGCAGCCGTGGCCCGCCTCCGCCAAGGCGATGTCGTCCACGACACTCGCGGTCCAGTCCCGCCCGTAGTTCAGGTTGAGCAGGTGCGCGTCCCGCTCGTTCGCGCCCCCGACGAGGTTCACCGCCGTTGTGGCGCTCTCGTCCGCAACCACGCGAATGTCCTCCAGCCCCACCGGCGAGGCCGACCCCGCCACCAGCCCCGCCCGCGCGACCGCGGTGTCGTCCATCGCCTCCAGCTCGACCGCTTTCAGCAGGTTGCGCAGCTTCGTCTCGTTCACCTCGAGGTCGCCCCGGATGGCGACGAACACGGGCTCGCCGTCGGCCGCGTAGAACACCGCCTTCACCGTCTGCCGCTCCTCGACCCCGAGGAACGCCGCCAAGTCGGCGATCGTTGTCACGCCCGGCGTGTCCACTCGCTCAGATGGCGCCGGCTCGGCCGCCACCGCGGGCTCCGCCCGGAAGGTCGCTTTCTCCGCGTTCGCGGCGTAGCCGCAGGCGGGACAGAGCAGCACCCCGTCCTCGCCGTTCTCGTTCAGGTAGATGAACTCCTGGCTGTCCTTCCCCCCGATCGCCCCCGAGTCGGCCTCGACCGGCAGCGCCGGCACCTCGGCTCTCGCGAAGATGCGCGCGTAGGCGTCGAACATCGCCTGGTAGGAGTCGTCGAGCGTCTCCCAGTCGGGGTCGAAGCTGTAGGCGTCCTTCATGCAGAACTCCCGCAGCCGGATGAGCCCCCCGCGGGGACGCGGTTCGTCCCGGAACTTCTGCTGGAACTGGTAAAGGGTCACGGGCAGGTCGCGGTAGCTCTGCACCTGCGAAGCGGCCAGCGCGCTGATTGCCTCCTCGTGCGTCGGCGCCAGCACGAAGTTGCGCTCGCGCCGATCCGAGAGCCGGAAGAGCGCACCCCCGAACGCTTCGTAGCGCCCCGTCTGTTGCCACAGCTCAACCGGCTGCAGGGCCGGCAGTCGCAGCTCTTGCGCGCCCGCGCGGTTCATCTCCTCGCGCACCAACTCCTCAATCTTGCGCATCACCCGCCAGCCCATCGGCGTGAAGCAATAGAGCCCCGCCGCCAGCGGCATCACGAGTCCCGCGCGCAGCAGCAGCTTGTGGCTCGGCAGCTCCGCCTCGGCGGGCGCCTCGCGCAGCGTCTTCAGGAAGAACCGGCTCATCCGCGTGGATACGGTCATTGGCGTACTCTCCCCGCCCCGCCGCTCCGGTCAAGCGCGGCGCGGACGCTCAAGCTCGGCGCTGTCGATGAGGAGCGTTACGGGACCGTCGTTCACGCTCTCGACCTCCATGTGCGCCCCGAACCGCCCCCGCTCGCACCGCGCCCCCGCGTCCTGGACCGTCTGGCAGAAGCGCTCGTAGAGCGCCTCCGCCCGCTCCGGCTCCGCCGCCTCCGTGAACGATGGCCGCCGCCCCCGCCGCCCGCTCCCGTACAGGGTGAACTGGCTGACGCAGAGGACCGCGCCCCCTACCGCCGCCAGGTCGAGGTTCATGCGCCCCTCGCCATCCTCGAAGACGCGCAGCCCCACCACCTTCCGCGCGAGCGCCTGCGCGACCGTCTCGTCGTCGCCGTGTGTCACGCCCAACAACACGAGGAAGCCGGCCTCGATAGCGCCCACGACCTCGCCGTCGACGCGCACGCTGGCCCGGCTCACGCGCTGCAGGAGCGCCCGCACGGGGTCTACTCCTTGGAGGAGCCGCTGCTGGAGGAGCTGCTGCTCGACTTCGCGCTCTTGCCCCCGCTCGAATCGGTGTCGGGGAGGCTGACCGACTTGTCGCTCGAGCTGCTGCTCGAGTCGCTTGTCGATGAGCGCTTGCTGTCGTTCACGTAGAAACCGCTGCCCTTGAAGACGACCGTGGGCGCGTGCAGCACGCGCGCGGCCGTTCCCTTCTTGCAGCGGTCACAGGTGTGGCTGGCGGGAGCGTCGAAACCCTCGCGACGGTCGTAGCTGCGGTTGCACGAGTCGCAGCGGTATTCGTAGGTGGGCACGCGGTCCTTCCAGGCGAGCGGAAGTCTGACGTTGGAGTCTAGCACTCGGCTTTCAAGAGTGCTAACTCCAGCTCCGCCCATCCCGCTCTACAATCGAACGAGGAGAGGTGCCCGAGTGGCTGAAGGGACCCGTCTTGAAAACGGGCGTGGTTGATACCCACCGTGGGTTCGAATCCCACCCTCTCCGCCAGCCCGCCAGCGATGCCCTCCTCCGCCCCGTAGAATCGCACCCGGCTGTTGTCCCCGGAGCGTGTCCCATGACCACCACCCTGACCCTTCTGCACGACGGACGAAGCGACGAGGTCCCCATCGCCGACGGCGCCCGCCCCACCATCCCCAACGACCTGCTCGAGCCGGCCCTCGGTTGGGAACTGCGCCCCGAGGGGCTCTGCCAGGGCGTGGCCTGCGTTCCCGTGGATCAGGAGGCCCTCGCTGGCGATGGGAGCGTGGACCTGCGCGTGCTCGCAGACGCGCTGCAGCGCCCCCTCGTGGCCAGTGAGAAGCACGCCGTGGTCGCCCTCGGCGCCTCCCACCACGACCGCGGTGACGCGCTTGCCTCGCTCAAGGCGCCCGACTTCTCCCTCCCCGACCTCGAAGGCCGCATGCACTCCCTGAGCGACCAGCGCGGCAAGAAAGTGCTGCTCGTCGCCTACGCCTCCTGGTGAGGCTGCCGCTACGACCTGCCGGTCTGGCAGGCGCTCTACGAGGAGTTCGCGGATGAGGGCTTCACCGTCGTCACAGTCGCCATCGAGAAGTCGCCCGAGGATGCCCGTCCCTGGATCGAGGTGGCCAGCCCCGCGCACCCCAGCCTCATCGACACCGAGCACCTCGTGCCCGACCTCTACGGCATGATCAATGTGCCCACCATCCTCTGGATCGACGAGGAGGGCCGCATCGCGCGTCCCAACGATGTCGCCTTCGGCTCCAACGACTTCAAGGAGATGACCGGGATCGACTCGGATCTGCACCTGCAGCGCCTGCGCGCCTGGGTGCGCGCTGAGAGCCCCGCGATGACGCCGGAGGAGGTCCGTCGGGCCCAGACCCTCCCGACCGAGGCCGAGCAGGAGGCCCGCGCCGAGTTCACCCTCGGGTGGTGGCTCTCCCAGCGGGGCCACGGCGAAGATGCCGAGCCTCACTACGTCCGCGCCGGCGAGCTCGCCCCCCATGACTTCACCATCAGGCGTGGCGCCATGCCCATCCGCGGCCTCGACCCGATGGGCGAGGACTTCATGAAGATCGTCACCGAGTGGTCGGAGGCGGGGAACGCCTTCTACCGCCCGATCGAGCCCGAGAGCGCCTCGTGAGCGAGATCGAGGGCGCCGCCGCCATCGTCACCGGCGCCGCCAACGGCATCGGCAACGGCATGGCCCGTGTCCTCGCCGCCGAGGGCGCCTCGCTCGCCCTCTGCGATATCGATCCTGCCGTCCACGATCTCGCCGCCGAACTCGAAGCGGACGGCGTCGCCGTCTTCGCCGCCGAAGCCGACGTGAGCAACGCCGATGACGTGCGCGCGTTCGTCGATGCCGCCATCGAGCGCTTCGGCCGCATCCACACGATGGTGAGCAACGCCGGAACCTGGCGCGCCACCTACCCCCTCGACCCCTGGGAGAAGGCGGTCGACGACTTCGACGCCATCGTCGCGACAAACCTCAAGGGCGTGTTCCTCTGCGGGCGCGCCATTGCTCCCCACATGGCCGAGATGGGCGGCGGCAACATCGTCAACATCGCCACCGACCACATCTGTCCGCCCCCCGGCTACAACACGGGCGGTGGCACCCGCATGGACGTCTACGACGCCTCCAAGTGGGGCATCAACGGCTTCACCACGGCGTGGGCGCGCGTGCTCGCCCCTAACGGCATCCGCGTGAACGCCCTCTGCATGGACGCCACCGACTCGAAGATGATCCGGGGCGCCCTCGGACGAACGCCGCCGCAGGAACTTCTCGATCACTGGATGCGTCCGGAGCAGATCGCCGGCCTGCTCGTCGACCTCCTCAACGAGGGTCCCGAGGGCCGCACCGGCGAGAACATCGGCATCTGGCTCGAACACGAGGTCGCCCTGCCGCCTCGCGTGGACCCGCTCCCCCACCGCTTCCAGTAGCGTCCGCCCCTACGGTCCCGACTGCCCCTCCGCCAGCGGCTCCGCCGGCGGGGGCGATGCCGCCAGGCGCGCCTGCCGCCGCCGCCACCAGAGGTAGAGCCCGCTCAGGATGATGGCTGCCACCCAGATCGCGACGATCACAAGCGTGATGCGCAGGTCGCGTCCAAGGCTGTCGCCCGCAACCACGCCCACGATCGTCGGCGTAAGCATGCCCAGGAAGCTGAAGAAGAAGAATCGCCAGAAGCTCATCGCGGTCAGCCCCGCGAGGAAGCTTATCCAGTCGAAGTTGACGACGGGCAGCATCCGCGCCCAGAAGATGAGGCGTCCCCCCATGCGAATCGAGAGGGAGTCCATCTGCGCCGCGGCCTTGCTCCCCACCAGCTTCGGCAGGTGTCGTCTGCCCAGCCGGCGCGCCACCCGGAACGCCATCGCCGAGCCCCACATCATCCCGATCATTGAGTAGACCGTTCCCAGCACCGGTCCCCACACCAGTCCAGCGGCGATGAAGATGGGGGCGTTTGGAATGGGCGCGAACAGGACCGAGAAGGCCATCACCGCCATGAACACGATCGGTCCCCACACGCCCCACTCCTCGACCCAGTCCTGGAGCGGCTCGGCGTCGACGCTCAGCGAGACGTCGTAGACCTCGGCCAGGATGAAGTAGGCCGCCACCAGCGCCAGGAACACGGCCGCGATTCCCGCCAGCACGCGCGGCCGAAGCAGGATCGGCGTCTCCTCGCCCTCGGCCACGAAGTCGGTGATGGTGGGGCGGCGCAAGCCCCGCTCGGAGCGTTCCTCAGCCATCGCGCCCGCCCCCCGCCCCCTGCAGGTGCGCCAACAGAAGTTCATTCACCCTCCCCGGCGCTTCCTGCTGGACGTAGTGGCCCACCCCGGGAATGTAGTGAAGGTCGAGGTCGCGCACGTAGCGCTCCGTCCCCAGGGTGAGCTCCTTGCCCAGGGCGAAGTCCTCCTCGCCCCAGATCATCGTCGTCGGCGCCGTGACCTCTGGTACCGGACCGGGTGGGCGTGTGGCCTTCCGCAGGAAGGCTCGGTACCAGTTGACCCCACCGGTGAGTCCGTGCTCGCGCCAGCTGCGCCGGTAGAAAGCCAGGTCCTTCCTCCGATCCTCGCTGGGGGGGATTCCCCGGAAGATGGCCCGCGCCAGCAGCCCGTACCCGTTCAGGGCGAGCATCCGCTCGGGCAGCCAGGGCAGCTGGAAGAAGAAGACGTACCAACTCCGCCGAAGCTGTGCCAGGCTCCGCAGCCCCGCCCGCGAAAGCGCTGGATGGGGAGCGTTCAGGATGGTGAGGGAGCGTACTGCCTCCGGCCGCTGCATCGCCAGTAGCCACGCGACCATTCCACCCCAGTCGTGTCCCACGATGTGCGCGCTGCGCTCCCCCAGCGCCTCCAGCAGCCCGAGCACGTCCGCCTGCAGGGTCGTGCCGTCGTACGGAGGCCGGGCATCCGTCTCGTGATAGCCCCGCAGGTCGGGCGCTACCACGCGATACCCCTCGCCCAGCACGGGAAGCTGCTTGCGCCAGGAGTACCAGCACTCGGGGAAGCCGTGCAGGAGCAGGACCAACTCGCCCTCGCCCGCTTCCACGTAGTGCATGCGAATGCCGTTCACGCGCGCGTAGCGGTGCTCTGGCTCGAACGGCTCGGCAGGCGAAGGCATGTTGCTATCTTAGGCGAGCGCCGCGAAGGGGAAGGGCGCCGGACTTGCGGGCCGCTCGCAGTCAGGTGAAATTCGCGACCGGGTCCACAATTTGCCGACCCCGCGGGACTACCACAAGACGACGGTCTCGACGGAGATCGAGACCCCGGTCACGTTGAAGTGCGCGACCAGGTACACGATTGGCGCCACGAACACGATCGAATCGAGCCGGTCGAGCAGCCCCCCGTGTCCCGGCAGCAGGCCCGACGAATCCTTGATGTCGGCCTTGCGTTTCATCCAGCTCTCCAGCAGATCGCCCGCCTGCGCCGCTACCCCCAGCGCCAGCCCCAGCCCCACCACCGCGCCCGTGTGGAGCCCCAGGTCGAGCCACTGCGAGAGCACGCCCACGGCCAGCAGCCCTCCCGCCACCCCTCCGACCGCGCCTTCCCACGTCTTCCGCGGGCTGACCGCCGGCCACAGCTTGTGCCGCCCGATGAGCGACCCGCTGAGGTAGGCGCCCGTGTCGACCGTGAAGGTCGTCAGTACCGTCAGCAGCACCCAGTCGCGCCCCTGGTCGAGGTCCCTGGCCAGGACGATCGTCGAGAAGATGATGCCGGGATAGATGATCGCCCAGCCGACAACCCGAAGCGGCTTCCGGGGCCCGAAGGCGTTTGTGCGGGAGTGGCCCGCGACCAGGAAAAGGGCCGCCAGCAACGCCCCGGCGATAAGGAAGCGCTCGTCCGCGTGCACCCCCGCCACCACTACCGCCGGCGCCAGCAGGCCCGGTCCCAGGGACACCACCGCCCGGTACGGCTGGCTGGGCAGGAGCCACATGTGCGCGAACTCCACGGTCGCGCCCAGGGTGATCAGCCCCGCCACGATGGCGAACGGCCACCCCCCGGCGAAGATGACCAGCAGCAGGGCGGGCACGCCCACCGCGGCTGTAGCGAGACGCAGGGTCAGGTTGCGAGGCACTCGCGCTAGGCGTCCTCGAACGCGTCGAGGTCCTCGGGGAGGAGGGCGCCGAATTTGCGCTTGCGGCGGCCGTACTCCGCCAGCGCCAGGTCGATGTCCTCCCGGCCGAAGTCGGGCCAGTAGGCGGACGTGAAGTAGAGCTCCGCGTAGGCGTTCTGCCAGAGGAGGAAATTCGAGATGCGCTGCTCCCCGGCTGTGCGGATCACGAGGTCGGGGTCGGGCAGTCCGCCCGTCAGCAGGTATGACGCCACTGTCTCCTCGTCGATCTCCGAGGGGGGAATGCCAGCCTCCGCGATACGCCGCACGGCCGTCACGATCTCGTCCCGGCTCCCGTAGCTCAGGCAGATGTTCAGCATCAGTCCGTCGTTGGCGCGGGTCACCTCCACCGCCTCCGCGATGCGCACCGCCAGCCGCTCCGGAAGCTGCTTGAGATGCCCGAAGTGGCGCACTCGCACGTTGTCGCGCTGCATGTTGTCCAGCTCGCGCTGCAGGAATCGGTCGATCAGCTGGAAGATGACCGAGACCTCGCTCGCCGGGCGGTTCCAGTTCTCCGTCGAGAATGCGAACAGCGTGACGTAGCGAGTGTCGTGCTCGGCGAAGCGCTCGATCACGCGCCGGATGTTCTCTGCTCCCGCACGGTGGCCGGCGGCGCGGGGCAGGCCACGCTCCGTGGCCCAGCGCCCGTTCCCGTCCATGATGATGGCGACGTGGCCGGGCACGCGCCCGCCCGTCAGCGGCGAGATGCGATCGCCGCCGGGGTCCGTGCGCGGTTCCGTCCCCGCACGCTGCGCCACCCTATAGCTCAAGCAGATCCTCCTCCTTGCGCTTCATCGCCTCGTCGATGAGTCCTGTGTGGGCGTCGGTCAGCTTCTGCAGATCGCCTTCGTACTGGCGCAGGTCGTCCTGTGTCATGTCCCCGCCGCGCTCGCCCTTGCGCAGGTCGTCATGGGTGTGCCGCCGAACGTTCCGCACGGCCACGCGCGCGTCCTCCGCCTTCTGGTGCACGAGCCGCACGTACTCTCGCCGGCGCTCCTCCGTGAGCTGCGGGATGGGCAGCCGCACCATCTGCCCGTCGATGTTTGGGTTCAGCCCCAGGTCCGAGGTCTGGATCGCCTTCACCACCGACTGCACCGCCGCCGCGTCCCACACCTGCACCGAGAGGAGTCGCGCCTCGGGTGCGTTTATCGTGCCGAGCTGGTTGAGCGGCTGCGTCTGGCCGTAGTGCTCCACCTGCAGCCCTTCGATGAGGCTGGGATGGGCGCGCCCCGTGCGCACGCCCGCGAGCTCCCGCCGGAACGCCTCCACGGCGCCATCCATGCGCAGCTCCGCGTCGAGCATGATCTCTTCTGGGTCGGCCATGCGTCTGCTCTCGTTCTAGCCCTGAGGGGCAGGCTCTGCGAGCGCTCCCGCGCTCACGGTCGTGCCGATGCGCTCCCCGTGGAGCGCCCGAAAGATGCTGTCCGGCGCGCGCACGTCGAAGACCACGATCGGTAGCTCGTGCTCCATACACAGGCTCAGGGCGGTGCTGTCCATCACCTGCAGCCGCCGCTGGATCGCCTCCAGGTGGCTCAATTGCGCGAAGCGTGTCGCGTCCGGCGAGGTCGCCGGGTCGGCGTCGTACACGCCGTCGATGCCGTTCTTTGCCATCAGCAGCGTCTCGCAGTCGACCTCGATGGCGCGCAGGGCGGCCGCCGTGTCGGTCGTCATGAACGGGTTGCCCGTTCCCGAGGCGAACACCACCACCCGCCCCTTCTCCAGGTGCCGGATCGCCCGGCGGCGGATGTAGGGCTCCGCGATCTGCGCCATCGTCAGCGCCGTCTGCGTGCGCACCTCCGCGCCCGCGTGCTCGAGGGCGTCCTGCAGGGCGAGCGCGTTCATCATCGTGCTCAGCATCCCGGCGTAGTCGGCGGTGGCGCGATCCATGCCGTTCTCGGCGGCCGCCTGGCCCCGCCAAAAGTTGCCGCCCCCCACCACGATCGCGACCTCAATGCCGTCCGCCGAGGCGCGCGCGATCTGGCCGGCGAGGTGGGTGAGGGTTGCGGGATCGATGCCAAACTCGCGGTCGCCCATCAGGGACTCACCGCTCAGCTTTACGAGCGCGCGCCGGTACGCGTCGGTCACGGCTCCCCCTTTGCTACGATCCCAGCTCGAAGCGTGCGAAGCGCCGCACGCGGATGTTCTCCCCCGTCTTCGCCATCGAATCCTGGACCAGCTCCGAGATCGTCTTCGATGCGTCTTTCACCCACGGCTGGCTCAGCAGGGCGACCTCTTCGTCGGCGCCTTCCAGCCCTTGCTCGCGCTCCTCGGCCGAGACGACGGCCGGGTTCATCGCCGCCACCTGCATCGCGATCTCGTGCACGAGCGCGCGGAACTCGTCCGTGTTCGCGACGAAGTCGGTCTCGCAGTTCACCTCCACGAGCGCGCCGATCCGCCCGCCCGCGTGGATGTAGGTGTCGACGACACCCTGGCTCGTCTCGCGCTCGGCGCGCTTGGCCGCCGCCGCCAGTCCCCGCTCACGCAGGATGGCGGCCGCCTGATCCATATCGCCGTTCGCCTCTTCCAGGGCGCGCTTGGCGTCCATCACCCCGGAGCCGCTTGCATCTCGCAGCTCCTTCACCATCGCCGTTGAAATGCTACTCAGTGGTCTGCTCCTCTGGTGACGCCGCCGTTGTCGCGGCGATCACTTCTTCGGGCGCTGCCTCGGCGGCGGCCTCTGTCTCCTGTGCCGCCGCGAGCTCCGCCAGCTCCTCGCTGTAGGCCTCTGCGCCCACGCCCGATTCGCGCGCCGCGCGGCCCTCGACTGCGCCGTCCGCGATCTTGCCCAGGATCAGCTTGATCGCCCGGATGGCGTCGTCGTTGCTCGGGATCGGGTAGGCGATCGGGTCCGGATCGCAGTTCGTGTCGACGAGCGAGACGATGGGGATGCCCAGCCGCTCGCACTCGGCCACCGCGATCGCCTCCTTCATAGTGTCGATGACGAAGACGGCCCCGGGCAGCCGGTCCAGGTACTTGATGCCGCCGAAGTAGCGGTTCAGCCGCTCGATCTCGTTGGCGATGTCGAGCTGTTCCTTCTTGGCGCGGCGCGCGAACTCCCCGCGCTCCATGCGCTCCTCCAGGTCACGCATGTGCCGGATGCGCGCCTGGATCGTGCGGAAGTTGGTGAGCGTGCCGCCCAGCCAGCGGTTGTTCACGTACGGCAGGCCAGCGCGCTGCGCCTCCTGCTCGACGGTTTCGCGGGCCTGCTTCTTCGTG
Organism: Tepidiformaceae bacterium; assembly: GCA_965219255.1. Lineage (GTDB taxonomy): Bacteria > Chloroflexota > Dehalococcoidia > Tepidiformales > Tepidiformaceae > UBA2991. The sequence goes on along the minus strand of OZ244727.1, from coordinate 1,294,851 downwards.
CCGATGATGAGCAGGTCGTTGCCCCCGGCCACCACCTCGCGGATGAAGTCGATCGCTTCGTCCAGCCGCGTGACCGTCTGCTGCAGGTCGATGATGTGAATGCCGTTGCGCTCGGTGAAGATGAAGTGCTGCATCTTCGGGTTCCAGCGCCGTGTCTGGTGCCCGAAGTGCACCCCGGCTTCGAGGAGTTGTTTCATCGTGACGGGCGTGACCAAGGTCCGCCCCTTTCTGCGCGCCGCATAGATTTGACGCAGAACGCCAGGCGCCGTGCGCGTCTGCCCAGAATACCGGTGCGCGCCACCTCGCGGAAGCGCGGGGCCTGGGAAGTCGCTCGCTCTAGCCATCCCGAGGGCGAGCAGGTATCGTTAGCCGCAAGGAAGGAGGTGATGCGCATGGACGACCACAGTAGTTGTAGCCAACCCCATCTAGCGCAGGAGGTGACCTCCTCCTAGAAGACGCGTTGAGCTACGAACGGGGCCTGAGCGGTGCGATTGCCGCCAGGCCCCTTTTTCGTTCCCGGACTCCTCTCAGCCATGCCCGACCCCCCTGCTTTTGACTCTGAGCGCTTCGCCGCCGCCCTCCGCACCGCCTCCCTCGGGCGCGACTTCCGCTACGTGTCCGAGACCCACTCGACGATGGACCTCGCGCGCACGGCCGCGAACGATGGCGCTCCCCACGGAACCCTCGTCCTCGCGGAGACGCAGACGGCCGGGCGGGGCCGCCGCGGGCGCGGCTTCTTCAGCCCACCTGGGGGCAGCCTCTACTTCACGCTCATCCTGAAGCCTTCCCCCGAGGCGTACGCCCGCCTGCCCCTCGCCGTGCCCCTGGCCGTCTGTCGCGCTTGCGCACACGAGGGCGTTGACGCCCGCATCAAGTGGCCCAACGACATCTGGGTGGGTGAGCGCAAGCTGAGCGGAATGCTCATCGACGGCGCGACCGGCCCCGCAGGCCTGACCGCCTACGCCGGCATCGGCATCAACGTGAACGCCGACCCCACCGCCGACGCCACCCTGCGAGACACCGCCACGAGCCTCTCCCGCGCGCTCGGCCACGACATATCCCGCGAGGACCTCCTGGCGCGTGTCTGCGACGAGTTTGAGGGGATACTCGCCATGCCCGAGACGGCGCTCGTCGAGGCGTACCGCGGGTTGAGCCTCGTGCTCGGCCGCCTGATCACAGTGGAAGACACAGACGGCGCCTACGAGGCGCGCGCCGTCGAGCTAGCGCCCGACGGCGCGCTCGTTGTCGAACGCGAAGGCGGCGAGCGCCTCACGGTGCTCGCCGCCGATGTTTCCGTTCGTCCGGGCGGGTGAACCCGCGGAACGCTACTCGTCGTCGTCGTCGTCGTCGAGGAACATGCGAATCAGGTCTATCGGCAGCGGGAACACGATCGTCGAGTTGTTCTCGGTGGAGATCTCGGAGAGCGTCTGCAGGTAGCGCAGCTGCAGCGAGATGGGTTCGCTCGACATCACCTCTGCTGCTTCGCGCAGCCGCTCGCTTGCCTGGAACTCCCCGTCGGCCGCGATGATCTTCGCACGCCGCTCGCGCTCGGCCTCCGCCTGCGCCGCCATCGCCCGCTGCATCGTCGACGGCAACTCCACGTCCTTGACCTCGACGGTGCTGACCTTGATACCCCAGGGCTCCGTCTCCTCGTCGATGATCTTTTGCAGTTCCTGGTTCACTTCCTCGCGCTGCGAGAGCAGCCCGTCGAGGTCGGTCTGGCCCATTACCGAGCGGAGGGTCGTCTGCGAAATCTGCGAGGTCGCGCGGACGAAGTCGAGGATGCGCACGACCGCCGCGGTGGGCTCTACCACCCGGAAGTAAACGACGGCGTTCACCTTGATCGTCACGTTGTCGCGCGTGATTGCTTCCTGGGAGGGAACGTCGAGCGTTATCACGCGCAGGTCCACCTTCACCATCCGGTCGATGAAGGGGAGCAGCACGAACAGCCCCGGTCCCTTCGCCCCGGTGAGCCGCCCAAGGCGGAAGATCACGCCCCGCTCGTACTCCGCGACCACGCGAATCTGGAACGGCAGGAGCGGGATCAGCAGAACCGCGCTCAGCCCCAACAGAAAGACCTTGATGATCGTCGCGAGCAGACTGGTGGGCGGTTCCACCGCTATCTGATCAGGTTGTGGCGCCCCTTCGCTCCTCCCAATCATTGGGACGTTCGTCCTGTGGGCGGTTCCGCCGCCATCTGCTCGGGTTGTGGCAGTGGTTGCTGCTGGGTCATGGTTGGTTCTCCTTCCGCACTCTGAGCATCAGCCCATCGGCGCTTACCACGCGCACTTGCTCGCCCTCTGTGGCGGAGCCGTCCTCCAGCTCTGCCCGCCAGCGCTCGCCCTGAATGAACACCATACCGTCTGGAGTTAGCGGCGTGCGTGCCACCGCCATTCTACCCACAAGGGCTTCCGTCCCGGTTTCCGAACGCAGTCTTCGCATCCGTGCCAGCCCCACGGCCATCGAGACGAACACGACGACCAGCAGGAACCCCAGCACGCCCACGAGGATGCGGTTTGGCTGGAATTCGGTGGGCGTGTCGCGGAAACCGATGATCGCGCCCAGCACGAGCGCTACCAGGCCCCCGCCGGCCAGGACCCCGCCGGAGGGCACGAACAGCTCGAGTGCGAAGAAGAGGAGCGCCACCCCGATCAGGACGAGCCCAATCGTGTCCACGGGCAGCACGCCAAGCGCGAGGAAGCCGATCGCAATCGCGAGCACGCCCACCACGCCGGGGAAGATGGCGCCAGGGTTCGAGAGCTCAAAGAAGAGCCCGATCATCCCCAGCGAGATCAGGATGGTCGCCAGCGTCGGGTTGGCGATGAGTTCGAGGATGCGCTCCCAGATGGTCATGTCCGTGGTCACGCGCCGCGCTTCGGGCAGGCCCGAGAGGGTCACCAACAAGTCCGGTTTCAGCTCGATCGTCGTGCCCTCGATGCGCTCCAGGATCTCGTCGAGATCGCCCGCCACGAAGTCGACCACGTTCCGTTCGACCGCCTCGGTCTGCGTCGCCGAGACGGCCTCGCGCACGGCCTCCTCGGCCCAGTCCGCGTTCCTGCCCCGCAGCTCCGCGATGCCGCGGATGAAGCTGACGGCGTCGTTCTCCACCTTCTTGCCGAGCTTGCCCTCGATGTCGCTGCCGTCGGCGTTCACCGCCGAGGCGGCGCCGATCGACGTGTTCGGCGCCATCACCGCGACGTGCGCCGCCATCGTGACGAACGTGCCCGCACTGGCGGCCCGCGCCCCCCACGGCGACACGTACACGACGACGGGCACGTTCGAGGCCTCGATGCGCTGCACGATTTCGCGCATGGACGAGCTGAAACCGCCGGGCGTGTCCATCTCGATCACGACCAGCTTCGCGCCCTCGTCCTCGGCCTTGGTGATGCCGCGGTCGATGTAGCGCTCCGTGATCGGCCCGATGCCGCCGTCGAGCGTCAGCAGGTGGATGGCTCCCCGCTCGGGGTCGTCGCCGGCGCAGGCCGCGCCAATCCCGACAGCAATCAGGATGAGCAGGAACGCGCGACGAACCGTCCGGAGACTCCGCATTTCTATCGAGTATAGCCAGCGCCTTCAGTGGTTTGTGGGAAGGACGTTATTCTTGCCGCGGGAGCTTGCCATGGCCACCGACGCACGAGGCCTGTCCGGGCGCATCGACGCTCAGCGCCGCCGCGCCATGGCGCGCGAGCTGCAGGCATGGTTTCTTGAGGAGCGCGGCGAGGACGTGGGTGAGCTCGCCGCCGGCTTCCTCCTCGACTTCGTCCTCGACGTCGCCGGCCCCGACCTCTACAACGCCGCCCTCGCCGACGCCGTTAAGGCCTTCCGCGAGCACGCCGACATCGTCGAAGCGGACGTCGCTTCCCTTACGCAGGACACGTTCACGCCGCGCGAAGCGGCCGACTGATCCGGCTACCCCTGCTGGATCGGCTCCACGTCCGGGAAGCTGGTCTCCCACAGATCGTTGAGGCCGGCCACGGCGCCACCGACCACGCCCTGGTGGATGGGCGGGCCGAGCAGCTCGAGAATCGGGCCGCCACCCGCCGCGTGCAGGTACGTCAGGCTCCCCGGCAATGCCTCGCCCAAGATCTCGTCGAGCGAGCTGTCGAAGTTGAGCTGGACCACGCCCGCGTTCGGGTACACCCAGCGAATCTCCCCGCCCTTCTCAAGCAGGTCTTTCGTCGTGGAGACCACGTCCGGCACGTACAGGCCCAGATGCTGGACGCCCTCGCCCCGCTCGTCGAGCCACTGCTGGTGGGGCGTGTCGCCCCGCACCGGCTGGATGATCTCGGCGATGCTGCCTGCGATGGCGCCGTAGTAGACGCGCAGTTCGGCTTCTTCGCCGGCCATCGACTGCACCTTGTAGGGTGGCATCAGGCGGAACTCGGCGCCGAGCAGGTTCGTGTACGTGTTCGCCATCTCGTCGGCGTCTTTGACGACGAAGCCGAGATGGTGCATCACGGGCTTTCCGGTGTGGATGGTCATGAAGCTCACTTCCGTGGGTTCAGAGTGCCCGCGCACGCTAAGCGATCCCGCAGGCGCGGGCCACTGTGCAAAGAGGACGACTGCGCGGCTCCCTACGCCAGGCTGGCGCGGACCTCCGCCAGCCGCTGGATGGAGGCGACCGCGTGCTCCTGCGACGGCATCAGGTTGCGCACGATCACGTCCGTGTAGCCCGCCTCCTCGAGATCGCGGAAGTTCGCCGCCACCGTCTCGGGGCTGCCGATGGCCAGCGCCGAGGGGTCGAGGCCGCGGTAGCCCCCCTCGACCACCGCCCTCGTCGTCTCCTCCGCTTGCGTGTCGCTCTCGCCCACGTAGATGTCGCGGCGGATGGCAACGATGCCCGGGTCCTGGTGAGCGTGAATCTGGCGGCGTTCGTGCCACTCCGCCGAGCGCGCCGCCGCCTGCTGGGGCGTGAGCCCGGGCGAGGCCAGCCACCCGTCGCCGAGCCGTGCGGCGCGGTCCATGGCCTTGGGCGCCACCGCTCCGATCCACACCTCCACCCCATCCGGGGGTAGGGGCGAGATGCGCGCGTCCCGCAACTGCCAGCGTCCCTCCGAACTGACCGTCTCGCCCGCCCAGAGCCGCCTCAGGATGTCGAGCGCCTCTTCGAAGCGCGACGGCCGGTGGCGCACGTCCACGCCGAAGGCCGGGAACTGGTTGTCGTCGGGCCCGATGGCGCACTGCATTACGAAGGGCCCCTCGTGCAAGGCAGCCAGGGTCCCGATCTGCTCGGCCAGCAGCACCGGGTGCCAGAGGGGCAGCAGGAAGAGCGCGCCCGCGGGCTTGTCGCCCCACTCCGCCAGCACCCGCCCCAGCACGGGCACGTTCTGGTAGTAGACCATCGGCGCGGTGCTGTGATGGTCCCCCACGAAGAGGCTGTCGAGCCCCGCCTCCCGTGCCGCCGCCGCGCGCTCGACGAGCCAGCGCCCGCCAGTCCGCGCGTCCGGCGCCCGCAACGCCGTCGCCATCGATATCCCGATCCGCATGGTCATGCCCCTACTTCGCCTTGAACTCGATGTGGAGCTCCTTGAGCGCGCGCAGGAACAGGTGCGGGTGGTGCTTGAAGTCGTTCTTCCCCGGCGCGAACCACATCTCGTCGACCCGCTCCACCAGCGCCTTGAAGCTGTAGTAGAGCTCGCGACGCGCGAGCGGCGCCCCCAGGCAGTAGTGGATGCCCGCCCCGAAGGTGAGATGCGCCATCGGGCTCTTGCGCTCCAGGTCGACATCCGCGGGGCACTCGAAGCGGCGCTCGTCGCGGTTGGCGGCTGCGTAGCGCGTGCCGATCGAGGCGCCCGCCGGGATGGTCACGCCGTGCATCTCCACGTCGTGCAGTGCGACCCGACCCAGCATCTGCACCGGCGACTCCAACCGCAGCACTTCCTCAACGAACGTGCGCAGGTACTTGTCCGGGTCCGACTTGAGCTGCTCCCAGATCTCCGGTTGCTCGATGAGGATCTTGACGCCCTCGCCGATCGCGTTCGTGCTCGTCTCCGAGCCACCCACGAAGGTGTCCGACATCATCTCCGACTGCAGCTCGCCGTCCGTGAGTTTCCGCCCCCACTCCGGGATCTCGGAGTTCACGAGGTCGGAGAGGAGGGTGTCGTCGGGCTCCTCCCGCAGCCGGTCGAACACCTTCTTGAAGTAGTGCTGCGCCGCGATCTCCGCCTCCAGGGCCTCCCGCTCTTCCTCCTCGCTCACCATCTGGCCGAAGCGGCGCACCCACGCATCGGTGGCCCGCTTGATGAACCAGATGTCCTCCTCCTTCACCCCCATCTGGTGGCCGATCACGATCAACGGCAGCGGCACCGAGAACTGCTGCACCCAGTCGCAGCGCCCGTCGTCGATGAATGCGTCGAAGAGCCGGTTGGCCACGTCCTCGACGAAGGGGTCGAGCTGCTTGATCTTCCCCGGCCGGAACGCCTTGTCGAACATGTTGCGCATCTGCCGGTGGTTCGGGTCGTCGCGGGCCGCCAGCGTCGGCTGGGGAAGCCAGCCGTTCTTCTCCTCGTACACCGCGAGCGTGCGCTGCTGACGCTCACTCAGTACGGGACGCGCCTCGGCCTGGGCGTCGCGGTTGCCCCCGTTGCCGAAATTCTCCGTGTCGAGCAGCACCTCGCGCAGATCGTCGAAGCGGCTGATCACGTACTGGCCCGTGTGCGGGTCCACGTAGACCGGCGCCTGGTCGCGCAGCGCCTGGTACGCCTCGTAGGGGCAGTCCTGAATATCCGCATCGAGGAAGTTGTAGTCGTCGGGCGTCTTCCCGGTTGTCTCGCTCATCTCGTTCTCCCCTGTGGTCGGTCAGTGGTCGGTCATCAGTGGGCGGTGGGCGGTGGGGACTGCCCACCGCCCACCGCCCACCGCCCACTCTCAGTGCGCTGCCGCGTAGTGCTCCGCCAGCAGGTCTCGCCCGAAGTCGCCCTCCGGATCGCGCCAGACGGTATGGCTGTGGTTGGCGTTGTTCTGCACGCAGTCGTACTCGATGAGCACCCGTGGTCCCTGCAGCCGGTAGTAGTGCGGCTGCTTCCGCTCGATGCCTCCGGCCCAGGCGAAGTGCAGCTCCGGCAGGATGCTCAGCAGGCGCTCGTGCTCCACCGCCGCCAGTGGCTCGGGCAGCCGGTTCGTGTACTCCCGCAGCAGCGCCTCCAGGATGGCGACCTGCGACTGCGACATGCCCCCCGCGGCCAGCCCCTTGGGCGTGAGCGAGTAACGTGCCGCCTCGCGATCGGCGTCCGTCATCGCCTGCCGGCTGTCGAGGTCGTTCTGCATGATCGTCAGCCGGTCGGCGGTGCCGCCGTCGGGCAGGCCGTTGAACACCCGCGCGATCCACTCCGGCTGCGCTCCGTCCTCCACGCGCGGCCGGTTCGACTGGACGATGTCGAACGGCGCCGCCTTCGAGATGATGGCCACGGATCGCTGCGCCGTGTCGAGGCTGTGCACCAGCTCGCGGGCAAGGTCCTCCTCGCCTGCCACCGGCCTCAGCGTCTGGTAGTCGCTCAGCGCCGCCTCGTGGGGGTTCGCCCCGAAGAACGTCGGCGTCACGGAAACGATCTCGCCATTCACGATGGTGTTGTGCACGGACACGTGGTGCCCACCGAAATGCCACCCCCAGGCCTCGCTCCCCGGCTCGCCGAAGACCATGGCGAAGTACATCGCCGGGTCCTGGCCGTGCATCACGCCACGCATGGAACCGCGCGGGATGCGCCAGCCACCCAGGGCGTCTTGCCACGCCTCCAGGTTCATGATCACCGTCGCCCGTCGGTACGCCGGCAGGCTCAGCCCCGAGGCCAGCAAACGGTGCGCCAGCTGCACCTGGCGCACCGTCAGATCGCCCATGGGCACGCCTTCGTGGTCCGTGGGCGTGTAGTACCAGACCTCGCGGCGGGCATCGGCGAAGGTCGGGTTCGCCTTCGCCCGTAGCTCCGCCGGCAGGGAGGCGAGCCAGTCGCTCGCTGCCTCCTCCATGCGTGCAACCACATCCTTCGCAGCGACGCTCATCCTGACCTCCGATCGCCGCGCAGCCTACGGCTCTCCAGGCTCCGCGTGAAGCGCGAGCGAGAGCACTACCGTCCCACAATCCTCCGTGAATAGTACGATCGGCAGTAGTATTGGGCGGATTTGTGATTATTCCAACTCATTCCTTACAGTTTCGGACTCTCGAACCGAATCACTCCTTCGCTAACGGCATCCCCCGTTGTCCAGTTCTAGCAGATACTGGTACGCTATCCATGGACAAAAGCGCAGGAGACTGCCCAAATGGTGAAGTTCACGACGATCAAGGCATCCGCCGCTCCCGGTCCCATGCGGCAAACGGGGCGACTTACTGCGCGCATGCGGCAGTATGAGGACTACGTCAATTCCGTGAAGTCAGACGAGGCAGGAAGGTTGACACCGGAAGAGGGTGAGACCACTCGCGGCCTCGCACTGCGAGTTTCCCGTGCCGCCAAGCGCATCGGCAAGACCGCCGATACCTGGGTGCGCGACGGTTCCGTGTACTTCGTCGTTTCCTAGCCGACAGCGGCCAAACGCTTCCGCACACTCGGCACGTGTCGGGACGGCCATTCCTCGCCGTCGAGCGCTGCCAAAGGGAGCACTGCCGCCTGGGGGCTAGCCTCCGGCCATTGCTGCTGCCGTGCCTGCCGGGTCAGGCGCCGAGCTCATCCGCCTCAGAGCAGGCTGGGTTGCGATGACGACGACGCCCAACAGGAATAGCAGCGCGCCGCCGATGGCGAACCAGTACCGTGCGCCCACCACATCCGCCATCGGTCCCGCGATCAGTGCGCCAATCGGCATCGCCCCCATCATGCACATCTGGTAGATGCTCATGACCCGTCCCATGACGGCGTTGGGGGTGTGAGCCTGGACAAGAGCCATGTTCAGGTTGATGAAGATTCCTGCGTTAAAGCCCGTGATGAACATGATCACCAGGGCCATGAAGTACCAGGGCGCCAGCCCCAGGGCGACGTTCAGCACTCCCCCGGCCACCAGTGTGCAGAGGAAATAGAACCCGGCGCGGTCGACGCGCCGGAACGAGGCCAGCACGACGGACGTGATCAGGGTGCCTACCAGCATGATCGTGAACAGCATGGAGGCCCTGAACGGCCCCGCGCCCAATTCGTCGAGAGCGATCTTGGGAAGGAGCGCCTGGAAGGTGCCCGCCATCGCGAGGGCGGTTGCCAGCAGCACGATCATGAGCGTGCGGATACCCGGGTGGTGGATCACGAAGGACAGGCCCTCGCGCAGGTCTTCCCGCATCCGCCGTGGGGCCGTCTGCCGCACATTGGGTACACGGATCGGGATGAGGGCGAGCAGCCCCAGCGTCAGCAGGGCCGCCTGCGCCGCGAAGGCCGCTTCGATCCCGCCCAGGGCGATGAAGGTGCCGCTGACCACCGCCCCTGCCTGCGCCACTTGCGCGCTCACGTTCATCAGGGTGACGGCGTTGAGAACCCGTTCGGGAGAGACCAGCGAGGGCACGATCGCCTGCCGCACCGGCATCCCGAAGGCCGTCGTGCACCCCAATACGAACGCAAGGCCAAAGATCCCCCAGATATTCAGGGATCCCAGGGCCACTAGTGTCGCTGCCCCAGCCGCAAGGGCGATTCCGCCTAACTGTGTGCCGAAGAGGAGCACACGCCGGTCCATGCGATCGGTGAGGATTCCCGCGTAGAGGCCGAAGAAGAGCACGGGTAGGCCCAACGCGGCGATGACGAGGCCAACGACCGTCCCCGAACCCGCCGTGAATCCGGTCCAGAGCTCCACACCATCGTCGCCCGCGATGTCCAGCGCCAGCCACGCGAACGTGAACTGCTGGATCGCCTGCGAGAGGGCGAACGTGATGGTGTTGCCCCACAGGAGGGCGAAGGGCCTGTGCCCGAACACGGCGAATGTCGAGCGCGAGAGTCCGCGCCCTTCGTGTTCGATCTCGACCGGCTCAGCTGCTGTGTCCAAAAGGGATGCCACGTGTCGGCGATGCTACAGGGCCGCGGGCCTCACTACCCCGCTACCGGCAGCCGCCGCCGACCCCACAGGAAGAACGGCGCAATCCGCTCGCCATTGCCCAGAAGCTGTAAGTCAGGGCAGCGCTGGAGCAGCGTGCGCAGTGCGATGCGCGCCTCCAGACGCGCCAGCGGCGCCCCCAGGCAGAAGTGCACCCCCAGCCCGAACCCCAGGTGCCGGTTCCGCTCCCGGTCCAGCGAAAACTCATCGGGCGACTCAAAGGTGGCGGGATCCCGGTTCGCCGCCGCGTAGTGCATCATCACCTTCGCGTCCTTCGGGAGCGTTCCCCCTTCGAGCTCGACATCCCGGGTCGTCGTGCGGTAGAGCCCCAACACCGGTGGGTCGAAGCGGAGGCTCTCCTCGACGGCGGCATCGATCAGGCTGGGGTTCTCCACCAGGCGCTCCCAGAGCGGACGGTCCTGCAGCAGCCGCCAGACCATGTTCGTGATCAGCGAGGTGGTCGTCTCGTTGCCGCCCACGAAGAGCTGGTTGACAACCCCGAGGAGCTCCTCGTCCGTAAGCCCCTTGCCGTCCTGCTCGGCGGTCACGAGCTCGCTGATGAGGTCGTCGCGCGGGTCCGCCCGCCGCTGCCGGATGGCGTCCAGGAGGTAGGCGGCCAGCTCGCCCATCTCCGCCACCCACGGCGTGGGGTCCTCCGCGCCCATCGCTTCCACGGTGATGTCGGACCAGTGCTTGAATCGCTGCAGGTCGTCGCCGGGCACGCCCAGCATTTCCACGATGACGATCACGGGCAGGGGGAAGGCGTAGTCGTCGTGCAGGTCCCAGTTGCCGGTGTCAGCCCGCTCGTCCAGCAGCTCCTCCGAGAGCGCCGTGATGCGGTCTCCCCACTCCGCGATCGCCCTGGGCGTGAACGCCTGCTGTACGAGGCTGCGGTAGAACGTGTGCTGGGGCGGGTTCGAGAGCATGCCCCCGGGCGGACTGACACGCGGTCCCTGCCCCCACTCGCTCGAGTAGGTCTCGATGTCCAGCAGTGCCGACTGCACGTCGCGATGACGGGAGAGCGTGTAGAAGGGCGGCTCGAACGCCTCGAAGAAGTGCACCGGCGCTTCCTCGAGCAGGTGGCGGTAGCCCGCGCTCGGCTCCGCCCGAACCTCCTCCGAGAGGGGGTCGTACCCATCGTTCATGCTGTCTTGCCGGCCCGCTAGGCCGTCGCCACGGCGGCCTCACGCTTCGTGAAGGCCAGGTCGAGGTGGTAGAGGCCCAGCATGATGCCCGGCTGGTGCTCGAAGTCGTTCGTCTCCTTCAGCTCGATCGTCTCCAGGCGGTCGAGCAGGGCGTGCACGGCGACGTTCTGCTCCATGCGCGAGAGCCCCGCCCCCGGACAGGAGCGCGGCCCCTGCGAGAACGTCAGGTGCCGGCCTGCGTGCGGCCGCGTCAGGTCGAGCTGGTCCGCCCGCTCGTAGTGCTCCGGGTCTCGGTTCCCCGCCCCGAAGCGCAGATGCAGCGTCGAACCCGCGGGAATCCGCATCCCGCCCATCTCGAAGTCGATGCGCGCGGTTCGCGCCGTCAACCCCTGCGTGGGCGCGTAGAGGCGCAGCGCCTCCTCCACGAAGAAGCGCACCTTCGTCCGGTCCGCCCGCAGCTCCGCGACGATCTCCGGGTGTTGCGCCAGCAGCATCGCCTCAGCGGTGAGCGCGTACTGGGTCGTCTCGTTCCCGCCGATGTGCATCAGCAGCGCCACGCTCGTGATGTCGCCGTCCGTGAACTTCTTCCCCTCGAACTCCGTCTGCGCCAGGTAGGAGATCATGTCGTCCTTCGGGTTGCGGCGCTTCTCCTGGATCTGCTCCGTGAGGTACTCGTTGAACGCCACCAGCTCGCGCGCGTTCTCGACCTCGTCCTCGTCGCTCATGGTGCTGTTCACGCCCCTGCCGTAGACGAAGCGGCGCACCTGCGCCTCCTCCATCTTCCGGAGCATCGGCATGTCCTCCAGCGGAAGCCCCAGGATCGTCGTGATCACCACCTGCGGCAGCGCCGCGGCAAAGCCGCGGACGAACTCGACCTCGCCGTCCCCGATCCAGTTGTCGATCAGCCGGTGCGCCGCCGCGCTCGCCATCTCCTGGTGGCGTTGCGCCCCCTCCGGCCCCACCCACGGGTCCGTCACCGCGCGGCGGTAGCGCATCGCCTGCTCGTCGCTCGAGCGCAGGTCGCGCTGGGCGTTGAACGCGTCCCCGAAACCCGCCTCCTCGAAGATCTCCTCCTGCAGGGCGCTGTTGCCGTTCCCCTGCTGGGCCTGGTCCTCGCGGCCGAGCACGAGGTTCCGGTCGCGCGCCACGCGCGCGATGTCCTCGTAGCGGGTCAGGATGAACGCGTCCGTCCCCGGCTCGCGCCCCTCGCCCGGCAGACGGGTGACCGGACACTCTTCCTGGAGCTTCTGGTACGCCTCGAACCACCACTCCTGCGAGCCGTCGGCGAACAGGTCGATCTCCTCATGGTTCACCGGGCACTGGGCCGGCGCTGCCGGAACCTCCGTGGTCCCGTGGTACGTCATCGACATCATGCGCTCCTCTCCGCGCCCCTGGGGCGTCGGATGGGTTGCGCGCATGATCGCACTCCGCGAAGGGGTCTGCCACTCTGTGGGTAGTTGCACCCTGTAAGCTGTGCCTGTTGTGCCGTGGGCATCCAGCGAAGTCATCAACGTTCTCGCATTCCTGCTGCCAGGCTTCGTCGCGGCTGAGATCTACTATTTGTTCACGTCGCGCCCCAAGCCCAGCGCCTTCGAGCGCATCGTCCAAGCGCTGATCTTCACGGCCGTCACCCAAGCGATCGTGGCCTTGCTGCCCGAGTCCGTCCCCTCAGCGGAGATCGACATCGGGGCGGACGCCCCGTGGGACCCGGCCTGGCCGGTCGCGATTGCCGTGATCCTCGCGTTCATCGTCGTTGTCATGGTGAACTACGACCTCGCGCACAGGTTCTTTCGCTGGCTCCACGTTACGCGGGAGACGTCCTACGCTTCTGAGTGGGACTCATCCTTTGTCCAGAACGATGGCTGCTACGTTGTGCTGCACTTGTCAGGCGAGCGACGCCTCTACGGATGGCCGGACGAGTGGCCCAGCGACCCCGAGCGGGGCTACTTCCGAATCACTCAGGCTGAATGGCTTGCGGACGAGGGGCGAACGGCGCTTGAACGGGTGTCGGGAGTCGTGGTGCCCGTGGGTGAGGTAGAGATGGTAGAGTTTGTGCACGCTGGTGATTCGGAGGGGTGAAGTATGGCCAAGGAACCGAAGCCGCCGCCAGAGGGCGCTGTGAAGCCGCCCCCACCCCCCGCGCCGCCACCCAAGAAGTAATACGGCAGCCCGGAGGTTGCTATTCCCGAGCAACCAGCACCTCTACCCGGCCCGATGCCCGAGCAGGAGCGGGGGCGGCCTTTCTCGTCCCCGCCTCCGAAATCACCACCACCACCACCACCCGCCAAGAAGTAGAGATTAGCTACACCGCCGGTGTTGCTTCGAGCTAGCCCCTACCCGCCCCAGCGGTCCCAGTGCGTGACCTCTTGCCACGGCTTCCGCCACGGACGACCCCATGGACCCTTCGGGTACCCCACCGGGATGAGCGCCGTGATCGTGACGTCCTCGGGTAGACCGAGCACGTCGCGAACCTCCGCCGTCTCCGCCGGCTTCACCGGCGAGTAGTCCGTCGCCAGCGTCAGGAGGACCGTGCCGAGGCCGCGCGAGCGAGCCGCCAGCAGGATGTTCTGCACCGCCGGATACGTCGAGCTGAAGAAGCCCGACGAGACGTCGGAGTTGTCGGGCGCGCGACCGTGCAGGCAGGGCACGATGATCGCCGGCGACTGGTCGAGGTGCTCCACGTTGTGCATCGCCTTCGAGTACACACGCCGCCGGTCGGCCGTGATGTTGGGGTCGGCCAGGACGCCGTCGCCGATGTAGCGCTCGCCCACGTCGCGATAGGCGGCGCCGATCTTCGCGATCTGCTCCGGGTCGGTCACCACCACGAACGACCACATCTGCGTGTTGCCCGCGCTCGGCGCCATCGTCGCCGCCTCGATGATGTACTCGAGGTCCTCGCGGGCGACCGGGTCCGGCTTCAGGCGCCGCATGCTCCTCGTCGTGAAGATCGCTTCGTGGACAGAGACATCGCCCATGAGTTCGCTCCCGTCCGCGCCGGTGGGGCGCGGGTCGCTGTGATGCCGCACGATAGCCACGCCGGGGCGGCCCTACAAGCGCCCCCATGCCCCACGAATCCCCGACTTCGCGGCGCAAGTGGTGGAATCGCAGTGGGTCCGGCGGTAGGATTGGGTTACGTCTATCCCCCTGGAGGGAACCCATGCCTGAATTCGATACCGTCATCAAGGGCGGAACGGTGTTTGATGGCCAGCGCACGCCGCGTTTCACCGGCGACGTTGGCATCAAGGACGGTAAGGTCGCAGCCATCGGCGGCAAGATCCACACCTCCGATGCGGCAAAGGTGATCGATGCCAGCGGCCTCAACGTCGCCCCCGGCTTCATCGACCTGCATACGCACTACGACTCCCAGGTCTTCTGGGATCCGTACTGCTCCATCTCCGGTTGGCACGGGGTGACCTCCGTCGCGATCGGCAACTGCGGGTTCGGCTTCGCCCCCTGCAGGCCCGAGGACCAGGATCGCGCGATGCTCACCATGTCGCGCAACGAGGCCGTTCCCCTGGAGGCGATGCAGCAAGGCATGCCCTGGGACTGGGAGACTTACCCCGAGTTCCTCGACAGCCTCGACCGCACCCCCAAGGGTGTGAACCTGCTCAGCTACATGCCGCTGAACCCGCTCATGTCGTACGTGATGGGCCTGGAGGCGGCGAAGAGCCGTTCGGCCAATGAGACCGAGATGGCGGAGATGCGCCGCCTCATGATCGAGGGCCTCGAGGCCGGCGGCTGCGGCTGGTCTGGCCAGTTCGGCGACAACGATGTGCAGCGCGACTACGACGGCACCCTCATGATCACCAACCTCATGAAGGAGCAGGACCTCGTCTCCTTCGCCCGCGTCCTCCGCGGCGTGGGGCGCGGCTTCATCCAGTGCATCGGCGCCTCGCGCGAACTCACCGAGATGCTGGCCGACGAAAGCGGCCGCCCCGTCATCTACAACGTCCTCGGCGTCGCCACCGACCAGCACGGCGTTGCGATGCCGCAGTACAAGGAGACCATGAGGTGGCTGGACGAGTGCAACGCCCGCGGCACGCGCGTGTTCGCCCAGGCGCTCACGGCCGAGAACAACTTCCAGTTCACCTTCGAGGAGTGGAACCTCTTCGATTCGAGCCCGGCGTGGCGCGAGATCACGCTCGGCACGGTCGAGGAGCGCGCCGCCAAGATGGCCGATCCCGAGCACCGCGCCGCCGCCAAGGCCGAGTTCGAAGAGTCCGAGCGCGGTGGCCAGGGCGTGGTCTTCTCCATGCCGAACCTCATCGTGGGCGAGCTGCACAAGCCGGAACTCGACAGGTACACCGGCTGGACCGTCGCCGAGATCGCCGAGGAGCGCGGTGTGCACGTCATCGACGCGATGCTCGACATCGCCCTCGAGGACGACATGAAGGCGCTCTTCGTGACCGCCCCGCGCCCCGCCGACATGGTCGCCATGAAGGAGATGGCGAACTCCGCCTTCGCCATCCCCGGCGTCTCCGATGGCGGCGCCCACACCAAGTTCATTACCCTCGGCCGCTACCCGACCGAGTTCCTCGCGCTCCTCGTCCGCGACAACGAGGTCATGGATCTGGAGCAGGCGCACTGGCGCCTCAGCGCCTACCCGGCGCTGGCGGCTGGCTTCCGCGACCGCGGCGCCATCCGCGAGGGTGCTCCGGCCGACATCGTCATCTACGACCTCGACAACCTCGACATGGGTGAGACGGAGAAGGCGTACGACTATCCCGCCGGCGCCTGGCGCCTCATCCGCAAGCCGCACGGCTACCGCCACATCATGGTCAACGGCGAGGAGACGTTCGTGGACGGCGAGTGCACGGGCGCAACGAGCGGCAAGCTTCTGCGCCACGGCTCTGCCTAGCGCGCCTTCAACGGCAACGCACCAGAGCGGGGCGCCCATTGGGCGCCCCGCTCCACGTCACGGGGCTTGCGCCAATGACATAGAATGCCCCGCACTCACAAGCGTCGGTCCCGGCAAAGGAGGGAACATGGCCGAGAACTATTGGACCAGGTACATGCGCAGGCGTCCCGTCACGCGGAGAGCCTTCCTCAGGGGCTCCGCCCTTGCCGGAGGGGGCGCAGCCACGGCCGTCCTCATCGGCTGTGGCGACGACGATGACGACGACGGGCCCGCGGCAACTGCCGCGGCCACCCGCGCTGCCGAGGCGACTGAGGCCGCCGAGGCGACCGAGGCCGCCCGGGCGACCGAGGCCGCGGCGGAGGCCACGGAGGAAGTGGTAGCCACCCAGGTGGCGGCCACTCCCGAGCCCACTCCCGTGCCCAGCAACATCAAGCGTGGCGGCACCCTGCGGCTCGGAAGCTCGGTCACGGGCGACTCCGTCTACGACCCCGCCATCACGAACCATGCCACCACCTACTCCATCGGCATGGGCCGCGCCCTCAGCCGCATCCTCGCCTACGACGGTGAGGGGAACGTGGTGCCCGAGCTCGCGGAGTCGCTCCCCGAGCAGCCCGACGACCTCACCTACGTCTTCAAGCTGAACCCCAATATCCACTGGCACGACCTGCCCCCCGCCAACGGGCGGCAGTTCAATGCCGAGGACGCGGCCTTCGGCCTGAATCGCTTCAACGAGGACAACCCCGAATTCATCCAGGGCCAGCTCGACCAGATCGACCGCATCGATGTGATCGACGACCTCACCTTCTCGGTCACGACGAAGCAGCCCTTCGCTCCGATGCTTCGCTTCATCGCGGACGACCCCGTCCTGATGGTCAACCGCGAGCAGCGCGACGCCGTCACTGACGAGGGCATGAAGCTGTACGAGAACATGGTCGGTACCGGCCCCTTCATCCGGAACACCTTCGATCCGGGCGTCTACGGCAAGCTTGATCGCAACCCCAACTACTTTGAGATGGGCGACGACGGCCAGCCCCTGCCCTACCTGGACAACATCGAGCTCATCGCCATCTCCAACGAGGCCCGAGAGGGCGCCATCATCGCCGGCGAGGTCGACCAGTTCAGCATCGGCACGGGCCTTCCCTGGGTCTCGGTCGAGTCGCTGCAGAGCCAGTTGGGCGACAAGGTCGACTACCGCCGCAAGCTCCACTCCGCCATCGAAGAGACGCACATGCACACGCAGAAGGCGCCCTTCAACGATCCGCGCGTGCGCAAGGCGGTCCACCTAGTGATCAACCGCCAGATCGCCGTCAACCCGTTCGGTCCCAACAGCGGCCTCATCATGGGGCCCGTCCCGCAGACCTTCGTCCCGCTGGCCTTCACCGAGGAGGAGCTCCTCGCGATGCCGGGCTTCCGCGAGCAGAAGGATGCGGACATCGCCGACGCCATCGCCCTCATGAACGCCGCTGGCGTCGGTGTGGGCGCCGACGACGAGCTCACCATCAATACGCCCATCCAGTGCCCCTGCCACGCCACCGGTATCAAGGAGGACGTGGCCGCTCTCGGCCTCAACCTCGAGCTCGAGCCGGCCACGAGCGCCGACTACTTCGCCGAGCGTTCGCAGGGCAACTTCATCATGAACATCGGCCTTGAGGTGGGTGGCACCGACCCGGACACCTACCTCTTCCACCGCTTCCACACGGGCGCCCCGTTCAACCGCACCGCCTTCTCCGATCCCGAGGTCGACCGGCTGCTCGAGAAGCAGCGCTCGACCCTCGACCCGGAGGCGCGGGCGGAAGCGATCGCCGAGGCGTCGCTCGCCCTCATCGAGCAATCCCCGCAGGCCTTCACGGCCCAGCTCGTGTTCTGGCCGACGTTCCGCAGCTACGTGAAGGGCCACCCGAATGCGATCCCGGCTGGCCTCACGCACAACCTGGCGCGCATCTGGCTCGACACCTAGGCCGGGCCAGCGCCGCCAGCAACCCACCGACCAGAAGGGCCGGCCCACACGGACCGGCCCTTCCCGATCTGTCCGCCGGAGAGCTAGGTCGTTCCGCGCATGCGCGGATCCCAGAGGTCGCGCAGCGAGTCGCCGAGCAGGTTCACGCCCAGCACCGCCAGCGCCAGTCCGATGGCGGGGAAGATGAACAGGTGCGAGGCGCTGGAGATGTACGTCCGGCTCTCCGCGATCATCAGTCCCCACTCCGACTGGGGTGGCCGTACGCCCAGCCCGAGGAAGCCCAGCGACCCGGTCACCAGCATGAGGTTGCCGACGCCTACCGCGAAGATGACGCCGATGGTGGGGGCGATGTTTGGCAGCACGTGCCGCAGCAGGATGCGCAGCCACGAGGCGCCCGCCACCTCCGCCCCCTCGACGTACAGGTTCGTCATCGTCGACAGCGTGGACGCCCGTGTGATTCGGATGAGCGAAGGCGTGACAGTCAAGGAGATCACCAGGATCAGCACCTGCATGTCGCTGCCGAACACGATGATGAAGAGCAGGATGAGGAAGAGCCCCGGGAGCGCCAGCATCGCATCGATCAGCCGCTGGAAGATGAGGTCCACCCAGGGGGCGTACGCCGAGATCATCCCCAGCAGCGTTCCCGCTGCCGTCCCCAGGGCCAGTGAGAGCACCGCCACCAGGACCGTGATGCGGCCGCCCGCCATCGTGCGGGAGAAGTAATCGCGCCCCTTCTCGTCCGTGCCGAACCAGTGCTCACCCGAGGGGTCGTCCAGCAAATTCGTGCTCTGGGAGTCGGGGTCATGCGTCGTGAGGTATGGCCCGACAATCACAATGAAGAGGACCACCATCGTCAGGAACAGCCCGAACACGCCCACCGGTTGGGACCTGGCCGTGCGCCCCAGCCGCCGCCAGATGCTCGGACGTGGCGGAAGGATGTAGCCCGACTGCTCAAGAGGCGCCGCAATGCCCGTCATGAGTACTGGATCCGCGGGTTGAGCCAGGCGTAGAGGATGTCAACCGCCAGAATCACCATCACGAACATGAACCCGGAGAAGACCACGAAGGTCTGCACCACCAGGTAGTCCTCCTGGCGGACGGCGCCGAGGGCGTACCGCCCCAGCCCCGGCAGACTGAAGATCTCCTCAATGATGATGACCCCGCCGAGCGCGCTCCCGAACGAGAGGCCTAGCACGGTCACGACCGGGATGAGAGCGTTCTTCAGGGCGTGGCGTCGCACGACCGTCATCTGCTTGAGGCCCTTGGCCCGCGCGGTGCGGACGTAGTCCTGCCGCAGCACCTCCAGCATCTCCGTGCGCGTCAGGCGGATGAGGGTGGCCATCAGCCCCAGCGCCCCCACGATCACGGGGATGGCGTAGATCTGCATGTTCCCCAGTGGGTCGTCCTGGAAGGGGACGTAGCCTAGCGGCGGAAGCCAGCCCCACCACAGCGGGGGGAAGCGTAAGGCGAACACCGCCAGCACGAAGCTCGGCACCGCGATCACAACCACGCTGGCGATGCGGATGAAGTGGTCGGTGAGCCCGTTCTGTCGAACCGCCGCTAACGCACCTAACGGGATCGCCAGGCCCGCCTGCACCATGACCGTGAGCAGGACCAGCTCGATCGTCACGGGGAAGCGCCGCTTGACCTCGTCGACGATGGGCGTGTAGCTGATGAACGACCGGCCGAAGTCACCCTGGAAGGCGTTCGAGATCCAGTCGAAGTAGGCCTCCAGGGGCCCCTTGTTCAGGCCCAGCTGCTCGCGCAGGGCGTCGGCCCGCTCGGGGTTGTAGCTGTTCTGCAGGCGGTAGTCGACGACATCAGCTGGCGTGAGCCGCATGATCATGGCCGTGCCAAACGAGACGATGAACAACGTCACCGGCACGAGCAGCAATCGCCGCAGGATGTAAGTCGTCATGAGCCCCTACCCGGTCAGGAACGCCGTTACGGCGTTCGCCGTCTCCTCCAGTTGTTCCATCTGCGGGAGGTGGCCCGCCCCCGCGATCAGCTCGACGCGGGCGTTCGCGATCGCCTGCTCGAAATCGCTCGCATAGATGGGTGGCACGAGGCCGTCCTGCTCCCCCCAGAGAATGAGTGTGGGCGCGGTGATCCGGTGCAGCCGCTTCTTCAGCCCCTTGTCCGGGATGGGCCACACGAACTTGCCCGTGCATGCCAGCGACCACGTCGTGCGCAGCGCCATCTGGATGCCCGTTTCCGGATCGGGCGGCGGCGTTGCCATCATCTGCGCCGCCGGCCCCGTCGGGTCGGCGAACAGCAGGGGGCCGAGGTCCTGCGGCGCCGTCGCCATCCAGTTCTTTACCGGTGCGTCGTCGCGCCACAGTCCCACCGGGTCGATCAGGGCAAGGCGGCTCACGCGAGAAGGGTTCGTGGCCGCCACCTCCGCCGCCACCATGCCTCCGAACGAGTGACCCACCACAGCCGGGCTCTCGAGGCCTAGCTCGTCGAACACCTCGTAGTAGGAGAGGACGAGGTCCCAGAGGTTGTCGATCGGCTTGATCGCATCGGGCAGGCCCGGCGTCGTGCCCGGATGCTCGGGCGCGTACACGGTGAAAGACTGCGCCAGCGCATCCAGGAACGGATCCCAGTTGAGCCCCATCGCCCCGTGGAAGAAGACGAGGGGCGGCCCCTCGCCCGCCACAAGCGCGCGTGACTGCACCCTGCCCTGCCAGACGGTGGTGTCCCGCTCGGCGACCGTTGCCATCAGGAGCCGCCCGCCACGGCCGCGACCTCGGCCCCGGCGTTCATCGCGCGTCCACCGCGGAGGCTCTCCGGCCACCAGCGGTTCTCCCACTCGCCCTCCCAGTGGTGGCGGATGTGGGGAAGCACCTCCCGGGCCGTCAGCTCAATGTTCTTCATGGCGAGTTCGTGCGGCATCGAGCCGATCTGCAGCAGCAGCATCAGGTTGCCCACGCGCAGGCTCTTGATCAGGTTATCGAGCTGGTCCCGCACGGAGGCGGGGCTGCCCGAGATGACGAACTGATTATCGACATAATCCTTGAAGGACCACTCGCTCAGCCGCTCCCGCACCGACATCTGCTCCGAGAGCTGCCGCCGCAGCGAGTTCTCGAGGCTGCGGTAGTCCTGGTGACCGGGCGGCGTGAACTCGGGTGCGATGTGGAGGCACTTTTCGAAGAAGTACTTCACGTGCTTCTCGTAGTCCTTCTCCGCCTGCGCGTCCGTCTCCGCCACGGCCACCAGCTGCAGGAAGCCCGCCCGGTACGGGTTGGGCTCCTTGCCCTTGCTCTCCATGAACTCCCAGAAGTTGTCCATCACCGCCTTGCCGCGGGCGTGCCCGAAGTAGCTCAGGAAGCAGTAGCAGTGTCCCTGCTCGGCGGCGAACTCCCACGTGCTCAGGCTGCCCATGCCGGGCACCCACACCGGTGGATGCGGCTGCTGCACGGGCCGTGGCCACAGGTTGACCATCGGTAGCTGGGTGTACTTGCCGTTGAAGGCGAAGGGCTTGCGCGATTGCCACGCCTTCAGGATCAGATCGTGCGCCTCGTAGTAGCGCTCGCGCTGCTCGATCGGCGTGATCCCGTAGCCCATGTTCGCGTCCATGGCAGTGCCCAGCGGCATCCCCGCCACCAGCCGCCCGCCCGAGATGCAGTCCAGCATCGCGTACTCCTCCGCGATCCGGATCGGCGGGTTCGTGGTGGGGAGCGTCGCCCCCATCTGCACGAGCGCCACGTCCTGGCCCCGTGTCGCCCGCGCCAGCGCCCCGCCCATCACGTTCGGACCGGGCATGAAGCCGTAGGCGTTCTGGTGGTGCTCGTTCACACAGATGCCGTCGAATCCGAGGTCGGCGGCGTGCGTCAATTCGTCGAGCGTCCAGTTGTAGTAGTCGCCCACCCGTTCGGCCGTTGCCAGGTCGTGGAAGGGCGGATCCACCCAGACTGAGTGGTAGCGCTGCTCGAAGTCATCGGGCAGCTCCCGGTGGGGCATCAGGTGAAACATCGAGATCTTCATCGCGTACCTCTCAGGCGCCGCTTTGGGGCGCGTGCCTGCGCTCTCAGCGTGGCGTTCGCGTGGCGCGCGGAACTCCACGCTCACGCTAGCGATCGGCCAGAGGCAGGTCAATACGTTCGTTCGCGTCCCGCCAGAAAACGCTGGCGTCTACGCTAGGTGCATGCTCAGGCGCGCCTTGCGCAAGTTTGATCCTCGAGTGGGCCGCGCCCGGCGCCGCATCACGAATTTCGTCCGTCCAGTCCAGGATTTCATCCAGACCGAAAGCGCCAGCGCGGTGCTCCTCATGGTGGCTGCGGTCGCCGCCCTTGTCTGGGCCAACTCCCCCTGGCACTCCGCCTACGAAGAGCTGCTCGACACGCATCTTGGCATCGATCTCGCCTTCTGGGCCGTCGAAGGGAGCCTCCACTTCTGGGTGAACGAAGTGGCCATGGTCCTCTTCTTCTTCGTCATCGGGCTCGAGATCAAGCGCGAGATCACGATCGGGGAGCTCTCCGACCCGCGGGTCATGGCGGCGCCGGTCGCCGGCGCCGTCGGGGGCATGCTCCTGCCACTCGGTCTCTTCCTGCTGATTGCCCAGGGCGCCTCCGCGCGCGAGGGCTGGGCCATTCCCATGGCCACCGACGTCGCCTTCGCCCTCGGCATCGCCACGCTCTTCGCCTCGCGCGTCCCCCTCGGCCTGCGCGCCATGCTTCTCACCTTCGTCATCGTCGACGACATCGGCACGGTCGTCGTGGTCGCTCTCTTCTATTCCAGCGACGTGCAGATTGACCAGCTCGTGCTCACCGTCTCCCTGGTCGCCCTCATGTTGGTGCTCTACCGCCTCGGCCTCCGCAACATGCTCGTGTTCTTCGCCGCCGGAATCGTCGCCTGGGGCGCCATCCTCGACTCTGGAGTCCATCCCACAACGCTGGGCGCCCTCCTCGGCTTCCTCACGCCCTGGCGCCCGCCCGTACCCCTCGAAGGCTTCGTCCGTACCGCCCGCCAGCTGCTCGAGCGCTTCCGATCTGGCGACGAGGAGCCGGAGAGCCCTCTCGGGCACGACCAGGTTGTCGATTCACTGCTCAGCCTCAGCGACCTCAGCAGCAATGCCGTGCCCCACGTCGACCGCCTCGAGCACAACCTTCACCCCTGGGTGGCGTTCCTTGTGGTGCCCGCCTTCGCTCTCGCCAACGCCGGCGTCCACCTTGACCCGGGGGGCCTCAACGAGGCCTCCACCAGCACGGTCACGTGGGGCGTCCTCATCGGCCTTGTGGTCGGGAAGCCGGTGGGGCTCTTCGCGGCCACCTGGATCGCGGTGGTACTGGGCGCCACACGCCCCGCCGGCGTGACCTGGCGAGGGGTGGCCGCCATCGCGCTCGTTGCCGGTATCGGCTTCACCGTTGCGCTCTTCGTTGCCGATCTCGCCTACGTCGATCCCGAGCTGTTGCGCCAGAGCAAGATCGGCATCCTGGCGGCGTTCGCCGTGGCCGGCCCGCTCGGGTTCCTCGCCTTCCTCCTGCTTCCGAAGGTGACTCGCACCGGGCGAACGACCCGCCGGGCGGAAAGGAGCCGGAGCATCTCGGCGCCCTAGAGGCCGTCGCTCCGAGGCCTTCACCCTCCCACCGGTCACCGTCGAAAGGAGTAGGCTGAAGGCCACTTCGAAAGCGGGAGGGTAGACATGCGGTTCTTTCGGCGCGGAGGAGACTCGAGCAGCGCGGCAATGGCCGAGGATGTCTCCGTAACCTGTGAGCACGTCCTCCTGATTCCCCACTGGGACTCCCCGGAGCACATGGGCATTGAGGACAAGGCGAGCAGCTACCGCTGCAACTCCTGCGAGGAGAGCTTCACGCGGGAAGAGGAGGAGATTCTTCGCGGTACCGAGGCCGACCGCATCCGTCGAGGCCTGCAGGAGCGCCCGAACATCCAGGCCCGCTACCCCGTCGCCTGGAACCTCGCCGACGGGCGCGAGGTGGACCTCCACCATCTTGGACACTCCAACCGCAACGCCTTCCTGCAGTTCGCCCGCGGGCTTCCCCACGACGACCTGCTGTTCCTGCGCGAGGATCTCGCCTCCAGCGCCGTCGTCGATATGCTCATCCGGAACGTCGACGACGGCATCGACTTCGCGCTCGTCGCCCAGCCCCGCGGGAGCAACGAAGTCGTCGGCTACGCCTCCCTCCACGGCGAGCCCATGCGCTGGACTCGCAATGTGGGCGAGGTGCGCGTGATCGTGGCCAGCGGCTACCGCGGCAGCGGCCTTGGCAGCCGCCTGGTGCGCGACGTCATCGACGCCGCCCCGAACTTCGGCTCCCGCAAGATCACGGCCCAGATGACCGTCGACCAGGGCGGCGCCCGAGGCGCCTTCGAACGCCTCGGGTTCAAGGAGGAGGCCAAGCTCACGGGATGGGTCACCGACCGCCGGGGCCTCCCTCGCGACCTCCTGATCATGGCCCTCGACCTCTCGGGCTCGGACGACTAGCCCCGACCGCGACCGCGGCAGCCCCGCCACACAGAAGAGCGGCCCGCCAACCGGCGGGCCGCTTCCAGTGTCACAGCCTCTGGCAATAGCCCCGGCGAGGCGCTCGAGGCGGCCACTCAGCGCAGGGCCGGCATGACCTCCTCTTCGAAGCGTTGGACCGCGCGGGCCGCCTCCTCCGGTGTGACCAGCGCCGACGGCCCCGAAATCACGAAGCGCTCTATCCCCAGGTCGGCCAGCGCGCGAAGCCGCTCCACGCACACCTCGGGCGGTCCGATGATCGCGAACCGATCGATGAACTCGCCCGGTACGACCCTCGATTGCGGTGAGCCCTCGCGGAAGTGGCCGTGAAGCTCGTAGTTGTCGTGAACGTTCTCGTAGATCTGGCGGTCCCCTTCCGAGACCGGCGCCACAACGTTGCCGTACATCGCCGTGAAACGCGCCATCGAGGTGGTGACGCCGCTCAGCATGCGGCGGCCCGCCTCCCGGTCGTCGGTCACCGCCACGGGCACCCACGCGCCGAGGTTCAGCGGACGCGTCACGCCCGCGGCCTCGCGGGCGGCGCGCACCACCCCCAGCGCCCAGGCGACCCGCTTGGGGTCCGCTCCCACGGCGGTGGTCACGTGGTCCGCATGGCGGGCCGCGATGCCGAGGACTTTCGGCCCCGTGCCCACCAGGTCGAGCGGCGCCGGCTCGATACCCTTCATGAACAGCCCGAACTTCGCCTCGGTTGCCGTCTGCGAGAGCCCGAGACGGTCGACCGGCGGGAAGTGCCCGCCCCCGTCGAGGTCCAGGTCGAACGGCTGCGGCTCGTCCTGCAAGTAGTTGTGCAGGCGGCTGACGTACGCCTCGAAGAACTTGACCGGGGCCGGCGCCATGCCGAGGTAGGCCATCGCCGAGTCGCCTCGCCCGAGCCCCAGAACCGCCCGTCCGCCCGACATCGCCTGCACGGTCTTGATCGAACCAGCAGCGGCGGCCGGCGTATGCGACGCCGGCGTCGCCACCCACGTGACCACCTTGATGGGGCTCGTCTCCGCCGCCACCGCCGAGAGGCTGACGTAGGGATCGGGGGCCATGGTGGGGGCGTAGGGCGTTCCGATGCCGTCCCAGCCCCGCTCCTCCGCCTGGATGGCGGCCTTCACCACCACCGGGGGAAGGCCCATCGCCGTCGTCCAGAACTCCGTCATCGCGGGGCCTCCCTACATGTCCGTGCTGCCGGTGTACTCGCGTCGCGGCCAGAGGAAATCGATGCGTGTCCGCTGGATGCGCCAGCCCTCCTCGGTCTTCCTGTAGGCCTCGTCGTAGATGCCGAACAGGATCAGCGGGTTCTCGACCCCCTCCGTCGAGCGAATGTTGAGCAGGTACCACCGCCCCCGCGCCGTCGTCTCGTCGACGAGACGGATCCAGGGGTTCGTCACGTTGTGGAGGATTCCGTAGTCGGGGCTCTTGTTCGCAGCCGCGGCTGCGTAGCGCCGGTGGATTTCCTCCCGACCCTCCCACTTGCCGTACGCCTCACCGAAGTCGCACACCGCGTCTTCGGTGAACAGGGCGACCAGCTCCTCCACCCGGTTGCCGTCGTAGTAGTGCGCGTAGTGGTAGCGGAGGTTCTTGATCTCCTCGATCTCGCAGAGTTCTTCAGGCGTTACCACTGCTGGACTCCCTACAGGTTGGTGCTCGGCTGGTATTCCCGCCGAGGCCAGAGGAAGTCGATCCGCGTTCGCTGGATCTTCCAGCCGTCCTCCGTCTTCTTGTAGTCCTCGTCGTAGATGCCGAAGAGGATGAGCGGGTTCTCCACGCCCTCCGTCGTGCGCAGGTCGAGCAGGTACCAGCGGCCGTGCGCCGTCGTCTCGCCGGCGAGCCTGATCCACGGATTGACGACGGCGTGCATGACGCCGTGCGGGTCTCCGCCTTCCCCCGCGAGGAAGTTCTTGTAGTTGTTGTAGATCTGCTCCCGGCCGACCCAGTTGCCGCCGTACTCCTCGCCGAACTCGCACACCGCGTCCTCGGTGAACAGGTCCGCGAGCTCGTCGACCCGCTGCCCATCGTAGTAGTGGGAGTAGAGGTAGCGAAGCTCCTTGATCTCCTCGATCTCGCACAGTTCTTCAGGGGTAACCATTGCGCTGCTCCTTAGCTTGGCGGACCCCAGGAGGTCCATTCGTCGATCGGTTTGTCCGGTGTGATGACCAGCAGAACCCGCTCGTCTCGTCGGAGTTCTTCCAGGAACTCCTCGTCGCGCTGATCGCGTCCGTGCTTCGCCCGGATCGCCTTGAACTGCTCGAGTACCGCCTCGTGGTCGTCGCGAATCTCGACCGTCCCGTCCACCAGCACCGTGCGGAATCCGGTGGCATCGTCGATCGCCAGCTGCACTCGCGCGTCGCGGCTGAAGTTCTCGTACTTCCGCCGCCGCTTCGTCGTGGAGACATAAAAGCGTGAGCCGTCCCAGTGGAACCAGTTCGGCGTCATCTGCGGGTGTCCGTCCGCGCGGATGGCCGCCACCATTGCGTTCCGGGGCTCCGCCAGGAACGCCTCGATCTGGTCGCGGCTCATGCCGCCTGGTTGCGTCATGTGCGGCCCTCGTGGCGGCCGGGAATCACCGCTCGCCCGCCTTGGGCCCGTCCCAATACTTGATCAGCTCGTACCAGCCCGAGCCGTTGACGCGCAGGGGGATGCCGCCGAACTTCTCGCCCGTCTCGCGGTGGTGCTTGCGGCCCTCCCAGGCGTCGGGGTCGCGCTGCCACGCGTTCAGCGTCGCCTCCGCCTCGTCGTAGCTGGGCGCCTCCACCTCGTAGAGGGAGAGGTAGCCGGAGA
Source organism: Tepidiformaceae bacterium (assembly GCA_965219255.1). Classification (GTDB taxonomy): domain Bacteria; phylum Chloroflexota; class Dehalococcoidia; order Tepidiformales; family Tepidiformaceae; genus UBA2991. The sequence continues at coordinate 1,267,648 of OZ244727.1, read as the reverse complement.
CGGTCTCGCCGTTCCCGTGCGGTCCGCTCAGCTTGAACACGCTGCCCCGAACAAAGTTGGGGCACTTGGCCGTGTCCTCGACGTGCTGGTCGACGAACCACTCGTCGAACTGCTCCTGCGTCTCCGATCCGTTGGGCTCACACAGCCCGATAAGCACGAATCTCGCCATGATCAGGTTCCTCCTGCCTGTTTGTGTGCGCGAAGGGTAGCACTGGCGTGCCGGCGCGATCCGGCCTTGGGCGTCAGGTTCCTCGCTGCCGCGGGTCGAGCACGTCGCGCATCGCGTCGCCGAGCAGGTTGAACGCCGCGACGGTGAAGGTGATGGCGCCCCCGCCCACGATGCTCATGACAGGCTGCGAGTCGAACGTCAGGCGCCCCTGCGCCACCATCTTCCCCCAACTGGGACCGGGCGCACCGAGATTCAGGAAGGAGAGTCCAGCCTCGGCGAGGATCGCGGTGCCCACCGAGATCGAGAAGATCACGATGATCGGCGCCGCAACGTTCGGCAGCAGGTGCCGCGAGACGATGCGCAGGTGACTGGCGCCAACGGCCCTGGCAGCTTCCACGTAGACCTCGTTGCGGGTTGAGAGCGCCGCTGACCGGACCACGCGTGCAGCCCCGAACGATCCCAGGATCGACAGGGCGAGGATGACTCGGAACAGGGTCACCTCCCCGATCTGGATGAGGAGGAGCAGGAAGATGAGGCCTGGAATGGCGATCATCGCGTCGACCAATCGCTGCAGGATGAGGTCCACGAGGCCACCAAAGTAACCGGATGCGACGCCGATGACCGCTCCGATCACCGTCGCCAGGGCCGCCGAGGCAAAGCCGAAGTAGAGCGCCCGCCTCGCCCCCACGAGCAGCCGCGTCAGCAGGTCGCGACCCTTGTCGTCGGTCCCAAGGGGGTGCTCCCAGGTTGGGTTCGAGAGCCGCAGGAGCGTGGTCGGGCTGATCTTCTCCGGGTCCGTGCTGCTGCGATCGTAGTTCGCGTTCACTTCGCTGAACGCCTCGTCCTTGCCGTACGGGGTCACGTACGGGCCCAGCACTCCCAGCACCAGGAAGATGACGGCCATGCCGAGGCCGATGGCGCCGACCTTCTTCCGTCGCACGAACCGTCCGAACGCCGTCAGCGCCCGGGCGGCCCTCGACCGCTCCTCCTCGCGACCGGCCACTGCCAGATCGCGCTCCTCGAAGCCCACGCTCGATGTCATTCAGCGGCCCCCACGGTGACCCGGGGGTCAATCAGGAAGTAGCTGAGGTCGACGAGGAGGTTGACCATGACGACCCCCACGACGAGCAGAAGGGCCATGGCCTGCGCAACCGGCACATCCCGGATGAGGAGCGCTTCCAGGAGCAGCCTCCCCATACCCGGGATGTTGAACATCGTCTCGAGGATGACGTTGCCGCCAACGAGTGCGGCCAGGGAGATCCCGAAGATCGTCACGATCGGGATGAGCGCATTGCGGAGCACGTGGCGGGTGACGACGGTCCTGCTCTGGAGGCCCTTCGCCCTTGCCGTTCGCACATAGTCCTGCCGCAGCACGTCGAGCAGCTGGGATCGCAGGAACCTCATCAGGATCGCCCCAAAGCCGAGCCCGGCCGCAAGGCTGGGGATGATCATGAGCTGGATGCTCGCCCAGGGATCCTCCCAAATGCCCGGGTGCGCAATCACGTTCAGCTCCAGGATGTCGTACTGGAGTGACCACCCGGAGCCGAGCGTGGCAATCCAAAACGGCGGCGCCGCCAGGAAGAAAACCGCGAAGACACGGAGGCCGCCGTCAAGCCAGGAGTCCTGCCGCAGGGCCGAGATGATGCCGACGGGGAATGCCAGCATGAGCGCGATGACCACCGACATCAGGCCAAGCTGGAGCGTATACGGCAGCGCCGCGCGTACGGAGATCAGGGAGGAGTTGCCCGTCCGGAATGAAGTCCCGAAGTCCCCGGTGAAGAGGTCGCGCAGGAACTTCCCGTACTGGATCGGGACGGGATCGTGGAGCCCCAGGCGCTCACGGGCGAGGCGAAGGGCTTCCTCGGGATCGCCGCCCCGGCCTGCGAAGAACTGGTCTGAGACCTGCTGCGCGGCGAAGTCGCCCGGCAGGATGCGCAGGGTGATGAAGATGAACGTCATCACGATCAGGATGACCACCAGATTGAGGAGAAGGCGTCTCACGATGTACTGCGTCACCGGGCACGCTCCGCCAGGGTCGCGGCACGGCATCCCCGGCGCGAGGCCGGGGCGCTATGCGCCATACCAGCCGCCTACCCTGCGCCGTGGCGGATGAGGCGGCCCGGTGTGGCCCCTGTCGTCTCCCCGTCCTCCACGGTCACCTCGCCGTTGACGAGGATCCAGCGGTAGCCCTCGGCCCGGCGCACGCGCCGCCACTGCCCGGCGGGAAGGTCGTAGACCTTCTCCATCGGGCCGATGCCGAGGTTCTCCAGGTCGTAGATCACGATGTCCGCCGGTGAACCTTCCTTGATCCAGCCCCGGTCCTTGAACCCCGCGGCCTGGGCCGGGTAGGCGCTCAGGCGCCAGTGCGCCTGCTCCAGGTCCATGATCTCGTGGTCTCGAACCAGCTCCGCCAGCATCTCCGTCGGATAGACGCCCATCGCCAGGAACTTCGTGTGCGCGCCCCCATCGGAGACCCCCGGAATCGCGAAGGGCGAGTTCGCCACCTCGCTCATCGATTGGACGTCCGTCTCCTCGGGCGGCGTGACCCACGTCGTCCGCAGCTTGTCGGCCACCCCGAGGTCCAGGAAGGCGTCCACCACATGCTTGCCGCTCTGCTCGGCGATCTCCTTCACCGTCAGCCCTTCGAAGTGCTTGAGCGAAGCTTCTTCGACCTCCTGCACGGTGAGCACCGCGAGACCCCTGCCGACATGTCCGTCGACTTCGGCCTCCTCGTCGCGGCCGGGCGCGCTGGGGCCCTTGCCCTCGTCGTACTCGGCCCGGAGGGCCGGCCGGCGCTCGAGGTCGCCCATCTTCGCCATTCGCTCCGCGACCGTTCCGAGCGTCATCTCCCGCCAGAGCTGGTGCGTATCGAACATGTTCCAGTGCTCGAGCGTGAACTCGTAGCCGATCTTCACCGTGACCGCCTGGCCGAACACGCGATTGCCGCGCGCGTTCGCCCCGTCCAGCCACGCGATCGTCTTGTGATGGCCCTCCATCTTGTTGCCGTGCTGGTCTTGCGCCATCGCCAGGATGAGGTTGTAGATGACGGGCCGGCCGCTCACCTCGGCGAGCTGCTCGTTCAGCTCCATGCCGCCGCCCGTGAGCTGGATGAAGCCCGCGCGGCACTTGGCCAGCACCTCCGCGAACGAGACTAGAGTCTCGGGCGCCATCGTGTCCGTGATCATGGGCGTGCCGTCGTAGTCCCGCTGGCCGCTTTCCGGCCCCAGCACCTGGGCGGAGAACCCGCACCCGCCAGCCTTGATCGCTTCCTCCAGGATGCGCGACATCTCCGCCATCTCGGCTTCGTTCGGGAGCCGGTTCTTCGCCGCCTCCAGGCCCATCACGTACATCATCAACGGGCCCAGGCCGACGTAGCTGAGGAGGTTCACGCCCTTCGGCGTGCGATCAAGGCTGTCGAGGAACTCGGGGTACGTCTCCCAGTCCCACGGCATCCCCTCCTGCATCGACTCCAGGGGGATGGCCTCGTTCCGCGCCAGCGAGAGCATCGCCCGCTCGCGGTCGTCCGGCCGCACCGGCGCGAACCCGAACCCACAGTTCCCGATCACGACCGACGTGACCCCGTGCCAGCCCGAGATCGAGCAGTACGGGTCCCAGTAGACCTGCCCGTCGTAGTGCGTGTGCAGGTCCACGAATCCGGGCGCGACGATGAGCCCCGCCGCGTCGAGCACCTGGTCACCGTCCGAAGCGTTGAGGCGCCCGATGTAGGCGATGTCGCCATCGGTGATGCCGATGTCGGCTACGTACCGCGGCGTCCGCAGCCCGTCGATGATCGTTCCGCCCTTGATGACGGTATCGAACTCAGCCATGACAGAACCTCCGCTGGCCGTTTGGCGCTTGCAGCCTCACTCTACAAGGTTGGCTTGCCCGCGTATGTCGGATCGGTCTGGTCGAGCCACGCCCGCCTGCCGAGCTTCTTCTCGAAGTCGAGGAACCCCGGCTCGGCGCCGTGCAGGTACGGCCAGTGCAGGTACTGGCGGAGCGAGCCGGAGATGGGGATGTGGCCGGTGCCCCCGTCGGCGATCGTGAAGCGCTGCGCTTCCCTGAGGATCTCCTTCGCCCGCTCCGTATCGAACTCGGCGAACATCTCCGCGATCAGCTCCTCCATCTCCGGAGTCGTGGTCTTGTAGAAGTTGATGTTGCCCTCGATCCCCCAGAGGCCCTTCCAGCGCTGCCTCGGGTCGGGCGAGTGCCACTGCGTCCAGCCGCCGAGGTAGCCGCCGGAGCCCTGGTCAAGCAGGTACTGAAGCAGTGTGCCCACCGGCACCGTCTGGAGAGAGAACGCATCCGTCCCGAGATTCTCGTTCATCATCGCGGGCCACCATTCTTTGATGGCCTGGTCCTGGACATCGATGATGGTCATCTCAAACCACTTCGGGTCGATCGCGTCGCCGCCTCCAGCCTGCCAGAGGGCGCGCGCCTCCTTGATGTCCTCCGCCTTGTCCTCGCGATAGCCCGGTGTGGTCGCGAGCTCGTCCTGGGTGAGCGCCCAGTCCTGGAATGGCCAGGGAACCGGGGGGTTCGGGCGAGCGACGCCCTGGTAGTACTGCTGTCCGCTCAACACCCGGTCGGTGGCGATGAAGATCGCGTTGCGGATGTCCTTGTTGTTCCAGCCCTCGCTCTGGAGATAGGGGTACGTCAGGCCGAGGTTGCTGTTCGGCTCGCCGACCGACAGCCGCACCGCGTCCGGCTGCGCCGCTTCGACCGCGGAGATGACGTCGTTGCTCGAGATCATGATGTCGAGCTGTTTCTGCTCGAACCCCAGGCGGATCGCCTGGGCGTCGTCGATCGGGGTGTAGATGATCTCGTCGAAGTACTGCACTTCCTCGCCCGCGGCCTTCAGGAAGTAGTCGGGGTGTCGCGTCGCCTTCGCGCGCGTATCGAGGTTGTACTCCTCGAAGACATACGGCCCCGTGCCAAGGATGTACTGGGCATCCGTCACCGCGAAGTCGAGCTCGATCGCCTCTGCCGTCTCACGGTCGTTGATGACGTTGAAGCGATCGCACATCTCCGAGAGCCAGAGCACGCTCGGTGCGTTCAGCGTGATCGTGAACGTCTCTTCATCGATGTAGTCCACGTTCTCGATGTACTGGTAGAGGGCGCCGTACCGATAGAAGTCCTCGGTCTCGGTGCCGTCGGCCAGCGTGCGCTCGCGCTGCCGCTCGATGTTCCAGCGAACGTCCTCCATGGTCATCGTGCGGCCGTTCGCCGGAGGCTTGTTGTGGTACTTCACATCGTCGCGAATCTTGAAGATGTAGGTGACGTCGTCGGTCTGTTCGGGCACGCCCTGCGCGATCTCGCCCCGGATGGTGGCCAACTCGATGTCGTCCCACGCGATTAGCTGGTTGTAGGCGAGGCTCATCATCTCGCCCCGGTTCGGATAGAGCTCACGGTGCATGTCGAGCGTTGCGCCCGTGAGACCGCGGTGGAAGCTGTACTGCCCGCCGTCGGTCGGAACCGTGCCCGCGGGAGCCTCGGTGGGAGCCTCGGTGGGCGCTGCGGTCGCGGCCTCGGTCGCGGCCTCGGTGGCCGCTGCGGTCGCGGCTGCCTCCGTTGCCTCTTCAGCGGCGGCGTCGTCATCATCATCGTCGCCGCAGCCCACGACGACGAGCGCGCCAGCCCCTGCTGCCCCCGCGACCGTGCCCCTCAAGAGCGCTCGCCGGCTGACTCGCCTGCGATCCCAGTGTCGTCGCCAGTAGTTCTCAGCCATGTCGTTCCCTCCATGCCCCAGGGGCTCATGCCCCGGAGTGAAACCGCTCACGATCCGTGAGCGCTTCGTACTCCGTGGCCTTTTCGAATCCGGCTTGCGGCTATGGGCGCACCGGCGCTCACGACACCCAGGGGCGCCAAGCCGCTAGCGGGCAGGCTACGCCGTGCGAGAACCGGCTGCAATACTTTCTACCTGCATCACGACTTTCTACCTGCATCACGATGTGACGTGTGCGGTGCCGGCAGGTGCTAGAGCCGCGGCATCACTTCCGCCGCGAACCACGTCTTGTAGTCGGCCCCGGCAAGCGACGGCGGCAGCGCCCTCGCGACCGGCTCCCCGGGCACCGGCATCGGCACGGGGTGCGTCACCACGATGTCCACCCGACCGATCGCCTCGATCGCTTCCCGCAACTGGCCGGCGATGTCCGCCGCCGACCCAAACAACGCGAAGGAGTTCGCTGTCTCGTCGTCGAGGAAGCCCACGAGGTTGCCCGACTCCACCAGGTCGGCGGCGTGGTGAAAGTCGGGATAGATCTGCTTGCGCAGCTCCTCCACGGGCGCGCCGTTCCAGGGCAGCCCCGGGATCTCGAAGAGGGCCGGCGAATACTCGTAGTACCCCGCCGCCATCGAGCGCGCGGTGGCGCGGATCTCCTCAGGGTTGTCGCTTATCACCGTGTGGAAGATGAGCCCGATGCCGATCTCGTCCGGGTCTCGCCCCGCCGCCCGTGCCCCCGCGTGCACGCGTGCGATGGCGGTGCGCAGGTTCTCCGGGTGCCGCCCCACGCGCAGGAAGACGCCGTCGGCCACGCGTCCCGCCATCTCGATCGTTTTCGGTCCGCCCGCCGCGATCCACACGGGCACGGGCCTCGCGTGTTGCAGTTGCGCGGGACGCACCGCTCCCACCTCGACGTCCTCCCCGGCGAGCAGCCGTCGCGCCAGGACGGTCGCATCCTCGAGCTCGGCCATTCTGGCGGGGCGCAGGCCCAGCCAGCGGACGGCCGTGTCCCCGACCCCGTAGGTCAGGATCGCGCGCCCGCCCGAGATCACGTCGAGCGTGGCGATCGAGCTGGCCGAGACGGCCGGGTGGTGCAGGACGGGGTTATCGAGCAGGAGCCCCAGCTTGATGTGAGAGGTCCGTCCCGCCGCGATCGCCAGCTCCATGTAGGGGTCGCGCCGCGCGAGCGGGTTCCAGGGGATGAGCGCGTACCCGAACCCGACCTCCTCCGCGCGCTCGATGTCGGCCACGAAGGCTTCGGTGGAGGTCCAGTCGAAGCGGTTCAGCCCGAACTTGGGGGCGTGCGCCATGCCGCGTTCAGCCCGCCTTCTTGTAGAGCGGGCTCTCTGTCGGATCGCGCAGGGACAGCTTCTCGAAGAGGTTTGCGGCCTCCGAGATGCCGACGATGTAGACCATTCGCTCCGCCACCGCCCCTTCCGCGTGGATGGCGCCCGCCGGGATCACCAGCTTGTCACCGGGGCCGAGCGGGAAGCGCTCGCCGCGCTCGTTCAGCACGTAGCTGTGGCCCTCCAAGCACGTACCCGCAGTTGTCCACGTTTGTACCAGTGGAGGGGGAGCTCCTCCATCCGCTCGGAGACGTGGGTCGTTGGCCAGAGGTCGAGTCGCTTCAGGTCCTCGAACACGTCCTTCTTGGTCGTGAAGGCGTTGTGGATGACCTGCATCGGGCTGGGTTCCAGCGGCACGTGGCTGCTCCTGTCGCCGAAGGGGCGTTGTCGCGGGCGAGTGTCGCACGGTGGTTGTGGGTCTGGCGATCGGCTCGCTGCGCCTTGCCGAGTGCTTCCGGAACCGAGCAAGTAGACGCGCACTCGGGCCCGGTCTTTCCGGCCGCGGCGGTTACCGTCGCGGGGTCACCCGCTAGAAGTCGAGGTCACCGCCCATGTCGAGTCCGTCCATGCCCGGCATGCCGCCGCCCATGCCCGGCATCCCGCCGCCCATGCCCGGCATCCCGCCACCCGTGTCGGGCATGCCGGCCAGGTCGCCAAGGTCTCCGAAGGCGTCGTCGCCACCGCCCACGCCGATGATTGCCGCGCCGAACACGCGGTTCGCCTTCTTCCCGTCGTCGGGGCAGCGAGCGCCTCTGCCGGCCTTCTCGCGGGGCCGCTTGCGATCGAACACCTTCCCGCATGAGGGGCAGCGGAATTCGTAGACGGGCATGGGGGCGAGCTCCTTTCGAGCGAACGTGCTGAGTGTCACCCGATCCTAGCACTCCCGCCCGTGCAGTCGCAGGTGGTGCGGGAGCGCCCTCAGGCGCTACCATCGAGGCTCGCCGGGCCCCCGTAGCTCAGCGGATAGAGTGTCGGCCTCCGGAGCCGAAGGCAGAGGTTCGAGTCCTCTCGGGGGTAATTCCGCCTGACTCAACGCGCTTCTCGCCGCACGGTCCGGCCGAAGCGGCTCTGAGGGCCACCGGCAAAAACTTCAGCGCCGGTCGAACTCCACCAGAAGATCTCCCACCGAGCGAATGCTTCCGTCGCGCTTGCGCCCCCTGATAGTGTCCATCTGTTCGTCCGCGAGGCGCGGCGACTTCATCACGCGCAACATCTCCTCGGCGCCCACGACCGCTTCCCGTCTCGCAAGTTGATAGCCGATGCAGAAGTGCCGGCCGAGACCGAACCCCAGGTGCCCGAAGAGGCCGTCCCTGGAGTACCCCGCGCGCAGATCCCGTACCGAGTACAGGTCCCCGCGGAACGGGTCGAACCGGTCGGGTTCGACGAACACGGTCTCGTCGCGGTTGCCCGCGGCCAGCCAGAGCCTGACGAACGCCCCGTACGGTATCTCGACGCCAGCCAACTCGACATCACGCGTGGTGCCCCGGTCTTCCCGGTGAACAGGTGGCGAGTGGCGCATGGTCTCGCTGAAGTAGTGATCCAGCAGGCTATGGTCCGCCTCCAGCCGCGCCACCAGCTCAGGCTGCTGCAACACGTTCAACCACATGTTGCCCATCGACTTGTCGGTCGTCTCGCCCCCGCCTGAAAGGAGGAGCGAGACGAACGTCATGATGGCAGGGTCGGGAACACCTTCCCGGATGAGCCGCGAGGTCAGGTCCTCTCCAAGGTTGCGACGCCGCACCTCAAGGAAGGGCGTCATGTACTCCTCGTACTCGGCTATGGCCTTCAGAGCGGTCGCGCGCGTGTCGTCCGCCCACCCCATCCCCATCATGAACTCCTTGTACCAGCGCTGGAACAGAAGGAAGTCTTCCATCGGCAGGCCCAGCATCACCATGATCACGCGGATGGGGAGCTGGCTCGTGAACTCCTGGGTGAGATTGACGTGCCCGCGGTCGGCGAACGTCTCCACGAGTGAGCGGGCCACGTCGCGCACGATGGGGGTGAACGCATCGAGCTTCTTGCCGACCAGGGCATCGCCAACGAGATTGCGCTGTACCGCATGCTCGGCGCCTCCAAGGCTCAGCATCGTGGGACCGAGGACGCCGTCCGTCTCGTAGCTGTGGGGGCGGGTCCCGAAGGCCTCCTCGTCCCGGAGGACTTCCACGAGGTCCCAGTAGCGCGTGACATGCCACTGGTTGTGCAGTCGGTCGTGGTAGACCGGGTGGTACGTACGCAGCCGCCGATAGAGCGGGTACGGGTCGGTCAGGAAGTCGGGCCCGTCGAACTCGCTCGCATCGATAATCGCCTCGTCATCAGGCGTGGACTCTGCAGGTGAAGACGTGGTCAGCGACATGGCTTTCTTCCTCCGGTTCGCGCTCTATTGCTGGACGATGCCGATGCGGTGTCCTTCCGGACTCCTGATTTCCGCATAGTGTGCCCCATTCGCGAGCTCGCTGATCGGCGTCACGACCGTGGCGCCAAGTTCCTGGGCCCTGTCGACCGTCTCCCAGAGGTCGGCGACGCGGATGAAGACGCTGATGAACGGCTCGTCCCCGGACGCCAGAGGCATGAGGGCGCCACGTGGGTCGAAGTCCGCAGGTCCCTTGGGGTCGATGAAGGTTGGCGCTATCACGAAGTCTGTCTCACTGAACTCCCAGTCGAACAGGGCACCGTAAAAGCGCCGGGACCCCTCCCCATCGGCAGTGTTGATCTGGAACATCACGATGGGGCTAGGCATGCGCGACGGCTCCAGCCGAGGACCGGGGCTTCGACAGACCGCGCCGAGCTGTCACCAGCACGACCGCCGAGCCACTCATTCGGCCTGGCTCTCTGGAACGCCTCGACTCCTGGCGGCGGTTTTCTGGATATCGGGCGGCAGTCTCAGGTCACTCCCGTAGTGCTCCTCCAGGAAGCACTTCCCCTCGCGCATGCTGAGCACCGCGAGACCGGGGTAGTCGTACTGCTCGCCGTCGTGCGCTCCCTCGAAGCACCAGTGCACGACGATCCGGTCCTCGTCTGCCAGGTACCACTTCTCCACGAGGGTCTTCCCGGTCCACATCTTGTCGGCGCCGTCGAACGACTCCTGGGTGAAGGGACTCGCGGGCCGGATGCTGCCGCCCGTGCAGGCGTCGTCGGTGTACAGAGCCGCGAGCTCGCCCGGTCGCATGGGCGTGCTCCAGGCGTTCGCCCAGCGTTGCACGAACTCTCCGGCCTCGCTTCGGTCCACTCGCGCTCTCCTCTCGTTCTCCGCTTGCCGGGGGGTGAGGCGGTTGGGCGGCTGCCGGCTCAGGCTGGAGTCGCTGCCCCGTGCCGCAGGAGGGTTCCCGGTGTAGCGCCGGTGCACTGACCATCCTCGAAGGTGATCTCGCCGTTCACCATGACCCACCGGTACCCCTGCGACCGCTGGATGCGACGCCATGAACCGGCTGGCTGGTCGTAGACCATCTCGCGGGGAAGAATCTCCAGCTCGTCGAGGTCGTACACGATGATGTCCGCCGGGGCTCCCTCGCGAAGCCAGCCACGGTCCTTGAATCCAGCGGCGAGGGCCGGGTAGGCGCTCAGACGCCAGTGGGCCTGTTCGAGGTCCATGACCGCGTGGTCCCGCGCCAGCGTCGCCAGGTAGTACGTCGGGTAGGTCGCCATCGTCAGGAACTTCGTGTGCGCGCCTCCATCGGATGTGCCCGGCAGGGCGAACGGTGAGTTGGCGAGCCGCTTCATCTCGCCCATGTCGATCGGCTGCCAGGGGGTGACGTACGTGGTGTCGAGCTTCTCGCCGGCCACGTCGAGCATTGCGTCGACCACGTGCTTCTGCTCGCGCTCCGCAATCTCGGTGATGGTCAATCCCTCAGACCACTCCAAATCCCGCTCTCTTACGGCTTCGACGGTCAACTGGGCGATGGTGCCCGCGAACGGAGCGCCGCGGTGCTGGCCTGCGTCGTACTCCGCCCGCATGGCCTGGCGCCGCTCCGGATCCCGTAGCTTGGTCGCTCGCTCATCGACGGTGCCCAGGGTCGCCTCCCGCCAGATCGGGCTCGTGTCGTAGAGATTCCAATCCTCGAGCGTGAATTCGTACCCGAGCGGGACGGTGACGGCCTGACCGAAGATTCGGTGTCCACGGGCGTTCACGTCGTCCAGCCACTCCATCACTTCGTGGTGATTGCTGGTGGCCTGGCCGTGCTGATCGACGCCGAGTGCGAGGACGTTGTAGAGCACGGGCCTGCCGCTGATCTCCGCGATTCGCTCCTGGATGCGGCGAGCCTCCTCCGGCCCGTAACCGCCGTCCCCGGTGAGTTGAATGAACCCCTCACGCCGCTTGCCCAGCACCTCCGCGAAGACGTAGAGGTCCTCCTCCGCCATGGTGTCGGTGACCATCGGGGTACCGTCGTAGTCGAGCTGAACGCCGTTCTCTCCGGACCACTGAGTCGACCACCCACAGGCGCCTGCCTCGATCGCTTCATCGAGGATGGCCGCCATCTCGGACTTCTCCTCGGACGTCGCCGGCCTGTTCTTGGCCGCTTCGAGCCCCATCACGTAGGTCATCACCGGCGCGAGCCCGACGTAGCTGAGCATGTTCACGCCCTTGGGAGTCGCATCAATGGCGTCCAGGAACTCGGGGAAGCTGACCCAGGGCCAGGGCGTCGGCAGCCCTTCCCGCATGGAGTCCAGGGAGATTGCCTCGTTCCGTGACAGGGTCAGCATCGCCCGGTCACGGGCCTCGGGATCCACCGGTGCAAGGCCAAACCCGCAGTTCCCGATCACGACGGAGGTCACGCCGTGCCAGGATGACATGGTGCAATAGGGATCCCAGAAGACTTGAGCGTCGTAGTGCGTGTGCAAGTCGACGACCCCGGGGGCCACGATCAACCCCTCGGCGTCGAGGACGGTCCCCGCGCTCGCGGCGGGAATCTTGCCGATGTACGCGATACGGCCATCCCGGATGCCCACGTCCGCGACGAAGCGCGGGGTTCGCAGGCCGTCGATGATCGTTCCCTGCTTGATGACGATGTCGTAGTCGGGCATCTCCAACTCCTGTGCCGGCCCGGCAGGTGCTCGGACGAACGGGCGCTCTGGGAGGCCCGTGCGCCCAAGAGATACCGGAGTAAACACTTACTCCATGAAGGGTGTCAAGGCCCGCCGGGCAACGGGAACCTCCCTGCGGAGCTGCCGGCCGCGGGCTTGCCGCACAAGCCTGGACGGGGCTCGAGGCAGGCGGACGTGAGCGCGAGCCGAGACCTTGGCCGGCGGGAAGCATGGCGGGCCCCGTCTTGACCGCGGAGGGAATCTCCCCGAACCTTGCCTCCCGGGTGGCGCAGGCAGCAGACGTGAGTTCGCAGCGGGAGAGCCGGTATGGCAACGATTCTCGGCAGAGAATCCTGGACGCCGCTGAGCGAGAGTTCGCGACGAAGGGGTATGCCGGATCACGGATCAACGATATAGCCGCGGCGTCAGGCTTGAGCGTTCGCATGATCTACCACTACTTCGAAGACAAGGCCGGGCTCTACGAGGCCGTTGCCAGGCACAATTTCAGCGAAATACTATCGTCTATTCGAGATAGGCAAATCGAAACCAGAGACCTGCCACCAGTCGAAAGACTACATGCTTTTGTTGAAGCCAACATACTGGCGTTCCAGGGACACGCTGGCTATCTTGGATACTCCAGGTGGGAACTGGCATCTGGTTGGTCGGTCTTGAACTCGATCGCCATAGATGCGGACGAGGACATCATTTCGCTTCTGCAGTCGGATTTCTGCGAAGCGGTTCGTGATGGCGACATCGATCCAGACGTTGATCTCGAATTCTTCGTCACGACCGTCGCTACTCTTGGCTTCTGCTATAGCGGCATGCTCCCCAGAACGCACGCTCGGCTCGGGATCGCCCCCGACGCGGAGACCAGCTCTCGGGAGCACGCAGCGAGAGTTGCGGACTTTGTCGTCCGAGGCATGGCCAGGCGGGGATCGGACAGTTGGGGCGACGAATTCGCCGAGGCCTGAACGGCAGGCTGAGGCCCGTACGGCCCCCGCCCCGCGGCGCTGAGAGCGCCCCGCGTTAGGTCTCGTGACACCCCACCGGTCTATCGGAGCCAGGTGACCAACTCTTCCCGATCGCAAGGGTCCCGGCAGCGCCTTGCGAAGCGTCCACAACTGCTGCGGTGACCACAGGCCGGCTTGCAGAGGCCTTGCAAGAATATCCTTGACACGTTTCATGGAATAAGTGTTTACTGGCCAACGGTCTCATGCCGCTTTGGCTGAGATCAGTCAGGAAGATAGCTGGGGGGCGGGTCATGCGTTATTCACTCGGTTCAAGGCAGCGAATCACCCGACGGAGCCTCCTCAAGGGAGCAGCGCTCGGCGCCGGTGGCGTCGTGGCAGCTGGCATGGTCGGCTGCGGTGATGAAGACGAGGAGCCGGAGAGCACGCCGGAGCCCGCCGAAAGCACTCCGGAGGCTACGGCCGCCGCCACCACCGCACGCCCCGCAGGCCCCCAGGACGGCAGCTACTACAGCGCCCTCGGTGGCGGCACGTTCAGCATGGACCAGCACCGGGCGGTCACCGCCGGCGGCATCATCACGTATGCCTACGACGCGCTGGTGACATACGACGACATCAATGTCGGGAGCGTCCGCGGCGTGATGGCCGAGTCGCTGCCCGAGCAGCCGGATGAGCTGACGTACGTGTTCAAGCTTCGTCCCGGCATCAAGTGGCAAAACAAGCCGCCTGCGAACGGAAGAGACTTCACAGCGGATGACCTTGCCTGGAACCTTCAGCGCCAGGTGTCCCGCGAACTGAGCAATGGCGACATTGGGACGGACTTTGCCCTGTTCGGCACCGTCTATCGACATGTCGATAGCTTCGAAATCGTTGATGATCAGACCCTGAAGATCGTTCTGAACGGCCCCAAGGCAACCTGGCTCGATGGCATGTGTGGCAGCCAGAACGTCATGATGTACCGGGACGTGGCTGAGCAGATCGAGGGCGATCCCAACATTCGGTCACAGGAAGTCATCGTCGGTACCGGGTCCTATATCGTCGAGGAGTACGACCCCGAGGGCCGCAGCACGGCCGTCCGCAACCCCGACTGGTTCCTCAAGGCTGCCGGTGAAGAAGTCCAGTACTTCGACCGCATCCGCAACACCTTCCTCCCCGCCGACGTCAATGCGCGGCGCGCGGCCTTCGAGCAGAAACAGCTCGACTGGATCGGCGGCTCCCTCGACGCCGGGAACCCCTACCCCTTCCAGTTCATCCAGTCGCTCGTGGACTCCGTACCCGACCTCGAAGTCCAGGATGCGGGCGATCCGAACAACAACCGCGCCCTGATCATGAGCTTCCAGCGAGGGCCCTTCGCGGTCCCGCAGCTGCGCCAGGCCTACTTCATGGCGATCGACCGGCAGACCGTCATCGACGCCGACTTTGCCGGGCAAGGGCGCGCCGATGGGCCCATACCCTGGCCCTACATCGAGTGGGCGCTCAGCCAGGAGGAGCTCGCCCAGACGCCCGGCTACCGGGAGAACAAGGAAGAAGACCTGAAGGAGGCGCGGGCGCTCTGGGAGGCCGGCGGCGGACCCGACATCGGCCCCGTGCCGATCGTCATCAGCGAGGGGCCGCAGGGCACGGCTGCGGCAGAGTGGTTCTCCGCGATGATGAAGCAGAACCTTGATGCTGACACCGCCGTCGAGTTCGTTCCCGTGACGAGCCTCTTCCCCTACCTCACCGGTGAGACATTCACCGCCCACCTCGGCTCCCTGGGGGCCTGGGTTTCGCCCGATCCGAGGAACCGGTTCACCCTCTCGCACCACTCAACAGGCGGCATCAACTTCGCCAAGTACAACGACCCTCAGGTGGATGCGCTCATCGACAACGCCGGCTCGACGCTGGACCGGGAGGCTGCGATCCGGGACGTCCACGAGGCCCAGCGGATCATGCTGCGCGACGCCAACGGCGGTTCCGACTGCCTGGCGGGCGGTACCTACCGCTACCTGAAGTGGCCGTACCTGAACATGGACATCCATCCATGGTGGAGCTACTGGTACAGGAACGTGACCTTCCGTTCCTGGATTGACCAGAGCGACCCGTCCTTCGCAGGCCGCGCGGGGGCATAATCAGGGGAGTCGCCCCGCGTACACGCAGTGGGAGGCCTCCCAGCCATGCGCCGACGGCACCCCGTTTGCTCTGATCGCTTGCCGTCCACCAACCCTGCGAGCGTCGGGCTGTGACCACGTACATCATCCGGCGGATATTCCTGAACCTGGTGGTGATATTCATCCTCCTCACCTTCGTGTTCATCTCCGTGCGCATATTGCCCGGGGACTTCGCAGCCGAGCAGGTTGCCCTGCGCCAGTTCGGAGGGGCGGGAGTTGAGGGTGAGTCCGTCGAAGATCTGATGGCCGAAGCGCGCAGGGCGCTTGGGTTGCACGGGACCATTCCGGAGCAGTACGGACGGTACTTGCGGGATCTCGTCAAGGGCGACTTCGGCATCTCCCTCGCCACCCGTGCCTCGACCGTCACAGAAACCCGCGAGGCATTCCCCTACACGTTGCAGCTCGGCGGCATGATCCTGGTCATCGGTCTCTTCATGGCAATCCCGCTCGGCTGCCTGTCGGCATGGCAGAAGGGCACGGGGCTGGACGCCGCCCTTCGCGTCCTCGCCATGCTCGGCCTGGCTGCTCCCATCTTCTGGACAGCAACCATCGGCACACTGTTTGTGCTTGAGACGGACATCATTGAGCTCGACATAATCGGGTATCCAGGGCTCTGGGAAGACCCATGGGGCAGCTTTCAGCTGTTCCTGATCCCGGCTCTCGCGGGCGGCGCCGGTATTGGCGCGATCCTCATGCGCCTCGTGCGGTCCGAAATGATCGCGGTAATGGGGACGGACTACGTTCGCACGGCACGCTCCAAGGGACTCACTGAGGCTACCGTTGCGCTTCGCCATGGTCTGCGAAGTTCGCTCGCTACCATCATTACCATGATCGGCCTCCTGCTGGCGTCACTCTTGAGTGGAACGATCATTCTGGAAACCATGTTCAATATTCCCGGGATGGGCCAGGCGATGATCACCGCAATTGGTCGCCGGGATGTCCCCATGGTCCAGACTCTGGCGTTGACAATCGCAGCCATCGTGGTGTTCGCGAACCTGGTCGTCGACATCCTGACTGCGGTGTTCGATCCGCGTATCTCAGTTGAAGCCAGTGAGGCCTGAGGGACGCCATGACCGACTCGCCGAGCAGGTTTGATGACATGGCACGGAGCCCGGGGCAAGAGACAGGCGCAGGGGCCCTTGTTCCGGAGATGCTGGCTCCCAGACGGAGCAGCCTGACCGAGACCGTCAACAGACTCATCCGCTACGACGTTCCGGGCGCAATCGCCCTCGTCGTGATCGTGGTCACCCTCCTCGTCGTCGCACTTGGAACCAGCCTCACTCCCTACACCAAGGACCAGATCTTTACCGAGGCGAACCCCGACTACGACCCCAAGAGCAGTGCTCCAGAGGCCCTCAACGAAACCCGCACGGCCTTCCTCGCAGGACCCTCAGCGGACCACTGGCTGGGGACGGATACGCGTGGCCGCGACCTTTTAACGCGGCTGATTCACGGCTCCCGCATCTCCGTCCCGATCGGGGTGGGAGCGGCGTTTTTCGGCTGCATAGCGGGCAGCATCATCGGTTTGCTCTCGGGCCTTGCAGGAGGCAAGTTCGACCTGGTTCTCCAGCGGTTCGTCGACGCGATGATCGCCTTCCCGCCCCTCGTACTTCTGCTACTCATTGTTCAGGTAGGGGAGCGAAGTTTCACGCTTACGATGATCGCGTTATCGATTCTGGTTACGTTCTCGGCGTCACGAGTCATCAGGGCAGCCACGATGAGGACGAGGAGTGAGATGTTCATTGAGGCTGCACGCAGTGTGGGAGCTTCAAGATTGCGCATTATTGCGAGGCATCTGTTCCCAAACGTTATTGACCCAATAATCGTCATATTCTCGATTTCGATCGGAGCGAATATCCTCGCCGAGGCGAGCCTGGCGTTTCTGAACCTGAGCGTGCCTGGCCCAAGCTGGGGACAGATCGTGAACGAAGGCCGGGCGTTTCTCGATAGCAAGCCGATGATGAGCATCTCGGCCGGCGTCGCCATCACCGTCGTCGTGCTCTCCTTCAACGTCCTCGGCGATGCCACTCGAGACTGGCTTGACCCGCGTCAGCGGACGCGCTGATAGCCGCCCGCGAGCCGGTGGGGCCGGGGCGGCGTGGTGCGGGACAGGGGGCAGGGGCGTTCAGACCGGCTGCATCTCCGGGCAATACGGGGGTGATTCCAGGTAATCGACGTCCCTGTCGAAGAGCTCGATCATTTCACCAAGGGGTCCGTAAACGTATCCCGCTCCACCCTCGGGAGTGAAGAACCACTCGGCGTGGCCCGTCGCCACGTTCAGCACTTTCGGCGCCGGCAAGTCAAGTGCCGCGACGGCCGGGAGGTTCACGTTGGTCATCCGAAAATAGCTCCCACCGCAGTATCGTTTCCCTGTTGCGGGCTCGAGTGCCGGCGTCGTGTCGCTCACCTCGAGTTCCAGCACGGCGTCCATCTCGGCGAAGCGATACCGCCCTTCAGTCCCTGGAACGCCCTCAAGCTGGAGACCCAGCGTCTCTTCGTAGAAAGCACGGGCCGCGGGGAAGTCCACACTTGAGTAGTGAACAACGGCGAAGGGTGTCGAGCCGGACGTGAGAACGTAGTTCTGGCCATCGATGACCACCGCGATTCCTTTCTGGTCCGGCGCGGCAACAGGATCGGTCATTGAGATTGTCGGACTGGCAGCGCGCATCTCTCGGTAGACATCGGCCGGGTCATCGTCCAGAGGAACGACAATCGTGAGATCCGTTTGCGCCGGCTGACTCCCCGGCCGTCCCACTCGCCAGGCAGGCTTGACCTCGATGAGAAAGAGCTGCTGATGCGAACGCTGGTGCTCGATAACGTAGGTATCGAACTCATCGCCGTAGCTCGGTCCCCCCTTGAGACAGACATCGCGGCGCGGATTGTCTTCATCGGTCCGGAACGCATCGACTCCCCCCACCGTGGCGAGAGTGAATCCGGCGACTCGGAAGGCGTCCGCCACCCCTGCGATGTCCGAGACGTTGACGCCGTGGTGGGCGGTTCGCAAGACTGCCATCGTAGATCGTCCCTCCGCTGTCGGAGCCGAAATTAGCTCGCGGCATCACCCTACATTACGGATCCGGTTGCCGGTAACCCGCATCAGACTGCCGGCGGGGAGGCTCAGGGAGTGGAGCAGCCGCAATCGTGCGGATCGGGGTAGAACTGGGCGCAGTAGTCGCGATAGGTCGTGATCTCGCCGTCCGACCGGCAGAGGTGCGGGTGCGATCGGTACCGTTTGCGGCTCGATGATCGGGACCATCGCCGACAGTGAGCTCGGCGGGCCGATCAGGCCCAGCGCGTCCGGCCCGAGCCAGCCCTCCGCGCCGATGACCCAGATCAGTGAGAAGAGCAGCCCCACCAGCGTGAGCAGCAGATCCGAGAGCGTGCGCAGGAAGAGCAGGATCAGCGCCGCGATCAGCAGGAGCGCTAACCCTATGAGCGGCAACATCCCCTCTTCCGTGGCCTTCTTGTACTCATCCTCAATCACCAGGGGAGAAACGCTGCTCACTCGCAGCGGGCCCTCGTCCTCGGCCGCTAGCTCGTTGATCCTCCGTTCAGCCTCCAGAATTCTGTCGTCGTCGGTGTCGATCAGACGGATGGTGGCGATCGCGACCGACGTGCCGTCCTCGTCGGTTCCGGTCAGAGCGGCGAGCGCCTCCTATCGAAGGGTGGCGCCCGCCAACGAGCGGCTCGACCAGCAGGAATCACTGCTACTGCGACCGGGTCCGAGGTCTCCTGCCTTTGTCAGAGCCTCGGCGTCACTGCCTTCTACGCCCTGGACGGCGCGGAGTTCGCCCCCTGCATCCTGGGAGCGCCGGAGTTCGTGAACGGCTCCTTCCCTGAGCTGTTCCCCGACGGCCTCTCAGCCACCACTCCACTGGTCGCTGGGAGCGCGCGGCCACCCGCGGGTGGCCCGGATCGGGACGACGCGGCAAGCAATTGAGCGTTTGATCGGGTCGAGATCACCCAGCGGACAGTTCGCAGCAGAGTCCGTGTGGGCCCGCCAGCGTTGACCGACTCGAGTCCTGACCTCGACCAGGGGCCTGGCCCGCCCGCTACTCGAACAGGAAGCCCCGGACCACGCCGCTGTAGCGCTGATAGAGCAGCCCGCCGGCCAGCAGAATCATGCCCAGCGTCAGGAAGGCGATCACGCGGTAGATCTGTTCCAGCGCCTGCGAGTCGTAGGCGAACAGCTTGACGACCGAGACCAGAAGCAGCCCCAGCCCCACCACCCGCACCAGGCGCCACCGCTTCAGCACGCCCACCAGCATCAGCGCGGCGCCGTAGATGCCCCACAGCAGCGTCAAGCCCAGGATCGACACGTTGTCGCTGGCATCGGCGGACAGGTCGAAGAGCGCGCTATCGGCCGACGCCAGAACTTCGGCGGACAAGATCCACAGCGCAACGAGCGTCGCCACCGCGAACAGGACCATGGAAGCCGTGCGAGCCTCGTCCTTGACCCAGGTGGAAGCGAAGTCCGCGCCCCTCAGGCGCACCAGGTAGAGCGCGGCATAGAGGCTGGCAATGCCCGCGGCGAAGGACAGGAACCGCCAGTTGGCGACCGGACGGAAGGTGTCCAGGTCCAGGTTGGTGGTGTCCATGGCCAGCAGACGCACCAGCATCACGATCAGCAGCAGGTAGGTGAACCAGCGCAGCTCGCCCAGTCGCAGGCGGTCCGACCCCACCAGCAACACGACGGCCTCGATCGCCCAGCCAACCGCAATCCAGGCCCCGGAGAGCTGGACAGGCACGGCAATGACGGCAAAGAGGGCCGCCCACACCGCAGCCACGGGGATGACCGGCGCTTCCCGCCCGGCGAGCAGTTCACGGTGCCGGTGCACGAGGTAGCCGGCGAAAACGGGGGCGATTACGGCCGTCGCGTAGCCCAGTATGGGCAGGTTCAGGAAGGGTGTGAGATCCTCGCGCACCGCGTCGGGCGTGTCCACGGCCAGCAGCCAGACCGCGGACACTGCCAGCACCATGTAGCCGGACCAGCGCACCTCGCGTATCCCGAGCGCGAACGAGAGCCACACCAGCACGACTGCCTCGATGCCCCAGGCCACGGTGACCCAGATGCCGTCAAGCTGTACCGGAACGGCGATGGCGGCGAAGAAGGCGGCCCAGACCGCGGCCACGGGGATGGCGACCAGCTCCCAGCCCGGCGCCTCACGATGCCGGTGCACGAGATAGCCGGCCAGGGCGGGAAGGATGACCGCTGCGGCGTAGCTGAGCATGTACAGGTTCAGGAACGGGGTTAGGTCCTCGCGGAACGCGTCGGGCGTGTCCACGGCCAGCAGCCAGACCGCGGACACCGCCAGCACCATGTAGCCGGACCAGCGCACCTCGCGCATCCCGAGCGCGAACGAGAGCCACACCAGCACGACTGCCTCGATGCCCCAGGCCAGGCTGAGCCAGATGCCGTCGAGCTGCACGGGGACGGCGATGGCGGCAAAGAGAGCGGCCCACACCGCGGACACGGGGATGGCCCTCCGTTCCCACGGCTCCAGCGCCGCGCGGCGCCGGTACACGACGTAGCCTGCCAGCGCAGGCAGCACGATGGCCGCCGCGTAGCTGAGCATGTGCAGATTCAGGAAGGGCGTGATGTCCTCGCGCAAGGCGTCGGGCGTGTCCACGGCCAGCAAACGGATGGCGGATACGAGGAAGAGCAGGTAGCCCGACCAGCGCAGTTCGCGTATCCGGAGCGGGAACGACAGCCACACCAGCAGAAGCGCTTCGATTCCCCAGGTAACCGCGATCCAGAGTCCGTCCAGCTGCACGGGAACGGCGATGGCGGCGAAGGTGGCGGCCCACACGGCGGCCACCGGGACGGCCTTCCGTTCCCACGGGTTCACCGCTTCGCGGCTGCGGTACAGGAGATAGCCGGCCAGGGCGGGAAGGATGACCGCCGCCGCGTAGCTGAGCATGTACAGGTTCAGGAACGGGGTGAAGTCCTCGCGGAACGCGTCGGGGGTGTCCACGGCTAGCAGCCAGGTGGCCGAGACGAGGAACACCAGGTAGGCGAACCAGCGCAGCTCCCGCACGCTGAGCAGGAATGACAGCCACACCAGGACGGCCGCCTCGACTCCCCACACCACGCTGATCCAGAGGCCATCAAGCTGGAGGGGAACGGCGATCGTGGCGAAGATGGCCGCCCACACCGCGGCCACCGGAATCGCCCCCCGTTCGCCGGGAAGCGCCTCGCGATGCCGGTGCAGGAGATAGCCGGCCAGCGCGGGCAAGGCGATAGCCGCACCATAGGCGAGCATGGGAAGGTTCAGGAAGGGCGTGAGGTCCTCACGGAATGCGGGGGGCGTGTCCACTGCCAGCAGCCAGGCCCCGGACACGGCGAACACGACGTAGCCGGACCATCGAAGTTGAGGCACGCGGAGGGGGAATGAGAGCCAGACCAGCAATGCTGCTTCGATTGCCCAGCCCACGCCGATCCAGATGCCATCGAGCTGGAGGGGAACGGCGATGGTGGCGAAGATGGCCGCCCACACCGCGGCCAAGGCAATGGCCACCCGCTCCGCCGGTTTGATCGCCTCGCGGCCCAGGTCCGTCAGGTAGTGGGCCAGCGGAGGCAGGAAGAGCCCCGTGCCGCGCACAAGGGTGGACCCCTGCAGGTTGGGCAGGGGCTCGAGAGCCTCGCGCCGGCGGTGCAGGAGATAGCTGGCCAGCGCGGGAAGGATGATGGCCGCCCCGTAGCTGACCATGTGCCTGTTCCAGAAGGGGGTGAAGTCCTCGCGGAACGCCCCCGGCGTGTCCACGGACAGCAACCACACGGCGGACACCAGGAACACCGCGTAGCCGAACCAGCGGAGCTCGCGCGTGCGGAGCCGGAACGACAGCCACACGAGGGCAATCGCTTCGACGCCCCACGCGGCGCTCACCCACTGTCCGTCCAGCTGTACCGGGACCGCCAGGGCGGCGAACGCCACCGCCAGCGCCGACCCGTACCGGACCACCTCGCGCGACGCTTCTGCCCGGATCCCGCAGAGGGCGACCAGGAGCACGTAGAACGCCGCCAGCGCCGCCGTGAACCCTCCCATCCAGGGGCGGTACTCGTCGTACATGAGCCCGTAGCTGATGAGCAAGTACGCGATCGCGTTCGCGGTCAGGAGCGCGAGGTCGATGACGCCCGCTGCCTGCCTTCGCACGACATGAAACGCAAAGGTGGCTCCTGCAAAGATGAGGAAGATCCCGGTGATACCGATCTGCGAGAGGGCGGTCGAAGGTTCGAGTCTCTCCAGCCAGAACGCGAAGAGGATCAGCGACCCGGTCCAGGCCAGCAGGGTGAACCAGCGCCAGTTGCGGAAGCCCGCCAGTGCCAGCACGCCCATATCCAGCAGCAGCACGTAGGCCAGCAGCAGCCGCTCGTCGGGCAGCCGCTGCTGCAGCAACAGGGGCGTGGCGAACCCTCCGAAGATGGCCAACACGGCGAGGCCCACCGACTCCTGCCGCAGCGCCTGCAGCACGCCCGCCAGCGTGATCAGGGCGAACAGGCCGAAGGCGACGACGGGCGATAGCAGCCCGTACAACGCGAACGCCCCGTAGATGGCCAGGTAAAGGATGGCCAGGCCGCCTCCGGCCACCGTCTGCGCCCACACGGCGTAGCGCGTGCGGTAGTACTCGCCCGCGCCCATGAATGCCAGGCCCGCCAGCACGCCCAGGATCGCTCGCTCCGCCTCGCCCAGCCACCCCCGGTCGATAGCCAGGCTGATGAAGAAGGCCACGCCCAGGATCAACGCCACCATCCCGATGCGAGCCAGCCAGTTGCCGCCCAGCAGCCACTCCCAGTTCCAGTCAGCCAGGGACGAGGCTGTCCTGTCCGGCGGTCGGCCTCCGCTCTCGGCGCCGCCCGATCCCACGACCCTCGCAATGGCCGGAGGAAGGCTCGACTCTCGCCCGAGGAGCACCCCTGTGGGATCACTGGCGGGCGTGGCAGCCACGGTGGTCTCGCGTTCCCGCGGAGCGGCCGGAGACGCAGTCGGCGGCTCCGGCTCGGGAGCCGTCGGGGCGACGAGCGGCGCCTCCGGTTCCTCGGGAGCCATCGGGGCGACGAGCGGCGCTTCCCGTTCCTCGGGAACCATCGGGGCGACGAGCGGCGCCTCCGGTTCCTCGGGAGCCATCGGGGCGAGGAGCGCTGCCTCCGGTTCCTCGGGAGCTATCGGGGCGACGAGCGGTGCCTCCGGTTTCTCGGGGGCCATCGGGGCGACGAGCGGTGCCTCCGGTTCCTCGGGAGCCATCGGGGCGACGAGCGGCGCCTCCGGTTCCTCGGGAGCCATCGGGGCGACGAGCGGCGCCTCCGGTTCCTCGGGACTCGCGGGGGTGACGAGCGGCGCCTCCGGTTCCTCGGGAGCCGTCGGGGCGACGAGCGATGTCTCAGGTGCCGCGGGACTCGCGGGGGTGACGAGCGGCGCCTCCGGTTCCTCGGGAGTCGTCGGGGCGACGAGCGGCGCCTCCGGTTCCTCGGGAGCCATCGGGGCGACGAGCGGCGCCTCCGGTTCCCCGGGAGCCGCGGGAGTGACGTCGTGGCTTTCCAGCGCCGCGAGGCGCTCCGACAACCGTTCCAGGTCCGCGTTCTGTGAGAGCACTATCTCCCGGAGCTGCCGGAGTTGCTCTTCCGGGGATGCGTCGTCGTCCGGCTCTGTGATGTCCGCCTGGAACTGGGCCTCGCCGCACCACGCACAGTAGCGATCAATGGTCGCGAGCTTGCGACCGCAGTTGCGACAGGTCACGGACTGCGTCCGGACTGCGGATGGGATCCCGGTCGGGCGGACGTGCACCTGGGCCGGCGGGTGTGTCGCACTCGATGGCGCTTCCGCGAGCCCGATGCGCGCATGCAGCCATCATAGGAACAAGGGCGCCGAATTACCCCATCCCCCACGCGCGCAAAGGCCGGCGCCCTCTGCACGCTTCCTTCCATCGTGGGGCTGCGGGGAGGCCCCTGCCGCCCGCTAGTAGGCGTCGCGGCGGGAGAAGATGCGGCGCGGATTCTCCACCATCATCGCGTTGATCTGCGCCTCGCTGACGCCGCGCTCGCGCAGGGCCGGAAGCACGTCGTTCGTGATGTGCAGGAAGTGCCAGTTGGCTGCCCACTCCGCCCGCGACTGGCGGGGCATCGTGTCCATGAAGCAGTTGGTGTCGTGCGAGAGGACCATGCCCTCGGCGTAGCCCATCTCGCAGAGCGCGACGATGGTCGCGATGCGTCCCTCGGTGTCGAGCGTCCGGTCGATGCCAAAGCGGTCCATCCCGATGGCGCTTCCCCGGTCCATGATGCGGCGCAGGTAGTCCGTGTCGGTGCTGTCGCCGGAGTGCCCGATGACGACGCGGGTCAGGTCGACGCCCTCGCTTTCGAAGACGTCCTGCTGGGCGAGCCCCGACTCGGTCGAGACATCGCTGTGCGTGCTGATGGGGACGCCCGTGCGGCGGTGGGCGCGGGCGCCGGCCCGCAGCATGACCTCGTTCACGGCGTCCACCGTGGGCTGGGTGGCGAGCTTGATGACGCCGGCGCGAACGTCGCTGCCCTCGATGCCCTGCTCGATGTCGCGCACGAAGAGGTCGGCGATGGCGTCGCTGTCCATCTGCAGGAAGACGTTCGGGGGCTGCCGCCAGATTCCCGTGCACATCACGATGTTCAGGTCCACCTCGCGCGCCACCTCGGCCACCATGGCGGCGTCGCGCCCGAGGTCGATCGTGGTCAGGTCGACGATGGAGTCGATGCCGGCGGCCTTCAGCTCGCGGAAGCGCTCGACCGCGTTGGCCACCTCGGCCTCCCGGTCCCAGAGCTCGGGCCAGGCCTCGTAGACCCCCGGCGAGCGGATGAAGACGTGCTCGTGCATGAGGGTGGCGCCGAGCTCGATGTGTTCGATGGCGCCGGCGGCCGTGGGAATCGTGACCATGCCTGCCTCCGTGACCGAGTCGCTGGCGGGCGGCAGTATACGGGGCGGGGGAAGGTGTGATGGACCCTGCGATCGCGGAGCTGGTGGCGGCCGACCGGATACCGTACTGGTCCCTCCTCGGCATCGAGTTGGTCGATGCCGAACGGGGCCACGTGACCCTGCGACTGGCGATGGGCGCCGAGCTCGCCACCCGCCGCCCCGACGTGATGCACGGCGGGGCGATCGCCTCCCTCGTCGATGCCGCCGCGGGGTCCGCCGTGGCCACGCTGCGCGACCCCGGGGACGAGACCTGGGCGGGGCACGCCACCACCGACCTGAACGTCTCGTATCTGCGGGCGGTACGGGGCGAGGCGATCGCGGAGGGCAGGGTGCTCCGGGCCGGACGCACGACCGTCTTCGTCGCGATCGAGGTGCGCGACGAGGCTGGGGAGCTGGCGGCCGCG
This sequence comes from Tepidiformaceae bacterium, assembly GCA_965219255.1. GTDB lineage: Bacteria > Chloroflexota > Dehalococcoidia > Tepidiformales > Tepidiformaceae > UBA2991. The sequence continues at coordinate 1,241,935 of OZ244727.1, read as the reverse complement.
GGGCGCGCCACCTACGCCATCGCGCGCAGAACCTGAACCGCCGCAGCGAGCGCCTGCTATGGTGAAGGCGCGGCCCCACTACGGGGCGAGGAGGGTCGCTCGTGGGCGCCAAGGACTTCCAGAACCTGACCGAGATGGCCGAGCTCGATGACTGCTTCGAGCGCTCGCGCGAGAGAGACGTCGTGCTCTTCCTGCACGACTATTGGTGCCCCATCTCCAGCCGCGCCTACGACGAGATGTCGCTGTTCGAGGGCGAGATCGCCCTCATTGACGTGGCCGAGAGCCGCGCACTGACGCGTTCCGTCGAGACGCGCACGGGCGTGAAGCACGAGTCCCCGCAGGTGCTCATCCTGCGCGACGCGAGGGCGCGCTGGGCGGCCTCACACGGCAGCATCACGCAGAAGGCCGTGGGCGAGGCGATCGCGGCGACGTAGCCCGACGGAGGGCCTCAGCGCTTCTCCCGCAGGCTCTCGCTGCTGCGGTCCAGCGCTTCGAGGACCGCGCGAATGTCGGCCTGCAGCCGCTCGATCACGCTGACGGCGTAGCGGTCCGCGTCCTGGAGCTGGCTGGCGGCTGCCTGGGCGGCATCGCTCAGGTGGGCGGCGGCGGTCGCATCGGCATCGGCGATGGTCTGGCGGGCGCGCGCCTCCGCATCAATGATGATCTCCTGGCTGCGCATCTCCGCTTCCTGCACCACCGAGGTCTCGCTCACCAGCTCTGCGTGCCGCCGCTCCGCTTCCTCGACCAGCGCCTGGCCGTGCTCCTTGGCATCGCGCAGAAGCTGCTCGCGCTGCTCGATCACCTGCGCCGCCTGGCGAACCGTGTCGGGAACGGCAAGCCGCAGCTGGTCGACGAGATCGAGGATGGCGCGCCGCTCGATCACGAGGTTGCCCCCCACGGGCAGGCGGCGCGCCTGTACGACAAGGGATTCGAGGCTGGAAATGAGTTCGAGCAGTTCCACCGGGGCCCTCGCCCGCCCGCGGGCTAGCTTTCGAGCCCCAGCCGCTCGCGGATCGCGGTTCGCACGTGGCCCGGCACCAGGCCGTCCACGTCGTAACCGAGCTGGGAGACCTCGCGCACGCGGCTGGCGCTTACGTAGATGTACTCATGGTTGGTCATCAGGTAGACGGACTCGATCGTCGGGGCCATCTTGCGGTTCATGAGGGCCATGTCGAACTCGTACTCGAAGTCACCGCCGCCGCGGATACCGCGCACGATGGCGATGGCCCCGCGCTGCTTGGCGAACTCGACCGTGAGCCCTTCAAGCTGCTCCACCTCGACGGAAGGAAGCTCCTTCACGGCCTCCCGGAAGAGTTCGATCCGTTCCTCGCACGTGAACATGGCGCTCTTTTCCCGCCCTTCGATGACGGCGACGATCACGCGATCGAAGATGCGGGTCATGCGCTTGACCAGGTCGAGGTGTCCGTTGGTGACGGGATCGAACGCACCCGGAAAGATGGCGGTTCTCATGCACCCTCCAGCGCCGTAAAGAACGCCACGGCGGTGTCGCCGTAGACCCGCCGGTCCGTCAGGACGAGGCCAAGCGGGCGTTCCGGTGGATTGTATCGGCTCCGGTGCTCATAGACGATCAGACCATCCCCTGCGAGCAGCGGGCCGAGCGCGCTGAGGGTCGGCTCGGCCTGCTCGGAGTCGTAGGGAGGGTCGAGCAGAATGAGGTCGAAGGGACCCTCGATCGAGTCGATCGCCCCCGGAAGCGCGCCCCGCACAACCGACCCGCGCTCGCCGAGCTCCGCCCGCGCGAGGCTTTGCACGATCGCCCGCGCGGCCGGGCGGTGGCTCTCGACGAAGACGGCCCGGCTCGCTCCCCGGCTGAGCGCCTCGATCCCGAGCACCCCCGTGCCCGCGAAGAGGTCCAGCACGGCGGCGTCCTCGGTGCGGGTGGCGAGGACGTTGAAGATGGCCTCCCGCACACGCGCGCTGGTGGGACGCAGGCGAGTCCCTCCCTGCTCGGCCAGCTGGAAACCGCGCAGGACGCCCCCCGTGACGCGAACGCGCGTCTGGGGCACTCAGTCAGTCTCCTCGGGAGGCTCTTCCACCACCGGCACGAGCACGAAGACGATGCGGCTTTCGAAGCGCTCTACGCCCTCGCTGAGGGTGAGTGTCACGGTGTAGGAACCCGCCTCGAGCGGTGTCTGCCAGGTCACCAGGCCGCGGTCGCCGCCCACGAGATTGCCGGCGGTCACCTCCCAGCGGGGAAGGAGGTGGGAGTGGCTGGGCTGCAGCAGCATCGCCTGTCCCGTCGCCACGAATGGCTCGACTGCCGTCCAGATGTTGCCCAGGAAGACGTTCTCGCCGGCGTTCTCCACGCCCAGCCCGCCCAGGTTGTAGACGCTCACGAACTCGAGCTTGAACCCGGCGCTGAACATGTTCTCGATCCACACCGTGCGGCCGCCGTTGAGCTTGTAGGTGAAGGCCACGGTCCCCGTCTCGGGCTGCCAGCGCAGGCCGCTGAGCCCCTCGTCCCGGTCGATGTTCACGGCCACGACCTGGATGTCGTTCCCGGCGGTGTTGCTCTCGCTGCGGATGGCGAGCTTGCTGGCGATCGTCATCGCTTCGGTCAGGGTCAGGGAGCGGAGGCCATCCGCCGACTTCTCGGAGGCGTAGGGCGTGATCGTGAGGATCACCTTGTTGGGGTCCACCACCGTGGTGATGTGCTCGAGGATCTCGGGCATGTGCAGGCGGTAGGTGCTCTGGTCGCGAGTCGGAGCGATCTTGATGAGGTCCGCCGACTGCCCGAGGGCGGCCCAGTCGTACGCCCCCTCGTCGATGCGATCGATCGCTTTCAGCGGCGCCGGCAGCGTCAGGGTGAGGGCCTTGCCCTGGGCGTGCAGGGCCTCCGCGAGCTCGGAGATGAAGAGCGTGAAGGACGTGCGGTGGTCGGCCCGCAGGTCGAGGTAGGCGATGTCGATGCCGGTGAGGCGGTGGGCCGCCACCCGCCGGAGAATCTGGCGGACGTGGTTCGTGCGGTCGGCGCCTGTCGCGAGGATGTTGTCGACGTTGGGCACGGAGCCGTCGATCTCGGCGGAGGCGGAAATGACCGGATAGTGCACCGCCGTTGTGGGCGGGCGAGGGCTGGGCTGGCCGCTGAGGGAACCGTCGAAGGCAGGAGTGAAGTCGAGCGTGTGGACGACCGTCGCGAGCACCGCGGCGGTGGCGTGGAGCCGGTCGCCTGGTTCGAGATAGGCGACAACCTGCCGCCCCTCGTTCAGCCGCCGGAACACCGCCAGGTACTGGGGTGGGTCGACGAACAGTCCGGTCGCGCGTGTGCCCGTCTCGTCGAGGTTGGCGCTCGCCACGGGCTCCCAGATCTGGCTCTCCGTGTTGTACCCGTAGAAGCTCAGGCCGCGGCTGTCGGTCGTGGGGATTTCGAGCGGGATGGAGATCTGCAGGTCGAAGCCGGCGGGCAGGGGGCCCGCCTCGGGATTCCGCTCGAAGAGCTTGCTGTGGGCCTCAAAGTCCTGGGGGATGACGATCTCGGCCGTCGCTGCCTCGCAGTACGCCTCCGTGCAGTCGTTGGAGCCGCTGCCGAGAAGGAACCAGGCAATCAGGCCGACGGCGACGACCGCGATCGCGATGACGGCGAGCACGACGAAACGCATGCGAGATGGCCCCCCGCCGCCCGAGAAGGTCGTGCGCTGCACGGCTCCGCCGGTGTAGCCCCGCCGCGGGCCGGGCCGGATCACGGCGCACCGCCCCCGCCGACCGATCGCCGGCAGGCGGCGCTGAACCCGCGGGTGGTCCCGAATGCCATAACCATCGAGAGGGATTATCGCCCACGTGCGCGCTATATCCAGAGCAGCGGAGGGGTAAAGGGCGGTGCGGTATACTGTTGCCTCCGCGAGCGGCCTTCCCAGGGAGGCGGCTCGCGTGCGTAAGGGCCACCAGAGAATGCCAGACAACCAAGTACCGATGACCAAGGAAGGCGTTGCCAGACTCCACGAAGAGCTGGAGGGCCTGAAGGCGGATCGCAAGACCGTCGCGGACCATATCCACAAGGCGCGCGAGCTGGGCACCAGCCAGAACGATGCCGAATACGACAACGCCAAGCAGGAGCAGAGCCTGCTCGAAGGCAAGATCCTCAACCTCGAGGACCTGCTGCGGCGGGCGGTCATCATCGACGAAGAAGGCGCGCATCACGCTTCGCGCGTGGTCGTGGGGAGCGGCGTGAAGGTGATCCAGGGCGAGAAGACCCTGCACTACCAGATCGTCGGCCCGCCCGAGGCGAACGCCGCCGAAGGCCGCATCTCGAACGAGTCGCCCATCGGCGCCGCCCTGCTCGGGCGCTCGAAGGGCGATGAGGTCGAGATCACGGTTCCAAGTGGCATCATCAAGCTGAAGGTCCTCGAAATCGACTAACGGGCGGCGCCACGGTCATGTGCCGGAGAGGGCCGCCAGCCAGCGGCCCTCGTTGCTGCGAGGACGGAAACGAGACGAGATGGGCGAGGAACAGGAGACGCAGGAAAACGGAGCCGGCTCCGAGGGTACGGGGAGCGAGGGCCTGCGCGCCCAGCGAATCGACCGTGCGGAGCAGCTTCGCAACGCCGGCCTCGACCCCTACCCGCCGCGCATCGAGCGAACGCACACGAACGCCGATGTCAGCGCCCTGCTCGAGGGGGTCGCGAGCGGCGACGAGCCCGACCTCGACGCCGTCGCGATTGTGGGGCGGGTGGTCGCACAGCGGGGGATGGGCCGGGCGAGCTTCCTCGACGTGCTGGACGGGAGCGGCCGGCTCCAGGTGCTGCTCCGCCGCAACGTCGTCGGCGAGGAGGCGTACGAGCTCCTGAAGCTGCTCGACCTCGGCGACTTTGTCGCCGTGCAGGGGCAGCCCATGCGCACGCGTACGGGCGAGGCGACGGTCGGGGCGACCTCCTGGCAGCTCATTACGAAGGCTCTGCGCGCCCCGCCGGAGAAGTTCCACGGCCTCACCGACGTCGAGGTGCGCCAGCGCCAGCGCTACCTCGACCTGCTCGCCAACGAGGAGGTGCGCGACACCTTCCGCACCCGCAGCCGCATCGTGGCCGCGATCCGCCGCAACCTCGACGAGCGCGGCTTCCTGGAGGTGGAGACGTCGGTGCTGCAGGAAGAGGCCGGGGGCGCGGCCGCTCGCCCGTTCCAGACGCACTCGCAGGGGCTAGGAGAGGATCGCTTCCTGCGCATCAGCCTCGAGCTGCACCTGAAGCGGCTGCTGGTGGGCGGCTACGAGCGCGTGTACGAGATCGGACGCATCTTCCGCAACGAGGGTTTCAGCCAGCGCCACAACCCCGAGTTCACGATGCTCGAGCTGTATGAGGCGTACGGCGACTACGGCACGATGGCGACGCTCGTCGAGGAGCTTGTCAGCGGCGTGGCGCGGGAGGTCCTGGGAACGGCGGTGGCGTCCTTCGGCGGAAACGAAATCAACTTCGCCCCACCCTGGCAGCGCGTCACCTACCACGAAGCCCTGCGCGAATATGGCGACTTCGATCTGGACCAATTCGGCGAGACGGAGGAGTTGCGGGAGGAGCTGCGGCGCCGGGGGCTCGACGCGCCCTCGGAAGCGGGCCGGGGAAAGCTGATCGACATCGCCGCGAGCGAGCTGGTGGAGCGGCACCTGATCCAACCCACATTCCTGCTGGACTACCCCATCGAGCTCTCGCCGCTGGCGAAGCGCAAGGCCGGGTCGCCAGGGTTGGTGGAGCGCTTCGAGGCCTTCGTGGGAGGCTTCGAGTTTGCGAACGCCTACTCTGAGCTGAACGACCCGGTCGACCAGCGCGCACGCTTCGAGGCGCAGCAGGCGTTGCGCCTGGCCGGCGACGACGAGGTGGAGCTCGCCGACGAGGACTTCCTCCTCGCGCTCGAGCACGGCATGCCGCCGGCGGGCGGCCTCGGGATGGGCATCGACCGGTTGGTGATGCTGCTCACGGGCCAGACGAGCATTCGCGAGGTCATCCTCTTCCCCCAGCACCGCAGCCTCGCCCGGCGGGACGACGGGTGACGGAGCCGCTCGAGCGCCACCCCACCAGCACCGCCTATGTGGTCGCGGGCGACCGCACGCTGCTGCTCTGGCACGCGAAGCTGCGCATGTGGCTCGCCCCCGGGGGACACAGTGAGCCGAACGAGGATCCGGTGCAGGCTGCCCTCCGCGAGGCCCGAGAGGAGTCGGGCCTGGAGGTGGAGGTGATTCCCCCTCCCGACCTGCTGGTCTGCGAAGGTCCCGAGGTGCTGCCCCCGCCGGCGGTCATCCTGGTCGAGGACATCGTGCGCGAGGACCAGCCCTTCCACCAGCACATCGACCATGTCTATTTCACTCGCGCGAGGGAGCCCGTCGACTACGAGGCGCCCATCCCGCAGGGGGCGTGTCGCTGGGTCACACGGGAGGAGCTGGCAGATGCGTTTTCGCTGCCCGCACCCGATGGTACGCTCGTGCCCGTGGCTGAAGACGTTCGACTGCTCGGGGTAAGGGCGCTGGATGTGGCGGCGGAGGCGGAGTCGCGATGCTGAGCGCCCAGTTCATCCGCGAGAACCTGGACCGGGTCCGGAGCGACCTCGCCGCTCGCGGCGCCGACGCTCCCATCGACTCGATCCTGGCCCTTGACCAGCAGCGCCGCGCCCTCATAGGCCAGGTCGAGGGGTTGCGCGCCGAACGCAACACCGCCAGCAAGGCGATCGGCGCGACGAAGGACGCGGACGAGCGCGCGGAGCGCATCGCGGCGGCCCGCGCCCGTGGCGAGAAGCTCGACGGGTTCGAGGCGCAGTTGAGGGAGACCGAGGCCTCGCTGCAGGAAGCCCTCTACGAAGTGCCCAACATCCTCGACGCCACTACCCCGCCCGGTGCGGACGAGAGCGAAAACGTGACCGTGAAGACGGCCGGCGCGTTCCGCGAATTCGACTTCGATCCCCGCCCCCACTGGGAGGTGGGGGAAGCCCTCGACGGCATCGACTTCGCGCGTGGTGTGAAGATGTCGGGGTCGCGATTCTTCGTGCTGCGCGGCGGCATCGCGCGGCTGCATCGGGCCCTGACGCAGTGGATGATCGATGCCCACGTCGCTGCCGGGTTCGAGGAGCACTACCTGCCGTACATGCTCACGGAGGAGTCGTTCCTCGCCTCGGGCCACCTGCCGAAGTTCCGCGAGAACCTCTACCAGGACACCGAGGAAGACTACCTCTTCATTCCCACCGCGGAGGCCCCCTTCGCGAACCTCTACCGCGACGAAATCCTGGAGCCGGGTTTGCTGCCCCTCCGGTTCGTGGCGCACACCCCCTGCTTCCGCCGAGAGAAGATGAGCGCCGGACGCGACACGCGCGGCCTGAAGCGCGTCCACCAGTTCGAGAAGGTAGAGATGTTCGTCTTCTGCGAGCCGGAGCAGAGCGGCGCGGAGCTCGACCTGCTCGTTGGCCGCGCCTGTTCCATTCCCGAAGAGCTCGGCGTTCCCTACCGCGTCCTCGAACTCTGCAGCGGTGACCTCGACTTCAAGGCGTCGAAGGGGTTCGACGTCGAGATGTGGGCGCCGGGCCAGGAGGAGTGGCTCGAGGTGAGCTCCGTCTCCAACACCTTCGACTTCCAGGCGCGGCGCGCACGGGTGCGCTATCGCCGCGAGGCGGGCGCGCGCCCGAGCTTTCCGCACATGCTCAACGGCTCCGGGCTGGCGCCCGGCCGGGCGCTCATCGCCGTCATCGAGAACTACCAGCAGGCGGACGGCTCGGTGGCCGTGCCCACGGTCCTGCAGCCCTACATGGGCGGGCTGACGCGCATCGAGCCGGAGGCGCCGGCCTAGCTCCCGGTGGACTCTGCGGCGCCGTTGACGCTCGCGGCGGCAGGGCCTTCCAGTATCTCGTCGATGAGGCCGTACTCCTTGGCCGCCTGCGGGTCGAGCCAGAAGTCGCGGTCGGTGTCTCGCTCGATGCGCTCCATGGGCTGGCCCGTGTGCTCGTGGATGATGTTGCGCAGGATGGCCTGGAGACGCAGCGTCTCCTTCGCCTGGATCTCGATGTCGGAGGCCTGGCCCTCTGCGCCACCCATCACCTGATGGAGGTGCACGGTGGCGTTCGGGAGGGCGGTGCGCTTGCCCTTCGTGCCGCCCGCCAGAAGGACCGTGCCCATGCTCGCCGCCAGCCCGATGCACACCGTGGCGACGTCGGGACGGATGAGCTGCATCGTGTCGTAGATGGCAAGCCCGGCGGTTACGCTGCCGCCCGGGCTGTTCACGTAGAGGGTCACGTCCTTCTCGTCGTCCTCGCGGTCGAGGTAGAGGAGTTGGGCGATGATGATGTTCGCGACCATCGCGTCGATCGGCGTGCCAAGGAAGACGATGCGCTCCTTGAGGAGGAGCGAGTAGATGTCGTAGGCGCGCTCGCGGCGGCCATCGGACTCGATGACGAGCGGCATGATGTCGCGGACAGGATCAAGGCTCACGGCGGGCCTCCCGGCGGTAGTGCTCTCCAGTGTGCTAGGCGCGATCCGTGCGAACAATCCGGCAAGGCCGTGCCCGAGGCTGATGGGCAGGCTAAACTAGCCCGATGAAGAAGTGCCCGGCCTGTGGACGCGAGAACCTGAACGTCTACGGCTACTGCCAGAGCTGCGGCCGCGGCTTCGCCGAAATCGAGGATTCCGGGAAGGCCGAGAAGGGCCCCAACCCGCGCCTGCAGGCCTTCCTCAACTGGCTCCGAGGGCGCCGCCCGACCGCCGCGTAGGCGACATCCCGGCCTCGACTCCACGGCTCTGCTAGCCTTGACCCGTGTCCTCGTCGCGCGAACGACTCACGCGTATCGCTGAAGGTTACGACCGGGGGGCCGCCGCCTTCGCGCGGGAGGGCGAGAACTCGCCGCGCGACTGGTTCGAGGAGCCCCGCAGGCGCTTCCGGGAGCTCCTGAAGCCGGAAGCGCGGTTCGTCGACATCGGCTGTGCGTCGGGGCTGGAGATGGCCGACCTCCGTGCCTTGGACCTCGACCCGGTCGGGCTTGACATCTCGCAGGCGGAGCTGCGGCTCGCCTCCAGCCGGCTCCCTTCCATCGGTCTGGCGCGCAGCACCGCGCTCGCGCTGCCCTTCCGCACAGGCGCCCTCGATGGGGCCTGGGCGTCGGCCTCGCTCCTGCACCTCACCCGCGGGGAAGTCCCGCAGGCGCTCGCGGAAGGGCGCCGCGTGCTCGCGGATGGCGGAGCGTTTTACAGCTCCGTGCAGCGGGGAAGCGGTGAGGGGTGGGTGCGCGGCGATTCCGTCGGGACGGAGCTCTGGTACACGTTCTTCGAGGAGGAGGAATGGCGCCATCTCGTGAGCGCCGCCGGCTTCTCGATCCGCTGGTTCCTGGCATCGTCCGAAGGCAGCCGGCAGCAAGGCGCGACGGGCTGGATCAACTGTCTCGCCGTGGCCGTGTGAGCCCTCGGACCAGCGATAGCGGTTGCCAACGACGCGAGTAAGATTGACCCCATCGAAGCTGCCCAGGGGCAGGGGGAAGACATGGACGAAGGCGCACTTCGGCAGACCGTCGCGGACCTGATCGCACCGAGCAGGGGCATCCTCGCCGCCGATGAGAGCTCCCGCACGATCAAGCGCCGCTTCGACTCAATCGGCGTGGAATCGACCGAGGAGAACCGGCGCGCCTACCGGTCGCTCCTGTTGACCACGCCGAACATGGGCGACTACATCTGCGGCGTGATCCTGTTTGAGGAGACCCTCGGCCAGACCGACCGCCAGGGCACGCCCCTGCCGCAGGTGGCGGAGGCGGCCGGCGTCGTCCCCGGCATCAAGGTCGACAAGGGCACGGTTCCCCTGGGGGGCGCGCCCGGCGACGTGATCACCGAGGGACTGGACGGACTCGCGGGACGGCTCGAAGGCTACAAGGAGCAGGGCGCGCGCTTCGCCAAGTGGCGCGAGGTCTACAACGTGAGCGACACGCTGCCGAGCGCGCTCGCCATCTCCGCGAACGCCGAGGTGCTGGCTCGCTACGCCCGCATCTGCCAGGAAGCCGACGTGGTCCCCATCGTCGAGCCCGAGGTCCTGATGGACGGGGGGCACACGATCGAGCGCTGCGCCGAGGTAACCGAGGCGGTCCTGCAGGCCGTGTTTGCGGCCCTCGACCGGCACGGCGTGCTGCTCGAGGGCATCGTGCTGAAGCCCAACATGGTCCTGCCCGGCAGCGAGAGCGGCCGCAAGGCTTCCCCGGAGCAGGTCGCGGACGCGACCCTGACCGTCTTCCGGCGGTCGGTGCCGGCGGCGGTCCCGACGATCAACTTCCTCTCCGGCGGACAGTCGGCGGTGGAGTCGACGGAGAACCTGAACGCCATGAACACGGCCTCCGGCGAAAAGCCGTGGGCGCTGAGCTTCTCCTACGGGCGCGGCCTGCAGGCGCCGGCGCTGGCTGCATGGGGCGGCAAGGTCGAGAGCGAGGGCGCCGCCCAGGCCGCCTTCTTCGAGCGGGCCAGGCTGAACGGCCTCGCCCGCGACGGCCGCTACGAGGGCGAACCCGCTGCCTCGGCGGCGAGCTAGCCAGCGCGCCTATAATCGCGCCAGGAAGAGGGCGCACGGGGAGGCTCGCGATGACGGACACGGCGACGCGCGACAGGGAAGCCGACCGGCTCTTCGCCCGGCTCGAAGAGAGCATCCTCGGGCGCGACCAGCACGCCACACGGCAGACGCTGCTGGACCTGCTCGCTGCGGGCCGCGAGCCCACCGAGATTCTCAGCGAGACCGTGCGCACGCACGCCCCCTTCACGAACGTGCCCTACCACCAGCGCGTGGACGGCGGCGTGCTGCGTTTCGTGAACAACGACCACTGCCTGCTCAGCTCGCGCACCAGCCTGAACCTCCCCCGCTACCTCCCGCGTGAGCTGCGCCACTTGCCCCTCGCGCAGACGCTCTGGTACGTGCCCACGGGGCTCGACCCGTGGAACCAGCTCATCGGGCGGATGCCCGGTCACTACGGCCGTCGCACCTACACGCCCGTGCCCGGAGTGGAACCGCCCCCGCCCGAGCGTCACTGGCAGGACCAGGAGCCGCTGCACCTCGAGGGCACGTTCGAGGAGCGGCTGAACGAATGGCTCACGCTCGTCCAGCAGGGCGAGGTGATTCGCGCCTACCGCGTCTTCCTGGGGCTGTTCGAGGAGACGGGCCGGCGCAAGGAGCTGCTCGCGCAGCTCGTCTTCGCCGGGCTCATCGACGTGCAGGGGCGGCTGCTCTACAACCGTTCCTACACCACCGGACACAAGGCCTACCGCGCCCGCGCCACCGTCGAGCTCGGTCAGGCGATCGGCTGGGAGAACGCGCACCACGTGCTCTACGCGGGCGTGCTCGACGTGGCCGTGGGACCGCGCTGGCACTCCGAGTACGAGATGGCCTGCCAGGTCGAGATCTACCGCCTGCGGGAGGAGCTCCCCACCTCCTCCATCGACCCCACCCCCGGGGTGAACCGCGACGCCCAGCTCTTCGCAAACGAGGCGCCCCTCTCGGAGCCGGAGGCCGAAGGCCTCATCCGCGCCCTCACGACCATGCCCGAGCCGGACTACATCGAGCACATCGTGGCGCTGCTGCTGGCGGGGCGGGGACCGCGCCAGATCCTGGACACGATCCAGGTGGCGGCCGCGAACGTCATCCTCGAAACGGTCGTGCCGGACGAGTTCTCCATGCCCCAGCACGCCTACGAGTACACGAACACCGTGCGCTGGTTCTACGACAACTTCGAGCACCCCCACCGCACGAAGCTGCTGTTCGTGGCGGGATCGTTCGTGAACCAGGCGGCGCGCTGGATCGCCAACCTGAAGGGACACGGCCGCCCGCTTATCTCGCCGCCAAAGGGCTACGAAGACCTCTCCGGTGACCAGCTGCTGGCAAGGCTCGACGACGCCCTCATGGCCCTGAACCCCCCCGAGAGCATCGCCTGGACACAGGCCTACCTCGACGCCGGATTCGGACGCTCGCCGCTGCTCCGCACGCTCACCACCGCCGCCGTCAAGCACGGCAACGATCCGCACAACCAGGAGATCGGGCTCTGCCTGGCGGAGGACTACGGCCACTCCACCTCCTCCCGGCGGGACACGCTCCTGCTGGCGAGCGCCTGGCACACGGCGGGACACCGCAAGTACGGCGACTCGCTGGAGTCGTACACGCGCTTCGCGGAAGCGATTGGGGTCAGCGCGAGCGGCGAGGGTCGGGGCGAAGGGGATGCGGAGGAGGCGGTGCTCGACCAGATTGAGGAGCTGCCCAAGCCGGTTTCGTCCGGGGAGTAGTCCGGGGCCGCCCTACCCAGAGTTCGTCCAAATGTTCAGAATAGGCGCGCTTGTCGTGGGAGGCCTCGACGCTTCCCGCGGCCGTGGAGGCATCGCGTGTCGCTTGGGCGATTGGCCAAGCCGCTCCGGCTCGCCGTTGGCATCGCCATAAGCCTCTTCCTCGTGTGGCTGCTGCTTCGCGACGTGAACCTGGGAGACGTGGGGCGGACGCTGGCGAAGGCCGATGTGCGCTTCCTTGTGCCCATCGCCCTGGTGTTCTTCACCCGCTACTGGCTGCGCGCCATCCGCTGGAAGATCCTCGTCGAGCACCTGAAGGCCGTCACGACTCGCCGGGCCTTCCCGCGCGTGATCCTCGGGCAGGCGGCGAACATGGCCCTGCCGTTCGGGTTGGGCTACGTCCTCATGATCCAGGTGACGGCCAGGAAGTTCGGAATCGGCCGCCTTGAGCTCCTCGGGGCGGAAGCGCTTGAACGGGTCATGGACGGCTTCGTTTTTGCGCTCCTGATGGCGGTGGCGCTGGCCACGCTCACCATCGGCAATAGCTTCACGGGGCTGGGGGCGTTCATGCTCTTCGGTACGCCCGCCGGCATCGCCCTGGCGTGGTTCGTCACGCGGAAGCGGGCCGCCCCGCCCTCGGCCATCGGGTGGCGGGGACTCCTTGCGCATCCGCGGTTCGCGCCGTTCCTGAAGGGTCTCGGCTCGGTGCAGAGCCCCCGGCAGACGGGGAATGTGCTGCTGCTCTCCGCGGCCATCTGGATGAGCGAGGCGCTCCTCTACTGGTCGGTGGCGGCCTCCCTGGGCATCAGCCTCAACTTCTTCGTGCACATATTTGTCGTCGCCGCGGCCAACATCGGCGCGGGGATCCCCCTCGCTCAGGCCAGCGTCGGCCTCGCCTTCCTGGCGAAGGAGGCGCTCGTCGCTCTCGGCGAGACGCAGGACGCGGCCCTCGCCTACGCCGTCGGCGTCGAGGCGATCATCATCCTGCCGGCGATCCTGCTGGCGCCGTTGGCCGCCTACGACATGCGCCTGAGATGGCGCGACGCCATCCCGCGGCTCGGAGGCCGCCGTTCCGAGCCGGCTGTGCCCGTCAACAGGATCCCGCGCCCCCTGGAGGGGCAGTGACCCCAGCGGGCCGCAGCGCGAGCGTCGACGACTCGCTCTTCTGGGAGCTTGCGGAACCGCTCCTTGCCTCCGGGCAGGCGGAGGAGGGCACGCTCATGGGCTTCCCCTGCCTGCGCACTGGCAAGGGGGCATTCTTCGCCATGGCCTGGCACCGCACGGGCGACCTCATCGTGAAGGTCTCCGCCGCCCGCGTGGACGAGCTCATCGACGGGGGAGAGGGGCTGCCCTTCGTGCCCGCCGGCCGCCGCTTCCGCGAGTGGGTCCACCTGCCGGGCCGCGACGCCGACCTCTGGCAGACCCTCCTCGACGAGGCGCGCGCCTTCGTGGACGGCGAGCAGGGATGAGCGCCGCCGCGGCATTCTCCCCGTGTGCGGACGTGCACCGCTGGCTCGTCGCGCACCTGTAGGTCCGTCCCGCGCGCTACTCCAGGGGCGTCAGGGTGACGTGGAGTGCCTTCAGGCCGCGCAGGACGAAGCCGGGCAGGTGCGTGAAATCGTTGGCGCCGGGGACGAGATCGAAGCGCTCCACGCGATCGAGCATGGTCTCCCAGGTGATGTTCTGCTCGAGGCGGGAGAGCCCGGCCCCGGGGCACATGTGCTCCCCCTGGGAGAAGGCCACGTGCTTGGCGGCGTTGGGGCGATCGAGGGCGAAGTCGTCGGGGGAGGGGAACTCGTCGCCGTCGCGGTTGGCGGCTGCGAAGCGGAGGTGGAGGACGGAGCCGGCGGGAATCTTCACGCCTCGAAGCTCCTCGTCCTGGGCGGTCACGCGGAAGAGCCCCTGGGTGGGCGACTCCAGCCGCAGCGTCTCCTCGACGAAGAAGCGCACGCGTGAGCGGTCTTCCTTGAGCCGCTGCCAGAGGGCGGGGTCCTGGGTGAGCAGCCAGAGCGCCGAGGTGAGGGCGAAGGTCGTCGTCTCGTTCCCACCGATGTAGAGGTGGCTGATGATGCCGATGACCTCCGCGTTGCTGAGAGGACGCTCGCCCGCGTAGTGCGCCCGCGCGGAGAGGTGCGAGAGCACATCCTCCCCGGGGTTGGCGCGGCGCTCGTCGATGAAGCCCTCGATGTACTTCTGGAACTCCACCCCCCGTTCGGCGGCGTACATCTGCTCCTCGTGGGTGAGGCTCATCTTGAACACCATGACCCAGGCGTTCGACCAGATGCGCAGCCGGGGGATGTCCTCCAGCGGGAAGCCGAGCATGAGCGTGATCACCCGCACCGGCAGGGGCACGGCGAACTCCTCGACGAACTCGATCCGGCCCCTGGCCAGGATATCGTCGACGAGGTCCTCGATGACTGCGGTGATCATCTCGCGCTGGCGCGCCGCCCCCGCGGGCGAGAAGAACGGATCAACGAGCTCGCGGTAGCGCCGGTGCTCTGGCGGATTGGTGCTCAGGGGCTGGGTGCGGGGGTAGCCGTGCTGCGTGTGGTAGGCCTTGGCCTCGTCGCTCATGAGGAGGTTGTGGCTGCTGCCGGCAGCGTGGGGGAAGCGGTCCGGGTTGCGCACGATCCAGGCGATGTCCTCGAATTTCGAGACAAGGAACATGTCCTGTCCGGGGATCGCGTACACCGGGGCCTGCTCGAGGATGGCGCGGTAGGAGGGGTACCAATCTTCCTGCGTTTCGGGAGAGAAGAGGTCGACCTCGTCGATGCTGAGCGTCATCGCGTACCTCGGGTGCGCTGGCTGAGGGGAGTGTACAGGGAGCGGATCAGGGGCGTTCCGGGGAGGGCGCGAGCGTGCGGAGGAGCCACTCCTGCATGGCCTCGGCGGCGTCTCGCCAGCGCTTCTCCAGCATCAGGTCGTGGGCCATGTCGGGGAGCATCACGAGCTCGGCGCCGTAATCCTCGGCTGTATCCCTGAGCGCAGCCTCCGGGATGAGGCGATCGTTGGCCGCTGCGAGGATGAGCATCGGCGTGCCCTTGATGCTGGTGGCGTCGGGAGGACGCCCGAGCATCTCCATCCAGGAGCGAAAGGACTCGGGCCCCAGCCGGGCCCAGTAGCGGCGCACGGTCTCCTTGTCCATGTCCGGCGAGAAGAAGAGCCGATGGCAGCGCTCGGGGGTGGAGAAGAGGACGTAGGGCTCCATCGCGAACCAGAACCTGAGGAAGGGCCACGGGTCCCGCAGGGACCAGCGGATGGCCGCGCCGCGCATCCCCCGCCTGGGCGCGGGCGCGACGAGCACCGCGCCCGCCGGATCGTGCCGCTCGACGTATTTCTGCACGATGAAGCCCCCCAGGGAGTGCCCGATGACAACGGGCGGCCGGGGCAGTTCGCCTGCTACCCGCTCGACATCCGCCACGTAGTCGGCGATGGCGGTCCAACGGAGGCGCTCGCCGCCGCCGCTCTCGCCGTGGCCGCGCAGGCTGAGGGCATAGGCGTCGTAGCCGTGCCCGGCGAAGAACCCCAGGAAGTGCTCGTCCCAGCACCAGGCCGCATGGCACGACCCGTGAACGAACAGCAGCGGCGGGTACTCGGAACCGCCCTCGCACTCGCGCGCGATGACCTCCAGGTCGTGTGGCATCGGGCCCCCTTTCCCGTGGACCTCCCGCCGCTCGGGTGGATTAGTCCGGGTCGAACTGGACCCAGAGCTCGACGGGCGAGCGGAAGCCCCCCGACCCCAGCGTCGGCGAGGTGATGCCGGGATGCGTGGGGAACTTGGGGCGCGGGTTCTTCATCGCCTCCAGCAGGCGTGTGCAGGCGATGATCGCCTCCTGCCGCGCCATCGCGTAGCCCATGCAGAAGTGCTGCCCCATGCCGAATCCGAGGTGGCCGTGCTTCCCGTCGGGATAGCGGCCTGAACGCAGCTCGCGGCCCATGTGCAGGTCGTCCCGGAAGATGTCGAAGGTATCCGGGTCCTTGAAGACGCGCTCGTCGCGGTTGCCGGCAGCGAGGAGCAGCGTGATGCTCGCGCGTTCCGGGACAACCTCGCCATGCAGCTTGATCTCGTGCGTGGTGTGCCGGTACTGGAAGTGCACGACGGGGTCGTAGCGCATCATCTCGGTGAAGACGTTCGTCCAGAGGCTGGCGTCCTTCTTCACCTCCTCGAACTGGTCGGGGCGGGTGTAGAGCATGTGGTACCACATGAGCGCGATCGCCTTGTCGGTCGTATCGCCGCCCGCCGCCAGCAGCAGGGCGATGAAGCCCTTGATCTCGTCGGCGTTCATGCGCTGGCCGCGGAACTCGGCGTGCACGATGCGGGAGATGAGGTCCTCGCCGGGCGCGTCCTCGGCTCGGCGGATCAGCGGGTCGAGGTAGTCCCACATCTCGTTGCGGGCCTGGAGGCCGCGAGCCAGGTGCTCGCCGCCGAAGCCCAGCCCCTCAATCAGGTGCTGGTACCAGCGGACGAACGTGTCCTCGTCCTCGCGCGGCAGCCCGAGCATGTTCGAGATGACGCGGATTGGGAACTGCGTGGTGAACTCGCTCACCAGCTCGACCTCGCCCGCCTTGGCGAAACCCTGGGCGATATCGTCCGCCGATTTCGCCCAGATCTTCCCCATCAGCTCGCGCGCGATCTCCTCGATGAAGGGCAGGAAGGTCTGGAGGCGATTCCCCACGAACTGGTCCGCCACGACGTTGCGGAGGAAGCGGTGCTCATCGCTGTTGCCGTACTCGAGGATGTTCGGCCCGAACACGTGGCGTTTGCCGAACTCATAGTCGCCCTTGGGGTCGTAGACGCCCCGGTCGAAGTCGTCGTTGTTCTGGAAGACCGCCACGATGTCGTCGTAGCGGGTAACGACCCAGTTTTTGTGGAAGCGGTCCTGGTAGGCGGGGTGGTGGTCGCGGAGGCGCTTGTAGAGGGGGAAGGGATCCTTGATGTACTCCGGGCTGTCGAACTCCTGGGGCTCGATCGCCAGCCGCAGCTGCTCCCGGATGGCTTCTTCCGTCGTCGTCATTGGCTTCTCCCCGAATCTGGTCTGTCGGCGCAAAGGCTACCCGATCCGGGGTGCGCTTCCCACGGTCGGGAGGGGCGCAAGGGGCGCGGTTGCTACAATCGCGAGTAGCCGCGAGCGGGAGTAGCTCAGCGGTAGAGCGCCTGCCTTCCAAGCAGGATGTCGCGAGTTCGATCCTCGTCTCCCGCTCCAGCATCCCCAACGGCGCAAGAACGGGTGACGCGATGCCGAGGCGTGACAGGTGGACCACCGACGACATCCCGGACCTGACGGGCAAGGTCGTGGTGGTGACCGGCGCGAGCAGCGGCATCGGGTTCGAGGCGGCGAAGGAGCTCGCGCGGAAGGGCGCGGAGACCATCCTCGCCTGCCGCTCCCCGGAGCGGGGGCAGCGCGCCGCCGATGCGATCTGGGCCGAGGTTCCCGGCGCGAGGGCGGATCTGATGGCGCTCGACCTGGCCAGCCTTACGTCGATCGAGCGGTTCGCCGTCGCCTTCTCCGAGCGCTACTGGCGGCTCGATGTGCTCGCCAATAATGCCGCCGTCATGGGCGGCCCGTATGTGCAGACGGAGGACGGCTTCGAGCGCCAGGTCGGGACGAACCACCTGGGGCACTTCGCCCTGACGGGCAGGCTGCTCGACGTGCTGCTCGCCACGCCCGAGGCACGGGTCGTGAACGTGAGCAGCCTGGCGCACCGCCGGGGGCAGATCGACCTCGACGCCCTGCTCTACGAGCAGGGCGGCTACGGGGGTTGGACCGCCTACTTCCGCACGAAGCTGCTGAATCTCCTCTTCACCTACGAGTTGCAGCGGCGATTCGAGCGGGCAGGGGCCGAAGCGCACTCGCTCGCCGCCCATCCGGGGTTCACGGCGACGCACATCGGCGACGACCTCGCCAATCGCTGGAAGTTCGAGTGGTGGTACCGGCTCTTCAACGTGCTGGTGCAGGGCCCCGCTATGGGAGCGCTTCCGACACTTCGCGCCGCCACCGACCCCCAAGCGAGGGGCGGCCAGTACTACGGCCCTCGGGGTTTGTTCGAGGAGCGCGGGCGCCCGGTGCTGGTCACGTCGTCGGAGGGGTCGCACAACGAAGCGGACGCCCGCCGGCTCTGGACGATGTCGGAGGAACTCACGGGCGTTCGGTACGCACGACTGGAAGCCAGCGCCGACCCCAAGGAACCAGCCTCGGGCGAGCGGTAGTCTCGCAGGTACCCGCGAGACTACCGCGCTTCGGGCGCCGTTCGCGCCCAGCCCCGGGGCCACGCTAGGATGAGGCCGTGACCCAACTCCCCAGCGAGCCGCAAGGCGCTCCCCCACCCCGCAGACCGGCCCGCCCGCCCGTCTGGCCCTACTTCCTCACGCCTGTCGCCGTCTTGCTGGGGGCGGTCGCCATCGTCGTCACGATCATCGTGACCGACGACGACGCTCAGCCGGCGCCCGAGCCCATCGCTCCCGCCCTGGAGGCCCTCTCCGCCGCCGCCGAGTCGCTCTCCAACGCTGCCGACGCCCTCGCTGACGCTGCCCAGGCCCCTCCGGCCCCCGCCAGTGCCGGGGAGCGGGCTCGCGAGCCCGAGCCCCCGCCGGCGGTATCGGCGGACCCCACCACCCTCCGCGAAGCCCTCGACGGCTACGCCGCCTCCCTCGACCTGGATGCCGATCGCTTCGGACAGTGCCTCGCGAGCTCGGCCACCTATGACGCTGTCGGCGAGCAGCTTCAGCGTGGGATCGACCTCGGGGTGAACGGCACGCCAACGTTCTTCATCAACAACAAGCTCATCTCCGGGGCTCAGGCCGCCTCAATCTTCACGGAGGTCATCGCCGCCGAGCTCGCGGGCAGCCCCACCTCCATCGACGAATACTCGGACGCCGTCCGGCTCCTCGCGAACAGGGACCCTCCGTCCTTCGCGATCCTGCCCGACCGTCCCGACTTCACGGGAGCGCCCATTGAGGGCAGCCCCGATGCCCGTGTCGTCATCATCGAGTTCAGCGACTTCCAGTGCCCCTTCTGCCAGCGCTGGTACTACAACGCGCTGCCCGAGATTCGCCAGTTCATCGGAGACGAGGTCGCCATCGCCTTCCTCCACTTCCCCATCGCGCAACTCCACCCGAACGCTCCCACCGTCCACGTCGCCGCCCAGTGCGCGGGCGAGCAGGACAAGTTCTGGGAGATGCACGACCTCCTCTTCGAGGAACAAGAGGTGTGGTCCCGCCTTCCTAACGTCAACTAGGGACAGTCTGAACAACTCGCCAGAGCGAGTGAGCAGATGCGATCATGGGGCGCGAACCGGAGAGGGAGGGCGCCCCCATGCATCAGCCGACGTTCGCCAGCGTGGAGTTCGAGCAGAAGAAGCGGAAGACGCGCCGTGAGTTGTTCCTCGAACGCATCGACAGCCTCGTGCCCTGGGAGGAACTGGAGGCGCGCATCGAGCCTCACTACCCGAAGGCGGGACGGGGACGGCGGCCCTACCCGCTGGCGGTGATGCTGCGCAGCCACTGCGTCCAGCTCTGCTACAACCTCAGCGACCCCGCCATGGAGGACCTCCTCTACGAAGCCGAGTCGGTGCGCCGCTTCTGCGGTCTCACCCTGACCGAGGCCATTCCCGACGAGAGCACCATCCTCCACTTCCGCCACCTGCTGGAGCGCCACGACCTGGGGACGAAGCTGTTCGAGACAATCAACGCCCACCTCGCGAAGCGCGGCCTGCGCCTGCGCGCGGGCACGATCGTGGACGCCAGCATCATCGCGGCGCCCTCCTCGACGAAGAACCGCCAGCGCGCGCGCGACCCGGAGATGCACCAGACGAAGAAGGGGAACGAGTGGCATTTCGGCATGAAGCTGCACATCGGCGTGGACGCCGACAGCGGACTGGTGCACAGCATGAGGGCGACGGCGGCGAACGTGGCCGACGTGACGGAGGCGCACCGCCTGCTGCACGGCGAGGAGCGGGAGGCGTACGGCGACGCGGGCTACCGGGGCGTGGAGAAGCGCCCGGAGCAGGCGGGGTCGGAGGTCGAGTGGCGGGTGGCCATGCGGCCCGGCCGGAGGCGGCTGCTTGAGCCGGGGAGCGCGGCGGCGCGGGCGGAGCGGGAGAAGGCGTCGCTGCGGGCGCAGGTGGAGCACCCCTTCCTCGCGGTGAAGCGGCGCTTCGGCTACGACAAGGTGCGCTACCGCGGTCTGGCGAAGAACCGAGAGCGGCTGGCGCTGCTGCTGGGCTTGACGAACCTGCTGCGAGCGGAGCCCCAACTCGCCTAACCCGGGGAGCAGTGCGTCCCCCGCGCCCGTCGAAGCGCGACGGGAGGGCACAAGAGGCCCCCGACCTCCCCCGGCCCCCTCCCCTGCGGCCCTCCTTGTCCAATACAACCTGCTGCCGGAGCAAATCGCCGGCGCCAGCCTACTTGCTCAGAGGATTCCTAGGGACAGTCTGAACAACTCGCCAGAGCGAGTGAGCAGATGCGATCATGGGGCGCGAACCGGAGAGGGAGGGCGCCCCCATGCATCAGCCGACGTTCGCCAGCGTGGAGTTCGAGCAGAAGAAGCGGAAGACCCGCCGTGAGTTGTTCCTCGAACGCATCGACGGCCTCGTGCCCTGGGAGGAACTGGAGGCGCGCATCGAGCCTCACTACCCGAAGGCGGGACGGGGACGGCGGCCCTACCCGCTGGCGGTGATGCTGCGCAGCCACTGCGTCCAGCTCTGCTACAACCTCAGCGACCCCGCCATGGAGGACCTCCTCTACGAAGCCGAGTCGGTGCGCCGCTTCTGCGGTCTCACCCTGACCGAGGACATTCCCGACGAGAGCACCATCCTCCACTTCCGCCACCTGCTGGAGCGCCACGACCTGGGGACGAAGCTGTTCGAGACAATCAACGCCCACCTCGCGAAGCGCGGCCTGCGCCTGCGCGCGGGCACGATCGTGGACGCCAGCATCATCGCGGCGCCCTCCTCGACGAAGAACCGCCAGCGCGCGCGCGACCCGGAGATGCACCAGACGAAGAAGGGGAACGAGTGGCATTTCGGCATGAAGCTGCACATCGGCGTGGACGCCGACAGCGGGCTGGTGCACAGCATGAGGGCGACGGCGGCGAACGTGGCCGACGTGACGGAGGCGCACCGCCTGCTGCATGGCGAGGAGCGGGAGGCGTACGGCGACGCGGGCTACCGGGGCGTGGAGAAGCGCCCGGAGCAGGCGCGGTCGGAGGTCGAGTGGCGGGTGGCGCTGCGGCCCGGCCGGAGGCGGCTGCTTGAGCCGGGGAGCGAGGCGGCGCGGGCGGAGCGGGAGAAGGCGTCGCTGCGGGCGAAGGTGGAGCACCCCTTCCTCGCGGTGAAGCGGCGCTTCGGCTACGACAAGGTGCGCTACCGTGGTCTGGCGAAGAACCGGGAGCGGCTGGCGCTGCTGCTGGGCTTGACGAACCTGCTCAGAGCCGAGCCCCAACTCGCCTGACCCGGGGAGCAGTGCGTTCCGCGCGCTCGTCGAAGCGCGACGGGAAGGCAACAGAGGCCCCCGCCCTCCCCCGACCCCCTCCCCTGCGGCCCTCCTTGTCCAATACAACCTGCTGCCGGAGCAAATCGCCGGCGCCAGCCTACTTGCTCAGAGGATTCCTAGAGGTTGTATCCCGCATCGCCCGTGCCCCGTTCCGTTCCTTGATACGTGCCCGAGGCGCGGGCCCACGCCTCTTCAGAGGCTCGCCGGTGGCCAGGGGTGGCGCACTAACCGGCACTCTGCGGGGCGAGCCCTGGCTGCCTCTCCCGCTCCACCTCGCAAATTAACTCAATCGCGCGGACGACAGCTTCCAGCTCTTCCACCTCCAGCCGGTCCGCTACCACCTGCACGTGCTCGCGCCCGACTCGCCAGAGCCGCGCCACCTCCTGCTCGCCCTCGTCCGTCAATTGGCAGACCACCACCCTTCGGTCACTGGCATCGCTGGCCCGGACCACCAGCCCTCGCGCAACAAGGCGGTCCACAACGCTGGTGGTGGCGGAGAGCGCCCTGCCCAGGAAGGCGGCGATGTCACCCATCCTCACCGGCCCCGTGCTCTCCAACAGGACCAACGTCTTGATCTGGGCGATGCTCATGTCGAGCCCTCCCCACTCTTCGAGGCGGCCCCGGTGCACTTGGCGATTCAGGTACTCAACGGACTCCGCAAGTCGCGCAGTCAGGTCTTGCTTACGGTCGTTATTCATGAAGTCTATCGATTCGCGAAACTATACCGTGCTGTCGTAGTAAGCGGGCAGCCTGGCGTATGGAATTGGCGGCGCCCACCGCCGGCGCCGCGCCCCCCGCCCGATGCGCTAGGCTGTGCCCGTGGCCATTCGGGGGCTGTGGAAGCGCAGGCATCGCGGTTTTGGTCGCGCGGCCGAGGAGCGCGACCCTTCGACCCTGGAGGAGCGCATCTTCCTGCGTGGGCTTCAGGACCTGGCGGGCGCTGCCCGCGGCGTTGTCTATGACGTCCCCCGCAGGGACCGCCCCCTCAGACTCCCGCTCAGTCCCGTCTACCTGGAAGGCTCGTCATCGTGGCGGCGTTTCCTGCGCGCCCGGCGCGTCCTCGACGATGGGCAACTCACCCTGCTCCTTTCGCTCCGCCAGCTGCCCGAGGACGAGCGACGCCTCGTCGTCGATTGGGGTACGGCCCATGCGAACACGTTCCTGCTGATCGAGCCGCACGACTCCGGCTGCGATCTCAGCGATCCGCGCTCGCCGGTCTCGCACGAGGTCTTCGACCTGTGCCGGCAGGCGGCCGCGTTCGAACCGTCCGTGGCGGAGGCGGCCCGCGAGCGCTGGACTGCGGGCACACCGCTCGGCGAGCGGCTGCGCAACCTGTACGGACGCTGGGTCTCGTGGGAAGAGCCCCTGCCCCAGGGGCGCGCGCGGGAGGAATCCCTGCACCTCGCCGGTTCCTCCGACACCCTCTCGATGCACCTCCTCCCCCGGCTCTACGAACGCTTCCCCCAGCAGAGCTTCGACATAGCTCTGGTCGAGCTCCAGGAGGCCGAACGGGAGCTGTTCGGAAGCACGGTTGCGAACGCCCGCTCCGTCTTCCGCACACGGCTTGGACTCCCCGTCCTTCACGACCCCCGCGCCGTCGACCGCGCCGTTCGCCACCTGGTCAACCTCGGGAGAATGTCGGTCACGAGCCGCGGACCCGAGGGCGCCGTCTTCGGCCTCGGCCACCCCGTCCCCGACGACATGCCCGACGAGGATTTCGAGCGCCTGCTCATCGTGTAGACGCGTACCGCCTTACCGTTGTAGTCTGACAGTAAGGAGATTCGCGTCGATGATCGTCAAGGTCACCTCGAAACGGCAGGTCACCTTCCCCAAGCGAGTTCTCGAAGCGCTGGGCGTCGGTCCAGGCGATCAGATCGAGCTCGAAGAGCACCCGGATGGCTTCCTGCTGCGCCCCAAGAGGCTCAGGCTCGACCGGCTGGGTATGCTTCGGGACAAGATTCCCCCGGGTCTCCCGCCCCCTGACCTTGAGAAGATGCGGGAAGAGGGCTATGACTGGTCGCTTCGGGATTGATACGTCCGTCCTCCTGCGGCTCACCACCACCCAACCCCCAGAGGAGTTCGCCCGCTGCGTGCGGGAGTTGCAGGCGTTGTACGAGGGCGGCTCCGAGATCGTGGCTTCGAACCAGGTCATCGGGGAGGCATACGTGGCTGCACAGCATCACTACGCCGTTACCAAAGCCGATGCCCGTGAAAGCATCCTCGGTGTGTTCGAGAGCGGGCTCGTTTCACCCCTGAACGGGGACGCGGTCCTGCAGGCGCTGCAGGCTCCCGGCGGCCCGGGCTTGATGGACCGGCTCATCGTCGATGGCTACGGTCAGGACAATCTGGAAACCTTGACCCTGGACCGCAGGATGGCCAACCTCTCGCGGGCCCGGCTCCTGTAGGCGACCCGCGGGCAGACACGGCCCCGCTGGGAGGTGGCTGCCGGCGATGGCAAAGACAAGCGATACGGGTCGGCTCTGGGGACTCGCACGGCGACGGGGGCTGCTTCAACCAGCCGCTCCCCCACCCGGTTTCAGTGACATAAGGACCATCAGGGACTTCGGCCTTCAGGCCAGCTTCGTGAAGCCGAGCTTGAGCCGGATGGGGATGCGCTGGATGACGCTCGGGACGTAGGGGGGATCGCCCTCCAGCATGCGGATGTCGCCCATCCGGCGCAGCAGCTCCTGCACCGCCACGCGCCCTTCCTGGCGCGCCAGCCCCGCCCCCGGGCAGTAGTGCACCCCGTGACCGAAGCCAAGGTGGGGGCAGGTCTGCTCGCGACCGAGGTCGAACACCGCGGCGTCCTCGAACTTCGTGGCGTCGTGGTTCCCCGACCCGTAGATGATCATCAGCTTCTCGCCCCGTTTCACGGGCACGCCGCCGACGTTCGTGTCCTGCAGGGCGATGCGGAAGACGCCCGGCACGGGTGTGTCGTAGCGCAGGACCTCCTCGATGAAACCGCCTGCCAGCGATGGGTCGTCCCGCAGCGCCTGCATCACGTCCGGCTGGCGCAGCAGCACGAGCATCGAGTTCGTCATCAGCTCCGGCGTGTTCGCATCGCCCCCCGCCGCATAGAGGAGCGTGATCATGCTCACCAGCGACTCCAGCGGCACCGGCTCGCCGGTGTCCACGAAGGTGGCGTTCGCGAGGTCGCTCATGATGTCGCCCTGCGGCGACGTGCGGCGCTGCGCCATCGCCTCCATGAAGTAGCGAGCCAGGAACTCGTTCTCGGTGACCTCCTCGCGATCGCTCTCCTGCCGCCGGTAGGCGGCCGTGGGCTCTTCCGCCGCCCGCGCCATAGCCGCGAGCCGGTCCATGAAGAACACCTTGAAGCGGTCAGCGTCCTCGGCGGGAACGCCGATCAGCTCCCCCACCACCAGCCGCGGCAACATGTGCGCGAACTCCGTCACGAACTCGACCTCGCCCCGATCGATGAAGGCGTCGATGATCTCGTTCGTGATCTCGCGCACCCGCGGCTCCAGCTCCGCCACGTGCCGGGGCGTGAAGAAGCGGTTGATGAGCCGCTTGTGCCGCGTGTGGTCGGGCGGGTCGTTCGAGAGGATCTTGTCGCTGAAGGGCTGCGAGGCGCGCCACTCCGCCAGCTCGTCGAGCGGGGCCGGTGGGTCCGCGTAGGGCGCGTTCGCCACGAGGATGCTGGAGAAGACCTCCGGCTGTGAGTTCACCTCGAGGATGTCCTCGTAGCGGCTGAGGAGGAACACGCCGTAGTCCCGCTCCCGGTAGATGGGCGCCGCTTCCCGCAGTGTGCGGTAGAAGGGGTAGGGGTCGGCGAGGATCTCCTCGTTCAGCTTCAGGAAGCCGTAGTTAGCCAGCCCCCGTGTCACGCCCTACTCTCCGCCCACCCACTCGTTGTAGAGCTCGTGGAAGTGGCGGATCTTCCCTTCCGCGTAGGCCGAGAAGTAGACATACGGGTCGACCTTGGTCTTCAGACCCTTCTGGATCTTGGGCAGGTTGTAGCAGTCCTGGTTCAGGACGCGGGCCAGCCCGCCCATCTCCGGCGCGAGCGTGAAGTCCTCGTCCTCATTCAGCCAGTGCATCTGTGCGGCCGGCGGCTTCTCCTCGCCCTCCGGCCACGGCACCAAGTAGAGGATCTCCATGATGCTCCGGTCCGGATCGCTGCCGTACGGCCGGAAGCGGTAGACGATCCGGCTGAAGCAGCCCCACGGGTGGAAGTTCGGGAAGAGGTTGCTGAAGTAGCCGTCGATCACCTCTGCGTCGCAGAAGGTGTCGGCCTTGTCGCCCATGGCCTGCCGCAGCCCCTCGCGGGCAAGCTCCGCGCCGCCCTTGCGCATCTCGAAGATCTGCTCGGGGTCGGGGTAGATACCCCGCTGCGGGCTCGTGTTGCCGCCCACCGTGATGGCGCGGCACCA
Source organism: Tepidiformaceae bacterium (assembly GCA_965219255.1). Lineage (GTDB taxonomy): Bacteria > Chloroflexota > Dehalococcoidia > Tepidiformales > Tepidiformaceae > UBA2991. The sequence goes on along the minus strand of OZ244727.1, from coordinate 1,215,837 downwards.
GTTGCCGAACACGTCGTACTGCATGTTCGCCCCGTCGCCGCCGAAGGCCATCGCCTGCGGATGCGTGGCCATCACGTGGTAGCCCTCCATGAAGGCCTCCTGCGTGATCTTCCAGTTGGCCGCGATCACCTTCGCCACGTGCATCTGCTTGTAGCGCTTCTCGTACTCGTACTTCTCGTAGTGCCTTGGCAGCGACCCGATGAAGTCCTCGAACGGCTCGCAGTCCGGGTCGGGGTTGATGAACACGAATCCGCCCCAGGTGCCCGTCTTCGCCTCGCGCAGGTGGCTGGCGTCCTCGCGTACCTCGGGGAAGTCCCATTCCGAGGGGATCTCGCGCAGCGACCCGTCGATCTCCCAGCACCAGCCGTGGAAGGGGCAGCGGAACTCCGTCGCCTTCTTGCCGGCGAACTCGCGTAGCTGGCGGCCCCGGTGCAGGCAGGCGTTGTTGTAGGCCTTGAACTCGTCCTCGCCCGTGCGCACGACGATGTACGAAAGGTGGGCGATGTCGTAGACGGTGTAGTCGCCGATCTCGGGGATGTCGTCGACGTGGGCGGCGTACTGCCACACCTTCTTCCAGAGCTTCTCAACCTCCAGGTCGTGCCACGCCTGGCTCGTGAAGCGCTCCGTGGGCACGCGCGTGACGCCGCCCGTCATGGGCGAGTCCTCCCACAGCTCCGGCGGGATGCGCTCCGGGTAGGTGTCGCCTGCGAGCACCTCGTGGAAGGAGATGCCCTTCGAGCGCCAGCCCTTCTCCGTCTCGCGCCCGGGGTCGCCCACGTACTTCGCGACCGTCGTGTTGCCCTGCGCGAAGATCATGTTGCGCATCCCGTAACGCGGGTCGCGCACCGAGCCCGTGTAGGCGTCCTCGGCCAGGTCGCCGGCGCTCAGCTCCTGCTGCTGTTCCTGCTCCTGCGCCCGCGCCGCCTCAAGCTGCGCCGCCATCTCGTCGACGCCCGGGGGCAGGTCGGGACCGCCCACGTAGTTGAGCAGGTGGGGATCGGCGCGCGTGATGTCGCCCTCCTCCCAGCGCCCCTCCCAGTCGAAGATGCCGTAGCTCTCGCCCTTGTGGACGCGCACCCGACCATCGCCCAGGTCGTCGTACACCGCCCCGCTGATGGCATGCACTTCACTCCGCATCGCAGAACCTCCAGGGCCCGAGGGCCATTCGTGCCCGCAATCCTACGCCGGTGTGTTGGGGGTGGGAGTACGGTACGGGCGTGGATGACAAGGACGGTTTGACTCATCTGGCATGGGGGACTAGTCTGATAACTAGTCAGCTTGTATGAGCGTGACGCGGGAAGGTATGGGAGTCTGGAAGGTACAGGACGCGAAGGCGCGCTTCAGCGAGCTGCTGGAGACAAGCCTCGCTGAGGGACCGCAGATCGTGACCAGACGCGGCGTGGAGACCGCCGTGCTCGTCCCGATCGAGCAGTGGCGGCGGCTCGTGCACACTGCAAAGCCCAACCTCAAGGAACTCCTCCTCGCCCCCGAGCCGCGCACGGAGTCCCTGACGCCGCCGCGTCGCGAGTACCGTCGACGCAGCGCGCCCAACTTCGACTAGGCCCGTGTACCTGCTTGACACCAACGTCGTCTCCGAACTGCGCCGCCCCCGCCCGGACCGGTCCGTGCTCCACTGGATTCGGGAGGTGCCGGTCGAACACCTCTTCCTGTCTGCCGTCACCATCGGCGAGATTCAGGCGGGAATCGAGCTCACTCGCGAGCAGGATCCCGTGAAGGCTGAGCGACTGGACGCCTGGCTTGACCAGGTGCTCAGCGTGTACAGCATCCTTGCCGTGGACGCCCCCATCTTCCGCGAGTGGGCGCGCTTGATGCATCGCCAATCTGACACGCTCATGCAAGACGCCCTCATCGCAGCCGTTGCTCAGGTCCACAGGCTGACAGTCGTCACTCGCAACATCCGGGACTTCCAGCACCTCGGCGTCCCGGTCATCGACCCGTTCACACCATCGAGCGACAGGGCCTGAGGGTCGAAGCAAGTCCCCCCTTGGGACTCGACTGACCGTCCACCCCCCATCCCACCCGTTATCCTGACCTCGCCATGACCACTGACACTTTCGACCCCGCCCTCCTTGATGACGAGGCCTTCCGGCTGAACCCCTACCCCGCCCTCAAGCGTCTGCGCCACGAGCACCCCGTCTGGCAAAACCCCCGCGACGGCGCCTGGCACGTTACCCGCTACGAGGACGTAGTCGCCGGCTTCCTCGACCACGACGCCCTCTCCAGCACCATCTTCGAGCAATCCCACAGCGCCGTCTTCGGGCCCTCCCTCACCGCCATGGACGGCGACGAGCACTCCCAGAAGCGCGCCATCATCGCCCCCGAGTTCGTCGGCCGGAAGCTCGATGCCTTCCTCCCCGTCATCGAACGCAACGTGCGCGACCTCATCGTGGGCTTCACCGAGAAGGCCGCCCGCGACCTCGTCGAGCGCTTCATCGAGCGCCGCGAAACCGACCTCGTCGACACGTTCAGCACGCGCCTGCCCGTCAACGTCATCGTCGACATGCTCGCCCTGCCCCAGTCCGATCACGACCGCTTCCACTACTGGTACCCGACGTTTCTCGCCGGCCTCTCGCCCGACCCCGTCCTGCGCAAGAAGGGCATCGAGGCCAACTCCGAGTTCCACGACTACCTCGAACCGTTCGTCCAGGAGCGCCTCCGCAACCCCGGCGACGACCTCATCTCCAAGCTCTGCATGGCCGAGGTCGACGGCGAAAAGCTCACCATCCACGACATCAAATCGTTCGCAAGCCTCCTGCTGACGGCCGGCGGCGAGACCACCGACCGCGCCATCGCGAATCTCTGGTGGCTCCTTCTCAACCACCCCGAGCAGTTCGAGGCCGTGAAGCAGGACCACTCCCTCATCGACCAGGCCTTCACCGAGACGATGCGCTGCGAAGCCCCCGTCGGCGGCGAGGTCCGCCTCGTCCTGCGGGACTGGGAGATGCGCGGTGTGACCATCCCCGCGGGGGATGTCGTAAGCCTCTCGATACATGCCGCCAACCACGATGAGCGGTTCTTCGCCGACCCCGAGACCTTCGATATCTTCCGCGAGGATCTCTACATCGGCAGGGAGATGCGTGTCGGCTACCGCGAGGCGGGCCGATCGAGCCACATCGGCTTCGGGCTGGGGAAGCACTTCTGCGTGGGCTACCAGCTCGCCCGCACCGAGGCGGTCGTGGGCGCCCGCATGATCCTCGAGGCCGTCTCGGATCTGCGCATCAAGCCCGGCCGTAACCCCGTCATGGGAGGGAACGCTGGCATGCGTTCCGTCACCTCGCTCGACATCGAGTTCGACCCGGCCTGACCCACCGGCGCGCCGCGCCCAGTTGCCCTACACTGCCCCACGCGAACGAACCGAACAGGAGGCGCACCCACTAATGGAATACCGCAACATCGGCAGCTCGGACCTGCAGGTCTCCGTCGTCGGCCTCGGCTGCAACAATTTCGGCATGCGCATCGGTGTCGACGGCGCACAGGCCGTCGTCGACAAAGCCATCGACCTTGGCGTGAACTTCTTCGACACCGCCGAGATGTACGCCGGCGAGCACGGCCCCTCCGAGGAGATCCTGGGCAAGGTCCTCGGCGACCGCCGCAACGACGTCATCGTCGCCACCAAGTTCGGCATGCCCACGCAGATGACCGCGACCGGCATCAACTCCCCCGGGAGCGGCTCGCGCGAGTACATCACCAACGCGCTCAACAACAGCCTGCAGCGGCTCGGCGCCGACTACATCGACATCTATATGGTCCACTTCCCCGACCCCGACACCCCCGCCGAGGAGACCGCGCGCGTCCTCGATGACTTCGTGAAGGAAGGCAAGATCCGCTACGCCGGCATCTCAAACGTCTCCGCCGACCAGACCCGGGAGGCGAAGCAGATCACGGAGTCGAACGGGCTCGCTCCCTACGTCTCCGTGGAGAACGAGTGGAGCCTCGTCGACCGCGCGATCGAGGCCGAGGTGGCCCCCGCCGCGGTGGAGTGCGGCTACGGCCTCCTCCCCTACTTCCCCCTCGCCGGCGGCTTCCTCACCGGCAAGTACCGCCAGGGCGAGGAGATGCCCGTCGGTGGCCGCCTTACCGAGGGCGCCCTTGCCGGCCTCGCGGGCAAGTACATCAACGATCGCAACTGGGGCATCCTCCATGCCGCCGAGGCGTACGCCGCCGACAGCGGCCACTCCGTTCTCGACCTCGCCATCAGTTGGCTGCTCTCGCACGAGGGCGTGCCCAGCGTCATCTCCGGCGCCACCCGCCCGGACCAGCTCGAGTCGAACGTCGCCGCTGGCGGCTGGACCCTCAGCGACGACGACGTCGCCGCCATCAACGCCCTCGCAAGCTAGCCGTTGGCGATCCTGCCCACGCTCTCGCTGAACCTCGGGAGCGCCGAGCCCGAGCGGTTGATCGCGTTCTCTCGCGACGCCCTCGGGCTCACCCCCGCCCCCGAGATGAGCCCCGGGCGCGTACACGGCCTATGCGCCCGTGCTCCCGCGGTACCGCCGGCGCACGACACGCGTGACGAGCCCTACCGCCAGTGAAGCGCCCAGCGCACTGGCCGTGAACGACAGCACCGCCAGCGTGATGTTCGTGGCCAGTTCCTCCGTGGAATCTCCCCCTTCGACATAAAAGTCCACAACCCCGGGCGCGGTTGCGGTCGCATCCCGAGCCGGTACGGACTCGGTTGCCGGTACCAGTACCGCGCTGGGGGTCGGGGAGGGGGCAGCAGCAGGGTCTCGTGTCGGCGCGCTTGGCGTGGGCGTGGGGGTGGGCGCCGGGGCAGGCGTTGGTGTTGGGCTGGGAGTCGGCGTCGGCGCCGGGGCGGGCGTTGGTGTTGGGGTGGGAGTCGGCGTGGGCGCCGGATTTGGGGTTGGTGTCGGCGCCGGGTTCGGGGGGCGTGTCGGGCCGGAAATGGGCGTCGGAGTCGGAGTGGGCGCTGGCGTTGGGGTGGGCGTTGGCGTTGGGGTAGGCGTTGGCGTCGGCGCCGGGGCGGGCGTTGGTGTTGGGGTGGGAGTCGGCGTGGGCGCCGGGTTTGGGGTTGGTGTCGGCGCCGGGTTCGGGGGGCGTGTCGGGCCGGGAATGGGCGTGGGTGTGGGAGTCGGAGTCGGAGTGGGAGTTGGAGTCGGCGTGGGCGTGGGAGTTGGGGTCGGAGTGGAAGTTGGAGTCGGCGTGGGCGTGGGAGTTGGGGTCGGAGTGGGAGTTGGAGTGGGCGTGGGCCTGGGCGGAGGTGTCGGAGTGGGCGTCGGCATCGGTGTAGGCGTGGGCGTAGGAGTGGGCGCAGGCGTCGGCGTCGGTGTGGGAGTGGGCGCAGGCTTGGGCGGAGGTGTCGGAGTGGGCGTCGGCATCGGTGTAGGCGTAGGCGTAGGAGTGGGCGTAGGCGTCGGCGTCGGTGTGGGAGTGGGCGTAGGCCTGGGCGGAGGTGTCGGAGTGGGCATCGGCGTCGGTGTGGGAGTGGGCGTAGGCCTGGGCGGAGGTGTCGGAGTGGGCATCGGCGTCGGTGTGGGAGTGGGCGTAGGCCTGGGCGGAGGTGTCGGAGTGGGAGTGGGAGTCGGAGTGGGTGTGGGAGTTGGGGTCGGAGTGGGTGTGGGAGTGGGCGTAGGCGTGGGAGTGGGAGTGGGCGTGGGAGTCGGAGTGGGCGTGACGGGTGGGTGGATGGCGACCGTGATGGTGCGCCACCGTCGCTTGGTCGTTTCGGCGAACGGGAAGGCGGCCGGGCCAGTCGTGCCGGGTGCGACAAGGAGCGCGTCGGCCGCGGCTGCGTGGGCCCCCGTGCCACCGCCACTCCTCGCCGAAAACCGCTCCTCGTGGCCCGAAGGGGAGGCAATCGTCCGGTCGCCGTCATCGACCGCGAGGATGCGAACGACCCGTGTTCCTGCCCTGGTCGTGGTGATCCCCGGCGCCACGGGCTCGTTCCCCTTGCCCGTGGCCACCTCGAACGGGCCGATGGGAGCGACGGTGTCGGTGGTGCCGTACCGGAGGATGGCCGCCACGGCCTCGCTCGGTCCGTTCGACCAATCGATGCTGTAGGTGCTCGGCTCCGAGCCATCGGCGATCCGGTACCACGTCGCGAGGACCGCCTCATGGTCGTGACCAGAGCGCCTCTCGTCCTCAGCGGCGCTCTCCCCGGTGACTCCGGCATCGACAAGCGTCCAGTCCGGGAGCGCTGCGGGCGCACGCTCCTTGGCGGTCACGAGGATGGCGAGGAGTAGATCGCCCGCCTGTCCTGCCGGCACTTCCACCTCGATGCTCTCGCCAACGGGCTCGGAGCTCAGGATCTTGGTGGCCACCTCGACGCCCACGAAGCCGGGACCGGCCGGAGTGGGCGTCGGAGTGGGCGTCGGTGTGGGTGCAGGCGTGGGCGTGGGAGTTGGTGTGGGCGTGGGCGTGGGCGGGGGAGTGGGAGTCGGAGTGGGTGTGGGTGTCGGAGTGGGAGTGGGTGTGGGAGTTGGGGTCGGAGTGGGCGTTGGCGTCGGTGTGGGTGCAGGCGTGGGCGTGGGAGTTGGTGTAGGCGTGGGTGTGGGTGTCGGAGTGGGAGTCGGAGTGGGCGTTGGCGTCGGAGTGGGTGTGGGAGTTGGAGTGGGCGTGGGTGTGGGCGTGGGCGTGGGCGTGGGCGTGGGCGTAGGCGTGGGAGTCGGAGTGGGCGTGGGTGTGGGCGTTGGCGTGACGGGTGGGTGGATGGCGACCGTGATGGTGCGCCACCGTCTCTTGGTCGTTTCGGCGAACGGGAAGGCGGCTGGGCCAGTCGTGCCGGGTGCGACAAGGAGCGCGTCGGCCGCGGCTGCGTGGGCCCCCGTGCCACCGCCACTCCTCGCCGAAAACCGCTCCTCGTGGCCCGAAGGGGAGGCAATCGTCCGGTCGCCGTCATCGACCGCGAGGATGCGAACGACCCGTGTTCCTGCCCTGGTCGTGGTGATCCCCGGCGCCACGGGCTCGTTCCCCTTGCCCGTGGCCACCTCGAACGGGCCGATGGGAGCGACGGTGTCGGTGGTGCCGTACCGGAGGATGGCCGCCACGGCCTCGCTCGGTCCGTTCGACCAATCGATGCTGTAGGTGCTCGGCTCCGAGCCATCGGCGATCCGGTACCACGTCGCGAGGACCGCCTCATGGTCGTGACCAGAGCGCCTCTCGTCCTCAGCGGCGCTCTCCCCGGTGACTCCGGCATCGACAAGCGTCCAGTCCGGGAGCGCTGCGGGCGCACGCTCCTTGGCGGTCACGAGGATGGCGAGGAGTAGATCGCCCGCCTGTCCTGCCGGCACTTCCACCTCGATGCTCTCGCCAACGGGCTCGGAGCTCAGGATCTTGGTGGCCACTTCGACGCCCACGAAGGCGGGACCGGCCGGTGCGGGCGTGGGTGTCGGTGTAGGTGTCGGTGTCGGAGTTGGTGTGGGCGTGGGCGTAGGCGTGGGAGTCGGAGTGGGCGTGGGCGTGGGAGTCGGAGTGGGCGTGGGCGTGGGAGTTGGGGTCGGAGTGGGTGTGGGTGTCGGAGTGGGAGTCGGAGTGGGCGTTGGCGTCGGAGTGGGCGTGGGCGTGGGAGTTGGGGTCGGAGTGGGTGTGGGTGTCGGAGTGGGAGTCGGAGTGGGCGTTGGCGTCGGAGTGGGTGTGGGTGTGGGAGTTGGCGTGGGAGTGGGCGTGGGAGTAGGTGTAGGTGTAGGCGTGGGAGTGGGAGTCGGCGTGGGTGTAGGCGTGGGGGTAGGCGTGGGCGCTGGGGCCGCGCGCGGGTTAAGAACAATCGTGCCTGTTCGCCACGCTTTGCGGTTAGGCAGATCGAGGTTGAAGACCGCAGGACCCGTGGACCCCGCCCCCGCTGGCGCAACGTCCGCCCCTCCCGCGATCACGCCGTTGCTGCCTGGGCTCCCCCCGAAGAAGCGCTCCTCGTGCCCGGCCGGTGCTCCCTCCGAGCTGGTGATCGACGCCCCGTAGACGGCGAAGACTCGCACGATGCGCGTCCCGCCCGTGGTTGTGTCAACGCTCGGAGCTGTCGGTGGGTCGTCGGTTTCGCCGGTCGCGAACGCGCTCGGACCGATCGGGCTCGCGGCATCCACGCCGCGGTAGCGCACGATTGCGGCCCCGCCCCGGCTCTTCCCGTCAGCCCAGGTGAACGAGTAGCTCTCCCCTTCGGTGCCGTCCGTAATCCGGTACCAGAGGCTCAGCAAAGCCTCATCATCGTCGGCCACACCGCTATCGAGGTGGGTCCATCCGGCAGGGGCTTCGACCGTGCGGTCGCGAGCCAGCACCACCACCGCCAGGAGAAGGTCGCCGCTCTCTCCCGGCGGCGCCTCCACCGCGATGACCTGGGGATGGCTGCTCGTCCTCTTTGTGGCGGTCCGCACGTCGACGAACTCGGGCGCGACTACGTCTCCCCTCACACCGAGGGGCGGGCCGGGCCACATGGCGGCCGAAGTCAGGACTGTCAGCGCCAGCGCGAGGCCGAGCGCGCCGGCAGCGAGTCGGAGGCGCACTGGATTTCCCTGCGAATGGAGCGGTCACGCTCCGCTCGCGCGGGGAAGCTTACCGATTCACACAATTAAATGTTGTAGCAATAATGTTCTATTAGACATACGGCATCGGACTCCCACAGCCCGACGGTGCGCCCTCGCGTAGACTGCCTGAAACCGCTTCGTGGGAGTGCACGCATGGGCATCCTCGATCTCTTCAGCCTCGAAGGAAAAATCGCGATGGTGACCGGCGGCGGTGGCGGCATCGGCCGTGGCATCGCCCTCGGCCTCGCCGAAGCGGGCGCCGATGTCGCCGTGGCGGGTCGGCGAGAGCAGCTGCTCACGGAGGTCGGCAAGGAGATCGAGGACCGCGGCCGCCGCACCCTCGCCCTCCCCACCGACGTGCGCGACTGGTCGAACGTCGAGGCCCTGGTGCAGTCGATGATGGACCACTTCGGCCGCATCGACGTCTGGGTCAGCAATGCCGGCGGCCTGCAGGAGCAGAGTGTCAATTTCCTCGTGAAGACGCCCGAGGAGTCGTGGGACGCCACCACCACCCTCAACTTCAAGGCCCCCTGGATGTGCGCGAAGGCCGTCTGGCCGGCCATGCGCAGCACCGGCGGCGGCGCCATCATCAACGTCAGCTCCGTCGGCAGCCTCGCCCGGGGAGCCCCCACGAACGGCGTCTACACGGCCGCCAAGGCCGGCCTCAACCATCTCACCAGGACGCTCGCCCTGGAGATGGCGCCCTTCAACATCCGCGTCAACGCCATCCTCCCCGGCTCCGTCCGCACGGAGGACTACGAGGATGCCTCGGGCGGTGGCGATGACTACTTCGAGAAGATGGCCCAGAACGAGCCCCTCAAGCGACTCGGCAAGGAAGAGGACTTCGGCGCCGCCGCCGTCTACCTCGCCTCCGATGCCTCCAGCTGGGTCACCGGCACGCTGCTCCAGGTGGCGGGTCACCCATAGGGTGCCTTTGCGGAGTCGCCCCCGGCTGGCTACCGTACGCGCCTGACTCCAAGGAGGTTCCCCGTGCCCGAAGGAATGCGCGACCACGAGGTCGTTTCCGTCTATCCCTACAGCGACGAGCAGATCGAACAGCTCATGAACGACGCCCGCGAGTGCCTCCTCATGTGGGGCACCAGGGACGGCTGGCCCGTCGGCGTCTACCACTCCTTCGTCTGGAAGGACGGCAAGTTCTGGATCACCTGTGCGGCCCACCGCCACCGCGTCGCCGCCATCCGCCGCGATGGCCGTGTCTCCGTCGCCGTCAGTGGTATCTCCGCGAAGAGCCCGGACTCCCCCCGTGGCTCCGCCACCGCCAAGTGCCGCGCCATTGTCCGCGAGGACCAGGAGACCAAGGACTGGTTCTATCGCGCCCTCGCCCACAAGGCGAACCCCGACGACATGGCCGCCGAGGACGACTTCGTCGAGCGCCTCGACTCCCCCCTGCGCATCATCATCGAGGCCACGCCGGAGAAGTGGATCACGTTTGACAGTGGGAAGTCGGGCAAGGATGTCGCCGGTACCCTCACCGACGAGGAGCGTGGCCCCCGCCTCGACTCCGACGCCGTCCGCATGCGCGCCGAGCGCGCCCGCCGCGGCCTCGATCCCGACGCCCGCTAGCGAGGCGTTCCCCCGCAAGGCTCGCTCCCGCGCCGTCGCCTGGCGTCCCGCGCGGGCTGTTCGGCTGCCTCAGCCTGCGCGGCCCCCGCCACAGAGCCGAAGGGGCCTCCCTTCGGCTCTGGCCATGCCTCCCGCATCGTCGGCATGCCCGCCTGGTTCGCCTCTCGGCACGGTCGAGGGCGACCCGAACGAGAGCACAGCGGTGTGGATCACTGATGTGGTAGATCAATGTGGATGAAGGCAATACAAGTCACGTTCGAGGCTGCTGGAGCAGCTCGACGGGCGCCCCGAGGTCCGCGAGCGCGGTCGCTCCGCCGTGCCGCGCGAAGCCCCCCCACACCTTCCACCGCGCATATGACGGAACTGGACGGTCAGAAGCCCTCGACAAAGCCCGGCGAACGTCCGCCCAGGGTGAAGCTCAACCCTGCTCGTGTGTGGGAAGCGCTGGACCGGGAAGAGATGTCGCAGAACGAACTGGCGCGCCGCCTCGCCGCCCTGTCCTGAGGTTGCTTCCGGTGGCCCGTTGCCGCTGGGGGACCACCCCCTTAGTCGGCGCACACGTGCAGGGAGTATTCGGACACCAGGAGGTCATACAACTGTGTTGGCACACAGCCCAGACCGTTCCGGTGCAGGCTGAGCACCCGTAGCTGGGCGAGCCGTGCCAACTCCTCCGGGACGTCCCCACGAAGGACGTTGTTGTCGAGCCGGAGCTCGCGGAGCTGGTCTAGACCGCTCAGTTCCGGCGGTATCGTGCCGCTGAGAACGTTGCTGCCGAGGTCCAGCCGGCGCAGCTCGGTGAGATGGCCCAGTGCGGCCGGAACCGTCCCCGTTAGCCTGAGGCCCCGGAGGTCGATCTCCCGAACACGAGGCGGCGTGCCTCCAACCTCCAGTCCTTCCCAAGTCCCGATAGCGCCATCGCCCCAAAGGAGCGTAGAGCCGCCGGCAAGACCATCCCTGGCCGAGATCAGTACCTCACAGTCCTTCACAAGGCCCAGATTCTTGCGGGGGTCGGGGACCAGGCCGCCGGTCGAACAAGACACGGGTGCTGGCGGCGGGTGCGGCGCCGCAGCAACGAGCCTGTATTCGGTCCGCCCCCGAACTTGCACCTCCCGCTCCCTCACAAGCTGGCGAACATCGGTGCCATCCCGGGACAGTGTCGCGACGAATCTCCGCCCACCCCTTCCTGCACCAGAGACAACGATTCGTGTACCGTCTGGTGACCACGCGGCGCCGTACAAACGGGACGCGCTGTATATCTTTCGCACGTTGCTGCCATCGCTTGTGACCGTATAGAGCGCAGCCTCAAGTGCCCCTCCACCATCAACAACGAACAACATCTCCTCACCCCCAGGGGTCCACGCGATTGCCACCAAACCAGTGCTCCCTTCTCTCCTTCCCAGTGCTTTGTAAGCCAAGACAAACGGCCGCATTTCCGTGCCGTCGTGTTTGCTGATGTAAATTCCCGGTGTTACACGTTCACTTCGCCAAAATGCCAGTTCCTGCCTGACACTGGACCAGCCTACTGTCCCCACTACCTCTGCTATCCGGACCGCCTCTCCTCCCTCAGCCCTGACCGTGTACAACAGCCGCTTGCCCCACTGGTCCCCAACACCGTCAACGATGAACGCTAGCCACTCTCCATCGGTCGACCACTTCGGCGGCGTAAGAGCTACTGGCCCCACTTCAGGAGCTACATCTTTTCTGCGGTTCCCATCGCTGTCCATCGTAAACAGCTTGCGGTCTGCCAAGGGAAACGTTTGCGCACCATCTTCGGGAGCGGCTATAAACGCGACTTTCTCTCCACTCGGTGCCCAGACAGGAAAGTGGTCTAAGTGGTAATTCTTCGTAATCTTGTTCCGCTCTTCCCCTTGCTCGCTTCCAATGACTATTTCGTAGTCGCTCCCGTACTGGCACGTGCTGAACACCACCCTGCCTTGTTCATCGCCGTCAGCATAGAACCCGAAATCCAAATCGAAGGTGCCCGCCGGGTTTGTCTCACTAATAATAGTAACCCTGGATCCGTCGGATCTAATGATTGCTACGTTATCTTCCACGCCAGCTAGTATCCCTTTCCCTCCCGGCAGCCACTCCAAAAACTGCGGCTGGGTACTGAGAGGGTTGTTGAAGGGGCTAAACCCGCACTCCTGCCCTTCCCGAATGAACACATCTGCGTGCTGTTCTTCCTCGCTTCCCTGCTTCCCTACTTCTCCCGGTTCTTTGCTTTCGCAACCCAAATTCACTAGAAAGGCAGTTGTGACCACCGCGGCAAAAGCTGCGTCTCGGAACTTCCATTGCTTGAGAATCGTGCCACTCACAGCAGAATGTCTCCTAATCGGGCACCTGGTCCATGCCCGCAATCGCCATGATATCCAGGGGATGTGGCGAGCAGTCTGGCTCTCCCGACCAAGAAATCTCTGAAGGGCAAGCATGCCTTACGACCCCATGGTAGCTGACCACCGGCGGGTACATACCGAGCCGGGTACATATGGGTGCGATCTTAGTGACTCATCGACGTGCGGGTCACGGTCCCTTCCACTACGAATTCCCAGGGTGGGCCATTCCGGTGGCCACGGAGGTGGCCGTCCCCACCGCACGGGAAGCCGCCCTGCCCCCGTCCCTCCCGGGGCGCGAATACCCCGCAGCACCCACTGCAGTTCGCAGTAAAGTCCGTCATGGCCAGAAATGGTGGGCCTACACGCACTGTACTGCGAACTTTCCGCTGGGAGGTCCTATTGAGGGGAGGGGTCCGCCTACCCAAGGCGGCGGCTACACCGCCATAGCCCGGCCCGTCCTCTGGAAGGGGAAGCTGGCCAAGGAGGCCGTAGTTGCCGTTCCGGACGCCTATGCCGCTATCCTCTGCCTCCAAGGGATCGCCTCCGACACGGCTGGGCGCGGGTACGCATGGCGACGGCTGCTCTCTGAAAGCAGTATGAAGGACGGATGTCCGGCGGGCTCAAGTCAGGCAGTACGACGCGAGAAGCAAGGTTAAGCCATGGGAAGTGTGGTAGTAGCGGTCGCAGCCCTCGCCATCATCGGGTTGCTGTTCGCGGTGGACCCGAGCGGGGTCATCGCCGAAAGCGGCTTTCCCGACTATCGGGCGATGGACTGGCAGCAACTGACGGCATGGGGCTTCCGAACGATAGGCGTAGTCGCAGCGCAACTGCTTATTGTCGTGCTGTGGCTGTGGCCCAAGCACCGGCCCTCGCAGGCGCTCGAGGCGCATCAGCGCCCAGGGTACTCGGGGACCCCGCAGCCAGGTTCAATGCCCGCCGCGGCGGTATCTGCGCTGGACGGCCACGCGATATGGTACCCGGCGATACTGGCTTCCATCATCGAGATGTGCCAGCGCGGCACGCTGCGAATCGAGGCCGTGGGAACGAGGGCCGGCTTCCTCTACCGGCTGTCCCGGCAGGGTCCCACACAGCATGACTGGGAGCGGACGATATGCGACAGCCTGCCGTCGCGTTTCACAACGATTGATGCGCTGCATGAAGCGCTCAGCAAGCGCAGAGACGCCATCGGTGACCAGCTGGGAGAGTACCTGCAGCAGCGTGGCCTGTTCCATGACAACCCGGTACGAGTAAGGAGGGAGAATACCGGGGACGGGATCGAATGGGCCATGCTGGCCGGGGCTCTGATGGGCGTTGGCAGCGGGCTCTGGACGGCTCTCTGGCTGGCCCAGTGGTGGGCGAGCGCTCTGTTCGGCGCGCTCACGGGCCTCGTATATCTGCTGATGGCGACAGAGGTACGAACGGGCATGCTGACGCCAACGCCGGCGGGGGCACGTGAGATAAGCCGGTGGCTTGGTTTGAAAGAGACCCTGACCGGATCTGAACGGACGGGCGCTCAGGACCAATCAGATTCGATGCTGGCCTACGCCGTCGCCCTGGATGTGGCCCAGCCGTGGCTCGGCGTTGCGGTCTCGGCTCCACCGTGGTTCGGATCCGACGGGGCATCCTCCGTACAGGGCGCCGACCTGGACGCGGCCTATTCCGGCTTCATGCACGCGCTGAAGTGGGGCCTGACCGGACGGTCGGGCGACGCGGCGAACGCGGCTGCGGGGCTAGGTTATGAATTAGAGCTCGAACTGCTCGAATTGAAGTCGCCGGATACCGAGGAGGCTGCTCACCACGGGACCACCGACGAAACTGGAGAGATTGAGCGTGAATTGGAGGCGCAGAGCAGTCCTCCGGCAGCCCCGGCGGGGGCGCTGTCGACGGAATATCAGACGCAGTGGTGGGAGGGGCCGGCTGAGGAGGCGAAGGGCGGCGGATGCCTCCGCGGGTGCTTCACATGGGTGGTAACCACGGCGGGCATAGGGGTGCTGGTCCTGGTCGTCCTGTTCAGCCTCGACGTGGTCTCGCCGCGCGCCAAGCCGTGTCCCCTGGACTCTCCCCGGATCCCGTCGCCCGCGCAGATTGCGGTGGCCAGCGACCTGTTCCGCGATGAGTGCGTGAGGGTCCGCGGCACGCTCGTGTCCCAGGACATCGACGAGCTGCTGCTTGAGGTGGACCGGGACGAGTACGTACAGCGGGTGCGCGTCCGCGTACCTGCGGACGTCTTCGAAGCAATCCCCCCGGGCCGCGTGGTGACCCTGGCCGGATGGCTCAGGGTGGAGGAGGACAGGATATATGCGGTCGATTTCGTGCCGGATTCCGGGTCGGACCGGGGGTGGTGGCGGAACCTCCGCGAGAATTTCGAAGGGTTGTTCTAAACGGACGAAGGAAGTCGGGCCCTCCTTTCGACTCTTGAAGGCCCGGAGTGCTCTCAAGAGTCCGCTCTCGCCGTCGTAGCAGACCTGATCGCGGCGCTCGCACAACGGGGGCTACCTGTACAGCAGGAGTCGCTACTCGTCCCGGCGCTTCTTGGGCATCTTCACCGCGGACGCGAGATGACGAACGCCTTGCGGGATTGCTTGGAGGCACTCGAACCGAAGCTCGCGCTCGCCCCATCGGTCCACGCCCGAATCAGCTCGCTGGCGATTCGTGGGCTGTTGGTAGCGATAAGCGCTTCGCTGGAAGCCCAGTCCTTCGATATTGCCCCCAACAGAGCCTTCTGCGGGGAGTACACGCTGACCAGCTGGAAGGTCAGGGCGTGCAACAAGGCTGGCTGCTCCGCATTCACCAACATCGTCACGATCGAGTAGGCATCACCGGGCCGTGAAGCCTCGTTGGCGGCCCGCCAGGAGGGACTGCGCTGCTCGCCTCCAGAGCCTCGGGTGAGCGAGCGCCCCACAGCATCCGCCCCGGCCAGCATTGTGGGAGTGCAGCCGTCGAACCAGTTCGCAGTACGGTACGCCACGGCCGGAAATGGTGGGCGATGAGGGACTCGAACCCCCGGCCTCTTCGGTGTAAGCGAAGCGCTCTAACCAGCTGAGCTAATCGCCCCGGACCGCCAGTCTACCCGCCAACCCCTACAGGACCGACTTGATCCCCTCCGCCAGACGGATGCTCGGCTCCCAGCTGATCACCGACTTCGCCCGCGACGTGTCCGCGCACTTGCGCAGCTCCTCGAACGCGCCCCGCGGGTTCGGGAAGATGTGCTCCACCTCGCCCCCGACCATCTCCGCGATCTCGTTTACCGACGTCTCCTCGCCCGATCCCACGTTCAGCGCCACCGCCCGCCCCACGGGCAGCTCCGACGAGGCTGCGTGCATGTTCGCCCGCACCACGTCGTCGATGTGGACGTAGTCGCGCGTCTGGCCGCCGTCGCCGTAGATGGTCAGCCGCTGGCCCTCGTCCCGCAGCCGCAGGAAGTGCGGGATCACGAGCGCGTACGCCCCCTCCGCCGACTGCCGCGGCCCGTACACGTTGAAGTAGCGCAGCGACACCACCTGCACCCCGAACAGCGTCGCGAACAGGTCCGCGTACTGCTCCCCGATGAGCTTGTGCAGCCCGTACGGCGACATCGGGTTCGGGGGCAGGTCCTCCGTCATCAGGTGCGTCGTCTGGTCCCCGTACACGCTCGACGACGACGACACGATCACCCGCTCGAGGCCGTTCTCGCGGGCCGCCTGCAGGACGTTCAGCGTGCCGTTCACGTTGATCGCGTGCGTCCCGACGGGGTCGTCGACCGACTGCTGCACGCGCGCCAGGGCGGCCAGATGGAACACCCACGTCGCCCCCTCCGTCGCCGAGCGCACCACCTCCGCGTCCGCCACCGACCCCTCCACCAGCTCTGCCGCCGGGTTCAGGTGCTCCCGGTTGCCGGTCGAGAAGTCGTCGAGCACGACCACCTCGGAGCCATCGCGGATGAGGGCGTCGACGATGTGCGAGCCGATGAATCCGCACCCTCCGGTCACCACGCAGCGCATGGCCGTCATGCTACGGGAAGGGTGCGCAGGCGGGGTCGCAGACAGGGGCGCGGGCGCGGGCTACGATGGGGGCATGACGCCGAAGCGCATCGCCGTCCTCGGTTCGACCGGCTCCATCGGACGCCAGACCATCGATGTCGTCCGCCAGCTGCCCGAGTTCTTCGAGATCGTGGCGCTCGCCGCCGGCCGGAACACGGCCCGGCTCGCCGGACAGGTCGCCGAGCTGCGTCCCCGCTACGTCTACGCCGCGGAGCGGGACACCGTCCTCGACGACGCCATCGCGGCGGCGGGCGCTTCCTGGCTGCCCATGGACGAGATGGCCGTCGCCGGCGATGTCGACATCGTGCTTGCGGGCACCGGCGGCGCCGCCGGCCTGCTGCCCACGATCGCCGCGCTGGAGGCGGGCAAGCCCGTCGCCATCGCCAACAAGGAAGCGCTCGTGATGGCGGGGCACCTCATCCGCCGCGCGATGGTCGCCGGAGGCGGCGACCTCCGCCCCGTCGACAGCGAGCACTCGGCCATCTGGCAGTGCCTCTGGGGCGAGGAGGCTCACGGCATCCGCCGCATCATGCTCACCGCCAGCGGCGGCGCCTTCCGCGACCTCGACCCGGGCGGGCTCGCCGCCGTCACCCCCGCGCAGGCGCTCAAGCACCCCACCTGGAACATGGGCGACAAGATCACCGTCGACTGCGCCACCCTCATGAACAAGGGCATGGAGACGATCGAGGCCATGTGGCTCTTCGACGTGCCCATGGAGGCCGTGCAGGTCGTCCTCCACCGCGAATCCATCGTCCACTCCCTCGTCGAGTTCAGCGACGGCAGCGTGAAGGCCCAACTCGGCGTGCCCGACATGCGCCTCCCCATCCAGTGCGCGCTCGCCTACCCCGAGCGCATGCCCGAACCGCCCTCCCCCGCCCTCGACCTGGCCCTGGCCGGCCAGCTCACCTTCGGCGAGCCCGACATCTCGCGCTTCCCCTGCCTGCGCCTGGCGATGGAGTCGGGGCGCCTCGGCGGCACCTACCCCGCCGCCATGGCCGCCGCCGACGAGGTCGCGGTCGAGCGCTTCATGGCGGGCGAGGTCGGGTTCCTCGACATCGCCGGCATCATCGAGGGCGTGGTGGAGCGCCACGAATCGACGCCCGATCCCGACCTTGAGACCGTGTTCGCGGCCGACGCCTGGGCGCGCGCCGCGGCGGAGGTGGCTCCCGCGGGGGCGCACGCGTGAGCTTCCTGGTCACCCTCGATCTCGTCGACTTCCTCCGTTCCTCGGTGCCGTTTGTCGGCATCCTGGTGGTGCTCATCGTCATCCACGAGCTCGGGCACTTCGTCGTGGCGAAGGCCTTCGGCATCAAGGTGCTCGAGTTCGGCATCGGCTTCCCGCCGCGCATCAAGGGGCTGGCCTGGCGCCGCGGCGAGACCCTCTACACGATCAACTGGCTCCCCATTGGCGGCTTCGTGCGCATGCTCGGGGAAGAGGACCCCAGCGACCCCCGCTCGCTTGCCGCCGCCCCGCGCTGGAAGCGGCTCACGGTGATGGCCGCCGGGGTCGTCATGAACGTTGTGCTGGCCCTCTTCCTCTTCACCGTCGGCTTCATGGTCCCGCAGGAGCGCTCCCTCAACCTCGCGCAGGTCTCGGAGGTGATGCCCGGGTCCCCCGCCTCGACCGCCATCATCTCCGGGACGATGCGAGACGGCACGGCCCCCGAGCAGGGCCTCCGGGCCGGCGACGTCGTGCTCGAGGTGAACGGCCGCGAGGTGCGCAACCTCAGCGAGCTCATCTTCAGTTCGCGCCGCTACCTCGGCGCGACTCAGACCTGGGTCATCTCGCGGGCCAACTCCACGCTTGAGGCGCGCGTCTACGCGCGCTGGCGTCCCCCCGAGGGGCAGGGGCCCACCGGCATCCGCGTGGGCGCTCCCACCGTCTGCTCCGGCGTCGACGACAACGGCGACCCGGTCAACTGCCGGTTGCGCTACCCCTTCACCGAGCGTGAGTGGTACCTGCCCTGGGAGGCGCTCGACCGCGGCTGGCAGGCGATGATCGACGCCGTTGTCATCACGAAGAACGAGATCCAGGTGCGGGTGGGTGGCAGCAGCGGCGTCGCTCCCGACCAGCCCCTCCTCTCGGGCCCCATCGGCATCGCCAACACGACCGGCGATATCGTCGAGCGAGCGGGCTGGCGACCCCTGATCGAGTTGGCGGCGCTCCTCAGTCTCTCGCTGGGCGTGTTCAATGCGCTGCCCATCCCCGCCCTCGACGGTGGCCGCATGTTCTTCGTGTTGGTCGAGATGCTTCGAGGAGGACGGCGCATCTCCCCCGAGAAGGAAGGCTTCGTCCACTTCGTCGGCTTCGCCGTCCTGCTGGGCGGCATGTTGGTCATCACCTACTTCGACATCCTCCGCCTCATCACCTGACGCGGCGCCGTGCTCTTCACCCTCCTCTTCGTCACCCTCTACGTCCTCGGGTGGCTCGCGCTCGGTTTCGTCCCCTGGCTCGTCTTGAGCGTGTTCACGCGGGGACACGCGGGCCTGCGGTATCTTCCCCTCAGCATGGGCGCCGGTGTGGTCGGAGGCCTGGCTGTCCCGATCCTGTTCCGCGATGACGGCCTGGGGCTCATCCTCAGCTTCGTCGTCGCGTTGGTGCTGCCTACGCTGCTGCTCGCGATCCCGCGTGCGACGCGCATCCAGATGACCCGAACCCGGGGGTAACGTGACTACCATTGCGCTCTCCACCATGTACGCCCAGCAGAAGCGCTTCGCCAGCGGCGAAGCCTTCGCCCGCTACGCCGCCGAGGCCGGCTACGACGCCATCGAGGTCTCGCACTCCACGCCCGAGGAGAAGCTCCGCGAAATCCTCGACAGCCACGCCCTGCCCGTGGAGTCGATCCACCAACCCGCCCCGTACGTCGAGGTCGCGGGCGGCCGCGGCAACGCCGAGCTGAATCTGGCGGCGACCAATCCGCGTGAGCAGGCGCAGGCGCTCAAGCACGCCCTGCGCAGCATCGAGTGGGCCGCGAAGGCGGGCGCCAAAGCGCTCGTCGTTCACCTGGGCGAGGTCGAGATGGCCTGGTCGGGAAACGAGGCCGAGCTCTACCGCCTCTACCGGCAGGCGGGGATCAACAACAGCCGTGCCGCTGAGGCGCGCGCCGAGATGGAGACGCGCCGCGCGGAAGCAGCACCCGCGCACCTGGAAGCGGCACGGTCGGCGTTGGAGCAGCTGGTCGTGGCGGCGAAGCCGCACGGGATCGTCATCGGTCTGGAGAACCGTCTCCAGTATCACCACATCCCCCTCCCCGATGAGACCCTCGCCCTGCTCGAGGGCTTTACCCCCGGTGAGGCCGGCCACTGGCACGACACGGGCCACGCCGAGGTGCTAGACCGGCTCGGGTTCCTGCCGCACCAGGCCTGGTTCGACGTGCTCGGCGACCGTCTCGTCGGAGCGCACGTCCACGATGTGCGCGGTGTCCTCGACCACCGCGCTCCCGGCACCGCCCAACTCGACTGGGCGATGGTGGCGGAGGGACTCGCCTCCCTCGACGCCATCACCCTCGAGATCGATCAGCGCGAGACGGACGAGGCCTTACGCGGCGCGCCAGCCTTCCTCCGGTCCGTCGGGCTCGGCTGACGGCGCTCAGCCCTCGAAGGAGATCTCCAGCGAGAGGTCCAGCGCCGGAGCGCTGTGCGTGAGCGCGCCCGCGGAGATTGCGTCCACGCCCGTCGCGGCTATCTCCCCGACGCGCCCGAGGGTGATGCCGCCGCTCGCCTCCAGCTTCGCCCGCCCTCCCACCACCGCGACCGCCTTCCGCATCGCCGCCGTGCTCATGTTGTCCAGCAGGATCCACTCCGGTTCCGCGGCCAGCGCCGCCTCCAGCTCGTCCAGCGAGTCGACCTCGACCTCGACAGGCGTACCCGGCGACCGCCTCCGGATCGCGGCCACGGCCACCGCGAGGGTGCTCCCCTGCCGGGCGATCGCCTCGCGGTGGTTGTCCTTGATCATTGCCATTGCCGCGAGGTCCCGACGGTGATTCACGCCCCCGCCGCAGCGAACCGCGTACTTCTCCAGGTCGCGCAGCCCGGGTGTTGTCTTGCGCGTGTCGAGGATGGCGCAGGATCTGCCGGCCGCCGCCTCGACGTACCGCCTCGTGAGGGTGGCGATGCCCGAGAGGCGCTGCACGAGGTTCAGCGCCGTCCGCTCCCCCGACAGGATCGCCTGCGCCGGCCCGGACACGTTCGCGAGAAGCGCCCCCGCGGCCACGCGCTCGCCCTCGGAGGCGTGCGCCTCGAAGGCGATGCTCCCGTCGAGCGTGGCGAACAGCCGCTGAGCCGCGCCCAGCCCGCAGACCACCCCCGCCTCCCGCGCCACCAGCCGTGCCGCGGCCACGAGGTCTGGGGCGACCACCGCCTGTGTCGTGATGTCGTCGCGCGCGCGGTCCTCGGCGAGCGCCGTTCGCACGATCGCCTCGACGGCCTCCTCCGGGGGTGGCTCAACCGTCACGGTGGAACACCTGCCGCTGCGCCCAGCGGGCGTCGTCGCGCTCGGGGAAGTCGGTGCGGAAGTGCGCGCCACGGCTTTCCTCGCGCTTGAGCGCGGCCGTCAGCAGCAGCTCCGCGAAGACCGCCAGCCAGCGCCGTTCGTGCGCTTCCCGGGAGGGTTCGGTCGGCGTCTCTGGCCAGGAGCTGGCCGCTTCCAGCCCTGCCTGCAGCACCTCGCCCGAGCGCTCGATACCGGCGTGCTCCCAGAGCAGCCGCTGGACCGCCGCGTGCTCGGGTGGTGCGCCCCCGCTCGCCGCGAACGGGGTGGAGGTGGGGCAGGGCGCCTTCGCCCCGCCCTCGCCGCTGGCGATGTGCTCCACTGCCCGCTTGGCGAAGACGACGGTTTCCAGCAGGGAGTTGCTCGCGAGCCGGTTCGCCCCGTGCACGCCCGTGGCCGCGCTCTCACCGCAGGCGTACAGCCCTGGGATCGTGGTGCGGCCCCACTCGTCGGTGCGCACGCCGCCCATCAGGTAGTGCGCGGCGGGGGCCACGGGCACGGGGTCGCGGCGCAGGTCGATGCCGTGGTCGCGGCAAAACGCCGCGATCCCCGGGAAGCGCTCGGTCGGGTCGACGCTCCCGAGCGCGGTGCAGTCGAGCCAGACGTGGTCCGATCCCGCCGAGCGCATCTCCGCGACCATTGCCCGCGCCACGATGTCGCGTGGCGCGAGGTCGGCCAGCGGGTGGCAGCGGGGCATGAACGCCTCGCCGTCGCTGTTGCGCAGCACTGCCCCCTCCCCCCGCAGCGCCTCCGAGATGAGGAAGGGCGGCGCTCCCTGCTGGCGGAAGGCCGTCGGGTGGAACTGGTAGAACTCGAGGTCCGTCACCTCCGCCCCGGCCGCGAAGGCGAGCGCGATGCCGTCGCCGGTGGCCACGGGCGGGTTCGTTGTGTGGGAGAAGGCCGCGCCCGCCCCTCCCGTGGCGAGCACGACGGCGGACGCCGCGTAGACCTGCTCCGTGGCGGTGCCCTCGTCGAGGGCGCGCACGCCGGCCGTCGCTCCCCCCTCCAGCAGGATCTCTGTCGCAAGGGTGTGTTCCCGTATCGCCACCCGGCCGCTCTCCACCTGGCGCGCGAGCGCCGCCTCGATCGCGGCCCCGGTGCGATCACCGCGCGCGTGCAGCACGCGCGCATGCCGGTGCGCCCCCTCCCGTCCGAATGCGTGTCCCGCGCCCTCGCTGTCGAAGCTGACCCCGTAGCGTTCGAGGTCGCGGATGCGGCGCGGGGCGCTTTCCACCAGGATGCGCGCCATCGCCTCGTCGACGAGCCCCGCGCCCGCCGCGATCGTGTCCGCCAGGTGCTGTTCGGGGGAGTCGTCGGGGCCGATCGCGGCGGCGATGCCGCCCTGCGCGTGGCGGGTGCTGCCTTCGTGCAGATCCGCCTTCGTGAGGAGGAGGACGGGGCCGAGGGCGCTCGCCTCGAGTGCGGCGAACAGCCCCGCCATGCCGCTGCCGATCACGATCGCCCGGTACTGACCGTCCGCCTGCGGGGGATCGCTCACGGGACTTAGTGTACGTGGTACACGAAGTCCCCGCGACGCGCCCGGCGCGCTGCGCAAGTCGCCCCAATCCCCTGCCTCGCTACAATGCGAGACGTGGCCATCCTTCCCATCCGGCGCGCCGGCGACCCCGTCCTCCGCCAGAAAGCGAAGCGCGTCCGCGTGCGCGACTCGAGCCTCCCGAAGCTCATCGAGGACATGTTCGAGACGATGTACGACGCCCCCGGCGTGGGCCTCGCCGCACCGCAGATCGGTATTCCCCTGCAGGTGATCGTGCTCGATACGCCCCCGGCGGAGCCGTTCGCGCTGCTCAATCCGGAGATTGTCAAGCGGTCCGGAGAGCGCCAGCTCAACGAGGGCTGCCTCTCCGTGCCCGGCTTCCGCGGCGAGGTCACCCGCTCGGTGAAGTTGCTCGTGAAGGGCATCGACCCCACGACCGGCAGAGAAGTCCGCATTCGCGCCGAAGACGATCTCCTCGCCGAGGCTCTCGAGCACGAGATCGACCACCTCAAGGGCATCCTCTACATCGACTACCTCGATAGCCCCGACGCCCTCGTTCGCGTCGAGGTGGCCCCGGAGGAGGAGGAAGAGGAGTGATGATCGGCGTCATCGGTGGCGAGACGTGCAGCCCGGCGGAGGGCGAGACCGCCTACGCCGTGGGACGTGAGCTCGCGTCCCGCGGCCACACGCTCGTCTGCGGCGGGCGTGGAGGCGTCATGCGCGAGGCCTGCCGGGGCGCCCGTTCGGCGAACGGCGTAACCGTTGGCATCCTCCCCGGCGATGATCGCAGCGACATGAACGAGTTCGTGACCATACCCATCGTGACCGGCATCGGATTCGCCCGGAATACCGTGATCGCCCGCACCGCCGACGCCCTCGTGGCCGTGGGTGGCCGCTACGGCACGCTCAGCGAGATCGCCTTCGCCCTCATGGCCGGCCGCCCCGTCGTCACAATGGGGAGCTGGGATCTGACCCTCCCCGACGGCGCCCGCGCGCCGCTTGTCGTCTGCGACGATGCCGGCGCCGCCATCGACGCCTGTGAGCGACTGGCGGAAGGAGCGTCGTCCTGATGCTGATCGAAGAGCTGGTGGCGCGCGAGATCCTCGATTCGCGGGGCAACCCCACCGTTCAGGTCTCGGTTCTGCTCGACGACGGCTCCGTGGGGCAGGCCGCCGTCCCCTCCGGCGCTTCCACGGGCGCCTATGAGGCTGTCGAGCTGCGCGACGGCGATGCCCGCCGCTACGGCGGCAAGGGCGTGCTGAAAGCCGTGGGCAACATTAACTCCGAGATCAATGCCGCCCTCATCGGCCAGCCTGCCGCCGACCAGCGCGCCGTCGACCGCGTCCTCATCGAGCTCGACGGCACGGCGAACAAGGCGCGTCTCGGCGCGAACGCGATGCTCGGCGTCTCCCTGGCTGTCGGCCGCGCAGCGGCCGACTCAGCCGAGGAGCCCCTCTACCGCTACCTCGGCGGGGCCCCCGCCCATCGCCTCCCCGTCCCCATGTTCAACATCCTCAACGGCGGCCGCCACGCGGAGGACTCCACCGACTTCCAGGAGTTCATGGTCATGCCCGTGGGCGCGGAGACCTTCTCCGAGGGGCTGCGCATGGGCGTCGAGGTCTACCAGTCGCTGAAGCGCATCCTGCACGACCGCGGCCTGAGTACGAACATCGGCGACGAGGGCGGCTTCGCCCCCTCCCTGGCGGGCAACGAGGAAGCGGTGCAGGTCGTGCTGGAAGCCATCGAGGGCGCCGGCTACCGACCCGGCGCCGACCTCGTGCTCGCCCTCGACCCGGCCACCACCGAGCTCTACCAGGGCGGCGAGTATGTGCTCGAGAAAGAGGGGCGGACGCTCTCGAGCGAGGCGCTCATCGACCACTGGGCCGGCTGGGCCGGCCGCTACCCCATCGCCTCCATCGAAGACGGCCTCGCCGAGGACGACTGGTCCGGCTGGAGCGCCCTCGTCGAGCGCCTTGGCCCCACCGTCCAGCTCGTCGGCGACGACCTTCTCGTCACGAACCCGGAACGTATCCAGCGCGCCATCGACGAGGGAGCGGCGAACAGCGTGCTCATCAAGCTCAACCAGATCGGCACCCTCAGCGAGACCCTCGACGCCATCGCCCTCGCCCACCGCGCTGGCTGGACGGCCGTCATCAGCCACCGCTCGGGTGAGACCGAGGACACCTTCATCGCGGACCTCGCCGTGGCCACGGCCGCCGGTCAGATAAAGACCGGCGCGCCCGCACGCAGCGAACGGACGGCGAAGTACAACCGCCTGCTGGAGATCGAGTCGGAGCTGGGAGCCAGCGCGAGCTACGCCGGCTGGGAGGCGATCCGTCAGCTCGGCCCGCGCCCCGCCGCCGAGACCCCGCCCGCGCCCCCCAGCCGCTCCCGCCGCCGCCGCAGGCCCCGCGACCGGCACTGAGCCGATGCCTTCGTTCCGCGTCTCGCCGCCGCGCGTCTACCCCGAGGCGGAGCGCTCGTCGCGCCCGCCCGCCGGCGCCGCCGGCTCGGCCGATGCTCACCGCCAGACCTCCTTCGTCCTCGGCGAGACGGTCGAGCTGGTGCTCGAGGGTCTGCGCCTGGAGTCCGCCGTCGCGAAGGAGGCGGCGGGCGCGCGCTATCGCAACGTCACCGTCGCGGCCCTGCTCGCGACGGGCTCGCGCGCCTGGCTTGCGCGCCTGCAGGCGCTGCATGCCATCGAGTGGGGCGCCTACGTGTCGGCGGTCCCCCTCATTGCGGGAGCCGCTGAGCAGGAGGTCGCCTGCGCGGCCCTCCTGCAAGAAGGCGAGACCGCCTGGCGCGACTGGCTCGACGAGGACGGTCTGAGCGACTTGCACGAAGCCCACGCCACGCAGTTCGCATTGGCGCCCCCGCCCGAGGCCGGCGCCCTCCCCGAGCTTCTCGCTGGCGTTCGCGATGCCGCGAGCGCCCTCGCGCAGCCGTCGCCGGGGGCGACCGTGCTGCTCGTGGGCGGCGAGAGCGGCCCCGGGCGGATGGCCGTCACTTTCGGCGACCGCGACTTCCACATGGCCCTCGCAGAGCTCACGAGCGGCTGGCTGCTGGCGCTCGGCGTCGCCAAGGTCGAGCTGCTACTCGACGCTGGGGATGTGCTCCCCATCTCCGCCCCCGACGGCCTTCGCAGGTGGGCGCGCTCGGCCCGCCGCGAGCTCGAAGCGCCCCGGCGCTGCCGTATGGAGCGCCGGGACGTCGGCGGTGCAGACCGCTACGTGGTCGAGAATTGGCGGCGCGCCCCCGCAGGCGCCGTGCGACGCATCGTCCTGTAGCGCCAACCGGGGCCGCGCGTACGATCGCTCCCAATGACCCGCTTCCTCCCCGTCCTCGCGCTGGCAGGACTCTTCGCCCTGCTGGTCCTCGCCTGTGACGACTCCCCGCCCCCCAGCGCGGTCGACGACGAGGGCTACCTCGCCGTCATGTGCGCCAACCTCGACCGGTTCTCCGACGCCATCCAGGTGGAGACGGAGGAGGACGCCATCGCCGCCGTCATCGAGGACTTCATCGACGAATTGCAATCCGTCGACCCCCCGGCGGATTTGCGCGACTTTCACCGGGCGTTCATCGACTATCTGGAGGATGCCGTCGGGGACCCCACGAGCCCGCTCGTGGTCGCCCCGCCGCTGCCCGATGACGAAGCGCGTGAGCGGCTCGCGGGCAAGGAAGGCTCGGTCGCCGAGTGCCGCGAGCCCTCCTTCTTCAGCAGTCCGCAGGCGGACCGGTAGGCGCTCGCGCGTATACTGAGGTCGCCAGCAGCCCCCAGGAGTGTTCGCCGATGCCCACGCCCTACGCCTACTTCCAAGGTCAGATCGTTCCCCTGGAGGAGGCCAAAGTGGGTGTCATGACCCACGCCTTTAACTACGGCACGGCGGTCTTTGAGGGCATCCGCGGCAACTGGAACGAAGAGGACGGCTGCCTCTACCTCTTCCGCATCCGCGAGCACTTCGAGCGTCTCGCCCAGAGCAGCCACATCCTCGGCCTCGAGATGCGCGAACCGATCGACCGTCTCTGCGACCTCACCGTCGAGATCGTCGAGCGCAGCGGCTATGAAGAGGATGTCTATATCCGGCCCATGGTCTACCTCAGCTCCGAGGTGCTGGGCGTGCGCCTGCATGGCCTCGAGAGCGACCTCCTCATCTTCATCGCCCCCTTCGGCCCCTACCTCGATATCGACAAGGGCGCCCGCTGCCACACCAGCACCTGGAGGCGCGTCGACGACCTTGGCATCCCGCCCCGCGCCAAGGTGACGGGCATCTACGTGAACAGCGCCCTCGCCAAGACCGAGGCCGAACGCAACGGCTTCGACGAGGCCATCGTCCTCAACCACGACGGCCACGTCTCCGAGGGCAGCGGCGAGAACATCTTCATCGTGCGCGATGGCACGATCATCACCCCCGCTCCCTCGGACAACATCCTCGAGGGCATCACGGCCGCCACCGTCGTCGAGCTCGCCGCCAACGAGCTCGGCATCGAGACCGTCCAGCGCCCCATCGACCGCTCCGAGCTGTACATCGCCGATGAGGTGTTCATGACGGGCACGGCAGCGCACCTCACGCCCGTGATCGAAGTCGACCGTCGCGCCATCAAGGGGGGCGAGCCCGGGCCCATCACGCTCGAGCTCTCGCGCCTCTTCTTCGATGCCATCAGAGGAAAGAGCGAGAAGTATCGACAGTGGTGCACCCCAGCGCGCGTGCGGGTGGCGTCGTAGACGCCGATACGTTCAAGCCTCCCCGCGCCCTCGGCGTCATCGTCGGCGGGGCGTTCACCCTCTGGGCTGCGTTCATCGCCCTCGTCGCCGGGGTGCTGGCCGGCGGGGGCGTCATCGAGTTCACGACGTTCCTCGCCTGGGTGGTGGTGGCCCTGTTCGGAGGACTGGCGCTCCTCTTCGGCTGGTGGACACTGGGGCTGGCGCGCCTCACCTACCGGATCGACGACGATGCCCTGCGCATCCGCTGGTGCGGCGGCGAGGTCGTCGTGCCCGTCGTCGACATCCAGCGCGTCGTACCGGGCCGCACCGTCGGTGAGGAGTCCGTCAGGGGGCTCAACTGGTGGGGTTGCCACATCGGCCGGGGCGTCGTCTCTGCCCTCGGCCCCACCCTCTTCTTCGCCACCCACAACCGCCCCGAGGACAACGTTTTCGTGGTCACGCCCGAACGCACCTACGGCCTCACCGTGCCCGACGAGGTGGCCTTCGCCGAAGCCTGTTCCCGCAGGCTGGTCGTCGGCTTCGAACCGGGAGCGCCCCAGCGCGTTGAGCCCCGAGGCCTCAGCCTGCTCCCCATCTGGCGCGATGGGGACGTCTGGTTCGTCCTCAGCCTCGTCCTGGTGGCGCTCTGCGTGCTGGGCGGCTACCTCTTCAGCCAGTACCCCGACCTGCCCGCCCTGGTCCAGATCGACTTCCCCCGAACGACCGGCATCGTGCGCGTGGGCGAGCGCTCGGAACTGTTGCGCATCGGCGCCGTGGGGGGCGGCATCGTGGCCGTCAACCTCGCCCTCGGCTTCATCCTCCACGCCCGCGAGCGCGCTGCCGGCCTCTGGCTGCTGGCTTCCGCGGCGTTGCTCCAGGCGGTGCTGGTCGGCGCCGCGATCGTCGCCTTCGAGCGGGCCTGAGCCGGGCGCTCAGTGCATCTGCGCGGTTTGCGCGATGAGCGTGGCCGCCTGGTCCGGCGTCAGCCGGTCCGTGTTCAGGCAGAGGTCGTAGTTCTCGGTCGCCAGCCACGCGCGGTTGTAGAACCGCCGGAAGTAGTCCTGCCGCTCCGAGTCCGTCTTCTCCATCGTCTTCCGCGCCGTCTCGGCGTCCACGTTCATGCCCGAGGCGATGCGCTGGGCGCGCTGCTCGACCGACCCGGTCGTGAGCACCTTCAGCGTGTCGGCGCGTCCCTGCAGCACCATCGGCGCGCCGTGGCCCATCAGGACGGCCTCGCCCTGGTCGGCCAGGTCGCGGATCACGTCCTCGATGAAGCGCCGGTACTCGGTCGAGGTGAGGAGGGGGTTGGTGGCCAGGGGCACGGGGTCGGCCCAGGCCGCCACCGGCATGCTCGGGTTGCGGGCCAGCGCCTCCAGGATGCGCGTCAACAGCGAGGGCGTGTGTTCCGCCTCGCTGACCGTCTCTGGCGAGACGCCCGCTTCCTGCGCGGCCGTCTGCACCACCTGATAGTCGTAAAAGCGGAAGCCCAGCTTCTCCGCCGTCAGTTTGGCGATCTCGTCCCCGGCCGTCCCCACGGGACGGGCGACTGCTACGACACGGATGTTCATCCCTGGCCCCCTCGGCCCAGTTGGTGCGCGCGGGATTGTAACGCCTCCCGCCGTTGCCGGAGTGCCCCGCACGTGGGATTCGCGGGACATGTAAGCGAGACCGTGGCGGGTGGGCGTGCGTGCGTGTATAAGCCCGAAACGCGCTACACTCCCATAGCAGTGCCAAGCGCCGCCCAGGGGGTTCGCTCCCGAGGCTCGCGAAAGCAGTCAGGAACGGATGGATCGGTCCCGACTCGCGAAGTTCATCGACCAGCGCGTGGGCGAGCTCCCACTCGCGGAGCCAGTGTTCCTCCCTCCCACGGCCACCGTGCGCACCGCCGTCCAGCGGATGAACCGGGGCGCACGCTCGTGCGTGCTCGCCATGGAGGAGGAGCGGCTCGTGGGCATCTTCACCGAACGGGATGTGCTCACCCGCTGCATGTCGGGGGACTTCGACTGGGACCAGCCGCTCGACCCGGATCTGCTCACCCGCAATCCGGTCACCATCTCCGCTACGACCACTGTCGGCGATGCGATCGCGCTCATGCAGCGCTACAACTATCGCACCCTGCCGGTCGTGGACGATGGCGCCGTCACCGGGCTCGTCCGTCTGGGCGAGTTGCTGCAGCACTTCGCCGAATCCTTTCCCGAGGAAGTGCTGAACCTGCCGCCGCGTCCCCACCAGGTCGTGGCCAGGCGGGAGGGGGGATAGTCACAGGATGACAACCTCAATCGAGTCGCCGCTATCTGGAGCCGTCACGACGCGGGACCGCGTCACGATCCGCTTTGCCGGCGACTCCGGCGACGGCATGCAGCTCACGGGTACCCAGTTCACCCGTACCACTGCCGTCTACGGGAACGATCTCGCCACCCTGCCCGACTACCCCGCCGAGATTCGCGCCCCGACCGGCTCCCTCCCCGGGGTCTCCGGCTTCCAGCTCTCCTTCTCCAGCAACGACATTCACACCCCGGGCGACAACCCCGATGCGCTTGTGGCGATGAATCCAGCCGCCCTCAAGACGAACCTTGGTGACCTCCTCTCCGGCGGCCTCCTGATCGTCGACGAAGGGGAGTTCAACCCCACCAACCTGCGCAAGGCGGGCTACGAGCGCAACCCCCTCGACGACGGGTCGCTGGCGCCCTACCGGCTCCTGCGCATCGACATCACCAAGAACAACGCCGCCGCCCTGGAGGGCCTCGAGCTGGGAGCCAAGGAGCGTTTCCGCTCGCGCAACTTCTACGCCCTCGGCCTCGTCCTCTGGCTCTTCAGCCGGCCCATGGACACCGTGGTGCGCTGGGCCACCGACAAGTTCCAGCGCAACCCGGTGGTGCTCGAGGCCAACCTGCGCGCCTTGCGCGCCGGCAACGCCTTCGGCGAGACCAGCGAGCTCGTGCACGAGCGCTACGAGGTGCCGCCCGCCGAGGTGGCCCCCGGCATCTACCGCCACATCAGCGGGAACGAGGCCACCGCCCTCGGCTTCGTCACCGCCTCCCAGCTGGCCGGCCTGCCCCTCTTCTACGCG
Source organism: Tepidiformaceae bacterium (assembly GCA_965219255.1). Taxonomy (GTDB): domain Bacteria; phylum Chloroflexota; class Dehalococcoidia; order Tepidiformales; family Tepidiformaceae; genus UBA2991. The sequence goes on along the minus strand of OZ244727.1, from coordinate 1,185,653 downwards.
AGCTACCCGATCACGCCCGCCTCCGACGTGCTGCACGAGCTGGCGAGCTTCAAGCGGTTCGGTGTGAAGACGATGCAGGCGGAAGACGAGATCAGCGCCGTCTGCGCCGCCATCGGCGCCTCCTACGCGGGCCAGATGGCGCTCACCGGCACCAGCGGCCCCGGCCTCGCCCTCAAGAGCGAGGGGCTGAACCTCGCCGTCATGGCCGAGCTCCCGCTCGTCGTCCTCGATGTGCAGCGCGCCGGCCCCAGCACGGGCATGCCCACCAAGACCGAGCAGGCCGACCTGCTCCAGGCGATGTACGGCCGCAACGGCGACTCCCCGGTCGTCCTTGTCGCCCCCTCCACCCCGGGCGACTGCTTCTGGATGGCCATCGAGGCCTTCCGTATCGCCCTCAAGTACATGGTCCCCGTGATCATGCTCAGCGACGGCTACCTTGCGAACGGCTCCCAGCCCTGGCCCGTCCCCAGGCTGGAGGACATCGAGCCCGTGGAGTACCGCTACGCCGACCATGCCCGCGTCTCCCACGCCTACCAGCGCGACCCCGAGACGCTCGCGCTGCCCTGGGCCGTGCCCGGCCAGGCCGGCTTCGAACACCGCGTCGGGGGACTCGAGAAGTCGCACGAGACGGGCGACATCAACTACGAGCCGGGGAACCATCATCAGATGACCCTCACCCGCGCCGAGCGCGTCGCTGGCGTTGTCGCCGACGTGCCCGACCTTGAGGTGACGGGCCCCCAGGAGGGCGATCTGCTCCTGCTTGGCTGGGGCGGCACCTACGGCTCTATCACCAGCGCCGGCGAGCGCGCGCGCTCCGAGGGCAAGTCGGTCGCGTCCGCCCACATCCGCCACCTCAACCCCTTCCCCGCCAACCTCGGCGAGGTGCTCTCTCGCTACGACAAGGTCATGATTCCGGAGCTGAACAACGGTCAGCTCTCGGTGCTCATCCGGGCCAGGTACCTTGTCGATGCGATTCCCTTCAACAAGATCGCGGGCCAGCCGTTCAAGATCGCCGAGATCACCGGGAAGATCGACGAGGTTCTCGGCATCTCTGGTCCCTACGAGCTCAAGTTCTAGCGGCGTTCTTCGCCGCGGGAGGCTATCCAGTGACGGCAGCTAGTTCCAACGGAGCCATGGACGAGGAGATCCCTCTCCTCACGCGCAAGGACTTCGTCTCCGACCAGGAAGTCCGCTGGTGCCCGGGCTGCGGCGATTATTCCATCCTCGCGCAGATGCAGAAGACCCTGCCCAACCTCCGCATTCCCCGTGAGGAGATCGTCTTCATCAGCGGGATCGGCTGCTCCAGCCGCTTCCCCTACTACGTCAACACCTACGGCTTCCACACCATCCACGGCCGCGCCCCCGCCATCGCGACGGGGCTCAAGACCGCCCGCCCCGAGCTCACCGTCTTCGTCATCACCGGCGATGGCGATGGCCTCAGCATCGGCGGCAACCACCTCATGCACCTTCTCCGCCGCAACGTCGATGTGACGGTGGTGCTCTTCAACAACCGCATCTACGGCCTCACCAAGGGCCAGTACTCGCCCACTTCGCCCATCGGCAAGGTGACCAAGTCGGCCCCCATGGGCACGACCGAGGTCCCCCTCGACCCGATCAAGCTCGCCCTCGCCGCCGGCGCCACCTTCGTCGCCCGCTCCCTCGATCGCGACACCAAGCACCTCGAGGCCACGCTGCTCACCGCGGCCCAGCACAAGGGCGCTGCCTTTGTCGAGGTCTTCCAGAACTGCAACATCTACAACGACGGCGCCTTCGCCTCGTTCGCCGACAAGGACGTGCGCCAGGACCGCATGGTCTACCTGGAGCACGGCAAGCCGCTGCGCTTCGGCAAGCACCTCGAACACGGCGTCCGTCTCAACGGCTTCCAGCCCGAGGTGGTCGAGAACCCCATGAGCGACGACGACCTGCTGGTGCACGACACCGGCCGGGCGGACATCGCCCTGCCGATGATCCTGAGCGGTATGGACTATCCCGACTTCCCCGTGCCCCTCGGCGTCTTCCGGCAGATCCAGCGAGAGACCTACGATGGCCTCGTGGCCGAGCAGGTCGCCGTCGCCCGCGATCGCGCCCAACCTGATCTTGAAGCGCTCATCGCCGGGCCTGAGACCTGGAATGTGCTCTAGCGGCTAGCTGCTGCCCGGGCGTGTTGGGAGGCGCCGTGACTAGGGAATCCGGAAGCGAACTGGTTCTCTGTCCCGATTGCGGGGAGCCGAACATCGCGGGCGTCGATCGCTGCGAAAACTGCCTCCAGCCCCTGCGCAGCGTCGACATCCCCGAGCCCGAACAGGCCATCAGCGAGAGCCCTTTCAGCGCGCCCCTCTCCTCCCTTCGCCTTCTGCGCGCGCCCACAATCGCGCCCGCCGCCACCGTCCATGAAGCGGTCAACCTGCTCGTCGAGAACAAGGGCGGCGCCGTGCTCGTCGTCGATGGCGCGACCCTCTCCGGCATCTTCACCGAGCGCGATGTCCTCAAGAAGGTCGCCGGCCGCCCGGGCGCCCTCGACGCGCCCGTGGCCGAGTACATGACGACCGACCCCGTCCTCGTCCGCGAGAACGAGACCGTCGCTGTCGCCCTGCACAAGATGGCTGACGGCGGCTTCCGCCACGTGCCCATGGGCACCTCACAGGGCTACCGCGTCGTCACCGCCTCCGATGCCCTGCGCTGGGTCGTCGAGCGCTACATCGAGCTCGGCGCCTGACCCGCCCCCCTCTCCCCGACGCACAGCGCTCCCTTTGCTATCATCGAGGCCCCGCGGCGGCTTGCCTGCGCCGCGAGACCAGCGCGGAGGCCACGAGCCCTGACTGCGACCTACCGCGAACGCACCACCACCGCCCTCGGCGACCTGCAGCTGGCCTACCAGGAGTGGGGGCCGGATGACGGGCCCGTCATCGTCGCCCTCCATGGCTTCGGCGTCTCCGGCCACATGTTCGATGAGTTCGGCCAGCGCGCAGCCGGCCGCTACCGCCTCCTCGCGCTCGACCAGCGCGGCCACGGCGACAGCGAGTGGGCGCCCGATGGCGACTACACCCGCGAGTCCTTCGTCGCCGATGTGGAGGTAGTGCGCGAGTGGCTGGGCCTCGAACGGTTCATCCTCATGGGCCACAGCATGGGCGGCCTCAACGCCGTCGAGTACACCTTCCAGCACCCCGAGCGCGTGAGCGCGCTCATCCTCGTTGATGTCGGCCCGGAGGCGGCGCGGGAGGGCGTCGACAACATCATGCGCTTCACTCGCGGCCCCGATGAGCTCGACTTCGACGAGTTCGTGCATAACGCCATGCGCTTCAACACCCGCCGTACCGAGGAGAACATCCGCGAGCGCATGTGTCACCGCCTGAAGCCGCTGGAGAATGGCAAGTGGACGTGGAAGTTCGACAAGCGCTTCCGCGAGGGCGAGGGCGCCGTCCGCTCCGGCAGCGAGGTCAGCAGCGACGAGCTCCGCCGCCGCTTCCGCGAGCTCGCCCCGCCCGTGCTGCTCGTGCGCGGCCAGCAGAGCGACATCCTCAGCCAGGAGGTGGCCGAGCGTACCGTCGCCGAGATGGTCGCCGCCCGCCTCGCGGTCGTGCCCGAGGCCGGCCACAGCGTCCCTGGCGACAACCCCGATGGCTTCACCAGCGCTGTTACGGAGTTTCTCGACGACATCGATGCCGGCCGCTTCCCCGAGCACACCCCCAACCCGATCCCCATCCCCGAGGACATCGAAGATCTGCGGCGCGACTGGCGGTCACGTGATCGCCGCCTGCCGCTCGCGGCGCTGATCGCGGGCGCGGCCGTGGCTGTGGCCGCGGTTGTGGCTGCCGCTGCGGTCGCGTTGTCCCGTGCGCGCTCCCCCCGAGCGGAGCGCGTGCGCCGCGGGGTGACGAGGCCGGTGCGAGCGGTCGGGAAGCGCGTCGCCGGCAGACGGCGACGAGGTGGTGGGGGCTGATGCCGCAGCTCAGCATCAACGGCGCCTCCCTGGGGTACGACGAACAGGGACACGGCGCCCCTCCCTTCCTCTTCGTCCACGGCTGGGCCGGCGACCGCTCCTTCTGGCGTCCCCAGTTCGAGGACCTCTCGCGTGACTTCCACTGCCTCACGCTCGACCTGCGAGGCTGCGGCGATTCCTCCGTGACCCCGCCCCACGACCTCACCCAGGCCGCCGACGACATCGCCGCCGTCATCGACGATCGCGGCATGGGCGCCGCCATCGTCGCCGGACACGACATCGGCGGTCTGGTGGCCCTCCTCGCCAACAGCCGCCACGAGGATCGCGTCCTCGGGACGGTGATGGCCGACCCGCCCCTCGACTCTGCCGCCCGCGGCGCCATGGGCGGCCTCGCCGCCCAGATTCGCGATGTCGCCTCCATGGAGCCCGCCCGCGTCTTCTTCGATCGCTTCTTCGACGAGGAATCCGACCCCGCCATCCGTGAGCACGTCGAGGAGCGCATGCTCGCCTGCGACCCGCGGGTGGCTGCCGGCCAGCTCACCGACAACGGCTACTTCGCCCAGAACCTTGGCGCGCTCATCCAGACAGCCGACAAGAAGCCCTTCATGGCCCTCTGGGGCAACGCCCCGCTCGGCGACCCCGAACGGCTGCGCCAGATCACGTTCTTCCTCCGCCAGGAGCCCGTTACCGGCGCCGGCCACTTCCTCCAGCTGGAGAACCCCGCCATGACGAACGCCCTCCTGCGAGCTTTCGTCGACGACGTGCGCCGCGACCCGCGGGTCAGCGCCTTCACCACCAGCTAGCGGCAATCGTGGCCCGCGTTATCCTCAAGGGGATGCCGGCAAGCAGATCCCTTGCCTTCGCCGCCACCCTCCTCCTCCCCCTCCTCTTCGCCTTCACCGTGGCCTGCGGGGACGACCAGGGCGTCGACGACACGCTCGTGCCCCGTGCTTCCGAGCGGGGCGACACTCCGTCCGAGGGCACGGCCGTCGCCCAAGCGACTCCCGCGGGTACCCGCAGCCCTTCCCCCGCGCCCCCCACCGCCCCGCCGAACGCAGATGGCGTCTACATCGTCCCTTGCGGCGACATCCACGTGCCCCTCGACAAGCTCCACCGCCTCGAGGACGGCTGCGAACCCGACAACCTCGTGCCCGTCCCCGATGCCTACGCCGACGGCCTCCAGCAAGTCATCGAGTCCGTGCTTCCCGACCTTCTCGCAATGCTCGAAGCCGCGGCTGACGAAGGGCACCGGCTGGTCGTGGTGAGCAGCTACCGCAGCTACGAGACGCAGCGCAACACCTTCCAGCACCACGTGGACACCTACGGTCTACAGCAGGCCTCGCGCGTGAGCGCGCGCCCTGGCCACAGCGAGCACCAGCTCGGCGCCACCGTCGACTTTTCCAGCGCGGCCGTCGGCTATGCCCTGCTCGAGGCGTTCGGGAGCACGCCCGAGGGGCGCTGGCTGGCCGGACGCGCCCACGAGTTCGGCTTCGTCCTCAGCTACCCCGAGGACCTCGAGGAGGTCACGGGCTACGTCTACGAGCCCTGGCATTTCCGCTGGGTCGGGCGCGAGCTGGCGGCGGAGGTGCGCGCCCGAGGACTCACCATTGGCGAGTTCCTGCGGCGTTGATTGCCCGCCACTCGGGCGCGTGGAACACTCGCCCGCGACAGGAGGCCTCCCCATGTCCACCACCGAGCTGATCGTCGATCAGTGCGACGGCGTTCTCACGCTCACCCTCAACCGCCCCGAGCGGCTCAACGCCATCAGCCGTCCCATGCTTGCCGCCCTCTCCGCCGAGCTCGACCGCGCCAACGTCGCCCCCGAGATACGTGTCGTCGTGCTCACGGGCGCCGGCCGCGGCTTCTGCTCTGGCCTCGACCTGAAGGCCCGCGCCGCCGATGAGGATGGCGGCGCCGCCCCCGACCTGCACCTCTTCGACCTCCACAACACGCCCCCGCTCGTGCTCCACCGCATGGACAAGCCCGTCATCTGCGCCCTCAACGGCGCCGCCGCCGGCTACGGCATGGACCTCGCCCTCGGCTGCGACATCCGCATCGCCAGCGACCAGGCCAAGCTCGGCGCCGTCTTCGTGCGCCGCGGCGTCCTCCCCGAGTCCGGCGGCACCTGGTACCTGCCCCGGCTCCTCGGTTGGGCGAAGGCGGCCGAGGTCGCCTTCATGGGCGACGTGCTCGATGCCCAGCGCTCCCTCGAGCTTGGCCTCGTGAACCGCGTCGTTCCCCACGACCAGCTCATGGACGAGGTCGCCGGCGTGGCTGCTCGCATCGCCAGCAACGCGCCCTACTCCGTCCAGGCGACGAAGCGCATGATGCGCCTCGGCATGGACGAGACCTTCGAGACGGCCGTCGACCACACCTACCTCCAGCTTCGCCCCATGTTCGGCAGCGAGGACTTCCGCGAAGGGATGGCCGCCTTCCTCGAACGCCGCGACCCCTCCTTCAAGGGCCGGTGATCGCGCCATCGCCCCAGCGGGGGCCGCGTCGCGCGCCTGCTACACTGGCGCCCGCCCGCAACAGGCTGGAGCGTGTATGTACCGGCGTCTGATCCGCGGCATCGTCGAGCGAGGCCAGACCGGCGCGCTGCTTGGGGCCGCGCGCGTTGCCATCGAGCACCAGGAGAATCGCGGCATCAGCGCGCGCACCGCCATCTGGGCGGCGATGACCGGGCCCACCAACGCCATCTCCATCGTGATGGACTTCAACACGCTCGAGGAGCTCGAACGACTCAACGACCTCGCCGCCCAGGACGCCCAGTTCGCCGCCATCTGGGCCGATGTCGAGCGCCACCTCCTCCCCGGGCATACCAACGCCTCCATCCACCGCCTCTCCTACCACTCCGAGGGCCTTATCTCGGCGGAGGAGGCCACCGCCCCCCGCCGCTTCCTGCGCCTCATGACCGGTGAGGTGCTGCCCGGCAAGGGACGCGAGTTCGTCGTCTCCCTCTCCGAGGCGCTCCGCTACCAGGCTGAGCGCGGCGTCGACGCCACCACCAGCGTCTGGACCGCCCTCTCCGGCGGTACCAACGCCATCGCCATCGCCGGCGAGTTCGACTCGATGGCGGAGCTGGAGCGCTTCGATGACCTCGCCCTCCAGGATGCGGAGTTCGCCCGCTTCCGTCGCGCGACGCGCGAGGCGATGGCCTTCCTCACCACGCACGTGGAGCTGATGCGAAACGTCCTCTAGCCGGCGGCCGGTGCGCCGGACATGAGAAAGGGGCGCATCCGCGCCCCTTTCGAGCTTCTGCTTCGAGGAAGGCTAGCAGCCGCAGGGCCGCGCTTCGCCGCTCCCGTCCGAGGTCTGGAAGCTGGAGCCGCAGGCGCAGCTCTTTGTCGCGTTCGGGTTGTAGATGCTGAAGCCGCTCTTCATCACCTCGTCGACGTAGTCGATCTCGGCGCCGTCGAGGTACTGGGCGCTCTCCGGGTCGACGACGATGCGTACGCCGCCCTGCTCAAGGACGATGTCGTCCTCTTCGGTCGAGCGGGCGAGGGCCATGCCGTACTGGTAGCCCGAGCAGCCGCCGCCGGCCACGAACACGCGCAGGGCGCCCTCGGGCAGATCGCGCGCTTCCAGGAGCGCCTTCGCCTTCTCCACGGCCGCCTCGGTGATGGTGACGAACTCAATCTCGGTGGTGGCTTCCGTCGTCATGTGCACTCCTTCGGAGGTTGCTCTCGCGGAAATCCCGCGCACCTGCCCCGCAGGCCGCTAAAGTATAGCAGGAGATCCGGTGGAAACGCCGCCCGTGGCCTGTCATCCGGAGGGAAGCATGGAGCGCGTCTACCTCGACCACGCCGCCACCACGCCCCCCGACCCGCGCGTGCTCGAGGCGATGTGGCCCGTCTTCTCCCGCGATTGGGGCAACCCCTCCTCCATCTACCTCGAGGGGCAGACGGCCCACCGCTGGCTCGATGAGGCCCGCGCCCGCTGCGCCCGCCTCCTCGATGTCGAGCCCAGCGAGATCATCTTCACGAGTGGCGGCACCGAATCCGACAACGCCGCCATCCGCGGCGCCGCCCTGGCCCAGCGCGAGCGGGGCCGCGGCGACCACATCGTGACCAGCCAGGTTGAGCACCATGCCGTCCTCCACACCGTCGAACAGCTCGAACGGGAGGGCTTTCGCGCGACCTACCTGCCCGTCGATTCCGACGGCTGCGTCGATCTGGGCGCTCTCGAGCAGGCGGTCGGCCCCGAGACGACCGTGCTCTCCCTGATGGCGGCCAACAACGAGGTCGGCACGCTCCAGCCCGTCACCGAGGCGGCCGCCCTCGCCAGGGCGCGCAACCCGAACGTGGTCGTCCACAGCGACGCCGTCCAGGCTGCCGGTTCAATCGACATAACACCGGAGGCGCTCGGCGTCGACCTCCTCAGCCTGGCCTCGCACAAGCTTTACGGAGTGAAGGGCGCGGGGCTCCTCTACGTGCGACGCGGGACGCCCTGGCAGCCCCAGATCCTTGGTGGATCGCAGGAGCGCGAGCGCCGCGCCGGTACCGAGAACGTCGCCGGCGCCTTCGGCCTCGCCGCCGCCATGGAACTCGCCTGGTCCGAGCGTGACGAGCGCGTCGGTCACTACCGCCGCCTGCGCGACCGGCTGCTCTTCGAGCTGCCCGAGCGCGTTCCCGACACCGTCGTCACGGGTCCGGCCGACCCCGACGGCCGCCTGCCCAACAACTTCAGTTGCTGCTTCCGCAACGTCGAGGGCGAGAGCGTCCTGCTCGCGCTCGACATGGCCGAGATCGCGGCCAGCTCGGGGAGCGCCTGCACGACCGGCTCGCTGGAGCCCTCGCACGTCCTCACGGCCATGGGCATCGATGATGACCTCGCCCACGCCTCACTGCGCCTCACCGTGGGCAAGGCCAACACCAACGCGCAGATCGACTACGTGCTGGAACAGCTCCCGGCGATCGTCGAGCGGCTGCGGGCGCTGGCCCCGCGCTAGCCCTCGTAGCGACGGAAGATCACGCTGCCGTTCTGACCACCAAAACCGAAGCCGTTAACCATGGCGGCGCGGACCGACACTTCGCGGGCCTCGTTCGGGACGTAGTCGAGGTCGCACGCGGGGTCGGGGTTCTCCAGGTTGATGGTCGGTGGCACGCGGCCCTCCGCGATTGAAAGCACGGATGCCATCGCCCCCACCGCCCCGGCCCCGCCCAGCAGGTGGCCCACCATCGACTTCGTCGCGCTAATCGGCACCGAAGGAGCGCAGTCGCCGAAAGCGACCTTGATCGCGAGCGTCTCGGAGACATCGTTCAGGGGCGTCCCCGTCCCGTGGGCGGAGATGCAGTCGATCTCCTCCGGCCCCATCCCCGCGGCATCCATGGCGGACGTCATCGCCTGCGCTGCGCCGCTGCCGTCGTCCCGCGGGGCCGTGATGTGGAAGGCGTCGCTGCTGAGGGCGCCGCCCCCGATCTCCGCGTAGACACGCGCCCCGCGCTTCCGCGCCCGCTCCTCCGACTCAACGACGAAGACAGAGGCCCCTTCGCCGAAGACGAAGCCGTCGCGGTCCCGGTCGAAGGGCCGCGAGGCGCCCTCGGGGTCGTCGTTGCGGCGGCTGAGCGCCCTCATGTTCGCCAACCCCGCCACGGAGACGGGATGGATCGCAGCTTCCCCGCCCCCGGCCACAACGACGTCGGCGAGCCCGCTCTCGATGAGCGCCTTCGCCTCGATGTAGCTGTAGAGCCCGCTCGCGCAGGCGGCCGTGGAGGCGAGCGTGGGACCGCGCAGCCCGAGGTGCATGCTCACCTGGCAGGCGCCCATGTTCGGCGCCATCAGCGGCACGAAGAACGGGCTCACCCGCGCAGGGCCCTTCGCGATGTAGTTCTCCGTCTCGAGGAACGTGTTCAACACGCCCCCTGCGCCGGTGGCCAGCGCCACCGCCGCACGCGGCCGCTCCTCGTCGTTCAGCTCCAGCCCGGCGTCTTCGGCCGCTTCCTGGGCGGCCGTCACGCAGAACTGGGCGAATCGCGACATGCGCCGGGCAGCCTTCGAGTCGATGCCGCTGGGGGTGAAGTCCCGGACTTCCCCGGCGATGCGGACGGGCAGGTCGCTTGCATCGAACGCCTCAATGGGCGCGATACCGGAGACCCCGGCAAGCAGGTTGCTCCACGACTCGGGGGCCGTGAGCCCCACGGGCGTGACCGCCCCGATTCCCGTGATAAGCGCTCTGGTCATCAAACCGCTCCGTTCATGGCGCGGAAGATCACCGCGGCGTTGTGGCCGCCAAGCCCCACGGACGTGCTCAACGCCGTGCGCACGGGGCGGGATTTCGCCACGTTCGGCACGTAGTCGAGGTCGCACTCGGGGTCTGGGGTTGTGTAGTTGATGGTAGGGGGCACTTTCTGGTCGCGAATGGCGAGGACGGAGGCGACCGCCTCAATCGATCCCGCCGCCGCCATGCAGTGCCCGGTGATCGGCTTGACGGAGCTCATCGAGGCCTCGTAGGCCGCGGGCCCCATGAGGTCCTTCACCACGATCGTCTCGATGCGGTCGTTCAGCTTCGTGCCGCTGCCGTGGGGGTTGATGTAGTCGATCTCGCTGGCATCGATATCGGCTTCCCGCAACGCGCCCTCGATCGAGCGCCGCAGGCCCCGGCCCGCCTCATCGAGCGCGATCATGTCGTAGGCGTCGTTCGAGGTGCCCGAGCCGAGCATCTCGCAGTAGATGCGCGCCCCTCGGGCGCGGGCGTGCTCCTCGCTTTCGAGGATGAGGGCCGCCGCGCCCTCGCCCGCGGCGAACCCGTCCCGGTTCATGTCGAACGGCTTGACCGCCCGCTGGGGATGCTCATTGTCGCTCGCCAGCGCCCGCATCGAGCACCACGTCGCGTGGAACACGGGCACCAGCACCGACTCGCAGCTGCCCGCGATGACCGCGTCGGCGTCGCCCCGCTGGATGGCGTGCGCGCCCGCGCCGATGGCGGCCGCGCCCGTCGCGCAGGCGCTCACGACGGCCACGTTCGGGCCGCGCGCGCCGGTGTGGATCGAGATGTGCCCGCTGGCAGCGTCCACCACGAAGTTGGCGATGAGGAAGGGGGAGACCCGCCGCGGGCCCCGCTTCTGCAGCGTCTGGTCGCCGTCCCAGAGCTCCTGGTATCCGCCCCCGCCCGCACCGAAGATGACGCCCACGTCCTCGGCGTTCTCCTCGGTGATGGCGAGGCCGCTGTCGTCGAGCGCTTCGAGGACGGCGTTCATGGCGAAGCGCACGCCCCGGTTCATGTGGCGCCGCTGCTTGACATCGATGCGCTCATCGATCTCGAAGTCGCGCACCTCGGCCTGGATGCGCACGGGGAAGGGCTCCGGGTCGAACAGGGTGATGGGGCCAACGCCGCTGCGGCCCGCCAGCATCGACTGCCACGTCTCCTCGGCCGTATTCCCCGCCGGGGTGACTGCGCCGACGCCAGTCACAACCACGCGAGGTCGAGTCACCGCGTCGCGCTCTCGACGGCGTTGAAGCGTTCGCTCAGCAGGCCGCTGCGATCGTCGCTCAGACTCACCACGTTCGTCTTCGGATCGATGCGGCGCACCAGTTTGGTCAGCACGTTCCCCGGGCCAACCTCCACGAAGAGGTCCGCGCCGAGCTCCTGCATTCGCTCCACGCCCCGCTGCCAGCGCACCACCGAGGTCAGCTGGTCGCGCAGCTCGGCGTGGACTTCGGTGTGCGAGCGGAGGATGTCGCCGTTGATGTTGCCCACCACCGGCGCCTGCGGCTCCCGCGGGGGGAAGCGCTCGAGCCAACTGCTCATGGTCTCGCTCGCGCGCTGCATCAGCGGCGAGTGGGAGGCGATGGTGATGGGGAGGCGCACGACCTTGCGCGCGCCCGCCGCCTGGGCCGCGTCCATGGCCCGCCGCAGCGGCCCCAGCGCGCCCGAGATAACGTGCTGCCCTTCGCAGTTGAGCGTTGCGATGCCGATGTAGCCGTCATCCCCCGTCGCCGCGTCGCAGATGGCGGAGACGCTCTCTTCCGAGAGGCCGAGGATGGAGGCCATGCCTCCCGGGTTCTGTTGCCCCGCCTCGTCCATCGCACGGCCGCGCTCACGCACCAGGAGCAGGCCCTCCTCGAAATCAAGCGAGCCCGCCGCCACCGCGGCCGTGAACTCGCCCATCGAGTGGCCCGCCATCACATGCGGCTGCAGCCTGCGGTCGAGCGCGGACCAGCGCTCGCGCAGCGCTTCGAGCCAGGCCATCGAGATGACGAAGGTCGCCGGTTGCTGGTTGATCGTGCGTTCGAGCTCTTCCTCCGGCCCCTCGAAGCAGAGCTTCGAGAGCTTCGTCTCGAGCACCTCGTCGGCCCGCCGGAAGACCTCGCGCGCGGCGCGGGAGGCGTCGTACAGGCGCGAGCCCATGCCAACGCTGTGAGATCCTTGACCGGGGAAGATGAGGGCGACTCGGCGCCAGGGACCGACGGCTCGCTGCATGAATCCTCACCCGGGCGCGATTCGGCGCACGGGCAGGCCCGAGGATAGCAGAGCGCAGGTCAACACAGTAGGGAATCGGCCCCCGCTACAGCGGACGTAAAGATTCGGGCTAGACGGGCCGGCCAAGGCAACGGTCGGACATTTCCCCGTAAGGGAGACGGGCCGCTAACACCCGAAACGAACTCCGAGCATTGATTCGGCTGCTAGGCAAGGTCTTTACAGGGGGGGCCAACGCATCGTCGCGAGCCTTGACAACCCGCCTGCGCGAGGGCATGCTCGCGGAACATGCGTTCGCGTAGGCGCGTACGCGGCTAAGTTTGAAGAGCAGCGGGTAGGTGCCTCGCCTGAAGGAGAGACAACGTGGTGGACGACGACTGCACACCCATCCCTGATGAGAACTACCGGGCGGCGATACCACAGGGGCATCTAGACCGCAGGCTTGTCCAAGTCGTGGTCCCCCTTGAGGCCATCGAAGCTGCTTCCGCCACAGTGACACAAGAATTGCGGGCGTCGGTCGCAGACCTCGGCCTACGTGCGGACGTGTCGATGGAGAAAGCGCAAGTGGTGTCGGGCGTGTTCGGCTTCATAGAAGTGGCCGCCGCCGAATGGGGCCTGCCCGTCTCGGAGGTCGGTGTGGTCGCTGACTGCCAAGGCGACTCCTACACAGTGTCAATTTTCCCAGATGCTGAGGCAGACCGGTGGGGACTGGGGGTTGCAAAGTGACAGGTGGAGTGAGCGACCCCATACCCCCGAGGCAGCAGGGGGCCATGCGGCAACGGGCGCAGAGATACCCCCTGGTGAACCTCTGGTGAAAGCGGTGGAGGTGACTGATGAAGATTGAGTTCACGATCTCGCCGACATGCTGGGATTGTGATCAGGGACCCGGAGGTTGAGGAGACTCTCGCCAAAGTGTTGTGTCGTCGTGTCTCAGGCGTCGGACGAGGAGAAAGAGGGCCTATCGACCTACCCCAACTAATAGGCGCGGCTGCTGCGTGGACGGTCTCCCATCGGCGACAATGCCCCTCACACGACCCCCACCTGGCGATGAGGGTGCTAGGCGATGCCCTAACGCCTCCCTCTGGGGACTGACGCTCTTGCTGAGCTGGAACAAAGAGGAATGTGATGCCTTGGTATTGCACCGTCTGCAATGAGGAGATGACTCCAGCGGACGCTGACGAAGCCCTCATGGAACTAGAGTTCCATGTGATGATCGAGCACCCCGAAGAGGTACCCAGGGGGAAGTGCAGGCTTTGCGATGAGGAGGTGCCCAGCGACGGACCACTCGCTGAGCGGCTCGACCTCCTCCGGTTTCACGTCGAGGAACAACACCCCGGCACGTTGCGGTAGGGACTAACGGTGGAGTCATCGATATAATTCCCAAAGAAACGGTTAGAGAAGGCTCACCGGGTCGACTTCCACGCTCCAGCGTCGCCCCAGCGTGACCTGCTCGAGGAGCGCCCGCGGGTCGTGCCCCCGCAGCAGGATGTGCCAGCGGTACTCCCCCCGCAGGCGGCGCACGTAGGAGGGCGTGGGACCAAGCACGTCCGGGTCTGGCCACCCCGCCGCGTCCCGCCGCGTGCGCAGCTCACCCGCCACCTGCGAGGCGTGCTCCAGTCCCCGCTCCTGGTTCGCGTGGCGGTACGTGAGCCGCGCCAGCCGCGCGAAGGGTGGGTAGCTGGCCCGCCGCCGGTGCTGGGTCTCATGGGCGAAGAAGCCGCGATAGTCGTGCTCGGCGGCGGCCCGGATAGGCGGAGCGTCCGGCTCGTACGTCTGGATGTAGACCTCTCCCAGCCGCTCCCGCCGCCCCGCTCGCCCCGCCACCTGGCTCAGCAGCTGGAACGTGCGCTCGTGCGCGACGTAGTCGGGAAGGCTCAGACCGACGTCGGCATCGACCACGCCCACGACCGTCATGGCCGGCAGGTCGAGCCCCTTCGCCAGCATCTGCGTCCCCACGAGGATGTCGATCTCGCGCGCTTCCAGCGCCCGCAGGATGCGCTCGTGGCTCCCCTTGCGGCTGGCCGCGTCGCTGTCCCAGCGGGCCACGCGAGCGCGGGGGAAGGCGCGCCGCGCCTCCTCCTCGATGCGCTGCGTGCCCACCCCGAAGGGCCGGTAGCGGGCGCTCCCGCACTCCGGGCAGGTCGTCTCCTGCGTGCGGCTGCGCCCGCAGTGGTGGCAGTACACCAGCGGGTGCAGCGGGTCGCGCGTGTCGAGGCCCATCGCGAGGGCGCATGAGGGGCAGGTGGGGAGGTGTCCGCAGGCGCGACATAACAGGAAGCGCGCCGCCCCCCGCCTGTTCACGAACAGGATCGACTGCTCGTCCTCCTCCAGCGCCCGCCGCAGCCCGTTCCGGAGGGGCACGCTGAAGACGCCCCGGTTCCCCGCCTTCAGCTCCTCCCGCATGTCGACGACGGTGATGTCCGGCAGCGGGACCGTCTGTGTCTCGCCCCCCGCCAGCGCCATTACCCGCGAGGGCAGGTCGAGGCGGGTCAGCGCGCCCACCTCCGCGCGGTGATAGGTCGTCACGTCCGGCGTTGCGCTGCCCAGCACGAGCGTCGCCCGCGTCAGGCGGCAGAGCTCCGCGGCGGCATCGCGGGCGTGGTAGCGGGGCTGCGGGTCGGCCTGCTTGTAGGTCCACTCGTGCTCCTCGTCGAGCACCACCAGACCGAGGTTCTGGACGGGTGCGAAGACCGCGCTCCTCGACCCCACCACCAGCCGCGCCTCCCCCCGCTGGATGCGGTGCCACTGGTCGTACAGCTCGCCCGTGCTCAGGCTTGAGTGCAGGACCGCCGTCTCCGCCGGGAACTGCTCGCCGTAGCGGCGGATCGCCTGCGGTGTCAGCGAGATCTCCGGCACGAGCACGATCACGCCCCGACCCGCCGCGATCGTGCGCCGCGCCAGCTCCAGGTACACCTCCGTCTTGCCCGAGCCCGTCACGCCGTGCAACAGGTACTCACCCGGCGTCGCGGCGACGGTTTCCACAACCTCCGTCTGCGCCTCCGTGAGCGTGGCCGGGGGCAACGGTTCCGGCAGCCGCTCCGTGATCGGGTCGCGTTCCACGCGCGCTTCGTACTCGCGCAGCCACCCGCCCTCGACCAACTCGTCGAGGTGGCGGCGCGTGGCGCCCAGCTCGCGGACTTCCGTTAGCGTCGTGTCGTGCGCCTCCGCCAGCCGCTCGAGCACCCGCGCCGCCACCGACCGCGGCGTGCGTTCGACGAGCTCCTGTGCCTGCCTGCGCGCGAACTCCGGCTCCGCCACGAGCGCCACGCGGCGCTCCATGCGGGGCCGCCCCGCCGGTCGCGCGAGCCCCTGCGCCACCGTCAGGTGTCCGCTGGCCTGAAGGCGCCGGAGGAGGTCGTTCGGGACCTGCCCCAGCGCCTCCCGCAGCGTGTCCAGCGCCGTTTGGCCGTGCTCCGCCAGGTACTGAAGCAGGCGCTGATCGGCGGGCTCGCTGGGGAGGAGCAGGGGGACATCCACGGGCGAGACCACCGTCACCGAACGCTGCCCGTAGCCCGCCGGCAGGCACGTCGCGACGCACTCCCAGAGGGGCGCCAGGTAGCGCTCGCTGAGCCACCCGGCGAGGGCGCGGTGGGGCCGGTCGAGCACTGGCTGGGGGTCGGCCACGGCCTCGACCGGGCGCGCTTCCTGCTCCGGCGGCCTGTCCGTCTCCCCGAGCACGATTCCCTGCAGGAGGCGGCTCCCGAAGGGGACGAACACCGCCTGCCCCAGCCGCACCTCCATCCCCTCCGGGCGCGCGTAGGTGAACGGGTGGCGCGCCGGCTGGCCGCTGTTCACCGCCACCTCGACGAAGGCGCGCTCCACCGGCGGGAACGGCTCGGCTGCGGGGGAGTCAGGGGGACTCGACACGTTCGATCCTAGCGCAGCTGCTCGCCCCGCTGCTCAGGAAAAGGAGACGCACGCATTTCCGATGACGCGCAGCACGCTCTCCTGGTTGAAGCGCCGCTCGTACTCCTCCGAGATCTCGTCGATGGCGCGCCGGCCGTCCTCCCCCGGTGGGGCGTAGATGACGAGCAGCTTGCTCCCCTCCCGCAGGATCGCTCCGCTCGAGTCGCGCCACTGCCCGTTGCCCGAGAGCACCGTCAGCCCATCCGGGAAGCGCGGCGTCACGGTGTCGGCGAGAAACTCGCGCCACTCCCCCTCGGAGATGGTCCCGCCATCGCTCTGGCTCAGCCCGAAAAAGAGCTGGTACTCCGTCCACGCGTCCGTGCCCTCGGAACAGGCCTCCGCCTCCCCGCCCCCGCCGCAGGCGGCGGCCACCACGATGCCGGTCAGGATGAGCGCGAAGGACCGGCCCCTCACTCGCTCACCCGCGACCCACGAACGGCATCTTCGTGGCCATCACCGTCAGCGTGAGCACGTTCGCGTCGAGGGGCAGGCTGGCCATGTAGAGGACCGCCTTTGCCACGTTCTCGACATCCATCGTGGGCTCGGGGCGCACGTTCCCGTCCGCCTGGGGCATGCCACGCTCCATCTTCGCCGTCATCGGCGAGGTGGCGTTCCCGATGTCGATCTGCCCGCAGGCGATGTCGTACGCGCGCCCGTCGAGTGCGGTCGACTTCGTGAGGCCGGTGATGGCGTGCTTCGTGGAGGTGTAGGGCGCGGAGTTCGGGCGCGGTGTCGTCGCCGAGATGGAGCCGTTGTTGATGATGCGTCCACCCTGCGGGTCCTGCGCCTTCATCACCCGGAACGCCTCCTGCGTGCAGAGGAACGTCCCCGTCAGGTTCGTCTCGACCACTGCCTGCCACTGCTCGAAGGTCAACTCCTCCAGCGGCCGCGGGGGCGCCCCGATTCCGGCGTTGTTGAAGAGCACGTCGAGCCGCCCGAAGCGCTCCACCGTCCAGTCGAACAGCTCCCGCACGGAGGCGGGCTCGCGCACATCGGTGGTGACGGCGATTGCCCGCTCCCCGTCCGCTCCCGCCTCGGCGATGGTGGCGCGGAGCGTCTGCGCGCGCCTCCCCGCCAGCGCCACCGAGTACCCCTCGCGCAGGAAGGCCAGGGCCACCGCCCTGCCGATGCCTGACCCGGCGCCCGTGACGATCGCGACCTTGCTCATGCGGCGAACCCTACCGCCCGCTCGCGGTCTCCGCCATCGCTCGCAGCCGTCTCTGGCGTACAGTCAGGGGAACAGGAGACCTGCCATGAAGTCGGTCATCGTTGGTCTGGCGCGAACACCCATCGGACGCTTTGGCGGGGGGTTCAAGCCTCTCCGCGCGACGCAGCTCGGCTCGGCCGCCATCACCGGCGCCCTCGACAGCGCCTCCCTGCCTCCCGATGCTGTCGACGAGGTGCTCTTCGGACACGTCGTACAGGCGGGCGCGGGCCAGATCACCGCGCGGCAGGCGGCCAACGGCGCCGGCATCCCCATGACCGTGCCGTCCACCACGATCAACAAGGTCTGTCTCTCCGGTCTCACCGCCATCGCCATGGCCGACCGCGCCATTCGCCTCGACGAATCCAGCGTGATCGTGGCGGGCGGCATGGAGTCGATGAGCAACGCCCCCTACCTGCTTCCGGATGCGCGCTGGGGCGGACGCCTCGGCCACGCCCCGCTCGTCGATGCGATGCAGCACGACGGCCTCTTCTGCGCCTTCGATGATTGCTCGATGGGTGAGGCCGCCGACCTCAAGAGCGAGGAGCTCGGCATCTTCCGCGAGGAGCAGGACGAGTGGTCCGTGCGCAGCCACGAGCGGGCCGCCTGCGCCCGCGACAGCGGCCACTTCGCCAACGAGATCGTCGCCGTCGATGTTCCCGCGCGCCGCGGCCAGACGGTGCCCATCGAGCACGACGAGGGCATCCGCGACGGCGCCACTGCCGAGCTGCTTGCCAGGCTGCGGCCCGTCTTCACGCCCGAAGGAACGACGACCGCCGGAAACGCCTCCCAGATCAGCGACGGCGGCGCTGCTGTCATCGTCGCGAGCGAGCGGGCCGCGGCCGAGTTCGGCGCCGAGCCCATCGCCGAGATCGTCTCCTACGGCCAGGTCGCCGGCCCGGACGCCACCCTGCACGAGCGCCCCGCCGAGGCCATCAACGCCGCCCTCGACCGTGCCGGCCTCTCCGCCGCCGACCTCGACGTCGTCGAGATCAACGAGGCCTTCGCGTCGGTGGCCCTCTGGTCGGCGCGCATGCTCGACCTCGATCCCGAGCGCGTGAACCCGAACGGCGGCGCGGTCGCCCTTGGCCACCCCCTCGGAGCGAGCGGCGCGCGTCTCATGGTCACGCTCCTGAACGAGCTTCGGCGGCGTGGGGGCGGGCTGGGGGTGGCCTCCCTCTGTGGAGGCGGGGGTCAGGGCGACGCCGTCATCGTGCGTGTCGGCTAGCCCCCGGCGCGCTGCTCCGCCAGCTCCAGCAGTTCCTTCGCCAGCGCCCGGCCCAGCCCCGGCCCGGCATCGATCGGTCCCCCAACCTTCGAGCGCACGATGACGCCCTCGGGCGCCACCAGCCCGTGCAGCTTGAGCGTCGTGCCGAAGCCCTCGGCGTAGGCGGCCGCGGGGTAGCTGCACCCCGCTTCGAGTGCGGCCAGGAAGGCCCGCTCCGCCGACACGAGGCGGCGAAGCTGCCGGTCGTCGATGGCGGCGAGGAGGCGCTGCGTTTCGGCGGCGTCGCGCCGGCACTCCACGGCGAGCGCGCCCTGCGCGGGCGCGGGCAGCATCTCCTCGAACCCGAACACGTGGCTCGCCCGCTCCGCCACCCCCAGCCGTTCCAGCCCCGCGATGGCGAACAGCGCCGCGTCGTACTCGCCCGCGTCCACCTTCTCCAGCCTTGTGTCCACGTTCCCGCGGATGGGGCGCAGCACGAGGTCGGGCCGCATGGCGCTCGTCTGCGCGGCCCGGCGAGGGCTGCTCGTGCCCACGATCGCCCCCTGCGGCAGCCCCGCGAGGGTCGCGCCGTCGCGCGAGACCAGGGCGTCGCGCGGATCGGCGCGCTCCGGGATGGCGGCGATCACGAGTCCTGCCGGGCGCGCCGTCGGCAGGTCCTTGTAGCTGTGCACGGCCAGGTCGACCTCGCCCGCCAGCAGCGCCTCCTGGATCGTGGAGGTGAACCACCCCGCCCCCTCCCCTGAGGTCAGCGGGCTCGTGCGGTCGCGGTCGCCCGCCGTCGTGATCTCGACGACCTCGAGCGCAACGTCCGGCCATGCATCGCGCAGGCGAGTGGTCGCAAGCTCGGTCTGGTGAAGCGCGAGGCGGCTCGCGCGCGTCCCGATGCGCAGGGCGCTCACGGCCTGCCGCGGCTCGCGACCGGCCCGGGGCTGGCCTCGCGCAGCGCCGCCGCGGCGGCGCGCACGGTCCGGTCGATGTCCGCCTCCGTGTGCGCCGCCGAGACGAACCACGCCTCGAACTGCGAGGGCGGCAGCATCACGCCCCGGCTCAGCATGCCGTGGTGGAAACGCGCAAAGGTGGCGGTGTTGCACTCCGCCGCCTCCGCGTAGTCGCGCGGCGGTTCGGAGCGGAAGAAGAGCGAGAGCAGCGAGCCTCTCCGTACGACGCTGGCGTCGGCCTCAGCCCGGCGGACGGCCGTCCCCAGGCCGTTCGCGAGGTGGCGCGCAAGCTCCTCGATGCGCGCATAAGCCTTGCCGTCGCACAGAAGGTCGAGGGTGGCCGTGCCGGCGGCCATCACCAGCGGATTCCCGCTGAGCGTCCCTGCCTGGTAGACCGGCCCCTCCGGCGCGAGCTGTGACATCAGCTCCGCTCTGCCACCAAGCGCCCCCACCGGCAGCCCGCCCCCGATGACCTTCCCCAGGCAGACGATGTCGGCCTCGGGTAGCAAGCCGCTGAGGCCGTACCGCAGGCGGAACCCGGTGATGATCTCATCGTTGATGAGCAGCGCGCCGTGCTGTCGCGGCGCCGTCTGGAGCGCCTCCCGGAAGGCGTCCGTGGGTGGCACGACCCCCATGTTCCCCGCCACCGGCTCGACAATGACCGCGGCCGTCTCCGATCCGCGCCGTTCGAGCCACTGCGCGAGTGCGTCCGGGTCGTTGTAGGGCAGCACGGCCGTCCCCGCCGCGATCGACTCCGGTACTCCCGCGGAGTCGCTCAGGCCCAGCGTCGCCACGCCGCTGCCCGCCTTCACCAGCAGCCCGTCGCTGTGGCCGTGGTAGCACCCCTCGAACTTGACGATGAGGTCCCGACCGGTCGCCGCCCGCGCCAGCCGGATGGCCGTCATCGTCGCTTCCGTCCCGGAGTTAACGAAGCGCAACCGTTCAAGCCCGGTCGCCTCGCTGATCCGCGTCCCCAGCTCCACCTCCCCCGGCGAGAGCGCCCCGAACGCTGTTCCGCCCGCCGCTGACTCGCCGAGCGCCGCAACGACTGCGGGATGCGCGTGCCCGAGGATGAGCGGGCCGTACGCCGCGACATAATCGATGTACTCCGAACCGTCGGCATCGTAGAGACGTGCTCCGAATGCGCGCGCGATGGGCACGGGCTCGTCGGGGACGGCGCGGAACGAGCGCACGGGGCTGGAGACTCCCCCGGAGAAGAGCGCTCCGGCTCGCTTACGCAGGGCGGCGTTATCCATGCGCGACTCCTGCGGGCGTCCCGGCGAGGTACGCCTCGCGAATCTCGTTCCCTTCCGCGGCGAAGTCGGCAAAGGCCACCTCGCGGTCGGGAGCTGCCGGCCGAGGCGGCTCCCGCTGCCATAACGCGGCCTCCCGGCAGAAAGCGACCATCACACTGCACGGCTCCGGGCAGGGGATGGCGCTCCCGGACGCCGCGTTGCCCGCCCAGACCGGTGTGCGCACACAGCGTCCGCACAGTACGGTGCGGGCCTGCTCGCGACCTTCGGCGTCGAGTGCCCCCGCGACGCGGTAGCGGCCGCGCTGGCGCGTCACCACCTCCTCGAACGGTACGACTCGCAGGGTTCCCTGCGCTCCCTGCTCGCGGTGAAGCAATGCTTGGGGGTAGATCGTGTCGATTGCCGCTTCGGTTAGGTTTGCCGGTAGGGAGACGCGCCAGTTGCCGGGCATCGTGCTCGCCCCGCTCAGGGGGCGGTAGCGCCCGTAGTCGTCGAAGCGCACGTGCTCTCGCAGGGCCTCGATCGTGGGCTCAAGCTCGACCGGCTCGGCCCCCAACCGCGGCCCCGACAGCTCCACGCGCCCCTCCCCGAACGCCACCCGTACCTCCCCGAGCGCGAAGTCACGCCCCGCCGCGATCGCCTCCCGTACGTCACTCACCCAGCCATTCTAGCGAGCGCCGCCCTACGCATAGACGCCGCGCTGCGCGCGTCACATACTGCCCGCGCCAACAGCCGAGCGGCAGGAGGTTCGAGATGGGGCAGTTCCAGCGCACACAGGTCGGCAACGCCGAGATCATCGCTCTCCAGGACAGCTGGGCGGCGCTGCCCCCCTCCACGTTCTACCCCGACGTTCCAGCCGATGCCTGGGGAGACTACGGCGAGTTCCTCGACGGCGACGGCAATCTGACCCTGAACCTCGGCGCCTGGCTCGTCGCGAGCGAGGGCAACACGATCCTGGTCGACACCGGTCTCGGTGGCCGCCCCTCCCCCATGCCCCTCAAGGAGGAGACGGCCCTTCCCTCCGTGATGGAAGCCGCAGGCGTGAGCCCCGCTGATGTCGACATCGTCGTCTTCACGCACCTCCACTTCGACCACACTGGCTGGAATACCGTCGACGAAGGCGGCGCCGCGGTGCCCCTCTTCCCCAACGCCCGCCACGTCGTCCAGCAGACAGAGTGGGACTACTGGACTGCGAGCGACGAAGTGCGCGCCGCGGCCCAGTACGACAACGCCCTCGGCCCCATCGAGTCGGCCGGCCTCCTCGATCTCGTCGAGGGCGAGCACGCCGTCACCAGCGAGCTCGTGACCGTGCCCACGCCCGGCCACACCCCGGGACACGTCTCCTTCGTCCTCGCCAGCGGCGGCGAGCGCGCCTACCTCATCGGCGACGCCGCCCACCAGCCCGTGCAGGTGCGTGAGGACGGCTGGTGCCCTGACGCCGATGTCGACAAGGTTGCTTCGACGACCAGCCGCAAGGCGTTGATGGCGCGCATTGAGGCCGAGGGCGCCCTCATCGTCAGTGGCCACTTCCCCTTCCCCGGGCTCGGGCATGCGGTCGCCGGCGAAGGCGGCCGCACGTACCGGCCCCTGTCCTGACGCCGTGGCCGGCGCGGCGGGAGACATCGAGGGCGTTGCCGGCGTCATCATCTGGACGGACCGGTATCCGGAGATGCTCGCCTTCTACCGCGACGTCCTCGGCCTGCCCCCGCGTAGCGAGAAGGCCGCCTTCGCGAACTTCGAGTGGGGTGGCTTCCGCCTCAGCGTTGCCGCCCACGACGAGGTGCACGGCCCCGCCCGCGACCCGCTCCGCATCATGGTCCACTTCGCGGTGCAGGACATCGACGCCGTCCACCGCCGTCTCGTCGAGCGCGGCGTGGTGTTCTCGCGCCCGCCGGAGCAGGAGCGCTGGGGTGGCTGGGTCGCGACCTTCGCCGACCCGGACGGGAACACGCTCCAGCTGCTCCAGCTCCCCGGCTGAGAGCCGGGCGCCCTCAGACCAGCGGCCAGGGGTAGCTCCGGTGGGGACCGGGGGCCGGCATGGCGCGCGTCCGCAGCAGGCGGTCGGCGCGCACGAGCAGGGCCCCGATTTCGTCGGGCGAGAGTAATGCGTTTAACGCTTCGGTTTCCTCCGCCTCCCCCGCCACCGCCGTCGCTGCCCGCTCCACGTCCCCGAGCCACTCGTCCGAGATCGGTTGCTCCGCCCAGTCCCAGATCACCGTACGCAACTTGTATTCGCGGTGGAAGCAGAGCCCGTGGTCGATCCCCCAGATGCGGCCCTGTTCGTCGAGCAGGCAGTGGCCTCCCTTGCGGTCGGCGTTGTTCGCCACGAAGTCGAACACCGCCATGCGCTGGAGCTGCGGCACGAGCGCCAGATCGTCCCGCTGCTCGAAAAAGTGCGAGGACTTGTCGTGGGGTACGTACAGCTGCAGCGACCCCACCCCCTGTGGCCCGTCGCGCACCACCGTGGGCGGGACGAACGGCCACCCCAGCAGCTGCGAGAGCTGGTAGGCCGCCACCTCCCGCGCGTAGAGCGTGCCCGTGGGGAAGTCCCACAGCGGCGTCTCGCCCGACTCGGGCTTGTAGACGGCGGCAATCTCCTGGCCGTCGCCGGCGCAGAGCGTCGCCAGGTAGACGTAGTTGCTCGAGGACCAGAGCAGCTTCAGATCCTCGAAGTCCGCCTCCAGCAGGAGCTGCTCGGCCCCGGCCATGTCGACCTCGCGCGTCATGGCGGCAGCGTAGCAGAGCGCCCGCCCCGCGGCGGTGAGCTAGACCGTGATGGTCCCGCGCAGGACCGTGACGGCGGTGCCCGCGATGCGAACGCCGGTCGGCTCGTCCCCCTCACCGTCTACCTCGACCTCCACCAGCCCCGGACGCCCCATGATGTGCCCCTGCTCGACCGTGTAGAAGGTCTCTCGCACCAGACTATAGCGCCACAGGTAGGCCGCCATGCCGCCCGTTGCGCTCCCGGTCACGGGATCCTCGGAGACGCCGGACGAGGGGCCGAAGTGCCGGGAGTGCGCCTTGTTGGCGGCGTCGTACGTCTCCAGCGTGAACACGTGCGTGCTGAAGTAGTGCCCCACCGCCTCCAGATCGCTCAGGTGCTGCAGGTCGGGCCGGACCCGTTCGAGCACCGCCAGCGACTTGACCGGAATCATCGCTTGCGGCGTCCCCGTGCTGACCACCTGGACGGGCACGCCGTCGAGCATGTCCGACGTCGAGATGCCGAGGGCCTGGGCGTACACGCTGCGGTCGAGCCGCCGCTGGAACTCCGGCGCAGTCTGCGTCATCACGATTCGCACGCGCCCGTCGCCGGTGCGCTCGATGTCCACGGGCAGGACGCCGATGCTGAGTTCTTGCACGATGCGCCGCGGCCCATCCCCGAGTTCGATGCGCCCCTCCTCCACGAGGGTGTGCATCGTCGCCATCGTGGGGTGCCCCGCGAGCGGAATCTCCTTCAGTGGCGTGAAGAACCGCGCACGGATGTCGGCCACCTGCGAGGGCGTGACAAAGGAGGTCTCGCTCAGGTTCAACTCGCGTGCGATCGCCTGCATCTGCGCCTCGGTGAGCCCTTCCGCGCGCGTGACCACGCCACAGGGGTTGCCCGCGTAGCGCTCCCTCGTGAAGGCGTCGACGATCTTGACCTCGTACTCAGGCATCGGGGCAGCGTAGCATCGAGCCATGTCCATACAAGAGCACGACCCGCTCGCCGCGCGGGTCGGCGAGCTTCTGCTCGCCCGCGACGCGCGCGTGGCCGTGGCCGAGAGCACGGCCGGCGGGCTGATCTCGGCGAGGCTCATCAGCGTCTCGGGCGCCTCCAAGTGGTTCGAACGCGGACTGGTCGCCTACACCATGAGCTCCAAGCCGGACACCCTCGGGGTTTCCGTCGACTTCCTGCGCGAGCACGGCACCGTGAGTCCTGTTGCCGTCGCCGCCATCGCCGAGTCCGTGCGTGAGCGTGCCGGCGTCGACTACGTCGTCGCCGAGAGCGGGATGGCCGGCCCCATCCGTGGCCGCTCGCCCAAGCCCATTGGCGGCGTCGCCTTCGCCCTTGCCGGGCCCGACGGCACGGTCAGCGAGGAGGTGCACTTCGAGGGCTCGCGCGTGGCCATCATGGAGCAGATCGCTGAGCACGCCCTGGAGATGCTCGTCGAGGCGCTCGACTCTGGGGCCTAACTCGCCCCTGGGCTAAGGTGAGCCCTCCCACTGCGCAGCCAGCGCGAGATTGGAGCAACCCTGTGCCCGCACCCGACCTCGACACCATCGTTTCCCTCGCGAAGCGTCGCGGCTTCGTCTTCCCCTCCGCCGAGATCTACGGCGGTTTCGCCAACACCTACGACTACGGCCCCCTCGGCGTCGAGCTGAAGCGCAACATCCGCGACTCCTGGTGGCGCGCCATGGTGCGCGAACGCGACGACGTCGTCGGCATCGACGCGGCCATGCTCACGAACCCCGAGGTCTGGGTCGCGAGCGGTCACACCGCGGCCTTCAACGACCCCCTCGTCGACTGCAAGGCCTGCCGCCAGCGCTTCCGCCCGGACCATATCGACGAGGGCCAGTACGGCGAGATCGTGCGCGACGCCGAGGGCAACGTGCGCTGCCCCAACTGCGGCGGCGAGCTCACCGAGCCCCGCCTCTTCAATCTCATGTTCCAGACCCAGGTGGGACCGGTGGTGGACGAAGGCTCCGTCGCCTACCTGCCCCCCGAGACGGCCCAGGGCATGTTCGTGAACTTCGAGAACGTGCGCAGCTCCATGCGCCGCAAGCTCCCCTTCGGCATCGCCCAGACCCGGAACAGCTTCCGCAACGAGATCACGCCCGGACGCTTCATCTTTCGCACGCTCGAGTTCGAGTGCATGGAGGTGGAGTTCTTCTGCCGGCCAGCCGATGCCCCCGAATGGCACCGCTACTGGATCGACGAGCGCCAGCGCTGGCACGCCGAGACCATCGGCATCGACTCCTCCCGCATGCGCATTCGCCCCCACACGGCCGAGGAGCTCTCGCATTACAGCGATGGCACCAGCGACATCGAGTACGAGTTCCCCTGGGGCTGGGGCGAGCTCGAGGGCATCGCCAACCGCACCGACTACGACCTGAAGGCGCACAGCAGCCACAGCGGCCAGGACCTGACCTACTTCGACGAGGAGACCCGTGACCGCTTCACGCCCTACGTCATTGAGCCCGCCCTGGGACTCACCCGCACCGTTGCCGTGGCGCTCATCGAGAACTACACCGTTGAGCCCGATGAGAAGGGCGACGAGCGCGTGCTCCTGAAGCTGCCCCCCGCCATCGCTCCTATCAAGGTCGCGGTGCTGCCCCTCTCCAAGAAGAACACGCTCACGCCCACCGCCAGGCGCGTCCACGCGCTCATCCGCTCGCACTGGATGACCCAGTACGACGAGACGCAGTCGATCGGCCGCCGCTACCGCCGCCAGGACGAGATCGGCACGCCCCTCTGCGTCACCGTCGACTTCGACACGCTTGAGGATGAAGCCGTCACCATCCGCGAGCGCGACAGCCAGGCGCAGGTGCGCGTCCCCATCGCCGGCCTTGTCGATGCCCTCCGCGAGCGCCTCCCGGGAGTCCGCTAGACTCCAGCCCGGCAGGAAGGGAGCGATCGTGAAGAGCGACGCGGCGACGGTGGAGGAGTACCTGGCCGGCCTGCCGGAGGACCGGCGCGACGCGATCGAGGCGGTGCGCCGGGTCGTGCTGGAGAACCTGCCGGACGGGTACGAGGAATGCATGTCGGCCGGCATGATCGGCTATGTCGTGCCGCTCAGCCGCTATCCGGACACGTACAACAGGCAGCCGCTGGGGCTGGCGGCCCTTGCCTCCCAGAAGCGGCACATGGCGCTCTACCTGAACAACGTCTACAGCGACGAGGAGACGCGCGACTGGTTCACGTCCGCCTACGCCGCGAGCGGCAAGCCCTTGGACATGGGGAAGTCATGCGTGCGCTTCAAGCGGCTGAACGACCTGCCCCTGGACGTGATCGGCCAGTCAATCGCCCGCACCAGCGTTGACGAATTCCTCGCGTTCTACGAGGAAGCCCGCAGCAAGACGAAGCGGGGGTGAGGGAGGAGGTCTCCTCCCTCCTGCTACTCCGCCGCGTACGCCCGGCAGGCGATGGCGCGGCCGAGGTCGTCGATCGCCTCGCGCAGCATGCGCTGCAGCACCGCCTGCTCCTCCGGCGTCTCGTCGAGGAGCGCCTGGGCGCGGTCGAGCGTGTCCTGCTCCACGCGGTAGCCCGGGAAGAGGCCGCCGTAGAACACCGTCGCGAACTCACGGTCGCGCTCCACGAAGATGCCCCCCACCTGCTCGAAGAAGGCGTCCACGTACGGCGCCAGCAGCTCCGCCTGGTGCGTCCAGTTGAAGCCGCTCATCGCCGCCTGGTTGAGGTAGCGCGAGCTGTACCCCTCGCCCGTGAAGCGCTCCCATGCCCCCGCCTTGACGTCGCCCTCCGGGACGGCCGTCTCGCAGCGGAGCTGAGCCCGCTGCCCGCGGTCGGAGGGGTCGCGCTCCGCCTCGGCGGCTACGCGTTCTGCCGCCCCCTCGAGCCCGAAGCCGACGTGACGCGTGGCCACGCCCCAGCGCATGTCCTGGTCGAGCTCGAAGTCCGGCACGACCTCGTCGCCGTCCGCCAGTTGGCCGATGTAGGCAAGGTCGTCGGGATTCACGGCCAGGCCGACGAGCGCCCGCCCCCAGATGATGCGCGTGTCGTTGTCCGGAGCGGCCAGCAAGCCCTCCCTGGCTGTCTCGAACAGCAGGTGCGCTTCCGCGTCCCGCTGGTCTGCGGGCACGTACCGGCCCTGTGCGCCAGCGGCGTGCCCGAGCACGGAGTCGACCAGCTCGATGTTGCGCTCCAACCCGATCTTCTCCCGCACGATCGCGAGGAAGTCGGTCGACTTCAGTTGCTGGTCGCGCACCATGCTCCAGAGCGTTGACCAGAGCTGCTGACGCAACAGGTCGTCACCGACCCGCTCGATGTTCTCCCGCGCCCAGGCGATTGACTCGTCGTCGAGGGCGATCTTGGCGTAGGCGTGGTCGTTGAAGTTCGGGTACACCAGTGCGGGGCGCGAGAGACCACGTGCTGCCTCGATCTCCGCGCGCTCGCCCTCGAGCACGGCGGGAACCGCCTCCACGGCAGTGGTGGTGCCGTCGTCCGTCAGCAGGCCCGTCTCGAGCGTGTGGGGACGGATGGTGGGGTAGTCAGCGGGAGCCGTCTGGCTGAGCTCCAGCCGCGTGACGCGTTCGCCGTCGCTCTCCCACTCCGCCCGGATGGTGTTCAGCGAGGACGTTTCCAGCCAGAGCTCCGACCACTCGCCCAGTTCGCGGCCGCTCCCCTCCTCCAGTGCCCCGAGGAAGTCGTGCAGCGAGGCGTTGCCGTAGTCGTAGGTCCGGAAGTAGTGCCGCATCCCCTCCCGGAAGCCGTCGATCCCGATCGTCGCCACCAGCTGCTTCAGCACCGACGCGCCCTTCCCGTAGGTGATGCCATCGAAGTTCAGGAACGTCTCGTCGGTGTCGCGCACGGTGCCGGCGATGGGGTGCGTCGTGATGAGCTGGTCCTGCCGGTAGGCCCAGTTCTTGATGCCGTTGTTGAAATCCTGCCAGCCCGACTGGAAGCGCGTCGCGCCTTCCATCGCCAGGAACGACATGTAGGTCGCGAAGCTCTCGTTCAGCCAGAGGTCGTTCCACCAGCGCATCGTCACGAGGTTCCCGAACCACATGTGCGCCATCTCGTGAAGGATCACCTCCGCCCGCCGCCGCCGCTGGTTCTCCGTGGGCGGATCGCGGTACACCATCGACTCGTTGAAGGTGACGGCGCCCACGTTCTCCATCGCCCCGTGGTTGAACTCGGGCACGAAGATCTGGTCGTACTTCCCGAACGCGTAGGCGTAGTCGAAGAACTCCCCGAAGAAGTCGAGCCCCTGCCGCGTGATCGCGAACAGCTCGTCCGTGTCGAGGTACTGCGCCATCGAGCGCCGGCAGAGCAGCCCCAGGGGAATGCCCGCGTGCTCGGCCGTGGCCACGTGGTACGGCCCCGCGATCAGCGCGAACAGGTACGTGCTGAAGGGTGGCGTCTCTTCGTACCGCCGCCGGATGCGGCCGTCCGCCTGCGTTTCCGCCGCGGCCTCCCGCGCGTTCGCCGTCAGCGTCCACTCCGAGGGGGCGGTCACCGTCAGCCCGTAGCGCGCCTTGATGTCGGGCTGGTCGAAGCAGGGGAACAGCCGGTGCGCGTCGAACGGCTCGAAGTTCGTGTACAGGTACTCCTCGCCGTCCTCGGGGTCGACGAACTGGTGCAGTCCGTCGCCCCCGTGGTCGTAGTCGTTCTCGTAGTCGATGCGCAGCGTGTTCGAGGCCGCCAGCGCCGCTCCCGGAAGCGTCAGCTTGCGCCCCAGCCACTCGAAGCCAACCGCCTCGCCGTTCAGCTCCAGGAGGTCGATGCGCTTCCCCCGAAAGTTCAGCGTCAGGTCGCCCTCGCCGGTCTGGTCGAATGTGATCGTGACCGCGCCGCCATAGGTGGGCGCGCCCTTCGTCAGATCGAGTGCAAGCTCGTAGCGGCAGTTGGAAATGCGCTCCGCCCGCGCCGAGGCGTCGGTCTCGGTGAGGATGTCACGTTCCTGGGTGGGGATGGGCTCGGTCACGGGGTTCCTCGCTTCTCTGGGAGGTGGCGCCGCCAAGGCTACCGCCCACGGCTCTCAGCGTCAGGCGGGCGCTCCTGTCCCGCCTTCGTGACGCGGGGTACAATCGGCCAAGCTCAGCCCGAGGTGTCCCGCCCCCATGCCCACCAGTGACGTTGTCGAGGCGCTCGTCACCGCCATCAACTACGACCGCTTCGACGAGATACAGGCGCTGCACCATCCGGGTGTCGTCTTCCACTCGTTCCGTAGTCCCATGCTGCGCGACAGCGTGGCCGTTCGCGACTTCCACCACGAGTTGCTCGAGCGCTACGCCGACTGCGCCTACACGGAAGTCGAAACCGTCGAGGACGGCGGCGCCGTCGCCATGCGAGCCACCATCGAGGCCAAGGGCTACGACTGGCGCGCCTTCCAGCAGCGCGTCCTCGACATCGTTCGCGTCGAGGACGGCCTCATCGTCGACCGTCGCCTCTACGGCATGATGCGCGACATCGAGCTCGACCGGCCCGCGCTCGCCGCCATGGACGCCGCCAACTCCTTTCGCGGCGGCTCCCCCCGCCAGACGAGGCGCCTCGTCCGCGGGTTCTACGAGAAGCTGATCGCCTCTGAACGCGAGGAGGCGGCTGCCTCCCTCGACGAGAAGGTCACGCTCATCGATTCCGTCTACGGAATCGTCTCGGGCGTGGATGCGGTGCTGGACCTGCTCGAGGCGACGCCCCGCCCCGCCTTCGGCTACCCCCGCCTCACGGCCGTGGTCGGCACCGGGAAGGACGCCGCCGTGGAGATCGCCATCGACCCCGCCCGCCCCCGCGTCGCCGACTGGGTGCGCGTCGTCGAGGGCAAGGTTCAGGTCATCGAGCGGCACTGGATGCTGCGCGAGATCGGCATCAACCCCTTCGTGGAGTACAGTCGCGACCGGCACAGCCGCCAGGTGATCCTGCCCAAGTAACCGCCGCGCCCACCGGCCGCGGCCCAATCCCCAAAGGAGTGCCCCATGGCCACCATGTACTACGACGACGACGCCGACCTCGGTCTGCTGAAGGACCGCAAGATCGCGGTCATCGGCTACGGCTCGCAGGGACACGCCCACGCCCTCAACCTGCACGACTCCGGCCTCGACGTGCGCGTCGGCCTCTACCCGGGGTCGCGTTCCTGGAGCTCGGTCGAGGAGGCGGGCCTGCGCGTCGGCACCGTCGAGGATGTCTCCCGCGAGGCCGACATCATCATGGTGCTCATTCCCGACCACCTGCAGCGCAGCGTCTACGAGAAGGCGATCGAGCCGGGGCTGGCCGAGGGCAAGATGCTGATGTTCGCCCACGGCTTCAACATCCACTTCCAGCAGATCGACCCGCCCGATTTCGTCGACGTCACGATGATCGCGCCCAAGGGGCCGGGACACCTCGTGCGCCGCGTCTTCACCGAGGGCGGGGGCGTGCCCTGCCTGCTGGCCGTGCACCAGGACGCCAGCGAGGTCGCCAGCCAGATCGCGCTTGCCTACGCCAAGGGCATCGGCGGCACCCGCGGAGGCGTGCTCGAAACAACCTTCCTCGAGGAGACCGAGACCGACCTCTTCGGCGAACAGGTCATCCTTTGCGGTGGGCTCTCCTCCCTCATCAAGGCATCCTTCGAGACGCTCGTCGAGGCCGGCTACCAGCCCGAGAGCGCCTTCTTCGAGACGATGCACGAGCTCAAGCTCATCGTGGACCTGATCTACGAGGGTGGCCTCGCGAACATGCGCTACTCCATCAGCGATACGGCCGAGTACGGCGACTACAGCCGCGGCCCGCGCATCATCACCGACGAGACGCGGGCCGAAATGCGCCGCATCCTCGAGGAGATACAGTCGGGCAAGTTCGCCAAGGAGTTCATCCTTGAGAACATGTCCGGCCGCTCCAGCTTCCTCGCCATGCGCCGCCGCGACGCCAACCACCAGGTGGAGCAGGTGGGCGCGGAGATGCGCGGCATGATGTCCTGGCTCAACCAGGACGGCTAGCCAGCGGGGGCCTTTTCGGGGAGCCGTCTAGAGGCGGTCCAGCACCGCCATGACGGCCACAGCCGCGACGACCATCCCGCCAAACCGAAGCGTGAGCCGCAGCTCCAGCGCCTGAAGGCCCTCCTTGGTCGCGAATGACTGCAGGTCGTCCTTGGTCGCAAACAGTTGCAGGTCGTCCTTGGTCGCGAACGGGCCGGGATCGTCTCTGGTCGGGAATGGGCGCAGGTCATCTTTGGTCGCGAACGGGCCGGGATCGTCTCTGGTCGGGAATGGGCGCAGGTCATCTTTGGTCGCGAACGATTGCAGGTCGTCTTTGGTTGCGAACGGGCCGGGATCGTCTCTGGTCGGGAATAGGCGCAGGTCATCTTTCGTCGCGAACGGGCCGGGATCGTCTTTGGTCGGGAATGGGCGCAGGTCATCTTTCGTCGCGAGCGGGCGGAGGTCGGCCTTCGTCGCGAACGAGTCGCTCCCATCTCCGTAGACCTCGAACAGCGCCCCGGTCTGTTCCTCGCTAAACCCGGCGTCGGTCAACTGCGTGAACGCCCTGTGTGACACACTCCTATACTACAGAGAAGCTATTGCCCTGGGCAAGGACTGGCCGATACGGGGCACGAAGAAGGGGTGGCCTCAAGGCCACCCCTTCGCTAGTGGTTCCGTTAGCCGCCCGCTACACGCGGTGGCACCAGACCCAGTGCTCCTTGCCCCCGGTGCCCACGTTGCGCCACTCGGGGATGCGCTCGCGGCACTCGTCGATGGCGATCGGGCAGCGCGTGTTGAACACGCAGCCCGGTGGCGGCGACAGCGGGCTGGGCACGTCGCCCAGCAGGATGATGCGCTCGCGTTCGCGCTCCACGGCGGGGTCCGGGATCGGGACCGCCGAGAGCAGCGCCTTCGTGTACGGGTGCAGCGGGTCCTCGAAAATCGTGTCGCGGTCGGTCAGCTCCATGATGTGCCCGAGGTACATCACGGCCACGCGATCGCTGATGTGGCGAACGACCGAAAGGTCGTGCGCGATGAACAGGTAGGTCAGGTTGAACTCGTCCTGCAGGTCCTGCAGGAGGTTGATGATCTGCGCCTGAATCGACACGTCGAGCGCCGAGACAGGCTCGTCGCAGACGATGAACTCGGGCTCGACGGCAAGCGCCCGGGCGATGCCGATGCGCTGCCGCTGCCCGCCCGAGAACTCGTGCGGATAGCGGCTGGCGAAGTACGGGTTCAGCCCGACTGTCTGCAGCAGGCTGTGCACGCGGTCGCGCTTGTCCTGCCCGCGGGCCAAGCCGTGGATCGTGATCGGCTCCGAGACGATGGAGCCGACCGACATGCGCGGGTTCAGGCTCGCGTACGGATCCTGGAAGATCATCTGCATGCGGCGCCGGTAGCTGCGCAGGGAGCGGCCCTTCACCTGGGTCAGGTCCGTGCCCCCGAAGCTCACCGTGCCGGCGGTCGGCCGGTTTAGCTGGAGGATGGCCTTGCCGGTGGTGCTCTTCCCGCAGCCGGACTCGCCCACGAGTCCGAGCGTCTCACCGCGCTTCACGTTGAAAGTGACGCCGTCGACCGCCTTCACGTCGGCAACGCGGCGCTGGAAGATCAGACCCGCCGTGACGGGGAAGTAAACCTGAAGATCCTCGACCTCAAGGAGGGCGTCCCCCACCCCGTTGCTCATGCTGGTCTCGGCAGTGCTAGCTTGTTGCGACAACTGGCCTCTCCCTTCCTACCTGCTCCCACTCCCAGCAGGCCGTCTGGTGTTCGCCTTCGACCTGGCTGATGGGAGGAAACTGTGTGAGGCACTGGTCGGTGCGCCAATCGCACCGCGGATAGAAGCTGCAGCCCTCCGGCAGATGCGCCAGGTCGGGCGGCAGGCCCTCGATCGGGATCAGCTTCTCCTGCCGGTGCTCATCAAGACGAGGCACCGAGTTCAGCAGCCCGACCGTGTAGGGGTGCTTCGGATTGCCATACAGCTCGTGTGCATCCGCCCGCTCGATCACCTTGCCTGCGTACATCACGTTCACGCGGTCGGCGTAGCGGGCGACCACGCCAAGGTTGTGCGTGATGATGATCACCGCGGTCCCGAACTCGCGACTGAGCCTGGCCATGACCTCAAGGATCTGGGCCTGGATCGTCACGTCGAGCGCCGTGGTGGGCTCGTCCGCCAGCAGGATCTTCGGGTTGCAGCTCATTGCCATCGCGATCATCACGCGCTGGCGCATGCCCCCCGAGAACTGGTGCGGGTAGTCATCGATTCGTCCCCGCGCCGCCGGGATGCCCACCAGCTCCAGCAGCTCGACGGCGCGCTCTCGCGCCGCCCGGCCCCGGAGTTCCTGGTGCAACTCCAGCGACTCGGTGATCTGCCGCCCGATCGTGAGCACGGGATTCAGCGACGTCATCGGCTCCTGGAACACCATGGCGATGTCGTTGCCGCGGATACGCCGCATCTCGTTCTCGTCCAGCTTCAGCAGATCACGGCCCTGGAACATGATCTCGCCGGAGACGATCTTTCCGGGAGGCGATGGGATCAGCCGCAGAATGGACAGCGCCGAAACGCTCTTCCCACAGCCCGACTCACCCACAAGCCCAAGCGTCTCGCCCGCCTCCACCGAGTAGGACGTGCCGTCAACTGCCTTGACGACGCCCTCCTGCGTGTAGAAGTACGTCCGAAGGTCATTTACCTCGAGAAGCGCCATGACGCCCCCTTTCGCCCTACTCGCTCTTGCCTGCGTCCCGCTCTGACGAGTGACGGGCCCCCCATGAAGCCATGGGGAAGAGGAGACTCGAACTCCTACGCCTTGCGGCACATGATCCTAAATCATGCTCGTCTGCCAATTCCGACACTTCCCCGGTCCTGGGCCGGCTGGCGAGCCAGCCGGCGAGACCTTTCCGAAAGTGGTGAGCCGCGAAGGACTCGAACCTTCAACCTAGTGATTAAGAGTCACTTGCTCTGCCAATTGAGCTAGCGGCCCCAAGGTCTCGCGGAGTATACCCAAGGGCCTTCCCGTGCGACAACAAGTCGGAAACTTCTTTGAACCCTTCAGAAACGTCAGATCGCCCCGCGCAGCAGCTCGATCACCTCATCCACGGCCGCCACGCGCCAGTTCGCCCAGACCTCGCTCGTGCGCTGCCACTCCAGGTAGCGCTCCCGTCCTTCGGCCCGCGCTTGCTGGATTTCTTCCTCGCTCGGCTCGTGCCCAAGCCGCTGCGCGATCGCCTCTGGACGCATGTCGCCGAGCACTTCGTAGAGCTGATCCATCTGCTCGTTCGCGAGCGCCGGCCGCTCGATGAAATTTGCCAGCTCGATGTGCTCGGCGTTGTAGAAGATGTACACGGGGATCGATTCGAACTCCCCGTCCTGCAGGTACTCCGCGATCATGTCCTTGTTCAGGTCCCGCTCGAAGATTCGGACTTCGATGCCGAGCGTCTCGGCGATGCGGACGCCCACGGGCATGCCCCGGTAGACATCGGGGCACCAGTCCTCGCCGATGATGACCATGTGGTCCGGCCCATTGGAGTGAGCCGCCAGCTCGGTCAGAGCGGCCTGCTGCTCCTCGCTGATCACCAGGCTCTCGAAGTTGTCGTCGAACTGCTCGCGATTGCGAACGCCCGTGTCGAGGTACTCCTGGTACGTCTTCCCCTTGGTGAAGCGTTCCCGCGTGATTACGGATTCCGTTGCCTGAGCCACTGCTCCCTCCCTGATCGTGTTCGCTGTGGAATCAGCCTATCGGCGGCGGGCCCGCGCTACAACCTGCCCCGCTCCGAGGCCTTCGCCCGCTCCCACAGCTCGTCCCGCGCCTCGATGTCCATCTCGTTCAGGTCCAGCGACTGCTCGTTGGCCCAGCGCTCCACAAGCCCGAAGCGACGGCGGAACTTGCCGTTCGCCCGCCGCAGCGCCTGCTCACCGTCGACGCCCATCGTCTGCGCGATGTGCGCGATAACAAAGAGCACATCGCCGAACTCCTCCTCGCGGTCCTGCTCCGTCTCCGCCAGGGCCAGCTCCGCAATCTCCTCGGAGAGCTTCTCCAGCGGCCCCTGGATGTCGGGCCAATCGTACCCCGCCCGGCGAGCTCGCCCCTGGATCGTCTGCGACTCGGCCAGGGCCGGGAGCGTGGTGGGGACGCCCTCGAGGCGAGGGCGGTTGGGGCGCTCCTTCTGCTTGAGCGCCTCCCAGCTCTCGCGCACGTCCTCCGCCGTCTCCGCCGTGGCGCCGGCGAACACGTGGGGGTGCCGCGCGATCAGCTTGGCGGCGATGCGCGAAACCACGTCGCCCAGCTCGAACTCGCCCAGCCGCTCGCCCACCGCCGTGTGCATGAGCACCTGCAGGAGCACGTCGCCAAGCTCCTCGGCGATGTCCTCGGCCCTGCCCGAGTCGATCGCTTCGAGCAGTTCGTAGGCTTCCTCCAGCAGATGGGGGCGCAGCGACTCGTGCGTCTGTTCCCGGTCCCAGGGGCAGCCCTCGGGTCCGTGCAGGCGGCGGATGATCGCCTCCAGCGCCTCGAACTGACGCAGGTCGTCGGGAGGGCGCGCCGGCACCGAGTCGGTCATGCGCGCAGTCTACCCGGCCCCATCCGCACCCCGTGACCGTGGCAGTGGGATACAGCGTGCCCGCAGGGGAGAATGGAACCATGAGCGAAGCACAGCGCACCTGGGGTGGCCGCTTCGAGGGGTCCATGGACGACCTCACGCGCGACTACACCGCGGGCGTCGACCGTGACCTGTACGAGCACGACATCGCTGGCTCGATCGCGCACGCGCGCATGCTCGGGGCGGTCGGCATCATCCCCGCGGGCGAGGCGGAGGCGATCGTCGCCGGGCTCCGCCGTGTGCTCGAACGCTTCCGCGCCGGGGAGGTCGAGTGGCGCCCCGAGCTCGAGGATGTCCACACCCACGTCGAGGTTCTTCTGCATGAGAAGATCGGCACGGCCGCGGGCCGCCTCCACACAGCCCGCTCGCGTAACGACCAGGTGTCGCTGCTCAACCGCATGCTCGTGCGTGAGCAGTGCGACCTCGCCGCCGCCGCCGTCGAGGCGCTCATGAAAGCGCTCTGCGACCTCGCACTGACCCACGCCGCCGACCCGATGCCGGGCTACACCCACCTCCAGCGCGCCCAGCCGGTGACGCTCGGCCACCACCTGCTCGCCTATGGCGAGATGCTGCTGCGCGACCGCGACCGCCTCCGCGACTGCCGCACGCGCACGAACGTGCTCCCCCTCGGCTCGGGCGCCCTCGCGGGCTCCCCCTACCCGCTCGATCGTGAGATGGTCGCGCACGAACTCGGCTTCGACGCCGTCTCGCGCAACAGCCTCGACGCCGTCGCCGACCGCGACTTCGCCATCGAGTTCCTCGCCTCCTGCGCCATCACGCAGGCCCACCTCTCGCGCCTCGCGGAGGAGATCGTGCTCTGGTCGTCCGCTGAGTTCGGCTTCGTGCGCCTGCCCGACGCCTTCGCCACCGGCTCCAGCATGATGCCCCAGAAGAAGAACGCTGACGTCGCCGAGCTGGCGCGGGGCCGCGCCGGGCGCGTCTTCGGCGAGCTCGTGAATCTGCTGACGAACCTGAAGGGCCAGCCCCTCGCCTACAACCGCGACCTCCAGGAGGACAAGGCCGCCATCCTGAACGCCGCCGCCGTCGTCGTACCCACGCTGCGCATCTTCGCGGCCATGGTCCCCGCCCTGGAGTTCGACCTTCCACGCATGCGGGCGGCCGCCTCCGGCGGCTTCGCCCTCGCCACCGACATCGCCGACTACCTGGTGCGCAAGGGCATGCCCTTCCGCGAGGCGCATGAAGTCACCGGCGGGCTCGTGCGCGAGGCCGAGGAACGCGGCTGCGAGCTCCACCAGCTGCCCTTCGAGGTCTACGCCGCCGCCAGCCCCCTCTTCGAACCCGATGTCCTGGAGATCGACGTGGACTCCGCCCTCGCCGCCCGCGACGCCATCGGCGGCACCGCCCCCGCGCGCGTCCGCGAGGCCGCCGAGGCTCTGAGCCAGGAGGTTACTGGCTGACAGGCCAGTTCGTTGCGCCCTACAATGTGACTGGTGGGGGTGCCGTGACGTGGACCGGTTGACGGTTGAAGGCATCGATGACGAGTTGAGTGTCCGTATCTGCCGCCTCGCAGAGCGGGACGGCATTTCCCTGAGCCAGGCTGTATTGCTGTTGGTCCGCAAGGGCGCCGGCTTGAACGAGGAGCAGGGGCGGCCCCGCACGATCGGCAAGTCGCTCGACCACTTTGTTGGCAGCATGAGCCAGGAGGAATTCGACGAGTTGCAGGCTGCGCTGCTGCACTTTGAAACCATCGACGAAGAGGACTGGCAGTCAGGGTGCTCCTCGATGCCGATGCCTACACGTTCTACATGCGTGGGCATCCCGAGGTAGCGCAGCTGGTGGAGGAGGCCGAAGAGGTGATGCTGTCTGCCGTGGTCGTCGGCGAACTGCTGTACGGATTCCGGTCGGGCTCGTACTTTGATTCGAACGTCTCCCGCCTCCGTGGTTCCTCGACAGTCCCGGTGTCTCCGTCATTGAGGTGGGGCAGGATACCGCGGACAGGTATGGCCCGATTGCTGCTGCCCTGCGGGCCAAGGGACGCCCAATTCCCACTCCCAATTCCCACTAATGACACGTGGATCGCGGCACACACGATGGAAACCGGCGCCGAGCTTGTCTCGGCCGATGCGCATTTCGAGCACGTCGACGGACTTGCCTGGGTGCGCGTAGCGGCGAGCTGAAACCGTCCCCTAGTCCAGCTGTGCGACCAACCCCTTCGTCGCCTCCGCGGCGGCTACCACTCGCGCCCGCTCCTCGTCCGAGAGCTCCAGCTCGAAGGTACGCTGGATGCCGCCCTCCCCGAGCTGCACGACCGTGCCCGAGAACACGCCCTCGATGCCGTACTCGCCCTGGTGGAGTGTCGAGCAGGGCAGCAGGCGGCGCTGGTCGAGCAGGATCGCCGCAACCATCGCGATCGTCCCCGCCGAGGGTGCGTAGAAGGCGCTGCCGACGCGCATTAGCTCCGCGATCTCGGCGCCGCCCCGCATCGTCCGGCTCACGACTTCGTCGATCGTCTCCTCCGGCAGCAGTTTCGTCAGCGGCACGCCGCCGACGCGCGTCTGCGAGACGACCGGCACCATCGTTGTGTCGGTGTGACCGCCGATGACGTAGCCGTGCACGTCCTGGGGCGAGACACCGGCCGCGTCGGCCACGAAGTGGCGGTAGCGCGCGCTGTCGAGCGCGCCCCCCTGGCCGATCACCCGCTCGCGCGGGAAGCCGCTCGCCTCGAGCGCCACGTGGCACATCGCGTCCATCGGGTTCGAGAAGACGACCAGCACCGCGTTCGGCGAGGCCTTCGCCGCGTCGCTCACCTTGGCCCGCACGATGACGGCGTTGCCGTTGAGCAGCTCCTCGCGGCTCATGCCCGGCTTGCGGGGCGCCCCGGCCGTCACGATCACGATGTCCGAGCCGGCGGTCTCGTCCCAGCCATCGGTGGCGCTGATGGAGGCGCTGAAGCCGCTCCAGGCGGCCGCCTGCGATTCGTCCAGCGCCTTGCCGAAGTGCATCGTGCCAGCGAACTGGGGGTCGTCCTGCAGGACGACGTCGCAGATGTCGCGCTCAATGAGTCGCTGCGCCATGGCCCCGCCGGTCATGCCGGCGCCGACGATCGTGACCTTCTTCCGTGCCATCGTGCTTCCTCTGGGGGTGCGAATTTGTGCCGCGAGACTAGCACGGGCCTCCCCTAGGGACCGCTGCCTGCGTTCACCAAGCTCGCACGGCAGTCTGCCCATACACTGGGCTCGTGGATCAGGCCCGCATCCGCAATTTCTGCATCATTGCCCACATCGACCACGGCAAGTCGACGCTCGCCGATCGCTTCCTCGAAGTCACGGGCACCGTCGCCGTGCGCGCCATGGAGGACCAGGTCCTCGACACGATGGACCTCGAGCGCGAGCGGGGCATCACCATCAAGGCCGCCGCCGCCCGCATGACCCATCTCGGCCCCGACGGCGAGGAGTACGAGTACAACCTGATCGATACCCCCGGGCACGTCGACTTCACCTACGAGGTCTCGCGCTCCCTCGCCGCCTGCGAGGGCGCCGTCCTCGTCGTCGACGCCTCCCAGGGCATCGAGGCCCAGACCTTGGCCAACGTCTACCTCGCCCTCGACCAGGGGCTCACGCTCGTCCCCGTCATCAACAAGATCGACCTGCCCCACGCCGAGACCGAGCGTGTCGCCCACGAGCTTGAACGCGTCGTGGGCTTCTCCCGCGACGAGATCATCCTCGCCAGCGCGAAGGAGGGGCGCGGCATCCCCGCAATCCTCGACGCGATCCGCGAGCGTGTCCCTCCCCCGAGCGGGGATAGCGCGGGCGAGCTGAAGGCGCTCATCTTCGATTCCAAGTACGACGCCTACAAGGGCGTGCTCGCGCATGTGCGCGTAGTGGATGGCGAGATGAGTGGCCGCGCCGACCTCCGCCTGATGCAGACGGGCAAGAGCTTCGAGCCGCTTGAGTTCGGCATCTTCGGCCCGGCCATGCAGCCGCTCGCGGGCCTCGCCGCGGGCGAGGTCGGCTACGTCGCTACCGGCCTCAAGGAGGTCGCCGACTGTCGCGTGGGCGATACGGTCACGCTCGCCGCCGTCCCCGCCTCCGAGCCCCTCCCCGGCTACCGCCAGGCGAAGCCGATGGTCTTCGCCGGCATCTACCCCACTGATTCGGACCAGTACCAGGAGCTGCGCGAGGCCCTGGAGCGTCTCAGCCTCAACGACGCCTCCCTCGCCTACGAGCCCGAGTCATCGGCCGCGCTTGGCTTCGGCTTCCGCTGCGGCTTCCTCGGACTGCTGCACCTCGAGATCGTCGTCGAGCGGCTGGAGCGCGAGTACGACCTCGGCCTGCTCACCACCGCCCCCAGCGTCGAGTACGAGGTGGAGCTGCGCTCGGGCGAGGTGGTCGCCATCGAGAACCCCTCCCGCCTGCCCGACTCCTCCCACATCGAGGAGATCCGTGAACCCTGGGCGACCATCGATGTCGTCACCCCCAGCCGCCACATCGGACAGGTGATGGACCTCGTCACGAGCCGCCGGGGGCGCTTCCTGCGCATGGAGTACCTCGAACCCGAGAGCGACCTCGCCCCCGGCGAGGCGCGCGTCCTCCTCGCCTACGAGATCCCCATGGCCGAGATCCTCGTCGACTTCTACGACAACCTGAAGGGCTCCACGAGCGGCTACGCCAGCCTCGACTACCAGCCCGCCGGCTACCGCGCCGCCTCGCTCGTCAAGGTCGATGTGCTCGTCAACGGGCAGGTGGTTGATGCGCTCTCCATCATCACGCACCGCGAGAATGCAGCCCCCGAGGGCCGTTCGCTTGTGCTCAAGCTGCGCAGCCTCATCCCCCGCCAGATGTTCGACGTGCCTCTGCAGGCCGCGATCGGTGGCCGTATCATTGCCCGCGAAACGGTTCGCGCGCTGCGCAAGAACGTCCTCGCCAAATGCTATGGTGGAGACATAACGCGAAAGCGCAAGTTGCTCGAGAAGCAGGCCGAGGGCAAGAAGCGCATGAAGCGCGTCGGCAACGTTGAAATCCCGCAGGAGGCGTTCATGGCCGTCCTGCAGCTACGTGAGGACTAGGAGCCAGAGATGATCAAGGCGTTCGTGCTCATCGTCGTCGACCCGGCGGAAACCCAGCGAGTGTTCGATCTGCTCCGGGATGTCGACGGCATCGGCGAGGTCTACCAGGTGATGGGGCCCTACGACATCGTGGCGGTCATCGAGGCGCCCAGCATCACGCAGGTGCCGGCCCTCATCAGCCAGCACATCCGCGTGGTCGAGGGCATCGAGAGCACGACCACCTGTGTCACCTTCCCGGACGCCTAGAAGCCCGCGGGGGCGCATCTAGAAGATGCTGGCGTCGCTCTCCTCTTCCGTTTCCCCCATCGCCTGCTCCGTCGTCATAAGCCCCCTGCTGTGGAGCAGGCGCCGTCCGGCGGCCTCGAAGGGCGCCCCCTCCGCCTCAGTTCCGAGCGCGCGCTGCACGAGCGCGAAGAGCGTCTCGCCCGTGGTCAGCGCGTAGCCGTAGTTCTCGCAGGCGATGCGCAGGGCGGCGGTGAACTGCTGCCTTCGCGCCGTCGGGCTGATGGCCCGCTTGCCGTTCGCCACGATGATGCCGCGGAGCTGTTCCCCCTCGTCGAGCAGGTGCCGCTCAAGGCGGCGCTGCAGGCGCACGTAGGGCCACTCCGCCACATCCTCGCTGGCGCTCTCCACCTCCACCAGCGCGGTGTGCTCACCCTCCGTCACGGCGAGGCCCTCGCCTGCCGGAGTCGTGGCCTCCAGACCCAGGAGCCCCAGCGCCTCGCGGACGGCTGCCGCGAAGGCGGGTCCCTTCGCCCAGAGCAGTCGCCGGTGAGCTATGAGGGTGTCGAGACGTTCGCGAACCGCCGCCGTCCTCGCCGAGGCGTCCGATTCCGCCTGCTCCGCTTCCTCAAGCTCCGCCTCGATCTGCTCCGATCCCGGAAGGGCGTGGCTTCGCGTCCACGACGGCGGATCCTCCGTCACGACACCCGCCGCCACCTCGCTCATCGCATCGACGAGCGCCTGCGCGAGCCTGGTGCGCGTCGTGCCCGTCACGTTGGCGAACACGGGCGTCATCACAACCCGCCCGGCCAGCACCGAGAACTCGGCGGCGATGGGCATGTTCGAGCCGCCCGTGGCGATCACGTGCCCCTCGCGCTCGGCCGTGGCGATGGCCGGGTCCAGCACGGCCCGGTAGGTGATGTGCCGCCGGTACTCGCGCAGCACGCCGCTGAGCGGGTGGCGGTCGTCGGCGATGCGGATGTTCTTTCCCTCGGCGGCGCGCAGGTGAGGCGGATTCCAGCCCCCGCCCGCCGGCCCCGGGAGCCAGCTGTAGCGATCGAGCCCCTCGAAACCGATGACCCCCGCCAGCGTGGCGTTTGGGCGTCCGATCACGAACAGCGTGCCCCCCTGCTCGAGGAAGCGTTGCGCCTCCTCTGCCCGCCGCAGGAGTTGATCGGCGGCGGACACCTGCGTCGCCGTGGTCGCCCCGTTTACCACTTCCCGCCCATCGTGCGAGTTGAAGGGCCGCTCGCCTTCGAGCAACTGCTTGACCGAAGTCGTGATGCTCTCCGGGTCCACCAGCATCGCGTCGTAGTCGGTGATGCTGGGGGCGTTGAGGACCGTGTGGTTGTCCACGATCGCGTTCGGCAGGGAGTACCCGATTGTCATGATGCGCATGGCTACTGCTCCGTTTGCATGAGGGCGGTGAGGTGGGTGAGGACATCGGCGCGCA
Organism: Tepidiformaceae bacterium; assembly: GCA_965219255.1. Taxonomy (GTDB): domain Bacteria; phylum Chloroflexota; class Dehalococcoidia; order Tepidiformales; family Tepidiformaceae; genus UBA2991. Next base: position 1,142,863 of record OZ244727.1, on the reverse strand, counting down.
GTTCCGTCCGCTCGAGCGCCACGGCCACGGACGCGGCGATGGCCCCGGCGGGCCGGCCCGCGTCAAAGCGGCGGCCCTCGAAGCGACAGGCGTAGACCGCTTCGCCGGCGGCGATCTGTCCCGCCAGCGCATCGGTCAACTGGAGCTCGCCGCCCGCGCCCGGTTCGAGCGTCTCCATCTGGTCGAAGACCGAAGGGCCGAGCACGTAGCGCCCGACTACTCCGAGGTCGGAGGGCGCCTCGCTCGCCTCCGGCTTCTCCACGATGCCCCGCAGGCGGGCGGGGTTGCCGGGACCGGTGGGGTCGGCGATGCCGTACTGCGGAACCTGCTCCCGCGGGACCTGCTGCACGGCGATGACGGCTGCTGCATCGCACGCCTCGAACGCCTGCACGAGCTGCCCTGTGCAGGAGGCCTCGCCGAGGATGATGTCGTCGGGGAAGAGCAGCGCGAATGGCTCGCCTTCGAGGTACGGTCGCGCCTGTTGCACCGCGTGCCCCGTCCCGAGCGGCTCCTGCTGCTCGACGAAGGTGAACCTGGCGAGGCGCTCCGGCGCCAGCACCCGCTCCGTGAGGGCGGTGTTTCCCCGTTCGCGAGCGATCTGCTCGAGGCGTGAGCCCCCGCCAAAGTGCTCGCGGATGGCCCCCCGGTCGGGCGCGAGCACCATCACGATCTCCTCGATGCCGGCCGCCGCCGCTTCCTCCACCGCGTACTGGATGATGGGGCGATCGACGACCGGCAGCATCTCCTTGGGCACCGACTTCGTGGCCGGCAGCATGCGCGTGCCGAGCCCCGCCGCCAGGATGACCGCACGCCGTACGGACGCCATAATGGTCATCGTAGAGTCCGCCGTCGTTGCGATATACAGCGCAAGAATGGGTGTGCTAGCATCGTCCGCACGTCCAACGGGGAGCAGCTTGAGAAAACGACGCTCGAAGGTACCGCCTAAACCGCCGCCGCCGCAGCCGCGCATTAACGAGCGCATCCGCGTTCCCGAGGTGCGGGTTATCGACGAGGAGGGTCAGCAGGTAGGCGTGCTCAGCACCGCGGACGCAATAGCCCTGGCCCGTGAGCGCGATGTCGACCTCGTCGAGGTCTCCGGCCAGGCCACCCCGCCCGTCGCCCGTCTCATGGACTTCGGCCGCTTCAAGTACGAGCAGTCGAAGAAGGAGAGCGAGGCGCGCAAGAACCAGGTGAAGACCCGCCTCCGCGAAGTGCGCATGAAGCCGAAGATCGACGTGCACGACATCGACTTCAAGACGCGCACCGTCGAGAAGCTGCTGCGCCAGGGCGACAAGGTGAAGGTGACGGTGATGTTCCGCGGCCGGGAGATCACCCACCCGCAGATCGGCAAGAGCCTCCTCGATCGTATCTTCGACAACCTCGAAGATGTAGCGACGAAGGAGAAGGACGCAGCGCTCGAAGGCCGTCACATGTCGATGATCCTGATTGCCGACAAGCGCGGGATCGCGGCGCGGGACCGCGCCGCCCAGCTTGCGGCGGAAGCCCAGAACGGGGCCGCCCAGGCGGAGGAAGAGCCCGAGAGCGAGAGCGGAGAACCGGTTACCGCGGGCGCGTCCGGGGACTAGCCAGTGCCAAAGATCAAGACCCACAAGGGCGCCGCCTCGCGCTTTCGCGTAACGGGCGGCGGGAAGATCATGCGGATGTACGGAAGCCGCAACAACTTCCGCCGGAAGAAGCGCAAGCCCGTCCGCGTGAAGTTCGGCCGCACCGTTCCCGTTTCCGCGTCCCAGTCGCGGACCATCGGGGAGATGATCCGCAAGTAACCCGTTCCCCTGGCCACCCGGCCAGGTTCACGAAGGAGCCCACCCCATGAGCCGAGTGAAGCGCGGCGTCACCACCCACCGCCGCCACAAGAAGATCATCTCCCTGGCCAGGGGCCACCACGGCCAGCGCCACCGCGTCTTCCGCCGCGCCAACGAGAGCGTCATGCACGCCCTCCGCTACAGCTACGAGGACCGCCGCGCCCGCAAAGGCGATTTCCGCCGTCTCTGGATCGTGCGCATCAACGCCGCCGCCCGCCGCGAGGGCCTGAGCTATTCGCGCCTCATGAGCGGCCTCCGCAAGGCCGGCGTCGAGCTCGACCGCAAGATGCTCGCCCACCTCGCCGTCACCCGCCCAGACGCCTTCGCGAAGGTCGCCGAACGAGCGAAGGCCGCCGCCTAGCCTTCGGCTCAGTTGATTTCCGACAGCTTGATCACCATCTGCTGAAGCACGATCAGTACGAGGATTGCTGCGAGCGGGCTCAGGTCCAGCATGCCTGTACTCGGCAGTACCCTGCGGATCGGGTCGATGACCGGCTCTGTGATGCGGAACAGCACCTGGTAGACGGTGCTCGACTGGTCGATCGGGAGCCAGCCGATCAGGGCGCGCGCCACCACCGACCACGTCAGGATCGTGAGAAACGTAAGGGTGAACTGCGCGACGTAGGGATGCACGGCTCGCAAGCCTCAACCTCAAGGATACAGCAGGGGCGCCACACCCTCGCGTAAAGCCCGGGGATGGCGAATACTCTTTCGATGGAAGACCACCCCCAACTCCGCACCCCACGCCTCCTCCTCCGCCCCTTCCGCAACGGCGATGTCGACGACGTGTTCGCCTACGCCACCGACCCCGAGTGGGGGCGCTACCTCCCCCTTCCCGACCCCTACACCCGCCACCGCGCCGAGGAGTTCGTCGCAAGGTGCATCCTCGTCGACGGCGAGACCCGCTTCGAGTGGGCCATCGTCCACGAGGGACGCGTATCGGGCAGTGTCAGCCTGACCGTGTCCCGTCCCGGCTCGGCCGAGATGGGATACAGCATCGCCCGCCCGCTCTGGGGCCGGGGTCTGACGACGGAGGCCGCGACGGCAGTCATCACCCACGGCTTCGAGGAGCTTGGCTTGGCGCGCATCCAGGCCTCGGCGGACGTCCGCAACAAGGGCTCGTGGCGGGTGATGGAGAAGCTGGGCATGGAGCGTACGGGCGTGGCGCATAGCGACCGCCTCCTTGGCGGCACTCGCGTCGACGCTGTCTTCTACGAAATCCTCCGGGAGGGGTGGTCCCCTCCCCGGTCCGCCACCAACCAGGGCCGGACGGAGGGACCGCCCGAGCTCCGTACCGGGCGCCTCCTGCTTCGCCCCTTCCGCATGGACGATGTCGATGACGTGTTCGCCTACGCAAGCGACTCCGAGTGGAATCGCTACCTCGGCATTCCCGAGCCCTACACCCGCCGCAGCGCCGAGGAGTTCGTGTCGAACATGGTTCTCGCCGACTGGGAGGCAAACCCCATGTGGGCCATCGTCCACGAGGGGCGCGTCTCCGGTGGCATCAACCTCACTACCCGTGGCCGCGACCAGACGGAGTTGGGCTACAGCATCGCGCGACCGCTGTGGGGCAGCGGCCTCACGACCGAGGCGGCCCGAGCCGTGATCGACTACGGCTTCCAGTCGATGGGGCTGGCGCGCATCTACTCCTTCGCGAACATTGAGAACGAGGGATCATGGCGAGTCATGAAAAAGCTTGGCATGAAGCGCGAGGGCATCATGCGCAGCAACCGCCTCGTTCGCGACGAACGCGTCGACGACGTGTTCTACGCCGTCCTCCGCGAGGAGTGGTCGCCACCTTCGTAGTCTCCGCCAACCAGGCTGCTCCTGTTTTCTACCTTGAGCCTTGCGCTGGAGACAGCGCTGGCCGGCCTCAAGAGAATTCGTAGAGGCGGGCGGGGCGGTGGGCGCCTTCCTTGCGGGTCTCGTTCGTGGCCCGCACGATGCCCAACCCCACCATCCGCCGCCGGAAGTTCCGCTTGTCGACCGGCTCCTCGAGGATCGCCTCGTAGACGTCCTGCAGCTCCCGCAGCGTGAAGCGGAGGGGCAGGAAGCTGTAGGCCACGTTCGTGTAGGCGAGCTTGTTCCGCAGCCGTTCGCGCGCGTACTCGAGGATGCGCTCGTTCTCGAACGCCAGCGAGCCGAGGTCGCGCAGGGCGTGCCAGGCCGGACGCCACTCCAGCTCGCGGCGCAGTCGCGCCTGCGCCGCCGGCAGCAGGGCGAAGTAGGCGACCACGATGCCGGCGTCCCCCTCCGCCGTTGCGTCGAAGCTGTAGAGCTGCTCGAGGAAGACGTCGGTGAGGCCGGTCTCGTCCTGGAGCTTGCGGCTGGCCGCGCCGTCGAGCGTCTCGTTCGGCTGGAGCAGGCCTCCCGGGAGCGCCCACTCGCCCTGGCAGGGCTCAGCCGCGCGCTCGATCAGGAGCACGGACAAGCGCCCTTCGAGCACTGTGAAGATGACCACGACAACCGCGGGCGGCATCCCGCAAGTGTAGGACCTGCGCCCCAAGGCGCTGCCAACGATTCGCCGCTGCCGGGGCGGGATGTGGCGCAAGCGGTCCCGTGCCTACAATGCTTGCGGAGGGGTCGCATAGTGGCCTAGTGCGGGCGCCTGCTAAGCGCTTACCGGTGGAAACGTCGGTCGAGGGTTCGAATCCCTCCCCCTCCGCCACCGGGACAGGAGCATCATGACGGAGCGTTACTTCCTCTGGACGGTCGGCTGCCAGATGAACGTCGCGGACAGCGAGAAGCTGGCCGCCGGGTTCACGCGCCTCGGCATGGAAGCCGTCCCCGAGGCCGCCAGCGCCGACATCGTCGTGATCAACACCTGCAGCGTGCGCCAGCACGCCGAGGACCGCGCCTACTCCCAGCTCGGACGTGTGCGCCTCATCAAGGAGGAGCGCCCCGACCTCAAGGTGGCCGTCATGGGCTGCATGGTCGGCCTGCGAACGCGCGACCTCGAGAAGCGTTTCCCCTTCGTCGACGTGTTCGCCCGGCCCCAACAGTTCGAGCCCATCATGGAGCTGGTCGAGGAGCCCGCCGAGGACCTCGGGGGTGAGTTCTGGCCCTCCACCTTCGCCGTCCCGGAAGGGCCGACCGCCTACGTACCCGTCGTCCACGGCTGCGACAAGTTCTGCACCTACTGCATCGTTCCCTACCGCCGCGGCCGCGAACGCAGCCGGCCCATCGACGAGATCGTGCGCGAGGTCTCCTACCTGGCCGCCAACGATGTGCGCGAGGTCACCCTCCTCGGCCAGACCGTCGAGGCCTACGGCCACGACCTCGACGACACCCCCGACCTCGGCGACCTGATGCGCGAGCTCTCCGCCATCGAGCGCCTTGCCCGCATCCGCTTCCTCACCTCCTACCCGAAGGACATGACCGCCCGCATCCTCGAAGCGGTCGCCGAGCTGCCAAAGGTCATGGAGTGCTTCTCCCTGCCCGTGCAGGCCGGCAGCGACGCCGTCCTGGACTCGATGCGCCGCGGCTACACCAAGGCCGAATACCTCGCGAAAGTGGCCGAAGTGCGAGCCCTCATGCCCGACGCCGGCATCACCACCGACGTCATCGTCGGCTACCCCGGCGAGACCGAGGCCGACTTCGAGGAGACACTCGAGCTGCTTGAGGATTTGCGTTTCGATAAGGTTCACACGGCCGCCTACTCGCCCCGCCCCGGCACGATCGCCTACCGCAAGATGCCCGACGACATCCCCGCCGAGGTCAAGTCAGAGCGTCTCCAGGCGGTAAACGCCCTCGAGGAGCGCATCTCCCGCGAGATCAACGCAACTCTCCTCGGCACGACCCAGACGGTCCTGGTGGAAGGGGTCAACAAGAGGGGGCAGCCGTACGGACGCACCCGCACCGGCAAGCTCGTCCACCTCGACGCCCCCGCCCGCACCGGCGCCCTTGTCGACGTGCGCATCGACCACGCCGGCCCCTTCGCCCTCCGCGGAGCCGCCGTCGACGCCCTCGCGGTGGTCGGCTAGCTCACCCGCTCAACCTCGGGATACTCGTCGAACCCGCGATCGAAGCTCAGGATTCGGTTCACGCCAGCACGTCGCATCACGGCTACGTGAATGGCGTCTCGCGCCGAGACCCTTGGCGACGCCTCCAGAAGCTCCCGTGCCTCAAGTACCTCGTCTCGCCCGAAGCTGAGGACATCCGACACAAGGTCGTCCAGTGCCTCGAATGCCGAGTCGACGGCTGCAAGGTGCCTAACCGCCCTATACCGATGGAGAATCTCCTGGTAGACCTCCACGTCGGTCACGAATGACTCCCCCGCATCTGCCAGTTGCCGAAGCAGCGCGCGAGTGCGCTCCCTGTTGGGATGGTCGGCCCCCACGAGATACATCGGGACGTTGGCATCGACGAAGATCACCGTAGCCAGCGGCCAACCTCGGTTTCGCGCAGCATGTCTTCAATGTCGCCGGTTGGAAACGAGTACCGCGATGCTTTTTCGATAGCTCGCCGGATGTCTTCGGGAGTCTTGGGCTCGATCGGGGCTTGGGCCCTTGCCGCTGTCAGCAGGGTGTGGCGGATCCAAGCCACCACCTCCATTCCTGCTGCCTCAGCGGCTGTTTCGACTGCCTCGTAGTCGCCCTTGAGGAGGACGCGTAAAGCATCCGGGGAAGCTGGCGTCGTGGACCCCGCGCGGGCAGGACCCCGCGAAGCCTCTCGCTTGGAGACGAAGCGCCCTGTGCGGGAATCCCGTGCGATCCTTGCTTGGTTGCCCGGCATGGATTGATTGTAGCGCACAATCGCCGGGCCGTTGTCAGCTACGCCTTGTCGAACTCCAGCCACAGCTCCTTGAAGCCGCGCAGGACGTGGTTGGGCCCGTGGCGGAAGTCGTTCTTGCCGGGGCTGTAGCGGATGTTCGCGAGGCGAGTCAGCAGCCGCTCGAAGGCGATGCACCCCTCCATCCGCGCCAGCGGCGCCCCGATGCAGTAGTGCACCCCCGCCCCGAAGCCGACGTGCCGCTTCGCTTCCTCGCGGTGGATGTCGAAGGTGTCGGGGTCGTCCCAGTGCGAGGGGTCGCGGTTGGCGGCGGCGTAGAAGATGGAGATGCGAGAGCCGGCGGGCACGGCCACGCCCCCGATCTCCGTGTCGACGACCGCGTGCCGCCCGAGCTGTTGCACCGGCGACTCGATCCGCAGCGCCTCCTCGACGAAGTTGGGGATGAGCGAGTGGTCGGCCCGGATCTCGGCCAGCAGTTCGGGATGCTCCAGCAGGAGCCACATGCCGCTGTCGACCATGTTCAGGGTCGTCTCCGTGCCCCCCATCAGCAGCGTCACGAGCATCCCCTGCAGCTCCTGCTCGTGCAGCGTGCGCCCGCCGAAGCCCTTCATGGAGCCCGTCACGAGGTCCGTGAGCATGTCCTCGCGGGGGTTCTGGCGGCGCGCCTCCGCCAGGTCCAGCAGGTAGCGCCGGAACGCCTCGCCGCTCGCTATCAGCTCCCCCAACCGCTCCCGCTCGACCAGGCCAAAGCCCGCGCCCATCGCCTCGATCGTGTCGTTCACCCAGCTCGTCACCCGGGGGATGTCCTCGTCGGTGATGCCCATCAGCTCCACGAACACGAGCACGGTCAGGGGCGTCGAGAACTGGCTCGCCAGCTCCACCTCGCCGTCGTCGATGAAGCGGTCGATGAGCCCGTCGATAACCCGGTGGACTTTGGGCTCGAACGATTCGATGCCCCGCATCGAGAGCCACGGCCCGGCCAGTCGGCGGTAGTGCGTGTGCTCCGGCGGGTCGCTGCCGGGCAGGGCGCCGGTCTCGCGCGCAAGCCGGGCCTGCTCGGGCGGGAGAACATGCGGGTCCACCGCCGGAAGGTTGGAGAAGAGGTCCGACCGCTTCAGGACGAACTGAATGTCCCCCCAGCGGGTCACGATCCAGGCCTCTGCGGACTCGAGGTAGTACACCCCCTGCTCGCGCATGCGCTCGTACATCGGGTAGGGGCACTCGATGACGTCCGCCTGGTAGGGGTTGAGCTCCGTCGGTGCGGTCATGCCGGCGCCTCCGTGAGCGAGAGCGTATTGCCGTCCGGGTCCTTGAACCAGGCTACCCGCGCCATCGCGCCAGGCACGGTCCAGATGCCGCGCGCATCCTGCTGCATCCCCTCGTACCGCTCGAAGGCGACGCCGCGAGCGGCGAGCGCGTCGACAGTTTGCTCGATGTCGCTGACCGCCCAGCCGAGCACGGCGAAGGGCTGTGGTGTGAGCTGCTCCATCTTCGAGATGCGCAGCTGGACGCCGTTCGCATCACAGACAATTGCGAAGGGATCGTCCGCGACCACCCGCAATCCCAGTGTCCCTTCGTAGAAGGCGCGCGCCTCCGCCGCGCGGGCGGTACCGATCAGCGTGACGAGGTCGCACGATCCGAGCATGGGCCCTTCCTCTCTGGCCCCGGCTTGGTAGCACGCAGGCGTGCGCGCCGTCAACGCCGCACCACCCGCCGGAATTGCCCGCTATGGGGGCCAACGGTACGATGCCGGAGGCCCGTTTCGCGGGTCTGATTACTCCGAGGGTAACCATGGCTCAGGCTGTTGCCGCGCCTCTCCGACGCGGATTCCTGACAACGCTCCGGCAAGACCGCTGGTGGTTCGAACCGGCACTCGTTTTCGCCAGCCTCTCGCTCTTTTTCGGCTGGCTCACCGTCTCCATCATCATGGACTTCGGGCCCATCGGGCACTACGAAGTCGAGGGCACCCACCTCCTCACGCCCATCTTCGAGCCCACCTGGCTCACGGCCATCAACGCCGACTGGGAAGGTGCCTGGTACCTTTCGCCCGCCTTCATCGTGCTCATCGGGCCGGTCCCCTTCCGCGCGACCTGCTACTACTACCGCCGCGCCTACTACCGCTCCTACTTCCTCAGCCCGCCCGCCTGCGCCGTCGGCGACGTGGCGCCCTCCTACAAGGGCGAGTCCCGCTTCCCGCTCATCATGCAGAACATGCACCGCTACGTGATGTACGTGGCCCTCGTGTTCGTGCCGCTCCTCTGGATCGGCGCCATCCGCAGCCTCTACGTTCCCGGCGAGGGCTGGGGCTTCGGGCTCGGTTCGGCCCTCCTCATCGTCAACGCCTTCCTCCTCATGATGTACACCTTCTCCTGCCACTCCCTGCGCCACTTCGTGGGGGGTGGCCTCAACTGCTTCAGCTGCTCCGCCTTCACCCGCGCCCGCAAGCGCGTCTGGGACTACGTCACGATCTGGAACGAGAACCACCGCTTCTGGGCCTGGTCGAGCCTGCTCGTCATCGTCGCCGCCGATGTCTATATCCGCCTCGTCGCGAACGGGCACATCACCGACCTCAACACCTGGAGCCACTTCTAGGCGATGGTTGAGTACGAGCGCCACGACTACGACGTCATCGTCATCGGGGCCGGAGGGGCCGGGCTGCGCGCCGCCATCGAGGCCTCCGCGCAGGGCGCCCGCACCGCGCTCATCTGCAAGTCGCTGTTGGGCAAGGCCCACACCGTCATGGCCGAGGGCGGCATCGCCGCCGCGCTCGGCAACGTCTGGCCCCAGGACAACTGGGAAGTGCACTTCCGCGACACCATGCGCGGCGGCAAGATGCTCAACAACTGGCGCATGGCCCAGCTCCACGCCCAGGAAGCGCCCGATCGCGTGCACGAGCTCGAGGAGTGGGGCGCCCTCTTCGACCGCACCGACGACGGTCGCATCCTCCAGCGCGACTTCGGCGGCCATCGCTACGCCCGCCTCGCCCACGTCGGCGACCGCACGGGCCTCGAGCTCATCCGCACGCTCCAGCAGCACGCCGTCCACAAGGGCATCGACGTGTTCATGGAGTGCACCGTCTCGCGCCTGCTCAAGGACGGCGACCGTGTCTCCGGGGCCGTCGCCTACTGGCGCGAGAGCGGCAACCTCCTCGTCTTCAACGCGAAGTCCACCGTGCTCGCCACCGGCGGAGTCGGCAAAGCCTTCGCCGTCACCTCCAACTCCTGGGAATACACCGGCGACGGCCACGCCCTCGCCTACTGGGCCGGCGCCGAACTCATCGACATGGAGTGCGTGCAGTTCCACCCGACGGGCATGGTCTGGCCCCCGAGCGTGCGCGGCATCCTCGTGACCGAGGGCGTTCGCGGCGACGGCGGCACGCTGCGCAACAGCGACGGCGAGCGCTTCATGTTCAACTACATCCCCGACTTCTTCCGGGCCGAGACCGCCGACACGATCGAGGAGGCGGACGCCTGGTACGAGGACAAGGTGAACAACCGCCGCACCCCCGACCTCCTCCCCCGCGACGAGGTCGCCCGCGCCATCAACTCCGAGGTGAAGGCGGGACGCGGCAGCCCCCACGGCGGCGTCTTCCTCGATATCGCCTCGCGGCGCTCCACGGAGTACATCCGCCGCCGCCTGCCGAGCATGTACCACCAGTTCAAGCAGCTCGCCGACGTCGACATCACCGCCCAGGCGATGGAAGTCGGCCCCACAATGCACTACATCATGGGCGGGATCCGCGTCGATGCCGACACCGCCGCCACCACCGTCCCCGGGCTCTTCGCCGCGGGCGAGTGCGCGGGCGGCATGCACGGCGCCAACCGCCTCGGCGGCAACTCCCTCTCCGACCTCGTCGTCTTCGGGCGGCGCGCCGGCCTGGGCGCCGCCGAAGACGCCGCCGCCGGCCCCGAGGCCGACGACGCCCAGGTCGAGGAAGTCGTGGCGGAGATGCGCGCCCCCTTCGAGCGCGACGACGCCGAGGGTCCCTACGATATCCAGCGCGACTTGCAGGAGACGATGCACAACCTCGTCGGCATCATCCGCACCGAGTCGGATCTGCTGGAGGCGCGCGAGCGCATCGACGCGCTCAAGGAGCGCGCCGCCGGCGTGGGCGTCTACGGCCACCAGCAGTACAACCCCGGCTGGCACCTGGCCATCGACCTGCAGGCCCTGCTGACCGTGTCGGAAGCGACCACGCGCGCCGCCAACGTGCGCCAGGAGAGCCGTGGCGGCCATACCCGCGACGACTACCCCGGCGCCAACGACGACGAGTGGGGCACGAAGAACGTCGTCATCCGCCAGGGCGCGGATGGGGAGATGGAGGTCACCACCTCGCCCCTTCCGGAGATGCCCGCCGACCTGCAGCGGCTGCTCGAGGAGTAACCATGAGCGAAACAGCGAAGATGCGCGTCTTCCGTGGCGATGCCGAGAGCGGCGGCTGGCAGGACTACGAGGTTGAGGTCGAGGAGGGCCAGGTCGTCCTCGACGTGATCCACCGCATCCAGGCCACGCAGGCTCCCGACCTCGCCGTCCGCTGGAACTGCAAGGCCGGCAAGTGCGGCTCCTGTAGCGCCGAGATCAACGGCGACTCCCGCCTCATGTGCATGACCCGCATGAACCTCTACGAGCCCGGCGAGCAGATCACCGTCGCCCCCATGAAGACGTGGCCCCTCATCCGCGACCTGGTCACGGACGTCTCCTTCAACTACGAGGTGGCGAAGACTATCCCGGCCTTCAAGCCGCGCGCCCCCGAGGCCGATGGCACCTACCGCATGATGCAGGAGGACGTCGAGCGTGGGCAGGAGTTCCGCAAGTGCATCGAGTGCTTCCTCTGCCAGAACGTCTGCCACGTCATCCGCGACCACCCCGAGAACAAACCCGAGTTCGCCGGCCCGCGCTTCTTCGTGCGCCTCGCCGAGCTCGAGATGCACCCCCTCGACACCGAGGACCGGCTCGAGCTCGCCCGCAAGGATGCGGGCCTGGGCTACTGCAACATCACCAAGTGCTGCACCGAGGTCTGTCCGGAAGATATCCACATCACCGATAACGCCATCATCCCCCTGAAGGAGCGGGTCGCCGACCGCTACTTCGACCCCATCCGCTGGCTCGGCTCCAGGCTCTTCGGCCGCAGCTAGCCGCGAGCCTTGCCCGCTCTTCGCTGAGCGCAGCAGATTTGCTGGCGCAGTGTGCTATCGTCGATGCATCACGAGCGGGAGCGCGGCCTGGGATTGTTCAAGGTCACTGTTGGCGTGCCCAACCCTGCTGAAGCACAGTTCACCTCGGTAGAAGCGGTCGTTGACACGGGTGCGGTCTACTCCGTGCTTCCTGCCGACCTCCTGGAAACTCTTGGAGTGTCTCCAACTGAGACGCAGGAGTTCACCCTTGGCGACCGCAGTATCAAGACGTGGGGTGTGGGGGAAGCCCGTTTCAGGATTGATGACAGGGAGCGGACAACGCCCGTCATCTTCGGAGAAGAAGGCGTCTTTCTCCTGGGCGCCGTGACCCTCGAGGCCTTCGCCCTTATCCCCGATACCACCAACAATAAACTGGTTCGACCCCCGAGCTACTCCTTGTGGGGGTGCGGCCCGGCGGATTCGGGGCCGGCTAGTGCGTCTCGAACGAGTTGTACGGAGTCGCTAGGTTACCGGAATTCCAATCAACACCAAAAGCTGCGCTACTCGTGGGCGGTGGGCTTGCCTCTACGAGAGGGATAGAGAGCGCCGACCCTTCACGAGGCCCACTGGTTGAGCGGAGCCTTTCTCACCAGCGCACGAACATGGGCATGACGGTGGGTTCGTGCGAAAAGGGATGCGCCCGGTTCCACGTCGTGCTGGCCTTCTGAGGGGTGAATATCCTGGCCGTTGAGGGTAGTGACCCGAGGCTGGACCTTCTCGGCGGGCAACCGTTCGAATCCCCTAAGGGGGGGCAACCACGCCCCCTACACCGTGCCTGTGAGCCATCCCCAGGCTGCCGAATCGGCACGCCACTAGCCCTCTCGTACCGGCCTGCGCAAGACCAACTGCTCGGCGAATCAGCTAGAAGCTCGAGTCATCGCGACGCGCGGAGCGTGCTCAAGGCCGATCCGAGCGCTCAGCGTGCAGAGCAGGTCGTTTGCGACTGGAAGCTCGCCACTGCCCTACCCGACCTTCTCACAAGTTAGGTATCAATCCACGGGGAGAGCGCCGTGCGCTGTAGATCGCTGAGGATAATGTCGCCCTCCTCGAGCGCGGCGTTGAGCCGCCGCCGCAACCTTTTGCCTGAGTTGGTCCGGAGGTTCTCAGTGACGATGCGCCCCAGCACTACCGTATCGCTGACGGCCTTGAGGAAGTCCGCCATGGGCCAGTTCCTCTGGCCGAACGCCTCGACGATTGCTCTCCTCAGAACTCGTCCCCGTCCGACCTTGCGGTTACTGATGAGTCGCCGCAATGCCCGCGGTGGCCTCGGGTAGGCCCGTATCAGTTTGTCCCAGTCATCGTCACCGAGTCGGCCTTCTTCGGTCGAATTGTGAACGGTCTGGAAGACCTCGGCTAAGAGGGGGCTCGCGGACGGGCGTTCCTCGTGGAAGCCGACGCCGAGTACTAATGCATGGACCGCAGACCCTTCAGCGGTGTGAGGGGGAATGCTCTTGGCAATCTCGACCCAACGGCTATCCGGGAGATTAAGGATCGGACGATCCCCGGGCTGAAGTCGCTCAAGGACTAGCTTGGCGAGAGCCGGAGAAGGCCTCTCGCTTCTAGCGAGCCACAAGACCCCTCGCTCCGGGTGTGCCTGCAGGGTGGATGCCCATTCCGACTCCTTGTGAAGGACCGTGTCCCCTTCGGTGTCTTCGCCTAGCACGTCAAGGGCGGTGTCGATGGTGCGTGCTCCAATGCGCTCAGTGAGGTCACCAAGGCCAACGGGGTGACCTGCTGCGACTACGGCACGAACTGTCGCAGCGATCAACGGCTCATCAATTCGACGCGCAGAAAGCCATGTCAAGGCACGGTCCCTGGCGCGCTCCGACTGCCACAGCTCGCGATCCCCGAGGATTGCCGGTCTGAGATTGAGGGCACTCAACGCGACCGCATCTGGTGATGACCGGATGAGAATGACGAAGAGGTCCGCACTGAGATGTTCCGCCGAGAGGCGGAGCAGTTCTTCGCGTGCAAGTGCCGTCGCGGAGGTTGGGAACTCGCTCAGGAACACTTCGAGTCCTGGCTCGGCGACCGACGTAGTCTGCAAAAACGCGCCGGCCAGCGCGCGCCTCCACTCTGGGAAGGCGGATGCGCCAGTTAGTCTCGACAGCACAGACAGTCGATCGAGGCTTGTGAGCGGCTCCGCAAAGCTCGAAGCCGATTCGCCGAGCGCCCACGACTTGAGCGCCCGAGCCGCAGACGGTCGCCGGTACCAGACACCGACCATCTCCAGCAAGGACCTCCAATCCTCGCGGTCAGTGAGGTGCTGTGCGATCCGGTGGAGTTGTGCTAGGCGTCCGAACGTTAGCCGGTCTGGTCCCAACTCCGGTCCAAATTGCCATGCGAAGGCTATGAACTCCCCCATGCCATCATGACCTAGAAAGAGGCCATTGGCCCATGTGGCCGAGACGGAACGGACTCGAGGTCCGCCAGTCAGGACATACGCCTCGGTCGATGTGGAGCGCCCGATCGTGGCGGCGCGACTCTGTGGTACGACCTGCAGGTCGAACGGGCGCCCTCCGACGTGGCGGAACGAGAGAGCTCCAGTGCAAAACGAGAAGCGCTCGCGAAGCTCCGGCCACTGAAGTGACCAGATATGAAGCAGAAGCTCCTCGTACTCACTCGACGAGGCGGCCGACAGGACGATAGGGAGGTTCGCGCTGTCGTTGTGGCACAGGGCCTCGAAGACCTCAGCCGTAGGGATGTCGCCCTCGGTCAACCGGGCGGGTGCTAGCTCAAGTGAACGCTCGTCGAGGTCCTGCTCACCAATCTCGAGTTGGCTCTCATAGTCGACGGCTTGCTCAGGAGTCAGTGGTTGCCGGAACCGCTCGGCGAGGTTTGCTACACCCCGCATCGCGAGCTGCTCAGGTGTTAGAAGCAAAGTGTGGGTCCACACGGAGCCCGGCCTCGCGCCTCCAGTTGCCAACCAGGTCCTAGCAAACGCGTAAAGGCGTTCGCCAGGCACCGGGTAGCCCGAAATATAGCTTTCAAACCCGCGAGTCCTTGCGGCCGGTCCGGACAAGTCAGACAGTTCAAGGAGGGCTCGCTGCCCACCCCGAGACAAGCTGCGGGAAGTCGCTAGTAGCTCGTGCCCGTTTCGGTACCCATGCAAGGCTTGGGCGACATGGACGATCCCGCCGGCGCTCTTGACTTCACCCTGCATCGACATTGACGACCCACCGGAGGGGCGCAGTAATGTCGTGCGATGGTGCGCCGTCGTCACGCACCACTTGAATCCGGTGTGAAGCCTTGACATAGGTTTGGAGCCGCTCGCCGTCCTCGGGGAGCCGCCCCCCCTGAGCAGAAACCCCGTAGACGCGAAGGTCCAGCCGCGAGCGGGCACTGATCAGGAATTGCTCGAGCAGAGGGAATTGTTTGGCAAGCCAATCCGACGGCCGCCCCTGATCATTCACGAGATCCCAGGCGGATACGATTATCGCGAGCCTAAAGTGCTGTTTGTCAATGTGCTCGCAGAGAAGCTGGAGCAGATCGACAAGCTCTACCTGGGTCGGCACTTTGTCAGCGGTCCACTCGCTGGCTGCGGATTCACCAGCCAATTCAGGGTTGACAGAGGATTGCGTCTCCTCACCGGCGATGTCCACTGCGTCTGTGATCGACCAGTGCTCCCGTATCTTTTCAGGGTGAACAAAGAGCAGCACGCCTGTGGAGCCGCGAACGAATTCCGCGAAGTCTCCCGTCCATTGGCGGTCCACAACGCTCCGCTGGATCGATTCGCCGGCTAGGTCGGGTACAACGATCTCAGTAATCAGTTCCCCGCCGCCGGACCTGATTCTGATCGCCGAGGCGTGCTCGGCGCTGCTGCTCGTTCGGTTGGCCTCCTCGAACCGTAGCCAGCGATCGACTAACTCGTTCAGATGATCCACAGGTGCATCCATCACTTCTAGAGCAAGGGCGCCATCGACGTCCTGGCTGACGATGACGTGCCACAGAGCCGCGATAAACGTGGTCTTCCCGGAGGCGGGGAGACCGACGAGCAGCGCCTGGTCCATCATCCGGCCCTCTGCGCATGAATAGATCGGAAACGATCGAACTCGCGGACGGCCTGAACCTCGGGGAACAAGGATGCCTCGAACGGTCTGCGAGTTGAGCCAAGCCACAGTCGGAGGACTTCATCCAATTTCGTCCCGCGCCCCAGATTGGAGCCAACGGCTGGGCGGGCAGCTGTCCTTATGAAGTGAAGTTCACCTGCGCGGGTCTCGTGCTTGCCACGGATCTGCTTCTCGAACTCCCTGACGAATTCGTCGAGTTGATCAGCACCATCTCCTTTCAAAGCAGCATCCCACTTCGTGAAGATGACTGATTTCACAGCCCGGTCGACGCCGGCGTCCAAGATGCTCTGAATGAGCATGTCGGTCTCGTGGCGTGCGGCTTGTCGCAGTGACAGTGTCCCTAAGCTCTTGCCGTCCACGAGGAATGCAATGTGGTCGGCCCGGGGGAGAAGTGGATGAGATACCGCTGCCTGCACATCGTCCCGCATCTCTCGGAATACCTCGCCGGGCCAGTCGGCAATTAGGACATCCCTCGGTGGCGCCTCTGCCCCGAGAGGGGCGAGGCGCAGGTGCAAGAACTCTTCGGAGCCAGCGAGCGGTGTCCTTTGCGTCGTAGGCGCCATTCGTCCAGAAGCGATCCTCGCGTCATGAGCACGCTGCTCGAACCCATGAAGAGTCCGGGACCACGCATATCGATACCCGGCAAACGGACCCTCGAGGAATCTTTCGTACATCTCCGCAAGCAATGTCGTCTTCCCGACCCCCGCACGGCCTACCGGAAGGATGACTCGCGTAACGGAAGATCGGGCCGTCTGGTTCGCTTCATCGACAGTGAGTGCGTCCGCGGACGGCAGTTCGACGAACCTCTCCACCGCGTCATCCGAGTTCGTGACCAAGGCCTCACTTCCTAATCAGGTGCGGAGCTGACCAAGCAGCTACCGAGTGACAGTTCGCGCAAGAGATGTATTCCGATTTCCTCCGGGGCAGCAGTGAAGTCTCCAGCGAGACCTGTCCTGTCCCGAAATATCCGCTTCCAGTCGTCGTTCCCAGAACCCTCGTCCACAATCCGCAAGCCGGTAAGGACCGGGAAGAGATGGTCAGGGCCTCCCTCTGGCAACGCGACCGTCGCCGATTCTCGCCAGTCCGGCGCTGCCGCCTCCATCACCTCTGCGATTGTAAGTTGATCAGGGGCTCCGCCTTCCGCGGATGACAACGCGCGTCGCAGGTACTCGATCGAGGCCGCAGGTGGTACCCCATGTGTGACGAGGTGCGCCAGCTCACGAGCCGAAGGGAGAGTGAGTTCCGCCGCCGACGCCTGACCCCGCGGCCTACTCAGGTCTTGTGAGTAGCCGTTGATCACCCACCATAGGATGTTGGTTTCTTCCGAGAACGCAGCTTGGGCCCGGACCAGTCGGTTGTGAGCGATGGACTCATCTGTCGCCACTTGCTCGAGGTATCCCGTGAGACTCGCCACGATCTTGCCAAGGGCCTCCACCGCCGTTGCTGAAGCTAGACCGTCGTCGGCATCCTGCTCCTCGCCGTCCGAGGCGAGATCTTTCGAGAGCGTGTTAAGGCGTCCCTTGATATAAGCCGCCTGACGGGGGGCGAAGGCGGAGTCCCGAGGTGCATCATCGTAGATTCGCGCAGTTACTGCTCGACGGCTGAGATAGTCGTGCGCGAGTTGTGCAAGACCTGGTGCGGCTTCCGGTTCGCGATTCCCGAAGGTGCCCGTGCCCACGGAGAGCGCTGCAGCATCCGCAACCGGTCCCTCTTCCACTAACAACTGGACGACTGCCGAGGCCGCGAGAACCTGTAGCTCGGCGTCGTTGCCGATCATAGCGAACGATGCATCTCCCCCCTGAAGAACCTGTGATATCTCTTGACGTTGCTCCGCGCTGATAGATGCAACCGCGATAGCAGGCGCTGAGAGACGTACTGCCTTCCCCGACTCGGTTGCCCAATGAACCAGTGCTTCTACAGCGGCCCATCGGCTTCTGGCTACGCCGTCCGTCAGTTGTACATTTGCACCTTTGAGCCATGCGGCGAAGTAGTTGTGCATCGCGGGATTACTCCAATCCAGGCGGTGGCTGGGGCGGGATGTCTTGGCTTGCTTGAGCCGTTGCGGTCCACAAGTCCGAGAGCAGTTTAGCGTCCTTGGCCCGCTCAAAGACAGCGCGCGCGGATTCCTTGCGCGAAAGCGAGTCGTCGTCCTCCTCGAATAGGTTTAGCCGCACCGCAAGCGAGCGACGCGTCGTGCTCGGCAACGTCAAAAAGGCATATGCAAGCTTGGTCTGAGGCGGCATGCCTTGAAGCTGTTCCTGCAATTGACGGATCATCTCGTCCAGCGCCGCGCACACGCGGGCTGCTGACTCTGCGACTACGGCGGCGACACTAGGCGAAACGCTGCGTCCGTGGGCTACTGGGTCCGTCGCTCCGAGTACATCCCTAATCGCCTGCACCGTCTTGGCATCGAATCCGCCCTGAGACTTCAGTATAGGGAGAGTGGAGTCGGCCCCGACACGACGCTCGTCCGGCGCAACGTAGCTCGTCAGCCAGTCAAGGCGTGCCTCAATCGCCCTCCTAGCGACGATCAGTGCTACCTCCGGCTTATCATCCAGTTCTAGGTCTTCAATCCGCAATGGAGGGATTGGCGGGCTAGTCATTTGACGCCCTCTCCCTCCAACCAGGAGTCCAGGGGCGGGAGTTCGAACATAGTGGCGGCCTCTTCGATGCCCGTCTCTGCCGTCAGCCCCGCCTCGCGTGTCCTCGTGACGTTGAAGTCGACTCCGCCGCCGCCGGGGAAGAACAGCCTTTGAGCGAATGGAAGGAGCGGTGCGACGAGCAGTCCGGCCATCAGTACGATCGTTTCGACTGTCGGCTCCACCTCGTTATCAAAGTCCAAGGCCCGGATCACCACACATGCAGCGAATGCAGTCACAACTAACACCCAAGCGAGGTAAAGCCACCCAAAAGTTCCTCTAAGCCACCCGGGGAGTTCGGCAAGTCTTAGCACGTGTTGGCTCTCCTACAGGCCGACCGAGTCTACTCTGCGCCTGAACGCGCTGACTAGCAGGGTACTGATAAATGCATGATCTTGGGCGTGAGGTCCTGACTGACCATCCGGCAGTCTCTCACAGAGCCCAGAAACATTGGCCTTTTCGATTTCGCGAACGGGTCAAAATCGGCCCAAAACGACCGCAGCGGACTTTTTCAGCACCCTGCTAGAGAAGGCCGCCTCTTACAGCGTGGCCCAAGGTCGGGCGCGAGTGGAAGCGCATCGAGAGCCGGCTGGACGAGATGTGAACCCAGAGGCGGCTCGGGTTGACGCCTCAAGCTCATTTGGAGAGTCGTGGAACGGCTGAGCCGGAACTCCTTCGCCGTCAAGTCGGTCGTGACGGCAACGGCGGCAGCGCTGGTGCCGTTCACAGGTGGCTCGGAGTCACCCGCAGCTCCTCGGGGGGAGGTCGCAGCATTCCCACGGGTGCTCATTACATTCTTCCCTGAGCGGGAGCGGGGCTTCGCTGGCTTTGCGACACCGCGAGGCGGTGCACTCCTGTGGAACCCGGGCACGATGACTACCTTCAAGATGGAGGTTGCCGCATCAGGGCACGGAAATGGCCTCTTGAGAGCGGCGTGCAGGGCGAGCCTGTCCCTGCTCTAAGCCGCCCTCCTCACGCTGATCGGGGTGTCAGCACTCTCACCTTGTCCTAGCGTCTCCGCTCCTGAAGCCACGGCGGTACCGCGCCGTGACAACCCCCCGTACTCGTCGAGGATCCTGGCGTGCCGACGCGCCTGGCGCTCTCCAGATGTCCATACAGTAGTCCCGGCGTAGCCTTGCACCGGACGCAGCCAATTGCTGAACTTTGCGTCAAGGCAAGGGAATGGCAGCATGAGGATGAAGTCAGGGGCGTCGGGAACTTGGCTGATTGCGGATGCGTAGGCACCGCTGATAGCTTTCGGTGGGGCCACAATGTCGAGCGCAATTGACATCGAGACGAGCGGTGGCGGTCCCCTCCAAGTTGCACAAGCCTTGCATGGCTACCGAAACGGCCACGAACTACTAGCAGCCTCCCTCCCCCTGACCAAGGATGGGGATCGGGCCCTCCTTGAGTTATCGGACCTTTCTGGATCGGCGGCTCGGACTCGTGGATTCGAGAGCTACATAACGGGGTATCCAGTTCCTGGCGAGCATCTCTACGCATTCGCTCGGACGTGGTTGGCAACTGGAAGCGGACGACCAGGCTCAGTGTGGACCCATACATTGCTACTGACTCCCGAGCAGCTCGAGCTGCAGGGCGTTGCGAACCTCGCCAACTCATTTCGGCGACCACTGACTCTGGAGCAAGCTTCTGACTATGAAAGTCCGCTCGTGATCAACACGAGAGAGGTCGCCGAGCCTCTACATCGGCAAGTGCCCTCCCAATTGACCAGGCACAGCACTTGGACAGACGAGATCCTTGAAGCCCTGTACAGCGATGGAAGCTCGACTGTCCCGATTCTCGTGCCGGCTGCGTCCTCGAGTGAGTACGAGGAGCTTCTGCTTCACATTTGGTCACTTCAGTGGCCTGAACTTCGGGAGCGCTTCTCGTTTTGTACGGGGTCCCTGTCCCTGCGCCAAGTCGCAGGCCGTCCATACGACCTGCAGGTCATACCGCAAGATCGCGCGATCGCGCGTGACGCGTCGTCCGGTGGATACGTCCTGATCGAGGGACATCATATTCACCCAACGTCGACCACGTGGACCGATGACCTTCGCCCGCATCACGATGTCATGCCGCAGGCGAGAACCTTCACATGGCGACTGGGACCAGAACTCGAACCGGAGCGGTTGTCGTTCGGACGCTTGGCACAAATCCATCGGCTTGCTCAGGACGTGTCGAACCCCTCGGATTGGCAGTCCTTGCTGGAGGTTGTCAGGGAGTGGTACCCGAGACGGTCATCGGCTAGGGCGCTGAAGTCTTGGGCACTCGACGAGTCGGGGTCGAGCCCCGCTGGTCGGCTTACAAATCTCGATCGGCTTTCCGTTCTGTCGCGACTGACGGGCGTATCTGCCTTCCCAGGGTGGGGGCGTTCTCTAGCAACTGCGTTCTCGGAGTCCCTGCTTGAGCCTGACCCAGAGTTCGGAGTATTCCTGAGCGAATTCCCAGCCTTCGCTACCGCACCTGCCCGTGAAGCACTGCTCCGGCTGTCGGACGAACATCTCGATGCCGACGCGTTCACCACCCTCATCCGGTCGTCACCGGAGGACGTTGCGTTGAAGGGCCTCGATCTTCGCCCCTCTATTGTCGGACACTCGGCGCTCTGGCGATCGGAGAGCGCCCGGCGCAAAGCCTTGACGTGGCTCCCTGCGAGTGAAATTGATGAGCCGTTGCTCACTGTGATGGTTCGTGCGGTAGTTGCTGCTGACCAGCCTGTTGGCCTTCGTGACCTCTCTGACTGCGCTGGAGATCTTGTGATCGACGCAGCCTTCGACGTGCTTGGAGAAGGAACCGAATCGAGCGGGGCGCTCCAGGCGAGCCCGGAGTGGCTCTCCACCCTCCGTGGATATCCCGAGCGAGGGGTTTCGTGGCTTGCTAGGGGCGAAAGGCCTTCTGCGGTGCTCTCCAGGTTCGTCCTAGAACGGCTTCGGCCTGAAGGTCGTCAGACTCGTGCTCTTACGAGTAGTCGGTGGGTCGAGATCGTCAGGAGCATCGACCCCTACACTGCCGAAGGTTCGTCAGTCCATGCATTCGCACTTGGTGTTGGCTTCCATGATAAAGACCCTTCCGCAAGTTCCTTGGTAGCCGAGGTCTTTCAAACGGTTCACCAGTTGGCCGAGGAAGGTCGACTCGATGATGAGGACTGGGACAAACTGGAGTTCGTCTTGCCGGGATCACGGTGGCTGCTTCGGCTGACTCGTGACAGCGGTCCGGGCCGAGCCCGAACTCTGAGAAGGGCGGTCGTCGAGGCGTTCGAGCGGAGGGACTGGCCCGTCGCTACTTTCCTCGAAGCCGTCAGAGATACCGCGCTGTTGGCTACAATCGTCACTGAGAACATCAGGACTTGGTCAGGTAGAGCCCTAGGTCGGCGACTCAGAGTCGCGACTCAGAGTGGCAGCATCGTCCTCAGCGATCTACAGCGCGCTGCGCTAGATCCGTGGATTGACTCCCCAGGGTGAATGAAGGGCGGATTGCCTACGATGGCATCCGCGTTGACCCCCGCGCTACGGCAGGGGTTGACGCGGCGAGCCGAGGGAAAGGCGCCGCCAGAGGCTGGACTATGCACCTGCCCGCTTCTTGGGCTACCGTCACCAGCCCCTCGACCCCTGCCAAGGGGCCCGGGATGCCGACGTCGCGAGGACTGATGGCCCGCACGATTGCCAAGCTCCAGGCCGTTACCGCAACCCAGCCCGCCCCCACTCGGTTGCCCTCACGACTTCAGTGGAGGGCGATCCTGCAAGCTTCACGACTAGTCTGGGGGCCCTCACCCACCGCAGTGCCGTTCGATGAGCTCGTTCTCCGTGTGCGAACGCCCAACCGACCACACCGGTGTGGTGCCTCCCACCACCTGCACTCCCTCGTCTATTGCAGGGCCAACCGCAGCTTGAGGACGAAGGTTCTCGATTTTGTCCAGTCTGGTGGAACAGCAGGGCTGCGAACAACAGGCCGTAGCACGCCCCTCGGACCCACCGAAAGGTCCCTGGAGGAGACCGATGGCGGGCCGACACTTCGTCCGTCGGTCGGCAACTGGCAGCTAGCCTGCCATCGCACTACCTGATCACAGGCGGTGAGGTGGTCTGGGCGGAGCGGTGGACCGCTGAAGAAATCGCCGACGGGCGGCGCCTTGAGGCGGAGCGCCGACGTGACTACTATGCCGCCCTCGACCGCAAGCACCGAAGCGTCCTACGCAGGCTGTGGTAGTGGATCAGTGGCCTCTTCAAACGCTAGGACCCTACAACCGGTTCGGAACGGAAGAAGACCGAGGGACACGGAACCTGACAGATGAGCTACCGGATATGGGAAATACAGTACGCCGGGTCGCCCAAGGTCCTGTGGAGCGGGGTCACGCCCACGCCGGAACAACTGGCGACCGCCGACCAGCTGGGGATTCAGGTGTCGCCTGACGACACGTTCGCCGGGGTCGCCTCCGCCATCCTGGAAAGGGTCGGCAACGCGGTTGGTTGCCCTCCTCGTGTCGTGTCGGACCGCCAACGGGAGTTGGCGGATGAGTTGGAGATCGACGTGACCGACTGCGCATCCTTTTGGAGCGCGTTTGTCAGAATCCAAGAGGCGATTCAGCTCTCGAACCTGGACGCGGTGAGGCGAATGGGGCTGAAGCCCGGCGATATCGTCTTCATGCCAGACGACCCCATGGAACAGCGCCTGAAGGAAGCGCTGGGTGAGAGATGGCAGTCCGTCGCCGAAGAATTCCCCAGGGAATACGAGGTATCCAGCATTCGGGAGGACGGCCAAGTCTACTTCAAGGAGGGTAGTGGGCAAGCGCCCGCCCGCTATCTGAAAAAGCGCACCGCTCCCGAGTAGCCGACGTAGGGACACATCAGCCGGAAGTGAGGTAGAGGCAGATGCCATCGCAACAGCACGAACAGTGGAAGCAAGACCTCTTCGACCACCTGGACCGAAAGCTGAGCGGGTGTGTCTCGTGCGAGGCCCGTGACGCCAGCATCGAAACGCATGTCGTTGAGGGGTACCTGTCCGCGTCTACGAGGCGACACGGGCGTAACGAGGGGTCCATGGTGGGCTCACATTCGTGTTCCAGGGGTAGCAGCGGCCGCATGCGGCCGCAGGGCCGCGACGGAGTCGCGCGGTCTACAGCCGGGCCTTCTTCGACCAACGCTAGGCATGTGCGCACAGGCACTTCCGAACCTATGCTCCCAGCCAAGGGTGGACACCGGTGTCCCGCTCCATCCTGAGTAATCAATTCGCCCAGCCTAGCCCACCCGTCAGAGACATCATCCTGGCGCCGGAAAAGGAGATTCCTCGCATTGGAACCACGAAACCACCCTCTGGCCGAGCTTTTCGGTGGGAATCTCGTGTACATCGTTCCGAACTACCAGAGGCTCTACGTCTGGAGTCGAGACGAGCAGTGGGAGCCCCTGTGGTCGGACGTCCGAGACATCGCTGAAGAACTCCTCAAGAGCGCTTCTGGCAGTGAACTCGCTGATGCCGACGCCGAGGGAGTAGAAGCCCACTTCATGGGTGCCGTCGTATTCAAGATAGGCGGGAGCACCCCGGACCTGGCGATGAAGTACCGCGTCATCGATGGGCAGCAGCGCCTGACGACCCTTCAGATTCTGATGGCTGCGGCGGCGTCAGCCCTTGATGTCGCTGGCCTTACTGAACCCGCCAACGACCTCCGCAACTTCACCGCCAACACTTCAGCGAGCCAGCCCCTGAAGATTCAATACCAGAGACTCAGGAGCGGCCATGACTATGAACGCTTCCCTGATGTCATGAGCGCGGCACGTGACGGCGATAGCAGTCCCAATATCGGCGGTCCCATGGCCGACTGCTATCGGTACTTCAGCAGCGAGATCCGAGAGTGGCTCCGTTTTCGCGGTGACCGAATCAACCTGGCCGGCAATGCGCTGACACGAACGCTCGCTCTCAAGCTCCGTGTAGTCGCCATTTACCTGGATCCCCACGAGAAGGAGCACGCAATCTTCGAGAGCCTGAATGCTCGCGGGGAGCCGCTGACTGAGTGGGACAAGATCAAGAACTACCTGCTGTACAAGGCGGACGAAGACCGCACCCTGAGCCAGGACAGGTTCTTCGAGCAATACCTGGATGATTTCGATGATCCCTGGTGGCGTCAGCTGATTGGTCGTGGCGTCCAGCAGCGATCACGAGTCGATGTATTCGTCGACTACTGGCTCGAGGCTCAAACCGGCGCGTCTGTTGCGGTACGGCGCGTGTTCCGCGAGTTCCAGAATTATGTGGATCGGAGAGACGATCGGCTCGAAGAGATCATGAAGCAGTTGTTGGACGACGCACGGTACTTCATGGAGTCAGAGACGGTGGAGTCTGGGACCCAGGACCGCGAAGCGCTGTTCCACGAGCGCCGCCTGGCCATGGGGGCTGGTGCCGTATGGCCTCTGTTGCTGAGGCTGCGGCACCTGGACATCGGCGCCGAGGATCGGGAGGCGTGCTTCGTAGTCCTCGAGAGTTACCTCGTGCGCAGGCTCATCGCTGGGTACCAGGCGCGCAGCTACGACCAGGTCGCCCTGGAGTTGATCGAGGCGCTATCCGAACAGGCTCAGATCCCGGAGGGACCGAGCAAGGCAATATGCACGCACCTCTTGTCGTACTCGGAGAACGCGAATCGATGGCCGAGCGACGCGGTCACAAGACAGGCTGTCCTACAGCGAAATCTCGCGTTGTACGCATGCCGCCTAGTGCTGGCCGGGTTGGAGAGGAATCTGATCCCATCGATGGCGGGCAATCCGGCACCTCCGGCTGGGCTCCACGTGGAACACCTGATGCCCCAAGGGTGGGGGCCGGAAGAGTGGCCGTTGCCGAGCGGGATCGACCCGGAGCAGGCAGAAGAGGAGCGGAGTCAGGCGCTCGCCACGCTAGGGAACCTGACTCTGCTGAACGCACGACTGAATTCGTCCGCCAGCAACAGGGCGTGGAAGGTGAAACGCGAGAAGATTCAGGAGTCGGACAACCTGTTCTTGAACCGGCGGCTCCTTAAGGAGTCTGACGACCAGTGGACCGAGGAGGACATTACGCAGCGCGGACGCTGGATGGGTGACATGGTCGTCAAGATTTGGCCGTGTGAGTGAGGCTGGCGACGGGGTACGGGCTCTCCTCAGCGAGCGCCAACATCGGCTAGTCGCCGTAGGCGGAGAGTCCGCCCTCCGTCGTTCGACCGGCCAGCGAGCTTGAGGGCGTTGGCCTGGAGAGTGTTCCGGTAGGCCATGAATACGACAGGCACGGCCTCGGGCTGGCCGATGCGCCAGGAGTCCCGTGACGCCTGCCGCATGGTTAGAC
Source organism: Tepidiformaceae bacterium (assembly GCA_965219255.1). GTDB lineage: Bacteria > Chloroflexota > Dehalococcoidia > Tepidiformales > Tepidiformaceae > UBA2991. Next base: position 1,117,136 of record OZ244727.1, on the reverse strand, counting down.
GGAGTAGTCCGTCTCCAACCAGACTAGGTTCGGGAACCCGATCTCTCGCCCACCTCAGTCGGACCGCTCGGGAGTGAACCCTTCCGGCCACCGTGTCTGTTCGCCATAGTTGGCGCCGTCGAGGCTCGCGCCACGCAGGTCGGCCTCCCAAAGGTCCGCGTTTCGGAGCTCGGCGTCCCGAAGGTTCGCATCCCGGAGTGTCGCGCGCCGGAAGTTCGCGCCATGAAGATTCGCCCCGGAAATTGGCTCCGGCGGCATTCACCGACCCGAGGTCCGCGGCCTGTAGGCTTGCGAACCCCACGTTCGCGTTCTCGAGGGTCGCCCCCCAGAGCATCACGCCGTCAAGGTCAGCATCTCGGAGAGTCGCTCCCTGGAGGTTCGCGAACGAAAGGTTCGCGCCACCAAGGATCGCACCTGCGAGGCTCGCAGCCCAGAGGTTCGCGCCCTGTAGGACTGCGCGCTCGAGGTTTGCTCCGTCGAGGCTAGTGTCTTCAAGATTGCTGCCGCCCAAGTTGGCTTCCTCGAGGTGCGCGCGCGGCTAACACCGGGCCAGTGCTACTAGGCCGACGGCCTAGCCTAGAGGTTGTACGTATCGTCCAGCGGAAAGGGGAGTTCGCCCCGCGACATCTTGGACGCGACCCCGACCAGATTGTCGCCCTAGAGTTCGAAAGGCCTCTCTCATCTTTTGCCGGCCATTCCCTTCGCTGCCGCTACGGTCCGTCCTACGCTCAGACCCCCTGGCGCCACTGGGCCCGGGCAAGGACGAGGCCGTCGACCGCAGCAGCACCTGCCAGCCTGAGCGCTCTGGCGACCTCGAGCATGTCGTGCCCCGTCGTGAAGACGTCGTCGATGACGACGATCTTCTGACCGGACACCACAGAACGGTCCGGCACTTGAAGAGCAGGCCGCAACTGCGCAACCGCGATCGTGTGGCGGGTCGCCCAGCCCTTCTTAGTCATCGTGTCAGTCTCAGCGGTCTTCACGACCACGGGGGGATCCCGGCGAAAGGGCCAGCCAGACGAGTCCTCGGTTGCGGCGTGGGCCACGAAGAGGTCAATGTGTGCCCAAGTACGGTGCGCCCCGGGGCCGGTATAGGCGGGCATCGGGATGATCATGTCGTATTTGTTGAACTCTTCCGCGCGCTCGTCCAGATAGCCGAGTAGGACGCGCCCGAGGATCTGTCCCCAGGCCTTCCTTTCGTCGTACTTGTACCGGCGGATGACTCGCTGCATAGCCCCGGAGTGGGGTGCGATCGCGCGTACCCGCCCATACCAGCGCTCGTCCAAGTCCCAGTCGCAAATGATGTTGAGGCATCGGGCCCCAGGCCTCTGGAGTGCCTGGCTACAGAAGTCACACTGCGCGGGCGGATGCGGCTCGGTGTGCTCCAACGCGCATGTGAAGCAGATTGCGGGGGGACCAGAACGCTGGTAGGCACACACCCCGCACCTGCCGAAGCCCGGAGGCTTCGGGTCGAGACGGTCGAACCTCCTTGGCATTCCTGCGGCTCGTTCTCAGTCAGCCAGGCTGAGGGCTAGCTGCCGGCGCTGATCTGTGACCGCCTGGATGCCCTCGGGCGGACGGAGGCGCTGCAACACGTCATCGAGCTCAGAGACCTCTACCGCCCACCGCGGGTGTTGCTGCAGGTATCTCTGCGCCCAAGGCTGGCGCGTGACGAGCGACCGGAGCAGGAACGCGTACTTGCCGTGCTCAAGCGCGAGGCGGGCTTGCATCTTCGCGCCTGACGTACTGCTCGCCTCGATGACCACCGTTCCCTGGCTGATCCCGGACATGGTGACGTTGCGTTTCGGGAAGTTGTAGCGGGCCGGCGGGCTGTCGGGCCAGAACTGTGAGACCACGGCCCCGGTGGCGGCGATCCGCTCGGCGAGGGCCTCATTCTCCCGCGGGTAGGTGCGCAGGATCCCACTGCCCACCACTGCGATGGTGCGGCCGCCCGCTTCGAGCGTTGCTGTGTGAGCTGCCGTGTCGATGCCGCGCGCCAATCCAGAGACGACAGTCACGCCCTGAGCGGTGAGCAAGGTTGCCATCTTCCCCGCTCGCGACAGTCCCTCCGGCGAGGCCTGCCGGGTACCTACGACCGCCACAGAGCGGGCGTCCTCTGGAGACATCGTGCCCCGCACGAAGAGGAACGGGGGGAGGTTGAAGACAAGTTCAAGATTCACCGGGTACCGCTCGTCGAGCACGGTGATGAGCTGCGCGCCGGCGCGCTCTACCTCCTCATCGACCCGGTCCAGGCGCTCCTGCAGCGTCTCCTGCGCCGCGGCAATCAGCCTGCGCGCCCGTTTGGCGACAGCTGAGCGTTCTGCCGGCTGCCCCTCAAGGAGGTGCGAGACTGTTCCTCGTGCCAGCGCCTCCCGCGCGAGGAAGTTCCAGTCGATGCCCTCGATGGTGCAGAGCGCCAGCAACTGGCGTCGAGCGGTGTTTTCGGTTTCACTCGCCATGCAAAGGTGCCGTCCTGCCTCAGTGCCCAGTATCAGAACTTGTGTTCGTAAGTGAGATTCTAGGGGGTGGCCCCCGGCGTGTCCACCACTTTGAGGGGCAGCTGTGTGTGCGAGAGTGTACCCGGGCTGAGGCGGCGTCGGCCCGATGCCTGGGCCGTCCTGCGGTCATTGGCATAGGAGCCGCCGCTCTTGGACTATCGACCGGCACTGCGCCAACAGCCTAGACCCTAGGCTGTCTCGACCCCAGCATCGATCCAATGTTGCCGCAGAGCCCGGCCTCTTGGGGCTTAGTGAGCGCATGCTCCTCGAGCCGAGGGGCGCGTGGTCGGCATTGGCATCAGTGGACCGGAGGGTAGGCAGCTTGTCATCCACCGTTCCTGCCCGTCGCGCTTCCCGTCGGAGCAGGGGGCGGCCCCTGGTATCCGTTCCGCTGGTGGCGGCGACGGCACTAGCCGTCGTCATGGTTGCTTGCACGGATGCCGTGCCCGTGAGCCCCGGCGAGTCCACAGCAGAGACCGCGACGTCCGCGACCCCGGCTGAGGCGTCCGTAGCCGCGCCGCCGTCCGCCACCCCCAGCGGGACGCCGGCGACTGCTCCAGGGGCATCTTCACCGGCCACGGCGACGCCCACGCGTGCCTCCCCCGTCACCGGGACGGTCACTGCAACCCCCGCGAGGGAGAGCGGCACGCCGTCGGCGACACATGCAACCACACCGGCATCAGATGGCCCCCCAACCCGGCTTGAGGTCCGGGTCGGGCCCGTCCCGTCTGACCTCCCACCGTACGACCGAGACGCCTGGCGCCACTGGATTGACGCCGACGGCGACTGCCAAGACGCCAGGCAAGAAGTTCTCATCGCAGAGTCGCAGGCGGAGGTTCGGTACGAGGATGCACGCGAGTGCCGGGTCGAGACGGGATCATGGGTCGGTCCCTACAGTGGCGAGGTTTTCGATGCTCCCCGGAGCCTCGACGTCGACCACATGGTGCCGCTCGGCAACGCACACCGCTCGGGGGGCTGGGCGTGGGACCCCGAGCGCAAGAAGCAGTACGCGAACGACCTGACCTACCCGGACCACCTGATCGCGGTCCAGGCGAGGGCCAACCGCTCCAAGGGCGACCGTGGCCCTGAGGAGTGGAGGCCGCCCCTCCGCACCTACTGGTGCGACTACGCTGTCGACTGGATCGTGATCAAGAGCCGCTGGGACCTGACGGTCACGGAGCCGGAATTCGCCGCGCTGCGGGACATGCTCCATACATGCGAGAGCCCGCCAACGCTTACCAGGATTGCTGTAACTGAGCCGGCTCACACGCCCGCGCCGACGACCTCTGCTGGCGCGTCTGCGACGCCGGACCTCCCGTACGACCCCGCCGGCCCCGACAGGGACTGCGGAGACTTCGACCGGTGGGACCAGGCCCAAGCGTTCTACGAGGCGGCTGGTGGGCCAGCGAGCGACCGGCACCGCCTCGACCGTGACGGGGACGGCATCGCCTGCCAGTCACTGCCGGGTGCCCCCTGATCGCAATGCCCGCCCGCCCTCACGTGGTACTGGTCTCCCGGGCCGAATTCTCCCGAATCCTGAGCACGACAAAAGCCCGTACACAGGGGCGGGCTGGGGAGACCACCGCACATGGCGGTGGCCTCCCTCCTCAGGCTGTCAGCCCTCTGCTCCAACCAGCTCCCGTTGCCCTTCCTGCTCCAAGCTGACGGCCAGCTCGAAGAGAGGGAGCGATGCGGGCGGCTTCCGTCGGCGCCGTCTGGGCTCTGCCGGTTTCTCGGCTAGGAACTCGGCCCACGAGAACAGCGACCGCTGCGGCTCCAGGGCGTCCGGGCCGCGGTCCACATCGGCTCCGACTGCGAGGACCTGCTCCTCGACCGGCGCGGCCCACTCATCGTCGACCAACAACGCCTCGGCTTCCGCCGCGACCTGCTACGCCTGGGCGAAGACATCCTCCACGGACTCCTCGCCCGCGTCGCCGGCGACGATCTTCCTCGCCAGGGCGAGCATGAGGTCGTCACCGTCGTCCCCGTAGGCGGCGAGGCCGTCCTCGGGCAGTTCCCCCTCAACCGCCAGCGACGATTGAAGCTTCTTCGCCACGAGTTGGAGGGCGTCCGCCTGGAGGGTGTTCCGGTAGGCCATGAAGACGACCTGGACGGGCTCGGTCTGGCCGATGCGTCAGGAGCGCCGTGAGGCCTGCCGCATGGTGTAGACGGAGTAGTCCGTCTCGTACCAGCAGATGGTGGGGAAGTCGACCAAGTCGAGACCCGTCTGCACGACCCGCGGGTGGCAGACGAGCACATCGACGCCCTCCTCGACCCGCCGCGCCACCCACGCCTCGCGGCGCTCGGGAGCGACGGCGTCCGCCTTCATCACCGCGACCTTGAAGCCGTGGCGAGTGAGGAAGTCGTCCATCCGGCCGGTGATGTCGCGCGTGCCCGTGTGGTGGCGTAGACCAGCACCCGTCGATCCCGAAGCCGCTCGGCAAGACGAGGTCGACGAGCGCCCGCTTTCGGGTAGAGGCGCTCCTCCGAGAGGGGCGGCACCTGGACGAGCACGTCCCCCGACTCCGGGTCGAAGACCGTCTTGCCGCGTGCTTCGGGCTTCTGCCGTCTCATGCCGGACGTCCCTTGCGGGATCGCTGCCCGCCCGGGTTCAGGTGTCCGTTAGCTAGCAGGGTGCTGAAAAAGTCCTGAACTGGGAGCATGGGGGGAAGAGGGAGGTTCCCCATGCGCGGTGAGCGAGAGCGACAGGCCAACATCATGCTGGCGGTGACGCCGGAGACGTTCGTCCCCGAGGACCATCCCCTGCGGCGCATCAAGCCGCTGGTGGACGAGTGCCTGGCGCGGCTGTCGCCACGCTTCGAGGCGATGTACGCGAAGCGGGGACGCCCCTCGATCCCGCCCGAGCACCTGCTCAAGGGGAGTCTCCTGATCGCGCTCTTCTCGGTGCGCAGCGAGCGTCAGTTCTGCGAGCAGCTGCGCTACAACCTGCTCTTCAAGTGGTTCCTCGACCTGAACGTCGAGGACGAGCCCTTCAACGCCACGACCTTCTCCAAGAACCGCGAGCGTCTGCTGGAGGCGGAGGTGGCGCGCGCCTTCTTCAGCGAGGTGGTGGCCGAGGCGGGCCGCCGGCGGCTGCTCTCGGAGGAACACTTCAGCGTGGACGGGACGCTCCTGGAGGCGTGGGCCTCGCTCAAGAGCTACCGCCCACGGGACGAGCAGGAGCCGCCGTCGGGGCCGGGGACAGGCGGGCGCAACACGGAGGTGGACTTCCGGGGCCGGCGTCGCAGCCGCGAGACGCACGTCTCGCGCACGGACGCCGAGGCGCGGCTCTACCGCAAGGGTCACCAGCAGGAGGCGAAGCTGCGCTACCTGGGGCATGTCCTCAGCGAGAACCGTCATGGGCTGGTGGTGGACGTCGAGTTGAGCGAGGCGAACGGCTACGGCGAGCGCGAGGCGGCCCTCCAGATGCTGGAGCGGAGCGTGCGCGGTCGGGCGACGCTGGGGGCGGACCGGGGGTACGACACGCGCGACTTCGTCCAGGCAGTGCGCGCCCGCGGGGTGACGCCGCACGTGGCCCGTAACGACCGCGGGCGTCGTAGCGCCATCGACGGGCGCACGACGCGGCACCCCGGCTACGGACAGAGCCTCAGACGGCGCAAGCTGGTGGAGGAGGTCTTCGGCTGGCTGAAGACGGTCGGCGGTGGGCGCAAGCTGCGCTACATCGGACGGGAGCGCAATCGCGCCTGGCTGGAGCTAACCGCAGCGGCGTACAACCTCGTGCGCCTCTCGCGGCTGGAGCCCGCTCCCCTGTAGGAGCAGTGCGCCCACCCGCTCATCCGGCGCGCTGAGAGGCGCCCGGAGGAGCGGGAGAGGGCAGTCCGAAGCCCCTAAATCCCGTGTCCCGGACGCCCCACAGCGCCGAGCAGGCCTGCCCGCTCCGCTCGGGACCGTTTCTTCAGCAGCCTGCTAGTGGCGCGTCCCGATGCCCGCCCCCGCCGCTGGCGAAGATGTCTGGGTGGGTGAAGAAGTGACGTGCGAGGGTGCGGGTCGGCCCGAGGGCAAGGCCGCCATGTCCGACATCGAGCCGAGCGCCCGGCCTTCCTGCTTCCTGATTGCCCAAAGGCTACGGCGGGGCGTCGTTTGCCTCGCATATCTCGACAACTGTGCCATCCGGGTCCACGCAGCTGAACCGGCCGAGAGATCTCACGGTGGCCGGTGATACCCCCAAGTCGGCCTCGATCAGCCGCTCGCGTAGTGCCTCAAGCTCGGTGCGCGGCACGAAGATGAGGACCGTTATCGGAGCACTGCTTGAGGCCTCGGCTCCCAAGCCCAATTGGCGGGCGTGTTCCTCGGCGTCGCGTGTGAGCGGGGCGCTGCGCCCTCGTAGCGCGTGCGTCAGAACCGCCCACCCGTTCTCTGAGAACGTAGTCGTCCTGATTCTCTATCCCGTGTTGACTCATCCAGCGAATCTCGTCCGAGAAGAATTTCGTCGGACGAGCGAAGAGTGAGAGTCCCCCATGCCGTGCGGAGACGCGGCGGACGGCCAGGGCGATCAGGCCATCTCGCTGTTCATCGCGGCAGATGGCGTTGGGGGGCATCAGGTTCTGACTGGCGAGGTAGCCCCGTGCAAATCGGTGGTAGGTGCGGACGTCAACGTTGGCGAGCTTCGGCGGGCGGAGATGCTCCAGGTACGTGACGAGAGTGTTGTTGAAGGTCGTGAGGAGGGTACGGTCTCCATGTTCAGCGAGCTCGTCGGCGAGGTAGGCGGCTCGGTGGATCGCCATCGTGGTCTTTCCGGAGCCAGCTGTGCCGAGGACAACAACGTGCCCTTCGGGCTTGAGGGCCACGACCTCGCGCTGTTTTCCCTTAGCCCCGATCCACCGAAGGAAAGCGCATGAGTAGTTGAGAAGGGGTGCTCCTCTGTATCTGGGACAATGGGTTTTGAACGAATCCCGCACCAGACACAGGGAGCACCCATCCGATGCTAGCACCGAGCAGCCCCGACCGGCTCGGGATCGCCTTCGACGACGACCGCCTCGTGGACCACGCGGGACTCCTGCTTCCCGCCACGCTCGCCGACCGGCTCGGCCTGCGTGAGCTGACGGACGCCCACCTCAACCTCGGTGAGGCGCCGGGCCGGGCGAGGAGCCCTTCACGATCGACCTCGACTCGACGCTCTGCGAGACCTACGGCCTCGCCAAGGAAGGCGCCCGTCAGCCCGGCTACAGCGGCCAGCGCGGCTATCACCCGCTGCTCGCGGTCGCGGCCGGCTCAGGCGAGGTGCTGATGGCGCGGCTGCGCGAGGGCCGCGCCCACACCGCCCGCGGCGCCGCCCACTTCCTGCGTGAGACGGTGGCGCGGGTGCGCGACGCCGGAGCGAGCGGGCAGTTGACGATGCGCGCCGACAGCGGCTTCTACAACCACGCCGTCGTCGCCGCCTGCCGGGCGCTGGATGTCCGCTTCTCGGTGACGGTCCGCCAGCAGCCGAACGTACGCACGCTGATCGAGGCGATCCCGGAAGAGGACTGGACGCCGATCCCGTACTGGCTGGAGGGCGGCGCGGATGTCGCCGAGACGACCTACACCCCGTTCCGGCACATGGGGGACGCCGCCCCGGTGCGGCTTATCGTGCGGCGCGTGAAGCCGACGCCCGGCTCCCAGCTCGCGCTCTTCAGCAGCTACAGCTACCACGCCTTCATCAGCGACCGCGCGGGGGAGACGGGGGAGCTGGAGGCCGACCATCGCCGCCACGCCGAGGTCGAGAACGCGATCCGCGATCTCAAGTACGGCGTCGGGCTGAACCATCTCCCCTCGGGCCGCTTCACCGCGAACGCGGCGTGGCTCGCGGTGCAGGTGATCGCGCACAACCTCGCCCGCTGGACGGCGCGGCTGGGGCTGGGCGAGGGAATCGTGACGACCAGGACGCTCAGGCGGCGCTTCTTCGCGCTCGCCGGACGGCTCACCCGCTCCGCCCGGCGCTGGACCCTGCACCTGCCGAAGCGCTGGCCCTGGGCCGGCCAGTGGGCAGCTGCGCTCGCGCGCTTGCGGGCGCTACCGCTCCCCGCCTGACGCCCGCTCACAGCGCCGGCCCCGGTCCGAGGCTCGCGCCAGCATGCCCGCGCACGCCGCGCGCAGCCTCGCGCGCGCCCTCAGCGCCCCCGAGCGGCGCTGAGCGACGGCTCCCGGCTCCGGCGCCACCCGGCGAACGGCCGGCACGCCCGCCGAACTCCTCGGCAACCCCGCATCCCGACCCGTCACGCTTCGATCGGTGGATTCGGGCTTAGGGGTAGGCAGTGCCACGCTTGGGATTGTCGCAGGTGAAAGACTAAACCGCCCCGTACCGTGCCCGAACGCAAGCAAGACAAGGGGAGTAGGGCCTAAGGCTCGGGGCGATGCCGTCCCGCCTTGCGGGATTCTTAGCGCGGAAAAGCCCGCGCACATTGACTGCGTGGAGGAGGCCACCGCAGACTCTGCGGTGGCCTCCCCGCGGGCGTCTAGTTGTACTGACTACACACCTGCGAGACACCTGATCGCAGAGGGGCCTCCGACGAGACTTGGGGTTGAAGACGACCCAGGTCCCGTAGGAGGTCCCGATGCATGATGCCACCAGCCGCCCCAAGCGGATGCTCTATTCGTTCGAGACGCGCTGCTCGAACTCCTGCACAAGAAATAGAAGTCGTGTGCCGAGAGTCGTGGCCTGCTCGGCATCCAGTACGCACCGAAACATATCGACTAGTCCCTCGTTTTGTGGATTTTTGGCTTCCAGATGCATAGCTAGAATCTCGGTCCCCAGTACGTTCCCGAGTTCCATACGTGTTAGGGGGTACAGCCCCTCATGTTCTTCGTTGACCATGCGGCCCTCCTTTGCTTTCTCAGGGAAGTGTCCCTGTGACTCCTACCATGTCACGCAGGCCCAGCCTGGCGTTCGGCATTGCTGGCCTCGTGAAGCTCGCAGCGTAGCGATCCCATGTGCTCCGAGTCCGCCGCGCGGGAGGCTCAACTCGGAAGTATGTGGATGCGCCCCTCGGCAGCAGGGTTCTCGACTGTGGAAGGCTCCCCGTAACAGACAATCCATTCGGCGGGCAGCGCTGCTAGCCAGTTGTGGGCCTCCTGCTCCGCCTCTTGCTTCGTCGGGAACCACCCCGAGCGGCTCCGGAAGCCCGCCCGCTCCAGTTCCTGGTCTGCCTGGTCCCTCGTGAGCCACTGTGGCGGCATGACCCACACCATCCAGTTCCACAGCTCAGTTGATGAGTTTCCACGCTACAGGATTCTTGAGAATGCCGTAGCCATGTGTAGGGCTGACGATGAAGTTGGCGGCCTGCCTCCCTGTAGTGCGATAGGACCATAGAACGTGATTGATGACCTGTCGCGCATCTCGTTCAGGAGTGGCCACGGGTCCCACGGCTGGAGGCTCAAGCCTCCGCCCTCGACGTGTGCCACCTCCCAGTACTCATCTCTCGGGGCGTTGCCGCCAACGCGGTGCCTGACGCTGCCGGAGAAGAGGTTGACACTGCTCACGGTCTCCTGGACGAGCAGACGATCGCTGGGGGAGAAGCGGACGCTCAACTCGCCTGCATAGCAAACGGCCCTGAGCGTGGAGCGATTGCCCTCGGGGTCATGCCATGCCTCCACGATGGTCACGACCACCCCCTCGTACTCAGTCGCTATCCATCTGACAGACGCTTCATGGGGGGCAACCCAGTCTCCCTCATCGCTGTGAGTCACGGGCTGAGTGTCGGATGGCGCTGGAAGCGCAGCCTCGGGGGAAGACTCTGCTTCAGGGAGCCGGGACAGAGACCGTGGTGTCGCTATAGCGGAATGTGCCACGCCTGTTCAGGGCGCTCATGTCGAGCCGGAGTGTCTCTCCCCAATGCTCCCCCTCAGTTCGGGCGCTGATGTAGACACGCTCCATGTCTCGGGTGCTCCGCCAGACTCGGACTTCGACGTTCATATCGGCTTGTAATGCTCTGCCCAGAGCGGGGGGATACTAGCAGGTCCGCCGGGCGTCAGGGTGTGAAGCAGGTCCGCGAGCTAGACTGGTCGGCATCACGAGAGCGAAGGGGGCCAGCGCCGTCATGGGTCGAGAGACGGACTGGAGGCAGGCCTACCTCAGTTCCGCCACGCCGTGGGGGGCAAGGGGGGCTGTGCGCTCCCGGGGTCAAGTGCTAAGGTGGGTACGTGGCTGGACCTGACCAACCCGATCCTCTAGCCCCGTTTGACATGGATGGGTTTGTAGAGCGCTATGTGAAGGGTTTCGTGGCTGGTGCCAAGGCTGCCGCCACGATGCAAGCCGCCGAGCTAGGGCACGCCTTCAGCACGATCCAGATTCGGATGGATGCACAATTCGCATTCGTGCGGGAGGTTCTGAAGGAGGCTCACCCGGTGGCCTACAACAAGGTCCTAGAGCGCAACGGGAACAAGCCCTCAGAGGATAGCGAGCCGGAGGGTCCGGCCTACCCGTTTGACAATGACTGACCGCGAAGACGAGCCCATCCGCTATTTCACACCGCTTGTCACTCTGATAGGCAGCCACACGCGGGAGTGCCCCCACGAAGATTGCCCCGCGAAGAAATGGGATGTGGACGACTACGTTGAAGAGTTCACCACCATGGGAGCCCTGCGGGCGGTGGACAGGGCAGTCCATGGTGAGGATGTAGAGGCACTCCTTGCCCTCAACGCCCTTGTCCCAGTGTTCGACCTTTTTCTGGAAGGCAGACGCGTGGACGAACGCAACGGAAGGCAGCGGGGGTGGTAGATGCCACAGACTCACATCGTCGCCCGCGACGGAAACTACATCACGATCAATAGGGAGATGTCTCCCGAAGAGATAGAGCACACTCGTCGTGTCATCGGCGGGTGCCAGGAAGCGTGGTGGAATCCCGAGCACTGCCCCGACTGCAAGCGCGACGAGGAAGAGCGCATCAAGGTCAACATGGGGTCGTCATGAGGATGGACACAGATGGCTGACGAGGCAGCCCGCATCGCCCAGCGACTCGATAGCCAGGAGAAGGCTCTGCGCGACCTGATCGATGTTGTCGGGGCTGTCGTGAAAGTGCTTGAGCAGGAGCAACTTGGTGACCTCCGAGGTGGTCAGGCCAAGCTCGACGAGATCAAGCGCAGCCTGTTGGGGTAGCCCTATGGGTAATGCTGAGCGCCAGCGTAAGGCGAAGCGTCCCCCGTCAGACGTGACGGCGCTTCGAGCGCGCCCGCCCCGTCGCAAGGGACGGCAGGCCAACTACGGGGACGCCACACCCGAAGACGTGGCACGGGCGATGCTCAGGCCGCGGTCACAGCCCCAGAGGCCATCGTCAACCTAGGTATATAGTCCCCCTCGTTTTGAGGGCGAGCGCGTCTTGCCCTTACACTACAAAGAGTTCACCCGGCTTCGATTGAATCGACGGAAGATGACCGAAACGCCTGAGCGGCTGGACCTACGTTCACACGATCTCGTGGCAGACCGGCGCGAGGAACTCCTCCGCCTGTACCCGGACGCGAGGACGGAGGACGGGCAGATCGATTTTGATCATCTGCGCCTGTCTCTCGGCGACGCGGTGGATGTCGGGCGCGAGCGTTATGGGATGACGTGGCCGGGGAAGGCCGACTGCCTTCGTGCCGTCCAGACGCAGAGCGTCGCTACGCTCCGGCCCGTTCCGGAGGAAAGCGTCGACTTCGACTCGACCCAGAATCTGCTTATCGAGGGCGACAACCTCGAAGTGCTCAAGCTGCTCCAGAAGTCGTACCTCGGCAAGGTCAAGATGATCTACATCGACCCTCCGTACAACACGGGACGGGACTTTATCTATCCGGATGACTACAGCGACAACCTGCGGGTCTATCTCGAGTACACGGGCCAGGTCGACTCGGAGGGCCGGCGCTTCGGCACGAATACGGATGCAGCAGGTCGATTTCACTCCCGCTGGCTCAATCTCATGTATCCGCGTCTCTTTCTGGCGCGAAATCTACTCGCCGAGAACGGTGTTGTGATGATTAGCATCGACGACGGGGAGCTGACGGGCGTAAGGGAGCTCTGTCGGGAGATCTTCGGCGAGGAGAACTTCATTGCTCAGATTCTCTGGCGGAAGCGCAGTACGCCGCCGAACGACAAGGTAATCGGAGCGAATCACGACTACATCGTCGTCTACGCAAAGAACGCTGAAGAGGTTGCTCTCACGCTCAGGCCACGAACTCCCGAGAGAACAGCGCAATACCGCAATCCAGATGATCATCCGAAAGGCCCTTGGGTGCCGGGGGACCTCACCGGAAACGTGAAGGGTGGGAGATACTCGGCAGCGCTCGAGTTTCCGATCCGTAACCCAAACACTGGTGAAGAGCATTCCCCGAGCGAGGGTGGTAACTGGCGATTCGGTAAGGAGCGGATTGCCGAGTTGCTCGCGAGCGACGAGATCTACTTCGGCTCCGAAGGCAAGGGCAAGCCCATGCTCAAGCGCTTCCTCGCGGATGTGAAGCCCGGGACCACGTGGCCCACGATTTGGGACTTCGCACCCCTGAATCAGAGAGGTACCGAGGAGATGGAAGAGCTCCTCGGGAGTGGAACCGCGTTCGAGAATCCGAAGCCCTCAGGTCTAATGGTGGACCTCGTACGTCTGGGTACTGGTCCCAAGGATGTTGTCTTGGACTTCTTCGCAGGTTCCGGCTCGACGGCGCACGGAGTCCTCGCATTGAACCAAGAAGACGGCGGCAACCGCCACTTCATCCTCGTACAGCTTCCAGAGCCGACGGGGCGCGAGGACACCCCAACGATTGCCACACTCGCAGCAGAGCGGCTCCGTCGCGTGGCCCAGAGCATGAACAGTGCGAGTGGGGAGGGGTTGCACGTCTCGAAGGCGCCGCAGGACTGTGGATTTCGAGTGTTCAAACTCGCTGAGTCTAACTTCACCCCTTGGGACGCTGAGGGCCCGACCGACGTCGCTTCGCTACAGTTTGCGCTCGAGAAGCACGTGGACCACATCCGGGAGGGGAGGGGCGAGCTCGACCTGCTCTACGAGATCCTGCTCAAGAGCGGCTACGAACTCTCGGTACCTATCGAAGTTGAGACCATCGAGGGGAGGTCCGTGTACAGCGTCGAGAGCGGGGCGATGCTCATCTTCCTCGGCGACAACCCAACGCTCGAGTTGGTCCGTGCCATAGCCGAACGACGACCTCAGCGGGTCGTCATGCTCGATGTCGCTTTCGCAGGGAACGATCAGCTCAAGGCCAACGCCGCCCAAACGTTCAAACATGCCGGCGCCAGCGAGGGTGAGCAGGTTGTCTTCCGTACAGTCTAGATCTTGCCGTTTCAGCTGAGTCACGGCCCATGAAGCTCCAGTTCGACCCGGACCAGTCGTTTCAACGAGACGCCATCGAGGCAGTCTTAGGTCTCTTCGAAGGCCAACCGGCCAGCGATCCCGAATTCTCCGTTGTCAAGCACCGACAGCCTCGGGCGCTGTTCGAGGACCTTGGTGCCGCCAATCGGTTGTTGCTGAACGACGACGCACTGCGCGAGAACACCCGCACGGTACAGGAACGGAACGACATCGAGGTGGACGACCCCGCGGCCGAACTCGAGGCGTGGCGGCTGCGCGACGCTACCACAGGAGTCGAGCGGTTGTGTCCGCACTTCTCGGTGGAGATGGAAACGGGAACGGGCAAGACCTACGTCTACCTCCGCACGATCCTTGAACTGGCCCAGCGCTACAGCTTTCGGAAGTTCGTCATAGTCGTGCCGAGCATCGCCGTTCGCGAGGGGGTGCTCAAGAACCTTAAAGTGACCGCCGAGCACTTCCGCGCTCTGTACAACAACCTGCCTTGTGAGCACTTCGTCTACGACTCGCGTCGGGTCAACCGGCTCCGCCACTTCGCGACGGCGAGCACGCTCCAGATCATGGTGATGAACATCCAGGCATTCCGTCGCGAAGAGAACGTGATCCATCGGGAGAGTGACAAGATGGGCGGTCGACCGCCCGTCGAGTTCGTGCAGAGCGCACGGCCCATCGTCATCATCGATGAACCGCAGAGTGTCGATTCGACGCCGGGCGCCCAAGAAGCGATCCGGACGCTCAACCCACTATGCACGCTTCGGTATTCGGCGACGCACCGCGATCCCTACAACCTCGTCTACCGCCTCGACCCTGTGCAGGCCTTCGAACTGAAGCTGGTGAAAAAGATCCTCGTCGCGAGTGCCGAGGAGGTCGGCGTTAGGCACGAAGCGTTCGTGCGGCTCGAAGAGCTCGACAACAGGAAAGGGATTCGCGCGCGACTCCGCTTTCACACCCAAGCGGCGGATGGCCCGAAAGAAAGACGCGTCTGGGTCAAACTCGGCGACGATCTCTACAAGTTGTCGAACCAGCGGCTGGCCTATGAGCAAGGATTCGAGGTTGTGGAGATCAGTGCTGATCCTGCGGATCCATTCGTGGACTTCTCCGGCGGCCGCCGGCTCGTGCCCGGGGAAACGATGGGTGGTCGCACCGACGATGTCTCGCGCGCGCAGATTCGGCACACAATACGACGCCACCTCGAGAGGGAACTTGAGGTGAGCGGACGCGGGATCAAAGTTCTCTCGCTGTTCTTCATCGATCGTGTCGCCAACTACCGCGACGACGACGACGACGGCCTGCCCGTGCAGGGGAAGTTCGCCCGAATGTTCGAGGAAGAGTTCTCGAACCTCGCGCAACAGGAGCGCTTCTCTGGGATTGAGTGGCTACGAGACGCCCCCAGCGCAGTGCACAACGGGTACTTCGCTTCCGATCGCAAGGGGCTGTACAAGGACACTAGAGGGTCCAGCGCGGACGACGAGCGCGTGTACGACCTCATCATGACTGAGAAGGAGCGGCTGCTCTCCCTCGATGAGCCGCTGCGGTTCATCTTTAGCCACTCGGCGCTGCGCGAGGGGTGGGACAACCCGAACGTCTTCCAGATATGCACGCTCAACGAGACGCAGAGCACGGTGAAGAAGCGCCAGGAGATCGGCCGCGGCCTCCGACTCCCGGTGGACCAAGACGGATTACGAGTCTTCGACGAGTCCATCAATCGCCTACTCGTGGTGGCCAACGAGAACTATGAAGACTTCGCGAAGGCGCTCCAGTCCGAGTATGAGCATGAGTGCGGGTTCACGTTCGGGAAGGTGCCGCTGAGATCCTTCGCGAAACTCGTGCGCACCGTCGAGCGTCGAGGAGAGTTGCTCGACGAGCGCATCGGCAGGGAGGCGGGCGGGCGGCTCCGCGACGAACTCATTGCACTCCGCATGCTGGACGAAGCAGGGTTCATCCTCGAAGCGTTCGAACCCGACCGCGAGGGATTCGAAGTTGCGTTATCCGCAGAATTCGCCGACCTCGCGGCTGCGGTCGAGGACCTTCTGGCCGGCTACCGTATCCAACGACACGTACGCCGGGAGCGAGACGAGCGGCGGAACCCGCTCAAGAAGGAGGTCATACTCGGTGCTGAATTCGTTGAGCTGTGGGAACGGATCAGACCGAAGACCCGCTACCGAGTGGAGTTCGATACCGATCGGCTCGTTTCAGACTGCGTCCTCGCGCTCGACGACCTGACAGTACGGGCCCCGCGCATTCGTGTGAGTGAAGCCGTTGTATCACCAGAAGGCGGCGGGGTACGCACAGGCGGCGTGAGTGCCCGCGACGAAGTTCGTGAGGGTGTGAGCGACAACGTGCCCGACTTGCTGTCGTATCTTCAGGCGGCGACCGACCTCACACGCTCGACGCTCGTCCGCATCCTCGTCGAATCGGGCCGCCTCAATCAGTTCTTCAGGAACCCTCAGCAGTTCATGGATGACACAGCCGCGATTATCCGAACAGCGTTACAGGGCCTGCTGGTACAAGGGATCCAGTACGAGCGTCTCGGCGACGGTCCAGAGTCAGCGTGGGAGATGTCACGATTCGAGAACGAGGAGCTCGTCGATCACCTCAGTGCCCTACAAGTAAGGAGCTCGATCTACGGGTACGTGCCATGCGACTCGAAGGTCGAACGGAACTTTGCGAAGGGCGTCGACGAGCGGAGTGACATCAAACTCTTCGTGAAGCTCCCCTCGTGGTTCAAGATCGACACACCTGTTGGCGGATACAACCCGGACTGGGCGATCGTGAAGCAGGAGGACGAGGCGCTCTACTTGGTTCGTGAGACGAAGGGCTCTCACGACCCCACGCAACTCCGCACGACTGAAGAGGCGAAGATCCGGTCCGGCAAGCGCCATTTCGAAGCACTCGATGTCGACTTTCGTGTAGCCCTCTCGGCGGACGAGGTGTGATCAGCTAGTCGTCCGCTGTCCAGGTGTAGCGAGGGTAGGAAGGTTGCGTACTGTCGCCCGGCGCTTCGCAGTGGAGTAGACCTCGCGCGCCCAACGAAGGGCGCAAGACTCCACCGGCCGCCGGGCGGTGCGGGAACTCCGCCACCGTCGGGCACGGGTCGTGGGCTCCCCCGGACAACAAGAAGGGCGTATATATGGACGGGGCCGGGGGACACCGCTCGCCATCGGCGATGCCCCCCGCGCGTCCGTCCTCTAGCGGACCGCTCCCGCGAGCGCTCCCTTCTGTTCCCGCTCCAGCGCCTACTCGAAGAGCGAGAGCGTGGGAGCCTCCCGCCGCCGGCGCGGCCTGGGCTCGGGCTGCTCCCCCGCCATGAACTCCGCCCACGAGAACAGCGTCCGCTGCGGCTCTCGAACGTGGTCCGCGACGGGATCGACCGCCAGTACAATCTCTTCCTGAACTACCGGGGCGAGGTGGGCGGCCTGTCCAACACCTTCCGGGAGTATTGCTTCGTCGTCTGGGCAACGCAGTACATCCCCCCGACGATTAAACACGTCGGCGGCGATGAGGTGATTGACACGCCCGGCCACTATGAGAGCCGCCTCTCGGAAGAGAAGTGCGTTCCGAACCCCTACTACGACTACGACCCAGCCCCGCCGGCGGCTGCGCCGGGCCAGCCGCAATTGTGGTACTACGTTGGTAACAACAGCATCCATGTGAAAATCATCAACCGGTGGTTCGATATGCCGGAGGTGGATAACGCGGTCTCGTACGAGGTGAGCTACCTGAGGGCCGAGGATGACAACTGGGTCACGCTGCCCGACGGCGACGTCAACGTGTCGTTCGGTGAATACGAAGGCGCAGAGCTCTACCGGTTCTGGGCGAACGTGCTCCATCTCCCCGAGCAAGACGAATACTCCTTCCGGGTGCGGGCGGTCAACCCGAACGGGGTATCCGAGTGGTCGGAGGCGAGGCAGATAACCAGCCGGCAGTAGCTCGGAGCAGAGGGAGGGCGCCACTGCTGCGACTGCGGTGGCCTCCCACGCCGACTTTGGGCAACAAAAGAGGCCCGCACACATGAGGGAGCAGGGGGAGGCTAACGCTGTTACGGCGATAGCCTCCCCACTTTGTTCCCGGTCTAGCGCCCCGCGCCGGCCGGCTCCCCCTCCCGTTCCCGTTCCAGCGCCCACTCGAAGAGGGAGATGGATGCGGGCTCGGGCCTGCGGCTGCGTCGTCTGGGCTGCTCCGGCTCCCCGGCCATGAACTCCGCCCAGGAGAACAGCGACCGCTGCTCCGGGGTTTCGTCATCGGCCTCGCCGCCCACCGGAAGCGCGGAGTGGCCGTTGCCGTTGGCGTGAACCTCGACGACCACCGGCGGCTCCGGCGCACGCCACTCCGCGTCGACGAGCAGCGCCTCGGCCTCGGCCGCGACCTGCTGCGCCTGGGCGAAGACCGACTCGACCGACTCGGCGTCCTCCTCGCCGGCGACGATCTTTCTCGCCAGGGCGAGCATGAGGTCGTCACCGTCGTCCCCGTAGGCGGCGAGGCCGTCCTCGGGTAGCTCACCCTCCACGGCCAAGGAGCTCTGGAGCTTCTTCGCCACGAGCTGGAGGGCATCCGCCTGCAGGGTGTTCCGGTAGGCCATGAAGACGACTTGCACCGGCTGCGTCTGCCCGATGCGCCACGACCTGCGGGAGGCCTGCCGCATCGTGTAGACGGAGTAGTCCGTCTCGTACCAGACCAGCGTCTGGAAGTCGACGAGGTCGAGACCCGTCTGCACCAGCCGCGGGTGGCAGACGAGCACGTCGGCGCCCTCCTCGACCCGCTGCGCCACCCACGTCTCGCGACGCTCGGGAGCGACGGCGTCGGCCTTCATCACCGCGACCTTGAAGCCGTGGCGACTCAGGAACTCGTCCATGCGCTCCGTGATGTCGCGCGTGCCCGTGTGCGTGGCGTAGACCAGCACCCTCCGGCCCTGGAGCCGCTCGGCGGCGACGAGGTCGACGAGCGCCTGCTCCTTCGGGTAGAGCTTCTCCTTGGAGAGGGGAGGCACCTGGATGAGCACCTCCTCCGATTCCGGGTCGAAGACCGTCTCGCCCCGCGTGCAGCCGTCCGGGTAGGCCAGGAGCGTCTGCAGGTAGGTGGCTAGCAGGCGCTTCGAGCCCTTCGCCAGGGCCTCGGTGAGGGCGGCGCGCAGCGTCTCGAAGACCGAGTCGTAGGCGCTCCGCTGGGAGAAGCCGGTGGCATCCTCCTCGTCGTCCATGGACGAGAGCAGCACCCGCTCCTCGTAGGGCGGCAGCCCGGAGGCCACGTCCGAGAGGCGCAGGAAGATGCTGGCGCCGATAAGGTGAAAGAGCGCGGCGGGAGCCAGCCCGGGACGCTCCCGGATGACCTTGCGGTACTTCCTCCGGCGGCTCGTGCGCCCGTCCTCGAGCGACTCGCCGTCGTCGCGCCCGATGGTGTGCTCGACGAAGCCGTAGCGCTCGATCCAGCGGCTCTCCTCGCCGCGTCCGAACTCCCCCCTGATCTCCGGGGAGAACCGGTAGAGGAGGTGGAAGAGCGTCGAGGAGTAGCCGCCCATCAGCGTGCCGCTCAGCGAGAGGGACTTGCCGCAGGCGTCGGCGAGGATGCCGGCGGCGATGCCCTGGGCGGAGCCGCGTCCCTTGTACTCGTGGACCTCGTCACCGATGAGGAGGTCGAAGAAGCCCCGCAGGTGGTGCTTCACGTAGTCCGCGAGCGGGTAGCGCTTCGGCCCCGAGTGGTCCGCTTGCCAGAGGGCCGAACCGCACTCGTCACACGCGCGCTTCCTGCGGCCGAGGTCCTTCAGGGTCAGCGGCAGCCCGTCCTTGTCGACGATGGGGGCGAAGCAGTCCGGGCAGCAGGGCACCCGGAAGGGCTCCAGCGTCTCCTCGTCCCGCACGAGTTTTCCTTCCGCAGTCGCCCAGCGCTCGACGACGGCCGGCAGCCAGCGGTAGGAGAGCTTGGCGCGCTCCCGCGACATGACCACGAAGAGCGGCCCCGGCCCGTGGGAGAGGCGCAGGCGCTCCAGGTCGGTGGTGGAGGTGACGATGACGGCGCGGGCGTCGGGAACCGTCTCCTCCACCTCCCGCTTCCACTTGCGCGTGAGGTGCGGCGGGCAGAGCACGAGCACGCGGCGGAAGCCGGCCATGAGGGCGGCGGAGGCCGCGATGAAGGTCTTGCCCGTGCCCATCTCGCCCACGACGGTCGTGCCGCGGTGGGTGTCGAGGGAGAGGGCGGCGGCGCGGATGGCGTCCGCCTGCGCCCCCAGCGGTGTGCGCAGGAGTGGCGGGAGGGTGCGCCCGTTCTCGGAGGGCCGGTAGCGGGGCGGGTAGGACTCCACCACCCGCTGGGCGATGGCGTCGCGGTAGGTGTCGATGAACTTGGCGAGGTCCATGGTTCTGTTCCTTTCTCATGTAGGGTTGCGGGGCGGCCGCAATGCGGCCGTTACCAATAGCGAGGCCCAGCCTCCCGTCGGGTGGAGAGGCGGGGCCTCGTGTTTGCGGATCGGCGTCGACCCGTCGGGAGCCGCCACCTGGAGCGGTTGGAAAAAAAGTCAGGCGGCGATGTCGGTGACCTGTCCCGAGTCCAGGTCGAGGGCGACGACGGTGGTGCGCAGGCGCTCGCGGAAGGTTTCCTTCGTGGGCGTGCGCTCGGCGAGGACCATCTCCTTGCTGGTTCTCCCCTTGACGAGGATGCGGCTGTCCCCGGCCTCCAGCTGGAGGTTGTCGAGGAAGCCCGCCGCCACGAGCATGGCCATGTGGCCGCGCCGCAGCGGCATGAGCGGACGGGTGCGCTGGTCCTTCGCGGGCCAGAGCAGATCGGTGACCGCGGTGCTGGCCCAGAGGCCGGAGCACCGCGCCTCCTCGGCCGCCGCGACGGGATCAACCGTGCGGGTGGCGAAGAGCACGTCCCCCGCGGGCGTGGCCGTGGCCACGTAGAGCGGGTAGCGCCTCGGACCGAGCTCGGGAGCTTCCCCCGCGGCCCACTGGTGGATGCGCGCCTCGGCGTAGCCGTCGAGGAAGACCTCCGCCTTGCGGTAGCCAAGGAGCACGACCTGGTCGTAGGCCTCGCGCTCCGGCGCGGGGAAGGCCCAGCAGTCGATGCGCGAGAAGTGCGAGGCGAGGTACCTTGCCGAGACCGCCAGCCGCTGCCGGGGCACGACGAGGACGAGCAGTCCGTCCTCCGCCAGGTAGCGGGTGCAGTGGGTGAGGAAGGCGTGCTCGACCCGCTTCTCCTCCCCGGAATCCCAGTCGTACGGGGGGTTCAGGTAGAGGAGCCCGAAGGCCCCGTTGGCGATCGAGGTGGAGAAGAGGTCGGTGCCGAGGACGTGGTCGAGGCGGTACTTCGCCTCCTCCGCGCGCTCGCTGTGAAGCTCCACGCCGAAGGTTTCCACGTCGGCGGCGTGCGGCCGCCTGAGGGCTCCGGCGAGACCCTCCAGCGCCTCTCCCTCGCCGCAGCAGGGGTCGAGAATCCTGAGAATCTCGTCGCTGCGGGCGTAGGCCGCAGGGGGCTGGATGAGCGCCGCGATCAGGTCCGTGACTCGTGGCGGCGTCGGGTAGAAGCCGCCCTTCGCCTGCGCTGCAAGCCTCATGAAGTGTCTCCTTTCCGGTGGGTGATCGGTGTGGATGGTTCCTCGCGCGGCAGCGTCAGCAGTCCCGACGCGACCGCCACGGAGAGGTCGTCCCGGAGCGCCTCGGCGTCCGGGTCGCAGCGGTAGGCGACGACGCCCGCCGACTGCAAGGGGACGGCCTCGTCCCGCGCCAGCGCCCGCCGCCAGAGCCAGTCCGCCCAGGAGCGGTGCAAGGGCAGGGGGCTGCGCTTGTCGAGGAAGCGATGGTGCAGGGAGGGCGCCTCCTCCTCGGACTTCACCAGGAGGAGGAAGCCGTCCCGCTCGAAGGCGTACTCGGCGAGCTTCGTGTAGACGAGGGCATGCCAGCCGCCACTGACGGGCAGCCGCGCGATCTTGGTCGTCCACGTCCCGACCGTCTCAGGGGGGACATGGCAGCGCTCGTAGCCCCCGGAGAGGGCCATGCCGTCCGCCCCGCGGATGAGGTGAGCGACATCGGGCGGCTGCTTGAGGAGCGAGCCCCAGATCGCCTTCACGGCGGTCTGGGAGCCCACCATGGAGAGGAACCAGAGGCCGCCCGAGTCGGCGTCCCTGGCGAAGGCGTCGGCGGTAGCTGAGAAGCCACCGGCGCTGACGGTGTGGAGGTCGTCGGTTGTCATGCCGCGGCCTCCAGGTAGTGGGCGCCGAAGGCGGCGCCCAGGTCGCACCAGTCGTCCTCCTGCAGGGACCAGCCGCCGCAGCCGCAGCGGCCGTCGTAGAAGAGGGGCGCTGCCCCGAGCGACACGGTCAGGTCGTGGGGAAGCGTCCACGCGGGCCGCCTCGCGAACTCCGCCAGCTCCGTGGCCAGGTGCTGGTCGCAGTAGCAGCCCCAGCTGTCGCCAGAGGGGTCGTCGACGATCTCGGTGGTCGCGGGATGCGGCTGCGGACAGTCGTCGCAGAGCATCCCCTCGACCGCGGGCTGGGTGATTAACGTGTGCCGCCGGTCCTCGAGGACGACGCGGATGGTGGTCATGACTCGTTCTCCTTGGTGTGGGTGGGCGGAAACGACGGCGGGGCCGGTCCCCGGTAGGGATGGCCCCGTGCGGCGACGCTGGTAGTGGCGGCGCTCGGTGTGCGTGTGGTCAGTCGAGGAGGCTGCGGTCCTTGAGGCTGACGGCTTCGTCCCTGCCGATGACGACGTGGTCGAGGAGCGTCAGGCCGAGCAGCTTCGCCGCTTCCGCCAGCTCCTTCGTGACCTTCACGTCCTGGGGGCTGGGAGCCGGATCACCGCTCGGGTGGTTGTGGACGACGATGAGGTGGGGGACGCCCTCCACGACTGCCGGACGCAGCACCTCTGCCGGCCTGACGACGCTGGAGAAGCAGTTCCCCTGGTAGATGACGCGCTGCCCGGTGACGCGGTTGCGGCGGTCGAGCAGGAGCACGCGCACTTGCTCCTGGCAGAGGGCGCCCATCTCCGCCCCGAGCAGGCGCCTTACGTCCTCCGGGGAAGTGATGGCTGAGGCTTCTTCCGCGCGCCCGGGGTCCGTCTCGACCTCGTAGCGCACGGCCAGCTCGTTGAGGACGTGGAGGTTGCGGCGCAGGG
Source organism: Tepidiformaceae bacterium (assembly GCA_965219255.1). Taxonomy (GTDB): domain Bacteria; phylum Chloroflexota; class Dehalococcoidia; order Tepidiformales; family Tepidiformaceae; genus UBA2991. Next base: position 1,094,252 of record OZ244727.1, on the reverse strand, counting down.
CCTCCAGCAGGGCGTCGCCGTGCTCGAACGCCGTCACGACCGGGCCTCCCCTTCCCCCGGAGGGCAGATGCAGTCCTCGTGGTCGGGGGAGCCGGGGTCGTCGCAGGTGCGGCAGTTGCCGCAGTCCATGCAGGTGTCGGTTTGGTGGGCGGCATCGCGGGCGAACCGCCGGGCGACGGTGTCCTCCCAGCAGCAGTTGCGCTCGCAGTTCTCGTCGCACTCCTCGTCTGCGGCTTCCTCGCAGGCGCGGCAGTGCGTCCGGCCCTTGACCACGGGCAGGCCGCAGTCCTGGCAGTCGCCGCCGTAGTTGTCGATCGCCTGCAGCTCGGCCCTGACCGTCTCGTGGATGAGGGGGTGGTCGTCGGGCCGCTCGGACGCGGCGATGTAGTGCCAGGCCCACTTCGTCCCGAGGTCGGTCCAGTCGGCGGTCCGGTAGGACCAGCGGTCGCAGGTGCAGTGGCCGTTGTAGTGGTCGGGCCCCTCGAGCAGGGTCATCACGAGGGTGTGCCTGCTCACGCAAGGGAGTTGGTCGCGCGTGGTCGCGTCTGACATTTCTGAAATCTCCTTCTGTGGTGGTGCTTGGCTTCGTTGGCGGGGGTAGCGGGGAGACCCGAACCCTGGGCAGAACGCCGGCGGGGCCGCCTCCCCGAAAGGAAGCGGCCCCGTGATGCGCCCGCATTGCAGGCGGCGCTTGCTGGCCTGGGCTAGAAGGGCGTGGGGCCGGAAGCCGCCGGCTGCGCGGCGGACTCCCCGTCCTCGGCCTGTTCCCGGCTCCCGGCGCGGCCGTTGCCGTTCCCGTTGGAGTCGAGGAAGACGACCTCTTGCGCGTGCACCTCGGTGCGGTGACGGCGCTGGCCGTCCTCCGTCTCGAACGTGTTCTGGGCGAGGGAGCCCGCGACGAAGAGGCGGTTCCCCTTCTTCACGTACTCGGCCACCGCCTCGGCCTGCTTGCCCCAGCAGACGACGGAGTGCCAGTCGGCCTCCGTGTCGCCGTTCTGGCGGCGGCGGTCGGTGGCCAGCCGCAGGGTGGTGACGGCGGTGCCGCCCTGGCTGTAGCGCATCTCGGGATCGGCCCCGACGCGGCCCAGCAGTTCAACTCGATTGATCGTTCGTGACATTGTTTTGGAATCTCCTCTTTGTGGTGGTGGTTGGCTTCGTTGGTGGGGGTAGCGGGGAGACCGCACCCTGGTCGGAAACGACGGCGGGGCCGCCCCCGTGGAGGGACGGCCCCGTATGGGCGCTTCCGGCTGGAAGCGTCCGGGCTTAGCTGATGCGAACCGACTCGGAGGTCTGTTCCGTGACGATCTCCGCCCGCGCCTCGGGGTCGAGGAGGGCGTTCAGCTTCTTGTGGTCGACCGCGTAGCGCGTGCTGCGCACGAGGCTGACCGTGTGGTTGCCGAGCTCTGTCTTCGCGGACCCCCGTCCGCGCATCCAGGCCTTGAGGGTGTCGAGGGCCCGGCGCTTCGCCCCTTCGGGCTCGCGCAAGGCTTGCCGAGCGGCCACGTAGGAGGTCACCGCCTCGCGGGCCTCCTCGTCGCTCACCTCGGGGTCACCACTCTCCGACGCTTCCGTGCTCGCTTCCGCGTCACCCGGCAGGCAGGTCGCGAGGAAGGGGCAGGAGCGGCAGCGCCAGCTGCCCGCCTCGAAGTCGCGGTCGGGCAAAGCGTCTGGGTCTGCCCCGTGGGTCGCGTAGTGGGCGCCCAGCGGAACGAGCCACTCGCGCGTCCACTCGAGGGCGCGCTCCACCCGCTCCGCGGGGATCACCTCGGTGTCCCAGGTGCGCTCCGCCGTATCCATGACGGCGAGGACGGCGTCGCGCGCTTCCCCAAAGAGCCCGTAGGTGTAGAGGGCCGCCTGGGCGACGGCGTCCGGGTGACTCCGCTCCGCTCCGAGCGCCTGCCAGCGCTTGAAGGCGGCGGGGCCGCGGGTCTTCACCTCGATGACGGCCTCGCCCCCGAAGAGGGGCATGCGGCCAGTGGCGTCGGGATGACCCGTCACCTTCACCGTGGGGGTGAGCTGCAGGATGACGGTCTGTGGGTGCTGCGAGTCCGCGGGAGCGACCTCCCAGCCGGCCCGTTGCATGGCGTTGAGCACGACCGGCTCCAGGGCGCGTCCCGTCTCCATGACGGTCAACGCCGCGTCGCTCGGTGGCGCGGGCTCGTGGCCCGTGGCGGCGTACCAGAGGGCGCGCCGGCAGCCGCTGGCCGCCGATGCCCGTACCTCCAGTTGGCCTTCCCAGTCGAAGCGGGCATTGGGACGGTCGTAGACGCCCGCCTGCTCGGCGGGAGGGTCGATGGTCCCGGAGATGACTCCGGGCAGTGTTTCCTTCATGGCTTCCTCCTCTGAAATCAAGAGCGGGGCCACCCCCTGGTGTGGGAGCGGCCCCGCTCTGGCGCCCGCGCGTGACGGGCGGCGGTGGATGGCTGCGGGCTAGAAGGGCGTGGGCGCGGACGCTGCGGAGGCCGCGGGCGCGCTGCCGGATCCCTCGCCCCGCTCGCGCTCCCTGGACTCCCCGTTGCCGTTGCCGTTGCTGTCGAGGAACACCACCTCCTGGGCGTGCACCTCGGTGCGGTGACGGCGCTGGCCGTCCTCCGTCTCGAAAGTGTTCTGGGCGAGCGAGCCCGCGACGAAGAGGCGGTTCCCCTTCTTCACGTACTCGGCGACGGCCTCCGCCTGCTTCCCCCAGCAGACGACGGAGTGCCAGTCGGCCTCCGTGTCGCCGTTCTGGCGGCGGCGGTCGGTCGCCAGCCGCAGGGTGGCGACGGCGGTCCCGCTCTGGCTGTAGCGCATCTCGGGGTCGGTCCCGACACGGCCCAGTAGTTCGACTCGATTGATCGTTCTCGACATCTTTGAAATCTCCTCTTGGTGGTGGTGTCTGGCGTCATGGATGGGGGTAGCGGGGAGGCCGTACCCGGAGCGAAACGACGGCGGGGCCGACCCCGAAGAGTCGGCCCCGTGATGGGCGCCCCCACAAGGGAGCGGCGGGGCGTGACGGTCAGGCGGCCTTCGGCTCGTCCTCCGCGGTGGAGGGCTGGAGCTTCCGGGCCATGGCCTCCAGGAGGCTCGTGACTTCGGAGCCGGGCAGCTCGTTGAGGTCCTTGCCCGTGCGGCTGCGCACGGCGTCCCGCACCTGTCCCTCGTCGAAGCCCTGCTTGCGTCCCAGCTCAACGAGCGTGCGCCGCAGGGAGGGGGCGAGGTCGCCGGGGGCGGCGTCGCCGTAGAGGCTGTTCCCGAACTGCTCGCCGTAACCCCGCAGGGCGCGCTTGAGGGCGTCCGTGACGGCCCCCTTGAACGCCGTCTCGTGCCCCTCGGCCGTCTCCTCGGCGACCGCGTGGAAGCCCACGTCCGTGCGCGAGGGGGATCCGGGGACGGTCACCCGCACGGTGGCGGCGTAGGCGCGGATGCGCCGCGTCTCGCCCGTCTTCGCGTCAACGCTCTCGCTCTCGCGAAGCTCAACGGGACCGGCGAGCTCGTAGCCCCAGCCGCCGAACCCGAAGATGCGGTTGGCCTGGTCGATGGCGGCGCGCCCTTCGAGGTAGGCGAAGGTGCGTCCGCCCCGGCCCTTGCGATGGGAGACCAGTCCCTCGTCCAGGGGTTCGCCCAGCTTCGCCGTGGTGGCGGGCGGGAGGCCGTCCCAGAGGAGGTCGTGCTCCTCGACGGCGACGGGCCCGGGATGGGAGCCGTTGCGGCTCCCGTTGAGGGTGGCGGTGGTTCCGTTCTGCATGGTGTTCTCCTTCGTGGTGTGTGATCCGTGTCGGTGCGGGCTTCCCGGGAGGGAGCCGGTGTGCGGGGCAAGCCCCGGCGGGTAGCGGTCATGGGACCTCCTTCGGTCTGGTTTGGTAATGGCCTGTGGGGGGGGGTCGCGGAGGAACCCCCTGGGCGGTGTGGTTGATGGACGCGGGGCTCTCACCCCGCGCATGGGCGGCAAGGCACGAATGACCGCCCGGTCCCCCAGGGGAGGCCGGCGCGGTCGCAAGCTGGGTGGCTGGAGTGGGGTGGCTAGACGGCGGCTCGCGCGGCCCGCGTGAGCAGGTGCTCGAAGACCGCCCGTCCGTTGGACGAGGCAGCAAGCTCCGCCACGTCGGAGGCGCTGGCGGGGAGGCTCAAGGCGGTGGCGCGGGGGCCAAGCAAGCCCCCAAGCCGGGCCGCCGCGTCGCGGCCAGCCTCGTCGTTGTCGAAGGCGAGGAAGACCCGCGGGCAGCCGCGCAGCGCGGAGGCCACCCGCTCAAGGCCCTGCGTCCCCAGGGCGGCGCAGGCGGGCACGTCCCACTGCGCGAGGGCAAGCCAGTCGAAGACGCCTTCGGCCACGACCGCCCACGCCGGGGCGGGGCCAAGCCGCCCCAGCCCGAGCACGGGCCTGGGGCCCGGCAACGCCTGGAAGCGGGGCGAGCGCTCCCGGTCGATGGCGCGTCCCGCGAGCCAGCGGACGCGTCCGCCGGCGATCTCGGGGATGACCACCATGCCGGCGAAGCGCTCGCCCCGCTCCGTGAACAGCCCGCTCTCCCGGAGCCGCCCGGCGGCGAAGCCGGCGGATGCGAGGGCCTCGCGCAGCCCATGCCCCGGCGCGTAGCCGAGGCCGAGCCGCAGGGCGGTGTCGAGGCGGATGCCCCGTGAGGCGAGGTACGCCCTCGCCTCACGGCTGCGGCGCAGCTCCCTGCCGTAGAACCGGCCCGCCGCCGTCAGCAGCGCCGGGTCCCGCGAAGGAACCGGCGCGGGAGCTGGTCGGCGGTGGTTGGGGCTGACCACGGCGGTCGGTGGGGCGGCGTCGAGCCGCCGGATCGCCTCGGGCAGGCTCAGTCCCTCGGCGCGCTGAAGGAAGTCGAGAACGTCGCCGCCCTCGCCGCAGCCGAAGCAGTACCAGCGCTCCGTGTCGGCGTAGACCGTGAAGCTGCCCTCGCGCTCCTCGTGGAAGGGACAGACGGCCTGGCGGACGCGCCCCCTGCCACGAAGCTCGACGCCCGCTCCTTCCACCACCTCCGCGAGGAGGTGGCGCTCCTTGAGCGCCGCGATGTCCACGGGCGCGTGCGCGGCGGTCACTGCGAGCCGCCCTTCGCCAGGGACCGGAGCCCCCGCAGGCTGCGCCGCGAGACGGTCTTGCCGCGCTGCCAGCGCATCCCCAGGACGGCCAGCACCTCCAGCGCGCCGCCGGGGTGCGGGGCGAGCACGGCGGCTCGCCCGGTGGCGGGGCTGTAGACGACCGCCTCGCGCTCGGCGAAGCGCCTGCGCGCCACGTCGAGCCACTCGGCGTAGGCCCAGCGCGCCTCCCGGTCCGTGGCGCCCTTCAAGTCCACGCCGGCGAGGAGCGCCAGCGCCCCGTCGAGGTCGCCCGCCTGCCGCAGCCGCCGCGCCTCGTGGACGCCGCGGGCGATGCCCGGTGCGGGCTCCGGGGCGGCTCCGAGGAGCGCCTCGAACACCCGGTCCACCAGCTCTTCGAGGCTGCGGCCGGAGCAGTTGCCCGCCACCGTCGCAGCCGTGTTCATCGTTGTCGTTGCCATCGTCATCTCTGCCCTCCTTGTGGCGCTGTCTTGTGGTCGGTGTCATGCGCCCTCTCGGGCATGAAGAGGGGCCGCCTCCGGAGAGACGGCCCCATGGCTGGGTGGATGTGGCGGGGCGCGAGCCCCGCGTCGTCAGGACCGGAACGCCCTCCTCGTCCTGCCGGGGAGGCCCGCGAGCAGAACGCCCGCGACGCCGAGGGCGCCCGCGTTCGCAATGGCCAGGTCCGGCCCGTGGCCGAGCAGCAGCGGCGCCGCCAGCAGCAGTGCCGCTGCTGCGAGCAGTGCCACGCGCCGCCCCGGCCAGCGCCTGCGCGGAGCGCGGTCGGTGGTCTCAGGGAGGGGCTCGTAGGCCGTCCAGATGGGCAGCCCGACGAGGCCCTCGAGGGCGGTGACGATGTGGCCCCGCGTGCAGCCGCCGGTGTGGCAGCGCACGTCGATGCCGTTGCCGTCGGGCCGCTGCCGGAACGTGAGCCCATCCGGGTCATCGCCCTCGTGGCAGACGGCGGTGCTCGTCTGGAACCAGCCCCGCTCGAAGCCGACCGCGTGCGGGATGAGACTCGCGATGCGACCCGCGCTCGGTCCGGTGTACTGCTGCGCCGTGGCTCGCATCTCCATGGCGTCCGTGTGCTCTGCGTTCATTGCTTGCCCTCCTTCCGTGGGCGTGCTTGTTGCTGGTGACCCGTGCCGGCATCCGTGGCCCGGGTCTCGTCTTACTGGTCGTTCGTCGCTGGACACACTCCGCCCACGGTCGGATGCCGAACCGGGGAACGGGGTGGCTGGAGCCGCGCGCATGCGAAGGGGCTGGCCTGCGAATCACTCGCGGACCGGCTCGGTGCAGGGGCGGCGGGCGTGGGGAAAGGGTCGTGGCGCTGGACGCACCTCACCCAGGGACTCCGGGGTCGTGGCGCGAAAGGCGCCTCGCCTGCGGTCTCCCGGCATTCGAAGCGGCCTCCGGGGAGCAAGGCTCGACCCTTCGGCTGCCTCCCACTGCGGGAAGCGGTTCTCCCTCACTGGCCGGCCGTCGGGAGAGCAAGGCTCAATCCGTCGGGTCTGCCGGGTCCGGGATGGACCCTCCAGGTTTCTAGGCAGGAAACGCTGGAAAAGCCGGAAACTGTGATCGAGTGTCGTAGGACGGGCGTTCTCATGTCAAGCCCCGTGCGGCGCAGGCCGTCTACCGCCGCCGGAGCCCGAGCGTGAGCAGGCGCCGCAGGAAGCGCCAGCACAGCGCCCAGCGGCGCTCGGCGCGCGCATAGTCCAGCCACAGCTCGCGGCGGCGCAGCGCGTCGCGACGCTCGAACCGGTCCCAGGGGTAGGTGTCCGGCGGCAGCGTCAGTCCGAAGTCGCCGATGAGCGCGAGTTCCAGCTCGCACATCCGCACCCAGTCCGTGGCCTGCTCGACGCGGCTCATGCGCTCATCGAGGTGGCCGGCGCGCACCTGCCGCCACTCGGTGATGAGGGGCGCGGCCTTGCCGTAGACGAGCTCCTCGCCCTCCTCCGCCTCCAGCGTCACGAGCTCGGGATACGGCCGCCGGGGCTTCGCTGCCGGCTTGCGGCCGATGACCGGTTGCTCCACCCCCGGCACGGGCAGGGGCGCGGCCGCTCCCGCGCCGGGGCCGGGCGGGGCCGGCCCGGGGCCGTCCGCCCGCGCCGTCCGTCCCTCCGGCCCCGCCCCGCCCGCCGCGGGAGCGGTCTCACGGTCGTCGCCCACCGTCTCCTCCAGTGCCTGCAGGCGCGCATCGAGCCGCGCGACCAGCCCTTCCAGTTCGCCGGCGCCGGGGGACGGCGCGCGACTCGCGGCCTCGTCTCCGTCTCCGTCTCGGCCCCCGTCTGCGGTGAGCCGCAGGGTGAGCGTGTCGCGCATCCGCGGGGTGAGCCGCTTCTCGGACACGGCCCGGATCAGCGTGCGGACGCTGACGCCGAGCAGCGCCGCGGCTTCCTCGCGGGTGGTGCGGCCGATCAGCTCACCCAACGCCGCCAGCAGCCGTTCGTCGTCGGGGTGCTCGCTCCCCTGCGCCTGCATCCTGGACTCGCTCATGCCCGCCATCCGCCTCGGCGTTTTGTCACTTGCGCTGGAACGGGGCCTAAACCAGGAATCTTCCCGCGTACCGCCTGTAGGGGCGCTTTCCGCTGGTCCCGACTTGGTTTTCTGGGACGGGTGACAAAATGTCACCAACGTCTATTCCCTGTACAGCCCGCTGACATCAAAGCGGCCCCGGCGCACGGGCGCAGTCCCGTGCACCGGCCTACGTTCGTGTAGTCCCGCGCGCGGGACTGTGTTCCGCCGCGTCACGCCCGACACTCGGCCTCCGAATCGAACGACCGTTCGCCACGGAGGCATCCATGCGGCAGACGAAGACCATCACCGGTAGGGGAAGGCGTCTGAAGACGCTCGCGGCGGCGCTGCTGCTGGCGGCGCTGGCGGCCATCCCCTCGAGCGGCGCCGCTCTCGCCCAGGAGCCGCCCGCGGGCGAGGGCATCGTCCTCGTCAACGCGGACGACGAGGACCTCATCGAGCGCAAGGACGACGGGCGCTTCATCGCCCGGCCCGTCTTCGACCAGGAGCTGCCCGCCCTCTACTACGGCGTGCGCGACGGCGACACGGGCGAGTGGATCGCTCCCATGTACCGCGTGCGCGGTGACGCGAAGGAGCGCCGCGACGGCTTCGAGTACAGCTTCGAGTACCCCTTCGAGGACGGCCAGACCGGGCTCGACCCGGAGCGCCCCTACCTGCTCGTGATCCTCGCGCGCAGCTGGGCGGTGGACACCCCGCAAGCCTTCTACGCGGTCATCCCGTCCCACCAGCCCGGCGGACTCTGGAACAAGATCCTGGGCGCGCTCGAGCCCGAGCGCTGGGGCAAGGCGATAGCGCGCTGGGTGATCGAGGGCGCGCACGGCGCGCTCTGCGGCGTCGTCGAGCGCGCCGGCGGCGGCGACGCCGAGGCCTGCGAGGTCTCCCCGTGAGCGACATCTTCACGGGCACGCCCGCAGGCCTCACCTACGACCACGAGATCGTTCGCCAGGCGTGGATGGCCGTCTGGGTGATCACCTCGGGCGCGCTCGTTGTGATCGTCGGCTGGATGGGGCTGAGCCTCATCGTGGGCGACCACGTGGGCCGCGCGCAGGCGGGCTGGCGCGAGCTGGTCCCGCGCCTCGCGCTCGGACTCGTGGCCGCCGCCGCCTCCCTCTGGTGGTGCGCGCTCGTCATCGACGTGGCCGACGCCGTGTCGGGCTTCATCGCCGCCGAGCTGGGCGTGACCGCGAGCGACATGCTGCGGAGCACGCTGCAGACGCTGCTGACGGCGGTGGCGGCGGGCAGCGTGGGCATGGCCCTGCTGCTGGCGCTGCTCTACCTCGTCTACGCCTTCTTCGTGCTCTACCTCGTGGTGCAGATGGTGCTGCGCCTGGCGCTGATCGACATCCTCCTGGCGCTGGCGCCGATCGCGCTCGGGCTCTGGATCCTGCCGCACACGGCGGGCTGGGGCCGGCAGTGGCTGCGGCTCTTCATGACGACCGTCTTCCAGCAGGCGATCCAGCTTGTGGCGCTGGCGCTCGGCATCGGCTTCCTCAACGAATACGCCGCCATCGGCTCGGGCGAGGCCCTCCAGGACCTCGTCTGGAAGCTGCTCATGTCGCTGGCGTTCATCCACCTGGCGACGCGCGTGCCCTCGCTGCTGGGCCAGGCCGGCACCTTCGACGCCTGGCTGCACACCCTCTACTTCGGGATGTCCCTGCCCGGCTCGATGGTGCGCTCGGCGCGCTCCGTGGGGCTGCTCGTGGGCGGCGTCAGCGGTGGGGCCGCGGCCGCCGCCGGGGCCGTGGGCGGCGCCGCCTCGGCGGCAGCGTCGGGCGTGCGCTCGGCGGCCGACATGGCGACCCCCTCCTCGGGCGGTGGCGCCGCTGCTGGCGGCGCGCCCAGGAGCAGCAGCGAGTAACGACGACCACAACGGAGGTGGGAGATGTGCCAGTAGGCGAGCAAGCAACAGCACCGAGAGACGAACGAACAAAGGCAAACGCGAAGGAGTAACGCGAACCATGGAAGACCTGACTCAGACCATCTCCAACCTGGTGGGCATCCTGCTCGGGGTCGTCGGCGCGATCGGCGTCGGCTTCTTCATCTACGGGTCCTACCTCTACCTCACCGCCTCGGGCGCGCCCCACCAGATGGAGCGCGGCAAGAGCGCGATGATGACCGCTCTGGCCGGCATCGTGCTGGCGATGGTGGCCTTCGGCGTCGTCGAGCTGGTGATGGACGCCGTCTCCAACCCCGTGGTCGACATCGGCGACGTTCCCGAGCCCGACAGCGGCGGTACGACCACGACCACGGGTGGGGGCTAGACGATGCGAGAGCACGAGGTTCCTACCCACGTGCAGGCCGAGGACCGCGTCCTGCTGTGGTTCACCTTCCCCCAGATCGTGGCGATGACGGCGGTTGCCGCCCTCGCCTACGGCGTCTACCGCTACGCCCCCTTCGGTCCCTCCGAGGTGCGCATGGCTCTGGCCGTCCTCTTCGGACTGGCGGGGCTGGCGGTCGTCGCGGGGCGCATCGGGGGCAGGCGGCTGCCGCTGGTGGCGGCCGACCTGCTGCGGTTCGGGCTGGGGGCGCGGCGCTACGCCGGGCCTCCGGCCGAACTGGCGCGGAGCGCGCCGCCCGCGCCGCCCCAGCCCGTGTCCAGCGGCCCCGGTCCCCTGCGGCTGCTGGCGCGGCGCATCCTGCGCAGAACGCGCGTCAGCCGGCGGCGCAAGGAGGGGGAGCGCCGCAACGGGCGCATGCCCTTCCGTCCCCACGGCCTCTTCGGCAAGCGGCGGCGGCAGGGCGGCAAGCAGGCCGAGGACGAGCAGCGCGCGGTCACCCGGGACGACCGGGAGCAGCGGCTCGGCTCGCAGCGGCGGGGCCGTCGCGGCTTCTGGAAGACCTTCCTGGGGGCGGCCGCCGTGGCGCTGGTCGTCCTCACCGCCCTGCCCCTCGCGGCGGTCCTCGCCCAGGAGCCGGGCGAGGAGGGCTGGAGCTCGGACGAGATCGAGTTCCAGCCCCCGCCGGCGGTTCCCGGGCGGCGGCTCTTCGTCGAGGAGTTCACGGTTACGGCCGGCCGTGCCGAGGTCGCGCTGCGGGCGGCCACCGACCTGGACCTGCGGGTGCGGGCCTACGGCGGTCCCCAGGGCCGCTCGTCCCGCTACTACGCAGTGGCCTCCCTGAAGGCGCGCGAGCGCGTGACCTACGACCTGCCCCTCGACGGCCCCTCGCCCTCGCTCGTCTTCTCCTGGGAGGACGAACTGGAACAGGCGGGGGTGCTCAGCCTCGACGGCGAGCGGCTCCCGTGGCCGTTGCCCGCAGCGGCGGGCGAGTTGTGCGCCCTGCGCGTCGTCTCGCTCGGCTGGACGCCGGGGACCGTCGAGGGGGCGATCAGCTCGGAGTGCGTGAGCACCACCGAGGAGAGGGTTGACCTCCCGATGGTGGCCGGCCACGCCGACGTGACCACGACGGCGCTCCTGGCTGCCGAGGTCACTGCCGTGACCGGGAGCGTCACGGTCGCTTCGGGCGCGGCGGAGACGGCCGTGGCCTTCGTCGCCAGCGGCGAGACCAGCTTCCGCTTGTCGGTAGGGGCCGGTGAGGGCGTCCGCGCCCTCGCCATCGAGGCCGAGCTGGAGGCGTCGCTGCGTATCGCGTTGCCGCCGCTCGTGGAGCTCACGCACCGCCCGCGGCGCACCGAGCAACTGACGGAGACGGCGGCGGTCACCATCCCCGCCTTTGGCGACACCGTGAGCGAGACGGTCACGATCCCTGGCGAGGACGGGGCCGTCACGGAGCACACCGTGACGGCCAACTGCTTCGTCCCCGCGTCGACCGTCAGCCAGGACATCGTCTTCACCGTCGTCCACCCGGAGCGCGTCGAGGCCGCGGTCACGGCGCGGGCGCCGCTCGCGCGCAGCCGGGAGGAGACCGTCTCCCTCGCATCGAGCGTCTGGGCCGACGCCCCCTACGTGGCGCTCGCCGTGCCGGAGCCGGAGCCCGAACCGGACCCGCCCGGGCAGACGCCCGTCACGGGCGATGAGCTGGGCGACTGGTTCGAGCAGCTCGGCTGGGAGTGGGTCTGGTGAGGCGGCTTACGACCGCCCTGCTCTTCGCCGGGGTCGCGCTGGTCACCACCGGCGCGGCCCCGGAGGAGGAGCGGGCCATGCTCGACGCCTTCGACGAGGCGCTCACGGCGATGGCCTACGCCGCCGCCGGCCTCTGCCTCTTCGCCCTCGTCTGGGCGGGCTTCCTGCTCATGGCCGACGGCGCCGAGGAGCGCGGCGGCGGGCGCGCCAGGAGCGCCGTCTTCCTCGCCGTGGCCGGCCTCGCCCTGGTGCTCTCGGCCAAGGGTGTGGCCTCCCTGCTGCGCTCCGGCGTCATCCCCATCTTCTGAGAAACGAAGGAACACATCTGATGCGACTACTACTCGAACTCACGAAGCGCGCGGCGGCGGTCCTGCCCGGCGGGCCCGCGCCTGCGCCGGAGCTTCAAGCAAGCCAGGACTCCCCTACCGACCAGACCGGACCCGAGGCGGAGACCCCCGCGCCCAAGGCGCCGCCCGGGTTGCCCCTCGCCTTCATGCTCTCGCACCTGGAGGACGACGGGCCGGTGCGGCTCGACGGCGTCAAGCTCGGCGTCTGCGAGGTGCTCGGCCTCGAGCTGGACGAGCCGAAGCTGGGGGCCTTCGCCGGGGCGCTCAACGCCTGCGACTTCCCCCTCCAGCTGCTCGTGCGCCAGCACCCGCCCGGCCTCGGGAAGCTCAAGGAGGACCTGGCAGCGGCGCAGCCCGGGGACCTGCCGCCGCGGACGAAGGCAGCCGCCGACTCAACGCGCCGGCTGCTCGGTGAGCTGGAGCGCCGCGACGGCATCCTCGACCGCCGCTTCTACGCCGTCTGCGAGCACGAGCGGACGGGCGAGCTGCGCGGCCTGCTGGCGCGCGCGGGACTCTCCGTCCACCCGCTCGCGGGCCGCCAGTTGCGCATGCTGCTGCTGGCGTCGGCCCTCGGAGGAGCGCCCCGCGAGATCGACGAGGACACGCCCACCGAGGTCACGGTCAACCGCCGCGACATCCGTGTCGGCGACGGCCTCATGCGCTCCCTCCATCTCGGCAAATGGCCGCGCTCGCTCTCCCCCGGCTTCCTCCAGGACCTGATGGCGACGGGCGCGCCCATGGACCTCTCCCTCCACCTCGGTCCGATCCCGGCCGCGCAGGCGGCGCGCACGCTGGAGTGGCAGAAGGTCCGCTTCGAATCGGCGCAGAGCCTCTCCTTCAAGCGCGGGCGCTCGATGTCGTCGGAGGCGGAGATCGCCCTCGAGGACGTGATGCGGCTGCGCGACGAGGTGCAGCGCGGACGCGAGCGACTTTTCCACGCCTCCCTCTCCATTACCCTCCACGCCAAAGACGAGGACTCGCTCAAGGAGCTGACGCAGCGGGCGATGGCCCACTTCGCGGCCACGCTGGGGAAGCTCGACGCCCTCCCCTTCCGCCAGCGCGAGGGACTGCTCGCGACGCTGCCCCTGGCCCTCAACGCCGTCGCCGTCTGGCGCACGCTCGACACCTCGTCACTGGCGCGCCTCTTTCCCTTCTCCCCGCCCGACCTCGACACGCGCGGCGGCACGCTCTACGGCATCGACATGCGCGCCTCGTCGCCCGTGGTCTACGACCCCTGGGACGGTACGCACCTCAACGCCAACACGGCCGTGCTCGCGCGCTCGGGCTCGGGGAAGTCGTTCGCGACGAAGCTGGGCCTGCTGCGCGGGCTCTGCCGGGGCGTGACCGCCTACGTGATCGACCCCGAGGGCGAGTACGCGGACATGGCCCGCGCGGCGGGCGGACGCGTGCTCTCGCCGGGCGTCGCGGGCGAGGGCATGAACCCCTTCGTCATCGACTCGGGCGACCCCGAGGAGCTGCTGCTGCGTATTGGCAGCCTGCGCAGGCTGATCGAGGTGATGATCGGGGAGTCGCTCGGCGCCGAGCGCCGCGCCGCCCTCGACCACGCCCTCGCCGCCTACTACGCGCAGCCGCGCGAGCGCACCGGCTTCGGCGATTTCTTCACCTACCTGCGGGACGACGAGGAGGGCGACGCCAATCTCGCGAAGCTGCTGCGGCCCTTCGCCACGGGCAGCCTCCGCCACCTGCTTACCGACGAGGGCGATGACCTGCTCACCAACGAGGCGCTCGTGACCGTCTTCGACCTGCGCCTGCTGGAGCCGGAGCTGCGTCCCGCCGCGGCCATGGTCTGCACGGAGACGGTCTGGGCCGCCGCCGCGCGCGACCCCAAGCCACGGCTGCTGGTCGTGGACGAGGTCTGGTCGATCATGCAGCACCCCGAGGGCGCGGCCTTCATGGTGAGCATGGCCAAGCGCGCGCGGAAGCACAGGCTGGGGCTTCAGTTCATCACGCAGGACGTGCAGGACCTGCTCAGCGAGGACCCCACCCGCGCCATCACCGGCCACTCGGGGCGCGCCCTGCTCCAGAACGCCGCCTTCAAGCTGCTGCTCCAGCAGGACGCCGCCGCCATCTCGACGGTCGGCGACGCCTTCGACCTGCCCCAGGACCTGCAGCGCTGGCTGCTCTCGTGCCCGCGCGGCGACGGCCTCCTGCTCGCCCGCGGCAACCGCTTCCCCATCCGCATCGAGGCCACGCCCGAGGAGGCGGAGCTGATCGAGTGGCGGCCCGGGTCGCACCGGGAGCGCGGCGGATCGGTCGATAAGGGAACGGAGGAGGCGGACCGATGACCACGGCAGCACGCCCGTAGTGCATCCGAGAACCCACCACATCGACACCGGTCAGGAGGACCCCGTGAAGCAAACGACTACCAACGAAGGACAGCCCAACCCGAACCAGAACACGGAGAGAGGACGCCCCTTCATGCGACTCAACCCGTTCCGCCGATCCAGCCCGAACCCCGACACCACGAAAGGAACCCGGACCATGCGATTCAACCCCCTGAACATCTTCCGCCGGGCCGCGCCCGAGCCCGTGCTGCTGGCGGTGACGCCGCCGCGCACGGGCGAGCGCACGCTGCTCGGCGTCGAGAACCTGCTCTCCTCGATCGCCGTGCCCGAGCCGTTCTCGCTTGAGCTCTGCGGCGACGCCTCGGGCGTCACCCTCATGGCGCGCTGCCGCGAGGGCCAGGTCGTGCGCCAGCAGCTCGCTGCCCACTACCCGCAGGCGCGCCTCCAGCAGCTGGAGGCCGGGGACGACCCACTCTCCCTCGCGGAAGGCGAGCAGGCGTGGGCGCTGAGCCTGCGCGCGAACGGTCCCGAGTACGCCTCGCTGCGGGTCTTCGAGGACGACGCCCTGGTCGAGCCCGGCTCCGACCCCCTGCTCGCCCTGCTGGGCGCCTTCGACGGCCTCAAGGCGGGCGAGCGCGTGGTGGCGCGCCTGCGCCTGCGCTCGCTCGGCCCCGAGTGGTCGCGGGCGCACCAGGAGCGGGCGCACCGCCCCGCGGTCGAGCGCCCCTCCCACGACGCCCGCACCAGCGACGTGCGGCGCCACACCCAGGACGGCGTGGCCATGGCGCTGCTCGCCCTGGGCGGGCTCGGCTTCTTCCAGGGCTACCGCTGGTGGCAGGCGGGCGAGGAGTGGAAGACCATCGCCCTCGGCGCGGGCGCAGCCCTCGCGCTGGGGCTCGCCGGCTGGGCGCGGGCGCGCTGGAATCGCTCGCGCAACCGCGTCTACGACCCCCTCCTGATCAAGGAGAAGGTCTCGCGCATCGCCTTCGAGGCGGACGTCGAGGTCGTCGCCCTGCTCCCGCGGTCGAAGCCGAAGGTCGCCAGGCAGCGTGCGAAGGAGCTGCTGGAGCCCGTGGCGGCCGCCTACCGCCAGTACGACCATCCGGCGGGTCTGCGCCTCAGGGCCGGCAAGGTGCGGCCCGTGCTTCCCGACCGCGGAGCGCTGCATCCCGCCCCGCCGGGGCTGCTGCGCGGACGCGGCGTGCTCGGCGTGCGCGAGGCGGCGGCGCTCTGGCACCCGCCCGGCGCAGGGGACGAGACCCCGCTCGTGGCCCGCTCCGGGGCGAAGGTGCTGCTGCCGTTCGCGCGGGAGGTGAGCGGCGGCGCGCTCGTGGGGGCGACGACGGCGGGCGCGGCGAAGGAGATCCGCTTCCCCGCCGACCTGCTGCGCCACCACCACCTCTACACAGCGCGCACGCGCATGGGCAAGTCCACGCTCATGCAGCACCTCGTCGTTCACAAGCTCGAGGAGAAGGCGGCCGGGAGGGACCGCGACGCGATCGTCGTCATCGACCCCCACGCCGACCTCGTGGAGAGCATCCTGCAGCAGGTCCCCGAGTCCCTGGTGGGACAGGTGCGGCTCCTGGACCTCGCGGGCGCGGGCGGCTACCCCGGCGTCAACCTGCTCGACACGCGCGTCTTCGCCGACCGCGACCGCACGGCCGACTCGGTGGTGCGCGTGGCGAAGGGCCTCTGGGAGCAGTGGGGGCCGCGCATGCAGTCGATCCTCGAGCAGGTCGTCAAGACGCTGCACGAGTACAACGCCCACCCCGACACCCCGGACGACGAGCAGCTCACGATCCTCGACGGCCTGCGCCTGCTCTCCGACGACGCGTTCCGCACCCTGGTGCTGGAGCGGGTCTCCGACGACTTCCTGGTGGAGTGGTGGACGCGCGAGTTCAAGGGCTGGCGCAACGAGTACCGCGCCGACGCCCTCGCGCCCGTGCAGACGCGGCTCTCCTACTACGCCTCCTCGCAGCGGGCGCGCGCCATCCTCGGCCAGTCCCGCTCCACCATCGACCTCAGGCGCACAATCCTCGACGGCGGCGTGCTGCTCGTCTCCACCGCCCAGGGCGCAGCCGGGAGGGACGTGGCCGCGCTCATCGGGTCGTCGGTCCTCAACCTCGTCGACGCCGTCATCCGCGAGCAGGGCGAGCTGCCCCCGGAGCGGCGGCGCGGCGCGCTCGTCGTCGTGGACGAGATGCAGTCGATGCCGGGCGTGGACTACGAGTCGATGCTCTCCGAGCTGGGCAAGTTCGGGGCGTCGCTCGTGCTGGCCACGCAGAGCCTGGCGAAGCTGGACGACCTCTCGCCCACGATGCGCGACACGCTGCTCGCCAACATCGGCTGCCTCGCCGTCTTCCAGGTGGCGGGCGCCGACGCACAGCAGCTCGTCTGGGAGCTCGACCGCGACCGCGTCTCCGTCGAGGACATCGTCTCGTTGCCCGTGCACCACGCCTACGTGCGCGCGACGGTCGGCACGGAGCGCACCCCCACCTTCTCGATGGAGGTGCGCAAGCCGGATGACGGAAACCCGGAGACGGCCGCGCGCATCCGCGCCGAGGCGGCCTCCTACCTGCTCACGGAGGAGGAGGTCGCCGCCCGCCGGGTGGAGGGACGCCGCCGCATCGATGCCTGGCTCGAGGAGCGCAGGAAGCGGGAGGAGGAGCGCAAGCGGCAGGAGGCGCGCAGGAAGCAGGCGGAGACGGAAGCCGGGCGGAGCGGCGGCAGGGACGCCCCGCCCGGCGCGCCCGGCGGCAGGGACCAGCGCAGCAAGCACTTCCAGCCGCCCACCGGCGGCTCCGGAGAGGACGCCGCGTGAGGGTGGAACACGACCTGCTGCGCCTGCTCGGGGAGGCGCCCTTCCTCGACCGGCTGGAGGCGGCCGCCCTCTCCGGCTGGTCGCGGGGCGCGGTCTACGCGGCCTGCCGGGAGCTGGAGGGGGCGGGGCTCATCGCTCCGCTCCCCCACGCTTCGGAGCTCCTCGCTCCCACGCAGCGCTACCACCTCAAGACGGCGGGCCTGCGCCGCCTCGCGGACATGGAGCGCGCGAGCCTGGGCGAACTGCTGCGCTCGCGGCCGCTCACGGCGCACTGGCGGCGGCTCCTGCTGGAGCGCCTCGACGGCGTGGGCGTGATCTACCGCCTGACCGCCGCGATCGCCGACGTGGCCTGGCCGCTGCGCTTCCGCTGGTACCGGGCGCTGCCGATGGACGCGGCGATCGCACTCCCCAACGGGCGCAGCCTCTTCGTGGTGAGAGAAGGCCGGATGGCCGACCGCACGGCCTTCGGCAAACGGCTCTGGCGGCTGCGCGAGGGGCCGCGGCCGGGCGCCTACCTGCTGCTCGTCCCCGACGCGGTGCGGCTGCGCCACACGGCGCGGCTGATGGCGCGAGCGCCCGCGCCCGCCTTCCTCGCGCTGGAAGGCGACGCGGCCGCCTCCGGCCGGGGGGCGCGCGTCTGGCGCACCGCCTCGGGCTCGCCGCCGCTCTCGCTCACGGAGGTCCTCTCCCACGTCCCGGACGGCGGCGCGTGGCCCGGCGAGGAACCGCTGGCGCGGGTCACCGCCGCGCGCGATCTCCGCGAGACGGAGCCGGGCGCCGCCCTGGCCTGGATGCTTCCCTCGCGGCTCTCCCCGGCGGAGAAGCGCGCGCTCGATCTCCTCTCGGACTGGCCGTGGATCGCGCCCGCGCACCTGGGCGGGCTGCTGGCGGTCTCGGCCGGGCGCGTCTCGCAGCTGACCGGCGGCCTTGAGGCTGCCGGCCTCGTGGCCCGCGTCTCCGGCCGCCTGGTCGTCAGCGACCGCGGGCTGGCCCTGCTCGCCCGCCGCGACCGCGCCGCCGCCGGCCTCGCACGCCGGCGCTGGAGCGCGCAGCCGCTGGACCCCGGCGCACCCCCCGGCTGGCGCAACGTCAGCGGCAGGCGCAGCCGCCAGCTGCTGCGCACCCTCGAGCACACCACCGCCGTCCACTGGTTCATCGCGGCGCTGGCGACGCAGGCGCTGGAACATGGCCAGGAGGTCGTGCAGCTCGACCCGCCGCACCGCGCCTCGCGCTACTTCCGCCACGGTGGCGTCGTGCACTCCGTCCACCCCGACGCCTTCGGCGTCCTGCGCCGCGAGGGGAAGCCGTGGCCGTTCTTCCTCGAATGGGAGCGTCGCGCCGTGCGCCCCTCCACCATGGCCGCCCGTATCGCGCCCTACCTGCGCTACTACGCCTCGCAGCGCCCCACCGACGACCACGGCGTGCGGCCCGCCGTGCTTGTGGTCTTCGAGGACGACCTCGCCGCCCACCACTTCCTGCGCGTGGCCCGCAGAGAGATCGCCCGCGCCCGAGTGGACGTGCCGCTGTTCGTCTCCCACCGTTCGCTGCTGGAGCGCGCGGGGCCGCTCGGACGAGAATGGACCACGATGGCCACCCCCTCGCCAGACATCCTCGCAGGCGCGGCAGGCGGATCGTCGCCTTTCGCGGGGCCTCGCGCCGCGCGGCATTAGCGGGCTCGGGGCTTCCCGGTCTCGCCTGGCTCAGCACGTCGCTCTGGGCGAATCCCCGTCTACAATCGGTCGAGCGCCCCGAGCAGCGTACGGATCCCACGGGATGATCGTGAAGCTGACGGATGGACCGGAGATGCAGGACGAGTCGCCATGAACGACGCATTGCTGGCTGATCTCATCGCCCTGGGGGAGGGCTTCACCACCGAGTTCAAGCGCTCGATGCCCTCCGATCTCGGCCGGGAGCTCTGCGCCTTCGCCAACGCCACCGGCGGCCTCATCCTGATCGGGGTCGATGACGGCGGCGCCGTGGTCGGCGTCGAGCACCACAACCGCCTGAAGTCGCAGGTGCAGAGCGTCGCCCGTTCGGCCGACCCGCCCATCGCCGTAGAGGTCGCGAGCGAGGGCGACGTGCTGCGCGTGACCGTGCCGGAGCAGCACGGCAAACCGTACGCCTTCGGGGGCCGGTTCTACGTGCGGGAGGGCGCGACCTGCCAGCAGTTGTCGCGCGACGAGATCCGCGACTTCTTCTTCCGCGAGGGACTGATCCGGCTCGAGGAGTCGCCCTGCAACGCCTTCGACCCCGCCACCGAGGTCACGGCCGCGCGCTGGACCGAGTTCGCAGGCCGCACCGGCATCGACGCCGCCCTCGATCCGGTGACGGTGCTGGAAAACCTGCACCTTCTCAGGGATGGCCGCATGACCCACGCGGGGCGTGGCTGCTGGCCGACGACATCACCCGCTTCACCGTCCAGGGCGGGGTGACGTGCGCGGTCTTCCGCGGCCAGGGCAAGACGCACATCCTCGACCGCAAGGAGTTCACGGGGAACCTCTACGGCATCTACCAGGAGGTCATGGCGTACTTCCAGGCGAAGCTCAACTCGGCGCTCATTCCCAACGCCCGGGGACGGGAGGAGCGGCTGGAGCTGCCCGAGAGCGCGCTCCGCGAGGCGGTTGTCAACGCGATCGCGCACCGTGACTACCGCAGCACCGCCAACGTGCAGGTGTACATCTTCCAGGACCGGGTGGAGATCGTCACGCCCGGCGGACTCCCACCCGGGATGCGCGAGGAGCACCTCGGCAGCAAGAGCGTTCCGCGAAACCCCCTGCTCTTCAGCATGCTCTACCGCATGAAGCTGGTGGAGCAGATCGGGAGCGGCATCCGGCGGATTCACGACGCCTGCCGTGAACACGGCGCCGCGGAACCGATCATCGAGGTCTCGCCGGACTGGGTCACGCTGACCTTCCCGCGCCGGGGGGCGCATGGAGCCCCACATGGAGCCCCACATGAAGCCCACCATGTGACCCCCCATGTCGAACGGCTGCTCGGCGTCCTCCGCGGGGAGATGAGCCGGGCCGAACTCATGTCAGCGCTCGGGCTGGCCGACCGCGGACACTTCACCAGGAACTACCTGCAGCCTGCTCTCCGCGCCGGCTTGATTGAGATGACGGTTCCAGAGCGGCCGCGCAGCAGAACGCAGCGATACCGGCTTTCCGGACCTGACGGACGGGACAGAGGATCCGAGCCGGATACGGGCGGCTCCTGACCCCCGGGCCGGCACCTGTCCACTGCTACGCCGCCCGCCGACCGGAAGCGCCCGCCCCGGCCGCCGGTGCCCGCTCCAGGGGACCTACACGAACATGCGTGCTATGATGCGCGCTCACTATCCAGCGGCGCACGGCTGCGAGGAGCAAGCACATGACGGACACGTCGACGACAACCGGCGGGCCCCTGCCACAGGAGTTCCGCGAGCACGCGCGGGAGGCGATCGCAGGCCTCTCCGAAGAGATCACCGCTGGCCCGGCCGGCGCCGACGTGCTGATCAGGCGGGCCGTCGTCTACCGCGTGCTGGGCGAGTTCGAGGAGGCGATCGTCGACCACGACCGCGCCGTCGCCACCTACCCGCTCGACCCCGCCGTGCGCTGCGCGCGCGGCATCACGTTGCTGCTGTCGGGGCAACTGGCGGCCGCCGCCCGGGACTTCGATCAGGCTGCCGAACTCGACGTGTGGGACGTCGAAACGCACTACCAACAGATCGCGTCGCACGTCGCGCTCGGCCAGTGGCGCCAGGCGACCGAGGCGCTCGATGCGTTCCTCGACCCCAGGGACGAAGACCTTGAGCGGCGCTTGGCCGCCCTCTCTCCGGCTCCGCCAGCCGAACCGGAAGACTCGTAGGCCGGCCGCACCTGGGCCAGCCTTTCTGCTGCGCCCGCAGCGCCGCTCCCCTATGTCGCCCGCTCGGGACGCGCACCGTCCGCCGCCGCCGGCTCGCGTTCCGGGGGCAAGCCGGCGAGCGCCCGTCCCGCCGCCGTCAGCGCGAGGGCGCGCGCCCGTCCCCGCTCGCGCACGAGCAGGCCCTCGCGCTCGCACACCTCCAGCCAGTACCACACCGCCGAAGTCGACGGACTGGCCCCGGTGGCCTTCACCAGATCGCGAAAACTCGGCGGGTAGCCGCGCTCGGCCCTGTAGCCGGCGATCGCCTCGACCAGCAGTCGCCGCCAGGGGCGAACCGGAGACCGCTCGCGCAGTCCCGCCCAGCCGTCCGCGCGGTAGCGCGCGAGCCAGCAGTAGGCGCTGGTGGAACTTGCGCCCACGCTCGCGGCGGCGCGTCTCGAAGGAGTAGCGCCGCCGCGAGCGACGGCTCCCGGCATCAGGCATCGCGCTCTCCTTCGCGGCCCGGGGCGTCCACGTCGCCACGCAGCGCTCCGAACCCACGGTGCTCATGGAAGCGCGCCGCGGGCAGGACGTGTTCGAGGCCGAGGCGGCGCGCGAGCGCCTGGAGGTCGAGCAGGTGGTCGGCGTTGGGGCGCACGCCGTTGCGCCAGCGCCAGAGGTTGACGGTGCTCGTGCCGAGCAGGCGCGCGAGCTGCGCCCAGGTCAGCCCGGACGCCTCCTTGATTGCCTCGATCGCCGGTCCGAAGTCGTCGTCGAGCAGGGGGCCACGCCGTCGCGCCATCGCCTCAGCCCTCCCGCAGGGCGGCGAGGAAGTCCTCGCCCAGCAGGATCCGCAGGCCCCCCGGTATGCAGGAGGCGAGCGCGAGCAGCGCGTGATAGGCGCCCGCGTGCGGTTCGGCGCCCTGGCGCCAGCCGAGCACGCGCTTGGGCTCCACGCCCATGGCCTCTGCGAACTCCTCCCAGGTGCAGCCGGCGAGGCGCCACAGGCGCTCGAGGCGAGCGGGGAAGTCGCGCGGCAGCTTCGGGGTTCCGCAGCGCACGGCGCGGCCGGCGATGACCGGAGCGCCGCGGTAGCGGGGGAGGCGGGGCGAGGCCCTGCGGACGGATGCGGTTCTCCTGTTCGAACGTGCACGACGCATGAAAAGTCCTCCAGTCGGGGGAGGCGCGGCAACGAGTTGCGGCGCTTCTCCCTGGCGTAAGCTCGAATAGGCCAGTAGAGTAAGTGCAGACAAGGTGGCCGTCAAGAACACACGTTCTATACTGCTCCCCTTACCACACGCGCAGGGAGTCCCGCCCATGACCGCCCAGCACCGCTCCCAGTGGATCGCCCTCGGATCCCGCATCCGCGAGGCGCGCACGCAGGCCGGAATCACCCAGAAGCGCCTCGGCGCCCTTGCCGGCGTCTCCACCCACACTGTCTGGTGCTGGGAGGCGGGACGGACGAAGCCCACCCATGAGCACCTGGTCGAGCTGGCCTTCCACCTGGAGACGAGCGTTGCCGAGTTGGAGGGTCGCGACGTGGTCGAGGCGGAGTTGCTGAAGGAGGCGGAAGTCTACTTCCGCGACGCGGTGGACGGCCTCCCCATGGAGGATGTCGAGTCGATCCGCAGCTACATCCGTTTCGTCAGGGCGGAGCGCCGCAAGCGGAGGCGCATGGAGACGTGAACCGGGCGCAGCGGCGGGGTGCGGCGCTCAGGCGCGAGCTGGGGCTGCGCGGGCAGGTGGACGCCGAGGCGGTGGCGGCGGGGCTCGGCCTCGGGGTGCGGCCGTGGCACTTCGCTGTGCAGACGGAGATGACGGTGGACGGCGAGATCCTGATCGCCGAGCGGTTGGGCCCCGAGGAGCGGCGCTGGGAGACAGCGCACGCCATCGGCCACCGCCTGCTCCACCGCGGCAACCATGTCGAGCAGCCGAAGCACCTGCGGCGCCGCTACGAGCGGGAGGCGGACGACTTCGCCCACGAGTTGCTGATCGACGCCGAGGAGGCGTTCGCCGAAGGGTTCGTCCATTCGTGGGAGATCGCCGAGCACTTCGGCGTGCCCGGCCACGCCGTGCGCGTGCAGGCGCGGCTCGTCGCGGACGACCCGGCCTCGCAGCCCGGCGATCGGCCACGGTGTGGGTAACCGACCCACACCCCCATACAATTCCAGTACCGAAGATTTCACCGAGACAGCTACACCGATGAAGTCCCGTCCGCGGGATTACCGCCCCCACGTTCGTCCACCACTCTTGACCGTGGAACGGGCGCTCTGCGCGAGCGGCGCGCCTGCACAGCGGGACGGGCGAGATGGAAGCGGCGAAGCAACCGGGGCGCACCGAGCGTGGCCACAGCGGTGGCCCGCAGCCGCGCGTGGTCGCCATCAAGGTCCGGCCCGCCCCCGACGCCGAGGCGCGCCTGCGCCGCATCGCCGCGATCCTGCTCGACCATGCGACGCGCGCCGCCCCGACGGACGGCGACGGCGATGGCAGTGAGGACCGGTAGGGTGAACCGCACCGTCGGCGCGTGCGGTGCTTTGACCGCCTCAGCCCCATCCCGCTACGCTGGCGGGGACAAGGTGGCCCGGCGGTGCTGCAAGCACCCCGGGCCGTGGCGCCGCCTGCGGGAACAGGTGACGCGGGCCGCATGCTACCGCTCGCGGACCCGCCCCCGCAGGGAGGCGGGTCCGTTTGTATTCGGAGGAGGCAGCCATGCCGGGAACGAGAACACCACGACAAGAGCCCGAGGGCCGACGCGCCGCCATCTACGCGCGCGTCTCGGACAAGAGCCAGGCCGAGGACGACAAGACCTCCCTCGCCGAGCAGATCGGCGACATGGAGGCCCACTGCGAGCAGCGTGGCCTAACCATCGCCGCCCGCTACCAGGAGGTCGGGCGCGGCTGGTCCAAGAAGCGCCCCGAGTTCCAGCACATGCTCGCCGACGCCCGCCAGGGTCGTTTCGACACCATCGTCTGCTGGAAGTCCGACCGGCTCAGCCGCGGCATGTACCCCGCCGCCGCCCTCATGGAGGTCGTCGAGGCGCAGCGCATCACGATCGAGGCGGTCATGGACGCGATCGACATGAAGACCTTCGGCCTGATGGCCGCAATCGGCAAGATCGAGCTCGACAACTTCCGCGAGCGCGCCTCGATGGGCAAGCGCGGCATGGCCAAGCAGGGCCGCATCCCCATCAACAACGTCCCCTACGGCTACCGCGTGAACGACGAGGGCCGACCCGAGATCGTCGAGCACGAGGCCGAGGTCGTGCGCCGCGTCTACCAGATGTGCGTCGAGGAGGACATGGGCGCGAGCCTCATCGCCCGGCGGCTCGACGCCGAGGGCGTGCCCATGGCCAAGGCCGGGCGGCACTGGTACGACGGCACCATCCACCGACTCCTCAGCAACGAGACCTACAAGGGCACGTGGTGGTACGGCCGGGCGCGCTACGTCTCCACCGAGGACGGCACCCAGGTCCACGAGCAGCCCGAGGAGGAGTGGATCGGCGTGCCCTTCCCGCCGATCGTCGACGACGAGACGTGGGAGCGCGCGCGCGTCCTCCGTCGCCGCCGCTACACGAAGGCGAAGCGCAACACGAAGGTCTTCTACCTGCTCCAGCACCTCCTGCGCTGCACCGAGTGCGGGCTGCTCATGGGCTGCTCGGCGAACACGAAGAAGGCCGTCAAGCGCAACGGCAAGACCTACAAGTACCAGCTCGACCCGCCGCGCCGCTACTACAAGTGCTACGGCTACCAGACGCTGCGCCTGCGCTGTCGGGAGAAGCCGATGATCCGGGCGGAGCGGCTGGAGGAGCTGGTCTGGAACGAGGTGCGCCGGGTGCTGGCGAACCCCGAGCTGATCGTCGCCGGCCTGGAGTCGCTCACGGACTCCGACGGCGGCGGCCTCGACGAGGAGCGCACACGCCTGGAACGCGACCTGCAGCGGGTGCAGATGGAAGAGGACCGCGCCATCCGGCTCTACGTGACCGGGAAGATCACGGAGGGGCAGCTCGACCACCAGCGCCGCTTCATCACGGAGCGCCTGGAGCGTCTGCGCGCCGACCTGGACGCCTGCCGCGCGCGGGAGTCGGACGAGGCCGATCAGCGCCTCGTGATGGAGCAGGTGCTGGAGTGGGCGAAGCGGGCCGGCGAAGGGCTCGACGGCCTGTCCGATGAGGATCGCCGCGAGATCCTCAACCTGCTGCTCGACGAGGGCTCGATCGACGGCGACAACAACGTCACCCTCACGCTGGCGATCCCGACGGACGAGTTTGTCTCGATTGAACCTCCGGTATCAGCGACTCGGCGGCGTACACCTCGAGGAGCGTCTGTTCAATCGGATCCCTTAAGATTCCTCTGAGCAAGTAGGCTGGCGGCGGCGATTTGCTCCGGCGGCAGGTTGTATTGGACAAGGAGGGCCGCAGGGGAGGGGGTCGGGGGAGGTCGGGGGCCTCTGTTGCCTTCCCGTCGCGCTTCGACGGGCGCGGGGGACGCACTGCTCCCCGGGTCAGGCGAGTTGGGGCTCGGCTCTGAGCAGGTTCGTCAAGCCCAGCAGCAGCGCCAGCCGCTCCCGGTTCTTCGCCAGACCGCGGTAGCGCACCTTGTCGTAGCCGAAGCGCCGCTTCACCGCGAGGAAGGGGTGCTCCACCTGCGCCCGCAGCGACGCCTTCTCCCGCTCCGCCCGCGCCGCCTCGCTCCCCGGCTCAAGCAGCCGCCTCCGGCCGGGTCGCATGGCCACGCGCCACTTGACCTCCGACTGCTCCTGCTCCGGACGCTTCTCCACGCCCTGGTAGCCCGCGTCGCCGTACGCCTCCCGCTCCTCGCTGTGCAGCAGGCGATGCGCCTCCGTCACGTCGGCCACGTTCGCCGCCGTCGCCCTCATGCTGTGCACCAGTCCGCTGTCGGCGTCCACGCCGATGTGCAGCTTCATGCCGAAGTGCCACTCGTTCCCCTTCTTCGTCTGGTGCATCTCCGGGTCGCGCGCGCGCCGCCGGTTCTTCGTCGAGGAGGGCGCCTCGATGATGCTGGCGTCCACGATCGTGCCCGCGCGCAGGCGCAGGCCGTGGCGGGCGAGGTGGGCGTTGATTGTCTCGAACAGCTTCGTCCCCAGGTCGTGGCGC
Source organism: Tepidiformaceae bacterium (assembly GCA_965219255.1). GTDB lineage: Bacteria > Chloroflexota > Dehalococcoidia > Tepidiformales > Tepidiformaceae > UBA2991. Next base: position 1,068,252 of record OZ244727.1, on the reverse strand, counting down.
TCCAGCAGGTGGCGGAAGTGGAGGATGGTGCTCTCGTCGGGAATGGCCTCGGTCAGGGTGAGGCCGCAGAAGCGGCGCACCGACTCGGCTTCGTAGAGGAGGTCCTCCATGGCGGGGTCGCTGAGGTTGTAGCAGAGCTGGACGCAGTGGCTGCGCAGCATCACCGCCAGCGGGTAGGGCCGCCGTCCCCGTCCCGCCCTGGGGTAGTGCGGCTCGATGCGCCCCTCCAACTCATCCCAGGGCACGAGGCCGTCGATGCGTTCGAGGAACAACTCGCGGCGCGTCTTGCGCTTCTTCTGCTCGAACTCCACGCTGGCGAACGTCGGCTGGTGCATGGGCGCGCCCTCCCTCTCTGGTTCGCGCCCCATGATCGCAACTGCTCACTCGCTCTGGCGAGTTGTTCAGACTGTCCCTAGTGTCCTGAGTTGTTAACGCGCTTGAGATATCCGGGTGAGGTTGTCGAACACTTGGCCAGCGGCCACTCCAGTCGCTGCCCCTCAGGGAAGCCCCCTTTGAAAGTTCCAACACGAACTTCGGCTCTTGGAATAGCATCCTGTATTAGCGACTCGGGACACTAGAGGGGAGCGAGGCGGTTGGACTGGCCGAGGGACTGCTCGAAGGCGTGGCCGACCTGGAGGATGGTTCCCTCGGCGCCCACGTCGCCGATGATCTGGAGGCCGACGGGCAGACCCTCGCTGAGGCCGCAGGGCAAGCTGAGGGCGGGCAGCCCGGCGACGGCGCTGGGGAGGGTGTAGATGTCGTTCAGGTACATGACGTAGGGGTCGCCGAGCTTCTCGCCGCGGGGGAAGGCGACCTCCGGGGTGGTCGGCGTGACGAGGGCGTCGTAGCGGGCGAAGGCCTCGCGGAACTCCTGGGTGATGAGGGTCCGAACCTTCTGGGCCTTCAGGTAGAACTGGTCGTAGTAGCCGGCGCTGAGGGCGTAGACGCCGAGCATGATGCGGCGCTTCACTTCGTCGCCGAAGCCCTGCTCGCGCGTCTGTTCCATGTTTTCCCACATGCTGCCGCCGCGCTCGCTGAGGCCGTACTTGACGCCGTCGTAGCGGGCGAGGTTGGAGCTGGCCTCGCTGGGGGCGATGAGGTAGTAGACGGCGAGGGCGTGCTCCGTCATGGGGAGGGAGAGATCGGTGTCGACCTCGCAGCCGAGCGACTGGAGGCGCGCGAGGGCTTCCTCGATACGGGCGCGGACGCCGGCTTCCATGCCCTCGACGAAGTACTCGCGGGGCACGCCGATGCGCATACCGGCGATGTCGCGGCCGAGGTAGTGGCGCATGTCCGGCCGGGGGGCGGGATCGCTGGTCGAGTCGCGGGGGTCGTGGCTGCTGATGCCGTCGAGGATGGTGGCGACATCCTCGACATCGCGACCGATGGGGCCGACCTGGTCGAGGGAGCTTCCGAAGGCGATGACGCCGTAGCGGCTCACGCGTCCATACGTAGGGTCGAGGCCAACGACGCCACAGAGGGCGGCAGGCTGGCGGATGCTGCCGCCTGTATCGCTGCCGAGGGCGGCGAGGCACTCTCCCGCGGCGACGGCGGCGGCGGAGCCTCCGGAGCTGCCGCCGGGAACGCGGGCAGTGTCCCAGGGGTTGCCCGTGGGGCCGAAGGCGGAGTGCTCGGTGCTGGAGCCCATGGCGAACTCGTCCATGTTCGCCTTCCCCACCATCACGGCGCCGGCGCGCTTGAGCTGCTCGTAGACGTGGCTGTCGTAGGGCGGGATGAAATCGGCGAGCATGCGCGAGCCGGCCGTCGTGCGGACGCCCTTCGTGACGATGAGGTCCTTGACGGCGAAGGGGATGCCGGTCAGGGGGGTGGCGGTACCGGCGGCGAAGCGCGCGTCGGCCTCGCGCGCCTGTTCGCGGGCGACCCCGTCGGTGCGGGTGATGTAGGCGTTGACGCGGGGCTCGACGGCGTCGACGCGGCCGAGGACGGACTGAGTGAGCTCGACGGCGGAGAACGCCCGCGCACGAAGGCCCTCCTGGGCCTCGTGGGCCGCCAACTCCCAGAGTTCGCTCATTCGAGGACGGCGCGCACGCGGATGAGGCCGTCCTCGACCTCGGGCGCATTGCTGAGCGCATCGTCGCGGCGAAGCGAGGGGGTGACGGAGTCGGTGCGCATGACGTTCTGGAGGGGCAGGGGGTGGGCGGTGGGCTCGACGGCTTCGGTCTCGACGGCGGCGAGGGCCTCGAAGTGGCCGAGGATGTCGGAGAGCTGGGTGGTGAGGCGGTCGATCTCCTCCTCACGCAGGCCGAGGCGGGCAAGCCTGCCGATATGGAGGACCTGGTCGCGGGAGATGGCCATGGCGCGATCGTACACACGGTCTCCCGCACGTGCCCGCAAGGGGGCGCTTTGCTAGGCTCGACGTGATGCGGCAGTCCGCCCATCCCTCGCTTCCACGCCTTTTCGCTTCCCGGCCCCCTTGCGTCGCGCACCATGGCTAGCCGGGTCGTGATCCGCCGCCGCCTGCGGGCGCGCCGCGCGCGCGTCAAGCGGAGCGGGTTTCCCATCTGGGCGATCGCGCTGCTGGTGGTGGGTTTCTTCGGCTCGGCGGCGCTGGCGGCGGGGGCGGGGAGCGTGTTCGCCGTCTACCAGCACTACGCGCGCGACTACGTGGCGATCGAGGACCTGCTGATCGACCGGCAGGTCGGGATCACGCGCATTTTCGACAGGACGGGGAAGGTCGAGCTGGGGGTGCTCACGAATCCGACCCAGCGGCTCCTGCACCCGGTGGAGCTGGACGACATCTCCCAGAGCATGATCGACGCGACGGTTTCGACGGAGGACAACAGCTTCTGGACGCATCCGGGGGTGAACTACCGCGGTCTTGCGCGCGCCGCCTGGGAGAACTACCTGGGCGGGGGCATCGGCAGCGGGACGGGCGGATCCTCGATCACGCAGCAGCTGATCAAGAACGTCTACATCTGCGGGAGCTTTACCGACCTGGAGAACCCGTGCGTTGCGGAGCGCACGCTCGACCGGAAACTGCGGGAGGTCGCCTTCGCGATCGAGCTGGAGCGGGACTACAGCAAGGAGCAGATCCTGACCTGGTACCTGAACCAGATCTCGTACGCGGACCGCTATGTGGGCGTGCAGGCCGCATCCGAGGGCTACTTCCGCAAGAACGCAGGCGATTTGACGCTGGCGGAAGCGGCCATCCTGGCCGGCATTCCCCAGTTCCCCACGCTCTACCACCCCCGCCTGAACTGCCTGCGCGACGAGGGTGACAACTGCATTCTCGACGACCGGGGGCGCATGACGGTGGGGGGACCGGCGAAGGCGCGGCAGGAATCGGTCATCAACCTGATGGTGATCCACGGCTGGATCACGTACTCGGAGGGGGAGAACGCGAAGGCGGAGACGCTCTACGTGTACCCGGTCGCGACGACGGCGGCGCAGGACGCCTCCGCGTTCATCGATAACCAGGTGGAGCCGCGGCTGGTGCGGATGTGCGAGGCGGGGCTCCTTCCGAAGCTGGAGAACGTGCCCGATTGCCTGACGAGCGTGCACAGCGCGGGCTGGACGGTGCGGACGACGCTCGACTGGGATGCCACGCAGGCGGCGCTGGCGAAGGCGCGCGAGGCGATCGAGCGGGGGCTTGAGGCGGGCTGCGAGTGCCACAACGCGGCGATCGTGACGATCGAGCCGGACACGGGAGAGCTGCTCGTGTACGCGCCCAACCGGGACCCGTCGTTCACGGCCGATCCGCGGGTGGCGGGAAACGTCGACCAGCTGGTGGAGATCAACCAGCCGGGGTCGGCGTTCAAGCCGGCGGTGTACCTGGCCTGGTTCGAGTACGCGAACAAGGCGCCGATGAGCATTCTCTGGGATACGAGCCCGCTGGAGATCGAGGGCGCGGATGTCGAGATCGTCAACCCGCGCCCGAGGCCGCGCACGGAGGGACTGATCTCCGCACGGGCGGCGCTGGGAGGGTCGCAGAACGTGCCCGCCTACCGGGCCGCGCAGGAGGCGGGCATCGAGAACGTGATCACGATGGCGAAGCTGCTCGGGATCACCACCATCGAGCAGGAATTCGACCCGACCTTCGTCTCCCACCTGGATATCTACTACGGGGCTTCGATCGCGACGGGAGGGGCGAACATCCGGGCCGTGGACATGGCCTACATGAACGCGACCATCTCGAACATGGGGGTGATGGTGGGGGTCCCCCACCACGCAACCACGGTGGCGCCGGAGACACTGAACAACACGGCCTTCGACGAGGGCGTCGACTACGAGAGCGCGCTCCAGCAGAGGCTCGACTTCCAGCGCGGGCACCTGCGGCTGCCGGGCACGCGTCCGCTCGACCCGGTGACGGTGCTGGAGGTGCGCGACATCAATGACCGGGTCATCTTCCGGCACGAGGGGTCCCAGCGGATTCGGGTGGTGGATGCGGGCAACGTCTGGCTGCTGCACAGCATCATGTCGGACTGCACGGCGCGCTTCGTCATCTGGTCCTGCGGCCAGGACAACGAGGACCTCCGCCTCGACACGTTCGTGAACGGGGAGAAGCTGCCGGGGGGGATCAAGACGGGTACGCAGCAGGGACCGCTGGACGCGGCGGACACGCTGGAGACCTGGATGAACGGCTACTCCCGCCACGCGGCGACGGCGGTATGGGTGGGCAACGCCACGAACGAGCTCGTGATCGACGGCTTCTCCGGGGAGTACGCCACGGCGCGCACGACCCTGTGGCTGTTCAAGAACTGGATGGCTGACTACCACGGCTACCTGCTCGACGAGGGGCGCCTCGATGCGATCGAGGATTTTGAGGAGTTGCAGCCGGAGAACGTCGAGCTGAGGGAGTTCAGCACACCGGCGACCGACCGCATCCTCGAAGGCGGCTGCGATCAGGTGGTGGAGGCGTGGGTGCGGAAGGACGTGGAGTACGAGGATGTGTGCGAGCCGGCGATCATCGACACGCGCAATGGGCTCCTGGCCTCGAGCAAGACGCCGCAGCGGTACCGCCAGCTGCAGCGCTTCGTGAAGCTGCCGGAGTGGGAGCCCGAACTGGCGATCAAGCTGGTGGAGGAGCCGCCCGAGGGCCTGGACGTGGTCATCCCCCTCATCCCGGAGGAGCAGAGCACGGGGCTGCGCGCGGTCGAGATCATCTCGCCCTTCCGCAGCGCCCCGGTGGGGCTGGGGGCGGAAGTGGTCGGCAGCGTGAACGTGGGCCGGCTGACGGAGTGGCTGCTCGAGATCGCGCCAGGTGCCAGACCCACCGACGAGGACTGGGTGCTGCTGGCCTCGGCCGAAGAAAACGTGGCGAACGAGGTGCTGGGCACGATCGAGTTCGAGGAAGAGTACGAGTTCGCGCCGCGCGTCTACACGCTGCGGCTGACGGCAAGGCAGGGGCTGCTGGCGCCACTGCGTGCGACGATCCTGGTCAACCTGACGGAGCGACCACCGCCTGCGCCGGAAGAGCCACTCAACATCCCGGGGCTGGCGCAGCCCCAGGTCCCGGACGAGGATGAGCCGGAAGCGGCCGAAGAGCCGGGCGAGGACCGCTAGCGGAAGCGGGCGCCCACCTTCAGGCCGACCTCGGCGGCCCACTCGCCAGCGTTGACCTTGCGCGCACCCTGCGGCTGGACGCGCTTCACGTGGAGCACACCGCCGTTGAGGCGCAGGTCAAAGCCGTCGTCCTCGATCTGGAGCACGGCCCCCGGCATGCCGGGCACGTTCTCCAGCGAGAGGCGGCAGTCGAACACGCCCAACCGCTCGCCGCGGCGCATGGTCCAGGCGCCCGGCTGGGGGTTGCAGCCGCGGATGCGGTCGTAGACGCGCTGCGCGGACTCGTGCCAGGGGACGCGGGCGTGATCGTCGCCGCAGGGGGGCTCGTAGGTCGAGAGGGCGTGGTCCTGTTCGATGCGGGGAGCCTCGCCCGCCTCGACGAGGGCCACGGCCTCCGCCATGGCCTCGACACCCATGGGGAAGAGGCGCTCGAAGTAGAGCGAGCCGAGGGTGTCGTCGGGCGTAATCGCGCAGGTCTTCTGGAGGAGGAGGGGGCCGGTATCCATCCCTTCGTCGGGCCAGAAGACGCTGAGGCCGGTCTCCGTCCTGCCGAAGATGATGGGCCAGTTGATGGCGGAGGAGCCGCGGTGGAGGGGGAGGAGACTGGGGTGGTACTGGATCGTGCCCTTTTCGGGGGCGGTGAGCGCCTCCTCGGGAAGGATCTCGGTGACGAAGGCCATCACGCCGAGCTCCGCGCCCGTGGCGCGCCAGGCGGCGAGCCCCTCCTCGCCCTTGAGGGCGGCGGTATCGATGGGGGCGAGCCCCGCCTCTTCGGCGGCGATCCAGAGGGGGTCGGGGCGGGCGCCATTGCGCGGCTCGGGCGCGGAGGCGGCCACGATCTCGACGCCCTCCTCGACCAGTCGCTTGAGCACGGCCTCGCCGAAGGGGGCCTGACCGATGATCGAGACGCGCATGCGTTCCTCCCTGGCCCAGGTGGCTCAGCCGGAGCCTACCAGCGCGGGCGGCGAGCGTGTAAGGCCCGAGAGGGCCTACACTCGCATCACGATGCTGCAGCGACCAGTGTCCGAAGGAGCCCCGCAGGGCGGCGATCACGCCGCCCTGACGCGCGACGGAGCAGCCAGGCCCCGCGCCTGAGCCTTCCAGCCGTTCCGTCCCGCCCACCAGGAGGTTCCCAATGGTCTGTGTCGAACCGGCCCGCCTGAGCGATGCCGGCGCCATCCACGCCCTGATCGATGCGTGGGCGCAGCAGGGCGAAATGCTCGAACGTCCCCTCGGCGAGATTCACGAGGCGATCCGCGACTTCAAGGTCGCGCGCGCCGAGGGGGAAGTGGTGGGGTGCGGCTCGCTGCACATCATGGGGGAGGACCTCGCCGAGATTCGCTCCCTTGCCGTGCGCGAGGACCAGCACGGCAAGGGCGTGGGCGGCTCGATCGTCGAGGCCTGCATCGCCGATGGCCGCACGATGGGCATCGAGCGCGTGTTCGCGCTCACCTACCGCCCCACGTTCTTCGAACGGCAGGGATTTGTCCTCGCGAACGTCATGGACTTCCCCCAGAAGGTGTGGAACGAGTGCGTGCGCTGCCCGTTCTTCACGAACTGCCGCGAGATCGCGGTCGTGCGTGACCTGCGCGCGGAAGCTAAGGAATTCTAGGTCCACCCCCAATATTTGCAAACGATATCCGTTTCCAGTAGTCTGGCGATGTCGGGAGGGTCGGCGTGGCGGCTTCTACTTTCGACTCGCGTGAGGCGTATCACAGGCTGCGCGAAGGCGGCATGGATGAATCGGCCGCCAATGCGGCCGTGGAGATACTGAGCCCCTTCGTCACGCAGGAGATCCTTCAAGCCGAGCTGGCTCACGTCCAACTCAGGATCATCAGCTTCGTGGCTGCTCTCAACGTCGGCATTGCGACTATCGCAGTCGCGGTCGCGGCGTTGGTCACGTAGCAACCACGGGCCGTTCCGACTGGCGTCACGTCAGCCCCCACTTGCCTCCTAGTAGCGCGAGATCTCGATCTCCTTCTGGGTGATGAACTCCAGCAGGGCGGGCATGCCGGCCTCGGTCTGGGCGATGCCACGCTTGATCGCGGGCACGATCTCGGCGGGGTCGGTGACGCGCTCGCCATAGCCACCGAAGGCCCTGGCCATGTCGGCGTAGTTGCCGCTGATGTCGGTGCTGCGGTACTTCTCGGTGGCGGCCTGCATGATGGGCAGCTCGATCGCCATGGAGAAGTTGTTGAGCAGAATGGAGAGGATGGGGATGCGCTCGCGCACGGCGGTCTCGAAGTCCATGCCGGTGAAGCCGATGGCGGCGTCGCCCCAGACGTTGATGCAGAGCCGCTCGGGGCGGGCGAGCTTCGCGCCCATGGCGTAGCCGAGGCCGGTCCCGAGCTGGGTCGTCTTGCCCCAGCCGATGTAGCTGAGGGGTGTGCGGCTCTCCCAGAAGGGGGAGAGCTGGTCGCGGGGGCTGCCGGCATCGTGCGTGATGATCGTGTTGTCGACGTCGACGGTGTGGAGCAGGTCCCAGATGACGCGGTAGGGGGAGAGGGGGGAGTCGTCGTCGGTTAGCTTCGGCATCCACTCGGCGAGCCACTCCTGCTTCACGTTCGCGATGCGCTCCGTGACCCCGTCGCGGGAGGCGCCGGCGCCATCGAGCTCGGCGAGGAGTGCGGAGAGCGTGAGCCTGGCATCGCCGATGAGGGCGTGGGCGGAGGCGACATCCTTGTTCACGTCGGCGGGATCGAGGGTGGCGTGGATGATGGTCTTGCCCGCCGGCATGGCCACGCCGAAGCCGGTCGCCGCGAAGCTGCAGCCGATGCCGAAGATGACGTCGGCGTCGTGGAGGAAGTCGTGGACGGCTCTGGGGATCGCGCGTCCGCCGGAGCCGAGGGAGAGGGGGTGGTTCTCGGGGAAGGCGCTCTTGCCCTGGAGGCTCGTCGTGACGGGAATCTGGAGGCGCTCGGCGAGCTCGCGCAGCTCGTCCCAGGCTTTCGCATAGTGGACGCCCTGTCCGGCGTAGATGACGGGCCGCTCGGCGCTGCGCAGCACCTCGGCGACGGTGCGCACGGCCTCGGGGTCGGGGGCGGAGCGAAGGGAGGGGGCGGGCTCGTAGGCGAAGTCGTCGGGGACCTCCTCCTGGAAGACATCGCCGGGGATCTCGATGAGCACGGGTCGGGGACGGCCGTTGCGTACCTGGGTGAAGGCGCGGCGCATCACGTCGGGAACGGTCGAGCCGAGGGTGACCTGCTCGATCCACTTGGTGACGTGCTGGAAGTTGAGGAAGGAGTTGAAGTTGGGCGCCGTATTCGTGATGCGGCGGGCGTAGCCGCCCGGCATGACGAGGATGGGCACGGAATCGCCGTAGGCCTGCGCGACCCCGCCGAAGGCGTTCTCGGCGCCGGGGCCGTGTTGCATCGCAAAGACGCCGATGCGGTCGCCCGAGTTGACTCGGCTGAAAGCGTCGGCCATGTGCAGGCCGACTCGCTCCTGGCGGACGATGATCGTGCGGACGTCGGCGCGGGCGGCGGCCTCGATGATGGGATTGACGGGATAGGCGACGAGGAACTCGACGCCCTCGCGCTTCAGGATCTCGGCTACGGCATCGGCGACCTTCATGGCGTCCCCCCTTTGTGGCCGCGACGGGCCGTTCGCGGCGGCGTCAGTCTACCGGTCGGGCGGCCGCGCTTGCCGCAAACGAGGGGTGGCGCGCACAATTCGGCGCGATGCCCCTGTTGAGCGTCATTTCCGACACAGCCGGCGCCGGCAAGACCGGTGTCGCCGCCGCCGTTGCGCGCGACCTCGCCTACACGGGCCGGCGCGTCTGGCTTGTTCGTGGCGAAGGCGACGGCAACGCCGCCGCCGACGCGCACTGGTTCGCCAGCCTCGAGTTCGCGCCGGGGAGCGCCTCGACGCCGGTCGCTCCCGGGGTGATCCCCCCACCCAGCGGCGACGAGATCGTCGTCGCGGAGCTGGAGGCGCCGCTGGAGCGCGCCGACGCAACCATCCTCGTGACGTGTGGTCTGCCCGAGGAAGCACGCGTCGCGGAGGTGGCTCCGGCCGCGGTTGTGGCGCTTGACGTGCCCACGTCGGCGCAGGCAGAGGCGCCTGCCGAGATCGCGGGTGCACCGCTGGTCGCGATCGCCGAGGACCGCACGCTCGCGGGCTTCAGCGTGTCGGAGGCGCAGGCCGTCCTGCGCGCGGAGACGCTGGTGGAGGGGGATGGGCTCGACCCGACCTGCGACCACCTCGTGATCGCGCCCATCGGGTCGGACTCGGGGCAGCCGTACCTGAGCCGCTTCGAGTCGAAGGCGGTGGTCGTCCGGTTCGACAAGACAGACCAGCACCTGGCCGCCCTCGCGACGGAACCGGCCTGCCTCATCCTGACGGGCGGGCGGCGTCCCAGCGAGTACTTGTACGACGCCGCCTCTGCGCGCGGGGTGCCGGTCATGCTTTCTCGCACGGACACGGAGAACACGGTGATCGCGCTGGAGGGCATCTTCGACCGCACGCGCTTCCACGGGGAGCGCAAGCTGGAGCGGATGGCGGAGCTGCTGGGGGCGACGTCGCTGACGGAGCGGGTGGCGGCGGCGCTGGGCCGCGGCGGCTAGTCGCGAGCTTGGGCGCTCGCGCCCCTTCCCCGCCTTCGCACGAGCGAGGTCGAACGCCGCACGAGACCGGCGGCGCCGCCCAGGGCGCCGACAGCGGGCTCACCCTCGACATGGTTGTCGATGGGGCCGGGCGCGGTCGAGGGCATCTTCTCGCGGGCGCAGTAGGGGCAGGCGAGCCAGCCGTAGTCGAGCGGCTTGCCACAGCCGCTGCAGGGCTCCTTCAGATCGGTCAGGCAGGAGGGGCAGACGAGGAAGTCGGCGCGCACGCGGCGGCGGCAGGCGGGGCAGGCCTTCTGGTCGTCGAGGTCCTGGAGGATGGCCTCCTCCTCGAGGGAGCGCTCGTAGAGCTCGGTGAGGGTCTGGCGGGGGCGCAGGATGAGGTAGACCCAGTGCCCGGGGAGGAAAAAGGCGAGGACGAGGAGCACGGCGACGAGCTGCATGACGGGGTCGCGGGTGCGCTGGCGGATGTCGCGGAAGACCCAGAAGATGAGGGCTACCCAGATGACGGCGCCGTAGGTCCCCAGGACCAGGAGGACGATCCGGACAGTGTCCTGCCACGAGCCGCCGGGCCAGTCGATCATCGCGCCTTCCCTGCCTCCGGCCACGCACTGGAGGCGTGCCGCGCTGCCACATTCTGAGGGTACAGCATCGCCCCGTAGAAGCGCGACGAAAACTGTTCAGTCTCGTGATCACTCGACGGGCGCGGGACCGGCGGAGTCGATACGATAGGCGGGTGCCTGCCACACAGCATCCAACCTCGGCCGTCGACGGCCTGAACCCGCAGCAACGGGCAGCGGTGGAGCATCCCGGGGGCGCTCAGCTGATCCTGGCGGGGCCCGGGAGCGGCAAGACACGGGTGATCACGCAACGCATTGCCTGGCTCGTGGGGGAGCAGCGGGTGGCTCCCTGGCGCATCCTCGCGGTGACGTTCACGAACAAGGCGGCACGCGAGATGCGGGCCCGCGCGCAGGACCTGCTGGGCGAGGACGCGGCCAAGCTGCACCTCGGCACCTTCCATTCGATGTGCGCGCGCTGGCTGCGCATCCACGGCCAGGACATCGGGCTCTCGCCCGACTACGTCATCTACGACGACGCGGACCAGACGGCGCTGATGAAGCGCGTGCTGGCGGCCCTGCACGTCGACACGAGGCAGTTCACGCCGCGCTCGGTGCTCTCGGCCATCTCCAGCGCGAAGAGCGAGATGCGCGGCGCCGACCACTTCAAACGGCAGACGGAGAACTATTTCCAGGAGGTGGTGTCGCGCGCCTACACCCGCTACCAGCAGGGGTTGCGGGAGGCCTCGGCGCTCGACTTCGACGACCTGCTGACCGAGACGGTGCGGCTATTCCGCGAGTCGGAGGAGGCGCTGGAGCGGCGGGCGGGGCAGTACCGGCACGTGCTCGTCGACGAGTTCCAGGACACGAACCCGGCGCAGTACGCCCTCGCGCGGCAGCTCGCCTCGGAGCACGGGAACATCTGTGTGGTGGGGGACCCCGACCAAAGCATCTATTCGTGGCGCGCGGCCGACTCGCGCAACACGCAGTACTTCCTGCGTGACTTCCCCGACGTGACAACCTGCCTGCTGGAGCAGAACTACCGCTCGACGCAGCCGATCCTCGATGCGGCGAGCGCAGTGATCGAGAACAATCGCAGTCATATCGAGCGCGCCCTCTGGACGAAGCGGGAGGCGGGACAGGCGCTCACGACCTATGAGGCCTACAACGACGAGGAGGAGGGCGAGTTCGTCGCGCGGGAGGTGGAGCGCCTGGCGACGACGAACCATCCTCTTGGCTCCATCGCGGTGCTGTACCGCACGAACGCGCAGTCACGGCCCATCGAGGATGCACTGGTGCGACACCGCATCCCCTACCGGCTGATCGGGGGCGTGCGCTTCTACCAGCGGCGCGAGATCAAGGACCTGATCGCGTACCTGCGGCTGGTCCAGAACCGCCTCGACGAGGCGAGCCTGCTGCGCGTCATCAACGTGCCCGCACGGGGCATCGGCGACACGACGATGGCGCGACTGGCGGACTACGCCGGGTCGACCGGGCTCGCCATCTGGGACGCGTGCGAGGCGGCGTCGCGAGGCGAGCCCGTGCCCGGCATCGCAGCCCGCGCAGCGACGGCCATCCGCCGCTTCGTGCACTCGATCGAGGCGATGCGCGCCGAACGGGACCGTCCCCTGGCGGAGTTGCTCGATGTTGTCCTCCAGGAGAGTGGCTACGCGCAGTACCTGCGGGATCGGGACGAGGGCGGGGAGGAGCGGCTGGAGAACGTGCTGCAGCTGCGCACGGTGATGGCGCAGTACGAGGACACGACCGGCGGCGAGGCGGGGGATCTCGCGAGCTTTCTGCAGGATGTGGCGCTCGTGGCAGACGTCGACGAACTGGAGGGGGCGGTAGAGGCCATCACGCTGATCACGCTGCACGCGGCCAAGGGGCTGGAGTTCCCGGTGGTGTTTCTGGTGGGGATGGAGGAGGGGGTGCTGCCCCACATCCGCTCGTTCGACGACCCCCGGCAGTTGGAGGAGGAGCGCCGGCTCGCGTACGTGGGCATCACGCGGGCGGAGGACTCGGTGTACCTGACGCGCGCCTACCGCCGCTACCTGGGCGGGCGGCCGCTGACGAACGCTCCCTCGCGCTTCCTCGGGGAGATTCCGGAGGAGCTGCTCCAGCCTTACCGAAGCGGCGAACGGCGCACGGTGCGGGAGCGAGTCGCGCCGATCGCGTCCGCGCCCCGGCCGGCGCCAGCGAGCACCGAGGCGAACGCCGCTGAGCCGGAGTGGCAGGCCGGGGACCGCGTCCGCCACGCGCACTTCGGGGAGGGGATCGTGGTGAGCTGCCACGAGCGGCGGGGGGACGTCGAGGTGGTGGTGGCGTTCGACGACGCGAAGGCGGGAGTCAAGCGGCTCCTGCAGAGTCTCGCGCCGCTGGAGCGTGCGTAGAAGGCTGCATTCACGGAACTGCGATGATTATCTCGGCGGACAGTGCCCCGCGTCCCTCTTCGACGTAGATGCCCGGTGGCAGCGGGCGATCCATGTCGCTGTACAGCTCCACCGTGGCAGCGAAGGCGTCTTCCACGTTTGCCATCGCCTCCTCGACGGTTCGGCCCTCGGTTAGGAACTCCGGCAGTACGGGGCATGTGACGGTGTAGCCACCTTCCGGCTGCGGCTCCAGGAGAAGGGGAACACGTGCCAGCATGTCAGGCATCAAGCAGGCCCTGGGAATCTGCGGAGAAGCCGGGACATCGTCACTACCTCTCGGCCATCCACGAAGCGTAGTTGTCCTCAACTCTCTGGAGTTCCGCTTCCGCCCCGGCGCCGTCGGCTCGAATAGCCTTCAGCTCTGCCAAGGTGTCGGCGATGAAGGTGAGGGCATCCTGATCTTCGTTGGCCTTTGCGCGTCTCCGAGCGTTGTACAGCTTGCGCTGAAGGGCCCTGCGCTCTTCCTCCAGAGTCCGTCGCGGGCCGCCACCGTCGCGATGAACCTTGCCCATCCTTGCGTTGGCTCTCGCCTGTTCAGGCGTGTTTGCGTGGACTGAAGTGTCGTGGGAGGCCGTTCCTTCTTCGGCTGGCTGAGCCGCTCCATCGCTCGCTTCAATCGGCTCGCGCCTGGGGACCATGACCTTGCGCGTGAAGGTGAGGACCGTCTCGCCGCGCTGGTTGTAGCCGCGGGTGTCGACGGTGACGATGCCGCGGTCGTTGCGGGAACGGGACTCGATTTTGTCGGTGACCGTCGTCTCGGCGTAGACGGTGTCGCCGTGGAAGGTGGGGGCGGTGTGCTTGAGCGACTCGATCTCGAGGTTCGCGATGGCCTTCCCCGAGATCTCGGTGACGGTCATGCCGAAGACGATCGAGTAGACGAGCGTGCCGACGACCACGTTCTTCCCGAACTGGGTCTCCTCGGCGGCGTAGCGAGCGTCGATATGGAGGGGGTGGTGGTTCATGGTCTGCATGCAGTGGAGGACGTCGTCGTACTCGGTGATGGTGCGTCCGGGCCAGTGCTTGAACACGTCACCGACCTCGAACTCGTCGTAGTAGCGTCCGAAGGCCTCGCGTCCGTCGTGGACAGTCATGTCGGTAGCTCCTGGCTGGTGTTGGCTGTTGGCTCTTGGCTGTTGGCTGTTGGTCCCCGCCCCGGCCCGGCCCCGTCGGGGGCTAGTCGATGGCGTAGTCGCGAAGGAGGCTCCGGGCGATGACGATCTTCTGGATGTCGCTGGTGCCCTCGGCGATGACCATGACGGGGGCGTCGCGGTAGTAGCGCTCGAGGGGGAGCTCCGTGCTGTAGCCGACGCCACCGTGGAGGCGCAGGGCGTCGAGGACGACCTCCTGGCAGACCTCGGTGGCGAAGAGCTTGGCCATGCCCGCGTCGAGATCGGAGCGGGCGCCGCTGTCCTTGCGGCGGGCGGCGTCGAAGGTGAGGAGGCGGGCGGCGCGGATCTTGGTCGCCATCTCGGCGAGGCGGATCTGCTGGGCCTGGTGCTGGCCGATGGGCTTGCCGAAGGCGACACGCTGCTGGGCGTAGGCGATGGCGTCCTCGAAGGCCGCCTGGGCGACGCCGACCCCGCGCGCGGCGACGTTGATGCGTCCCACCTCGAGCGCGCTCATCACGTGCTGGAAGCCGCGGCCCTCATCGCCGCTGAGGAGGTTGCCGGCGGGCACGCGGGCGTTGTCGAAGGCGAGCTCGGTGGTCTCGACGCCCTTGTAGCCGAGCTTGTCGAGCTTGCGGCCGACGAAGAAACCCTCCGTGTCGGGCTCGACGAGGAAGGCGCTGATGCCGCGGTGGGGGGGCTGGGCCTCGATGTCGGTCTTGGTGAGGACGAGATAGACACCCGCGCGCTGGCCGTTCGTGACCCACATCTTCTGGCCGTTGATGACGTAGTCGTCGCCGTCGCGGGTGGCCTGGGTCTTGATGGCCTGGGCGTCGGAGCCGGCGTCGGGCTCGGTGATGCTGAGAGCAGCGCGTATCTCGGGGTCGACCATACGGGGGAGGAAGCGCTGCTTCTGCTCCTCGGTGCCGTAGGTGGAGATGGCGTAGCCGACGAGGACGTGGGTGTTGAGGACGCCGGCGAGGCTCATCCAGCCGCGGGCGAGCTCGATGCAGACGCCGGCGTAGCACTCGAAGCTGAGGTCGAGGCCGCCGTACTCCTCGGGCACCTTGATGGCGAAGAGGCCCATCTCGGCCATGCCGTTGACGAGGGGCTCGGGGTACTCGTCGGCGTGCTCGTACTCGCTGGCGACGGGCTTGACCTCGCGGTCCACCCAGACGCCGACGTTGGAGACGATCTCGCGGGCGATGGGATCGAGGATGTCGGCGGCGAAGTCACGCGCCATTCAGCTGGTCCCTTCCTGGTGTTGGGTGAGAGCGCCCCGCGGGGCCGACCCTAGCGCCGTCCCTGCCCCTCGGCGGTGGCGCCCACGAGGATCGCCATGTTGCCATCGGGGTGGCGGTTCTCGGACATGAGCTGGTGGCAGGCGCCGGTCTCCTCGAAGGAGAAGACGCGCGCGAGGCAGGGGTTGATCCTCCCCTGGACGACGAGGTCGTTGAAGGCCGCCGCCTGCTCATCGTTGGCGAAATGCGAGCCCTGGAAGCGCTTCTGGCGCATCCAGAGGTAGCGCAGGTCGACATCGGCGTTGTAGCCGGTGGTGCCGGCGCAGATGACGACCATGCCGCCCGTGTCGCAGACGAACACGGAGGTGGGCAGGGTGTCTTCGCCGGGATGCTCGAAGACGATGCGGGGGTTGCGCCGCTCGCCGAGCACGTCCCAGATGGCCTTGCCGAAGGCGCGGGAGCCCTTGGCGAACTCGCCCATGCCCGCCTGGTCTTCCCAGCCGGGAAGGCGGCCCCAGTGGTTGAAGTTCTTGCGATTGATGTAGCCAACGGCGCCGAGCTCCTTGCAGAACTCGCCCTTGGCGGCGCTGGAGACGACGGCGACCGGCTTCGCGCCCTGGAGAGCGGCGAGCTGGATGGCCATGGTGCCGAGACCGCCGGCGCCGCCCCAGACGAGGACGACGTCGTTCTCGCGCACGGTGTGGGGCTCCCACGAGCAGAGCATGCGGTAGGCGGTGGCGCCGACGAGCGTGGGGGCAGCGGCCTCTTCCCAGGTGAGGTGGGGCGCCTTTGGCAGACACTGGTGCGCCTGCACGCGCGTGAACTGGGCGAACGAGCCCCAGTTGGTCTCGTAGCCCCAGATGCGGAAGGAGGGGTCGAGCATCGGATCCTCGCCCGCGGTGACCCAGGGAGCGTGCACGTTCCAGGCGCCGCAGTGGACAACGACCTCGTCGCCAATCTGCACGTTGGTGACGTTCTCGCCGACGGCGTAAACGACTCCGGAAGCATCGGAGCCCCCGATATGGAAGTCCTCTTTCTCGCCGGCCTTCTGGCGGGCGGCAATGACATCGATGGGAACGCCGCGGCCGGCCCAGACGTTGTTGTAGTTGACGCCCGCGGCCATCACGTAGACGAGTGCGTCGTCGGGACCGACGGGGGGGATATCGACGACCTCGGGGGCGAAGGCCTCGAGGGGTTCGCCGAAGCGGGACTCACGAATGAGCTGGGCGTGCATCCGCGCGGGTACCTCGCCGAGCGGTGGCGCTTCGCCGAGGGGGTACAGATCGCGGGCGGTGCCGGTTGCCATGCGGCCCCTGAAGGAGAGGGTGACCGGAATGTTACGCCTAGGCTTCGCAAGGGCAAATCGGCGCCATCAACGAGGCATCAGGGTTGGCCCGAGACTCCCGAGAACCGTGCAGGTGACCCCATCGGCGGCGGCGACGGCGCCCCGTTCGGGGTGGCGAGAGGGTCCAGTGCCGAGGCGCAAGACGGTGGCCAGTGCTCCCCCTGGGTGAAGCTTTGGCGATCGCTCTTGACGCTCCGCGGAACCGACCTCTACGTTGCGTGCGGCGTTGTGACTCCTTCGGCACGTTCGCGACACCGTCCGACGGACGCGTGGTTGCCGGGGGAAGCGAATTCGCCACTGTGGGACGACCTGCCCCGGGGTCTTCCCCGAACACTCTGCGCGGGCCTCTTGAAAAGCTCGGCAAGGCGGTGTCATGTCAACTGACCGCTCGGGGTCGCGCTTGCCGAGCACCGTGAAGCTTGTCGCGTTAGCGGCCCTGGCCGTGCTGCTCATGGGGGTTCCCTTCGTGTCCGCACGGAACAACCCGGCGGGCACGGTTCCAGATGCGCCGGAGAGTTCCCCCAGGGCGGCGATCGAACCCGTGATGAGGGCAGCGCCGTCCCCAACCTCTACGCCCGAGGCCGGGAATGTGGGCGGACTTACCAGGGTGCGGGCGACCTTCAGCGACGGTGGCAAGCCGGAAGAGTTGCTGACCAGGGCGGAGCCGGCGGCGGTGATGACGGAGCTGGCAAAGGTGTCCATCGCCGCAGGGGCAAGGCTCGTGACGGAAGGAACGCCGGCGACGTTCACGTTGACGCGCACGGGAGCGACAACGGCGGCGCTGACGGTGGCCGTTGGTGTGGCGGAAAGCGGTTCGATGCTGGACGGCGCGGCGCCGTCCACGGTCACGTTCGGTGTGGGCGAGCGCGCAACCACCCTTTCGGTGGTGACGGACGATGATCAGGCTGTCGACACGACCAGCAGGGTGACAACGACGATCACGGCCGGGTCCGGCTATACGGTGGCGACCCACGCCGGTTCGGCGAAGGTGTACGTCACCGATAACGACCGCGACTTCCTGCTGCCCGACCTGGTGGCCGATCCACCCGTGCAGTGGGGCGAGGCGCAGCGGGTCACGTGGGATGGCGAGGAGATGCTGGTCCTCCGCTTCGAGGGGTATGTGACCAACCTCGGTGACGGTCCCCTGGATCTCTCGGGCGACCCCCGCCTGGCCGATCCTGAGGACCCGACGAGTCATGACGTGTGGCAACGGGTTCGAACGTCGACGGGCGACTGGGTGAGCCTGACCAAGCCGCCCGTGCGCTATCAGACCGATGACGGCCATAACCACTTCCACCTGATGGAGATCGTGGCGTACTCGCTCTGGGACGAGGCCGGTACGTCCCAGATCCTGCCAGGTGCGAAGGTCGGTTTCTGCATGTTGGACGTCGAGAGCTTGCCCGAGAGGCACTCCCATCCAGGTGATCAAGCGTACGAAGCCGCTGTTGTCGAGAACTGCCGCGCTAATGAGCCGGACGCGGACAACCTGCGAATGGGTGTGACCGAGGGGTGGCGGGACGTGTACGAGGGCTCGGTCACGTTCCAGTGGATCGATGTCTCTGATCTGAGGCCGGGGAACTACCGCCTGGCGTCTGAGTCGGACCCCTACGACATCGTGGTGGAGACGGACGAGACGAACAACGGCGTCGCCATAGCCGATGCCATCAGCGTTGTCCCGGGCTATATCGCGCAGTCGCAGACCGTCACGACGGAGATCGACACGACGCTTGAGGTTGTGCTGGCCGCCACGACCTTTGGCAGTCCGGGTCCGCGTTACTTCCGCGTCGTTACACCACCGGCCAGCGGAAGCCTCAATGTGGCGGTGGGGACGGCGTTATCGGGCACGATCCTGGAGTACACGCCGAACCAGGGATTCTCCGGGGTCGACACATTCGAGTACGAGGCCTACGACGTCTACAGCGCCTATCCACGGACCGCGGTCGTGGCAGCGGTCGCCATCGGCGTGGGCGAAGCCGGCGCCGATGCGTTGAGCTCGGGCGGCCAGGCGGCCTCCAGCGGCATGGTTCTGGCTGCGGGGGTCGTGGCCAACACCGCGCCGGTGATCACAGACCCGGGGGCGCAGTCGTTCACCGTCGGCGACTCGGTCGATGTGAATGTCCCCGCCGCGGACGTCGAAGGCGACTCGCTCACCTGGTCTGTGGACGTGCTTCCTGCGGGTGTGGAGATCGTTGCTCACACCGGCCGGATCGTTGGAAATCCCACCGTGGCCGGCTCACTGCTCTCAACGGTCACGGTGAGCGATGGCGAGCTGTTTTCACGCGTGACGATCGCGTGGGTCATCCTCTCTCCCCCCGAGGTGTCCATCGTTGCGGAGGCAAGCCCGGACCGGGCCTGCAACGGGTTCGAGGCGATCTGCGCGGACGGCGGCGGGTAGCTATCGACCGGGCTGGAGCACGGGAACCCTGCCCTGTCGCCACTGTCAGAGTCGCCGAGGGGACGCAGCCCCTTCCTCAGCGGCCGGCGGCGGCCAGGTCAATCGCGACGGTCCAGGTGACCGACTGGGTGGTGGCGATCCAGTACTCGGCGCCCTGCTCGAAGGTCGCGAGGGATTTGAGGAAGGGCACATCCCCGTAGCCGGGGACATGGACGAGCCAGGTCCGGGCGCCCTCGTCCCACGAGTAGATGATGGCGACCGCTTGCGAGACATCGGTGTCCTCGCCGGGACCTCGGAGGGCCTCGGCGATGGGAGCGCCGCCGGCGCCAGGCCACCCGAACCACGTCCAGCCGGACTCAAACTCGATCCGCTCGACCGCGCTCTCGATGACCACGCGGTAGACGCGCTCGCGGCTGCCGTCCGCCGAGGTCACGGTGATGGCGACTTCGCCTGCGCCATGGGCGAGCGCCGCCTGGTGGCCGTTCTCGGGGTCGCCCCCGGCATCGTCCGGCGCGATGGCGACCGTGGCCTCGGGCTGGACCGTCGTCGCCTCGACCGTTGTCTCCGTGACGCCGTAGGCGGCAATGGCGTCGTAGCGGGTGCGAGGGCTTGCGAACTCGCCGATGTCCAGATCGCTCAGCGAGAGCGAGGCGAGGCGGGCATCAATCGCATCGGGCATGTTGTAGGTGTAGACCTTGTCGTCGCTCGCGTCCGCCACGTACATCACGGCGCCGTCGGACCAGAGGCCGCGGGGGCTGTTGTTGTAGGGCTGCCAGGTCAAGCGCGAAGGATCCATGGGGCCCCTGCTGTTGCGCCCGCGAGGCTCGCCGGGGGGCTCTGTTTGGTCCCTGCGGGGGCGTCCGTGCTAATATGCCGCGGGTCTTAGCGAGAGATTTCACAAACGGCCAGGGCGTGCTCCACGAATACGGCCACATCGCCATTCTTGTCATCATCGCGCTGGTTTTTCCGGCGGGCGCGATTGTCCAGTCTTGGGCGTTCAAGTTCGTCAATATCCGGCCGGAAGTCCCCTCGGACCCCGTCAAGGAAGACACCTACGAGTGCGGCATGGTGACGCGCGGGCCGGCGCTGACGCAGTTCAACTTCCGCTTCTACTACGTCGCCCTGCTGTTCCTGCTGTTCGACGTCGAGATCGTGTTCCTGTTCCCCTGGGCGGTCGTGTTCGAGGATGCGGGGCTTGTGGGGCTGGGCAAGATCGCGATCTTCGTGGGCACGTTCGTGGTGGGTGGGCTGTACGCCTGGCGCAAGCGCGCGCTGGAGTGGAACTGATGACGCGCTGGTGGACGGGCGAGGAGCTGGCGGAGGCGGCGGAGCGGCTGGTGCCGGGGTCGGTCTCGAAGACGACGGAGACGGCCTGCGTGCTGCACCCCGAGCAGGCGGTGGAGACGCTGCGCGCGCTGCGGGACGACCCCGAGACGAACTTCCAGCACCTCTCGAACCTGTGCGGGGTGGACCAGTGGGACCGCTTCGAGGTGGTCTACCACCTGCAGTCGCTGGAACGGAATCAGATCGCCTGCGCCAAGGTGGAGGCCCACGACCGCGAGAACGCCTCCGTGCAGAGCGTCGTGGACGTCTGGCACGGGGCCTGGATCCAGGAGTCGGAGACGTACGACCTGTTCGGCATCCGCTTCGAAGGGCATCCAAACCTGCAGCGCATCCTGCTCTGGGACGGCTACCCGGGGCACCCGCTGCGCAAGGACTTCCTCTCCATGCCGGGCGGACTGCAGCCGGGCCTGAACGAGTTTGCGGGCACCTCAGCCAAGCCCGAGCCCCCGGTGCGGCCGGTCACATGAGCGAGATCGTCCAGTCCGAGCCGTTCGTGATGAACATCGGGCCGCAGCACCCGTCAACGCACGGTGTGTTCCGGGTGAAGGCGACCGTGGACGGGGAGCGCGTGATCGACGCGGAGATGGTGATCGGCTACCTGCACCGCTCGATGGAGAAGCTGGCGGAGGAGCGCACCTACACCCAGAACATTCCCTTCACGGATCGCACGGACTACCTGAGCAGCATGTCGAACAACCTCGGGTACTGCCTGGCGGTGGAGAAGCTGGCGGGCATCGAGGTACCGCCGCGGGGGCAGGCGATCCGCGTGATCATGGCGGAGCTGCAACGCCTCGCGAGCCACTGCATGGGGGCGGGCGCTTTCGCCAACGACACGGGCGCCTGGCAGACGCCAATCATGTGGTTCATGCGCGAACGCGAGAAGATTCTCGACATCTTCGAGATAACGAGCGGCGCGCGGCTGACGTGCAACTACATGCGCATCGGCGGCGTCGCCTTCGAGCTCCCGGAAGGGTTCGAGGGGCTCGTGCGGGAGTTTATCGGGCCCATGCGCGAGACGATCGCGAACGGCGAGGGGCTGCTCTCGGGGAACGAGATCTTCCTGGCGCGGGCGCGGAACGTGGCCGTGATCCCGCCGGAGCTGGCGATCAACGCGTCACTCAGCGGGCCCATGCTGCGCGGCAGCGGCGTCGCCTGGGACATCCGCAAGGCGGACCCCTACTGCGGCTACGAGCAGTACGACTTCGACATCCCCATCGGCTACCAGGGCGACGCCTACGACCGCTTCATCGTACGGCTGGAAGAGATGCGCCAGAGCCTCAACATTGTCGAGCAGGCGCTGGACGGGCTGCCGGGCGGGCCGCACAGCACGGAGGTGCCGCTGGCGCTGCGCCCGCCCGCGGGCGAGGCCTACGCGCGCATCGAGAGCCCGCGCGGCGAACTGGGCTACTACCTGGTGAGCGACGAGGGACCCTCGCCCTACCGCTTCCACATCCGTCCGCCCTCGCTCATCAACCTGAGCGTGCTGAAGGAGATGACGGTGGGTGGCTCCATCGCCGACGCCATCGTGGCGCTCGGGTCGATCGACATCGTCGTGGGTGAGATTGACCGCTGATGCCGACGCTCGTGACCGACCACTGGTACGACTTCCGCGACCTCTCGAACCTGTCGCGCGTCATCCTCGAGGGGATCGACAAGGTAGCTCCGTCCGAGCTGGCCTACATCGTGGCGCCGATCATCGGGTTCGTGGCCGCCTTCCTGATCTTCGTGCTGCCCTCGCAGCTGTTCGTGGGGGTGTACGGCGAGCGGAAGCTGATTGGGCGCATCCAGGCGCGCAGGGGACCGAACCGGGTAGGGCCGTTCGGGCTGCTGCAGCCGGTAGCGGACGCGCTCAAGCTGCTGCAGAAGGAGGCGCTGACGCCCAGGGCCGCCGACAAGACGCTCATGTGGACGGCGCCCATCTTCTTTGTGGCGCCGGCGGTGCTGTTGTTCGCGGTGATCCCCTTCGGCCCGCGCATGGTGTTCGCGGACGTTCCCGCGGGGCTGATCTTCTTCATCGCCGTTTCGGGGCTGCCGGTGCTGGCGGCGTTCATCGCGGGCTGGAGCTCGAACAACAAGTACAGCCTCTTCGGGGCGATGCGGATCGTGGCGATGTCGATCAGCTACGAGGTGCCGCTCGTGCTGATGCTGCTGTGCGTGGTGGTGTTCACGAACACGATGAGCCTGCCGGGGATCGTCCTCTTCCAGAAGGACGTGCACCTGTGGCTCATCTTCATGCAGCCGCTGGCCTTCGTGGTCTACTTCATCGCCGTCAGCGCCGAGCTGAACCGCACGCCCACGGACATCGCCGAGGCGGAGTCGGAGATCGTGGCCGGCTATCTGACCGAGTACAGCGGGATGAAGTGGGGGCTCTTCTACGGCATGGACATCGGCTACGCGCTGGCCGCCTCAGCCTTCGCGGCGACGATCTTCCTGGGCGGCTGGTCGATGTGGGGGCTGGAGCAGTGGGTGCCGCCGTGGCTCATCTTCATCGCCAAGACCCACCTCTTCTACATGGTCTTCATCTGGACAAGGGGTACGCTTCCGCGCCTGCGCATCGACCAACTGATGGGCTTCGCCTGGAAGTTCCTGCTGCCGCTGGCGATTTTCAACCTGTTCCTTGTCGCGCTCGAGCGGCTGTGGTGGTCGGAGGCGGACCTGGGCGACGGCATCGTCTTCGCCTTCGCGGCGATCAACATCGTCGTCTCGGTCGTCGCTGTGTATCTGTGGGCGCGGTTCCTGGGCTACAAGCCGGAGCGCATCCCCACGCGGCCGCGGCTGGTGCGGGAGGCGGGCGGCTACGTGCCCGTCGAGGACCCGGCGGCGGGCGGGGGCAGGTAGATGGAGGGCGCAGGCGTGCAGATCGCGTTCTGGGCGCTCTCGCTGCTGACGCTCGTCGCGGCGGGGGGCGTGATGGTCTCCCGCAATCTGCTGCACGCGGTGCTGTTCCTGATCGTGGCCTTCATCGGGGTGGCGGGCTTCTTTGTCCTGCTCTCGGCGGAGTTCCTCGCGATGGCGCAGATCGTCATCTACGTGGGCGCGATCGCGGTGCTGATCCTGTTCGCGATCGTGCTGACGCCGCAGTCCGTACGCGACAACTCGGACACCGCGATGGTGGGGCCCGCCATCCTCCTCGGCATCGCGCTCGCGGCCGTGTTCCTGTTCGTCATCCACGACACCACCTGGGCGACCAATGCCGGGGACCCGGGCCTCTCCGCCGGCGACCTGGGGCGGGCGCTTCTCTCCACGTGGGTGCTGCCCTTCGAGATCGCGTCAGTGCTCCTGACGGCCGCCCTCGTGGGGGCAATCATGCTCGTGCGCTCGGACTCCGAGGAGAGCGAGGACGGCGCCGATGCTGACGCTTGAGCACTTCCTCACCGTCGGCGCGCTGCTGTTCTGCCTGGGGCTGGTGATCGCCCTGAGCAAGCGGAACGCGGTGGGCGTGCTGATGGGCATCGAGCTGATGCTGAACTCGGTCAACATCACGCTGATCGCGTTCTCGCGCTTCAGCGACGGCCCCACGCACATCGCGGGGCACGCCTTCGTGGCCTTCGTCATCACCGTCGCCGCTGCCGAAGCGGCCGTCGCGCTTGCGTTGGCGGTATCCGTGTACCGCAACCGCCAGACCGTCGAGGTCGACCAACTCGACCTCCTGAAGTTGTAGCGCCATGTGGGTTGAATTCATGAGCGTGGCAAACGGGTATGTGGCGGAGACGTGGTATGAGCTGTTCGCGGCCGAGGGGCTGCGCATCGTCATCATCCCGCCCATTGGCCGCGGCGAGGACGCCTCCATGCGCGACGAACGGACCATCTACGTGCCGACGGGCAAGGCCCACGTGGCGCGCGAGATCCTGAGGAAGATCTGAGCCGATGATCCAACTCTTCGCAGCCGCGACGGGCGAGGGTCCCGGAATCAGCGAGGCCGTGCTCTGGGCGATCATCCTCTGCCCGCTGGCGGCGTTCGCCGCCATCACGCTCTATGTGCGTCACCTGCCGAAGATCGCGGGCTACCTCAGCATCGCCGCGATCGGGGCCTCGTTCGTGCTGTCGCTGATCGTGCTCGTGGACGTGCTCGGGGCGAGCGGGGGGATCGCGACCTACTCGCACAAGTGGTTCCAGGCGGGGCCGCTTGAGCTGACGCTGGGGGTGCGCATCGACGGCCTGACGGCGGTCATGCTGGTGGTGGTCTCGAGCGTGTCCCTGCTCGTGCAGGTGTACTCGCAGGGGTACATGGAGGGCGACCCCGGCTACGGGCGCTACTACGCCTACATGAGCCTCTTCATCACGGCGATGCTGGGGCTGGTCCTGGCCGACAACCTCTTCATGCTCTTCATCTTCTGGGAGCTGGTGGGGCTTTCGAGCTACCTGCTCGTCGGCTTCTGGTTCCACAAGCCGAGCGCCGCCGCCGCCGCCAAGAAGGCGTTCATCGTGACGCGCATCGGCGACCTCGGGTTCCTGGCCGCGATCCTGCTGATCTGGACGCGCCACGAGACGCTCGCGATCGACGAGATCCACGAGCTGGCGGTGACCGGGGCGCTCGCGGGAACGACGATCACGCTGTTCGGGCTGGGGCTGTTCGCGGGGGCCGTGGGCAAGAGCGCGCAGTTCCCGCTGCACGTGTGGCTGCCGGACGCGATGGAGGGCCCGACACCGGTTTCGGCCCTCATCCACGCGGCCACGATGGTGGCCGCGGGCGTCTACCTGATGGCGCGCTTCTTCCCCGTGCTCGAGGCCGCCCCGGACGCACGCGAGACGGTCGGCTGGATCGGCGCGGCGACGGTTGCCGTGGGCGCCTCGCTAGCGCTCGTGCAGACCGACCTGAAACGCGTGCTCGCCTACTCCACGATCAGCCAGCTCGGCTACATGATGCTGGCGCTGGGCGTGTTCGGGTACGCGGTGGCGGTGTTCCACCTGTTCACGCACGCCTTCTTCAAGGCGCTCCTCTTCCTCGGCAGCGGCTCCGTGAACCACGCGACCAATACCTTCGACATGCGCCGCATGGGCGGCCTGCGCACGGTGATGCCGATCACGTTCTGGACGTTCCTGATCGGCACGCTCAGCCTCGCGGGCGTCTTCCCGCTGGCGGGGTTCTGGTCGAAGGACGAGATCCTGCTGGAGGCGTGGGTGAACAACCGCGCCCTCTACACGGTGGCGGCGATCGCCTCATTCGTGACGGCGCTCTACATGTTCCGTGCGGTCTTCATGACCTTCTTCGGTGAGTACAAGGGCGGCGAGCCCGTGGACCACGAGGACGAGGACTCGCACTTCCACGGCGACCCAGCGCACCCGCACGAGTCGAGCTGGGTGATGACCGTGCCGCTGCTGATCCTGGCGGCCGGCGCGATCGCGGCGGGCTGGTGGGCCTGGGGCAGGGAGTTCCAGCACTTTGTGGAGGCGGCCGTACCCGCGGATGCGCTCCACCACGCCCCCGACTTCAGCTACGGCATCGCTATCAGCTCCTCGATCATCGCGGTCGCGGGGATCGCGACGGCCTGGGCGATCTACCAGCGAAAGCTCGTGTCGTCCACCGAGATTCGGCGCACGGCTCTCCCGATCGCCATGCTGCTGGAGCACAAGTTCTTCCTAGACGACCTGTACGAACGGGCCTTCGCCACGCACCTCTTCCAGCGCGGCTGGAACCGGCTGGTGGAGGCATTCGACACGACCGCCGTGGACGGCGCCGTGAACGGGGTCGGCTGGGTGGGCGCGCAATCGAGCCGCGTGCTGCGCCACGCGCAGACGGGCCAGGTGCAGCTCTACGGCGCCGGCATCGCCGCCGGCGTCTTCATCGTCGCCATCATCGTCTTCATCGCGAATCCGCTGTAGGAGGGTTGGGATGCTGCTGACCGTGCTCGTGTTCCTGCCCGCCTTCGCGGGGCTGCTGGCGCTGCTGCTACCCGCCGACCGTGCGCGCCATGCGCGGTGGGTGGCGCTGCTGGGGTCGCTGGCCGCGCTGGCCCTTTCGCTCGCGCTGTTCTTCGAGTTCGAGCGGGGCGAGGGCTTCCAGTTCGTCGACAGGGCGACCTGGATCGATGTGGGCTCGTTCGACATCCAGTACTTCCTCGCCGTCGACGGGCTGAGCCTGCCGCTGGTGGTGCTGACGACGTTCCTGACGACGGCGGCGGTGCTGATCTCGTTCAACATCGACCACCGGCCACGAGCCTACTTCGCCAGCCTGATGGTCCTCTCGACGGCCGTGCTGGGCGTGTTCACGGCGATGGACTTCCTGCTCTTCTTCCTGTTCTGGGAGCTGGAGCTGTTCCCGATGTACCTGCTCATCTCGGTCTGGGGCTCGGGACGCCGCGAGTACTCGGCGATGAAGTTCGTGCTGTACACGGTGACGGGCTCGGCCTTCATGCTCGTGGCCATCCTCGCGCTGGCGTTCAGCGCGGGCACGTTCGACATGATGGAGCTGGGCACCTCCAGCATCGAGAGCGCGGTGCTGCCGCTGGGCTGGGTGTTCCTCTTCCTCTTCCTCGGGTTCGCGGTGAAGCTGCCGATCGTGCCACTGCACACGTGGCTGCCCGATGCCCACAGCGATGCGCCCACGGCCGTCTCGGTGATGCTGGCGGGCGTGCTCCTGAAGATGGGCGGCTACGCCATCATCCGCACCTGCGTCACGATCCTGCCGGAGCAGGCGAACGACTACGGCATCTGGCTGGCGGCCATCGGCGCCATGAGCGTGCTCTACGGGGCGTTCGTGACCTTCCGCCAGACGGATGTGAAACGGCTGATCGCGTACTCCTCGGTGAGCCACATGGGGTTGGTGCTGCTCGGCATCGGGGCGCTGGGGACGACGGCGATGGTGGGCGCGGCCTACCAGATGCTGGCCCACGGCCTGATCACGGGATTGCTCTTCGTGGTCGTCGGCCTGATGTACGAACGAACGCACACGCGAGAGATCGGGCGGCTCGGGGGGCTGGCGCGCCAGATGCCGCTGATCGCGACGGGGCTCGTGTTCGCCGGCTTCGCGAGCGTGGGGCTTCCCGCCCTGGCCGGGTTCATCGCCGAGATCACGGTCTTCCTGGGCGCTTTCGAGAAGCACGAGTGGGCCGTGATCATGGCCATCTTCGGCGTGGTGCTCTCCGCCGGGTACATCCTCTGGGCGCTGCAGCGGGTCGTGTTCGGGCCCGTGCGCCACGAGTGGGATGACGTCGACGACCAGCGCCACTGGTGGGAGCACGCCAGCGTGGTGGGGCTGGCGGCGCTGGTGATCCTGCTGGGCGTCTACCCCGACCTGATCATGGACCTGCTCGATCCCGCGATCGGGGTCGTGAGCGCGAGGGTGGCCGGGTGAGCGAACTCGACATCGTCGGACCCCAGCTCGCGATCCTGCTCGCCGCCGGCGCCGTGCTCGTCTGGGACGCGCTCCTGCCCAAGCGGCGCGAGTACCTGCCCTACCTCGCGCTGACGGGCATCGCCGGGGCGGCCATCTGGACGACGACGTGGGTCATCCGGGGCGACTTCCAGACCGCCTTCGACGGAACCTTCGCAATCGACCAGTACGCGGTGTTCTTCCAGTACGTGTTCGCGGGGATTACGGCCATCGTCGTGATCGCCTCGATCGATTGGGTTGACCGCGTCGGGCGGCGGCAGTCGGAGTACTACGCGCTCGTCCTGACGGCGTCGGCGGGGCTGATGTTCCTGGCGGGCGCACGCGACCTGATCACGATCTTCCTCGCACTCGAGCTCTCCTCCATCCCGC
Source organism: Tepidiformaceae bacterium (assembly GCA_965219255.1). Lineage (GTDB taxonomy): Bacteria > Chloroflexota > Dehalococcoidia > Tepidiformales > Tepidiformaceae > UBA2991. Next base: position 1,040,048 of record OZ244727.1, on the reverse strand, counting down.
AGTACGTCCTCGCCGGCTGGGGCAAGGACCAGCGCTCCAGCGAGGCGGGCATCAAGTACCTGCTGCTGGGCGCGATCGCCTCGGCCCTGCTGCTCTACGGCATGGCGTTGCTCTACGGCTTCAGCGGCTCGACGCTGCTGACGGAGATATCGGCGGCCATCGGCGAGAGCGGCGCGGAGAACCGCTCGCTCCTCATCGTGGCGTCGGTGCTGCTGATCGCGGGCTTTGGCTTCAAGATGGCGGTTGTTCCCTTCCAGATGTGGGTCCCGGACGTCTACCAGGGGGCGCCCACGCCGGTGGCGGCGTTCCTCTCGGTGGGCTCGAAGGCGGCAGCGTTCGCGGTCGTCATGCGGCTCTTCTTCGAGGGGCTGGGCGAGGAGTTCCTGAGCGACGACTGGGCGATGATCTTCGCTGTCATCGCCGCGGTCTCGATGACAGTCGGAAACGTGTTCGCGATCGTGCAGCGCGACATCAAGCGGATGCTGGGCTACTCGTCGATCGCGCAGGCGGGCAACTTCATGATCGGGCTCGCCGCCATCTCGATCGCAGGCGAGCACTTCGTGCAGGGCGCGAGCGGGGTGCTGCTGTTCGTGGCGGCCTACGCCTTCACGAACCTCGGGGCGTTCATCGCCGTGATCGGCATCTCGCAGAAGATCGGCAGCGACGACATCGCGGACTACGCAGGTATGTGGAAGCGCGCTCCGCTGCTGGCCCTGGCGCTCGCCTTCTGCCTCATCTCGCTGGCCGGCATCCCCCCAACGGCGGGTTTCTGGGCGAAGCTGTACGTGTTCAACGCCGGTATCCACGCCGACCTGGCCTGGCTGGTCATCATCGGCGTGCTGAACTCGGTCGTCTCGGCCTACTACTACCTCGCGGTCGTGCGGCAGATGTTCATGGGCGAGGCGGAGGAGGAGCAGCGGCTGGCGGTCTCGCCGACGGTTGCGGTGGCGCTGGGTGTGGCCACGGTGGGCGTGATCGTGTTCGGCATCATCCCCACGCCGCTCGTCGATGCCGCCCGCGAAGCGGCATCGATCTTCGCGGCCAGCTAGAACCAGCGTGTCGCACTCCATCGACTTCGTGGTCGAGATTGAGCCGGAAGGGATAGAGCTCGCCTCCCTTGAGGCGCTCGCCGGGCGCGTGCTGGCGGGGGAGGGCGTGGCGGATGGGGTCACACTGACAGTGCTCACGACCGGGGACGAGACGCTCCAGGACCTGAATCAGCGCTTCCTCGGCATTGATGCGCCCACGGACGTGCTGTCGTTCCCGGAGGCGGCGGAAACGCCGCTCGGGGAGGGAGCAGCGCCAAGCCTGGGGGAGATAGCGATCAGCGTGCCGACGGCGATGCGGCAGGCCGAGGAGCTCGGGCACCCGCTGGGGGACGAGCTCGCGCACCTGCTGGTGCACGGCATCCTGCATCTGTGCGGGTACGAGCACGAGGGCGGGGGCGAGGACGCGGCCCGCATGCGGGCTCGGGAAGAGCACTATCTAGGCGACATAAAGGGGCATGCGGGTGGAGGCGCGTAGGATGAGCCGCCGCACTTCCAAGGGAGGCAACCGATGGCGACTCTGAACCGGAACGGCGTCAACCTGTACTACCAGGCCGAGGGCAGCGGTCCCGCGATCCTGCTGACGCACGGCTTCGGGGCCAGCTCGCGCATGTGGGAGGGGCAGGTGGAGGCGTTCCGCGACCGCTACCGCATCATCGCCTGGGATATGCGCGGCCATGGCGACACCGACAGCCCCGAGGACCAGGCCCTCTACTCGGAGCCCGAGACGCTGGCGGACATGGTCGCCATCCTCGACGCCTGCGGTGAGAACAGCGCAATCGTTGGCGGGCTCTCGCTCGGCGGGTATATGTCCCTGGCCTTCAACCTTCGCTATCCCGAGCGCACGAATGCCCTGATGCTGTTCGACACGGGGCCGGGCTACAACAACCCGAAGGGCCGCGAGGGCTGGAACCAGTTCGCGATCGGGCGGGCGGAGGCCTTCGAGGAGCACGGGCTCGACTCCCTTGGGGAATCGGCGGAGGTGAAGGCGGCGCGGCACCGTTCGGCGGAGGGCCTGGCGAAGGCGGCGCGGGGGATGCTCACGCAGCGGGACGCGAGCGTGATCCAGTCGCTGACCTCGATCGACAAGCCCACGCTCGTTGTCACCGGCGCGAACGACCAGAACTTTCTGGCCGCGCACAGCTACATGAGCGAGAACATCCCCGGGGCGATGAACTTCATGATCGACGACGCGGGGCACGCGGCCAACATCGACAATCCGGCGGACTTCAACGCGGCGGTCGAGACGTTCCTGGCCTCGCTCCCGAGCTAGAAGCGGGACTTCTTCGACTCGTAGTTCGACTGCACGTCGATGAGGACGGTGTGGCCATCGGCGTTGAGTTGGCGCGCCTTCAGGATGGCAGGGCCGAGGTCGTCGGGCTGCGTGACGGTGATGCCTTTCGCCCCGAGTCCCTCGGCGATGGCGGCGTAGTCACCGGTCATATGTGAGACGCCGAACTGCGTGCGGGCGGTGGGGAAGCCGCCCGGATAGGTGGCCATGCCGCCGTTGTTGAGGAGGACGGTGGTGATGGGCAGGCCGGCGCGTACGGAGGTCTCGAGGTCGAGGCCGGACATGCCGAAGGCGCCATCGCCCATGAAGTTGAGGCAGAAGCGGTCGGGGCGGGCGAGCTTGGCGCCAATCATGAGGGGGATGCCGAAGCCGAGGTGGGTGGTCTTGCCCCAGCCGATATAGCTGTGGGGGGAGGTGGCCGTGAAGAACGGCACCATCGAGTCACGGGGGGCGCCGGCGTCGTGGGTCACGGTCGAGTTCTCGTGGTCGACGTTGGCGTCGATCTCGTGGATGACGCGATAGGTGTTCAGGGGCGCCTCGCCGGAGTGGAGGAGGGGAGTCCATTCGGCCATCCACTCGGCGCGCTTTTCGGCGAGACGGGCGGCGGCGTCCGAGGTGCGCCCCTTGCCATCGGTGCGGGCCTTGGCCTCGGCGATGAGCGCCTTGATGGTGAGGCGCGCATCGCCCACGAGGGCGATGGCGGAGGCGGTGTCCTTGTTCACGTCCTCGGGGGCGTTGGTGTTATGGATGACGGTCTTGCCGGCGGGCACGATCTGGGTGTAGCCGTTGTGGGTGAGGCTCGCGCCGAGGGCGAGGATCGTGTCGGACTCGACGATCCAGGCGTGGGCGGGGCCGGTGGTGGCGCGGCTGCCGGCGCCGAGGGAGAGGGGGTGCCGCTCGTCGAAAGCGGACTTGCCCTCCATGGTGGTGAAGACGGGGATGTCGAGCAGCTCGGCGAGCTCTCGCAGCTGCTCCGTGGCGCCCGCCGTGAGGACGCCGGAACCGGCCCAGATCATCGGACGCTCGGAGGCGAGGAGGGCGGTCACGGCCGCCTCAATGTCACCCTCGGAGGGGCGCTGGCGGAAGGAGCCGGGGGAGTCGTAGTGCTGCTGGCCTTCGGGCACCTCCTGGGCGCAGACGTCGGATGTGAGCTCGACGACGACGGGTCCGCCCCGGCCACTGCGAAGGGCGTGGAAGGCGCGGCGCATGGCGGGCGCGATCTGGGCGGGCGTGTCGATGGACTCGACGGACTTGACGATGCCGCGGTAGTTCTCGGTGGCGGAGAAGTTGGGTCGCACCTGGCGCTCGATGAGCGGGTAGCCGCCCGGCAGGACGAGGACGGGCACGTTGTCGCCGAAGGCCTGGGCGATGCCGCCCATCGAGTTCTCGGCGCCGGCGGCGTTCTGGGTGGCGACGACGCCGAAGCGTTCGCCGTCGTTCATGCGGCTGTAGCCGTCGGCGGCCATGATGGCGCCACGCTCGTGGCGGAACATGATGGGCCGGATGCCGAGCTTCGCCACCTCCTCGATGAGGGGGTTGTTGGGGAAGCAGGTCATCTCGGCGACTCCCTCGTCCTTGAGGATGCGGGCGATCAGCTCGTTACCGTTCATGGAGTACTCCGTGCGCGCACCGGTCCGTCGGGCGGGGTGCGGGCGGCCCGGCGATCTCAGCGCATGGGGACGGGAGGGGCAAGGGCGGAGGCGGGGCGTCTGGTACGATCTTGCGCACAGACACCGCACCGACCCCGGGAGGGAACCCCGTGCTCACCATCATCTCGCCCGCCAAGGCCCTCGACTTCTCGCCCGCGGGGAACGGGCTCGCCGCGACGCAGCCGCGTTTCGTCGACGACACCGCCCTGCTGATGAACACCTGCAAGACGCTCGAAGCGAGCGACCTGCGAAAGCTGATGTCGCTGAGCGACTCGCTGGCGCAGCTGAACCACGCGCGCTTCCAGGAGATGAGGCTGCCGCTGACGGCGGAGAACGCGAAGCCGTGCGTGCTCGCCTTCCAGGGGGACGTGTACAAGGGACTCGACGCCGCCAGCCTCGAGTCGGAGGACCTGAGCTGGGCGCAGGGGCGGCTGCGCATCCTGTCGGGCCTGTACGGCCTGCTGCGGCCCCTCGACCTGATCCAGCCTTACCGCCTGGAGATGGGCACCAAGCTCTCGAACGCGCGCGGGGCGAACCTGTACGAGTTCTGGGGCGAACGCCTCGCGGACGCTCTCAACGACGACGGTGCGGACCCAGAGGCGCCCATCCTGAACCTGGCCTCGCAGGAGTACGCGAAGGCGGTACCGCCGAAAAGTCTGAAACGTCCGCTTGTGAGCGCGGTCTTCCAGGAGGAGCGCAACGGCGAGCTGAAGACGATCGGGCTGGTGGCGAAGCGCGCCCGCGGCCTGATGGCGCGCTACGTGATCCGCAACCGGGTCGAGGACGCCGAGGACCTGAAGGACTTCGACGACGAGGGCTACGGCTACCGGCCGGAGCTGTCGAGCGAGGACCGGCTGGTGTTCACCCGCGCGAAGGCGTAGGCCAACCCGCTCCCCGCTAGCCCTCCTCGATGGTCACGGCGCCGGTGGCGCCGTTGATGCTGAGCATCGTGCCGTTGGGAATGAGCTCCGTTGCCCCGCGGATGCCGGTGACGGCGGGGATGCCGTACTCGCGCGCGACGGTGGCGGCGTGGCTGAGCACGCCGCCCGTCTCGACGACGACGCCGGCGGCGGGGAGGAAGAGGGGGGTCCAGGGGGCGTCGGTGACGGGCGCGACGAGGATCTCGCCGGGGAGCAGCGTGGCCTCGGCGCCGGCATCGGCGCTGAGGATGACGCGGGCGCGCCCGCGGGCCTGGCCCGGGCTGACACCGATGCCCTGGAAGGCGGTCTCGCCGGTGGCCTCTGCCGCCTGCCGCCGGGTGGCCTCCACGGGGCGCTCGAAGAGGACCGGCAGCACGTAGTCGTGCAGGGCCTCGTACTCGTGGCGACGCTCGACGATGGAGTCCTGCAGCTCGGCCGCGGAAAGGCCGCCATCGAGGGCCTCGGGAAGCTCCTCCAGGCGCAGGAACCAGACGTCCTCGGGGTTGTCGATGTCGCCGCGCTCGGCGAGGCGGCGACCCATCTCGACGATCGGTGGGCGGTAGGTCCGGCAGAAGCGAGTCCAGTTGGCCTTGGTGCTCTCGCGCCCGCCGTTCAGGATCTGTGACAGCTCAAGGAGGCGGCGGAACTCCGCGTGCTGATCCTCAGGGAGAGCCGCCTCGACCTCCGCCTCGAGGGCGACGCGCTGGGCGGCGGACCGTTCCTCAAGGACGTGGGGATTGCGGTCGTCGCCCGCCGCGAGATCGGCCTGGAGGCTGCTGAGCACGAACTGGGGCGCCTCGTTCCAGGTGAGGCAGGAGGGGTCGGTCTCGCGCTGGCCGCGGAAGCCCAGGTCCGCGATGAAGCTCTCGTACTCACCGGCGAAAGCGGCCCAATCGCCGTCCGGGGGCGAGGCGAGGCGGGCCTGGAAACCGTCCGCGGAGATACCGGCGACCTCGGTCGCGAGGGCGGGGCGGGCGGCGACGAAGCGGCTGAGGTCCCAGATGGCCTTCGAAGGGCGGGCGCTCTCGACGCCGGTGAGGCCGCTCGTGAGTCCCGCCGTCCACTCCGCGGGATGGTCGGGCACGTGCGCATCGAGGAGGCCGCCAAGGAGCGTGGTCTGGAGGGCGCCGCCGCTCGTGGCCAGGTAGTGGGTGAAGAAAACGTCGCCGTTGTGGGCGGTCGTCTCTTCGACTGCCGCCAGGAGGCCGGCGTCGCCGACGGCCGTCCAGTCGCGAGCGAGCGTGGCCGCGTAGTGGGCCCTGGCCCGCTGGGCGTCGGCTTCGATGAGTTCTCGGGTGCGCACAAGAAAGGCCATGAGCCTCTCCTGGACCTCCTCAGCACGCGAGGTGTCCTCGGAGACCTCGGCCGTGATCTCCTCGTCACCCTCAAAGAACTGCTTGAGGTAATCGGCGCTCCCCCCGGTCTCGAAGGTCGAGGTGAAGGCGTTGACCATGCCGATGTTGACGAGGAACTGGCCGGCAACGATGGGCAGCATCGTCGGTCCGGGGGGCTCGGGTATGGGCACGAGGTCTTCGATCTGGAGCTGGCTGGTGGCGTTGGTGTGCCAGGCGTAGTTCCAGGCGCGAATGAGGTCGGCGGGGAGGGGCCTGGTGATGCCGGGGAGCACCTCCTCGGTGTTGCCCGTGGTGTAGAGGTTGTAGCGCTCGTCGATGGTGGTGTCCCAACTGCAGAGCGGCTCCCGCAGGTTCGCCATGGTTGCTCCCGCGCGCGGGCTGCGCGCACGATCGCGGACTTTACCGGGGGCAACCGTTAGGGGCTGGAGGGCGGGGGCTGCTAGGATGCGCGCGGCCCTGTCCCGGCCCGGGCGAGGTGGGAATTGGCTGCATCCGTTTCGTCCGAGCCCCCTCTGGTCGCCCTCCTGAGCGAACGCGAGAAGATGTTGCTGCTCCTCTCGCTGGGGCTCTGCATGTTTCTCAGCTCGCTGGACGGCTCCATCGTCTCGACGGCCCTGCCGACGATCCTGTCGGACTTGGGCGGGTTCAAGCTGATCTCGTGGGTGTTCACGCTCTACCTGCTGACTTCGACGGTGGCGGTGCCGATCGTGGGGAAGCTCTCGGACATGTTCGGGAGGCGGCCGTTCGTGATCACGGGGGTCGTGGTGTTCCTGCTCGGGTCGTTGGCGTGCGGCTTCGCCCCCACGATGCTGACCCTGATCATCGCGCGTGGCATCCAGGGAATCGGGTCCGGCATCATCCTCGCCTGCGTGCTGGTGGTGATGGCAGACATGTACACGCCCATCGAGCGGGCCAAGTACGTGGCCTACATCCTCGCCATCATCACCGCGGGCTCGCTCGCCGGGCCGATGGTAGGCGGCATCCTGGCGGACGGGCCGGGCTGGCGCTGGTGCTTCTTCATCAACCTGCCGATCGGTGCGATAGCCCTTTCGTTCATCTGGATAACGCTTCCGAACACGCGCCAGGGAGGCCGCATCGCCGACATCGACTTCGCCGGGGCATTGCTGCTGACGTTGGCGACGATCGCCGGGCTGCTGGCCTCGGCCTGGGCCTACGAGTCGTACGGCTGGGGTTCGGCGATCACCGTGGCTCTGCTCGCAGCAGCCGGGGTGCTGCTCGCGCTCTTCGTCGTGCAGGAGCGGAGGCACCCGAACGCGGTGATCCCCATGTCGTTGTTCCGGAACCGGATGTACGTGCTCAGCGGGCTGATCGCGCTCCTCTCGAGCGCGGTGCTGTTCTCCGCCGTGCAGTTCCTGCCTACCTTCATCCAGACCTCACTGGGAGCCTCGGCGACGGTCTCGGGGATCATCTTCGCCCCGCAGACCGTCGGGATGGTGGTGCTGAGCTTTATCGGCGGCCAGGTGGTCGCGCGGACGGGCCGCTTCAAGTACGTCGTGGTCGTTGGGTCGGTGCTCTCGGCGCTGGCGGCGTTTCTGCTGCAGTCGATGGGCGTAGGTGACCCGCTCTGGCACGTGGCCGTCTACATGATCATCTTCGGGATGGGCTCGGGCCTGGTGACGCCGCTCATCAACGTGATCGTGCAGGCATCGGTACGGCAGGAGATGACGGGCGTGGCGACCAGCAGCCAGATGTACTTCCGGCAGATCGCGCAGGTGCTCGGCGTAGCCCTGTTCGGTGTGCTGTTCACGACCTCGTACAGCTCATCCTTCGCTGAGAACCTCGACGAGGATGTGCGGGCGGCCATGCCCGTGGCCGTCTACGAAGAGCTCGAAGGCGACGCCACCGTCGGCATCGACCCGAACCGGATAGAGGAGGTGCGGGAGGAGTTCCTGGCGGCGGGTGGTACCGAGGTGCTGTTCGAGCGGGCGCTGGGGACGCAGGGGGAGGCGGTGGCGGTCGCGAACCGGCGGCTGTTCCTGCTGTCGGCAATCGGGGGGGTGATCCTGGTGGTGCTCTCCCTTGCGCTCACGGAGATCCCGCTGAGGGGGAGGACGCCGGCGAAACAGACGGAGGCAGAGGAACAGCCCGCCGTTGTATCGGCCTCTCGGTAGGAGGAGTGCGAGTGGGATTCCGCGCTAGCTCGCGACGCGGGTCGCCCGCAGGAAGAGTCGGCATAGAGTTCTGCCCCAATTTCATCAGCGTCGACGACGACCCCGCGCAGTGGGCGCGGGATCGAGAGGCGGAGGGCTATCCAATCATCTCGGTGGCGGACCACATCTCCTCGCCGCAGCCTCACCCGCACGTGTGGGTGACGGCGACGACGTTCGCGCTCGCTACCGAACGCATCCGCGTGATGATCGCCTTCGGGAACAACCTCGTGCGTTCGCCGGTGGAGTTCGCGCAGGCGGCGCTGGCGCTGCATCGGGTGAGCGGAGGGCGCTGCGAGGCGGGACTCGGGGCGGGCGCGCTGCGAACGATGAGGAAGCTGAGCTCGCCGATCTCGTAGGGGACATAGTCGCCGACGCCCGGCAGGTCGTCCTCGTGGCAGGCCATCTGCCAGCCGTGCGTCGAGAGCTGCTCCATCTCGCGCTCGTGGAAGTCGCGCGAGTGGTAGCGCTCGGCGGGGACGAGGGTGGGGCCGGGGGGCATGGGCGATTCGCGGCTCAGGTACTCGGGCACCGGGTGCGTGTCGTAGGCCATGAGCTCCTGGACGGAGAGGCCCGCGGAGCGGTTCGTGCCGGTAACGGTTTCAACCATCGCGTTCCCTCGCTAGGTCGGAGTTTACCGGCTTGGCGGGGAGGGAAGGCCCGTCGCGGCGGTCGGGGCTAAGATCGGTGCGGGCCCGTAGCTCAGTTGGAAGAGCAGTGGACTTTTAATCCATTGGTCGGGAGTTCGAGTCTCCCCGGGCCTACCAGCGTTGACCGTACTCATAACTCGCGCCGAGAGAGCGACCTCGGCAGCGTCCGCGCCCCCGATGGGACTGTCTGGCGGAGTCGGGATCGTGTAATGGATCGTGGCCTGCCCGGGCTTGACGAGGATTCCTTTGACGAAACACCGCACGAATGCCCGGGTCTGGGTTATCTCGCTGGTCTTCAGGAACTCGCTCATCTCCCTGGCGAAGGCGGCGATCTTGTCGGCGTTATCCAGCATCACCCGCCGCTCAGCCAGCAGCGAGCGCGCCTCCTCGGCCGCGATCTCCAGACGCTGCTGCCGCTCGCGGTGCTCCTTAATGCGGTCCGAGGCGTCGGCCATCTCGATGTCGCTGTTCTCGATCACTTGCCAGACCCGACCGAGCCGGCGCCGCACGTCGGCCAGTTCCCCATCGATCGTGTCCAGGCGTTGCCGTTGCTCACGGGCGACTCCGTCCATCTCTTCGTTGAGCATGCGCACGAGGTCGCGGATGTTGGATTCGGTCAGGGTGTGCTCCCTGATCTGGCCGATGCTGGTCTCCTCGAAATGCTGGCGTTGAGCCGTGGGGTCGCGCAGGCCTCCTTGCCGCGCTTGAGCAGCGACTGGCAGACGTGTCCCCCGAGCGGGGCCGTGAGCGCTAGGACGTCCAGAGAGCTCTACTCCCACACCGCCCGACCCGCCGCTGGGACGAGAGCGGAGCCGTCGTTGTAGGCCAACGGAATCGGGCGCGGCCGCTCTCGCGCCGCGGATCGATTGCGAGGACCGTCATCGATCGCCGCGAGCGGGCGACGCAGTGGGGCTGAGACGCGAATGCTGCAGGCGCAGACCGCACACGCTTGGAGCCGACTGCTGGGCCGGTGCGCCACACCCACGATGGCGGGATCGGTCAACTGCTGGAGGACCTCGGGCCGCACCTCGACGACCTCCCCCCGAGTCTCCGCCTGCCTCAGGAGAGCGGCGTCCAGACGACGGTGTCCGGGTGGAACTGGCTCCAGGCGAACCAATACGCCTGGTGACTGGGCAGCGGGCGGCCGTCGGTCCACTCGGCGCGAATTCCGCCGCCGTCCAGGACGAGCCGGACCCCGGCCAGCACCACGGCGTCGCCTGCCTGGAGCGCGGCTCGCGACTGCGCGACCGGGAAGGCAAGCGCCTCCCCTGCCGGCGTGACGATCCCAAGCACGGGTGCTTGCACGGGGAGCCGCAGGTCCACCGCGCCGATGGGGAAGATGGGTCCCGCAGCGTCGCGCCCGCGCAGCGGGTCGAGGGGGTAGCTGCGGCCGATGCCGCCGTCCGCCGCCACCATCGTCGTGTCGGGGTAGGCCGCCTTCCATTCGCCCCAGGTACTGGTGACGACGGGCAGCATCTCCAGGACGAAGCGCTCGTCGTGGAGCGGCCCCGAGAGCGCCGCGCCGCTGAATGTGTCGAAGACCGAGTAGGTGTGGAAGTCGAACATCACTTTGTTGGATCGGGAGAGCAGCCCCGAAGTGCGCAGCTCGATTATCGCGAAGCCGCGCGGAGGCCGGTCAGTGAAGTAGGCCTGGGCCGAACCGCAGAGCGTGCAATAGGGGATGCCGATGCGCCGGCCGCCCAGGGTGTCGTTGACCATCTCATGCACTTCCATGATGTGCTTGGGGTAGGCACGGGCCTCGCCGTGGACGACGACTCCGAAGACGATGCCGGCGTCCGCGTACCAGGCGCCGCCGCGGACGCCGGTAATCCCGGGGTCATTGAGCGCGGGGATGCAGCCCTGGGGGCAGGCGAGCTTGATCTGCTCGAAGGGCCGGTCGTCGATCAGGACGCCCCCCCAACTGACCAGGCGCCAGTCGATCGCCGCGTCCTCGTCGGCGAAGAAGGGCGCCCAGCCGGGCTCGATCAGTTCGAACGGCTGGCGCTTCCAGGTCACGTAACCGGGCGGCGCCGGCAGATCCCAGGCGATCAGCCAGTTGGTCACGATCGGCCAGGCGAATCCCCTCGGCACATCGCTGCCCGTCAGCGCCTCGAAGGCCAAGACCACGCGATCGGCGCTGTCCCCAACCTGCAGAAAGCGCAACAGGTCCGCGAGCAGCCAGGCCACGCGCGCGTCTCCCGACGCTCCGACGCGTGCGAGCGCGGCGCGGTCGATCGCCGGGCCGACATCGCCGAAGAGCCGGTCGAGGTCGGCGACGAGCGCCTCGTCGAGAGGGCCGCTCGGGACCGACGGCGCCGGCGGCGGCTGAGAACCGTCAGCGAGCGTAAGTGGGGGGATGCCCTCTTCCGTTGGGTCGGACGGGACGGCGGCGGGCTCGGCCTCGGCGTCGGAGGCAGGCTGCGCCTCCTCGTCGTCGGCGTCGGCCTCAGCCGCGGGCGAAGGGCTGCCGCCTGACCCTTCCGCGTCGCCGCCCGCTGCGCTGCAGCCCCATGCGCCCAGGCAGGTGACCAGGATGAGCAGCCACGCAGAGACCGTGGGCCAAGGGGATGGGGTCACGCACACCATCGTATCAGGGCGAGGCGGAGGCCTTCCGACGCCACGTCGGAGTGCCGGGCAGCCCTCGAATCCTACGCGCGAGTCTACCAACAGACAGTGATGGTGCGGCGCAGAGAGGGCGACGTCCCCTGCCGGGGCTCGCCTGCGATCCACCGTCGCGAAGTTCTCGGACACGACATCGGAGATGCCGATGAGTTGCCGGAGCAGCTCACGGGCGCGTTAGGTGCGCAGGTTGAGCGTGATGCCCAGCTTCTCGACGTTGTGGTTGTTGTAGGCGCCCCCGAGGTCGATGCCGCGGCGCTCGTCGACGTACGGCGGGTTGCCGCGAAGGATGTCCCAGCGCCCCTCAGGTACCGGGGCCTCGATACGGATGACCTGCGCCCCGAAGGCTGCAAGGAACCGGGTTGCCCCGGCGCCGGCCAGCTGCCCGGTGAAGTCGCAGATACGGAGATGGGAGAGTGCGCCGCCCGCCACGACGGGCACGTTAGCGGGCTTGCCAATCACCGGCAACGGTCGCTGCGCTGGCCCGTTGCCGGTGACCGGCAATTCGACGAATAGGGATACTTACCTTTCTCTGGAGGACATCGGCTCCGCTACGCCAACCACAAGTCGGCAGCGTGACGGGCGATCGTGTCCCAGTTCTCGAAGTTGCCTGCCAGGGGCTCGGTGCCGCCCGGGAGGATGGGGAAGCCTCGCACGTCGGGCGCATAAATGCCCGACTGGTGCAGGCGGTGGTCGATGAGCTGCGGCATGTCCTCCAACAGGATGCGCTGCGCCGCCAAGACGTCCTCGCTTGCCTCCGAGGGGATGAACTTGGCGTTGGCCCTTGCGACCAACGCATCAAGCTCCGGGTTGGAGTAGCCCGAGAAGTTGTTCCCGGCGCCCGTGGTGTACTGGCCGAGGTCCGAGGACGCCGGCGACGAAGACCCGATGGGAAGGTGGGAGACGTCGAAGCCACCGCTGGTCAGCGCCTCAATATGGGCGGTGGGATCCGGGGAGAGGCGCCCTTCGACATCGATCTGCGGGAAAGCGCTTCGCCAATCGTCCATCTGTCGAATGGAGAAGTTGTAGCCGTACGCCTCCCAGACCGTATTCCCCATGAACTCGAAGGACAGGCCCTCGCCCTGGGGGAAGCCGGCGGCCGCGATCAGGTCGTTCGCCGTCTTCAGGTCTTCGGTCTTGTCCTCCCGCCACCCCGGCATCGTGAGGAGCTCCTCCTGCGAGAGCCCTTCGGCGTGGGCATTGTTCAGGACGCCGCCCAGCGCGAAGAAGCCTTCGCCCCAGAAAGCGGTCTGGTTCGCCACGTAGTTCGTCGCCAGGTGCATGGCGTGCCGCAGGCGCCGGTCCTCGAACGTGGCTCCGCTCCGCGTGTTGAATATCGTGTAGGCGCACGTGGAACCGGCCCAGTGGAACAGCTGAGAGCCTTCGCGCGCATCAAGGATGGTCTCCCGCTCCACCTTCGACGGATTGTTGAAGAACGTCCCGTTTCCTTGAATGAACGAAGCCGCCTGGCTGACGCGGTCCCCTGTCGGCCTCCAGATCACGTTGTCCATGTACGGCGCCCCGTCCCAGTAATCGGGGTGTCGATCGGCGGTGAAGCTCTCGTCCGTCTTGTACTCGGAGAGCACCCACGGTCCGGTGCCCGATATCGTCTCCGGGGCCGCATTCTGGAGACCGCCAGACTCGAAATTCTCCACCGGCATCAGGGATGCGTAGGGAAGCGTGAGGCCCCACGGGAAGGCCAACGGACTGGAGAACGTCACCGTGACCTTGCTGTCATCGACGGCTTCCGCGGAAACCAGTCCCTGCAGCAGGTTCGCCATCCAGTAGGCGCTGGCGTCACCGTCGGGAGCCAGCAGGCCGGCTATGCGCTCGAGGTTCACGGCGACGTCCTCGGTGTTGAACAACCGGCCGCCGGTCAGCGGCCCGTCGTGGGTCTTCACGCCCGGCCTGATTGTCACGATGTGCTCGAGGCCGTCGACGGTCTCCCAGGCGTTGAAGAGCTCCGGTACGAGCTCGCTCCCATCGAAGTTTCGCCGAACGGCGATATTGCCGGAGAAGAGCCACAGCCTGACACCACCCGAACCGGCAACGTGAGGATCGACCACGGCGGGGACAAATCTGATGCCGTCGCCCTCCCAGATGTACGAGCCGCCCTGCTTGGATGTATCCGCCGCGGCTTCGGTTGCGGCGGCGGTGGCCGCCTCGGTTGCAGCCTCCTCGGCCGCCTGGGTTGCAGCCTCCTCGGCCGCCTGGGTTGCAGCCTCCTCGGCCGCCTCGGTGGCTGCCTCGGTCGCCGCCTCAGTCGCGGCGGTCGTCGGGGCGTCGTCGTCGTCGTCGTCGTCGCCGCACCCCACAAGGCCAAGAGCGGCCGCCCCTACGCCTACACCCACGGAGCTGCCAAGAAATGCGCGTCGCCCCAGACGTTTCCCTGGGTAGTGCCGGCTCCAATACGAGTTGTTGTCTGTCATCTCATGGTTCTCCTGTCAAGACCGTTGATTGCGGGGCATTGTAGACCAAAGCTGAGAAAAAGTGGCAACTCGACCGGCAGACGTCGAAGGGGCTGGACCTGGAGGTCATCATCGACAACTACGCCACACACACAAGCATGCCCATGTGCAGGCATGGCTCAAGGCCCATCGACGCGTCCGTCTGCACTTCACGCCGACCTCGGTGTCGTGGCTCAACCTCGTCGAGCGGCTCTTCGCGGAGATCACCGACAAGGCCATCCGGCGGGGCGTCTTCAAGCACGTCAGAGAGCTGCAAGCCGCGATCGAAGCCTACCTGGCTGTGCGCAACGCCGACCCGCGTCCCTGTGCGTGGACGGCCACGATCGAGAGGATTCTCGCCAAGGTCGGTCGAGCGCAGAGCGCACTCACTGCCGTCAAAGACTCTTCCGTGCCAGTACACGAGCGTCCCCCCACCAACGGCAGCCTGTATGCTGCTGAGGGCATCGCGGCGAACCTGATGGGATGAGCCGTCTGGTCGACCCGGCGCGCACGGCTCCTCCATTGAGTGCTGCGCGCTGTCTCTGGGGGAGGCATGACGAAGTACATCATCGCCCGCCTCGCCGGCATACTCCCCACGACGCTGCTGCTGTTGTTCACCGTCGTTGTGCTTGTACGCTTGCTGCCCGGCAGCGCCATCGATGCGCTCGAGGCCCAGGCGGCCGTGGCCGGAACTACCGGTATCAGCGGGGAGGCACGGGAAGCGCTCGAACAGCGGCTCGGACTCGATGAGCCCCTGCCTCTGCAGTACATCAAGTATACCTGGAACGCGGCGCAGCTCGATTTCGGTCGATCGGTCCTGAGAGGGGAACCGGTGACGAACATGATCGAGCGCACTCTGCTGCCGACCCTAATCCTGGGGGTCATGGCGCTGGTCTGGGCCACTTTGGCCGGGATGACTATTGGTCTCATCTCCGCCGTCATCCGCGGAACGGCGGTGGACTACGTCCTGCGGAGCATCTCCATCCTTGGCCTCAGCATTCCGAACTTCGCGCTCGCCACATTTGTCATCGTGCTGCCCACCATCTGGTGGAAGTGGTCGCCGCCGGTCACGTATACCTCGTTCGACGGCTCAAACCCGTGGACGTACATCTCACAGTTCTTTGCACCCGCCCTTGTCCTGGGGCTTGCCCTGAGCGCAGTTATGATGCGTCTGACCCGCACCCAGTTGCTCGAAGTCCTCGGCCACGATTACGTCCGGACGGCGCGCGCGAAGGGCCTGCCGGAGCGCACGGCCGTGCTCCGGCACGCGTTGCCAAACGCGCTCATCCCGGTGGTTTCCACGCTAGGGCTCGAGGTAGCGACCTTGATCTCAGGCGCCGTTCTGATTGAAGCGATTTTCGGGCTTCCCGGTATGGGCCGCATGCTGCTGACCGCGATCAGCGAGCGTGACTATCCGGTGATCCAGGGGATCGCCGTCGTCTCGGGCATGTTCGTGATATTCGCTAATCTGCTCGTTGACATATCGTACGGTTGGCTGAATCCGCGGGTGAGGGTAGGTGCATGACGACGGCACCGTCCTCAGAGCGAGCGGTGGCCGTAGCGCCACAGACCCGATCGGTCTGGGTCGGCTTGCCATCGAGAATAGTGCGATTCAGCCGCCGTCAGCCGCTTGGAGCCTTCTCAGCGGTAGTCCTGGTCGTGCTGGTGCTGTCCGCAGCGCTGGCGGACGTGATCGTCCCCTACGATCCGATTCGAAACAACGTAGGTCCGAGCCTGGAAGGGCCGGCTGGCCCCCACCTCTTCGGCACCGACCACTTCGGGAGGGATGTCTTCAGCCGCATCGTGTACGGGGCCCGGACATCGCTCTATGTCGGAATTGGCGCGACCCTGCTGGGAGTGCTCGCCGCCACGTTGCTCGGCGCGGTCAGCGGCTACATGGGCGGAAAGCTCGATTACTTCGTGCAGCGATTTGTCGATACGGCACAGGCGATCCCACCGCTGATCTTCCTCTTGGGCGTCCTGCTCGTTCTCGGTCCTCGTACGGAATACATCATCCTAGCGCTCGGCCTTCGAACGGGGCTTAGCCTGTCCCGCATTGTGCGTGGCTCGGTCATCGACATCAAGGGCGAGGAGTTCGTCGAGGCGGCGCGGTCCTTCGGCGCCAGCGACGCGCGGATCCTGGCCTTCCACGTTCTCCCGAACATCTTCGCGCTGATCATAGTCCTCGTCTCGACGACCATCGGCGGCCTGATCGTTGCCGAGGCGGCGCTGAGCTTCCTGGGATTTGGTGTGCCGCCTCCCACTCCATCCTGGGGAGGGATGCTGAGTGTGGACGGAAGGATTTACATGCTCGCCGCCCCGTGGCTGCTCATCGCCCCGGCTTTCGCCCTCACCCTTGTTGTGTTCGCCACGAATATGTTTGGTGATGCGCTTCGCGACGAGCTGGACCCGCGAATGCGGTCCAGCTAGCAGGGTGCTGAAAAAGGGACTCGGCAGCGATATGGCATAAGCACATGATCAGTTAGTCTGGGTGACGGACCGAAGGAGGCTGATGATGCGCGGACGAACCGACCGGCAGGCAGAGATGTTGCTCGGGGTGGACGTCGAGGAGTTCATCCCGGCGAACCATCCGCTCCGTCGGATTCGGCGATTGACGGACCAGGTGCTGGCAGATCTCTCACCACGGTTCTCGGCGTTGTACTCGACCATCGGGCGCCCGTCGGTGCCACCTGAACATCTGATCAAGGGCACGCTGCTGATGGCGCTGTGTTCGATCCGCTCAGAGCGGCAGTTCTGCGAGCGGTTGCGCTTTGACTTGCTCTTCAAGTGGTTCCTGGGGCTGACCATCACCGAGGCTGTCTTTGATGCCACAAGCTTCACGAAGAACCGAGAGCGGCTCTTGGGCCAGGAGATAGCGATGGCCGTCCTTGGCGAGGTGATCCGCGAGGCGCGGCGCCGACGGCTCGTCTCGGAGGACCGTCGCTAACGGTCCGTGGCGCTCCTGGCCGCGGTTCGTCGAGGAGGCCGTCGGTCCGTCGCTGAAGAAAAGGCTGCCGCCACTTCCCGACGGTCGTTCCGTTCACCCCCAGCCGGGCTGCGATATCGGTGTTGCTCGCCCGTCCCCAGCCGCGAGGACAATCCGTGCCCGCAGGGCGAGTGCCTGTGCGGTCTTCTGGCACCGCGTCCAGCGCTTCAGTTCGTCGCGATCTGCATCGGCGCTCCAGCAGGTGGCGGAAGTGGAGGATGGTGCTCTCGTCGGGAATGGCCTCGGTCAGGGTGAGGCCGCAGAAGCGGCGCACCGACTCGGCTTCGTAGAGGAGGTCCTCCATGGCGGAGTCGCTGAGGTTGTAGCAGAGCTGGACGCAGTGGCTGCGCAGCATCACCGCCAGCGGGTAGGGCCGCCGTCCCCGTCCCGCCCTGGGGTAGTGCGGCTCGATGCGCCCCTCCAACTCATCCCAGGGCACGAGGCCGTCGATGCGTTCGAGGAACAACTCGCGGCGCGTCTTGCGCTTCTTCTGCTCGAACTCCACGCTGGCGAACGTCGGCTGATGCATGAGGGGCACGCTCCCTTCCCGGATCACGCCCCATGATCCCATCCCCTCACTCGCTCTGGCGAGTTGTTCAGACTGTCCCTAGTGGTGGGGACTGGGAACGAGTGGGTTTGCCCAATGGGCAGACCTATCAGCCGGGCGGCTCAGCCGCCCTGAGGGAGAATGCTGTGACACTTATGGGACCGTCCTCTGCTGGCTTCATGTACTCGGACACAGGTGGGGATGGGCCATCAGTGGTCTTCCTCCACGGGGTGCTTATGAACGGCACGCTTTGGGACGACATCGTCGGCAAGTTGCGCGGTCGCTACCGCTGCGTCGTGCCCGAGCTTCCCTTGGGCGCGCACCGCACGCCGATGCCGGAGGATGCCGACCTGTCGCTCGAATCACTCGTGAAGATGATCGCCGACTTCCTCACCGAGCTGGACCTTCACGATGTCACGCTCGTCTGCAACGACTGGGGCGGCGCCCAGCTCGTCGTCAGCCCTGGTGGCTCGGATCGAGTTGCCAACCTCGTTCTCATTTCCTGCGAGGCGTTCGACAACTATCCTCCCGGCCTGCCCGGGAGGCTGCTGTGCCTCAACGCGGCGATGCCAGGCGGCACCTTCATGACCGCTCAGCTCTTGCGGCCACGCATGCTTCGACACCTACCGTTGACGTTTGGGAGCCTGTCGAAGAAGCGGGTACCGAACGAGCAGTTCCTGAAGTGGATCGAGCCTCTTCGCCACGACCGAAAGGTGCGCCGCGATCTCGACAAGTACCTCCGCAGCGTCCCCAAGAAGAAACAATTGCTCCAATGGGCTGAGCAGCAGCGAGCCTTCGTGGGCCCCGTGCTCGTCGTTTGGGCGCGCGAGGACAAACTCATGCCCCCCGAGCACGCTGAGCACCTCGCCGAGCACTTTGAGAACGCCGAACTTGTGTGGGTCGACGATAGCCGCACGCTGATCCCTATCGACCAGCCCGACGAGCTAGCAGCGCACCTCGACGTGTTCCTGGCAAACCACACTTTTTGAAGCTCGAAAGGCCCAACATGCGCGCGCGCATGTTGGGGAACGCGGGTGCGAGGGCTGGGGCGTCCCTATAATCGCTGCCAACGACCAGAACCACAGCAGGAGTAACGAGATGACGACGGACACTGTTGCAGCGAGTTATGAGCTTGACCCTCGTGATCCTGTCGCCGGGATCACGGACGAGGTCATCGAGCGCTGGAAGCAGGACGGCGTGGTCATGCTGCGCGGTGCGCTCGGCCCTGAGTGGATGATGCTGCTGGGGATGGGCCTCGGCAAGGTGCTGGCCGACTCGGGGATGGCCAAGGCCACGTTCTTCGAGGGTACCGAGGGCGAGTTCCACGAGACCGTCCGCAACTTCGACTACTGTTTCGAGATCCGGCGCCTGCTCTACGACTCCCCGATCAAGCACATCCTGGGGCGCTTCATCCGATCTGAGAACGTCTGGTACTACTCGGACGAGTTCTTCCTGAAGAGCGCGGGCGGGGCGGAGCGGACGCCCTGGCATCAGGACACGCCGTACTACCCCATAGAGGGCTCGCAGTTCGCATCGATGTGGATCTCGCTTGACCCTCTCAAGCGGGAGGAGTGCCTGGAGTTCGTCGCCGGCAGCCACCTGGGGACGATGTACGACGGGTTCAACCCATCGAAGCCTGACGACCCCTCGAGCGGGTTCTACGGGGAAGAGCTGCCAATCCTGCCGGACATCCAGGCGGATCGCGACAGCTTCCGGATTGTTGGCTGGGACGTGACGCCCGGCGATGTCATCGTTTCCAACCCGCACATCATCCACGGTGGCGGGCCGACGAACCTCGACAGCAAGCGCCGGGCCCTCGCCGTGCGGATGTTCGGTGACGATGTGGTCTTTGCGAAGCGACCTGCGTCCCGGCCGACCGTGCCGATGACCCCAGGCCTCGGCATCCACCTGCAGCCGGGCGATCCGCTGCGCAGTCCGTGGTACCCGCAACTGCAACCGCCACCTGCGTCGGAGCGGTACGGCTAGGCAAGTCGCCGGGGCAGCGCGTCTTTCCGAAGCCGGCCCGCAGCCTGCTCGGGCGGTCTCCTGAGGCGCTACAGTTATCAGTAAAGCCTTCGTAGCGGGGCACGGAAGGGGCTGCCATGACGCTGCAGGACACGGTTCGCTCCGCGGTCGCACCGCTCTACATCCGCGGGCGCCTGCTGCAGGAGCGCCTCCAGTCGGGGGTGGCGTGGTATCCGCTCGATCCCGGGTTCATCGCCGACCCGTACCCCACCTACCGGAAGCTCCGCGAGCGCGACCCGTACCACTACAGCCCGCTCATGGGGATGCTGGTTGTCTCGCGGTACGAGGACGTCGACGCCATCCTGCGGGACCACCAGCGCTTCCGGAACGAGGAGCGAGGGAGGAGCAACAGCCTCGCGAACACGCGCATCCGGCAGGAGCTCACGCCCTCGATTCTGTCGCTGGACCCGCCCGACCACACACGCCTCCGCGGGTTGGTGAATCGCGCGTTCACGCCCCGCCAAATGGCGAAGATGGAAGACCATGTTCGCGAGACGGCGCACGCGCTCCTGGATGAAGTGGGGGACAGCAACGAATTCGATCTGATGTCGAACCTGGCCACGTTGCTGCCGATGGTGGTGATCGCCGAGATGATCGGGGTCCCGACCGAGGACCGGGAGCGGTTCAAGACCTGGTCGGACCGCTTCGCGCGGGTGCTCGAGCCCAACCTCACCGCGGATGAGGGCAAGCTGGCGCTCGACACCGCCGCCGAGTTTCGGGACTACTTCGCGCCATTCATCGAGGAGCGGCGCGTCGCCCCGACGGATGACCTGGTCTCCCGGCTCGCCCTCGCCGAGGAGGACGGGCAGCAGCTGACCACCGAAGAGACGCAGGTCACCCTGCGCCTGCTGCTGGTCGCCGGCAACGAGACGACCACCAACTTGATCGGCAACGGTCTGCGCGCCCTGCTACAGCACCCCGAGCAGTTGCAGCTCCTGCGAGAGCGGCCGGAGCTGATTCCCAGCGCGATCGAAGAGCTCCTTCGATACGACGCGCCTGTCCAGCTAGACGGACGCTACGTCGCGGAGGATGTCGAGGTCGGCGACAAGTTGGCGAAGGCGAACTCCCGTGTCGCCCTGATGGTCGGTGGGGCGAATCGCGATCCGGAGGTCTTCAGCGACCCCGAGACGCTCGACGTGACGCGGGAAGACGCAAGCAACATCTCCTTCGGACGCGGGATCCATCACTGCCTCGGGGCGCCGCTGGCACGGCTTGAGGGGCGTATCGCGTTCGAGGTCCTGCTGGAACGCTTCGACGAGATACAGTTCGGCGCAACGGCGCCCGTCTACAAGCCGAACATCGTGCTTCGCGGTCTGCGGGAGTTCCCCCTCGGCGTCCACCACCGCAGCGGACGGCGCTTCGCCGGAGCGGAGCCGGAGCCGACGGCGGCCAGCTAGCCGGCGTACTCGTCCTCGTTGAAGCGGGTCCACTCCTCGAAGACGGGGAAGGGGCGGGGGAGGGCGTTGTCGGGGTCGTGGCGGTGGCTACGGTTGTGGCAGGGGCAGGCGATTCGTTTGAGCCGCAGGCGGTCAGCGCGATCGCCACCGTTCCAAGGAGCAGGGTGGCAAGCGTCCCCTTGCGTTGGGAGCAAAAGGGTGTTCACCGATCAATCGTAGCGGGGAGCCTTGCGAGCTTCACGTCCAAAATTGTGGCCCTTTTCACGAATCAGTTGCGGTGATTAATTTCACATATTCGCTGAATAGTGCCGGGAATGCCATTCCTTTACTGTCCGGTCGGAGTGTCTTGACGGGCCGAGTACGATTGCGGAACACTCGATACCAAGGAAGTGATTTCGAGACTGTACGAGAGGAGGCTGAGATGGTGACCGAGAACCTGGAGCATCCGACGGATACCGGGAGCGGAACGCCGCTCAGGGGCCACGAGGCCCTTCACCACGCACGGGAGACGATGGACGCTGCGATCGTGGCATCCGCGCTCGACTCAATGGCCTGGGCCGACGGCCTCCATTCGGCGCTCGATGAACTCGCCGACATCCTCCGCCGCCACCGGGATGCCTCCGAACGGCCCGGCGGGAGCCTCGAGGAGATGGCTGAGTTGCAGCCGCGGCTCACTCCGCGCATCGAGCGCTCGCGTTCGGAGCACGAGCCGCTCATCGAGCGGGCGGAAGAGCTACGGGACGCGGTGGCGCAACAGATAGCGGCAGGCCGCGTAGACGTCAATCTTCTGCGTCGGGATGCGGGCCGCCTGCAGAGCGACTTCCGCGACCACATCGCGGCCGGCGTCGAGCTCACCTACGAGGCCTTCGAACGGGACATGGGCGGGGAGGGCTGACCCCTGTCCGGAGAGCAACGCGGAAACGCGGGAAGGAACACTCCATGGAAGAGCCCCACACCTACAAGATCGTCGAACTCGTCGGCTCCTCGCCGGATGGCGTGGATGCGGCCATCGCCAATGCGCTCGATCGCGCCAGCCGGACGCTGCGCAACCTCGACTGGTTCGAGGTCCGGCAGATCCGGGGCGCAATCAGCGAGGGCAAGGCGGCGGTGACGCAGGTCACGCTGGGCGTCGGCTTCCGCATCCTCAGCCCTGAGGACCTACACCGGGAGTAACGCCCACGAAGGGCGGGCGGCACGGCGCCGTTCGCAGACCTCTACCAGGACGACCACTCCGTACAGCCGGTGCGGGAGATGTTGAGTCCGCGCTCGTTGGCCTGCTCGATGGCGCGCGTGAGGGCGTCGTAGCTGGCAAGGAGGGCGTCGAAGTATTGCTCGGTCTGGGAGTTGCCGGTCATGCTGCTTCGCTCCGCGGGTGGTGCGTGATAGCCGAACCCTACGGCCCGCGCCCCTACATGCAAAGCGCATCTTGTACGCATTGGCACTTACCAACAGAATGCGCCTATGGCTAAAGGCAGCGGACGCAAGCGCACCACTTCGGAGCCTCGTCTTCACGGCGAGATGCTGGCCACGAGCCTGCTCGCCTTCCTGAAGGGCCGCAACGCCTACGGTTACCAGCTGAGCCAGCAGCTCAAGGCGGCGGGCCTGCCGCAGGCCGACAGCGGGACGGTTTACCGCGCGCTGCGGCAGTTGGAGAGCAGCGGCTTCGTCTCCTCGTTCTGGGACACGTCGGACCAGGGGCCGGCGCGGCGCATGTATTCGCTGACCGCGGCGGGCGAGCTGTTCCTGCGCACGTGGATCGATGCGCTCAACCGGTATCACGAGGTGCTGACGGGCGCGCTGGCGGGCTTCGACGACATGGCATCCGGCGCAAGCCCGAGCGACGAAGAGGACGCGTGATGAGCACGAACGAAACCTCGGTCCCCGATTTCTCCGAGGCCTGGCGGCAGTGGGCCACGCAATCGGAGCGGCAGTGGAACGAGTTCTTCAACCAGATGATGAGCACCGAGGGGTTCAGCCAGAGCCTGGGGCGTACGCTCGGAGACTAGCTCCTACGACTCGTCCCTGGGTTGGCCGAGGAGCGCGCCGCAGGGCCGGAGGAGGCGCTTCTCCGATGGGCGCAGGAGCGCGAGGAAGGGTCTGGCGCCGTCCTCGTCGCCATCGCTGAGGTAGAGGATGGCGGCGATACGGGCGAGCATGGCGTGGTCGAAGCCGGCGTGGTCCTCAGGGCGGCCGGGAATTGTTAACAGACGTTCACGAATTCGCCATCGCGCGCTTGAGGGCGTGCCAGCGACGGCCGCGGAGACGGGCGTAGCGCTTGGGGAACTTCCAGCGGTAACCCTCGGCTTCCGCGCTGGCGTTGGCGGCCAGCTCGTTCGCGGCACGGGTTGCCGGCTTGCCCAGGTCCTCGTCCTCCGCGAGCCGCTCGTAGAGCTGCGCGGCGACAACGGAGTCCTGGTGGTCACCGAGCAGGGTCTGGAGCCTCATTGCCTGACGAACGTAGACCTCGGCGGGTTCCCCGTAGAGCGGCGCAAAGAACTCCAGCACGTAGCGCAGGTCTCGAACCTTGAGGCGGAGGGCGTGGTAGGCGATGTGGGGCGAACTGGTGTCGATGCGCGCGCCCGCGCGCCGTACGCGGCGGCGCAGGCGGGCGATCATCGCGGGCGCCGCGGCAAGGGCGAGCTCGTCGCCAGGCCCCGGGACAGGCCCGGCCCGCAACAGGTCCGACATGGCATCGACCATTACGACATAACGGTCTGAGTCGAGCACTGCGAGCACGGCCCTCCGGGCCCGCCCCTGGCGTTCCTCGAAGATCGCTTCGATGGCGGCCGCGGCCTTGCGTCCGATGAGCGTGGCGGCACGGGCGAACCGTTCGCGCTGAACATCAAGGTCGCGCAGTTCGCCGAGGGAGCGCCCGAGCCAGCGCAGCTCGCGGCGTTGGGAGGTGAGCTCGGGGGGCAGCGCCTCCCCGGAGGCGTCAAGGGCGGCGCGCAGGCGGCGGGAAGCGACCCGCATCTGGTGGACGCCCTCGATGTCATCGCCGAGGCGAGCGATGGGCTCGTGCTCGACCAGGCGGAGGAAGTCCCGCCGAAGGACCGCGTAGGCCACGTCCCCCAGCGAGCTCTCCCGGTCGACCGTCATGGGGCCGAGGGGGCGGGGCTCCCAGCCGGGCGAGGCGCCCGCGGCGGCAAGAGCGGCAGTGAGCTTGCCGGTCAGCGCGGGGCGAAGGCCCGCGCCATCGCGCAGGGCCGCCACGAAGGGCGCGGCACGGTCGAGGGCATCCGCTCCGACCTCGACCTCCACGCGCAGGAGCTCACGGCTGCGGGGGCCTTCCCCGACGGTGGTGCGATCGAGCGCGATCTCGCCGAGGGGGCCCTCGCCATCGGCAAGGGCGAGGGTGGTGCGGTGCGTGGTGAGGGCGGCCACTGGCCTGAGCGCGTGCGGTCCGGCGAGCGTGCGCAACAGCCGGCTGGCCTCGCCCGCGGGACTGGCGATGGCCCCGGGCAGCCCGCTGAGGGCGTCGAGCGGCTCGTCCAGCTCGAGGCGGCGGCGCAGGTTGCCCTCGCCGCCAGAGAGGCCCTTGAGGGTGAGCTCGGCGGCTTCGCCGCGTCGCCGGACGCGGCAGACGAAGCCCGCGCGCCAGACGAGCCAGCCGGCGGTATCCCAGTACTCGTCGTGCTGGTCCTGCCCGCAGCCCGCCTCGACGCGGAAGGGCGCCGGAGTCTCCTTCTCCAGCCACTCGCGCACGGCGGCGAGGTCGTCGGGGACGAACTGCCACTCAGTTTCCATAACTCTTCCGGTCGTCGTCATGGAGCTTGTATCGTACCCGCTGCAGGGGAGCCTGCGTTCACACACGATTCGGTAATGCGGGGGCCCTTCCATGGCCGGGGCAAGCGAGTTGGTCTCCACCGTCCTCTCCCGCGAACGCTCCTGGCTGCGGTTCAACCACCGCGTGTTGCTGCAGGCCACGCGGGACGACGTGCCGCTGCTGGAGAAACTCCGTTTCCTTGCCATCTTCGCGTCGAACCTGGACGAGTTCTTCGCGGCGCGCATCTACGGCGTGTTCGAACGCGCGCAGAGCGGTGGACGGCAGGAGCATGATGAGTACCGCACGGTGCTCGCCGAAGCGTACGAGAGTGCGCTGCAGGCCACGGAGATCCACGAGCAGCTGCGGACGGCGCTCACGCAGGTCGGATTCCTGCTGCTGGAGCCGGGGGAGCTGACGCCGCTCGAGCGGAGCTACTTCGGCGCCTACCTGGCGGAGGAGGCCTCGCCGCGGGCGGACCTGCTCGACCCGGGGGCGCTCTCGGGGCTTTCGAGCCGCGCGCTCTACCTGGCCGCGGGGCGCGAATCGCTGGACTACCTGGTGCGGCTGCCGGACTCGCTGCCGCGGCTGCTGCCCGTGCCCGGGCGTCCGGGAGCGTTCGTGCGACTGGGGCCGTTGGTGCGCCTGCGGAGCGACCTCTTCCTGCCCGAAGACCTGCCCATGTACGAAATGCGGCTGACGCGGCTCGCGGACCTCGACGTGCAGCGCGTCGACTGGGACGACCTGGCGCAGGCGATCGAGGACCGCCCGGAGGGGCCGGCCACACGACTCGAGGTCGAGCTGGCGTTCCCCTGGGTGGCGGAGGTCCGGGACGCGCTCCGCCTCCCGGAGGAAGCGGCCTTCCGCCTCTCGCCGCCGCTGGACCACCGTTACCTGAACACGCTCATCGACGTGGACCCGCCGAATCCAAACTCGACGCCGTTGCGCTACGAACCCATCGAGCCGCGGGGCGCTCCCGACTTCGAGGCGGACCCGTTCGGCGCCCTCGACGAGCGGGACACGGCCCTCTACCACCCGCTCGACGACTACGGGATCGTCGAGCGCTTCGTGGACCGCGCAGCGGCGGACCCAGAGGTGGACCGCATCCGCATCAGCCTCTACCGGCTGGGGGCGCGGAACCCGATCGCGGAGGCGCTGATGAAGGCCGCGCGGGCGGGCAAGGACGTGGCCGTGCTGCTGGAGGGCCGCGCCCGCTTCGACGAGCTGCAGAACCTGCACTGGAGCCTGCTCTTCCGGGCGGCGGGCATCCGCATCCTGCCGCTGCCACTGGGCTACAAGGTGCACGCCAAGGCGCTCTACGTGCGGCGCGCGGGCCGCGGCTACGTGCATCTCTGCACGGGGAACTACAACCCGACGAACGGGCGTCTCTACACGGACCTCTCGCTGTTCAGCTCCAACCCCGCGCTTGCCAGCGACGCACTCGAATTCTTCGACGCGCTGGAGGCGGGGGCGCCGCCGCAGCTGGAGCGGATGCGCTACGGGATCGACGCGCGCGACACGATGCTGGACCGGATCGGGGACGAGGCGCATCCCGGCGGTCACGTCATCCTGAAGATGAACCACCTCACCGATCCCTTCGTCTTCGAGGCGCTGGGGGCGGCAGCCGACGCCGGCGCCCGCGTCGACGTGATCGCGCGGAGCACGCTCACGCTGCACGACGACCGCTTCACGATGCGGAGCATCGTGGGGCGCTTCCTCGAACACGCGCGCGTGGCGGCCTTCCGTTCGGGCGGGGAGTGGGAGGTCTGGGCCGGAAGCGCCGACTGGATGCCGCGGAACTTCGAGGAGCGCATCGAGCTCATCTTCCCGGTGCTCGACGCCGACATCGCGAAGCGGATCGTGGACCTGCTGCTGGGGCAGCTGGCCGATGACGTCAACGCCTTCGCGATGCTTCCCGACGGCAGCCACGAGGCCCGCTGGGGCGGCGAGATGGACGCGCAACTGGCGCCGCTGTAGCCCACCGCATGGCAGTTCACCGGACGTTCAGAGGGCGCGGCCACCCTCGGGGGCATGGATAGGCTCACGGTGGAGGTCGCGGGGGGCACGTTCGGCTACCAGGGGGCCGACGAGCGCTCGGGCGGCGGGGAAGCCCGCGAGGGCGACTCGCTCAGCAGGCTGGTCGCGCGGATCGCGGGGGCGACGGCGGCCCTCTGACGGCTTGCGCTCGGGGCCGGGCGCGCGCACGCTGAGGGCACATGCGGATGACCGCGCGGCGCACGGTTCGACGGCGCCTGATGGGCTCGCGCACGATCAGCATCGAGCCCACGCCCCGCTCCCGCCCCTTCGGCTCGGGCGGCATCCGCATCCTCATCGGTTTCGGGCTGATCCTCCTGATCGCGACGCCCCTGCTGCACCTGCCCGCCGCCTACAGCGGCGAGGCGCCGACGTTGCTGGAGGCGCTCTTTACGGCGATCTCGGCCATCTGCGTGACGGGGCTGGTGGTGGTCGATACGCAGACGCACTGGAGCCACTTCGGCGAGGCGATCATCCTCGCGCTCATCCAGGTGGGCGGGCTGGGATACATGGCGGGGATGGGCATCGTGCTGTGGATGCTCGGGCGCAACCTGGGCCTGCGCGACCGCAACCTGATGCGCCTCTACTACGGCGCGCCAACGATGCGCGAGTCCGTCTCCTTCGTTCGCACGATCGTGATCTACACGCTCACGTTCGAGGTGCTTGGGACGCTGGCCCTGTTCGGAGGCTTCGTGAGCGCGGGCGTGCCCGTGGCGCGAAGCGTGTGGTGGGCAGTCTTCCACGCGATCTCCGCCTTCAACGTGGCCGGTTTCAACGTGACGGGCGAGGATATGCGCCCATTCGCCGACGACCCGGCCGTGCTCATCCCCATGATCGTGCTCTGCCTCGGCGGGTCGCTCGGTGCGGTGCCCGTCATCCTCGGCGCCCTGCGGCTGGACCCGCGCCGGATGTCGCTGGACGCGAAGATGGTGCTCTCGGCGGCTGTGTTCGTGGTGGGTGGCAGCGCGCTCTTCATCGGCATCAGCGAGTGGGCCAACACGGGCACACTGGCGACCGTGGCGGAGGGCGACCGGCCGGTGCTGGCGCTGTTCCAGGCTTCCATGTGGGTCTCGGGCTTCAGCGCGGTCGACTCCGGGCTGCTGCACGAGCACACGAAGCTCTTCGAGTCGGTGCTGATGCTGGTGGGTGGGGCGGCGGGCTCGCCCGCGGGTGGGCTGAAGCTGGGGACGCTGGCGGTGCTCGCGATAGGCACGATGGCCACGCTGCGGGGCCGCGACGACGTGGTCGCCTTTGGCCGGCGGCTACCGCAGAACGTGATCCGTCAGGCAGTGGGAATCGCGTTCGCGTTCGCCGCCGTCCACTTCGTCGTTGCGATGGTGCTGCTGCGCACGACGAGCCACCCGTTCATCGACGTGCTCTACGAGACTTCGTCGGCGGTGGGGACGGTGGGGTGGTCGGCGGGGATCACGCCGGCGCTGGGCACGGCCGCCACGATCATCGTAATGGTGACGATTCTGATTGGGCGCTTCCTGCCGCTGCTGCTGGTGCTGCAGATCGCGCGGCACCGGAAGCAGCCGGTCGCCGTCCAGGCCGTCGACAACGTGCGGCTGGGGTAAGCGGCGGCCTCCCTATGGGGCGAAGGTGGGGGGCAGGCGGAGGTGGGAGGGGTTGAGGTCTTCGACGGAGGGGCAGCCCAGCAGCGTGAGCGTTCCCGCGATGCCCTGCCGGTAGACCTCGAGGATCTGGCGGACGCCCTGTTCACCGCCGGCCGCGAGGGCCCAGATGTAGGGACGTCCGACCATGACGGCCTTCGCGCCCAGGGCCACCGCCTTCACGACGTCGCTGCCGCGGCGCACACCGCCGTCGAGGAGCACCTCGAGGTTGTCGCCCACGGCGTCGACGATCTCGGGGAGGACGCGGATGGTGGCGGGGGAGCCATCGAGCGAGTTGCCGCCATGGTTGGAGACGGAGATGGCGTCGACGCCCTCGTCAACGGCGCGGCGGGCGTCGTCGGTAGAGGTGATGCCCTTGACCATGAGGGGGCCGTCCCACTGCTTGCGGGCCCAGGCGATGTCGTCCCAGGTGGGGGGGTGGGCCATGATGGCGGCGCCTATCTGCCCGGCGGTGAGGTCGGTGTTGCCGTTGAGGGGCGGGGAGTTGGGGAAGCGCAGCTCAACTCCGCCCTTGAGGAAGTTGAGCGCCCACAGGGGCCGCGTCACCATCTCGGGGGCGTACTTGAGGGCAGTGGGGAGGTCGACGCGGTCGGGCACGCCCGGGTGGCCTCGCTGATAGTCCTGGCCGCCGGAGAGGGAGGCGAAGTCGACGGTGATGATGAGGACCTCGCAGCCCGCCGCCCGGGCCCGCTCCATGGCGATGACGGAGCCCTCGCGCCCGCCGATCATGTAGAGCTGGAACCAGACGTTGCTGGCCTCGCGGGTGATGGCCTCGATGGGGTAGCTGGCGAGGATGCCGATGCCGACGGCCGTGCCGGCGGCCTCGGCGGCGCGGGCCACGCCGAGCTCGCCGTCGGGATGGGCGATGCGGATGAAGCCAGCGGGGGTCGTGATAAGGGGCATCGATATCTCGCGCCCGAGGACGGTCGTTGAGAGCTTGCGGGGCTCATGCGAGTCGAGCACGCGGGCCTGGAGGCCGATCTCCTTGAAGCCATCGCGGTTGGCGCGGACGGTGCGGCGGAGCTCGGTGCCCGCCTCCGAGTACCAGTAGATAGAGCGGGGCAACTTGCGCCTGGCCTCGCGGCGGGCGTGTGCGACGGACGTCAGGGGGACGGTCCCCAAACCGAGAATCATCGGGCTCCTCCTTGAGTCGCGGCGGGGGCGGCGTTGTAGCAGGGGAGAGACTCGAACTCTCGACCTCACGATTATGAGTCGTGCGCTCTTGCCAGCTGAGCTACCCTGCCACGAAGCTTCAAGGGTACGGAGAGCCCGGCGGTGGGGCAATGAGGGGAGCGTTGCCGCCGTGGTTAGGACGATGACCACCATGCACTCAGATATAGCCGTTCCTCCCGGCGAACTCCTGGCCGAGGAGCTCGAGGCGCGGGGCATGACCCAGGGTGAGCTCGCCGAACGCATGGGCAGACCCCGACAAGCGATCAGTGCAATCGTCCACGGTAGGAAGGCCATCACGGCAGCGACGGCGCTCCAGCTGGAGGAGGCGCTCGGCATAGCGGCACACATCTGGATCGGGCTGGAGGGGCGGTACCAGCTCGCCCTCGCACGCCAGGCAGCGGCGGAGAAGAGCGCCTAGCAGGGTGCTGATAAATGCATGATCCTGGGCCTGAGGCCCTGACTGACCATCCGGCAGTCTCTCGTAGAGCCCAGAAACATTGGCTTTTGCGATTTCGCGAACGGCGCAAATTCAGCCCAAAACGACCGCTGCGGACTTTTTCAGCACCCTGCTAGGACTCGCGGCCCCGCTGGGCTCCCTTTCTGAGGAGGATTGCGGCAATGGAGGCCTGGGTCGGTGTCGCGACCGGCAGAGTGCAAGTGATGCGTTCTCTTCTCGGAAACACCTGGGACGCCGCTCGACGCCTCTTTTCCGGAGGGAAGGCGAGGCTCGCCTTGTTCCGCAAGAGGCGGCGGTTGTCCAGGGAGGCCATTGGCATCCTGCTGGAGACTGCCAGAGCCGGGGAGCGAGACTTCCCGGAGACGCTTAGCGGAAGGGCCGCGGTGGACGAGTTGCTGGTCGCCAGATATGTGGAGGTCTTCCAGCCCGCTCAGGGGGGACCAGTGTTCACGCGGCGGGGAAGCCTGCAGGAAGCCATCGAGGCGCAGACGTACGCTACCCGTCCCCGTCTGGTCACCACCTCAGACGGCGCCAGGTTGGCCCTTAGCCTGTCCCCTCAGCTCCGCGATTGACAGCGATGCGCGCCCGGCGCCTACACCACCACCGCCTGTGAACCGCGCTCCGGGTCCTTCGTGACCTCGATGCGGCGGTCGAATTGGTCGCGCAGATCCTCGATGTGGGTGACGAGGAGGATGAGGCGGAACTCGGAGCTGATGGCGTTGATGGCGGCGACGAGGCGGTCGCGGCCCTCCTCGTCCTGGCTGCCGAAGCCCTCATCGATGATGAGCGTGGGCAGGGACGCCCCGGAACGCAGGGCGAGCACGCGGGAGAGGGCGATGCGCAGGGCGAAGTCGACGCGGAACTTCTCGCCGCCGCTGTACATCTCGTAGTCGCGCGTGCCGAGGTCGTCGCTGATATGGATGTCGAGCGTCTCGACGGTCTTGCCGGAGGCGTTCTCGCGCTGGGTGTGGAGCGAGACCTGGGTGTGGCCGCGCCCCTCGGTGAGCTGATCGAGGAGGGCGTTAGCGATGCGTTCGAGCGCGGGCAGGGACTGCTCGATGAGCATCGCCTGGACACCGTCGCGGCCCAGCGCGCGGGCCAGCTCTTCGTGGAGGCGGGCTGAGTCGCGGGCGGCGGCGAGGCGGTCCTTCGCCTCCTCGACACGGGCGGCGATGCGGTCGAGGGTGGCGCGGCGCTCCTCCAGGCGGCCGTGGTCCTGGTCGAGGGTGGTGAGCCGGTCGCGGCGCTCGGCGACGGCGTCCTCCACGGATTCGAGGCGGGCGGACACGTCCTGCGAAGCGTCGAGGGCGGTGCGCGCTTCGGCGAGGGCGTCGCGGGCCGCGTCGCGCTCCCCCTCCGCACGGCGGAGGTCGTCCCGGTTCTCGGCGATGCGGTCGGCGAGGCCCAGGGCCTGGGCCTTTGCGCTCGTGAGCTTGTTGTAGGCGGCCTCGGCGGGATCGAGGCCGGCGAGGCGCTCGCGGGCACTGTCGTGCGCCGGGCGGTCGTAGCCCAGGGCGACCAGCCCCTCGCAGGCGGCTGCGCGCCGCTGCCGGGCTTCGATCGCGAACGCCTCGGTCTCGATGCAGTGGCGGAGGGCGGCGAGGTCGCCTTCGAGGTCGGGCAGGTCGCGCTCGGCGTTTTGCGCTTCGGACAGGTTTGCAGCGAGGGCCTGCTCGCAGGAGCGGACGCGGGCATCGAGGTCGGTGCGCTCCCGCTGGAGGTCGGCGGCGCGCTTCTCGTGGTTCTCGGCGGACGCCTCCGCCGCGGCCACGGCCGCCTGCGCGACCTTGTATTGCTCGCCAAGCTCGTGCCGTTCCCGGCGGTACTGGTCGAGGGTGTTGTGCAGCTCCTCCGGCGTGAGGGGCTTGCGGCAGACGGGGCAGAGGGGTTCGCCCTCCGCTTCGGCGAGGGTGGTCTCGCGATCCTTCAGGTCCTGCGCACGGGCGCGGTAGCCGCCGGCCTCGCCAGCGCGAGCGGCCTGCACGCGCTGGGATTCGCTGGCCGCGTCGCGCTCGCACTGAATGCCGGCATCGAGCTGGGTGAGGCGGTCACGTTCCTGCTGGAGTCCCGCTTCCTCCTCGCGCAGGGCCGGCAGCCCCGCGACGAGCACCAATTTTCGCTTCCGTTCGGCATCGAGGCCCTCGATGCGCGTGTCCAGGCCGGTGCGCTCCTGAGCGATCTCGCGGTCGGCCACGGCGATGGCGTCTTCGATCGCCCTTGCCCGGGCAGCGAGCTCCGCGAGGGCGCGCTCGTCGTCGCGGGCCTCCCGGAGCCGGCCGTAGGCCGCTTCGATGTCGGGGGCGCGGTCGAGGGTCTCGCGGACGCCGGCGAGGTCGCCTTCGAGCGCGGTGATGGCCTGAGCGCGGCGCGCGACGTCCTGCTCGCGCGCTTCGAGGAGGGTCGCCGCCTCATGGACGGCGCGTTCGCGGCGCTCGTGTTCGGCGACGGCGATCCTGAGGTCCTCCAGTTCCTTCTCCTCCTCCTGGAGGCGGAGGCGGACGCTGTCGCGTTCACGAGCAACCTCCCCGAGGGCGGCGTCGACCGCGGCCCCTTCCTCCAGCGCCTTCTCGTCACCCTCGATCTTGCGCGCCTCGTAGCCGGCTTCGGCCTCGGCGGCGCGGCGGCGATCGTGGGCATGCCGCGAGAGCTCTTCGTAACGGTCGAGTGCGAGGACCTTGCGCAGCACCTCCTTGCGCCCCGACGGCGTCTGCGTGGTGAACTCGTTCGAGCGGCCCTGCACGAGGAAGACGCTGTTGATGAAGGTCTGGTGGTCCATGTGCAGGCGGCGGGTGAGCTCGGCCTGCGTCTCGCGGGAGGTGCCGCCGCTAATGGGACGGAGGTTGCCCAGGTCATCGAGCTGGAAGAGATCGAGAGCGCCCGAGCGCCCGCGGGTGCGCTTGCGGAGGACGCGGTAGCGGTCGCCGTCAACCTCGAAGTCGAGCTCGACGCGCATGTCGTGCTCGCCGTGGTAGATGCGGTCGTCCTCGACGCGGCCGCGCGCTTCGCCCCAGAGGGCCCACGTGATGGCGTCGAGGAGAGCGGACTTTCCGTCGCCGTTTCGTCCTGCGAGGGTGGCCAGCTGGAGGCCGGAGAAGTCGAGCTCGCAGTCGCGGTAGGAGAGGAAGTTGCGGAGGCGCAGGCGGCGGGGAATCACGGGGTGGCCTCCGCGGGGGCAAGGCGGTGGGCGTGCCAGCGGACGCCGTCAGCGTCGAGGTCGACGACGACGGCGACGCCGTAGCCGATATCGCCGAGGGAGGCGGGCGAGCCGGAGTAGACGGCGAGGGCTCCACCCTCGCTGACGTCGCTGTGGACGTCCCAGTGACCGAGGGCGATGTACTCCCACTGGGCGCTCTCGGCGAGATGCGCGGGGGTGATGCGCAGCGAGCGCTCCAGCTGCGCGTCCTCGGCGACGGCGTGGCCGTGGCCGATGGCGACGTTCCAGGTGCGGTCCTCGCGCCGGGACGGGGGCGTGGCGAGGGGCCGCTCGACCACGTCGACGGTGATGGCGCGGCCCCAGATGGCCAGGTCGAGTTTGGGGAAGTCCAGGAATTCGCCCTCGGGGTCGCGGACGAGGCGAAGGCGGGGGGCGAGCCCTTCGAGGTCGTGGCGCTCGAAGGGGCCGTGCCGGCCGATGGGGTCGTGGTTGCCGGGGAGGAGGACGGTCTCGCCGGGGAAGCGGTTGATCTGCTCGGCCGCGAAGGCGACGACATCGGGGCCGATGCGGGCGTTGTCGAAGAAGTCGCCGGCGATGAGGAGGACATCGGCGGCGGTCCCGCGGGCGAGGTCGATGACGGCTTCGAAGCCGGCTTCGAGGCGGCGGCCGCGGGGCTCGTCGCGGCCGCGGGGGCTGGCCGTGTAGGCGCCGAGGTGCACGTCGGAGGTGTGCACGAGCCGCAGGGGACGGGGTTCAGACGCCAACGGCTTCGCTCTCCTCGATGATTTCGGTGGCGACGGCAAGCAGACGCGCGCGGCGCTCCTCGGGCACCTCGCGCAGCCTCAGGTAGGTATCGAGGGTGTCGAGGGGGGAGGAGGCATCGGGCTGGACGTTGGGGGGGAGGGGCGAGCGGCTGTCCTCGGGGAGGATGGCGCGGAGACCGGCGATGAAGTGGGCGCCGGCGAGGGCCTTTCGCGCTTCGGAGAGCCTGAGCGCCGCTTCCTGGTCGCGGTCGACGTGGATCTCGACCCTGACGATGGCGTCCCACACATTGTGCTTGGCGATGGCGGCGAGAACCTCGTCGTTGGGGTCGGAGTCGCGCGGCTTCAGGGCGATGCTGACGAAGGGACGGCTCGGCGCCTCGTGCAGCCGTGGGGCACCGCCGCCGAGGCGCTCACCCCGTGGCTTGGCCGGGTCGAATTCGAGGGTCATGAAGCCTTTGGCGGAGCGGGCATCGCCGAAGTCGACCTCCTGGAGGGCGCCGGAGTACCAGCAGGGCGGGTTGGCGTTGAGCTGCATGGCGTTGTGGTGGTGGCCCAGCGCGACATAATCAAAAAAATCGAGATGGAGGGCGCTGAGCGGGACCCGCGGGACGCTGCCGCTCTGCATCCAGTGCTCGCTGCCTTTGTTCTCGGCCACGAGCCGGTCGCTGAGGGGGAGGTGGCAGGTGAGGATGGAGGGCACGTCGGGGTCGATGCGTTCCGCCTGCGCGACGACGATATCGGAGATGGCCCGCTCGATGAGCTTGTAGAGCTGCTCGATGGAGGCCCCCTCCGCCTCCTCGCTGTTGGCGAGCAGGTGCGAGACCTGCGGCCAGGGCACGAAGGCAACCTGCAGCGGTCCGGCGCGGGTCTGGAGGACCTGGGGAACGTAGCCCTCGCGCTGGAACCAGGCGGCGTCGCCGACGGTGACGTTGGGAACCTCGAGCGTGCGAAAGATCTCGAGGGCGTGGGCGCGGGACTCGGCGTTGGGGAGGTCGTGGTTGCCGACGAGGAGGAAGGTCGCGATGCCGGCCTCGCTGAGGCGGCGGATGCGCCGGGCGAATTCGCGCTGGTGCGTCTGGGTGGGCTCGCGCGCCTTGTAGGCGTCGCCCGCGAAGATGACGGCGTCGACGCGTTCCTTGAGGGCGTAGTCGATGAGGTAGTCGAAGGCATCGAGAAAGTCCTGCATGCGCGAGGACCAGGGCTTGCCCGGGAGGGGCCGTCCGTAGAGCTCGACGCCAATGTGCAGATCGGCGAAATGGAGTACGCGCATCAGCCCCTATGCTACCCTGCCGAATATCGAGAGCACGCGCTCCTAGTGCTTGGTTCTGTGAAAAAGGAGGGAACCTAGATGGGTGCCGACATAATCACCACTGCCATCGCGAAGGATGGCTCCCCCACACCGATAGAGCAGGCGATAACGGGCGACCGGTACGGGGGCATCGCCCACCACAAGGGGTGTGTCCTCTATCCCGTCCACCGGGAGGGCCGCAGATCGTCCTTTGCCCATATGCCCAACCGGAAGGACTGCAGGCCGCTGGGAGAGTCTAAGGAACACAGGCAGATGAAGGAGGTGTGGTTCGGTTACCTGCGACAGCTGCCGTTCTTTGGCGAAATCACCTGGAACTGCCGGCAGTGTTGGAAACCCCACACTTACGACCTGCTCTATGGCGCCACAGCGGTGGTCACCGAGCAGCGCCTGAAGAACGGGCTTAGGCCGGACCTCGCGATCTTGGGACCGACGGGGGAGCCGATTGCTTTCTTGGAATTCAGAAAGTCCAACCTGAGCGGCAAGATCTGGGAATACGCGATGCAGGCCAACATCCCGCTGTTTGTCATCGACGTTTTGCATGAAGACAGCGAGCAACCCACCCTCCACAACCGGCAGCGGCGGTGGTACGACGCCATCCCGGAGTTCGACGAAGAGTCCAGGCGGATGGCCCGCGCTGTGGAGTGCTTTCCGGCAACAGTGCTCGAGCCGTTCTACAACTCACACGGTGACCTCGTGGACGCCTTCCTGACGTACCACGACGACGACCCCGAACAGGTGCTTTCCATGTTCGGAATACCTAGCCCACGCAGGGGCCACCTGCTGTTCGCCCACGAAAGCACGCTGGGCTGTGACTCGCAGCGACCAGAGCGCATGCCCTGGCTATTTCCGGAAGCAGCGGCCTGCTAGGGCCGTATAGTTCGCCACGGTCGCAAGGAGGAGCCGTGCTGGAAGCGTTGCGTCTGGATGGGCCGCCGCGACGGGTCGCGATCGTTACCGGGGGGAGCCGGGGGCTGGGGCGGGAGATGGCGCGCTCGCTGATGCTGGCGGGGGCGGATGTGTGCATCGCGGCGCGGACGCCGGAACAGCTTGAGCGAACGGCCGCGTTTCTCGCCGAGCAGGGTGGTCGCGAGCCGCTGACGGTCGCGACCGATATCACGTCGAGCGCGGAGTGCGACGCGCTGGTGGAGGCGACCGTCGAGCGCTTCGGGCGGCTCGACATCCTCGTCAACAACGCGGGCATCGGGGACTCGCCGGGGCGGGGGAAGGCGGTGTGGGAGATCGAGGACGAGGACTGGCTCGGCGGCATCGCAGTCAACCTGAACGGCACCTTCTACTGCACGCGGGCGGCGCTGCGGCACATGCGCCCGCAGGGGAGCGGCGTCATCCTCAACATCGCGAGCGGGATGGGCATGCGCGCGACGCCGCAGAGCCCGACCTACGCGGCGGCGAAGGCGGGCGTCATCAACTTCACGCAGACGGTGGCGAGCGCGGTCGTGCGTGACGGCATCCGGGTGAACTGCATCACGCCGGGCCTCGTCCAGCAGCAGCCCGCAGCGAGCGAAGCGGAGGCGGAGATGGTCCGCAAGCGGGGGAGCTACATCACGGCACGGCGGCTGGGGCAGGCGTGGGAGCTGGGGCCGCTGGCGCTCTTCCTCTGCAGCGACGCCTCGAGCTACGTGACGGGGGCGAACTACCCGATCGACGGCGGCGGGCTGGCGGGTGGGGTCGCGCCCACGGGCCACGCACCGGACGAGGTGGAGGCGCAGTCCCGTGGCTGACTGGGAGCGGCAGGAGGGGTACGACCTGAGCGGCAAGCAAGCGCTCGTCGTTGGGTTCGCCAATCCGGCGGGACGCGCGATCACGGAGGCGCTGGCGGAGGCGGGGGCAAACGTGGCGGTGGCCTCGGCGACGATGGACGGCGACGAGGTGATGGCGGCGAAGCGCGCCAGCCGCGCCGTCGCCAACCTGGGACGGGAGACGTTCAGTCAGGGCTGGGACGTGACCCTCCCGACGAACGTGCGCGTCGGGCTGCGGCAACTGGTGAAGGAGTTCGGCGTGCCCTCCGTGCTCGTCTACAACGCCGACCTGCCGCTGGCGAAGCCTATCGAGAAGACGGGCGACGCCGAGTTCGCGAACGTGCAGGCGGTCAACCTGAGCGGCGCCTTCTACGCGGCGCGGGCGTGGGTGCGGGAGCTGGGTGAAGGCGAGGCGGGGCGGCTCATCTTCGTGTCGAGCATCTTCGGGGAGCGGGGCGTGAACAACCTGAGCGCCTACGCCGCGGCGAAGGCGGGCGTATTCGGGCTGGCCGCGTCGCTCAGCCAGGAGCTGGCGCCGGCCGTCACGGTGAACAGCATCGCGACGGGCTGGATGGACTGGACACCGGGGCGCGGCGTGGACGACCCCTCGGAGAACCTCCTGCTGCGCTTCATCCCGATGCGCAGCTTCGGGGGCGCGGAGAACCTGGGACCCCTGGCTGTGCTGCTGGCCTCGGATGCGTCGGGCTTCCTGAGCGGGCAGGTGTTCCGCGTCGACGGGGGCATCTCCGCCCACCTGTAGGAGTCAGGAGCGCGTCCCGATGGCGGCGATAGCGTGCTCATCCTCGAAGAGCATGAGGATGTCGCCCGGCTGGAGACGGCGTTCGGCGGGAGGGTCGACGACCATGTCACGGTCGTGGCGCACGCCGAGCAGGGTCGCACTGGTACCGGCCAGCAGGTCACCACAGCTCGCGCCAACGGCGCCGCCGAGCCCGTCCACCTTGAACTCGGCGAAGACGAGTCCCTGGCCACCGCCCGACTAGATTATAGGAGCGCCGCCCTCGCGCACTGGGGGATCGCTCCGTACGATTTCGCGCGATGGAGCGCACGAGCACACCGCTGGCGGGGCTCCGCGTGGTCGAGCAGGCGGGCTGGGCGGGAGCCTTCACGGGGAGGCTGCTCGCCGATGCCGGCGCCGACGTCGCGCGCATCGCACCGGCTGGCGGCGACGGGTTGGAGCGCGAGCCGCCCTTCTTCGGAGCGAGCGGGATCTCGATCCAGGCGACGTGGTACAACGCGGGCAAGCGCGTGGTCGCGCTGGACCTGGCGGGCGAGGACGGTCGCGAGCTGCTCGCCGGGGCCGACCTGCTCATCGAGGACTGGCGGGGCGACGAAGCCCCGTTCGAGGGCGAGGCGCTGCGGGAGGCCTTCCCGCAACTGGTGCGGCTCTCGGTGACGCCCATGGGGCAGGAGGGGCCGTGGGCGGGCCTGGCCGTGAACGACCTCGTGGCGACGGCGCTCTGCGGGGCGGCCTCGGTCACGGGCACGCCGGAGACGCCGCCGTTGGCCGGGTACGGGAACCAGACGGCGCATACGGCCGGCTTTTACGCCGCCTGCTGCGCGCTCGCCGGGGTGCGGCTGCGCGACGCGAGCGGACAGGGCTGCCACATCGACCTCTCCAGCCACGAGACGCTCATCGCCAACACCGAGCAGATGTTGATGCAGTGGTTCTTCCCAGACGGAGGCCGCTGGACGACGCCGATCGCGCAACGGCAGGGGAGCCTGCACTGGAGCGGCGGCTACGAGCTCTACCCGGACCGGGAGGGGAACGGCCTCATGGTCACGCCCTCGCTGGGGCTCATGCAGACGCTGATCCCGTGGCTTGAGGAGACGGACTCGGCCGGCGACCTCGCCGACCGCGAGCGCTACCCCGACCTGATCGCGCTGGTGAAGGAGATGCCGCACGTGATGGACGTGCTGCGCGATTGGACGGCCCGGAACGACGCGGACGAACTCTTCATGGAGGCGCAGCGCCGGCGGCTGCCGTTCGGGGCGGTCTGGCCCGTGAGCAAGGTCGTCGCGACGCCGCAGATCGAAGCCCGTGGCTTCTTCAACGAGCGGGAGGTCGAGGGGTTCGGGAGCGTGCCCTTCCCCTCGCGGCTGCTGACGACGGATGCGGACGGACCCGCCCCGGGTCCGCCGGCGCGCGTGCAGGAAGCGGCCTGGGAGGACCGTCCCGAGTTGGAGGCAGTCCCCGGCGAACCCTCGCCGGCGGCGCCGCTGGCGGGGCTGCGCGTGCTCGACTTCACGCACGTGCTGGCGGGGCCGTTCGGGACGCGCGTGCTCGCCGACCTGGGCGCGGACGTGATCAAGGTGGGGACGGCCGCGCGCAACGCCGGCGCGAACACGCTCAACCACCCGTACTACCTCTCGTGGAACCGGAACAAGCGCAACATCTGCCTCGACATGCGGCGCGAGGAGGCGCGCGCACTGGCCCGCCGGCTCGCGGGGCAGTGCGACGCCATCATCGACAACTTCAGCGCCGGCGTGCTCGCCCGCTGGGGGCTCGACCGCGAATCGCTGGCGGAGACGGCCCCGGGCGTGACCGTCGTCGCGATGGGCGGCATGGGGAACTCCGGCCCGTGGCGCGACTTCGTGACCTTCGCGCCGACGATCCACGCCCTCACGGGGCTCACCTACCTCACGAACGTGCCCGGGCGGCAGGACATCGGCTTCGGCTATTCGCTGACGGACCACCTGAGCGGCGTGGCGGCGGCGCTGGGCATCCTCGAAGGAGTCGAGCACCGGCGCCGGACGGGGCAGGGGCTGGATGTCGACGTGGCCCAGTACGAGCTGGGACTGGGGCTGTTGGGGCCGGCTTTCCTCGACCACTTCGCGAACGGGGCGGACCCCAGGCCGGTGGGGAACCGCCACCCGTTCGACGCCTGGGCGCCCCACGGCATCTACCGCACGCAGGGAGAGGACCGCTGGGTCGCGATCGCGGTGCGGGGAAACGAGCAGTGGGTCGCGCTCTGCGAGGCGATGGGCGCTCCCGAGCTGGCGGGCGATCGGCGATTCGCGACGCACGAGGCGCGGATCGCGAACCAGGACGAGCTCGACGGCTGCGTCGCCGCGTGGACGGTGGGCCGGGACCGCTACGAGGTGATGGAGGCCTGCCAGGCGCGCGGGATCGCGGCCGGGGCGGTGCAGGACGGGGGCGACATCGCCACGCGCGACCCGCACGTGGCCGCGCGCGGCTTCCTCGCCACGGTCGCGACGGAGGACGGCGGCGAGCAGGGCGCCGAGCGCTTCCCCGCCTACGTCGACGGCGTGCGGCCGGCGGCGGCCTTCGCCGCGCGCTCGCTGGGGGCGGACACCTTCGACGTGCTCACGGAGCTGCTGGAGATGTCGCCGGTCGAGATCGGCGAGCTGGTGGCGGATGGCGTACTCAGCTAGCGGTCCGCACAGGGCCGCTCTGGTACGCTTCCCCCTCCAGAGGACGCCCGGGAGCGGCCCGTGACCCTTCACCTGTACTCCTCGCTGGGACGCGCGAAGCGCGAGTTCGTCCCGCTTGTGCCCGGCGAGGCGCGCATCTACGTCTGCGGCGTCACGCCCTACGACGTGACCCACCTCGGGCACGCCTTCTCCTACGTGAACTTCGACGTGCTGCGGCGTTACCTGACCTGGAAGGGGCTGCACGTTCGCTACGTGCAGAACGTGACGGACATCGACGACGACATGATCATGGTCTCGAAGCGCGAGGGTGGGCGCCCCATCGCCGAGATCCGCGACGAGAACGACGCCATCTTCCGCGCCGACCTGGACCGCCTGAACGTGCTGCGGCCCACGGCCTACCCGTTCGCGACGGACCACATCGACGCGATCATCGAGGCGACGGGGGCGCTGATCGAGTCGGGAGCGGCCTACGAGGCGGACGGCGACGTGTTCTTCGAGGCGCAGCGCTTCCCGGGCTACGGGCAGCTGAACGGCATCGCGATCGAGGAGCTGGCGAAGCGGGAGAACCCCGAATCGAAGCGCGAAGAGAAGAAGCGGGGCCCGCTCGACTTCCTCCTCTGGCAACGCTCGGAGCCGGACGAACCGAGCTGGCCGAGCCCCTGGTGCGACGGGCGGCCGGGCTGGAGCATCGAGTGCACGGCGATGTCGCGGGGGCACCTCGGGGACCAGATCGACATCCACGGGGGCGGGCGCGACCTGCTCTTTCCGCACCACGAGAACGAGATCGCGCAGGCGGAGAGCGCGACCGGGGCGGCGCCCTTCTGCGGGTACTGGATGCACAACGGCATGCTCCAGCTGGACGGCGTGAAGATGAGCAAGTCGCTGGGCAACCTCGTGCTGGCGCGCAACCTGATGGTGCGCTTCGACCCCGACCACCTGCGCCTCTACCTGCTGAGCGAGCACTACCGCAGCGACGCCGACTACCGAGAGGGCGCGATCGAGGCGCTGGGCGCTCGCTACGCGCGTCTCCGGGAAGCTTGCGGGCGGGGCGGAGATGACAGCGAGGACGCCGACCTGCGAGCGGCCTTCGAGGCGGCCATGGACGACGATCTGGACTCGCCGCGAGCACTTGACGTGCTCGATGCGGCCGCCACGCTCGTGCTCGCCGGGGGCGGGGGAACGGGGACGTTGCGGGAGGCGCTGAGCGTGCTCGGTTTCGCCTTCGCGGGGGCGCGTGGACCCGCGACGGGGGACTTCGCCCCCTAGCCAAAGCTACCTCCCGACTTGCAGGGAGCGTGCTACCGTCATGTCCTGATGGCAGCCCGACGCTTCGGTTCCGTGCGTCCGCCTCGGGCGCTGTGCCTCGACCTGGACGAAACGCTGCTCGACAACGGCCCGCAGGAAGAGGCGATCGCGCGCACGTGTCACGAGGTCGCTGCAGTCCACGCGGAGCTGGATGGGGCGCGACTGCTCGAGGCGAACGGCGAGGTGTGGGAGTCCTACTGGCCGGAGATAGAGGACCCGTGGACCCTTGGGACCCTCGACGGCGCCTCCGCGAGCCTCGAGGCCTGGCGGCGGACCCTGCGGATGTGCGGGAGCGATGACGAGGCGGCGGTGCATCTCGCCTCGCAGACGCACGCCCGGCTGGCCCTGGAAGCCGATCGGCTGTTCGACGACGTGCACGAATTCGTGACGTCTGTAAGCGGGGCCGGCATGCCGCTGGCGCTCATCACGAACGGAGCTCGGGATGTGCAGCGCTCTAAAGTCGACGTTCTGGGCATCGGTCAGTGGTTCGACACTGTCGTGATCTCAGGGGAGCTGGGCATCGCAAAGCCCGACCCCAGGATCTTCGCACACGCCCTCCGCGGGTTGGCTGTTAATGCGGAGGGCGTCTGGCATGTCGGGGACAACCTCGCGACCGACGTGGCCGGGGCGCAGGCTGCTGGCCTGACGGGAGTCTGGATCAACCGAACGGGGGCGCTCCATGCGGAAGGCGACCCAGAGCCCGATGTCGAGATTCGTTCCCTCTCGGAGCTGATCCCTCTGCTGGCAGATGCCGGAGGCCGAACAGGCTAACCGAAGCGGGATGCGTCACGAGGCGTCGCGCTCGCGGCGGTGGATGCTGAGGCCAAGCTCGAGCTCCTCGATCGCCATCTCGGCGAGCTCGATCGTGTCCTCCGAGGGGAGCGCACCCAGCCAGGCGCGGTGCGCAACCTCCTGTACGCGGCCGGCTCCGAGCGTGCGCTCGGCCTCGGCCAGCTCCTCGGTGACGGCGGACTGCCGCTGGATGAGGCGCTCACGGACGATGTGCCGGATGAGGTCGGAGGTGCGCTCGCGCGCCTCCGCCGGCGAAAGCAGGGGCTCCCGGCGGGCGCGCAACTGGTGGAGGCGCGTGAAGACGGGGTCGTCCTCGTCGTCGGAGACATCGTCGATCTCGTCGTGGAGCCAGCGCTGGACAATCTCGCGGTCGAGCGCAGCGGGGAAGAGGTCGGTGGGCAGGTGGCGGAGGTCGGCGCGCAGGACGGGGTTGTGCAGGAGGGTGGAGAGGAGCGCTTCCTCCACGGGGGCGCGCACGGACGTAAGCTGTGACTCGGGGACGGCCGCGGGGCGGCGTCCTTCGACGCGGAGCCGGTCGGCGATCGCGCGCTCGGCGATGCCGAGGCGGCGGGCGATGCCCTGGATCAGCGCCGAACGCTCGACGGGGTTGCGCACGGCGAGGAGCACGGGGCGCAGGCGGTCGACGATACGGCTCGCCTCCTGGGGGGAGTCGCCGCGGCTCCCGGCGATGAGGCGCTCCAGCAGGAAGCGCGCGAAGGGCGTGGCGTTCTCGATGGCGGTGCGCCAGGCCTCCGGATCCTCGCGTGCGAGGTCGTCGGGGTCCTTGCCGGCGGGCAGGGGCGCGACGCGCAGGTCGAGGTCGGCGTTGGCGGTGATCGCCTCGACGCTGCGCTGGGCGGCGCCCATCGCCTCGGGTGAGCGGAAGTCGAGGAAGAGGGCGCCGGCACGCTCGGCGGCGGCCATACCGGCGCTGTCGGGGTCCATCGCCAACACGACTCGCGAGGCGAAGCGCGTGAGGATGGCCGCGTGGCGTTCGGTCAGGGACGTGCCCATCGTGGCGACGAGGTTGCGGAAGCCCGCCTGCCAGGGTCCGATCACGTCGAGGTAGCCCTCGACCACGACGACGGCGCCGCTCTCGCGCGCCTGCGGTCCGGCGACATCGAGGGCATAAAGGGTGCGGCCCTTGTCGAAGATGTCGGTCTGGGGGGAGTTGAGGTACTTGGGCTCGCCGTCGCCGAGGATGCGGCCGCCCAGACCCACATACCCACCCCGATCGTCGGTGATAGGGATGATGACGCGCCCGCGGAAGCGGTCGTAGGGGGCGCCGCCGGAGTCGCTCTCGGCAAGGACGCCGGCGGCAAGCGCATCCTCGTCGCCGTAGCCGCGCCCGAGCAGGTAGTCGCGCAGCAGGCGCCACTCGTCGGGGGCCCAGCCGAGGCGGAACTGCTCGATGGTTTCGTCGTTGAGCCCGCGGGTAGCGGTCAGGTACTCGCGGGCCTCGGCGCCCTTTTCCCCGGCGAGCTGCTGCTGGTAGAAGTCGACGGCGGCGGAGACGACGCCGCTGAGGCGCTGGGAGCGGGTGCGCTGCTCGGCGGCGCGGGCGGAGAGTTCGACACCGGTCTCGTCGGCGAGGATGCG
The DNA here is from genome assembly GCA_965219255.1 of Tepidiformaceae bacterium. Classification (GTDB taxonomy): domain Bacteria; phylum Chloroflexota; class Dehalococcoidia; order Tepidiformales; family Tepidiformaceae; genus UBA2991. The sequence goes on along the minus strand of OZ244727.1, from coordinate 995,793 downwards.
CAGCGCTTCGCGGAAGTCGACGTTCTCGCGCTTCTGGACGAAGGAGAAGATATCGCCGCCCTCGCCACAGCTGCCGAAGCAGCGCCAGGAGCCGCGGTCGGTGAAGACGTAGAAAGAGGGCGTCTTCTCGGTGTGGAAGGGGCAGAGCGCACGGAAGTTGCGGCCCGCCTTCTGGAGCTTGACGGAGCGGCCGATGTACTCCGCCGGTTCGATTCGCCGCTTGATTTCGGTGACGGCGTCCACGCCGCGATCCTACTCGTCATCAGGCTCGATGGGGGGTTCGGGCTCGTCGGGTGGCACCGGCTCGTCCGCTGGGGCGGTCGCCTCGGGCGGGGCCTGGTCCTCGGGCTCGGGGCTGGCGTCGGGGTCGGGAACGGGGCTGGCGTCGGGGTCGGGAACGGGGCTGGCGTCGGGGTCGGGCTCGACCTCGGGCCCGGCGGCGTCGTCGGGCGTCGCCTCGCCCACGTATGGGTTGGGGACTTCGGCGGTGGCCACGTCGATGCCGTCGATGGACAGCGTGATCGTGATGAACTCGCCCGTCCGTGGAACGGAGATGCCTTCGATCGTGACGGATTCGCCCGGGGGGATGACGAGTGGTGAGATGACCCGCTCGGTCGTCTCGCCGGGCACGCTCACAATGAGGCGAGCATCGCTGGTCGAGAGCTCCCCGCCCTCGTTCGTGATGGTGCCCGAGAGGACGCCCCCGGCAATGGTTATCGTCAGGGAGAGAACCGGCTCTTCGGACGCCGGGGGAATCACGAAGTCGGTCTCGTTGTTGTCCTCCTTCGACTCGGCAATCGCATCGTCCGGGTCAACCGTGACGGTGACGGAGACCTGCTCGATGACGGGCTCCGTGACGGCGAAGTTCACCCCGGCCTCGCCATTGGGGTCCATGGAAACGTTGACGACCTGTTCGGCGGAGTCGAGGGGCACGCCCTCCTGACCCTGCACGCGGACGACGATGGGGCCGGCGAACGCGTTGGTGGAGACGTTGCGGAAGGTCACCCGTAACGTGGCCCCGCCCTCGATGAGCATGGCGTTAAAGGGGATGAAGTCGGGCGCGCTGGGTGGGGGGGTTGGCGTGGCGGTTGGCGTGGGGGTCGCGGTGCCCTCGACCGTGGGGGGCGGCGTGGGCGTCTCGCGGGGCGGCTCGACGGCAGGGCAGACACCGAGCCGGTCGAGGTCCACGGCCGGGTCGACGGCGCTGCCGCGAACGTAAAGGCCTTCACCGCGTTCGATCTGCAGCCACTGGCGGTCGACCGTGATGCAGGTAAGCGTCACCACGTCGCCGGGTTCGAGGGTGCCGGCCTGGTTGTACTCCTGCCCGGGGCCGGTGTGGAGGCTGGCAGTGCCGACGATCGTGGCTGTCGTCACGATCTCGGGGGTACCGGTGACGGCCGGAGTGGCAACGACCCGTATGGGGTCGGAAACGATCACCTCGTCTGAGGCGGTGTGGGCGCGCACGACGAGCTCGTAGCCGCCGGCGGCCTTGAAGCGGACGGTGAGCACGGCGGCGTAGGTATTTTCGCCCGTGACCCTCCCCGAGAACTGCTCGTCTTCGAAGATGCCGCTGACCAGCAGCTCAAAGCGAACGACGTTTTCGCCCGAGACGACCCTGACGATGACGGCGCGATCCTCGTTCACGGGGATGCGTTCGCCGGCCACGGGCGACTCGATGCTCGCCTTCGCGGTGGGAGGGACGGGAGTGGGAGCGGGTGGCGGCTCGACACCGTCGTCGTTGAGCACCTGGAAGAGGAGAAAGATGAGGATGCCGCCGATGGCAAGCGCGGCGAGACCGAAGAGGTAGACCGCGACCGTTCGTCCAGCGGAACGCCGGGTGGCGCCGTAGTAGCCGGCGCGGGGACCGTCGCCGGAGAAGGAGCGCGGGTCGTAGGGCTCGCGGCGCAGCCGCCGGGACTCCCAGGGGTCGACGGGCGTGCGGGGGGCGCGCGGCAGGGGCGCGCTTCCGATAGGCTCGTCGCCGCCGGCGTCCCGGGGGGGAGGCGCAGTGGGAGGGTCCGCAGGCGGCGGGGGAGCTGGCGGCTGGGCGCCGCCCCCGATCACGGGTTCGTCGTCGGGGAGACCCGGACGGTCCTGGTCGCTCACGAGGGGCGGGGCCTCGCCATCAGTGCAGTATCCCACCCCCTCGCAATGAGGCAATGCGCATCATTGGAGGGGCCAGCCGCTCGCGTCCTCGCAGCCGAGCCCGGCGGCGAGGCGGATGGCGTAGCGATCGGTCATGCCGCTCACGAAATCGGCGGCGCGGCGGGGCAGGGGATCGCCGGGCAGCGAGTAGCCGGATGAGATCGACGCGGGATGCTCGACGGCGTGGCGGAAGAGGAAGCGGACGATGCTCTTGGCGTGCTCCACCTCGGCGCGTCGCTCGGCCAGCAGGTAGATGTGGCGGAACATGAATTCGCGCAGCTCGTTCACGGCCCCGTGCACCTCGCCACTCATCGTGATGGCCGGGGGCTCGGCCCCGGTCTCCGCTCCCTCGCCAGAGGCGCCCCAGCTCGACTCGACCACGTCGGTAACGAGCACCTCCAGGCGTTCGCCGTGGGCGCGACCGAGAACGCGCTGGGAGACGTCGGGCAGATCATATTCGCCGATGAGGCCTGCGCGGATGGCGTCCTGGACGTCGTGGTTGAGGTAGGCGAGGGCGTCGGCCAGCTTGATCACCTGGCCCTCGAGCGTGTCGGGAACGCCCCAGCCCTCGGCGAGGACGTCCTCGCGGGCCTTGCTGGACTTGCGCACGCCATCGAGTACGGCGTGGGTGAGGTTGAGGCCGCGCCCGTCGTTCTCCAGCTTGTCGAGGACGCGCTCCGACTGGTAGTTGTGGCGGAAGCCCTCGGGCAGGCACTCGGCAAGCGCCTCCTCGCCGGCGTGACCGAAGGGGCCGTGGCCGATGTCGTGGCCGAGGGCGATGGCCTCGGCGAGGTCCTCGTTGAGACGCAGGGCGCGGGCGATGGTGCGGCCCACCTGGGCCACCTCGAAGGTGTGGGTGAGGCGGGTGACGAAGTGGTCCTGCTGCGGGGCGATGAAGACCTGCGTCTTGTGCTTGAGGCGGCGGAAGGCCTTGGTGTGGACGATGCGGTCGCGGTCGCGCTGGAAGGCGGCGCGCACGGAGGAGGGCTCCTCGGGACGGGAGCGCGTGGCGCGCACGGAGCGCGCGGCAAAGGGGCTCAGGCGCTCCTCATCCTGCTCGATGCGGTGGCGCACACGGTGAAGGTCCAAATGCCGCTCCTTCAGCGGACGCTCCAGTCAGCTTCCCCCGGCGAGGGCGGCCTGCGCCGCGGCAAGGCGAGCGATGAGCACGCGGTAGGGTGAGCACGAGACATAGTCCAGTCCCAGGTCGTGGCCGAAGGCGATGGACGGCGGGTCCCCGCCGTGCTCACCGCAGATACCGAGCTTCAGGTCTGGCTTGACCGCGCGCCCCCGCTCGATGCCGAGACGCATGAGGTCGCCGACACCCTCGCGGTCGAGCTCGACGAAGGGGTCCTTCTCGAGCACTTTCTGGTCGAGATAGGCCGGCAGGAAGCGGCCGGCGTCGTCGCGGGAGAGGCCGAAGGTGGTCTGGGTGAGGTCGTTCGTGCCGAACGAGAAGAAGTCGGCGTGCTCGGCGATCTGGCCCGCGGTGACGCAGGCGCGGGGCAGCTCGATCATGGTGCCGATGTTGTACTCAAGGTCGGCGCCGCGGCCGGCGGTGACGCTCTCGGCGACGGCGGCGACGCGTTCGCGCAGGCGCGCGAGCTCGGCGGCGGTCCCGACGAGCGGGATCATGATCTCGGGCCGGGCGTCGACCCCCGCGGCGCGGAGGTTGCAGGCGGCTTCGACGATGGCCTGCGTCTGGACCTCGTAGATCTCGGGGTAGGTGATGGCCAGGCGCACGCCGCGGTGGCCGAGCATGGGGTTGAACTCCTGGAGCGCCTGCACCCGCTGGGAGACGCGCCTCGGCTCGACGCCGAGGGCCTCGGCGACGCGCTCGATCTCCTCGGCGCCGTGGGGCAGGAACTCGTGCAGGGGTGGGTCGAGCAGGCGGATGGTGACGGGGAAGCCCGCCATCGCCCGCAGGATGCCCTCGAAGTCCTGGCGCTGCATGGGGAGGATGCGGGCGAGGGCTTCGCGGCGGCCGGCTTCGTCCGTGGCCAGGATCATCTGGCGGACGGCGAGGATGCGGTCCTCGCCGAAGAACATGTGCTCGGTGCGGCAGAGGCCGATGCCCTCGGCGCCGAACTCGCGCGCCTTGGCGGCGTCCTCGGGGGTGTCGGCGTTGGCGCGCACGCCCAGGCGGCGGATGTCGTCGGCCCAGCCCATGAGGCGCTCCAGGTCGTCGGGGAGCTCGGGCTCGGTGAGGGGGACGGCGCCGAGCATGACCTCGCCGGTGGCGCCGTTCAGGGAGATAACGTCGCCACGCCGCACGGTGAGGTTGCGCCCGCCGGCAGCGACCCGGAAGGAGCCGTCCGCGTAGTCGATCTCGAGCTCGCCACAGCCGGCCACGCAGCACTTGCCCCAGCCCCGTGCGACGACGGCGGCATGCGAGGTCATGCCGCCGCGAGCGGTGAGGATGCCCTGGGCGGCGAGCATGCCCTGGATGTCCTCGGGGCTGGTCTCGACGCGCACGAGGATGAGGTCCTCGCCGGCCTCCGCCTGCTCGGCCGCCTCCTCGGCGGAGAACACGACCTTGCCGACGGCGGCCCCGGGCGAAGCCGCGAGGCCCTTGGCGATGACGTTGGTGGAGGCGCCTTCGGCGAAGACGTTGTGCAGCAGCTCGGAGATCTGCTCCGGATCCTGGCGACGGAGGGCCTCCTCGCGATCGATGAGGCCCTGATCGGCGAGGTCGACAGCCACCTTGACCATGGCGGGGCCGGTGCGCTTGCCGTTACGCGTCTGCAAGACCCAGAGCTTGCCGCGCTGGACGGTGAACTCGATGTCCTGCATGTCGCGGAAGTGGTCCTCGAGCCGGTTGGCCGCGCCGAGGAGCTCACCGTAGACGGCGGGCTGGGCCTCCTCCATGGAGGGAGGGCCGGCGGCGGCGCGCTCCGCGAGGCGGATGGCCTGGGGCGTGCGCACGCCTGCGACCACGTCCTCGCCCTGGGCGTTCACGAGGTACTCGCCGAAGAGGCCAGTGGCGCCGTTCTTGGGGTTGCGGGTGAAGGCGACGCCCGTGGCGCAGTCCTCGCCGAGGTTGCCGAAGACCATGGCCTGGACGTTGACGGCGGTGCCCCACTCGCCGGGGTAGCCATTCAGCTGGCGGTAGACGATGGCGCGGGGGCTCTCCCAGGACTCGAAGACGGCGCCGATCGCGGCCCAGAGCTGCACCCAGGGGTCGTCGGGGAAGTCGATTCCGAGCTTGGCTCGAATCTCGGCCTTGTACTCGGCCACGATCTCGCGCAGGGCGCCGGCGGGGAGGTCGGTGTCCTCGGCGGCGCCACAGGCCTCTTTCTTGCGCTCGAGGATGGCCTCGAAGGGATCCTGGTCGAGGTCGGACTCGCGCTTGAGGCCGAGGACGACGTCGCCGTACATGGCGACGAAGCGGCGGTAGGAGTCGTAGGCGAAGCGCTCATCGCCGGTGCTGCGAGCGAGGCCCTGCACGGTCTCGTCATTGAGCCCGAGGTTGAGGACGGTATCCATCATGCCGGGCATGGAGACGCGCGCGCCGGAACGGACAGAGACGAGCAGGGGATTCCCGGAATCGCCGAAGCGGGCGCCCACGATCGACTCGACGTGGGCGACGCCGGCGTGCACCTGCTCGTCGAGACCATCGGGATACTGGCGACCGTTGGCGTAGTAGGCGCTGCAGACCTCGGTGGTGATGGTGAGGCCGGGGGGAACGGGGATGCCGAGACTGCTCATCTCGGAGAGGCCCGCACCCTTGCCGCCCAGCAGCTCGCGCATGTCGGCGCCCCCCTCCGCACGCCCGTCGCCAAAGAGGTAGACGAGCTTGGGGGAAGGCTCCGCGCTCGATTCCGGGCTGGCGGTGGGGCTGGTCATGGGGTCCTCCCGATGTGTGCGAACCGCGGCTCCAGGGCGGTGTGGCGAGCGTATCCCTCCCCTGCCACCCAGACCAGTGGAGACGTGACAGAACGGAGCAGATTTCGTTGAACGTTCATACGCGGAGGGCGGGGTCACTCCACGGTGACGGTCTTGGCGAGGTTGCGGGGCTGGTCGATGTTGCGGCCGCGCGCCTCGGCGGTGGCGTAAGCGAGCACCTGCAGCGGCACGATCGCCGCCAGCGGCTCCAGCAGAGCCGGGACCGGGGGCACGGTGATCGCCTCGTTGGCAAGCGCGATGAGCTCGTCATCACCTTCCGTGACGACGGCCAGAACCTCGCCGCCACGGGCGCGAATCTGCTCGATGTTGGAGATGATCTTGCTGCGCAGGGCGTGCTGTCCGGCGAGCGCCACGGTGGGAAAGTCGCCGTCGATGAGGGCGATGGGACCGTGCTTCATCTCGCCGGCGGCGTAGCCCTCGGCATGAACGTAGGAGAGCTCCTTCATCTTGAGGGCGCCCTCGAGGGCGATGGGGAGGGCGGGGCCGCGCCCAAGGAAGAGGATGTGCCGGGTGGTGCGGAAGCGCTCCGCCGCGGCGGCGATGGTGTCGAACGTCTCGAGCTGGCGGCCGACGACCTCGGGCATGGCGGCGAGGTCGCGCACATGGCGAGCGAGGTCGGCCTCGCTGAGGCGGCCCCGGACGCGGGCGGTTTCGAGGGCGAGGGCGAAGAGGGCGGCGATCGAGGTCGTGAACGTCTTCGTGCTGGCGACACCTCGTTCAAGACCGGCATAGGTGTGCACGGCGCCGTCGGCGACACGAGTGGTCTGGCTGCCGGGGGTGTTGCAGATGGTGATCTGAGGGGCGCCGCGGGCGCGCGCGACGTTCATCGCCTCGAGCACATCAACGGTCTCGCCCGACTGACTGACGGAGACAACGAGCGTCTCGGGACCGAGCACCGCCTCGCGGTAGCGGAACTCGCTGGCGTTGTCGATGTCGGCGGGGAGATAGGCGATCTGCTCGAAGTACCAGCGCCCGACCATGGCCGCATGCAGGCTCGTGCCCATCCCCACCAGCAGCACCCGCTCCACGCGCTCCAGCCAGGGGCGCGCCTCGGCGAGGTGCTCGAGGGAGAGGCGGGCGGGCTCTACCGTCATGAGGCCGCCGATGGTGTCGGCGAGGGCGACGGGCTGCTCCATGATCTCCTTGAGCATGTAGGTCTCGTAGGCGCCCTTGTCGGCGCTGGCGGGGTCGAGCGAAAGCGTGCGCGGCACGACATCGGCGGCGCCCCCGTCGAGGCTGGCGTAAGCGGCGCCATCTTCGCTGATGCGGACGATCTGGCGGTCGGAGAGGAAGGCGACCTCGCGGGTGTGGGGGAGGAGGGCGGCGAGATCGCTGGACAGCAGCATCTCGCCCTCGCCGTAGCCGACGACGACACCGCCCGCGTTGCCGATGCGCGCCCCGACGACGACGCCGGGCTCGCGCGGCGTGACGGCCACGACCGCCTGCGAGCCCGTCAGCCGCGCGCAGGCTTCGCGCATGGCGTCGAGCAGGTCGTTGCCGGCGTTCAGGCTCTCTTCGAGCAGGTGGACGATGGTCTCGGTGTCGGTCTCGCTGGCGAAGGTGTGTCCACGCTCGCCGAGCTCGGCGCGGAGGGCGGCGTAGTTCTCGACGATGCCGTTGTGGACGACGACGACATCGTTCCCGCAGCCCGCATGGGGGTGGGCGTTGGCGTCGCTGGGGGCGCCGTGGGTGGCCCAGCGGGTGTGGCCGATGCCCGTGCGCGAGGCGGGCAGGGGTCGCTCGGCGACGGCGCTTTCGAGGTCGGCGATCTTGCCGCGGCGCCTGGCCACGGCGGGCGCGCCTCCGGCCTCGGGCAGGAGGGCGACGCCGGCCGAGTCGTAGCCGCGGTATTCGAGGTCGCGCAGGCCGGCCAGCAGGATGGGCGCGGCCTGGCGTGAGCCGGTGTAGGCGATGATCCCGCACATACAGCTTCCCCAGGGCACTCGTGGGGACGCGCACGTCCCCCATGCTCGGTGTACCTGGTGGGGAGAGGGGCCGCGAGCCCTCCGCACGTGGCTGGTGTTTTGTCAGCCGGTTGCCCGACCTGGTTTGTTTCCAGCCTTACGACCGTGCCGCCGGGAGGCCACCCGCCGAATGGTTCGATTCTGCCTCCGCCTCGTCATCCGCGCGGCGCGCGGACCTGGCGCTTGCTGATCCCACCGTGGTCGATTGCGTTAGAGCCGCGTTCACCTCCCGGGGTTTGCTGTCCTGAGTGTCAGGCGGCGCGGGGGCGGCGTCAACGGTCGCGAGAGGTGGGGGTTAGCTGGAGACGCGGGGGATGCCGGCGATGCCGAGGAACTCGTCCTCCCAGGCGAGGACGGCGCTGATGGCGTGCTCGTCGGTGGGGGAGAGGAGGTGGCTCTGCTCGCGGAAGGCGGCGGCGACGCCGCTCGCGATCTCGGGAATAGGCTGGGCCTGGACCCCCAGCGCGCGCTCGGTCGTGAGGATGATCTCGATGAGCTCGCCCGGGACGAAGAGGCCTTCCTCCTGAATCTGCTCCCAGATCCACTCGGCGCACTCCTCGAGGAGGGCGCCTTCGAGCTTGCGCACGGGGCCGTCGGTCACGAGCCGTCCGGTCCCGGAGCGCCCACTTCTTCGCGGATGCGCTTGAGGCGGTTCACGTTTTCGGTGTCGGGCCCGTCGCCCTCAATGCCGGGCACCTCGAGGAGGAGGGGCGCATCGCGGAAGGCGGGGTGGGCGAGGATGGTGCGGAACCCGTCGAGGCCGATGTGGCCGTCGCCGATGTTCTCGTGGCGGTCGCGCACGCCGCCGAGGGGCATCTTGCTGTCGTTGGCGTGGACGGCGCGCAGGCGGTCGAGGCCGATCTCGCGGTCGAATTCCTCCATGGCCAGCTCGCAGCCCTCGCGCTGGGTGATGTCGTAACCCATGGCGAAGGCGTGGCAGGTGTCGAGGCAGACGCCAATGCGGGGGTGGTCATCGCATCCGCGGATGATCTCGCCGATCTCGGCGAAGGTGGAGCCGATGCCGTTCCCCTGGCCGGCGTTGTTCTCGATGAGGAGCATGGAGTCGTTCTCCTCCGCTTCGAGGACCTCACGCATGACACGGCAGATCTGGTCCTTCACTGCGTCGAAGCCGGCCCCCTTGTGGCTGCCGACGTGGAAGATGGCGCCCTCGACGCCGAGGGCGCCGGCCCACTTGACGTACTGCTTGAGGGAACCGGCGGAGCGATTCAGGAGCTTTTCGTCCTGGGTGCCGAGATTGACGAGGTAAACGCCGTGGAAGAAGACGGGCACGGGCATTCGCTCGTGCTCCGTGCGGAAGGCGGCCACGGCCTCATCGCCGAGGTTGGGCGGGCGCCACTGCCGGGGCGCGGAGATGAAGAGCTGGATGGCCTCGGCGCCTATCTCCCCGGCGCGGGAGAAGACGTTCTGAGGGCCGCCGGACGAGGAGATGTGGGCTCCAACTCGCATGGCGGGGAGTGTACGCGGGGACACGTCAGAGCGCAGGCTGATAGGATAGGGGGGTACCCTATTCAGAGGGGGATGCATGCTTCCTGAAACGCAGCAGCAGGCCGGCCGCCGGCTGAAGATCATCGCGGGGCAGATCGAGGCGCTGCAGAAGCAGGTCGAGGAAGACCGCTACTGCGTCGACCTGCTCGACCTGTCGCTCTCGGTGCAGCGCGCCCTGCGCAGCCTCGACGCGCTCGTGCTCGAAGGGCACCTGCGCACGCACGTCATCGAACAGGTCACGAACGGGGAGTCGGAGCGCGCGGTGCGCGAGCTCCTGCGCGTGTACAAGATCCAGGGTCCGGCCGAGGGCCCCACAGGGACACCAACGACAGGACACGGAGGACACGATGCCTGAGACGATCCAGCTGACCATCAATGGGATGACCTGCGACCACTGTGTTCGCGCGGTTACGGGAGCGATCAGCGGGGTGGCGGGCGTGAGCGGGGCGGACGTCGACCTCGACGCCGGGGCGGCGACCGTCACGGGCGAGGGCATCGACCTGGAGGCCGTGGTCTCGGCGATCGTGGAAGAGGGGTACGAGGCCGCACCACAAGCCGGTTCATGACGAGCCCCGGGCGCGCCGTCACCCTCCGTATCGGGGGGATGACGTGCGCCTCGTGCGTGCGGCGCGTCGAGCGTGCGCTCAATCGCGTCGAGGGCGTGGACGAGGCGAGCGTCAACTTCGCTTCGTCGACGGCTCGGGTGTCGCTGGGCGACGCCATCGAGCCCGAGCAGTTGGTGGCGGCGGTCGAGCGGGCGGGTTACGACGCGGCGGAGCTGGAGGCGGGGGCGGAGGCGGCGGACGAGGGGGCACGAGCGCGCCTCGCGGTGCTGGCCATGGGGGGATTGCTGGCCGTGCCCGTGATCATCGCGAGCATGGCGATGGACATCGCCGGGCTGCCGCTGTTCGGCAGCGAGCGCGCGACGGGGTGGCTGTTGCTGGGTGGGGCAGGAGTGGTGCAGGCGGCACTGGGGTGGCGGTTCTACCGGGCCGCGCTACCCGCCCTGCGCGCGCTCACGCCGAACATGGACGTGCTGGTGGCACTGGGCACGACGGTGGCGTTCGCGTTCAGCGCCTGGGTCGTGCTGTTCGAGCGGAGCGAGGCGATGTTCTTCGACGTGAGCGCGGCGGTGCTGCTCTTCGTGAGCCTGGGGCGCTTCTTCGAGGACCGGGCGCGATCGAGCGCGGGCGGCGCCATCCGGGCGCTCCTGGGACTCACGGCCAAGTCCGTAAACGTGTTGCGCAATGGAAGCGAGGAGGCAGTGCCGCTCGAAGAGGTCGCGGTGGGGGACGTGTTCCGCGTGCGGCCGGGGGAGCGGGTGGCCCTCGACGGCGTGGTCCGGGCGGGAAACAGCGCGCTCGACGAGTCCCTGCTGACGGGTGAGTCGATGCCGGTCGAGCGCGGCCCGGGGGAGGCAGTGGTGGGTGGGGCGCTCAACCAGCACGGCGTCCTCGAGGTGGAGGCGACGGCGGTGGGGGAGGATACGGTCCTGCGGCGCATGGCCGCGCTGGTGGCGGAGGCGCAGGGGTCGCGGGCGCGGGTCGAGCGGGTGGTGGATGCGGTGGCGGCGGTGTTCGTGCCGATCGTGCTCGTGCTGGCGCTGGGCACCTTCCTCGGCTGGGGCTTCCTGGGCGACTCCTACGTGGGAGCGATGGTGTTCGCCGTGGCCGTGCTCGTGATCGCCTGCCCCTGCGCCCTCGGTCTCGCGACGCCGACGGCGATCATCGCGGGGACGGGCATGGGGGCGGAGCGGGGGATCCTGATTCGCAACGCCCAGGCGCTGGAGGGGGCGGCGCGGATCGACGTGGTCGTGCTCGACAAGACAGGCACGCTCACAGAGGGCCGCCCGGAGCTGGTGGAGGTCGTGGCTGCTGCGGGGTTCGGAGAGGAGGAGGCGCTGGCCCTGGCGGCAGCGGTCGAGGGGCTGAGCGAGCATCCGCTGAGCGCGGCGGTGGTCGAGGGGGCTGAGGCGCGGGGGATCGCCATCGCTTCCGCGGAGAGCTTCGAGGCGCTGCCGGGAGCGGGGTTGGCGGCGGAGGTCGGGGGCCGGGGCGTGCTCATCGGGAACCGACGGCTGTTCGAGGAGCGCGGCATCACCCTCGACGGCGATGCCGAGGCCGTGGTCGCGCGGTTCGAAGCGGCGGGACGCACGACTGCCCTGGTAGCGGTCGACGGGGCGTACGCGGGAGCGCTCGCCTTCGCGGACCCGCTCAAGGCGAACGCCGCGCGAGCGGTGGCCACGCTGCGGTCGCTGGGCATCCGCACGATCATGGCGAGCGGCGACAACGAGCGCAGCGCGCTCGCCGCCGCCCGTGCGCTTGGCATCGAGGAGACGCACGCGGGACTGCGTCCGGAGGAGAAGCTGGCGCTCGTGCGAGACCTGCAGGCGTCGGGACTGCGCGTGGCCGTGGCAGGCGACGGCATCAACGACGCGGCCGCGCTGGCGCAGGCCGACGTCAGCATCGCAATGAGCACGGGCGCGGATGCCGCCATCGAGGCAAGCGACATAACGCTCCTGCACGGCGACATCGCGAAGATCGCAGAGGCGATCCTGCTGAGTCGCGCGACGCTGCGAACCATCCGGCAGAACCTCGGGTGGGCGTTCGGCTACAACGTCATCGCCATCCCCATCGCGATGGCGGGCCTCCTGAACCCGATCGTGGCGGGCGGGGCGATGGCGCTGAGCTCGGTGAGCGTGATGGCGAACAGCCTGCGCCTGCGCACGCAGCGCCGTCGCATCGTCGAGGCGAGCGGCAGCGCCTACGAGGGCCCCCGCGAGCGCTTCTCGAGGCTGAACCGCGGCCCCCTCCTCGCGCTGGCGTCGATCGTGCTCGTGCTGCTGGCGCCGTTCGTCGTGTTCACGGGCATCGAGCGGTCGTGGTGGTCGTAAAGTTCTCGGTCTTTGCGCTCTCAAATTGCGCTTTCACACGATGACTTTGTTCTCTGCGCGCTCAGCCAGATGCTATACTGAATGCTATGGCGTGGACACCATATGCTGGCCGTGGTTCAAAGGGGGAGTTTGCCTTCCCCGTAGTCACGGTCCACCAGTCGGGGGTGATCGCTCTCAGCGAGCGCGCTTATGCAGCGCTTGGTGAGCCCACTGCCGTAGACCTCCTGTACGACCACGAGGCTCCGAACAAGATCGGGCTGCGCGCGAGCGCGGAGGGGGCGTACACGCCGCGCCCTTCGCAGAACGGGAAGAGCTGGCTGATTTCCGGGTCGGCTTTCCTGCGTTTCGTTGGGCACACGCCCACCGAGACGCAGCGTTACCGCCCGCCGGCCATCACGGACGGCGTACTGGAGGTGGATATTCGCACGCCGATGGCTAAACCCACGCGACGTGGAAGGCGGAAACGAGGCGATGCGGAGGAGGATGAAATTGTAGAATGAAAGTGCGAAGGGGTGGCGTTGCAGCGCCACCCCCTCAGAACGCAATCACCAGCGGACGTTAATCACACGGGTCGGTTGCGCGTGCGGCAGGATACAGGCTCCGCCGCCCGCTGGGAACCGGCCAAAGCAAAAAGGAAGGTTCTTAGCCATGGGAAATACCGTACCGCCAAGATCTAACGCACAAGCTCCATCTCCCCCTCTTGAAGCCTTCGGTGCAGAGGGGAGGGCGGAGTACCCAAGCACCGACTGTCCCGAACAGATAACGGCCCTGCTCAGAGGATCCCGGGTGCCAGGGAACGCTGTCGGCGAGCAAGTAACGCTCCATGAACTGCCAACCGGTGACCTGACAGTTGCCCACGCGGCCCTGGGTACTCTTGGGCGGCTCGCTGGGATCAACCAGCAACAGCGCTTTTGCCTCTCCACCTTCAAATACGGTGCGGTGCTGACGGAGGGCAATGGGAATGGACTGGAAGTCCTCTTCTCACGAATTGGCGAGCGGTGACGGGTACCAGCTAGCGTTCCTTCGAGAGTCGTGCCCGTCGTGCGAGGCGTTTTCAGGATGTCCCTACACGGGTACCACCTACCAGTGCTGGGCGATCCCTGTCCTTGAAGGAGATATTCAGCCGGGCACAGCAGAGGCACCCATCTGGATTCAACAGTTGAACCGACTGGACATCCGGGCACACGGGTCATTTGCCTCCCCTTCACTTCCCGAACTGATCCCACGAGTTGAACCGCAATCGGCGGCTGGGCCCGCAACGCGCGGGCTCTCATGGGTGGCGCTATCGCCTTCTGGGTTTCTTCGAGGCAACGGGAGTCGTGTTCGCACCAAGGATGACATCCTGAGGGCGACGGGCATGGATGCCAGCATCCAGACGATGCTTGTGATGACCGGCAAGGACGAAGCGCTCGCAACCTTGGGACGAGCGAGAAGTGAGCTGATCGACTCCATCCGGTCGAGCGGCCATGATCTAGTGCTGAGCCCCCACTTTTCCCTCTGGGAGAAGCACTCGGCTTTTCACAGCAGAATCCAAATCGCCTACATTGATCGCTTCGCGACCGACCTCGCTGATGCTGGCGTACCCACGGTGCCCGTAGCTTGCTGGTATGAGGGGTCGGACATGGACGATTTGGCCGCCGCGGTGAAGGCCAACCCGTCCATTCGGGTGATGTGGCTGGACTGGCAGACGGTTCCACAAGGGCCGAAGTGGAAACGCAGGGTTCGCGAACTTCAACGCCTGGCCAAACTCGTGCCCACGGTACGCTTTATCGTGAATGGCGTGGGTAGTCCGCGTCGAGACGACCTGATGGCCAAGCCCTACGTGATGTCAGTGGTGAGTTCCCACGAGTTCGTCGCGGCCGTCCGCGGGAACAAGGGGGCAGACGCACGGGATGCAGCTCAACATCAGCTGACTCCATTCCTCAACCATGGCGAGGCAGGCCAACACGGTTCTTCACCCCCAGATTTCGGTGGCGCTCTTCGCCATGTTCCCGAGGATCAGGAAGTGGAGGTGGGGGAAAGCAGCTCCTATCGCCCTTGATGGGGAGTCGGGCTACACTCCGGGGCATGAAGCGAGCAGCGACACGTTCGGTGAAGGCCGGTTCGGTCACCATTGGCGGCGGGGCGCCTGTTGTCGTCCAGTCAATGGCCGCGACGAAGACGCAGAACGTCGAGGCGACCATCGACCAGGTGCGGATGATCCATGAGGCCGGCGCCGGGCTGGTGCGCGTGGCCGTCGACAGTCGCAAGGACGTCGAATGCCTGGCGCAGGTGCGCGAGGCCGTTCCCGAGGCGAACTTCGTGGTCGACCTGCAGGAGAGCTACCGGCTCGTGACGCAGGTGGCGCCGCACGTCGACAAGGTTCGCTACAACCCGGGCCACCTGTACCACCACGAGAAGTCGAAGCCGGTGCAGGAGAAGGTCGCGTTCATCGCGGAGACGGCCGGTGAGCACGATTGCGCGATCCGCGTGGGCGTGAACTGCGGGTCGGTCGACCCGGCCATGAACGAGAAGTACGAGGGGGCGGACGAGCCCGGCCTCGAGGGCGTCTCGGCGATGGTCGAGAGCGCGCTCGAGCACTGCCAGATGCTCGACGACATCAGGTTCACGCGGTACGTGGTCTCGATGAAGGACAGCGACCCGCGCAAGGTGATCGCGGGCAACAAGCGGTTCGCGGAGGCGCGTCCCGAGATTCCCCTGCACCTCGGCGTGACGGAGGCGGGGATGCCACCGGAGGGCGTGATCAAGACACGCATCGCCTTCGAACAGCTCCTGAGCCAGGGTGTGGGCGACACGATCCGCGTCTCGCTGACGCTGCCCTTCTCGGAGAAGTGGCGGGAGGTGGAGGCGGGCAAGTCGATCCTCGACGATATCGAGGCTGGGCGCTTCCGCTCGGTGCCGGAGTTTCTCGACGGGGGGCTCAACATCATCAGCTGCCCGAGCTGCAGCCGGGTGGAGAACGAGGCGTTCATCGAGCTCGCGCAGGACGTGAAGGAGATGACGACCTACGCGAAGGAGCACGACATAACGATTGCCGTCATGGGGTGCCGCGTGAACGGTCCCGGCGAGACGGACGACGCGGACCTGGGGCTGTGGTGCGCACCCACCTTCGTGAACCTGAAGCGGGGCGAGGATGAGCTGGGCGCCTACCCCTACGACGAGGTGCTGGGAAGGCTCAAGGTGGAGCTAGACGCGTTGATCGCGGAGCGCGCGGGGGCGTAGGGGTCGGGGCTTGTCAACCGACTGGAGCGGCGCTACGGTTAGTGCCTAAGTCGGTACGGATGCGGCCATGCGCCGCCAAGACCCTCGGTCACCGTGACGGCTTGAGTTAGAGAACGCCGTTGCGGGACTGGAGGTCTCCATGAACCCCTACCCCTTCTAGCCCTCCCAGGCGATCCCATCCGGGATTGATCGCGCTCAGCCAGATTCGGTACGCCCCTCTTGAGGTGCTGCCCTGTCATTCCGCTCCAACCCTTGCGGCCACGAGCCGCCATGACTAAGGAGTAGTCAAGTGCAAACCCCTGATCACCTTCTCACCGAGGTCGAGCGTCAGCAGAAGTACCTCGACGCCCTCCCTGACAACTTCCAGTTCCCCCTCTTCAACGCGAAGACCGCGCTCGAATCCATGCGTGCAAGCGCCTACCACGACTCAGCACGGGCTGCCCGCGAGATCGTCGACAACGCGATTGAGGCTGGCGCGACGCGCATCGACATCGTCCTTCGTCCAACGCAGGGCCGGAAGGGTCCGCGCGTGGTCGACGCGGTGGCCTTCATTGACAACGGTTCCGGCATGTTGCCGGAGATGGCCCGCTACGCCCTTAGTTGGGGCGGCGGCACGCACATCAACGACTCCACCTTCATCGGGAGGTTCGGCTTCGGTTTGCCGAACTCCTCGATCAACCAGACTCGGCTCACTCATGTCTTCACGCGCACCATGCCCAGTGAGTCCTTCACCCGAGTCACACTGGACCTTGACCAGGTCTCGGACTGGGGTGCGCAGCGCGTTCCGCCGGGCGTTTCCTCGGAACTGCCGGACTGGATCCTCGACTACCTCGAACGCAACGGACTCGATCTGCCGCACGGCACGGTTGTCATCTGGGAGCACCCCGATCGGGTCAGTCCGAAGAGCGTGGGAAAGCTGAAGGAGCAGTTCCTTGACGACTTCGGTGTCACCTATCGCTATCTCCTTCTCGGGTCGTCACCGCTGGATCTGATCGTAGAGGGAAAGCGAGTTGAACCACTCGACCCGCTCTTCCTGACCCCCGAAGGGCGGGACTACCTTGCACCGATCGATGATGTCGAGGCAGCGGAGGGTGGTGGTGCCCGAAAGATCCATGATGTCGCCATTCCCGTTCGCTATGGTTTCGATCCAGAGACCAACGAGCGCCAATTGAGCCATCTCACGAGCCTCGCCGAGGTAGACGAGGACGACCCACACCTCCTGGCGCTGGGGACGATCTACATAGCCGTGGCTCGCCTTCCGTACGGCTTCACGAGGGACGACGGAAGCTCCCAGTCTGTCGCTAACCGCCGCTTCCGGGTTCGCAAGCGACGCAGGGGTATGTCCTTTGTGCGCTCGAACCGCGAGATCGTGACGCTCGACGCGTTCCCGAAGGATCGCGCCCCCGATGGTCTCGGCAAGTGGCCCCTGCTCCAGAGCTACGCTTATCACTGGGGAGTCGAGGTCCGGTTCTCCCCAGAGCTTGATGGCGTCTTCGGGATCACGAACGACAAGCAGGGCGTACGACCTATCGAGGACTTCTGGCGAGTCCTTACTGCCGTGGGCGTCGATGACTGGGCGCGCCGTGAGAACAATTGGCAGACCAAGGTCCGGAGCGAGAAGAACAAGGAGAAGCTCGCCGCGAAAGCGAGGGCGCAGCAGGAGACTGCCACCCCGAGCCTGGCCGAGGTGGCAGCACGCGAGGCCGACATCATTGACTCGGAACCGCGACGCATTCCCGAACACGCCAAGGAGTCGGCTCGCGACGCGGTCGACCAACACATCCGGGAACGCGCGGCCCAGACCGGCGAGGACATCGAGAGGGTTCGCGAAGCGATACGGAAAGAGATCAGTGCACAACCCTATCGTGTGGACTTCGCCTCGATTCCCGACGGGCCGTTCTACGAGCCGAAGTGGCTCGGTGACCAGATCGTGCTTGAGATCAACGAGGCCCATCCGTTCTTCCAGGTTGTCTATCGCCGACTGGTGGAGGGCGACAGTCCGATTGCGAAGGACGGTGTCGACCTACTGCTCTTCGCACTTGCCCGTGGAGAATTGAAAGCCGAGAGCGAGGAGATGAGACACTCTTACGAGGTCCAACGTAAGCGGCGATGGAGTCGATTCCTGGAGGACTCGATCCATTCACTGGAGCGACGCGCCGCGGCCGAAGTGGGGCCACGCGCCGAGGAGGAGCAAGAGCGACTCCTAGCGAGCTAGCCAGGACTGACAGCCGCGGTACGTCCTAAGATCGGGGTGTGCCGCGACCCATCTTCCCGGCAGGCATAGACCGGTGACTGAGCCGACGTGGGCTGCGTTCGCCCCCACCCTCAACAGCCCCACTTGGATGAAGCGCCTGGCAACGCTGGCACGTGACCTCTCAGAAGTGGGTGACGGCCCTGAACGACTGCGGCGCATCCAAGCCGCGCAAGCCAACTACGTGGAGGCCAGCTTCCGTCCGCCGGGGACCGCTGCCAAGGCCGCGGCGCTGGTGCTTGCCGACTTGGCGAGACAGGGCTGGGGAATTCGTACCTGCGGCACAGCCATTGAAGTGGGGCGACCAGAGAAGGGTGCCAAGGGCGCGGAAAAGGAGCGCATTCGTGCCCAGGAATTGCTCAAGCGCGACGAGCAACTCAGGCTCCCCACGGTGCGTGCGTTTGTTGAGAGGATGGAGCGCCCTCGACCCTTCAAGTCTGAGAACGTTTCCATCACGTCTCTGATGAGGGACGGTCGTGAGCTGGCCGAAGCGCTCGCGGCCGACAGCCAGCAGGGTGGTCCCAGCACGGCCATCCAAGCGTACCTCCAGGTCGTCAACGCTGGAGAACGCTGTGACCAGACCGGCCTGCGGCTGGCGGATATCTGGCGCTACTTCCGCTACACGTGGGCGAACCAGGCGTCCAGCACACCCGGGCGTACGTTACGGTTCCTTGTGCGTGACGCCGGCGCAAGATTCCACCCAGTCATGGGCATTGGTTCGCTTGCCAGTCCAGTCGCCCAGCTGCGCGACCGGGACGAGTGGATTGGTTGGGACGCGAAAGGGTTCCTTGACAGGCTGCGAGGGCTGGGCGCGCAAGAGACGATCACGTGGGCGCACGCTGCGACCGAGACCGCGCTCGCTGAGCTATACGTCGACGACCTAGTTGAGGACGGCATACTGAGTGATCAAACACTGCGATGCCTGCCAACGGAGACCGAGTCTAGTCTCCGTTGGGAGGCGAGAAGGCAATCTCGTATTCATCGCGAGTCCCCCCGTGATGATGCAGGCCAGCCCGTGGCCGACAGACCGGGTGAAAGGAGCGCCGAGGAGCACTGGCAACAACGGGCACGAACACCGCTCTTCCGTGCTAAGCGGTGCAGCGAACTGGCCAGCATCGTGCAGGCCAGGATGGCGCTGAGGCCTTACCTCGAAGGAGAGCAACCCACAGAACAAGCCGACTGGCCCGCGACGCCTGCCGTGCGCCGCGCCCTTCGTTACCTGATTCGCCGCGAGAAGGCTCGTCGTATGGGAACAGCCCTCGCGGATCTGGCTGTCTGCGGCGCAGTTCCACCATACAACCCACTAGCTGCGGGCAAGCTCGTTGCGGCCCTGGCTGCTAGTCCCGAGATGATCTCGGCCTACCGGGACCGCTACCGCAGTGCCCAGAGCGAGATCGCTTCGTCTATGGCAGGCAGGCCGATTGTGCGTCCGTCCGACTTGGTCCTCATCACCACGAGTTCCCTCTACGGAGTCCGGTCGAGCCAATACAACCGCATTAGGGTTCCCTGCTCCCTCCTTGGCGGGAACGACGGCGACTCCCTCAAATACACGCATGTCGGAACGTCCGACACCTACGGAACGTCGCACTTCAGTCAGGAGACTATCGAGCAACTGGCCCTCAATACTCCTGTACCCCGCGCGGCCACCAATGTCTTTGGGGCCGGCGCCAGCCCGAAATTGCGGAATCTGCGACAGGGGCTGGACCTGTTGGGACTCCCCACGGATATGCTTCTTCAACACGGCAGAACACGCCATCTCTACGTAACTCCGCTAGCGCGGAACGCCTCTGACCTACTTTGCGGATTCGACGACAGGCCTGACTACTTCGTCGAGCCGACTGCCACAGAGGAGTCAACTCGAGCGATTGCGGATTGGTGGATGGCGCGTTGGGCGCGCATGCGGTTCTCAAACGAGGGGGTGGTCGACAACATCAAGGCTCACCGAGTAGATGGCCCCAATGCCCATGGCGCAAGGGTGAAGCGCCCTCCACTCTCGGATGTATAGCTTCTACACGTGAGAATACCCCCGGCTCGCCAGCGGTCCGGGCTACTTCTTCGCGGCCAGGACGCCTTCGAGGTACGACCTGAAGGCCCACTTGAATGGGGTGAAGTCCATGTCCTGCATCATCCGGGGGGCGTTCTCGCGGTTGATTTCGCGTTCTTCCCCGCATCTTCTGCAGGCTAGGCTCTGAACCGGCTCTTTCATAATCGGCCAGACGTGTTTGCATGAACTCGCCATTGCGGCCCTCCCGGGACGGCCGTCCCTCGCAAAGAGAGTTGGTGGAGACGCGGGAGAATCGAACTCCCGGTCCAGCCAGGGTCTGCTCCGAGTTGTCCTACAGGCTTTCCCACCAGTTGGGGTCTCGTTCCGCCGCCTTGCAGGTGGGGGCCAAATGCGGCGAAACCAGCCGATGAATCTTAGGTGAGCCGTATCGGCGTCAGCTCACAGCGCCCCGGCTTTTGTGGCGCCTCACCGTGCTCCGTCGGGGAGGGGGCTATCGGTGAGACGTCTCACGGGCTAAGCCGCGAGAGCGAGTTCGCGATCTTCGGCGCTTACTCAAGTGGCCGCCTGTTTAACGAGGGTGACAGCCAACCTCGGCCTGCTACCCGGTTACGTTCCCTCCTGTCGATACCTTTCGTCCCCAATTGCCTTCCAGCGTAGCACACGCGTTCCGCCGGACAATGCCGGCGTCACGCGGAGTGGCGGAGGGCGCGGGCGACCTGGCGGCCCTCCTCGCGCTCGCGGATCTTGCGTCGCTTGTCATAACGCTTGATACCACGAGCCACGCCCAGCTCGACTTTGGCCATGCCGCGGCGCAGGTGGAGGTTCAGAGGGACGAGCGTGAGTCCCTTCTCCTCAAGGGCGGCGCGGATGCGGCGCAGCTCTTTCCTGTGCAGCAGCAGCTTGCGGTCGCGGCGCGCCTCGTGGGGCGAGTAGCCGGCGTTCGCGTAGGGGGCGATGTAGGCGTCGAGGAGCCAGGCTTCGCCCCTGCGGAAGCGACCGTAGGCGCCCTGGATATCGACCTTGCCCAGGCGGATCGACTTGATCTCGGAGCCGGTCAGGGCGAGGCCGGCCTCGTAGCGTTCGAGGATCTCGTAGTCGCGACGAGCGCGGCGGTTCTGGGCGACGATCGCCTCTCCAGCAGCCATGGCTTCAGTCTCGCACGCACCCGGTTCGCGCCCAAGCCGCCGGGGGCTACTCCTCCTCCGACTGCTGGGCCTGCGGATCCTCGCGCTCGGCGCCGTTGGGGCGATCGACCTCCGCGTCGTCGTCGTCCGTCACACGCTCGGGCGGGGGCGGCGGCTCCTTGCCGCGGAGGACATCGATGGCGGCGAACACGTGGAGGTCTCCGTAGTCGATGTAGTCGTCGCCCAGGAGGTCGAGCTCGTAGTCGGGGGCGATGCCGAGGCCCTCGATGACCTGGCCGTTGGGGCGGAGCCAGCGCCCGATGGTCACGTAGAGCGCGCCGCAGCCCTCGGGGGCGCCGCACCTGTTGAGCGCGTGCAGCTGGTTGACGGTGCCCTTGCCGAAGGAGCGCGTGCCCACGATGACGCCGCGTCCGTTGTCGACGAGGGCGGCGGCGAGCACCTCGGCGCCGCTGGCGCTGCCCCCGTCCTGGAGGATGACGACGGGGATGGTGGTGGCGACGCCGCCGGGGCGGGCAGCGAAGGTGCGCTGGTTCCCGTCGGCATCGATCTCCCTGAGAATCTCGCCCTCCTCGAGGAACTCGTCGGTGACCTCCACGGTCTGGCGGAGGAGACCGCCCGGGTTAGCGCGCAGGTCAAGGATGAGGCCGATGTAGTTGCCGCTCTCGGCGTCGGCGAGGGCGGAGCGCAGCTCGTCGGGCGTCTCGGAGTGGAACTGGGAGATATTCACATAAAGGATGTCGGTGACGACGTTGCCCTCGCGATCGACGAGGTCATCGCCGGTCTCGCCGGGGATGACCTCGAGGCGTGGCTCGGTGAAGACGCTCTGGATGCGGATCTGGTCGCGAACGATGGTGATGTCCTCGATCTCTGGCCCCGGACCGAGATCGGTGTGCCGCACCGTGAGGATGACTTCGGTGCCGCGCGGGCCGCGGATGCGCTGGACGGCCTGCTGGTCCGTCCAACCCTCGGTGGACTCACCGTCGACGGCGAGGATGATGTCGCCGGGGCGGATGCCGGCTTTCTCCGCCGGGGATCCCCGGAAGGGGCTGACGATCTGGATCGCGCCGGTGCGGTCGGTAACGGTGGCGCCGATGCCCTGGTAGGTGGACTCGATCTCGCCGATGCCGCGGGCGAGGTCGCTGGGACTGAGGTACTCGGTGTACGGGTCGTTGAGCGAGTCGATGGCGCCGCGGATGGCCGCGTCGCGCAGGGAGCGCTCGTCGAGGATCTCCTTGTCGACGAACTCCTCCTGGAGGACTTCGAAGATCTCCTCGAGGATGGAGACGCCCACTGCCAGCTCGGAGCGCTGCTCGGACTGCTCTTCCGGGGCGGGCGTCTCGGCCGCGGCGGGCTCGTCGACGCTTTGCGCCGGTGGCGCCACGACCACGGTCTCGTCGTCGCTCGTGAGGTCGCTGACGCCGTAGCCGAGGCCAAACATGAGGAGAAGGCCCGCAATGGCGAGCAGGGCGACCGCGAAACCGCGAACACGGCTTGAGCCGCGTGATTCCGCAGGTACAGGTTCCTGAGAGGGGTCCATCGAATGCTCCGGGGGCCACCTGGGCTGCATTCGAGTGTAGGCGGGGGTCTGGTGGGCGGCAATTGCGCGCCGGCGCCTCCCTTACCGGAAGCTATCCGGCGGCGAGCGGGGGGAAGAAGCCGATGCCGCCCTCGCCGATGCGCTCGATGGGGGCGCCCCGCCCCGGGCGCCACTGGAGGACGGAGTCTCGTGAGCCGTCGCCAAAGGCGGCGGCGGGCGAGTCGGTGAGGAGGCGGCCGCCGGCGAGGAAGGCGGATCCGTCGGGGGCCCAGAGGCGGTGCGACTGGCCGTACTGGTCGAAGAAGCCGGCGAGGGTCTGGTAGTCGGGCGAGGGCGCGAAGGGCGGGCTCGCGCCGAGGAACTCCCCGGCGGCCGTGCGCGCGTGCAGGGAGACCGAGCTGTCGCCGGTGCTGGAGGGGACGACGAAGGCGAGCTTCTCGCCGGCGGGGTCCCAGAAGACGCTGGCGAAGGGACGGCGCAGGAGGAGCTCCGCGTCGCCACCGGTGGCGAGGTCGATGGTCCAGAGCTCGTCGAAGGCGCCGGAGGCGGGACGGGTGGTGACGGCGACGGTGAGCGTTCGCGTGCCGGGGCGGAAGGCGAGGGCGACCCCGCCGGGAAGCTCGTGCACGGCCTCCCCGATCTCGCCGGCCCTGTTCGCCACGCGCACGACCACCCCGTCGCCACTGCCATCCGGGGTGGCGAAAGCGAGGAGCTCACCGTCGTCGCTGAAAGCGGGCGTGCGGAAGCCGCGGGCATCGGCGGAGATGGGGCGGGAGGCGCGCGCCTCGGCGAGCTCAAGTACGGAGAGGTTGACGCCCGCGTGCACGGCGAGCCGTCCGCCATCGGGGGACCAGGCGAGGAAGAGGGGCGCGCCCGACTGGATGGGGTCGGCGATGAGGGGGCCGTCCGCCTCGCTCAGGAAGAGGGTGAGGCCGGCGCTTCCCTGGGCGACGAGGGCGAGCTGGTCGCCGGCGGGGGACCAGAGGGCGTAGTGGGGCACGTTCGGGGCGATGACGGCGTCGCCCCCGAGGGGGCTCTCGTAGAGGGTGCGGAGATGGTTGCCCTGGAGGTCGAGCATCTCGATCGCGCTGCGCTGCCGCTTGCCCTCGCCGGCGACGACGGAGAGGGAGACGGCCTCGTGGCGGGGACGCCAGCTGGGCCAGAACCCAGCGCGCGCGAGCGGCGAGCGGCGCCATCCGTCCGCCTCGGGGCGGAGGAGGGTGACGGCCTTCCCGGGCTCTGCGGCAACGATGGGAGCGGACACGGTGGGGGTTCCTCGGGCGGGATTGTAGGGGATGGCGTCTGTCGGGCCGCCGGAGGGGGTCTGGGGGGGCTGAGCGGGCGTGGGCTGCAGTCGCCCATTTGGTTCGCACTATTCCAGTTATGTACTTAACGGGAGCCGATCTGGCCCCTTGGCAGGACATAACAAGTCCCGCGCCAGACAGGTCGCCCCTTCTGTCGCTCGCGAAGCTAGCGATCAGCGAACGGGTCTCGCGTCCGCAGTTCCGGGAACAACGAGAAGTCGCGGTCCCGCGTGAGCAACTCCTCGGCTCCGTGGGCGACGCAGATAGCCGCTATCCTCGCGTCGTGGACGACACCTCCGATTACTCGGGGGCGCTGCACGAAGCGCTCGAGTATCCGGAGAAAGTCATCGGTCTCGCCTATAAGGCGCGCGGAGGGCGAGCCGGTCCAGGCTGCGAGCTGGGCCCACGATTGCTCGGGACTCGAGGCGCTGTCCCTCCAGATGCGGGGGTTGGAGACAACACTGAGGAACTCATAGCAACAGGGCCATGGAATGGCCCAGGGTGCGTCACCCTCCGCCAAAGCGCGAATGATTGCAGCCGCCGCCCTGTGGTCTCGCGCCTCCCGGCGGTGGGCGTACACCAGGACATTCGTGTCGACGGCGATCACCGAGGCTCAGGCTCGCCGTAGATTATGTCGCGGAGATCCTGCCACGAGTAGGCCTCCAACGGATCACCCTCGCCCTCACGCCCGACGCTCAGGTCGGGTAGCCGGTAGCGAGAGTCGGACGGACTCGCGGAGAGCACTTGCCGAAGTCCTTCCTCGACCACAGCCCGCAGGGTCCGTCCTGTCTCGTACGCGTGGCGCTTGGCCCGGACCAGCAGTTCGTCGTGAATCTCAAGTGTCGTCTTCACGAACCCATAGTACCCATATACTCAGGACTGGGCCACCCATATCTACGTATTCCCTGAGCGGCGGATGAGGCTACCCGGGCACGAGTCGCTGCTGCCAGCCGCGCCCCTCCCCGAACCTTTACCTTTCGCTGTGCCCGGCTGCCCTAGGCTAGGATCACAGACCATCGCCCGGGAGGACACATGCGAGTCCTGGTTGTGGAAGACGAACAGTCACTGGCCTCCGCACTCGACCGGGGGCTGACAAAGCTCGGCTACGCGGTCGATGTCGCCTACGACGGGGCGGAGGCTCTGGAGAAGGCGGGGGGCGTGCCGTACGACGTCGTCTGCCTGGACCTGAACCTGCCCAGGGTCGACGGCATCGAGGTGTGCCGCCGGCTGCGGGCGGACCAGTTCGGCGGCGGCATCATTATGTTGACTGCCCGCAGCGGCATCCGCGAGCGCGTCGAAGGGCTGGACGAAGGCGCCGACGACTACCTGGTGAAGCCGTTCGCCTTCAGCGAACTGGCGGCTCGCATCCGCGCCGTCAGCCGGCGGGAGGGGACGCCGCTCGACCCGGTGCTCTCCACGCGGGGGCTGGAGCTCGACCCGAACACGAACATGGTGCGTCGCGAGGGGGTCTCCATTCACCTGACCCCCAAGGAGTTCGAGCTCCTCTACTACCTGGCCAAGCACGAGGGGCGCGCCATTCCCCAGGAAGAGCTGATCGAGCGCATCTGGGATGAGCGCATGAACCCGTTCACACAGACGGTGAAGGTCCACATGAACAACCTCCGCCGCAAGCTGAACGACGGCTTCGACGAGCAGATGATCACCACCATTCGGGGGAAGGGTTACGTCCTTTAGGCCGAGATTGCCGCCGGTAGTCAGGACCGTTCGCTTCCGCCTGACGGTCTGGTATTCCACGCTCCTGCTGATCCTCGGGCTGGCATTCATCCTGTTCCTCAACATCGCCGCGCGGCTCGACGAGCCCGACGACAGCGCCATCATGCAGGAGATGGGCCTGGACGAGGCCGAGTGGCAGGCGGCCGGCATCGACACGGAGGGCGAAGAGGCCGGAGGCATGGACGAGATGACGCCGGCGCAGCTGGTGGAGGAGGCGGGCGACGAGTTCCACGCGGAGAACCTGGACCGGCTGCGGACGTGGTCGATCGTGGCGGGATTCGGGCTCGCCTTCATCTCCGGGTTCGGGGGTTTCGCCCTCTCGGGCATCATCCTGCGGCCGATGCGCGACATCACCGAGGTCGCCTCCGAGATCAGCGCCACGAATCTCTCGCAACGGATCAACCACGAGGGGCCGGACGACGAGCTGAAGCAGCTGGCCGACACGTTCGACTCGATGATCGAACGCATCGAGCGGGGGTTCGAAGCGCAGCGGCGCTTCGTGCAGGACGCCTCTCACGAGCTGCGCACACCGCTGGCCGCCATCCGCACGAATATCGAGGTGGCGGAGATGGCGAGCGAGAGCGAGAACGAT
The DNA here is from genome assembly GCA_965219255.1 of Tepidiformaceae bacterium. Taxonomy (GTDB): domain Bacteria; phylum Chloroflexota; class Dehalococcoidia; order Tepidiformales; family Tepidiformaceae; genus UBA2991. The sequence continues at coordinate 969,589 of OZ244727.1, read as the reverse complement.
GAGCAACGGGCCCTGCTGGAGACCGTGAAGGGCCAGACGGAGCGGCTTACGCGGCTGAGCGAGGACCTCCTCCTGCTGACCGCGCCGCAGGCATCGCTCCCCCTGGGGACGGTCAACCCGGGCGAACTCGTGGGGATGGCGCTGGAGGAGCTTGAGCCACTGGCGGAACGCGCCAACATGAGGCTGACGGCCGACGCGAGAGGCGCCTGCGACGCGATGGCGAGCACGGACATGCTCTACCGCTGCGTGCTGAACCTGGTCGACAACGCCGTGAAGCACAGCGGGGAGGACGCAACCGTGGCAATCGACGCGGGCTGCGGCGGGGAGCAGGTGTGGATCCGCGTGCGGGACGACGGCCCGGGCATCCCGCAGGAGGACCTGGAGCACGTCTTCGAGCGGTTCTACCGGGTGGACCGGAGCCGCGTGCGGGGCCGGGGTGGCTCGGGGCTGGGGCTGGCGATCGTGCGGGAGCTGATGGACTCGATGGGCGGTTCGGTGGAGGTCGAGTCGACGCCCGGACACGGGTCCACGTTCACGCTGCGCCTCCCCCACGCAGCGGTTGCGAACGGCGCTGCCCCCCACGGATCGGGCAGTTCTGCGCCTTAACCTTTTCTTGACCTTCTGGTACCCACTCGCGTATATGTCTCCAACCGCTGCCTGGAGGCGCGGGTAAGCAGCCTGACTGCGGCGAAGGGTCGCAACCGCTTCACTCTTTCCACGGGGACCATCAGGAGGCTTCTCATGGGCCTTTTCCTTGACAAGATCGACTCCCCCGAAGACCTGCGCCCGCTCTCGGCCGAGGAGCTGGAGCAGCTTGCGCAGGAGATTCGGGAGGAGCTCGTCAACACGATCCAGGGGATTGGGGGCGGGGGGCACCTTGCCTCGAATCTCGGCGTGGTGGAGTTGACGCTCGCCCTGCACCGGCAGTTCGATTCCCCGCGCGACCGCATGCTCTGGGATGTGAGCCATCAGGTGTACGTCCACAAGATGGTGACGGGGCGGCGGGGCCAGATGGACACGATCCGGCAGTACGAGGGCCTCTCGGGATTCGCGGACCGCAATGAGAGCCCGCACGACCTCTTCGGGGCGGGCCATGCGGGCACGTCCATCTCAGCGGCCACGGGCATGGCGGCGGCGCGCGATCTGCGCGGCGAGGACCACCACGTGATCGCAGTCATCGGCGACGGCGCGATGACGGCGGGCATGGCCTTCGAGGGGCTGAACCACGCCGGGCACCTGGGCACCAATCTGATCGTCATCCTGAACGACAACTCCATGTCGATCTCGCCGAACGTGGGGGCGCTCAGCCGCAACGTGAACAAGCTGCGCATCGAGCCCCACTACCGGCGGGTCAAGCAGGAAATCGAGGGACAGATCGACACGCTGGTCGAGCAGTTCCCCATCGGGCGGAACCTCGCGGAGCAGATGTGGACTACCGCGCAGCGCGTCAAGTCGAGCATGCGCGACCTGATCGTGCCGGCGAGCTTCTGGGAGCAGTTCGGCTTCGACTACTACGGTCCCATCGACGGCCACAACCTGCGCGAGCTTGAGGCGACACTCTCGGCAGTGAAGAAGGTTCGGGGGAAGCCCGTGCTGCTCCACATCCTGACGGAGAAGGGGCACGGCATCCCCGAGGCGGCGGCCGACCCGGTGCAGAGCCACAGCGGCACCTTCTGGCTGAAGAAGGCGCCGGCGCCCGACGCGCCGAAGGCGCCGCCCACCTATAGCAAGGTGTTCGCCCAGGCCGTGGGCGAGCTGATCGAGCAGGACCCGCGGGTGGTCGCCATCACGGCCGCGATGCTGGAGGGCACGGGGCTGGCCGCCACCCAGAAGAAGCACCCCGATCGCGTGTTCGACGTGGGCATCGCCGAGCAGCACGGGGTCACCTTCGCCGCCGGGCTGGCGACACAGGGCATGCGCCCCATCGCCGCCATCTACTCGACGTTCCTGCAGCGCGGCTTCGACTCGATCGTGCATGACATCATCGTGCAGAAGCTGCCGGTCATCTTCGCCCTGGACCGCGCGGGATTCGTCGGCGACGACGGCAAGACGCACCAGGGTTTCATTGATACCTCCTACATGCGCTGCCTGCCGAACATGGTCGTGAGCGCGCCCAAGGACGAGGCGGAGCTGCGCGACCTGCTCTATACGGCGGTGGCGCACGACACGCCCTTCTCCGTCCGCTACCCGCGCGGCGCCGGTCCGGGGGCTCCCACGGACCAGCCCATGAAGAAGATCCCGATCGGCCAGTCGGAGCTGCTGCGGGACGGGCGTGACGTCACCCTCATCGGCTACGGCGCCTCCGTGATCGAGTGCGTGAAGGCGGGCGACCTGCTGGCCCTCGAAGGGATCGAGGCGCGCGTCATCAATTCGCGCTTCGCGAAGCCGCTCGACGAGGCTGCCATCCGGGCGGCCGCGCGCGAGACGGGCGGCATCATCACCGCCGAAGAGAACGTCCGCGCGGGCGGCTTCGGGGAGGCAGTGCTGGCTGCACTCGCGGACAACGGCGTGCCCGAAGCGCTCCTGCTGAACCTGACGATGCCGGACGACATCGTGGATCACGGTCCGCAGAAGGTGTACCGCAACGTGTACGACCTCGACGGCGACGGGATCGCCCGACGGACGCTGGAGGTCCTGAAGGATCGCCGGCCTGAGCGCAAGGAGAGCCTCGCGACCGCCTGAGCGACGCGGAAGGGGGAGCAGGCCGCATGACCACCGCTGCAGCGACAGCTCCCTCGGCGCTGATCGCCCACCTCGAGGCGCTCGAGGACGCCCTGCGCGCGGCCGTCGGCAGTGACGAGGGCGGCTTGGCGGCCTCCGCGCGTTATGTCATGGGTTGGGAGGACGAGGCGGGGCGTCCCGCCACGACCGGGGGGAAGCGCATCCGCCCGGCCCTCTGCCTGCTGGCGGCGGAGGCGCTCGGCGGCTCGGCCGCCGACGCCATGCCCGGCGCCGTGGCCGTGGAGCTCGTGCACAACTTCTCGCTCGTCCACGACGAGATCCAGGATCGCGATGCCGAGCGTCACCACCGACCGACCATCTGGCGGATCGTGGGCGAGGCGCAGGCGATCAACGTCGGCGACTTCCTGCTGACCCGCGCCCTGCGGGCGCTGGCGGACTCGGACGCGCCCAGCGGGCGTCGCGTGGCCGCGCTCGACGCGCTGCTGGCGGCCACTGACGACATGATCGGCGGGCAGTGGAGCGACCTCAGCTTCGAGCCACGGGGCGACGTCTCGATCGAGGACTACCTGGCGATGGTGGAGGGGAAGACGGGAGCGCTCATCGGGGCGCCGCTGCAGATGGGCGCCATCCTGAGCGGAGCGCCCGCCGAACAGAGCGACGGCATCCGCGACTGGGGGCGCAAGGTGGGGCTGGCCTTCCAGGTGCGGGACGACATCCTCGGCATCTGGGGCGACCCCTCGGTGACGGGCAAGTCGAACCAGAACGACATGGCTCGCCACAAGAAGACGCTGCCCGTCATCGCGGCGCTGGCGGAGCCGCGCACACGCGCGGCGATCGAGCGGCTGTACGCGCACGAGGAGCCACCGCCGGCGGAGATCGAGGCGGTCTCGGCGCAGATGGAGGCGGACGGCGTGCGGGCGACGGCGGAGGAACATGCCCGCCGTTATGTCGATGAGGCCAGCAGCCTCCTCGACAGCCTCGGCCTACGCGAGGACGAGCGCGTGCTGCTGGCGACGGTCGCGCGGTACCTGATCGAGCGGGCGGGGTAGGGGAGCGGCAGCGGTCACCCGTCCGCGCGGTTGTTGGGGCTCGTCTATGATCGGCCTCATGGCCGAGCCCCAGCCTCTCTGGTCCGAAGCCTTCCTCGCCAGCGAAATCACCGAACAACCCGAGTACCAGGCAGTCCTTAGCGAACCGGCCGAGTTCGAACAGTTCGTCGCCGAGCTTCGCGAGTTGCTCGCGTCAATGAGCGGAGTCCACACCGCGGACGAAGCGTTGACGATCCAGTTGGTCATTGAACCGGCGCTACGGGCTCTCGGCTGGCCGCAGACCCTCCCCGCGCGCATGTTGACCTCACGCGACGAAGTTGACCTGACGCTGTTCGAGAGCGATGCCGCCCGCGAGTCCTCGCTGACGGCATCGGAACGTGAGCAAGTGCTCCAGTCGGCGGGCATCGTCGAGTGCAAGGCCTGGGGACGCGACTTCGACGCGACGGGCACGGGCGCGCGCCCCGGCGAGACGGCGGCCCAGCAGATCCAGCGTTACCTCCTGATCGCCGGCACGGACTCCGACGAGGCCGTTCGCTGGGGCATCCTGACCAACGGCGCCCGCTGGCGCATCTACTCCTACCGTGCTCGACCGCGGGAGCGCGCCTGGGAGATAGACCTCGCAGGCCTGCTCGTTTCCGACGACCTCTTCGGACAGGTTCTTGGAGAAGACGCCCTGCACGACCTGCGCGTCGGCTACCTGCTGCTCAAGCGCAGCTCGTGGATCCCCGGCGAGGGAGAGCGCGATTGCCTCCTCGACCGTCTCCTTGCCGCTGGCCGGCGTACCGACGAGCAGGTGGCGAGCAGCCTTTCCGATGTCGTCTTCAACAACGTCTATCCCCAACTCGTCGAACTCTTCTGGAACAAGCGGCCCCAGGCCTCCGCCGACGATGTCGCCCGCGCCGCGCTCACGTTTCTCTACCGGCTGCTCTTCCTCAACTACGCCGAGGACCGCGGCATGCTCGACGCGGAGGATGAGCGTTACCAGCCCTATAGCCTCCGCCACGGGGTGCGAGACCCGGTGGCGGGCCAGTACAACGCGGCTTCGTTCTCCACGCTCTCGACCCGCTTCTGGTCACACCTCCGCACCCTCACCCAGATCGTCGACCAGGGAGACCCTGCCCTCGGGCTTCAGGCCTACAACGGGGGGCTCTTCGCCAGCGGGCACGCCATCGTGGACGAGATCGAACTCACCGATGCTGAACTGGCGCCGATCATCCACGACCTTTCGCACACGGCCGGAGGCGCCTACATCTCCTACCGCTCCCTCGAAGTTCAGCAACTCGGGAGCATCTACGAGCGTCTGCTCGAACGCGTCCCGCGCCGTGACGAAGACGGCCACGTCGAGGTCACCGTCTCCCCGTACGCGCGCAAGGATTCCGGTTCCTACTACACGCCGCAAGAACTCGTCGACCTCGTCGTCGAACAAACGCTGACGCCGCTCGTGGAGGAGCGGATCGAGGCGTTTCGCCGCGATCCCATCGCGGCCAACGACCCCGCGGCGGCCATCCTGGACCTCACCGTCCTCGACCCCGCCATGGGTTCCGGCCATTTCCTCATAACCGCCATCGACTGGCTCACTGACAGGCTGAACAGCCTGGTCAACCGCGAGTGGGAGGAAGCGCCCGCCTACGTCTCACCCATTCGCGCGCGCCTCTGGGAGCTGCAGGACGAGCACCAGGGCCTCGGCGACGACACCCTGCTCCAGCGCATGGTGCTGAAGCGCTGTATCTACGGCGTCGACAAGAACGACATGGCGGTGGAACTGGCCAAGGTCGCCCTCTGGCTGCACACGTTCACGGGCGAACTGCCGCTGCCCTATCTCGACCACCGCATCCGCGCCGGCGACTCCCTGCTCGGGATCAGCGCCCGCACCGCACGCGACTACCTCGCGGAGTGGGGACCGGACATGCTCAACGAGGCCTTTGCGCGCAACGCCGCCCAGGCGGTCGAGCCCGCCGGCGCTGCTTCCGACGTGCTCGATCTCACGCTTGACGAGATCAAGGTCTCGGACGACCTGCACGATGACATGCGCACCCCTGTAGCGCGCCACAACGGTCCGCTCGGGCTCGTGGCCGGCCTGCGCTGGCTCTCGGCCGGGATGAAGAAACGCGAGCGGGCTGCGTTCCATGAGCCGCTCGCGGAAGTCCTGAAAGGACACTCGGGCCGCGCCATCTCCGTCCTCTACAGCGGCGAGAACCGCGAGGGCCTCACGCCCACCACCCCTGAGTACCGCGAGATCCGCGACCGCGCAAAGGCGATCGTCGACCGCGAGAACATCATTCACTGGGAGATCGAGTTCCCTCACATCATGACCGGCGAGTCCCCCGGCTTCGACGCCGTCATCGGCAATCCCCCCTGGGACCGCATCAAGCTGCAGGAGGTCGAGTGGTGGGCCACGCGAGACGAGGAAGTGGCCAAGGCGCGTACCGCTGCCGACCGCAGGAGAATCATCGGCGAGCGCCGTGCCGAAGGTGATCCCACCGTCGCCGCTTTCGACGCCGCTGTCGAGCAGGCCACGCAACTCTCAACCCTGATCCGGACCGGTGGCGACTACCCCCTGCTCGGCAAGGGCGACATGAACCTCTACAGCCTCTTTGTCGAACGCGCCCTCGCGCTCGTACACCCGCGGGGCGTCATCGGCCTGCTGACGCCCTCCGGCATCTACGCCGACCACACCGCCGCCACATTCTTCCGTTCCGTCTCCACGACGGGCCGCCTCTCGGGCGTGTACGACTTCGAGAACCGGCGGTCCGCCAACCCAACTGCCGATACCTCCAAGTGGTTCGCGGACGTGGACACTCGCTTCAAGTTCTGCGCCCTGATCGCGGGAGGAACCGAATGCATATTCGACGACGCGCAGTGTGGGTTCTACCTCAATGGGCGCGTCGACCTTGATGACGGCGACCGCGTCTTCTCCCTGACCGCCGAGGATTTCGGCAGAATCAACCCCAACACCGGTACCGCGCCAACGCTTCGCTCCGGCCGCGACGCCCGAATCGTCCGCGCGATCTACCGCCGTCACCCCGTGCTGGTCGCCGGAGCGGGGACGGATGCACAGCGCCTGTACGACGTTCGCTACGTCCGCATGTTCGACATGACAAACGACTCAGGCTTGTTCGAGACCTCCGAACAGCTTGAGGCTGAGAGCGCCTACCGTACGGCTCCCAACCGCTACCGGCGGGGCGATGCCGAGTGGGCGCCCCTCTACCAGGGGCGCATGATCCATCACTACGACCACCGCGCCAACGCCGTTGACTTCAATCCGGATAACGTCAACAACCCCTACCTCAGTGTGCCCGTCAGCGACGAGCAACACGCCAACCCAGGCTTCTCGCCACAGGCGCAGTACTGGGTGGCCACCGCCGAGATTGAAGGCCAGCTTCCCGAGCGCCCAGGATGGGCGGTTGGCTTCCGCGACATCGCGAGATCAACCGACGAGCGAACGATGATCGCGACCATCGTTCCCTGGGCCGGGTTCGGGAACAAAGTTCCGCTACTTCTCCCCGACCCCGCTCTCCCAGCGTCTGATGCCGCCAACCTCGTGGCCAACCTGAGCAGCCTCGCACTCGACTATGTTGCGAAACGCAAGGTGCAAGGCACCAGCATGAACTGGTACATCGTGGAGCAGCTCCCGATGATCGCACCGGACGGCTTCGACCGGAGACTCGGTGACTGCACTGCACGAGAACTGGTCAGGGACCACGTGCTGCGTCTCTGCTACACCGCCCATGATCTCCAGCCTTTCGCCCGCGATCTTGGCCACGACGGCGACCCCTTCCCCTGGGACCCCGCCGAGCGGCGCCAGATCCGCGCCCGCCTCGACGCGCTTTTCTTCCACCTGTACGGGCTCGACTACAAGGATACCGCCTACATCCTCGACCAGTTCCCCGTCCTCGAAAAGAACGATCGCCACGAGCACGGGCGCTACCTGACCAAAGAGCTGGTCCTCGGCCACTACCGCGCCCTCGAAGCCGGCGACACGACCGCCGTCATCAGCGTGGTCTGAGACGAGTGGCTACGGAAGGGACGTTTCGCCCATGAGGTAGCGGTCGATGCCGCGGGCGGCGTCGCGGCCTTCGGCGATGGCCCAGACGATGAGGGACTGGCCGCGCGTCATGTCACCGGCGGTGAAGACGCCGGGGACGCTGGTCATCTTGTTCTCGTCGGCGGCAACGTTGCCGCGCTCGGTCAGCTCGACGCCGAGCTGTTCGAGCATGCCGGGGCGCTCGGGCCCGAGGAAGCCGAGGGCGAGCAGGACGAGGTCGACCGGTTCCTCGAAGTCGCTGCCGGGGACCTCGGCCATCTGCATGCGGCCGTCCTCGCCGGGGGCCCACTCGAGGCGCACGCCGTGGAGGGTGGTGAGGCGGCCGTTCTCGCCGGTGAATTGCTTCGTGAGGATGCTGTAGTCGCGATCGCCGCCCTCCTGGTGAGCGCCCGATGTGCGGAAGACGTTCGGCCAGGTGGGCCAGGGGGTCTCGGGGGGGCGGGTGTCGGGCGGGCGAGGGAGGAGCTCCCACTGCTTCACGCTGAGGGCGCCGTGGCGGTGCACGGTCCCCAGGCAGTCGGCGCCGGTATCGCCGCCACCGAGGATGATGACGCGCTTGCCGGCGGCGGAGATGATCTCGTCCTCGGGGACGTCGTCGCCGGCGACGAGGCGGTTCTGCGGGGGCAGGAAGTCCATCGCCAGGTGGATGCCGTCGAGCTCGCGCCCGGGGATGGGGAGGTCGCGGGAGTGGGTCGCGCCGCCGGACAGACAGATGGCGTCGAACTCGTTCAGCAGGTCGCGCGCATCCACGTCGACGCCGATGTTGACGCTGGGGCGGAAGACGACGCCCTCGGCCTCCATCTGCTCAAGGCGGCGGTCGATGAAGCGTTTCTCCATCTTGAACTCGGGGATGCCGTAGCGGAGGAGGCCGCCGATGCGGTCGTCGCGCTCGAAAACGGTGACGTCGTGGCCGGCGCGGCGCAGCTGCTGGGCGGCGGCGAGGCCGGCGGGCCCGGAGCCGATGACGGCGGCGCGCCGCTCGGTGCGCTGCTGCGGCGGCTCGGGATGGATCCAGCCCTCGCGCCAGGCGCGCTCGATGATGCTGATCTCGATCTGCTTGATGGTGACTGGGTCGTCGTTGATGCCGAGCACGCAGGCGGCCTCGCAGGGGGCGGGGCAGAGCCTGCCGGTGAACTCGGGGAAGTTGTTGGTGGCGTGCAGCCGCTCGATCGCGTCGCGCCAGTGGCCGCGATACACGAGGTCGTTCCAGTCGGGGATGATGTTGCCGAGCGGGCAGCCCTGGTGGCAGAAGGGCACGCCGCAGTCCATGCAGCGCGCCGCCTGCTCGTTGAGCTGGGTGGCCGGCATCTCCTCGTAGTACTCGAGCCAGTCGGTGACGCGCTCGGCCACGGGGCGGCTGGGCGGTCCCTTCCGCTCGAACTCGATGAAGCCCGTGGGCCTAGCCACCGGTGGCCCCCACCTGCTCGCGCTCGGCCTCTTCGCGGGCGCGCTGTTCGTTCAGGACGCGGCGGTAGTCGAGCGGCATAACCTTTACGAAGCGCGAAATTGCGCCCTGCCAGTCCTCAAGGAGGCGGCCGGCGACGGTGCTGCCGGTGTGCTCGCGGTGGCGTTCGAGGAGGCTCCGTACGAGGGCGATGTCGTCGTCCTCGGCGAGCGGCTCCAGGTCGACCATCTCGCGGTTGCAGCGGATGTCGAAATCGCCTTCCTCGTCGAGCACGTAGGCGCCGCCGCCGCTCATGCCGGCGCCGAAGTTGCGGCCCGTGGGCCCGATGACGACGACACGGCCGCCGGTCATGTACTCGCAGCAGTGGTCGCCCGTGCCCTCGACGACGGCGTGGGCGCCGCTGTTGCGCACGCAGAAGCGCTCTCCGGCCACGCCCCGGATGAAGGCCGAGCCGGCGGTCGCCCCGTAGAGGGCGACGTTGCCGATGATGATGTTCTCCTCGGGCACGAAAGTGGAGGCGGGCGGGGGGGCGGCCACGAGGCGTCCCCCGGAGAGGCCCTTGCCGAAGTAGTCGTTGGCGTCGCCGGAGAGGAGGAGGGTCATGCCCTTGGGCACGAAGGCGCCGAAGCTCTGCCCGGCCGAGCCCTTGAAGCGGAAGGTGATCGTGTCGGGCGGGAGGCCGGCGGCGCCGTAGCGACGCGAGACCTCGCTGCCGAGGATGGTTCCGACCACGCGATTGACGTTTCGGATAGGTACATTGACATCGACCGGCTCGCCCGATTCGAGGGCCGGGGCGGCAAGCTGGATGAGCTTCTGGTCGAGGGCGTGGCGGAGGCCGTGGTCCTGCTCGGCGACGCGGCGGGTGGCGACGTGCTCGGGCACCTGCGGCCGGTAGAGGATGGCGGAGAGGTCGATGCCCTGCGCCTTGTAGTGGTCGACGGCGCGGCGCGGGTCGATCAGGTCGCTGCGGCCGATGAGCTCGCCGAGGGAGCGGTAGCCGAGCTCGGCGAGGGTCTCGCGGATCTCCTCGGCGACGAACTCGAAGAAGTTGACGACGTGCTCGGCCTTGCCCGTGAACTTCTCGCGCAGCTCCGGGTTCTGGGTGGCGACGCCGACGGGGCAGGTATCGAGGTGGCAGACGCGCATCATGATGCAGCCCAACACCACGAGCGGGGCCGTCGCGAAGCCGTACTCCTCGGCGCCGAGGAGGGCGGCGATGACGACGTCGCGGCCAGTCTTCATCTGGCCGTCGGTCTGGACGACGATGCGGTCGCGCAGCTTGTTCAGGACGAGCGTCTGCTGGGTCTCGGCGAGGCCGAGCTCCCAGGGCACGCCCGCGTGCTTGAGCGACGTGAGCGGGCTGGCTCCGGTGCCGCCATCGTGCCCGCTGATGAGGACGACGTCGGACTTGGCCTTGGCCACGCCCGCCGCGACCGTGCCGACGCCCACCTCGGCGACGAGCTTGACGCTGATGCGGGCGCGCGGGTTCGCGTTCTTGAGGTCGTGGATGAGCTGGGCGAGGTCCTCGATCGAGTAGATGTCGTGGTGTGGGGGCGGGCTGATGAGGCCCACGCCCGGAGTGGAGTAGCGCACCTGCGCGATCCAGGGCCAGACCTTGTGGCCGGGCAGCTGGCCGCCCTCGCCGGGCTTGGCGCCCTGCGCCATCTTGATCTGGAGCTCATCGGCGTTGACGAGGTACTCGCTCGTGACGCCGAAGCGCCCGGAGGCGACCTGCTTGATCGAGCTGCGGCGGAGGTCGCCGTTCTCGTCGGGGGTGAAGCGGCGGGGATCCTCGCCGCCCTCGCCGGTGTTGCTGCGTCCGCCAATGCGGTTCATGGCGATGGCGAGCGTCTCGTGCGCCTCGGCGCTGATCGAGCCGAAGGACATCGCGCCCGTGGCAAAGCGGAGGAAGATGCTGGAGACCGGCTCGACCTCCTCGAGGGGGATGGGCTCGCGGTCGGAGCGGAACTCCATGAGGCCGCGGAGGGTGGCCATCTGGCGGGCCTGGTCGTTCACGAGGGTGGTGTACTCGCCGAAGATCTCGCGCCGCTTCGTAGTGGTGGCGTGCTGCAGCTTGAAGATGGTGTCGGGGTTGAAGAGGTGGTACTCGCCGCCGTGTCGCCACTGGTACTGGCCGCCCCAACCAATGTTGAAGAGCCCGCCATCGCGCTCCGGGTAGGCGCGGGCGTGGTGCTGGAGCATCTCGGCAGCGATCTGCTCGAGGCCGGCGCCGCTGATGCGTGAGACCGTTCCCGTGAAATAGCGGTCGATGAGGTCCTCGTTGAGGCCCACGGCCTCGAATATCTGGGCGCCGCGGTAGCTCTGCACGGTGGAGATGCCCATCTTCGACATCACCTTCACCACGCCCTTCTTGAGGGCCCTGCCGAAGTTCTCCTCGACCTTCTCCCAGGGGATGTCGCTCTCGAGCGAGCCCTCGACCTTCATGGCGTACAGCGTGTCGAGCGAGAGGTAGGGGTTGATGGCGCCGGCGCCGTAGCCGATGAGCAGGGCGAAGTGGTGTACCTCGCGGGCCTCGCCTGTCTCGACGACGAGCCCGACCTTCGTGCGGCGCTTGGTGCGCACGAGGTGGTGGTGGAGGCCGGCGGTGGCGAGCAGCGCGGGGATGGGCGCGTGCTCCCGGTCGATGTCGCGGTCGGAGAGGATGAGGATGGTGGCGCCGTCCTCGATCGCCTGGTCCGCGCGATCGAAGAGGGCGTCGAGCGCCGGCTTCATAGCCGCGGGGCCGTCGGCGGCGGGCATGGTCATGGGCAGCACGGCCGAGCGGAAGCCGGCGTGATCGAGCTCGCGCAACTGGGCCAGCTCGGCATTCGTGAGGAACGGCGTGGGCAGCGCGATCATGCGGTAGCCGTCGTCGAGCCCCTCGCTGAAGAGGTTGCCCTCGGCGCCGAGAAGCGAGTCAACGGAGGTCACGATCTCCTCGCGGATGGCGTCCAGCGGGGGATTCGTGACCTGGGCGAAGAGCTGCTTGAAGTAGTTGTAGAGCGGCTGCGGGCGCTCGGAGAGCACGGCCAGGGGCGTGTCCGTGCCCATCGAGCCGATGGATTCCTGGCCCTGCCGGGCCATCGGGCCGAGGTGGTACTTGGCGTCCTCGACGGTGTAGCCGAAGGCGATCTGGCGTTCGAGGAGGTCGGCGCCCGCGATGGGGGTGGTGGCCTCGGCCGCCGGCAGGGCGGCGAGGCGCGTGAGGTTCGTCTCGAGCCAGCCGGAGTAGTCGTGGGCGCGGGCGAGCCGCTGCTTCAGCTCGGTGTCGCCGATGATGCGCCCTTCCTCCAGGCTGACGAGGAACATGCGGCCCGGCTGCAGGCGCCCCTTCATGAGCACGTTGTCGTCCTCGACGGGGAGGACGCCCGACTCGGAGGCCATGACCACGAGGTCGTCCTTCGTCACCAGGTAGCGGGAGGGGCGGAGACCGTTGCGGTCGAGGACGGCGCCGATGGTTCGACCGTCGGTGAAGGCGACGGAGGCGGGGCCGTCCCAGGGCTCCATAAGCAGGCTGTGGTACTCGTAGTAGGCCTTCTTCTCCTCGCTCATCGTCTCGTGGCCGGACCAGGCCTCGGGGATGAGCATCATCATGGCGTGCTCGATGGGGCGCCCCCCGAGCGTGAGCAACTCAAGGGCGTTGTCGAGGCAGGCGGTGTCGCTGCCGGCCTCGTCGATGATGGGCAGGATCTTGTGGATGTCGTCGAAGTGGGGAGACTCGAGCAGGGCCTCGCGGGCGGCCATCCAGTTCTTGTTGCCGCGCAGGGTGTTGATCTCGCCGTTGTGCGAGATGGTGCGATAGGGGTGGGCCAGCTTCCAGCTGGGGAAGGTGTTGGTGCTGAAGCGCGAGTGGAACATCGCCAGGGCGGTGACCATGCGGCGGTCGCGCAGATCGGGATAGTACTCGGGCAGCTGGAGGGCCGTGAGCATCCCCTTGTAGACGACCGTGCGGCCGGAGAGGCTGGGGAAGTAGAAGTCCTCGGAGTCGCCGATGCCGCGGCGCTCGACCTCGCGCTCGAAGAGCTTGCGGATGACGAAGAGGCGGCGCTCGAAATCGTCGTCGGTCTTCACCCAGGTGCCGCGCCCGATGAAGACCTGGTGGACGGAGGGCTCGGCCACAAGGGAGGTTTCGCCGAGCATCGAGTTGTCCGTGGGGACATCGCGCCAGCCAAGGAGGTGCTGTCCCTCGCCGCGGACGAGCTCGGCGAGGAGGTTCATGGCCAGCGTGCGGGCGTGGTCATCGCCGTGGCAGAAGAGCATGCCGACGCCGTACTGACCCCGCTGCGGGAGCTGGATGCCGAGCTGGGCGCACTCGTGATGGAAGAACTCGTCGGGGGTCTGGATGAGGAGGCCGGCGCCGTCGCCGGTGTTGACCTCGGCGCCGCTGGCGCCGCGGTGGTTGAGGTTGGAGAGGGCCTCGATCGCCTTCTCGACGATCATGTGGGAGCGGTGGCCCTTGAGGTGCACGAGGAAGCCGACGCCGCACGAGTCGTGCTCAAGGCGGGGATCGTAGAGACCCTGCTTCGGGGGCCGGGTATGCGCGGCCATCAAGCGTCTCCTCTCATTCGCTCTACCGGGTTCGGCGCCGATCGATGGGGCGGCTCCCCGCGGGGGGGTGCGTTTTCTGGCGCCTCGCCTCGCGAGGCTCACGCCTCCCAACGCACACTCGGGTGAAAGATAAGTATAGCGGGATCGTAGCCCGGAGATCGCCCCCTCCCGTTACACCTGCGTTAAAGGGGTTGCGCAGGCACTCCTGCTCGCCACTGAGGGCCGTCGCGGCCATACTTGGACGATGCCCGAGACGCCTTTCTGGACCCAGGACTCCCTCGAAGACCTCGTGAGCGCCCGCTCGAAGATCATGGGGGCGGGGGTGTGGGCGGCGGCCCGCCCCGACGACCAGCCTGTGATCTCGTTCGCGGGCGGTCTTCCCGACGTGCCTTCGCTGCCGAGCGAGGAGCTGCTGCGGGCCACGCACACCGTGCTCGAACACGAGCGGCGCGAGGCGCTGCAGTACGGCGGCACGTTCGGCGCGCAGCCCCTGCGCGAGGCGATCGCGGAGCGCTCCTCGGACATCGAGGGGCTGCCGCTCACGGCCGAGCACGTGATCGTGAGCTCGGGCGCGGCGCACGGCATCGGCATCGCCTGCGAGGCGCTGCTCGACCCGGGCGACACGGTGCTCGTCGAGAGCCCGACCTTCCCCGGCAGCTTGCGCACGATCCACTCGTTCGGGGCGCAGGTCGAGGCCGTTCCCATGGACGAGGAGGGCATTCGCGTCGACCTGGCGGAGGAGGCGCTGCGGAGGCTGGCGGACGAGGGGCGGCGGGCGAAGCTGCTCTACCTGATTCCCACGCACCAGAACCCGGAGGGCTCGACGCTGCCGCTGGCGCGTCGCGAACGCCTTCTCGAGCTTGCGCGCGAGCACCGCATCCTCCTGATGGAGGACGACGCTTACGGCGAACTCTGGTTCGGCGACGAGCCTCCGCCGCCTTCGCTCTTCTCCCTCTCGGGGGGCGATCTGGCGATCAAGGTGGCGACCTTCTCGAAGATCATCGCGACGGGGCTGCGGCTGGGGTGGAACCTGGCGCCGCCGACCCTGATCACGCGCATGGCCGCCCTGCGCTACGACATGGGGTCGAGCCCGTACCTGGGCCGGACCGTGGCCGAGATGATCCGGAACGGCGACCTCGACCGACACGTGGAACGCCTGCGCGCCATCTACCGCCGCAAGCTCGACCGCCTGTGCGAAGCGCTCGACGAACATTGCGGGGACTACATCAGCTACCAGCGCCCTGGGGGCGGCTTCTTCGTCTGGGTCGGACTGAGGCCGGGGCTCTCCGCCATTGAGGTGCAGCGCGTGGCGAACGAGAAGGCCGTAGTCGTCGGTGCGGGACCGCACTTCTTCGCCGACGGCAACGTCACGCAGCACCTGCGGCTCGCGTTCAGCTACACGCCCGTCGAGGAGATCGAGGAGGGCGTCCACCGGCTCGGGGACGCGCTCCACGAGGTGGCGGCCAACTCGGCGGTCAAGTAGCAGCCCTCGGTTCGCGGTTCTGGCTCGGGACACGGGCAGCGCGTAGGCTCGATTTCCCAGATTTCCACCCACCTGGAGTTCCCCATGCCGCTCGATCCTCGCCACCGCAGCCGCACACTCGTCGACGGGCCCGACCGGGCGCCGGCGCGGGCGATGTTCAAGTCCATCGGCTACGACTCGGAGTCGCTGAAGCGACCGCTCGTGATGGTCGCTCACAGCTGGATCGGGACGATGCCGTGCAACTTCAACCAGCGCGAGCTGGCGGCGGAGGTGATGCAGGGCATCCGCGAGGCGGGCGGTACGCCCATGGAGGTCAACACCGTCTCTATCAGCGACGGCATCGCGATGGGCACGGAGGGAATGAAGGCGTCGCTCATCAGCCGCGAGATCGTGGCGGACAGCATCGAGCTCTGCGGGCGGGGCTACCTGTTCGACGCCGCGGTCGTCATCGTCGGCTGCGACAAGACGATCCCGGGCGGCGTGATGGGCCTCTCGCGGCTGGGCGTTCCCGGGCTCGTGCTCTACAGCGGCTCGATCGCGCCCGGAAGCTACGAGGGTCGCGACGTCACCATCCAGGACGTGTTCGAGGGGGTGGGGCGCCACGCAGCGGGGGACATGACGGACGAACAGCTGACCGCGCTCGAGGACGTCGCCTGCCCCGGGGCGGGGGCCTGTGGCGCGCAGTACACCGCGAACACGATGGCGACCGCGATCGAGTTCCTCGGCATCGCGCCGCTGGGGAGCGGGTCGGCGGGGGCGACCGATCCGCGCAAGAACAGCGCCAGCTACGAGGCGGGCCAACTCGTGATGGACGTGCTCGCGCGGGGCCAGCTACCGGGGGACGTGATGACGCGGGAGGCGTTCGAGAACGCCATCGTTTGCGTCGCCTCGACGGGTGGTTCGACGAACGCGGTCCTGCACCTGCTGGCGATGGCGCGGGAGGTGGGCGTTTCGCTCGATATCGACGACTTCGACGAGATCAGCGAGCGCACGCCCATCATCGGCGATCTGCGGCCGGGCGGCCGTTATGTCGCACTGGACATGGACCGCGCGGGCGGAACGCGCCTCCTGGCGCAGCGCCTGCTGGCGGGCGAAAAGATTCATGGCGATCAGGCGACCGTGACGGGAAGGACGATCGGCGAGGAGGCGGCTGACGCCCAGGAGGCGCCCGGCCAGGACGTGATCGTGTCGCTGGACGAGCCGCTGAAGGCGACAGGGGGCCTCGTGATCCTGAAGGGGAATCTTGCCCCAGAGGGATGCGTCATCAAGGTCGCGGGGCACGAGATCATGCAGCACCGCGGTCCGGCGCGGGTGTTCGACCGCGAGGAGGACGCCTTCGCGGCGGTCTCGGAGCGGCGCATCTCGCCGGGCGACGTGGTCGTGATCCGCTACGAGGGCCCCAAGGGCGGCCCCGGCATGCGCGAGATGCTGGGCGTGACGGCGGCGCTCGTGGGGGAGGGGCTGGGCGACTCGGTCGCGTTGCTCACGGACGGGCGGTTCAGCGGGGCGACGCACGGCCTGATGGCCGGGCACATCGCCCCGGAGGCGGCGGCCGGCGGCCCCATCGCCGCGATCAAAGAGGGCGACACCATCTCCTTCGACATCGACGCGCGGCGGCTGGACGTGGAGATCGACGAGGCCGAGTTGGAGCGCCGCCTGGCCTCGTGGACAGCGCCGGCCCCACGCTACGAGCGGGGCGTGTTCGCGAAGTACGCGAACGGCGTCTCAAGCGCCTCGCAGGGCGCGGTCACGAGCTAGTGGGGAAGGGCAGCACGAAACCCCGGTCGGCCACCTACGCCGCTCTCTTGATCGCGCTCGCGCTCTTCCTGGCTGGCTGTCGCGGCGAGTCGCACGAGGGGCGCGAGGGTGAGGGCGAGCACGGCGGCAGTGAGCACGCCTCGGAGGGCGAAGAGGAGTCGGGCGAGCAGTTCGGATTGGACGAAACCTACGACAACACCCGCGCGGGCACCCACCTGATCCTCTCCTACGACGCGGCAGCCAACGCCTTCACCGGCACCGTGGAGAACACGACCAACACCACGCTGGAGCGGGTACGCGTCGAGGTGCACCTCTCGAACGGGACCGAACTCGGCCCAACCGCGCCAACCGACCTGGCTCCCGGACAGAAGGTTGCCATCACACTCGCTGCTACGAGCGAGCCCTTCGACTCGTGGAGCGCCCACCCCGAGGTGGGCGGCGAGGGGTCAGGGGAACACGACGAGGGCGGAGAGGACAGCTAGCGGCGGGGCGGGCGGCGGTTGGGGTCGGGGCTCGAGCCCGTCGTAAGGGTTGTACGGTTCTGGACGCGCCGCCGGAGCTGCGCGGGCCGGATGACGCTCTCGATGACGCTGTCGATGAACGCGAGGACGGTGACAAACGGTTTCAGTAGCGCTTTCACGAATCGCCTCCCTGGATCGAGGATAGCAGCGCCGCCGAGCGATGGGTGTGGGTGAAGGGGAAAGTCGAAAGTGTATGGCTGGACGATTCTAATTGAACCATACACTTTGGTCGGGGGCCGCTAGGCCCCACCGTCACCGGAAGCTCGCTGGTATCGGGTCTTGAGGTAGTCATCTCGCCAGCGACGGGTGCTGCGCCACTGCCCGTCAGAGCCCTTGGTAGCGCGAACCCTGCCGCGGTTCGCGGCGGTTCGCAGGGCATTGACTGTTATTTGCCCGGTCTGGAGGGCAGCGAGCGGAACGAGGCGGGCGGGTCCAGCAACCGCCGGCACGACGAACCGATGCAGGTTGTCGAGCATGGAGCGGGCCAGCAATTCGGCGAGGGCGCCTGGATCACCCGCGTCAGCTCGCCGGAGAGCGCGGAGATAGCGACGCCGCTGGACCTTGTAGATGATGACCGGGGGATACCCAAGCCTCACGAGGAGCAGGTTCAGAACGAGCCGACCCGCTCTGCCGTTGCCGTCCAGGAAGGGGTGTATCTGCTCGAAGCGACAGTGGAGGTCGGCAACTGCGGCGGGGAACCCAGGGGTGCGCGAGGGAAGGGCGTTCGCATGCTGCAGCCAATCGGCCATGAGCGCCGGGAGCTCTGTCCAGGGCGGAGGCGCCATGCCCTCGGGGAATGGCTGGATGTCATGTCGCCGAAAGGCGCCCGGCTTCTCGGAAGGCAGTGCGTCAGGGTGAGGCGCCACCTCCCAGACAGGGCCCATGGCGAGCGTGTGGACGTAGCGCACCTCGGTAAGGTTCAGCAACTCGCCACTGGCCCAGTCTGACTTTTCGACTCCTTGGTCGTACACCCAGGTGGCGGCGTTCCCGTATCCCCGAACCTCCATGTACTCGCTGAGCGGCTTCTGGCCGACGGCGCGTCCCTCGGCGAGCAACGCCTCGACCTGCCTGAGCACAAGGGTGTTCCCTTCGATGGCAGTCGAGTGATGGGCCTCCTCGAACCAAATGCCCTCCCAGATGTCGGCAGCTTCAAGACGGTTGGGGAGCCCACCCATGCGCGTCCAGAGCTCCTCGATCTGCGCCTCCAGGCGGGCATAGACTACCTCGCGGGATGGCCGACCGCTTCGCGGCCTCTCGGGAGCGGTCGGTTGGGCAAGGCGCTCGGCCGACGGTGGCAAAAGTGTATGGCCAGGCATTTCTAATTGCACCATACACTTTTACGTCCCGTCGTGAAAGTGTATGGCTGGGCATTTCTAATTGCACCATACACTTTCGGGCCCGCGGACCAGCCTGGGCGCCGAACCGACACGGACACAACAAGGCCCCTGCCGGCCGGCAGGGGCCTTGGTACGGACAGGTTTCTGGCGACCCCGATCGGATTTGAACCGACGATCTCCACCTTGACAGGGTGGCGTGTTAGGCCGCTACACCACGGGGCCGCGGCGCGACTGATCGTAGCGGCTCGCCACGGCCCAGCCAACCCGGCGGGGCCACGCGAACCCGTGCGCGACCTACGCCAGGAGCGGTTCGCCGTCCTTCATGATCACCCAGCCGCCGCTGTCGCGGTCGCTGTCGTAGACGACGACGTGGCAGTTGCCGCAGATGGGCCCGGTGGCCGAGCGATCGCCGTTCTGGACGATGTGCTCGTCGCAGATGCCGCCGTAGCGCTCGACGCCGTCCAGCTCGCAGAAGAGGCACGTCAGGTGGGGCGTCTCGCTCTTGCCGCAGGCGCCGCAGACGGGGCCATCGGCGAAATTGTGGCCGCCGGGGCCGCAGGGGAACTTCTCGATGTGATCGAGGACGATGTTGCTTGCCATAGCTTTCGCTTCCCTTCCCCTAGGAGACCGCAGCGGCGTTGCGCTCGCGCGCCCACGCGTGGGCCTCGTCGGAGGCGACCCACTTGATGGCGTTGGAGAGCAGCTTGCGGTAGTTCGGGTTGTTGTACGAGGTCGGCACGTCGCCGGCCTGCACGTAGACGATGGGGCTGTTGCGGTAGTTCTTCGCCCAGACGACCAGGTTCGGGGTCGGCGGGTGGGTCCAGTCGCCGCGCTCGTACATGCGGCCGTGGTTCACAACCAGCGAGGGCGAGAAGAAGTTCTTGTAGGTGAAGTCGAAGTCGCTGCGGACAAGCGGGACGAGGCTGTCCTCGTGGTAGGGGGCGAGGTAGATCTCGTCCTGCAGCTCGAACTCGAGTTCGACGCCCTCGACGACGGGATGGCCGGCCTCAGCCTCGACCACCTGGCAAGTGTGGTTGGCAGCGAGCAGGTAGCCGGAATCAGGGTACTCGACGCCGCGCAGGCTGCCGGGGTTGTAGAAGAAGCGGCCACCAATGATCTCGGCGTACTCCTCCCAGCCGGGCCAGGAGCAGATGTTGTGGTGGATCATGACGAGGCCCTTGCCCTCTTCGGTGAGGCGCATGTAGCCGTCCTTGAGCGCCTCCGGGGGATCGGGCGGGCCGCCCACGCCGAAGACGCCCGGCATCGAGTAGTCGACAATGCAGTCGTACTCGCGGGAGTTCTCGGGCTGAAAGAAGAGCTGGGCGGCGGGCTGCTCGACGTGTGTCCAGGCGGAGATATCCCCCTCCTGCTGGAAAGCATCGAACATCTGGAAGAAGGGCTCGCGCTGGAAGGGATGGCCCTTCGAGGCGAGCAGGACATTGGGTGCGCTCATGGCTTTCTCCTCCGACTCAGCCGGGTTGGCGGGCGCATTCTACGAGGTTCGCGATGGCCGCGGGCATCCGCCCGTTCGCATCCGCCGTGGGGGCCTGCGTCGTGTTCGCGGGGGCGCTGTGCGTGCTGCGTTTCCTGCCCGCGCAGCACCTCGCCGCGTCCGCCCTGGAAGAGCCCGCGGGCGCGGCGTAGCTCCGACCCGCAACCGTTGCCGGTTGCCTCCTTTGCCTGATGGCGGCAGACTGCGCGCGTGCTCGCCAAGGTGCGGTCGAGCGCGGTCGTTGGGCTCGACGGCGTCATGGTCGACGTCGAGGTCGACATCTCGCGCGCGCAGAACCCCACGACAGCCATCGTGGGGTTGCCGGACACCGCCGTGCAGGAGTCGAAAGAGCGGGTGCGGGCGGCGATCCGCAACAGCGCGCTCACGTGGCCGTTCAACAGCCGCATCGTGATCAACCTCGCGCCGGCCGACCTGCGCAAGGAGGGCCCCGCCTACGACCTGCCCATCGCGGCGGGCGTGATCGTCGCGAGCGGGCAGGTGGAGGCGGACCTGGCCGACGCCGTGCTCGTGGGGGAACTCGCGCTCGACGGGGAGGTGCGCAGCGTGCGAGGGGCGCTGCCGATGGTGGCGATCGCACGCGATCACGGTGCGCGCCGCGCCTTCGTGCCCGCTCTGAACGCGCCCGAGGCGGCGCTGGTCGAGGGCCTTGAGGTGTACGCGGTGGAGTCGCTCACGCAGTTGGCCGCGCACCTGCTGGGGAAGGCGCCGATCGCGCCGTACTCGCCGTCCGACCAGCCGGAGGAGCGCGACCGCGACGGTCCCGACCTGGGCGACGTGATCGGGCAGGAGCACGCCAAGCGGGCGCTGGCGATGGCCGCCGCCGGCGGTCACAACCTGCTGATGCGGGGGCCTCCCGGGAGCGGCAAGACGCTCCTGGCGCGCGCCATCCCCTCGATCCTGCCGCCGATGACGAACGACGAGGCGCTGGAGGTGACACGCATCTACAGCGTGGCCGGGTTGCTGCCGTCGGGCGCCGGGATGCTGCGAGAGCGACCGTTCCGTGCGCCTCACCACACGATCTCGCACGCGGGACTGGTGGGGGGCGGCTCCGTGCCCCGTCCGGGCGAGATCACCCTGAGCCACCACGGGGTGCTCTTCCTTGATGAATTGCCGGAGTTCGGCACGCAGGTGCTGGAGGTGCTGCGCCAGCCGCTGGAGGACCGCATCGTGACGATCAGCCGGGCGCGGCAGTCGGCGACGTTCCCGGCGAGCTTCGCGCTGGTGGCGGCCCAGAACCCGTGTCCCTGCGGGTACCTGGGCGACCCCGTACGCGAGTGTCGCTGTCCGGCGAACGCGGCGGCACGCTACCAGCGGCGCGTCTCGGGGCCGGTGCTGGACCGCATCGACATCTTCATCGACGTGCCCCGCGTGGACTACGAGAAGCTGGCGGCGGGGACGCGGGGCGAGCCCTCGTCGGCGGTGGCGGAGCGGGTGCGGGCCGTGCGCGAGATCCAGCGGGAGCGCTTCGCCGGGACGCGCACGCGTCTGAACGCGGAGATGGGTCCGACGGAGGTGCGCGAGCAGGCCCAGTGGAAGCTCGACGAGCCGGCCCAGCGCATCCTGAGCCAGGCGGCGATGCAGATGGCGCTTTCGGCGCGAGCCTTCCACCGGGTCCTCAAGGTGGCGCGCACCGTGGCCGACTTCGACGGGAGCGACGGGATCGGGAGCGCGCACGTGGCGGAGGCGCTGCAGTACCGGGAACGGGCAGAGTAAGGAGCGATTGCTGGGCGGATTCCCGGGACTATTCTTCGGGCAGAAAGCCCGCCATCGTGATAACGCCAGGGTCAGAGAGGGGTTCCACTGGCTCTCGTAGGCGCCCTTCTAGTGAGGCTCCCATCTTGGCAAAGTGCTCTGTTCCTTGCTCAGGCTCAACATCCATCGGAGCACGGGAATGAAGGCGATGACGACCTGCACCAGAAGGTAGACAACGACAAGGACCCGCCACGCCGTCTTGGCCGAGAGGTCCAGCACCCAATCTTCGATCGAAGCCACGTCCGGCATCACCAGTGGGGTCTATCAGGCACTTCGAACATGTGTGCTTGACAGACGAACGGACGTTCGCTACGTTGGGCGAACCCTGCGAACGGATGTGCTGACCATGGTGAACACCATCCCCACGATCATCTTCGATGCCGTGCTCGTCGGAGCCGCGGTGGCGCTCCTCGGGGCGACGCTTCGCTCCATGCTGCCGCGCGGGGGTGGCGTGCTCGGTCGGTTCCTCCCAACCGCCCGACAGCGGCCGGTACGGTCCGTTCGAGGAGAGTTGCGGCCGGCCCTGGGCTGCGTGGAACCCCTCGCCACGCGGCGCCAGGCGCTGGCGCGCCGCGCCTCCTGACCCTAGCGGGACTTGCGTACACAGCTGCGCACGCCGCGAATCGTCTCCATACGCGTGAGCAGCCGCGAGATCTGGGAGAGCCCGCTCGTCTCCAGGGTGGCCAGCACCGATACCGTGCCGTTGCCGTTCTTGGTCGTGTTCACGTTGACCATGTTCACGTCCTCGGCGGCCACGAGCGTGCTGATATCGCGCAGGAGGCCAACGCGATCCCAGGCGTCGATCTGGACGGTGGCGGGGTAGCGCTGCTCGTCGGTCGCGCCCCAGTCGACGTCGATGAGGCGATCACGCTCGCGTTCGTGGAGGACGTTGTGGCAGTCGGCGCGGTGGACGGTGACGCCACGGCTGCGGGTCACGTAGCCGCGGACGCTATCGCCGGGGACGGGGTTGCAGCAGCGCGCCAAGCTCGTCTCGAGGCCACCGGCGCCGAAGGCGCGGAGGCCGGGCGCGCTGCCCCGGCGGGAGGGGCGCCCAACCGGAATCTCGTCGATCTCGTCCGGTTCCTGGTGCTTCTGGAGGAGGGCGCTGGCCTTGCGCGTGACCGACTCGACGCTGACGTCGCCGTAGCCGATGGAGGCGAAAAGGTCGTCCCAGCTCTTGCCGGGAAAGAGGGCGAGCACCTCGTCCTGGTGGTCGGAGAGGTCGAAGGCGAGGCGGCGCATCTCGCGCTCCATCATCTCGCGGCCGCGCTCGATGCTCTCCGCGCGGCGCTGCTTGCGGAACCACTGCCGCACCTTCTGGCGGCCGTTCGAGGTCTGCAGATAGCCGAGGCTCTCGCTGAGCCAATCGCGCGAGGGGCCGCTGCGTGCGCGACTGCGCATGATCTCGACGACATCGCCGTTCTGAAGGCTTGAGTTGAGCGCCGCCATCTTGCCGTTCACCTTGGCCCCGATGGTCTGGTGGCCGAGGTCGGTGTGGATGCGGTAGGCGAAGTCGAGGGGGGTGGCGCCGGCGGGGAGGTCGAGCACGTCGCCCTTGGGCGAGAGGACGAAGACCTGGTCGTCGAAGACATCGGTCTTGACGCTCTCGACGAACTCCTCGGCGCCCGAGAGCTCGCGCTGCCACTCGAGCAGCTGGCGCAGCCAGGCGATGCGCTCCTCGTCCTGGGTGGCGCGATCGCTGCCGCCCTTGTAGCGCCAGTGAGCGGCGACGCCGTACTCGGCGACGCGGTGCATCTCGTAGGTGCGAATCTGCACCTCCAGGGGGCGGGCGCCGGGGCCGATAACGGTGGTGTGGAGGGACTGGTACATGCTCGCCTTGGGGCTGGCGATGTAGTCATCGAACTGGCCGGGGAGGGGGCGCCAGGTGGCGTGCACGACGCCAAGAGCGGCGTAGCAGCCGGCCACGTCCTTCACGAGGATGCGGAGGGCGAGCAGGTCGTAGATCTGGTCGAACGACTTGGCCTCGCGCCCGTAACGGCGGGCCTTCTCGTGGATGGAGTAGATGTGCTTGGCGCGGCCCGTGACCTCGGCCTCGATCCTGGCGTCGTCGAGCTGGATGCGGAGGCCGGCGGCCACGTCCTCGATGTAGCGCTCGCGGGCGAGGCGGGTGGCGTCGAGGCGAGCGGCAATCTCCTGGTAGCGCTGCGGCTCGAGGTAGCGGAAGGCGAGGTCTTCGAGCTCCCACTTGATCTGCCAGATGCCGAGGCGGGTGGCGAGCGGGGCGAAGATCTCCATCGTCTCGCGGGCGATGCGGCGCTGCTTCTCGGCGGGGAGGGCGTAGAGCGTGCGCATGTTGTGGAGACGGTCGCAGAGCTTGATGAGCACGACGCGCACGTCGGCGGCCATGGCGAGCAGCATCTTGCGGAGGTTCTGGGCCTGGACGCCGCTGCCGTCCTCGCCTACGCGCAGGGGGAGGCTGTCGAGCTTGGTCAGCCCCTCGACGAGCTCGGCGGCGTCCTCGCCGAAGCGCTCGGCGATCTCCTCGTTGGGGACGTCGCAGTCCTCCTGCACGTCGTGCAGGAGGGCGGCGATGAGCGATGGCTGGTCGAGCTCGAGGCCAGCGACGAGCTTGGTGACCTCGAGCGGATGGGAGATGTAGGGATCGCCGGTGCGGCGCATCTGGCCGTCGTGGCTCTCCTCGGCGAAGGCATAGGCGTCGGCGATCAGCGCAACCCGGTCCTGGGGGAGGTAGGTACGGACACGGTCGAGCAGGTCCGTGATAGCCGGGGATTCAGAACGTTCGAGGACGCTCACGCGCTTTCTCGTTGGGCCGATTCTGCCAGTATCTTAGCAGGCAACCCCACGACACCTGGCGGGACGGGCATGAGCGGACGGTTCCAGACACCGCGCGGGACTGAGGACATCCTCCCCGAGGAGCAGCCGTACTGGCGCGCGATCGACGATGCGGCCGCGGAGATCACGCGGCTTTTCGGCTACAACCGCATCGACACGCCGGCCTTCGAGGACGCCAACCTCTTCGAGAAGGGCACGGGCGAGACGACCGACATCGTCGAGAAGGAGATGTACAGCTTCGAGGACCGCGGGGGTGATTCGCTGTCGCTCACGCCCGAGGCCACGCCTGCGATCTGCCGGGCCTACCTGGAGCACGGCATGGCCAGCCGGCCCCAGCCCGTGCGCCTCTACACGACGGGCCGGATGTTCCGCTACAGCCGCCCGCAGCAGGGAAGGCTGCGCCAGCACACACAGTTCGACTGCGAGGCGCTCGGCTCCGGCAGCGCGATGGTGGACGCGGAACTGATCGAGCTGCTCTGGCGGCTCTACCAGCGCCTCGGCCTGCGCAACATCGAGGTCCACCTCGGCAGCATCGACGACCCGGCGCCGCGCCGCGCCTACCTCGAGCGGCTGCGCGCCTACTACCTGCCCCTCCGCGAGCAACTCTCCGAGGACAGCCAGCGACGGCTCGAGCGCAACCCCCTGCGCCTGCTCGACAGCAACCACGCGGCCGATCAGGAGCTCCGCAAGGGGGCGCCCACGATGATCGACGACCTGAGCGAGGAAGCGGCGGAGCATTTTGCCGGCGTCCAGGACGCGCTTACGGCAGCGGGAGTGCCCTTCGTGGTCGACCCGCTGCTGGTGCGCGGGCTCGACTACTACAACCGCTCCGTCTGGGAATTCATTCCCACGGGCGACGGGCGCGCGCAGAGCACGATCGGCGCGGGAGGGCGTTATGACGGCCTGATCGAGACGATCGGCGGGCCGCCCACCCCCGCGGTGGGGTTCGCCTCGGGCTTCGAGCGGATCATCCTGGAGATGAAGCGCCAGGAGGTTCCCCTGGCCGAGCCGGCGGCGCCGGAAGCCTTCGTGGTCCACGCCGGGGCGGAGGGTGCGCGCGCCGCGATACGCGCCGGCGCCGACCTGCGGGCCGCGGGGTTCGTCACGCTGCTGGGGGAGTCGGGGCGGTCGTTCCGGGCGCAGCTGCGGCGCGCGAACGGCAGCGGCGCGCGCTTCGCCGTCATCATCGGCGGGGACGAGGCGGAGCGGGGAGTGGCCGCGCTGAAGGACCTACGCCAGGAGGGCGACCAGGAGGACGTTCCCCTGGGCGAGATCGCGGTCCGGCTGGGCGCGTACCTCCGCTAGCCAAGCGCGAAGCTGGCCCCGCCCGCAGAATAGAGCGATGGACGAGGCGGTACGCCACAGGCTCAACGAGATCCGGGTGCGCTTCGACGCGATCACGGAGGAGATGGGGCTGCCCGAAGTCGCGGCAGATTATGACAAGGCGGCTCAGCTCGCGCGCGAACGATCCGATTTCGCGCCTATCGTTCAGCTCCTGACCGACTACACCGAGACCGAGGCAGCGCGCACGGAAGCGCAGGAACTGCTGGACGAGGGTGACGCCGACATTCGCGAACTGGCGGAGGCCGAGCTGGCGGCCGCCGACAAGCGTCTCGCCACGCTGGACGAGCGGATCCTGCGCGCGCTCCTGCCCACGGACAAGCGTGACAGCCGCAACGTGGTCATGGAGATTCGCGCGGGGGCCGGGGGCGAGGAGGCCGCCCTCTTCGCGCAGGAGCTGTACCGCGCCTACCACCGCTACGGCGAGCGTCGCCGCTGGCGCACGCAGATGCTGAGCGTCTCGGAGACGGGCCTCGGTGGCTACAAGGAGGTCATCTTCAGCGTGGCGGGCGAGGGCGCCTTCTCGCGGCTGAAGTACGAAAGCGGTGTCCACCGCGTGCAGCGCGTCCCCGCCACGGAGGCGCAGGGCCGCATTCACACGTCCACGGCCACGGTCGCGGTGCTGCCCGAGGCGGAGGACGTGGACATCGAGATCAACGACAAGGACATGCGGGTCGACATCTTCCACGCCTCCGGGGCGGGCGGGCAGAACGTGAACAAGGTCGCGACGGCCGTGCGGCTGACGCATCTCCCCACCGGGCAGGTGGTGGTCTGCCAGGACGAGCGCTCGCAGCTGAAGAACCGCGCGAAGGCGATGACGGTGCTGCGCTCGCGGCTGCTGGCGATGGAGCAGGAGAAGCAGGACGCCAAGCTGACGGCCGAGCGTCGCACGCAGGTGGGGAGCGGGGACCGGAGCGAGAAGATCCGCACCTACAACTTCCCCCAGGACCGGATCACGGACCACCGCATCGGGCTGACGGTGCACAACATTCCCGACCGGCTGGACGGGAACATCGATGACATCATCGACGCGGTGGCGGCGGCGGAAGAGGCGGCGCGGCTGCAGGCCACGACCGCGTGAGGGCGCGCGCCGTCGCGGCCCGCGTCCGCGCAGAGCTGGCGGCCGCGGGCATCCCCGACGCGGCGATCGAGGCGGAAGTGCTCACGCGCCACGCGAGCGGGCTCAGCCGCAGCGCCTTCTTCGCCGGCGCGCCCGTGGCCGAGGGCGCCTGCACCCGGCTCGAGGCGCTGATCGTGCGACGGCTGCGGCGCGAACCGACGCCCTACCTGACGGGGGAGCGCGAATTCCACGGAATCGAGCTGGTGGTAGGACCGGACACGCTCATCCCCCGGCCCGAGACGGAGCTGCTGGTCGAGACGGGCCTTGCCGAACTCGGGCGCAACCCCGAGGCAACCGTGCTCGACGTAGGCACGGGCTGCGGGGCGATCGCCATTGCCGTGGCCTACGCCGCGCCACGAGCCCGTGTGGTCGCGACCGACGTGAGCGCGGGCGCCCTGCGGACCGCGGCACTGAACGTAGAGCGCCACGGCGTCGGGGTCGCGCTCGTGCAGAGCGACCTGGCAGTTGCGGTCGCGCGAGCGGACATCGTCCTCGCGAACCTGCCCTACGTGCCCGCGACGGCCATCGAGGCGCTGCAGCCGGAAGTGCGCCAGTGGGAGCCACGGGTGGCGCTCGACGGGGGTGAGGACGGGCTCGACCTGGTGCGGGCGCTGCTGGACGACTGCGGCCGGCGGCTGCGGCCCCGGCTGGCGGCGTTCGAGGTGGGGCTAGGGCAAGGGGCCAGGGTCGTCGAGATGGCCAGGGCGGCCGGCGCCGAGGCGGGCATTCTGCACGACCTCGCTGGCTGGGAACGGGTGGTGACGGCGCGATGGGGGTGAAGCTCATCGCGCTCGACATCGACGGCACGATCCTGCCGTACGACGGACCGAACAAGGGGGCGCTGTCGCCGCGCCTGCGGGCGGCCGTGAGCGCGCTCGTCGAGCAGGGCCGCACGGTCGTGCTCGCGAGCGGGCGGATGCGGATGGGCGTCCTTCGGGTTGCGCGGGAGCTCGGGCTGAACAGCCCGTACATCGCGCAGGAGGGCTGCCTGATCGGAAACGGCGACGGGACGGTCGTGCGAGAGCTCAAGCTCGACCGGCAGCTGGCGCTCCAGGTCACGGCGTACGCGCGCGAGGCGGGCCACGACTACGAGTGGTTCAGCTCCGATCGCTACGCCGTCACGACGGAATCTCCGGCAACGCAGTACTACGCCGAGCTGGGCGAGGTGACGCCCGAGTACCATCCCGAGCCGGAGTCGCTCGGCATTGAGCCGAACGGCGTCGGCGTGCTGAGTGACATGGACCGCTCGTCGTCGGTGCACCAGGCGCTCGCCGAGCGTCTCGGGGATACCCTCCACCTGCTCGATTTCCCCTTCGTGACGGTCGCGCTGGCGCCTGATGCGACCAAGGGGAACGCACTCGCGCTCGTAGCGCGCGACCTCGGGATCACGCGGGGCGAGACGGTGGCGATAGGCGACAGCGTGAACGATGTCTCGATGCTGGCGTGGGCAGGGCGGGGGCTGGCCGTCGCGAAGGCGCATGACTCCGCGAGGGAGGCGGCGGACGCGGTGCTTCCGGACGAGGAGGACGCGGTCGCGAAGGCGCTGGAGAAGCTGCTGTAGCCCTACTCCGGCTCGATCCGGTGCCAGATGCGCAGCAGGACGAGCGCTATCCCGAGGATGATCGCCGCCGCCAGCGCGACCGGCAGGACGACCCCCAGCCAATTGACGGAAGCGCCCTCGGAGGGGTCGACGGCGAGCACGGCGTACTGCCCGGAGACCTCGCGGATGCGGGAGACCAGTTCCTCCTCGGGGAGGGAGGCGGCGGGTTCGGCGCCGTTCGTCGCGATGCCGTCTTCCACGACGAAGAGGGCCGCCGGCACGGGCCACTGGAAGCCGCCGGCCTCCCGCCTGAGGGCCACCACCACACGCGCGCCCGCCGGGGGAAGCTCGGCCTCCTCGCACTCGGAGGCTTCGCCGGCCAGCACAAGCGTCTGGGTGACGGCCGAGCCTTTCAGGTAGACCTCGGGGTCGACCGCGGGGGCTCCGTCCAAGGTCACGAGCTCGCCGACGACGATGACGTCCGCATCCTCGACCGAGGCGCGCAGGTCGTCGAGGTCGAAGTGGGGGCAGTCGTCGTGAGCGAGCGCGGGAGTCGCCACCCCACCGGCCACCGCCACGACCATGGCGACCAGCACCAGGGATGCGGCGAGGACAGCGTGCGAAGGGACGGCCTTCTCCGTCGGGTTGCCTACGATTCCGCCTGCGCGAACTGGTAGATCTTGCCCTCGGTCTTGATGGAGGGGGCGATCACCAACTCGGCGTCCTGGAACTCGCGGATGGTGTGCGCACCGCACATGCCCATCGCCGTCTTGAGGGCGCCGGCCAGATTCTCCGTGCCGTCGGTGCGGCTAGTGGGCCCGAAGAGTGTCTTCTGCAGGGTCGTGTTCACGCCCACGAAGACGCGCGTGCCGCGGGGGAGGTCGGCATGGGAGGTGGCCATACCCCAGTGATAGCCGCGGCCGGGAGCCTCGGTGGTGGCGGCGAAGGGTGAGCCCATCATGACGCCGTCGGCGCCGGCGGCGAAGCACTTGCACACGTCCCCGCCGGTGCGGATGCCGCCGTCGGTGATGATGGGCACGTAGTTGCCGGTCTCGGCGAGGTAGGCCTCACGGGCGGCGGCGCAGTCGATCGTGGCCGTGACCTGGGGCACGCCGATGCCGAGCACCTCGCGGCTGGTGCAGCCGGCGCCCGGCCCCACCCCCACGAGCACGCCGGCGACGCCGGAGCGCATCACCTCGAGGGTGGCGCTGAAGCCGACGGTGTTCCCGACGACAACGGGAATGTGAATGTGCTCAAAGAGCTTCTCGAAGCGCAAACCCTCGATGCTGCTGGACTCGTGGCGAGCGGTCGTGACCGTGCTCTGCACCACGAGGATTTCGGCGCCCGCTTCCTGCACGAGGGGGGCGTACTGCTTCGTGCTCTTGGGCGTGACGGAGACGGCAGCTACCCCACCGCCCTGCTTCATCTCCCGTACGCGGAGCGCAACGAGATCGTCCCGGATGGGCTGCTGGAAGGCCGACTGGAGGATCGCCGTGGCCTCATCGCGGTTGACGGAGGCAACCTCGTCGAGGATGGGACGGGGGTCGTCGTAGCGGGTCCAGATGCCTTCAAGGTTGAGCACGCCGAGGCCGCCGGACTCGTGCATCAGGCGCGCGAAGGGGGGATCGACGACGGCATCCATGGCGGAGGCGATGAAGGGCAAGCCGAAGTGGTACGGCCCGATGTCGAGACCAAACTCGACAAGCTCGGGGTTGATCGTGACCTCGCCGGGGACAATGGCGACATCATCGAAGCCGTAGGCGTGCTTGAGCTGCTTGAAACGCGGTGCCGGCACGGACAAACCCTCCTCCTGGGTATGCAAAACGCCGCGCTCCGAAGAATCAGGCGCGGCGAGGGTGGCGGATGCGGAGTCGAGGCTCACCGAAGGTACTTCCGTTCGATGCTGGATGACTCGAAAGGGAGTGTCACGGCTACTGAAGAGGGTAGCCCCGCACGCCTCTCGGGGTCAATGAAAAGCGTGGCCCTCGGCGGCAGAATTCGCGCTCGCCGCGTCGTTCTGTGAAGCTGACCGAAGCATGAAAGAACTCGCGCCCGGCCTCTACGTGGTGGCCACCCCCATCGGGAACCTCGGCGACCTGAGCGAGCGGGCCGCGGTGGTGCTGCGCGGGGCCAGCCTCATCGCGGCCGAGGACACGCGGGTGCTGCGGACGCTCACCGAACGCGTGCAGACGGGCGCGACCGCGCTGAGTCTCACCGAGCACAACGTCGAGGCGCGCATCCCGCGGCTGCTGGCGGCGGCCCGCGAGGGGGTCGTGGCGCTCACCTCGGACGCGGGCACACCCCTCATCGCCGACCCCGGGGCGCGCGCCGTGGAGGCCGCGCACGAGGCGGGCATCCCCGTGTTCGCCGTGCCCGGACCCTCGGCGCTGGCGGCGGCCATGTCGGTGGCGGGGTTCCCGGCCGGCGACATGCACTTCCTCGGGTTCCTGCCGCGGGCGCAGGGGGAGCGGCGGCGGCGCCTGACGGAGGCGGCATCCGCCGCGCAGTCGCTCGTCTTCTTCGAGAGCCCGCGCCGGCTGGCGGCCACGCTCGGGGACGTGGCCGCCGTCCTGGGCGACCCGCCGGCGGTGGTCTGCCGCGAGCTCACCAAGATCCACGAGGAGGCGGTGCGCGGGCGCGCCTCGGAGCTGGCCGCCCGCTTCGCGGAGACGCGCGGGGAGTGCACGGTCGTAGTCGATGTACGCGGGTGGGCGGCGGGCAGCGACGAGCGCGAGCTCCGCGCCTACCTGGCGGAGATGCGGGAGGCGGGGGCGCGGCGCAGCGCCGCGGCAAGGGCGGCGGCGCACCGCTTCGGAGTCTCGCGGGCGGAGGCATACGAGGCCTGGGCGGAAGGGGAAGAGTAGGGAGAGAGCCGCGCGTCGGCCCTAAAGCGGGGCGGTGCTAGACTCGCGAGAGCGCTCTCCCAAAGGGGCATCGATGGCGGAACGCATCTTCGTGGCGGTGGCCTGGCCGTACGCGAACTACCTCCTGCACGCCGGTCAGGCGGCGGGGGCGTATCTCCCCGCCGACATTTTCGCCCGCTACCACCGCATGCGCGGCAACGACGTGCTCATGGTCTCCGGCTCCGACTGCCACGGGACGCCCATCACCCTGGCCGCCGATAACGAGGGCATCACCCCCCGGGAAGTCGTCGACCGCTACCACCCGAAGATCCTGGAAGCGTGGGAGCGGTTCGGTATCTCCTTCGACCTGTTCACGACGACGCTGACCGAGAACCACTACGAGACCACGCAGGACATCTTCTCGCGGTTGCTCGAGCAGGACCTGCTGTACCGGGGTACGCAGGACCAGCTGTACGACCCCGAGTTCAAGCGCTTCCTGCCCGACCGCTACGTGGAGGGCATCTGCCCACTCTGTCGCTACGCGGAGGCGCGGGGCGACCAGTGCGACAACTGCGGCTCGCAACTCGACGCCGTCGACCTGATCGAGCCGCGCAGCAAGATGAGCGGGGCGACGCCAGAGGTGCGCGAGTCGGAGCACTTCCTGCTGCGGCTCTCCGCCTTCAACGAGCAGTTGAAGGAGTGGGTGGGGCAGCAGCCGCACTGGCGGCGGAACGTGGCCAACTTCACGCTGGGCATCCTCGAAGAGGGGCTGAAAGACCGGGCGATCACGCGCGACATCAACTGGGGCGTGCCGGTGCCGGTCGAGGGGTGGGAGGACAAGCGTATTTATGTCTGGTTCGACGCCGTCATCGGGTATCTCTCGGCGACGAAGGAGTGGGCGAAGGCCACCGGCGACCCCGAGGCGTGGCGGCTCTACTGGGAGGACGAGGAGACCAAGGCGTACTACTTCATCGGCAAGGACAATATCGTCTTCCATACCCTCATCTGGCCGGCGATGCTGCTCGGCTACGGCGGGCTGAACCTGCCGCACGACGTACCCGCCAACCAGTACGTGAACTTCTCGGCGGGGCAGAAGCAGAGCAAGTCGAAGGGGACGGCGACGTGGCTGCTGGACCTGCTCGACACGTACGACGCCGATGTCGTGCGTTTCTACCTGACCCAGATCATGCCGGAGACGAGCGACTCCGAGTTCCGCGAGGAGGATCTGATCCGGGCGAACAACGAGGTGCTCATCGCGACGTGGGGGAACCTCGCGAACCGCGTGCTGGCGATGATCCGTCGCAACTTCGACGGCGTGGTGCCCGACCCCGGTGTCCTGAGCGCGGAGAGCGAGGCGCTGCTGGCGACCGTGCGCAACGGTTTCGAGCGAGCTGGGGCGGAGTACGCCGCCTGTCAGTTCCGGGGAGCGCTGCGGGAAGGTCTCGCCGTGGCGCAGGCCGCCAACAAGTACCTCGACGAGCGCGCCCCCTGGCGGGCTGTGAAGGAAAACCGCGACCACGCCGCCGAGACGCTCCACACGGCGCTGCAGGCGATCTCGGGCCTGTGCGCCCTCCTGCATCCCATCCTTCCGTTCTCCACGAGCCGCCTGCACGCCACGCTCGGGCACGGGGGCACACCGGAGATAGCTGGCTGGACGCTCACGGAGACGCCGGCCGGACGCGCGCTCGGCGAGGGCGGCGCCCTCTACCGCAAGCTCGACGTGCCGGAACCGGTCGCCACCTGATGCGCCTCTTCGACTCCCACAGCCACCTGCAGGACGAGCGCTTCGACGACGACCGCGAGGAGGTGCTCACGCGCGCGGCGGCGGCGGGCGTCGGCGCCATCGTCGTCTGCGGCGAGGATGTCGCATCGAGCAAAGCGGTGATCGCGCTGGCGGCGCGAACCGAACACCCGCGACTGCTCGCGACAGCCGGGTTCCACCCGCACGAGGCGGCGCAGGCAACGGAGGCGGCGCTGGACGAGATCGAGAGCCTGGCCGGCAGCGGCAGCGTGGCCGCCATCGGCGAGATCGGGCTCGACTTCTACCGGAACCTGGCGCCACGTCACGTGCAGCGCCGCGTGTTCGACGCACAGCTCGCGATCGCGGCGCGTCTGGGGCTGCCCGTCTCCATCCACTCGCGCGACGCCGAGGAGGAGTTGCGGCCTCACCTGGCGGGCTTCGCCGCCGAGTCGCCCCTGGGGCGGGAAGGGCGTCCGCTGGGCGTGCTGCATGCGTTCGGGGGAACACTGGAACAGGCGAGCCGCTACGTGGATCTGGGGTTCCTGGTATCGCTGACCTGCTCGGCGGGCTATCCCCGCAACGACGAGGCCCGTCGCGTGGCGGCAGGCCTGCCGCTCTCCGTGCTGCTCATCGAGACCGACAGCCCGGCGTTGCCGCCACAGTCGCAGCGGGGCACGCGCAACGAGCCCGCGAACGTGCGCGTCACCGCCGAAGTGATGGCGGATGCGCGTGGCGTCAGCGTCGAGGTGGTGGCGGCAGCCACCACGGCCAACGCGGAGGCGCTCCTGGGCGGCCTCTCGGCCATGGAGGCGAGCGCGTGACACAGGCGCAGCAGTCGGCGCTCTACGGCCCCGTGGCCGAGGACCTGATCCTGGTCGAAGACCTGCTGGAGTCGGTGAAGCGGGTGGACCTCGCGCCCCTGAGGCTGATGCTGGATCACGCGCTGGCGCCGCGGGGGAAGCGGCTGCGGCCTGCGCTGGTGCTGCTGGCGGGCACCTTCGGCGAATACAACCTGAACCGGCTCGTGCCCCTGGGCACGGCCATCGAGCTGCTCCACACGGCCAGCCTCGTGCACGACGACGTGGTCGACGGAGCGACGAGCCGGCGCGGGCGGCCGACCGCCAACGCCGTCTTCGACAACGCCCTGACGGTGCTGTTGGGCGACTTCATGTTCTCGAACGCGGCGGAGATGGTGACGCGCACGGGCAGCCTGCCCGTGACGCGGCTCTTCGCGCTGGCGCTGATGAAGATGACGAGCGGGGAGCTCGACCAGGACGCCGCCGCCTTCGACGTGGGCCGCGACGTGCAGCACTACCTCTGGCGCATCGGCGGCAAGACGGCAGCGCTGTTCGGGCACTCGACCCAGGGCGGGGCGCTGCTGGCGGCGTGCACCGAGAGCCAGGTCGAGGCGCTGCGGAGCTACGGCTACAACCTGGGGATGGCCTTCCAGATCGTGGACGACATCCTGGACTTCACGGGCGACGAGGCGGAGATGGGGAAGCCGGCGGGGGGCGACCTTCTCGAAGGGACGATCACGCTGCCGGCGCTCTTCTACCTGGACTCAGCGCCGCGGGAGAACCCCGTGCGGCGCTTCCTGTCCGCGGACGGGGAGCGCGGCGCGTTCCTGCCCGATGCGCTCTCAGCCGTGGTCGAGTCGGACGCGATCGGGCGCGCGCAGGACATGGCGCGGGAGTTCGTGGACCGCGCGCTCGAGGGCCTCGCCGCCCTGGAGGCGACCGACGCCCGCCGCACGCTCGAAGAGCTGAGCGCCTACGTGCTTACACGCCGGAGCTAGCCGCTACTTCCTCATCCCCTTGGGCAGGCGGGTGGGGACACCCTTCTTGATGACGTCACGCCGCTCGTAGGCCTCCTTCACCTCCCTGGGGCCGATGGGGTTGTTGAACATGTCGACGAGATCGCCCTTGGCCGCGACCTCGGCCATGTCGTTGAGCGTGGAGCGCTCGCCACGGGTGAGGCGCTTCTTGGGGGTCGGCTTGTTGACCTCGGGGTGCTCGTTGGGGCGCCCGCCGGTGCTACGCGTGGTGACCTTCTTGCCCAGGTGCCAGTACGTGCCGTCATCGGGAATCTTGCGGGGGTAGCCTTCGCGGAAGGTGAAGGCCGCGAACGACGTGGGCATGATTCGGTCCGCGTCCTCGTAGCACTCGGGGCAAGGGACGGCCTCGCCGGCCTCGCGCATGGGCCGCAGTTCCTCGAACACGCCGTGGCAGGGTTGGCAGTAGTACTCGTAGAGTGGCATGGAAACCTCCGCTGGGTGGGAGCGACTCTTCGTGAGGAAGATTCTACCGCTTCCGTCAAAGCGGGAAACTCCTACTCCTGACGGCCCCGGTCGAGGGCGCTCACGCCTTCGACAAAGCGGCGGGCATTCGGGTCACGATCGAGGTGGTAGCGGACGAGCTCCGCGGCGGCCGCGCGCAGCTCCTGGCCGACTTCGGGCAGGGTGCGGACGGCGGCGAACTCGGCGGCCGTGGCGCGGCGGGCGAAGCGCAGCAGCTTCACGACCGCCACCGAGACGATGCGTCCCCCACCGGCCTCGGGGCGGCACTGGCGGCAGACGAGCCCGCCCGCGCCGGGCGAGAGCAGGGTCTCCTCCTCGGGGAGGCGACCATCGCAGAGAACGCAACCCTCGACGTGGGGTTCGTACCCGAGCAGAGAGAGCAGGCGGAGCTCGAAGTGGCGGGTGACGGAGGGGCCTTCGCCCGCCTGAAGCAGCTCCAGCGCCGTCACGAGGAGGGCGTAGAGCTCGGGGAGGGGTTCGCGCTCCTCGGTGAAGCGGTCGATGAGCTCGAGGCAGTAAATCGCCTCGGCGCTGGCGTCGAGGTTCTCGCGGAGGCGGCGGTAGGCGTCGACGGTCTCGGCCTGGGTGAACACGTCGAGGCTGCGCCCGCGGGCGACGAGCACGCGGCTGCGGGTGAGCGGTTCGAGGTGGCCGCGCATGCGGCTGCGGGCCTTGCGAACGCCCTTCGCGATGGCTTCGAACTTGCCCTCGCTCCCGCTGAAGACGGTGAGGATGCTGTCGGCCTCGCCGAGGTTGCGGCGCCGCAGGACGATGCCCTCTGCGCGGTAGACGCGGGGCCGCGTCGCCACGCTACAGCTCCTGCCGTCCTTCAATCGCGCGGGAGAGGGTGAGGTCATCCATGTACTCGATGTCGGCGCCGCTGGGGAGGCCGCGCGCGAGCCGGGTGACGCGCACGCCGAGTGGCTGGAGGAGGCGCTGGAGGTACATCGAGGTGGCCTCGCCCTCGAGGTTGGGGTTGGTGGCCATGATGACCTCCATGATGCCGCCCGCCTCCACGCGCCACAGCAGTTCCTGCATACGCAGCTGCTCGGGCCCGACCCCGTCGATCGGGTTCAGGGAGCCGTGGAGAACGTGGTAGAGCCCGCGATAGCCACCCGTGCGCTCGACGACGAGCACGTCGAGGGGCTGCTCGACGACGCAAACAAGGGTGCGGTCGCGCTGCTCGTTGTCGCAGAGAGAGCAGGGATTTCGCTCGGTGATGTTGAAACAGGTCTCGCAGAGGATGACGCGCTCCTTCACGTCGGCGAGCGCCTGGGCAAGGGCGCGGGCCTCGTCCTCGGGGGCGCGGAGGACGTGGTAGGCGAGACGCTGGGCGGACTTGGGTCCGACGCCCGGGAGCTTCGAGAACTCCTGGATGAGGCGGGCGATCGGCTCGGGTGCGCCGGCGTCGGGCACGCCGGTTCAGCCGCCGAGCCCCGGCAGGTCGAGCCCGCCGGTGAGCATCCCCAGGGAATCGGCCTGGAGGGCGCTGGCGCGCTCGGCTGCGTCGTGGATGGCGGCGAGCACGAGATCCTCCAGCATTTCGACATCCTCGGGGTCGACCACGTCGGGCTCGATGGCGATAGCCTGGATCTTCTGCTCACCGCTCATGGTGACGCGGACGGCGCCGCCACCGGCGCTGCCCTCGACGGTCGTGGCGGCGAGCTCCTCCTGGGCGCGCTGGAGCATGGCCTGAGCCTCGGCGAGCTGTCCGCCCTGGGCGCCGCCTGCAACCCGCGCCTTCGCACCACCGCCTCCACGCCGGAGATAGCGATTGCGGCCACTGCTCTTCGCCATCAGGAGTCCTCCTCGCCGGGAGTCTGGGGACGCGCTGGCGGCGCGAGGAGCTCGACGGGCCTGGCGCCCATCTCGCGCGCGGCCGCCGCCAAATGCCCGCCGCGAGCGGGACGGCGCGCCGGAGCGGTCCGCTCGATGCGCTCGACGGAAAGGGTGACGGGGCGCTGCAACAGCTCCTCCGCCTTCTGCTCCACGAGCGTGCGTCCGTCGTTCGCGATCTTCTGCATATGGATGGGGTGGTAGAAGCCAAGCTTGAGCTCGTCGCCCTCCATCGCGAGCACCTCGCAGGAGCCGTTGAGCCAGGCGGCGAGCGTCGGCTGGGTCATCTTGCAGCGCTCGTAGAGCTCCCTCAGGAAGCGATCCTCGCGGCTTTCCTCGGCTGGGTCGCGGCGGCGCCCCTGCTGCCGCGGAGCCGGGCGCCGGCCGGAGCGCGACGGCTGGCGGTTAGCGCCGGCGGGCGCGGCAGCCGGCTGGGCGGGGCCGAGCACGGCGGCGGCGCAGGCGACCTCGAGGGGGACGGGGCTGCCGGGGTCGCGGCGAAAGTCCGCGCCGGCGAGCTCGGCCACGGCCGTCGTGAGCACGCCGACTTCCGGTGTGCGTTCGCGGGCGGCGACGAGCAGGCGCTCGCGCAGGGTATCGATGGTCTCACGGGTGAAGCGCGCGATGTCGATGCCATCGCCGGCGACTTCGCGCGCAATCGCGAGGGCGGCGCCGAGGTCGCGCTCGGCGAGGGCGCCCGCGAGCTTCTCGGTGCGCTCATCGCGGACGAGCCCAAGGGATTCGAGCACGTCGTCGGTGCTGGGCGCGGTGCCGTACATAGAGGCGATCTGTTCGAGCAGGGTGATAGCGTCACGGAGGGCGCCGCGGGCTTCGCGGGCGATGGCGAGCAGGCCCTCGTCGGGGAAGCTGTAGCCCTCCTCCCCAGCGATGAAGCGCAGGCGCGCGACCATCGCCTCGATGGGCACGCGGCGGAAGTCGAAGCGCTGGCAGCGGGAGGTAATGGTCGCGGGGATCTCGTGGAGCTCGGTGGTGGCGAGGATGAAGATGGCGTGCGGGGGCGGCTCCTCCAGCGTCTTGAGGAGGGCGTTGAACGCGCCCGTTGTGAGCATGTGGACCTCGTCGAGGAGGTACACCTTCCGGTCGAGGTCGCTGGGGGCGAAGGCGATCTTGTCGCGCAGCTCGCGCACGTCGTCGACGCCGCGGTTGCTGGCAGCATCCATCTCGATGAGGTCGAGGGCGGCGCCGCGGTTGATCGCCTCGCAGGAGCGGCAGGCGTTGCAGGGCTCGCCCTCGCTGAGCTCGCCGCAGTTGACGGCCTTGGCGAGGATGCGGGCGGTGGTGGTCTTGCCGGTGCCGCGGGGGCCGGCGAAGAGGTAGGCGTGGGCCACCTTGTCGGTGGCAAGGGCGTTGCGGAGCGTCGATACGACGTGGTCCTGGCCGACCACCTCCTCGAAACCGCGTGGGCGCCATTTCCCGTAGAGCACCGTCCCTCCCTGGCCGCAAAACGTCGAGCGCTGCCTGCAGAGTATAGAACGGATGTCCCGTCTGGGATCACGAAGGCGGGGACCGATTGGCCCCCGCCTCGCGTTCGTACCCAGACCGGAGCCTCGCCGGTGGGCGAGATCCCGCGTTGAGGCGGTTACGCCGCCCGCTCGAGCTCCTTTCCCTGAAGGAAGAGGTCGACGGGATGCGCTTCCGCATCGGTGTCGCCGATGCGCCCATCGGTGTCGCGCAGGGCCTGCCACTCCTTGCGGAAGCGGACCTCGGGCGAGTTCGCCTCGCTGAGGCGCTCCAGAAGGACCGACCGGGCCAGTTCATGCTCAAACACAGATTCACCTCCGGGTGAGCAATGGCGGCAACGCTCCCGCCACGGGACCGTCGCCAGGCGGCGTCGTCGGGGTCGCACGACCACATACGGCCGTTTTCGGGTCTGGGCGCTTCGCTGCGAATCGAGCTGAAGCGATCGAGAGACCCCCACGTGAGGTCCCTCCTACGCCGGCGGGGTTAGCTGTCGGGCTACGACTGGAGGTGCCGTCCGCTTGCACGGTACGCCCCTGATTGTGGCGGTTCCCCCGCTCCCCCGAAGGGGATTTGGCGGCAGCGAAAGCTGCCCATCCAGCGTGGCATGCCACCCCCTTAACGGGCAAGGCGAGCGGCGCCACTCACGTAACGATCTTGTCAACAGTGGACCGCGAGCCAGACCGTGGGCTCGTCGGGGGCGGACCAGGCGACGCGGTGGCGGCGGTGGGCGGGGATGTCGACCCAGGCGCCGGGTCCCAGCTCGAGCGTCTCGCCGCCGTCGAACTCGAGGCGGGCGCGCCCCTGGACGACCAGCACGAATTCGCGCCCGGGCTGGTCGTACCAGAAGCCCTCGGGGGAGGCGTGGCCGGTCGAGACGATGCGCTCGACGCGAACGGAGTCGCTCTCGGCGAGCGTCTCGATGAGCTCGTCCGGGACGTCTGCGGGGAGGTCGCGGAGGAGATCGCCCGCGTTCATCGAGCGGCGGCCAGCACGGAGCGGGCGGCCTCGGCGGCGAGGCGTGCGCCCTCGACGGGCGGGTGGCTGCGGAGCCAGTCGCTGAAGACCTCGGCGGCGGTCGGTCCCCGCCGTCCGATCTCGTCGAGGATGCGCAGGAGCTCGACGAGATCGATGTCGCCTGCTCCCGGGAGCAGGCGACGCCCGATCGTCTCCTCGACGACGTTCGGTTCGGGCTCGGAGGGCGCATCGCTGATCTGGAGGTGAATCACCTTCTCGCCGGGGATGGTTCGCAGCAGGTCCGGGTCGGGGCCGGAGCGGAACCAGTGCCAGGCATCGAGCACGAGGCCGGCGTTGGGGCGATCGGCGTCACGCACGAGGGGCCATGCAGCCGCGAGGTTGGGGATGCCCGTCCAGGGAAGGAACTCGACGCCGAGGCGCTGTCCGTAGCGGGCGGCGACATCGCAGGCGAGGGCGAGGCCGGCGGCGGCCGCGGCTGGGTCGATGGCCGGCTCCATGGTCACGGCCAGGACCGTGTCGGAGCCCAACTCCTCGGCGATGCCGCAGATGCGGGCCGTCTCCTCGACGATGGCGTCGCGCTCGCCGGGACCGTTCGCCCAGGCGGTGATGTACTCCAGCATCGCGAGGACGATGCCCTCGCGGTCGAGGATGGCCCGCATCTCCGCGTGCGCGAGACCCTCGGCGCGGGCCTCGTCGTAGTGCGACATCCACATCGAGATGCCGGCGAAACCGTTGGCGCCGGCGGCCCGCACACGCTCGGCGAAGGGCGCGGTCCCGATCGCGCCGAGGCAGAGGACAAGGTCATC
Source organism: Tepidiformaceae bacterium (assembly GCA_965219255.1). Classification (GTDB taxonomy): domain Bacteria; phylum Chloroflexota; class Dehalococcoidia; order Tepidiformales; family Tepidiformaceae; genus UBA2991. Next base: position 928,702 of record OZ244727.1, on the reverse strand, counting down.
CGGCGCGAGCACCACCGGTCTCCCACGTGATGAGGAGGCCCCGCAGCGGGGGACGCCAGTTCGGAAGCCACTCGCCGTTCGGTCCTCGCGCGAAGAGCTCGTTGAGGCGGGCTGCGACGCGCCCCTCCGCCGCCGGCACGTGACTCGCCTCGACGTCGTTGACGGCGAACTCCACCGCCTCCTCCTCGCTCGCGGGGAACTCGGCGCGCTCGGGCCAGGTGAAGGGTTCGGGCAGCAGCCGGATCTCGGGGAGAAGGCCGGCTTCCCACATGACGGGCAGGAGCTCGCGGTGGTCGGGGCCGCGAACCAGCTCGACGCCGAGAGCGATCTCGAAGAGGCGCGCGTGGCGCGCGGGCGGCGTGGGGCTCCATATCCAGATGGCCGCGCGGCGGGACGCGGCCGCGTCGAGCTTGCGCACGAAGTCGTCGATCTCGCGCACGAAGTAGACGACATCGACGCTGAAGACGAAGTCGCCCTCGACCTCGGCGTCGAGCCAGGAGGCCCGCACGAGCGTGGCGTTGTCGATGCCGGCCTCGCGAGCGGAGGCGAGGAACTCGTCGCCCATGCCGGGCGAGGGCTCGACGCTCGTGAGGGCGCGGCAGCGCTGGGCCAGCGGCAGCCCGACCCGTCCGGCCCCTCCGCCGACATCAATGACGTGGTCATCGGGACGGACGAGCTCGGCCACCTCGGTGTGGTTCGCGTCGAGCTCGCGGTGGGGGTCGAAGCGGAAGGCGGGGGCCCACTTGCTCCAGCGATCGGAATTGGTGGCGGTCAAGCCAAGTTCCTGGCGCTGCGCGTTCACCGCGTCGATCATCGCCTGGTAGCGTTCGAGGGCGGTCATCGTGTCGCAGGATAGCTGGTGATTCAGCCTGCCGCCTGCGTTATGAGGAGCTGGCTGCGGGGGACCGGCGCGCACGCAGGAGCCCGTAGGCGAGCGCTCCCAGGACCGACCCCGTGATCGGGCCGACCCAGTAGACCCAGTGCGAGCTCCACTCGCCGCCGGCGATGGCGGGACCGAGGGAGCGGGCGGGATTCATGGAAGCGTTCGCAATGGGACCCCAGGCGAGAATGGCGAGCCCCACGTAGCTGCCCACCGCAAGCCCCGCGAAACCGCCTTGCGCGCGCTCATCCGTTGCCACGCCGAGGATGACTAGCGCGAGGAAGAACGTGAGGATGACCTCGGAGAGCAGGGCCACATCCACGCCGCCGATGCGGGGCGCCGTCGCTCCCGCGTCACCGCCATCGCCGACGATGGCGACGATGGCGAGGCCGGCGAGGATGCACCCCACGATCTGCGCTGCCACATAGGCGAGCGCGCGCAACGTGCCGATCCGGCCTGCCACCCGGAAGGCCAGCGTGACCACGGGGTTGATGTGCGCGCCAGAGACATGACCGAGCGCATAGACCATCGCGACGACAACCAGCCCCGCAGCGATCCCCGCGCCAACACCGGTGACGGCGCCGCCACTGGCGGCGTCCACGGCCACCGCACCGGCGCTGAAGAAGACGAGCGCGAATGTACCCAGCGCCTCGGAGAGACAGGTGGTGGCGACGTAACGCCGATCCCCGAGCCAGGCGCGGTCGACATCGCTATCGGTCACGGCTCGCCACAGCCGGTTCTGGGTCATGTCAGCCTCCTGCCGCGCGGCGGCGGAGCATACGGGTGGCGTGTGATCGGTCGAAGGGAGCGTCAGATCCTAGCGGACGGACTCGTGGTACTCGGTGGCGATGTGGCCCTCGGCAACGAGGCGGTCGTACTCCTCGCCGGAGACGCCCAACACCTCACGGTAGACGTAGTCGTTGTCCTGGCCCATGGCGACGGGGGGACGGCGGATGCCGCCCTCGGAGGCGGGCAGCCGGTAGAGGGGTACGGGGTAGGAGAAGACGCCGATGTCGTCCTCGAGCTCGCAAGGCTCGTAGAGGCCGTGGGCCTGCACGTGCGGGTCGGCGAGCACGCGCCAGGAGGGGAGGACGGGAGCGGCGGGGATGGCGGCCGCCTGCAGGCGGTGGAAGAGCGCCTCGTCCTCCAATCCGCGCGTCCACTCCGCGAGCTTCTCGTCGAGGAAGTCCTGGTTGGCGGCCCGGCTCGCGCCCGTTGCGAGTTCGGGGTCTGCCGCCCAGTCGGGGCCGCCCATGACGGTGCGAAGCGCGGCCCACTGCTCGTCGCTCGTGATGGTGATGGCGATCCAGCGGTCGCCGCCATCGCCGCCGTCCTCGTCGGGGAGGCAGGGGTAGACGCCGCAGGGCGCGACACCATCGGCGGCGTAGATGGATCGGTTCCCGATGGCTCCCTGGACCGTTCCGTTGAGGGCGTAGTCGAGGTAGGCCTGGGCAAACATGGCGGCGGCGTTCTCGGCCTGGGCAAGCTCGATGAACTGTCCCTTGCCGGTGTTGTTGCGGTGCCACAGCGCGAGCAGGACGGAGAGCGCGATCTGTGTGCCGCTCAGGTAGTCGGCGGCGAAGACGCCAATGATGGGATCGGCGCCTTCGTAGCCGCGCAGCATCTGGTGTCCCATGACGCTTTCGAGATGGATGCCGAGCGTGCGGGCGTCCGAGTACTCGCCGGTGAGGCCGTAGCCGGAGGCGCGCACGAAGATGATGTCCTCGCGCTGTTCACGCAGCCAGTCGTAGGTGATGCCAAGCTTCTCCATGGTGCCGACGGTGCTGTTCTCGATGATGACGTCGGACTGGGCGACGACGCGTCCGAGGATGTCGCGACCCTCGGGGCGACGCAGGTCGACGGTGAAGCTGCGCTTGTTGCGGAACATGCCGACGAAGAGGGAGCAGTAGTTCCAGGAGCGGGAACCGGGCTCATTACGGGGGAAGGCAATCGTGGTGGGGTAGGCCTTCACCTCCTCGGGTGTGGGGTGGGCCCGCGACCCGCGGGTGAGCGGCTGCCATACGTACTGGTTCTCGGCCTTCAGTATCTCGGCGCCGAGATCGGCGAGGATGACGGTCGAGAAGGATCCCGCCCACACGCCCGTGAGGTCGATGATGCGCACGCCTTCGAGGGGGAGGGGAATCGTCACAGCAGAGCCTCCGCGAGCTCGGTGAAGGAGGGGACGGTGAAGTCGGGCTGGAGGGGGGAGTCCTCGTAGGGCAGGTCGCGACGGTTCACGAAGGCGGCGCGGTAGCCGCAGGCGCGAGCGCCGAGGACATCGAAGGAGTTGGCGGAGACCATGAGGCACTCGGCCGGTTCGAGGCCCAGCTTCGTCGAGGCGTGGCGATAGACCGCCGGGTGGGGCTTGAAGGCGGCCACCTCGCCGACCGAAATGACGGCGTCGAAGTCCCAGCCGATGCGATTGGCGGCGAGGTGCTCGAGGAAGGGCGCGTTCCCGTTGGAGAGGGCGACGAGGTCGTACGCCTCGGACAGGCAATGGAGCGCCTCCAGGACCTCCGGGTACGGGTTCAGTTCCTGCCAGAAGCCCATGATCTCGGCCTCGGCCCCGTCGTCGAGGTCGATGCGGTTGAGACGCAGGGTGTAGCGGAGGGCGCGCTCGCAGGTAGCGAGATAGCCGCTGTGGCCGAGCATGAGGATGGTGTCCTGGTACTGCTCGATGCGCTGGCGGGCGCGCCACTGGGCCCAGAACTCCGCGGCGCCGGCGTCGATGCCGCGTTCGCCGAAGAAGCGCGCGAGCGGGGGTACGAGGCTCCCATCGAGGTCGAGCACGGTGCCGAAGAGATCGAAGGTGAGGGCGCGGACGCCATCAAGGCGGCTCATAAGCGCGGAGGATAGCCGGTTCGGGCATTGCGAGGGCCGGCGAGGTTCGACAAGAACGCCGAAAGTGTCCACGATTGCCCCTAACCCGCGACCGCGCGGTCGGCGGGGGGAGCAGCGGTATGAAGTTCGGGGTCTTCTTCGAGATATCGGTCCCGCGTCCGTGGGGACCGGAGACCGAGTACACGGTGTACCAGAACTGCCTGGAGCAGGCGCGGCTCGCGGACGAGCTCGGGTTCGACCAGGCGTGGGCAGTGGAACACCACTTCCTGGAGGAGTACTCCCACAGCTCGGCGCCGGAGATCTTCCTGACGGCAATCGCGATGCAGACCAAGCAGATCCGCGTGGGGCACGGCATCGTGACCTGCGTTCCCGAGCTGAACAGCCCCATCCGCGCAGCCGAGCGGGGGGCCGTCCTCGACCTGGTATCGGGCGGGCGGCTGGAGTTCGGGACGGGCCGTTCGGCGACGTGGACCGAGCTCGGAGGCTTCGGGGCGGACCCGGACGAGACGAAGAAGACGTGGGACGAGTACGTGCGCGTCATCCCGAAGATGTGGACGCAGGAGCGCTTCAGCTACCAGGGACGGGCCTTCTCGATGCCCGAGCGGTCGGTCCTCCCCAAGCCGTACCAGAAGCCGCATCCGCCGATGTGGGTGGCGGTGACGAGCGTGGGCACGGAGATCGACGCGGCCGAGCGCGGGCTCGGGAGCCTCGGGCTCTCCTTCGGGGGCGTGGGCGAGCAGGCACAGAAGATCGCGGGGTACCGCAAGCGCATCCAGTCGTGCGACCCCGTGGGCGAGTTCGTGAACGAGCAGGTGAACACGGTCAGCTTCCTCTACTGCCACGAGGACGGCGAGCAGGGCATTCGCGCGGGCCAGCAGATGGCGGGGACGTTCAACTACCTGTCCGAGCAGACGCTGGCGACGCGGCAGGCGTACCCGACGCCGTCGTACCTGTCGCCGGGGCTGCTCTACCAGCTGCGGCAGGAGTCGACGAGCGGCCCCGAAGGCAAGGTGCCGGAGGGGCTCACCATCGGCGACCCCCATCGGGTGGGGGAGGCGGTGCGCCGCTGGGAGGAGGCGGGCGTGGACCGCATCAACTTCCTGCTGAACGTCCACGAGATGGTGTCGCAGGAGGACGTGCTCGCGTCGATGCGGCTGTTCGCCAAGGAAGTGATGCCGCAGTTCGCCCAGACCGAGGAGACGCCCGAGCCCGCCGGCGCGACGGCAGCGGGTGGCGCCTGATGCCGCTAACCGGAACGCGCGACCTGACCACGCTCGCGGACACGGCGCCGCTGCTCACTAATCTCGACACCGAGCCGTGGGAGCTGAAGGGGGCGCAACACCTGCAGCTTCACTACGAGCTCGGCGGCGACCGCACCGCCCTGCTGCCTCCCGCCCTCCACCCCAGCATCCCTCCGACGCTCCTGTTCAACGTGACGGACGTGCCCGACAGTGAGGTCGGCGCGTTCACGCTGGCGACGGTGCGCGTCGGGTGCCGCGCGGGGGCGCGCCCGCGCGGGCTGCTCCTGCGGGGCTACTGCGACTCGGCGGCGGCGACGAGCGTGCTGCGCGAGCGCTGGGGCTTCCCGATCGACCTGGCGGACGTGTGGTTCCAGCCGGGCTACGCCCGCGCGGCCACGAGCGTCACCGTCGACGGCACGACGGTCCTCGAAGGCGAACTAATCGACCCGCAGCCGATTACGGGCGCGGACGTGCAGTACATGGCCTCGCTCAACCTCGCGCGGGTGGCGCGGGAGGGCGACGAGAAGCCGCTGCTGGTCCAGGTCGATCCCGACTACACGTTCGACCGCGCGCAGCGGGGTCGCCCGCGGCTCACGGCCTTCGACGCGGAAGCGTGGAACCTGTTCGGCGCGAGCGCCGCGCATCCCATCTCGGCCTCGCTGACGACGGTCGACATCACGCTGCCGCGGCTGCGCTACCTGATCCACCCGGAGCGGGACCCGCTGAGCGCCGTCGAGCGGCTGCCACAGCCGCAGCCGGCCTGAGGGGCAGGCAACTCCGAATGGCAAACGAGCAGGACCGTCGCGAGCATCTGCACGCAGTGTTGGCCAACCTGGAACCGCGGCTGCGGCAACTCCTCGCTTGTGAACCACGACTGCGCTCTGAATTCAGTCCCGTGCCCAAGGTTCCGGCCATCTATCTCCTCTACGAGGACGACGAGCCGGTCTACGTCGGCCGCACCCGGGATCTGCGGCGTCGCTTGGGTGACCACATGCGCCCTAGTGTCCTGTAAAGTTAGACCACTGTGTTTTGTTCCGGGGCCGTGAGGGCGGCGCAGTAGCCGGCCAGCCGCTCCCGGATATCGTCCGCCGTCTTGTGCCAGAGGAAGGGTTGCGGATCCTCGTTCCAGTGCTCCACCCATTGCTCGATGTCGGCCACCAGCTCCGCCACGGAGCGGTGACTGGAGCGCTGTAGCTGTTTCGTCGTGAGCGCCGAGAACCAGCGCTCCACCAGGTTCAGCCACGAACTGTAGGTAGCCGTGTAATGGACCTTGAAGCGCCGGTGTCGCTGCAGCCAGCGCCGTACCAGGGGGGTCTTGTGGGTGGCGAGGTTGTCCAGCACCAGGTGCACGTCCACTTCCCCCGGCACGCTCCGGTCGATCGTATTCAGGAAGGCGGTGAAGTCCTTCGCCGTGTGGCGCTGGCGGCACTCGCTGATGACCCTGCCCGTCTGCGTGTCGAGCGCCGCAAAGAGGTCAATGGACACCTTGCGGCGGTAGTCGTGGGTGGCCCGCGCCGGTGTCGTGGGGAGCATGGGCAGGATCGGCGCCGTGCGGTTGCGGGCGGGGATGTGCGGCTTCTCATCGACGGCCAGCACGACCGCGTTCAGGGGCGGGCTCAGGTAGAGCCCGACGATGTCCCGCACCTTCTCCACGAAGAAGGGGTCGGGCGACAGCTTGAAGGCGCCGAAGCGGTGCGGTTGCAGTCCAAACGCCCGCCAGATGGTGGAGACGCTGGTGGCGGAGATGCCGTGGCACCTGGCCATGGCGCGCGTCGACCAGTGCGTCGCCCCGGGGGGCGTCGTCTCCAGCGTGTCCCGCAGAATGGCCGCCAGCTTCTCGTCGGTGATCGTGCGCTTCGCTCCCGGCCGGGGGGCGTCGGCGAGGCCCTCCAGGCGGTGGCTGGCGAACCGTCGCCGCCACTTCCCCACCGTCACCACGTGACAGCCCAGGCGCCGGGCGATGGCGGCGTTCGTCATCCCCTCCGACGCGAGCAGCACGATCTTCGAGCGCAGGGCGGCATCCTGTGAGGCCGACCGCCGTCGCGCCTGCGCCGCCAACCAGGCGCGCTCCTCGTCCGTCAAGGTGATCTGCACCGTCGGGCGTCCACGCATGGGGGCCATCCTCCTCCCGCCACCCCGTGCTCGCCCCAGTCTCTCACCCCCCATACTGTTGCGGTCTAACTTTACAGGACACTAGGGACAGTCTGAACAACTCGCCAGAGCGAGTGAGCAGATGCGATCATGGGGCGCGAACCGGAGAGGGAGGGCGCCCCCATGCATCAGCCGACGTTCGCCAGCGTGGAGTTCGAGCAGAAGAAGCGCAAGACGCGCCGTGAGTTGTTCCTCGAACGCATCGACGGCCTCGGGCCCTGGGATGAGTTGGAGGGGCGCATCGAGCCGCACTACCCCAAGGCGGGACGGGGACGGCGGCCCTACCCGCTGGCGGTGATGCTGCGCAGCCACTGCGTCCAGCTCTGCTACAACCTCAGCGACCCCGCCATGGAGGACCTCCTCTACGAAGCCGAGTCGGTGCGCCGCTTCTGCGGCCTCACCCTGACCGAGGCCATTCCCGACGAGAGCACCATCCTCCACTTCCGCCACCTGCTGGAGCGCCACGACCTGGGGACGAAGCTGTTCGAGACAATCAACGCCCACCTCGCGAAGCGCGGCCTGCGCCTGCGCGCGGGCACGATCGTGGACGCCAGCATCATCGCGGCGCCCTCCTCGACGAAGAACCGCCAGCGCGCGCGCGACCCGGAGATGCACCAGACGAAGAAGGGGAACGAGTGGCATTTCGGCATGAAGCTGCACATCGGCGTGGACGCCGACAGCGGGCTGGTGCACAGCATGAGGGCGACGGCGGCGAACGTGGCCGACGTGACGGAGGCGCACCGCCTGCTGCATGGCGAGGAGCGGGAGGCGTACGGCGACGCGGGCTACCGGGGCGTGGAGAAGCGCCCGGAGCAGGCGCGGTCGGAGGTCGAGTGGCGCGTGGCCATGCGGCCCGGCCGGAGGCGGCTGCTTGAGCCGGGGAGCGCGGCGGCGCGGGCGGAGCGGGAGAAGGCGTCGCTGCGGGCGCAGGTGGAGCACCCCTTCCTCGCGGTGAAGCGGCGCTTCGGCTACGACAAGGTGCGCTACCGCGGTCTGGCGAAGAACCGGGAGCGGCTGGCGCTGCTGCTGGGCTTGACGAACCTGCTGCGGGCCGAGCCCCAACTCGCCTGACCCGGGGAGCAGTGCGTTCCGCGCGCCCGTCGAAGCGGGACGGGAAGGCAACAGAGGCCCCCGCCCTCCCCCGACCCCTCCCCTGCGGCCCTCCTTGTCCAATACAACCTGCTGCCGGAGCAAATCGCCGGCGCCAGCCTACTTGCTCAGAGGATTCCTAGCGGTGGAGCCCGTACTGCAAGAGTGCGGTTGGTGAGTTGCCTGCCCCTCTACTGGCCGTTCACCGCCGTCAGGATGGCATCGCGCAGCTGTTCGGCTTCGGCCCGTGCGAGCTTGCGCCAGCGCCGACGCGGCAGGCCGCGCGACGTGGTGGCCATCATCTAGAGCAACTGCATGGCCTCGGCCACTGACCCATCGCCGACGCGAGCCGTTAGTTCGGTCGCATGTCGCAACTGATAATCGGGCGGGTTGGGGTCGGGGTAGTTCGTTATGCAGTGGGCCACGCGCTCGCCGTCACCGACACCGTGCAGGTGGAACAACTGTGCGCAGCGGTTGGGACAGAGGGCGGCAGCGGAGCTGTGCTGGTGGTCGAAGCGGGCCACAATGCAGGGCGCGATCTGGAGGCTCATCGCAGCAAGGGTAGGCCCGTCGCAGTTTGCGCGCGAGCCCAGTAGGGTTCGGGAGCACGTCAGTCCTCCTAACCCTTCTGGCGCGCCAGCGGAGCCTCCCGAGAGGGGGTTCCACATGTCTCACCCGCCCAAACCTTGACCGTAGCCCCCGCCATCGCCAGAGTCCGGATCGTGGACCGTAAGCTCACTGCTACGTGCCTTTCGGTTGCCGCGGCGGCGGCCGCGCAAGCGCGCTGGTAGCATGCGAGCGGTTCAAGGACGCACAGAACAGACAGCCGCCCGCGGGGCGGCTCTTTCGTATCCGCCACCGGCGAGGGGCGGAAGGAACGGGGCCGTGGACAACGCTTCCCCCGGCGCCGAACGCTTCATCTCGCGGAGCCTCGCCTCCGTGCCCGCCAGCGGCATCCGCAAGTTCTTCGACCTCCTCAGCACCATCGACGACGTCATCTCCCTCGGGGTCGGCGAACCTGATTATGTCACGCCCGAACCCATCCGCCGCGCCGCCCTCGAGAGCATCGAGCGGGGCGAGACCCACTACACCTCCAACTACGGCCTTCTCGAGCTGCGCGAAGCCCTCAGCGAGGAGCTCAGCACCCTCTACGGCGTCTCCTACGACCCCGCCACCGAAATCGTCGTCACCAGCGGCTCCAGCGAGGCCTTCGACATCGCCCTCCGCTCCCTTCTTGACGACGGCGACGAGGTGCTCTGCCCCGATCCCAGCTACGTCGCCTACGAGCCCGCCGTCACCATGGCCAAGGGCCGCTTCCGCCCCGTCCCCACCAGCGCCAAGCACGAGTTCCGCCTTCTCGCCAGCGACGTGTCGGAGCGCGTCACCGAGCGCACCAAGGCGCTCCTCTTCGGCTACCCCGCCAACCCCACGGGCGCGACCATGGATCGCCCCAGCCTCGAGGCCGTCGCCGAGGTCGCCGCCGCCAACGACCTCGCCGTCATCAGCGACGAGCTCTACGCACGCCTCACCTACGAGGGCGAGCACACCTGCTTCTCTGCCATCGAAGGCATGCGCGACCGCACCATCCTCATTGGCGGATTCAGCAAGACCTACGCCATGACCGGCTGGCGCATCGGCTGGCTCGCCGCCCCCGCGCCGCTCGCCGAAGCCGCCATGAAGGTCCACCAGTACGTCATGATGTCGGCCCCCACCGCCGCCCAGTACGCCGCCCTCGAAGCCCTCCAGCACGGCGAGACCTTCGTCCTAGAGATGCTGGCCGAGTACGACCGCCGCCGCCGCCTCATGGTCGATGGCCTGCACGCCGTCGGCCTCCCCGCCTTCCGTCCTCGCGGCGCCTTCTACGCCTTCCCCGACATTCGCCCCACCGGCATGGACAGCACCACCTTCAGCGAGCGCCTGCTCGCCGAGGAGCGCGTCGCCGTCGTCCCCGGCGCCGCCTTCGGCGCCTGCGGCGAGGGCTTCGTGCGCGCCTGCTACGCCAGCGGCTATGAGCAGATCGAGCGCGCCCTCGAACGCATCGGCCGCTTCGTCCAGCGCAACCGCTAGCCCCCCATGGACCCGAATCTCCACCTCGCCGACTGGGCCGGACGACGCATCCTCGTCGAGATCGACCGGCCCCTCGGGAGCACCCATCCCACCGAGGACGACATCGTCTACGCGGTCAACTACGGGTTCGTCCCCGGGACGACTGCCCCCGACGGCCACCCCATCGACGTCTACGTGCTGGACGCCGGGGAGCCCCTCGAACGCTGCGAAGCCACCGTCATCGCCATCGTGCGCCGTCGCGACGACGTGGAGGACAAGATCGTGGCCGTGCTGGACCCCGCAGGCACCTGGAGCGCCGGTGCGATCCTCGCCGCTGTCGCCTTCCAGGAGCGCTTCTTCGACTCCTGGGTGGAGCTGCCCTGACGCTCACCCATGTGCGTGCTAGACTCGCGCGGCTAACCCCCGCGGAGGGGGCGCGTTTCTGTGCGCCCGCGCTGCGACCCTGACGAAGGACGGACAACGATGGATCTGAGCCTCAGCGAAGAGCAGACCCTGATCCGCGAATCGGCGCGCGACTTCCTCGAGAACGAGTGCCCCGAGGAGCACGTGCGGGCCATGGAAGAGGACGAGGCCGGCTACAGCCCCGACCTCTGGAAGAAAATGGCCGACCTCGGCTGGCAGGGGCTCATGATCCCGGAGGAGAACGGTGGCTCCGGCTTCACCTACCTCGATCTCTGCGTCCTCGTCGAGGAGTTCGGGCGGGCGCTCGTGCCCGGTCCCTTCATCCCCAACGCCACCTGCGCCGCCTGGCTCGTCATCGCTGGCAGCGACGTACAGAAGGCGAAGTACCTCCCCGGCATCGCCAGCGGGACCGCCATCCACACCTACGCCGTCACCGAGGAGACGGGCCGCTGGGATCGTGGCGGCTTCACCCTCACCGCCACCGCAGACGGCGACGACTACGTGCTCAACGGCGCCAAGCTCTTCGTCCCCGATGCCAACGTGGCCGACTACCTGCACGTCGTCGCCAACACCCCCGATGGCCAGCTCGCCAACTTCATGATCGCCCGCGACCAGGCCGGTGTGGAGGTCAACCTCCTCAAGACCATCGCCAGCGACAAGCAGGCCGAGGTCGTCCTCAACAACGTCCGCGTGAGCGCCGAGGACGTCATGCCCGTCGATGGCGAGACGAGCATGCGCGGCCGCAACATCGCCGTGAACCTGGAGAACGCCTACCTCGTCGGCCTCGCCCAGAAGGACTTCGAGATCGCCGTCAACTACGCCAAGGAGCGTGTCCAGTTCGGCCGCCCCATCGGCTCCTTCCAGGCGATCCAGCACAAGGCCGCCGACATGGTCACCGATGTCGACGGCATGCGCTTCATCACCTACAAGGCCGCCTGGGCCACCAGCGAGAACGAGCCCTCCCAGCACATGGATACCTCCATGGCCAAGGCCTGGTGCAGCGAGGCCAGCCGCCGTGTGGTCGCCCATGGCCAGCAGATTCACGGCGGCATCGGCTTCACCAAGGACTACATCATCCAGCTCTACTTCCGCCGCCAGAAGCGCGCCGAGCTCTTCTGGGGCGACGCCGACTTCCACCGCGAGCAAGTCGCGTCCCTGCTGGAGATCTAACCCTTCCGGTCCCGTCAATCAGACGCGAGGCCCCGCCCTGCTGGCGGGGCTTCTTCGCGCAACCTGTATCTCCGCTTCACCCTCGCCATCTGGCGCGGTTATCGATAGTATCCGCGCGAGGCATCACCGTGAGGAGGGTCCCTGGACGCTCGCAGTTCGATCCAATTCCCCTTTACTCCCGAAGTGGACCAGCACGCTCCCGAGGAGGAGTAACAGATGCAAGACTTCACAGCGGCCCTCGTACTCAAAGCTACCGTCTACCTCGTGCTCGCCACGGTGGCAGTCGCCCTCATCGGCGCTATCGTCTCCCTCGTCGGCATCGGAGAGCAGATCTCCAATGCCTGGCAGTTCGGTGCAACCATCCTCCAGCTCGCCTCGACCATGGCTTTCGCGGCCATCGCCCTTGGCGCCGGCGCTGTCGCCCTCGCCATTCTCCACAAGGAGTAACCGGGGCAGTCTGGGCTGACGGCGCACCCGCCCGCCACCCAGCATCCAGGCGCGAGGCCCCGCCATGCGGCGGGGCCTCTTCCCGTCACTCCAGCGGGTCGACCACCGTCAGGAACGGGAACCGGTGGAAGTGTCTGTCAAGCGTGCAGATGCGGCTGATGCCGTGCTCTCGCATGAGGACGGCCGTATGAAGGTCGTGCAGGATGCTGCCTCGCAGCTCGGGTAGCTCCGCGAGAGTCTGAGCCAGCACAGCCGCATGGCGCGGCGTCGCCGTGAGCAGCGTGAATCCCGGGGAAGCAAGCAGCCCCTGCAGGAAACCGAGAGCCTTGCGCGTCTCCCACGGCGCCGGGAACGAGTTCGGGTGCGTCGCGTTCCGAAGAAATTCGTAGCACACGTTCCAGGTCAGAAAGACCGGCGACGGCCCTCGCCGCCACACATCCACCTGCCGGCTGCAGGGTTGATGGAACTTCGAGTCCGAATTGGCTGCGTAGAGCAACACGTTGGTGTCGACAGCGAGCACCTATTCACCCGCCAGCTCTTGATGGTGTGCGGCATGGCGTGCCTCCAGGCCCGAGTCCGCCAGCCTCGCCGAAGGCTCCCGCTCAAGCTCCGACGACTTGTCATCGAGCCCCTGTCGACGGACGGTGGCCGGGTGGAAACCGTAGACCTGCTCGTCGTGCTCCCTGTCCAGCGCTTCGTAGAGCGCCTCGCGATCCGCCAGGTCCACGAGCGGTTCACCGCCGTGCCACGTAGGCAGAGGCGGCAGATCATCCGCCACGGGAGCGGGAGCCTCGCCTTCCGCCAGAAGCCTCCGGATCGCGGCTTCCACGAGCGCGCCCATGGTCGTTTTCCGGCGAATGGCTTCCGCCTTGAGCTGTTCCATGACAGCCTCATTGATGTTGAGCGTCGTCTTCTTCATATGGACAACCATATACAAATTGCGTGTAGTTAGCAAAGGGAAAGCAAGGCTGGCGTGCGAGACGGCCTAGTGGGGGTGGGAGTGCCCTCCGGGACCGTGGCTGTGGCCGTGATGCGTCAGGTCGTCCATCCCACCGGCATCGAGTTCGCCGTCGCCGTCCCCCTCCCCGTCACCACCGTCCTCCCAGGGTGCGGGACCGTCACCGACGCCCGCCTCCGCACGTCCCACGACAGCGAAGTTCCCGATGATCTTCCTGGCCTTCCCGCCGCATCCGGGGCAGGGGGCGAGCTGAAGGGCGTCGCCCATGGGCATACGCTTCTCGAAGCGCTCGCCGCAGTCCGGGCATTGGTATTCGTAGAGAGCCATGGCGCGATGGTGGAGAGGCCCGCGGCTTCCGTCAACCCGAGCCCGTGATGCGCTCCCGCTCGTACGGACCCGAGCGCCGCGCAACCTGACGGAAGCGTTCGAAGTTGCCGTCGTAGCGCCGGATCGTGTCACCCCGGCGCACGCCCTGGTGTTCGCAGGCCGAGCCAACGGCGCAGCTGGCGCAGCAGAAGCGGCGCGTCGCCATCATGTGCGGCTCGCCCTGGATGGGCGTCAGGCAACGTTCGCAGCGGATCGTCTCGGGCACGGCAACCTCCACGCGCATTCTCCGCGCCCGCGCCCATGGGCGAAAGGGGGGAGAACTGGCCCTCGCCCGCCGACTCCGGCATCCTTGGCCCATGGTTCGCATCAACCGCGTCTACACCCGTGCCGGCGACGACGGCACGACCGCTCTCGCTGGAGGCCAGCGCGTGCCCAAGGAGAGCCTTCGCATCGAGGCCTACGGCACCGTCGACGAGCTCAACAGCGCGATCGGCATCGCCGTGGCGGCCGGGCTCGAGGCCCAGCTCGCCGAGCCCTTTGGCGTGATCCAGCAGGTGCTCTTCAATCTCGGCGCCGAGCTCGCCACTCCTCGGGAGGAGGGAGAGGAAGCCACCGGCCCTCGCGTCGAGAGTCGCCACGTCGAGCAGCTTGAGTCATGGATCGATGCCTGGAACGACGGCCTGGAGCCCCTCAAGAGCTTTGTCCTCCCCGGCGGCGACCCCACCGCCGCCCACCTCCACCTGGCCCGCACCATCTGCCGCCGCGCCGAGCGGCTTACCTTCGCCCTCAGCCGCGAGGAGCCCGCGGGCGAGTTCGTCGCGCCCTACCTCAACCGCCTGAGCGACCTGCTCTTCGTCGCCTCCCGCCTCCAGAACCACCTCAGTGGCCACGGCGATGTTCTCTGGGACTCCCGCAGGTTCTAGGGCTACCGCCGCAGCCGCACGATGTTGCCCTCGGCGAAGACCCCGCGCGTGCTGATCCCGAGCCGTTCGTAGGCCGCGCGGGGCACGCCGAGGTCCGCCGCATACAGCTCACCAACGTTCTTCGCGCATACCGACAGCACCTGCCCTGTCTTGGGCAGGTCGAACACGAGCGTGGTGTTGGCGGTCACGGACGGGCTGCTCACGACCCCGGTTGCGGCGTTCACGCCCGTCGGCACGTCCAGCGCGAGGAGCGGCCGTCGCGACGCCTCCGCGATCTCCGTGACCGCAGCCGCCAGCCCCGTCGGCGCGCCTTCCAGCCCGTACCCAACGAGCGCGTCCACCACCAGGTCCGCCCGCTGCAGATGGTCCTCGGCCGTGTGCTCGCTCGTGTCGCTGTCGCGGGGCTCGGCAATCCCCGACTCCGACAGGATGTGCAGGTGACGGCGGGTCACGAAGCTCATCTGGTTCTCCACCTCCCCCAGCAGCGGTTCCGCCTGGATGCCCCAGTTATCGAGGTGCCGCACCGCGCACAACCCCGCCGCCCCCACGTGCCCACCCCCCGCCAGCACCACCACGCGCTGCCCCTTCGCGCTCCCGCCCAGCATAGCGAGGACGAGCTGGGCCGCCGCCTGGCCCGCGTTCTCGACCGCCTGCAGGATGTCGTAGTGGAACACTTCCTGGGCGGCGCGCTGGATCTCGCGCATCTGCCCCGGCGTGACAGTCGGCGTGTCCTTCAGCCTTCGTTGGGGAAACCCGCCGGGGTCCTGCTTTACCGCCATGAGCGCGCCCGATGCTACGCCTGCGGATGCGTGGCGGTCACCCGCGCCGTGATGCCGCCGCGAGCGTGAAAGTCGCCGATCACCGTCGCTCGCCGTGGGGCGATCGCCGCCACCACATCGTCCAGGATCACGTTCACCACGTCCTCGTAGAAGATGCCGCGCTCGCGGAACGACTGCAGGTAGAACTTGAAGCTGCGCAGCTCGATGCAGCGAGCCTCCGGCACGTAGGTCAGCGTGATCGTCCCGAAGTCCGGCTGGCCCGTCATCGGGCACATGCTCGTGAACTCGGGCGCATCGAAGCGGATCTCGTAGTCGCGCTCCGCGTGCCCGTTCTCGAACGAGTCGATCGTGCCGTCGGTGGCGAATTCGTTCTCGCCCATCTGCGCCAGCGTGCGACTCCCGGCGCGAGCGCGCAAGCGCCTCGCTAGCGCTTCAGGGTCAGTCCGAAGGGGAGCGGAATGGGGCTGAAGTCCGTGTCCGTGTCGTACACGTCGACGCCCTCCAACCGCTTCATCGTGTTCACGACCAGGTAGGTCAGCGGCGTGGCGACGACCTCGTAGAGCGTCTTGATGAGCCACGCCCGCCAGACGAAGGCCCACAGCGCCTCACCGTTCGAAATCGTGCTCGTCCCGAAGAAGGCGATCGTGAGGAAAACGGCGGAGTCGAGGCCCTGCCCGATGATCGTCGACCCAATCGTGCGGGTCCAGAGGAAGCGGCCCTGCGTGGCTCGCTTCAGGCGCGCCAGCACGAACGAGTTCGCGAACTCGCCCACAAGGATCGCCGTGAAGCTGCCACCCACGATCCGCCACGTCTGACCGAGGATCGCCTCGTACGCTTCCTGGTCTCCCCAGAACGGGGCTGCCGGTATCTCCTGGGCGACCACGATCGCGAGCACGACCATGGCATTCGCGAGGAAGCCCGACCAGATGACGCGGCGCGCCGTGGCGTAGCCGTACACCTCCGTCAGGATGTCGCCGATGATGTAGGAGATCGGGAAGACGATGATCGCGGCGGGCTGGAAGTAGTCGAACCAGCCCCCCACCAATCCCGAAATGTCCACGACCTTGATCGCGATGATGTTGGAGGCGATCAGCGCCCCCGCGAAGATCACGGCCACGGGCATCAGGTAGCGGAACTGGCGCTCTCCCGCTTCGGTCGTCATGGTTTGGGTCATGGGCCGGGGATTCTAGCAGGAGGGCACGCCCCCTCCGACTGCTACCATGCCCCCATGGCCAGGTCCGGCGAGCCAGCCCGCTTTCAGCGCGGTCAGCCGATCCTCCACCGCATACCCCTTGTTGCCGAGAGTGGCGAGTACGCACCCGTAATCGTCGACGTGAAACCGATGGTCGTCGTCCAGGACACCGCCGAGCTCGTCTCGCTCTGGCTGCCGGCCGGCACGCCCACAAGACTCTCCCTGCCGATCGTCCCGGGGCAGCCGCGCCCCTGGCTCGAGGGAGAGTGGGAGCTCGTCGACAGCGTCTGGGAACGCTGGAACATGCTCATGCTCATGGTCCCGGGCCAGTGGCGCGCGACCTGGGTCTGGTGGACACCCAACTGGGAGTTCCTCGGCTGGTACGTGAACCTTGAGGAGCCCTTCCGCCGCACGCCCCTCGGCTTCGATGTGCGCGACCTCTGGCTCGATGTCGTCGTGGACGCCGAGCGTCGCTGGCGCTGGAAGGACGAGGACGAACTGGAGCGAGTGCTCGAGCACGGCCTGATCTCCGAGGCCGTCGCCGAGCGCGCCCGCGCCGACGGCGAAGCCGCCATCGCCGACATCGAGCGTGGCGCCTGGCCCTTCAGCGACGACATGCGCGACTGGCGCCCCGACCCCGCCTGGCCCATCCCAACCCTCGCCGTCGCGTCCCCGGACCAGCTCCTCGCCATCCACGACAAGCCCCACTGGACCAACCCGAACCGGCTCTAGTTAGCCGCAGGAATACCGAGCCGCGAGGTCAATTGATCTCGGAATCGAACCCATTCCGAATTTCCGGGATCGATGATGGCTGTGAGTTGGAAGCACTCTTGCGTAGTGGGAGTCTCGCGCCGAGCGGTTTCGTCATCAACAGGAGCATTGATGATTGTCCAGAACTCCCTGGAGTCCTGCTCCTGGGCCTTCTGATGTGACTTCTCGGCCTCGCCTAGTCGGTTGTGGACGTTGCTAACGTCAGATCCGCCCTTGATCTCGATGGCAAGGCGGTTCGCAAATCCCTCGGAGAGCTCCTCCGCGATCTCGAGTAGCCGCTGTGCGAATGCTATCTGTGCGTGGGGTTCAAAGCGCTCAATGGTCATCCAGGAGCCTTCATGACCACGGCTCCAGTGCGTCGTGCCGCAATCGCGGCATACTCCGGGCGGAGTTCAATGCCCACAAACGGCCTTCCTAGCTGGTTCGCAACAGCCCCCACGGTGCCGGAGCCGAAGAAGGGATCAAGCACGACATCGCCCTGCGCTGTCCCTGCTTGGATGCATGGCTCGACCAGCGCCGGTGGAAACACAGCGAAGTGTGCTTCGCGAGACGGTTCTGTTGGAATCGACCAGACCGTTCGCCGGTTTCGGGCTCCGCCATCCAGGGCGCACTCACGCACTGCCTCAGTGTCGTAGTAGTAGCGCAACGACTTCGCCAACAGAAAGACGTACTCGTGCGATTGTGTGGGACGATCGCGCACTGACTCCGGCTGGCAGTTGGGCTTGTACCAAATGATGTCAGACCGGAGATACCAACCCGCTTCCTGAAGAGCAAAGGCCACCCTCCAGGGGATCCCGATCAAGTCCTTTGGCTTCAAGCCTTCGGGCGTAGGAGGGCGATAGTTCATTTCTCGGGCGGGGTTCTTGCGATCGGCTGCTCGCCACGTGCGGTTGCCACTCGTGTAGGAGTCACCCAGATTCAGCCAGACGGTGCCGTCCTCCGTAAGGACGCGAGACACCTGCTCAAAGATGTCCACCAGCTTCGCCACGTATTCGTGGGGGCTCTCCTCGGCGCCCAGTTGGGCTTCGCGTGACACCTCGTAGTCCCGCAGTCCCCAATAGGGCGGACTCGTGACGCACGTCCTGACAGAGGCGTCCGGCAGGGTCTTGAGCACCGCTAGGCAGTCGCCCACCAAAATGCTCGAGCGGACCAGCCTCTCATCGGTCTGCCGATCATCCACGGGAAGGCTAGGCTTGCGGTTGGCCACCCTAGCACGCATGTTCTCGCAATTCTGCCCCCTCTGGGCAGATATGGCAAAGGCTACCCGTCTCCCCTACGAACGCGGCAGCCCTAGACCGCGCGTCGCGATGACGTTGCGGTTCACCTCGCTCGTGCCGCCTGCGACCGTGTAGCTCGGCCCCGCCAGCGCCCAGCGCTCGACCCGGCCCTGCAGAGGCACGTACGGACTGCCCGGTTCGAGCTGCCCCTCCATGCCGAGCACGCGCATCCCCGTCTGGCCCATCTGCCTCTGGAGCTCCGTGCCGAACACCTTCGAGATCGAGGCCTCGTAGTTCGGGTTCTCGCCCTCGCTCTGCATTTGCGCAACGCGGTAGCAGAGCCAGCGGCCCAGCTCGAAGTCGATTGAGCGCGAAGCCAGCTCGTGCCGGATGTGGTGCTGGGTGGACCCACCGTCGCGCGCCCGCACGTAATCGATCAGCGCCTCCAGCGTCGAGCGCGTCATCACGATGCGGTTGATCGAGCTGCGCTCCTGGTCGAGCGTCGCCGCGGCCACATACCAGCCCCGGTTCTCCTCGCCGATGCGGTTGTCGATAGGCACGCGCACATCGTCGAAGAAGACCTCGTTGAAGTGGGCCGCGCCCATCATGTTCACCAGCGGACGCACGCTCACCCCCGGCGAGGTGATGTCGAGGATGAAGTAGCTGATGCCGCGGTGCTTGGGCGCATTCGGATCGGTGCGCGCGAGCATGATGCCCCACCGCGCCCCCTCCGCCCAGCTCGTCCAGATCTTCTGGCCGTTCACCACGTACTCGTCGCCGTCGCGGATGGCGCTCGTCTGCAGCGAGGCGAGGTCGGAGCCCGCGCCCGGCTCTGAAAAGAGCTGGCACCAGCGCGACGTGCCCTCGCGCAGACCCGGCAGCCAGCGATCCTGCTGCTCCTTCGTCCCCTCGTGCATGAGCGCCGGCCCGGCCAGCCAGACGCCCTGGTCGTAGGCGCCGGGAGCGCCGCGCGAGCTCATCTCTTCCATGTAGATCGTCTGCGTGACGAAGTCCGCCCCGCCCCCGCCGTACTCCGTCGGCCAGCCCAGCGTGAGCCAACCGCGCTCGGCCAGCTGCCCCCGGAACTGCTTGGCGAACGCCGCCTCGTCCTCGTCCATCTCCTCGCGATCGCTGCGCATGTTCCACACGTCGGAGGGCAGCTCGGCATCAAGGAAGCCGCGGATCTCCTCGCGGAAGGCGGACTGTGTGGGCGAGTCGCGAAAGAGCATCGCGACCTAGCCCTCGTTCAACTCGCGCAGCGCTTCCAGCGCGAACGGCGCGTGCGACTCGAAGTCGCGCGGCTCCGTGTGGACCCCGCGCACGATCCCCTCGCGGTCGATCACGAAGGTGGCGCGGTTATGGAAACCGAAGTCGTCGTTGAAGATGCCGTAATCGGCTCCCGCCCGGTTCTTCGGGAAGTCCGAGAGGAGGGGGAACTCCAACCCCAGCTTCTCCTGGAACTCGCCGACCGCGGCGAAGGAGTCAACGCTTACGCCCAGGACCTGGGCGCCGGCTTCCGCGAACGCATCTGTGTGCGTGCGGAAGCTCACCATCTCCGACGTTCACCCACCGGTGAAGGCGAGCGGATAGAACGCCAGGACGATGTGCTTCCCCGGGAACGAGTCGAGCGTGACCTGTTCCCGGTCCTTGTTCATCAGCGTGAAGGCTGGGGCACGGTCTCCGGGTGTGGGGGGCATATGACTCTCCTTGTCGCTAGTAGCCCTTGAAGTTGGGTTCGCGCTTCTCCGTGAAGGCGCGTGGACCCTCTTGCGCGTCCTCCGTGGACTGCGCGAGGGTCATCGCCATCTGGGCGAAGTCGAGGTGTTCGTCGAACGTCAGGTAGGCGGAGCGGTAGACGAGCTTCTTCGCGAGCTGGATGGCCGTTGCCGGCCCGTTCGCGATCTTCAGGGCGAATTCGCGCGTGCGCTCGAGCAGCTCCTCGGGCGGGTGGACGGCGCTCACGTAGCCGATGCGCAGCGCCTCCTGGGCGTCGATCAGCTCACCGCTCCAGATCAGCTCCAGGGCCTTCGATGTGCCCACGATGCGGGGCAGGCTCCAGGCGCCGCCGTCGCCGGGGATGAGCCCCATGCGCACATAGGCCATGCCGAAGCGCGCCCGCTCGCTGGCGAACCTGATGTCGGCCATGGAGGCCATGTCCATGCCCGCCCCCACGGCCGCCCCGTTGACCGCCGCGATGTACGGCTTCTCGAGTTGGATCAGCGCTCGCGGGATGGGGTGGACGCGGTTGCGCAGGCTGTGGCGGCGCTCGGCGACCGACTCCTCGGTCCGCAGCACGCCTTCTCCCCCTACCTCTTGGGCCACGTCCATGCCGCTGCAGAAACCGCGGCCAGCGCCGGTAAGGATGATGACGCGCACGTCGCGGTCCGCATCCGAGCGCTCGATGGCGTCGCGCCACTCCGTCAGCATCAGGTTGTCGAAGGCGTTGAGGCGTTCGGGCCGGTTGAGCGTGATGGTCGCGATGCCATCCGCCACGTCGTACAGGATGTGTTCGTACTCCACGGCGGCGATTGTACCGGCGGGCGGCCTCGCTGGCTCGCGCGACCCCGCCCCACGGACGCCGTAGGCTCGGCGACATGGCAGACCAGCCCCCACAGGATACCCAGCGCGACCTGCAACGCCAGCTCGAACCCTGGGGCGCGGCAGAGGTCGATGCCGAACTCAGCGGCCTCCGGAACCGTGTCTGGAGCATCCGGCTACGCGGTGAACGCTACGTCGCGCGCCAAAGCTCACGAGGCGCCGGCGTTCTCGAGTGGGAGCTCGACCTGCTGGAGACACTGAGCCGCCATGACTTCACCGTTCCCCAGCCGGTCCAGAACGTCAGCGGTGAACGCCAGGTCGATGGGCTGGTCGTTTTCACCTTCCTCGAGGGTAAACAGCCCGAGGGCCGAAGAGACTGGCAGCTTGTCAGCGACGAGTTGCGCCGGCTCCACGAGCTGACCCGGGCGTGGCCCCAGCGCCCAGGCTTCCGGACCAGCCGCGACTTGCTCACGGAGAATGTCGGCGGCGACGTCGACATGTCACTCCTCCACCCCACCGATGCAGCGCTCTGCCGTGATGGCTGGAGTGACCTCCCTCGCGGTCAGGAGTCCGTCGTGCACGGCGACCCCTCCACCGGCAACATCCTCATCGACGGCGATCGGGTCGGGCTGCTGGACTGGGACGAGGCCCGCGTCGACTCGCCCCTCCTCGACCTCGGGGCGCTGCCCGAGGCGGAGCTCGCCGGACTCCCAACCGACGACTTCCGCCTCGCCCAGCGGGCGGCCGTCGCCTGGGAGGTGGCGGTCTGCTGGCAGTTGGAGGGCGATTACGCGCGTCGCAGGCTCAAGGAGCTCCGTGAACTTGGGGACAAGTCGTAACGGAGTACGTATACGTGCTTATACGATACGCATACGTACTTCGAGGAAACCGCCATGCAGACCAAGACGAAGCTCACGGTCACCATCGACTCCGAGGTTCTTCCCCGGGCCAAGGAGTACGCCCGCGCCCATGGCGTCTCCCTCTCTGCCCTCATCGAAGAGGCCCTGAGGGATGCGCTCGAAGCCGAGGCTGCGCCGGAGGCAACCTCCTGGGCAGCGGGCAAAACGGATGAGGAGATTGCAGCGCACCTTCCCTTCGAGACCGAGGCGGAACGCGAAGCCCGCTGGAATGACAAGTCGCTCCCCTTCGGGACACGCCTCTGGGGCCAGGCCAGGCCGGAGAAACCACTTACCGTTCAAGACCTTGATGACATCAGGTACCAGCGCCTAGTCGAGAAGTACGGACCGCCTCGATAGTGGCCCGATGGCTTGTCGACACCGACGTTCTGATCGACGTGGCGTTGGGCTGAGAGGGTTTTGTCGGCCCCTCCCGCGAAATCATCCAACTTCTCCGCGAGCGAGGCGAGACCCTGATCGTGGCCTGGCACACGATCTCCAACTTCTACTACAACATAGAGCGGCCACAGGATGCCGAATTCGCCAAAGACGCTGTCACCCAGCTCCTGACGTTCGTTGAGGTGGCGGACACCGGCACGGAGGATGCCCGCTACGCCCTCGACCTCCCCATGACCGACTTCGAAGACGCCATGCAAGTCGCCGCTGCCTGGGCGTGCGGTGCGGACTTCATCGTGACGCGCAACGTCCGCGACTTCGACCGCTCGCCAATCCCCATCCTCTCCCCGGCGGACGCGCTCGCAGAGCTGTCCCGCTGAGCCCCGCGCTACACTAGGCTCGTGGTCGCCACCGCCCTTCCCGACCAGCTGCGGAAGCAGATCGAGGCACTCCCCGCGAGGCCCGGCGTCTACCTCATGCGCAACGCCAGGGGCGAGGTCATCTACGTGGGCAAGGCCGCGCGCCTCAAGGACCGCGTGCGCTCCTACTTCGGTTCCCCCCGCAGCCTCGAGCCGAAGACCCGCGCCC
This sequence comes from Tepidiformaceae bacterium, assembly GCA_965219255.1. Lineage (GTDB taxonomy): Bacteria > Chloroflexota > Dehalococcoidia > Tepidiformales > Tepidiformaceae > UBA2991. Next base: position 905,829 of record OZ244727.1, on the reverse strand, counting down.
TCCGCGCCGAGATCGAGGACTTCGAGTACATCGTCTGCGCCAACGCGGGTGAGGCGCTCATCCTCGAGGCGACGCTGATCAAGCGTCACCAACCCTTCTTCAACATCCGCCTGAAGGACGACAAGCGCTATCCCTACCTCAAGATCGATGTCCAGAACCCCTGGCCCCGCGTCTACATCACGCGGCGCATCGAGAAGGACGGCGCCCGCTACTTCGGCCCGTACGCGAGCGCCGGCTCCGTGCGCGCCAGCCTCGACCTGCTCAAGAAGCTCTTCCCCTACCGCTCCTGCACCAAGGAGATCACCGGGACGGACCCCCGCCCCTGCCTCGACTACTACATCAAGCGCTGTATCGCCCCCTGCACCGCCTTTTGCACCCCGGAGGAGTACGCCGAGGTCATCGACCAGATCATCCTCTTCCTCGAAGGGAAGGCCTCGACGGTGCTCGACCGCCTGAGCGAGCAGATGGACTCCGCCGCCGAGTCACTCGACTACGAGCGGGCGGCCATGCTGCGCGACCAGGTCCGCGCCATCGAGCGCACCGTCGAGCGCCAGATGCTCTCCACCACAAAGAAGGAGGACCTCGATGTCTACGGCCTCGCCCGCGAGGGCGATCGCGCCTGCATGCAGGTCTTCTTTGTGCGGGGCACGCAGATGACCGGCCGTGACCACTTCGTTCTCGAGGGCGTCACGGGCGAGTCCGACGGAGCTGTCCTCGGCAGCCTCCTCCAGCAGTACTACGAGAGCGCGCAGTCGATCCCCCGGCTCGTCGTCGTGCCCGTCGAGCCGGAGGGGCGGGCGGAACTCGCGGAGATGCTGACCGAGAAGCGCGGCGCCAACGTCGAGATTCGCCTGCCCCAGCGCGGCGAGAAACGCCAGCTCCTGGAGATGGCTCGCGAGAACGCCGCCGAGGCGCTCGATGTGCTCAAGGTGCGCTGGCTCAGCGACCAGACGAAGACGGCCACCGCCCTCGATGAGCTGCGCGAAGAGCTCGCCCTCCCCGAGATCCCCCACCGCATCGAGTGTTACGACAACTCGAACATCCAGGGCGCCAGCCCTGTCTCCAGCATGGTCGTCTTCCAGGATGGGCAACCCACTCCCCGCCAGTACCGCAAGTTCCGCATCAAAACGGTCGAGGGCGCGGACGACTTCGCCACCATGCAGGAGGTTCTGCGCCGCCGCTTCAAGCGCGCCGCCAAACGCATCGAGCAGCAGACCCTCGAAGGGGGAGACGCCAGCGCCGACGACGACAGCTGGGACCTGCCCGACCTCGTCATCGTCGACGGCGGCAAGGGCCAGCTGAGCGCCGCCGTGGAGGTGATGCGCGAGCTCGGCGTGTACGACATCCCCACGTTCGGCCTCGCCAAGCGCCACGAGGAGCTGTTCGCCCCCGACGAGGAGGCGCCCATCGTCCTGCCGCGAGCCTCGGAGGCGCTCTACCTCGTGCAGCGCGTCCGCGACGAGGCCCACCGCTTCGCCATCGCCTACCACCGCCAGGTGCGGCGCAAGGCCGCCACCGCCAGCGTCCTCGACTCCATCCCCGGGGTCGGCCCCAAGCGAAAGCGGGCCCTGCTGCGCAAGTTCGGCTCGCTCAAGGCCGTGCGCGAGGCGGGCGTCGACGAGATCGCAAGTACCGCCGGCTATACCCGCTCCCTTGCGGAGAAAGTCAAGGAGTACGTCTAGCCGTGGCTGAAGCGCCGCAGGGAAGCGTCCTCGGCGTGGATGTGGGCGGCACGTTCACCGATTTTGTCGCTATCGAGGAGACAGGCATCCGCACCTGGAAGCGCCTCTCCACGCCCGCCGCGCCCGAGGAGGCGGTGCTGGCCGGAGCCGGTGACCTGACAGACCAGCGACTCGCGCACGGCAGCACCGTCGCAACGAACGCCCTCCTCGAGCGCCGCGGCCCCCGCACCGTCCTCGTCACAACCGAGGGCTTTCGCGACCTCCTCGTCATCCGCCGGCAGGAGCGCCCCGCCCTCTACGATCTCGAACCGCGCCGCCGGCCCCATGTCGTCGCGCGGGGCGCCGTCATCACCGTGCGTGAGCGGGTCGGGGCCGGCGGCGCGGTCGTGACGCCCCTCGACGACGGCGAGGTCGCCCGGGTCGTGGAGGCGGCGCGCGCCATGGGAGCCGAGGCGATCGCCATCTGCTTGCTCTTCTCCTACCTGCGGCCCGAGCACGAGGCGCACCTGGCGGAGGCCCTCCGCGAGGCGGGATTCCCCGTGAGCGCCTCGCATGAGGTGCTCCCCGAGCACCGCGAGTACGAGCGAGCCAGTACGACCGCCATCAACGCCTTTCTCCAGCCCGCTGTGCGTCACTATCTGCGCGGCATCGACGCGCACGCTCCCGGCCTGCGCGTGATGCACTCGGCCGGCGGCCTCACCGACGCGACTGCCGCCGGCGACCGGCCCGTGGCCATGGTCACGAGCGGACCGGCGGGCGGCGTCCTCGGCGCCCTCGCCGTGGCGAAGGCCGCGGGCTACGCGGACATCATCACCTTCGACATGGGCGGCACGAGCACCGATGTCTCGCTCTGCCCCGGTGAGCCACGCTACCGCTCGGCCACGGAGGTGGACGGCCTCGCGCTGCACACGCCGATGGTCGACATCGTCACCGTGGGCGCGGGTGGCGGTTCTATTGCCCGCCTCGATGCCGGCGGAGCGCTCGCCGTCGGCCCCCAGAGCGCAGGCGCCGATCCCGGTCCCGCCTGCTACGGCCGGGGAACCCTCCCGACGGTCTCCGACGCAAACCTCGTCCTCGGACGCCTCCGGCCCGACGCCCCCCTCGGTGGAACCCTCATCCCCGACCCCGGGCGCGCCCGCGAGGCCCTGGGAACGCTCGGCGACCCCGACACGATCGCCGCTGCGGTGGTCGAGGTCGCGAACGCGACGATGGCGCGAGCCCTTCGCCGGGTCAGCCTCGAACGTGGCTACGACTCCGCCGGGTTCACACTCGTGGCCTTCGGCGGGGCTGGACCCCTCCACGCCTGCGAGCTCGCCGCCGAGCTGGGGATCGCGCGGGTGCTTGTCCCCCGCCATGCGGGTGTTCTCTCCGCCATCGGCATCGCCGCTGCACCGGAGGTCATCGAGCGCGGTCAGGGCTTGCTCCTCACGCTCGACGAGGAAGCCGGCGAACGGGTTCGCGCAACTGCCACAGCGATTGAGGCGCAGTCGATCGCGGAGCTGCACGCTGCGGGCGGGACTCTTGCGGAACTCACCTGGGCGGCGGACGTACGCTACCGCGGCCAGGCGCACGAGCTCCGGGTCGCAGTCGCACGGCCCGCACCGGATGCGATCGCGGAGGCGTTCCATGCCGCCCACGAGCGCGAGTACGGCTTCGCGGCCCGCGAGCGGGAGGTTGAGCTGGTGGCTCTGCGCTGCCGCGCACAGGGAGAACCGCGTGCTCTGCCCGGGATGGGGGTCGAGGCGGAGACCGACCCTGCCGAACCCGCCCCGATCACGCTCGTCGGTGGAGTACGAGCGGTCCAGGTCCCGCGCCCCGCACTCCCGCTGGGCGCAACGCTCGACGGCCCTGCCGTCGTCACCCAGCCGGACGCGACCACATTCATCCCCCAGGGCTGGCGCGCAACCGTCGACCGGGCCGGCAACCTCGTGGCGATGCCCTCATGAGCGACGACCCGGCCCGCCTCGCCGTCTGGAACGCCCTCCTCGCCTCGGCTGCCGAGGAGATGGGTGTGACCCTCTGGCGGACGGGCCACTCACCCAACATCCGCGAACGCCGCGATTTCTCCTGCGCCGTCTTCGACGGCCACGGCGAGATGGTCGCGCAGGCCGCCCACATTCCCGTCCACCTCGGCGCCATGCCCGAGTCGGCGGCGGCCGTCTCGGCACTCGCTCCCTGGAGCGATGGCGACGTCGCCATCGTGAATGACCCCTACCTGGGAGGGACGCACCTCCCCGACGTGACGCTGGTGGCGCCCGTGTTTGCCAGCAACGAGCTCATCGGGTTCGTCGCCAACCGCGCGCACCACGCCGACATCGGGGGCATGTCGGCGGGATCCATGCCCGTCGCCACCGAGCTGTACCAGGAGGGCGTCATCATTCCGCCCCTCAAGCTCCGCGAGGGCGGACGGCTGAACGAAGCGCTGTTCGCGCTCATCCTGCGCAACGTCCGCACGCCCGCGGAGCGCCGCGGCGACTTCGACGCGCAACTGGGCGCACTGCGCACGGGCGCGGCCCGGCTTGAGGCGCTCGCCGCCCGCTACGGCAACGCCGAGCTCGCCCGCTGGATGACCGCCCTCACCGGCTACGCCGAGCGCCTCACGCGGGCCGCCCTCGTCGAGGTTCCCGACGGGGACTATGAGGCCGCGGACGTCATGGAGAGCGTGAATGGAGGGCTGCTGCCCATACGCGCACGCCTGGTCGTGGCGGGCGACGAGGTCACGGTCGACTTCACCGGCTCGGCTCCGGAGCAGGCCGCCTCTATCAACGCCGTGGCGGCGGTCACGCGCTCGGCCGTGGCCTACTGCGTGCGCTGCCTCCTGCCGTCCGACGCCCCCTCCAACGCGGGCGTCTTCCGCCCCATCCACGTCGTGCTCCCGCAGGGCTCGATCGTGAACGCCCGGCCTCAGCGAGCGGTCTCGGCCGGCAACGTCGAGACCTCGCAGCGGGTCACCGATGTCGTCCTTGCGGCGCTGGCGCAGGCGCTCCCGGAGCGGATGCCCGCCGCGAGCGCGGGAACGATGAGCAACTTCACCTTCGGGGGGGTACGGACCGGCGGTGAGCCCTTCGCCTACTACGAGACGGTTCCGGGGGGCGCCGGCGCCGGGCCGGGCGGTGCCGGCGAGAGCGGCGTCCAGACTCACATGACGAATACCGCCAACACCCCCACGGAGTCGATCGAGAGCGCCTTCCCCGTGCGCGTGCGGCGCTTCCAGTTGTGGGACGGGAGCGGCGGGGCGGGCCTCCACCGGGGAGGCGACGGGGCCGTGCGGGAGATCGAGTTCCTCGCCGAGGCGGACGTGTCCCTCATTGGCGATCGCCGCGCCGTGGGACCCCCCGGGACGGTGGGTGGTGAGGCAGCCGCGCACGGTCAGAACAGCCTCATCAGCGCGAACGGGGAGGAAGAGGCGCTCGGGGGCCAGCAGCAGCTCCGGGTGGGTCCCGGTGACCGTGTGCAGGTGCGCACTCCGGGAGGGGGAGGGTGGGGGAAGGACACCAGCGCCTGACCATCGACGCGTCCGTCGCTGATCCCCTATCGTGGAGAGCGACATGCCCGATCGCATCGATCGCGAGATCGAAGAGATCCTGGCTCGCCTCGGAGAGAAGCCTCCCGGGCCTGGCGAGGAGCCCATCTCGCTCGAGGAGCGGCGGCGACGCCGGAAGGCCCCGCTCCCGTCGCGGATGGTGGCGGCCTTCGGCGTCTCCCTCAGAGGACCCACCCCCGCCTCGATGCTCTTCGCGGGCGCGGGCGTCATGGTTGTGGGGCTCATTCTCGCGGCCATCTGGAGTGCTCTGATCTGGGCCGCTTTCGCGGGGGTCGTCCTCTTCCTGGCCGCGTTCATCTGGTCGTTCGTCCGCCCCCGGCGGGCAGGTCGTTCCAACGCGGAACCGGCCGCGACAGGTGCGCACTGGCGCGGCCGGTACGTCGAGTACGAGCCCGCGCCGCCGGGCTTGCTGGCACGGATCAAACGTGCGCTGCGCGGTCGCTAGCTCCGGCCCAGGGCGGAGGCCATCCCGCAGATTCCCGGTGGCCATCCGAATCCTCTTCGCGATCACTTTCGTGGCGCTGCTCGCCTCCGCCTGCGGGGAGGGAGACGACCCGTCGCCGTCGCCGTCCCCGTCACCCGAGAGCGCTACCCCCACCTCCACGACCACCGCCACCCGTCCTCCTCCCGACACGCCCACCCCAACCGAAGCGACAACCGGGACTCCTGCCCAGACCGCTGGCGGCGAGCCCCTCGACCACGAAGTTGAGAACGCGCTCGACCATGTGCGCGTCCTCTCCATCGCCATCGGGCCCCGCGTGTCCGGCTCCCGCGAGGCCAGGGAGACGGTCGCGTACATCGCGGATGCCCTGCGCAACTACGGGTACGCCGTCGAGGTGATGGAGTTCGACTACGCGACGAGGTTCCGGCCCGCGACCGTTACCGTGAACGGCGAGACCATCGCCGGCCTCGCGCTCAATGGAAGGGCCAGCCCACCGCAGTCGGCAGAGGGGCCGGCGGTCGGCCATGGTTCAGCGGAAGAGGCCTCCCTCACGGGCGCCATCTCCGTGCGGGAGCGCACCGAGGCATTCCCGGCCGACGTTGAGCTGTTCCAGGCCTCGGCACTCGGAGGCGCCGTCGGGCTCGTCATCGTGAACCACCCCCAGTGGCCCTACTGGGGTGGCCAAATCCCGTCCCGCAATGCAATTCCCGTCGTCCTTGTCCAACACACCGAGGCCGCTCGCTTCATCCAGGCGGTCGAAGACGGGGCCACCATCACAGTCACCGTGGGACCTGCACGGCCCATGGCGGCGAACGTCATCGCGCGCCCCGCGGAGGGCACCGGCTGTGACATCCTCGCGGGTGGGCACCACGACTCGGTTCCCGCTGCACCCGGCGCGCTCGACAACGCCAGCGGCGTCGCCATCGTCCTCGAACTGGCCCGTGCCTTCGCCGCGGACGGGCTCGACGAAGGGCTCTGCTTCGCCACCTTCGGCGCCGAGGAGTCTGGCCTCTTCGGGAGCGCCGCCCTCGCCCGGCGCTGGGCCGAATCCGGGGAGCTGCCGGAGATCATGGTGAACTTCGACGTGACCGCACGCGGCGATGCCGTCGAGCTCATCGGCAGCGTACAGCTCGTCCAGAAGGCCCTGGCGGTGCTGGAAGGCCGCGGTATCCCCGCCTACGCCTCATCCCTGCCACCGGGCTACGGCAGCGATCATCAGAGCTTTTCCCAGGCGGGTGTGCCCGTCCTCTATTTCTCCGACGGCGATGTCTCCCTCATCCATACGCCCGAGGATGTCTTCGAGCGCATCGAGCCGGTCGCGCTCGATCGCATTGGCGATGCCGCTGTGCTGGTCATGGCCGCCTTGCTCGCGGAGATTGCCGGACGCCCGTAGCGAACCTAGCATGGCCACGGTGCTCACCCGAACGCTCTCTGCGCTGTGCCTCGTTGCGTTGCTCGTCCTGGGCTGCGGTGGTGGCGAGGACGTGGAATCGCCGCAGGCGCGTCCAACCCTGACCGACCCGGCGGAAGTGCCCACCGCCGTCCCCGACGAGGCCCGGGACCCCTACCGCATCGGCCAGACCGACACGGCTCCCCCCGGCGCGACCCTGGAGCCGACCGTCGTCCCGGAGCAACCCGCCGCCAGGACCTACACCGTGCAGGAAGGGGACACCTGCGGCGGCATCGCGGCCGACCACGCCATCTCCGTCGACGCCCTTTTTGCCGCAAACCCCCGCATCAACGAGGACTGCACCAATCTCCACGTCGACGAGGTGTTGAACATCCCCCCGCCGGATCCGGCGTCGTCGGACTCCAGCGGCAGCGATGGGGACAGCAGCGGCGGGGCGAGGACCTACACCGTAGTCCCCGGGGACACGTGCGCGGCCATCGCCCAGGACCACGACGTTCCGCTGCAGACGTTCCTGGTGGCGAATCGCCTCGACGAAGAGTCCTGCGTGACGCTCCAGGTCGGGCGGGAAGTCGTCATTCCCGAGTAGCTTCGGCCAGCTCGCGCAGCACTTCGGCCGTGTGTTCGCCCAGCCTGGGCGCGGGCCGCCGCAGCTCCCAGGGCGTGACGCTCAACACGTAGGGCGCGCCCGGCATGAGCGCCTCCCCCTCTAGCCCCTCGCCCGTGGTGGCGGCGAAGTGGCCGCGATCGTGCAGGTGGGCGTCGTCGATCGCCTCGTCGGGGGAGCGCACGGTTCCCCACGGCAGCCCGCATGCCTGCGCGCCCCGGTACACGTCCTCCGCGTCGAGGGCGGCCACGAAACGCGAGACCTCCGCGAAGATCTCCCTGGCCTCGGTGCCGCCGCGCGCCGCCTGACGGGCCATGGGGTCATCGAAGCGGGTCTCGTCGAACTGGACCCCGAAGCCGTGGGACTGCATCCAGCGCTTCAGCTTGCCCCAGGACTCGCTGCTCCGGCCGATGTTGAAGACGAGCACGTCTTTGCCGTCGCGGGCGCGGTGAATCCACGGCTCGCTACGGGTGACGGCCGCGTGTCTGCCCGTCTGCCGGATGATGTTCGTCTTCGTGTAGAGCCAGTGCGGCAGCCCCACCTCCGTGGTCGAGGAGAGGGCTTCGTGCATGGAGCAGTCGACGTACTGACCCGCACCGCTTGCGTCGCGGCCCACGAGCGCGGTGAGGATGCCCATGGCGGCGTAGTGGGCGGCCGTGTTGTAGGCCTGATCGCCCTTGCCGTGGATGGGCGGGGCGCCGGGGGCGTCGGCGGGGTCGTAGCCGTTCATGTTCATGGGGCCGCCCGCCGCCAGCGCCACCAGGTCGGTGACGCGGTAGTCCGCCCAGGGACCGTCCTGCCCGAAGGGCGTGAGGGCGCAGTGGATGAGCGCCGGATTCGCGGCGGCGAGGGTGGCGTAGTCGAGGCCGAGGGTGGCGGCGCGACCGGGCGCCATCGCCTCGAGGAACACGTCCGCGCGAGCAAGCAGCGACCGGGCCAGCTCCCGGTCCGGCTCCGAGCCCTCGAGGTCGAGGACGGCCGAGCGCTTGTTCGTGTTGTGGTACCAGAAGTTGAGCGACCGGTTCGGGCCGGGCTCATCGTTCACGAAGGGGCCGACGCGACGGGCGTCCGAACCCTCCGGCGGCTCGATCTTGACGACGTCGGCGCCCATGTCGGCGAGGAGCTTGCCGGCGTACTGCCCCAGCTCGTCGCAGATTTCGACGACGCGCAGACCGGTCAGGGGACCGCTCACATGAACACCCCCGCTTCCGCGAACTCGTCGATCTCCGCTGCGGTTAGGTTCAAAGCCTCCGACAGAACCTCGCGCGTGTGCTCGCCGATGCAGGGGGCGGCCCGCTGCATGGCGCCGGGCGTACCACTCAAGCGGGGGGCGACGCCGTCGTGGAGGGTGTCGCCCAGCTCGGGGTGGGGGAGGGTCTGCCACCAGTTGCGGGCGGCGAACTGGGGGTCGCTCTCGACGCGGTCCCCGGGCTTCTGGCAGACGGCCGCGCGCACCCCCGACGCCTGCAGGAGGGCCATCAGTTCGTAGTCGTCGCGGGGGGCGGTCCAGGCGGCGATGCGCTCGTCGAGGGCGTCCTGGTTGGCGAGACGGGCGGCGTTCGACCCGAACCTGTCGTCGCGGGCCCAGGCGGGTTCGTCCATGGCGCGGACGAGGGCCTCCCACTCGGCGTCGTTCGTGACGGCGATGGCGATCCAGCGGTCCTCGCCGAGGCAGGGGTAGGTGTTGTGGGGGGCGACGGCGGGCTCCCAGGCGCGATTCCCCGGGGGCAGCCCCTCGCGACGCCAGCTGCGGCCGTTGACGGTCCTGTCGAGGATGGCGGGGCCGTTGAGGACGGTGGCGGCCTCCACCTGGGAGAGGTCGAGGTGCTGGCCCTCGCCGGTGCGGTTGCGGTGGTGGAGGGCCATGAGGATGGCGACGACGGCGGAGTAGCCGGCGGTGTGGTCCATGAAGCTGTAGCCCCAGCCGGCGGGGGGCTTGCCGGGGAGGCCGGAGGTGAGGGTGAGGCCGCCGAGGGCCTGGGCGGTCGGTCCCCAGGTGGTGTGGTCGCGGTCGCGGCCGGTGTGACCGAAGCCCGAGATGGAGCAGTAGATGATGCGTTCGTTGATCTCGCGCAGCTGGGGGTAGTCGAGCTCCCAGGAGGCGAGGGTGCCGGCGGAGAAATTCTCGATGACGACGTCGGAGACGGCGATGAGGCGCTTCAGCAGGTCCATGCCGAAGGGGTGGCGCACGTTGAGGAGGACGCTCCGCTTGTTGCGGTTCATGTAGTTGAAGAAGCCGGAGTTATTGAGCGTGGGGCGATCGCCGATGATGGGGCGTCCCAGGCGGATGGGGTCGACGGCCTGCTCGTGTTCGACCTTGATGACGTCGGCCCCGAAATCGCCGAGGAAGCGGGTGGCGGTGGGTCCGGCGATGATCCAGGTCAGGTCGATCACACGGATGCCGGAGAGGGGGAGGGTGGCCACGGGTGCGCATGATACGGGCGCAGGGGAGGCCCCGCCCGCCCCGGTCAGTGGTTGGGTGCTGCGGTCCCACCCGGCCCGTTATTGCTCCGACTCGTCACCGTAGTCCAGGCCCAGCGGCAGCGTCTGGGGGAGGATGGGGGCGTGGGGCGGGAGGGGGAAGGGGTGGGTGGCACGCCGCCAGGATTCAACGAATGCTGCCGCACGAACCCTCAAGAGGCTTCCTCTCCTGACTGAGGACGCTAGCGCTTGGCAATGGTGTCGTTGAAGCCACTACGGCTCGGGCGTTTAGGTTCCCGAGTCACGAACTCGGTTCGTCGTCACCCTCGAAGATTGCGTTGAGCCGCGTGGCCAGCTCGGAGCTCAACGCTCGACGTTCAGCGGACAGCTGGCGTATCCCAGGTGCGGTTTCGGAGCCTGAGGAGCCCACACTTGAGTCGTGAAGTGCTGCGATCTCAGCAAGGTCACCGTCGGCGAAGATTGGGAAGGGGATTTGATCCCAGTAGGCGAGCGCCGCGCTGCCACCGTGCCCTCCAACCGCAACCGCCTTCAACACGCCTGTCCGATCCAGGTACTGCAGCCAGGCCGCGACTGCGAGCTGCCACGTCAGACCCCTATTCGTCCTAACAAGGATGCCGTGGATGTTCGTGACGGTTGGCTCACCGAGGTCATACAACACAGATGTGCGGAAGGTTCCTTCTGCACCAAAGAGGACGTCTCCTTCCCGAACGGTACTCAGCCTATTGCGGTTTCCGATCCAGGCCGGCTCTGCCACGAGCCCAAAGTCAGTAATGTGCGTGGGAAGAATGAGCCTGTAGTAACCGGGCCTCGGCTTTGACGCGTATATGCTTGTCCCGACGGCAGAGCGCTGCAGGTTTTGACCGCGGGTCAATTTAAAACCTAACTCGTCAGCCGTAGCGTACCCGTTTGGGTAGCTCTTCAAATTGTTTTCGAGCGTCCGTCTAGCGCCGGTAAATAGACCCGTATCCAGCCGACCGGTCGTTGCCAGTTCACTGTGCAGGACAGTCTCAGCAGATTCAGCAGCCGCTCCAGCCCCACTGCTTGGGGCGACCATTCGGGCAACCGTTGCAATACAGTCCTCGTAACGAGATCGCAGCTCGTCCTCAATCGATACGAGCCGCTCTATCACTGATTCCACCTTCTCAATAATCGCCCCTTCCATCCCAGCTAGGGGCAGGGGGATCAAACAGTCGAGGAATGAGTCAGATGCGTGGGCGAGCGTGGATCCCCGCGGAGTGCCCACCATCAACTGGGCTCGAAAAGACGGATGGCGAATCCAAGCGAAAGCGTAGCGCCGGAAGGATTTGAAGTTGAGTCGAACGCTGCCGCTGCTGTGCGTCGTTCGTGACCAGTCACCCTGTCCGAGCATGACACATGCTCCAACGTTCGAGTCCTTCGCAAGAAGAACATCTCCCGGGTCAAGGCCCTCTTCCGGGAAGCTCTGTCGCTTCACTCCTACTAGTCCCTGGCGCTCAGTCGGAGCCGGGGTGAACTGCAGATCAGTGAGCGTAGAGTTTCGGAGCATCCGCCAGGGCGAACCATCGACGTAGGCGGCTGTTCCCGGTTCAATCCCGACTGAGTAGGGCCGTGACTCGTCAAGGAACGACCGCAGGGGTTGCTCACCCCCGGTTGCGGGGCGTCGTCGCTGGTGCATTGCTGGCGACAAAGAATTGGTTCTTTCCAAGTCTGAGAACAGCACCGAGGTTGGGGTATCCATGAAGACGGCGCGGCTCACGACAGAAACAGCTCCCTCAGCTCTCGCTCCTGGCTTGTTGCCCACTCGCGGAAATCAACCACCGTCTGCGAGAAGTCCTCGTCAGCAATCGGAGCGCCGGACCCGTCGGTCTCGGGTTCGAACGTAGTCGGGTCAATACGGTACGCCTTTTCGAATACCACGTTCCGCCGAACGGTACGCTTTCGGTACCCTACTTTCTCGATGTCGCGGACGAAGACGCTGTAGTCCGCACGCCTGAGCTCTCTTAGGTCCTCGGGCTTCGGCTTGTACGCAATAATGATTGTCGTGTTCGCCCCGGCGTCCGCAAACACCTCTGGTGGCAGGTCGAAGAGCGCAACAACGCGAACCTCACCGAGAAGCCAGTTCCTCACCGCGCGCCAACGGTCAACGCTCGCGATCGAGTTCGACACTACGATGCCAAGGCGACCGCCAGTTCGAATCGATCGCACGGCGTTCTCAAGAAAGAGAATCCCAGGGTCCATGCCCGAGTCACCGATCAACTTCGACGTCGTATACAGGTCGAGTGCCTGCCCAACCCCCGGATCACCGGCCCGATACGCGCGGTCCATCCCAAACGGCGGGTTCGTAAGAACGACATCGAACCGGCGGAGCCGCGTCCGGTCCGCCCAGTCGTCCCAGTTGCCAAACTGGTGTCTATTAGGGTCGAGTGCGACAATCCCTAATGGCTTACTATCGGTGATCTTTTGTGTCACTGCTCCGAGATTTCGGAGGGCAAAGAGATTCGCGTTCCCATCTCCATTGAGAAGCATGTTGATCTGGGAGAGCGCAATCATATTTTCGGAAATATCTGTCCCAAAGAGCGCGTTATCTGAGAGAGGTCGGCCTGTGTCCCGAGAATGGACGTAGGACATGGACAGAAAATCACTGATACCACAACACGGGTCGAACACAGAATCACTGTCCCTTGGATTCACAATCTTGACCATGAAGTCGATGATGGGCAAAGGGGTCAAGAATTGAGCTTTTTCGATTTCCTGAAATTTATTGGCAAAGTTGTAAAAGACCAGCTGGTAGAGATCTGACTGCACCGACCGCTCAAAGGAATAGTGCTGAAAGGTCTCACAAATAGCAGATATAGCGCTCACATCACCAGGACTCTTCCAGTCAATCACTTGGCGATAATCAAGTATGGCAGGGTATGTTCCGGCTGCCTCACTATAGAGGCCCGACATTCTCTCGACGAAGTCACGGGTGGCGTCAGCCCCGATGGTGGCCTCACGTTCTTCGCTGGTAATGTAGAACCGCAGGTGGGCAGACGCTCCAGCACTGACCGCCTTCTCGTCGTATATTTTCAGCGCCAAGGTCTGCAGAAGGACCTCGTAGCCATGTTGATTGACCATTCCGTTTCTGTCGAGAGTACGCAGCACATTCGAGAGGGCGTCCTGTACTCGAGACTGATGGATCGACGTGATCACGGCTAGGTCGTCCAATGTCCGGCTGGAGATATCGAGCTCGTGCTCGGACCCTTCGAGAGAGGTGCGAAGATCCGCAAGGCCGGGCAGGCTGTCGTACGCGTCAGGGATGTCTAGGGATAGGTCCTTTGGCCCACTGGAGTCACCCTTCGCGTTCTTGGGGTCGTCGAGGCGAAGGACCTTTCCCCCTCTTCGTTGAAAGATAAACAGACGTCCGCTGTCATAGAAGATCCCAAGCACGGGCGCGTCGCTGGGTTCCTTTTCCCGCATCGCTGGCCGTAGTTGCCTTGTGAAGGCGGTGCTGATGTCGTTCTCATTGCGTTTGACCTCAACTACAGCTACAAGATGCTCGCCTAGCCACTGGAGATCATCAAGGCTCTTCGACTCCCAGTAGCGGAGATAGCGATCTAGCCACTCGGCACTGTCGAAGACGGCCGCATCCAGCTCAAGATCAGCAGCACCCTTGCTACCCTTTGGGAAATGGACCTCCGCGCCGATCAACTCTCGAGCATAGAGACCCGAGTCGATGAGCGCGTCGATTAGCTGCCACCGATAGAACTCCTCGTTCGGCCCCCCATCCGAGGCAACAAGGCCGATCTCTGTCGCCGTCTTTCCGTGCACGGGCACGGTTGAGATCGCCAGCGTGTTGAGCGCCGAGAGTCGCTGACCGGCACGTTGAAGAGCCTCGGTTAGCGACACTAGGTTACCTCTTCCTCGCGGGCATGTTCGCGATATCTTGCTTCACGCCAGAGTAATTCGCCAGCTCTGAGTCACTCCCATGCCGTGCGAGACATAGTTGCGCATGTGATAGGGAGCGTGCCCGCCTAGCGCCCCCGTTCCCCAGCCCGTACGATCGTGGCTCGAATTCTGTGTGTGAGGCGTGGACATGTCTGAGACGGCTACTTTGAAGGTGGGCGATGCGGCCCCGGATTTCGAGCTTGCGGCGAGCCCCACGGGCGACCCCGGTCCGTTCAAGCTGAGCGACCATCGTGGGTCGACGGTCGTGATTAACTTCGTGCCGGCGGCGTTCTCGCCGGTGTGCAGCAACCAGCTCCCGATCATCGAGGAGAAGCTGGGGTCGCTCGAGGGGGCGGTCGCGGTCGCTATCTCGACGGACAACACCTGGACGCTGAAGGCGTGGCGTGAGCAGGCGGGCGTGAGCTACCCGGTGCTGAGCGACTTCAACCCGATCGGGGCGACAGCGGAGGCGTACGGCGTCCTGCTGCCGGGGATGAACATGGCGAACCGCGTGGTCGTCGTGGTCGACGGGGACGGGAACGTGGCGCATATCGAGACGGCGCCGGCGGTGGTGGAGCTGCCCGACTACGGTCCGGTGCTGGCCTGCGTCGGGCACTGAGGAGAGCGCGCGGCTGGCGCCGCGCTGAGGATGAGAAGAGCGCGGCGCTGACGCGCCGCTGAGGAGAGCGCGCGACTGGCGTCGCGCTGAGTGGGGGCGTCTCTCAGCTCTGACGGCTCTTCCGACCATTCTGCGAACGCAGGGGCCGAGGCCCGGCGACGGGTGCCCACTCACCACTCAGGCGGCGAAGCCGCCGTTCTTCTCTCCACTCAGCCGCGCGAGCGCGGCGCTCTCCTCAGTTGTCGTAGATGAGGACGCTGCGGTTGACCTCGCCGTTCTTGAGGGCGTCGTAGGCCTCGTTGATCTGCTCGGGGGGGTAGCGGCGGGAGATGAGCTCGTCGATCTTGAGGCGTCCCTGGCGGTAGAGCTCCATGAGCCAGGCCATGTCGTAGGTCTGGCGGGTGGAGCCGTAGTAGCTGCCGATCATGCCCTTCTCCTGGAGGAAGGCGGCGCCGGGGATGGTGACGTGTGAGTCGAAGGGGAGCATGCCGACGATGACGGCGCGTCCGCCGCGCTTGGCCATCTCGAAGCACTGCTCGGCGGTCTGGACGAGGCCGATGGCCTCGAAGGCGTAGTCGACGCCGCCGCGGACGAGTCCCTTGACGGCCTCGACGGGGTCGCCCTGGGAGGCGTCGACGACGTCGGTGGCGCCGAACTCGCGGGCGGCGGCGAGCTTGTTCTCGAGCATGTCGACGGCGATGACGCGGGAGGCGCCGGCGGCGACGGCGCCCTGGATGACGTTCAGTCCGACGCCCCCGCAGCCGACGACGGCGACGGTCTGGCCGGCCTGCACGCGGGCGGTGTTGGTGGCGGCGCCGACGCCGGTCATGACGCTGCAGCCGACGAGGGCGGCGACCTCCATGGGGACGTCGTCGGGGACGTGGACGAGGGCGCTGGAGCTGACGAGCTGCTGCTCGGCGAAGGCGGACATGCCGGCGAACTGGGTGATGGGCTGGCCGTTCATGCTGAGTCGGTCCTGGCGGCCGAGGCGGTTGGTGTTGATGCAGAGGAAGGGGCGTCCCTGGACGCAGTTGTCGCAGTGGCCGCAGGAGGCGACGAAGGCGACGACGACGCGGTCGCCGACCTGGACGTTGGCAACCTCGTCGCCGATCTGCTCGACGATGCCCGCCGACTCGTGTCCGAGGACGGCGGGGCAGGCCATGGGGTACTTGCCCTCCATGAAATGGAGGTCGGAGTGGCAGACGCCGGTGGCGCTGGTGCGGATGAGGACCTCGTTGGCGTGGGGCTCGTCGACATCGACGTCTTCGATGACGAGGGGTTGGTCGACGCCGTACATGACTGCGGCCTTCATGGGGGGCTCCTTGGGTGGTGCTCAGAGTCGTCCCGCAAGTCTATGGCGGGTCGCGAACGCCCGCATGGGACGGGCGCATTCTTCGGGGGGACGGGGTGGGTGTCAACGTCGAAGGTGTTAGTCTCAAGCATTGATGGCGGCAAAGGGTTTCGTGGCGCTGGCCGGAGCTGCCCTGGCGGGGGCGGTGCTGGTGTGGCCGGGCGGGCTGGTCAGCGGGCAGCATCGGCAGGGGTCGTGTCAAGAGTCTCGTGGGGGACCGGCCACGCCGGGGGCGGTGTACGAGGCGTCGGCGACGCTGCCGGGAGGTCGGGGGATTACGGGCGCCACGCTGACGCTCGCCATGCTGGATGACGCGCTCAACGTGGTCGGCCAACCCACCGCGACCTCGGTCACGGTGGGGCCGGGTGGGGGAAGGGGGAGCGTCGCGGTGACGGCGCCTCCTGGGGCGAGTCGCTACCAGGCGATGCTGCGCGTGTTTGCGGCCACGTGTCCGGACGACCTGTTCGCGGGTTTCCGGGTCAGGAAGATGGCAGACCCTCCTCCCACGCCCACCCCGACCCCCGTGGTCGCGACGCCGGTGGTTCCGGGGCCGCCGGAGCCGAATCCCGCGGGAACGCCCGAGGCGGGTCCGCCCGAGCCGAATCCCGGGGAGGGGACAACGGCACCGGCGCCGGTGGTCCCTATCGGGCCCGCGCTCGCGAATGGGGGATTCGAGGCCGTGGCCGGGGATGCGTTCGTGGGGTGGGAGAAGCAGGGGGGTGTTCTCAGCACGAACGGGCCGGCGTCGAGCGGGGATCGGGGCGCGCTGCTGGTCTCGACGTCGAGCTCGACGAAGTGGCTGTACCAGGCGGTCACGGTCGAGGGTGGGGGGTGGTACGAGGCGTCGGCGCAGGCGCGCGTGGTAGCGGGAAAGGGGGCGGCGCTCGCGCGCATCGCTTGGTACGCGTCGGGGGATGGGAGCGGGCGGCAGCTTCGCACGGTGAGCGGGGCGGCGGTCACGGGCAGGGACTGGATGGCGATCCGGGTGGGGCCGGTGCGGGCGCCGGAGGACGCGCGCTCGGCGGTCGTGCGCCTGATGTTCCAGCCGGGGTCGGAGGGCAGCGCGGCGGTGGGGTTCGACGACGCGTGGTTCGGGATCGCGCAGGCGCCTACGCCTACGCCCACACCGACGCCGACACCCACACCGACCCCAACACCCACGCCCACGCCCACACCGACGCCGACGCCCACCCCGACACCGACGCCCACACCGACCCCGACCCCGACTCCGACCCCGACACCCACTCCCACACCGACGCCGACGCCCACCCCGACACCGACGTCCACTCCCACACCGACGCCGACGCCGACGCCTACACCGACACCGACGCCGACTCCCACACCGACACCGACGCCGACTCCCACACCGACGCCCACCCCGACCCCGACGCCCACCCCGACCCCGACGCCCACCCCGACCCCGACGCCCACGCCCACACCGATCTCGACTGCTACGCCGACGCCGACGCCGACTCCCACACCCACGCCGACTCCCACAGAGACGCCGACTTCCGCGCCCACCGCGACATCGACTCCTACCTCAACGCCCGCGTCGACGCCGACTTCCGCGCCCACGGCCGCAACGACACCGGCGCCCACAGGCCCTCCGGTCTCGACGGCGACGGCGACGGCTGCTCTGGAGGCACGGGAGGAGGCGGTGGGGGATGGGGTGCTGTCGCTGCGGCTGTCGGAGGTGCTGGCGGACCCGGTCGAGCCTGGGGTGGACGGCGCCTACGAGTGGGTGGAGCTGGTGAACACGGCGGCGGTCGCTGTGAGCACGGAAGGATGGTCGATCGGGGACGGGAGCTCGGTTGATACGCTGCCGGGGGTGGAGGTGCCGCCGGGCGGGTTCGTCGTGGTGGCGGCGGAGGCGGCGGTCCTGCCGGTGAACGCGCTTATCGTTCGCACCCCCGACGGCACCATTGGGAACGGTCTGAACAACGCCGGGGATGCGCTTCGGCTGCTGTCGCCCGGGGGCGAAGTCGTCGATGCGCTCTCGTTTGGGGAGAATAGGAGCGTGTTTGCGATGTCTCCAGCGGCGACCGGCGCGGGCGTGACCCTCGGGGCGCGGACCTACGAGGGGTTACCTCGGTCCGAGCGCTGGGCGGAGACGCTGCGACCCTCACCGGGAGAACCCAACGTGTTCGCGGAGGCGGTGGGCTCCCCGACCGCCGCCGCGAGCGTGCGGGCTTCGGGAGTGGGAGACGGGCAGGCGCCCACGCCGGGGACCACCTCCGGGGGCGCTGCGCCAGGGGAACCGGCGGGCACGCCCGTTCCCCTGGCGGTGCGCTTCGAGCGAGAGTCGGGGAGCCGCACGCCGTGGGTCGCGCTGGGGGCGGTGGCGGGCGTGAGCGCAGTGCTGACGCTGGCATCCTTGCGAGGCGCCTGGCGGGCCGGTTGGGGGAGGAGGCGTCGTGGCGGTTGAACGGCTGCAGAAGATCCTGTCGAACGCGGGCGTCGCCTCGCGGCGGTCGGCGGAGGCGATGATCGTGGCCGGGCGCGTCGCCGTGAACGGCAAGACGCTCGACACGCTGGGCGCGCGCGCGGACCCCGAAATCGACGAGATCATGGTCGACGGTGTGCCCGTCATCCGGGAGCGGTACCGCTACGTGGCCTTGCACAAGCCTCCCGGCGTCCTCTCGACAACGCGGGACGAGCGGGGGCGACCGACGGTCACGTCGCTGGTCGAGAGTCCCGAAGCCACGCTGCACCCCGTCGGCAGGCTCGATCAGGCGAGCGAGGGGTTGATCCTGCTCACGAATGACGGAGCGCTGACGGAGTTGCTCACGCATCCGCGGCACGAGGTGCGGAAGGAGTACCTGGTGGCGATCGACCAGCCGCTGGGGCGAAAGGGACGGGAGCGGCTGGTGCGGGGGGTGTGGCGCGAGGGTGAGCGGCTGAAGGCCGACTCGGTGCAGGTGGTGAGCCCGAGCGGTTCGCCGGAGCGCCCCGACCCGCGCTGGCTGCTGGTCGCGCTTCACGGGGGCCGCAAGCGGGAGATACGGCGGATGCTCTCCACGGTGGGGCGGCGCGTGGTGACGCTGCGGCGTATCCGCATCGGTCCGCTGGCCCTGGGGACGCTGCCGCCGGGCGAAAGCCGCGACCTCCTGCCGGAGGAGGTGGAGGCGCTGTACGAAGCGGCCAAGCAGGCGGGGACGACGCCGCGCGATAGCATGGCCGCAGCCTCGCCGGGGGAAGCCGCAGCAACGATGGAGCGACAGCATCCGCACCCGATCGCGATCGACGGGCCAGCGGCCTCGGGCAAGAGCACGCTGGCGCGCGCCCTTGCGGAGCGATTCGAGTGCGTGCTGCTGGATACAGGGTTGATGTACCGCGCGGTGACGCTGGCGGCGCGGCGTGCGCAGGTTCCCGCCAGCGACGCCGAGGCGTGCGCGAAGCTCGCTCGCGAAGGTGGGCTGGAGCTGGTGGTGGCGGAGCGGGAAGCGCGCGTCCACCTGGCGGGGGAAGACGTGACGGACCTGCTGCGCGCGCCCGATGTCGAGGCGAACGTGAGCGACTACGCGGCCATCGCCGAGGTGCGTCGCGAGTTGGTCGCGCAGCAGCAAGCCTTCGCTACCGGGCGGCCGTCGGTGCTGGTGGGGCGCGACATCGGGTCGGTGGTGCTGCCCGACGCGCCCGTGAAGTTCTACCTGGAGGCGTCGGAGGCGGTGCGCGCGCAGCGTCGCGGGGAGCAGGCGGGGGAGTGGGGATCCTCCCAGACAACGGAAGAAGCGAGCGGCGACATCAGCGGGCGCGACGCGACCGACAGCACGCGGGCGGCCAGCCCCCTGGTCGTTCCCGAGGGCGCGATCGAGATCGATACCGGCGAACTGGACGCCGATGCGATGATTGCGGCAGCGGTAGCTGCGATAGAGAGGCGAACGACGTGAAGGCGCTGGGGCGTTTCCTGTGGGCGATCTACGTGCCCTGCTTCTACTGGTGGTCGGTGTGGACCTCGTACGGCATCCTGCTGCTGATGGCGCGCTGGCGGGTGAAGGGGCGGAAGAACGTCCCGGGAGGGTCGCTCGTCCTGGCCTCCAGCCACCTGGGGAACGTGGACCCGATGATGCTCGCGATCGCGATGGCCCCGCGCCGGCGACGCATCCGTTTCATGGCGAAGGAGGAGCTGTTCCGCTACGTCCTCACGCCGTTCATCGTCTCGTGGCATCCGATCAAATTGCACCGGGGCGCCTCGGACCGGGTAGCGATGCGGCAAGCGGAGGAGGTCGTGCGGAACGGCGAGCTGCTGGGGATGTTCCCGGAGGGCACGCGCAGCAAGACGGGCGAACTTGGCCCGCTCCAGGGGGGCACGGCCTTGATCGCGCTGCGCACGAACGCGCCCATCCTGCCCTGCCGGGTGTTCAACACGAACGTTCTCGGGAAGTCGGGACACCTGTCCCCACGCCCGCACCTGACCGTGCGCTTCGGCAAACCGTTTCCGGTCGAGCGCCAGCCGGGACCGCTGGCGAAGCAGGTGGAGGAGCTCACGGAGCGCATCCGGGAGGAACTGGAGGCGCTCAGGATCGAGCACGAGGCAGAGGCGACGTGAAGGCTCCCGAGGGAGGCATCGTCTCGTCCGTCGTCCACGGCTCGCTGGCCGAGGAGGCGGGGATCGAACCGGGCGACGCGATTGTCGCGATCGACGGTCGCGTGCTTCGCGATGCGGTCGACTACCAGTTCTACGCAGCCGAGCCCGAGATCACGGCGCGCTTTCGCAAGGCCGACGGGAGCGAGGACCTGGTCGTGTTCGAGAAGGACCCCGACGAGGACCTTGGCCTGGCCTTCGAGCGGGCCACGTGGGACCGGGTGCAGGTCTGCAACAACACCTGTTTCTTCTGCTTCCTGAAGGGACTGCCGAAGGGGCTTCGCAAGCCGCTCTACCTGAAGGACGACGACTACCGTCTGAGCTTTCTGCACGGCAACTTCGTGACGTTGACGAACCTGAGCGATGACGACTGGGATCGGCTGGAGGAACAGCGCCTGAGCCCGTTGAACGTGTCGGTCCACGCCACCGAGGTGGAGCTCCGGCGGAAGCTGCTCGGGAACGAGCGGGCGCCGGATGTGGTCGCGCAACTGGAACGGCTCCGGGACCTGGGGCTGCACGTGCACACGCAGATCGTGTTGACGCCCGGGGTGAACGACGGTGAGGCCCTGGAGCGCTCGCTGCGCGACCTGACGGCTCTCTATCCCACCGTGCAGACGGTCTCGGTGGTGCCGGTGGGGGCGAGCCCACGGTTGGAGGAGTGGTCGCGGGACCGGGACGGGATCGAGCTCCTGCCGCCTGAACGGGGGTTCGCGCGGACGCTGATCGCGACGATCCGGCGCTTCCAGCGGGCCTGTGAGGAGGCGCACGGCCGGAGCGTCGTGCAGTGCGCCGACGAGTACTACCTGGCGGCCGGACGGCGGCTGCCGGCGGCGAGCCGCTACGACGGCTTCCCCCAGTACGAGAACGGCATCGGCATGGTGCGGACGCTGCTGGAGGACTGGTCGCGGCTGCGCCGGCGGCTGCGAAGGCAGCCGCCGGAGGGGTTGGCGGGGAAGCGCGTCGCGATCGCCTGCGGGACCCTCATCGGGCCGGTGCTGACGCGCCTGACGGACGAGTTCGCCGCGGAAACGGGGATCGAGGCCAGCGTCCATCCCGTGCGGAACACGCTCTTCGGTGAGCGCGTGAACGTGAGCGGACTGCTGAGCGGCGCCGACTTCGTGCGGACGCTCGAAGGGGCGGAGGTGGACGTGGTGCTGCTGCCGCGTACGAGCCTCGACTACTTCGGCGAGCGCTTCCTCGACAGCATGACCGTGGCGGAGGTCGAGGCGGGCATCGGCGCGCCGGTCGCGTTCGCCACGTCGCTGAGCGAGGCGTTCGAGGCGATCGAGGAGGGGCCACAGGCGCCCCAGCCGGCCTCCGCGCCAAACGGGGCGTTCTGGAGCGATAGCTCGATGGACCTGCCAGTCGAAGGCGTATGGGCGGAGGCGTAGCTGGAGGCCGCTCACGGGGGCGGTGCTACGCTAGGACCATGCCGCGCATTCGGGTGGAGCCGCTGGGGATCGAGGTCGATGCGCCGTACGGCGAGACGGTGATGGATGCCGTCTGCGCGCAGGGCTACTTCTGGCCGATCGGCTGCGAGAAGACGGGCGAGTGCACGAACTGCGCGATGGAGGTCATCTCCGGGTTGGGGCGGCTGAGCGCGATGGGTCGTTACGAGCGCGCCAACCTGGTCCGCCAGCGGGGCACGCGTTCGATCGAGGATCCGCGCCTGCGGCTGGCGTGCCAGGCGCACGTGGAGGGGGATGTGGTGGTGCACAAGCGGGGTGTGGAGCCGGAATAGCGCAGGGGGAGCGTTCGCCCGAACCGGCCGCGATCCCTAGACTGCGGCCTAGCAATCCCCGGGAGCCAGCATGATCTCGAGCATCCTCCTCGCGGCGGGCATGTCGACCCGCATGGGCGAGCCGAAGGCGCTCCTCGACTGGGGCGGTGAACCCCTCATCCGGTACCAGATCCGGCAGTTGCAGGAGGCGGGCGTGGATGAGGTGGTGGTGGTGCTGGGCTACCGCGCCGACGAAATCCATCGCAAGCTGCACGGCCTCACCTACCGGAGCGTGCTCAACCCGGTCTACCAGCTGGGGCGGGCGGGATCGCTGCGGGCGGGGGCGAAGGCGGTCAACCGCGAGGCCTCGGCGATTGTCGTCCTGAACGTCGACCAGCCGCGGCCCGCGGAGCTGCTCCGCGCCGTCGTCGAGGCGCACACGCCCACGGCCAGCGCGACGCGCCCCGCGCACGGCGACCGGCACGGGCATCCGGTCGTGCTATCCGGCCGGTTGCGGCGTGAACTGATCGCCGCCACCGACGACCAGCAGGGGCTGCGAGGCGTTCTCGCCGGCCATCTCGATGCGATCGTGGACGTGCCCAGCGATGAGAGCTGCCTGCTCGACCTGAACACCCCCGCGGACTACGAGGCCGCCGTCGCCGCCCTCGCCGGCGGACACTAGGCGTGGCGCCCTCGCGGCGCACGTTCGAGCCCGCCTACCGGGCGGTCATCTTCGACCTCGACGAGACGCTCATCGACAGCCGGCCGGCGTGGCGCTACACGCTGGAGGAGACGCTGATGAGCGTCGCCAACCGGCGCATCGACGCGGCCCCGCTCGTGGAGGAGTACCACCGGCGTCCGTGGCGCGACAGCCTCGCAATCGTGCTCGAAGACGCAGAGGAGCGGCGGCGGGGAGAGGAGCTGTGCGAACGCATCGCGGGGCGCAGCGCGATGAAGCGGCTGCTGGTGTTCGACGGAACGGGCATGGCCCTCGACGAGATCCGGGGGGCGCACATCGAGATCGGAGCGATCTCGCGGCTACCTCACGCGACCGCGCTGAAGCAGGCGCAGGCAACGGGCGTCGACCGCTTCCTGACCGTGCTATCGGCGACGCCGGAGGGGGAGGGTTGGGAGGTGGGGACGCGGGCCTCGGAGTGCCTCTCGTACTTCGGACGCGATCCGGGGGAGTGCGTCTTCGTGGGGGCGGAGGCACGGGATGTCGAGGAGGCGCGGGGGATCGGGCTGGTGGCGCTGCGGGCGGGGTGGTCACCGGTCGCGGAAGGTGGCGGGATTGAGGGGTTGGGGTCGCCTGCGGCAGCGGCCGTTGTGCTGCTGTTCGGGATGGAGGCGGCCGGGCTATCGCGAGGGGCGAACGGGGGCTAGGCTTCACGCACCTACTCAACACAAACGGGGTTTCATGGTGGCGACCAAGATCGGAATCAACGGCTTCGGACGGATCGGTAGGCAGGTCTTCAAGGCGATCAGCGAGCGCCACAGCGACACGCTCGAGGTGGTCGCCATCAACGACCTCGTCGATGTCGAGACGAACGCGAACCTGCTGAAGTACGACAGCAACTACGGACCCTGGGATCGCGATGTGCGCGCGGCGGAGGACGGCATCGCCGTCGACGGGCGGCTCGTGAGTGTCTTCAGCGAGCGCGACCCGGGGCAGATTCCCTGGGGCTCGGCCGGCGTGGAGATCGTGATCGAGTCCACGGGCTTCTTCACGGATGCGACCAAGGCGGGCGCGCACCGGCGCGACAGCGTGAAGAAGGTCATCATCAGCGCCCCGGCCAGGAACGAGGACCTGACGGTCGTGCTGGGCGTGAACGACGAGCGCTACGACCCCGCGGAGCACCACGTCATCTCCAACGCAAGCTGCACGACGAACGGGCTGGCGCCGGTGGTGAAGGTGCTGGTCGACAACTTCGGGCTGCTGAAGGGCCAGATGACGACCGTGCACAGCTACACCAGCTCGCAGAAGATCCTCGACCAGGCGGGCGGGGGCGACCCTCGCGAGATGCGCTCGGGGCCGCTCAACATCGTGCCCACCTCCACCGGCGCGGCGCGGGCGCTGCGGCTCGTGATTCCCGAGGTCGAGGGCAAGCTCGACGGGCTCGCCTACCGCGTTCCCACGCCGACGGTCTCGATCGTCGAGATCGTGGCGCTGACGGAGAAGGAGACGACCAGGGAAGAGGTGAACGCGACCGTCGCGGAGATGGCCGGCGAGCAGATGAAGGGCATCCTCGGCATCACGCACGACCCCGTGGTCTCGATGGACCTGAAGGGCGACGAGCGTTCGAGCATCGTGGACGGGCGGTCGACGAACGTGGTCGGGGGGAACCTCGTGAAGGTGGCGGCCTGGTACGACAACGAGTGGGGCTACGCCTGCCGCCTGAGCGACCTGAGCGCGATGCTCGTGGAGCGCGGCCTCTAGCGCCCGACCGGCTGGCGTACACTCGGCTCTATGTTCGAAGCCCTCACCGACAAGCTGCAGGGCGCGTTCGAGCGCTTCGGCAGCCGCGGCATCGTCACGGAGGAGGACCTCGACAGGGTCCTCCGGGACGTGCGGCTGGCGATGCTCGAAGCGGACGTGAACTTCCGCGTGGTGCGGCAGTTCACGTCGAGCGTGCGGGAGCAGGCGCTGGGCGCGGACGTGCTCAAGAGCCTGACGCCGGCGCAGCAGGTCGTCGACATCGTCAACCGCGAGCTGACGGCGATCCTCGGGGGGGAGGCGGCCGAGCTGGCGAGCGCCTCGCAGCCGCCGTCGGTGATCCTGTTGGTGGGGTTGCAGGGGTCGGGGAAGACGACGACGGCGGCGAAGCTGGCGGCGCGCCTGAAGAGTGACGGCAAGCGCCCCTTCCTCGTCGCGTGCGACATCTACCGGCCGGCGGCGGTCGAGCAACTGGTGACGCTGGCGGGGAGCATCGACGTGCCTTGCTACGAGGAGGGCACGTCGGCGAAGCCGGCGGAGATCGCGGCGCGGGGAATGGCGCAGGCGCGGCGTACGGCGGCAACCCACGTGCTGGTCGACACGGCCGGCCGGCTGCACGTCGACGAGACGATGATGGCGGAGGTGGCGGACCTGCGGAAGCAGCTCGATCCGGTCGAGGTGCTGTTCGTGGCGGACGCGATGGCGGGGCAGGACGCGGTGACGGCGGCGAAGGAGTTCCACGAACAGGTCGAGATCACGGGGGTGGTGCTGACCAAGCTCGATGGGGACGCGCGCGGCGGGGCGGCGCTTAGCATCAGCTCGGTGCTGGGGGCGCCGGTCAAGTTCATCGGGGTGGGGGAGCGCACGGACGCGCTGGAGCCGTTCCACCCGGACCGCCTGGCGGGGCGCATCCTCGGGATGGGCGACATGCTCAGCCTGATCGACAAGGCGAAGGCGACGATGGGCGACGAGGACACGGAGCGCTTCAACGAGAAGATGCGGAAGGGCTCGTTCGACCTCCAGGACTTCGTCGACCAGCTGCGGCAGGTGCGGGAGATGGGGCCGATCGGGCAGCTCGTGCAGATGCTGCCGGGATTCAACTCGATCAAGTCGCAGCTGAACGTGGACTCGCTGGACGAGTCGTACTTCGGGCACGCGGAGGCGATCGTGCTCTCGATGACGGCCTGGGAGCGCCGTCATCCGGACCGTATCGACGGGAAGCGGCGGAGGCGGATCGCGCAGGGCAGCGGCACGATGCCGGCGGACGTGAACCGTCTGCTGAAGCAGTTCTTCGAAGCGCGCAAGCTGGCGAAGCAGATCAGCAGCGGTCGGATGCCGGCAGTGCCGGGCCTGCGCTGAGCGGGCGCGTAGGCAGGGCTTGGGGTAGCATCCCGGGCAGCGAAACAAGGGGGATCGGCGAGTGCTGCGTATCCGGCTGCGACGTGTAGGGAAGAGAGGCCAGGCGTACTACCGCGTGGTCGTGGCGGACCAGCGGTCCCCGCGAGACGGGCGGTTCCTCGAGTCCCTGGGGGCCTACAACCCGCACAAGGATCCGCCCGAGTCGAGCCTGAACGCCGAGCGCGCGCGGGAGTGGCTCTCGAAGGGGGCACAGCCCTCGGAGGCGGCGGAGAAAGTCCTGCGCCGGGCCGGCATCCTCAACGGCGCGCCGGTGGCGGCGGACGTGACGGCTGCCGAGGAAGAGGCTTCTGTCGAGGGTGAGACACCGGAAGAAGCTGAGACGCCGGACGAAGCCGAGACGCCGGACGAGAGCGAAACTGAGCCTGCGCTGGCCGCCGAAGGGACGGAGAGCTAACGATGGCCTCGATGATGGCAAACCTGGTGGAATACGTCGCCAAGGCGCTCGTGGACGAGCCGGACGAGGTCCACGTGACGGAACACGACGATCACGGGCGCATCATCGTGCACCTGGATGTGGCGGAGGACGACATCGGCCGGGTGATCGGGCGCGACGGGCGGATCGCGACGGCGATGCGCTCGCTGATCAAGGTGGCGGCCATCCGCGAGGACGTGCGCGTCGGCCTTGAGATCGGGGACTGACCGCGAGCGCGGCGCCCCCTCCCCCTCCCAGCCCCGGCGGACCCTCCGAGCCTCGCGACGGCTTCATCGCCGTTGGACGCGTCCTGCGGCCCCACGGGAACACGGGCGAACTTCGCGTGGCGCCCTTCAACCCGGACATCCCCAACCTGCAGCCGGACGGGGAGGTGTACCTGCTGGGCCGGCTGAGGCGCATCGAGCGGGTGCGCTGGGACCGCGATCGGATCCTCCTGCGGCTGGAGGGGCTGGCACGCCGCAGCGACGTGGAGGACACGAGGGGGGCGTTGCTGGAGGTGGCGGAGGGGGACCTGGTGCGGGAGCCGGACGCCCACCTGGTCTACGAGATTGTGGGGCTGGAGGTGGTCACGGAGGAAGGGCGCAGCCTTGGCAAGGTGAGCGAAGTGCTGAGCACGGGCGCGAACGATGTTTATGTCGTCAAGGGTCCATCGGGGGAGACGCTGATACCGGCGATCGCCTCGGTTGTGCAAGTGATCGATGTCGCTGGCGGTATGCTTCGTATTACAAATCAGCCGGGTTTGGTTGACGAAACGCAATAGCGGCGTTGAAAGGCCTGCCCGCGCCCGCTAGACTCGCAAGCGTCCATAGGGTCGGCGGTTATCACGGAGTGGGGTGTATTCCGGGTCGCGGGCCCAGTCCCAGTCGAGGGGGAACGGCGATGGCGAAGGCCGAGTTGCTTGAAGTAGTCGGTAGTTGCATCCACCACTGGATACTGGACCCACCAAGAGGCGAGCTCACCTTCGGACGCTGCAAGAAGTGCGGCGAAGAGCGCCAGTTCACCGGCGAGA
Organism: Tepidiformaceae bacterium; assembly: GCA_965219255.1. Taxonomy (GTDB): domain Bacteria; phylum Chloroflexota; class Dehalococcoidia; order Tepidiformales; family Tepidiformaceae; genus UBA2991. The sequence goes on along the minus strand of OZ244727.1, from coordinate 878,228 downwards.
CGAGCTACCGCATCGGCCGAGGCTCCTCCCGCCGCCGCTGAGGCGGCCCTCCCCTCCCTCCTCCATCCCCGGTGACCGGTGGTCAGTGGCCGGTGGCCGGTGGTGTCCGCAGCCACAATTCGCATTTGACGCTGCAAAAGGGCCGTCCCTACGATGGCCACAGCCCGTGGGGACATAGCTCAGTTGGGAGAGCGCAGCGTTCGCAATGCTGAGGTCGGGGGTTCGACTCCCCCTGTCTCCACCAGCTATTCACCGACTTTGAGCGCGAGCGCGCCGCGCCACCAGCGGGGAAGGCGACGCTTCCGCGGGCGGAGAGCCCGAAGGAGAGAGCGATGACGAAGACCGTGCAGGAGCGGCTCGCCGAGCTGAACGAACGGAAGGACGAAGCGCGCGCGGGCGGCGGCGAGCAGCGTGTCGAGGCCCAGCACAACCGCGGCAAGCTGACCGCGCGGGAGCGGATCGAGCTGCTGCTGGACGAGGGCACGTTCGAGGAAGTCGACGCGCTCGTGCGGCCACGCGGGGCCGACCGCGGCCCGGAGGCGGTCGTGACGGGGTGGGGCCGCATCGATGGCCGCCCCGTGTACCTCTTCTCCTACGACTTCACGGTCTCTGGCGGCTCCCTGAGCGAGACGGTGGGGGAGAAGATCCTGAAGGTGATGGACCTCGCCCTGATGACGGGCGCGCCCATCGTCGGTATCCAGGATTCGGGCGGCGCGCGCATCCAGGACGGACCCGAGAGCCTGCGCGGCTTCGGCGAGATGTTCGCGATGAACACGCTCGCGAGCGGGGTGGTGCCGCAGATCAGCGTGATCATGGGGCCCTGCGCCGGCGGCGCCGTCTACAGCCCGGCCATCACGGACTTCATCTTCATGACGGCGGGCACGGGGCAGATGTACATCACCGGGCCGGACGTGATCCGCAATGTGACGGGCGAAGAGATCGACCACGAGACGCTGGGAGGCGCGAGCATCCACGCGACCCGTTCGGGGGTGGCCCACTTCGCCATCGAGGGCGAGGCGGAGACGCTCTCGGAGGTGCGGCGGCTGCTCTCGTTCCTGCCCTCGAACAACACCGAGGACGCGCCCTTCATCCCCACCGAGCATCCCTCGGACGTGCCCGACGAGGAGATGCTGACGGTCGTGCCGGACGAGCCGAACCGTCCCTACGACGTGCGCGACATCATCTACCGCATCGTCGACGACGGCGATTTCCTTGAGGTACACGAGGGCTTCGCGCAGAACGTAGTGGTCGGGTTTGCGCGCATGGGCGGGCAGCCGGTCGGGTTCGTGGGCAACCAGCCGATGCACCTGGCGGGCGTGCTCGATATCGAGGCGAGCCGCAAGGCGGCGCGTTTCGTGCGCACCTGCGACTGCTTCAACGTCCCCATCGTCACGCTCGTCGACATCCCCGGGTACCTGCCGGGTTCGTCGCAGGAGCACGGGGCCATCATCACGCACGGGGCGAAGCTGCTGTTCGCCTACAGCGAGGCGACGGTGCCGAAGATCGCGGTGGTGCTGCGCAAGGCCTATGGCGGGGCCTACCTGGTGATGTCGAGCAAGCACCTGCGGGGCGACATGAACTTCGCCTGGCCGGCGGCGGAGGTGGCGGTGATGGGTCCGGAGCAAGCGGTGGGCATCATCAACCGGCGCGAGATCGCGGACGCGGACGACCCGGAGGCGAAGCGCGAGGAGCTCGCGGAGGACTTCCGCACGCGCTTCGGGAACCCGTACATCCCCGCCGGGCGGGGCTTCGTGGACGACGTCATCGACCCGCGGGAGACGCGCGGCAAGATCGTGACGTCGCTGGAGATGCTGCGGAACAAGGCCGATCGCAACCCGCCGAAGAAGCACGGCAACATCCCGCTGTAGGGAGCGCGTCGCGAGCCGATCTCCCCGCGCCCTGCGGCTGGCCGTAGGGCGCGCTTGTGATACGGTTCACGGAGAGCCGCGAGCCGCCGCGAGGGACTTCGCCAAGCATGGGCCAGGTACGCATCACTGAGACCGCCATTCGCGACGGGCATCAGTCGCTGCTGGCCACCCGCATGCGCACCGAGGACATGATCCCTGCGCTGGAGCGCATGGATGCGATCGGCTACGGCAGCATCGAATGCTGGGGCGGCGCCACCTTCGACACGGCCATGCGCTTCCTGCTGGAAGACCCGTGGGAGCGGCTGCGCGAGGTGAAGAGCCGCCTGAAGAACACGCCCACGCAGATGCTGCTGCGGGGCCAGAACGCCGTCGGCTACCGCCACTACGCCGACGATGTCGTGCTCGAGTTCTGCGAGCGCGCCGTCGAGAACGGCATGGACATCTTCCGCATCTTCGATGCGCTCAACGACACGCGAAACCTGGAGACGGCCTTCGAGGGCGTGAAGCGCGCGGGCGGCCACGTGCAGGGGACGCTCTGCTACACGACGAGCCCGGTGCACACGGTCGAGAGCTTCGGGACGCTGGCCGACGGGCTGGTCGAGATGGGCGCGGATTCGCTCTGCATCAAGGACATGGCGGGCCTGCTCAGCCCCGTGATGGCGGAACGCCTTGTGACGCGGATCAAGGGCGACCACCCGGACGTGCCGCTGCAGCTGCACTGTCACGATACATCCGGCTACTCGGAGATGGCCTACCTGCTGGCCATTCGCGCCGGCGCGAATGCGATCGACACCGCCATCAGCCCGCTCGCGGGAGGCACGTCGCAGCCAGCCACGGAGACGCTCGTGGCGGCGCTGGGCGAGGACGAGGAGCACGGCACCGGGATCGCGCTCGACGACCTCGTCGGGACGGCGGAGTACTTCGGGGGCGTGCGCAAGCGCTATTGGAAGCACGAAAGCAACCTGCTCGGGGTCGACGCCGGCGTGCTCAGGCACCAGGTTCCCGGTGGCATGATCTCGAACCTCGTGGGGCAGCTGCGAGACCAGGGCCAGGAGGCGAAGCTGGGCGCGGTGCTGGAGGAGAACGCGCGCGTGCGCGCCGACCTCGGCTATCCCCCGCTGGTGACCCCGAGCTCGCAGATCGTTGGCTCGCAGGCCGTGCTCAACGTGCTCACGGGCAAGCGCTACGGCGTCGTGACAAAGGAAACCCGCAACCTCGCGCAGGGGCTCTACGGCGCGACCACAGACGCGATCGGGAAGGACGTGCTGGACCTGATCCTGGGCGACGTGCCCCAGATCGAGCACCGTCCGGCGGACGACATCGAGCCGGAGCTGGAGAGCGCGAAGGAGGAGATCGGCGACCTGGCCGAAAGCCCCGAGGACGTGCTCTCGTACGTGATGTTCCCGCAGCCGGCGAAGAAGTTCCTCGAGTGGCGGCGGGAAGGAGGCGGTCCCGAGCGCGAGTTGGTGGCAGCGGTTATCGGCGCGATGGCAATGCAGGACCGCTCGCAGGCGGCGGGTCGTCCCGCGGCAATTTCCCCGACTGCGAACGGCGCGGGCGCCGAGTGGCGCCAGTTCGGGCGCATGCGGCAGATGCGGTAACGATGGCCACAGTCACGATCGGCGGACGTTCCTACGAGGTCGAATTACGCGGCGATACGGTCGTCGTCGACGGCGAGGAGTTCCCCGTGAAGATCGCACGGGGGGACGCCTACGACACGGTCACGGCCGGGGGCGTGAGCTACCGCGTGGCGCTTCCGCCCGAGGGCGAGCGCGAGTCGGGCATGGCGATCGAGGTTGACCACCGGCCCTTCACGCTGGAGTACGAGGGGCGGCTGGGAGGCGGTCCCGCATGGCCGCCGGCGAGGACGTCGGGCGCCGCGAGTGCGAGCGCTCCGGCGGCTGCCTCGAATGTGCCGGGAGGCGTGGCGGCGCAGCTATCGGGTAAGGTGCTGCGGATCGAGGTGAAGCTGGGCGATACCGTCGAGGCGGGGCAGCTCCTGGTGGTCCTCGAAGCGATGAAGATGGAGAACGAGATCAACGCGCCCAAGGCCGGGACGGTGAAAGAGGTTTCGGTGAGCGAGGGCGCGCAGGTGGCCGAGGGTGAGACCCTCGTGATCCTGGAGTAGGGCGAAGGAGTCGACGGGTGCCGGTCAAGTACCTGCGGGATCAGCGTCACACGGGCACGGTCGCCAAGATCGCGGCGTCGCGCTTTCCCTACCCGAACGAGGAGCACCCGGAACTGGAGACGCTCCTGAACAACCCCGAGCCCTCCATCTCGGTGGGGGAGTGGGAGGGGGAGCCGCTCTACCCGGACATCGTGGTGGTGCGGCGGCCGGGGCAGTGGCTCGAGATCATGGCGCAGGTCGAGACGGCCGACACGATGACGGACGAGCAGGCGGAGAAGCGCTGGCTGCCGTACTCGAAGATGGGCGAGCTGCTGCTGTACGTGCCGTCGGGGCAGGTGCAGCAGGCGAAGCGCCTCTGCCGCAAGCACGGCATCTCCTACAAAGGCATCCGCACCTGGCGCTACCGGCCGGTGTGGGGCCTCACGATCGCCGAGGCGTAGGGGACGCCCCATGACCGAGGCGACGCGCTCCCTCAACGTGTACTTCGATGTGGACCACACGCTGGTTTATACCACCAAGGACAGCAGCGACCTGCGTCCGGGCACACACGAGGCGATGGAGCGGATCAAGGACGCGGGACATAGTATTTATGTCTGGTCGGCTGGCGGGCAGCAGTACAGCGAGCGGACGGTGGAGCGGCACGGCCTCTCGGAGTGGGTCGACGGGTGCTTCGACAAGCACCCGCGGGTGGACCCCACGCCGGACCTGATCATCGACGACGACTGGTACCTGGTGGAGAAGTACGGCGGGTATTGCGTCTCGCAGTACAAGAAGGTGGACGAGAGCGACCGCGAGCTGCTGGAGATCGTCGAGAAGATCGCGGAGCGGGGGGACCTGTAGGGCCGGCAAGCACAAGACCGCCCCGCTCAGAACGCCTGTGCTAGAATGATCCGAGGCTCCTGTAGCAGGGCACACTTTCATGACGGCCACTAAGCCCGTGTCCACACACTATGCACGAAGGGAGATCACCAGATGACCGAAGCCGAGCAGTCAGATCAGGGTGCGGCTCCGAAGCGGCGAGGCCGAGGGGCGACAAAACCCTACCCCACAGTCAAGTTCGAGGATGCCTTGGTTATTGCCAAGACGATCGTGAACGAGGGAGTCGGCGACCAGATGCGCCGCCTTACTCTATTTGATCGGTTGGGGAGATCGCCCGACAGCGGACCGAGCCGAACATTGGTGACTGCATCGGGGCGATATGGCCTGACCGCAGGTGGGTATCAAGCGGAACACTTGACGCTAACCGACGAAGGGAAGGCCGTTGCTGCACGCGCGCCTAGTCTCTCAGGTGTCAAGGACAAGGCATTCGACTGTGCGATAGGCCGCTTCGCGCCCTTCGCCGCCCTCTATGAAAACCTCAAGAACCAGCGTGTGCCGGCCAAGGCCATTCTCCATGACGAACTCAGGGCTGTGGCAATTCCAGAAGAAGACTTCGCCATAGCGGAGGACATTTTCTTCGCCAACGCTCGGTACGTGGGGTTGATTCGCGACGTCAGCGGCAACGACCGGGTAGTCCCTATTGAGCAGCTCTTGGAAGAAGACGGCACCAATGGCGTCGACACCCCAGCCCAACCGGGTGCTCCCCAAGCGCAGAGTACACCGAACGGGCTGGAGCAGCAGCCGGCACAGCCTCAGAGTCCGGCCGACCCATCCGTGCACATCGACATCCAGATACACATCGCTTCAACAGCGGAGGCAGAGCAGATCGACATGGTCTTCGCAAGTATGGCTAAGCACCTCTACGGCCGGGAGGTCTGAATCTACAGTGCAGCACGTGGGATTTGGGGGCTGGCTTGATGCAGCCAAGAAACTCCAGGCTGACATAGACTACTTAGGCCTATGTGAAGACCGCGAGAAGACCAGCGTTGGTCAAGGAATCAGGACGCATGCCGACAAGTTCGATGAACTGGTAACGCACCCTGGACTGCGTTCGGTAAGTCGAGAGCTATTTGAGGATCAACACTACGCCCGCGCCGTCGAGGCAGCATTCAAGTTCCTGAACAATTCAGTAAAGCGAAAGTCTGGGCTCTCCTCACAAGACGGTGCGGGTTTGATGAGGAAGGCACTCAGCGCCAACAGCCCGATCCTTGCTCTGAATCAACTGAGTACCCAGTCAGAACAGGATGAACAATTGGGCTACATGGACATCTGCGCAGGAGCAATGACTGGAATTCGGAACCCTCGGGCGCACGAACATGAACTTGAAGACCAACCCGACGTGGCTCTGGAGCTACTGACGCTGGCCAATCATCTGATGCGGAAGCTTGACGCCGCCACCAAGCGACCATAGGGCGGGGCTGTCCGACCCCTTGGGGGCCTGTAGCCTTTCGGCATGGCGCGAGGATTGTTCGTGGAGCCGTTCTTTGGGGGGAGCCACCGCGCGTTTGCGGAGGGGTTGGTGGCGCATGGGGGGCACGACATCGAGCTGCTGACGCTGCCGGGGCGGGAGTGGCGGCGGCGGATGCGTCTGGGGGCGCAGCTGCTGGCGGAGCGGGTGGGGGAGGTGTGGGGCGAATTCGACTTCCTGCTGGTGTCGGACATGCTGGATCTGGCGGCGTTCCTGGCGCTGACGAGGCCGCGGTTCGAGCGGACGCCGGTGCTGCTGTTCATGCACGAAAACCAGCTGACCTACCCGCGGCTGCGGGGGACGAAGCTGAACTCGTGGTTCGGGCAGATCAACTACCTGTCCGCGCTGGCGGCGGACCGCGTCGCGTTCAACTCGGAGTACCACCGCGCCGACTTCCTGGGGGCGCTGGAGCAGCTTGAGCGTCAGCCGAACAACTGGCTTACGCGCGAGGGGATCGAGGCGATCCGGGGGAAGAGCACGGTGCTGCCGGTCGGGGTGGACCTGGGGTCGCTGGGGGAGGGGCCGGCGGGGCAGGCGGAGGGCGCGAGTCCGCTGATCTTGTGGAACCACCGCTGGGAGTTCGACAAGTCGCCGGAAGCGTTCGTGCGGACGGTGTCGACGCTGGCGGAGGAGGGGCTCGACTTTCGCGTGGCGGTGGCGGGCGAGCGGGGGGACAACCCGAGCGAGGCGATGCTGGAGCTGCCGGAACGGCTCGGGGAGCGGCTGGTGCAGTTCGGGCCGGTCCCGGGGCGTGAGGGGTACGCGCGGCTGCTGTGGGAGGCGGACATCAGCATCAGCAGCACGCGGCACGAGTTCTTCGGCATCTCGACGGTCGAGGCGATGTACTGCGGCTGCCTGCCCATCGCGCCGTGTCGCTACAACTACCCGGCGCTGGTGCCGCAGTCGCTGCATGGACGCTGCCTCTACGAGCGGGAAGCGGAGCTGCCGGCACTCACGCGGGAGGCTATCCGCTCGGGTTCGCGCGACGCGGACCGCGAGGCGCTGCGGACGTCGGCGGAGCGTTTCGCCTGGGAGAAGGTGGGGCCGTGCTGGAGCGAGGCGCTCGGGGACCTCAGTTCGGGAGCCTGAGGGCAAGGAGGAAGCCCGGGTCGCCGAAGCCGACCGGGATGAGGATGGTGTCGCCGGCGACGGCGGGCCAGCCGTTGATGCCGCCTTCGGCCTGGTGTCCCCAGACGATCTCGCCAGTCTCGCGGTCGAGGGCGAGGATGGCGCCGGTGATCACGGAGGTGAAGACGAGGTCGTTGACGACGGTCGCCCCGCCAAAGCTGTCGCCGGGGAGCTCGGTGTCCCAGACGATGTCGCCGGTGGCGGCGTCGATGGCGACCATCTGGCTGGGATGGGCGCCGAGGCTGGTGCCCGTGCCCTCGGGGACGTCCGGCTTATAGGTGGTGGGGGCGTTCACGACGGAGACGTAGACCATGCCCTCGGCGACGGCCATGGGGGTCACGATCCCGCCGGCGTTGCCGGGGAGCACCTCGATCTCGCCCTCGAACTCGGTGAGGTCGTCGTTCTGGTGGATACCGACGGGCGTGTCCCAGAGGACCGTGCCGTCGGGGTCGAGGCCGATGACGCGGCCGAGCTTGCCGGCGCTGATGATGACCTGGCTGCCGTCCTCGAGGGTGGCGATGCCGGTGAGGACGGCGTCGCGGTCGAAGATGTCGTGGGCGATGTGCTGCACGCCCCAGCGCAACTCGCCGGTGGCGATGTCGACGGCGAGGATGGAGTCGGTCCAGCGGTTGTCGCCGGGGCGGCTGGCGCCGTTGGGGTAGCCGGGCGCGCCGGGGTAGGGGTAGGGGTTGGAGATGCCCCAGTAGGAGACGCCTGCCTCGAGGGCGAGGGCGGGCGGGTACCAGGCGCCGCCGCCGCTGTTGATCTCCGGGTTCCCCCAGACATCCTCGGAGACGATGGTGTTGAAGGACCAGCGGATCTCGCCCGTCGAGGGGTCGAGGGCGTAGAGGGTTCCGCGGGCGCCGGGCTGGGAGAGCGAGCTGGTCGCAGCGAAGACAGTTCCCCCCACGACCAGCGGCTGGAAGTTCACGGCGCCGCCGTTCTCCAGGATGTTCGTGTCCCAGAGGCGCTCGCCGTCGATCGCGCGGTAGGCGGCGATGGCGTACCCGCCCAGGTTGGAGAAGACGCAGCCGCCGCTGACGGCCACGCCGCTCGGTCCGTACACCCACTGCTCGTTGTCGACGATCCAGCGGCGGTTGCCGGACTGCAGGTCGATGGCGTGGACGTTCGTCTGGAGGTCGCCGAGGTAGACGGTGTTGCCGACGACGATGGGGGTCGTGGCGACAATGCCGAACGCCCCTCCGGAGGGCAGCTCGTAGCGCCAAGCCTCCTTGAGTTCGCCGACGTTCTCGGAGGTGATGGTCGAGGTGAAGGTGGCGCGGCTGCCGCTGGCGTCGTAGTTGGGGTGGGGCCAGTCAGCGGCGGTGGTGGCGACCGGGGCGGTGCAGGGGGCGGGCGGGCCGGAGCGGGGGGTTGCGGTCGCGGTCTCGGGGGTGGAGGTGGCGGTGGCGGCGGTGGAGGAGGCAGTCCGCGGGGCGGTGGTTGGGGTCTCGGAGGCTTCGTAGGCGGCCCGGTCGCCACCGCCGCAGGCGGCGAGCGTCAGGACCGCGACGACGACCGCCAGAGCGCAGTTCTTCATGCCCGAGAGTGTACGAGAAGGTGGCCATAAGACTTTCGCTACAAAATGATCGAAAAAGGTTGTGTGTGAAGGCCGGCTCGCCTACGATCGATGCATGGAACCGCACCTGCACGGAACCCGGGAGCGCGTGTTCGAGCATGTCCTCGAACACCACGGCGCGCGCGTGGAGGAGCTGGCGGGGGCGCTGGGTGTGAAGGCCGCGGCGATCCGCCGCCACCTCGACCACCTGCGCGCCGACGGACTGATCGAATCGCGCCCGGTGAAGCAGGCGACGGGCCGCCCCTTCCTGAGCTGGTACCCCACGCAGAAGGGCAGCGGCGAAGCGCCGCCCGCCTACGCGGACCTGTTCGCGCGCATCCTCGGGTGGCTGGGCAAGGAACACATCGACGAGGCCGTGGCGGCAGGCGTCGCGACCTCGCTGGCGGAGCGGCACCGGGACGAGGTGGCCGGTAGCGAGAGCGGCGAGGACCGCGTGGAACACGTGACCGAGAGCCTTCGCAGCGAAGGCATCCTGGAGACGTGGCGGGCGGAGGCGGACGGCTTCCACCTGCTCAACTCGTGCTGCCCGTATCCGCAGGCGGCGGAGCTCTCGCGGCTGCCCTGCGAGGCCGACCGGCAGGCGATTAGCCTGCTCATCGGCAGTGACGTTGAGCAGATCGAGCGTATCGTGGACGGCTCGCCCGTCTGCGAGTACCTCGTGCAGATGCGTGACGACCATGAGGGGCCGCCGCAAGCGGCGCCGGGGGAAGAATCAGGCGCCGCCACGAGCGACGCCGTCGAAGGGAACGCATGACCGAAGCACCGCTTCTCGAAATAGACGCCCTGCGCGCCAGCGTGGCGGGCAAGGAGATCCTTACCGGTCTGAACCTGACGATTCGTCCGGGCGAGGTGCACGCCATCATGGGGCCGAACGGCTCCGGCAAGAGCACCCTCGCGAACACGCTCATGGGCAACCCACGCTACGCCGTCACGGGCGGCGAGGTCCGCTTCCTCGGCCAGACGCTCGATGGGATGGCCCCGGACGAGCGCGCGCGACGCGGCCTCTTTCTCGCCTTCCAGTATCCCGTGGCGGTGCCGGGCGTGACGGTTGTGAACTTCCTGCGGCAGGCGGTCAACGCCGTCCGTGGCGAGGAGATCCCCGTGCGCGAGTTCCGCCAGGAGCTCTTCGGCAAGATGGAGCTGCTCAAGGTGGACCGCGACTTCGCCCGGCGCTACCTGAACGACGGCTTCAGCGGCGGCGAGAAGAAGCGCGCGGAGATGCTGCAGTTGGCAATGCTGCAGCCACGCATGGCGGTGCTGGACGAGACGGACTCGGGGCTCGACATCGATGCCCTGCGGACCGTGGCGGACGGCGTCAACGAGCTGATGAACGAGAACATGGGTCTGCTGCTGATCACGCACTACCAGCGGCTGCTCAACTACGTCAAGCCACAGTTCGTACACGTGCTGATCGACGGGCGCATCGTGCGCTCGGGCGGCCCCGAGCTCGCGGAAGAGCTCGAGGCGAGCGGGTACGACGCCATGGAAGCGGCCGCGTCGCCGGCCTGAGGAGGAGAGGACCAATGACCGCAACACCGGATCTGGTTCGCGAAGACGGTTACAAGTGGGGCTTCCACGACGACGAGGAGGCGCTCTTCAAGGCGAACAAGGGCCTCACGCCCGAGATCGTCTCCATGATCTCGGAGATGAAGGACGAGCCGCAGTGGATGCGCGACTACCGGCTGAACGCGCTTGAGCGCTTCAACGAGATAGAGAACCCGCCCTGGGGCACGGACCTCCTCGAGACGATCGACTTCGACAACATCCACTACTTCGTGCGGGCGACCGATCGGGATGAGCGCTCCTGGGACGACGTGCCCGAGTACATCCGCAACACGTTCGACAAGCTGGGCATCCCCGAGGCGGAGAAGAAGTTCCTCGCCGGGGTTGGCGCGCAGTACGACTCCGAGGTCGTGTACCACAACATCCGCGAGGATCTGGAGAAGCTGGGCGTGATCTTCCTGGGGATGGACCAGGCGCTCGCGGAGCACGAGGACATCGTCAAGGAGTACTTCGGGACGATCATCCCCTCCGGCGACAACAAGTACGCGGCGCTCAACAGCTCCGTCTGGTCTGGCGGGTCGTTCATCTACGTGCCCAAGGGCGTAAAGGTCGACATCCCGCTGCAGGCCTACTTCCGCATCAACACGGAGAACATGGGCCAGTTCGAGCGGACGCTGATCATCGCGGACGAGGGCAGCCAGGTTCATTATGTCGAGGGCTGCACCGCGCCCACCTACAGCAGCGACTCGCTCCACAGCGCGGTCGTCGAGATCGTCGTGAAGAAGGGCGCGCGCGTCCGCTACACGACGATCCAGAACTGGTCGAACAACGTCTTCAACCTCGTGACGAAGCGGGCGGCGGCCTACGAAGACGCGGTGATGGAGTGGGTCGACGGCAACCTCGGCTCGAAGCTCACGATGAAGTTCCCGAGCGTGTTCCTGATGGAGCCCGGCGCCCACGGCGAGATCCTGTCGCTGGCCTTCGCGGGCGAGGGACAGCACCAGGACGCCGGCGGCAAGGTGGTCCACATGGCCCCCGACACGACCTCACGCATCGTCTCCAAGTCGCTGAGCAAGGACGGCGGCCGCACCAGCTACCGCGGCCTGCTGAAGGTGTACGAGGGCTGCGACAACGTGCGCTCGAGCGTGCGCTGCGACGCCCTGCTGATCGACGAGGATTCGCGTTCGGACACCTACCCGACGATGGAAGTGGACGCGCCCGATGTCTCGATCGAGCACGAGGCGTACGTCTCCAAGCTGAGCGAGGAGCAGCTCTTCTACCTGCAGAGCCGCGGGCTGAGCGAGGACGCCGCCGCCAAGATGATCGTCAACGGCTTCGTCGAGCCGATCGTGAAGGAGCTGCCGATGGAGTACGCCGTCGAGCTCAACCGCCTGATCGAGCTGCAGATGGAAGGCGCCATCGGCTAGGACCGGCAGACACGAACGCCGCGTGAGGCGGAGCCGGAGACGGCAACCGCCCGCGCGTGGCGCGCCAGGAGGAGTGCGAACCGCATGACATCAGCCCCGAGCACAGCCGCCGCGAGCCCGTTCACGGCTGAGGCGAGCCGCGCCCTGGGCGAGGCGCTCGGCGACAGCGCGGCCGTCGCGGCCCTGCGCGAATGCGCGTCCGAGGCGATAGCGGCCACGGCGATGCCGTCGCCCAGGCTCGACCGTCCCTGGAAGTACGTCGACCCTGCCGCCCTCAACCTTGATGGCTTCGCCCCCCCGGCGACGGCGATGGCGCCCTCGGAGGGCGAAGGACTCGCGCCGGGCGCGCTTCTGCAGCGCGACGGCGCGACCGCCGCCCGTGGCGCCGCGATCGCGGGGCTGACGCTGGAGGGATTCGAGGAGGCCGATGCGCGCGGCCTTGACCGGCTCGGCGAGGCTGTAACCGTCGACGGCCACCGGATCACGGCGCTGCACTACGCCTTCCTGCGCGGCGGTGTGCTCGTGCGGACGGCTGCGAACGCGGAGATCGCCGAAACGGTACGGATCACGCGTGAATTCAACACAGCGGGCGCGCTCGCGGCACCGCACACGCTGATTGTGGCGGGGGCGAATAGCCGCCTGACCGTCCTCGAGGAGTACCGTTCGGGGGCGGACGAGATCGCCGCCCTGCCTGCCATCGAGATCCTGGTGGGGCCGGGCGCGGCCGTGAACTACACGTCGCTGCACCGCTGGGGCGCGCGCACGCGCGTCTTCGCCGAGCAGCGGACGCTCACGGAACGCGACGCGGAGGTGCGGAGCCTGAGCGTGGTGACGGGCGGGCGGCTCGTGAAGAGCCACATCACGTCCTCGCTGGAGGGGCGCGGGTCGAGCAGCGAGCTCTATGCCCTCTCCGTGGGCGGGGGCAACGAGCACCTCGACTTCTACACGCTCCAGGACCACATCGGGGCCGACACGCGTAGCGACCTGCTGTTCAAGTCGGCGATGGGGGAGCGCTCGCGGGCGGTGTACTACGGCCTGACGCGGGTGGGGCTGGAGGCGCGCCGCGCCGACGCCAACCAGGTGAATCGCAACCTGCTCCTGAGCCGGGCGGCCAAGGCCGACAGCGACCCCGTGCTCGAAATCCTCACAAATGACGTGACGCGCGTGAGCCACGGCGCGACCGCTGGCCCCGTCGACGACGAGGAGTTGTTCTACATCCAGTCGCGGGGCCTCACGCGCGAGAACGCGGTGGGGCTGCTGGTGCGGGGATTCCTCAACGAAGTGCTCGACCACAGCATGCGCGACGAGGCCGTGCGCGAGGAGCTGAGCACGCTCGTGGAAGCGAAGCTGCAGGCCCTGGGAGCGCGCGCGTGACGATCAACACGGCTCGGCTGCGGGAGGACTTCCCCATCCTCAGCCGCGAGGTGAACCGCCATCCGCTCGTCTACCTCGACAACGCGGCGACGACGCAGAAGCCGCGCGCCGTGATCGAGGCGCTCACGCACTACTATGAGACCCAGAACGCGAACATCCATCGCGGCATCCACACGCTCGCGGTAGAGGCGACGGAAGCGTACGAGAGCGTTCGCACGAAGGCGGCGGGCCACATTGGCGCGACGAACGCCGAAGACATCGTCTTCACCCGGAACACGACCGAGTCCATCAATTTGGTTGCCCGCGCCTGGGGTGACGCCAACCTGCGAGAGGGCGACGAGATCGTGCTCTCGCTGATGGAGCACCACTCGAACATCGTCCCCTGGCAGCTGCTGGCGGCGCGCACCGGCGCGCGGCTGCGCTACGCCGGCATCGACGCCGGGGGCCACCTGGATCTGGACTCGTTGCGCGAACTCATCGGCGAGCGGACGAAGCTCGTGAGCCTCACGCACATGTCGAACGTGCTTGGCACGATCAACCCGATCGCGGAGATCGCGGAGATGGCCCGGGGCGCCGGGGCGCTCCTGCTGGTGGACGGCGCCCAGAGCGCCCCGCACCTGCCCGTCGACGTGGAGGCCCTGGGCTGCGACGTATTCGCCTTCTCCGCGCACAAGATGCTGGGACCTACGGGCGTGGGCGTCCTCTGGGCGCGGCCCGGGCTGTTGGCGGAGATGGAGCCCTTCCTGGGTGGCGGCGAGATGATCGCGATCGTTCAGCCGGAGGGCTCGACCTGGGCGGAGGGACCGCACAAGTTCGAGGCGGGCACCCCCAACATCGCCGACGTGATCGCCTTCGGGGCGGCGCTCGACTACCTGCGCGACCTCGGCATGGAGGCGGTGCGCGAGCACGAGAAGCGCATCACCGCCTACGCGATCGAGGCGCTGGAGGGGTCCGGGGGCGTGGCCGTGCACGGGCCCCACGACGTGGAAACGCGAGGGGGCGCCGTCAGCTTCACGGTTGAGGGCGTGCATCCGCACGACGTAAGCACGATCGTCGATGCCTACGGCGTCGCGATCCGGGCGGGTCACCACTGCGCGCAGCTGCTGATGCGCCACCTGGGCGTCCCGGCGACGAACCGGGCGAGCTTCTACATCTACAACGAAGAACGCGAAGTCGATGCGCTCCTTGAGGCGCTCGACGAGGCGAAGCGGGTGTTTGGTCGTGTCGAGAGCCGAACCGCAGTTTGACGAGCTCTACCGCGAAGTGATCCTCGATCACTACCGGCGGCCCCGGAACGCGGGGGCGCTGGCCGAGCCTACGCACTTCGCCGAGGGCCTGAACCCCGTGTGTGGCGATGAAGTACAACTCGACCTCAACGTCGAGGGCGATGTCATCTGCGAGATGGCGTTCCGCGGGCAGGGTTGCTCGATCAGCCAGTCCAGCGCCTCGATGATGACCGAGCGCGTCTGCGGCGGGACGATCGCGGAGGCGCGCCACGTGATGCAGCTCTTCGAAGCGCAGCTGGTGCAGTCCGCCGAGCCCGATCCGGCGCTCGGCGATCTCGAGGCCTTGCAGGGTGTGGCAAAGTTCCCGGTACGGGTGAAATGCGCCCTCCTCTGCTGGAAGGTGCTGCGCGAAGCCCTGAAGATGGACGACAACGAGCAGGCGATAACCCCGCAAGGAGTGTGAGATGGCAGACGCCGAGACGAAGATCCGACCGACCGACGAGGAGCTGCGCGAGCGCATTCGCGAGGTGAAGGACCCGGAGATCGACATGAGCATTGTCGACTTGGGACTCGTCTACGAGATCGAGTGGGACGACGGGACCGTGAACGTGAAGATGACGCTCACAAGCCCGGGCTGTCCGCTCGGGCCGATCATCCGGGGCGGGGTCTACGCCAAGGTGAAGGACCTGCCCGGGGTCGAGGACGTGGACGTGGAGATCGTCTGGAACCCACCGTGGGACCCGCGCACGATGGCCAGCGAAGACGTGAAGATGGCGCTGGGCATCTGGTAGGGGCCCACGCACTACTCCCCACCTCCGCACTCCCCCGGAGGCCCTTGGGCACGGCTGTAGACTAGGCCTGTCCGATGTCGTGCGAACAAGACACTGCAACGACCCTGCGGGGGTCCGGCTTCCGGGTAACGCCCCAGCGGCTGCTGGTCGCCTCGGCGCTGCGGCATGCGGGGAGGCACCTGAGCGCCGCCGAGATCGCGGAGGAGGTGCGTGCGGTCTACCCCGTAGTGGACCTGAGCACCATCTACCGCACGGTGGAGATGCTGAAGCGCCTCCACCTCGCGACGGCGACGGACATGGGCGGTGACGACCTCCTCTTCGAGTGGTCGGCCGGGGAGACGCACCACCACCTCATCTGCTCCAACTGCCGCACCATGCAGGTGCTCGACCACGAGTACCTCGACGGGCTCGCGGAGCGCGTGGGGCAGGAATTTGGTTTCCAGGCCGATCTCCACCACTTCGCTATCTTCGGGCTCTGCCGCGATTGCCGGCCGGGGGCGGACGCGTGACCGCGGGCGTGGACCTGCTGAAGGCGCTGCGCTCGGTGGTGGGGCGCGAGCACGTGCTGCACAAGCCGGAGGACCTGCTCGTCTACGAGTTGGACGGCACGATCGACCGGTCGGCGCCGGAGGCGGTCGTGTTCCCCGCGAACACGGAGGAGGTGCGGGGAGTGGTGCGCGCCTGCAACGCCCACGGCGCGCCCGTCACGCCGCGGGGGGCGGGGACGGGGCTGAGCGGCGGGGCGGTGCCCGCGCGCCAGGGGGTGGTGCTGGCGACGGCGCGCATGCGCCGCATCCTCGACGTGGACCCGGTCGAACGCACGGCCACGGTCGAGCCGGGGGTTCCCAATATCCAGCTGTCGGAGGTGGCGGCGGAGCACGGCCTCTTCTATGCGCCCGACCCGAGCAGCCAGAAGGCCTGCACGATCGGCGGGAACGTCGCCGAGAACGCGGGCGGACCGCACTGCCTCGCGCTGGGAGTCACGACGAACCACGTGATCGGCCTTGAGGTGGTGACGGCGAGCGGGGAGGTCGAGTGGCTGGGCAGCCACGGGCCCGAGCCCTCCGGCTACGACCTGCGCGGACTCTTCATCGGCTCGGAGGGGACGCTGGGGATCGCGACGAAGGTAGTGGTGCGGCTGCTGCCCGTGCCCGAGACGGTCGTGACGCTCCTGGCCATCTTCGACGACGTGGAAAGCGCGAGTGAGACGGTCTCGGCGGTGATCGGTGCGGGGCTCGTGCCGGCCGCCCTCGAGATGATGGACCGCGTCACGTTGCAGGCGGCGGAGGCGGGGCTTCGTTGCGGCTACCCGCCTGATGCCGGGGCGGTGCTCCTGATCGAGCTCGACGGACTCGAAGAGGTGGTGCGGGGGCAGGTGACGCAGGCGCGGGCGGCCTGCAACGAGCACGGCGCAACCGAGATTCGCACGGCCACCGAGCCGGCGGAGCGGGAGTTGCTGTGGAAGGGACGCAAGGGGGCCATCGGCTCGCTGGGGCGGATCGCGCCCAACTACTACCTCCTCGACGGGGTGGTGCCGCGCTCCCGGCTGGTGGAGACGATGGGCGACGTGTCGCGCATCACCGCGAGGTACGGCTTTCCCGTGGCGAACGTGTTCCACGCGGGCGACGGCAACCTCCACCCCTGCCTGCTCTTCGACGAGCGCGAGGAGGGAGCGACGGCGCGCGTGCTGGAGGCGGGGGCGGAGATCATGCGCGTCTGCATCGATGCGGGCGGCGCGCTCACGGGCGAGCACGGCGTGGGCTACGAGAAGCACCGCTTCATGCCCTGGCTCTACAGCGAAACCGACCTGGAGAACATGCGGCGCGTGCGGGGCGTCTTCGGGAACGAGGGCGACTTCAACCCCTGCAAGGTGCTGCCCGAGGGCACGGGCTGCGGCGAGATGGCGCACCAGAAGGGGGCGCTGGCGGCGGCCGGGCCGGACGCCTATGTCTGAGGCGGCGACGGAGGCCCCGCCGCGCGTGGCCGGCCGCGAGCCGGAGGCGGCAGTCGCGCCGGCCAGCCTCGACGAGCTTCGCGAGGTGGTGGCCGAACGGGATGGACGTACGCTCGTGCCGGTGGGCGGCGGCACCCAACTGGAGCTGGGGAGTGCGCCACGAGGCCCCTTCGCGCTCGTGGACCTGAGGGCGTCACTGGGGGGCGAGATCGAGCACGAGCCCGCCGACCTAACGGCCGTCGCGCCAGCAGGGGTCACGCTGGGCGAGCTGGACGCGCAGCTGGCGTCCACGGGCCAGCAGCTTCCGCTCGACCCGCCGCATGCAGAGCGGGGGACGCTGGGGGGTGTGCTGGCGGTGGGGATCGGCGGAGCGCTGCGCACGCGCCACGGCCTTCCCCGCGACTTCGCGCTGGGGATGACGGTCCTGCGCGCGGATGGCGAACTGGTGAAAGCGGGTGGGCGCGTCGTGAAGAATGTGACGGGCTACGACCTGATGCGGCTCTGGTGCGGGTCGCTGGGGACGATCGGGATCGTCACGTCGGTAGCGCTGCGGGTGCTGCCCCGCGTGGAGACGGTGGACCTGCGCTTCGAGGTGGGGTCGCTGGGGGAGGGGCAGGCGCTAGCGGAGCGGTTCCTGCGGGCCGACCTGCGGCCGGAGCTGCTCGACCTCACGCAGGGGGAGGGAGGCTGGGCGGGGATCGTGCGGCTGATCGAGGGGGCCATTCCGAAGGCGAAGCAGCTCGCGGAAGCGGAGCTGGTTCCCTGCGGCGCGAGCGAGTACCTCGCGGTGCGGGACCTCGGCTTCGGGGAGGGCGACGCGCTCACAGTGCGGGCATCGTGCGCGACGAGCGCGATCGCTGCGACGGTCGCGGCGCTGGAAGCGCTGGCGCCGTCGCGAGTGCTCGTGCGACCCCTCGCGCGGGAGGTTCGCGCTACCTGGGACGAGAGAGAGGTACCCGAAGCAGACGCGCTCGGCGAGACGGTGGGGCGGTTGCGGGCGGCGCTGGTGGAGCAGGGTGGAGCGCTTGTCGCGGAGCGCATCCCGGAGGCGCTGCGGGGTGGGCTCGATCCCTGGGGACGGCCACTGGCCATGGCGCGCATGGCAGCCGTGAAGGCCGCCTTCGACCCGGACGGGCGTCTGAACGCGGGGCGATTCGTTGGCGGGCTCTGAGATGGTGGGCTGGCCGCTGGCCGAAGACGCGCCGGACATGGCGGACCTGGCCAAGTGCGTCCACTGCGGGCTCTGCGTGAACGCCTGCCCGACCTACGCGATCACGGGGCTGGAGGCAGAGTCGCCGCGAGGCCGCATCCACCTCGCAAGGGCGGTCGCGGAGGAGCGCATCCCGCTGACGGAGGCCGTGCAGGGGCACTGGGAGCTCTGCCTGCAGTGCCGCGCCTGCGAGGCGGTCTGCCCGAGCGGGGTGCCGTACGGGCGCATCATGGAGCGCGCGCGCGCGCAGCTCGACGCATCGCCGCCGGCGAAGGGCTGGGAGCGGCGGTTGCGGCGCTTCGCCCTGCGCAATGTGGTCGCGAGGCCGCGGGTGCTGGCGGCGATGCTCGCCCCGGCGCGCTGGTTCGCGCGCTCACCCCTGCGGGGGCTGGTGCGGGCGTCGGGCGTCCTGCGGCTCGCCAGACTGCTGGGGCGGCTCGAAGCACAGCTCGGGCGTCCGGGACGGCCCTTCCGCCCTCGCGACGCGGCGGGGGAAGGCGAGGTTGCGCTCTTCACCGGATGCGTGATGGGAGAGCTTTTCGGCGACGTGCACCGGGCGAGCGTGCGTGTGCTGGAGCGAAGTGGGGCGAGCGTGTTCGCGCCACGCGGGCAGGGCTGCTGCGGGGCGCTGAGCGCGCACGATGGCGACCTGCAGCAGGCGCGGCGTCTCGCACGCGAGAGCATCGCCGCGTTCGCGGAGTCGGGGGCGGAGACGATCGTTGTTAACTCGGCGGGCTGTGGGGCAGCGATGAAGGAGTACGGGGACCTGCTGGCGGAGGATCCCGACTTTGCGCATCGGGCCGAGGCGTTCGCCGCTCGCGTGGTGGACTTCAGTGAGTACGTGGTGGGGCGCGACGTCCCGGCAGGGCGGCTACGAGCGCGGGTCACGTACCAGGATGCGTGCCATCTGGCGCACGCCCAGGGGATCAGCGCCGAGCCGAGGGCGCTGCTGGCGGCGATCGAGGGGTGCGAGCTGGTGGAGACGGAGGGGGCGGACATGTGCTGCGGGGCGGCGGGCATCTACAGCCTGATCCAGCCGGCGATGTCGGGGGAGCTGCGGGCGCGGAAGTCGGCCCAGTTCCGGAAGCACCGGCCCGACCTGATCGTCACCGCCAACCCGGGCTGCCAGATGCAGTACGAGGCGGCCGTGCGAGAGGCCGGCATCGAGGCGCGCGTGCTGCACGTGGCGGAGGCGCTCGACGAGGCGCAGCAGGCGGTCGAAGCAGAGGCGTAGCCCCACCCCGAGCCCTGCCCTAGAGTGGTGCGACGCCCGAGCGTTTTGCGCTCGGGCCTACGGGCGTTGGGGCGAACCATGACGAGCCAGTTGGCGGGCGTTCGGACAGCCGTCGAGGCGTACCTCGGCGGGCTGCCGCGTGGGGACGAACCGGTCCGGCTGGGCGTCCCGGAAGCAGCGAAGCCGGTGACGATGGCGGCGCTGGCCGCGCTCCACGAGGGGCCCACGCTGGCCGTAGCGGCGTCGCCGGGGCGTGCCTCGCTGCTGGTCGAGGAGCTGGCGCTCTATGCCGGCGACCTGCCCATCGCGCGGCTGCCGGCGGGAGAGCGGCTTCCCTACGAGCTCGCGGAGGACGACCCCGCCGCTACCGCCGAACGCGATCGGGCGCTGCGGCGCCTGCGGTCCGGCGAACGCTCCATCGTGGTGGCGTCGTGGGCCGCGCTGGCGGAGTTCCGGGCGGGACCGGAGGTGGAGGGAGCGGGGACGGGGGTGCGGGTGGGGGCGACGCTCGCCCCGGAGGCGCTGCAGCGCGCGCTGGAGGCGGCGGGCTACCGCTTCGAGGCGCTGGCGGACGAGCCGGGCGTGGCAGCCCGCCGAGGCGGCATCCTCGACGTGTTTCCGGCGGTGGCGGAAGCACCACTCCGAATCGAGTTCTTCGGGGACGAGGTGGAGAGCATCCGCCGCATCGACCTGGCGACGCAGCGGAGCATCGGACGGGTGGAATCGGCGCTGCTTCCGCCGCTCGCGAGCCATACCGCAGAGGCGCGGGAGCGGGCGCGGGAAGTGTGCGACTCCATCGACGTAGGGGGTGAGGGAGCGGAGGCGATCGCACAGGAGCTGGAGCTGCTCGCGGGGGGAGAGCGGAGCCGCTTCCCCGGGTACTTCGAGCCGCTGCTGAACCGGGCGACCGCGTTCGACCACCTCGCGCCGGAGAGCCTGGTTGTGGTCGACGAGGGGGAGGAGGGGGCGGAGGCGCTGGCGCAACACGTGCGCCACCAGGAGGAAGCGCGAGCGGCGCTCGAGCGGCGGGGCGAGATCCCGGTGGGACTGCCGGGACTTGGGCTGCAGCCCGGAGGGGTCGCGCGGCTGCTGGACGCGCACAGGGCGCGGGTGGAACTCGGCCGCTTCGGGGCGAAGGAGCTGGGAGCGGAACGGCTGCCGTTCGCGGTGGCGCCGGCCTTCGGGGGGCGTATCCGCGAGGTGGTGCGGCGGGCGGAGGAGTGGGCGGAGCAGGGGCGGTCGGTGGTGCTGGCCTCGCAGCAGGCCCTTCGGCTCGCGGACCTGATGGAGGAGGAGGGTGTCTCACCGCGCCTCACGCGCGCGCTCGAGGAGACGCCGGAGCCGGGGACGGTCGCGATCGTGCCCGCGACGGCGAGCGGCGGCTTTCTGCTGGGGGACACGTTCGCGCTCATCAGCGACGAGGAGGTTTTCGGGCTGCGTCGAACGCGGCGGCCGCAGCGTCGCCGGCGGGGGATCACGCCCAACATCCTGACGACGCTGCAGCCGGGCGACCCGGTCGTGCACATCGACCACGGGATCGCGCGTTTCGCGGGGCTCACGCGGAGGACCACGGAAGGGGTCGAACGCGAGTACCTGGAGCTCGAGTACGCGGAGGGCGACCGGCTCTTCGTCCCCACCGACCAACTGGACTCCGTCAGCGCCTACGTGGGTCCGAGCGACCGGCCGCCTGCGCTCACGCGGCTGGGCTCACAAGAGTGGGCGCACACGAAACGTCGGGTGCGGCGTGCAGTCGCGGAGATCGCGCAGGAACTGCTCGACCTGTACGCGCGGCGCGCAGTCGCGCGGGGCGACGCCTGCGGGGTGGACGGTCCCTGGCAGATCGAGATGGAGGGAGCCTTCCCCTTCGTGGAGACGCCCGACCAGCTGCAGGCGATCACGGACGTGAAGGCGGACATGGAGTCGACGAAGCCGATGGACCGGCTCATCGCGGGGGACGTGGGGTACGGGAAGACGGAAGTGGCGGTGCGCGCGGCCTTCAAGGCGGTGATGGCGGGGCGGCAGGTGGCAGTGCTCGTGCCCACGACGGTGCTGGCGGAGCAGCACGGCCAGACGTTCCGCGAGCGCATGGGCGGCTTCCCGGTCGAGATCGCGGTCCTGTCGCGTTTCCGCTCGACCCCCGAGCAGCGGGACATGGTCGACCAGATCGCAGGCGGGGAGATCGATATCGCCATCGGCACGCACCGGCTGTTGCAGCGGGATGTGGCCTTCAAGGACCTCGGGCTGGTGGTCATCGACGAAGAGCAGCGGTTCGGCGTGGCGCACAAGGAGCGCTTCCGGCAGATGCGGGCCGAGGTGGACACCCTGACGATGTCGGCGACGCCCATCCCGCGGACGCTGCAGATGTCGCTGGCGGGCATCCGCGACACGTCGATGGTGGCGACGCCGCCGGAGGAGCGGCTGCCCATCCGCACGTACGTGACGGGTTGGGACGACGAGATCGTGCGCGAGGCGATCGTGCGGGAGATGGAGCGGGGTGGGCAGGTCTACTTCGTGCACAACCGCGTGCACACCATCGAGCGCGTCGCCCTGCGGCTGCGGGAGCTGGCGCCGGAGGCGGCGATTGCGATCGGGCACGGGCAGATGCCGGAGGAGCGGCTGGAGCGGGTGATGGTCGAGTTCGGCGCCGGGGAGTACGACGTCCTCCTCTGCACGACGATCATCGAAAGCGGGCTAGACCTGCCGAACGTGAACACGATCATCATCAACAACGCGAACCAGTTCGGGCTGGCGCAGCTCTACCAGTTGAGGGGGCGGGTGGGACGCTCGGCGAACCGCGCCTTCGCCTATTTCCTCTACGACCGCAACCGGGCGATCTCGGAGCCGGCGCAGAGACGGCTGGCGGCGATCTTCGAGGCGGCGGAGCTGGGGAGCGGCTTCCAGATCGCGCTGCGTGACCTCGAAATCCGGGGGGCGGGGAACCTGCTGGGGGCGGAGCAGAGCGGGCACATCGCGGCGGTGGGCTTCGACCTCTTCTCGCGGCTGGTGGGAGAAGCAGTGGAGTCGCTGCGGGGGGGCCTGGAGGGGGGAGACAGCGACGGCCCTCCCTCGCTTCCGCCCGCCCCGCGCGTCGAGCTGCCGGTAAGCGCCTCGATCCCGGAGCGTTATGTCGCGGACATGGAGACGAGGCTCGCGATCTACGAGCGCGTCGCGAAGCTCGATTCGCCCCGGAGGGTGGCGGCCATGGAAGAGGAGCTGCGCGACCGCTTCGGCGAGCCCCCACCGCTCGTGCAGAACCTGTTGGGCGTGGCTCTGCTGAAGGCGGTCGGGCAGCAGGCGGGGGTGGAGCGCATCTCGACGAGCCCGGAGAGCTTCCACCTGCGCCTGCGCGGGGGCACAACGCATCGACACCAGCGGACGGTCGCGACGCTGGGCGTCCCCGGGATGCGCGTCGGGCCGGAGCAGGTGCGCATCCCGCGGGAGCAGGCGGGCACGGAGTGGATGCCGCTGCTCGTGCGGGTACTGCGGGCGCTGGCGGATGCGGCCTGACTGGACGGCGTGGGGTCGGGGGGCATACTGAAGGCGTGGACCGCGCGAACCTCTTCACGATGCTCTCGGCCTACCGGCCCGGCGCCAGCACATCGCCCTTCGAGGACTACTGCACGAACGGCCTCGCTTACCTGCTGGGGGCGGGGCACGAGGCGCTTGGCGCACTCTTCGCGAAGGCAGCAGGGGCGGAGGGGCAGGTGACGGACGTCGCGGTGCAGCCGGGCGCAAGCACGGCCGTGGCCGATCTTGGACTCACGTTCGCGGACGGGCGGGAGGCGCTGGTGGAGGTGGAGGTGGCCCTGGGGGAGGCGGTCGCGCGGCCGGATGCGACGGATGCCGGTGCGCGGCTCCGGGTCGGGTTCGATGGCTCGGGACAGGGCGCGGTTACCTGGAACGCGATCGCGGAAGCCCTCGCTGACGACCCGGATGGCCTCGCGCGCGAGTTCGCGGAGTTCGTGCGTCACGACGTGCTGGGGCTCGAAGCAGTAGGGCTCGACGACGCGTTGCACACGAACCGGCTGTACGCGCTGGGCGGCGCCGCCCTGCGCGAGCGGTTCGGCGGGAAGGTGCGCTACGAGAACAGTTCGTCGACACCCGTGCAGGGCCGCTACCGCTATCTGGGCACGACGTTCGCGCCGGACGCCGGGGAGCTGCGGTACTGGATCGGGCTGGTGAACGAGTCGTTGCCGCTGAGCGAGCACTACCACCTGATGCTGGCCAGCAAGACCGCGCCCCTCCAGGAGTCAGCCGGCCAGCCGCGCGCCACCGGCAACTGGCGCTGGGAGCACTGGTCGGGGATGGGCCGGGTGGTGCGGCCCGTGGGGTTGGCGGAGTACGGGTCGCTGCTGGGGCGGCTGGGGTAGTGAAGCGGCACCCTGTTACCATCCACAGCGCCAGTGAAGGAAAAGCGAGGATGGGATGACGTTATGGCTAGTTAGGGCAGGGAGGGACGGCGAGCATGCAACCCTCTTCGCTGAACAAGGCCGCGTTGGCGTCGGGTTTGGTTTTCCTGAGGATGTCAGCCTAATCGGCAGCCGCGATGAGCTAATGGCGAGATATCAGGAGAGGCATCCAGGCTACTCCACCCAGCAGATGGCGAAGCCGGTTGGGCAGATGTGGACCCTGGCTCGCGCAATAGAGACTGGCAACGACCACATCATCGTTCCCTTCAAACGGAAGCGTGCGTTCAGGATCGCCAAGGTCACTGGCGACTACCGCTTTGACCCCTCGTTTTCGGAGGAAGTACCCCACACCCGTCCCATAAAGTGGGTCAGCGAAGACATCCCTCGGACAGCCTTCGGCCAGGATCTTCTGAATTCGCTCGGCGCGATCATGACAGTTTGCCGGATCTACAAGAATGACGCGGAAAACCGCATCATGGAACTGGCCGGCTCCCCGGCACCGCAGACCCCCTCACCAAGCGGGAGTGCTCCAGTATCGCCGCCAGACGGCGATGTTCCCGAAGATGACAGTCTCGACATGGAGGAGAGGGCGGCCGACGAGATCGAGCGGACCATCAGCAAGAATTTCCGGGGGCCAGACGGATACGACATGGAAAGGCTAGTGAAAGCCCTATTGGAGGCGCAGGGCTACACCGTCTATCAGAGCCCCAAGGGGAGGGACAAGGGGGTTGACCTGCTTGCCGCCCCGGGACCACTCGGCTTCGGGACGCCCCGTATCTGCGTCCAGGTGAAGTCAGGTGATGGGAAGACCGGTCGGCCCACGCTGGACCAGTTGGTCGGGACCATGCAGAACTTTCAGGCGGAGCAAGGCCTACTGGTCTCATGGGGCGGATTTACCAAGGACGTTGAGGACGCGGAAGCCACACAGTTCTTCAAGGTGCGGCTCTGGGGGAAACAGGCCCTCATTGACGAACTGCTTAGCAACTACGAGAAGCTCAACAGCGACGTCAAACTAGAATTGCCGCTCAAACAGATCTGGACCGTCGTCCACGACCCGGACGAGTAGCTCACACCTTGACCGGTTCGAGCTCCGCCAGCTCGGCCATGAGCTCCATGGCCTCGGGTCGGGTGGCGTTGACGGTGAGACCGGTGATGGGGTCGTCGGCCCAGAGCCTGTAGCGCTCGCGGATGCGCTCGACGGGGCCGATGAGGGCGGTCTCGTCGAGGAACTCGTCGGGGACGGCGGCGGCGGCCTCCTCCTTGCGTCCGGCGAGGAAGAGTTCCTGGATGCGCCCGGCGGCATCGGCGTAGCCGCGCCGGACCATGTTGTCGTTGTGGAAGTTCTTGGTGCGATGGCCCATGCCGCCGATGTAGAGGGCGGTGCCGGGCTTCATGGCGTCGAGGGCGCCCTGGACGTCGTCGGTGATGCGGACGGTGGCGCCGACCTGGATCTCGAGGTCGTCGAGGCTCTTGCCGCCGCCGGCGCGGCGCAGGCCCTCGTCGAGCCAGGGCATGAAGTGGTCGAGCTTCTTGCCGGGGACGTAGCCGAGGGGGAGCCAGCCGTCGGCGATCTCGGCGGTGAGGCGCACGTTGGCGGGGGTGCCGGTGCCGAGCCAGATGGGGATGTTCGGGTTCGGGTGGAGGATGGAGCGGAGGGGCTTGCCCAGGCCGGTGGCGCCCTCGCCGGTGTAGGGCAGGGAGATTTCGCGGCCCTCGTGCAGGACGGGGCGCTCGCGCTCGAAGATCTTGCGCATGATCTGGACGTAATCGCGGATGCGGTAGTAGGGCTTGCCCCAGGGCTCGCCGTACCAGCCCTCGACGATCTGGGGGCCGGAGACACCGATGCCGGCGATGAAGCGGTTACCTCCCGCCATGGCGTCGACGGTGGCGACGGACATGGCGCAGTTGGCGGCGGTGCGGGCAGCGAGCTGCATGATGCCGGTGCCAAGCCTGATACGGCTGGTGACGGCGGCGAGATAGGCGAGCGGCGTGACGGCATCGGAGCCGTAGGCCTCAGCCGTCCAGACGGAGTCGTAGCCGAGGCGTTCGGCCAACTGGACCTTCTCGACGGGCAGATTCATCTGCGGGCCCGAGTAGCCGATGCTGATACCAAGCTTCATGGCGTTCTCCCGGGGGAGCGCGTGTCGACCGCTCCGCTGGGGGATTGTACGGGCAGCGTCGCCGCTAGACCGGCGGGGTTCCGATCGGTCAGACTGCGGCGGCATTCAAGGGGGCATGCGATGGCAGACGGCGAGGCGATGACGCGAGCGGCGCTGTTCCAGGAGGTCTGCGAGTGCTGGCAGCGGACGGAGGACGCGATCGCGGCGCTCGGGGGGCACTTCGAGACGCAGGCCAACGACAGCTGGACGGTCGGGGATGTGTTCCGGCACCTGACGGCGGCGAGCCACGTCATGTCCGGTCGCATTCGCGCACTGCTGGCCACGGGCGAGCTTCCCTTCCCCGGGGACGACGGCAACGCGGTCGGTGTCGCAAAGTTCGCGTCGCTCGACTACAAGATGCTGCGGATCGAGCTGAACACGGCCCACGGTGTGGTCTGGATGTACATCCAGCGCTTCAGCGACGAGGACCTGGTGCAGCCGTTCACGATCTTTGGGGAGGAGCACACGCTCGGCGAGGTGGTCCGGGCGCGGGTGCTGCACGAGGCGGGGCACGTGAACGAGGCGCTGGAGGCGGCGGGGCTGCCGGAGTCGGCGATCGTGCCGGTGGAGACGGCCCATCGCTGGGCCTGAGGGGCTTGGATCTGGACCGGCCCTGCGCGATGGGCCACAATGCGGGTCGCACTCCGTGGAGGTAGATGATGGCAGCTGACGCAGCGGTTACCCGAGAGGGACTGTTCCAGACAATTTGCGAGCACTGGCAGCGGACCGAGGACGCCCTCGGAGCGGCTGGGGATCACTTCGGCAAGACGGCCCACGAGGGCTGGACGGTCGGAGATATCTTCCGCCACATCACCGCCACCAGCCACGACCTCTCCGCCAACGTCCGCGCGATGCTCGCAACAGGCGACTTCCCCGCCGACCCGAGCGGCAACCAGGACGGCGTCGACAAGTTCGCGTCGCTCGACTACAAGATGCTGCGCATCGAGTTGAACACGGCCCACGGGGTCGTCTGGATGTACATCCAGCGCTTCAGCGATGAGGACCTGGCGCAGGAGTACTCGATCGGGGGGAACGCCTTCTCGCTTGGCGCCATCCTCGGGTTGCTGGGGCAGCACGAGGCTCAGCACGTGACCGAGGCGCTGGCGGCAGCCGGTTTGGACGACTCGGCCGTGCTGCCGCTGGAGACCGCCCACCGCTGGGCCTAGCCACCTCCCTTCCCTGTAGCGGATACGCGCGGAGACGCCCCTCGTTGGGGGGCGTCTTCGTTGTGGGCGCGGCTCAACCGGACCTGACCGGCATCGCACGGACGTGGCAAGATGCGGACGGCCCGCGGCGGCGGGCGGAGGCCGCGCATGAAGTTCGGAATCTCGGTGGGCTTCGTGGTGACGAAACCGTGGGACGCGATGAGCGAGTCGCGCGTCTTTCACCAGGCGGTCGAGGTGGTGGAGCTGGCGGACGAGCTCGGGTTCGACAGTTGCTGGTCGGTGGAGCACCACTTCCTCGAGGAGTACTCGCACATGTCCGCGCCGGACATGTTCTTCGCCTACTGCGCAGCACGGACGAAGCGCATCCGCTTCGGGCACGGCATCTACCTGATGCTGCCGAACATCAACCACCCGGCGCGCGTGGCGGAGCGCATCGCCACGCTCGACATCCTCAGCAACGGGCGTATCGAGCTGGGAACGGGCCGGAGCGCGACCTGGACGGAGCTGGGCGGATTCCTGGTAGAGCCGGACGACACGAAGGAGATGTGGGAGGAGTCGACGCGCTCGGTGGTGAAGATGTGGACGAGCGACGAGTTCTCGATCAAGGGGCGGCACTTCTCGATGCCGCCGCGGAACGTGCTGCCGAAGCCGGTGCAAAAGCCGCATCCGCCGCTCTGGGTTGCCGTGCAGAGTCCCGAGACCGCGGTGCTCGCCGGGGAGAAAGGGATCGGGATGCTGGGCGTGACGCTGGGCGGCATCCCCAAGTACGCGGACCTGATCGCCGACTACCGGCGGGCCAGCCGCGAGGCCGAGCCGATCGGGCTCACCGTGAACAACCAGGTGCGGGCGCAGGGGCAGCTCTTCTGCCACCCGGACTCGGACTTCGCCCAGAAGATGGTGGGCAAGGCGCACGAACAGCTCGCGGGACCGCTCAGCTCGTACCTGATGACGATGGGCTCGACCTACCCGAGTCCGGCCTACCACGCGCACTCACTGGGCTCGGGGGCGGCCTTCCGGCCGCCGCTGGGGGCGGACCAGGTGGGAAAGCTGGTGGGGAATCCCGATGACGTCGCGAAGGCGGTGGAGGACTGGCAGAAGCTGGGGGTGGACGCGCTCAATGTGGGCGTCGGCGGGCGCTGGTCGACGCACGAGCAGAACCTGGAGTCGATGCGGCTGTTCGCCAGGGAGGTGATGCCCGCCTTCGCCGACGAGCCCGTGGCCAGCGGGGCGTCGACGTGACGGCGACGGCGGCGTACCGGACGGTCTCGCCGGAGGAGGCGGCCTCGGGGGTCCGGGACGGCGATGTCCTCTACTGCTCCCTGACGTCGCTCGACTACGTGCTCGACGCGATCGCGGCGCGGCGCGACCTGAAGGACGTGCGCGTGCGGCTGACGACGCCGGGTCAGGACCCCGGCTGGCTCTCGCCCGAGGCGGGGGATGAGCGCTTCACGGTGGACTTCCAGATCTTCATCGGGGACTTCGCGCGGTTCTCGACGGACTCGAAGGTGGCGTCGTACATCCCCAACCTGTTCTCGACGGAGATGAAGCAGATCGAGCGGCCCGACGACTGCCTCTTCCCGGACGTGTTCATCACGCGGGTGAGCCGCCCGAACGAGAAGGGGTACGTGAACTTCGGGCCGATGATGTTCAACAAGCGCGGCTACGTGCAGAACTGCCGCACCGTTATCGCCGAGATCGACGACACGTTCCCGGTGTTCCACGGAGACTGCACCGTGCACGTCTCCGAGATCGACTACCTGGTCGAGGGCGAATACGGGCCGAGCAGCGAGGAGATTCGCGCGAAGGTGGAGGCGGTCGAGGACGAACGCAAGCGCGAGGGCTTGCTCGACCTGATGGATTCGGTGCCGGACCGCTGGCTGCGGGGCATGCTGCGACGCAGCTTCTGGTTCTTCGAGAAGCTTGACCCGGCGATGGTAGCGCCGCTGCTGGGGAAGGGCCCCGAGCCGGACGCGGAGTCGCTGGCGATCGCGGCGAACGTGGCGGAGGTGGTCTCCGATGGGGCGAACCTGCAGATCGGCGTGGGCGAGCCGAGCAGCTCGCTCGTGCGCGGCGGAGCGTTCGACGAGAAGCAGGGCCTGGGGCTGCACTCGGAGATGATCATTCCGGGCTGGACGAAGCTCATCCGTGAGGGGCAGATGACGGACGCCAACAAGCAGTTCCGTCCGGGTGTGGCGGTGGCGGCGGGGTGGGCCGGCTGCACGCCCCAGGATCTCGACTTCATCGCGGAGAACCCGCGCTGCGAGCTGCACCCCTCCGACTTCGTGCTGGATCCGAAGGTGATGTCGGCGAACGACCGCGTGCACGCCATCAACAGCGCCATCAACGTCGACCTGCAGGGGCAGATCAACGCCGAGACGGTGCACGGGCCGCGGATGATCAACGGCACCGGGGGCCAGCCCGACAGCCACTACGCGGCCATGTACTCGAAGGGCGGGCGCGCGATCACCGTCATGAAGTCGACGGCGCTGGGCGGGGCGGTCTCGCGGGTGGTGGCGATGCACGAGCCGGGCACGGTCGTGACGATCCCGCGCTCGCTGGCGGACACGATCGTGACGGAGTACGGCGTGGCGCGACTGTTCAGCAAGAGCACGCGCGAGCGGGCGGCGGAGCTGATCGCGGTCGCGCACCCGGATTTCCGCGCGGAGCTGCGGCGCAAGGCGGAGCAGCTCTTCGGGCTGCGCCTGTGAGCGAGGCCGCGAGGCTGGTGGTCGACTACACGAGCGCGATCGAGGCGGCCTCGCTGGCGCAGGTGGCCGTGATCGCGCCGGATGAGGGGAAGCGTCGCTTCGGCGACCCCGTGCCTCGGGCGACCTATATGGCTGCCTTCCGGGAGGCGCTCGGGCACGGGCCGGAGCCCGTGCTGTGTCTGGTGGGACCGTACGGCTACTCACCCGCGTTCACCGCAGCGGCGGGGGGACGGAACGACCTCGCGCGCGAGGAGATCGACCCGAACCGGGTGCGGGTGTTGAACGTGGGACGCAGCTTCCTCGGCCTGGGCGCGCTCACGGCGAGCCTCGCGACGGGCGGCCTCGACCCGGAGGAGGCCACGGACTGGCTCGACGATGCGGGCGTGGCCACGGGGATGTGGGTCGTGACGGAGTCGGAGCGGCTGGAGTCGGCCCCGGCGGAGGCGTTCATCGAGGCGCCCGACGGCATTCCCGAGGAGCCATACACACTCCTGCGAGTGCGGCTGGCGGCGCGCGTGCTCGGTGGGTTCGAGACGATCGGGGAGGCCTCGGAGGAGGCGCTGGCGTCGGTCACGGCGGCGGGGGGCGTGGGGCTGGTGGCGAACGCGCCGGAGGGGCTGGAGACGTGGAAGCGGGCAGCGCCCGCGCCCGTAGAATGGCGCGAGTGCGAGCTCCCCACCTTCCTGGCGACGCACTTCGGCGAGGCGCTCGCCTTCGCGATCGCGCCGCGGGCCTCGGCGTGAGGGGAGCGCGGGGCCGCCGTGCCTGACTTCGGGACGCGCGCGATCGCGTCGATTCCCGACCTTCTCGCGATCGCACCCGGCGAGGGGGAGGGCGAGGACGGCTGGGAGTTGGCGGACACGCGCGTCGTCAGCCTGACGTTCGAGCTCTCCAAGCGACAGATGCTCGACCTGCTGCCGGAGGGACTGATCCGGCCCGTTCCGCCCTACGCCAAGGTGATCATCGTGGATGCGCCCGACTCACCCGCGGGGCCGTACCGGGAGGCAGGGCTGTTCCTGGGCGCCCGCGATCACGTCCAGATCCGGAACGTGCTGCTCGACGCGATCGTGCAAGGAGACGAGCAGGTCGCGAGCGGCCGCCGCTGCTTCGGTGGGTCACGGCGGGCCGGGTCGATCGAGCTCGACGTGAGCGACGGCGAGATCGGCGCCGTGATCGCGGGGGAGGAGGGGGAGCTGTGCCGCATCCGCATGGGCGCTCTGCGGCGCTGCGACGCCACCATGCTCAAGTTCGATGCGCTGCTGGTGGCGGGTGAGGAGGAGGGCGAGGCGGCGCTGCTGCGCTACGGCGTGCGCATCCCCCTGGCGGAGGTGGAGGGCACGCTCTCGCGCGACTGGGAGGTCACGATGGCGCGCGGCGCGGGCGTCTGGCGGCAGCTGCGGCCGGCCTTCAACGTGACCGCGTTCGCGACGCTGGGGGCGGCGCGGCTCGAGTTTCCGCGCGTGCCGAAGGCGCCGGCGGCTCGCTAGTCGCCCTCCGCTGCAGCGGCAGCAATCTCAGCGGCACGGGGCGTGTCGGGCTGCACGACGAGTTCGGCCTGGGCGACCTTCGAGTCGTCGCGGATGAGTTCGAGCACCTTGTCGGAGATATCCTCGGGCTGAAGCATGGTCGAGGCTGCGATGGCGGGCTGGAGCCAGGCGGCAGGGGTCACGCCGTCACCGGTCTTGGCGATGATGGGCGTATCGACCATGCCGGGGAGGACGGCGTTGACGCGGATGTTCTCGGACTCGGCGAGCATGGCGCAGGACTCGGTGAAGTGCACGACGGCCGCCTTCGAGGCTGCGTACATGGGGTCGTTCGGCATGGGACCTAGGGCGGCGACGGAGGCGGTGTTGATGATGGCGCCACCGCCGCGCTTGCGCAGGGCGCGCACGGCGGCGCCCGTGCCCATCATGACACCGGCGACGTTGACGCTGATGACGAGCTTGATCTTCTCGATGCCGACGTCGGGCCAGCCGGGGGTGTCGCCGGTCATGATGCCGGCGTTGTTGTGGACGATGTCGATGCCGCCGTAGGCCGCCTCGACGGAGGCGAAGAGCGCCCTGACCCCGGCCGGGGTGGAGACGTCGGCCTCGAAGAAACTGCCCTGGCCGCCGATCTCGGCGATTGCCCGTACGGTGGCGGCGCCGCCCTCACGGTCGATGTCGGCGACGGCGACGCTGGCGCCCGCCTCGGCGAGCGCGACGGCGGTGGCGCGTCCGATTCCGGACGAGGCGCCAGTGACGAGCGCGACCTTTCCCGAGATCTCCATGAGCGGCCTCCCTGGTGTGTGTTGGGGGATTCTAGCGACCGCGGCGCAATGGGGCGGGGTCAGGCGGCGGGGAGATCGTCGGGGACGCCGAGCTCGCCGAGGGTCTCGTGGAACCAGTCGATGACCTCGGGGTGGTAGGGGATGCCGAGCTCGGCCCGTTCCTGCTCGGTCTCGTAGGCGTTGAGGCCGGCGTAGTAGACGCGCTCCTGGCCGGGGGCGGTCTTGCTCTCCCGCAGGGTGCGCAAGTAGAGGTCCATGTCGTCCTTGAAGGTATCGAGGTCGGTGAAGGCGTCGATGCGGTAGGCGAGGAAGTGGTGGCCGTTGCCGATGCGGGGGGCGAAGCCCGGGCCCGTGCCGGAAAGCACGCCGCTGAGGACATCGACCACGACGGCGAGGCTGTACCCCTTGTGAGAGCCGATCTCGCGGGTGCCGCCCAAGGGCAGCATGAGGAACTCATCGGGGACGGGACGTTCTTCCATGATTGGGGTGCCGTCGCTCTCGGCGATCCAGCCGGGCAGGACGCTCGACCCGAGGCGGCGGGCGAGGCGGATCTTGTTGCCCGCGACTGAGCTCATAGAGGCGTCGAAGACGAAGGGCGCCTCCTCGCGGGCGGGCACGGCCGCGCCGAGCGGGTTGAGACCGACGAGGGCCTCGGCGCCGTAGGTGGGCGCCACCTGCTTACCCCCCACGGTGGTGGCGATGCCGATCATGTCGTGGGAGACAGCTCGGTGGGCGTGGAAGGCGGCGGCGCCGAAGTGGCGCCCGTTCATGACGGCGACGGCGCCAATGCCGCACTTACGCGCCTTCTCGATGGCCAGGTCCATGGCCTGGGGCCCGACGGTGAGGCCCAGTCCTTCGTCGCTGTCGATGGTGGCGGTGGCCTCGGCCTCGCGGACGATGCGCCAGTTGGGGGCGGGGTTGATCGCGCCGCCCCGGATGCCCGCCACGTAGGCGCGCATCATGTTGCTGACTCCGTGCGAGTCGATGCCGCGGCGGTCGGCGTAGAGGAGGGTCTCGGCGCAGCGTTCGGCATCGTCGGGAGGCGAGCCGAGGGCCTCGAAGATACTCACCACCGTCGCCTTCATGAGGGGCGGGGCTACGCGGACGGCGATGTCGTCGGGAACGCGGAAGCGGTCGAGCATGCGGCGCGCATCATAGCGAGTGAAAGGCGGCGTAGCATGGTGCCGAGCGCGCCAGTTTGCGCGCGCGGGTTGTGGTGGAGATTGAGGGCGAGCACCGCTTCGAGGTATCGAGGGACGCCCTCTGGAAGGCGCTGTTCGATCCCGTCGCGCTGCGGGCGGCGCTGCCTGCCTTCGAGTCGCTCGAACGGATCGACGAGGACACGTACGAACTGGTGGCGTTCGTGGAGGTGCGGGGCTTCTGGGGGCGGTTCCGGGGGCTGGCGCGGGTGAGCCACGTGGTGGAGGAGCAGTCGTACCACCTGCGGCTCTCGGGGGCGGCGGCGGAGGGCACGGCGATGGCCCAGGGCGCCATCACGCTGCGCGAGGAGGAGGAGGAGGGGGTGGTCTTCCGCTACCGCGGCGACCTCACGGTCCACGGCGCGCTAACGCGGCTGGGCGGGCGCTTCATCGGTGGGTCGATCCGCATCCTCATCCGGGACTTCCTGCAGGGGCTCGCGCGCAGCCTGGCGGATGAGCCCGCGGGCGAGCAGGCGGAGTAGCGGCGGCGCCCATGCGGCTGGAGCACAAGTACATCGTCGCGCTCATCAGCGTGTTCGGAGTGTTCATGAACCTGCTCGATCTGACGATCGTGAACGTGGCCGTGCCCGTGCTGGCCTCCGAGCTCGACGCCTCGGCGCGGGAGGTGCAGTGGGTGGTCACGGGCTACCTGCTGGCGGTTGCGGTGGCGATCCCGGTAAGCGGCTGGGCGGGCGACCGCTTCGGCACGAAGCGCATCTTCATCCTTGCGCTGGCGTTCTTCACGGCAGGGTCGACGCTCTGCGCGATGGCGTGGAACATCGAGAGCTTGATCGTGTTCCGGGTGCTGCAGGGCCTGGGCGGCGGCTTCCTCATGCCGGTCTCGCAGACGATGGTGTTCCGCGCCTTCCCCCAGCAGGAGCGCTCGAAGGCGGCCGGCATCCTCGTGGTGCCGACGACGTTCGCGCCAGCGAGCGGGCCCCTCATCGGCGGCATCATCCTCGACTCCCTCTCGTGGCCGTGGATCTTCCTCGTGAACATCCCCGTGGGCGTCATCGGGATCCTGCTGGGGCTCTACTTCCTGCGGGAGCAGCGAGAGGACAGCCCGGGGCGGATCGACATCCCCGGCCTCGTGCTGGCCTCGGGCGGGCTGGCGCTGTTCCTGTACGGGCTTGCGGAGGCGGGGGAGCGGGGCTTCGGCGATGCAGTCGTGCTCGGCTTCAGTGGGGCGGGGATGCTCCTGCTGGCGGCGTTCGTGATGGTTGAGCTGCGGACGGCAGAGCCGCTGATCGACGTGCGCCTGTTCCTCAACCGGATGTTCGCGGTGGCGAACGTCACGCAGAGCGTGGCCTTCATGGGGTTTGTTTCGACGCTGTTCCTGTTACCGCTGTTCCTGCAGCTGGAGCGCGGGCTGAGTCCGCTCGAATCCGGGCTCGCGACCTTCCCGCAGGCGATCGGGGTGATGGTGATGGCGCCGGTGATGGCGCGCATCTACCCGCTCGTGGGGCCGCGGCGAATCGTGGCCATCGGGTTGCTCGTCGCGAGCGCGACGACCGTTCCGCTGGTCCTGATGGACCTGGGGACGGACCTGTGGTGGGTACGGGGGACGATGTTCGTGCGGGGGATGGGCTTCGGCATGATGCTGGTGACACTGCAGACGGCCGCCTTCGCCGGCATCAGCATGGCGGACACGGGCCGGGCGACGGCCGTCTTCAACGCGACGCGGCAGGTGGCGCAGAGCTTCGGCGTGGCGATCATCGCGACGGTGCTCACGAGCCGGCTGGCGCACCACGGGGCGGCGCTCGGCCCCCTCGACAACGCCGTGGCGTCGGTGAGCGCGTTCTCCGACGGCTTCGTCGTAACGGGGGTGTTCATCGCGCTTGGCGTTCTGGTGGCGCTGATCATCCGCGACCGGGAGGCAGCGGCTACGCTGCGGGTACGGGCGTAGGTGCAGACGATGCGATACTCCCGTGTGACCTAGAAGGAGCTCTGTTGTGACTCGACTCGGCCGTTTTGTGATGCTTCCGCTGCTAGGCCTGCTCGCGCTCGCGCTGGTGGCGATCACCGTCGCGCACTCGGATTCCGGACCGGTGGCCGAGGTGCGCGTCTGGCAGAAGATCGACGACCCCCTGAACATCCACGTCTCCGCCCGGGCGACGGGCGGACGCTGGGAAACGCTGGGGACGATCCGCCTCAGGCTCGACGATGGGGTGAGCCCCGACAGACGGTACCGCTACGGCGACTTCACCGTGCCAGCGGCGGAGGTGATCGAGGACGAGGACGAGGACGAGGACGACGAGGCGGCACGGGACGGCGTGGTCTCGGGGCGGGTGTATTTCGGAGGTGGGGAGGTTGAGTTACCGGAGGGGGCGGTGGTGACGGTGCGGCTGCTGGACATTTCGCTGGCCGACGCGGCGTCTGTCACCCTCGGGGAGCAGGTGATTAGGGGTGCGCAGGGGCTCCCGCTGCAGTTCCGGGTGGCCTACGACGAGGAGGATATCGACGAGCACAACGACTACTCCCTGCAGGCAACCGTCCGCCACCAGGGGCGCCTGCTCTACATCAACGACACCGTGCATACGGTGCTCTCCAGGGGGTATCCCGAGGACAGCAACATCGAGGTGATCCGCGTCGCGCCCGTTGCGGAGGCGGTTGACGACGAGGTCCTGACCCTCCTGTACTGGCAGGCGCCATCCCTCCCGGGGCCCTACCTCTCGGGCGGATTGAAGGACCAGGACGCGGGCGCGGTGACGCTGGAGCCACTGGCGCACCACGCTCCGGACGGCGAGCTGGTTCCGGCGCTGGCCGAGGAGATCCCGACGGTCGAGAACGGCGGCGTGTCGTCGGACCGGCTCACGATCACATGGAAGCTGAAGGATGAGCTGAAGTGGTCGGACGGGAGTGACATGACGGCGGAGGACGTGGTCTTCACCTGGCGGTACTGCTCGGATGAAGCCACCGGGTGCACGGCCGAGGACTTGTTTGCCGGCATCGAGTCCATGGAAGCTCTCGACCCGCGCACGGTCAAGATCACCTTCAGTGACCTCACGCCCTATCCCTACGACGCCTTCGTCGGCGCCGGCGCACCCATCATCAGCGCCGCACAGTTCGCCGACTGCGTCGGGGCCGCGGCCAGCGCCTGCGAGGAGGAGAACACCCACCCGCTGGGCACGGGCCCGTACCGCATCGTCTCGTTCAAGGCCGAGCAGGGGGTCGTGTACGAGCGCAATCCGCACTACCGGGGGGAGAAGCCCTACTTCGACCGGGTCGTCCTGAAGGGCGGGGGCGATGCAGTCGCGGCGGCGAGAGCGGTCCTGGCGGCTGGCGAGGCCGACTACGCCTGGAACCTGCAGGTGGAGGCGGACGTCCTCGCCGAGCTGGAGGCTGGGGACGAGGGCACGATTGTCCTGGCCTTCTCGGACCTGGTGGAGCGCATCGTTCTGAACCAGACGAACCCGGACCCCGCCCTCGGGGATGACCGCTCGGAGTACCTGAACGGGGAGAACCCGCACCCGTTCCTCTCGTTCCATCCGATCCGGCAGGCGATGTCGATGGCGATCGACCGGGAACGGCTGGCGGCGCTGTACGGATTCGCGGGGAGGCCGGAGTGCGACCTCGTGGCGGGTCCGCCGCACTACGTCTCGGGGGCGAACGATGCGTGCCTGACCCAGGACATCGCTGGGGCGAAGCGGTTGCTGGACGAGCAGGGAGTGCTCGACTCGGACGGCGACGGGGTCCGCGAGTACGACGGAGTACCGCTGCGCATCACGTTCGTGACTTCGACGAATGCGCTGCGACTGGCCACGCAAGAGCTCGTGCAAGACTGGTGGCGCGAGATCGGGATCGAGACGCAACTGATCGACCACGACGCAGGCGTCTATTTCGGCAACACACCGGGGGCGGAGTCGTACCGGCGGTTCTTCGCGGACGTACAGATGTACGCGACGGGCGGTGGGCCCGAGCCGCAGAGCTACCTCTCGGACCAGCGCTGCAGCCACATCCCCACGCGGGCGAACAACTGGGCGGAGGGGAACGTGGCGCGGTCCTGCAACCCGGAGTTCGACGCGGCTTTCGAGGAGCTCCCGCCGCTGCCGCTGGGAGCGGAACGGGAGGTTGTGGTGCAGCGCCTGAACGACATCCTCGTACAGAGCTACGTCGAGATCCCGCTCGTGAGCCGGGGGCTGGTCTCGGGGCACGCGAACACGCTGAAGGGCATCAGGTTCAACGCGTGGGATAGTGAGCTCTGGAACATCGCGGAGTGGCATCGCTGAGCGCGAACTCGTTGGCCGTCAGAATCATCGCGACGCCGATCGGTGACCTCACCGTGGTGGCCAGTCGCCGCGGGGTTCGGGCCGTGCACTGGGGATGCGAGGGGGCCGACGGCGAGGGCGCCCTGGAGGCGGGAGCGGTCGAGCAGCTGCAACGGGCGGTCGGGCAGATCGACGAGTACTTCCGCGGGGAACGGCGGGACTTCGACCTCGACCTCGACCTCGACGTGCAGGGGACCGAGTTCCAGCGGCTTGTGTGGCGGGAGCTCGAGCGCATCCCCTTCGGAGAGACGCGCAGCTACGGCGAGATCGCCGAGGCGATCGGGCGGCCAGCGGCCGCGCGCGCGGTCGGGGCGGCGACGGGGCGGAACCCGGCGCCGATCCTGGTGCCCTGCCACCGCGTGGTGGGGGCGAGTGGGGCGCTCACGGGCTTCGCGGGCGGCATGGAGGCGAAACGCGCCCTGCTCACGCACGAGGCAGAGGTGGTGGGGAACGGGCGCAAGGGGCGGCTGCCGCGCTTCTAGGGCCGCTCGACGGGGCCGGGGTCGCTCGCTAGGCTGCCGTCATGGGCCGCCGCAAGGGCCGCAGGGGACGCAAGCGCCGAGCAGAGCGCGACCAGGAGAGCCTGGGCGTGGAGGCGCTGCGCCGATCGGAGGCACGCAGGCGCCGCCGCCGATCGGACGACGACGGCTTCGCAGACTCCTTCGCCACTTCGCCGACCGTCGACAACCTGCGAGTGGTCGGGTGGCAGCCGCCGGGCCCCCGCAGCCTCGTGGCGATGGTGCGAGACGACCTGAATCCCGGCGCGAAGCCGGCGCTGACCTGCGAGAACTGCCACGAATTCGTTCCCGGCGATACCGGGCGGGGCCGCTGCCTGCACCCGGGAAGCGGCTTCGTCGCCCCCTGGCCGGACACCGAGGCCTGCCAGTTCCACGAGGCACGTCGCCGCCGTTGACGTATCGAGCCGTTACGGAAGCTGTACGTCCAGTCACGACGATGCCCCATATGTAGTATGCAAGAGTGGCGCGACTCTATATCTTGTACGTACGCTCCTTGACAACCCGCCATCAGCGGGAGCATTATCCGGCCTAAGCGTTTGAGCGCCTTAACAGTTCAGGAGTTGCGATGCGCTGCCCCTACTGCCACTCAGATAGCTCCCGCGTAACGGACAGCCGGGGCACGGGGAACGCCGTCCGGCGGAGGCGCGAATGCTCCGACTGCGGGGAGCGCTTCACCACCCTGGAGACTGTGCTCCGCTCCACCGTCCAGGTGGTAAAGAAGGACGGACGGCGTGAAGACTTCGATCGGGAGAAGCTGCTGGCAGGGCTGCGCGCGGCCTGCGCCAAGCGCAACGTCTCCGCCGACCAGCTCGATGCCGTGGTCGCCGACATCCAGGGACGCGTCACCCGCGACGGGCGCCTCGAGGTGCCGTCGACGGACATCGGCGAACTCGCAGTCGATGCGCTGCGGCGGATCGACCACATCGCTTACATCCGCTTCGCCTCGGTCTACCGCGCCTTCGCCGACCTGGACTCGCTCAAGGACGCGCTCAAGGGCCTGGACGAGGGCTACGCACCCACCTCCGCGGAACGCGCCGGCCAGCTCGCTCTGCCAGACGATGAGGCAAGCGAGGATGGGGGATCCCAAGAGCCGACTCCCATCGTGCGGTCGGTGGGGTAGCGATGAAGCTTGCAATCGGGGGAAAGGGGGGCTAACCTTCCCCGCCCCGAACATTCGTTCTAGACTGACCAGCCACCCAGCCTACTGGAGGAACCCATGGTTACCACTTCCGAGCCCACTCCCGACACCGGCGCCGGCTTCGAGCCGACACCACTGTCGGAGAACGCCGTCGTGGTCATGGAGCGCCGCATTGTGGCGCGGGACGAGACAGGGGAAGCCGTCGAGACAGCGGACCAGTGCTTCCGGCGGGTGGCCCGCAACCTCTCCCAGGCCGAGCTGCGCTACGGCGGCACGGAGGCTGATCGCGGGACCGCGGAGGAAGACTTCTACCGCCTGCTCTCGTCGCTCGACTTCCTGCCGAATTCGCCGACGCTGGTGAACGCGGGGCGCGACCTGCAGCAGCTCTCGGCCTGCTTCGTGCTGCCCGTGCCGGATTCGATCGACGGCATCTTCAAGGCGATCCGCGACACGGCCGTCATCCACAAGTCGGGGGGCGGCACGGGCTTCGCCTTCTCCCGCCTGCGTCCGGCGAACGACCGCGTGCGCAGCACGATGGGCGTGGCCAGCGGACCCGTGTCCTTCATGACGGTGTTCGACTCGGCCAC
This sequence comes from Tepidiformaceae bacterium, assembly GCA_965219255.1. Lineage (GTDB taxonomy): Bacteria > Chloroflexota > Dehalococcoidia > Tepidiformales > Tepidiformaceae > UBA2991. Next base: position 838,038 of record OZ244727.1, on the reverse strand, counting down.
GGAGGCGATCAAGCAGGGAGGCACGCGCCGGGGCGCGAACATGGGCATCCTGCGGGTCGACCATCCGGACATCGACCACTTCATCTCGATGAAGGCGGACATGACGACGCTGACGAACTTCAACATCAGCGTGGCCGTGACGGACGAGTTCATGCAGGCGCTGGCGGATGACGGCGAGTACAGCCTGGTCAGCCCCAAGTCGGGCGAGGTCATCGGTCGCCGGAACGCCCGCGAGGTGTGGCGGACGATGGTGGAGAACGCCTGGCAGAACGGCGATCCCGGCGTCATCTTCATCGACCGCATCAACGCCGGGCGCGCCAACCCCGTGCCGGGGCGGGGCCCGATCGAGTCGACGAATCCGTGCGGGGAGCAGCCGCTCTACTCATACGACTCGTGCAACCTGGGGTCGCTCAACCTGGCGCGCTTCGTCGTCGGGGAGCCGGGTTCGAAAGCGGTCGACTTCGAGCGGCTGGGCTCGAACGTGCACCGCTGCGTGCACCTGCTCGACAACGTGATTGAGATGAACCAGTACCCGATCGGGGAGATCGAGGAGACTTCGCACGCCATCCGGCGGATCGGGCTGGGGGTGATGGGCTGGGCGGACATGCTGCTCGCGCTGCGCGTGCCCTACGACTCGAAACAGGCGCTCTCGCTGGCCCGCGAGGTGATGGGCTTCATTCAGCGCGAAGCGGACGCCGCCTCGCACAACCTGGCGGCCGTGCGGGGCAACTTCCCCGAGTGGGGGCAGTCGTTGTACGGCCCGGGCGGGAGCGAGGGGCCGATGCCGCTGCGCAACTCGACGCGCACCACGATCGCGCCCACGGGGACGCTGAGCATCATCGCGAACTGCTCGGGGGGCGTGGAGCCGGTGTTCGCGCTGGCCTTCGTGCGCTCGCACTACCTGGACAAGGACGACCCCACCAAGCGGGTCGAGCTGAACGAGGTGAACGAGCACTTCGAGGGGATAGCGCGGGGCGAGGGCTTCTACAGCGACGACCTGATCGACTTCCTCGCGCACGGCGGGCGCCTGGCCGAGCGCAGCGACGTGCCGGACTGGGTGAAGGAGGTGTTCGTGACCGCGCACGACATCGCCCCGGAGGCGCACGTGCGCATGCAGGCGGCCTTCCAGGAGCACACGGACAACGCCGTCTCGAAGACGATCAACTTCCCGAACGAGGCGGCGGTGGAGGACGTGGCCACCGCTTACCGGCTGGCGTACGCCACCGGCTGCAAGGGAATCACGATCTACCGGGACGGCTCGCGCGACCTGCAGGTGCTCAAGCACGCGGGCGACGACGAGAGCGAGAGCGAGGAGGCGGCCGCCCAGGCAATCGCCGCCGCGGAGGCGCTGGTGGCGAAGACGGGGCGCCCGGTGCGCCGCCGGCTGCCGGACGAGCGCCAGTCGATCACGCACAAGTTCCGGGTGGGGGAGCAGGAGGGGTACATGACCGTCGGCCTCTTCGAGGACGGAACCCCGGGCGAACTGTTCGTGAACGTGAGCAAGCAAGGCTCGACGGTGATGGCGTTGATGGACACCATCGCCATGCTGACGAGCTACTCGCTCCAGTTCGGCGTGCCCGTCTCGGTGCTGGCAAGCAAGCTGCAGGGGAGCCGCTTCGAGCCGAGCGGGCCCACGGGCAACCCCCAGATCCCGATTGCAACGAGTATCATCGACTACATCTTCCGGTGGCTCGAGCTGAAGTTCGGGGACAGCGAGCCAGCCGTGCAACCGACGCTCATCCCGCCGTACGAGGTAGCGGAGAGCCTCGGCGTCGACGAGCCGGCGCTCTCGCACAGCGACATGGTCCCGAGCGGGGTGGGCTGCCCCGACTGCGGCTCCGTCCTCCACTACGGCGAGGGTTGCCTGATGTGCCGGAGCTGCGGCTACAACAAGTGCGGGTAGGCGGTCCGACGCCGTCCGCGCACGGGTAGAATCGAGGCGTGGGCCGCACCTGCGATCCCGGCTACGAACGGCGCGCCATGCGCCCCGGCTGGCTGGCATGAGTGCGCCAGCGCTCCAGCATGACGTGACCGCGCGTGTGCAGGCAGTGCGCGAGCGCATCGCGCGGGCGTGCGAACAGGCGGGGCGGGACCCCGCCTCCGTGACCCTGGTGGCGGTGAGCAAGGGGCATCCCGCCGCGGCCATCGTGGCGGCGAGCGAAGCCGGCATCCGGCACTTCGGAGAGAACCGCATCCAGGAGGCCCTGCCCAAGATCGAGGAGGCGGCAGGCGGTGGCGTCGAGGCCACCTGGCACCTCGTGGGGCACCTCCAGTCGAACAAGGCGAAGGCGGCAGCCTCCGCCTTCGACGTCATCCACTCCATCGACTCGACGCGGCTATTGGCGCGCCTCGACACGGCCGCTCCTGCTCCCCGCGACGTGCTCCTGCAGGTCAACGTCGCAGCGGAACCACAAAAGCAGGGAGTCGCGCCCGATGAGATCGAGGCACTCGTGCAGGCAGCCCGCGCGGCCGGTAGCCTGCGGCTGCGAGGGCTCATGACGATCGCGCCGATCGCCGCCGACCCCGAGGAGGTGCGGCCCGTGTTCCGGGCACTGCGGGCGCTCGCCGAGCGCCATGGGCTGCCTGAACTCTCGATGGGCATGACGGACGACTTCGAAGTCGCGATCGAGGAGGGGGCCACGCTCGTGCGGGTGGGGCGCGCGATCTTCGGGGAGCGCGCAGCGTGACGGTCGCGATCGTGGGTGGTGGGGTGATGGGGGAGGCGATCCTCGGCGGCGCCATCGACCGGGGGGTGTTATCGCCCTCCGACGTCACGGTCGTCGAGCTGCTGGCGGAGCGCCGGGAGGCGCTGGCCGAGCGCTACGGCATCGCCGCGACAGCGGAGGCGGGGGACGTGCTCGCCGAGGCCAGCCTCGTCCTGCTGGCGGTCAAGCCGCAGGAGTTCCGGAACCTGTCCGGGCGGCTCGCCGAAGATGCGCTCCTGCTGTCGATCATGGCGGGGGTGCGCATCGAGACGCTCGCGACGCACTTCGCGCACAACCGCGTCGTGCGGGTCATGCCGAACACGCCCGCCGCCATCAACGCTGGTATGAGCGTCTGGACGGCGACCGATTCGGTCGACGAGGCGCAGCGCGAGACGGTACGCGGCCTCCTGGACGCGATCGGGCGCGAGCTCTTCGTCGGCGACGAGGGGAAGCTCGACATGGCGACGGCGCTCAGCGGGAGCGGTCCGGCGTACGTGTTCCTGTTTATCGAGGCGCTCATCGATGCGGGCGTGGCCGTCGGCCTGACAGCTGAGGAAGCGGAGGCGATGACGCTGCAGACGCTTGCCGGCGCGGCCACCTATGCCCAGGTCAGCGAGTACCCGCCCGGGGTGCTCCGGGAGCGGGTGACCTCGAAGGGGGGCACAACGGCGGCGGGACTGCGGGAGCTGGAGCAGGGCGAATTCCGGGCGCTCATCGAGGCGTGCGTGCGTGCGGCCTTCGAGCGCTCGCGCGAGCTGGGGGCGGCGCAGTGAACCCCGTCATCGCCGACATATTCCGGGCGTTCCTCTACATCCTCATCGTCGCCATGGTGGCGCGCGCGCTGCTGAGCTGGCTCCCGCTCTCGCGCAACAATCCGTTTGTTCAACTCGTCCGCCAGATCACGGACCCGCTGATCGAGCCCGTGCGCCGCCGCATGCCGCGCACGGGCATGATCGACCTGAGCCCGATGATCGTCATCGTGGTGCTCTGGCTGATGATCTACGTCGTCGGCCGCGTGTCCAGCTGAGACCGTGCGCTACACGACGATGTTGAGGAGCTTGCCGGGCACGTAGATCACGCGGCGGAGTTCCTTGCCCTCGACCCAACCCCTGACGCGCTCGCTGGCGAGGGCGCGTTCGCGCGCGTCGTCCTCGCTGGCATCGGCGGGAAGGATGAGGCGGTCTCGCACCCGGCCGTTGACCTGCACGACGATCTCGATCGTCTCCTCGACGACGAGGGACTCGTCGAACTCGGGCCAGGCCTGCTGGTGGACGCTGTAGGGCTTGCCCCGCCGCTCCCAGAGCTCCTCGGCCACGTGGGGGGCGAGGGGCGCGATCAGGAGGATGAGCGTCTCCACCGAGCGTTCCCAGGTGGCGGTCTCGATGCCGCCTGCGTCCCGCGCTCGGGCGAGGGCGGTGGTCAGCTCCATGAGGCGGGCGATGGCGGTGTTGAAGCGGAAGCCCTCGAGGTCACTGGTGACGTCCCGGATCGTGCGCTGGGTAGCGGCGACGAGATTGCGGGCCGCAGCGGCGTCGGAGGTCCCATCGGGCGGCGGCTCGGTCGCCACGGACCAGAGGCGGTTGAGCCAACGCACGATGCCGGGCATGCCGCTGGGGTTGTAGGGCCCGCCCTGGTCCCAGGGACCAATGAACATGAGCTGGCAGCGGAAGGCGTCGGCGCCGTAGCGCTCGACGAGCTCGTCGGGCGCCACGACGTTGCCGCGGCTCTTGGACATGCGGTTGCCGTCGGGCCCGAGGATGACGCCCTGGTTGAAGAGGCGCTTCATGGGCTCGTCGCCCTCGACGATGCCCATGTCGCGGGCGGCCTTCCAGAAGAAGCGCGTGTAGAGCAGGTGCATGACCGCGTGCTCGGCGCCACCGGTGTAGACATCGACCGGGAGCCAGTGGCTTCCCGCTTCGCTGGAGAAGGGGCGCACGGGGTTGTGGGGATCGACGTAGCGCATCTGGTACCAGCTCGAACACATGAAGGTGTCGAGCGTGTCCGTTTCGCGGCGGGCGCCGGTCCCGCATTGGGGGCAGGCGACGTTCACCCACTCGTCGATCTGGGTGAGGGGAGACTGCCCGGCCGGCTCGAAGTGCACGTCGTCGGGCAGCAGGACGGGCAGGTCGTTCTCGGGCACGGGCACGACGCCACAGGACTCGCAGTGAATCATGGGGATCGGGGTTCCCCAGTAGCGCTGGCGCGAGATGAGCCAGTCACGGAGGCGGTATGTGACCGCGCCCGCGCCGGAGCCCTCGGCCTCGGCGTGGGCGGTGACGGCGGCGATAGCCTCGTTGGCGGGGGTGCCATCGAAGGCGCCCGAGTTGATCATGGCCCCGCCCTGCGTAAAGGCCGCCTCGAGGGGCGTGCTCACGTCGATCTGGGGGTGGTCGAAGACGGGGATCACGTCGAGGCCGTGGTCGCGGGCGAAGGCGAAGTCGCGCTCGTCGTGGGCGGGGACGGCCATGATCGCGCCCGTGCCGTACGTGACGAGCACGTAGTCGGCGATCCAGATGGGGATGCGGGCGCCGTTGAAGGGATTGATGGCGTAAGCGCCCGTGAAGACGCCCGTCTTCTCACGTTCGGCGGAGAGGCGTTCGATCTCGGTCACGCGGGAGGTAGCGGCGACGTACCCCTCGACGGTCTCGCGCTGCTCATCCGTGGTGATGCGCTCGACGAGGTCGTGCTCGGGGGCAAGCACCATGAAGGTGGCGCCGTAGACGGTATCGGGGCGTGTGGTGAAGACGGAGAGCGATTCATCGACGCCCTCAACATCGACGGGGAAGCGCAGGGTGGCGCCCTCGGAGCGGCCGATCCAGTTGCGCTGCATGGTGGTGATGGGTTCGGGCCAGTCGAGGCCGCCGAAGTCGAGCAGCTCCTCGGCGTAGTCGGTGATGCGAAAGAACCACTGGGTGAGGAAGCGGCGCTGGACGGGTTCGTCGGAGCGCTCGCAGAGGCCGTCGATCACCTGCTCGTTGGCGAGCACGGTCTGGCAGCCGGGGCACCAGTTGGCGGCAGCCTCGGAGCGGTAGGCGAGGCCGCGCTCGTACAGCTTCAGAAACCACCACTGGGTCCAGCGGTAGTAGTCGGGATCGCAGGTGACGATCTCGCGGTCCCAGTCGAAGCTGGCGCCCATCAGACGCAGCTGCTCGCGCATATGCTCGATGTTCTGATAGGTCCACTCCCTGGGGTCGACGCCCCGCTGGATGGCGGCGTTCTCGGCGGGCAGGCCGAAGGCGTCGAAGCCGATGGGGAAGAGGACGTTGTGGCCCTGCATGCGGCGAAAGCGGGCGGCGGCGTCGCTGGGGGCGATGATGTACCAGTGGCCCGTGTGGAGCTCGCCGGAGGGGTAGGGAAACATCGTGAGCGCGTAGTAGGGAGGACGCTCATCGTCGTCGCTGACGCGGTCGAGGCCGTCGCCGTCCCAGCGCTCGCGCCACTTCGGCTCGATGGTGTGGGGGTCGTAGCGATCTGGCATGGGGCTCCTCGTTCGGCGGGGCCTGCGGTCCGTTCGGGACCGGGCGGCGGGGAGAAGGGGACGGGGTGGGGAGGCCTCGCCGGCTATGCGCCGCGAGGCCGTCGAAGGTCGAGCCTGGAACCGGGCCATTTCGATCGCATCGCTGTGACGATGGTAGCGAAGCGCGGGTTGACGGTCATCCCGCGTCGCGGCTCTCGGGCCGTTTGGGGTAGTGCGCGACGAAGAGGGTCTCGAAGTTGCGCTCGGGGGAGCAGCTCTGGCAGGTGAGGTACCAGACCCAGATGGCGGCGGGTTTGCGGCCGTAGCGCTCGCGGGCCATGTCGCGGGTCTCCTTCATCAGGGAGCGCATCTGGCCCCAGGGGGCGGGGATCAGGCGGGTGAAGACGACCCCGCCGGGGACGACGATGTCCGGCCGGGAGGTGTCGGCATCCTCTACCTCCAGCATGACGGTGCGGCGAACGCGACCGGGGCCCATGAGCAGCATCGCGTCCTCGGGGACGACGCCCGCGGCCTCGGCGCGGTCGACCAGCTTGCGCCGGTTGCTCCAGAAGCGGATGGGTACGCCGAAGAGGGCGGGAATGCCGATCCTCGCGAAGGTGATGTCGCTCCAGTCGCTCTCGACCTCGTGCCACTCGTAGGGCTCGAGACGGGGGCAGTTGCAGGGCGCGGGCTCGTCCGTCGCGCGGGCGCGGCCGCCCCCGGTCTGTTCAACGGGAACGCGGCGCCGCTCCTCGGTCATGAGGCGTCGGGCCCGAGCGTTCGCGCCACCGCCATGAGCTCGGGGCGCTCGGCGAGTGTGGCGGCGGAGATGACGCTGATGGAGCCGATACGCCCCCGGCGCTCGGCCTGCGCTTGCAGCCAGGCCTCGCCCACGGCGCGGGCGGCGACGGCGCGGAAGTCGGGACCATCCTCGGCGGAGGCGGCCCCGGCGAGGGCGGCGGCGGCGGCGTCCTGGAGGAGGATGGCCACCTCCCTGGCGGGCCGGCCGGGCCAGTCGAGGACGAAGTCGGCCTGCGTTCCTCCCCAGAGCTCGGCGCCTTCGCCGGGGCCGTGGTAGCGAATCGTGGTCGTTGCGGACGCTGCGCTCACTCTTGCGCCTCCTGCCGGGGCTGGGCGATACGGAGGGCCTGCGGCAGCTGATCGAGCAACTGCTGGCGGGCCTGTACGCGCGTCTGCAACCCCCAGATGTCGATGAATCCGACCGCCGAGGCGTGGTCGAAGGCGTCCTCACGGTCGTAGGTCGCGAGGGCGCGGTCGTAGAGGGATGATTCGGCGCGGCGCCCGGTCACCGTGACGGCGCCACGATGGAGCCGCAGGCGCAGCTGGCCGCTGACGAAGCGCTGCGTGCTCGCCGTGTAGGCGGCGAGGTCCTGGTGATGGGCGCTGAACCAGAGCCCGTCGTAGATGAGCTCGGCGTACTCGGCGGCGATCTGGCGCTTCAGGCGGAGTTGCTGCCTGGAGAGCGTCATCGTCTCGAGGGCGCGGTGGGCGGCGAAGAGGATGGTGGCGGCCGGGGCCTCGTAGATCTCGCGACTCTTGATGCCGACGAGGCGGTCCTCGATGTGGTCCACGCGGCCCACCCCGTGCTGGCCGCCGAGGTCGTTGAGGCGCTCCACCAGGGCGACGGGATCGAGCGCCTCGCCGTCGATGGTGGTGGGGACGCCCTTTTCGAAGGCGATCTCGACATCGACGCCCTCGGCGGGCGCCTCCTCCGGGGCGATGGTCCAGACGAAGGCCTCGGGCGGAGGCGCGGTCCAGGGGTCTTCGAGGACGCCCGCCTCGACGCTGCGGCCCCAGATGTTCTCGTCGATGCTGAACGAGCCCTTCACCTCCCAGGCGATGGCGATGTCGTGCTCCTGGAGGTACTCGATCTCGGCCTCGCGCGACATGGCCTCCTCGCGGGTGGGGGCGACGATGGCGAGGGAGGGGTCGAGCGTACGGATGCCGACATCGAAGCGGACCTGGTCGTTGCCCTTGCCCGTGCAGCCGTGGGCGACGGCGACAGCGCCCTCATCGTGGGCGACATCGACGAGAAGCTTGGCCATGAGCGGTCGCGCCAGGGCCGTGGCGAGGGGGTAGGCGTCCTGGTAGAGGGCGCCGGCGGCGAGAGCGGGGAAGGCGAAGTAGCGGAGGAAGTCCTCGCGGGCGTCCTCGACGATGACCCTGGCGGCGCCGGCGGCGATGCCGCGCTCTTCGAGCACGGCCTGCTCACGGCTCATCCCGACATCGATATTGAGGGCGACGACGTCGTAGCCGCGCTCCTTGGTGAGCCAGGTGATCGCGGTGGTGGTGTCGAGGCCGCCGCTGTAGGCGAGAACGAGTTTGGGCACGCGGGCCTGCCTTTCCGGTCTATCCCCCAAAGCGTAGCGCGCCTGTCGCTCGCGCGGCAGTCAGGACACCCGCCGAAGGAGGAGGGCCCAGACCGCGAGGGTGTTGGCCAGCGCGACCACGAGCAGCACGAGCGCGACGACGCCGAGGACCGCGGGGAGGGATCCGGCCAGCGCGAAGGGGGTGAAGGCGAGTCCCAGCGCACTTGCCCCCACGCCCCCGAGAACGAGGGCCGCGGGTGGGGCGATGACGCCGTCGCTGGCTCGCGCCGCCAGCAGGAGGCGCACGCCCGCACCGGCAACGGCTACCGACACGAGCGTGCCCATTGCGAGCAGGAGGCCCGTTACGAGGTCGCTAACTGGATCGCCTCCTCGAGGATGTCGCAGGCGCGGTCAATGTCGTCGTCGCCGACGATGAGCGCCGGCATCAGGCGGATGCGGTCGGGGCGCACGTTGTTCACGAGCAGACCGCGCTCGCGGCAGAGGGTGACGACGCCGGCGGCGGCCTCGCTGGAAAGGCTGACGGCGAGCAACAGGCCGCGGCCGCGCACCTCGGTGACGGCGGGCAGGCTGTCCTCCATCTTGCGGAGGCGGGCCACGAGCCGGTCGGAGGCGCGGCGGGCGGCCGCGAGCACGTCGTTCTCGAAGATGTAGCGGAGCACCGCTACGCCCGCGGCGGTCGCGACGGGGTTCGCGCCGAAGGTGGTGCCGTGGTCGCCGGGCACGAGGTGGCCGGCAAGCTCCTCGCGGGCGAGGACGGCGCCGATGGGGAGGCCTCCGGCGAGGCCCTTGGCGACGCACATGATGTCCGGCTCGATGCCGTCCTGCTCATGCGCCCAGAGGGTTCCGGTGCGCCCGATACCCGACTGGATCTCGTCGAGGATGAGGAGCAGGCTGTTCTCGTCGCACCACTGGCGGACACCCTGGAGGTACCCGGGCGCGGGGGCGTTCACGCCGCCCTCGCCCTGGATGGGCTCCATGAGGACGGCGACGGTGTTGTCGTCGGTCGCTTCGCGGAGGGCGTTGAGGTCGTTCCATGGGACGTGGGAGAAGCCGGCGGGCATCGGCTCGAAGGGCTCGCGATAGCGGACCGTGCCCGTTGCCGCGAGGGCGCCAAGGCTGCGTCCGTGGAAGCCGTCCTGCATGGCGATGATGCCGTGCTTGCCGCCGCGCTCGTCGTACCCCCAGCGGCGAGCGACCTTGATGGCGGTCTCGATCGCCTCGGCGCCGGAGTTGCAGAAAAAGACGCGGTCGAGGGAGGAGTTCTCCACGAGCAGCTCGGCCAGCTCGATCATGGGGGTGGTGTAGTAGAGGTTGGAGATGTGGATGAGCCGCTCCGCCTGAGCGGCGGCGGCGGCGGTCACCGCCGGATGGGAGTGGCCCAGGGAGGTGACGGCGAGGCCGCCGACGAAGTCGAGGTACTCATTGCCCTCGCTGTCCCAGACGCGCGAGCCCTCTCCCCGCTCGATGACAATCGGCTGGCGGCCGTAATTCTGGAAGAGGTACTTGCTCTCGCGTTCGATCCAGTCGCTCATGGCCGTTCGGCTCCTGTGGTGCTTGGGTTGGGCTCGGGGTTGCGATTCTACGCCGCGCGTGTGTACGGGCCCGCGGCTACGGGCCCGCGGGCGGGAAGACGGTACCGCGACCCTCGCGGTCGAGGAGGGCGCGGGGCACGCGCCCATCGATGATCTGGCTGCGAACGCCGAGGCGCGCCGCGAGCAGGCAGGCGTCGGTCTTGGGGATCATGCCGCCTGCGATGACACCCCCCTCGCGAAGGTCGCGCACGGTGGCGGCATCGAGCGCCGGAATCACGGAGCCGTCCTCGCCGCGCACGCCCTCGACATCGGTCAGGAAGACGAGCTCGCGGGCGGCGACGGCTCGGGCGATCCAACCGGTGGCCTCGTCGGCGTTCACGTTCACGAGTTGGTCGCCGTCGTCGCCGGGAACGAAGCCAACGGGGCTCACGACAGGCACGAATCCGGCCTCGCGGAGGGCGAGGACGGCCTCGGGGTGGGCGGCGACGGGCGTCCCCACGAAGCCGAGCTCTGGCCGGCGTTGCTCGCACTCGAGGGTGCGTCCGTCGGCGCCGGAGATGCCGGCGGCGGGAGCGCCGGCGGCGTTCAGCGCCGAAACAATGCGCTTGTTCACGAGGCCGGCGAAGACAGCGACGATGACGGGCAGGGCGCGCTCGTCGGTGGCGCGCAGGCCGTCGATGAAGCGGCTCTCGATGCCCATCGCGTCGAGCCAGCGGCTCGCTTCCGCGCCACCGCCGTGGACGACGATGGGGCATGCGCCGTCGCGGTCGAGGGCGGCGATGTCCCGGAAGGTGGTGTCGGCGGCGCCGAGGGTGCTGCCACCCACTTTGATAACGAGGGGCCGCTGGTCGCTCACGTCGTGTAGTCGGCGTTGATGCGGATGTACTCGGCGGTCAGGTCGCAGGTCCAGCCGGTGGCGGTTCCGCCGCCCGCGCCCAGGTAGACCTCGATCGAGACTTCGTCACGGGACATGGCGCGGGAGACCTCGGCTTCGTCGTAGGGGATGGGCTCGGTGCGCTCGAAAAGGCGGTGGCCGCAGACTGTCACCGAGACGTCTTCCTCGACGATTTCGACCTCGGAGCGTCCGATGACACCGACGATGCGGCCCCAGTTGGGATCGGCGCCGTGGACGGCGGTCTTGACCAGGGGCGAGGTGCCGATGTCGCGCACCAGGCGGCGGGCGTCGGCTTCCGTGGCGGCGCCACTCACGGTGACCTCGATGAGCCGGGTCGCGCCCTCGCCATCGCGGGCGATAGCTTGCGCCAGGTAGATGCAGACGGTGTCGAGGGCCTCGCGGAAGGCGGCGTAGTTGTCGCTGTCGGGTGTGATGGGGTCGCCGCCGGCGGCGCCGTTGGCGAGGAGGAGGACGGTGTCGCTGGGGCTGGTATCGCCGTCGACGGTGATGAGGTTGAAGCTGCGATTCACCGCTTCGGTTAGGGAGACTTGCAGGGTGTCCTGGCCGATGGGGGCGTCGGTCGTGAGGTAGGCGAGCATGGTCGCCATGTTGGGGTGGATCATGCCGGAGCCCTTGGCGCAGCCACCGAGGGTGTAGGGCCCAAAGCGCACTGAGCAGTGCTTGGGCACGAGGTCGGTGGTCATGATGGCGCGGGCAAATTCGGGGCCGGCGTCATCGGTCAGTTGCACCGCCTCGATACCAGCCGCGATCTTGTCCATGGGCAGGTAGTGGCCGATGACGCCCGTGTGGCAGACAAACATGGCCTCCGCGGGGATCCCCACCTTCTCCGCGGCGAGTTCGGCCATGCGGTAGGCGTCGTGCACGCCGCGCTCGCCGGTGCTGTCGTTGGCGACTCCGCTGTTCACGACGACGGCGCGGCCCTGCCCCCCTGCCAACCGCTCGCGGTCGACGTCGATGGCGGCGCCGTGAAGGCGGGTGATCGTAAAGACACCGGCGGCCGTGGCCGGTTGGTCGGAGAGGAGGATGCCCAGGTCGAGCTTGCCCTCGCCGTAGGTCTTGATGCCGGCATAGGCAGCGCCCGCGCGGAATCCGGCGGGGCTGGTGACGCTGCCGGTGGGGTCGAAGGCGGTGATCACGGGTAGAGGGCCGGGCGGTCGAGCCCCGCCTGCTGGGGCAGGCCGAACATGAGGTTCATGTTCTCGATGGCGCTGCCGGCGGCGCCCTTCATGAGATTGTCGAGCACGCCCACGGCCACGAGCGCGCCGTTGCGCTCGTCGACGGTGGGATGCACGAGGCAGTCGTTGCTGCCGTAGGTGTGCTTGGTGTGCGGGGGCGCGTCGGTCACGGAGGTGAAGGGCGCCTCGGCGTAGAAGTCACGGTAGACCGCGAGCACCTCCGCCTGGGACACCTTCTCCGCGAGGGGGGCGTAGCAGGTCGAGTGGATGCCGCGCGTCATGGGAACGAGGTGGGGGACAAACGTCACCGCGACCTCGGGGCCTTCGCGCAGCCGCGAGAGCTCCTGCGCCATCTCCGGTTGGTGGTTGTGGTTGGCGACGCGGTAGGCGGAGACGTCCTCGTTGACGTCGCTGTAGCTGAAGCCGCCGCCCGTTCCCCGCCCCGCACCGGAGATGCCCGACTTCGCATCGACGTAGACGCGGGGCTCGACGAGTCCCGCGGCGACCGCCGGCGCGAGGGCGAGAATGGTTGCAGCGGGGTAGCAGCCGGGGTTGGCGACGAGGTCGGCGCCGGCGATCTCGGGGGCGTGCAGCTCGGGAAGGCCGTAGACGGCGCGGTCGAGCAGTCCGGGAGCGGGGTGCTCCTTGCCGAACCAGTGGGCGAAGGCCGCGGGCTCGCGCAGGCGGAAGTCGGCGGCAATGTCGATGACGCGCACGCCCTGCTCGACGAGCGGGACACAGGCCTCGGCGCTCGCGCCCGTGGGGAGCGCCGAGAAGACGACGTCGACCTCGGCCTCCAGCTCGCTCGTGATGGGGAAGCCGGCGTAGGCGGCGAGGTGGGGGAAGGCCTCGCCCAATTTCTGGCCGGCGAGCGAGCGTCCCGTGGCGGCGACGAGCTCGGCCCCGGGGTGATTCCAGAGGAGGCGCGCCGCTTCCATCCCCGCGAATCCGGTGACGTTGATGATGCCCGCGCGTACCGGCATACCCCACATTCTCTCGCCTGCCGGGGGCATGCGCGAACGCGCATCACACGCGGGCAGTACGATGCCCGGCATGTCGCTCGAACTGACCTTCATCGGCACGGGCAACGCCTTCGCGCCGGGCGGGCTCTGCTGGAACGGCTTCCTTGCGGACCGCCGCTACCTCTTCGAGGCGCCGCCGCAGGCGCTGATGGCGCTGCACCGCGTCGACGTCGACCCGAACACGGTGGAGGCGGTCGTGCTGAGCCACCACCACGGCGATCACTTCCTGGGACTGCCTTTCCTGCTGCTGCACTGGAAGCACCGCGGCCGGGAGGCGCCGGTCACGATCGTGGGGCCGCCGGAGACGGCGCGGCTGGCGCGGGAGATCGGCGAGACGGTCTATCCGGGGCTCTTCGAGAGCGGCTTCGGGATCGAGTGGCGTGAGCTCGTGGCGGGGGACTCGGCCACGGTCGGGGACCTGACGGTGGAGGCGGTGGCGGTCGAGCACGACGACAGGCTCTCGCTGAATCTGGGGTACCACGCACAGCTCGGGGGTGCGCGTTTCGCCTACACGGGCGACACGCGTCGCTGCGACGCCGTGCTCGACCTCGCGCGGGAGGCGGACGTGCTCGTCGCGGAGTGCGCCTCGCGGGACATCCCCATCCCCATCCACATGAACCTGGTGGACGACATTCCCGAGGTGCACGCGGCGATGTCCGCCACGGCCCAGCTCGTGCTCACGCACGTGGCTGCGGACGTGGAGACAGACCTGCCACGGACGATGGTCGCGCGCGACTTCGAGACGTACCGCTTCTAGGGGAGGCGGGGGCAGCCCGGGAACGCCTGCGCTAGAATCCCGCGCATGGCACATCCACTTCGCGGCGCCGCGGCCGTCACGGGCCTCGGCATTACGCCCATGGGGCGCATCTACGGGAAGAGCTCGACCGATTTCGCGGTCGATGCCGTACGCCTCGCCATCGCCGATGCGGGACTGGAAAAGTCCGACATCGACGGACTGCTGATCAACGCGGGCATCACGGGGATGACGGGAGCGGGCGGCATCGGGCTCCAGCTGCAGAACGTGCTCGGGATGGGGAACCTGCGACTGCTGAACCACATGAACGCGGCCGGCTCCACGGCGGCCCAGATGGTGCAGTACGCGACCATGGCGATCGACGCGGGGATGGCCACGCACGTGGTGTGCGTGTTCGCCGACGCCCCCCTGCGGGAGGGCGGCTCCTCGGCGGCGGCCTACGGGAACGCGGGCCGCCGGGCCGGCCCGAGCGGCATCCTCGGGCTCTCGACAGGCGCGGGGCACTTCGGCGCGAACACCGCCTACGCGCTTGCCGCCAAGCGCCACATGGCGCTCTACGGAACCAGCCAGGACCAGTTTGGCGCGATCGCCGTGGCCGAGCGGGCATGGGCGACCATGAACGCGCGGGCGAAGATGCGCGATCCGCTCACGCTGGACGAGTACCACGCCTCCCGCTGGATCGTGGAGCCGTTGCACCTGCTCGACTGCTGCCTCGTCTCGAATGGGGCGGTGGCTGTCATCGTGAGCCCGCCCGAACGGGCGAAGGAGATGCCCCAGCCGCCCGTGTACGTCTGGGGCATGGGCCAGGGGCATCCGGGCGATACGCGTCGCGCCGGCGACGCGGCGGAGACCGAGACGGGCGCACGGCTCGCCGCCAGGACCGTGTTCAACATGGCGGGCGTCGGCCCCGAGGACATCGATGTCTGCGAGCTGTACGACTGCTATACGTACACGGTGCTCGTCACGCTGGAGGACTACGGCTTCTGCGACAAGGGTGAGGGCGGAGCGTTCGTGGAGGACGGGAAGCTGGGGCCCGGGGGTTCGCTGCCGACGAATACGGGCGGGGGGCAACTCTCGTCGTACTACATGTGGGGCATGACGCCCCTGAGCGAGGCGATCATCCAGGGGCGGGGCCAGGGCGGTGAGCGCCAGGTCGAGAAGAACGACCTCATCCTCTCGACGGGGAACGGCGGGGCGCTGAGCTACCACGCCTCGCTGATCCTGAGCCCGCACCAGAACTGAGAGCAGCGCACGATGGCCGATTCCCCACCCCTGAAGCCCGTCTCCGAAGCCGATGAGCTGACGGAGCCCTTCTTCGCCGCGGGCGAAGAGGGCCGCCTGCTGCTGGCCACCTGCAGCGCCTGCGGGGAGATGCGTCTCCCCACCGCTCCCGCCTGCCCGTCCTGCCTCGGCGAGGGGTTCGAGTGGAACGAGGTGAGCGGGCGGGGCAGCGTCTACACGTTCGCGATCATGCACCAGCGCTACCATCCCGCCTGGGAGCCCGACCTGCCCTATAACATCGCCGTGGTGGAGCTGGACGAGGGGCCGCGCATGCCCGCAAACATCATCGGCGTCGCGAACGACGAGATCGCCGTGGGGATGCCGGTGGAGGTGGTGTGGGAGCGGGAAGGGAACGCGCCCGTGCCCCGCTTCCGGCCCGTAGCCTGAAGGCAATGGCGCAGGGGGCCCTCAGCATCGTCCTCTGGGCAAGCGACCTCAACGCGTTCGCGGCCTTCCTGACGGACGTGGTGGGGGCGACGCTGCGCACGCGCCACCCCGGTTTCGCGGCGCTCGCGCTCGACGGCGCCGAGATCCAGCTGCACCCGGACGAGTCCTACGCAGGTCATCCGTGGCGGGAGGCGCTCGCCAACGAGGGGGCGGCGCGGGGCATTGGGGCGGAGGTACGGATACGGGTCGACGCAGTCGACGGGAGGCACCGGAAGGCGCTGGAGATGGGCTACGTCAGCATCCAGCAGCCGTACGACGACGGGACCGGACGGACCTGCCAGGTCATGGGGCCGGACGGGTACTTCTTCACGCTGTGGGAGCCGCAGATCGGGGGCTCCTGACGCTTACCAGGCGGTCCAGCCGCCGTCGACCAGGATGGTCTGGCCGGTGACGAAGTCGCTGGCGTCGCTGGCGAGGAAGATCACGGCGCCGGCAAGCTCGTGGGGCTGGCCCCAGCGGCCCATGGGCGTGCGCTCTTCGATGAAGGCGCGGCGCTCCGGGTCCTCGTACAGGGGGCGGGTGAGGTCGGTCTCGAAGTAGGTGGGGGCGAGGTTGTTCACCTGGACGCCGGAGGTGGCCCACTCCAGGGCCAGCACCTTCGTCAGTTGCTCGATGCCGCCCTTGGAGGAGGCGTAGGCGGCCTGGTTGGGCAGAGCCACGCTGCCGAGGATGCTCGAGATGTTGATGACCTTCCCGGAGCCCTGCGCGACGAAGTGCCGGCCGCCCGCCCGGGCGCCGTTGAAGTAGCCCTTCAGGTTGGTCTGGATGACGAAATCGTACTCGTCGGGGGTTATGTCGAGGGCGGACTTGCGGACGTTCGTGCCGGCGTTGTTCACGAAGATATCGAGCCGCCCGAGCTGTGCGATGGCCGCCGCCACGAGCGCCTCGCAGGCTTCCGGGGAGGTCACGTCGGTGGGGACGGCGATGGCGCGGCGTCCGAGCGCCCGCACCTCTTCGACGAGGCTCTCAAGCTCGGGGGCAGTACGGCTGGCGAGCGCCAGGTCGGCGCCGGCGGCGGCCAGGGCGAGGGCCATGGTGCGGCCAAGGCCGCGTCCGGCGCCGGTCATGATGGCGACTCGGCCAGCGAGGTCGAAGAGCTGGGTGCCGCGCAGCTCGGGGCGGTCGCCGTGCGCGCTCATTCGTAACGAAGGGCCTCGGCGATGGCCACACGGGAGGCGCTCTGGGCGGGGAACCAGGTCATGATCATCGACGCTCCGAAGGCGATTCCGCAGATGACGATAAGTTGCAGCCAGGGAACGATGAAGGATCCGCCCTGGGAGGCATCACCGATGCCGCCCGAGGTGAACAGCACCCAGGAGAGGGACACACCCATCACCGCCCCCATCACGATTCCGGAGAGGGCGACGAAACCGGACTCGAAGACGAAGCTGAGGGCCACCATCGAACGCTGATAGCCGATGGCTCGCAGCATCCCGATCTGCTGACGTCGCTCGACAACCGCGCGGAAAGCGATCACGCCGAGGGCGGCGATGCCGATGATGAGCCCCAGCCCCATGAAGCCCTGGAAGAGCAGGAGGAAGCCCTGCGAGGCCGCTCGCTGGTCGTCGAGGAGCTTCTGGAACGACTCCGCCGAGGCCTGGGGAAGGCCGGATTCGATGGACTTGGCAAAGGCTTCCTGGTCGATGCCGTCGCGAGTCTTGATGACGAAGCGCTGGGAGTCGGAGTCGGGGAAGGCGGCAACCACGGTGTCGCGCTGCACGATGATGCCGTTCCAGAAGATATCGCCGGGATCGTCCATCTGCCCGATGACGGTGACGACCGTATTGAGTTCCGTGCCGGGTGCATGGAGGCGGAGGGTGAACGGCTCGAAGCCTTCCTCCACAAGGGCGGCATCGAGCTTCAGCAGGTCGAACTCGGAGAAGCCGCCACCCTCGCTGGTGATATTGCCGGGGATGACGGCGAGTGTGGCGTCGCCGGCCACTGCGCTCCAGACGTCTTCGTCGCTGCCGTAGCTGGCGGCGCGCCGTTTGAGCTCGATCTCGTTGTTGGCGAAGAAGGCGGCGTCGGGTCCCATGACGGAGTATGTCCCCGCGATGCCGGCCCCGGACGGGTCATCGGGGTTGGCCGCGTCGACGAAGATCTCCGTCTCTCCCGCCCAGGCGATGCGCTGCTCGCTCACCGCAACGATCGGCGACGTATCGACACCACGCTCCTCCAGCACCCCCACGAAGTCGTCGGTGCGGTTGTTACTGTTGACGAAGACGATGGTGTCGAAGCCGCCCTTGGCGTCGTCGGAGAGGAAGATGTTGTCGAAGTTGTCGTTGACGGTGGAGAACATGACGAGGGAGAAGGTGATGAGACCGATCATCATGATCGTCATGCCGGTGCGCATGCGGGCCATGAGGGGATAGGCGACGGCCGTCTTGACGGCGGGCACGATGCGTCCCAGGCGCGCCCCCGCGGTGGCGATGGGGGGGAGGAGGATGTCGGCGTTGTAGACGATGAGGAAGGTGCCGCAGGCGACCATCACGATGCCGCTGAGGAAGAAGAGCTCGGGCCCGCCCTCAAGATCGCCGATGATGAAGTCGAGCGCGCCCGTCGGCGAGACGTACCAGAAGGCAAGCAGGAGGATGGCCACGATGGTGAAGGAGGCGCGCTCGCGCACGTGGAAGTAGCGGAGCGTGAAGACAGCCCAGGCGAAGACCAGCGACACGCCTCCGGCGAAGAAGAAGTAGCTGTTCGAGGAGAAGGCCCATTCCATGAAGAGCGCGGCCAGCGCCAGGCCGACCACGCCGAAGCCGGCGCCCCAGGCGATCGGGCGATCGCGGTCCTGAGAAGCCACGAGCAGGAGTCCAACAGGCGGCAGCAGGATCCCGACGATGATGAGCCACAGGCCTGGACGCGGCTCACGATCGCGCATGACGCGCACGACGAGCATGGCCACGAGGTAAAACGGGATCAGGGGGAAGAGCACGAAGGGCCAGAGGAGCACGCCCTGCCCGGCAATCCGTTCGTGTCGGGGCGCGCCGAAGTTGTGCCTGCGCAGCACGTAGAGGAACGGCCCCACCAGTCCGAACAGAAGCGCGATCGTGAACAACCCGGCGAAGTCGGGTAGCCGATAGAGGGCGAACACGCTCGCGGCGACGGCCCCGCCAGCGACGGCGGCGTTGAGCACTGCGCGGGCGTAGCCACGCCAGGTGGCGGCTTCTGGATTGGTGACGATGGGCTCGGGCAGGTCACGGATAGCGGAGACGATGTTGAGCCGGCTGGCGCGGATGGCGGCGAGGAAGATCACGAGGAAGGTCGAAATCACGCCGAGGCAGAAGGCGACGATGAGGCTGCGGAGCGTGAGCGTCGTACGCAGCTCCAGCCCGAACCCCTCCTCGGCGACGGAGTTGATCAGCTCGACCATCCCGAACGTCACGAAGATGCCAGCGACGAGGCCGACGATGGCGGCGCCAAGGTCATAGCCCATTCCCTCGGCAAGGAAGGACTCGACGAGATGTCGGCGTTTGGCGCCGACTGCGCGAGCCATGCCCATCTCCGGCTTTCGCTCGGCCGCGAGCATGATGAAGATGAGGAAGATCAGCAGGATGCCGGCCGCGATGGAGAAGAGGCCGAAGATGATGAAGATGGTGGTGAAGATGCTGCCGACGATCTTGGCGATCTCGATCGCATCCTTCTTGAGCGGGTCCACCCTGTAAGGGGTGCCCTCCAGCGCCTTGCTCAGCTTCGCCTCGACCACGTCCGAGCGTTCGAGGCCGTCGCGGACACCACCCGCGTTCGTGACAATGACGGCATAGGCGATGTCGCTGCGGCCCAGCACCTCCGCGAGGAACTCGAAGCTCACCGTGCCGCCGGGGAATTCCGAAGCGCCGACGTTGAAGGTGCCGCTGAGGAAGCTGTTGGGCGCGATCGCCTTGACGACGACCTCGAGGGGATAGCCCTCGAAGAGCAGCACGAGCGTGTGGCCCACCTCGGCGTCGATCTCGCCGGCGAGATCCTCGTTGATCACGATCTCGTTGCCGCTGACCGTGACGACGTTCCCGTCGAGGTCTCGCAGCGAACCGAAGGGGGCCGCCGCGCCGGTGTCGTAGGCGACAACGGTGGCCGCGGACTCGTTCAGGTTGGTGGCGACATTGATGACGGGGAGCGTCTCCAGAAGGATGGGGAGGAAGCCGTCGATGTCGGGGTCGCCGGCGAACTGCTCTTGCCAAGCGGCAACGTCCTCCAGGGGGATGACGCGCTCATCTTCGGGGCGCGGGTAGGCTTCCTCGTCCCACACAATGAGCATGTCGGTCTCGCCCGTGAGCTCGTAGATGTCGTCGGTCACGGTGCTGGAGACGGTGTCACCGGTACCGAAGGCGACGGTCATGATGACGGTCGCGAGCATGAGGCCGAAGATGATGAGGGTGGTCTGGGCGCGCCTTCGGGGGATGTTGCGCAACCCCGTCTTGAACATCACGGGATTGCGGAAGGCGACCCACCCCAGCAGCAGGAAGATGAGGACGGTGACCAGGACCACCCAGAAGGCGATCGTGTTCATGGAGACGCCGAACAGTTCCTCCATGGCTCGCCGCTACGCCTGGACCGGGGCGAGGGGGCGGGTCGATTCCTCGCGCTCGATGAGGCCGTCGGCCATGTAGATGGTGCGATGGCAACGCGCCGCGACCTCCGGGGCGTGGGTCACGATCACCTGCGTCTGGTTCGCGTTCGCGTTGAGCTCGACGAGCAGGTCCATGATGCCGCCGGCCGTCATGGAGTCGAGGGCACCGGTGGGCTCGTCTGCCCAGACGATCGAAGGGCTGTTGACGACGGCGCGGGCGACGGTGACGCGCTGGCGCTGACCTCCCGAAAGCTGCCCGGGTCGGTGGCCGGCGTACTCGCGCAACTCGACGCGCTCGAGCGCTGCGAGGGCGAGCTCGCGCGCGTCACGCGGCCTCGTGCCTGAGACGATGAGCGGGAGTTCCACGTTCTCCACTGCGGAGAGGACAGGCAGCAGGTTGTAGGTCTGGAAGACGAAGCCCATGCCCTGCGCGCGGAACTCCGTCTTCTCATTGTCGGCCATGCGGGCGATGTCCTCGCCGTTGATAAGCACGCGGCCGTCATCGAAGGTATCGAGGCCGGAGAGACAGTTCAGCAGCGTCGTCTTGCCGCAGCCGGAGGGGCCCATGACGGCGACCATCTCGCCGCGGGGCACCTTCAGGTCTACGCCACGCAGGGCCTGGACCTGGACCTCACCGGTGTCGTACGTCTTTCTGACACCCGTGGCGTCGATGACCAGGTCTCCGTGCCTGCCGTCAGCAGTCATGAAAGCTCCCGCCGGCGCCGCTGGCGGACGCACTCCACCGAGGGTGGACGATTCGCTGCGCCCGAGCAAGTACCGGTGTGTCCGCCGGGTGCGCGCAGGGCCGGGGACACGCACAATGTGCCGGGAGCACCGCATGAGCGAGAGCGAACAGGACACACCCGAGGTCGCGCCGGCGCACATCGACGTGCGGGCGGAGTTCAGCCCGACGGACCTGGGGATGGTTGTGGGGCTGGGCGTGGCGGCCATCATCGCGGGCGCGATCCTCGGCCTGGTGTTGACCACCTAGCGGGGCTCCTCCGGGCCTCACGGAGACGAGCGGCCGGGGGTGGCCGCAGCCGGTATGATCGCGGTATGAACAGCGCCCGAATCGCCCGCGGCGACTCGCTTCTCCTGCGCGTGACGAAGTACGACGGGGAAGCGCACTGGATCCAGCATCTGCGCGTGCTCTCCGACGACGGGTCGCTGGTGCGGGCGCACGCCTCCGCGGGAACGCCGATCTTCACGAGCCGGGGCGAGTTCCGCTCGCGCTACGAGAGCTTCGTGCACTTCTGGCGGGACCGCTGGTACAACGTCTTCCGGCTGGCGGAGCCGGGCGAGGAGACGGCGCTCTGGTACTGCAACGTGACCACTCCGCCCGAGCTCGAGCACGGCGAGATTCGCTACATCGACCTCGACCTGGACGTGACGGTGAGCGCTGGCGGGACGATCGAGCTGCTGGACGCGGACGAGTTCGAGGAGCACCGGCTGAAGTACGGCTACCCGCCCGAGGTCGTGGCGCGAGCGCAGGCAGCGGTGGGCGAGCTCTCGACGCTGGCGCAGCGCCACCAGTTCCCGTTCGACCTGTAGGGTCGAGCGCGGCGGCCTGCGGTAAGCTCCCATGAGGGAGTGATTGGGCATGTCCCTGCGGCTTGAGGGTCTGCGTGATGCGCTGGCAGCGCTGGATGACGTGGTCGAGCTTGTCCACGACGGGCCGCTCATGCGCTCCGTGGGCCCGAAGATGGAGAACGCGGTCAAGGCTGGCGCCGTGAAACACTTCGAAATCGTCTACGAAGTCTCCTGGAAACTCATGCAGCGAGCGCTCGTGGGCGATGTCGTGTCGGAGGCGCCTGACACACGGCGAGACCTCTTTCGGCTGGCAGCCCGCAACCGTCTCATTGACGACTTCGACCAGTGGCGGAGCTACCACGACGCGCGGAACGCCACGGCCCACACGTACGGGGCGGCGCGCGCAAGAGCGATCCTCGAGAGACTCCCGGACTTCGCCCACGACGCTCGCTTGCTCCTAGAGACGCTGGAGGCGCGCAGTGCCTGACGTAGCGTCCATCAGCCTCGAACCACAGCACCTGGAGACGGTCAGAAGCATCCTTGCCAAGCATGTGCCGGACTGCGAAGTACGAGCGTACGGATCGAGGGTCAGCGGCACCGCACGACGCTACTCGGACCTGGACCTGGTGATCGCCGGAGACGGCGCCCTGGACTGGCGACTCCTGGCCAGGCTGCGCGAGGCGTTCTCGGAGTCAAGACTGCCCATCATGGTTGATGTGCAGGACTGGCATGCTGTCGCAGAGTGGTTTCGCGAGGAGATCGATGGGAAGAGCGCCATCATCCAGGAACGGGCGCGGCCATCGAGTGACCACTAGGCCGTTCTCGGGCGGCCGGCTCTCCCCCGGTGGGGCGGGAGGCGATACGCTTTGGGAGTGACTGAGATGACAACGCTGCACGACCGTGTGGGGGCGCTCGTCGCGGCGGCGGCGAGGGCGGCCATGGAGGCGGGCAGCCTGCCGGACGTGGCCCTTCCCGATGCCGTTGTCGAGCGGCCGCGGGATGCGGCCAACGGCGACTACGCCAGCTCCCTGCCGCTGCGGCTGGCGCGCTCGGCGATGATGCCGCCGCTGGCGATCGCGGAGGCGATCGCGGCGCAGCTGCCGGGTGGCGAGGTCATCCAGACCCCCGAGATCGCGCCGCCGGGGTTCATCAACCTGCGACTGGCCGAGCGCTTCCTGCAGAGCGAGGTCGACCGCGTCATCGAGGACGGGTCAGGGTTCGCCGACATCTCCCTGGGGCGGGGGAAGCGGGCGCAGGTCGAGTTCGTGTCGGCCAACCCGACCGGACCCCTGCACGTGGGCAACGGACGCGGGGCGGCCATCGGGGACACGCTCGCGAAGGCGCTGGCGGCCGCGGGGTACGAGGTCGAGCGGGAATATTATGTGAATGACGCGGGCACGCAGACGGACGTCTTCGCGGAGACGCTGTACGCACGCTACCAGCAGCAGTTCGGGCGCGACGTTGCCATCCCCGACGGCGGCTACCCGGGCGAGTACATGGTCGAGCTGGCGGCGGAGATCCGGGAGCGCGAAGGCGATCGCTTCCTGGCGGAGCCGGGAGAGCCTCCGGCGCCGGACCTGAGCGAACTTGGGATCGAGCTCATGGTCAAGCAGATCCGGGGCACGCTCACGGGCTTCGGGACTCGCTACGACCGCTGGTTCAGCGAGCGAGCGCTCTACGACGGAGAGGTCCCCGCGTACGAGGAGGCGCTCGCCCGCCTGCGCGAGAACGGCCACCTGGCCGAGCGCGAGGGGGCCCTCTGGCTCACCTCGAGCGCCAAGGACAACGTGGTGGTGCGCTCCGACGGGCGCCCTACCTACTTCGCCAGCGACATCGCCTACCACCTCGACAAGTTCAGCCGGCGCGGCTTCGACCTGGTCATCAACGTGTGGGGCGCCGACCACCACGGGCACGTCTCGCGGCTGGAGGTGGCAACGGAGGCGGTGACAGGGAAGGGCGACGCCCTGCACATCCTCCTCTACCAGCTGGTCACGCTGAAGCGGGGGGACGAGATCGTGCGCCTCTCGAAGCGGGGCGGCGAGATCATCACACTGGACGAGCTCGTGGAGGAGGTGGGGCCGGACGCGGCGCGCTTCTTCTTCCTGCTGCGGGCGCCCAGCTCGCAGATGGAGTTCGACCTGAACCTGGCGGTGAAGCAGTCGAACGAGAACCCGGTGTACTACATCCAGTACGCGCACGCGCGGCTGGCGAGCATCCTTGACCGCGCGGCTAGGGCGGGGCGCACGCCCGAGGGCGGCGATGTCGCGCTGCTGACGGCGCCGCATGAGCTGGCGCTGGTGCGCGAGATGCTGCGGCTGGCGGAAGTGATCGAGCTGGTCGCAACGACGTACGAGCCGCAGCACCTGGCCCACTACGGGATCGAGCTGGCGACCACGTTCCACGCCTTCAACGACGCCTTCCGGCAGCAGGGCGACCCGGGGCTGAAGGTCATCACGGACGATGCCGCGCTGACGGCGGCGAGACTGCGGCTGGTGCAAGCGGCGAAGATCGCCCTTGGGCGGGTGCTCGACCTGATGGGGATGACCGCGCCGGAGCGGATGTAGCGCTACGGCCGAGGGGCGCCCTGTTCGCGGGGCGCCACGATGTAGCCGTTCAGGTCGCCGATCATCTCCCAGCGGTCGGGGTACTTCCACAGCAACCACGCCGAGAGCGCACAGGTGAGGCCGTCCAGCGTGTCGTCGAGGCGCTTCAGGGCGGCGCCTCGCGCGTTCGCCGCGGTGTCGGGGGCGAGGGCGCGGGCCACATCGACGCTGTGGAGGATGCCAGGCCCCTCCCGCTCGATGAGGGCTCGGAGATGGCGCTGGTATTGCTGCATGACCTCTCGGCGGAAGGTGACACTGCGGCGAGCCTTCGGTTTGTAGGGAAGGCGCTCGGCGAGTCCGAAGAGGCGCACATGCACGGTGTGGGGGTAGACCTCGACGGCGATGCGGCGGGCACGGTCCCCCTGCAGCAGCGGCTTGGGATCGAGCGTGACAGCGTGCCGTTGAAGCGCCTTGCCGAGGTCGATTCCGGCCATGTAGCCCTGACGCACGGCGTAGTGCGCCTGGTGGGGCGAGGCCTTGTAACGGCCGAAGCGGCGGGCGACCTCGCGCTCGGCCCAGCGCTGGGGGGTGTAGAGGAGTGGCGCATCGATGGCGACGACGGCAGGTCCCTCAACGGCGGCGACCTCCCCCGCGAGACCCTCGGTGTCACACACGGCGGCTTCGAGGCGGGTGCAGCGAAGGTCTTCGGCGGTCTCGCCTTCGAACCAACAGATGCCGCTCTCGCGGTGGGTAGTCCAGGCGAGATCGAGGCCGATGAAGGTGGGCATCGGTGGCACCCTAGCACCGGGAGCGGGAGGGTGGCACGATGGCGAGCCGGAGGGCCCATGGCAGAGCTGATCGAGGCGCTGGCGGGGAGGCGCGCAGGGCGCGCGTTCGACCCCGGCGAGGTGCCGGCAGAGGCGCGGGAACTGCTGTGGCGGGCGGTCTCGGTCGCGCCGAGCCACGGGAACGTGCAGTCGGCGCGGCTGCTGGTCGCGCAGTCGGAGGCGGTACGTGCGAGTGTCGTGGCGGCGCTGTCGGAGGGGAACCGGAACTGGGCGCCGGCGGCGCCGCTGCTGGTGGCGCTGGGGTCGTTGCCGGGGCACGAGCATGCCGCCTCCTACGGGCAGGAGCGCGCGCTGTGGTCGTTCCACGCGGGCATCGCCGCGGGGAACCTGATGGCGCAGGCGACCGCGCTGGGGCTCATCTCCCACCCCATGGCGGGATTCGACGAGGACGCCGTGCGCGCCGCCTTCGGCGCGCCGGAGGAGCTGCGAATCCTCGTCGTATTCGCGATCGGGTACCCGGGAGCGCCCGAGTCGCTGCCGGCGGACCTGCAGCGCCGGGAGGGGCGCGAGCAGCTCCGCCAGCCGCTTCAGCGGCTGGTCGCCACCGACCGGTGGGGAGCGCAGAACGGCGAGCCCGCCCGCGATCCCTCGCGGTCGCGGCGGTAGGGTGGCAAGCTAGGGCGCTCATGTCAGCGATCGCCGATCTTGGGGACACGTACGTCGAGGCGCTGGCGGCGCTTGATCCGATCGCGGCCACCGACCTGGGCGTTGCCGGCCACGATGACGAGTTGACGGACTACTCGCTCGAAGGGTTCGAGGCGCGCGACCGGCTCACGCGAGACACGCTCTCGCAACTCGAGAGCCTGCCGAGCGAGGAGGAGGGGGACCGCATCCTGCGCGAGGTGATGCGCGAGGCGCTCACCGTCGACGCGGAGCTGCACGATACGGGCGACTACCTCGCGGGGCTGAACGTGCTCGCCTCGCCGGTACAGGGCATCCGCGGCGTATTCGACCTGATGCCGGCGGGGAGCGAGGCCGACTGGTCGACGATCGCGAGGCGGCTGGCGCGGCTGCCGGAGGCGCTGGCGGGGTATCGCGCCACGCTGGAGGCTGGCCTCGAGAGGGGGCGGGCGGCTCCCCGGCGGCAGGTGGAGGCCTGCCTGAAGCAGTGCGAGACGTGGGCGGGCGGGCCCGAAGGCGGGTTCTTCGGCGAACTCGTGGGGCGCGCCGGCGACGGCATCTCCGGGGGGCTGCGGAGCGACCTCGACCCCGCGGCAGTGGCGGCCGGCGAGAGCTACGGCGCCTTCGGGGACTTCCTGCGGGACACGTACCTGGCGCGCGCGGGCGAGCGCGATGCGGTGGGGGAGGAGCGATACGCCCGTTACGCGCGCTCCTGGAACCGCTGCGAGCTCGACCTGCGGGAGACGTACGCCTGGGGCTGGGAGGAGATCCACCGCATCGAGGCGGAGATGCAGGCAGCGGCCGAACAGATCGCGCCCGGCGAGGGGGTCGAGGCGGCCAAAGAGGTGCTCGACACGGACCCGGAGCGCGCGATCGAAGGGGTCGAGCCGTTCCGGCAGTGGATGCAGGACTTGCAGGACCGGACGATCGCGGAGCTGAACGGGACGCACTTCGAGATTCCCGAGCCGCTGCAGCGCCTGGAGGCGATGATTGCGCCGCCGGGCGGGGCGCTCGCAATGTACTACACGGGGCCGTCGGAGGACTTCTCGCGGCCGGGGCGGACTTGGTACCCGACGGGCGGAAAGACGCGCTTCCCCCTCTGGGGCGAGGTCTCGATCGCGTACCACGAGGGAGTTCCGGGGCACCACCTGGAACGGGGAAACGCGCGCCTGCTCGACCTGTCGCGCTTCCAGCGGCTGCTGGGCGACTGCTCCGGTTACGTCGAGGGCTGGGCGCTCTACGCCGAGCGGCTCATGGGCGAGCTCGGGTACCTGGAGGCGCCCGACTACGCGATGGGGCTGCTTGCCTCGCAGGCGCTGCGGAGCGTGCGGGTCATCATCGACATCGGGATGCACCTGGAGCTGGCCATCCCGGAGGGGCAGCCGTTCCACCCAGGGGAGCAGTGGACGCCGGCGCTGGGCGACGAGTTCGCGAAGACGCGGAGCCACTTCCCCGCGGACTTCATCGCGAGCGAGATCGACCGCTACCTGGGGCTTCCGGGGCAGGCGATCAGCTACAAGGTGGGCGAGCGAGCCTGGCTGGCGGCGCGGGAGGCGGCGCGCCAGGGCCTGGGCGACGCCTTCGACCTGACGACGTTCCACCGCGAGACGCTGGCGCTGGGGCCGATGGGGCTGGGGCTGCTCTCCCAGGAGAGCGCACGCCTTGGAGAGAGCGCATGACGGTGCGGCGGACGGTCGGAGGCGCGCTCATCGTGGTGCCCTCGCTCCTTTCGGGAGTGGGCATCGCCTTCATCCTCGCCGCCATCATGGTGAACCACGAGATCATCCGGAACGCCTTCATGATCGTCGGCGCGGTGATGTTGTGGTTCGACTTCTTCGTGACGATGGCGATCATCCGCTACTCGCTGCGCAGCCTCGACCGGCGCATCAGCGTGCTGGAAAAACGGGGCGAGGACGAGGAGTAGCAGGACCTAGATCGTGAGGCCGCCGAGGCCGAGGATGCCGCGCACGTACTCGATCTCGCCCACATGGCGGTAGCCGTGACTCAGGCAGACGCCGTTCAGGCCCTGCCAGAGCGACATCTCCCCGAGGGGCTTGATGGTGACGGTGCGGGTGTCGAACTCGTCGGGCGACATCTCGGAGAGGTAGGCGTCGGTGGCCTGCCAGACGCGAGGCTGGTACTCGCGCCACCCCTCGAGGTCGTTAAGGAGCATCGCCTTTGCCGCTTCCTCGGGCAGGCCCGTGCCCTGGGAGGTGCGGTGCAGGCCGAAGCGCTGGTCGTAGCCGCCCTCAAGCCAGACGGTAGGGCGGCCCTGGGCTATGTAGTTAACGATGTTGTCCTCGGTGCGGACGTAGTGCCAGAGGCTGAAGAAGGGGCTGAGGCCGCCCTCGCGGGGGCGGAAGTTGAGCTGCTCCAGGGTCATGTCGCCGATCGCCTCATCGAGGAGGGCGTGCATGGAGGTGAGTCCGGAGCGGAGGATTTCGAGTGGGGTAGTGCTCATGGGAGCCTCGCGGAAGGGGATGGGGCGATCGTGCCCGTTCAGGCGGGCGGCGTCCATGCGAGGGACGGGACTTCGGATGCGGGGCTGGACGGCGCATCGGAAGCGTTCCCGGGTACGCGGGCGACTGAGGGCGACTGGCTCCCCAGCGGGGCCGCGAACGCTGTAGCATTGCGCTTCCCATGCCGGATGAATACTCCGCCATTCGCCAGCTTTGTGAGCGCTACGTCGACGCGATCAACCGTCGCGACGCGGAGGCGTGGATCGAGACATGGGCGCCGGACGGTGTGTGGGAGTACGGGGGCGAGAACCCCCCGCACGGGCGCTCGGAGCTGGCTCGGTTCTGGGATCGGGCGATGGCGGACATCACCGCCGTCGTGATGCTCGTGAACTCGGGGGTTGTCGACAGTGTCGACGGAGACACGGCGAGTGCGCGCTGGTACCACACGGAGGACGTTCAGATCGGCGACGACGCGCGGATGGCCGGGGTGACGGTGTACGAGGACGACCTGGTGCGCATCGACGGGCAATGGCACTTCGCCAAGCGGACGCATGAGCTGCTCTACAGCGGCGACGACCTGAACGGAGACTTCTACCCCTACCTGGCTTGGGAACAGCACTAGCAACAGCGGCCCGCTGGCGCTGGGCGCACAGGGCAAAAACCAAACGGGAGAAACGCAATGGGCAAGCCGACAGTTGAGGACTACACCGCCATCCGGATGGTGGCCGAGCGCTACGTCGACGCGGTCAACCGCTTCGATTCGGAGGCCTGGGGGCAGACCTGGGCGCCGGACGGCGAGTGGAACGTGGGCGAGGTGCACAAGGGCCGCGAGGTGATGGTGCCCCTCTGGACGACCATCATGGGCAGCATCCCCAACGTCTACATGCACGTGTACTCGGGCGTCATCGACGACGTGACGGGCGACACGGCCACCGGGCGCTGGTACATGGGCGAGTTCCTGAACATGGCCGACGGCTCGCGCTCGATGAACTCGATCTGCTACGTGGACACGTACACGCGCATCGAGGGGCAGTGGTACATCCAGACGCGCCAGTTCCAGGCGCTGTACCGGGGCCCGGCCGACCTGAGCGGCGAGTTCGCGAAGATCGCGGTCCCGGTCTAGGGGCGTTCAAGGGAACAGACAGCTTGACCTGAGCGGCCAGGCGGAGCCGGTCGCTCAGGTTTGGCGTGCGCGGCGGCGGGAGTGTGCGCCCCATCAAGGCCGCGGATCCCAAGAGCTTGGCCGGTGCGCCAACCAGTACCAGCCACCACCCACAGCGACGACCGACGCGGCTACCAGAAGGCCTATGGCCCAGAGCGGGAGGGTGGAGAGTCGTCACGGAGAAGGTAAGCCTGAAGCGCGGGTGGGATTCTGTTGCTCGACCCGGGTTGTGGTGACTGGCCCTCTTCCAGCACCTCCAGGTCGTCCTGGGCATTGCTGAGCAGAACCTTTCGACCGCAATACCCAGGCGCCCGCCATCCTTGGGAGATATATACAAGATATTCTTCGTCTTCGGAGAACCAGCTCTCGCAGGTCGTGTTGGGCGAGTCCGTAAGGTAGATCGTGGCGTAGGCCGGTCCCTTCCAGACAGTGGAGACCTTGACTTCGGTGACCAACGTCGCCCGGGAATCTTCACCGTACTCACCGTGGCGCACGACCTTTCCAGCGAAGACAGCCCGCGAACCTTCCAGCTCATCCTGAATCGACAACGGGTAGTCCTCGGGGCAGGAGCACGCGAGGACTTTCTCAGAGCTCACCACCGGCGGAAGGCCGCGAAGCAAGGCTATAGCGGCGAGCCGGAGGAGCCAGGGGTTCATGGAGGCAGGATAACAACCGGACGCGAGGGCTCAGTTGTCGACGCCTATACTGGCGTCCGCCATGACGACTCCTGATCGGCCCCCCAAAACCGTGTACCTGGCGAGTCCGTACGGGTTTTCGGAGCAGCAGAAGGCGCTGTTGCTGCCGGAGCTGGTGGGGGCGCTGGAGGGGCTGGGGCTGGAGGTGTGGGAGCCGTTCGCGCGCAACAACCAGGTGGACGGGCGGAGCGGGACTGGGCCTGGCGCATCGGGCAGGCGGATTTCCGGGACGTGCGGGAGTCGGACGCGATCTTCGCGATCGTAAACGGGGTGCCGCCGGACGAGGGGGTGATGGTCGAGCTGGGGATGGCGATCGCGCTGGGGAAGCCGACGTTCCTCTTCCGGGACGACTTCCGCCGGGCGGCGGACAGCGATGCATACCCGCTCAACCTGATGCTGTTCACGGGGCTGCCGCGCGAGGGGTGGCGAGACTGCTGGTACGAGTCGGTGGAGGAGCTGGCCGACCCGGAGAAGGCGCTCGCGCGCTGGGCGCGCGAGGCGTAGCGCGCGCTAGTAGAGCATCCGCCCTTCGATCTGGGCGGTGGTGATCCAGACCTCGATGTCGCGGATGGCCTGGGCCATGGCCTGACCGATGAGGTCTAGCTTGCGCACCTGCTCGATGCGGGGGGTGGCCTGCTCCAGCTCCCGCTTGGAGAGGAGCTCGCGGAAGATGCGGCAGGCATCGACGAGGCAGATGATGACCACATCGCGGGGGTCGGGTATCTCGTCACTGAAGAGGACGCCCATGACGCGCAGCTTCACTTCGCGCTCGGCCTTGCCGTCGACCATGGGGTAGCGGCGGGAGCGGAAGACCCAGAGGAAGCGGTCGTCGTGGCGCTCGATGATGCCGGCGGCGACGAGGCGGCGGAGGCACTCCTCGCGGAGCTCGGGGGCGCGTTGGGCGACGCGCTCGACCCAGTAGCGGGGGTCGCGGGTCTCGTCCGCGGCGATATCGGCGAGGGTGGCGTCGAGGAGGCTGTCGCCGAGGGGGGTGGAGTCGACCAGGATGAGGTTCTCCAGGTCGGTATCGATGCGGTTCTCCAGCGCGAGGTCCATGAGCACGGCGCCAGCGAGGGCGCGGTCGACGGACCAGTTAGGCACGTGGACAAAGGTCCCGTCCTCGTCGCGGAGCAGGAGCAGGATGATCTCTTCGGCGAATCTCAGCACGGCTCCGGGCTGCCTCCTCTATGCGTGCACTCTACACGGCTGCGAGGAAACATCCGGCGTGGAGGTGTAAGCGCCCTGACTTGTCTGGAAGGGGCGGCGCCGCGGGCGAAGATCAGCGAGCGGGACCGGCGCCGGCAGGGAGTATCTCTACCGCCGCAGCGCAGCCGGGAACGCTTGCCAGCGCTGAGTCGCAGGAGAGGAAGGGAACTCCCAGCGCTTCGGCCAACGCCAGGTAGAGGCCGTCATAGATGGTGACGTTGTCGCGTAGTTCGAAGGCGCGGGGCAGCAGCCATCCGTGGGCGTAGCGGCGGATCGGAAGACTCACCAGCTCACCGACGGATGCGTTTGCCCTCTCGATCGTCATCTCGCCGTGGATCGACAGACGGCGCAGAGCCTGAGCGACCTCCGCATCCAGCAGGTGTGGGGCACCGATCGCGTCCTGCCGAGAAAGCCTAGCCCGTAACTCGTCACCAGCCGGCCCACCCTTGCCGAGGAACATGTCCACCACGACCGAGGCATCGGCGACGATCACCGCGCCTCACGTTCAGCCCGGATGATCTCAGCAGGGGTTTCGGAGGGATTGATACGCTCCCGTGAAGCTATCCGCGCCAGCAGTTCTTCGAGGTCAGGGGCCTCAAGGCTCTGCTTGATCTCGCGGAGCAGGTAGGCCGAGAGGGTCATGCCGGCGCGAGCGGCTCTTGCCTTCGCTTCGCGGTGCAGTTCGTCGGGAACGTTGCGGATCTGGATCATCTTCGACATGTAGTCCACATTATCACATGTGGAGCACATGTCCGGACGGCATCACGCCTCGGCAGGGGCTTCCTCCGGCTCGGGCGCCGGTGCTTCGGGCATGTCGGGGAACTCCTCGGGCATGAGGACGAACTCCGGGTAGGCCTCGATCCCGAGCTCGCCGGTGTCCTGGCCGAGGTGCTCCACCTCGGGCGAGACGCGCGCCTTCACCGTCATCGCCAGGCCCTTCCAGAGCAGCCACGAGACCGCGAAGACGAAGGCGCCGATGGCGGCTACGCCTGTTATCTGCGCGCCGAAGTCACCTCCATCCGCGATACAGACGGCGAGCGTCCCCCAGATGCCGGCAAAGAGGTGGGCGGGAACAGCCCCGACGACGTCGTCGAGCTTGAGCTTCTCGAGGAACCTGATGCCGAGGGTGCAGATCACGCCGCCGATGGCGCCAATGATGATGGCCCACCAGTGCTCGGTGACGGCCGGTCCGGCGGTGATGGAGACGAGCCCGGCAATGGCGCCGTTCAGTCCGGCGAAGAGGTCGATGCGCCCTAGGACGAAGCGGGAGAGGCCGAGGGCGGCCATCACGCCGGCGGCGGCGGCGAGGTTCGTGTTGACGAGCACGTTCGCCATGGAGACGGCGTCGAAAGCGCTGGCGAGGGCAAGTTGCGATCCGCCGTTGAAGCCGAACCAGCCGAGCCAGAGGATGAAAACGCCGAGCGTGACGACAAGGATGTTGGATGGCGGCGTGGGCCTCACGCCGCCGTCGGGCCGGAACTTGCCCAGCCGTGGGCCGATGACGAGGATGCCGGCAAGGGCCGCCCAGCCACCGACGCCGTGGACGACGGTCGAGCCGGCGAAGTCCTGGAAGCCGAGGTCGGCGAGCCAGCCGCCTCCCCACGTCCAGGCGCCCACGATCGGGTAGATGACGGCGGTGAGCGCCAGCGTAAAGAAGAAGAAGGGCCACATCTTGACCCGTTCGGCGAGCGCGCCGGAGACGATGGAGGCGGCGGTCGCGACGAAAACCATCTGGAAGAACCAGTCCGACATGGTCGCGTGGCCGCCCTCGACGACGGCAGCGGCGTCCCCGGTACCGTCGAGGAGCGCAAGCTCGGCGTCGGAGGCCTCGTAGAGGAGGTTGAAGGAGCCGATGAAGTCGCCGACGACATCGACGTACATGAGGTTGTAGCCGATGACGAAATAGGCGAGGCCGGCGATGGAGTAGATGCCGATGTTCTTGAGGCAGATCATGGAGGCGTTCTTGGTACGGACGGAGCCGGATTCGAGCATGGTGAAGCCGGCGCACATCCACATCACGAGCGCACCCCAGATGAGGAAGGCGAACGTGTTGAGGACAAACTCGGTCTCGCCCTCGACGCCGGCTGCCTGGGCGATGGCGGGACGGGCCAGGAAGATGGCGGCGCCGCCAGCGGCGGTCACGGCCAGGATGGTGGCGGGACGGCGGTGCGACCGCAGTTTCGTGACCATGGTGGCGCCCTCCGCGGCGCGTTCGGAACGCGCGGCGAGCGTACACGAACGCGAAGCGTGCCCGTCGCAATCGGTTAGGCGGGTAGCGGTTGCCCGGCGGGGGCGGGCGCTCCGGTCAGGCTCCAGGTGGGCGGTAAGGCACATCCCTGGCGACCGCCTCGTCCACGGTCTCCGGCGTGATCAGGACCGTGACGCTGACAGTAAGAGCGCCGGCGGCTCCGATGGTGAGGGAGACGGCGGTCACGGCGGCATCGTCGGGTAGGTCGGCGGTGATGAAGAGGTCGTTCTTGCCGAACGCGTAGTAGAGCGACTCGAGGTTGCCGCCGGCTCCCTCGATGGTCTCGGCGAGAGCCGCCCGGCGGTTCGTGCCGCCCTCCTTGATCAGGCCGGCGAGACCCGCCTGTGTGTAGCTCGCCTGCAGCAGATACTTGCCCATCTCGTGCCTCCAATAGGTGATGGGATATCCCTACCAGCCCGCGGGACCGTCGGTCAACGTCCCGAGGGTGTACGGCACCGGGCGCCGGGCGATCCTTGACAGTGTTCGAAGGGGAGCCATACGCTGCCTTCGGCTTTTTTCGTCCAGGTGCCCGTCCCAGGGAGAATAGGGAAGGCGGTGAGAATCCGCCGCGGTAGCGCCACTGTAAGCGGGGAATGGAGCTGACGCCCACTGTCGGGAGGCCGATGGGAAGGGCCCAGCACTCACCCTACCCCGCAAGCCAGGAGACCTGCCTGGACGAGAGGTGACATCTCTCCGCCTAGAGAGAGGTTCCCTCGATCTGCGGGTTCCGATCCGGACAGGTCGACAACCGTACCTCCAGCGGAAAGACGTTGGGGGTTTCTTCTTGCAGGCCGCCGGACTCGCGACGCTGCGCGGCTACCGCCAGATGGGCATCAGCGCCCGTCTGGCGATCGGCGGGGCGATCCTGCTGCTGCTGGTGCTCGTCGTCGGTTTGGTCTCGTTGAGCCTCGGCCCCGTTGACATTCCGGTCGGGCATGTCGCCTGGATCGTGCTCTCGGGGATTGGCTTCGACACGCCCGAATTCGGGCGCACGGAGCAGCTCGTGATCGAGCAGATCAGGCTGCCCCGGATCGTGGTGGGGGCCTCCGTGGGAATGGCGCTGGGGGTGGCGGGGGCAGCGATGCAGGGGCTGTTCCGCAACCCCATGGCCGACCCCGGCATCATCGGGGTCTCGGCGGGTGGGGCGCTGGGTGCGGTGGTCGCCATCGCCGCGGGGCTGACAGGGCTCTTCTTCCTCGCCCTGCCGGTCTTCGCCTTCGCGGGAGCGATCGCGGCTGCCTTCCTGGTCTACGGCATCGCCGTGGCCGGCGGGCACTTCTCCATGGCAACCCTGCTGCTGGCCGGCGTGGCGGTTAACGCGTTCCTGGGGGCGATCGTCTCGGCGATCATCATCCTCCTGCCGGCCAACGAGGCGTTGCGGGAGATCCTCTTCTGGCTGGCGGGGGGCCTGGACGCCCGCGCGTGGGAGCACGTACGCATCGCCACGCCGCTGATCCTCGGGAGCACGGCTGTGCTCCTCGTGATGGCACGGGACCTGAACCTGCTGATGCTGGGCGACGACGAGGCTCGCTCGATGGGCGTGCGCGTGGGCGTCACGCGCGTGGCCCTGCTCGCGACGGCGGCGCTGGCCACGGGAGCGGCGGTGGCGGTGAGCGGGACGATCGCCTTCGTGGGGCTGGTGGTTCCCCACGTCCTGCGGCTGGTCCTCGGGCCCGACAACCGCGTGCTCATCCCGCTGAGCGCCCTGGGGGGCGCCTTGTTCGTGATGCTGGCGGACACGGTCGCCCGCATCATCATCCAGCCGGCCGAGCTTCGCGTCGGCATCCTCACGGCCTTCGTGGGGGCGCCGTTCTTCATCCTGCTGCTGATCAAGAACAAACGACAGGTGTACGCCCTGTGAGCGGCCACCCGCGAAAAGGAGTCAACGTGTCCCCGAGTCCACTCCGGCTGCTGGTCGTGCCCCTGGTGCTGGTGCTGGTGGGGCTGGCGCTTGCCGCGTGTTCCTCCGACAAAGAGACATCCACGACGCCGGACGCAACGCCCACGGAGCCGCCAGCGGCAACCGCGGCAGCGGCCACCGAGGCGCCTACGGAAGCGCGCACGGCAACTCCCACACCGGAGCCGACGCCGACCCCTGCGGCGCGGTCGCTCGAGGGCGTGCGCGGGATCGTCGACCCGGCGAACTCGGGGTGGCCCCGCGAGGTCGAGGGCCTGAACGGCATCGTCAGCATCCCGGCGAAGCCGCTGCGGATCGTCACGGCTTCGGTGGGTCACGACGAGATGACGCTGGCGCTCGTGCCGAGCGAGCGGCTGGTCGCGGTGGCAGGGGCCACGAAGAACGAGACGTACTCGAACGTGGCCTCGCTGGTGCGGGAGAAGGCCGAGGTCTCGCGCGATCCGGAGGTCATCATCGCGCAGTCGCCCGACGTGGTCGTGACCAGCCCGTGGTTCCCGATCGAGGTGGTCGAGGCGCTGCAGCGAGTCGGCATCCCCGTCATCCAGACGGAGCTGGAGCAGGGGCCCGAGTCGCGGATCGAGGCAATCCTCCTGATGGGCTACATCTACGGGGAGGAGGAGCGCGCCTTCGAGTTCGCCGGCGAGGTGCAGGCTCGCTACGACGCCCTCGTGGGCGTGACGGGCCCCAAGGAGCCGAAACCGCGAGTCCTCGCCCTCACGCAGTACTCGGACACGCTCTGGGTCGCGGGCGGCGGGTCGACCGAGGGCGGCGTGATCACGGCAGCGGGCGGCCTGAACGCGGCCGAGGACGCGGACATCAGCGGGAAC
This sequence comes from Tepidiformaceae bacterium, assembly GCA_965219255.1. Lineage (GTDB taxonomy): Bacteria > Chloroflexota > Dehalococcoidia > Tepidiformales > Tepidiformaceae > UBA2991. Next base: position 801,774 of record OZ244727.1, on the reverse strand, counting down.
CAGACGACCAGCCTGGAGGGGGTGATCGCAATGGCGCCGGACATCATCATCATTCCTCAGCCGGTTGCGTTCGGCGCGGAGGACTTCCGGCAGAGCCTGCTGGAGACGGAAGCGCTCGGAGAGCTCCCGGCGATCCGGAATGGGGCTGTCTTTGTCGTCGAGAGCAAGCACTTCACCACGCTCTCCTATTGGAACATTCGCGGGGCGGAGGACCTGGCGCGCATGCTGTGGCCGGACGACTTCCCCGATCCCCCCGCGGAGAGCTTCAGCCTGGTGGACTAGATGACCATGAACGGCGACTCCCTTGCAGCGGTTGATGCCCAGGCCCTCTCCTTCGCGGTCGAGGCGAAGAAGCTACTGGACGGCGTCGACGTGCGCGCCCAGCGAGGGCAGTTCGTCGGGCTGATCGGGCCCAACGGGGCGGGGAAGTCGACCCTGCTCCGGGCGCTGTCCGGGATCATCCGGCACCAGGAGGGCGCGGTCTGGCTCGAGGGTTCCGACCTGGCCTCGATGTCGGCCCGGGACGTTGCCGCCATGCTGGCGCTCGTCCCCCAGATCGCGCCCTACACGCAGGGGTTCACGGCCTTCGAGCTCGTGTCGATGGGACGGTACCCGCACCTCGGACGCTTCCAGGTGGAGAGCCAGGCGGACGACCGCATTGCGCAGGAGGCGATGCGGCTGACCGAGACGGAGCAGTTCGCCCCACGCACGCTGGACACGCTCTCGGGGGGCGAACGGCAGCGCGTGTTCCTGGCGCGGGCGCTGGCCCAGCAGCCTCGCGTGCTGCTGCTGGACGAGCCCACCTCGAATCTCGACATCCTCCACCAGCTCACCATCCTGGGGCTGGTGCGGCAGCTGGTGGATGACGGTCTGACGGCCATCGCCGCCATCCACGACCTGAACCTGGCGGCCCGCTACTGCGACCGGCTGGTCCTGCTGAGCAACGGCCAGGTCGCGACCGAGGGACTGCCCGAAGAGGTCCTGGCGCCGGAAACGATCGAGTCGGCGTTCGGTGTACGGTCGGCGGTCTACCGCGACCCGGTGACGGGGGCGCTCGCAATCAGCCTCATCGAGCCGGCAGCGGGGGTAGATGCCGTCGCACGCGGGGCAGCGGGGACGAGAGGGGCCGGACCGCAAACGGAAGGGAACGGCGTGACGGGTGCAACTGGACGATGATGCGGAGAGGAGCGCTCAGACCCTGAGGAGGCGAGCGGCGCTGGGCAGTGGCGCCGGGTGCGGGACGGCCTCGTGGATCGTGGTCAGCAACGGGGTGGGGCTGGGGGTGGCGCCGCCGACCGAGCTGGGGCGCGCCCGCGCCGACGAGCTCGGGCGGGTGAACCAGATCGTAGCGGCGGCGGCCGACGACGTGTACCTTCATGGCCGCAGGCCTGCCGCTTCACCTGAAGGCGATCGGCGAGCGTGAGCCAGGAGGGAGGTAAAGGCTCACCGCTTCATGGTCCTCGTGCGACAGTCCGGCGTATCCCGTGTTGTGGGTGCCGGGAAGTGGGGCACGTTTGAGTCAAATCGGGGGCTTTCTTGGCTGAAATGTCAGCTTGCTCACACTTTGGGGGCCAAAAACAGTTACCACGAGGCTCCCAATAGGACATACTGCACACCGCACCTATTGTGAGGGATACCCGTGTCTATCAACATAGCTGATGGAGAGCAAAAAACGCAGGGCGAAGAGTCTTCCCGCGAGGCAGCACCACTGCCCAACCTGGCCGACAGGGTGGTCAGTCTATCCAATGCTGTCATTAAGGGGGTAGAGAGACAGATAGCCCCCTACGGCCTCATAAGCATGGAGTTCGCCATGCTGAAGGCGTTTTTGACGCAGGAGGAATGGACCGTGACGCAGCTCACGGAGGTCCTCCCCGCCGACGCCCCACGGGTGAGCCGCCTGGTATCGCGTCTGGTCGACCGAGGCCTTCTGCGCAGGCGGCGTCGAACCGATGACCGGCGCGTCGTGCGGTTGCGGCTGACGCCGCAGGGGGAGGAGTTGACGGCGGAGGTCTGTGCGCTCGTACAGCAGTTCGAGGCCAGGCTCCTGGAGGGTGTCAGCGCCGAAGAGGCGACCGCCTTCGAGGCCGTTGTCTCCCGGGTCGTGGGGAACAACACGGCCCTGCAGGACGAGCGCTCGCGGTAGCCGGCGAGAGCCGCCCGTTCCCGCTTCAGCCGAGAGGGGTTCGCCCCCCCCGCCCGGTTCCAGCCGTGCCCCTGGGCCGCGGCTCTAACCGACGGGCATCGCCATAGGGTCGGTGACCTTGCGGACGTTCACGGGGATTGCGCTCATCACGGGGATGCCGGTGATGGGGTCGAAGTCGCGCTGGGTATCGGAGAGGCGGCCGGTGTTGGCCCCGAGCTCGCGCACACGGGCGTCCTCGGTGGGGGCATCGCCCCAGGCATGGGCCATGGAGATAACGCCCGAGCGCACGTCGGCGGCGGGTTCGACAACGCCGTAGATGGCGGCCCGGGCGGACTCGATCTCGACAACATCGCCAGCGGCCAGGCCGAGCTCGGCGATATCCATGGGGTTCATGTAGGCGGGGTTGCCCTTGTTCGCGTACTTGCGCATGAGGCGGGGGATGTCTCGGCCCGAGGAGTTGTACGACTCGAGCAAGCGGCGACTGACGAGGCGGTGGGTGAACTCCTCGCCCTCGCGGTAGCCACCACCCTCGAAGTGCGGCTCCCCTCGAACCTCGGCGAGCTCCGACATCATCTCGGCACGGCCGACATCGAGGCGGGGCGAGCCCGGGCGCTTGGGCAGCACGCGGATGTCGTCGGCCTCGAAGATGTGGCCGTGGGGATACTTCTTCACCTCGTCGAGGGGGATGCGAGAGCCCTCGCACATCCACTCGAGGAGCTGTGAGGTGGTGGGCTTGTTGTCGATGTCGACCTGTCCCCAACCCGTACGCAGGGGGACGCGCATGCGGTGGGCGATCCCCCAGAAGAACTCCCACTCCTCGATCACGTCGGAGCCCTCGGGGGGGTCGATGAGCTTGGGGCCGTACTGGGCGTAGGGGGCGGGGTAGCCCTGGGCGAAGCCGAAGACGCCCGAGAGCGCCTCGTTGGGGAGGGTGGTGTCCTCGCGCTCGAGCGAGAGCTTGGGGGCGATCACGTAGTGGGCCAGCTTGGCGGTCGCCGACATCTTGATGTCGAGCGTGACGAGCAGGTCGAGCGCCTGCATGGCCTCGTACGTGCGGAGTTGGTCGGGCCAGGCCGCCATGGGGTTCGAACCGATGCAGATGAGGGCCCGAATCTGGCCTTCGCCTGGGGTCAGGATCTCCTCGGCGAGGGCGCTCGTGGGCGGGCCGATGGCCGTGATGGGAAGATCGCGAATGCGCAGCTTCTCGCGGGACCCCCAGTCGGTGCTCTCCTGGAAGGCCTGGGCGATGTAGTCCTTGGGCTTGCGCAGCACGGGCGGGTTGGGCACGCGCTCGCCCTCGCGCAGCCATCGCCCGCAGACGGTGTTGATGGCGTTGATGAGGTACTCGGTGACGTTGGCATGTGGGGAGAAGTCCGGCCCGGTGCCGGAGGTGACGGAGCCACGCTCACCGCTGGCGAACACGCGCGCCGCCCGCTCGACATGGGCGGCGGGCACGCCGGCGCGATCCTCGACGTAGTCGAGGGTGAAGGGCTCGACCGTCTCGCGCAGCTCCTCGAGGCCCTGCACGTTGGCGGCAACGAAATCTCCATCGACGAGGCCCTCGCTGAGGATGACGCGAAGGATGCCTGCCAGGAGGGTGGGGTCCTCGCCCGGCTTCACCTGGAGGAAGATGTCGGCCTTCTCCGCGGCCTCGGTGCGGCGGGGGTCGATGACGATGAACTGCATGCCGCGCTGCTTCGCCTGGTGGAGGCGCTTGGCGGGGTTGTACTGGGGGATGCCGCCCCACATGGAGATGGTGGGGTTGGCGCCGATGAGCATCCAGACGTCGGCGTCGTCGAACATCTGGGGGCCGGCGCCCCAGTTGCCGTGGTAGGCGCGGGCGATGGGCTTGGCGGGCTGATCGATGGTGCCGCCGGAGTAGGTCATGTTCGAGCCGATGCCGGCCATGAAGGCCCCGGCGAACTGCCCCGAGGAGGGGAAGGAGAAGCCGTAGGTACCGCTGAAGGTGGCGACGGCGCGGGGGCCGTGCTCGGCGATGATGGCCTGGAGCTGGTCCGCGACCTCGTCGATGGCCTGCTGGTGGGGGATGTCGTGGTACGTACCGTCCGCGACCCGCTTCTGGGAGTGGAGGAGCCGGTCGGGGTGGTAGTGCTGCTCGGGCAGCTGGCGCCCCTTGATGCAGGTGAAGCCCTGGTACATCTGGTTCTTGGCATCGCCGCGGACCTTGATGGCGCGGCCGTCCTCGATGTCGACCTCGATGGCGCAGAAGGCGTGGCAGAAGCGGCAGAAGGTCTGCTTGGTCTCGATGGCCATTGGGATCCCCCGGGAGCGCGGTGGCGCTGCCGGAACTGTAGCCGAGCGCGATCAGCATCGCCAGCCGCCAGAGGCTAGACTCGCGACGCCACTGCCGCGCGAGGAGGGTTGCCATGCGGGCCGAGCCGTTCGAGATCGCGATTCCCGAGGAGAAGCTGCAGGACCTGCGCGAGCGGCTGGAGCGCATCAACTGGGCGCCCGACTTCGGCAACGATGAGTGGTCGTACGGGGTGAACGGCGGCTACCTGCGTGAACTGGCGGAGCACTGGCTGCACGAATACGACTGGCGCGCGCACGAGGCGGAGATGAACCGCTTCGCCAACTTCCGCGTCGAGATCGAGGGGATGCCGATCCACTTCGTGCACGAGCGGGGGAAGGGGCCGAACCCGATACCCATCATCCTTTCGCACGGCTGGCCCTGGACGTACTGGGACCTGCGCCACGTGATCGGACCCCTGAGCGACCCCGAGGCCCACGGCGGCGACCCCGCCGACGCCTTCGATGTGGTCGTGCCCTCGCTGCCGGGCTACGGGTTTTCCACGCCGCTGACCACACCTGGCATCAATTTCTGGCGGACGGCGGACCTCTGGGACACGCTCATGCGGGACGTGCTCGGCTACGAGCGCTTCGCGGCGCAAGGCGGGGACTGGGGGGCGCTGGTCACGAGCCAGCTGGGGCACAAGTACGCGGACCACCTGATCGGCATCCACCTGACGGATGCGATCATGCTGAACATGTTCACGCACGACCGTCCCTGGGTACTGGGCGACCCCGGGCTCGCGTCGATGCCGCCGGGCGAGGCGCGGACGGCCTCGCTCGCGGGGCTGCGCTCCTACTCGGCGCACGTAGCCGTGCAGGCGCTCGACCCGCAGACGCTGGCGTTCATGGCGCACGACTCGCCCATCGGGCTCTGCGCCTGGATTCTCGAGCGGCGGCGCAACTGGGGCGATACAAACGGGGACGTGGAGTCACGCTTCCCCAAAGACGACCTGCTGACGACGATGATGCTGTACTGGGCGACGGACGCCTTCGTGACCTCGGTGCGCTACTACTACGAGGCGGCCTGGAACCCGTGGCATCCGAGCCACGACCGCACGCCGGTGGTGGAAGCGCCGACGGGGCTCACGTTCCACGGTCCGGGCGCGCCCGAGGGACCGAGCGAGCAGCAGCGCCAGTACTGGAATCTGCACCACTGGGACCGGCACCCCGCAGGCGGGCACTTCGCGCCCGCCGAGGAGCCCGAGGCGATCGTGCGCGGCATCCGCGCGATGTTCCGGGGGCTGCGCTAGCCGCCTGCTAGCTGGCGGCCCAGGCGCGCGCTTCCTCTGAAGCCACCCAGTGAAGGGTGTTGTCGAGGAGCCTGCGGAATCCTTCGCTCTCGTAGCTGCCCGGTCCGTCGCCGAGGTAGGTGGCGACGACGGGGGAGTTACCGCTCTTCTTGGCCCAGACGACGAGGTTGCTGCCCTCGGGATGGGACCAGCGGTCCTTCTCCTCCTGGGGGGCCATCGGGGGCGGGTTGAAGTTCTCCTGCACCATCGGGTAGTCGGTGCGCATCAGCGGCACGATGCCCGGCTGCGACTCGAAAATCTTCGAGACCATGTAGAGCTCATCCTGCACCTCGAAGCCATCGTCGAGGCCCTCGAGGGCGGGGTGGCCGGAGGCGGCAGGGTCGGGCGAGACCTTGCCCCGCCCGTTGCCGCGCGGGTCGGCGCCGCCGCCCCGGTAGCCGGAGCCGGGGGTCATCTCGCCGAACACCTCACCCTCTCTCAGCAGGAAGGCGGTGCCGCTCACCTCGCGCCAGCCGGGCCAGGCGGGCCACTGCACGAGCGCGTGGTTCATCAACATGATGCCCTTCCCGCTCTGGAGGAGGGCGGCGATGCTCTCCTGGTACTCCTCGGGAGCGGGGGAGAAGTCTGTGCCCCACATGTCGTAGAAAACGACGGCCTCGTACTCGGCCACGTTCTCCGGGCGCAGCATGACCTGCGCGGCGGGCTGCTCGACCTGCGTCGTGAGCAGCTCCGGGTTGTCGTCGAACATGGAATAGAAGCCGTTGTAATTGAAGCCGTGCCCCTTGGTTACGACCAGAACTTTCACTGCCATCGGTTCGCCCCTCTCGCGGATGCGTGTTCGTTCGGATGTTGGTGGAGGACGGCGGGACCGTCCTCCGTTAGCTGGCGGCCCAGGCCCGCGCATCCTCCGAGGCGACCCAGTGCAGGGCGTTGTGGAGGAGGTTGCGGAAGCCCGCGTTGGCGTAGCAGTTCGGGCCGTCACCGATAGTCATGGCGACGACAGGGCAGGCGCCACTCTTCTTCGCCCAGACGACAACGTTGCTGCCTTCTGGATGCTCCCAGCGCGCCTGCTCCTCGGCGGGAGCGAGGGGCGGCGCGTTGAAGTTCTCCTGCACCATCGGGTAGTCGGTGCGCATCAGCGGCATGATGCCGGGCTGCGACTCGAATATCTTCGAGGTCATGTAGAGCTCGTCCGTGATGGTAAAGGGCTCGACACCCTCGACGACGGGGTGGCCGGCGGCGCCGGCGTCGGCGGAGACGGCGCCCGTGGGGTTGCCCCGGGGGTCGACGGCGCCGCCACGGTAGCCGGAGCCGGGGGTCATCTCGCCGAAGACCTCGCCCTCGGTCAGGAGGAAGGAGGTGCCGCTCACGTCGCGCCAGCCGGGCCAGGCCGGCCACTGCACGAGCGCGTGGTTCATCATGACGATGCCCTTGCCGCTCTGGAGGAGGGCGGCGATGCTCTGCTGGTACTCTTCGGGGGCGGCGACGAAGCTGGCGCCGCCGTCGGGGCTCTCGGTGCCCCACATGTCGTAGAAGACGACGGCTTCGTACTCGGCCACGTTCTCGGGGCGCAGCATCACCTGCGCGGCCGGTTGCTCGACCTGCGTGGTTACGAGCTCGGGGTCCTCGTCGAACATGGCGTAGAAGCCGTTGTAGTCGAATGGATGTCCCTTGGTGACAACGAGCGTCTTAACGGCCATAGTTCACTCCTTTCGGCGGTGGGCTAGCTGGCGGGGATGCGGTCGTAGGCGTCGAGGACGGCCTGGAAACGCGCCTCGACGGCGGGCTGGGTCTCGGGGTGGCTGACCAGGTAGAGGTTGTTCTGCCTGATGCAGCGCACGAGGCGCTGGGCGAGGTCCTCGGGCTCGATCATCGCCTGGGGAACGCCCTCGCCGGGCAGCATGGCGCGGATGGGAGCCTCGGGACCGCCGTACTCCTCGGGGCGGTTGCGGCCCGCCTCGACGATGCGGGAGCGGACGCCGCCGGGGCAGAGCACGGTCACGCCGATGTTGTGCTCGGCGAGGTCGAGGGCGAGCGCCTCGGAGATGCCGACGACGCCGTACTTGGCCGTCGTGTAGGAGGAGATCCCCGGCGTGGCCGCGTACACGAGTCCGGCGATGGAAGCGGTGTTGACGATGTGACCGCCCTCGCCCGCCGCCACTATGCCCGGCAGAAACGCCTGGATGCCGTAGATGACGCCGTAGAGGTCGACGCCCAGCACCCAGTCCCAGTCGTCCTCGGTCATGTCCTGGGCGAGCTTGAAGGTAACAACACCGGCGTTGTTGCAGAGGACGTGGCAGCCGCCGAAGGCGTCGTAGGTGGCATCCGCGAGCGTCTGCATGGAAGCGCGGCTGGAGACATCGTTCTCGACGGCGATGGCGCGCACGCCGTGCGCCTCGACGGCGGCGACCGCCTCGGCGGCGGCGTCCATGTCGATCTCGCCGATGACGACGTTCATCCCTTCCTGGGCAAAGGCGACGGCCATCGCCTTGCCGATGCCGCCACCACCCCCGGTGACGACCGCTGTACGACCGCGGAACTCTTCCACTCGGCGCCTCCTGGCGGAGGGGCAGTCTACACGCTGCCACGCGGTACCGCCTGAACGGAATTGGTGGCTCGTACAGGGTCCGCCCGTCGTAAAATGGAGGCGATGGCCACCCCGCAGCTCTACCCCTCCCGGAGCGCTCCGTGATCCCCCGCTACTCGCGGCCCGAGATGGCGGCCATCTGGAGCGAGCAGGCGAAGTTCGACCGCTGGCTCGAGGTCGAGATCGCGGTGTGCGAGGCGCGTGCCGCCGCGGGCGAGATGCCCGTGGAGGCGGCGGAACGCATTCGCGCGAATGCCAGCTTCGACATCGAGAAGGTGAACGAGTACCTCGCGATCACGCACCACGACATGACGGCCTTCCTCCAGTCGGTAGCGGACTCGCTCGGGGAGGAATCGCGTTATGTCCATTTCGGCCTCACGACGAGCGACGTCTGGGACACCGCCACCGCCCTCCAGCTTCGCGACGCGAGCGACCTGCTGATCGCGGGAGTCGAGGGGCTGACGCGCGCGCTGGAGCAGCTGGCGCGGAAGCACCGGGACACACTCTGCGCCGGCCGCACGCACGGCGTTCACGCCGAGCCCACGACGTTCGGCCTGAAGGTGGCGGTGTGGGTGGCGGAGATGCGGCGCAACCGCGAGCGGCTGCTGGCCGCGCGCGAAACCATCGCCGTGGGCGCGATCAGCGGCGCCGTGGGGACGCATGCGTCCATCAGGCCGGAAATCGAAGAGGCTACGTGCCGGACGTTGGACCTGGGCGTCGAGCACGCCTCCACCCAGGTCATCCAGCGCGACCGGCACGCGCAGTTCGTGAGCGCGCTGGCGCTTACGGGAGCCTCGCTGGAGAAGTTCGCGACCGAGATCCGGGGGCTGCAGCGGACGGAGGTGCTGGAGGCGGAGGAGCCGTTCGCGGCGGGCCAGACAGGCTCGAGCGCGATGCCGCACAAGCGCAACCCCGAAAAGTGCGAGCGCATTACGGGGCTGGCGCGCGTGCTGCGGGGCTACGCCACGACCGCGATGGAGAACGTCGCCCTCTGGCACGAGCGGGACATCAGCCACTCCTCGACGGAGCGGATCGTCTTCCCCGACGGCTGCCTCCTGCTCGACTACATGCTGGCGCTCTTCACTGACATCGCCGAGGGGCTCGTGGTCTACCCGGAACACATGAAGGAGAACCTCGACCGCTCGTACGGGCTGGTGTTCTCGCAGCGTGTGCTGCTCGAGCTGATCGAGACGGGACTGACCCGCCAGGAGGCCTACGGCCTGGTGAAGCGCAACGCGATGGTCGCCTGGCAGGAACGGGAGCCGTTCCTCGCGCTGCTGCTGGCCGACGAGGAGGTGGCCTCGCGGCTGGGTGAGGAGCGGCTGCGGTCCCTGTTCGACTACGGCTACTACCTGCGCAACGCCGGCTCGACCTTCGAGCGGCTCGGACTGGCGTGACCGGCGCGGCTGGAGAACCCAGCCAGCAGCGGCCCGAGAAGGCGGGCGTGGGCGAGACGCTGAGCGCGACGGCCGCGCTGATGCGGGATCACCCGCGCGAGACGATGCTGCCCTTCCTCGTCATCCATGTGCCGCTCGTGCTGGGCACGATCGTCCTGACGGTCCTGCTGTACAGCAGCGTCTTCGCGGACGAGGTGTACCCCCAGCGCGGGATATTCGGCGCAGAAGGGCGCCCGCAGGTATTCGCGCTGATCGTGGTGCTGGCGGTCGCGGCGGTGCTGGGGCTCATCGCACAGGGGGCGACCATCGTGTCGGTGGCTGCGATGGCGCTGGGCCGGCCGCTCACGCTCTCGCAGGCGCTCGACCCGGCCTTCACGCGCCTCGGCGGGCTGATCGCGCTGACGGTGATCTTCACCGTCGTGGGCGGGCTGCTGGCGTTGACCCTCGTTGGGATCGCGGCGATCCCGTTCCTAGTCGCACGCTTCGGCATTGCCTACCAGGTGTACCTCCTGGAGGAGACGGGGCCCATCGAGGCGCTGAGCCGGAGCTGGCGCACGATGGACGGCAACATGCTGCGCCTGCTCGGCATCGTTCTCGTGGGGGTTGCGCTGGCCGCCCTCATCGGGCTGCTGGTGCCGGTAAGCCCCGGGCCCGAGAGTGCGGAGCGCGCAGCACGCATGGCGATCGACGCGGCGCTGCAGATCCTGCAGGGCGGCATTGCCATTCCCGTGACGGTGTTTGCTCATGCCGCCATAACCCTCTATTACCTGCGTATTCGGAAGGAGCCCTCATGACAGACATGGTGATGCGCACCGAGCTGCCCGCGCCCGTGATGCGCGGCAAGGTGCGCGATACGTACGACCTTGGCGACCACCTGCTGATGATTGCGACCGACCGCATCTCCGCGCTCGACCTGGTGCTGCCTACGGGCATCCCGCGCAAGGGCGAGATGCTGACATGGCTCTCCGCCTGGTGGTTCGAACGCATCGGCGAGGTGGTTCCCCACCACTTCGTGGCGGTGATCACCGCCGAGAACGCCGGCGATCTCGTGCCCTTCCCCGTGCCGGAGAACTGCTACGGCCGGTCGATGCTGGTGCGCAAGGCGCAACGCTACGACGCCGAATGCATCATGCGCGGCTACCTGTCGGGTTCGGGCTGGCGCGAGTACCGGCGCGACGGCGCCGTCTGCGGCATCACGCTTCCGGAGGGGCTGACAGAGTCGGACCGGCTGCCGGAGCCGATCTTCACGCCCTCGACGAAGGCGGACGTGGGGCACGACGAGAACATCAGCTTCGAGCAGCTTGAAGGGATCGTTGGGTCCGAGGCGGCGAACGCGATGTCGAAGCGCAGCCGCGCCGTGTACGACTACGGTCACCAGGTCGCGCTGGAGCGGGAGATCATCATCGCCGACACGAAGTTCGAGTTCGGGGTGCGGAACGAAGAGACGATGCTGATCGACGAGGTGCTGACCCCGGACAGCAGCCGCTTCTGGCCGCTGGGCGAGTACAGGCCCGGGGGATCGCAGCCCAGCTTCGACAAGCAGCCCGTACGGGACTGGCTCTCGGCGACGGGCTGGAAGGACGGCGACCCGGCGCCCGAGATCCCGAACGATGTGGCGGCGGAGACGACGGAGCGCTACCTGGCCGTCTACCGGACGCTCACGGGCGAGGAGTTGCCCGCGTGAGCCGCTTCCTCGCCTCCATCGCGGTGACCCTGAAACCAACGGTGAACGACCCGGAGGGGCTCACGATCGCGGCGGCGCTGCACAATCTCGGCTTCGCCGGGGTGGCGGGGGTGCGCTCGGGAAAGCTTTTCGAGGTCACGCTCGAGGCGGCGAGCACGGGAGAGGCTCAGGCGCTGGCCGAGGAGATGTGCCAGCGCCTGCTAGCCAACCCCGTCATCGAGCGCTACCACTGCGAGATCGCGAACGAGGAGCCGGCGTAGCTCGCTAGTCGCCTGCCGGCAGGTGGCAGGCATCGTTGTGGCGGCGCACGATGAGCCGCCCCTCGCCATCGCGGTCGAGTTCGGTGATGCCGCAATTCTTCATGGGGAAGCGGACGCGGCGGGCGCCCGCCTCGGCAGCGCCGTGCATGCGCATGGCGACGTTGAGGGCGGACATGACGACGCCACCATGGGTGACGGCGATCGTCTGACCATCAAGGGCCATGAGCTCGGCGACGGCCTCGGCGACGCGCGCGTCGAAGGCAGGCAACCCCTCCTCGCCGGGGAGGCGGTCCCGCGGTGGGGCGGTCTGGTCGCTCAGCCAGCTCCAGCCGGGATGGCGCTCGCGGGCCGCGGGAACGGTGAGGCCGCTGACCTCGCCGAAGTCGTACTCCATCAGGCGGTCATCGGCGGTCACGGGGAGACCGACCGCCTGGCCGATGGCCTCGGCGGTGGCGAAGGCGCGGGCGAGCGGGCTGGCCACGATGCGATCGGCGCCGCCCTCCGCCTTGAGACGCTCGGCGACAGCGCACGCCTGCCGGCGGCCGCTGTCGGTGAGGGGCATATCCAGCTGACCCTGGATGAGGCCCTGCACGTTCCCCTCGGACTCGCCGTGCCGAACCAGCAGGAGGGTCACTTCGGGGTTACTCCGTGAGCCGGCGGTAGAGGGCGGGGAGGCGGCGGGGGAGGGACTCGATGTCGCCGACGACCTCGTAGCCCATGTCCTCGCACATCGTCTTCAGGTAGTCGTGACCGGCGCGATCGACGGTGAGGGCGAAGGGCGTGATGCCCTCGCGCTTCGCCTCGTTGAGGGCCTGCTTGGTGTCGTGGATGGCGTATTCCTTCTCGGTGCGGTCGCGGCCGTAGCCGTGGTCCTGGGGACGGCCGTCGCTGAGCAGGACGAGGATGCGCACCTTCGCGTCGGTCTCGCCGAGCTTGTGGATGGCGTGGCGGATGGCGGGACCCATGCGCGTCGAGCGGATGGGGGTGATCTTGTCGATGCGCTTCTTGGTCTGCTTGCCAAAGCGCTCGTCGAAATCCTTGATCACGTAGAACTCGACGTTGTCGCGCCCATAGCCGCTGAAGCCGTAGATGCCGTAGTCGTCGCCGATGGTCTCGAGGGCGGTGATGAGGAGGACCGTCGCCTCCTTCTCGAGGTCGATGATGCGCTTGGGCGGGGCGGCGAGCTCCTGGCGGCGCTTGGTGACCCACCAGCTGAGGTACTTGCGGGGGTCGTCGTCGGAGTCGTCGTACTGCTGGTCGCGGCGCGCGATCTCCTCGTCGGTGGAGGCGGACATATCGAGGAGGAAGGCGATGGCGACGTCGCGGTCGACCTTGTTGCGGCGCCAGTAGACCTTGTCGGAGGGGCTGACACCCGTGCGGATGTCGATCATCCACTCGATGGCGGGGTCGAGCTCGATGTCCTCGCCGTCGGAGAGCCTCTTGATCTTGCGGAAGAGCTCGGGCTTCATCAGCTCGAACTGCTTGCGCGTCTGGGCGACGAGGGCGGCGTGCTCGCGCAGGGTTTCGTCGTAGAACTCCTCCTCGCCCTCCTCCAGGTCGGTCTCCTTCACGGCGCACCAGCGGGGCTTGTAGTCCTGCGCGCGGAAGTCCCACTCGTCGTAGTAGTAGGTGGTGACGATGGGGGCGAGGGGCTCCTCGCCCTCCTCGCCGCCGGTGCTGAGGTCGCTCAGGGGCTGGTCGGACTGGGCGTCGCTGTCGAGCGTGGGGACGCCGGCCTCTTTCAGGAGGTTGGAGAGGAACATGCCGGTGGTGTTCTGGAGGTCGCCTTCGAGGAGGGTATCGAGGTCGATCTCGGCGCTCTTCTCGAGGAGCTCCTTGAGCTGCTCCTCGGTGAGCTGGTCCGGTGAGATCTGGCCGGCGTCACCCAACTCGGCGTCGTCGCGGAGCTTCATGAGGAGCTGGACGAGCTCGGGCTTGAAGTCGCCCCGGAAGTCGATGTCCTGGGGGCTCTCGTAGTCGACCTCGCCGTCCTCGGGCTCGCCCATCTCCATGGCGGCGCCCTCGCCGCCGAGGTCGCTCATGTCGAGCTGGAACGACTCCTGGTCGCCGTCGGGGAGGGAGTCCCACTCCTCGTCGCCCTCCTCGCGCTCGTTACGAACGCTCATGGCGAGCTGGTAGAGGCGCAGGGTGGCCTCGGCGGCGTCCTCGGTGGTGGCGCCCTCGGAGGCGAGGCGCTGGAGGATGGCGACGCCGTTCGACATGGCGTCCTGCTGGGCGGCCGGCCAGCGCACGGCGTCGATCCCATCGAGGCTGACGCGCACGAGGTTCTCGACGAACGCCTGGCGCAGAGGCATCTCGCTCAGCTCGGAGCGGCGGCCGAGCTCCTCGCGCTGCATGCGGGTGAGGGAGCGGCGGATGCCCGCATAGTTGCGCTTGAGGGCGGCATCGATGCGTGCGTCCTCGGCGATCTCGTGGATGTCGCTGGCGAGGGTGCGGTCGGGGAAGAGGTCGAAGAAGCGCTCGATCTCGGTAGCGGGGTTGGTGTCGCCACGCTCGGGGATGGTCGGGCGCAGGTCCTCGAAGAGGGTGGAGGGACGGTCGAAGCCGAAGATGAAGCTCTCGAACTCGAGGTGAGCGGCCTGGTGCGTGGTGAAGACCTTCACCGAGGCGAAGTTCTCCTCCTTGTTGCGGTAGCGCTCCATCACCTCCGGCAGGTAGATGGTGGTGCCCTCGGTGCTGGCGCGTTCCTCGTCGACCCAGCCGATGCCCTTGTCGGCGAGCACGGCGGAGGCGTGGATGCTGATGTTCGTGCCGGTGAGCGCCTTCGCGTAGAGGCGAAGCACATCGCCGACCTTGGCGAGCTCGACGCGGGCGGAGAGGGTATCGAGGACCTCCTCGCCGCGGCTCGACTGGAGGCGGAAGTAGGCCTCGCCGCCTTCGCGGCTGGAGGCGAGGATGCCGAGCCCGGCGTTCTGCCAGGCGGGAAGCTCATCGATGCGCACCTTCTCCAGCACCTCGGGGGCGTTGCTGATGAAGTCCATGGCGGCGTAGGCGGAGTGGGGGGCGAGCTGCTCGGCGAGCTCGATGACGGGGCCGTGGTCGTCGGGCTCGATCTCGCCGAGGGCGTGAGCGGCGTCCTCGAAGTACTGGAAGACGGAGCGGTTGTGATCGCGCGCGACCTGGGCGGCGAGGGTGAGGTAGCGCTCGCGCACGGGGCCGTGCACGCGCTGGATGAGGGGGACGCCGCGGTCGAAGTAGAGGCGTGAGTCGGCCCAACTGGTCTGGGCGAGCTCGACGCCGAAGGTGAGGAAGGGCATGCGGTCCGTGTTCTCGAGGCGACCAAGGACGGCGGGCGCGGACGTCAGGCAGGCGGAGGCAAGCTCGTAGGAGTGGCGGGCGAGCTCGTCGAGGAAGAGCACGAGGCGGCCGGCGTGGGTGGGGCGGATGGTGCCGAAGAGCTCGGGGCCGGCGTCGTAAAACTGCGCGGCGAGGGAGGAGCTCTTCCAGTTGCCCTTGTAGAGGCGGCGGCCGAAGTCGGCCCACTGGGCCAGATGGTTGGGGCCAACCTGGGCGAGCGTGGCGGGCGCGCTGCGAAGGAAGGAGACGGCCAGCGGCGCCGACTGTTCCGTGAGGTCGCTGGCCTCGCGGGCGAGCTGCTCGTACGTGTCCCAGGGGGTGGCTTGCGCCAGTTGGGGGCCCGCCTTGAAGTACTCGGCGGCGGACTCCCAGGAGCGCAGGCTGATGGCCATCAGGTCGAGCCCGCCCCGCGACCAGCCCTCGAGCTGGGTGGGGGTGAGGCGCGGCTCGAGGGCGCGCAGGCTGGTCTCGTAGGCTTCCAGCAGGGGCTCGGGGAAGCCGTCGAAGCGGGAACGGTTGCGAGCGATGAGCCCACCGGCGACGCTCATGAAGCGCCCCCTGAGGCGAATACGCGAGGGGGACGGCCGGGGTCCTCGTACTCGTAGAAGTGAACCTCGTCGCCCGTGGTGTCCCAGACGGCGCAGGAGAGGCGGTAGCCGTTCCCCGGGTGGCGGGCCTCGCCCACGGAGCCGGGATTGATGACGAGCGTCTCGCCGAAACGCGCGGCCATGGGGACATGGGTGTGGCCGGTCACGACGACATCGTGTTCGAGGCTCTCGGTCTTCCTCCAGAACGGGTCGTGGGGGAAGTGGTACTCCCAGCCGCCCCAGGGCGAACTGTGCGCCATGAGGAAGCGCCGCCCGCTGACCTCCGCATCGATCGAGTACGGCTGCTCACGCAGCCACTCGACGAGGTCCTCGCGGACGTGGTCCATGGCGCGAGCGCGCTCGCCGTCGCGGCCAAGGATGATCTCGTCGTGATTGCCGAGCACGACACGGGCGCCGCACTCCCGCAGGAGGGCGACGGTCTCGTTCGACCAGCGGTACTGGTAGACGGTGTCGCCGGCGCAGAGGAGCTCGTCGATGGGGCCCATGCGGTCGAGGGCCTCCTGCAAGCCGGCCACGTTGCTGTGGACGTCCGAGACGATGCCGATCCTCACGGTGTCGCCTCGCGCCCGAGCGGGTGGACGCGCTCCCGGGGTTGCTCCGAAGGCCGAGCGCTGGCGGTCACTCGAAGATCGATGTCACTACCTCTTCGATGCTGCGCTGGACTTCGAGGTCGTCGGTGAGGGCCCAGGTGACGCCGACCTGGGCGGCGCGGCGGGGCTCGATGCCGCGCTCGATGAGGCGCCCGGAGTAGATCAGGAGGCGGGTGCTGACACCCTCGCTGAGGCCGTGCTCCTTGAGGTTGCGCACCTTCTCGCCAAGCTTGGCGAGCTCGATGGAGATGGCAAGATCGACGCCCGACTCGTGCGAGATGATCTCGGCCTCCTGCTCGCGCGTGGGATAGGTGAACTCGACGGAGATGAAACGCTGGCGGGTCGAGTGCTTCAGGTCCTTGAGGGCGCTCTGGTAGCCGGGGTTGTAGGAGATAACGAGGAGGAAGCCGTCCGCCGCCTCGACGACCTGGCCGAGCTTCTCGATGGGGAGGAGGCGGCGGTAGTCCGTGAGGGGGTGGATGAGGACGGTGGTGTCCTTGCGGGCCTCGACCACCTCGTCGAGGTAGCAGATGGCGCCCGTCTTGACGGCGCGGGTGAGGGGGCCGTCGATCCAGCGGGTACCGTCGGTATCGAGCAGGTAGCGACCGACAAGGTCGCTGGCCGTGAGGTCCTCGTGGCAGGCGACGGTGACGAAGGGGCGGGGCCCTTCATTGTCCAGAGGGGCCTCGCCGCCCTGGGAGATGTGCGTCATGGGCCTGCCCAGGCGCCAGGACATGTACTCCACGAAGCGGGTCTTGCCACAGCCCGTGGGACCCTTCAGGAGCACGGGAATGCGCTGCTCGAAGGCGGCCTCGAAGAGCTCGATCTCGTCCCCGAGGGGGAGGTAGTAGGGCTCTTCGCGAACGGTGAACTCCTCGGCGGCGAGAACGAGGGCGCCGGGGGCCATGACTTCGGTGGTGGTGGGTGCTTCAGCCAATCGTCTGCCTCTCTGTGCCGGTGCGCGCACGAAGCGCTTCCCAGGCGGCGCGAATGCCGTCCGCGAGCTCCGCGAGCGTGCCGTTGTTCTCGATGACCACGCTCGCCACGGCGATCCGCTCCTCGTTGGAGAGCTGCGAATCGATGCGGGCGCGCGCGGCGGCCTCGTCGAGGCCGTTGCGCTCCGCGAGCCGGGCCACGGCCACGCCGGCCTCGACGGTGGTGACCCAGATCTCGTCGACCATGTCCTCCCAGGCGGCCTCCAGGAGGACGGCGGCCTCCAGCAGGGCTATGCCCGTGCCCGCTACCTCGAGGTCGGAGAGCTCCTGCGAGGCGAGGGCGCGGATGCCGGGCCAGACGATGTCCGTGAGACGCGTCAACTCCTCGGGCTTGCCGAACACCTTGCCCCCGAGCGCTCGCCGGTCGATCGTGCCGTCCGCTGCGACGATGTCGCTGCCGAAGGCGGCGACGACGGCGGCGAAGGTGCCGGTACCGGGGTCGTAGGTGCGGTGCCCGAGGATGTCGGCATCGATCACGGGTACGCCCTGCTCACGGAAAAACTCCGCGACGGTCGATTTCCCGCTGGCGATGCCGCCAGTCAGGCCGATGGTGTGCACACGCTCACTCCCGATCGAGGTGGGGACTTCCTGAATAGATTAGGATACGGGGCAGGGGTGAGGGGGGGCAAACTTTGGGGCCCTCAGGCGGGCACGATGCGGATCTGCGAGCGGGGGGCGGCGCGGTCGCAGGTGGGACAGCGGTAGACCACGTCGACGCCGTGTCCGCAGCGGTGGTCGACGATGGTGAGGTCGTGGTCGGTGTGGCGCTCACCCCAGGTGGCGAGGGCGCCCACGACCACGCCGAGAGAGTGGCCCTTGGGCGTGAGGAAGTACTCGGCCCGGGGCGGGTGGTCGCTGTAGAGGCGGCGGTCGACGAGTCCCTCGCCTTCGAGCAGCTTGAGACGGGACGAGAGCACGCTGCCCGTGATCCCCTCGACGGAGCGGCGCAGGTCGCTGAAGCGCGCGTCGCCCTTCAGGAGGTCGCGCACGATCAGGAGCGTCCAGCGGTCGCCGACGAGGTCAAGCGTGGAGGCGACGGGGCAGCGGACGCTTCGCGAGGTCATGGACCCTCCAGTGGGTTGTGACGAGCTAGCGACTCGTATTGTACTATCGAGTCCCGGCCCGGGTCGAAGAGCGGGCCCCGGAGTGCGGATGCAGGAATCGACCGAGGCAGTTCTGGCGCGAGCCCTGGCGAGCATGAGCCCCACCCCCGAGGAAGCCCTCGCCCTTGCCGGCGAGACCGACCTGACCGCCCTGACCGCGGCCGCGGGCGCCATTCGCGACCAGGCCCACGATCACGTCATCTCCTACTCGCGAAACATCTTCATCCCCCTGACGAAGCTCTGCCGGGACGTCTGCCATTACTGCACCTTCGCGCAGCCCCCGAAGCGGGGCGAGCGCGCCTACATGAGCATCGGTGAGGTGCTGGAGATCGCGCGGGCGGGAGCGGCGGCGGGCTGCACGGAGGCGCTCTTCACGCTCGGGGACAAGCCCGAGCTGCGCTACAAGGTCGCGCGCGAGGAGCTGGCCGCGCTCGGGCACGAGACGACGATCTCCTACCTGGCCGAGGTCGCGGGCATCGTGGCGGAGGAGACGGGGCTGCTGCCCCACGCCAACCCCGGCGTCATGACCGCCGAGGACATCGCCCTGCTGCGCGAGGTCTCGGTCTCGCAGGGGATCATGCTGGAGAGCGCCTCGCGACGGCTGATGGAGAAGGGGCAGGTTCACTACGGTTCGCCGGACAAGGAGCCCGCCGCCCGTCTGGAGACGATGCGGCTGGCGGGGGAACTGCAGGTACCGTTCACCTCGGGCATCCTCATCGGGATCGGGGAGACGCGGCGGGAGCGGATCGAGTCGCTGCTGGCCCTGCGGGAGATCCACGAGGCGCACGGCCACATCCAGGAGCTGATCATCCAGAACTTCCGGGCCAAGCCGGATACGAAGATGGCGAACGCGCCCGAGCCCGACTTCGAGGACCTGCTCTGGACGCTGGCGATGGCGCGCATCCTCTTCGGGCCGGAGATCGGCGTGCAGGCGCCGCCCAACCTGATGCCCGACTCCTACGGCAAGCTGGTGGCGGCGGGCCTGAGCGACTGGGGAGGCGTCTCGCCGGTCACAATCGACCACGTGAACCCGGAGGCGCCCTGGCCCCAGATCGAGGAGTTGCGGAGGCAGACGGAGGCGGCCGGTCATCACCTCGCCGAGCGGCTGGCGGTCTACCCGAGCTACGCGAGGGACAGCGCCCGCTGGCAGAGCAAGAAGATGGCGACGCAGGTGCTGCGCTCGATGGACGCCGACGGCTTCGCCCGCGAGGGCGAGTGGGCGCCGGGCGCGGTGCTCGAACCGCCGCCCGGCTACGACTTCCCGCGGAAGGCGCCGGCGACGCTTCCGCCGCATTCGCCCGTACCGGCGCTCGTCTCGAAGGCGCGCCGGGGGGAGGAGCTGGGGGAGGGCGAGATCGCGCGGCTGTTCGAGGTGCGCGGCCCAGAGTTCGACTACGTCTGCGCGGCGGCCGACGAGCTTCGCGCGGAGGTCTCGGGCGACATCGTGCGGTACGTGGTGAACCGCAACATCAACTACACGAACATCTGCTACTTCAAGTGCCAGTTCTGCGCCTTCTCGAAGGGCAAGCTGAGCGAGAACCTGCGGGGCAAGCCGTACGACCTGGGGCTCGACGAGGTGGTTCGTCGGGCGCAGGAGGCCTGGAACCGCGGGGCGACCGAGGTCTGCATGCAGGGCGGGATTCACCCCGAATACACCGGGGCCACCTACCTGGAGCTGTGCGAGGCGGTGAAGGACGCGCTTCCCGACATGCACGTGCACGCCTTCTCGCCGCTGGAAGTGCACCAGGGAGCGGAGACGCTCGGGATGCCGGTGAAGGAGTTCCTGGGGCGGCTGAAGGCCTCCGGGCTGGGGACCCTGCCGGGCACCGCCGCCGAGATCCTCGACGACGAGGTTCGCGACACGCTCTGCCCCGACAAGCTCACCACGAGCGAATGGCTCCACGTGGTGGGGTCGGCGCACGAGGTGGGGTTCACCACCACCTCGACGATCATGTACGGGCATATCGACGGGCCGGTCTCGTGGGCGCGGCACCTGCTGCGCCTGCGCGAGCTGCAGGCGCGCACGGGCGGCATCAGCGAGTTCGTGCCGTTGCCGTTCGTGCACATGGAAGCGCCCATCTACCTGAAGGGCCGGGCGCGCAAGGGCCCGACCTGGCGCGAGGCGATCCTGATGCACGCGGTCTCGCGCCTGGCGCTGCACCCGCTCATTCCGAACATCCAGGTGTCGTGGGTGAAGATGGGCGGCGAGGGCTCGAAGGCGTGCCTGCTGGCGGGCGCGAACGACATGGGCGGCACGCTCATGAACGAGAGCATCAGCCGGGCGGCGGGCGCGAGCCACGGCCAGGAGATGCCCCCCGAGGCGATGGACGAGCTGATCACGAGCATCGGACGGCTCCCGCGGCAGCGCACGACGACGTACGGCACTCCCCCGGAGGAGCGCCAGCGCACCTCCTACGGCGCGGACGAGCTCACGCCGATCATCCTGACGCCTGCCAAGAAGTACGCGCGCTCCCGCTAGTCCTGCGCGGGGGGCTTCCAGTTCACCATCCCGAGGGCGCCCGGATCCCAGTTGAACTCGACGCGCCCGTCCTCGTCGTGGATGTGGTCGGGGAGCATGGCCCGGAGCTGCTCGTCCTGGGGGCTGCCCTCGGCGATCCAGAGCTGTTGGCGGAGGAAGGCGAGCACGTCCTCCTCCGTGTCGTAGGCGATGCCGCCGTACTCGACGAAGGAGACCTCGCACAGCCGCCCGCGCGCGAGCTGCAACGCGAGGAACTCGGGCAGCGCCGGGAGCGGGTCGCGGGGTTCGTCGTGGATAGCCTCCCAGAAGGGGTCGGCGCGGGAGGGCGGGGGGCGGCTCAGCAGGACCGCGACGCAGAGGCGGCCGGCGGCCTCCTCCATCGCGTCGAGGAAGGGGCCGAAGTCCTCAATGTCGTAGCCGACGTGGGAGATGAGGGCGACGTCGGCGCGGAGGGGCTCGGCTGCCGGCCACCTTGTGTCGACGACATGGACGTTGTCGATGCCGTGCTCCTCCATGCCCTCGGTCAGGACCGAGCGCATGCCCTCGGAGGGCTCGACGGCGATGACCTCGCGGGCGTGGAGGGCGAGGGGGAGGGCGTAGCGCCCGCCCCCGGCGCCGATGTCGAGCACGGTGTCGCCGGGCTCGACGAGGTCGCGCAGGGCGTCGAGGGTGGCGTCGCCCTCGCGACGGGGGTCGACGCGGAACCAGGAGGCGATGGGGGCGTAAAAGTCGCCGCGCTCGGGGAGGACGAGGCGGCGGCGTTCGGCCTGCTCGCGGTTGCGGCGGACACGGCCGGCCCAGGCGGCGGCTGCGGCGGCGGGGTCGGGGCGGAGGGGGTCGGTCACGGGGGGAGAGTCGCACATCGCGCAGGGCCTCGCCAGATGGGGCGGCAAACACGTTCCCCGTGCTAGTCTGAGCGGCACTACGCACACGAGTGAGGCAGTTCCGGTGGCTACCAAAGACCCGCGAGAGCCGTTCACGAGGATCTCGATCGACGAGGCAAAGGAAAAGCTCGACAGCGGCCACGCCGTGATGGTCGACGTGCGGGACCCGCACGAGTACGTCGAGGTGCACGCAAAGGGCGTGCGCCTGATCCCGGTGAACACGGTGATGAGCGAGCTGAAGCAGATCCGCGACTTCGCGGGGGAGAAGAAGGAAGTGCTGTTCATCTGCAAGATGGGCGGTCGCAGCGCCCTGGCGGCGGAGTACGCGACGGCGGCCGGGCTCGACGAGCTGGAGCTGTACAACGTCGAGGGCGGCACGGACGCGTGGGCGGAGGCGGGGTTCCCGACAGGGGACTAATCGAGCTCCAAGCGATCTCTTCCCTATGTCGGAGGATTGGGTGGACGACGCCCCAGAGTATCCATGAGCGCTTGAAGGCCGTCGCTGGCAAGAGAGAAACGACCTACTACTCCGAGGTCGCTCCGCTTGCAGGGCTCGACATGGAATCAGAATTCGATCGCATTCGCATTGCGCAGTTTCTGGACGAAATCAGCCGGGGGGAGCACCTCCACGGGAGACCCCTCCTTTCCGCTGTCGTCATCCGGAAAGACCAGAATCTGCCGGGAAAGGGGTTTTTCGACCTCGCCCGTCAGTTGGGTCTGTACGCTGGGGGCGACAATCTCAGGTACTGGATAGAAGAGTTGAGACGGGTGCATCAGCACTGGAGTGAGCAATAGAGCCGCTGTCGCGACGAAGGGCTTTGCACCCTCGTCAAACCCTTCGGTTCGGCGATCATTTGTGCTATACTTAGCTTGGTGCGCTGTGTCTACGCGCCATCCCAATTCCACCACAAGGGGTACCTGTCAGCCGCATGAGCGACGAAACGTTGACCGACCAGACTTCCTCCACCAGCGCCGACGCGATGATCGGCAGCGTGCTCAGCCGCCTGTCCAGCGGCGATTTCGACGAGCGCCGCGATGAGGAGAACGACCTCTCGGGGAACACGACCGCGACCCAGGACGACGACGATAAGGAAGAAAAGGACGCCGACGACAGCGAGGAGGAAGAGGAGGAGACCGTTGCCCTCCTGACCGAGGAGTCGGAGGGGATCGACGACCCCGTGCGGATGTACCTGCGCGAGATCGGCAAGGTCTACCTGCTCACGGCCGACGACGAGAAGCATCTGGCGCGCCAGATGGAGGAAGGCATCCACCTGCGCGACATCGAGAAGGCGTACGTCGACGCCTTCGGCCACCCGCCCTCCGCCTCGCGCGTGGCGGTGACGCTGCTCGAGCAGTTCGCCGAGTTGATCCCCATCTACAAGGCCGCCCGCTACTACGCCGACCGCTATGAGAAGGTCATCTCGGGGCAGACGCCACCGGAGGGGAGCGAGGACGACTGGCCTCCCAGGGAGCCCAAGTGGCGCGACCACGAGGGCATCAAGCTGATGCGCAGCGGCTACGCGGAGACCATCGGCGACGACCAGTTCCGCGGGCTCATTGACCGCGAAATGGAGCTCCCCTTCCGCGTATACTGCATGAAGCGGCTGCGCAAGGACGAGGAGACGATCCACCACGCGATCGTCTCGCTCTCGATCGTTACCCACATCCTCACGCCCGACCTGTTCTCGCAGATGGCGGAGGAGGCGGGCGGCGAGGACCAGCTGATACCGCCGGCTGACGGACTGATCGAGAAGATCACGGCGCTCGAGGACCGGCTGCGCTACCACTTCGACACGATCAAGCACAACGGCGACAAGGCGGAGCGTCGCCTGACGGAGGCGAACCTGCGCCTCGTGGTGTCGGTGGCGAAGAAGTACATCGGACGGGGCATGTCGCTGCTGGACCTGATCCAGGAGGGGAACATCGGCCTCATCCGCGCGGTGGAGAAGTTCGACTATCGCAAGGGCTACAAGTTCTCCACGTACGCGACGTGGTGGATTCGCCAGGCGATCACGCGCGCCATCGCGGACCAGGCGCGCACCATCCGCATCCCCGTGCACATGGTAGAGACGATCAACAAGCTCGTGCGGGTGAGCCGCCGGCTCGTGCAGGAGTACGGGCGCGAGCCCACGAGCGAGGAGATCGCGCGGGGCATGTTCGAGAGCTCCAAGCAGGACTCCGCTCACCAGTTCTCGCCGGAACGCATCCGCGAGATCCAGAAGGTGTCGCAGGAGCCGGTCTCGCTGGAGACGCCCATCGGCGAGGAAGAGGACAGCCACCTCGGCGACTTCATCCAGGACGAGCGGGCGCTGGCCCCGGCCGACGCGGCGAGCCAGCAGCTGCTGCGCGAGCAGGTGGAGGACGTGCTGGCCACGCTCACCAGCCGCGAGCGACGCGTGCTGCAGCTCCGCTTCGGGCTGGAGGACGGCCGCAGCCGGACGCTGGAGGAGGTCGGCCGTGAGTTCAGCGTGACGCGCGAGCGCATCCGCCAGATCGAGGCGAAGGCGCTGCGCAAGCTTCGGCATCCGAGCCGCAGCCGCAAGCTGAAGGACTACCTCGACTAACGTCCCCGGTCGCGGGTTCTAGGACGCCGACGCCGCCTCCCGCCAGAGGCGGCGTCCTGCTGCCAGCTGCAGCATCGGCCCGACGGAGTCGACGAACAACCAGATAACTGGCTGAGCCTGCGTGGGGTCACCGAACACCTGCATCAGCCAGGACCAGGCGAGCAGGATTGCGTGCACCCCACCGATGTAGAAGAGGCCGTTCGCCTCAAGGTAGGGGCGCCAGTTTGTGGCCTCTGCAAGCGCCGCATCGTGACGGCGCTTCCAGAGGTATGCCGAGGCGAGCACGAGCAGCGAGCCCGCCATCATGAACGGGTCGAAGGCTTCCCAGTAGGTGAAGTCGGGGTCGTGGTCGGGCTGATAGAAGGGCGTGACGATCAGGTGGATGACGGTCGCGGCGGCTAGCAGGAGCAGATAGAGCGCGACGATGCGCTTCACGGCGGTGAGGTTGCGACCGGTCATGACGCTGCCCGCCTCGCTACGGCAGCTCTGGCTCACGCCAGAGCTTGAGGGCCACCTCGACGGCGAGGATGGGCATCCCGATGTCGATGACGACCCAGAGGAAGGCGACCGGCCCGAACTCGCCGCCGCCCCATTGGTCGGCGAACCAGTTGTTGAGGAATCCGAGGAGGAGGGCAACGGCAATGGAAGAGCGTCCGTTGACCACGAACTTGTCCCACGTGGCAGCGCCCTCGGCAAGGGCCCGCTTCGCGGCGAACGTCACGAGCACCAGCAGGACGGCCGCAACCGCCATGAACCAGTTGAGCACCTCCCACACGTCGGCGGCATGGTCGGCGTTCCCCTGGCCGGCATAGAGCGGGGAGATGACGAAGTAGGCGCCGACGGCAAGGCCGACCAGGAGCAGGTAGACGGCAATAGCTCGGTGCACGGCAGCCATTCGCGATTCCTCCTCGGTTCGAGTTCTAGGCCCGGGTCTCTCTCCGAAGCCGCAACCCCACGACCACGAAGAGGATGGGCAGGGCGGTGTCGATCAGGTGCCAGATTGTGAAGTCGCCGCCCGACCCCCACTCGCCGGCGAACCAGTTCGGCAGGAAGGCGAGCGAGAGCGCCACGGCGGCGTAGAAGAGGCCGTTCACCTCGACATATTCGCGCCAGTGCGGGTCTCCGCCCGAGGAGGCGTCGAACTCGCGCTTGCGAAGGAAGGTTCCGAGGAGGGCCAGCAGGAGGCCGGCCGCCATGAACCAGTCGAGGATGCGCCAGACGGTGAGGTCGGCATCGTGGTCTTCGTACAAGGGGAAGATGATGAACTGGACCGCCACCGCGAGGCCGGCCAGGAGCAGATAGACCGACACGAGTTGCTTGAGCGCTCCGGCCATCTGTACCTCCGCTGGCGGAACCGTACCACGGGCATTCAGTCAGCACGCTTACGCGATGCGGGCGATACCCTGACACGGCTCGACCGCCCCGCGACAGGGCCCTCAACTGGAGGCTGCATGACCGACCACCCTGAACTCACCGGCAGCGAGATGGTGTTCGACGGGCGACTCTTCGACCTTCGCCTCGATACGCTGCGGACGGCCGACGGACACACGTTCCGGCGGGAGATGGTCTACCACCCGGGCGCCATCTGCATGATCGCGGTCGACGGCCAGGGCCGGCTGCTGCTCGTCGAGCAGTACCGCCACGGCGCACGTACGCGGTTGCTCGAGATCCCCGCAGGTACGCTGGAGCCGGGCGAAGACCCAGTCGAGACGGCCGCGCGCGAGCTGCGCGAGGAGGTGGGGATGCGCGCGGCCCGGGTGGATTCGCTGAGCGGATTCTGGATCGCGCCCAGCTACGCGACGGAGTACATCCACCTGTTCCTGTGCAGCGAGCTGACGCCCGATCCCTTGCCGGGAGACGAGGACGAAGACATCGAGATCGTGCGGATGACGCGGGAGGAGGCGCTGGCGGCGGTGGACGAGGGGCGCATCATCGATGCGAAGTCGATCGCGGGCATCCTGCGCTGGGAGCGGCGCGGGAGACACTGAGGACGGGAGCCTAGGACTGCAGGAAGAGGCCAACGATGAGGGCGACAGTCGTCACCCAGGCGCCGCCAGCCAACACGTAGAGGTTGTTGAAGCGGCTGTTCACCCCACCCTCAAGAGCAAGGAGTCGTTGGTTCAACGCGCTGTGGAGGCCGGTGTTCTGTTCGCTCACCGCACTGTGAAGGCCGGTGCTCTGTTCGCTCATCGCGCTGTGGAGGCCGAGGATCTTCTCGCTCAACGCGCTGTGGAGGCCGGTGCTCTGTTCGCTCATCGCGCTGTGGAGGCCGAGGATCTGCTCGTTCACATCCTGCCGAAGGGCTCGGTTGTGCTGAGTCACCTCATCGCGCAGAGCCTTTTGCTCGGAGCGCAGAGACTCGTACTGCTCGCTCATCTCGTGACGCAGGGCTTGATTCTGCTCGGTCATGTCGCGGCGCATTGCCTGATCCCGAGCGTCCATCTCATCGCGCAGGGAGCGGAGCGTGTCCCGAAGCGAAGAGACAGCCTGGGTCAGGTCGCCCAGCCGCCTGTCGACCTGCTCGTAGGCGCCCTCAAGCCTGCTGATGCGTTCTTCCGTCATCACCATTGCCTGGCACAATAGTAGCATGGGAAGAGCGGCGAGGGCGAGTCCGGCGGGCGAGCACTAGCTGCCGACCTCGCGCCAGTAGCGCTCGATCGCCTCGATGTGGGCGCGGGGACCGTCGAGGCCGGCGTTCATCGTGCGCATGGAGACGTAGTCGACGCCCGCCTCGCGCCAGCGCTCGACCTCGGCGGCCCAGCTCTCGGGGCTGTCGCCGTAGTTGACCATCGCCTCAATGCCGAAGGTGGCGGGATCGCGGCCCTCGCGCTCGAGGTAGGCGCGGATCTTCTCCAGGGCGTTGACGGAGTCGGGGGAGCCACCGCCGAAGATGAAGCCGTCGCCGATACGGGCGGCGCGCTCAAAGGCGGGGTCGCTGAAACCGCCGAACCAGATCGGGATGCGCCGCCCGGGCAGGGGGTTGAGGCCGGCACGGTCGATGCGATGCCAGTTCCCGTCGAAGTCGACGACGGGCTCGTCCCAGAGGCGGCGCAGCACTTCGACTTGCTCCTCCTGACGCTTGCCTCGGTTGGAGAACTGCTCGTTAAGGGAGTCGTACTCGACGTAGTTCCAACCGGTCCCGATACTGAGGCGGAGGCGACCGCCCGAGAGGATGTCGATTTCAGCGGCCTGCTTCGCGATGAGCACTGTCTGGCGCTGGGGCAGGATGATGACACCCGTCACCAGTTCCACGCGCTCGGTGATGGCGGCGAGGTAGCCGAACAGCACGAAGGGCTCGTGGAAGGCGGACTCGTGCGTGTACGGGCCCCACAGCTTCGGTTCGCGGTCCGGCAGGGCGCCGATAACATGGTCGTAAGCGAGGATGTGGGAGTAGCCGAGCCCCTCGGCCGTCTGGGCGAAGTCGCGGACGACGGACGGGTCCGAGCCGATCTCGGTCTGGGGAAAGATGGCGCCGATCTGCATGGGAGGCTCCCCTCTGGCGTGGCAGTGGCGTGAGTCTACGCGAGCCTCGTGGGGGCGGCGCGAACGCTACTCGATGCGGTGGAGCAGATTCGCGAGGTCGTCGGCGTGCTCCTCCTCCATGCGCAGGATGTCGACCATCATCTGGCGCGTGGTGGGGTCGTCGTCGCCGAGCCAGCGGATGATCTCGGAGTAGCTCTCGATGGCGATGCGCTCGGCCACGAGGTCTTCCTCGATCATCGCCTGTAGGCTGCCGCTGCCGGCGTACTCGGAGTGCGAGCGTGTGGCCAGACCCTTGGGGTCGAGGTTGGGAACGCCGCCCAGCTGGGTGATGCGCTGGGAGACCTGGTCGGCGTGCACCTGTTCCTCGTTCGCGTGCTGGAGGAACTCCTGGGCAACCACCTCGGCGTTGATCCCGCTCGCCAGGTAGTAGTGGCTCTTGTAGCGGAGAACGCAGACGATCTCGGTCGCCAGCACTTCGTTGAGCACCTCGATGACACGCTGAACGTCACTCTTGTTGGCGGCGGTCACGGCGCCGTCGAGCATCTTCTCCCGGGCCCGCTGCCTGATCGCCTCAATGTCGGTCCTGAACGCTTCCTTCACAGTCAACTCCTTGTAGGCACTGCATTACGACATCCCGATCAAGTATCCGGCATCGGGGGACCGGGGCACCGCGAGCGAGCCTACTCGTGGTCCGCCTCTTCACCGTCCATTTCCTCGTCGTCCATGCTCCCGTGGTGCGTGCCGGCATCCTCGCCGCCGAACTCCTGGACGTGCACGGTGATGGTCACGCGGCCGGCGCGCTCGAATTCGAGGACGAGCTCGAAGGTGGACCCGACCTCGGGGATCTCGTCGACGCCGAGCAGCATTACGTGGTAGCCGCCTGGCTCGAGGCTGACCTGGCCTCCGGGATCGATAGCGATGCCGCCCTCGAGCGGGCGCATCATGGCGCTCCCGCCCTCGCTCACAACCTCATGGACCTGCGTGTCGTCGGCGATCTCGGAGCAGGCGCCCACAAGAGCGTCGCCTACGCCTGTGCTCCGGATGTCGAAGTAGACCGCGCCGAGGTCGGTGGTGGTGAACTTCGCGCGGGCGTTCCTGACCTCGATTGAACCACTCGCGCCGCCGTCGTCGGCCCCGTCGTCGTCACCGCAGGCGACGAGCAGGCCCATGGCCGGCACGGTGAGGGCAGCGAGAAGCACCCGCCACCAGCTTCTGCGGAGGGTGAGTACGAGTGGTGCTCCTGTCATGAAGGTTCCTGCCAGCCGTTCTCGACAAGCAGGGGGAGGTCGTGGGCCATGATCTCGCGCAGTCCACCGCCCATGAGGAAGGGATAGACGATGTGGCCGAGGTTGTCGGGGGTATAGGCGATGAGGTAGGCCGCGTGGTTGACGGCGTAGCGGCCATCGCCGAGGTCCTGCCTGACAATCTGCGCCATCCCGAGGGACGTAAGCAGGGAGGAGAGCGCCTCGGGTTCGATGGTGAGGCCGACGAAGCTGCTGTCGAAGAGGTCGAGCCAGCGCCGGATGGCAGCGGCATCGTCACGTTCGGGGTCGGTGGTGATGAAGACGACGCGGATGCGCTCGACGTGCTCTGGGTCCATCGCCTCAAGCGTCTTGGCGAGGTCGAGCATGTGCGTGGGGCAGATGTCGGGGCAGTGCGTGTAGCCGAGATAGAGGAGGGTCACATAGCCCTCCGTCTCGGCGACGATGTCGAAGGGCTCGCCGTTCGTATCGGTCAACACGAGGTCGGGCTTGGCGAGAGGCGGGGTGGCGCGGGCCCCGCGGTAGATCACCTCGGGCACACTCCTTGACTCCGCTGTGGCCTCTTCGCCCTCGCCCTTTTCGTCGACCGCCCTGGGAGGGCCCTCGACTTCGAAGGGGGGCCGGTCACCCTCGGCGCCACCGCAGGCCACCAGGACGACGGCCAGGAACGCGGCCAGGGCCAGCGTCAGGAATCGCACGGGCGTGATCCTCCTACCGTTCACGGTACGCGACCGGGCGCCACTCGTTGCTCTCGTCGGCGGCATCGAGGCGGCGGGCGACGCGCTCCTCGTGGGAGGCCCACTGCCAGGCGACGAAGAGGAGGGCGATCAAGCCCAGGGCCTCGCCGCCGATGAACATGAGGGCGCCCGCGATCTGTTGGTCGAGGAGGGCGTCGGGGCCCCACGCCCGGGGAACGGCGGCCAGCTGTTCGTAGATCACGTTGTCGGGCTCGTGGAAGAGCAGGCCGAGGAAGGCGTGGATTGGGATAAGCGCGAGGAGGTAGACGAGCCGGACGGGGTAGGCGAGGTTCCAGCGGGTGGGGTTCCCGCCGATCACGGGCCACCAGTAGTGCAGCCCCGCGAAGAGGAAGATGGCATAGCCGACGAAGTGCAGGGGCGCGTTCCCCAGGCTCTCCTCGAAGGCGGGAGTCACGTACCAGAGCAGAGGTACGGCGGCGAAGAGGAAGACACCCACGAGCGGGTGGGTGAAGGCGCGGAAGGCGCCCGCGTGGAGCACCGGGTAGATGACCCGCCGGCGGCGGGTCTTGCCCGAGGCGATGAGCCAGAGGGTCATGGGGGCGCCCGCGAGGAGGAGGGGAGGCGCGATCGTGATGAGGATGAAGTGCTGCACCATGTGCAGCGTGAGGAAGGTGCCATCGTAGGCGGCGATGGGGCCGAAGACGGTGAACAGCACGAGCGCAAGGCCGCCGAGAAAGGCGGCGACGCGCCGATTCGAGACAAGCCTCCGGGCGTGAGAGGCTTGCGCACGCTGGCGCGTCCGCAGGTACCACACGCCGGCGAGAGCGATGAGGAAGATAGGGATCGGTTCGATGGCGAAGGTGAAGAGCGCCTCGGGGAACTCGGGCGGGGGCACGGCTGCCCACGTGCACACCCAGATCCAGCCAGCGCCACCGCCATCCCCGGCGCGAAGGACGATGGTAGCGGCGATACTCGCAGCCAGCCCGCCAAGGAACGTCAGCAAGAGCGCGCGATCGGTCGAGTAGATCGAGGTGAGAGCCGCCACCTTCATGGTCGCCATCGTCAACCGGCTCCTCTACCGCCAGCGTACTCCCTTGTGATTCCTGTCACAAAAGCGTCCCAAGAGCGCTCATGGCGCGGGGCTGTCGGCCACGACCCCGGCGGCGACGAGGGCGGCGTACTCGCTTTCACTGTAGCCGAGGAGGGCTCGCAGGACCGCCTCGTTGTGCTGCCCGAGGGTGGGGGCGCCAGCGAAGCGCTGGACGGGCGTTTCCGAGAGGCGGATGGGAAAGCCGGGGAACTCGCGCCGGCCCGCGTCCGGGTGGTCGATGGGGACGATCATGTTGCGTGCGCGGAGGTGGGGGTCGGCGACCATCTCAAGGTTCGAAAGCACCGGCCCGGCCGCGACACCGGCTTCCTGCAGGAGCGCAGCGGCCTCGTGGGCGTCCCGCGATCGCGTCCAGGCCGCGATCGCGGCGTCGATGGCGTCGTGGCAGCGGTGGCGCTCAGCGGAAGAGCGCAGGGCGGGGTCGGCGAGGGCAGGGCTGGCGGTGATTGCGGCAAGGGCATCCCAGGCGTCGTCCGACTGCACCGTGATGGCCACCCAGGCGTCGTCGCCCCGGCAAGGGTAGACGCCCTGCGGGGCGTACTCAGGCGAGCGGTTGCCGCGCTTCGTGGGAGGCTCACCGCTGGCCGAGGCGGCAACGAGCATCTCGCCGCCGATGGAGAGGTACGACTCGAACTGCGAGAGGTTCACGTAGACGGCTTTGCCTGTGCGGTCGCGCTCGCGGAGGGCGTCGAGGAGGACGAACGCGCCCGTGAGGCCGCCGATGCCGTCGGGGAAGGCGGCACCCTGCTTCATCGGACCGCCATCCTCGTAGCCGGTGGAGGCGGCGAGACCGGTGTGGGCCTCAAGGATCGGCCCCCACGAACCGCGCTCACGGTACGGTCCCGTCGACCCGTAGCCCGACATGGAGATGCGCACGATGCGCGGGTTGATGGCGGTGATCGTCTCGAAGTCGAAGCCGAGACGGTCGAGGGCGCGGGGACGGTAGTTGTCGAGGAGCACATCGGCCTCGGCGACGAGCCGCCGGAAGACCTCGCGTCCCTCCTCCTCCTTCAGGTCGAGGCAGAGGGAGCGCTTGTTGCGCTGGAACTTGTTGAAGGGGCCATTGCGGTTCCAGGGACGCCCTCCCGGGTCGGCGTCGGGGAAGATGCCGCCCCGGAAAGCCGGCGCGGGCAGTTCGCCCCAGCGCCAGCCCTCGGGCGCGCGCAGGGGCGCTCCGCCGGGCGTGAGGCTTGTCCCGCGGGAGCCGCGGTGCTCGACGCGGACGACGTCGGCGCCGAGGTCGGCGCAGAAGCGGGCGGCGAGCGGGCCCGCCCAGGCGATGGAGAGCTCGACGACGCGTACGCCCTCCAGGGGCAGGGAGGGGGAGGGGGCAGCGGCGGCTGGCGGAGCAGGAACGGGAGCTGCATCGTTACCCAATCCGGCGAGCACGGCGGCCGTGTCTTCGCCGAGCTCGGGGGCACGCAGGCGGCCCTTCGGGGCGACCGGGCCGCGCACGGGTACGGAGGGGGCGATCACGCCCTCTCCGAGGTGGGGAAGGGGCTGCCAGAAGCCGCGGTCGGCCAGTTGCTCGTCGGCCTGCACGCTGAGCGCATCGAGCACGGGGCTGGCGGGGACGTTGCAGTCCTGCAGGAGCTCCACGATCTCGCGCTGCGGCCGTTCCAGCAACCAGGGCAGGATGATGTCGTCGAGCTCGTTGGCGCGGTCGAAGCGGTCGCCACCGGTGGCGAAGCGTTCGTCGGAGAGAAGCTCGGGCATGTTGAGGGCGAGGCAGAAGCCCTCCCACTGGGCCGGGCTCGAGACGGCGATGCCCACGGCGCCGTCCCTGCAGGGGAGGATGCCGAGGGGATGGAACGACTCGGCGTGGCGGTTGCCGGAGCGGCGCTTTCTGACGCCCTGGTGGGTCGCGAGGATGACCGTCCACTGGTGGAGCGCCGTCATCGCATCCATGGCGGCGACATCGACGAGCTGGCCGTGGCCGGTGCGCTCGGTGGTGCGAAGGGCCGCCATGGCGCCGACGGCCGCGGTGAGGCCGTTCGCGTAGGCGCACCAGGGACCACCGCCCTGGAGGGGGTCGCGGTCGGGGTCGCCAGTGATGGCGGCATAGCCGCTCATCGCCCAGTCGACGAGCGCGGAGGAGCGGCGGGCGGCGTAGGGGCCGGTAAGGCCGAAGGGCCCGCAGGCGACGGCGACAAGGCGCGGGTTCAACTGCCGGAAGCGCTCCGCCCGAGTGGCCACCGCTTCCGGCCCTTCCCCGGCGTCGACATCGACCTCGTCGATGACGATGTCGGCGGTCGCGACAAGGCGCTCGACGTCAGCATCCCCCAGGACCGCCGAGCGCTTGTACATCCCGAGGTACTCGAAGAGCGCCGAGCGTCCCCCGGGGAGGAGGGGGTGGGTGGTACGCAGCGGGCTTCCGCCCCCGGGCTCGCGAGAGACGACATCGGCGCCCGCGCCTGCAAGGAGGCGTCCGCACCAGGCGGAGGCGATGCCTCCTCCCAGTTCGACGACGGTGATGCCTTCGGCCAACGTGCGATTCCCGGGGCGTCAGGGGCGCACGGGGCCCTTGGGCCCGAGGTTTCGGCGCAGCGTCTCCTGGGCGCCGGCGATGAAGCGGCAGACGATGGAGCGCGTCTCGCGCGGGTCGATGATGTCGAGGATCTCGAAGGCCTCGGCCACCTTGAAGGGGGAGCGGCCCTGCAGCAGGCGCTCCTCGATCTCGGCGCGTCGCGCCTCGGGGTCGGGGGCGTTCTCGATCTCGCGGCGGTAGGCGGCGGCCACGCCACCCTCGATGGGTATGGAGCCCCATTCGCCCGAGGGCCAGCCAAAGCGCATCTTGAGCGCGTCGGGCCCACCGAGACAGGCAGCCGCGTCCCCGGCCATGCCGTACGACTTCCGCACCTGGATCGCGATCGAGGGGATGGTCGCGCTCGCGCCAGCCACGACGGCGCGCATCCCCGCCCGCATCACGCCCTCGCGCTCGGAACGCGAGCCGATCATGAAACCGGGCACGTCGACGAAGAGGACGACGGGGATGCTGAAGGTGTTGCAGAGATCGACGAAGTGGGTCTGCTTGTCGGCGGAGTCGGCAGTCATGGCTCCGGCATAGACCTTGGGGTCGTTCGCGATGATGCCGACCGGGTAGCCGTCGAAGCGGGCGAAGGCGGTGATGAGGCTGCGGCCGAAGGAGCGGCGCATCTCGAAGAGCTCGCCGTTGTCGACGACGAGGCTGATGAGCTGCCGCATGTCGTACCAGCGCGTGCGGTCCTGGGGGACGATGGAGAGAAGGTCCTCCTCACGGCGGGCGGCAGGGTCTTCGGAGGTGGCGCGGAGCGGCATCTCCCATACGTTCCGGGGCATGTAGCTGAGGAAGTCGCGAATCTGGCGGAAGGCATCCTCCTCATCCTCGGCCTCGTTGTCGACGACGCCGCTCCCGCGGACGTGGACACCGACACCGCCGAGCTCCTCCTTCGTGAGGTCCTCGCCAATGGCGCGTTTCACGACGGGCGGTCCGGCGGCGAAGACCTGGCCCTGCCCGCGCACCATCACGCTGAAGTGGGAGAGCACGGCGCGTCCCGCCACGTGCCCGGCGGAGGGCCCGACGATGGCGGAGCAGACGGGCACCTTGGAGAGGAGCTCGGCGTCGCGCGCCCACTGATTGCCGTCGGGGAGGTGCATGCGGCCGGCATCGTCGTAGCTGCGGGCGGAGGCGCCGGCGCCGTCGGCGAACTGGACGAGGGGGATGCGACGCTGGAGGGACGCTGGCTGCAGCCAGCGCCCCGGCCCCTTGCCCCCGCCACCAGAGCCACCGCGTACGGTGAAGTCCTCGCCGCCGACGCAGACCTCGCGGCCATCGACGGTCCCCAGGCCGAGGACGTAGCCGGCGGGGATGAAGTCGGTCAGGCGGCCGTCGGCGTCGTATTCGCCCGTTCCGGCCATGCCACCGATCTCGAAGAAGGAACCGGCATCGAGGAAACCCTCGATGCGCTCGCGGATGGTGAGCTTGCCCTGGGCGCGCTGCCGCTGGACGCGCTCTTCTCCGCCCATCTGGGCAGCAAGCTCGTGGCGGCGGTCGATCTCGTCGACGGCGTCGGACCAGGACGCGGCGGCATCCTTGCGGGACTCAGCGTGGGTAGCCATCGTCACCTCCCGAGCGGATTTCCTCCGGGTTCGACCCTCCGCAGTGTACGCCGCATGCCCGTCGTGGCATCGCCCGGCGACGGCGTACGTGGTAGAACCCTCCCGGCACCACAACGGGCGCGGAGAGCTGACATGGACATCAACGGATTGAGCGCGATCGTGACGGGCGGGGCTCGGGTCTGGGGGAGGCAACCGCGCGGGAGCTGAACGCACGGGGCGCGAAGATCGCGATCCTCGACCTCGGGCGCTCGAACGGCGCGGATGTGGCGTCCAGCCTGGGGGGCGTCTTCACCGAAGCGGACGTGACCAGCGACGAGCAGGTCACCCAGGCGGTGGCGGATGCGTCGGCGGCGCACGGTGGCGTCCACATCCTCCTCAACTGCGCCGGCATCGCGACGGCGGACCGCACGGTCGGGCGCGAGGGTCCGGCGAACCTGGAGCTGTTCACGCGAACGGTGAACATCAACCTGATCGGCACGTTCAACGCGATCCGGGTGGCGGCGACGGAGATGGTAAAGAACGACCCGACGGAGGACGGGGAGCGCGGGGTGATCATCAACACGGCCTCGGTGGCGGCGTTCGAGGGGCAGATCGGGCAGGCGGCCTACTCGGCCTCGAAGGGCGGAGTCGTTGGGATGACGCTGCCGATCGCTCGCGACCTCTCGCGCAACGGCGTGCGCAACAACACGATCGCGCCGGGCCTCTTCCTGACGCCGATGCTGTTGGGTCTTCCGGAGGAAGCGCGGGAGGCGCTCGGCAACGTGACGCCGTTCCCCACGCGTCTGGGGAAGCCGGAAGAGTACGCGCAGCTGGTCTGCTCGATCATCGAGAACCCGATGATCAACGGCGAGACGATCCGTCTGGACGGGGCGCTGCGTCTGGCGCCACGGTAGGGGCTCGGAGGTAGCCATGTCGGACAACTCAATCACCGACACTCGAGCATTCTGGACGTGGGTACTCTTGGCTGACCTGGCTGCCCGTGGCAGAGAGTCTACGGTCTATGGCCAGTACCCAGGCAGGATTACTTACAAGGAGCTCACTGAGAGGGTTGGGGGCGCCCCCATCAACATTGGGCCCACGGTCCTTGAGTTGATTGCCACTCACTGTGAGCAGGAGGGACTCCCTCCCCTGACAGGCCTGGTCGTCTCAGGTGACACCGGTAAGCCCAGCGGTGGGTTCCGACACCCTCAGGAAATACCAAGCATCTACACCTTCAAGTGGGAGCGCGTCGAGAATCCGTTCGCATAGCGCTCGTCGGCTTTCGACGGCAGTTACACTGACGGTATGGCCAAGCCAGAGTCGTTTGGCGACCCCCCTTCACAAGGCACGCCCCCGCGCCCACCACCACCCCTTCCAAACCTGGATCCGACATGGGAGATCCACAGCAGGATGTGGCCCTCACGCGCCGAGTGCCGGGACTTCATACGTTGGCTCGCCCACGTAGCAAGGTGGCTTCTCAAACGACGCTCAACGAGGCAGCGGCAGTCAACGAAAGAGTCCAGGCGGGAAGCAACCCCACCACCCGATCCCGGGATGAAGATGAAGAGTGGAGGGTGGCGCCGAGACTAGGCATAGGGACTTCGCAACAACGGTGCTGTCAAGAGCCCTGTCTAGCGCTGGCGGAGGCGGACGACGGGGATCTGGCGGGGGGCGGCGCGCTCCTGGTACTCGTTGTAGGGCGGGTAGGCGGCAGCGGCGATGGCCCAGAGGCGGTCGCGGTCCGCGCCTTCGACGACCTCGGCGGTGACGGGGATGCGGCGGCGACTCGCGGTCAGCCAGGCCTGGGGGTTGGCCACGAGGTTGGGGAACCAGGCGGGATGCGCGGGGGCGCCACCCTTCGACCCGACGAGCACGAAGTCGCGGCCATCGCGGAAGTAGAAGAGGGGCACTGAGCGGAGGTCGCCGCTGCTGCGGCCAACGGTCGTGAGCATGGCCGTGGGGATGTAGGGCACGCCGCTCTGGCCGCTGATGTGCCAGCTGACGAGGGACCATCCGAGGTAGCGCACGAGCGCGCTCTCGACAGGACGCAGCAGGTTGAGGCGGGTGAGGATGTTGAAGAGCACGGGGTGACCTCCGGGGAACGGAGCGGGCGGCCTGGAAGCCGCCCGCTCGTGCTGGTTGCCGTGGGTATGGGTCAGTTCGCGGCCGAGGGCACCTTGCGGACGCCACCACCGGGCCGCGGGGCCGCGCCCGCACCCTGGTAGATGCCAGCGCCGCTGACCTCGCGCCAATGCGTGTGCGCGAGGGTGTGCATGATGAAGACGGCCTGCTGCGCGTTCCACAGCCCCTGCGCGTCCTGTGTCTGGTTGATCGCTTCCTTCGTGATCTTCAGGCCGAAGGAGGGCTTCTCCGCGATCTTCCGCGCCAGGTTCTCGACATACTCGGTCAGCTCTTCGCGCGGCACGACCTCGTTCACCATGCCCGCCTCGTAGCAGCGCTGCGCGCTCACCCAGTCACCCGTGTAGAGCATCTGGCGGGCGAGACGATGGCCGAACTCCCACGGGTGGGCGAAGTACTCGACCCCCGGGATGCCCCAGCCGACGACGAGGTCGCGGAACTCGGCGTCGTCGGAGGCGATGATGATGTCGCAGACCCAGGCCAGCATGAGGCCGCCGGCGATGGTCTTGCCCTGCACCTCGGCGATCATGGGCTTGGGCAGGTTGCGCCAGCGGCGGCACATCTGGAGGTAGATCTCCTCCTCCTTCGCCATCGCGCCTTCGGCCCCTTCGAGGTCGAAGTTGGCCCAGGTGCCGACGGGGCGGACATCGTTGAAGCCGAGGCCGGTGCCGCCCCGCATGTCGTGGCCGGAGTTGAAGTGGGGGCCCTCGCCGCTGAGGATGATGACCTTCACCTGGTCATCCTGGTTGGCGTGGTCGAAGGCGTCGTTCAGGTCGCGCGTAAGGCGCAGGTCCTGGGCGTTGCGCGCCTCCGGGCGATTCATGCGCACGCGCGCGATCTCGGGCGTCAGGTTCTCGTAGAGAACGGTCTGGTACTCAGGCATGGGGGACTACCCTCCCGTGGAAGTGGGCTGAGTATACGCGCCGGAGCGAGCACCCGGCAGGCCGGCCCTCAGACGGTCTCCGTCGACTCGCCGACGTCGGTGGCCGCCCCGCCGCCGATCTCCTCGCCCACGGCGCGGATGGCGGCGAAGTCCTCGCGGAAGGCGTTATGGACGGCGCGCGTCTCCGTGCAGTGGAGCACGAAGCGGGCGCCCTCGCGCAACCACCTCTGCGAGAGCTCCGCGGTCTGGTGGTGGATCAAGACCGGCACGTTGCACGCCTGGCAGGTCGCGATGATGGTGCGGAGCGCCGCCTCGTAGTCCGGGTGGTCGTACTGGTCGGGCACGCCGAGGGAGATGCTGAGGTCGTTGGGGCCGACGAAGATGGCGTCGACGCCCTCGATTGCGACTATCTCCTCGAGCGCTTCCATGGCGGGGACGCTCTCGATGCCGACGATGCAGACGCTGTTGCGGTTGCGGTTCTCGAGGTATTGGCGGGAGGCGTCGCTCGGAAATTCACCCTGCTCGACCACCCGGCGCACCAGGTCGCCCTTGAGCGGCCGCCACTTGCTGG
Organism: Tepidiformaceae bacterium; assembly: GCA_965219255.1. GTDB lineage: Bacteria > Chloroflexota > Dehalococcoidia > Tepidiformales > Tepidiformaceae > UBA2991. The sequence continues at coordinate 763,378 of OZ244727.1, read as the reverse complement.
CGCCGACCACTTCGCGGACCTCGTCGGGGGTCTCGCAGTAGGGGGCGAGGATGCCCTGCGCGCCCGCGTCGAGCGCCATCGTTATGTAGTGCGAGCTGGGAATGGGGACCCGCACGATGGAGACGATGTCGACGCTGCGCAGGCCGGCGAGGAGGTCCCCGATCTCGCTGCGGCCGCGGGGGGCGTGCTCGCTGTCGATGATGACGTAGTCGAGGCCGAGCCCGGCAATGGTCGCCGCCCAGCGGGGGTTGCGCGCGACGGAGAGCATCGTCCCGTAAACGACTCCTCCCGCACGGGTCCTGGCTTTCAGTTCCTCACCGTTCATCTCTTCCTCCGAGTTTCATTTGATCAGGCCCTCCTGGGGTTGGGTCCAGGGAGCGTTCCGATGTGGGCATGCTGCCTGGCGCGCGGCAAAGGGATGTGCTCTCGCCGGCGGGGCTGACGCAGGAGCCGTACGAGAGCGGGCGATTATCGGGGATGGCGCCCTTGCCGCCGCCAGACAGAATGACCGGGATGTTGGTCGCCTCGGCGAGTTCGACCAGCGCCGCTTCCCCGCCCGAGCGGGCCATGCCACCGCCAGCGTTGAACAGCCCCACTCCGGGAACGACGAGGGCGACTCCGGGCTTTCCCGAGACGCGGGAATAGCCGTCCGCCATGCAGGCGGCGCCCTGCTCGTGGCGCGTCGTGATAAGGCGGATGCTCGGCTCATCGCGCAGCGCGACGAGGATGCCAGACGTGTGGATGCCACCGATACCGAAGGCGAGTTCAACGCCTTCGCGAACGAGCGACTTCAGCATGGCTTCGCCGCCGCTCATCGTGGCCACGACACACCCCCAACAGCGATCAAACGCCGAGTGCAAGGCAGCATATCGGAGAGGGCAAGGGCGGTGGCTCTCCGGACCGTGTGCGGCGTGGCCCGCAAGGGACCGGCATCCTAGGATGCCCGGCTGGGGGAACCCATGACGAACCTGCCCATTCCCATGACCGCTGAGGACTTCACGCCCGAGTGGGTAACCGATGCCCTGCGCTCAAGCGGCACGCTGGGGGATGAGCGGGTCACGGCCGTGGAGGCGACTCCCGTGGGCGAAGGGGCGGGCTTCCTGGGGTCGCTTGCGCGGCTCGCGCTCACCTACGACCGACCCCGGGCGGGGGCGCCCGCGACGGTGGTGGCGAAGTTCCCAGCTCTCGTGGAGATGAACCGCGCGCTCGCGCTCCAGTACCAGGTGTACGAGCGGGAAGCGCGCTTCTTCAACGAGATCAAGAGCACCATCACGGCCATGCCGACCCCGGAGGCCTACTACGCCGACATCAAGGCGGACACCGGCAACGGCGTCATCCTGCTCGAGGATCGCGACGGGAAGCTGCGGGTAGGCGACCAGCTTGCGGGAGCCTCCCTGAAAGAGGCGGAGCAGCTCATGACGCAGATCGCCGACCTGCACGCCACCTGGTGGGGCCGGGCGGACGAGGACACCATCTCGTGGGCGCCGGCCTTCGACGGACCGGTGTGGGCGATGACGGCCCAGACCTTGCCCAGCCTCTGGCCCACCTACCAGCAGGACTCGGGGCGCCTCCTGCCGCCGGGCATGGCCGAGATCATCGAGCGCACCTGGGAGGGGCTGCCGTGGCTGGGGCAGCAGCTCAGCCGGGGACCGATGACGCTCGTGCACGGCGACTACCGGCTGGACAACATGTTCTTCCCGGAGAAGGAAGGCGACCCCATCACGATCATCGACTGGCAGCTGATGTCGCGCGGGCGCGGCCCCTACGACGTGGCCTACTTCATGAGCCAGAGCATCGACGTGGAGCTGCGTCGCGAGGCGGAGCAGGCGCTCGTGCGGCGCTACCACGACGGTCTCCTGGCGGGCGGGGTGCGCGACTACTCGTTCGATGACTGCTTTGAGGACTACCGGCTCGCTGCACTCTGGTGCGTGATGTACCCGGTCGCGATGGGGGGCGGCATGGCCAACAACGAGCGCGCCCTGGAGATAGCCGCGGAGGTCTCCAGGCGGTCGTTCAACACGATCCTTGACCTCGACTCGGCATCGGTCCTGCCGACCTGAGCCGGCTCCTGCCAAGTACGACCAGCAGCGACCTACGACACCGCCTATTTCGCCAGCCAGAGCCTCGACATCGAGCAGCGCCGCGCGACGGAACGGGATCTGCTGCGCCGCTACCACGACACGCTCGTGACGGCAGGCGTGCGCGACTACTCCTTCGAGGACTACCGGCTGGCGACGCTCTGGTGCGCGGTCTACCCCATCGGGATGGGCGGGGGGCTCGGGGCCGGTGAGCGCCAGCTGGAGCTGGCCACGAAGGTTTCCCGACGCTGTTTCACGGCGATCGAGGACCTCGACGCGGTTTCGGTGCTGCCCGGCTAGGTCAGGCTCCGGCGGAGTCCAGCGCCGCCTCGATGTCGCCGAGGTGGGCATCGACGTGCATGCCCATCGACATGACTACGAGGTCGGACATCTGGATCTCGTTCTCCATCCCCGGCAGCTTGAACCCTTGCGCCAACTTGTCATCGTCGAGCGACTCGACGCCGGCGATGGCCTCCTCGTAGGAGGCGTGCATCTCGTCGAGGATTTCGGCGGCGGACTTGTCCGCGCGCTCGGCGATCTGTTGTGCGTTCTGGGCGTCGGGGTCGAACGCGGGGGGCTCGCCCTCGGCCTGCAGCATGGCGCTCACCGCCGCGATCAGGGGGAGGGGGTTGGCGCGGGCGGCGAGGTGGCTGAGGGCGTCGCGCACGCGCCAATCGCCCTCGGCGAGGGAGGCCTCGGGCGCGGCGGTGATGCGCGAGCGCAGCGCCTCGCCGCGCGCATCACTCTTGCGGATCGTCTCGATGATTGCTTCGCGGGTGGCCATCGGGTGGACTCCTCTCGCCTCGGAACGACCGGCGGCGGGGGCATTGTGGCGGCTGGGGGCGGCGGACGCCACGGGGGCGGTTGACGCCGCCGCGGGCGCTCCAGAGAATCACGCGATGCCTCATCCCGACCGCATCGTCATCGCCGGCGCCTCCCTGGGTGGGCTTCGCACCGCGCAGGCGCTGCGCGGGCGGGGCAAATTCGAGGGAACGCTCACCCTCATCGGGGCGGAGCCCCACTACCCCTACGACCGACCACCCCTCTCGAAGCAGTTGCTGGCGGGCCAGTGGGAGCCGCAGCAAACGCTGCTCGACGCGCCCGACGCCGTCGACAAGCTGGGACTCGACCTGCGGCTGGGGGTACGGGCGGAGGGTCTCGACGTTGAGAAGCGGGAACTCGCGCTGAGCGACGGTGAGCCCGTCGGTTTCGACGCGCTCATCGTCGCGACGGGGGCGACGCCGCGAACGCTCCCGAACACGCCCGACCTTGCGGGCATCTACACGCTCCGCACCATCGACGACTCGATGCGCATCCGCGCCGAACTGGCGAAGGGGCCACGGGTGGCGGTGGTGGGGGCGGGGTTCATCGGCGCGGAGGTGGCCTCGGTCGCCCGGAGCGCGGGGCTCGAGGTCACGCTCATCGAGGCGTTGCCGGCGCCGCTCGCGAACGCGGTCGGCGCGGAGGTCGGGGAAGCCTGCGCGAATCTTCATCGCCAGCGCGGCGTGGACGTGCGCTGCAACGCGCTCGTGGCCGGCTTCGAGGGCAGCGAGCGGGTCGAGCGCGTGCTGCTCGCGGACGGGTCGGCGGTGGAGGCGGACCTGGTGATCGTGGGGATCGGGGTCGCGCCGGAGACGCGCTGGCTGGAGGGGTCGGGGCTGGAGCTGCGGGACGGCGTCGTCTGCGACGCGACCCTGGCCGCCGCCCCCGGCGTCTACGCCATCGGCGACGTGTGCCGCTGGTACAACCCGATCTTCGAGGAAGAGATGCGGGTGGAGCACTGGACGAACGTGATCCACCAGAGCCGCCAGGTGGCCCGCAACCTGCTGGCGGAGCCAGGCGCGGCGAAGCCCTTCGCGAGCGTGCCCTACGTCTGGTCGGACCAGTACGACGCGAGCATCCAGTCGCTGGGCCACATGCGCCCGGATGACACGGTCGAGGTGCTGCACGGCTCGCTGGAGAGCCTCGAGTTCGTGACCTGCTACCGGCGAAACGGGATCATCGTGGGCGGCCTCACGTTCAACATGCCGCAGGAGCTCTCCTCGTACCGGCCCCTGATCGAGCAGCGCACGCCCTGGGAGGCCGTGCTGGAGCACGCCCGGACGATGGGCTAGGAAGCGGCGACACCGCGCGCGTATCATCGCGACGCCAGCGCGGAGGCACAGATGGACCTCGCCGAGCTCTCCGAACGCCTTCTGCCGTTCTGCCGCGAACACCTGGGCGACGACGCCACCGTCTCGGGCGTCGAGACGATGCCGGGGCACGCGGGTTTCTCCTTCGGGTTCACGGCGACATCGAAGGGCGAGGCCCGCTCCTACGTGCTGCGCGTCCCACCGCCGAACGTGCGTCGGGTGGGCACGGCGGACGTGATCCGGCAGGCTCGCGTGGTCCACGCCCTACGGGACACCGACGTGCCGGTCGCGAACGTGATCTGGTCGGGGGAGGACGAGCGCTGGTTCGGCTCGCCCTACTTCATCGTGAACAAGCTCGAAGGCGACGTCCTGCGCAGCGACCGGGGCTGGGACATGCCCGCCGAGGAGATGCGTCCTCTCGCTTTCCAGGCGATGCGCGCGCTGGCGGCGCTGCACCTGCTCGACTGGCAGGAGTACGTGCCCGACGACGGCCCGCCGCTGGAACTGGAGCCGGACGTCACGCGCTGGGACCGTTTCTACGAGCGCGCGGGCGACATGGACCTGGTGGCGCTCGCGCCGGCCGTGCGGGAGCGGCTGCTGGAACGGCTGCCGCAGACGCCGCGCTCGGGCATCTTCCACGGCGACTTCCAGTGGTCGAACGTCTTCTACAGCTTCGACGGGAAGCTGCAGGCGGTCATCGACTGGGAGCTCTGGGGGGTGGGGGCGACCTTGAACGACATCGGCTGGGTGATCACGTTCGCGGACACGGCGGCGTGGCGGCAGGGACTGAAGCATGCCCTGCCGCCGCCGGACGAGCTCATCGACGAATACGTGGCGGCGTACGGCAGCGATCCGGGGGACATCGCCTGGTACCGGGCGCTGGCGGCCTACAAGTTCGGGGTCATCAGCGGGTTCAACTTGTATCTGCACCGCACGGGCAAGCGCCCGGATGAATCGTGGGAGAACACGGCCCTCTCGGCGCCCTACCTGATGAGACGCGCTCTCGAACTGCTGGACGGCGGCTAGGAGATGCCGGAGAACGGTTCCCTGCCCGGGCCGCTCGACGGCATCCGCGTGCTCGATTTCACGCGGCACCTGGCGGGGGCGGGTTCGACGCGCATCCTGGCGACGCTGGGCGCGGAGATCCTGCGAATCGAGTGGCCGCACCCGCCCGCGCTCGACTTCATACGCCTCTCGGGGCCACACCCCGACGGCCGTCCGGGGATGAACCGGGGTGGGTTCTTCGCGCAGGTCAACGTGGGAAAAAGGAGCATCGCGATCGACATGTCGACGGATGCGGGCAAGGCGATAGCGCGCGAGCTGATTCCTCACTGCGACGTGATCGCGGAGAGCTTCTCGCCGGGGGTGATGAAACGCTGGGGGCTCGACTACGAGGCCGTGCGGGCCATCCGCCCGGATATCATCTACCTGTCGGCCTCCGGGTTCGGGCAGACCGGTCCGTACGCGGGCTACCGGTCGGTGGGACCGACGGCGCAGGCCTACAGCGGCCTCACCGCCACATCGGGCTTGCCCGATCGCGAACCCGCCGGCTGGGGCTTCTCCTACATGGATCACATGGGCGCGGTGATGAACGCGGCCGCCATCCTGATGGGGCTGGAGCGGCGGCGGGCGACGGGCGAGGGCGAGTTCTTCGACGCAGGGCAGAGCCAGCACGGCTGCGCCCTCCTCGGTCCGATGCTCCTGGATGTCGCGCTGAACGGGGCGGAAGTGCGGCCGAAGGGGAATCGCGACCTGTACGGCAATTTCTGCCCGAACAACACCTACCGCTGCCGGAGCGAGGACTCATGGCTGGCGATCTCGGTGCGCGAGCCGCACGAGTGGGCCGCGCTTTGCGGCGTCATCGGCGCGGACGACCTGGCAGTGCGCGAGGACCTGGCGACGCTGGCGGGACGCCTCGCGCGCGAGGACGAGATCGACGGGCGCATCGAGACGTGGACGCTTCCGCGCGACGCTCGCGAGGCGATGGTGGCGCTGCAGGAGGCGGGCGTCCCCGCGGGGGTCGCGCAGACGGTCGCGGACAAGGTCGAGCGCGACCCGCAGCTCGCCTACCGCGGGCTCTACACGAAGCTCGACGACCCGGTACTGGGAACGAAGCGGTACGAGGACATCCCCGTGACCATGAGCGGCTTCGAGGTGGGCGTGACCAGCCCTTCGCCCTGGCTCGGCGCGGACACGCGGGATGTCTTGCGCGACCTGCTGGGCTACTCCGAGGAGCGGCTCGAACAGCTAAAGGCGGACGCGATCATCGACGACGCAATCACACTGGAGGAGGCACAGCGAGCATGACGGGGACGCTTTCGCATCTGACGGTGGTGGAGCTGGCGGGACCGGGCACGGAGTGGTGCGGCAAGCTCTTCTCGCAGGCGGGAGCGCGGGTCGTGCTGGTGGAGCCGCCAGGCGGAGCGGAGACGCGGGGCTACGCGCCCTGGTTCCGGGGGCGGACGGACAGCGAGTCGAGCCTGCACTTCTGGCACTACAACACCGACAAGGAGGGCATCGCCCTCGACCTGAGCGCCGAGGAGGGGCGCGCGGCCTTCCTGCGGCTGCTGGAGGAGGCGGACATCCTGCTCGACGGGAGCGAACCGGGCGGTCTGGCGGGGCTGGGACTCACGCGCGAGGCGATCGCGGGGGCGAACGAGGGGCTCGTGCACGTGGCCCTCACGCCCTTCGGCCAGGAGGGGCCGATGGCCTCGTGGCAGGGGAGCGACCTCGTCCACCAGGCGCTCGGGGGGCAGATGATGTCGAACGGCTACGACGACATGCCTGCCAGCCCGCCGATCAACGGCCAGGGGAACCAGGCGGGCCACATGGCGGGCAGCTGGGCCTTCATCGCGGCGCTGGCGGCGCTGCAGGCGGGCAAGGGCACCTTCATCGACCTGTCGGTGCACGATACCTGCGCAGGGATGACGGAGAACGCGCTCCCCCAGTACGACTACACCGGCAAGGTGGTGACGCGGCGCACGGGGCGGCATGCGAGCATCGCGCCCACGCCCGCGTGGCAGCACCGGGCGGCGGACGGTCGCTACATCAACGCGCAACTGGTGAACGTGAGCCCGCGCGCCTGGGAGGGGCTCGTCTCGTGGCTGGACGAGCACGGCATGGCCGAGGACCTGACCGACCCGAAGTATTTTGTCCCGGAGATCTTCCGCGAGGAGGCCACCCACATCTCGGAGGTGATCGGCCGCTTCGTGGCCACGAAAACGGCGGACGAGATCTTCCACGGGGCGCAGGCGCGGGCGCTCATCTTCAGCGCCATCCTCAACCCCGAGGACTTGCTCGACGACCCCCACCTGGCGGCTCGCGACTTCTGGATCGAGCTCGACCACGGCGAGCCGGAGGGGATGCTGCGGTACGCCGGCAGCGCCTTCGTAGCGGAGAACTCGGAGGTGCGCCCGCGCAGGCGGGCTCCCGCCCTCGACGAGCACGGCGAGGCCATCCGCGGGGAGGTCGGGGACGCATGAGCGCCGGGGACACGCCGGTCACCAAGCCCCTGCCCGTCCCGGACCAGGTGTCCGCCCCGTTCTGGGAGGCAGCCAACCGGGGCGTGCTGGCGATCCAGCACTGTGAGGCGTGCGAGTACTACATCCATCCCCCGGAGGCCCTCTGCCCCCGCTGCCAGACACCGGACCTGGAGTTCCGCGAGGTGAGCGGACGGGCGCGCCTCTACACGCATACGGTCGTCCGGGACAACGTCACGCAGGGCTTCGCGAAGGACGAGCCGTACGTGATCGGGATCATCGAACTGTTCGAGCAGGAGCGGCTCGTGCTGGTCGCGAACGTCGTCAACGTAGCGCCCGGGGACGTCCGCATCGGAATGCCGTTGCGGGTTACATTCGAGCGGCTGACGGAGACGATCGCGCTGCCGCAGTTCGAACCAGACGAAGAGGGCTGAGCCATGGACGAGTTCTCGGGACGGGCGGCGATCGTGGGGGTGGGCTACTCGAAGCTGGAGCGGCGTTCGCCGCGGCCGCTGGCGCACTTCGCGCGGGAGGCGGCGGATGCTGCCGTCGCAGACGCCGGCCTCACCATCGACGACATCGACGGGCTCGCCACGATTCCCAACATCGCCGCCTACGGCAACACGGGTAACACCGAGGGGATCGACATCGTCACGGTTCCGAAGATGGCGCAGGTGCTGGGGCGGGAGCGCGGCATCCGCTGGCACGTCCAAACCCCCGGGCTCTGCCCCGACACGATCATGGCGGCGGCGGCGGCCGTCGCCTCGGGGGCGTGCGCCTACGCGCTCGTCTGGCGAGCGGTGAACGTGCCAAAGGGGCGCTACAGCGATTTCTCGCAGGCGGAGGCGTATGGGGGCGACCAGTTCCGCGCGCCCTACGGGTTCACGATGCCCGCCGCCTGGCAGTCGGTGGCCCTGCGGAAGTACATGCACGACCACGGCTCGACGCGCGAGGACATGGCCGCCTTCATCGTGCAGAACCGGGAGAACACGCAGCTCAACCCAAAGGCCTACTGGCACGGCGCACCCCTCACCGCCGAGGAGTACCTGGACGCGCCCATGGTAGCCGAGCCGTTCTGCCTCTACGACTGCGATATTCCCGTGGACGGCTGCGTGGCGGTCGTGCTCGCGAGCGCGGAGCCGGCGCGGGACCTGGCACAGCCGCCCGCCTACATCACCGGGCACGCGCAGACGACGTGGCCGACGCGGGGCGGCTTCACCGACTCCGAGAACATGTGGGAGGGCGGGGCGGCGCTGGGGGAGAAGCTGTGGGCCTCGGCGGGGCTGGGGCCGGAGGACATCGACGTGGCGATGCTGTACGACGGCTTCAGCATCTTCCTCTACGTCTGGTTGGAGGCGCTCGGGTTCGTGAAGCGAGGGGAGGCGGCGAGCTATATCGCCTCGGGGGCGACGGCGCTCGATGGTGAGCTGCCGCTGAACACGTCAGGCTGCTCGCTCGGGGAGGGGCGTCTGCACGGCATGGCGCAGATCAGCGAGGCCGTGCTGCAGGTCACCGGGCGGGCCGGGGCGCGGCAGATCGAGGGCGTGGCCCACACCATCGCGACCGTGGGGGCGGGGTCACTCGCCAGCGGCGGGCTCATCTTCAGCAGGGAGGCTCGCGCGTGAAGTTCGGCGTGGTCATCCACGGCGTGCGGGGTGATGCGCTCATCGCAGCGGCGCAGAAGGCGGAGGAGCTGGGGTTCGAGTCGCTGTGGCGTCCCGACCACCTCATCTTCCCGCCGGAGCTGCCCTCCACCTATCCCTACGCCGAGGACGGCCAGGCGCCGCTCGACCCGCGCTGGCCCTTCATGGACGGGCTCACGGTGTTCACTTACATCGCCTCGCACACCTCCACGATCCGCTTCGGAACGGCGGTCTACATCCTGCCCCTGCGCGATCCGGTCTCGACGGCGAAGCAGGTGGCCGACCTCGACTACCTGACCAGGGGGCGCGTGCTCCTCGGCGTGGGGGCGGGCTGGCTGGAGGAGGAGTTCGACTCTGTCGGGCTCGACTTCCACACCCGAGGAGCGCGCATGAATGAGTGCATCGGCGTGCTCCGGGCGCTCTGGACCGAAGACGTGGCCGAGTTCCACGGCGAGCACTACGACCTCGGCCCCGCCGTGTTCGCGCCGAAGCCCGTGCAGAAGCCGCACCCACCGATCCTCGTGGGAGGCGAGACGCCGGCGGCGCTGCGTCGCGCAGCACGTCTGGGCGACGGCTGGTACGCCCTGAGCCACACGCCCGCGAGCGCCCGCGAGCACATCGCGAAGCTGATGGAGCTGCGCGAACGCTACGGCCGCGCGCACGAGCCGTTCGACGTCACGGTGGGCGGCTCCCCCTCGATCACGCGAGCGGAGGCAGCGGAGCTGGAGGAGGCGGGGGTCAACCGCGTGGTGGTGACGCTCTGGCGCGCCTCGCGGGACGCCATCCCCGCGCTCGAGGAGTTCGCGGACCGGGTTTTCTGAGGCAGCCTCCAGGGATCGGTCAAAGCCACGCACTCGCTACGAAGGGGGACTCGGCACCGCACCGGGGCAAGACGGTCACGCGAAGGGCGCGTGCTACACTTTCCCGAACGCCTTCGGGCGCCCCCGTGATGAAGATCTTCGACGTCCACATCCACTTCCCACGCAACTGGGAGCAGCCTGACGACGACCCGGCCCCGGTGGTCGAGCGTCTCGCCGAGGTGGCGACCGCCGCGGGCGTCACGAAGGGCTGCGTCCTCACGGGCGGGCGCTTCGGGCCGGGCTACGAGCGCGGCATCGAGATCCTGCAGGGCTACCCGGACCTGTTCGTGCCGGTAGCCGTCATCGACCCGGAAGTGACAGGTCGCGAGGAGGTCGAGGAGCTGCACGCGATGGGCTATCGCGGGCTCAAGCTCATCGGCGTGGCGAGGCCCTACGACGAGCCCGACTACCTGCCCGCCTACGCGGCGGCGGAGCGGCTGGGGATGCCGATCTTGTTCCATATGGGCGTCATCGGCGGGGGCATCGACTACTCCATCACCCATCCCCGGCGCGACCCGCAGGCCGCGGCGACGTTCCGGCGCATGCAGGAAATGCGCGGCCGCTGGCCCATGCGCGATGTCACCGCCCACCGCATGTCGCCTCAGCACCTCGACACGATCGCGCAGCGCTTTCCCGATCTGCGCATCATCGGGGCGCACCTGGGCAACCAGGGGAACTACGAATACGCGACCTCGGTAGCGCGCTGGCGCCCGAACGTGGCGTTCGACATGAGCGGAGGCGAGACGATCGAGCGCCACGCGGTGGAGCTGCGCTTGATCGGCCACGAGATCGGCATCGAGAAGCTCATGTTTGGGTCGGACTGCGGGATGGACGACATCCGCGAGCACATCGACCGCTTCGAGGTGATCTACGACCAGCTTGAGTTGTCGGAAACGGAGCGCGAGCGGCTGTGGTGGGGGAACGCCGCGGAGATGTATGGGTTCGAGGAGCCCACCCTGGCGGAGGAATAGGCCCTGGAAGCGGAAGCGCAGGCCGAACCTACGAGCCCCGCACTCGGTGCGGCGGGACGGGCCGCGTTGCTGGGGGCGCTGGCGATGGCGGGGCTGGCGGCCTACCTGAACCTGCGGCCCGAGCAGCACTGGATCCTGGCGCTCACGGCGCTTGTGGCGGCGGTGGCGACGGAGGGGGCGGTGCGCAGCCACCCCGAGTGGCGTGGGAGTAGCCTCGGAGCGCTGAGCTACGCCCTGCTGCCGCTGCTGGCGGTGCTGGGCGCGGGCCTCTTCATCGCGGAGGCGGTGGGGGGCTACGGGCGCATGGTGGCAGGGCTGGCGGCGGGGGCGGCCACGGGCCTGCTGTTGTACGCGGAATACCACTCGATCGCGCCGGGGCGGCCGCTCTTCGGGCCGATGCGGCTGGTGCTGGCCGTGGTCACGTACCTGGTGGCGCTGGCGCTGTTCACGGTGTTCTTCACGCGCGATCTGAACCTGCCCGCTTCAACGGCGGCAGTAGGGGGGCTCAGCTTCGCGCTGGCGCTCGACCTGCTGCGCGAGAGCCGCGGCCGGGGGGCTTCGTCGCTGCTGGCGGCGCTGGCTATCGGCATCTCCCTGGCGGAGCTGCGCATCGCGCTCTATTACTTCCCGCTCGACGACCTGCTCACGGGCGCCCTCATGATCATCGGCTTTTATGTGGCGACGGGGCTCGTCCACCATCTGCTCGATGACGACCTGACGCCCGCGACCCTGGCGGAGTACTTGGTCGTCTCGGGCGTGAGCGCCGCGGTGGTCGTGATCGCGCGGCAGTACCTGTAGGCGATGGCGACACTGCGCATCTGCTCGTGGAACGTGAACGGCCTGCGGGCAGGGCTGCGCTCGGGGACGTTTTCGGCGTGGCTGGCGGAGAGCGCACCGGACATCGCCGGGCTGCAGGAGGTGAAGGCGCGCCCCGAACAGGTGAAGGAACACCCCTGGCTCGATCGGGGCTACGAGGCCACCTGGCATCCCGCCGAGGACCCCGGATACAGCGGCGCGCTGCTATTGACGAAGCGCACGCCGGCCGCCCTCCGGCTTGGGCTGGAGACAGCAAAATTCGAGCGCGAGGGGCGAGTCGTCGAGGCGGACTTCGGGGAGTTCGTGCTGCTCACCTCGTACTTCCCCAACGCCGGCCGCAAGCTCGCCCGGCTCGACTTCAAGCTGGCCTACTACGAGACGTTCCTGGAGCGCATCGTGGCGCTGCGAGAGGCGGGCCGGAGCGTCGTCTTCATGGGCGACCTGAACGTGGCCCACGCCGAGATCGACGTCTCCCGCCCGAACGAGCGGGAGACGGGCTTCCTGCCGGTCGAGCGCGAGTGGGTCGACCGGGTGATCGCCAGCGGCTTCGTCGACACCTTCCGGGCGCTGCACCCCGACCAGGCCGAGTCCTACAGCCAATGGGACCCGTGGCGGCAGCGGCGCGAGCGCAACATCGGCTGGCGTATCGACTACGTGTTCGTGAGCGAGGACCTGCTGCCCGCCGTGCGGAACGCCTTCATCGAGCGCGAGGTGCTCGGCTCCGACCACTGCCCGGTGGGCATCGAGCTCGACCTCTAGCCGGGGGAGGCGCGGGCGGCGGCGGGGGAGCGGGTGAGCGTTTCGCGCACGAGCAGGATCATGATGACCCCGCCGAGGAGGCCGATCCCGCCGGTGGAGACGGCGGCGGCCCCAAGCGTGAGCACGGCCGCCAGTCCGCCCACCACCGCAGGGGCGGCAACGGCGCCCACGTCGCCCACGAGTCGCCAGACACCGAGGAACTCGCCCGCGGCATCACGCGGGGAGAGGTCGGCGCCGAGGGTCATGACGGCGCCGCTTCCGAGGCCGTTCCCGAAACCGGAGAGCAGCCCCACGAGCAGGAACGACCCAAAGGTTCCGGTGAGCGGCATCAGCATGAGGCTGGCGGAGAGCACGAGCAGGCTGGGAACGATCACCCACTTGCGGCCCCAGCGGTCCATGACCATGCCGACGGGATAGAACATGAGCATGTCGATGGCGGAGGCGAAGCCGAAGATGAGGCCGATCTGGAGGGGGTCGAGGCCGATGGAGCTCCCCCAGACGGGGATGAGGAACTGGCGTCCGTGGCGGATGAGCACTAGGGTGATGGCCACCGATCCCGCCACGAGCAGGCTGCGGCGCCCGGCGAGGACGACGCTGCGCAGGCTCACGCGGGGGCGTTCCGGGGTGCCGGCATCGCCAGCGCGAGCCCGGGGGAGGCGGGTCGCCACGAGCAGGGCGGCCGCGCAGACCACGGCGGCCTGCGCAAAGAAGACCGTCTCCAGGCCGCCCGCCTTGCCGAGCGCGCCGCCGATGATGGGCCCGAGGAAGAAGCCGACACGGGTGACGCCGCCCACGAGCGAGAGGGCGCGGCCGCGGTACTCGACGGGCACGGTCTCGGTCATGTAGGCAAGGCGGGAGACGTGCCAGAGGGCGAAGGCGATGCCGTTGAGCAGGGTGAGCCCGGCGAGCATGGCGGGAACCACGCTGAAGCCCATGGCGACCCCGGACCCGGCCGTCAGCAGGACGCCGGCGGTCATCGTGAGGCGACCACCGAGGCGACTCGTGAGCAGGCCCGAGGGGACATCGCCGATCATCGAGCCGGCGCCGCGGGCGGCGAAGATGAGGCCACTGAAGAGGACGCTCGCGCCGAGCTCCTCGGCGAACAGCGGGATGGTCGGGATGATCATCCACTGGCCAATACCGAAGAGAAGGGCGGGGAAGTAGACGCCGCCGATCAGTGAACGCAGGGGGAAGGTCTGCGCCGCACCAGGGACAACGCGCATTGGCGCAGCCTACGCGGCCGGAGCGAGGGTAGGAGGGGAATCGTGTACGCTTCGAAAGCGGCGTCGGGGCGTGGCGCAGCCTGGTAGCGCACTTGACTGGGGGTCAAGAGGTCGCTGGTTCAAATCCAGTCGCCCCGACCATAAAACCCATTCTGGAAGACGGTAACTAGCTCACCGTGGCGAGCGATTCGTACCGCTCGACCTTGATGAGGTTCTCTCGCTTGCGGGCTTGCGCAAGGTCGTAGGCAGTCTGGCAGCGCAGCCAGAACTCGGCGTTCGACCAGCCGGCCTTCTCCAGACGGATGGCCATCTCAGGCGAGATCGCGGAATGTCCGTTCAGCACCCGCGAAAGGGTGTGTCTGGCCACGCCGAGCACCTGTGCAGCCTCGGTGACGCTAAGGCCAAGCGGCACGAAGCAGTTCTCCTTGATGCTGAGGCCCGGGTGAGGTGGATCTTTCATCGCCATGTAGTCCCCCCTAGTGATAGTCGACCAAATCGACGTCGTACACATCGCCCTCTTCAAGGCGAAAGATGATTCGCCAATTCGCCGAGATCGAGATGCTCCAGAACTCCCGCAGGTCACCTCTCAAGGGGTGTAGCCGGTACCCCGGCAGGTCGAGATCGGAAGGCTTCCTCGCCGCATCGAGGTCGGCCAGAGCGATGGCAATACGCGCCGCCTGGTCGGCTCCAACTCTGCTCGAATCCCCCCGCTCGTAGAGCCGCCGGAGCCCTCGGTGGCGAAACGATCGAATCACGACTCATCGTACCGCGTACCGGTACGAGTAGCAATACTTCTACAGCCAGAGCGTTTCCGCCAGGCCTTCGATGGAGGCGATGATTTCGTCGCGGGTCTCGTCGGGGGTGTCGCTGGGGGACATGAGGCCGCGGGGCATCGGGACGAGGCGGTGGACGCCGGCCTCGGCGAAGCGCTCGACGGTGTCGCGATCGAGGCGGCCCCGGGGCGTGATCGTGATCTCGAGGGGGCCGAGTTCCGCAGGGCGCTCGACCTCGTCGGCGGTCCGCTGAAGGGCCTGCACGGCAGCAGCAGCGCTGTCCACATCGAGCATGAAGCCGTACCAGCCGTTGCCCTGCGTGATCGTGCGACGGAGGGCGGGGGGAGAGGAGCCGCCAATGACGATCGGCGGATGCGGGGTCTGCACGGGGTGGGGGTACGACTGGATGCCGGAGAAGGAGGTGAAACGGCCGTCGAAGGTTGGCTGGTCCGACGTCCAGAGGGTGCGGATCACCTCGATGTGCTCGGACGTACGGGGGCCGCGCTCCTCGAAGGGGACGCTCATGGTGTCGAACTCTTCCTTCACGTAGCCGACGCCCACGCCGAAGATGAGGCGCCCGCCCGAGAGCACGTCGATGCCGGCGAGCTCCTTGGCGAGCACGACCGGGTTGCGCTGGGGCAGGAGGATGATGCCGCTCGCGAGGCGGATGCGCTCCGTGGCGCCGGCGACGAACGCGAGCGTGGCCACGGTGTCGACGATGGGGGTGTCGGGGACGACTGGGGAGGGCGGAACCTGGGGGTCGATGGCGACTACGTGCTCGCCCGTCCAGAGGGACTCAAAATTGGCCGCCTCCGCCGTTCGTGCGAAGCGCAAGATGGCTTCGCGGTCGGAGTTCAACCCTGCGTTGATGCCGTAGAGCCCGATCTTCATAGCCAAATCCGAAATTCCTCCCCGGGCCCTAGAGCCCGAGCGTTTCCGCCGTGCTCTCGACAAAAGCGACGACGTCGTCGCGGATGGCGTCGGGGGTGTCGGTGGGGAGCATGATGTGGCGGGGCATGGGGACGAGGCGGTGCACACCGGCCTCGGCGAAACGCTCGACGGTCTCGCGGTCGAGGCGGCCGCGGGGGGTGATGCTGATCTCGAGGGGTCCGAGGTGGTCGGGGCGCTCGACCTCGCGGGCGGTGTCCTCCAGGGCCTGGATGGCGGCGGCGGCGCCCTCGACGTCGAGCATGAAGCCGTACCAGCCGTCGCCCTGGGTGATGGTGCGGCGCCGGGCGGCGGGCGAGTAGCCGCCAATCACGATGGGGGGGTGCGGCTGCTGCACGGGGAGCGGACGAGACTGGATGCCGGAGAACGACGTGAAGCGGCCCTCGAAGGTGGGCTGGTCCGACGTCCAGAGGGTGCGGATAACCTCGATGTGCTCGGATGTGCGCGCGCCCCGTTCCCTGAAGGGCACGCCGATGGCGTCGAACTCGCCGGGGACGGAGCCGACGCCGACGCCGAAGATGAGGCGTCCTCCTGAGAGCACGTCGATGCCGGCGAGCTCCTTGGCGAGAACGACGGGGTTGCGCTGGGGGAGGAGGAGGATGCCGCTCGCGAGGCGGACGCGTTCGGTAGCCCCTGCGAGGAAGGCGAGAGTAGCGACGGTGTCGACGAGGGGAGTGTCGGGGAGGAGGGGGGACGGGGGCTGCTGGGGGTCGACGAAGACGACGTGCTCGCCCGTCCAGAGGGACTCGAAGTTCGCCGCCTCCGCCGCGCGAGCCACACGTTGCATTGATTGGCGGTCGGCAAGCACGCCCAGGTTGATGCCGTAGAACCCGATCTTCATCGCCAGCCCTCCGTTGGTGCGCGTCCGGGGGATGATACGCGGGGCACTGGGGAGCCGAGTCGACGGCCCGAGTGTTCGCCGCCGTCTCTTCCCCAGCCGCCTATCATGGAACCAGCCCCGAAGACGGAGCCCATGACGATGCGAGTTGCGATTTTCCAGCTTGTCACTCGAACTCTCGTTCTCCAGCTTGTCATTATCGGGGCCACTTGGGCGGTATTTTCGACCACCGAGAACCTGGTGACGGGTGGCTCCCCGGAAACGACCCTGGGGACCGGCCTCGCCGCGAGCAGGCTTGCCACGGCTGCCGTCGCCTTCGCCCTGGGAATCTGGATCTATTTGCGAAGGGAACTGCTTGCATCCATCGGCCTCCTGGCGGTCGGAACCTGGTACCTGGTGTCCGTCCTCACTCTCGAGAACCCGGCAGTTCTCGACGTGGCGACGATCTTCCTTCCACTGGCCGGAGTCCTCAGCTTGCTCGTGAAGGACAAGCCCGACTGGGGACAGGTGAGAGAGATAATCCTCGGGAGCTGAGCCGGGTGACCTCCTGAGACCGGCGTAGACTTGCCGGACAAGACGTACCAGGAGGCCCCATGCCGGACCGTGAACCCCTCGACGTGCTCGATGCGATCCACACGACTCGCGCCCAGCGTTTCCTGAAGCCCGATCCGATCCCGGAGGACGTGCTCTGGCAGATCCTCGATGCGGCCATCCGCGGGCCGACGGGCGGCAATCAACAGGGCTGGGGCTGGGTCGTGATCCGCGACCCGGCGATCAAGCAGAAGATCGCAAAGTTCTACTCGGAGCGAATCATGGCGACCTACGGATACGAGCGGGTGAGCGACGAGGACCTCGGGATGGCGCGCATCACGCGCGGCGGAATCGAGGAGGGCGTGATTGGGATCGATGCGCGCAACCGCCGGGGCGTGGTGCACCTTGCCGAGCACTTCGCCGAGGCGCCGGTGATCGTCGCGCCCGTCATGCAGACGGCGGCCCGCATGTCGGACAACACGCGGCGCTCGGGGGCCGGCCTCGCGGGCTCGATCTACGGCGCGGTGCAGAACCTGATGCTGGCGGCGCGGGCGTTCGACATCGGCACCGTGATGACCTGGACCCTGGACGAGGACTCGGGCATCAACGAGCTGCTGGGGCTGCCGGAGAACGCGTTCGTGATGTGCCTGATCCCGCTGGGCTACCTCGAGCGAGGGCGGTTCTCGCAGGCACGGCGGAAGCCGCTGGGCGAGGTCGTGCACTGGGACCGCTGGGGCGAGCAGCGTGGCGCGCCCGAGTCGGGCGGCTAGACCAGCTCGGCGATACGCGGGAGCACCTCGCCGATACCGTCGCGGATGATGGCGGCGGCCGCCGGATCGTAGGGGGTCTCCTGGGCGTTCAGGATGACGAGCCGGGCGCCGGCCTGGAGGGCGATCTCGGGGAGGGCGGCCACGGGGTAGACGGTGAGCGAAGTGCCGATGGCGAGGAAGAGGTCGCTGTTGGCGGCGGCCAGTTGGGCGCGTTCCAGATCCTCGGGGACGAGCGCCTGACCAAAGGAGATGGTGGCCGACTTGAGGAGGCCGCCACAGGACGTGCAGTGGGGGTCATCGTCGCCCTGGCGGACGCGTTCGAGCACGACCTCGATGGGGCCGCGGTCGCTGCAGTCGAGGCAGGCGTAGTCGCGCACGGTCCCGTGGATCTCGATGATGCGCTCGGGCGAGGTGCCGGCATCGTGGTGCAGGCCATCGATGTTCTGGGTGACGAGCGTGTCGAGCTTGCCTTTCGCCTCAAGCGCGGTGAGGGCCACGTGCCCGGCATTCGGTTCGGCGGTGCTCATGGGGCTATCGGCGCGGGTCGCCCAGGAGCGGACACGGTGGTCGCGATTGGCCACGTAGTGCTGGATGGTGGCAGTGCGCTCGGCGGCGGGGTTCTTCGTCCAGACGCCCTGGGGGCCGCGGAAGTCGGGGATGCCGGACTCCGTCGAGATGCCGGCGCCGGTGAGGACGGCGACGGAGCGGGCCTCACGCAGCCAGGCGGCGACGGCTTCGATCTCGGAGTCGCTCATGGCGCGAGCCTACCCGAATCTGGCGCCTCCCGGCATCGCGCCGTACGCTGAATGCCGGTGCCCGCTCGGGCGCCCATTCCGAGTCCATGAGAGCCACCCGCAACCTCGCTTTCGTCACCTGCGCCGCCACGCTGATCCTGATCGGGGTGGGCGTGTACGTGCGGGCGACGGGGTCGGGGCTGGGTTGCCCCGACTGGCCGACCTGCCACGGCGGCATCGTTCCGCCGCACGAACAGGAGGCGCTGATCGAGTTCTCGCACCGGCTGGTGGCGGCGCTTGTGGGCGTGCTCGTGATCGCGACGGCCGTCCAGGCCTGGAGGCGCTTCCAGGGGACGCCGGCAGTCCTCTGGCCGGCGTTGGCGGCCGTACCCCTGGTCGGAATCCAGGGGGGGCTGGGAGCGCTCACCGTCTGGCGGGAGCTGCCCCCCGAGATCGTCGCGACGCACCTGCTGCTGGCGATGGCGATCCTGACCGTGATGGCCGCCACCGCGCTCGGCATGTACACGGAGCTCCGCGGGGGGACGCGCGCGGCGGAGCAGGGA
This sequence comes from Tepidiformaceae bacterium, assembly GCA_965219255.1. Classification (GTDB taxonomy): domain Bacteria; phylum Chloroflexota; class Dehalococcoidia; order Tepidiformales; family Tepidiformaceae; genus UBA2991. The sequence continues at coordinate 744,260 of OZ244727.1, read as the reverse complement.
GCGGCGTTGCGCGTGGCGCAGCGGGCGGCGGTGGCGCTCGTGCTGTTCGCGGCGGTGGTGTGGATGGGGGGCTACCTGGGCGAGAGCGGGGCCTCGACCGCCTGCGAGGGCTGGCCCACCTGCAACGGCGGCATCCTGCCCGGAGCCGACGACCAGCAGATCACGCACATGACGCATCGCTACCTGGCGGCCCTGCTGGTTGCGCCGCTGGCCTGGATGGCGCTGGCGGCCTGGCGTGTGCGGGAGGTGCTCGGCTGGGGTGCGCCCATAGCCTTCGCCGCAGCCGTGATCTACGCGACGCAGGTGGCGGTGGGGGCGCTCAACGTGGTCTACACATTCCCCGACGGGCTCACCGTAACGCATACCGTGCTAGCCTCCCTGCTGTGGCTCACCCTGTCGGCAGCCGCGCTCCTCGGGTTCTCCGCACAGGCGGTCTCGCGGGCAGGCGCCCAATTCCCCGGCGTGGAGGCGCGCGCATGACGGCGCTCGCGCTTGCACTGCGGGAATCCGGCAGGTGGTCGGCGACGATTCGCAGCTATATCGCTATAACGAAGCCGCGCATCATCCTGCTGCTCCTCGCGACTACGGTCCCGGCGATGGTGGTGGCGGAGGGCGGCTGGCCCTCGACGGCGCTGGTGATCGCGACGCTCGTGGGTGGGGCGGCGTCGGCAGCGGGGGCGAACGCAGTCAACTGCTGGTACGACCGCGACATCGACGCACTCATGCGGCGGACGCAGTCGCGGCCGCTCGTTCAGGGCGAGATCCCGCCGCTGAATGCGCTCCTCTTTGGCGTTGCGCTGGGCGTGGGGGCGTTTGCCTTCCTCTGGGCGACAACGAACCTGCTGGCGGGGGTGTTGGCGGCGGCGGCCTTCCTCTTCTACGTGTTCGTGTACACGGTCTGGCTGAAGCGGCGCTCCTCGCAGAACATCGTGATCGGGGGCGCGGCAGGGGCCTTCCCGCCGATGGTGGGCTGGGCGGCCGTGACCGGTGAGCTGGCGTGGGCGCCGGTGATCATGTTCGCCATCATCTTCTTCTGGACGCCGCCGCACTTCTGGGCGCTGGCCCTGCGCATTGCCCCCGATTATCGGGAGGCGGGCGTGCCGATGCTGCCGGTGCAGGCGGGCGAAGTGGCGACGCGGCGACAGATCCTGGGGTACTCGCTGGTGCTCGTGCCGGTCACGCTGTCGCTCCTGCTGACCGGCGCGGTGGGCTGGGTGTACGGAGCGGCAGCCGGTCTGGCGGGAGCGGGATTCGTCGCAATCGCGTTTGCGCTGTGGCGCTGGCCGGAGCGAGTGCCGTCGATGCGGCTGTACACGTTTTCGTTGGCATATCTTGCGGCGATCTTCATCTTTATGGGCATTGACATTACTATCCTCGGGTAAGCTACGGCTATCACCCCATAGCGGCGGCGGTCGCCAAGTTGCCGAGGAGCGGAGCCCCCATGAAGAGCCCGAAGCACTGGATCATCGCGGCGATGGCCGCGGTTCTGACCCTGTCGATCATTGCAGGCGCGTCCGCGCAGGGCGGCCCGCCGAGGCTTCCAGCATCCTTCGAGGGCACGGTGACGGCCCCTGAAGGACCCGTGGCGGCCGGCCTGCCAGTGGTAGCGGAGATTGGGGGCAAGCGCTGCAACGACCGCGACGCGGCAACGTTCCTGCACGACGGCGACATCTGGTATGTGGTTATCGTGGACCACAGCAGCACCGGCCCGGATTTTGCCGGCTGCGGCGCGCTTGGAGCAGAAGTACGCTTCAAGGTAGGCGATCGCTACGCGACCCAGCTTGGAACCTGGTCCATCGTACCTCCTCGACAGACGCTCAACCTGACGCTTGAGCCCCTCCCGCCACCTCCGCCGCCGCCGCCGGAGACGGTGGACATCGATGTGCGTGTTTGGCAGCACATGCGGAACCTCTCGAACATCCACGTAAGCGCCCGCCCGGAAGGCGCCCGGTGGGGTGATTTCGGGACCAAACCCCTTGCGGTGGACGACGGCCCACTACCAGGAAGCAGCTTCCACTTCGGCGACATCACCCTCACGGTTTCGCTGCCGAACGGAGAGACGACGACCATCGATATCCGTGTGTGGCAGCACATGCGCAACCTTACGAACATCCACGTAAGCGCCCGCCCGGAAGGCGCCCGGTGGGCTGACTTCGGGACCAAACCCCTTGCAGTGGACGACGGTCCACTACCAGGAAGCAGCTTCCACTACGGAGATATCACTCTGACGGTGACCCTGCAGGGCGACTCAGAGTAGCTATTTCCGACGGCCAGAGATCGAGCAGCCAGGGCGAACGCCCTGGCTGCTTCTCTTGTGGCAAGCCCTCACCGCCTCGCCCAGAAGGCGCCGCCTGGAGCGCCATATGGGGCGGCGGACGGCCAGGCCATTGGCGAACCTGTCCCGACGCGGCCCACCGTGACACACTCCGCGCGGGAGGTTGACCGCAGTGGCCCCAGACCAGCACGTGGATGTCGCGATCGTGGGCGGCGGTGTGGTGGGGGCGGCGATCGCCTACTTCCTTGCCCAGCGAGGCGCACAGCCCCTCGTGATCGAGGGCCGCGAGGTGGCCTACGGCGCGAGCGGCAAGGCGGCGGGGCTGCTCTCGCCAAACGTGCCGCCCGGAGGCGAGGCCGCTGATCTCGCGCCGCTGGTGGCCCGCAGCGTGGCGCTGCACGGCCTGCTCGCGGAGCTGCTGGACGGTCCGGGAACGTACGGCTACACGCCCTACGAGAGCTGCGTTATCGCGCGCAACGAGGGGGAGGCCGCCGAGCTCCGCGCGGGCACGACGGGGCGGAGCGGCGAACCGCTCGCGGCCGGCGAGGTCCCGGAACGGTTTCCGTGGCTCGACAAGCCGGTGGCCGGAGGGCTCGCACAGCAGACGGCCCAGCTCGACCCCGCCCGTTTCACCGAGCGGCTGCTCGACGCGGCCAAGGGCATGGGCGCCTCGCTGCGCATGGGGCGGGCAATGGGGCTGGTGGGCGGAGACGACTACGTCGCAGGCGTCGAGTTGGAGGACGGCGTCGTGACCGCCGAAGCGACCGTCATCGCGATGGGTCCGTGGTCGCACCGCGCCGCTGCCTGGCTCGATCTGCCCCTGCCCGTGCGGCCGCTGAAGGGCCAGATCCTGCACCTGGAGCCGTCGAGCGCGCCGCCGCCGGGCGGGTTCTCGGACCTGGAGGGGCAGTACGTCGTGACACGCCCAACCGGCCTTGTCTACGCGGGGACGACGGAGGAGGAGGCGGGGTTCGACCTGGAGACGACGGAGGAGGCGCGGGAGCACATCCTGGCGACGCTCGCGCGGTACACGTCCCGGCTCGGAGCCATGCGGGTGGTCAACCAGACGGCATGCCTGCGGCCCCTCTCGGAGGATGGCCTGCCGTTCATCGGGGCGGCGCCGGGGAGGCAGGGCGCCTACGTGGCCACAGGCCACGGCCGCAAGGGGATCCTGCTCTCGCTGGCCACGGGCGAGGCGCTGGCGGAGCTGATCAGGGAGGGACGCAGCGGCGAGGTCGACCTGAAACCGTTCGACCCTGCCCGCTTCGGAGGGGAGCCATCGGCGCGCGCGCGGAGCTGAGCTGGGCGAGCGTGCTCTCCTGGCGCATGGAACGGCAGCACCTCGTCTCGCGGCGGCCGCGGGGGGAGCTGACGGCGGTGGTGGGCGCGGTCGGCGGACTGCACGCACAGGTGCTCACCTCCGCCGAGCTGGCGGCGTGGGCGCGGATCGACGGGCTCCGCCCGGGGGAGCTGGAAGCAGAAGTGTGGGAGCGCCGCGGCCTGGTGAAGACGTGGGCGATGCGGGGCACGCTCCACCTCCTGCCTGCAGCCGAATACGACCTCTGGCAGGCCGCACTCGATACCTACGACCACTACCTGAAGGGCGCCTGGCTCCGCGGCTTTAAGATTTCGCGCAAGGAACTGGACCTGCTCCTCGACACCGTGCGCGACGTGCTCGGTGGGGAGGGGCTCACTCGCGACGAGCTGGCCGACGCGGTAGCGCAGGCGGCGGACTCGCCCGCACTCGGGGAGAAGCTGCGGGACAGCTGGGGCGCCTACCTGAAGCCCGCTTCCTTCCGCGGGAGCCTCTGCTTCGGGCCCAGCCGCGGGAGGAACGTGACCTTTGTCAGTCCGAAAGCGTGGCTTGGACGGGGTGCGGGTCCGGCCCCCGAGGACGCGCTCGCCGAGGTGACGCGTCGATACCTGAGCGCCTACGGTCCGGCGACCGCAGCCGAGTACTCGCGCTGGTGGGGCCCGCGCCGCCCGGCGCAGGCGGCACGCCAGTTCCGCGCGCTCGGGGGGGAGGCGGTGGAGGTGGATGTCGAGGGGGAGCGGCACTGGGCCCTCGCCGAGCAGGTCGCCGGGATCGCCAGCACGACTGCGAAGGAGGGCGTTCGCCTGCTGCCGGCCTTCGACCCGTACGTGATCGGCTCGGCGCGGGACGTCGCGGCCATCCTCGCCCCGGAACACAAGGCGCGGGTGCACCGTCCGCAGGGCTGGATCTCGCCCGTGCTCCTGGTCGACGGCCGCATCGAAGGGGTGTGGTCATACGAGCGCGGGGGCGGGCGGCTCAACGTGCGCCTGGAGCCGTTCGGGGAGCCTGCGGTTTCCGTGCATGAGGGAGCGGAGGCGGAGGCGGGGCGTCTTGCCGCCTTCTTCGGCGAGGACCTCGCGTTGGAGTGGGGCTAGCGGCTGAAGCGGAGTGGTTGCCGAGTGGTATACTGTTACCCTATGGCAACTATTGCCTACATCGACGGATTCAACTTCTACTACGGCGCAGTCAAGGGGACCTCTCACAAATGGGTCGACCTGGAGGCGGTCTGCCGCCGCCTGCTACCCCGCGACCACATCGTGAAGATCCGTTACTTCACCGCACGGCTGGCGGAGCAGGAAGACGACCCTCAGCGACCTGTGAGGCAGGACATATACCTGCGGGCGCTCGGGACAAACCCGCTGATGGAGATTCACTACGGCCACTTCGTCACACGTCCCACCCGGCTGCCCCTCGTCAATGCCCCTCCCAGCGGCCCCCGAACGGTCGCGGTACTACGGACAGAAGAAAAGGGGTCAGACGTCAACCTCGCGACACACCTCCTTGTCGATGCATTCAAGGGCCACTGCACTACAGCCGTCATCATCAGCAACGACTCCGATCTCGCCGAGCCAATCCGGATCGCTCAGGCTGAGTGCGGCATTACTGTCGGAGTCATCAATCCCCACCCTGCCAGGCAGCGATCACGGGAGATTGTGCCGACATTCTTCAAGCAGTTGAGGGGGCACATTCTCGAACAGTGCCAGCTACCGCCCACGTTGCGGGACAGTAAGGGCATGATCCGCAAGCCTGACGGTTGGTAGATACGCAGAAGCCCGCCGAAGCGGGCTTCGCACCCAGCCACCAGAAGCGACTGGGGGGATTGGGTCCATTATGGCGAGGCGTCCCTGCACCCGCAACTCCGCTGCGACCTAGCCTTCGCCGTCCTCGGGCTTGACGATGCCGCGCGTCCAGAAGGGGTCGAGGGCCTTGAGCACCTCCCGCTCCTCGTCGCCGGACATGCGATTCGGGTCGGGCTCGTCCGAGCGCTTCTCCTTGCCGGGCAAGGTTGGTGCGGCGCCCGTGTCTTCGGGCCCCCAGCGCATCTGCGCCGCCTCGCGGGCGAGGCGCGCAAGCTTCTTTACGGAATCCGGTGCGGCCACGTCCTTCCTCTCGTGCTACTTCGCCTTCTGGAAGTTGAGTTGCAGGTCCCACAGACCGAGCATGATGCCGGGCTGGTGGCGGAAGTCGTTCTTGCCGGGCGTGAAAGAGATGTCATCAAGCCGCTCGAAGAGTCGCTCGAAGGCGATGTTCTGCTCGAGGCGCGAGATGCCGGCCCCTGGGCAGACGCGGATGCCCTGCGAGAAGGTCATGTGGCGGCCGGTGTTCGGCCGCGAGAGGTCGACTTCGGCCGGGCAGGGGAACTCCTCGGGATCATGGTTGGCGGCGCCGTAACGGAGGTGCAGGATCGAACCCTTGGGGATGTTGACGCCGCGCAGCTCCAAATCCCGGGCGGTCATGCGTGTGGAGAGGCCCTGGGTGGGGGCCTGGATGCGCATGCCCTCCTCCACGAAGAAGCGGATCTTCGATCGGTCGGCCTTGATGGTGTTCCAGAGCTCCGGTTCACGGGCGAGGAGCTCGGCCTCGGCGGCAATTGCGTACTGGGTCGTCTCCAGCCCCCCGATGTGCATGCCGAAGACGACGCCGACGACTTCGGAATCGGTGAGCTTGCGGCCCATGTATTCGACCTGCGTGAGGAAGCTCGTCATGTCGTCCTGGGGGTTCTGGCGCTTGTTCGTGACGTGGGCCTGGACGTACCGCATGAAGTCGCCGAGATCGCGGGCGTTGTCCGCCTCCTCCTCCTCGCTCATGAGGTTGCGGTGGCCCTTGCCGTAGACGAAGCGGCGAACCTGGGCCTGGCCCCAGATGCGGAGCTGCGGCATGTCCTCGAAGGGGAAGCCGAGGATGGTCGTCATGACCATCTGCGGGAGGGGGGCGGCGAACTCCTCGACGAAATCGATCTCGGCGGGATCGCGGTCGATCCAGGCATCAATGAGCTCGTCGACGTAGCGGGTAACCATGGGGCGGTGGCGGGGAGCGCCCGTGGCGCCGACCCAGGGGTCGGTCAGCTGGATGCGATGCTGCTTGTGCAGCTCCATGTTGGGGCGAAGGGTGTTGCGAGACATCGCGTCGAGGAGGACGGAGTGGTCGTCCTCCTCCTCCACATCGAGGCCGGCGCCCGCGTAGGAAGGCTGGGGGAAGGTGTAGGGATCGCGAATGATCATCGCGATGTCTTCGTACTTCGTGACGATGAACCCATCGGTGCCAGGAGTGGTGCCCTCGCCGGGGATGCGCAGGATTGGCGCTTCCTCGTGCAGGATCCTGTAGGAGTCGAACCAGTGCTCCTGCTGGCCGGCCTTGAAGAGGTCGATCTCGTCCAGCTTCACCGGGCACTCAGCAACGGCGTCGATCATCTCCTGGTACATCGTCTCGGTCATCAGGCTCTCCCGTGCGTCGAGTCGCTGCGCGCACCGGCAAGCAGGCGCGGCTTCGCGTCTAGCGGCTAAGCATACCGCGCCAAAGGCGATTAGGGGATGCGATCAACCACCGCCACGGCTTCGACTTCGAGCAGGAAGTGGGGATTAAAGGGCCAGAAACGTCCAGCGGGCTGATCGCCGGGGGCTGGGCGGGCACTCCAGGTTCAAGGAGACAACGCCGCGCTCGTGGGCTACTGCCGAGGCTCGCCCTCCTCGGGCGGGGTTGCCGCATCCGTCGCATCAGTCCCATCGGCCTCCGCCGGGGCCGTGTCCGCCGCGTCGGCTCCGCCCTGCTCCGGCTCGGGCCGCGCAAGGAAGGGGACGGGGGCGCCCCTCGCCCGGAAGCGGGGCCCGGAGCGGCGGGGACGGGAGCCACCGAAGGCCCTTCCATAGAGAGCCGACACGCGGGGCCACCCACGCCTGACCGGGTAGACCACGATCGCCGCCGCCGCGGCTATCGGCAGCACAAATATGCCCAGCCAGATAAGCACCTGGAGGACGGCGCGACCCACGGCGGAGAGCGCGTAGAGGGCAGCCGCCGCCGTGGACCCAAGGTCCCAGCCCCCCACGACAAGGCTGTCTCCCTCCGTGACGGCAACCTCGAAGCCGCCCGAACCGGTCACGCGGCCGGCGTCGCTCATGGCGCTCACCGTGAAGACCACGCGGTACGGCCTGGAGCGATAGTCGGAGTACTTGTGGGAGACCTCGACGCGGGTTGCGCCCTCTTCGGGATTGCCGATGGTGGAGGGCGAACCGTCGCCGAAGTCCCACTGGTACTCGTAGTCCCATAGCTCGGAGGGGCGGGTGAACGACGCGCTGTAGTCCGCCTTGTCGCCCTCCTCCACTGTGCGGTTGTCGCCCGCGAACACCTCGATGGTGGGGACGTGGCTGACGGCCACGAGCAGCGCGTCGGATCCCTCGGCCCGGCCGCCATCGCCGGCGCCGAGGAGCCGGATGGTGACAATGAAGGGGGAGTCGCGATCGTCGCCGTAGGTGTGGTTCACGGTTGCGGTGATGCGGTTCCCCTCCGGCGTCAGGACGCTGCCGCTCCCGGATGCCGAGGTTCCATCGCCGAAGTCCCAGACGAAGGAGTACTCCTCGATGTCGGGCGGGGCCTCGAACGACGCCCGGAAGCGGACGATCTGTCCTATCCGGTAGGAGCCGTCCGGGCCGGCATCGACCTCGATGGAGACGGCGGCCAGCTTCAGTTCCACCTCGATCAGCGAGAAGGCGGCCACCTGGCGCAGGTAGTTGAGGCGACCCTGGATCTGTTCGATCTGGAGCTGGAGCCTCGAGAGTTCCTGCTGGACGAGCAATGCATCCTCGACATCCACGGCCCGGTCGAGGAAGGTGAGCAACCTGGCCCGCGTGACAGTGAGGCTGTTCAGGCGCGACTCGCTGTCGACGAACTCCTCGGTCACGTCCTGGCTACTGACCTGCAGCGACTCGACTTCGATCCCCACTGTTTCCAGGTCGGAGAGGGCCTGGGCCAGCGACTGAGCGGGCACGCGAATCGCGATCGCCCCGCTATGCCTGGCGGTCTGGTCGGAGCTGACGATCCAGCCACCGTAGTGGGAGGCGACGGCGCGGACCTCGCCCACGGCCTGGTCGACATCGTTTACCACCAGCGACATGCGAGCGGTATGCACGACGACCCGGGACTGGGCCATGGCCGACGTGCTGACCATCGAGGCGCTGGCGCCAGCGCCGCCTGCGTCGTCGGCGGCCGCGGGCTCGGCCTCGGCCGCGGGCTCGGCCTGCGCCGCTGCGGCGCTCGTGGGCTGGGCTCGCTGGGCTGAACTCGTCTCTTCCGCCGCCTCGGTGGCGGCGGCGTACGCCTCGGTGGCGTAGTAGGCCGAGTCGTTGTCGTCGCCGATGTCCCCACCGCAGGCGGCCAAGGCCGTCAACGCAGTCACCAGTGCCAGGAGGATGAGCCAGGGTCGCCAGGACGAGACGATGGTCATCAAGCCTCTTTGCGCGGCAGGGTAGCAGACGGGGTCTGCCGGCAGTCGTGCCGCTTACATCCCTATATGCACCGTGCGCGGTAATCGTTCCCTGGCTGGCGACTGTCACACGCAGCCAACCCCACCGAATTGGTGGGGTTGGCCCTGAAGTCCTCGGGAGGACGCGCGCTACGCGACGCCGGCGGGCTGCTGTTCGCCGCGGATGAGCTGCCCGGGGCGCGCGCCCGTGTCCTCGCCGTCGCGCATGACCACCTCGCCGCTGACGATGGTGGCGACGAAGCCCTCCGCCTTCTGGATGAGGCGGCGGCCGTCGGCGGGGAGGTCGTGGGCGAGCTCGGGGGCGCGGAGCCGGAGGCGCTCCAGGTCGATGACGTTGACGTCGCCCTTCATGCCGGGGCGCAGAACGCCACGGTCGTTCAGGCCGTAGAGGCGGGCGGTGTCGCTCGTCATCTTCTTGACGACGAACTCGAGAGGCAGACCCTCGCCGCGGGAGCGATCGCGGGCCCAGTGGGTGAGCATGAAGGTGGGCATGCTGGCGTCGCAGATGACGCCGCAGTGGGCGCCCGCGTCGTCGAGCCCGAGGGCGGCGCGCGGATGCGTCAGCATCTTGCGCACGACCTCGTAGTTGAACTCGTTGTAGTTGAGGGTGGGGGCGAAGAACATGCGCTTGCCGCCCTCCGCGAGCATGAGGTCGTAGAAGAGGTCGTAGACGTCGCGGCCCTGGCTCTCGGCCATGGCGGCGACGCTGTCCTCCTCGGCGGGCTCGTAATCGAGCGGCTCCTCCAGCGGGAAGACGCGCGCCATGTTGATGAAGGCGATCTCCTGGCGGGCTTCGGCCAGCTCGCCCATGAGCCGCTCCTTCACCTCGGGTTTGGCCAGCTCGGCCACGATCTCCTCAAGGGGGGTGCTGCGGAGGTGGTGGGCGTCGCCCTCGCCGAGCTTGTAGTGGCCGCTGATCTCCTGGAACGCCGGTGCGTTCACCCACGGGTGGTTCGTCTGCAGACCGAGGAGGACGCCCGGGGCGCGCGCGGTGACCTGCGGGTAGAGGTCGGCGCCCTCGGCGACAGCTTCCTCGGAGAGGTCGAACATGCGCTTCCAGTGGTCGGGCTCGGCGTCGAGCTGGACCAGGGCGAAGGTGATGGGGCGACCGGTGGCGGCGGAGACGCGCCGCATCCAGGCGACCTCCAGGTCGGGGAGGTTCATGTCGTCGCCGGTGACGCCGGCGGGCGCGAGCTCGAAGACGCCGGTCCCGGCCTCCTTCAGGGCCTCGCCGAAGGCCATCATCTCGTCCTCCTCGGCGAAGGTGCCGGGCACATTCACGCCGTCGATGGCACGGTGGACGATGGTGCGGGAGGTGGAGACGCCGAGCGCGCCGGCATCAATGCCCTCGCGCACGAGCTGCTTCATCTCGTAGATGTCCTCGGGGTTGGCGGGCTCGTTCATGGCGCCGCGCTCACCCATGACGTAGGCGCGGACGGCGCCGTGGGGCACCTGCGTGCCGACGTCGAGGGCCTTGGGCAGGGTCTCGAGGTAGTCGAGGTACTCGGGGAAGGTCTCCCAGTTCCACTGCATGCCCGCCGCAAGGGCGGTGCCGGGGATGTCCTCGACGCCTTCCATGAGGCCGATGAGCCAGTCGTGGCGGTTCGGCGCGGCGGGCGCGAAGCCGACTCCGCAGTTGCCCATGACGACGGTGGTGACGCCATGCCAGCAGGAGGGCGTGAGCAGCGGGTCCCACGTGATCTGGCCGTCGAAGTGGGTGTGGATATCGACGAAGCCGGGGGCGACGACCATGCCCGTGGCGTCGATGGTCTCGCGACCGTCGGCCTCGATGCGGCCGATGGCGGCGATCCTGCCGTCGTCGATGGCGATATCGCCCTGGAAGGGAGCATCTCCCGACCCGTCGACAATGGTGCCGTTGCGGATAACCAGATCGTGCACGTGGCGCCTCCTGGGGGCGGGCGCGCGGTGGGGGTACGTCACGCGCCCATGCGGGAATAACGGTAACGAATGGGGGAGAGGGGTACAAGGAGCGGGTACCGCAGTGGAGAGGGCCGGGGGCGCTCCCGCGATCCCTATAGTGCCCGGCGATGTCCCTGTTCTCCTCGACGCGAGAACGGCGCCTCTGGCTGTGGACACTCGCGGTCGTGGCGGCGATCGCCTCTTCCCTGGGGGTCGGGGGGCAGCTCGCGGACGCCCTCCGCGACCTCAATGCGCTGGAGGAGGCGCTCAGCGTCGGGCTGTTCCTCCTCGGGATGCTCCTCGTGGGGACGACGGCCGTCCTGCAGGGGGTGTGGATGCGTCCGGGCCGCCTGGAGCTCGCCGTCGCCGCGGGGATCGCGGCTGTCTACCTGCTGGTGTTCCTGCGGATCGCGGTGCTGGAGGAACGCTCGCACCTGATCGAGTACGGGGTGCTGGGCGTGTTCGTCTACGCAGCGCTGGCGGAGCGGGTCAGCCAGGGCCGGCGCGTCCTCGTGCCGGCAGTAGCGGCCATCATGGCGACGGCGGCGGTGGGCCTGCTCGACGAATGCCTCCAGTTCGCCGTGCCCAGCCGCGTCTTCGACCCGTGGGACATCCTCTTCAACGTGCTGGCGGGGGCGCTGGCGGTTGGGGCGAGCGTCGCGCTGGGGTGGGCGCGGGGGCAGTAGGGGCGAGCGTCGCGCTGGGGTGGGCGCGGGGAGGGGGAGACATCACCCTCAGTAAGGGGGAATGAGAGGGGGCTCCTCGAAGTCCACGTCCCCCCAGCAGACTACTTCTCCGGCCACCGTAACAGCGCAAGTGCGAAACATGCTGGAGTTGATCGCCTTGTATCGACCGGGAGGCTGAGGGGCTGGTCCATAGCCCGTACCGAACCTGAGACTCTCGGTGAAATACCCCCAGCACCGCGCTTGGCCAGCCTCCGTAAGCGCACAGCCATGGAGGACACCGTCGCTGATAGCCACATAGCGACCCGCTGACAGGTCTAGGGGACCAAAGCCCTCCATACCTTCGCACTCTACGTCGCCGCCGCCGGTGGTAACGCAGTCAAAGGTAGTGCGACCGGCAATCGCGGCGCTGTGGAGAGTCACCGTCGCATGGGCGTGGGCTGACGAAGAGACCTGCCCGCCTCCACCCTTGACCCAGCAAACAGCTTCGCCGTCTTCGGCGAGGGCACAGGCGCGGCCGTAGCCACGAAGACCGATAGCGACGAACGGTCCGGAAGGCGCCTCACCGATGCCCGTCGAACAGACCGCTTCGCCAGCCTCGGTGAGGGCGCACGCTTCACCCCAGTCACCGGCACTAACATCCACATATCGATGAGATGTGGGGAAGCGTCCCAGGGAAGTAAACCCCCAACAGACAGCCCCTCCACCTGAAGTGAGGGCGCACGTACTGACGTTTGCCGCGCTGATTGCTGTGTACCGCCCATCGGGGACCACAACCTGCCCAAAGGTGTTCCATCCCCAACAGGCAATTTGACCGTCCTCCGTGAGTGCGCATGTGTGGCCGAGGCCATCGCCGACGGCAACATATCGGCCAGGCGGCGGATCTGGCGGGACGACCTTGTTGATGGTGGCCCCCCAGCAGACGGCCTCGCCGGCATCGGAGAGGGCACAACCGTAACCCCGCCCCATACCCACCGTGACAAACCGCCGAGACGAGTGTGCAGGGGGATTCATCACGTAGACATCCCCCTGTCCGAACCAGCCGCTCCCATGGGTCCAGCACTCAAGCTGACCCGCATCGGTGACCGCGCATACGTGCTTTTCGCCAGGACTAACGGCAACATAGCGGGCCGCACCAGCCCCCTTCGGCAAGCCACAGCCTTCGATTTCCCCTGTGACTCTTAGGCCGCAGAAGCCCCTGCCCGACACCCCAACCGAGGTGTAGTGACCTTCGCGAGACCAGGTCGACAGCGGAAACACGGTTGAATGGGCCCTCCCCCTGCTCCAACAGACAGCTCCCTCTGTGCCGACGAGGGCACACACCGTCCAATGCTCCTCGGCCCAGCCATAAAAGGCGTACCGGGCGGCGATCGCCGTGTACTCCCCGGGCGGAACAGCGGAAAAGGTGAGTTCTTCCGAGTCTCCCGGTTCGTCCGACCGACTCTCCCACCCCCAGCAGAGCGCCTCTCCTTCTTTGGTGAGGGCGCAGGAGTGAACGGAGGCCCAACTGATGGCAGTGTAGCGGCCTGTCGGCGCACCTCTAGACGGGTCGGGGTCCCCCTCGGGGATCGCTCCCCCACCTCGTGCCCAGCACTCTATCTCGCCCTCGTCCGTGACGGCACAGGTGTGAGTGCCCTCGGCCTTGATGAACGTGAAGGAACGGGGTGGGGTGTCCCAGACATCCCCGCTAGCGATGTCCCAGCAGATGGCCTCCGCATCCTCGGTCAGGGCGCAGGCGTGCGAAGCGCCGACGGTGATGGCGGTGTAGACGCCAGAGGGCGCGTCGAACGTGGGGGACTGGGGGAGGGCGGGGCGGGGGGTGGGGGTGGGGGTAGGCTCGACCGGCTCCTCGGGGGTCGGGGTGGGAGTTGGGGTGGGCTCGGGAGAGGGTGTGGGGGTGGCCGTGGGGGTCGAGGTGGGCGTCGTGGGGGCGTCGGCGGGTGACGGGCTGGCCGTGGGGGTGGCGGTCGGGGTGGGGGTGGGGGTGGCGGTCGGGGTGGGGGTGGGGGTGGCGGTCGGGGTGGGGGTGGGGGGAGCGGTTGGGGAAGGAGTAGCAGATTCGGTCGCGGGGGCGGTCGGGGCGGGGGTGGGGGTAGCGGTCGGAGCGGGGGTGGGGGTGGCGGTCGGGGCGGGGGTGGGGGTGGCGGTCGGGGCGGGGGTGGGGGGAGCGGTTGGGGAAGGAGTAGCAGATTCGGTCGCGGGGGCGGTCGGGGTGGCAGCGGTGGGGGATGGGTCGGGGGAATCGCCCCCGCAGGCAATGAGGATAGCGGCGACGAGCGCCGCCAGGACCAGTGTCTTCCAAGCCGAGGCCGTTGCCACGGCGCAAACGTAGCAGGCCCTGTAGCGAATTACCCCGCCCGTTGCGGTGGCACGGTTGGCGGTTCTGTCGTTAAGCTCTCCCGTCGGCCCGGCAGCAGTGGTTGCCGGGTGAGTCGCTATGTAACTCAGGAGGGGTGTGATGAAGCTGGAAGGCAAGGTCGCGGCGGTTACCGGGGGAACGCGGGGCATCGGTCGGGGAATCGTGGAGGCGTTCCTGGCGGAGGGCGCCAGCGTGGTCATGAACAGTCGCAGCGAGGAGAAGGGCGCGCGCGCCCTGGCGGAGATGGACGCGGGCGATCGCGCCCACTTCATCGCCGGCGACGTGACGCAGGAGGCAACGCTCTCCGGACTCGTCGACGGCACGGTCGAGCGCTACGGGCAGATCGACATCCTCGTGAACAACGCGGGCGGGAGCTCCGGCTTCGCCCCCGTCGCGCAGATGGAGAACGAAGCCTGGGACCACACGATCACGTGGAACCTCTCGGCGACGTTCTGGGGCATCAAGCACGCCTTCCGCTACATGATCCCGCAGGAGAGCGGGCGCATCATCAACATTTCCTCGCTCGAGGGGAAGCACGGCAAGCCGGGCATCTCCGCCTACGTTGCGGCCAAGCACGCGATCAACGGGCTCACGAAGAGCTCGGCCCAGGAAGTGGGCACGATGGGCATCACCGTGAACGCGATCTGCCCCGGGCTGATCGAGACCGATATCCTGCTCGACAGCGGACCCGAGGCGGCAGCGTCGATGGGCCTGACGTACGACGAGATGGTCGAGCAGTTCTCCTCGGAGTCGTCGACCAAGCGCATGAACACCGTCGAGGAAGTCGGCGCGGTGGCCGTGCTGCTTGCCTCCGATGTCGGGTCGGGCATCACGGGCGCGCTCTGGTCGGTCGACGGCGGGACCGCCGCGTACTAGCTGACAGCCGCCTACCAGGTCCGGACAGCGTCGTAGGAGGGACACGACGATGAGCGATGAGCTTCACTGCAGCTGGGACAGCCTGCACGAGCCCGTGCACGGGGCCTACACCACGACGAACGCCGCGGAGGTGCTCCCGGGCGTGACCAAGCCGCTCTCCGCCGACATCTGGCGGGAGTGGGATTATGTCTGGAACTACGGCGTCACCGAAGACCTCGACACGGTCGACATCCTGGAGGTTCCGAAGCCGCCGCTGGCGACGACGCTCCCCTTCATCGGGGGACGGTTCGTCATCAACTACGGCCTGAACATGGCCTTCACGGCCACGTATTCCGTGGGTGAGGGAAGCGACTTCCTGAAGCAGTTCCTCGAGGGTGGCGACGCGCTCAAGAGCGAGGCCCACTCGGACGAGGAGCGGGCCATGGCGACGCGCGCGGCCATCACGGATCGCTGGGAGAACTCGGAGGCGACCAAGGCCAGGAACCGCGAGATTACCTACAACGCCTACCGCGAGTCGCGTGAGCGCGACTGGAGCGCGGCCAGCGACGCGGAGCTGATCGAAGCGCTCGACGCGGGCACCCACCTGGCCGGGCGCATCTTCATGGCGCACTACTACAACTCCGTGGGGGGTGGCGAGTACACCTCGATCGTCGGGAGGATCCTCGACGAGCACGTGCCCGACCACCCGCCGGAGTGGGGGAACATCATCACGAGCGGCCTGACCGGGGTGGAGAGCGCGCTGCCGGCGAAGGCCATCTGGGACCTGAGCCGCTTCATCGCGGCGCGGCCCGCGCTTGCGACTGAGTTTGCGACGCTGAAGGCCGACGACCTGGTCGGTCGCCTGGCCGATCCACCCAACGACGACTGGCAGGCATTCGCCGCTGAGTACGCAAGCTTCATCATGGAGCTCGGCTTCCGCGGGCAGTGCGAGACCAACCCCTCGTTCCGCACCTGGGACGAGGCCCCAAACTTCGTCCTGAGCAGCATCCAGGCCGACCTGAACGCGAGTCCCGACCGCGATCCGCACGAGCTCGAGCGGAAGCAGGCGGCCGCCCGCGAGGTGGTTGAGCGCGAGATCGAGTCGCAACTGCCCACGGAGGTGCTGGATGAGTACCGGCACGCGCTGCGGCTCGTGCAGACGCTGAACCGGGGGCGCGAAAGCAGCAAGGCGAACTGGGCCCGCGCCTGTCGCACCCAGCGTCCGCCGGCCGTGGAGCTTGGCAGGCGTCTGGCCGAGCGGGGCGTCATCGATGACGCCGAGGATGTCTGGTTCCTGCGGCTTCCGGAGCTGCGGGAGGCCGCCGAAGGCGCGCTCGATGGCGCTGAGGCGAAGGCCAACGTCGCCAGCCGCAAGGAAGAGTTCGCCCGCATGGAGCGGCACGAGTTGCCGGTCATGTTCGACTGGCCGGTCGAGCTTATTCCGAAGGTGGCCCCGGAGGCGGTCACCTCGGCGAGCTACCAGGGACTGGGCGTCAGCCCGGGGCAGGCTTCGGGCAAGGCGCGCGTGATCGAGAGCGCCGAGGCGGCGATGAGCGCGCTGCTGGAGCCCGGCGAGATCCTGATCGCGCCCGTAACGGACGCGGCCTGGACGCCGCTCTTCATCCCCGCGGCGGGCGTCGTGGTGGAGACGGGGGGCATCCTCAGCCACGCGGCCACGGTCGCGCGCGAGTTCGGGATCCCGGCCGTTGCCCAGATCCGGGGCGTGACCTCGCTCATCCCGGACGGCGTCACCGTCACCATCGACGGCTCCACCGGGACGGTGACAGTCGAGCCGTAGCCGCGAGGGTCCCGCCCGCTTGCCCACGACCTACCTTCACGCTAGCGTGAAGGTCCGCGCTGCTTGCGCGACGGAGGCACCTTGGCGCAGTCGACGAACACGGTCCGCGCCAAGGCCGTTCCCCGTTCCAACCCCGTTACCAGCCGCCTGAACTCGCTGCAGACGTTCTCGTCGTTCAGCACCCCCATGTTCCGCTGGTTCTACCTGGCCATGCTCGGCCAGATGGCGGCGATGAACATGCAGATGATGGTGCGCGGCTACGTGGCATTCGAGATCACAGGCTCGTTCGCGGCGCTGGGCGGGATCGCCCTTGCCTCCTCCCTGCCCATGCTCGTACTCAGCATCTTCGGCGGCCTTCTCGCCGACCGCGCACCGAAGAAGATCGTGCTCCAGGCGGGGCAATTCGTCTCCGTGCTGAACGCCCTCGTGATGGGCGCCCTGATCCTCACGAAAACGATCGA
This sequence comes from Tepidiformaceae bacterium, assembly GCA_965219255.1. Lineage (GTDB taxonomy): Bacteria > Chloroflexota > Dehalococcoidia > Tepidiformales > Tepidiformaceae > UBA2991. Next base: position 727,118 of record OZ244727.1, on the reverse strand, counting down.
GCTCTGGCACCTGTTCGCCGCCTCTATCGTGCAGGGCATCACGATGGCGCTGATGATGCCCGCCCGCCAGGCGATGATTCCCGAGGTGGTGGGGCGCGACCTCCTCATGAACGCGGTGGCGCTCAACTCCGCCGGCATGAACCTGATGCGCCTGCTCGCACCCGCTGCCGGCGGGGTACTCATCTGGGCGTTGGGCGGAGGCGTGACCGGGGCCGGTCCCGTCTACCTCGTGATGGCCGCGCTCTACTTCTCCGCGATGATCTCGCTGGCGCCCATCCCCCGGGGCGGCGCCGCCGCCGAGGGTTCGTCCGGGGGCAGGCTGGGCGACCTGCGAGACGGGTTCACCTACGTCCGGCGCGACCCCACGATCCTCGCCTTGCTGGGCGTCGCCCTGCTCAGCGCCATGCTGGCAATGCCCTACATCCAACTGCTGCCCGGCTTCGTGAAAGAGGTGCTCGGAGGCGGCCCGATCGAGCTGGGGGCGCTCACGGCCGTGAGCGGCGGCGGCGCCCTGTTCGGAGCGCTCGTCATCGCCTCACTGCCGGAACGAAAACGGGGCATCCTCCTGCTGGCGAGCACCATCCTGCTGGGGGTGGCGCTGGTAGCGTTCTCGGGCTCACGCGTGTTCTGGTTCGCCGTCGTCACGATCATCTTCGTGGGGGTCGGAACTGCCGGCCGCCAGGCTTTCAGCCAGATACTGCTGCATCATTATGTCGAGGATCGGTTCCGCGGGCGGGTGATGGCGCTCATGATGATCCAGCCGGGCATGATGGCCCTGGGCGCGTTCTTCATCGGCATCATGGCGGAGGTAATCGGCATCGACCGGGCCATCGCCATCCTCGCCGCCGCGCTGACGGGCATCTCGGGGTTGCTATTGGTCATCTCGCCGCGGCTGCGCCGCCTGCGGTAGTCCCCGCTACTGGATCTCGCCTCGCGCCCACTGGGCCGTGCCCTCGCGACCGCTGATGTCCATGATCTCGACCCGCAGGGCCTGGGCGCTCTGCAGGTAGGCCCAACCGCCCGTCCGCCCATCCGGTCCCACGCCGGCGGCCTCGATAGCCTGCCCGAGCCCCTCGAGGCGCTCGATCTCGGCCCCGACGTCGTCGACGTGGACGCCGATGTGGTGGAGGTGCGAGCCGGGGGTAAGCGCCCAGACGGAATCGGGGACGGCCTGGAGCACCTCAAGGAAGAGGGGGCCCTGCTGCGAGTAGACGACCGAAAGCTTGAGGTTCCTGTCGCCGCGGGTGTCGCGTACGGGGAGCTCGAGGTGGCGCGGAGTTGTCCAGGAGACGCCGTAGACCTCGCCGACCTCCTCCATGCCGCGCTGGAGATCAGCGGCCACGAAGGCGATGTGATGGATGTCCTCGTAGCGAATCATGTCCGAGTTCCTCCGGCCGTCTAGCCGCCGCCGCCCCCGCCCGCAACAGCGGACACGATGAAGCCGATGACCTGGATCAGGATGAAGATGGCCAGCAGCTTCGACCACCAGGGGAGGCCCATGAAGAATTCCCAGGGGCCGTCCCCACGCTGCCGGCCGGGGGCGCGCTGCGGCCGCTGGGGCGGTGTCCCCATGCGCTCGCGATCCTCAAGGTTGGGGAGGTCGTCGAGGGGGGGCCTGGGGGGTGGTTCGCGGCGGGAGATGGGTTCCTCGGGCGGCGGTTGTGTGGGCGGGGGTGGAGGCGGGGGCGGGGGCGTGCGGAAGGGGATGGGTTCGTTGCGCATCTGGCCACAGCCCACGCACTGCATGCGCCTGCCGGCTTCATCACCGACCGGGCGCCAGGCGTGGAGGCCAAAGATGTGGGCGAGCCGTTCGGGGAGGGTGGGCATGCCGAGGGAGGCGCGGTGGGCGGAGGACGCGGCTTGCGGGGGAGGGGGCGTCGCTTGCGGCGGGGCCGCGGAGGTGGCCGCGGGGGGCTCGGGTGAGGGTGGATCGGGGGCCACGGGTTGGGGCGGGGGCGATGCGAAGTCGCCGCGCTCGAGGGCGGCGGCAAGGGCGCGCCGGCCGTCCTCGGTAGTCTCGCCGTCCTCGGTGATGTCGTTCGGGAAACGGGCGCTTACGGCCACGATCTGCTCGTCGCTGTACTCGCTCAGGTCGTAGCCCCGCCAACGCATGGTTTCGCGGATGCGGCGTACCTTGGGCGAATCGGCGCTCGTGCGCGGGCGATGGTCGCCGTCGCCGAAACCGAGGGCACGCGTCAGGCGACTCACGGCGAGGCCCTCCCCGAGCGGCGGCGAGGTGTGCTGCGCCGGTGGCCAGTTCCCATCGGACCATTGTCTACAAAACCGGCCGTTTTGTCCCAATGGGTCGTACGCGCAGGCTTTACCGCGGTCTCGGCGTCAGCCGCGGGTGTGGTAACCGCGCTCAAACTCGTACCAGCCCGAGCCCCTGACGCGCAGGGGCGAGCCATCGACGCCGGCGAGCGCCTCGTTGTGCTCGGCGCGGCCCTCCCAGGCGTCGGGGTCGCGCTGCCACTCGTTGAGGACGCGCTCGGCCTCCTCGTAGCTGCTGGCATCGACCTCATAGATGCAGATGTACTCGGAGGGGATGTCGATGCCCACATGCCCACCCCGCAGCTTGTAGACGGTGCCGCTGAGGAAGTTGGGACAGAGGGCGGTGTCGTAGACGTGCTGGCCGAGGTACCACTCGTCGAACAGCTCCTGGTCCTCGGGGCTGGGGGGCTCGACGAGCCCGATGAGGATGAAGCGCGCCATGGGGAACCTCCGTGGCGGGGATGCCGGCACAGTAGCACGCAGGACCGGCCGCCGGGGCCGGACGGGGCACTGGGAAGGTTCGCGTACGATGGTCGCTCGCCCATGCAGCCGACCGCTCCCTCCGACACGCCCTTCCTGACCCCAACGCGGGGCGACCCGAGGTGAGCAGCCTCGCCGCCACCAGCGCCACTCTCTCCCCTGAGGACGCACGCTCCCTGGAGGCGAACGTGTGGCGGTTCTACCTGTTCCGCTTCTTCGTCGACTTCCAGCTCTGGCTGCCCATCTGGGCCGTTTACCTGATCGACGAGCGCGGGCTGTCGCTCACGCAACTCACGGCGCTCGACGCCCCCTTCTGGATCCTCCTCATCGTGCTGGAGGTGCCGACAGGCGCGATCGCGGATCGCTGGGGACGGAAGGTCTCCCTGAGCTACGGCGCGCTGACAAACGCGATTGCGGTGGTCGTCTTCGGCATTGCCACGAACTTCGGCGTCCTGCTTGTCTCCTACATGGTGTGGGCGGCAGCCTTCACCCTCTATTCGGGGGCCGACTCCGCCTTTGTCTACGACTCCCTGCGCGCCATCGGTCGGGAACGCGACTACCCGAAGCTGTGGGGAAGGGCGCGCGCAATCCAGGCCATCGGCGCCATCCTCGGCCTCCTCATCGGGGCCCTGGTGGCCCACCTGACGAGCCTCTGGATACCGGTCGTCGCGAGCGGCGGGCTCATGGCCGTGGCCTGGCTTGTGAGCTTCAGCTTCAAGGAGCCGCCGCGCTTCGAGGAAGGGGAGCAGCAGGGCTACCTCACGGTGGTGAAGGAAGCCTTCGGCGTGGCCTTCGGGAAGCCGGCGGTGCGCTACATGATGCTGCTCACCGCCGGTGTGATGGGCGTGGGCGTGAGCATGATCATCCTCCAGCAGCCGTTCCTCGGCGCCCACGAGATGCCCATCTGGTCCTTTGGCCTCTTCCTCACGCCCGGGCAGCTGCTCTCGATGGTGGGCGCACTCATCACCTACCGCGTCGTCACGCTGCTCGGGGTGAGCCGCATCATCGTGCTGATGCCGATCGTGGTGATGGTCACGGCGGTCGGCCTCGGGGCTATAGATCACGTGGCCGCGTTCGCGTTCTACCCCCTCACGACGACGATGTTCGCCATGAGTTTCGTTGCCATCTCGGACTACCTGAACCGCCGTATTCCAAGCGCCAATCGCGCCACGATCCTCTCGATCCACAACATGATCTTCAGCCTCTCCGTGGCGGGGATGGAACCCCTGCTGGGTTGGCTGGGCGACACCTGGGGACTGCCCGTGGCTTACCGCGCGGCGGCCATCATCGTGGCCGTGATCGGGGCGCCCCTGCTGGCCCTCTGGCTGCGGGCCCACCGGCAGGAGCAGCTTCCCGGCGAAGAGCTCCTCGGTCCGCCAGACACAGACGCAGAGGCGGAACCGGAACCGGCCCAGCCTCCGTAGGGCGACACCGCACAGGGAGTGGTTGACTGCGGTTGGGGGCGAACCATAGGCTGCCGCCCCATGACGCGGTGGCGGATGAACAGGGGGGTGGCGCGGACGGCCGCCTGGCCCACGTCCCTGCTGCTGGCACTTTTCCTTGTGGCCGCCTGTGGTGGTGGCGACCCGAGCCCCACACCCGCGGCCGCGCCGAGCTCCACTCCCGAGGGCCAATCGTCGACGGCAACCCCAACATCCACCACCAGGCCAACCGCGACCCCCACAGCGGCATCGCCGACGGCAACACCAACATCCACCGGTGCCCCCACATCCACTGCCACAACAAGTGCGCCGTCGACCGCCACGCCTGCGTCAACGCCTACGGAAGCTTCGACTCCAACGACCCCCTCGCCGACACCTGCTCGCAGCCCAGTGCTCACGGTCGAGGATTACACCGAGTGGTGTGCCGGGCTGGCCTCACAGCCCACGCCGGCGACCGACGTCATCGGCGCTGAGGCGGTGGCGGAGGTACTCACGGAGATCGAGCGCATCGAGCCTCCCCCGGAGCTGCGCGGTTTCCACACTGCGCTCACCGGGAACGGGATTGCGCTGCTGTTGCTGTTTGGGGAGCTGGAAGATGGGGTCTTGGGTGAGGGCGAGGATGCCCTCGAGGGCTGGTCATTCGTGGCCGGACTCTTCGACCGCGCCTTTGAGCGGGAGGTGGCGGCACTTCCGGAAGGGGTGCGGGCAACGCTGGAAGAGGCTGGGTGCCTGTGGGGCGGGCTCGGCGAGGCCGTTGCCACACCAACTCCACCTCCGACGGCCGAAGCGAGGGAACCGCTGGTCGAGGGCGTGGCGGACGGTCCGCCCTCCTGGGACACGCTCGGGACGGTCCTTGAGCGCGGCGAACTGAAGTGCGGAGTCAAGCAAACCCACCCCCTCTTCGGCTTCAGAGCGGCCGACGGCACCGTCAGCGGATTCGACATCGAGTTCTGCAAGGCGATCGCGGCTGCGGTGCTCGGTGACGACAGAAGGGTCGAGTATATCGACGCTTCGGACGCATCCACGCGCTTCGAAATGCTTGCAGCTGCCGAGATCGACGTGCTGATCCGCGCAACCGCCGTCACGGCTTCGCGCGACCGCGAACTGGGTGTGGACTACGCGCAGCCGATCTTCTACACCGGCCAGGGTTTCGCTGTGCGGAAGGACTCGGGGATCGAATCAACCTCGGACATGGGCGACGCGACCATCTGCGTGCAGGCCGGCACGACGACCGAGCAGAACCTGGCGGACCACTTGACGGACATCGGCCTGACGTACGACCCGCAGGGCGCCAAACAAGACGTGTTGACCGTCTTCTTCTACGGGCGCTGTGACGTGCTGACGGAGGACGCCTCCACGCTTGCCTCACGCATCTCCCTTCGACTGGACGCTGACGATTACCTGATCCTCCCGCAGATCATCTCAAAGGAGCCGCTCGCTCCCGGTGTTCGGGACTACGACAGCGAGTGGAAGGACATCGTGAACTGGGTCGTGCACGGCCTGATCAGGGCCGAGGAAATCGGCATCATCCAGGCCAACGTGGACCAGATGGCGGCAAACCCGCCGAACGCCGAGGTAGCGCACCTCCTCGGCGTCTCCTGGCAGGGCGGCGAGGTGTACGCACACGGCTTCGACCGAATCGACGCGCGATTCATCCAGCGGGCGATTAAGGCCGTAGGGAACTACGGGGAGATCTACGAGCGCACCGTCGGCGACTACATCCCACGCAAGTGCACGCTCAACGACCTGGTCATCAACAACTCCGGCTGCCCGGCAGGCACAGGCGGCATCATATACGCGCTGCCGTACCGCTAGGCCGGAGCCGGCCCAGCCGCCCTAGGCCTCGCCGGCCTCCATGGCGGCCCATCGCTCGCGGGCGAGCACGAAGATGTGCTTGTTGCCGGTCGTCCAGGTGACGGTGAGCTGGCAGCGGCGGATGCGCCAGCGATCGGGGGCGCGGACGAGGGAATTCGTGTAGTAGCCGCCGAGCGTGAGGCTGTTATCGCCTTCGTCGTTGGGGAGGTAGTGCTGGGCCTGCATGTAGGAGACGCAGGTGGCCTCGTCGCCATCGATCGTGATGACGTGGTTGGTGCTGATGTGCTGGGTCGCCGAGAAGCCGCTGAGCCCGGCGCGCACGCCTGCGGTCCAGTCGTCGGCGCGCATGGTCTGGGGCTCCCCGCCGCCCCACGACGTGAAGTCGATCTCGACCTCGTCGGTGAAGCACGAGCGATAAGCCTCCCAGTCGCGCATGTCGATGCCGGTGGCGTAGCGCAGGACCGTGTCGCTGATGGCCTGGCGATCGAGAAGCGTGCGGAGGGCGTCGTCGCTCATGAGGTACCCCCTGGCGATTGGTGGCTGGTGGTCAGTGATTGGTGGGGAGTGTAGCGAGGCGGTCGGCCATCTGCTGGCGGACGAAGCGGCGCTGGATCTTGCCCGAGGAGGTGGCGGGAAGCGCATCGAAGCGCTCGATGGCGGCGGGAATCTTGTAGCCGGCGAGGCGGCTGCGAAGCAGGGGCGCGACGCGCGCGAGGTCGACCGGGAGCTGCGAGACCACCGCAGCGACGACGAGCTGGCCCCACTCCTCGTCGGGGAGGCCGACGACGGCGGCGCCCTCGATGCCGGGGTAGGCAAGCAGGGCCGCCTCGACCTCTGCCGGGTAGACGTTCTCGCCGCCGGAGACAATGACGTCGTCACGGCGATCGAGGACGGTGAGGAAGCCGTCCCTGTCGAGGAAGCCGATGTCGCCCGTTTGCAGCCAGCCGTCGGCGAAGGCGCGGGCGGTGGCGTCGGGGTTGCGGTAGTAGCCAGGGGTGACCGCCGGCCCGCGGATCAGGATCTCGCCGGGCTCGCCGGTGGGAGCATCGACCCGCACGTCGGCAGAGAGCAGGGCGCGTCCGGCCGAGCCGAGGTGCGACATCGCCTCGGAAGGGGCGAGCGTCGTGACCTGGCTGCAGGCCTCCGTGAGGCCATAGGTCTGGACGACGGGCAGGCCGCGGGCGGTGGCGCGTTGGAGCAGGACGGGCGGCACGGGACCGCCGCCGACGAGGACGGCGCGGATGGAGCCGTCGAAGGGGCGGTCATCGGCGTTGAGCATGCGGCGGAGCATGGTCGGGACCACCGAGAGCAGGGACAGGTCGCCCGAGCGCACGGCCCTGTTGACGGCCTCGGGCTCGAAGCGAGTGTGGAGCTCGACGGCCGTGCCGTAGATGGCGCTGCGGATGGGGATGGAGAGGCCACCGACGTGGTGGAGGGGGAGGCAGGCGAGCCAGCGGTCGGAGGGATCGAGGCCGAGGTTGAGGGCGGACGCACTCGCGCTCGCCCAGAAGTTCCCGTAGGTGAGCATGACGCCCTTGGCGTCCCCGGCGGTACCCGAGGTGTAGACGATGCTGTGGCAGCTGTCGGCATCGTGGGCATCGACGAGGGGAGCCTTCTCCGGCACGGGCGGAAGGGACAGGCGACGCGGGGCGGGGCAGCCCGCGAGGGCGGCGGCCTTAGCCGCGAGGGGCTCGCGGGGGCCGTCGCAGAGGACGACGGCGGGGGCGGCGTTGCGCAGCTGCTCCGCCAGCTCGGCGGCGGTGAGTCGTACGTTGAGGGGCACGAAGATGGCGCCCGTGAGGGTGGTGGCGTGCATCGCGACGACGAAGTCGCGCGAAGTCCCGGCGATGACAGCCACACGCTCGCCGGGGGCGGTCCCGGCGGCGGCGAGCGCGTTCGCCTGGCGGACGGCGTACTCGTAGAGAGCGGCGTAACTGATTCCCCGCCGGCGACCGGCGGCGATGGCCGTCACGCGGGGGAGGGCGCGGGCGCGGTGGGTCAGCCAGTCGGGGAGCATTGCGCTCATGCGGGCACGCCTTCCCAGGGGCCGGTGGCGAAGCGGTCGAGGGCGCCGTCGTCGAGGGTGACACCGAGGCCGGGGCCGTTCGGCAGGGCGAGCGCCCCCGACTCGGGGGTGGGGCAGCCACGCACGATGTCTCCCGCAAGGAGGGGCAGGGTGGCGAGACCGCAGGCGGGACGGGGGTCCGGCAGGAGGGCGGCGAGGTGGAGGGCGAGGGCGGTGCCTGTGCCCGTGTCGAACGTGGTCGTGAGGATGCAGGGGACACCTCGCGAGGCGGCGTCGCGGATCATCGCCAGCGCTTCGCCGAGGCCCGTACGCAGCGGCTTGATGATGGCTGCATCGATCGCGTCCGCGTCGAGGAGCGCCCGGAGGTCCTCGCGGGTGGCGCATGACTCGTCCGCGGCGATGGGGATGGGGCTGGCGGCGCGCACCCGCGCGAGGCGCTCGGGGGCGTCCGCGCCGGGCGCGACCGGCTGCTCGCAGAGGGCGACCACGTGATCGGCGTGCGCGGCGAGGGCGGCGACCGCCTCGTCCTCGCTCCAGGCGCCGTTCGCATCGATGCGGAGCTCGGCATCGGGGCCGATGGCGGCGCGAACGGCCCGCAGCCGCTCAGTGTCCCGGTCGAGGTCGAAACCGACCTTCACCTTCACGGCGCCAAAGCCGCACCCGCGGGCGGCCGCCGCCTCACGGGCGAGCTCGTCGGGGGAAGAGGCCGCCAACAACGCGTTCGCGGGGATGGGGCGCGGGGATGGGGCGGGGAGTCCCGCCTGACCAGCGAGCCAATCGGCCAGTGGCACACCGCAGGACCCTGCGAGAAGGTCGGCCAGGGCCGTCTCGACAGCGATCTGCGCGCCAGCGATGCGCCTGACGGCGGGCAGGGAGGCCCACGCCTCAGTCAGCGTGAGGCCCACCAGGGTCCGGCCGACCTCGGCCATGCGGATCGCGAGGGCGGCCACGCTCAGCCCCTCGCCGGGGAGGGGCGCGCTCTCGCCGAGCCCGGCGGCGCCGTCGGCGGTCTCAACACGCACTACCAGACCCTGGCGTTCGGTCAGGTCGCCCGCACCCGTGGCGATGGGTTCACGCAGGGGGATGCGCCAGGGCCGCCAGCGCACGCTTGCGATGGGGGCCGCGGGGGTCATGGGCGTCGGGGGAACCTGGCCATGTCCGAATAGGCGGGCTCGCGCTTCTCGATGAAGGCGTTGCGGCCCTCCTTGCCTTCCTCGCTCATGTAGAAGAGCAGGGTGGCGTTGTGCGCGAGCTCCGTGATGCCGGTCATGCCATCGAGCTCCGCGTTGAACGACGACTTCATGAGGCGCAGGGCAAGGGGGCTGTGCCGCAGGATTTCACGGCCCCAGCCGACGCCTTCATCCTCCAGCCGTTCGAGGGGGACGACAGCGTTGACGAGGCCCATTTCGAGGGCCTCCCGGGCGTCGTACTGGCGGCAGAGGTACCAGATTTCGCGCGCCTTCTTCTGTCCCACGAGGCGGGCGAGCTGGGCAGCGCCGAAGCCGCCGTCGAAGGAACCGACGCGGGGACCGGTCTGGCCGAAACGGGCGTTCTCGGCAGCGATGGTGAGGTCGCAGATGACGTGCAGAACGTGCCCGCCGCCGATGGACCAGCCGGCGACGAGGGCGATGACGGGCACGGGTATGGAGCGGATGAGCTTGTGCAGGTCGGTGACGTTGATGCGGGCGATGTCGTCCTCGCCGACGTAGCCGCCGTGGCCGCGGACCCGCTGGTCCCCACCCGAGCAAAAGGCGCGTCCACCCTCGCCGGTGAAGAGCACAACGCCGACCTCGGAGTCTTCGCGCGCCTTCTGGAAGGCGTCTATCAGCTCGAAGACGGTCTCGGGGCGAAAGGCGTTGTGGACCTCGGGCCGGTTGATGCTGATGCGAGCCATTCCCTCGGCCTTGCCGTAGAGGATGTCCTCGTACTCACCCGCCGGTTCCCAGGCTACCGCCATCGTCGTGCTCCCTCGCGCCTTCTCTGAGGAAGGCGGTGATCGTGCGCACGCAGTATGCCGGTTTCTCGATGTGTGCGGCATGCCCGGCGTCGGCCACGCGGAGGGCGCGGGCGTTGGGCATGGCTGCCGCCATCTCCTCGGCGATAGCGGCGAATTTGGCGTCGTGGCCGCCGGCGAGGAGGAGGGATGGCATGGTTATGTCGGCGAGCTGATCGTGGAGCGGGGGCTGCGCGCCTGCGCCCATCCCGCGGAGGCTGTTCGCGAGGCCACGAGGGTCGTTCGCAAGGCGACCGCGGCGGATGGCGCGGCGCATGCCCTCGGGCAGGCGCGTCTGCGTGGCGAACAGCGGCAGGGCCTCCCACTCGTCGACGAAGGCGGGCACACCGCCTCGCTCGATGCGTTCGGCAAGGGCTTCATCGGCGGCGCGACGGGCCTCCCGCTCCCCGGGGTCAGCGAGTCCGGGGGAGGCGCCGATGAGGACCAGCCGTTCGACGGCGCCTGGGACGGTCGCGGCGGCGTAGAGGGCCAGGCGACCGCCCATCGAGTAGCCGAGCCAGGCGCCCCGACGTACGCCGAAGGCGCCGACGGCGGCGACCACGTCGCGCGCAGCGCGGTCGATGGTGTAGGGGTCGAGGTCGTCGGGCTTGCCCGAAGCGCCGTGCCCGACGATGTCGACGGCGATGAGGGTGAAGCGGGCGGCGAGCAACTCGGCGAGCGGTCCCCAGCTCATGGCGGAGCCGGTGAACCCGTGGAGGAGCACGAGCGGCGGCCCCTTGCCGGTGCGCTCCACGTTGAGGGAGAAGCCGCTGTCGAGCGGGACTCGCGTCATGCCCAGGCCGCCTCCCTGGCATCCGCCCAGGCTTCTTCGTGCATCTCGAGGTTGCGGACCCGGTCGGTGCGAACTTCGATGATACGGACGCCTCTCCCAGGGCGGGCGAGGGCCCCGGCAAGCTCACCCCAGTCCGCAAGGAGGCGGTGGCCCGCACCGTAGGCGCGCGTAGCGCCAGCGAAGTCGACATCGCTGGGGGTGGCGAACCACTCCTCGAAAACGTGCTCATGCGTGGCCTGAGGAAGGTAGTGGAAGATCGCGCTGCCGGCGTTGTTGAGGAGCACGATCGAGAGGTCGATCCCGTGGCGCACCCCGGCCCAGAGGCCGTTGAGGTCGTGGAAGAGGGAGAGGTCGCCGATGAGGAGGGCCACCGGACCGGCGCCCGCGGCGGCGTGCCCGAGCGCCGACGAGACGACCCCGTCGATACCGTTGGCGCCGCGGTTGGAGGCCACCGCCAGCGGCTTCTCCTCGCCCGCCAGGAAGGCATCGACGTCGCGGACGGGCATGCTGTTCCCCGCGAACAGCGTGGCGCCCGCGGGCAGCGCACGCTGCAGCTCGACAACCGCGCGTCCCTCGAAGGGGTCGGGCGCGGCGAGGGCATAGTCGGTGAGCGCCCTCCGGGCGCGGGCGTCGCGGTCGCGCCACTGGGCGAGCCACGAGTGTTCGGGCTCGCGCGCGACGGCGTCGCGGAGGGCGTCCGCGGCGGAACGGACGTCCGCCGTGAGGCGGAGCGTGGTGACGGCGCTCGGGTCGCGGAAGGAGCGGGGCAGGTCGCAGAGGATGTGGGTCGCGGCGGTGGCTCCGGCGAGGAACTGGTTGAGCGCCTTCGACGTAGGGGACGCGCCGAAGCGCAGGATGCAGTCGGGCGCGAGGGCGGCGGCCCGAGGGTCGCGCAGGAAGGCGTCGTAGGCATCGACGACATGGGTGCGATCGTGGGGGCCCGTACGCAGGTCGCTGAGGGGGTCGGCGAGCAGGGGCGCGCCAAGCGCGCTCGCGAGCGCCGCAACCGGGTCCGTGGGGAGCCCGCCGGTCTCCGGGCCGGCGACGAGCAGGGGACGCTCGCTGCGGCTGAGGGCCTCGGCTGCCCTCGCGAGCGCCTCCGGCTCGGGCAGAGTGGGGGGCACCGCAGGGAGGGGGCCGGGCGGGGATGCGGCGGGAGCGGGATGGACGCCTGGAGCCTCGATGAGGGGTTCGTCGAAAGGGAGGTTGAGGTGGACGGGGCCGGGCAGGGGTCCCAGCGAGGCCCCGACGGCATCGCAGGCGGCCTCGGCGAATACCGCCGGGGGAGCATCCGCAGCGCCGGGGGCGGGGAGGTCCACCTGGTGCCGAACGCTGACGCCGTAGAGGCCGACCTGGTCAATGGTCTGGGGGGCGCCGACGTTGCGGAGGTGGGGTGGACGGTCGGCGGTGCAGACGATGAGAGGCACGCGCGAGAGGTCCGCTTCCACGACCGCGGGGTGGAAGTTGGCGGCGGCGGTGCCCGAGGTGCACACAAGCGCAACCGGCCTGCCACTCGCGCGAGCGAGTCCGAGCGCGAAGAACGCGGATGAGCGCTCGTCGAGGTGGAGCCAGGGGCGTATCGCGTCCTGCTCGGCGAGGGCGACGGTGAGGGGCGTGGAGCGGGAGCCGGGGGTGACGCAGGCGTCGCGCACACCAGCGCGGGCGAGGCCATCGACGAGCGCCCGGGCGGCGGCGGTGTTGGCGGCGGCTATCACCGCTACGCCCCGCGCAGGGCCTCGAGCAGCGGTTGGAGCTTCAGCTCGGCCTCGGCGAGCTCCCGCTCGGGGTCGGAGGCAGCGACGATGCCGGCGCCCGCGTAGAGGAGCGCCTCGCGCCCGTGGAGGAGGGCGGAGCGCAGGGCGACGGCGAAGGCGCCCTCGCCGTTCATGTCCATCCAGCCGATGGGGCCGGCGTACCAACCCCGATCCATGCCCTCGAGGCGGGCGATGGCCTCGAGCGCGGGCTCGCGGGGAGAGCCGCCCACGGCCGGCGTTGGGTGCATGGCCAGGAGCGCATCGAGCACATCGACGCCGGGGGCGGAAGGCCCCTCGATCGGGGTCTGGAGGTGCTGGATGCCGGCCATGCGCAAGAGCCGGGGGGAGTCCGGCACGGAGAGCTGCCGGCAGAGGGGGGCGAGGGCCTCGCCCGTGGCACGCACGACGAGATCGTGCTCGCTGCGCTCCTTCTCGCTGGCGATGAGGGCGTCGGCGAGACGCTCGTCCTCCTCGCTGGTGTCGCCGCGGGCGCAGGTTCCGGCGAGGCTGACGGCGCGCACGCGGCCGCGTTCGAGAGAGACGAGGAGCTCGGGGCTGGCGCCCACCCAGCTCGAAGCTCCCAGCCGGTAGCCGAAGACGAAGCAGCTCTCGTAGCGGGCGGCTAGGGCCGTCAGCGTCGCGGCCACATCGTGGGGGGCGGGCGAGTGGCAGCGCGCCTGGAGGGCGAGCACGGCCTTGCGGTAGCGTCCGGCGGCGATCTCCGCGAGCGCGCGGGAGACGGCGGAGCGCCAGTGGGCGGCGTCGGGGCCGGTGCGCTGGTAGCGCGCCGCGCCTCGCGAGGGGGCGGGCGACACGGCCACGCCGGCGATGGCGGCGGCCACCGCCACGGCGACCTCCTCGCGCGTCTGTTGGGGCCGCACGGGGAGGGTGAGCGAGGCCCTCGTCTCGCCCGCGTGCAGGGCGACGATGACCTCCGGGAGGAGGAAGCGCCAGGCGCCGAAGGCTTCCCAGGCGGGATCGTGGTGGGGCGAGCTCGCATCGAAGCGAGCGCCCCCGAAGAAGCGCGGACGGGCGAGCGGGTCGAGGGGCGCGGCGCGCAGGCCGCCGGCGGCCTCGCGCAGGGCGGGGGCGGCGGCAGCGAGGGGGGCGCCCGTGGCGGAACCGAGATCGAGTGCGCGCCCGAACCCGAAGAGGTGCAGGTCCTCGGCGGGCTGTTCCCAGGAGACGGTGGCGGCGGCGCGGAGCTGCCGCGTGCTCCAGCCGGTGACATCGCCGAGCAGCGCGTTCGGGAGGGCGACGGTGGCAAGGCCGGCGCCATCGGCGACCGAGCGGAGGCGCAGAAGTTCAGCGGCCAGGTCGAAGGCCGAGGAGGGTGCGAATGCCGTCTCCGTCTCAGTCACGCGAGCCGTCCACCAGGTTGCTGATCGGTTGCCATCGATTCAAAGGGTAGACCCGGAACACGCGCGCCACAGTGCGTTCGCTCACCGGCCCCGTCGTCGTGAAGCGTCCGCGCACGGCTTCCGAACACTGGTTGGGGGCCGCACCGAGTATACGCCGTCGCTCCCATACCACCAGAAACCGCTAGTCGACGAACTTGCCCTGCCCGCCATCAACGATGACATGGGTGGCGTTGATCCAACTGGCCGCGGGGCTGGCGAGGAAGGTGATGGCGCGCGCCACCTCCTCGCCGCTGCCGAGCCGCCCGAAGGGGATGCTGCGCTCGACGCTGCGGTAGAAATCGGGATTGGCCTCGCGGGTGCGGTCCCAGTTGCCGCCGGGCATGAGGGTCGCGCCGGGGGAGAGGGCGTTCACGCGGATGCCCTTGCGCCCGAGCGCCTGCCCGAGCTCGTTTGCGAGGACGCGCATGGCCCCCTTGAGCGGGCCGTAGGAAGACCAGCGCCCGAACCACTGCTTGCTGGCGGTCGAGCCGATGAAGATGACGCTCGCGGCGTCGCTGGCCTCGAGGGCGGGCTGGGCGGCCTCGACCGCGTGGACGGCCGCCATCACGTCGACGTCGAAGGTGCTCTGCCAGCCCTCGGCGTCCTGGCCCGACTGGCCGGTGGCGTTGTGGATGAGGATGTCGAGACCACCCAGGGCCTCAACGGCGCCGGCCACGAAGGCGCGCGTGGAATCCGCGTCGGCGAGGTCGGCGGGGGCAGCGTGCACGGTACCGCTCCCGCGGGCGGCGAGGTCGGTGCGGGTCTGCTCAAGCCGTTCGGCGTCGCGCGCGCAGATGGCGACGCTCGCGCCTTCGTCGAGGAGCGCCTCCGCCGTGTAGCGGCCGATGCCGCGGCTCGCGCCAAGAATGATCGCCTTCCGTCCGGCCAGTCCAAGGTCCATGACGTACCTCCTCGGGCGTAGGGTAGAGGAGCGCGCCGCAACAGGCGGCAGCGCCCCTTCGACGCGGGGAGGCGGCGAATGACTCGGGTCACGGTCCGGCCCTTCGAGCGCGGCGATCTGGACGCAGCGGCGACCCTCCTCGCCGAAAGCCACCGGCGCGAGCGCGAGCGCCACCCGGTGCTGGTGGAGGGCCTGTCGGACGCCACCGAGACGCGCGCGCTGCTGGCGACGTGGCTCGACAATGAGCGCACGGACGGGGCGGTGGCAGTCGACGGGGAGGCGCTGGCGGGGTTCGTCATCGGGGAGCGCTCAGCAGGCCCCCCGCCGGACAGCTACATGGGCCAGCTCGCGACGCCGCGCTCGATAAACATCGGCCCGCGGGACCACGCCGTCGCGACTGGTTACGACGCCTCATCGGTCTACCGCCTGCTCTACCGGGAGCTGGCGCAAGGATGGGTGGCGGCCGGCTACTTCAACCACTCGGTGCACGTAATCGAGGGGGACGACCGGGTGCAGGAGGCCTGGTTCAACCTCGGGTTCGGGCGCCACGTGTCGGTCGCGGTACGGGAGGGGACGGGGCCCCTGGCGGGGGCGAGCGCCGCGGACATCGAGATTCGGGCGGCGGGCAGCGAGGACGTGGGGGTGCTGTTGGAACTGGCGCGAACGCTCGGGCTGCACCACATCGGGTCGCCCATGTTCATGTACTGGCCGGTCCTGCCCGAGCACGACGGCCTGGCTCACAACTTCTTCAGCGGCCTGCTGGAGGACGAGGGCAACCCCCACTTCATGGCGTATCGCGAGGGCGAGCCGGTGGGCCTGACGAGCTTCCTCAGGCACGGGCTCACCCCACCTTATCTGAACTCCGAGAAGAACGTCTACCTGTTCATGGGCATCGTGGAGCCGGAGGCGCAGGACGGCGGCGTGGGGCGGGCCCTGCTCGACCACGGCATGGCCTGGGCGCGGGGCGCGGGGTACGAGCGCTGCACACTGCATGTGCTCTCCGCCAACTACAGCGGTGAACCATTCTGGTTCGCGAACGGGTTCGAGCCGGTCGAGTACAGCCTCGAACGCCACATCGACGAGCGCGTGGCCTGGGCGCGGGGCGGCTAGCGGGCGGCCAGCGCACGAGTCGCCTAAGATTCGCGGCACGACCGGGGAGGGACGCATGCCCGAATTCAAGACCGTGCTGTACGAGAACCTGACGCCGGAGATCGTGCGCGTCCGCATGAACAGGCCGGAGGCGCGCAACGCGCAGGACCTGCAGCTGACCTACGACCTGAACGATGCCTTCGACCACGCCAACCAGGACGCCCAGGTGAAGGTCATCATCCTCAGCGGCGAGGGGCCCCACTTCAATTCGGGGCACGACATGCGCGGCGGCACGGGCGCGACGCGCGCCGACTTCAAGCCGGTGGGCACGTGGGCGAACTTCGACCAGCCGGGCGCCGAGGGCGCGATGGCGGGCGAGGAGGAGATCTACCTCCAGATGTGCCGCCGCTGGCGCAACCTCCCGAAGCCGATGATTGCCGAGGTGCACGGCAAGACCATCGCCGGCGGCCTGATGCTGGCCTGGGTCTGCGACATCATCATCGCCTCCGACGACGCCGAGTTCCGCGACCTCGTCGTCGGCTGGGGCATCCCCGGCGTCGAGTACTTCGCCCATCCCTGGGAGTTCGGCCACCGGCTCGCCCGCCAGATGCTCTATACGGGCGACTGGGTGAACGCCCAGCGCTGCTACGAGGCGGGCATGGTGAACGAAGTCGTGCCGCGCGACGAGCTGAGCGAGTACGTCGAGAACCTGGCGCGGAAGATCGCGGAGAAGCCCTCCTTCGGCCTGAAGATCACGAAGGAAGCGATCAACCAGACACAGGACGCGCAGGGGCTGTGGAACGCGCAGCAGGCCGTCTTCATCATGCACACGCTGGCGCACACGCACTGGCGCGACGTGAACGAGACTGGGATGCCGCTCTACACGGGCGAGGGCGCCGCGGCCATTCCCGGCCGCCAGGCCTCGGCCGCCCGGTAGCGAACCGCGACGGGGCGGCCCGCGCCGCCCCGTTCGCACGATGACCACCGACGACGTGTAGCGTCCCCACCAGGAGAAGCGCGATGAGCAGCGACCTCGGCCACGAACTGGACCGGCTGGCGATCATGGACCTACTCATCCGTTACGCGACGTCGGTCGACAGCCACAACTTCGAGGGAATCCGCTCATGCCTCGCGGACGATCTCGCGTTCGTGGGCTTCGGCGCACCGGAGGCAGCGCACGGGGGCGACGCCTACACGGACCTCATCCGTGAGCTGCTCAAGCCATTCGGGGCGACGCAGCACCTGATGGGGAACCAGGTGGTGGAGTTCGCGGGGGACGTGGCGCACGTGGAGACGGACGTGCAGGCGACCCACTTCATCGTCGACGATCCCGACACGATCCAGACGCTCTGGGCCACGTACGTGGACGAGATGGCCCGCGTGGGCGATGGCCACGAGTGGACCATCACGCACCGCGAGCTCCGGCGCCGGGGCACGCAACGCACGACCAACGCCGCCTGAGGAGAGAGCAATGCTGATCAAGGCCGACGAGTACCCCTTCCACCAGACCGCGGAGTCGTTCGCGGCCGTGCACACGTCCGACAAGCACTGGAACGACGGGCACTACATCTGCCTGTGCGACATGGACGGCAACGTGTCCCTGGTCTCGACGCTGCGGCTCTACCAGAACACGAATGTGCTCGACGGCTTCGTGTGTATCCGCCACGAGGGGATGCAGCACAACATCCGCGTCTCGCGACAGCTGCGGCCCGACTTCGAGTACCGCGTGGGGCCGCTTCGCATCGAGCTGGTGGAGCCGATGAAGTCGATCCGGCTGGTGCTGGAGCCGAACGACTTCGGCATCGGTTGCGACATCGTCTGCACGACGGTGGGGCGGCCGTACCACGGCCCCCTGAGCACGAACCGCATCGACGGCTGGCTCCTGATGGAGCGCATGACGTACGAGGTGGCGGGGCGCGCGGAGGGGTGGATCGACGTCGCGGGGAAGCGCTTCGAGCTGACGCCGGAGCGCTCGGGGGTGTTCCGCAACCACTCGTGGGGGGTGCTGCGGGGCCGGGGCGGACCGCCCATGCACGCCTCGCCCGCCCCGACCGTGCGGCGCCCAACGGGCCTGCGGAACTGGGTCCTCTACACGATGCCCGACCACGCGGGCTTCTACGAGTTCATCGAAGATCCGGACGGGACGAAGTGGTCGGGCGCGATCGCGAACGTGGACGGCTCGTGGAACACGATGACGGGCGAGATCCTCCACGAGGACCGCGAGGTGCTCGTCACGGATGTCGACCACGACCTGACGTTCTACGAAGGCTCCAGCCGCATCAGTGGCGGCAGCATCGCCATCCACGACTCGGAGGGGGTCACGCGGAACTTCGAGATCGAGGACATGGGCTGGGTCTACTGCCAGGGCGGGGGCTACTTCAACGGCTTCAACGACCGGCTCGGGCAGGGCGCCTACCGGGGCGAGTACCACGAAGAGGGCGAGGTCTGGGACTGCACCCACCCGGTCAAGATCATCGACAGCGAGGGGAACGAGGTGGAGTACCCGACGGTGCTGGCGGAGAGCTTCGTGCTGCTGAAGAGCGGCGACCAGGTGGGCTCGGCGCACTTCGAGTGCGCGGCCTTCGGTCCCGTTCCGCGCTACGGGCTGACCGGGAAGGGCGGCGGCTAGGAGGCTTTCTGGTCGACGCGGAAGGCGAGGGTCGCGACCTCCTCGCCGTCAATGGAGGCGCGGACTTCGTACTCGCCCGCGTGCTCGAACTTGAGGGGTAGGTTGACGGCGATCGGATGGGGCTGGGAACTGCCCTGGGGCAGCCCCGCGCTGCGGCCGACCTCGAAGCGGGCCTCGATCTTGGCGAGCTCGGCCTGGCCCTCCTCGCGGAGGATGCGTATCACGAGGTCGTGGGTCTGATTCGTCTCCTGCCACTCGACGCGGGGGGAGACGGCGATGGCGATGGTGCGGCTCACGGGCAGGGGCTCGCGGGCATTGATGGCGCTCCAGCCGCCCCCCTGCACGTAGATCTTGCCGTTGATGACCTCTGCCCAGTCGGCGAGGATGAGGTAGTCGATGTTCACACGCGGTCACCAGCTCCCTTGTAGCCGTGGCCGACAATCCTACGGGCGCCTCCCGAACAAGGCACAGAGAGAGTGAGCAACAAGCACAACGACTGGGGCTACGAGAACGCTGAGGTGCAGCGAGGTCGGATTACGCCGTCGGCGGTCTCTTCGGTCCGGTTCCCGAAGGCCGAGGTAGCCACAATCAGGGCCGCAGCAAGGGTCGCGGGGATGTCTACAACCGAATTCATCCGCAAGGCGGCATGCGAGAAGGCCTCACAACGGAATTGATTCCCCGGCTGTAGGATTGGCCGGCGATGGGCGTGTACCGACCGGCGCGGATGAAATTCGGCATCTTCCTGGGGCCGTTCCACCGGCTCGAGGAGAACCCGACGATCGCGTTCGACCGCGACCTCGAGCTGCTGGAGCAGATCGATCGGTTCGACTTCGACGAGGCCTGGATCGGAGAGCACCACAGCGCAGGGTGGGAGACGATCGCCTCGCCCGAGCTGTTCATCGTGGCGGCGGCGCAGCGCACGAGACGGCTAAAGCTCGCTTCGGGCGTCCTGAGCCTGCCCTATCAGCACCCGCTGATCGTGGCCGACCGCTTCGTGCAGCTGGACCACATGACGCGGGGCCGCGCCATCCTTGGCGTGGGGCCGGGAGCGCTCAGCTCGGATGCGGTGATGCTCGGCATCGACCCACTCGATCAGCGCCGCATGATGAACGAGGCGCTCGACGTGATCATGCGGCTCTTCCACGGCGAGGTGGTCACGATGGAGACGGACTGGTTCCGGCTGCACGAGGCGCGCCTCCAGATCGCGCCGTACACGCACCCGCACCCACCGATGGCGGTGGCGGCGGCGGGGTCGCCGGCCGGGGCGCAGGCGGCGGGGCGGCACGGCATCGACATGGTGTCGTTCGCGGGATTGAGCGAGGCGAGCGGTCAGGCGCTCTCGCGCACGTGGGGCTGGTACGAGGAGGCAGCGCGGGAGGCCGGGCACACCGTCTCGCGCGACCAGTGGCGACTGGGGGTGCCGTTCTACCTGGCGGACTCGCGCGAGCAAGCGATGAAGGAGGCTCGCGTCGGGTACGAGCGAGAGCTGGTGGACTACTTCAGTGGCACGATCAGCTCGGCTGCGGCGCCCGACGCGTCCACGCTGGAGGCAGGCATCGAGCAGGGTGGCGCCATCGTGGGGACACCCGACGACGCGATCGCGGGCATCGAGCGGCTGCTGGAGATGACGAGCGGGTTCGGCGGCTTCCTCGCGCGGGCGCACGAGTGGGGCACCTGGGAGCAGACGGTGCACAGCTTCGAGCTGTTCTCGCGCTACGTCATCCCGCATTTCCGCGGACAGCTGGATGCGAAACGCGGCAGCCAGGAGTGGGTGGCGGCAACGCCGGACGCGAAGATAAGCCGGGCGGCGGTGGCGAAGGCGTTCGACGATGCGGGGATCAAGCCGCCAACTCCGGAGGACCAGGCGGCGGCGCGGCGGCGCTGATGAAGGACTCACGCCAGGGCACGCCCCTAATTTACGGCACGGGGTACGCTCTCCTGGCTGCATTGCTGGTCGTCGTCGTCAGACTGTCCCTAGCTCTCGCTACTTCAGATTCTCATCATCGGGACAGGGTTGTCGGTATTCATGGCCATCATCGGTCCGAAAATCGTCGAGCGCCTGTTCAGAAGAAGAAAAGATTAGCGACCCGTTTCCCTGGCGCTCAGTTGCCTCGGCGGCGCTAGGACGGAATCTCGCCCTTATCGGTGAGGCCCTGCGCGAGGGAGTCTCGTTTGGCGCGGGCGTGGGCGCGGGCGGCGGAAGACTCTGGGGGCTCGGGCGTCAGGCTGCGGGCGGCCACGAGCGCGGGCCACTGGTGGTAGGCGATGCCCTCGCTGGCGTACTCGTAGCACCACTCGGCGACGGTGGCACTTCCGGGGGAGAGGTCGCCCTCGGTCATGAGGATGGCATAGACGGCGGCCTCGCGGGCGGCTGCGCGATCGCCTTCGCCGAGGAAGCGGGAGAGCTGGTCGAGGGTAGCCTCGGTCTCGGCGTCGAATTCGAGAGGCATCAGCGCACCGCGTGCCGGGTCTCGATGTCGCGCCAGCCGGGCGCGTTGACGATGCCCTCGAACTCGTGGAAGTCGACCATGGCGTCGCGGCGGGAGGCGGTGGTCTTCGTGTCGTGGAGGGCCCGGTAGGTCTCGCCGATGGCCTTGGCCGCGCTGAAGAGGCCAGAGAGAGGGTAGACGACCATGGTGAAGCCGATCTCCTGGAGCTCGGCGGCGGTGAGGAGGGGCGTCTTGCCGCCCTCGATCATGTTGGCGAAGAGGGGCGTGCCGCGCGGGAAGGCGTCGGCGATGGCGCGCAGCTCGTCGAGCGACTGCGGGGCTTCGACGAAGACGACGTCGGCGCCGGCTTCGTGGTAGAGCTTGCCCCGGCGGATGCCTTCGTCGAGCCCGAGGGGGCCACGGGCGTCGGTGCGCCCGATGATGACGAGGTCGCTGTCGCCGCGGGCCTCGACGGCGGCGTGGAGCTTGGCGACCTGCTCCTCGGCGGGGATGACGCGCTTGTTCTCGAAGTGGCCGCACTTCTTGGGCCACTCCTGGTCCTCGAGGATGATGCCGGCCACGCCCGACTCGACGCACTCACGCACGGTGCGGATGACGTTGAGGGGGTTGCCGTAACCGGTGTCCATGTCGGCCACGAGGGGCACGTCGACGGCGAGCACGATGTGGCGCACGCGCTCCATCGTCTCGGACATCGTCAGCAGACCGATGTCGGGGGCGCCGAGGGCCGAGGCGGAGAAACCGAAGCCGGTAGTGAAGAGCGCCTCGAAGCCGGCCTGCTCGGCGAGGCGCGCGGAGAGGGCGTCGTAGGCGCCGGGCAGGACGACGATCTCGGGGCGGTGGAGCGTGGCGCGGAGGGTGCTGGCGTGGTCCATGGGGCCTCCCCACTAGCGGGCGTGCGGGCACGATACCGCCCCGCCGCAAGGGGCGCGAGATCACAGCAGCCGGACCCGTGAGGGGTCCGGCTGCGGAGGGTTATCGCCGGAGAGGCGGGCCAGGGCCCGTCTACAAGGGACCAGCCTTAGCAGTAGACGAAGAAGAGCCCAACGGCGACGCAAATGGCGACGAAGACAACGCCAGAAAGCAAGCCAGGCGGGATCCGTCGGAAGAAGAACATAGCTGGAAGGATAGCGGACGTGTTGAGAGCCCGGCGAGGCCAGGGCTCTCAACACAGCCTGTTTGCATTCAGGCCTTAGCGATCAGGGCCCTCGAGGTAGCCGTCCAGCACCGTGTGCATGTGGCGGATGCGGCGCTCACGGTAGTTGATGAGGAGGCCCTTGTAGGCGCGCGAGTTCATGCCCTTCTGAACACGCGGCAGGTTGTAGGAGTCCTGGTCCATCACGAGGCCGATGGAGAGCTCGCCATGCTTGTGCTCGCTGTGCACCGGCCGCGGAGGCGGATCGGCGCCCTGCGGCACGCGCACGTAGCTCTGCAGGTCGAAGTACATCTTGTTCGGGTCGGTCGCATGGGGACGCTGGCGGAAGAACCCGAAGCTGATGGCCGTCGTGTTGAAGGTGAGGTTGGGGAAGAGGTAGTAGTGGTAGTCGTCCGACATCTGGTCATCGTTGAGGCCGGAGACATCCATGCCCTGGGCCTCGGCGCCGGCGCGGACGGCTTTCTGCATGGCCGGACGGATCTCCCCCATGCCGCCCTCGAACGTATCGGGGTCGACGCCGGTGCCACGCAGGAATTCCTTCAACGGCTGCGTGATCTCCTTCTGGTTCGGGTAGCGCGGGCTCACCAGCCCGAAGGGAACCAGGTAGCGGTTGTGCCGCTCGTACAGGTCGATCTGCACGTGGATGTCGTCCAGCGACTCCAGCAGCTGCGGGTGGATGCCCTGCACGTGGTAGACCTCGTTGAAGGCGTCCACCGAGGCCTTCCAGTTGGTGTCCCACGCGATCGTCATGTCCTGGACGATGGCGTAGTCCTCGAAGTGGTAGGGGGCGAGGTGCTCGGCGACGACGCCGAGGAACTCGAGCAGGGGCTCGCAGTCGGGGTTCATGTTGAACCAGACGAAGCCGCCCCAGGTGTCGCAGGGCATCTCGACCAGGGCCGTCTCCTGGGGCACGCCCTGGGTGAAGGTGTCCTCGTCGGGGACGAACTTCTTGGAGCCGTCGAGGTTGAACTCGAAGAAGTGGTAGGCGCACTGGAAGCTCTCCGCGTGCCCCATGCCGGGGTTGCGGATCTGGTTCCCGCGGTGGGGGCAGACGTTGTAGAAGGCGCGGACCTTGTCCTCCGCCTCACGCACGATGAGGAGGGACTCGGAGCCGAGCTCGGTGGTGAAGTAGTCACCAACGTTGGGGATGTCGGACTCGCGGCCGGCCATGTTCCAGACCCTGGTCCACATGCGCTCCCACTCGAGCTCCATGTACTCCTTCGAGGTGTAGCGCTCCTTGGGGATCAGCGCGGTCCCCATCAGGGGCTCGGGGGCCTTCTCCGTGGGGGTGATATAGCCGGTTTCGATGACCATCTGGGGGTTCTCCGGGGGCGTGCGGCACAACGGGCGCGGCAACGCTCAGTGATACTCGCAATGCTACGCGAGCAAGGGATGAGGCGCGAGGGTTGGGTCAGGCGCCGGGGTTGGGATCCTCGCCACCAAGGAAGGCGGTGATGACCTCGGGGGCGCGGGGATCCTGCCAGAAGAAGCCGTGGCCGCCTTCGAACTCCTCGTAGCGGGCGTCCGGGAGCTGGGCGGCGATGGCGCGGCTGTTCCCCGGTGGGGCGATGCCGTCGTAGGCGCCGGCGCAAACGAGCACGGGCATCTCGAGGGCGGGAAGGCGGTCGTAGACATCCAGGTGGCGGCGGGCTTCGAGCTGGAGGCGGGCGCCAAGCTCGCGGCGGGGCTCGTCGGCGCCGATGGCCGCGCCCTCCCGGCGCTGGTCGAGCAGGGCTTCGAGCTCGGCCGCGTTGGCCTCCTCCCACTCGGGCGTGACACGCGTATCGCTCAGCCGGATCTGCGTGCGCATGCGCGTTTCGGGTTCAAGCGCCTGCAGCTCGTGCAGGGGGTACGAGGGCTTGCCTGCGCCACCGCTCGACGTGCAGTTGAGGACCAGCTTCTCGACACGCTCGGGGAACCGCACGGCGAACTCCTGCGCGACCATCCCCCCGAACGAGGTGCCCACGACCATGCAGCGGTCCCAGCCAACGGCGTCGAGGAGGGCGGCGGCGTCCTGGGCGTAGCCGGCCATGCTGTAGGGGCCGTCGGGGATGCTGGTCTGGCCGAGGCCGCGCTGGTCGTAGGAGAGAGTGGTGAAGCGGTCGCCCAGCACGGAGGCAAGTCCGGGCCGGCGGCGGAGATCGCCGCCCGTGCCGCTGATGACGAGGACGCGGGGTCCCTCGCCCTCGAACTCGTGGTAGATGTCGATGTCACCGGCGCGGGCGAAGGGCACGGCAGCTAGGCCTCGTGCCAGTCGGCGTCGAAGACGCGCGCGGCGGGGCCGGTCATGAAGACGGAGCCTTCCCCGTCCCAGGAGAGCTGGAGGTCGCCGCCGGGGAGGGAGTCGGTGATGGCGTCGCCGGTGCGTCCGGTGAGGCGTCCCGCAGCGCAGACGGCGGAGGCGCTGGTACCGGAGGCGAGGGTGATGCCGGTGCCTCGCTCCCACACGCGGTGGCGGACGTGCTCGCGGCTCACGACCTGCACGACCTGGAAGTTCGTGCGGTTGGGGAAGAGGGGGTGGTGTTCGACAAGCGGGCCGATGCGCTCCAGGGGGAAGTCATCGACGTCGCCTTCGATCCAGTGGATGGCATGGGGGTTGCCCATGCTCGCAAGCGTGAGCCGGAGGTCCATGCCACCCACCTCCAGGGGGAGGTCGACTACTGGGCCGGGGCCCTCGACGGCGGCGGGGAGCGAGGCGGGGTCGAAGCTGGGCGGGCCCATGTCGACGCGGGCGGCGGTGACAGCGCCATTCTCGCGGAAGAGCTGGAGGATGAGGACGCCGGCGAGGGTCTCGATAGCGACGGACTCGGTGTCGGCCGGAACCATGCCCTCCTCGACGGCGTACTTGGCGAGGCAGCGGATGCCGTTACCGCACATCTCCGCCTCGGACCCGTCGGCGTTGAACATGCGCATGCGCAGGTCCGCGACGTCAGAGGGGAGGGCGAGGATGAGGCCGTCGCTGCCGACGCCAAAGTGGCGGTCGCTGACCTGCTGGGCGAGGGCCGACCAGTCCTGTTCGGCCTCGGGACGCACGTAGACGTAGTCGTTGCCGAGGCCGTGCATCTTCGTCACGCGCATGGTCGCGAGTGTACGACAGGATGGTGTGCGCGCATCCGCTACCATGGGGATATGACGCGCACGACCGTGACGATCGACGACGAGAAGCTGGACGCGCTAAGGAGCCTGGCGGAGGAGCGGGGCGTGTCGGTGTCGTGCCTCGTACGGGAGGCGATCGACGAGAAGCTGTCGAACCAGCCTGCCCACAAGCCGCAAGAAACGCCGCGAAGTCTGGGGAGCGGCAGGTCTGGACACAAGGACACTTCCCAGATTGCCACCGAAGGGCTCGGGGCGCTGGGTTCCCCACCATCTTGGCGCTGATTTTCGACACTGGACCGCTGGTGGCTTCGCTCGACGAAGACGATGCCCTGTACGCGGCTTCGAGGGCGCTGATTGAGGAAGCGACTGAGCCTCTCGTCATTCCATCACCGGTGCTCACCGAGGTGACCTACTTCACCGAACAGCGGCTCGCCTTGAAGGACCTCTTGAGCTTCTTGGACGATCTCGCCACCGGCCGCTACCTGGTCGAGAACCTGCTGCCCGGTGACTACGCAAGGGCCGCCGAAATCTGCGAGCAGTACGCGGATACGCCCATTGGCTTTGTCGATGCGGCCGTGTTGAGCGTGGTCGAGCGGCTGGGGGAGCCGAAGCTGGCGACGCTTGACCACCGGCACTTCGGGTTGCTTCGTCCGCGCCACGTGGAGGCGCTCGAACTGCTTCCGCGACTCTAGCCCGGAGTCAGAAAGGGGGCGAGCGCTTCGCTCGCCTCTTCAACACCCGTGGCCCAGGCGATGCGGGAGTCCTGGGGGCGGAACCACTGGCGCTGGCGTCGGGCGAGGCGCTTGGTGGCGCGCTTGGTGAGCTCTATCGCCTTGTCGTGGGTAATCTCGCCGCGAAGCTCGCGGAGGGACTCGGCGTAGCCGATGGAGGAGAAGGCGGAGGCGACGGGGGGGACGCCCGCATCGAGGAGCGCCTGCGTTTCTTCGACGAGGCCGGTGGCGAACATGGCTTCCGTGCGCCGGTTGATGCGCCAGATGAGCTCCTGCTCCTCGCAGCGAACACCGAGGATGCGGAAGTCGAAGTCGGGTGTGCCCTTGGTCTGCCAGGCGGTGATGGGCTTGCCCGTTACCTCGTGCACCTCGATGGCGCGGATGACACGGCGCACGTTGCGAGCATCGATGCGGCCCGCGGCCTCGGGGTCGACGGCACGGAGGCGGGCGTGGAGGGTCTCGGCGCCGTCACGCTCGGCGATGGCTGCGAGTTCGGCGCGGAGGACTGGTTCAGGGGCGATGTCGGGGACCTGCCAGGCCTCCAGCAGAGCCCAGACGTACTGGCCCGTGCCGCCAACGAGCCAGGCCATCTCGCCGCGCGCCCAGATGCCTTCGAGCGCGGCGAGAGCGTCGCGGCGGTAGAGGGCGAGGCTGTAGGACTCGCCGGGGTCGGCGATGTCGTAGAGGTGGTGGGGGAGGAGGGCGCGGGTCTCAGGGGAGGGCTTGGCCGTGCCGATGTCCATGCCGCGGTAGATCTGGCGGCTATCACTGTTGACGATCTCGCCGCCGAGGCGCTGGGCGAGCGTGAGGGCAAGGGACGACTTGCCGGCGGCCGTCGGACCGACAACGGCCACGAGCCGCCGCACGGGATCAGCTCGCGGCCGCGACGATGGCGGCGAACTGCTTGGCCTTGAGGGAGGCGCCGCCAACGAGGGCGCCGTCGATGTCGGGCTGGGCGAGGAGGTCGACGGCGTTGCCGGGATTGACGCTGCCGCCGTACTGGATGCGGATCTCGTCGGCGGCGTCGCCGCCGAGTTCGCGCAGGAGGCCACGGATGAGGGCGCAGGCTTCCTGGGCCATCTCCGGGGTAGCGGTCTGGCCCGTGCCAATCGCCCACACGGGCTCGTAGGCGACGGTCACGCGGGCGCTCAGGTCGAGGTTGGCGAGGCCGCAGCGGACTTGGCGATCGAGGACGTTGGCCATCTCGCCGGCCTCTCGCTCAGCCAGCGTCTCGCCGACGGCCACGATGGGGTCGAGGGGGGAGGCGAGAACGGCGGCGGCCTTGCGGTTCACCCACTCGTCGGTGTCGCCGAAGAGGGCGCGGCGCTCGCTGTGGCCGATGATGACGTAGCGGCAGTAGGACTCGAGCGCTGCGAGGCTGACCTCGCCGGTGAAGGCGCCGGAGGGCTCCCAGTAGACGTCCTGGGCGCCGACGCCGACATGGCTGCCGCGTACGGCCTCGCGCACGGCGGCGAGGTGGGGGAAGGGCGGGCAGACGGCGACGTCGCAGGCCGCGCCCACGGTCGCCGCGGCGACGCCCCGGGCAAGGGCGGCGGCCTCCTCCTCGGAGGTGTTCATCTTCCAGTTGCCGGCGATGAAGGGGCGGCGCATGGCGTTCTCCTCAGGCTCCGTACTTCTGCAGGCGTCCGGCGTGGGCCATGGCCAGGGGCATGGCCTCGACGGCGGGGAAGATGCCCAAGCTGCCGCCAAGGCACTCGCGTTCGGTGAAGTGCTGCACGCTGCCGCCACGGGCGAAGGGCGAGTTGAGGATGAAGGGCACGGGATGCCAGGAGTGGGCGGCCATGAGCGCGGGCGTCGAGTGGTCGCCGGCGATCATGAGGACGTCGGCGCCGAGGCCGGTGAGGCCGGGCAGGTGCGTGTCGAACTCCTCGAGGGCGTGCACCTTGGCGAGGAAGTCTCCGTCCTCGCCAGCGGCGTCGGTCTTCTTGTAGTGGATGAAGAAGTAGTCGAACTCGTCCCAGCGCTCGCGGGCAACGGCGATCTGCTCCTCCATGCCGCCGGGGCAGGCGAGGGCGCGCATCCCGGCCAGCTTCGCGAGGCCGCGGTACATGGGGTAAACAGCGAGGGCGGCGGCACGCAGGCCCCAGACTTCCTCAAGCTGGGGAAGGGCGGGGTAGGTGGCGAAGCCACGGAGGGTGAGGCCGTTGGCCGCCTCCTCGCCGGCGAGGAGCTCGCGGGCCCTGGCGACGAACGCGTTGACGAGTGCGGCGGTGCGCTCGCTGGCGGCGTCGGCGCCCTCCGCGGGGAGGGGCGGGACACCCTCGCGCTGGGGGTCGGTGGCGGTGACATTCTCACCGAGTCCGGGGGCGCGCAGCACGAGCACGAAGCGGTGCTCGCGCACGGGCTCGACGAAGAGAGCAGCGCCGTCGAGTGCGATGGCGCGCAGGCGCTCAACGAGCGCGCCAGAGCGCTCGCTGGCGATGCGGCCGGCGCGCCGGTCGCTTATGTTCCCATCGGCATCGAGGGTGCAGAAGTTGCCGCGGGCGGCGATGTCGTCAGGTCCAAGTTCGAAGTCGATGCCGACCGCCTCGAGGACCCCGCGGCCGATGTCGAAGCGGTAGGGGTCGTAGCCGAAGAGGGCGAGGTGGCCGGGGCCGCTGCCGGGGGTGATGCCCATGCCCACCGGGGTGGTGAGCCCTACGTCGGAGGTTTCGGTGAGGCGGTCGAGGTTGGGGGTGTCGGACTGTTCCAGCTCGCTCCGTTCGGTCTCGGCACGGGAGAGGCCGCCGAGGCCGTCCAGGACGCAGAGAACAACCTTGGACTCGGCGGGCTGGTGCAGCTTCGCAGCGAGATCGAGGTCCATGGCTCGATCTTACGGGCGCGGCGGGAGAGGGGCGAAACTCAGGCATCGAGGAGGGCGGCTACGCCGGGAAGCTCGCGGCCCTCAAGCATCTCGAGGGAAGCGCCCCCGCCCGTCGAGACATGCGTGAAGCGCTCGGCGAGGCCGGAGCGGGCGACGACGGCGGCGGTCTCGCCGCCGCCGACGACGGTCGTTGCGTCAAGGGCGGCGAGGGCGCGGGCGAGGCCGAAAGAGCCACCCGCGAACTGCTCGATCTCGAAGACTCCGAGGGGGCCGTTCCAGACGACCGCGGCCACGTCGCCGAGCGCCTCTTCGAAGGAGGCAAGGGTGGCCGGACCGACGTCGAGGATCATCTGGTCCGTGGGAACAGCGTCGACGAGGACGGTGGTGACGGCGGCCTCGGCCGAGAGTTCCGCAGCGACGACCGCGTCTACGGGGAGGCTGACGGCGATGCCGGAAGCGGCAGCGCGGGCGAGGATGTCGCGGGCCATGCCCAGCAGGTCGTCCTCGACGAGGGAGGCGCCCACTTCGACGCCCTTCGCCTTCAGGAAGGTGTTGGCCATCCCCCCGCCCACGAGGAGGCAGTCGAGCCTGGGGAGAAGGTGGTCGATGGCGGCGATCTTCGTGCTGACCTTGGCGCCCCCGACGATGGCGGCGAAGGGACGGGGCAGGTCGGCCACAAGCGAGCCGAGGTAGCGCACCTCCTTCTCCAGGAGGAGGCCTGCGACGGCGGGGAGGTAGGCGGCCACGCCCGAGGTCGAGGCGTGGGCGCGGTGGGCGGCGCCGAAGGCGTCGTTGACGTACAGGCTCGCGAGCCCGGCGAGGGAGGCGGCGAAGGCGCGGTCGTTGGCCTCCTCCTCGGCGTGGAAGCGCAGGTTCTCGAGGAGCGCCACCTCGCCCGGGGCGATCCCGCGTGCGACCTCTTCGGCGGGACTGCCGACGCAGTCCTCGGCGAAGGCGACCGGCGCTTCGAGCAGCTCGGCCAGCCTCTGACCGACTGGCAGCAGGCTGAGATCGGCGTTGCGCTGGCCCCTGGGGCGACCGAGGTGAGAGCAGACGAGCACGGACGCACCGTTCTCGGCAAGGTAGCGGATGGTCGGGAGCGACTCGCGGATGCGGGTGTCGTCGGCGACGGCGCCTCCATCGAGCGGCACGTTCAGATCGGCGCGCAGGAGCACACGCTCGCCGTCGACCCCGATGTCGCGCACGGTGCGCTTGCCGATCCCGCCATCCCTCACGTCTCAGCCCTCGCGCGCCGTACGACCTCGATCTCGGCAAGGCCGAGGTGCTGAGCCACCGTCCTCGCCGGCAGCGCGCCCTCGCGAAGGATACGGGGAGGGTTGACGCTGCAGTCGATCACACTGGAGTCGAGGCCGTGGGGGGTAGGGCCGTCGTCGATGGCCACGGCGCAGTGCGCGCCGAGGGAGGCGAGCGCCTGCGCGCAGGTGGGGGGGCTGGGATCGCCGTGGCGGTTGGCGCTGGAGGCGGCGAGGGGCGCTCCCAACTGTTCGAGCACCGCCTGCAGCGTCGCGACCGGGGGCATGCGCACGCCCACGGTGGCGCCTCCCGCGAGGGCGGGGCTCGACCAGCCCTCGGCAGCGGGCGTGATGATGGTCCAGGGGCCGGGGCCGAGGACCTCGATGAGGCGGGCGGCGTCCGAGCTGAGGCGGGCATATGGGGTAAGGGCGCCGGGGTCACCGGGGAAAAGGAGCTGGAGGGGTTCGCTCGTACTCTTCTTCTTGGCCTCGTAGAGGGCTCGCACGGCGTCATCGCGACGGATGTCGGCGGCGACACCGTAGACGGTGTCGGTGGCGAGGATGGCGAGGCCGCCGTCGCGCAATGCGGCCACGGTATGGGCGATCGAGTCCGGGGAAGGTCCAGAAACTGCGGGGACGGCCATGAATTCGTTGACCAGACTATACAGTTTTGCTAGCGTCCAGAGACGGAGCGCTGAACAGAGTTGGCCGAGACCCTGACCGAAGCGGAAAGCATGACCGTCTCGCGTTCGCCCCATGCCGCCATCGTCGTCGTTGATTTCGGCTCCCAGTACAGCATGCTCATCGCACGGCGCATCCGCGAGCTGAACACCTACTGCGAGGTCATCCCCCACGACGCGGAAGCGTCCGTCCTCGACCACCTCGACGTGCACGGCTTCGTCCTCTCGGGCGGGCCGAACAGCGTCTACGACGACGGTGCGCCGCACGCCAAGGACTGGGTCTTCGAGTCGCGCCTGCCGGTGCTGGGCATCTGCTACGGGATGCAGCTGATGGCCGAGCAGCTGGGGGGCAAGGTGGGGCCGGGGCGGGAGCGCGAGTTCGGTCCCGCGACGATCTCCGCCTCGGGGAGCGCGCCGCTGCTGGCCGGGCTACCAGCCGAGCTCGACGTCTGGATGAGCCACGGCGACCGCATCGAGACGCTGCCGCCGGGGTTCACGTCGCTGGCGACTTCCGAGAACTCGCCGGTGGCGGTGATGGCGGACATCGATCGAGGTTACTACGGGCTGCAGTTCCACCCCGAGGTGGTGCACACGCCGCGGGGGGGCGAGCTGATCGCGAACTACGTGCGCGGGGTGTGCGGGGCGGAGGCGGACTGGACGGCGGGCAATTTCGTCGAGGAGGCGGTGGCCACCATCCGCGCACAGGTGGGCGATGGAAGGGTCATCTGCGGGCTCTCCGGCGGGGTCGACAGCGCGGTGGCGGCGACGCTCGTGCACCGCGCCATCGGCGACCGGCTGACCTGCATCTTCGTCGACAACGGGCTCCTGCGGGCGCGGGAGGCGGAGGAGGTGGTGGACACCTTCGAGCGCAACCTGCACATGAAACTGCGGCACATCGACGCGCGCGACCGCTTCCTGGCGGCGCTGGCGGAGGTGACGAACCCCGAGACGAAGCGCATCCGCATCGGCAACACGTTCATCGAGGTGTTCGAGGCGGAGGCGAAGACGATCGAGGGGGCGCGCTTCCTCTGCCAGGGGACGCTCTACCCGGACGTGATCGAGAGCGCCTCGCACGGGGCGGGCTCGGCGCGGATCAAGAGTCACCACAACGTCGGCGGGCTGCCGAAGCGGATGGACCTGGAGCTGGTGGAGCCGCTGCGCTTCCTCTTCAAGGACGAGGTGCGGCGCATCGGGGCGGAGCTCGGGCTCTCGGACGAGATCCTGTGGCGGCAGCCGTTCCCCGGGCCGGGGCTGGCCGTACGCGTCATCGGCGAGGTGACGGAGGAGAGGGTCGAGGTTCTTCAGGCCGCCGACGCCGTTCTCATGGAGGAAGTGCGCGCCGCCGGGCTCTACCGCGACCTGTGGCAGAGCTTCGCCGTGCTGACGGACACGCGCACGGTTGGCGTCATGGGCGACTTCCGCACCTACGGCCACGCCGTCGCCATCCGCGCGGTGGTGGCGGAGGACGCGATGACGGCGGACTGGGCGCGCCTTCCCTACGACCTGCTGGCGCGCGTCTCGAACCGCATCGTGAACGAGGTCGACGCCGTGAACCGCGTGGTCTACGACATCACGAGCAAACCGCCGGGGACAATCGAGTGGGAGTGAGGGGCTAGTGGGCGCGCGCGTGCTGATGGTGGGGATGGGCGCCCGCGAGCACGCGGTCGCCTGGAAGCTGCGCCAGAGCCCTGACGTCGACGCGATCTATGTCGCGCCGGGGAACGCGGGAACGGCACAGGTCGCGACCAATGTGCCCATCGGCCCGAAGGACATCGACGCGCTCGTGGGGGCAGCGGCGGACCTCAACATCGACTTCTATCTCGCGACGATGGACGACCCGCAGCCGCTGGGGCTCGTCGACCGGCTGCGGGAGCGGGGTCTGCCCTGTTACGGGCCGACGGCCGCGGCAGCGCAGATCGAGGCGAGCAAGGCCTGGTCGAAGCAGTTCATGGTCGACCACGGGATTACAACGGCGGCGCACCGCACGTTCCAGGACCACGGCGAGGCCGTGGGCTACGTCGAGTCGCTGCCGGACGGGCCGCTGGTGGTGAAGGCGAGCGGCCTAGCGGCGGGGAAGGGCGCACTCGTGTGCGACGACCGCGAGGGGGCGCTGGCTGCACTCGAGACGATCATGTTGAAGCGCGCGTTCGGCGCATCCGGCGACCAAGTGGTGGTCGAGGAGCGGCTGCAGGGCTGGGAGACGAGCGCCCACGCGATCTGCGACGGCGAAACGGCCGTGGTCACGCCCTCGGCGACGGACTACAAGCTCGCGCTCACGGGGGGCCGGGGGCTCAACACGGGCGGGATGGGCGCCTATAGCCCGAGCGTTGACGTGACGCCGGAGCTGGCGGCCGCGATCGAGCGTGACGTGGTGCAGCCGACGATCGCGGGGATGGCCGCCATGGGGCGGCCCTTCAACGGTACGCTCTACCCCGGCCTCATGATCACCGGGGCGGGGAACTACGTGCTCGAGTACAACGCGCGTCTCGGCGATCCGGAGGCGCAGGTCCTGATGGCCCGGCTCAATAGCGACCTGTTCGCCATCTGCCGGGCGGCGGCGGCAGGCGAACTCGCCTCCGTCGACATCGAGTGGTCGGAGGAACCCGCAGTTGGTGTTGTCGTGGCGAGCGGGGGGTATCCCGAGTCCTACACGACCGGGCACCTCATCGATGGGCTCGACGCCGTGGACGACGACGTCCAGGTCTTCCACGCAGGCACGAAGCAGACGCCTGAAGGCATCGTTACGAACGGCGGGCGCGTCCTGACCGTGGTCGCGCGGGCGCCGACGCTCGCAGCGGCGCGGGCGAAGGCGTACGACAACGCCCGCCGCATCCGGTTCGAGGGCGCCTACATGCGCAGCGACATCGCAGAGATCGAGGAGACGGAATGAGCACGCCACTGGTCGCGATCCTGATGGGGTCGAAGAACGACATGCCCACCATGGAGGCCACGGAGAAGGTGTTGACCTCGCTGGGCATCCCCTTCGAGACGCACGTGATGTCGGCGCACCGCAACCCGGAGAAGGTGAGGGACTTCGCCAAGGGCGCGCGTGACGCCGGTTTCGAGGTGATCGTCTGCGCGGCCGGGGGGGCGGCGGCCCTGCCCGGCGCTGTCTCGGCGCTGACGACCCTGCCGGTCATCGGCGTGCCCCTCGCGACGAGCGAGGTGGCGGGTGGCCTCGACGCCATCTACGCCGTGCTGCAGATTCCTCCGGGAGTGCCCGTTGCGGGCGTGGGGGTCGGGGGCTGGGGCACGCGCAACGCCGCCTACCTCGCGGCATCGATCCTCTCCCTCTCGCACGAGGACATCCGCGAGTCCTACACGGCCTTCCGCGAGGAGCAATCCCGCTAGCGACCCGCCTTCCCCAGTGCTTTCGCAACGGCCCGGCGCACGGCCTCGCCCTGCTCGTCGAGGGCGGGGGCACGGTTCCGGGGAGCCTGCGCGGCCAGCGCCACGAGCGGGCCGGGGTGGTCCATGGGGCGACCGCTGGCGGTCTCGATGCGCTCGATCGGCCAGGAGGGTTCGGTGCGGCCCTCGGCGAGGGCGTCGTCGAGGGTGGTAAGGGCGGGGCCGCGTTCGCCGGTGTTGAGCGTGTCGACCAGGGTGTAGGAGAGCGCCGCCACCTGCCCGATGTCGAGCAGGGTTGCACCTCCGCCGCCTCCGAGGCGGCGGCGCGCCAGCTCCCGGAGGACGGCGAGGAAGGCCGTGATCGCGCCGATGGGGTCGCCGTAGGGATAGCCCGAGTTCGCCGCCTCGCCGCCGCCGAGGGCGGAGGCGTAGCCGGAGGCGACCTCGAACGACCAGCCCATGCCCCGCAGCGCGGCCAGCGGGCCCTCGGTCTCGTAGCCGGGCAGGGAGATGGCGATGATGTCCGGGTTCAGGGCGGACACGTCGGGGAACCCGAGGCCAGCGCGGTCACGCGCACCCTGCGAGAGGTTCTCCACGCGGATGTCGCAGGCGCCAAGGAGGGCCTGCAGGAGCGCCCGGTCGGCGGGATCGCGCAGGTCGGCGAGCATCGACCCTTTCCCCAGGTTGATGGGCTCGAAGGTCCAGGAGATGCCCTCGGCGCCGAGGTTGCCGGTCACGCGCCAGAAGTCCCCGCCCGAGGGCTCGCACTTGATGACGAGGGCGCCGTGGTCGGCGAGGAAGCGGGCGGTGAGCGGTCCCGCCCAGTGTTGCGTGACCTCGACGACGACGAGGCCGGTCAGGGGACCCTGGACGGGCGGGGGCAGGGCGCCGAAGAGCGCCTCGCGGACCGTCTCGCGGGCGGGGTGGGGAGAGCCTCCGGCGAGGGCGTGCTCGACGCGGAAGGGCGCGCCCCCCACGAGCTCGCCCGCGGGGTCGGTGGCGACGGTTCCCCGGCGGCGCAGGTAGGGGGAGTCGAGCAGGTCGTCGAGTGGGAGGACGGGGGCGTAGGGGAGGCCCGCCTCCTGGGCGAGGCGGACAACCTCCTCGACGGAGTGGGCGCGGAACCAGGGCTCGGCTGCGGCCCAGATGGCGGCGCCGTTCTCACGCCGCGACTCGACCGTGGGCCAGTCGTCGACGATGTCCTCGCGGGCAACCAGGGCGCAGAAGCGGGGCCACTCGGTGGGGACTGCCTGGTAGGCGCCGGCCTGGCCATCGGCGCAGGGGACGATGCCGAGGGGGTAGGTGATGCGGCTGGGGGGCCGCACGGGCGAACGCATCACGCCCACGGAGAGGGCGGAGACGACTGGCATGATGATGTGCAGGGCCAGCTGTTCGACGTCGACGCGGGCGGGGGCGGGACGCTCGCCGGCGGCAAGCGCAAGCGCCTGTAGCAGGACCGCCGAGGCGGTCGCCTCGGCTGTGACGGTGGCGATGTGGCCCGCGGGCGGCATGAGGCCACGGTCGGAGTGGTCGAGGGAGGGGTTGCGGGCGCCGACGGTGCGTCTGGCACGCGCGATACCGTCCTCGCTCGCGGCGAGCACGACGCAGGCGCCGGCCTGCGCCGGCGGCTCGCCGTCGTCGCAGACGCAGACGGTGCGGCCCTCGCGGGCCGGGCCGGTGGCGATACCGAGCGCCTCGAGCAGGCGCGTCAGAGGCGGCCCAACGCGCGACTGCGTGCGCACGAGCACGGTCAGGGGGAGGGGCTCGAATGTCATGGGGCGCTACGGTAGCGGAGTGGGGGCGTGGGCGGGACCTAGCTGGCCCTCGCAGACCTCTTGCCGGGCTGGGGAGGAGGGCCAGCCTCGGACACATCCTGAGCGGCCGGGTCACCAGCGGTTTCGAAGGCGTCGAGTGCTCGACTGATGGCGTCAGAAAGCGACAGGTTGTTTGCCTCCGCAGCTCTTTCCAAGCGGATGAACGTCTCGAAGGGAAGCCTCAACGTGAGCGAAACGCCAGCATCCTCGGCTACCTTTAGCGGGACCGACACCAACGGAGCATCGGGATCGTCCCGGTCAGCTTCTACGTCAGCGATGAGCTGACGTTCCTCCTCACGGCTCAGCTTGCTCACGGTAGTGCCTCTGCTAGGAATCCTCTGAGCAAGTAGGCTGGCGCCGGCGATTTGCTCCGGCAGCAGGTTGTATTGGACAAGGAGGGCCGCAGGGGAGGGGGCCGGGGGAGGTCGGGGGCCTCTTGTGCCCTCCCGTCGCGCTTCGACGGGCGCGGGGGACGCACTGCTCCCCGGGTTAGGCGAGTTGGGGCTCCGCTCGCAGCAGGTTCGTCAAGCCCAGCAGCAGCGCCAGCCGCTCTCGGTTCTTCGCCAGACCGCGGTAGCGCACCTTGTCGTAGCCGAAGCGCCGCTTCACCGCGAGGAAGGGGTGCTCCACCTGCGCCCGCAGCGACGCCTTCTCCCGCTCCGCCCGCGCCGCCGCGCTCCCCGGCTCAAGCAGCCGCCTCCGGCCGGGCCGCATGGCCACCCGCCACTCGACCTCCGACCCCGCCTGCTCCGGGCGCTTCTCCACGCCCCGGTAGCCCGCGTCGCCGTACGCCTCCCGCTCCTCGCCGTGCAGCAGGCGGTGCGCCTCCGTCACGTCGGCCACGTTCGCCGCCGTCGCCCTCATGCTGTGCACCAGTCCGCTGTCGGCGTCCACGCCGATGTGCAGCTTCATGCCGAAATGCCACTCGTTCCCCTTCTTCGTCTGGTGCATCTCCGGGTCGCGCGCGCGCTGGCGGTTCTTCGTCGAGGAGGGCGCCGCGATGATGCTGGCGTCCACGATCGTGCCCGCGCGCAGGCGCAGGCCGCGCTTCGCGAGGTGGGCGTTGATTGTCTCGAACAGCTTCGTCCCCAGGTCGTGGCGCTCCAGCAGGTGGCGGAAGTGGAGGATGGTGCTCTCGTCGGGAATGGCCTCGGTCAGGGTGAGACCGCAGAAGCGGCGCACCGACTCGGCTTCGTAGAGGAGGTCCTCCATGGCGGGGTCGCTGAGGTTGTAGCAGAGCTGGACGCAGTGGCTGCGCAGCATCACCGCCAGCGGGTAGGGCCGCCGTCCCCGTCCCGCCTTCGGGTAGTGAGGCTCGATGCGCGCCTCCAGTTCCTCCCAGGGCACGAGGCTGTCGATGCGTTCGAGGAACAACTCACGGCGCGTCTTCCGCTTCTTCTGCTCGAACTCCACGCTGGCGAACGTCGGCTGATGCATGGGGGCGCCCTCCCTCTCCGGTTCGCGCCCCATGATCGCATCTGCTCACTCGCTCTGGCGAGTTGTTCAGACTGTCCCTAGCGAGGGTAGCAGGTGAGGTTGCCCATGACGTCCGCGAAGCCGGTGATATCGAGGGTGAGGGTGTGGTGCTCGCCGTTGGAGGGGATGGCGCGAACAATCAGTGTTTCGCCGCCGAGGATTTGCGACACGAACTCCGCCGGATACTGCGGGAACGTGGCCATGCCGTGCGTGGCCGGCAACCATTTCTCCGTCACGGGAACACTGCCGTCGAGGCGCCAGACGGTCGGCACCGAGCGGATGGTCGGGACGGGGTTCTGGATAACGGGGGCGAAGATCGACTTGTCCCAGTAGATCAGCGCCTGCATCTCGTCGCCGCGGCAGTAGACCTGCAGGTAGGGGCGATCGACGATCGAGCCGGACCAGACCTTGTCGAGCACGGCCTCGGGACCCGTGATCGCGGAGACCGTCTCCTCGTCGTAGATGGGGTCGTAGAGCCGCGTGATGGACCAGTGGCCGGAGGTCTCGGCTGTGCCAAGGGCGGCCTGGTCCGGGCCGTCCACCTCGACGGGAAGGACGACCGAGAGGTCGGCGTAGGCGTACTGCCCGCTGTCACTGGCACCGTGCGGCTGGGGCACCTCGACGAGGCTCCACTCGCCGCCCCTGGCGCGGATGCTGAGGTGGTTCTCGGAGGGGTCGTCGACGTTCTGCCAGAGGCGAATCTCGATGACGCGGTCAACGGTGCGGGTTCCGGCGAAGGCGCCGAGCGCGCCACCGAGCGCGATGACCGCGACGAGCACCGCGATGATCCAGCTCTTCAAGACAAGCCTCCCAGCTTCCCCTCGACGGCGGGCACGCTAGCACATCGGAGAAGCGGCCACCGCCGGCACGGACAGGGCAGGGTCAGCGGAGGGGGGAGTAGTCGGTGGGGGCGAGGATGCGGTTCTCGATGTGGTGGACGAGGGGGCCGTCCTCCTCGGACGCGGCGCGCGCCTGGCGCCACTCCGGGTCATTGATGAAGGTGGCCCAGGCCTGGTCGCGCTGGGCCATGTCCTCGAAGGCGATGACGTACCAGAGTTCGTCGCTGCGGCCGCCGATGGAGTTGGTCCAGTAGGCGACGTTCTTGATGCCGCAGCGCTCGAAGATGCCGACGGTGTGGTCGCGGAATCGCGCCTGGAGGGCGGGGAGCTTTCCGGGGTGGGCGGTGTAGATGCGGAGCTCGTGAATCACGGCGGGGCCTCCTTCTTGGGGAGGGGGATTGTACGGGGGGAGCCTCCAGTACCGCCTCAGCCATGGAGTTCCTCCAACACTCTCTCGAGTCCTCCCACAAACTGCTGCAAGCTGCCCGACCTATTGGACTCCCAATTCACGCTCGCTCCCATCTTCCGCGCCAAACTTGTCTTGCCGAATCTCGCCACCTTCCTAATGGCCTCCGCCGGCTTCTTCACATGATCCGGATCCCGGCGCAGCAATCTCTCAGCCCGCCTGCCTCCAAACATTGGCAGCGCGTCTTCGAGAGCACCGCCATCGCCCAAGTACCATCTCTCCATCTCCCGACACACAATTCGCACCACAGCTTGTTGCCGCCAATGTAACGGGATGGCCTCAAACAACTCTTGTTTTCTTGTCTTGCACGCCGCACTGTCCTGATCGCAAAAGACCAAGAACCGAATGCGCTGCCGGTCGTAGCCTGCCCAAGCGTTCATGAAGGTGGGAATTTTCAGTCGCAGGTCTGTGTGGCCTTCAGCCACTCGCATCACAACGTTAACATCTCCACCAAGCCCAAGTCTTGGCAAGAATGTTCTCAGGAATTCTTCTTTCGTTGCTTCTTCTACTAGGAAGACGAGTTGTTTCGGGGCCGAGCTCAAATTGGGTGGACCTTGTCAAAAGCATTGGACCTCCACATATAACCCAAAGGATTCCCCGCATCAAACTCCCTTTGCAGGCGCCCAACATCGCTCACGCGTCGGCTTTCAGTAATACCATGCGTTTTGATGAACCAGAATACTTCGTCTGGCGTCGCCGCATTCAGCGCTTCTGGAGAATGGGTGGACACAAAAACCTGCCCATCATCACTCTCGGCATAAAGCCTAAGTTCTTCAATCAATGTCCGTAGCAAGCCGTGATATAGTTGATTTTCCGGCTCTTCAATACAGAGCAACGAGTGAGGATTCGGGTCGTGCAATAAGAGTAAGTAGGCGAACATCTTAATGGTTCCGTCAGAGACGTATCGTGCGACGAACGGGTCCTCGAAGGACCCATCTGAAAACTTGAGGACTAGCCTCCCGTCGACTGTCTCCTCTACTTCAATTTGCCCAACTCCAGGGACGGCCTTCTTCATTCCCTCCAAGACCTGCATGAATCGGTCACCGAACTGGGAGTGCATATACTGGGCAAAAACGGCCAGGTTATCACCGCTTTCAGAAAGGTGCGGCGCGTGCCCGATTTCTGGGGAAGGCCTAGCTTCCGCTATGTGGAAGTCGGAAAGATGCCAGTTTTCAATGATCTGGCGGAACGCGCTTGCAGCCCTAAACCTTTCAAATTGACCGAGACCTTTTACTGCCAAGATATCGGCTGAACCTAGGTTCTGCTCTTCACGGTCCAGGGCTTCGTCCTGTTCTCCGAACAACTCTTCATTGGTAACAGCCTGGCCTCGGCCATTACTGAAATCTAAGAAGTGGAAGGGCTTGCCATATTCACCCCTCTTGTATCTCAGGACTTCACGAGTGACGACGGGGCCTTCTCTTTCTTCATCAATCTCGATGTGATAAGTCACGAGACGGTTGCGGCCACTGATTTCCAACCTGAACTTGAGCTCAATTACGATAGGGCCTTCTTCCTCCCTAGTCCGCACTTCTCTAAAGCCACCCCGCCTCCGAAGAGCCAAGCTCACGTTATCCCTGAGCGCATCCCGAAGGAATGCAAAGACGTCGAATAGTGTGCTCTTACCAGTTCCGTTCGCGCCGACAAAGACAGCAAGTGGCGGCAGGTCAACGAGCTGGAGATCTCTGAAGACCCTATAGTTGCGAACCCTGAGCGAGGTGATGCGCATGGCACCCTTCCGTCGTGATGGTACATCAGATGGCTGTAACGCTGGCCCGACTCCCCGCCTCCCGCTAGGCTGACGTGCTATGACGACTAGCCGCCAGATCCAGCCGCTTCCGCCCGACGACGAGCCTATCCGCAAGGCGATCGAGGACGCGCACCTGCCCTCGCTGCTGCCGGCGCTGGCGCAGATCACGGGCGACCTGTCGCTGCTGCGGGACGACCTGATGCCGGATACGGTCCTGCTGGCGGACCCGCAGGGCGGGCTCTCGGCGGAGGCTCTGGCGGAGGCGCGGCAGCTGGCGCTGGACACGCTGGTGGCGTGGCGGGATGCGGGGTCGGTGGTGGCGGCGGCGCCGTCGCTGTCGGACGTCCGGCGGATGATGGACTACCTCATCGGCGAGCACGTCAGCGACGAGTACCTGCCCCTCCTGCTGGAGGAGCTGGCCTTCGCCGACAAGGACGCACGGGCGCCTGAGTGGAGCAAGGAAACGATCAACGCGGGGCGCTCGCTGCGCGTGGTCATCATCGGGGCGGGCATGTCGGGCATCCTGGCGGCGCACCGGCTGCAGCAGGCGGGCATCCCCTACACGGTCGTCGAGAAGAACGGCGACGTGGGCGGCACCTGGTTCGAGAACACCTACCCGGGCGCGCGCGTCGACTCCTCGAACCACGCCTACAGCTACTCCTTCGCGCAGAAGTTCGACTGGCCCTACCACCACTCGCCTCAGGAGGTGCTGCTGGCGTACTTCCGCGACTGCGCCGACGAGTTCGGCATCCGCGACAACATCCGCTTCAACACCGAGGTGGACACCGTCACGTACGACGAGGAGCGCTCCCTCTGGGCGGTGAGGGTGCGGGGGGCGGACGGCGTCGAGGAGACGATCGAGGCGGAGGCGGTGATCAGCGCGGTGGGGCAGCTGAACCGCCCGAAGATGCCGGACATCGCGGGCGTGGGGGCGTTCGAGGGGCCGTCCTTCCACTCGGCCCAGTGGGACCACTCGCTCGACTTCGCGGGGAAGACGGTGGGCATCATCGGGACGGGGTCGAGCGCGTCGCAGTTCATCCCGCACCTGGCGGACGAAGCGGCGGCGGTGCGCATCTTCCAGCGCACGCCGAACTGGTACGCGCCCGCGCCGAACTACCACGAGCAGGTGGCGGACGGCTTCCTCTGGCTGCTGAAGCACGTGCCGACGTATGCGCAGTGGTACCGCTTCTGGCTGTTCTGGGCGATCTCGGACGGGTTCCTGCCGATGGTGGAGGTGGACGACAGCTGGCAGCCCGGCGACGAAGTGACGGGCGAGGCCAACCGGCAGCTTCGCGAGCTGCTGGAGGGGTCGATGCGGAGGCAGCTCGCGAGCCGCCCCGACCTGATCGAGAAGACCCTGCCGCACTTCCCGCCCGCCTCGAAGCGGATCGTGGTCGACAACGGCACCTGGCCGAACACGCTGCTGAAGGAGCACGTGCACCTGGTCACGGAGCCGATCGAGCGGGTCACGCCGCGGGGCATCGTGACCGAAGACGGCGAGGAGCACGCGCTCGACGTGCTGGTCTACGGGACGGGCTTCCAGGCCTCGAAGTTCCTGACGCCGATGCGGGTCGTGGGTCGCGACGGGGCCGACATGCACGAGCAGTGGGACGGCGACGCGCGCGCCTACCTGGGCATCACGATGCCGAACTTCCCCAACTTCTTCTTCCTCTACGGGCCCAACACGAACATCGTCGTGAACGGCAGCATCGTCTACTTCTCGGAGTGCGAGGTGCAGTACGTGCTAGAGTGCCTGAAGTTCCTGCTGGAGAGCGGGCAGCAGGCGATCGACTGCCGCACGGATGTGCACGACGCCTACAACGAGCGCATCGACGCGGGGAACCTGAAGCGGGCGTGGGGCGTCTCGAACGTGCCCAGCTGGTACAAGAGCGCCTCGGGGCGGGTCGCGCAGAACTGGCCCTTCACGCTGCTGGAGTACTGGCAGCAGACGAAGCGCATGGACCCGGCCGACTACCTGCTGCTCTAGCGCCACCGGCATGGAACTGGACTTCACGATCCACGCGCGGGTCGTCATGGCGCAGCGTCTCATCCCCGAGGAATGGGCCTCACTCGCCGTGGCCGCCCCGGGGCTGAGGACAAGCGATCCGAACGATTCCGAGGTTGAGCGGTTCTATTGGCGCATACCCGAGGCCGACGACCGCGTGCTGCGAGTGGCCGTCAACACGCGCGTTGAGGCGTGGCGTGTGGTCAGCGTATTCTTGGATTGCACGATGCGAGGTCGCCTATGAAGCTCGACGTGGATAGCGAAGCTGACGCCCTGTACCTGCGCCTCGACGACTCGGCAATCGTCCAGTCCGAAGAGGTCTCGCCCGGCATCGTGCTGGACTACAACGCAGCGAATGAGGTCGTGGGCGTCGAGATGCTGCGCCTCTCCAAGCGGTCGCCCGGCCTGAACCTCGCCGACCTGCACTTCGAGGCAGGCTAGGTTACTCCGGCGCCACCTTCACCAGCGGAACGGGCTCGCAGTAGATCTCGGTGCGTCCGCCGAAGTCGTCGTAGTTACCGGTCACGACCCTGATGCAGACGCGCACGGCCTCGACCTCGTCGAAGCGGGTGGTTGCGAACGTGAAGGTGGCCTGACCGCCGACGGTGTCGTCGCCGAATTCGGTGGGGTCGAGCTCCCCGGCCGTGCCCTTGATCGTCTCGTCGTTGGCATCGAGCAGTCCAAGCTGGATGGTGGGCAGCAGCCCCATGTGGACGAAGACGTTGGCCTCGGGGGCGATGTCGAGGTGGTAGTC
This sequence comes from Tepidiformaceae bacterium, assembly GCA_965219255.1. Lineage (GTDB taxonomy): Bacteria > Chloroflexota > Dehalococcoidia > Tepidiformales > Tepidiformaceae > UBA2991. The sequence goes on along the minus strand of OZ244727.1, from coordinate 683,889 downwards.
GAAGGTGACGGAGACCTCGTTCGGGGAGACGGCCTCGGCGCGCACGTTCCAGACGCGCGTCATGGGCAGGTCGGGGGTGGGGGAAGGGGTCTCCTCTTCCCACCAGGCGGGGGCCGGGGTGGCCGTGGCGGAGGGAGTGGCGGTTGGGACAGGGGTCGTGGGGGCGGGGGTGGGCTCGGGCGTCGAGCCGCCGCCACAGGCGAGCGCGAGGGCAACGGTGAGGCCAACGAGGATCCAGGCGCCGCGTCCCAGCATGGTCATTCGTCCAGGGGTGGGAGGCCGCCGCGCGCGACCAGCTCCATGCGCACGCCGAGCCCGTCATTGACGTAGCAGAAGCCGGCGAGCATGCCGTCACGGTCGAGCCCGGCCATCTCCACGGTCATGCCCGAGCCGAGTTCGTCGATGGCTGCCTGCACGCTCTCGACGTAGAGGCCGAAGTGGTGGAGCTGGGAGCGCTCGCCGACGTGCCAGACAGTGCCGGGGATGGCTTCGATCAGCTCCAGGGCGATGGGCGTGCTCTGGTCGCAGAAGGTGACGCGGGGGGAGAGGATGCGATCGCCGCCCTCGTCGCGAACGCGGACGGTGGCGGTGGCGGGGTCGCGCCAGCCGACGCCGAAGCGGCGGCCGAGCTCGTCCATGGCCGCCTCCATGTCCGGAACGATGATACCGACGTGGTAGATGTCGTCGAAGGTGATCATTGGGTTGGCCCCTAGGGGAAGATGCCCTGGACGGCGTAGGAGCGGGCGACGCGGTCGATGGCGACGGTGTAGGCGGCGACACGCAGGTCCGGCATGGCTCGCGATTTCCACATCTCGTGGACGGAGTGGTAGGCGTGGGTGATGGTGTCGGCGAGGGCGGCCTCGACCAGATCGATCTCCTCCGGCCCGCGCACGGCGCGCATGAAGTCCTGGTCGCTGAGATGGGCGCCGGTGGCGCCTTCGAGCGCCTTCACGACGCGGGTGCTGGCGACCTCCTGGTAGCGGCTCGTGAGGCGCTCGGGGGAGACGTGCTGGATGTTCTTGAGCCACTCGAAGTAGGAGACGGTGACCCCGCCGGCATTGAGGAAGAGGTCGGGGATGACGAGGATGCCGCGCTCGCGGAGGATGGCGTCGCCCTCGCTGTCGACGGGGCCGTTGGCGGCCTCGGCGACGATGCGGGCCTTGATGCGAGGCGCGTTGTCGGCCGTGATCTGATTCTCGAGGGCGGCGGGTACGAGGATGTCGCAATCGAGCTCAAACACCTGCCCGGGCCGCTCGATGGTGCGCGTGCCGGGGGCGCCGCGGATGGAGCCGGTCTCGAGGCGGTGTTGCTGGACCGCCTCGACATCGAGGCCCGCCTCCGAGGCGACACCGCCGTCGTACTCGGCGATGCCGACGATGACGGCGCCCTCTTCCTGCAGGAGGCGGGCGGCGTGGAACCCCACCTTCCCCAGCCCCTGCACGATGACGCGCTTGCCCGCGATCCCGCGGTTGAGGCCGACGGCCTCCATGTCCTCGGCCGAGTCGGTGGCCTCGGCGATACCGATGGCCACGCCGCGGCCGGTGGCCTCGGTGCGGCCGGAGATGCCGTGGAGGGAGATGGGCTTGCCCGTCACGCAGGCGAAGGGGTTGAGTTGGCTGGGATTGAGGGCCGTGTAGGTGTCGACGACCCAGGCCATCTCGCGCTCGCCCGTGCCGTAGTCGGGGGCGGGCACGTCGACAGCGGGGCCGATCATGTTCTTGCGGTTGAGCTCGGCGACGTAGCGGCGGGTGGCGCGCTCCAGGAAGCCCTCGCTCTCGGCGCGGGCGTCGATGCGCAGGCCGCCCTTCGCCCCGCCGAAGGGGGCCTCGACGATGGCGCACTTGTAGGTCATGAGGCTGGCGAGGGCGCAGACCTCGTCCTCGGTCACCTCCGGACTGAAGCGGATGCCGCCCTTGGTGGGCAGGCGGTGGAAGCTGTGTTCGGCGCGGAAGGCCTCGACCACGCGGATGGAGCCGTCGTCGTCGCGCACGGGGAAGCTCATGCGGTGGACGACGTTGCACATCTTGACCTGGTCGAGGAGGCCGCGGGGGTGGTCGCTATAGGCGGCGGCGCGCTCGAACTGGGCGTCGACATCGGCGAGAAGGTTACCGGCGGGGGCTTCGGTCGCCATGGCACTCCTGTAAGCGGGAAGGCCGCGACCGTAGTATAGGCGGGCGAGTTTCAGCCGCCGGAAAAGACGGGCGGGAACAGGGGGCGGACGTGTCCCTGGAAGAGCTGATCATCGCGATCGTGCGGGTCGTGGGCTCGCTGGCGGTGCTGAAGTGGGCGTTCGTCGGCGGCTGGGCCGCCATCCTCATCGACCTGAGCGACCTGTTCCTGAAGAACCTGCTCGACCTGGGCGGGGTGAGCAACTACCAGGCGTTCGACAAGTGGCTCGACCAGGTCTACATGGTCGCCTTCCTCATCGTGGCGCTGCGCTGGAAGGGGCCAGCGCGGTCGGTGGCGGTGGGGCTGTTCGCGTTCCGGCTGGCCGGATTCGTGGCCTTCGAGTTCACGGAGGATCGGGTGGTGCTGCTGGCCGTCCCCAACGTCTTCGAGGTGTGGTTCCTGTTCGTGGCGAGCCTGCCGCACTGGCGCCCGGACTTCACGTTCTCCAAGCGGAACATCATCCTGGCGCTCATCCCGCTGACGGCGCTCAAGGTGTTCCAGGAGTACGCCCTGCACGGGGGCAAGTGGCTCGACAGCTTCACCGCCATCGAGGCGGTGGAAGCAATCGCCGACTTCTTCGCGGCGCCGTTTACCTAGGCCAGGCAGCTAACCGGCAGAGCCGCCCGCAGCCCCAGGGGTGTTCACCAGGCTCGCACAAAGCCTATGACATGCCTGTCACCACCAGATACCCAAACACCGTCGCGAAGAGCCCAACCGAGGCACCGCCCAGCGCGAACCCCCAGCCGTGGGATTTTAAGAAGCTGAGGAGAGGTGCGAGCAACACCAGCAACAGTGAAACACCGGCCGCAGTTCCGAAGAGCACTTGCCGGCCAGTCCCATCCATGCCGGGGTCATCGGTGTTGTGCAGGAACGGCTCGGGAAAGGCCAAGAGGAGTAGGACAAACAGCGCGAATGGAGCGATTGCGCCTATCAGAGTGAGGAGCAACGCAAGCACGACATCGCCAAGCTTCCCTGGGACCCAGAGGAAGCGCTTCCACCCCAAGGATTCCACCGTCATCGCCGACCGCCTCGTCGCGCCACTCCCCGTCCATCCTAAACCGATCCGGGAGATGCCAGCTCCGCAGGCCAAGTTGGCCAGCCTCCCCTGCAACTAGCGGCGGGGTGGGCGTCCGGTGGCGGACCGCCAGCTGGCCTCGGGCATGAAGCCGAGGTACTGGTCGATCTCTTCGGCGCAGTGGAACATCTCGAGGGAGAAGCCCTGGTCGTCGTTCACGTAGGAGGAGGTGAAGGGGCCCTCGGTGTTGGGCTGGACGTTGGCCGTGTAGCCCATGTCGATGAGGCGGGTGAAGGCGGCCGTGTAGGCCTCACGGGTGCGGTAGCCGAGGGCGACGTTGAGGATGCCGACGTCGCTGAGGAGGTAGCCCAGCGGACGGGGACGGGGAGCGGGGTCGGAGTACTGCTGGAGCTCGATGAGCTGGTCGCCGGCGCGCACGAGGAGGGTCTCGCTCTTCGCGCCGGGGAGGCCCCAGAGCGCCTCCATCTCGGGGGTGTGGAGGAGGGTGGGGTCGACGACTTCGAGCGAGAGCGTCTCCACCCAGAAGCGCCTCGCCTTGTCGAGGTCGGGCACGGAGAGGCTGACGGCGCGGACGGCGCAGCCGCACTCGGGCCAGCGGGGCGGGCGCACATCGGAGAGGGGGTCGCGCTCCATGATCTCGGTGATGAAGCCGTCGTGGTCGCGGATGCAGACGCGCCGGTCGCCGTCGGGGCCCTGCGGAGGCGTGATCGTGGAGGCGCCGACAATGGGGATGCGGGCGACGACGGCGTCGAAGTCGTCGACGTGGAAGGACATGCGGGTGTAGCCGATGTCGCTGGGGCGCCAGTCGAGGGGGAGGGGACGGGGGACGGGGCGGGTGTAGCCCCAGACCTCGAGCTGCACGAAGTCCTGGCGGTCAATGAGCCACCAGAGGGCGGCGGCCGGGTCGGGCACCTTCTGGAGGGTGGCGAGGAAGTCGCCCCAGATGAGGAGGCCGCCGGCCTTGAGGCACCCGATGACATCGCAGTAGAGCTGAGCGGCGCGGGGCATGTCGCTCGTGCTGACGGCGAACTGGGCGACGCCGGGGTCGGGGACATCGGTCGTGGTCATGGGCAGCCTCCAGCGGGGGCGATTGTACGGATCAGGGGACGGGGGCGAGGGGCCTGGCGGGCTTGGACGCGAACACGATCAGGAGGGCGCCCAGGAGGGAGAGGATGCTGAGCACGACGAAGCCCGTCTCAAATCCGCCCGTCAGGTCTCTCATCAGGCCCGCGAAGATGGGGCCGCTCATCATGCCGGACGTCATGACGAGCTGGGAGAGGCCCATGATCTTGCCGAAGTCGCGCCGCCCGAAGTAGTCGGCGCGGAGGGCGAGGAGCACCGGTCCGCGGACACCCCAGGCGAAACCATGGGCGAGGGCGAAGACGAAGATCATCCAGATCGAGTTCGCAACCACGAGCACAAGCAGGGCGCAGCCAGCGGTCAGCATCGCGCCGGCGGCGAGTCCACGCTTGTTGACGCGATCCCCCAGGATTCCTCCGGCGATTGTGCCCACCACCTGGAAGATGGGGATCACGACGATGATGGCGCCCGCCTGTGTCAGCGAGTAGTCGAGGCTCTCCGTGAGGTGGGTGAAGAGATGCACCATGACCGCCGAGACGACAAGGAGGGCCGAGCCGTGGCCGAGGGAGATGAACCAGAACTGGCGGGTGCGCAACGCCTCCCCGACAGTGAAGCCGGTGTCGTCGTGCGCGATCTCGGCGACCGCGCCCGGCGCGGAGGGGCTGGTGCGCGGAGGGGCGGGGGCGCCGTCGACGACCTCGCCGTAGTCCTCGGGCCGGTGGCGGATGAGCTGGGCGGCGGGGATGCCGAGGGCGAGGACGATGAGCCCCGAGCTGAAGGCCGTGATCCGCCAGCCGAACGCGTCGATGGCCAGAACGACGAGATAGACGAGAACACCCCCGACAGCAAAGCCGCCCGTTGTGAAACTGATGGCTGTGGCGCGGTAGCGCTCGAACCAGTTGACGACCGCCACCATCACGGAGAGGAAGCCGCCCAGGCTCATACCGACGGCGATGACGAAGAGGACGGGAAAGAGGTGGCCCAGCTCCGATATGCGGCTGAAGAGCATGAGCCCCCCTGCCAGCAGCACCAGCCCAACGCGGATGACGGCGCGGGGACCGAAGCGGTCGGTGAGCCAGCCCTGGCCGGGGCCAACGACGCCGTTCGTGCCCTGGATGGTGGAGAAGCCGAGGGCGAGCACGGTGCTGCTCCAGCCAAACTGCTCCCTGAAGACAGCGACGTAGGCGCCGTAGGCCTGCATGACGAATGCGCCTATGAGCGTGGTGATGACCATTCCGGCGCCGACGATCCACCAGCCGTAGAAGAGGCGGCTGGGATGCGCCACGTACTGCGATCCCGGCAGGTGCTGTAGGACGGGAGGCCTCCCCCAGGCGACGGCGCGGCAGCCGCGCGCCCGCCCGATGGTAGCAGCGCGGCCCGTCGGGGATGCGGGGCGACCGGCCACGAAGGGGCTGGCTATGCTGGATGGGTGAAGCGCGACCCAAGGCTGGCCCGGCTCTCGGAGGAGCACCACCACGGCCTCGTCTTTGCCCTGCGGATCGAGCGGGACCTACCGGCAGCGAGCGAAGAGGAAGTCGAGCGCCTGTACGAGGATCTGCTGCGGTTCTGGGCGCGGGGGCTGCTGCCGCACTTCCACACGGAGGGCGAGTGCCTCTTGGCCCGGCTCATCCGCCACCGTCCGGTCGACGACCCGCAGATCGAAAGGCTCCACGCCGACCACCTGTCGATGTACGGCCTGGTCGCGCGGATGTCGGACGCGGCTACCCACATCGACAGGCGTCGGGCGCTACGCGAGTTCGGCGCCACCCTTCACGGTCACATCCGGTGGGAAGAGCGGGAGCTCTTCGAGGTCGCACAGGCCGAGCTCGGGGAACGAGAGCTGGACGCGCTCGGCGCGGAGATCGGCGAGCGGCACCCGAAGCTGACCAGAGCTCCGTGGGAGGACACGGCGGGGGAGTAGCCGACCAATTACTTGCCAGCGGCGTGTCGTCCTAGCAAGGTGCATGTATGCCTGTGGCAATCACGATCCGAAACGTGCCCGAACGTGTCCGAGACGAACTAGCGGCCCGTGCCGCACGAAGGGGCCAGTCGATGCAGGCGTACCTCCTCGCCGAATTGAAGCGGATTGCTTCCGAGCCCTCGATTGATGAGTGGCTGGAAGGGGTTCGGGAGCGAAAGGCTGGCACGGCAACCGATGCACGGTGACCAAGTCGTCGATCATGCTGGCGACGGGCTCGAGGTAATCGTAGATCCCCGGTCCGCCGTGGCAGAGGACGGCAGGCGGCCCCGCACCCTGCGTGGCCGTCCAGAGAGAGGCCGTTCGCGGTTACGTGACGTGCGGAAACCGGCATGTCAGCCCCAGCCTCCCCAGATTGGTGGAGGGCGCTCTTCAGGTTACGGTCTCAGGCCAGCTCGTAGACGGAGACGTGGCCGGTGCTGGCGGCGGTGAAGGGAGTGCCGCGCCAGTCGCTCCAGCGGTCCCGCAACCTCATGCCGGCGAGCCTCGCCATGAGGTCGAGCTCGGAGGGCCACGCGTAGCGGATGTTGACGGGGTACATGCGCATACCTTCCGGAGTTATGTAGATGTGGGAAGAGGCGACGGTCTGGGTAGTGGCGTCGTGGCGGTCGAGATCGATGGAGACGCGGTCCGTTTCGACAAGGCCGGTGCTGATCCGCTGGCCGCGGTCGAAGCGCGTCAGGTCGGGGACGAAGGCCTCCACGAGAAACACGCCGTCGTCCGTGAGGTGGCGCACGATCCCCTCGAAGCAGTTGACCTGCGCTTCCTGGGAGGGAAGGGCGAACAAGGTGTTGAAGACGACGTAGACGAGGGAGTAGCGCCCTTCGAGGTCCAAGTGCTCGAAGTCGCCCAACGTGACGGGTATATCGGCCCCGCCGGGCTTCTCTCGCATCTGGGCGACCATCGCCTCGGAGGCGTCGATGCCTTGCACTTCGACGCCGCGCTGGGCCAGCGGCAGGGCGATACGGCCGGTGCCGATGCCAAGCTCAAGGGCGCGGCCGTCACCGGCCAGCTCGACAAGCACGTCGACCATCGGGGCGACGACGTCAATCGTGCTCAGATGCTCGTGGATCTCGTCGTAAACGTCCGCCATGCGGTCGCCGTAGGTAGAGGCGTTGACGTTGTCCATGGCGGGACTCTTTCGAGGGAGAGGTATTGGATTCCCAAGGGAGACTGTACTACGGGTGCTCGAACCAGCCCCGGCGCCGCGTGGCCAGCGCCCGGGCCAGAATGTCGCCCCGGGGACGGCCACCGAGGGCAGGGCTCCTCCTGCATCCACCTTCACACCCGCTCCGCGGCCCCGGTGGCGTACATCCCCTCCTTTCCCCCACCATGACCGGGTGCCGACCTGGCTGCGCCTTTCAGGCGCGACGCTCCTCGCCATCGCCTTCGCAGGGGCGCTTGCCGCGACGCTGTTGCTTCAGGCGGCCAGCTCGACGGTTGCACGTCCGGGCTTCCTGGCGGACCAACTCGAACGGGCCGACGTGTATCGCTTCGTCATGGAGGACCTCCTCACCGCCGTGGTCGACGACACGCGCCGGCTTGATGCCGGCGAGATCGGCGGGGAGTTCGATGAGAACCTGCTCACGGCTTCCGGGTTGACCACCGAGCAGATCACCAGCGCCGTGCAGCGCGCAATCAGCCCCGGCGACCTTGAGGCGCTTGCCGCTCCCGCCGTTGCAGCGGTCGAGGAGTACATGACCGGTGAGCAGGACGAGACAACGTTCACGGTTGACGCGGACGCGCAGCTTGATGCCCTGGTGGGGGCACTCACCGACCTGCTACGAGAGTCCGGCGCCTACGGACGCCTCCTCGATCGGGAACTGACGCCGATGTTCGCCGAGTGGGCGGACGAGGAGTTCGCTCCTGCCGGCGACGAGTCCGGATGGTCGAGTTCCTGCGGGGCAGCAACCTGGATGCCGGGGGGAGCCTTGTGCGGGTCTTCACGCGCGTCGTGACACCCGAGTGGGTGGCCAGCCAGGTCGAGCGGGGGGCCGACGAGCTCGTCGGGTATCTCACCGGCCGCTCGGAGGGGTTCGAGCTTCGCATCGAACCGGGGGCCGCCCAGGCCGGGGAGGCGGCCCGCGAGATCGAGGCCATCATCGCCGAGGCAGACGCGTACGACGTGGCGTACGCGACCGTGATCGAGCCGGCCGCCGAGGGCCACCTGGACCCGCTGTCGGAGCTGCCTTACGGCCTGGTGCTCACCCGCGCCGACGTCCTCGCCTCCCTCCGCCGTGCCGCCTCCCCGTCATGGGTCGGGCGACAGGCTGCCATGCTGGCGGGCGAAGTCAGCGGGTACGTCACAGGCCAGTCCGAAGGATTCGCCGCCGTCTTCGACCTCGCGCCCCTGAAGGGGGACGCGGCAAGGGCCCTCACCGTGACGGCCACCACCTCGCTCAGCGAGAGCCTGCAAATGCTCCCCGAGTGCTCCACGGCGGCGGAGATGGCGACGGCGCGCGAGGCGATCCGCCGAGAGCTGCCGGACTGCGTTCCGCCGGACGTTGCGGTGGTCGAATTCGTGGGTATGGCCGCTCCCGTCCTCGCCTCATCGATCGAGGAGTCCATCCTCGGTCGTGTCCCCAACGCAGTGCGGTACACGGAAGAGGATCTCCGTGATGGCCTGGAGCAGGACGGGGGTGTGGAGGCTCTGACAGCCCTCGACGACATCCGGGCGCTCTTCAGCGAGGGCTGGTCCTACACCGACCAGGACCTCCGCGCCGACCTGTCGGACAACGAGGGCGCCATCGAGCTGGTCGAAGACGTCCGCTCACTCCTCTCCGATGGCTACGTCGTCGAGGCATCGTCCGAGTCGCGGGAGTGGGTGGACTGGGTGCGCCGCGGCCGGTGGGTGGGCGGGCTGGTCGCGGGGATCCTGTTGCTCGGGGTGGCCATGCTCGGGGGGACAAGCTGGCGCGGACGCATCGCGTGGGCAGCAGCGGTCGTGGTGGTCTCGGGTGGGCTGATTGCCCTCGTGGCGGGGCCCCTGTACCAGGCAGCGTCAAGCGCGGTGTTCGACGCCACCCGGGACGCGCTGGCCGCGGACCCCGGATCGAGGTTCCTGCTCACATCGGAGCTGCTGGCGGACAAGCTGCTCGAGATCATCGAGCGGGCCACCGACGACGCGGCAGGAGACATCGCGCGGAACAGCCTGGTCGTGGCCATCGTGGCCGCTGTCCCGCTCGTCGGCGCGCTCTTCGGGAAGCGAGTCGTCTCCGCGGCCCGCCGCGGGCAGTCCTCGCCCTCATGAGGGTGGCTCGCCAGGGGAGCTTGCACTGCGAACGTCCAATTTGACCGTGGAGTTGGAGCCACCCGGCTCGGCCTTCCCTGGGTGCGGCGCACCCCCGCCCGAGCCGGCGTGGGGGCGGGATGATGCGTCTCCACCGCCGCATCTTTATGCTGACGGCGCCGTGGACGCTCATCGCGCCGACGATCGCACTCAGCATGCGTGGGTTGTACTGATGACATGGATTGAGAGTCGGGCGCGCCTCGGCGACCTGGCTCGCGGCCGGGGAGTATTGCATGACGCTTGACTTCGCGACTGCTGAGCTGCTCAAGCAGATGGCGGAGGGTGGCGGCAAGCCCTTGCACGAGAGCAGCGTCGAGGAGGCGCGAGCGCTCGCTGCCGGCATGGCCGGGCTGCTCGGCCCGGCCCCGCCGATGTTCCGCGTCGATGAGCACAGGCTCGCCATGCCAGACGGCGCCGTGCCGCTGCGGGTACTGGCGCCGCTCGAGCAGCCCGCCGGCGTGATCGTGTACTACCACGGAGGCGGCTGGGTCATCGGTTCGATCGACGAGACCGACACCGTCGCGCGCAAGCTCGCGGAGCGCACATCGTGTTCAGTGGTCCTGGTTGACTATCGCCTGGCGCCCGAGCACCGCTACCCGGTGGCCGTCGACGACTCCTACGCGGCGCTTGAGTGGGTCGGCGAGCATCTCGCTGAGGTCGCCGGGCCGGGCGCCCCGTTGTTTGTCGCGGGCGACAGCGCGGGCGGCAACCTTGCCGCCGTGATGGCGCTGCGGGCGCGCGATCGCGGGGGCCCGCCGATCGCGGCGCAGATCCTGATCTACCCGGTGACGGACGCCGACTTCGAGCGGCCGTCCTACACCGATCCCGAGAACCAGCTGCTGCTGACGCGCGAGGCGATGGCCTGGTTCTGGGACCACTACGCACCGGACGCCGCGCGGCGGGTTGAGGCGGACGCCTCGCCCCTGCGCGCCGCCGATCACTCGGGGCTCCCGCCGGCGGTCGTGCTGACCGCCGAACACGACGTGCTGCGCGACGAGGGCGAGGCCTACGCCGAGCGGCTCCGGGAGGCCGGCGTGCCGGTGAACTTCATGCGTCACGAGGGCCAGACGCACGGCTTTTTCACGCTGCTGATGCTGCCCGGGAGCGAGCGAGGCTTTCAGCAGGTGGTGAAGGCCGTGCGCGCGATGATCCACGAGCGGTCCAGGGAAGCCGCCGAGGCGGCCGTAGCCGACACGCCCGTGCAGGAAGAGTAATCTGACGGGCGGGACCCCGCAGATAACGCTCGACGAGGGAGGACAGACATGACGACCGACACCAGGCGCCTGGAACTCGACGCTGTTGTCGTTGGGGCCGGGTTCTCCGGCATGTACATGCTGTATCAGCTGCGCGAGGTGCTCGGCCTCTCGGCGCGCGTGTTCGAGGCCGGGGACAACGTCGGCGGTACCTGGTACTGGAACCGCTACCCCGGAGCGCGCTGCGACTCCGAGTCATACCTCTACTGCTTCTCATTCGACAAGGACCTTGCCCAGGAGTGGACCTGGAGCGGCAAGTACCCGGAGCAGCCCGAGATCCTGCGGTACCTCAACCACGTCGCCGATCGCTTCGACCTGCGCCCCGATATCCAGTTCGAGACGCGCGTCACCGCAGCGCACTTCCGCGAGGACCTGAACCGCTGGGAGATCGAGACCGACCAGGGCGAGCGCGTGCTGGCGCGCTACTTCATCACCGGCGTCGGCTGCATCTCGGCGGGCCAGATCCCCGACATCGAGGGGCTCGACAGCTTCGAGGGCGAGTGGCACCACACCGGCTCGTGGCCGCACGACGGGGTCGACTTCGCGGGCAAGCGCGTCGGCGTTATCGGTACCGGTTCGAGCGGCGTCCAGGCGATCCCCGTGATCGCCGGGCAGGCAGGTCACCTGACCGTCTTCCAGCGCACGCCGCAGTACACGATCCCGGCGCGCCACGGCACGGTCACGCCCGAGTTCCTCGAGGAGGTCAAGGGGCGCTACGACGAGATCTTCGAGAAGAGCCGCTGGTCGAGGGGCGGCACTCCCTACGACGAGTCCGATCGTTCGGCACTGGAGGTCGACGATGAGGAGCGGCGCGCGCTCTACGAGGCCGCGTGGGAGCAGGGCGGGTTCCGTTTCGTGCTCACGACGTTCGGCGACATCGCCCTCGACCGGCGGGCCAACGACACGGCCGCGGAGTTCATCCGGTCGAAGATCCGTGAGATGGTCCACGACCCGGAGACGGCCGAGAAGCTGGTGCCACGCGACCACCCGTTCGGCTCGAAGCGCGCGCTCATCGACACGAACTACTTCGAGACCTACAACCGCGACAACGTCGATCTGGTCGATATCCGCCACTCCCCGATCGAAGAGATCACGGCGCGTGGCATCCGCACCGAGGATGGCGAGTACGATCTCGACATGATCGTGTTCGCCACCGGCTACGACGGGATGACCGGCGCGTTCAGCCGCATCGACATCCGCGGTCGCGGCGGTGTCGCACTCAAGGAGAAGTGGGCGGAGGGGCCAAGGATGTACCTCGGGTTGGCCTCCGCCGGGTTCCCCAACATGTTCGCGATCACCGGCCCGGGCAGCCCTTCGGTGCTGAGCAACATGCCGCCTACGATCGAGCAGCACGTCGAATGGATCTCGGACTTCCTCGCCTACATGCGCGAGCACGATGTCGAGATCGCCGAGGCGGACGCCGGCGCCGAGGCGGAGTGGGTCGACCACGTGAACGACATCGCGAGCAGGACGCTCTACATGCTCGCGGACTCCTGGTATCTGGGCGCCAACATTCCGGGCAAGCCGCGCGTGTTCATGCCCTATGCGGGGGGACTGGACGTCTACCGCAAGAAGTGCGACGAGATCGCCGAAGCCGGCTACGAGGGGTTCCTGCTCCACAGCCGGGAGCCGGTCGACGGTCTTCGTTCCCGGGCGCCCACGCTCAACGCGTGAGGGCAACTCGCTAGGCGCGGGGTCCGGGAAGGTAGGCACTGGCTCCCCAAGGGAGCCTGTACGACGACGTTCGAGCTGACCGTGGCGCTGTAGCGGTCGGGCTCGCGGCCACGAATCGCCGAGCGCTCCAAGCCGCAGGCCTCCCGCAGGGGTATCCTGCGCAGCACATCTCAAGGGGAGCGATGTGTCATGGGCGTGAAGCCACCAACCCTCGAAGAGCATCTAGAGATCGAGGCGATCAAGCAGCTACGGGTCCTCTACTCGCAACTGTTCGACAGCCACCGCACGGACGAGATGGCGATGATCTTCACGGAGGACGCCGTCTGCGAATTCAGCGACGACCTGCCCTACGGCGACTGGGTCGGTCGCGACGAGATCCGTGAGCAGTACAAGAAGGTCGTTGGGGGCGGCGGTAAGCCCTTCTCGTTCCTGCATGCGACCACGAACGGCTGGGTCGAGCTCACGGGCCCGGATAGCGCGACCGGCAGCTGGTTCCTGCTCGATCTGGGTCTGGGGGACAACCCTAACCCCGTGGGTCTCGTAGGCGTCTACAACGACGTCTACAAGAAGGTCGATGGCGAGTGGTTCATCCACCGCACGCGGATCGACCACATCTGGACCCAGAGGGCAGCGGGCGGGGGCTAACGTCGAGCGGGCGAGGGCCGCAGCCCGGCACTGGTCCGGGGGTTGCTCTCGCTCGGGCTGCCGCGATGGCAATGGTGGGGGACGGCCCCCGGCACCGGGCGTTTGTGTGCGATGGCTCGCGGCCGGTCGCACAGGCAGCAGCGGTCACCCGGATCAGGGGCCTTTCCGGTCCGTACCGACGCGATGGTGCGGCCCGTCCCCAGACCGCCTGACACCTTCCACCCGCTCCATGCTCTCCTTCAGCCACGGAGGCGTCCTCGGGTGTAGTAGCGTCTCCTCCGCGGTCATCCACTGGATGTCCGCAACCTCGGCGGCATCGGTGATGGTTGGCTCACCCGACTCGTACTCTCCGAGGAACAGGACATCCACAACCGATCCGCCCCCGGTCATCGCGAATGTCTTGCTCCCGACGTACTCCAGGTCTCTCGAGAGGCGCACACCGGTCTCTTCCACAACCTCACGCCTGGCTGTCGTCTCCAGGACATCGGAGGGACCGTCGCGGAGCTCGGTCTTGCCCCCCGGGAACGCCAGGACACCGGGCGCATGCCCCACCTGGTCGCCCCTCACGATCATCAGATACCGTCCGTCCCTGACCACCGCACACTGGACGTTGACCAGGAACCGTGAAGGACCCTTCGACATGCGTCATCTCTCCTGGGGAGTGAACAACTGGTGAACGGCTTCAGTGTGGGAGACCGGTAAGGCGGCGCGCCGAACGCGCTGGCTCACCAAGGGAGACCGTACGACGAACTTTCGAGCTGACCGGTGGTGCTGTAGGGGACGAGAAGTCACACGAAGTGCGCTCCGCGCCCTTCCTTAGGCCGAAAGGGGCGCCCCTACCTGAGTGCCCGATTCACCCGGCCAATGAGATTTGCCCATGCGTTCCGCTCATCTTCTGTGAGGTCCGCGGCGCTGTGCCCCCGCGTCCAGCGAACGTAGGCCTTGGCGAGCCGATACTTTGAGAAGTCGTCTAACTCATCGGCGAAGACATCGGTAATAGGCCGCTGGGGCTGCTTCGTGGCCGCTTCCGTGACATCGTCACCAAACTCGGATTGGGCTACAGCAACGAGGGTCGTGCGGAGGAGGTCTTCGATCTCGGGCTCAGTGATCGAGCCGGGGCAGACGTCACCAGTGCGGAGGATGTTCTTGTTCCCAAGCTTGTGGACCAGGATCTCCTGCTTGGCAGCTTGCTCCCCAGCATTGTCAGAATCCAGCAGGGCGGCCACCTTCAAGCGATGGGCGTGAAGAATGGTGGCGAAGTAGACGACCTTGCCTGCGCTATTCGCAGGCAGCAGAGCGATCTTCTCGTTGAGATCCGCTCCACCGGCGGCGCGAAGTAGTTGCGCGGTTGCTTCGAGGTACCAGAAGTCAGTTAGGCCTTCCAACACCAGGTTGCGTTGCTGGGCGAACAGGCTTTGGGCCAGATCGTAGCCAAGAGCCTCCTGTAGGGGCAGAAGGGCAGCTGGGTCGCTTGCAGTGACGGTGGTATGCACCTTGGTTCCGGTGTCCCGGTCGGTCATTTCCACCACACGGACCAAGTCCAGCTCTTCGGGTCCGACCAAGAAGGGCGAATGCGTCGTATAGATAGTCTGGTTTCCTGTGGCGAGTCGTGAGATGGTCTGGCGGAATTCGCGCTGCTTGAGGCCATGGAGGCTCAGCCCCGGCTCGTCTAGGAGGAGGATGGCGTTTTGGTGAGCATCTTCGGCTTCGGCAAAGAAGACAACGAAGAAAGACACAAGCCATTGAAAGCCCGCAGAGCGCTGGTCGAGCTCAATGTCGACACCGAGTTCGTCCTCGACCACCACCTTGAGGTACTGGCCGTCCGCTTGTATCCGTACTATGTCGGCTTCAGCTCGCTCCAAGTCCGGATGCCAGATCGAACGAATTTCGCCGGTGAGGCGAACGCTGGCAGCATTGAGCTTGATACCGCGCTCGTCGAGTTGGCTGCGGTAACGGTCGAATGCTTCGGAATCGTCCCCCGGATCAGGAGCGTCGCCGAGGTTCGCTAGTTCCCGGGCATCAAAGCCGAGGAGCTTGAGGAGGCATAGGTTCCCGTAGTCGTAGTGGTCGTCGTCAAGGAGATCCTGCTCGACGCGATCGGCGAAGCGGCGCAGGTGGAGATTGGGGCGAACGCGGAAGTAATTGTTGAAGTAGACGAACACCGGCAGCCGACTGTGAAGCTCCGCGAGGGCAGCGTCCCGCTGCTGGGGTATCCCTGTGTATCCGAGCAGGCGAGTGTGGCGTTGATCCTGGGTTGCATTGTCCTCGTCGACAAACGCGACTACCGAGTCGAGCCAGCGCCGCAACTCAACCGCACAGTCGCCAGCGATCCTGGTAGTGCCGACCTGCCAGCCGGCAATGACATCCTCAAGGTCATCCCCAAACCCCGACTCGTCATCCTCTCGTTCTTCAGCGGCACGGCTATCAACGTGCCCCGCCAGACGTTGCAGGTCCTTCCGAATTTTCTCGCTGAACACAACGACCTCGGGGCCGCCTTCGACCCTGTGGACGAGCCTGTTGTTGAGATATCGCGTGCAGTGGTACTCCTTCGCAGCGAATCCGTTCGGGAGTTCGGCCAAGTCTTCCGGCTCAAGCGCGAACCGGGCAGACACGACCGGGATCTGGCTGGGATCCAGCCGACCTGACTGGATGTCGGCGTTGTACTTCTTGCGAGGGTAGTCCCTTAAAGGGTCGAACCCCTTCACGCCAGCGGGACGATTGATCTTCTGGAGCGCCTCAAGCACGGCCGTCTTACCGGCCTCATTGGGACCCACCAAGATCGTCTTCGCCTTCTCGACATCGAACCACCCCGTGTCGCGCACACAGCGATAGTTCCTTACTCGCGCTTCCACAAGCCTCATCGTCATTCCTCCAGGGTGATCGTCATGCAGAGCGGGTGCCAGACGAAACTGCAGTCGTTATGCCAGCCACGTCCGTTCCTTCGATGTGGGACTCTTCCCGGCCCCCCCGAACCACAGCGCGGGGCCTTACATTGTCCCGCGCCCCCCGCACCTGTGCAAGGTTCTAGTCCCTGTGTTTACGCGCCTATACAATTTTGGCCTGGCTCCCCGGCGAGGATTCGAACCTCGAACCTAGCGGTTAACAGCCGCTCGCTCTACCGTTGAGCTACCGGGGAACGGGCTCTCAGTTTCGGGCGCGGCGAATGAAGGGGCAACCGCGATTCCCGGTTCGCCGACCTACGGTTTCGCTCTGCTACAGTGGATTCATGGCCACGACCCGTACGGGGCTCCAACCCTTGCCATGGCCCCGACGGATCTGGCGGTTCTGGCTCGTCGCCTGGAACTTCGTCGTCATCTACCTGGGATACAAGCTCATCCAGCGCCGGCGCTGGCTCAGCGAGGCCGAGCGCAAGGAACGCTATCGCGCCCAGCATCGGGCGACCGGCGAGCGGCTCTACCGGCTGGCGGTGCGCATGCAGGGGCTGCTGATCAAGTCGTGCCAGTTCCTGAGCAGCCGCGCGGATGTCGCCCCGCCTGAGCTAGTGGCGGTCCTGAGCCGACTACAGGACGCCGTGCCGCCGCGCCCCTACGAGGAGGTGGCGGAGCAGGTCCGGCGGGAGCTCGGCGCCTCGCCGGAAGAGGCGTTCGCCAGCTTCGATCGGGAGCCGATTGCGGCGGCCTCGCTGGCGCAGGTGCATCGCGCGCGTACGCACGATGGCCGTGATGTGGCGGTGAAGGTGCAGTACCCCGGCATCGCGCGGGTGGTGGAGACGGACCTGCGCTCGATCAGCCTGCTGATCCGGATCCTCGCCCGCATCGAGCCGAAGTGGGACTTCCGCATGTTGATCGGGGAGATGGCGGACTACGTGCCGCGGGAGCTCGACTTCGTCGCCGAGGGGAAGAGCGCGGAGCGCGTGGCCCGCGAGCTGACCCATCGCACCGACGTGCGCGTCCCCGAGATCGTGTGGGAGCACTCGGCCAGGCGCGTGCTCACGATGGAGTACATCGACGGCATCAAGATCTCGGCGACGGACGAGCTGGTGGCGGCGGGGATCGATCCGAACGAGGTGGCCCGGATCATGATGGAGGCCTACTGCGAGCAGATCCTCGTGAACGGCTTCTTCCACGCCGACCCGCACCCGGGGAACCTGCTGGTGCTGCCGGGGCCGGTGGTGGTGTTCCTCGACTTCGGGATGAGCAAGCACCTGCCGGACGACTTCCGGCGGTCCTACAACCGCTTCACGCTGGCGGTGCTCGGCCAGAACGACTCGGCCATGCTGAAGGGGTTCCAGGACCTCGGCTTCCGCACGCGGCACGACGACCCGGAGATGCTGGTGGCGCTGGGCCGCTCGTTCTTCGAGTCGGCCGGGCCGGAGCAGCGTCCTTACGCCGACGCGGAGGTGGTGGGCGAGGTGAACGAGCGGCTCTCGCGGCTGCTCTCGGACAACCCGATCACGGAGATTCCCTCCGACATCCTTCTGATTCTGCGCGTGCTGGGGCTGATGAGCGGCCTGCAGAAACGCCTCGACAGCACGATCGACGTGGCCGACACGATCACGCCCTTCGCGCAGGCGCAGGTGGCAGGGGAGGCGGCGGGCGCGGGGAGCTAGCGCCGCTGGCGCGATCCGGGGGGATCGGCTAATCTTGATTAGCCCTTTAAGGCGGTCCCGAGAGGCTGCCAAGGGAGGAGGCGCCGCCATGAGCGGCTGGCCCTGCGCAGGCACGCGAATCCCCTTCCCGACCGAGTTGTCCCCGCGATGAGCCCCGTGGAACTGCAGCGGGGCCCGGAACTCGCGCGCACCATCCGGCGGCTGGCGCACGAGATCGTCGAGAGCAACGGCGGCGCGGACAACCTGGTGCTGGTCGGGCTGTTGACACGGGGCGCGCCGCTGGCGGAACGGCTGGCGGCGGCAATCGAAGCGTTCGAGGGCGTGGCCCCGCCCGTGGGACGGCTCGACATCGGGCTGTACCGCGACGACCTCGCGCAGCGCGACCCCCTCCCCCCCGTGCGCCCCAGCGACATCCCCCGCAGCCTCGACGGCATGACCGTGGTGCTGGTCGACGACGTGCTCTTCACCGGCCGCACGATTCGGGCCGCGATGGACGCGATCATGGACTTCGGACGGCCGGCGCGCGTGCGCCTGGCGGTGATGGTGGACCGCGGTCACCGCGAGCTGCCGATTCGACCCGACTTTGTCGGCCGCAACATCCCGACGGCGCCCTCGCAAACGATCGATGTGCGCCTGGCGGAGATGGACGGCGAAGACGCGATCTACCTGATGGAGGGAGCGGAGCGTCATGGTGAGCATTGAACCGGCCATTCCCGAGGCGGCCACCCAGGCGGCGACGCCGCCGGCCGAGGCGGCCACGCCACCGGCGACGGTGTGGACGCGGAAGGACCTGCTCGATACGGACGTGCTCTCCAACGGGGAGATCGAGCTCGTGATGGAGACGGCGGACGCGATGACGGAGGTGCGGGAGCGGCCGGTGGGGCGCGTCGCGACGCTGCGGGGCACGACCGTCGTAACCCTCTTCTACGAGAACAGCACGCGCACGCGCGCCAGCTTCGAGATTGCGGCCAAGTCGCTCGGCGCGGACGTCATCAACCTGTCGGCGGCAGGCAGCAGCGTGGGCAAGGGCGAGTCTCTCATCGACACGGTGCGGACGATCGAGGCGGTAGGGGCGGACATCCTCGTGATGCGACACCCGAGCTCGGGCGCGGCGTCGCTGGCGGCTCGCCACACCGACGCGAGCGTGGTCAACGGGGGCGACGGCGCACACGCGCACCCGACGCAGGCGCTGCTGGACCTGTACACCATGCGCCGCCACGCCGGCGACCTGGGGGGACGCAAGGTCGTCATCGTGGGGGACGTGCTGCACAGCCGGGTCGCGCGCTCGAATCTGTGGGCGCTGATGGCGGCGGGGGCGCACGTCACCCTGTGCGGGCCGGCGACGCTGCTGCCGCGGTCGCTGCGCACGCTGCCGGGGTACGAGGGGCCGGGTGGCTGCGAGGTCACCAGCGACCTCGGGAAGGCGCTGCTGGGGGCGGACGTCGTGATGGCGCTGCGCATCCAGCGCGAGCGCCAGGAGCAGGGCTTGTTTCCCTCCGTGCGCGAATACATCCGCCAGTACCAGATCACCGAAGAGCGGCTGGCGCGGGCGAATCCGGGCGCCCTCGTGATGCACCCGGGCCCGATGAACGAGGGCGTCGAGATCGCGCCCGAGGTCGCGCATGGTCTGCGCTCCGTGGTCAAGGAGCAGGTGACGAACGGCGTCGCCGTGCGGATGGCCATCCTCTTCCTGATGGCGACGGCGAGGCGGCGATGAGCGCGATCCTGATTCGCGGCGGACGGCTGATCGACCCCTCGGCGGGTCGTGACGAGCAGGGCGACGTCCTCATCGAGGATGGGTCCGTGCGCGCGGTTGGGGGCAACCTGGCCGCGGACGGGGCGGAGGTGGTCGAGGCGGCGGGGTGCATCGTGGCGCCCGGCTTCATCGACCTGCACGCACACCTGCGCGAGCCGGGCTTCGAGCAGAAGGGCACGATCGCGACGGAGACCGAGGCGGCGCTACGGGGCGGGTTCACGACCGTCTGCGCGATGCCGAACACGGACCCTCCGCCCGACAGCGCCCCCGCGGTCGAGGGACTGCTGCAGCGCATCGCGCAGGATGCGCGCCTGCGCGTGCTGCCCGTGGGCTGCACGACAGTGGGACGGGCCGGAACGCAGCTGGCGGCGCTCAGCGAACTGGCGGAGGCAGGCTGTGTCGCCCTGAGTGACGACGGCAGCCCCGTGCCCGGCGGCAGCCTGATGCGCAGTGCGCTCACACTGGCGGGGGCGCTGGGGCTGGTGGTGGCGGAACATTGCGACGAGCCCTCGCTGAGCGGCAAGGGCGCGATGCACGAAGGGTCGGTCAGCGAGCGGCTGGGACTGCCGGGCCAGCCCTCCGCAGCGGAGACGGCGGCGATAGCTCGAAACATCGAACTCTGCGAGCTTACCGGCGGACGGCTGCACATCATGCACGTGACGACGGCGAGAGGCGTGGAACTGGTGTCTCGCGCGAAGGAGCGCGGGCTGCCGGTCACCTGCGAAGTGACGCCCAGCCACCTCTTCCTGACCGACGAAGCGGTCGCCGGCAGCGACCCGATGCCGGCCTACGACACGGCGGCGAAGATCAACCCCCCGCTGCGCCCGGAAGCCGACCGCCTGGCGCTGCTGGCAGGCGTGAACGCGGGCATCATCGACGCGATCGCGACGGACCACGCGCCGCACGCTCCCGAGGAGAAGCTGTGCGAGTTCGACATGGCGCCATTTGGCATCAGTTGCGCCGAGACCGCGCTGGCAACGGTGACGACGCTCGTGGGCCGCGGCGAGCTCGATCTGGGAGCAGCGCTGCGCGCGCTCACGCAGGGGCCGGCGGAGGCGTTCGCGCTCGAGGGCCGCGTTCCGGGCATCGGAACGCTTGCCGTGGGAGCGCCCGGCGATGTCACCGTGTTCGACCCCGGGGAGCGCTGGACGGTCGACCCCTCGCGCTTCGCCTCGAAGGGGCGGAACACGCCACTCGCGGGCGTGGAGCTGGAGGGGCGGGTTCGGGCGGTCGTGGTCGCGGGCGAGCTCCGGCAGGTGGCGGAGGCGGCGCATGTCTAGCGCGAGGCTGGCGCTCGCCGACGGGAGCGTGTTCGAAGGGCGCGCGGTGGGCGCGTCCGGGCACGCCGGGGGCGAAGTGGTGTTCAACACCTCAATGACGGGCTACCAGGAGATGCTGACGGACCCCTCGTACGCGGGCCAGTTGCTCACGCTCACCTACCCGATGATCGGGAACTACGGGGTGGACGCGGCGGTGGAGGAGTCCGGGCGGATCCAGCCGCGGGGGCTGATCGTGCGCGAAGTGGCGCCGACGGCGAGCCACCTGCGCTCGACCAGCGACCTCGCCACCTTCCTCGCCGAGCGGGGCGTGGTCGCCATCGACGGGGTAGACACGCGCGCGATCACGCGTCGCATCCGGCGGCACGGGGTGATGCTGGGCGTGATCACGACGGACCCGGCGGACGAGGCGCTCGAGCGCGTCCGCGCCCTGCCCGGCTACGACGGCATCGACTGGGCGGCGCAGGTCACAACAGCGAAACAGTACGGCTGGGGGTCGTTCGCCAGGGAGAACCGGCTCCGGCCGGCCGTCGAGCCCAGGGCCAACAAGGCAGTGGACGCCGGGTCCGTGGGGTGGCGGTTCGACGTATCACGGCCAACCGTCACCCACACATCGGGCGTGTCAGGCGAAAGCACCGTAATCACGACGGACCCGAAGAGAGTCGTCCTCATTGACGGAGGGGTGAAGCGCAACATCATGCGTTCGCTGACGGCACGGAATTGCGACATCACCGTGCTCCCCATCGACGCCACGGCGGAGGACGTACTCGCGTTCAAGCCCGACGGGGTCATGTGGTCGCCGGGGCCGGGCGACCCGCAGGTGCAGAACGCGCAGGTCGAGGAGGTCCGCAAGCTGATCGGGGCCGTGCCGCTATTCGGCATCTGCCTCGGGCACCAGGTGATCGCGCGGGCGCTGGGGGCGGGGACGTTCAAGCTGCCCTTCGGGCACCGCGGCGCGAACCACCCCGTCCGCGACCAGCGCACGGGGGCGGTGGCGATCACCGCCCAGAACCATGGATACGCCGTCGACCCCGAGGGGCTGGCGGCTTCGGCGGAGGTAAGCCACGTGAACCTGAACGACGGCACGGTCGAGGGACTCACCATGCGCGACGAGCCGGTGATGGCGATCCAGTACCACTCCGAGGCGAGCCCCGGACCGCTGGACAGCATGGGGATGTTCGACCGCTTCGTGGAGCTGATGGCGAAGGCGGGGAGTGAACGATGACACGGACGACTGATATGCAGCCCGCCACGGTCGCCGACGCGGCGGCGATTGCCTCCATCGCGCACGCCCTGCGCGAGGAGCCGAACACCAGCCTTCCGCCCAACCTCGACACGGACATGGCGCGGGCATGGCTCACACGGCTGGAGGAAGGTGGCGCCGCGGCGATCGCGCTGGACGGGTCGATCCCGGTGGCCTTTGGGGCGGTCGAGGCGAGTACGGACGAACCGGAGACGGCCGAGCTCGGCGTGTGGGTGCTGCCCGACCACCGACGGCGCGGCATCGCCACGGAGCTGGCGGAGGAGCTGCTGGAGCTCGCGCGGGAGCGGGGCTTCCGGCGCATCCGCGGGCGGTTGCCGGACGGGAACGAGCCCGCCCTCAGCTTCCTCTCCGCGATCGGGGGGATGGTCCCCCTGCGCAATCCCGACATGACCTTTGAGCTCCCTCTCTAGTGACGGCAATGAAGAGCGCCCGACGCCCCCTGCCGCGCACACGCGGCAGCGCCATTCGGCGCGAGGCACGCGTGCGCCACACCGCCAGCTGGGCCGACGTGCTGATCGCGCTGGCGGCGACGGCCCTGGCGATGGCGGTCCTCATCGTGGTCGCGACGTTCTCAGGCGAAAACGTGCTGGGGGGTGGTGCGGGGAGGTTCTGGGCGCTCACGTTCGCGGGCGCGCTCGCGCTCTGCGGGCTGTTCCTTGTCCTGCTGGGGCTGGTGCTGCTGGGCGAACGCTCGCGTGAGGGAGGCCGGTACCTCGTCCCGGTCGCCAGCGGCGTGGGAACGGGGCTGGTCGTTGGAGCGCTGCTGCTCGAGGGAGCGAGCCGCGGAGCCGTGGTTGCCCCGCTGCTGCTGCTCGTGCTGGCGACTCCGCCCGTGCGTGAGGGTCTGGCATGGATCATGCGGCGCGGGCCCGGAGGACGCGGGCTATGACGAAGCCGGAAAGCGTCCTCATCATCGGCTCCGGCGCGATCGTGATCGGGCAGGCGGCGGAGTTCGACTACGCCGGTACGCAGGCCTGCAAGGCCGTGCGCGAGGAGGGCGTGCGCAGCATCCTCGTCAACTCGAACCCGGCCACGATCATGACCGACCTCGACGTGGCCGACGCCGTCTACATCGAGCCGCTGACGGTGCCCGTCATCGAGCGCATCATCGAGCGCGAGCGTCCGGACGGACTGTTGCCCACCCTCGGTGGCCAGACCGGGCTCAATCTTGCGGTCGACCTCGCGAACGCGGGCGTCCTCGACAAGTACAACGTGAAGCTGTTGGGCACGCCGTTGGAATCCATCCAGCGGGCGGAGGACCGCGAGCTCTTCAACAACCTGCTGGCCAAGATCGGCGAGCCGGTGCTTGATAGCGAACCCTGCGAGTCGCTCGAAGCGTGCCTGGGGGCGGCGGACCGGATCGGGCTGCCGGTGGTGGTGCGGCCCGCCTACACGCTGGGGGGCACGGGCGGAGGGATCGCGCGCACGCTCGAGGAGCTTCGCACCATCGCCACCAGCGGCCTGGCCGCGAGCCCCATCACGCAGGTGCTGATCGAGCGCTACCTGGGCGGCTGGAAAGAGGTCGAGTACGAGGTCATGCGGGACGGCGCAGGCAACTGCGTGACCATCTGCAACATGGAGAACCTCGACCCGATGGGTGTCCACACGGGCGACTCGATCGTCGTGGCGCCCTCGCAGACGCTGACGGACAAGGACTACCAGATGCTGCGCTCGGCCGCGCTGCGCATCATCGACGAGCTTGGGATCGAGGGCGGCTGCAACATCCAGTTCTCCATGGCGCCGCGCAAGGACGTGCGCGACTGGGAGGGCGACCCGAGCGAGCCGCTCCCCTACTACGTGATCGAGGTGAACCCGCGGGTCTCGCGATCGTCCGCGCTGGCCTCGAAGGCCACGGGCTACCCGATCGCGCGGGTGGCGGCCAAGATCGCCTGCGGCAAGACGCTCGACGAGATCCCGAACGCGGTCACGCAGCGCACGACGGCCGCGTTCGAGCCGGCGCTCGACTACTGCGTCGTGAAGATTCCGCGCTGGCCCTTCGACAAGTTCGCGCTGGGCGACCGGGGACTGGGCACGCAGATGAAGGCCACGGGCGAGGTGATGGCGATCGACCGCACCTTCGAGGGCGCACTCAACAAGGCCGTCCGTTCGCTCGAGTTCGGGCGGCGCACGCTGCTCTGGGAGGATGCCGCCTGGCGCGACGCAAAGGCGATCGACCTGAGGGCCACGGACACGCGCCTCTGGGCGCTGATGGCGGCCTTGCGTCGCGACGTTCCCGTGGGCGAGATCGCGACGGAGACGGGGATCGACCCGTGGTTCCTGGAACGGCTGCGGCGGATCGTGGCGGTAGAGCGCCGCCTGCTCTCGGAGCCGCTGGACGGCGAGTTGCTGCTGGAAGCAAAGCGGATGGGTTTCAGCGACGAGATGGTCGGGCAGCTTGCCGACCGGCTGGCCGAGCAGGTGCGTGAGCTGCGCCAGCAGCTGGGTATGCGGCCCGTCTACAAGATGGTCGATACCTGCGCCGCCGAGTTCGACGCGGCAACGCCCTACTTCTACTCGACCTACGAACAGGAGAACGAGGCAACGCCCGAGCCCGGCCAGTCGACGGTCGTGCTGGGGAGCGGACCGATCCGTATCGGGCAGGGGATCGAGTTCGACTACGCGAGCGTGCACGCGGCCTGGGCGCTGCAGGACGCAGGCCGGCGGGCCATCCTCGTGAACTCCAACCCGGAGACGGTTTCGACAGACTTCGACACGAGCGACCGGCTCTACTTCGAGCCCCTGGACGAAGAGGCGGTCCGCAACATCCTCGAGAACGAGGCGGGAGAGACGGGCGACACGCCCACGAGCATCGTGCAGTTCGGAGGGCAGACGGCGGTGAACCTCGCGGAGCCGCTCTGGCGGTCGGGCCAGGGCATCATCGGGTCCAGCGCGGAGACGATCGACACGGCCGAGGACCGTGAGCTGTTCGAGCGCTTCCTGCAGAACCTGGGCATCCCGCAGCCTCCGGGGGCGGCCGTGCGCACACTGGAGGAGGGGCTGAAGACGGCGCAGACGATCGGCTACCCGGTGCTGGTGCGGCCCTCGTACGTGCTCGGCGGACGGGCGATGGAGATCGTGCAGAACGCTCGCGAGATGGTCGGCTTCCTGGCGCAGGCGGCGGAAGCGGCTGAGGGGCGCCCCATCCTCATCGACAAGTACCTGGAAGGGCGCGAGGTAGAGGTGGACGCCATCTGCGACGGCGAGCGTGTGCTCATCCCCGGCATCATGGAGCACATCGAGCGGGCGGGCGTGCACTCGGGCGACTCGATGGCGGTCTACCCACCGGTTCACCTCGATGCAGAAGAGCGGGAGCTGATCTGTGGCTACACCGAGCAGATCGTGCTGGGCATGGGGGCGATCGGGCTGACGAACATCCAGTACGTGGTCCTCCCCCGGGATGCCTCCGGAACGCCCCAGGTGTACGTGCTGGAGGTGAACCCACGCGCGAGCCGCACGGTGCCGTTCATCTCGAAGGTGACCGGGGTGCCGATGGTGCAGCTGGCCGTGCGCGCCATGTGCGGCGAGTCGCTGGAGAGCCAGGGCTACGACGGTGGTCTCTGGCCGGAACGGAACCTCGTAGCGGTGAAGGCGCCGGTTTTCTCGATGTCGAAGCTGGCGGAAGTCGACACTTACCTCGGGCCGGAGATGAAGAGCACGGGCGAGGTGATGGGCATCGACAGCAGCTACGAGGCCGCGTTGGCGAAGGCATTGGTGGCCTCGGACCTGGCACTGGACGCGGGGACGCCCATCCTCCTCTCACTCAGCGACCGCACCAAGGCCGAGGCCCTGCCGCTCGTGCACGGGCTGCACGAAGCGGGCTGCGAGCTGTTCGCCACGGAAGGCACCGCGGCGATGCTGGACGCGCTCGGCATACCAGCCACGGTGGTGACGAAGGTGCTGAGCGGCGCCCACCCGAACGTCGTGGACGTGATCGAGGACGGCACGGTTCGCGGGGTGCTGAACACGCCCGAAGGGCGCCTCACAGGCTCCCTCCGCGACGGCTTCCACATCCGGCGTGCAGCGGCCGAGAAGCGCATCCCCTGTTACACCTCGATCGACACGGCGCGGGCGGCGATCGAGGCGATGCTCGGCGCGGTCACCCCCGACGTCGCCCGGCTGGACGAGTACGTCGCCCGATGATCCAGGAGCGGGTGACGGTCCTCTCGAACGAACCGTGCTACGAGGGGGGCTACGTCATCTGGGTTGACGCCCCCAACCTGGCGGCGGCGGGGCACACGCCCGGCCAGTTCGTGATGGTGCGCTGCTCCCCCGAGAGCGGCGATCCCGAGTTCTCACGCGCCTTCAGCTTCCACCGGGCCGAGGAGGGGCGCATCGCGCTCCTCTACACGGTCACCGGGCGGGGGACGGCGTGGCTCGCGGGCCGGCGGCGGGGAGACACCGTCTCGGTGTACGGGCCGCTCGGCAAGGGATTCCGGCTTCCGGACGGCTCGGGGAACCTGCTGCTCGTGGCGGGGGGTGTTGGCGTCGCGCCGATGGTGGACCTGGCCGAGGTTGCGCTCGATCGGGGGCACCAGGTGACCGCGATGATGGGGGCGCGCACGGCCCCCCAGCTGCTGCCCGCCTCGGCCTGGCCGAGCGAGGTCGAGTACGTGGTCGTCACCGAGGACGGCTCGCAGGGGCTTACGGGGCGGGTCACGGAGCACCTGGACGAGTACGTCGAGTGGTCGAGCAAGCTCTACGCGTGCGGCCCGAACGCGATGTTCGCGTCGATGGCGGAGGCGCTGCGCCACAACGGGCGTCGCCAGCGGCCGGAGATCCTGATGGAGGAGAACATGCCCTGCGGCTGGGGCCTCTGCTACGGGTGCGCGATCTTCACGCGCCACGGCGTGCGCCTCTGCTGCAAGGATGGGCCCCGTTTCAACCTGTTCGACGTGTTCTAGGCAGGCCGCCGCCGCTCGTGCTAACATGCTTGTGTCACACAAAAGCTGAGCGGAGCCGGAATGGCATCGGCGGAACAGTCAGGCGAATCCCCAAGGGACTTCAGCAGCCCCGCGACATGGGGTGATGTGGAGCAGGTGCGCCTCTCACTTAGTGCGCAGATCGACACGCAGATCGCAGGCGTGAAGACGCAGATGGCCCAACTCGAGACACGGATGGAAGCACGACTGGCTGGGATGGAAACCCGGCTGGAAACGCGACTGGCTGGCATGGACACCCGACTGGAAACGCAGATGGCCGCGATGGACATCGAGCGAGCCGGGATGGAGACACGGCTGACGCGCTTGTTCCTTGGGGCCGTTGCAGGAGGCGTGACGGTCATCGGAGTCCTGGTCGGCGTCGTCCAGGCCGTCGACTGAGGGATGCTACGAGCCGGCGGGGGTGTGGAGGCGGCGGCGGGCCTCTTCGGCGCTGATGGGCAGGTCGAAGTGTTTCAGGCGGCCTCGCTCGCCACGTGCGAGCACGACCTCCCGGGATGCGAGGCCAAGCGCCCGCGCAAGCAGCTTCGTGACGGCCTCGTTGGCGGCGCCATCGACCGGCGGGGCCGTGACGCGCACGCGCAGGACGCCCGTGTCGTCGAAGCCAACGATGTCGTCGCGGCTGGCACGGGCGGTGACTCGTACCGCGATCCGGCCCATGGGACCAGTGTACGGAACGACAAACAGCCGTCGAAGGGGTTGCGAACAAGCGTTCTAGTCCCTTAGCATTGCCATCCAGAACGAGGGGAGAGCAGGACATGGCCAAGAAGGAAGCCGATCGGAAGCGCGCCCTCGACCTGGCCCTGAGCCAGATCGAGAAGCAGTACGGCCAGGGCGCCATCATGAAGATGGGCGAGGTCTCCGCCAACATGACGGTTGCCGCCATCTCGACGGGCTCGCTCTCGCTCGACATCGCCCTCGGCATCGGCGGCATTCCCCGCGGCCGGGTGACCGAGATCTACGGTCCCGAGTCAGCGGGCAAGAGCACGCTCGCCCAGCACGTGATCGGGCAGGCGCAGCGCGGCGGCGGCGCCGTCGCCTACATCGACGTAGAGCACGCGCTCGACCCCTCCTACGCGCAGGAACTCGGCATCAAAACGGAAGACCTGCTCATCAGCCAGCCGGACACGGGCGAGCAGGCGCTCGAGATCTGCGAAGCCCTCGTACGCTCCAACGCAATCGACTGCATCGTCATCGACTCGGTGGCCGCGCTCGTGCCCCGCGCCGAGATCGAGGGGGAGATGGGCGACACGCACGTCGGCCTGCAGGCGCGGCTGATGTCGCAGGCCCTGCGCAAGCTGACGGCGTCGATCTCGCGGACGAGCACGTCGGTCATCTTCATCAACCAGCTGCGGGAGAAGGTGGGCGTGGTGTTCGGGAACCCGGAGGTGACGCCGGGTGGGCGCGCGCTGAAGTTCTACTCGTCCGTGCGGATCGAGCTGCGCGGCATCGAGAGCATCAAGAAGGGGACTACCGTAATCGGGCGGCGCGTACGGGCGAAGATCGTGAAGAACAAAGTGGCGGCGCCCTTCCGGACGGCCGAGTTCGACATCATGTTCTCGCCGCCCCGGGGCATCAGCCGCACGGCCGACGTGGTGGACCTGGGCGCGGAATCGGGCATCCTCACCAAGTCGGGGGCGTTCTACAGCTACGGCGACCTGCGCATCGGGCAAGGGCGCGAGGCAGCGAAGGCGTTCCTGTACGAGAACCTCGACATCCTCGAAGCGATCGAGCGCGAACTGCGGCTCGGGGCGGGCCTGCCCGTGGCCGACACCGCCGAACCCGACGGCGCCGACGCCGAAACGGCGATGGCGGCCGGAGGGTTTTGAGCGCTCCCACGCCCCCGGACGGACCGGATGACGCACCTCTCGTGACGGCTATCAAGCGCCGAACGCGGGGGCGCGTCCTCGTGACCACAAGCGACGGCGAAACGCTCACCGTGCACGCGGAGGCGCTCGAACAGGCAGGAGTACGGGAAGGCGACCCGCTCGATGCGGACCGCCGGGAGCGGGTCGAGCAGGAGGAGCAGCGCTGGACGGCGCACGAGGCGGCCCTGCGACTGCTTTCGCACCGCCCACGCAGCGAGCGCGAGCTCGGACAGCGGCTGCGCCTGCGGGGCCTCGACGCAGACGTGGTGGAGGACGAGATCGAGCGGCTGCGAAAAGCGGGGTTGCTCGATGACGAGGCGTTCGCGCGGTCGTGGGTTGAGGACCGCCAGTTGAGTGCGCCGCGGGGCCGGCGCCTCTTGCGCTACGAGCTGCTCGGGCGCGGCGTTCGCTCGGAGCTCGCGGACGCGGCCGTGGACTCGATCGACGACCGAACGGCGGCGCTCGCGCTGGCGCGGGGGCGGGCGAGGCGGCTCGCGGGGTTGGAGTTCAAGCAGTTCAGCCAGCGGCTGGCTCGTTTCCTCCAGCGCCGCGGGTTCGGGTACGACGAAGTCGGGGAGGCGGTGCGGACGGTCTGGAACGAGAGCGCGCCGGAGTCTCAGCAGCGCTAAGGAGGCGGTGTCCGTGCGCGAGGAAACCTTTGACGGCCTCGCGCGGCGACCCGTACCATCGCCCCACAGGCGGCGTTCGCCGCTTTGGGAACACTATGTCGCAACCTGCGATTCACTTGGAGCAAGACCATGCCGGCGATCATTGCCGTTATCGCCGGCCTCGTGGGCATTCTGATCGGGATCGGCGTGGGCTACGTCCTGCGCCGCCGCTCTGCGCAGCATTCATTGCAGCAGGCGGAGGAGGACGCCCGGCAGCTACTCACTGAGGCCGAAACCAGGAGCCGCGAGCTTGAGCTGGAGACGAAAGAGGAGGCGCTCAAGCTCCGAAACGAAGCAGAAGCCGACATCCGCGAGTGGCGCTCGGAGCTCTCGCGGATGGAAAACCGCCTCTCCCAGCGCGAGGAGAACCTGGACCGCAAGGCGCAGGGCATCGACTCACGCGAGGTGACGCTGCAGGAGCGCTCGGAGGCGCTTCGCGGCGCCGAGGACGAGATCGCCGAGCTGCGGGCGGACCAGGAGCGTGCCGTCGAGCGCGTCAGTGGCCTCAGTCGCGAGGAAGCGCGCGGGCAGCTGCTCGCCGCTGTCGATGATGAGATCCGCGAGGAAGCGAGTCGCCGTGTGCGCGAGATGGAACGCGAAGCGGCGACGACCGCCGCTACACGCGCCCGCAAGATCATCGCAACCGCCATCCAGCGGTACGCCGGCGAGGTGACGGCGGAGACGACCGTCTCCGTGGTGCCCATCGGCAGCGACGACATGAAGGGCCGCATCATCGGGCGGGAGGGGCGCAACATCCGCGCGATCGAGGCCGCCACGGGCGTCGACCTGATCATTGACGACACCCCCGACGCGGTGACCATCAGCTCGTTCGACCCGGTTCGGCGGGAGGTCGCCCGCGTAGCGCTCGCCGGCCTGGTGCAGGACGGGCGCATCCACCCGACGCGCATCGAGGAGGCCGTCGGCAAGGCGCAACGCAACGTCGATTCGACGATGGCGGAATCGGCGGAGAACGCCGCCGCGGAGGCAAACGTCCTCAACCTCCACCCCGAGGTGATGAAGGTGTTCGGGCGGCTGCGCTATCGCACCAGCTACGGCCAGAACGTGATGCGCCACTCCGTCGAGACGGCGCACATCGCGGCGATGATGGCTCGGGAGATCGGAGCCAACGAGGACATCGCGCGGGCGGGCGGCTTCCTGCACGACCTGGGCAAGGCCGTCGACCACGAGGTCGAGGGGACGCACGCGATCATCGGGGCCGACATCGCGAGGCGCTACCGCGTGCGCGACGAGGTCGCGCACTGCATTGAGGCGCACCACGAGGAGGTCGAGCCCTCGACCGTCGAGGCGGTCATCGTGCAGATGGCGGACGCCATCAGCGGCGGCCGTCCGGGGGCCCGCCGCGAGTCGCTCGACAGCTACGTCAAGCGGCTGGAGACGCTCGAACAGATCGCCAAGGACCAGAAGGGCGTGGAGCAGGCGTTCGCCATCCAGGCCGGGCGGGAGCTCCGCATCGTCGTCAGTCCCGAACAGGTCGACGACCTCGAATCGATGCGCATTGCGCGAGACGTGAGCCAGAAGATCGAGGAGAGCGTCGACTATCCGGGGCAGATCAAGGTGACCGTCGTGCGCGAGACGCGGGCGACGGAATACGCACGCTAGGCGGCGTCGTGGCGAGCGGCGACTTTCACCTGCACAGCACCTGCTCGGACGGGGTCTGCAGCCCGACGTGGGTAGTGGAGACGGCCGCGGCGAACGGCGTGCGCGTCCTCGCGCTGACGGACCACGACACGACCGCGGGGCTTGCGGAGGCGGGCGCCGCGGCGGCAGCGGCAGGGCTGCGGCTCATTCCCGGGATCGAGCTCAGTGTCGACCTGGACGGCGTCGACGCGCATCTGCTCGGTTTCGGCTTCGACATCGAGCACGGGCCGCTGCAGGCGTACCTGAGCGAGCAGCGCGAGGGTCGTGTGGGTCGCATGAAGCGCATGGTGCGAGTGCTCGGGGAGCACGGTGTGACGGTCGAGGCCGGGCGCGTTCTCGAGATCGCGGGGGAGGCGAGCGTGGGGCGGCCCCACGTGGCGCGGGCCCTGGTCGAGGCGGGCTACGTTGGGAGCGTGGCGGAGGCGTTCGACGAGTGGCTCGGCGACGGGCGTCCGGGGCACATCACGCGCGACCGGCTGACGCCGGCGGAGGCGATCGACCTGCTGCACGAGGCGGGAGGGGTGGTCTTCGTGGCTCACCCCGTCTTCCTCGGCGAAGCGTACGAGGAGGCCGTGGCCACGCTCGCGGCAATGGGCCTCGACGGCATGGAGACGTACTACAAGCACTACGGCGAGGAGACCATCGCCGCGCACGAAGCGCTCGCCGCGAAGCTCGGGCTGGGTCTTTCGGGGGGGAGCGACTACCACGGCCTGGGGAACCCGAACGATCGCGAGATCGGCGAAATTCCATTCCCGGACGACGCGGTTGCGGCGTTCAAGGCGTTTCTCAATAGTCGCGGGGTTCACAGCCTCGCGCAGGCTGGAGCAGTCTGATGGAAGTCAACCTGGGCGCCGACGAAATCGAGAAGATCATCCCCCACCGCTACCCCGTCCTGCTGGTTGACCGCATGGTCGAGATCGAGGAGGGCGCAAGCGGAGTGGGGATCAAGAACGTGACCGCCAACGAGTGGTTCTTCCAGGGGCACTTTCCCGGCAACCGCGTGATGCCGGGGGTGTTCATCGTGGAGGCGCTGGCGCAGGTGGCGGCGATCACGCTCCTGAAGAACGTGGACCATGCGGGCAAGATCCCGATGTTCGGCGGCATCGAGAAGATGCGCTTCCGGCGGCCGGTGACGCCGGGCGATCAGCTGCGGCTGTCGTTCACGCTGGAGCGGATGCGGGGGCCGGTGGGGCGCGGGGCGGTGGAGGCAAGCGTGGACGGCAAGGTGGTGGCGGACGGCGTCATCTCCTTCGCGCTGGTGGAGAACCCGGCAGGCCAGGCCGGTTGACTGGCCTCCGAAAGCTCGCGTACGGAGGCTCCGGTACCGTCTGCTAGCATGGATTGACGATGCCCGAAACGGTGGAGTGTCCCCGCCATCCGGGGGTCGAGACCGCCCTGCGCTGCAGCCGCTGCGAATCGCCCATCTGCCCCTCGTGCCTGGTGCACTCGCCAGTTGGGGCGCGTTGCCCCGACTGCGCGCCGGTGGTCCGTGCCCCCATGTATGTGCTCTCGACGGGGCACATGGCGCGAGCGGCGTTGGCGGCGGTGGTGGGCGGGTTGGTGATGGGGCTGCTCTGGCGGCTCATCCTGCTGCCGTTTACGCGGGGCTTCTTCGCGATCCTGGTGGGCGTTGCGCTGGGCTACATCTTCACGCGACTGCTGGAGTTCGCCACGGGAGGGAAGCGCGGTCCCGGAATGGTGGGGTTCGCCATCGGCGGGATCGTGCTCGCGTGGGCGGTCCTGGTGGTACTTGGCGGCTCGGTGTTCGCCCTGTGGGGACTGGTGGCGGCGGGCATCGGCGTCTGGTTCGCCTACCAGAACCTGCGGTAGCGAGCCTGGCCCCGAACGTCAAGCGATGACGGCGGCGATGAGGACAAACGCAAGCGTGAACACGCCCACGACAGCGACAACGGCGAGGTCGCGGCGGACGTAGCGATAGTCCGTGGCGACATGGTGCTCGGGGCGCGTCTGCTCGGGGATGCGCGCGGAGGTCGTGCTCGTCGCCTGCGGCGAGGGGGTCGCTCCGGGACGGGGGAGCGTCGAGCCGCGTTCGCGGCGGCGGCGCTGGCGTCGGGGTCGGCGGGAACTCATGGGTCGTGATCGTACCGCGCGCGGGAGTCGCACGATAGCGCCGACCGGACCGGTAGAATCGCGCGCACGACCAGAAGCGATGCGCGCCCGCAGGTGCGCGAGGAGGCCACACGTGAGCAACGGAACGACCGACATCGGGCTGCCGGTAACCGAGACCTACACGCCCCCGGCGCGGGTGCGGGAGGGCGCCTACGTTGGCTCCCGCGACGAGTACGACGAACTCCGGCGGCGCTCGATCGAGGACCGCGAGGCGTTTTGGGCGGAGCAGGCGAGGGCCAACCTCCAGTGGATGAGCGACTTCGAGACGGTGGTGGAAGAGGACTTCACGACGGGCCACATCGCCTGGTTCAAGGAGGGGACGCTGAACGTGAGCGCGAACTGCCTGGACCGGCACCTGGCGACGCGCGGTGACCAGATCGCGCTGCTCTGGGAGGGCGACGAGCCGGGTGATAACCGCTCGCTCACCTACCAGGAGGTGGCCGACGAGGTGGGGCGGCTCGCGAACGCCCTGCGGGCGCGGGGCGTGCAGAAGGGCGACCGCATCGCCATCTACATGGGCATGGTGCCGGAGCTGGTGGTCGCGATGCTGGCCTGCGCACGGATCGGGGCGGTGCACTCGGTCATCTTCGGCGGGTTCAGCCCGCGCTCGATCACCGACCGCGTCGAAGACTCGACCTGCAAGGCGATCATCACGCAGGACGAGGGGAAGCGGGGCGGGCGGCCCGTGGCCCTCAAGGCAAACGTCGACGAGGCGCTGTCGATGGGCGGTGAGAGCATCGAGTTCGTCATCGTCTACAAGCGCACGGACGCGGACATCGCGATGACAGACGGCCGTGACATCTGGTGGGACGACGCGCTGGCGGGGCAGTCCACCGGGTGCGAGCCCGAGGAGATGGGCGCCGAGGACCCGCTCTTCATCCTCTATACATCCGGCTCGACGGGGAAGCCGAAGGGCGTGCTGCACACGCAGGCGGGCTACCTGCTTTACACGATGCTCTCGCACCGCTACGTGTTCGACTACCGCGAGGGGGACATCTACTGCTGCGCCGCGGATGTCGGCTGGATCACGGGGCACAGCTACATCGTGTACGGGCCGCTGGCGAACGGGGCGACCTCGGTGCTGTTCGAGTCGGTGCCGACGTACCCGGACGCGGGGCGCTACTGGGACATGGTCGACCGGCTCGGGATCAACATCTTCTATACGGCGCCGACGGCGATCCGGGCGATCGCGGCCGAGGGCGATGACCACGTGACCCGCTACAGCCGCGAGAGCCTGCGCGTGCTGGGCACGGTGGGCGAGCCGATCAACCCGGAAGCCTGGCGCTGGTACTTCAACGTGGTCGGCGGCGGACGCTGTTCGATCGTCGATACCTACTGGCAGACGGAGACGGGCGGCCACATGATCACCGGACTGCCCGGGGCGAATGACATGAAGCCGGGCTCGGCCTCGCTGCCATTCCTGGGCGTAGAGCCCGCGGTCGTCGACGAGAGCGGCAACGTGATCGAGGGGAACGGCGTGACCGGGCGGCTCTGCATGGTCGCCTCGTGGCCGGGCATGATGCGCACCGTTTACGGCGACCACCAGCGCTTCATCGAGACGTACCTGACGACCTACCCCGGCAAGTACTTCACGGGCGACGGCTGCCATCGCGACCAGGACGGCTACTACTGGATCACGGGCCGCGTCGATGACGTGATGAACGTGGCCGGGCACCGGCTGGGCAGCGCCGAGATCGAAGGGGCGCTGGTCGGGCACGAGGCCTGCGCCGAGGCCGCCGTCGTGGGCTACCCGCACGACGTGAAGGGAACGGGCATCTACGCGTACGTCATGCTCAACCAGGGGTGGAGCGGCTCGGACGAGATCGAACGGGAGCTGCGGATGGCCGTTCGCACCGAGATCAGCCCGATCGCGACGCCGGACCAGATCCAGTTCGTGCCGGGCCTGCCGAAGACTCGCTCGGGCAAGATCATGCGACGCATCCTGCGCAAGATCGCCGAGGGCGAGCCCGAGAACGTCGGCGACGTGACGACGCTCGCCGACCCCGCGGTCGTCGAGGACATCGTGGCGGGAGCGAAGGTCTAGGGAGCGTCGGGGGAGAGCGGCAGGCGAAGCTGATCGCGCTCGGGGCCGGCGCCGGCGAGCAGCAGCTCGACGGCAGCGATGGCCGCCTCGCGCTGACCGCGCGCCTCAACCCGATCGAGGAGGATGGGCGCGAGCGCTTCGATCGCGCGGGCGAGCTCGGGATCCTCGGCGCAGAGGCGTTCGTGCGCCTCTGCGGCGCTCAGACCCTCGGCCCAGTAGCGGCGCACGGCGACACTGACGAACGCGCCACCGAGTACATCGACGCAATCGCCCGCCTCGTAGCCCGCATCGACGAGGGCGCGCTGAACGATCTCGATAGCCTCGTTGCGGTCCCGCCCGCGCAGGTCGAGGGGACGCTGGTCGCTCACGAATCGATCCCGAGGAGGGCCGTGAGGTCCTGCTTGGCGTCGAGGATGCCGGCCCAGAGGTCACCCGTCTGGGCGAAGCGCTCGGGCGCGGTGAGGACGGTGAAGTCGGTCGGGTACAGCGACTCGAGCTCGTCCCAGCGGGCGGGTACGGAGACGGGGGCGCCCGGCTTGGCGCGGGGCGAGAAGATGGCGGCGACGTTCTTGGCGCGGGCGTTCTGGTTGACGTCGAGGAAGATCTTGCCGGTGCGCTTCTGGGAAGCCCACTCGAGGGTCACGTCGCGGGGCATGCGGGCGAGCAGCTCGCCACTGACGGTCTCGCAGAGGGAGCGGATGACGGGGTAGGGGAACTGACGAAGGATGGGCACGTAGATGTGAAGCCCGGTCGCGCCCGACGTCTTGACGTAGGAGGGGACGGCGGCGGCGTCAAGAATCTCCTTGAGGGCGCGCGCCACCTCGACCGTCTTGGCGAAGGCCTTGCGGTTGAGCTGGGGCTCCTCTCCAGTCGCTTCCGTACCTGCGTAGATGTAGGGATCGAGGTCGAAGAGGAGGAAGTCGGGGTAGTTGAGGACCGAGGCTTCGATGTTCTCGCGGGAGCCGGTGAAGGTGGCGGGGAGGGGGCGGGCGTCGGGCTCGGGCGAGACGCGGGCCATGGTCGCGTGGAACTCGAGGTTGGCCAGCTGGCCCAGCCAGAGCAGGGTCGCGAGGTTGTTGCAGAGGAGGAAGTCGCGGTCGCCGCTCGCTCCCTCGGAGTGGACGGGCACCGTCTCGACAAATTCGGGGGGCGGACCCTCCGAGTGCTTCTGGTAGAAGTGCAGATCACCGATGCCGTTGGGGTAGCGGGTGAGCGTGATGAGCCGGTCGCGGAGGTGGGGGAGCATGAGCGGCGCGACCCTGACGAGATAGCGCAGCAGGTCGCGCTTGGTGACAGCGCGCTGAGCGCCGTGCTCGGGCCAGAGCGGCTTCTCCAGGTTGGTGACGGGAATCTCATGGCCGTCCACGTCAAGGCGTAGCTCGTGGCGTGAGTCGGCGAGCTGGCGCAGCACCGAGGCCGCCTGGTTCGACAGGGAGGGGGAGGGGGCGGACGCGGGGGCGAGGGTGGACGTTTCCGCTACAAAGACCGCGTCCTCCGGGGCCTTGTCGGGGCGGAGGCGCTTGAAGACGGGGGCGCGTAGCAGGCCGGCGGATGTCACCTCGGAGTATTCGACCTCGACGACGAGCTTGGCGCGGACGAAGGTCGCGTCCGCGGCTTCGGGCGGGGTCTCGGGGAAGGGGGAGGTATCGGTGGCAAGGCCGTCGAGACGGAGCCGCAGGTCGGCGAGAAGCGCGTCGGTAAAGCCGCCGCCGGCGCGGCCGCGGTAGACGAGCGCGCCGTCGGGGTCACGGGCGCCGAGCAGGAGCGCGCCGAAGGTGGGCTCGCGGGCGCCCTCCCCCGGCGTGAAGCCTGCCACGACGAATTCGGCGGAGTGGCGCGCCTTGATCTTGGCCCAGACGTCGGAGCGCTTGCCGGGCAGGTAGCGGCTCCCACGGCG
Source organism: Tepidiformaceae bacterium (assembly GCA_965219255.1). Classification (GTDB taxonomy): domain Bacteria; phylum Chloroflexota; class Dehalococcoidia; order Tepidiformales; family Tepidiformaceae; genus UBA2991. Next base: position 646,695 of record OZ244727.1, on the reverse strand, counting down.
CTTGGCGACCACGCCCTCAAGGCCGAGCGCGATTGCCCCGTTGTAGGCCTCCTTGCCCTCGGCCTGAAAGTGCTCGACAAGGGCGACCGGCCCGGCGGGGAGGAGCACGCGCGCGAGCGCTTCCTTGCGCTCCTCGAGGGCGACGCTGGTGAGGTCGAAGCCATCGAGGTGGAGCAGGTCGAAGGCCATGTAGGTCACCGGTACCCGGCCCTCGGCGGCGGCGATATCGAGCTCGCCGGCGAGGTTCATGCGCTGCTGGAGGAGCTCGAAGGAAGGGACGCCGCGCTCATCGAAGGCGACGATCTCGCCGTCGAAGATGGCATCGGCGACGGGCTGTGCAGCGAGGGCGGTAACGAGCCCGGGGTAGGTGGCGGTGAGATCGGTGCCACGGCGGGAGTAGAGCCTCACACCGCCGCCGGCGACGTGGGCGACGGCGCGGATGCCGTCGAGCTTCGGCTCGAAGAGCCAGTCGGGGTGGGAAAAGGGCTCGCGCACGCTCGCCATCATGGGGGCGAGGGAGTCCGGGAGGGGCCCGGCGCGCGAGCCGTTGAGGGCGTCGAGGGTGTAGTCGGAGGGGGCCTTGCGATAGCGGGGCAGGCGGCCCGCGCGGATGTCGTCGAGGGAGAGGCCGGAGACGACGGAGCGATCGGCGGCGGTGAGGTCGATGTCGGGGTCGGCGAGGGCGTCGTCGTGCTTGAGCAGGAGCCAGTCGCTGGAGGTCTTCACCAGCGCCCACGAGCCCTTGAGCTTGCGGCCGCGCAGCTGGAACGAGATCTTGCCGGCGGTGACGGCCGCCTCCATGGCGGCCTCGGCCTCCTCGCGGGAGGAGAAGTCGAAGACACGCTCGTGTTCGGGGGCGTAGGTGCCTGCATCCCAGACGATGACCTGACCGGCGCCGTACTGCCCCCTGGGGATGACCCCCTCGAAAGCGGAGTAGGCGATGGGGTGGTCCTCGGTCATGACGGCGTGGCGGCGGACGGTGGGGTCGCTGGAGGGGCCGCGGGGCACGGCCCAGGACTTCATGACACCGCCCACCTCAAGGCGGAGGTCGTAGTGGAGGCGGGTCGCGTCGTGCTTCTGGACGACGAAGGTGAGGGGCCCGGCGCGCCCCTCGGGGACAGCATCGGGGGGCTCGGGCGTGGCCGCGAAGTCGCGCTTCTCGCGGTAGGTGTCGAGGGGCTCGGTCATGGCTCAGCCAGCTTCTTGTAGTGGTCGGAACCGTACTTGCCGAGCGCCCAGAGCGCGGGGTCGAGCGCCGCACAGGTGCCCGCAATACCGGGCGGACCGCCGAACTTGGCCATATCGACCGCGTCGCGCCAAGCGCTTTGGATGACGCTCCTGACATGGCCATCGATCTCCCCGCCAGGCGGATCAGCCACACCCAGATCCCTGGTGGCACGACGGACTTGGACATCCACCTGAACAGGGATGGCATTGATGTGCTCAATCGTGGCGCCGCCCGGTGCGGCCAGCATTCGCACCCACATCGGCCCAATCTTGTCCCCCCTTAGCAACGGGAAACGTGATCGGCCCTTCATTCTCTTGCGTAGATCACGGAGCAGGTCTCTCGCATCGCCAGCGCCCAACTCCACAACGCGAGTGACGGGGCTGTCATCACGAACCAGACTGCGGGCGATCACCGACCACGCCTCCGAGTCGGGCACATGCAGTTTGCTCACGCCGAAGCTCATCAACTGCATCCGGAGCGACAGTAGTGGGGTCGCCACAATCTCAGCAGGTTCGAACATCTCAGGATGTTCTTGAAAGAACCTGACGCCGTTCCCCCAGAGCACATCGGCATCGCGAATGCGATCCATTGCGGCGACGAAGGTGATGAAGAGCCGCAGACCGCGCTCACTGATCCCGGACTCGCGCAGGCGCTTGACTGCTTTGACCTCCGGCATCCCCGCCCACGTTCCCGCGTCGAGAGGGGCGTTGCGTTCGGACAGAACGAGCCCCTGCCCATAGAAGTCCGCGGTTATGAGCTCCGCCAGCCGGGCGGCGTGGTGAGGCATCGCTAGTCGGCGGCGACGGCGGCCTTCTCGCCGGCGGTGGCGCCGTTATCCGTGGCGGGGGCGGCTTCGCCTTCCTTGCGGACGCGGGCCGCCTCGACGCTCGCCCGGAGAGCCGCCATCAGGTCGACGGCGGGCTGCGGGGCCGCGGCCTCGGGGGTCGCCACCTCCTGGCCCTCGAGCTTGGCGTTGATGATGGTCATCAGCGCCTCACGGTACTCGTCGTGGTACTTCTCGGGGTCGAAGGGCTCCTCGAGCATCTCGATGAGGGCGCGAGCCATCTCCATCTCCTGCTCGGAGATCTCCTCGACGGCAGGGGACTCGCCCGGCTCCCGGATCTCGTCGGGGTAGTAGAGCGTTTCGAGGATGAGCTGGTCGCCGCGGGCGCGGAGGGCGCAGAGCCGTTCCTTGGTGCGGATGGCGACCTTGGCGATGGCAATGAGCCCCTTCGCCTGCATCGCCCGGATGAGCAGGGAGTAGGGCTTGAGGCCCGTCTCCTCGGGCGCGAGGTAGTAGGACTTCTCGTAGTGGACGGGGTCGATCTCCGCCTCCTCCACGAAGGCGGTCAGCGTGATCGTGTGCCTGGTGGGCAGGGGCAGCTTCTCGAAGTCCTCGTCTTCGAGGACGACGTAGCGATCCTTGGCGTACTCGTAGCCCTTGACGATTTCGTCGTAGGGCACCTCGCGCTCCTCGACGGGATCCCAGCGGAGCATGCGGACGCGCGTGTTGGTGTCGCGCCGAAGCTGGCGGAAGCCAATGTCCTTGCTCTCGGTGGCGGGGAAGAGGCGGATGGGGATGCTCACCATGCCGAAGCTGATGACACCCTTCCAGATCGCTCGGGGCACGGCACGCCTCCGGGAAGCGCCAACTGATGTCGGCAGCTCCCAGGTGAGTGTACGACCAGGAGCATGGTTGGTGGCAAGCCTGCCCACAGAGCCCGAAGGGCAGCGTGCTACACTGGAAAAGCCGAATCTCCGCGCGATTCACCCGATCGCCGGAGAACGGGGGAACCACTTCCGGGGTGTATTGCGCGACAGCGCATAGGCGATCTCCGACGCCGAACCCGTCAGCTAACCCCGCAGGCGTTCGGAGGCTCGGCGGCTACGCGACCAGCCTCCCAGTCCGCGGTCTCGAGTAGGGACCGACCGGTTCTCGTCCTCGTGGCGCGGAACCTACGCTATGCCGAGAGGAGGCACTCGTTATGACGAGCACACTCACCCGTACACAGGACTCCGACGACCCCAAGTACCGCGCCATTACCCTTCACAACATCGCGAAACTGCCCCAGGCGGAGCGGTTGTCGAAGGACCAGCGCTTTGCGATCGACGTCGTGTCGCGGGTCCTGCCGTTCAAGACAAACAATTATGTCGTGGATGAGCTGATCAACTGGGACGACGTTCCCAACGACCCGATCTTCACGCTCACGTTCCCCCAGCAGGACATGCTTCGCGAGGACCACTTCGATGAGGTGGCGAAGCTGGTCTCGCGCGAAGCCTCGCGAGCCGAGATCGACGAGGCCGCGAACCGCATCCGCATGACGCTCAACCCCCACCCGGCCGGTCAGCTGGAGCACAACGTGCCCGTCCTCTACGAGGAGAGCGTCGAGGGGCTGCAGCACAAGTACGAGGAGACGGTGCTCCTCTTCCCGAGTAACGGCCAGACCTGCCACGCCTACTGCACCTTCTGCTTCCGCTGGCCGCAGTTCGTCGGACTCGACGACCTGAAGTTCGCGACGAAGCAGGCCCAGGGGCTCATCTCCTACCTGCATGAGCGGCCGCGGGTGAGCGACGTGCTCATCACCGGAGGCGACCCGATGGTGATGAAGACACGGCGTTTCAGGCAGTACATCGACCCCATCCTGGAGGACGACCCGCCCAACCTGCGGACCATCCGCATCGGGACGAAGGCGCTGGGCTACTGGCCGTACCGCTTCACGACCGACGACGACGCCGAGGAGATGCTGGATGTGTTCCGCCGCATTACGGCGACGGGCCGGCACCTCTCGATCATGGCGCATTTCAACCACCCCACGGAGCTGAGCACGCCGGCGGTGCGCGAGGCGACGGAGCGCATCCGCGAGACGGGCGCGCAGATCCGGACGCAGTCGCCGATCATGCGGAACATCAACGACAACTCCGAGGCGTGGGCGGAGATGTGGCGCGAGCAGGTGCGGCTGGGAATGATTCCGTACTACATGTTCGTGGCGCGCGACACGGGCGCGAAGCACTTCTTCGAGATTCCACTGGTGCAGGCCTGGGAGATCTTCCGCGGCGCCTACAACCAGGTGAGCGGCCTCGGCCGCACGGTGCGCGGACCAAGCATGTCGGCCGAGCCCGGCAAGGTCGGCGTCCTCGGACCAGCCGATGTGGCGGGTCAGAAGGTGCTCGCGCTGACCTTCCTGCAGGGCCGCAACCCGGACTGGGTGGCGCGCCCCTTCTTCGCCCAGTACGACGAGTCCGCGACCTGGCTGAACGAGCTGCGCCCCGCCTTCGGCGAGGAGAAGTTCTTCTTCGAGGACGAGCTCGAGCAGCGTTTCTCGGAAGGCGTCACGGCCGGCTCGGAGGGCTAACGCCCTTCCCTTCGCCAACCACACAGGCGGGGCCCGTCGAACGGGCCCCGTTCTGGATCCTGGCGCCATGCGCAGCCGGCGACGCACCGGGGCAGGGGGCCTCGGGGACGGCTATCCTTGGCGCGTGCCCGAACCGGGAACCCACACAGAGGCGGAACAGGAAGCCCTCGTGGCGAACGAAGGCTTCTACCGCGCGCTCGGAGGCGAGGACATGGGCGCGATGGAGCAGGTCTGGGCGCACATCGCGCCGGTGACCTGCCTGCACCCCGGCTGGACCCTGCTGAGCGGTCGCGAGGCCGTGCTGGAGAGCTGGCGCACGATCCTCGCGAACCCGAACCAGCCCCGCATCGTCGGGGGTGGGGCGAGCGTGACCGTCCTGGGCGACGCAGCCGTCGTGCTCTGCCGGGAAGTGGTTTCGGGCAGCCCGCTCTACGCCACCAACATCTTCGTACGCGAGGAGGGCACGTGGCGCATGACGCACCACCACTCGGGGCCGGTGATGGTGCGCACTCCCGGCTAGGGGCGGAAGCCCTCCTTGTTGAAGGCCTCATCGCGCCAGGCGAGGGCGGCGCGCAGGCCCTCCGCGTTCGAGATGCGACCGAACTCGCCCGCGCCCGGACGCATGCGGCCGCTCAGCGCGTGCCACTGCGGGCCGGTGTTGAGGGCCGTGCGGATGCCCATGATCTCGTAGGTCTGGTTGAGGGCCAGCTTGTTCGCGGCGAGCAGGTCGGGGGCGATGCTGGAGATGGCGCGCACCTCCTTCATGACCTCCTCCTCCAGGGACTCGGCGGGGAAACTCTTGGCGATCCAGCCCCATTCGGCCGCCTGCTTGCCGGTGAGGCTATTGCCGCTGAGCTGGAGGTACTTGGCCCGCCCCATCGGCATCTTCCAGGGGAAGTAGATGACGTCGGGCGTGGTCATGCCGCGCATGGGCGGGTAGCCGATCTTGCAGTCGTCGGAAGCGAAGGCGATGTCGCACATCGACATCAGCTCGGAGCCGCCCGCGAGGCAGTAGCCATGCACCATCGCAACGACGGGCTTGAGCAGGTCCCAGATGGTCATCCAGTCGCGCACGCAGCTGCGGGCGAAGGGGTCGGTCCACGTGTCGAAGTGCTTCTCCGAGACGAGGATGCCCGCGCGAGCGTCGGCGGGCTGGTTGGGGGTAATGTCGTAGCCCGCGCAGAAGGCGCGTCCGGCGCCGTCGACGAGGATGACGGTCACGTCGTCGTCGCGCTCGGCGGTCTTGAGGGCGTCAACGAACTCGCCGCGGAGGTCGCGGTTGAGGGCGTTCAGCTTCTCCGGGCGGTTGAGGGTGATGCGGGCGATGCGATCGCTGGTGGAGTAGAGGATGTTCTCGTACTCGGTCATGAAGGGCCTCCTGCAGGTTGCGGGATTGTAGGGGGTCAGGGCGTGGTGAGGGGTGCGACGACGAAGGGCGGCGCGGGGACGGCGGGCTCGTGGGCGGTGACGCCCTCCTCGTAGAGCCGCGCTATGGCCGCGTCGTCGAGGCCAAGCAGGTCGCCGAAGACGTATTCGTTGCCCTCGGCGAAGCGCGGGGCGTGGCTGCGCACGGACGGCGCCGTTCGCGAGAAGCGCCACATGAAGCCCGGGTAGGGGTAGACGCCCGTGTCGGGATGGTCGATGTGGACGAAGGCGCCGCGTGCGTGCAAGTGGGGGTCTGAGTGCAGCTGCCAGTTGTGGAGGATGGAGGCGGCGGGGATGCCTCGCGCCTGGAGCTCGCGAACGGCCTCGAAGCGGGTGAGCGGTTTCGTCCACTCGGAGAGGCGCTCGTCGATCTCCTCGCGGCGGGCGACGCGAGTGGCGGCGTCGAGCGATGCGAGGTCGTCGAAGCCGGCGAGTTCGCAGAGGGCGCGCCACTGCTCGTCGGTGCGGACGGCGATGGCGATCCAGTCGTCGCGGCCAGCGACGGGATACGAGCCCGTCGGTGCGTCGGCGGGCTCGATGTTGCCCTGGCGGGGCATGGGCTCGCCTTGTTCGTGGACGTGGGCGAAGGCGGCGACCATGAAGGTCATGGCGGATTCCGTGAGGGCCATGTCCACATGGGAGCCGCGGCCCGTTCGCTCCAGCCGCTGGAGACCGGCGACGGCGGCGATGGCGGCATGGCCCCCGGCGATGGGGTCGGCGATGAAGGAGCCGGTGCGGTAGGGGCGCTCGTCGCCGGGGTAGCCGGTGGTGGAGGCGAGCCCGCTGGCGGCCTCGATGTTCGAGCCGTAGGCGATCCAGTTGCGCCGCGCGCCCGTCGCGCCGAATCCGCTGATGGACACCATCACGAGCCTCGGGTTGACCTTGCTCAGCTCCTGATACGAGAGACGGAGGTTCGGCATGACGCGTGCGCTGTTGTTCTCGATGACGACATCGGCCTGCGTGGCGAGGTCGAGGAAGATGCGGCGGCCCTGGTCGGTCGCCAGGTTGAGGGCGATGTCGCGCTTGTTGCGGTTCATCTGGTTGAAGTAGCCGGAGGTGTTCCAGTGGTACTTGCCGGGATCGAGACCTGCGTAGTGGCTTCCACGCGTGGCGGGCCTCGTCGCGAGCTCGACCTTGATGACCTCGGCGCCGAGGTCGGCGAGGTGGCGGCAGGCGATCGGTCCCGCCCAGTTGTTCGTGACCTCGATGACGCGCAGCCCTTCGAATGGGGCACCCTCAGACGCTCCCTCGCCACGGCGTGCAGGCGGGGATGATCCTGCGAGGGCGCGAGCGAGCGTTGCGGGGGCGTCCGCCGCCGGCCAGGGGTCGGTCCAGCGGTAGGGGCGGCCGGGCATGGGCTTGCCCTGGCACTCTCGGAAGTACTCGCGGTCGGCGAGGTGGGGGTCTGCCAGGAGCCAGGGGACATCGGCCATCGGCGTCATGGGGACGCGCAGGGACTGGGCCTTCTCGATGATCTCCATGACGGGGCGCTGGGCGCACCACTCCCGCGCGATGGTCTCGATCTCGTCGAGGTGGCCGCGGCGCCCGAGGATGGTCTGGAAGTCCTCGTGGTTCGCGAGGTCGGGGCGGTCGAGGAGGACCAGGACGTTCTGGTGGATGAGGAGCGAGAAGAAGTGCACCCAGCCGTCCTTCGCCCGGTAGAGGTCGGAGCCGGTGCGCATGAAGACGCGGCCCTCGTGGGTCCAGGCGACGGTCGTGCTCCAGTGGGCGCCGAGCATGGCCTCGGCGGCGCTCACCTCGATCTCCTGGCCCTCGCCCGTGCGGCGGGCGTGGCGGAGGGCGGTGAGCGACGCGAAGGCGATCTGGAGGCCGGCGTGGAACTGCGCCTGGTGGCCGGGTACGCGCAGGGGCTCGCGCTCGGGGTGGCCGGCGATCGACCAGTAGCCGCCGAGGGCGTAGTCGGTCAGCTCGTCGCCCGCCCAGCGGGCGTAGGGACCGCTGCGGCCGAAGTGGTCGGCGTTGGCCACCACGATGGCGGGGTTGGCGGGGCGCAGCAGGTCGAAGAGCGCGTCCTGAGCCAGCTCGGGGAGGGAAAAGTCGGTGAGGATGAGATCGAAGTGGGGAGCGAGGCGGGGGAGGGCAGCGAGGAGCGCGTCGCGGTCCAGCTGCTCCTCGTTCAGTTCAGCACCCTGCTCGAAGTACGTCCGCATGAGGTCGCTGGGGGGCCAGTCGCCGGGGCGGGGGTCGCACCAGCGCCACCAGGAGCAGCTCGCGCCGAGGTCGGCGAGGAGGCGGGTGGCGTAGGCGCCGGCCACGCCGCGCGCGAGGTTGAGCACCCGGAAGTCGAGGGGTGGCGTCCCGTCGGGCATGCGCGGAACTCTACAGCGCCGGGCGGGGCGTGAGGCGGCGGGGGCTACTCGCTGACCACCGGGGGCTTGGGGCTGCGGTCCCAGTGCAGGCGGAAGACATCGGGGCGGCTGTAGTGCCCGACCGTGTCAACCCAGCGCCTCGCCTCGATGAGGGCAGCGGGATCGACCTCGGCGTAGAGGATGGTCTCGTCGTCGTAGACAGGCTCGGCGAGGTACTTGCCGCCGGGGGCGATGATGGCGCTGCCGCCGCTCATTTCCCACATGCGCTGGTGCTCGGCGAAGGGCGTCCCCGGCGGGAGACGGTCGGCGGACATGACCTCGCGGGCGACGACAACAGCGCACGCGTTTTCGACGGCTAGCTGGCGCGTGGCCGCATCGACGTTGGCGTGCAGGAACGGGTAGCCGGGCCAGACGGAAGCGTGGACTTCGACACCAAGTCCGGCGAGGGCGTAGCGCGCGGGCGCCATGAAGTGCTCGTAGCAGATGAGGCCGCTGAGGCTGCCGACGGGGGTGTTGTAGGCGTCGAGGTCGGAGCCGTCGCCCATGCCCCAGACGGTGCGCTCGGAGAGGGTCGGGACGAGCTTGCGGTGGCTCCCCAATAGTCCGCCGTCGGGGCCGAAGTAGCAGAGGGTGTTGTAGAGCGTGCCTCCGGACCGCTCGGTCACGCCGACGACGACGGTGGCGTTCGCCCGCTTCGCGGCCTCGCCCAGCGCTGCGGTCTCGGGGCCCGGCACCTCGACGCTGTTCTCGACCAGCGTGCGGTAGAGCTCGCGCACGGCGCGAGCGGGTCGTTGCTCGGTGCACCAGTAGGGATAGCCGGGCAGCCACGCCTCGGGCAGGACGATGAGGCTGGCGCCCTCGCGCGCCGCGCCAACGGCGACCCCGACGCGCGCACGGATAGCACGATCGCGGTGACGGTCCTCGTTAGTGACCTCAACGAGAGCCCGGCGTTCACCGGGCTCTCCACGGCGGAGGACCGCATCCGCACGATCGCGGAGAACACCGCAGCGGGCACGACCGTGGGCGCCCCGTTCAGGGCCACGGACCCGGACGGTGACACTCTGACCTACTCCCTGAGCGGAGCGGACGCGACCTCCTTCGACATCAACGCGTCCTCGGGCCAGCTGCGGACCTGGGCCGCCCTGGACTACGAAACCACGCCCAGCTACAGCTTGATGGTCACAGTCGCGGACCCGTCCAACGAGACGGACAGCGTCGCGGTCACGATCACAGTCCTCGACGTGGAGGAGCGCGGTACGGTCACCCTGTCGGAGGTGCAGCCCCTGGTTGGCGACACGCTGATCGCCACCCTGGCCGATCCGGACGGGGCTCCGGACACCGTCGCGTGGACCTGGGAGCGCTCGACGAGCCGCACGAGCGGCTGGGCACCCGTGAGCGGCGCTGGCGACGGCGTCACGACGAGCGAGTACACGCCGGTCACGGGCGACGAGGATCACTACCTGCGCGCCAGCGCCTCGGCGGTCTCGGCGAACCCGGTGCGGGAGGAGGTGCCCGGCAACAACAATCCCTCCTTCTTCCCGGCGGCCTTCGACAGCCGTAGGGTCGATGAGAACGTGCGGGCGGGTACGAACGTGGGCGAGCCGGTCGAGGCCACGGATGCGGATAACGACAGCGCGTCCGTGACGAAGACTTCACAAAGCTGAGCCGGGCGAGCAACAACAGTCCCCGCGGCATCTGGGCAGACGGCGACTTCATGTACGTCGCCGACCAGAGCGATGACAAGGTCTACACCTACAACATGCCCGACGCGATCGACGCGCGGCTGGCTTCGCTCACCCTCAGCGGCGTCGACATCGGGGAGTTCGACCGCGACTTGAGCGAGTACGAGGGCGTCGTCGGCGAGGGCGTCACCGCGACCGCCGTGACAGCGGTCGCGATGCAGGACGGCGCTGATGTGGCCATCCACCCGTCCGACGGCGACAGCGACGAGGCGAACGGCCACCAGGTCGCACTGGATGGCGTCGACGCGATCACCGTCACCGTCACCTCGGCGGACGGCAGCCGCATGAAGACCTACCGCGTGCGCCTGGATGATCCCCGTTGGGACCCGGCGAGCGACCCCTGGCCGCATTGCCTGCGTGGCGCGGTCGTCGAGGGCTTCAGCCTCGTCGTCTTCGAGGGTGGCAGCATCGAGGACCTCGTGGCCTGCGCGGAGAGCCGGGACATTGTCGCGCTCTACGCCTTGCATGAAGGTGTCTACGTGTCCTACATCCTCGGCGCCCCAGACTTCGTGAACCGCTCCTTCCAGCAATTGTTTTCCGACGGCCTCCCGCCCGCCACGCCGCTGGTCGCCGGCAGCAACGGACCGCCCACGGCCGACCCCTTCGGCGACTCATTGAGCGACGAGGATGTGCTCCAGCCCTGGCCGGAGTGCCTGCGCGGCCCCGTCAGCGAGGGCTTCAGCCTCGTCGTCTATGAAGGGGGCAGCGCCGAGGAGCTGGTGACCCGCGCGGAGAGCCGGAACGTCGCGGCCGTGTATGCCCTGCACGAGGGCGTCTACGTCTCCTACATCCTCGGCGCGCCGGAGTTCGTGAACGGGCCATTCCGCGAGTTGTTCGCTGATGGCCTGCCCGCGATCACGCCACTCGTCGCCAGGAGCAAGGGACCACTCTCGGCTGGCTCGGACCGGGACGAGGGAGCGAGCAACTGAGGACCTCAGTTGGGAGTTGACAGGTCGAGGGCCTCGGCGATCCGCTACGGTGGCTCGCCGAGGAGGGAGCCCGGTGCTGCGACTCGCGTACCCTACGAGCTACTAGCGACGAGCCAGGGCGAGCGCGGCTGATCGACCACGGCTTCCACCTGCCGACGGTCTACTTCCCGCTGATCGTCGAGGAAGCGCTGATGATCGAGCCGACGGAGACGGAGCCACCGGAAGCGATCGAGGCGTTCGCCGAGGCGATGATCGCGATCGCGGAGGAAGCGGAAAGGGATCCCAATGTGCTCATGGCGCTCCCTGGAGCGCCCCCATCGGACGCCTCGACGAGGCGACTGCCGCACGCCGTCCGTCCCTTCCTGCGCTGGCAGGAGGCCGCCAGCGAGGGCTCGTAGGCGCCATCAGGCCTGCTCTGGCGTTACCTGTTGGTGGGCCTGACTTGACGGTAGGCAGTACCACCTTCGAGGCGCTTTTCACCCTGTAGCCTTGGGCTCGATGACTACGCGCTGCAAGTGCCTGGTGTCAATTGCGGCCTCGACATCCCGTGCCCAGCCCGATGGCGTCATGGTGCATTGACCATACCCGCTCGGCGGCGTTGGCCTACAGCTCGTCCTTCAGCCACTTCCCAAGGTCAGCGCTCAGCCCATACCATGCTGCGGGTGCGCTTGCAGTGGCTACAACGTACTGGTCGTTCTCGTCGACGACGCGCCCAATCTTGTCGCGCACCGTCACAGCCGTTTCGGTAGTACGAATCAACCAGAACGAGTCCAGCACACGCGCCCAGCGGGGATATGACTTCAGCAGATCATACAGATCCGAGTAGTCGCGCCCCGGCTTTCGCAAGTCGTAATTCACGCTGTAGAGCGCCATTAGGCGCACCCCCTTCTGTGCGGGGGTGCCACCACGAGGCCTTGCAGGAGACGCCGTGAGTAGCTAGGCTCGCGTCGTCGCCGGCCCTGAAAAGACCTTTGGTGACACCTGAGAGAGCGCCCCCGCTAGGGCGCTCTCTCGCTTTATGGCACGACCCGATCGTAGGGCGGGCGGACATACCGCGTCAAGATTTTGCGTGGCACGTAACAGGCGGTGAAGTCGGTATGGCGGAGGCGCTTGCCGCTCATCCCGCACCAGATGCGCGGTAGGATAGGAGCAGGCGTGCGCCGGGAGGGCCAGCCGTGACCACAACAGTGAGAGCCACCTACGCCAACGGGGTGCTGACTCCTGTGGAGCCCCTCGACCTCGACGAGGGCGAGCAGGTGACTGTCTCGATCGAAGACGCGCCGCTGTCGGATGGAGCGTCGTCGGGCGAAGCGTGCAGCGAGTCACTCCTCCAGATGTTCGACAGGCTCAGGATGTCGGTCCCCGCCGACACGTGGGACGACCTCCCTAGCGACCTCGCCAAGAACAAGAAGCACTACCTCTACGGCCATCCTAAGGAAGCTGATTAGTGCGAACACTCTTCGCTGACTCAGGTTTCTGGATTGCCCTCCTGCACACCGGTGACCAGTTACATGGACGTGCGCAGGCGCTGGCCGCTGGCTTGGGATCGGCGACGATCGTGACAACACAAATGGCGTTGGTGGAAGTGCTCGATCATTTGGCGGGTAGAGGCGAGCGGCATCGGGGCCTTGCCGTGCAGATGGTCCAAGACTTGGAGGCCAGGCCCGATGTCGAGATCGTGCCGCAGACGGACGCGCAATTCCGGGCCGCGGTAGGGCGCTACGCCGCCCGGCCGGACCAGCGGTGGAGCCTCACGGACTGTGCCAGCTTCCTCGTCATGGAGGAGCGCAACATCACCGATGCGCTCGCCTACGACCGTGACTTCGAACAGGCGGGCTTCACCGCCCTGCTGCGAGAAGGCCTGGCGTGAGCCATCCCCACGACCAGCAGAGCTCGTACCTTGGCCTCGCGTAACACTGCGAGCCGGATTGGGTCGCTCGCGCGAGACGAACCCATCGCACTCGCCTGGGTAGACCTGTCGCGGCACGCACGCTCGCCATCCGTGGCACCGGCGGCTGAGCGGCCGCACATGCCTAACGCGAGTCGCAGAGCCACCGATAGACCCTTGAGGTCAATGGCGGGTGGTTCGAGCGGCAGGGCTTCGGCGTCGGCAATCGCGTCGCGATCGTGACCGGGAGTGGCCTGCGAGGCCTGGTAAGCGCGCAGGAACCCTTACGTTATTGAACGTTGACAATCTGCGCGCCCATCAGTAAGTTCACGAGCTCGACGGACCTTGATTGCTAGGAGGCGTTAGCGCGTGAACACCCACAACCTGTTCATCAGCCACTCGTGGAGCTATGGGGACCAGTATGACAGGCTGATTTATCTTCTCAACGAGAGGAGCTACTTTTCGTTTCAGGACTACTCAGTTCCCAAAGATGATCCTGTTCATGACGCTGCTAATCAGTCGGAACTGCGCACGGCAATCAAGAACCATATGACGCCATGCCACGTCGTTATTGTCCTGGCTGGCGTGTATGCCACTTACAGCAAATGGATCAACATTGAGCTCGATCTCGCAGAGAGCGGCTTCACCAACCGTAAGCCTATTCTTGCCATTCGACCGCGGGGCCAGGTGAATATATCCTCAAGGGTTCGTGATTCCGCTGACAAGATCGTTGGGTGGAACACAGAGAGTGTGGGGCCGGTAGCCGCCGGCGGAGCAGCGGACTCCGACTCCCGCTCCCGCTCCCCGGAGCGGCCGTTGCCGTTCCCGTTGGAGTCGAGGAAGACGACCTCCTGCGCGTGCACCTCGGTGCGGTAGACGCGCTGGCCGTCCTCACGTTCGAAAGTGTTCTGGGCGAGGGAGCCCGCGACGAAGAGGCGGTTGCCCTTCTTCACGTACTCGGCCACCGCCTCGGCCTGCTTGCCCCAGCAGACGACGGAGTGCCAGTCGGCCTCCGTGTCGCCGTTCTGGCGGCGGCGGTCCGTGGCCAGCCGCAGGGTGGTGACGGCGGTGCCGCCCTGGCTGTAGCGCATCTCGGGGTCGGCCCCGACGCGGCCCAGCAGTTCGACTCGATTAATCGTTCGTGACATTTTCAAAATCTCCTCTTGGTGGTGGTTGGCTTCATCGATGGGGGTAGCGGCGAGACCGCACCCGGGCGTAAACGAAGGCGGGGCCGCCGCCGGAGGGACGGCCCCGTGGGGGCGCTTCCGGCTGGAAGCGTCTGGGCTTAGCTGATGCGGACGGACTCGGAGGTCTGCTCCGTGACGATCTCCGCGCGCGTTGATGGGTCGAGGAGGGCGTTGAGCTTCTTGTGGTCGACTGCATAGCGCGTGCTGCGCACGAGGCTGACCGCGTGGCCCCCGAAATCCGCTTTCGCGGACCCCTGCCGGCGCATCCACGCCTTCAGGGTGTCCAGGGCCTGGCGCTTCGCTTGCTCGGGTTCCCGCAAGGTCTCCCGAGCAGCGGCGTAGGCGGTCACCGCCTCGCGCGCCTCCTCGTCGCTCACCTCGGGCTCTTCGCTCTCGGGTGTGGCGTTCGCGCCCTCCTCGACATCCCCCGGTAGGCAGGTGGCGAGGAAGGGGCAGGACTGGCAGCGCCAGCTGCCCGCCTCGAAGTCGCGCTCGGGCAGGGCACTGGGGTCGGCCCCGTGGGTGGCGTAGTGCGCGCCCAGGGGAGCGAGCCACTCGCGCGTCCGCTCCAGGGCGTGCTCCACCCGCTCCGCGGGGATCACCTCGGTGTCCCATGTGCGGGCGCCCGTGTCCATGACGGCGATAACGGCGTCGCACGCCTCCCCGAAGAGCCCGTAGGTGTAGAGCGCCGCCTGTGCCACCGCGTCCGGGTGACTCCGCTCGACCCCCAGCGCCTGCCAGCGCTTGAACGCGGAGGGCCCGCGGGTCTTCACCTCGATGACGGCCTCCTCCCCGAAGAGGGGCGCCTGGCCGGTAGCGTCGGGATGACCCGTCACCTTCACCGTGGGGGTGAGCTGCAGAATGACGGTCTCTGGGTGCACCGCATCGGTGGGCGTGACCTCCCAGCCGGCCCGCTGCATGGCGTGGAGCACCACCGGCTCCAGGGCGCGTCCCGTCTCCATGACGGTCAGCGCCTCGTCGCTCGGGGGCGCGGGCTCGTGGCCCGTGGCGGCGTACCAGAGGGCGCGGCGGCAGCCGCTGGCCGCCGAAGCCCGCACCTCAAGCTGCCCCTCCCAATCGAAGCGCGCGCTGGCACGGTCGTAGACGCCCGCCCGCTCGACGGGCGCGTCTGCTGACTCCTTCATGTTCTGTACTCCTTTGAGATCGAGAACGGGGCCGCCCCCGTCTGGGAAGCGGCCCCGCCTGGCGTTCGCCCCTGCGAGCGGCTAGAAGGGCGTGGGGCCCGCTTCCTCAGCGACGGGCTCCTGGTCCCCCTCCTGCTCCCTGGACTCCCCATTGCCGTTCCCGTTGGAGTCGAGGAAGACGACCTCCTGGGCGTGCACCTCGGTGCGGTGGCGGCGCTGGCCGTCCTCGGTCTCGAAGCTGTTCTGGGCGAGCGAGCCCGCGACGAAGAGGCGGCTGCCCTTCTTCACGTACTCGGCCACGGCCTCGGCCTGCTTGCCCCAGCAGACGACGGAGTGCCAGTCGGCCTCCGTGTCGCCGTTCTGGCGGCGTCGGTCGGTCGCCAGCCGCAGGGTGGCGACGGCGGTACCGCTCTGGCTGTAGCGCATCTCGGGGTCGGCCCCGACGCGGCCCAGCAGTTCGACTCGATTGATCGTCCGTGACATCTTTGAAATCTCCTCTTGGTGGTGGTGTCTGGCGTCATAGGTGGGGGTAGCGGTGAGACCGCGACCCGGGCGGACGGATGGCGGGACCGTCCTCGTGGACGATCACGTGATGGGCGTTCCCCGGAGGGAGCGTCGGGGTGGAAGAGTCAGGCGGCCTTCGGCTCTTCCTCGGAGCCGGAGTCCTGGGCCTTGCGGGCCATCGCCTCGAGGAGGTTCGTCAGCCCGGAGACGGGCAGGTCGTCGAGGTCCTCGCCGGTGCGCTGGCGCACGGCGTCCCGCACCTGGCTCTCCTCGAAGCCCTGCTTGCGCCCCAGCTCGACGATCGTGCGGCGCAGCCCGGGAGCCACGTCGCCGGGAGCGCCGTCGCCGTAGAGGCTGTTCCCGAACTGGTCGCCATAGCCCCGCAGCGCCCGCTTGAGGGCGTCCGTGACGGCGCCCTTGAACGCCGTCTCGTGGCCCTCCGCCGTTTCCTCGGCGACGGCGTGGAAACCCACGTCCGTGCGTGAGGGGGAGCCGGGGACGGTCACGCGCACGGTGGCGGCGTAGGCGCGCATGCGCCGCGTCTCGCCCGTCTTCGGGTCGACGCTCTCGCTCTCGCGCAGTTCGACGGGACCGGCGAGCTCGTAGCCCCAGCCGCCGTACCCGAAGATGCGGTTGGCCTGGTCGATGGCGGCTCGCCCTTCGAGGTAGGCGAAGGTGCGCCCGCCCCGGCCCTTGCGGTGCGAGACGAGTCCCTCGTCGAGGGGCTCGCCCAGCTTCTGCGTGACGGCGGGCGGGAGCCCGTCCCAGAGCAGGTCGATCTCGCCGGCGGGCTCGGCGTGGGAGCCGTTGCGGCTCCCGTTGAGGGTGGCGGTGGTTCCGTTCTGCATGGTGTTCTCCTTCGTGGTGTGTGGTGGGTTGGGGTGCGGGCCTCCCGGTAGGAAGCCCGTGGGCGGGGCAAGGCCCCGGCGGGTAGCGGTCATGGAACCTCCTTCGGTCGGGTTGCGTAACTGCCTGGGAGGGGGTTCACGGAGGAACCCCCTTTGTCGGTGTGGTTGATGAGCGCGGGGCTCTCACCCCGCGCATGGGCGGCAAGGCACGAGTGACCGCCCGACCCCCAGGGGAGGCCGGTGCGATCACAAGCTGGCTGGTCGTCTGGGGTGGCTAGGCGGCGGCTCGCGCAGCCTGTGTAAGCAGGTGCTCGAAGACGGCCCGTCCTTGGGAGTTCGCGGCAAGCTCCGCCACGTCCGCGATGCTCGCGGGCAGGGCCACGGTGGCGGCGCGGGGGCCAAGCAAGCCCCCAAGCCGGCTCGCCGCTTCGCGACCAGCCTCATCGTTGTCGAAGGCGAGGAAGACTCTCGGGCAGCCCCGCAGGGCGGAGGCCACTCGCTCAAGGCCCTGCGTCCCCAGGGCGGCGCAGGCGGGCAGGCCCCACTGCGCCAGGACGAGCCAGTCGAAGACGCCTTCGGCGACGACCGCCCACGGCGGGGCGGGGCCAAGCCGCCCGAGCCCGAGCACGGGTCTGGGACCCGGCAGCGACTGGAACCGCGGCGACCGCTCCGGGTCGATGGCCCGTCCCGCAAGCCAGCGCACGCGACCGCCCGCGACCTCGGGGATGACCACCATGCCGGCGAAGCGCTCGCCCCGCTCCGTGAACAGCCCCGAGTTCCCGAGCCGCTTCTCGCCGAAGCCGGCTCCCTCAAGGAAGCGCCGCACCCCGCGCCCCGGCGTGTAGCCGAGGCCCAGGCGGAGGGCTGTCTCCAGGCGGATGCCGCGGGAGGCGAGGTAGGCCCTCGCCTCACCGCTGCGGCGCAACTCCCCGCCGTAGAAGCGGGCCGCCGCCGTCAGCAGCGCCGGGTCCCGCGAGGGGACCGGCGCGGAAGCTGGCCGGCGGTGGGTGGGGCTGACCACCGCGGTCGGTGGGGCGGAGTCGAGCCGCCGGATCGCCTCGGGCAGGCTCAGGCCCTCGAGGCGCTGGAGGAAGTCCAGGACGTCTCCGCCCTCGCCGCAGCCGAAGCAGTACCAGCGCTCCGTGTCGCCGTAGACCGTGAAGCTGCCCTCGCGCTCTTCGTGGAAGGGGCAGACGCCCTGGCGGACGCGCCCCCTCCCACGAAGCTCGACGCCCGCTCCTTCCACCACCTCGGCGAGGAGGTGGCGGCGCTTGAGGGCGGCGAGGTCGACCGGGGCGGTGCCGGCGACGGCCGTCACGCGGGGACTCCAGCCAGGGGCCGGAGCCCACGCAGGCTGCGCCGCGAGGTGGTTTTGCCGGGACGCCAGCGCATCCCCAGGACGGCCAGCACCTCCAGCGTCGAGCCGTCGCCACGGGGGGCGAGCACGGCCGCGCGTCCCGTGCCGGGGCTGTAGACGAGCGCCCCGCGATCCGCGAAGCGCCGCCGTGCGAGGTCGAGCCACTCGGCGTACGCCCAGCGCGCCTCGTGCGGTTCCGCCGTCGCCGTGTCGACGGCGGCGAGCAGGGAGAGCGCCCCGTCGAGGTCGCCCACCTGCCGCAGCCGGCGCGCGTCGTGAACGCTGCGCGCGAGGCTCTGGTCCGGGCTCTCAGAGGCGCCCCCGAAGATGCTCTCGACCAGCCGGTCGACCAGCGCTTCGAGGGATGGGCGGGGTTCGGTTGGGGTCGTGAAGGGAATGGTCGTGGTCGCCGTGGTCACTGTGCCCTCCTCGTTGTGGTGGTGGGTCGTGGGGTCGGTCGGATGAGCTGGCGGAGCACGAGCGCTCCCAGGACGAGGCCCGCCGCGTTCAGCGCGAAGAGCTCCAGGTCGCCGGTGAGCGGCAGCGGGCCTATCAGCAGGACCGCCGCCACCAGCCGGGTGCGCCATCCCATGCGGGCGGCCGTCGTGATGGCTTCCGTGATGTGCATGCGTCTCTCCTTTGCGTGCATCTGGCTGGCCCGCACCGGCATCCACGGCGCGGAGGTCGTTGGTCGCTGGACACACTCCGCCCACGGTCGGATGCAGAACCGGGGAACGGGGGAGTGGCTTGTACCCGGAACCACCCGCGACTCGAACGTGCAGGGGCCGGAAAGAAGGCGCAGCTCGGCCAGGGTCTCTTCGCTGTGAAGGAACGCTGGCGGCTGCGGGGATGTGGAGCGGCCGGCCCGCGACGATTTAATCGTCGGACGGCGCGCATGAGACGCAGCGAGGGCTCGCCCTGGTGCATCCCTTGCGAGACGCGCGCGAGCCCTCAGTTGTGCGTGGTGACGATGTAGCGTTGCTGCTGGTGAGTCAGGCCGTAGGCGTGGGAAAACGGGCCGAGCGCGGGACGCACTCCTTCCAGGGTCTCCGGGGTCGAAGCGCATTGTGCACATCGCCCGCGGCAATCCCGGCTTTCGAAGCGACCTCGGGGGAGCAGAACTCGACCCTTCGACCACCTCCCGCAACAGGAAGACGGTTGTTTCCTCTGGGACGGCCGTCGGGAGAGCAGGACTCAATCCGTTCGGTCGTTCCGGGTCAGGAAACAGACCCCAGGTTTCTCAGGCGGGAAACGCTGGAAAAGCCAGAAATCGAGAATGAGTGTCGCCGAACGGCTGTTCGGATGGAAGGGGTTTCGAGCCTCTTCGCGAGAATCACTTGCTGCGAGGTGGCTCTGATGTGGCCAGCCGGCCAGCAGCCCACCCGGCGCCCGCTCTAGCCCTGCTGCCGCTCCAACTTGACGGCCGCCTCCCGAGCGGAAGCGATGGAGGGGTCGTCGGGGTTCAACCTGGCGGCCGCATCGAAGTCCTCGAGCGCTCCGGAGTAGTCGCCGAGCGCAACGCGGGCGTTCGCCCGGTCGTGGTACGAAAGGGAGTCGTCAGAGGCGAGCTCGATGAGCTTGTCGTAGTCCCCGATGGCCTCGTCGCACTTCCGGCCCGCGGCACGGGCCATGCCCCTCGCGGAGAGGGCAGCAACGTTGTTGGGCTCAATCGCGAGGATGGCGCTGAAGTCGTCCACGGCCTTGTCAAACGCACCCAGTTGCATGTGGGCGATCCCCCGGCCAATGCGGACCTTGGTGTTGCCGGGGTCGAGCGTAATCACCCTGCTGTAGTCCTCGACTGTGCGGTCGTGCCGTCCCTGCTCGCCGTGGGCCATGCCTCTGGCAAGCAGCGTCTCGGGGTTGTCGGGGTCCAGGCAGAGGGAGCGGTTGAGGTCCTTGAGCGCGGCATCCCTCCTCCCCAGGTTCCCCAACGCCACCGCCCTGGCGCGGAGGGCGTCGGCGTTGTCCCGGTCGATGCGGAGGACGGCGTCCAGATCCCGGACCGCGCTCTTGAACTGGCCGAGGTTGATCCTGGTCACGGCCCGGTTGTAGCGAGACAGGTTGCTGAGCGGCTCGAGCTCGACGGCGGCGCTGAAGTCCTCGATGGCCCGCTCGAAGTCACCAAGCTCGCGAAAGGCGAGGCCCCGGTTGTGGTAGGCGGCGGGCTGATCGGGATCACGATCAATGGCCCTGCTGAGGTCTTCCAGGGCGCTGCGCGGGGCGCCCGAATCGGCGTAGGCGCACCCCCGGTTGAAGTACGCTCTGGCATTGCCGGGGTCGAGCCGGATGGCCCTATCGAAGTCCTCGATGGCCCGGCTGTGGTCGCCGAGCTTGGCCCGCGACACGCCCCGGTCGGCGTACGCCGTGGCTTTGCCGGGGGCTGTGGCGACGGCCATGTCGTAGTCCTCGATTGCGAGGCGGTGCTCCCCCAACTCGGCCCGGGCGAGGCCCCGGCTGTGATGGGCCTGGGCGTCGCGGGGCGCGAGGCCGATGACCCTCCCGAAGTCCTCTGCCGCCAGACGGTCGTCGCCCCGCTCGCGATAGAGCTGCCCCCTTGCCGCGAGGGCGGAAACATCGTCCGGGTTGGCCATGATGAGCGCATTCAGGTGGTCCAGTGCCTCGCGAAGCTCTTCGGGCGTCAGGTCTCTCATCGCGCTTCTCCTCCTGGTGCGACATGCCCCGGCAGAAGGTCCGTGATTTCCCCCTGGGGGAGCTGCCGAGGGCGGGCAGGGTAGCACATACGTTTTCATCGTTCGCGGCCTGTCCGAAGCGACTGGGGAGGGACACTCCAGCGGCGTCTCGTCCCTTCACGCGAGTGAGGCCGTGGCCGCGCAACCATCGAGCAGCGCCGTGCCGGCAGAGACTCCCAGCAGCAGGCCGGCGACGAGCGCCCTCCGCACCCCGCGCCACACCCCCGCCCAAACCCGCGCCCGGCGCGTGTCCTCCAGCGCCGTCCTGCGCCAGTTGACCTGCGACGCCCGTCCGAAGCCCCGCAGCGGCTCGGTCTCCGGCGGCAGCGTCAACCCGTGCTCTTCGAGCATGGCCAGCTCGAGCGTCAGGAGCTCCTCCTCCGCCACGAGCCACGAAAGACCTTTGCCCTCGGTCGGATGTCCGGCGCGCAGCCGGCGCCACTCCTCCATCAGCGCCCACGCCTCGCCGTAGGTCTCCTCGTTCCCCGCCGCCGGCTCCTCCGTGACCACCTCCGGGGCAGAGCGCCGGGCCGCGGTAACCTTCACGGCGCGCACCCCGATCACCGTGGCCACCTGGTCCACCACTTCCCGTCCCCCGGTTGGCACCTGGGTAGCCGCGTGTCCCACAGCCACGTCCCCGGCCTGGACAGCACTAGTCCCGCGCAGCTCTGCGAGACCGCCACGCAGTTCCGCAGCGAGCGACTTCATGCCTCGTTCGAGCCGCCCCAGCCTCTGCCCCAGCTCCGCGACCCTGGCATCGCGTTCGTCCCCGCCGGGACTCTCCCCGGACAGCAGCAGCCGCTCCAGAGCGTCGCTCATCCGGCTCGACAGCCGGCCCGAGTCGACCGCCCGCACCAGCGTCTTGTAGTTGACACCCAGCAGCTCGGCCGCCTCCATGCGCCCTTCCTCGCGCACCAGTTCCCGCAGGAACTCGTGCAGGCGCAGCCGCCGCACGCGCTCGGTGTCAACCGCCGTGTCCCCATCCTGAGGGGTCTGACTCATGCCGCTGCTCCCCGTCGTCCGTCACCCCACTCTCGCACCCGTGCGCCTTCCTCGGAGCCCCTCCGGCGCCCTTCTCGCCCACATCACTTGCTGCGATGTGGCTGTCCTGCATGCGGAAAACGCCCTTCTGGGACTTCCCTTTTGGGAACTTTCGCCTGAACGGGCCCTTAACCCCGATCGCTTGCTGGGATGTGGCCGGAACGTCACGACACCCCGATTTCTCCAGTAAAGACGGGCTCGGGACAGGACTTCCCTTTTGGGAACTGACCGTCCTTCCCTGTACACCCCCATGACTGCCCCAGACGCCCATCCAGACCCGATCCCCCGCGATAGAGGCGTGCCACGGAGGGGTGGAACAAACGTTCTGTTTCGTGCACCCTCGATGACCCTTCACCACACCGTGAGAGGCCAGGAGGGCACTCATGCAACGTCGTTCAATCCCCAAGTCCCATAGGCGGCGGCGCATCGCGCTGCTCGTCGCAGCGCTGCTGCTGACGGCGGCCGTGGCCGTCCCCGCCGCGTTCGTCATCGCCCAGGAGCCGCCCCCGGACGAGCTCGCCTTCGTCAACGCCGAGGAGGACCCCGTCGAGCGCAAGGGTGACGGGCGCTTCATCGCCCGCCCCACTTTCAGCCGCCAGATCGGATCCCTCTACTACGGCGTGCGCGATCCCGACACGAGGGACTGGCTCACGACCCTGTACCGCGTGCAGGGAGGCGAGAAGAAGCGACAGGACGGCTGGGAGTACTCCTTCGAATACCCCTTCGAGGAGGACCAGCCCCCGCTCGACAAGGAGCGCCCCTACCTGCTCGTCATGGCGGTCGCGGAGGGCGGTCAGCAACACACCTTCTACGCCGCCATCCCCGAGCACCGGCCGGGCGGCATCTGGAACAAGATCCTGACCGCGCTCGACCCCAAGGAGTGGGGGCGGGCGATCGCAGGCTGGGTGATCGAAGGCACGCACGGAACGCTCTGCGGGGTGGTCGAGCAGGCCACGGGCGACGACGTCGACCGCTGCCGGGAGCGGTAGGCCCATGCACGACATCATCACCGGCACCCCCGCCGACCTCACCTACTTGCACCCCATCGTGCGCGAAGCCTGGATGGTCGTCTGGGCCGTCACCTCGGCCGCACTCGTCCTCATCCTCGGCTGGATGGGGCTGAGCTTCACCATCCAGGAGCACCTCGGGCGGGTGCCCGCCGGCTGGCGGGAGATGGTCCCGCGGCTCCTCCTTGGCCTCGTTGCGGCGGCGACCTCGCTCTGGTGGTGCGCCCTCGTCATCGACGTGGCCGACGCCGTCTCCGGCTTCGTCGCCGCCTCCCTCGACCTGTCCGCGGGCGACCTCCTGCGCTCGTCCGCGCAGACCCTGCTGACGGCGGTGGAGGTAGGGAGCGTGGGCATGGCCCTCGTGCTGGCCCTGCTCTACCTCGTCTACGGCTTCTTCGTCCTCTACGTCCTGCTGCAGCTGATCATGCGGCTGGCCCTCATCGACCTGCTGGTGGTGCTCGCCCCGATCGCCCTCGGCCTCTGGATCCTGCCGCACACGGCGGGCTGGGGGCGGCACTGGCTGCGGCTCTTCCTGACGACGGTGTTCCAGCAGGCGATCCAGCTGATCGCGCTGGCGATGGGCTTCGGGATGCTGAACCAGTTCGCCGACATCGCCGCCTTCGAGCCGATTCAGGACCTCGTCTGGAAGCTGCTCCTGTCGCTCGCCTTCGTCTACCTGGCGACGCGCGTGCCGTCGCTGCTGGGCAATGCCGGGACCTTCGACTCCTGGCTGCACACGCTGCACTTCGGCATGGCCCTCCCGGGCAGCATGGTCCGCTCCGCGCGCAGCGTCGGGATGCTGACGCGGGGTGTGGGTGGCGCGGGCAGAGCCGCGGGAGCGGGTGCGGCCGGGGCGGCAGCGAGCACGGGCCTGGCGGCCGCGGGAGCCGTGCGCTCCGCAGCCGACACCGGAACCCCTGCCGAAGGCACGGGCGGCGCCCCCAGGAGCGCCAGCGAGTAGCCGCCACCACGACACCAAACACCGGCGTGGAGGCGTCCACGCCGTTCACCACCCGAGGAGACGGAGCGATGTGCCAGTAGCGCGACGGAGAAGCCCCACCGGCAACGACAAAACGGAACACGCGCAAGGAGTCGCAAACCCAATGGAAGACCTCATCCAGACCATCTCCAACATCGTCGGCATCCTCCTCGGCCTCGTGGGGGCCGTGGGCGTCGGCTTCTTCATCTACGGCGCCTACCTCTACCTCACCGCCAGCGGCGCGCCCCACCAGATGGAGCGCGGCAAGAGCGCGATGCTCACGGCCCTCGCCGGCATCGTTCTGGCGATGGTGGCCTACGGCGTCGTCGAGCTTGTCATCGGCGCCGTCGTCGATCCCGCCGTGGACGTGGGCGACGTGCCCGAGCCTGAGACGACGACGGCGGACGAGTAGGAGGAACCCATGCACGAGCACGAAGTGCCCACCCACGTGCAGGCCGAGGACCGCGTCCTGCTGTGGTTCACCTTTCCCCAGATCGTCGCCCTGACGGCGGTCGCCGCCCTCGCCTACGGCGCCTACCGATTCACCCCCTTCGGTCCCTCCGAGGCAAGGCTGGCCCTGGCCGTCCTCCTCGGGCTGGCGGGGGTGGCTGCGGTCGCCGGCAAGATCGGAGGGCGGCGGCTGCCGCTGGTGGCGGCCGACCTCCTCCGCTTCGGGCTGGGACCCCGGCGCTACGCCGGAGCTCCGGCGGAGCTGGCGCGGAGCGAGCCGCCCCCGCCGCCTCCGAGCAGGCCAAGCCCGCTGCAGCTCATGGCCACGCGCTCGCGGCGGGGCCTGCGCAAGCTGCGCAAGAACCGCACGCGGCGCACGGGGCGGAGACCCTTTCGCCCCCACTGCCGCTTCGGCAAGCGCTTCAGGCGGAGGCAGAGCGCGAACGACAAATGCCAGCGGGCCGATGTCCAGGTGATCGGGGGGCGGCGGGGCGGGCTTGCCCTCCTCGTCGCCGCCGTACTGGCGTCGGTCACGGCAACGGCGGCCGCTGTCCCGCAGACGGCCCTTGCGGACGGCCACGACCAGTGGTTCGGGGAGGAGCTGACGATCCCGGAGCCCGTCCCCGGACGCAGGCTCTTCGTCGAGCGTCTCTCCGTCTCCGGCGACTGGGCGGCGCTCACCCTGCGGGCGGCCACCGACCTGCAGGTCAACGTACGGGCCTATGGCGGACCGGACGGTCAGACGCTGGTCTTCCGCGCCGCTTCGAGCCTCACGACGGGCCAGCGGGTCTCCTGGGACCTGCCCCTGAGTGGAGAGTTCCCGTCGGTCACGGTGTCCTGGCAGGACGAGCTTGGTGAGGCCGGCGCCCTCAGCCTCGAGGGCGCGGAGCTTCCCTATCCCCTGCCGTCCGCCGAGGGGGAGCTCTGCGACCTGTCGGTGACCTCCCTGGCCTGGACGCCGGGACGCATCGAGGGGGCGGTTGCCTCCACGTGCGCCGCCTCCGTCGAGGAACGGGTGGACCTGCCCGTCGCCAGCGGCCACCACGAGGCGTCGGTGACGGCCCTCATCGAGGCCACCGTCTCCGACCTCTCCGGAACACTCACCATCACGTCCGGGACCCGGTCCGCCACGGCGGCCTTTGTCCCCAATGAAAGCACGACCTTCAGCCTCCCGATAGGAAGCGGCGAGACGGTTCACGCCGTCTCCATCGCGGCCGCCCTGGAAGCGACCGTGACGGCGCCGCTGCCGGCGCTGGTGGTGCTCACCCACCACCCCGAGCGCACCGAACTCCTCACGGAGACGGCGGCCGTCACCATTCCCGCCTTCGGCGACACCGTCACCGAGACGGTAGCCATCCCCAACGAGGACGGCACGCTCACCGAGCACACCGTGTCGGCCAGCTGCTACGTCCCGGAGTCGACCGTCCGCCAGGACGTCGTCTTCACCGTCGTCCACCCGGAGCACGTGCGCGCCGAAGTCGTAGCTCGCGCTCCCCTCGTCCGCGCCAGGAGCGAGCCTCTCGCCCTGGCCCTGAGCGTCGCCTCCGACGACCCCTACGAGCCCCTGGTTCCGGCGGAGCCGGAGGAGGAGCCGCCGCTCTCCACCCAGACCGCCGTCACACCCGAAGAGCTGCAATGGCTCCTCGGGGTCCTCAACGGGCAGTAGCCGTGTTGAGGCGCGGTGGAACCGCCCTGCTTCTCGCTGGCGTCGCGCTCACTTCGATGGGCGCGGCGCCGGAGGAGGAGCAGGCGATGCTCGAAGCCTTCAACGAGGCGCTCACGGCGATGGCCTACGCCGCCTCCGGTCTGGCCGTCTTCGCCGTCGTCTGGGCGGGCGTCGTGCTCATGGCGGAAGGCAGCGAGGCCCGCGGCTCGGGCCGCGCCCGCAGCGCCGTCGTCATGGCAGTCGTGGGACTTGTCCTCGTCCTCTCGGCCAAGGGCGTGGCCCTCGCCCTCATCAACGGCGTCATCCCAACCTCGTAGCGGAACAAGGAGAACCGACATGCAAGCACTACTGGAACGAACCCGGCAGCGCGTGCTGCCCAGCCCGCAGGCCACGCCCGGGGAAGCCAATACTCGCGATCCGAAGCCACCCCTTCCCCTGCCGCTTTGCTTCCTCCTCTCGCATCTGGAGGAGGCGGCGGTGGTGCGGCTCGACGGCGTCAAGGTGGGCGTCTGCGAGGTGCAGGGGCTTGAGCTGGACGAGCCCAAACTGGGCGCGTTCGCCGGCTTCCTCAACTCCCTCGACTTCCCCGTCCAGCTCCTCGTCAGGCAGCACCCGCCCGACCTCAAGCGGATGCGGGAAGCCCTCCAGGAGGAGCAGCCCGAGGGGCTGCCCCCACAGCCGCGGGAAGCGGCGGAGTCCCTTCAGCGACTGCTCGGCAACTTGGAGAAGCGCGAGGGCATCCTCGACCGTCGCTTCTATGCCTGCTGCGAGCTGGAGCGTGCGGAGGAGCTTCACTCCCTTCTCGCGAGGGCGGGCCTCTCTGTCCACGCCCTCCGGGGCCGCACGCTGCGGCGTCTGCTCCTGGCATCAGCGCTCGGAGGCACGCCCGCCGAGCGGGACGAGGAACAGCCCGTCGAGGTCGAGGTCAACCGCCGCGACCTGCGCCTCGGGGATCATCTCGCACGCTCCCTTCACCTCGGGCGGTGGCCGCGCTCGCTCGCCCCCGGCTTCCTCCAGGGTCTGATGACGGCGGGCGTGCCCATGGACCTCGCGCTCCACCTCGGGTCCATTCCTGCAGACCAGGCCGCCCGCACGCTGGAGTGGCAGAAGGTGCGCTTCGAGTCCGCCCAGAGCCTTTCCGTTAGCAGGGTCGCACGCTGTCGTCCGAGGCTGAGATCGCGCTCGAGGACGTGACCCGCCTGCGCGACGAGGTGCAGCGCGGGCGGGAGCGTCTCTTCCACGCCTCCCTCTCGGTGACGCTCCACGCCCCCGACGAGGCTTCGCTCAGTGACCTCACCCAGCGGGCGAAGGCCCACTTCGCCGCCACCCTGGGGAAGCTGGACGCGCTCGCCTTCCGCCAGCGCGAGGGTCTGCTCTCCACCCTGCCCCTCGCACTCAACGCCGTCGCCGCCTGGCGCACGCTCGATACCTCGTCGATCGCCCGCCTGTACCCCTTCTCGCCGCCGGACCTGGACACGCGCAGCGGCACGCTCGCGGGTATCGACCTGCGCGCCTGCGCTCCCGTCGTCTACGACGCCTTCGACGGCACCCACCTCAATGCCAACACCGCTGTGCTCGCGCGATCGGGCTCGGGGAAGTCGTTCGCGACGAAGCTGGGCGTCCTCCGGGGCCTGATGCGGGGCGTCGTCGCCTACGTCATCGACCCCGAGGGCGAGTACGCCTCCATGGCCAGAGCGGCGGGCGGACGGGTCATCTCCCCGGGCGTCTCCGGCCAGGGCCTCAATCCGTTCGTCATCGATCGGCGCGACGGCGAGGAGTTGCTGCAGCGCATCGGCAGCCTGCGCCGCCTGATCGAGGTGATGGTGGGCGAGCGGCTCGGGGCGGAGCGCCGCGCCGCCCTCGACCACGCCCTCGCCGGCTACTACGCCGACCCCAGCGAGGGCGCCGGCTTCGCTTCCTTCTACCGCTACCTCCAGGAGAGCGACGCCGACCTCGCCAAGCTCCTGCGCCCCTTCGCCACCGGCAGCCTGCGCCACCTCCTCTCGGACGCGGGCGACGACCTGCTCGCGAGGGAGGCGCTCGTGACCGTCTTCGACCTGCACCTGCTGGAGCCGGAGCTGCGCCCCGCCGCGGCCATGGTCTGCACGGAGACGGTCTGGGCGGCGGCCGCGCGCGACCCCAGGCCACGCCTGCTCGTCGTGGACGAGGTCTGGTCGATCATGCAGCACCCCGAGGGCGCGGCCTTCATGGTCTCCATGGCGAAGCGCGCGCGGAAGCACCGGCTTGGGCTCCAGTTCATCACGCAGGACGTGCAGGACCTCCTCAGCGAGGACTCTTCGCGGACCATCACCGGCCACAGCGGGCGCGCGCTCCTCCAGAACGCCGCCTTCAAGCTCCTCCTCCAGCAGGACGCCGCCGCCATCAGCACGGTGGGCGACGCCTTCGACCTGCCCCCCGACCTGCAGCGCTGGCTGCTGTCCTGCCAGCGGGGCGACGGCCTCCTGCTCGCGCGGGGCAACCGCTTCCCCATCCGCATCGAGGCCACGCCGGAAGAGCACGCCCTGATCGACTGGAAGCCCGGCACCCAGCACTGACAACCCGCCCATCTCAGCACTCGAAAGGAACATGCAATGCGACATAACATTTTCAGCCAACCCGACCCCAGGCTCCCCGTCCTCCTGGAGGTGACGCCCCCGCGCAGCGGGGAGCGCACGCTCCTCGGCGTTGAGAACCTGCTTGCCTCGATCGCCGTCCCCGAACCCTTCTCCCTCGAGCTCGCCGGCGACGCGGACGGCGTCACCCTGCTCGCTCGCTGCCTCGACAGGCAGGTCGTGCGGGGCCAGGTCGCCGCCCACTACCCCCAGGCCCGCATCCACGAGGTGGCCCCCGCCGACGATCCCCTGCGCCTCCGGGAGGGCGAGCAGGCGTGGTCCATGTCCCTGCGCTTGAGCGGCCCCGAGTACGTCTCCCTGCGCGTCTTCCGCGACGACGACCTGCTGGACCCCGGCTCCGACCCCCTCATCGCCCTCCTCGGCGCGCTCTCCGCCCCCGAAGAGGGGGAGCGCATCGTCGCCCGGCTCCTCCTGCGCTCGCTCGGACCGGAGTGGGCCCAGGCCCACCAGGTGAAGGCCTACGAGCAGCCGCTCCCGGAGCAGCGCCAGCCCGCCCCCACCGCCCAGGTCCGCGGCCAGGGGACGGAGGGGCTGGCGATGGCCGTCCTCGCCGTCGTGCGTGGTTACCAGTGGGTGCAGGCGGGCGAGATCTGGAAGACCCTCGCGCTGGGGGCCGGCATCGTCGGCGTCCTGGCCGTCGCCGGCTGGCTCCGCCAGCGCTGGCAGCGGTCCCGCAACCGCGTCCACGACCCCCTCCTGATCAAGGAGAAGGTCTCCCGCATCGCCTTCGACGCCGAGATCGAGATCACCGCCATCCTGCCCGCGATGGAGCCCGAGGCGGCGCGCAAGCGGGCGGGAGAGCTGCTGGAGCCGGTGGCCGCCGCCTACCGCCACTACGACCACCCCGCGGGGGCGCGCTTCACTGCGGGCAAGGTGCGGCCCGTGCTTCCCGACCCCTCTAATCTGCACCCGTCCGCCCCGGGGTTCTTCGGCAGGCGCAGCGTCCTCGGCGTGCGCGAGGCGGCCGCGCTCTGGCACCCGCCGGGGGCGAGGGATGAGACGCCCCTCGTCGAACGCTCCGGCGCGAAGGTGCTCCTCCCCTCCGCGCGAGGCGTCACGGGCGGCGCCTACGTCGGCGAGACGACGGCGAGCAGGGCGAGCCCCATCCGCTTCCCCGACGACTTGCTGCGCCGCCATCACCTCTACGTCGCGCGCACGCGCATGGGCAAGTCCACCCTCATGCGCCACCTCGTCACCCACAAGCTCGCGGAGAAGGCGTCCGGCCGCGACGGCGATGCCATCATCGTCGTCGACCCCCATGCCGACCTCGTCGCGGGCCTGCTGGAGCAGGTGCCCGAGTCCCTCATCGACCAGGTGCGGCTCGTTGACCTCGGCGCGGGGGAGGGCTTTCCCGGCATCAACCTGCTCGACACGCGCATCTTCAGCGACCGTGATCGCACCGCCGACTCGGTCGTGCGCGTCGCCCGGGGCCTCTGGGAGCAGTGGGGACCGCGCATGCAGTCGATCCTCGAGCAGACGGTCAAGACCCTGCACGAGGCGAACGCCCACCCCGCCACCGCCGCGGACGACCAGCACACCATCCTCGATGGCCTGCCCCTGCTCTCCGACGACAGCTTCCGCAGCCAGGTGCTGGAGAAGGTCTCCGACCCCTACCTGCTTGACTGGTGGGCGCGGGACTTCGGTGGCTGGCGGCGGGAGTACCGCGCCGAGGCGCTGGCGCCGGTGCAGACGCGCCTCTCCTACTACGCCTCTTCCAGGCGGGCGCGCGCCATCCTCGGCCAGCCCCGCTCTACCATCGACCTGCGCCGCACAACACTCGACGGGGGTGTCCTGCTGGTCTCCACCGCTCAGGGCACGGCAGGACGCGACGTGGCCGCGCTCGTGGGGGCCTCGCTGCTCAACCTCGTCGACGCCGTCATCCGCGAGCAGGGGAGCCTGCCCCCCGAGCAACGCCGTGGCGCCCTTGTGGTCGTGGACGAGATGCAGTCGATGCCCGGCGTCGACTACGAGTCGATGCTCAGTGAGCTGGGGAAGTTCGGGGCCTCGTTCGTGCTCGCCACCCAGAGCCTGGCCAAGCTCGGCGATCTCTCGCCCACCATGCAAGACACCCTTCTCGCCAACGTCGGCTGCCTCGCCGTCTTCCAGGTGGCCGGTTCCGACGCCCGCCAGCTCGTCGGGGAGCTGGACCGGGACCGCATCTCCGAGGAGGACATCGTCTCCCTGCCCGTGCACCACTGCTATGTGCGCGCCACGGTGGGAACCGAGCGCATGCCCGCCTTCTCCATGAAGGTGCTCAAGCCGGAGGGCGGCGACCCGCAGATGGCTACCCGCCTCCGTTCCGCGGCCGCGAACTACACCACCCCGGCTCGCGACATCGACGAGCGCGACGCCGGGTCGCGCGAGCGGGTCGCGCGCTACCACGACGGGCTCGACGCCCTCGCCAGCGGGACGGAGCCGCTTCCGGCCCCAGGACCGGAGAACTCACCCCCGGCGGCCCCGGAGCGGCGCAAGCAGCGCAGCCGGCGCAACAAGACCGGGGACGGGGCGGAGGCGCCACCGGCGGAGGGGGAGGAGGAGCCATGAGGCTGACCGGAGGCGCCGGCGACCTGCTGCGCCGGCTGACCGACATGCCCTTCCTCGACCGCCTGGAACTGGTCGCGATCTCCGGCTGGTCGCGGGACACCGTCTACCGGGGGCTCCACAGGCTGGAGGATGCGGGGCTCGTCGCCGCCGTTCCCCACGGGACCGGCCTCATTGCCCCCACGCGGCGGTTTTACGTCACCGCCGCCGGGCTGCGCGCGCTCGCGCGTGAGGAGGACCTCCCCGTGGCGAACCTCGTACGCGCCCTCCCGGTCTCCCTCCAGTGGCAGCGCCTCCTCCTCCAGCGCCTCGATGCCGTCGCCGCCATCTACCGGCTCGCGTCCACCGTCGCGCTCGTCGCCCACCCGCTCGCCCTCCGCTGGTACCGCGCCCTGCCCATGGACGCCACCCTCATCCTCCCCGGAGGGCGGACGG
This sequence comes from Tepidiformaceae bacterium, assembly GCA_965219255.1. Classification (GTDB taxonomy): domain Bacteria; phylum Chloroflexota; class Dehalococcoidia; order Tepidiformales; family Tepidiformaceae; genus UBA2991. Next base: position 615,317 of record OZ244727.1, on the reverse strand, counting down.
TCGCCGTCGTGCGACAGGGTCCGTCTTCCGACCGCACCCCCTTCAGCAAGCGGCTCTGGCGGTTGCGTGAGGGGCCGCGGCCCTCCGGCGTCCTCCTCCTCGTGTCCGACGAGGTGCGCCTGCGCCACGCTCGCCGCCTGCTGTCGGGCTTTCCCGTGCCCGTTCACCTCGCCCTGGAGGAGGATGCGGTGCGCGCAGGCCCTGATGACGCGGTCTGGCGGCTGCCGGCCGCCGGTCCCGCCCTCGGCCTGCGCGCGGTCCTCGAGCGGATGACTACCGAGGGCGCGCTGCCACTGGAGCACCCCCCGACCCGCGCGACCCTTCCCACAAGCCTCGACACGGCCGCGCCCGGGCGGGACCTTCCCGACCACCTCCTGCCCGCCCTGCTCAAGCCAACCGAGAAGCGCGTCATCGACCTGCTCGCCGACTGGCCCTGGATCGCCCCCCGGGACCTGCAGGGGCTGCTGGGCGTCTCCCGCGCCCGGCTCTCCCAGCTCATCGCCACCCTGGAGGATTTTGGGCTTGCCGCCCGCGCGTCGGCCGCGGAAGGCCGCCTGAACCTGACCGACCGGGGGATCGCCGTCGTCGCCTGCCGCGACCGCACCTCGGTGGGAGCGGCCAGAGGGCGCTGGAGCGCCGCGCCCCTGAATGCGGGCGGAGACGGGGACTGGCGATCCGTCTCCGGCAGGCGCGCCCGCCAGTTGCTGCGGCACCTGGACCACACCGCCTCCGTCCACTCCTTCGTCGCCGCCCTCGCCCGCCAGGCTCGCGCCGGGGACTGGGAGGTGGTCCAGCTCGACCCGCCCCATAGCGCGTCCCGCCACTTCCGATACGGCGGCCTGCCCGCCCGCGCGGGCGGCACACGCCCGGTCCACCCTGACGCCTTCGGCCTCCTCCGCCGGGGAGACCGCGCGTGGCCCTTCTTCCTTGAGTGGGAGCGCCGCGCCGTCCGCCCCATCACGATGGCCGCCCGGCTGGCCCCCTACCTGCGCTACTACTCCACCCAGCGGCCAACGGACGACCACGGCGCCCGCCCCGACGTTCTCGTCGTCTTCCAGGACGAGCTGGCGGCAACGCACTTCCTGCGCGTCGCGGAAACGGAGATGGAGCGCGCCCGCGTCGAGGTGCCCCTGTGGGTCTCCCACGAGCGTTTTCTGCGCCGGCAGGGGCCGCTGGGGCGGGCCTGGCTTGTCCCGGCGGGGCGCAGCCGGCTCTCACCCTCCCTGCCGCCTGAACACCCCACCGGAGGTGACCCGTGAGGCTCTACTACATCGCCGCGGCCGAGGGCCGCCACCGCCACGTTCGTTCCGCCCTCGGCGTGAACACGGAGCGCTGGAACGACTTCTGCCGCGAGGTGCGCGACTGGCGGCTCCGGCTGCGCGACCGCTACGGCATTGCGCCGGGTGTCGAGCTACAGCCCCTGCGCTTGCTCGATGCGGGGGATCCTCCCTCCGGCGAAGGGCCAAGCATGGCATGCATGTCTCGTGAGGAGGCTGGAGCGGTCCTGCGAAGCGGCCTGCCAACTCCTTGAGGGTGAGGGGCGCCGCGGAGGAGTTGAGGTCATCAATGTGCGCCTTCCCCAGGCACGGCGGGGAGGTTTGGCTGAGGTGGCGCTCGGACGCATTCTCACCCGCATCAACACATCCACCACCTCCGCGCTAAAGCGTCAGCCATGGCTTTATGACTAAGCGCCTCACTCCACAAACTCTGGCGAGCGTCGCCATTCCTCGGCGGTGCGAATGTCACCGAACCGTTCGAGGTGGGGCTCAAGCCACTCCTCGTCGAACACAAAGCCCCGCCACTCGGGTGGCGTCACGGTCCACCCGCGGAAGGGTGGGTATCTGGCAGGTACGTCCAGCCCCGGCATGGGTATGAGATCGTCGCGGTCGTAGGAGCCCCATGTTGAGCTTCCGATGAAGATGGCCCGCTGGGAAAGTGGCTCTGGACGCTCGCCACAGATTCCGCTTAGTGCCGTGTACTGTACGACCGTGCGTACGTTCAGCGGCTCGCCCTTCCAATAGGCGATGACTCGGTATCGAGCGGTGTCCTTGCGGAAGAGGGGGCTCTGGCGTCGGTTCCGGTAGAACTCGACGCGGACGGTGCCGGGGATGAGCTCGCCGTAGAACGTCGCCTTGGTTTGGCGATGCGGATGGGGATAGGAGCGACCGGGAAGCTGCACGCCTCGGCCCGCTGGGGCTGCTGTGTGGCAACGGCGACGACAGCGACGACGATCGCGAGGAGGGCGCAGGCGTGGACTGTGCGGTTCATGCCTTACCTCCGTTCCTCCCAGAGCCCGCCGGGGTCCTCGGACGGGCTGAGGTGTAGCGACCGGATGATGTCGTGCATCTGCTCCAGCGTGGGGCCGGCAGTTGAGCCCTCCACAATGAGCTGCCGCATCGGGGGGTTAGGGTCCTCTCTGGTGGGCCTTTGGGGCACCATCACCGGGATGGGATCGCCCCCGATCTCGTCGAACACCTCCCCGTTCCACCTAAAGAACTCGAGGTTGCCAGCAGGGGTGAAGATGATGCTGGCGACGCTCTCGCCCCCTACCTGGTTGGCTACCTCATCGGTGTCGCCGGGATAGAACGTGAGCACCCAGCGATTATGGCCGAGTTGGAGTTTGGTGGTGAGGTTGACCCCCTCGGGGATGGTGAAGGCGACGCGCCCAAGCTGGTACGTCCCTGCATCGGTAATCTGGCCGCGCCAAATGGCGGACGGACAGGGGTCCTCAGTGGGGGTCGCGGGCGCAACAGGCTCGGAGGGCGGGGCGTCGGCCCAGAGGAAGGCTGCCACTGCTACCCCCAGAGCCGCGCCCGCGATCACCGCCATCACGAGGAACGCCCAGACCGGAACGGGCTCGCGTAAGGGGTTCGCTTGCTTTTGGGATTTATATTCGAACTTACCCAAGTGGGTAGCCATCCCTGTCTCGCAGCCTAGCTGCGGCGCGCCGCCAGTGTCATGCACCCTGTTGCCCAACGGACGGCGCGCGCCCTTGCTGAGCGACGAGCGCCAGGGTTCCTCATCTTCAAGAACGAATTCTTCACCTTTTGATCGCTTTCTACAAGCGCTGCAGCGATCGAAAACGCAAACGCACCCCACGATTCTGGACTATAGTTGTGATAACTCCGTCTTCTTCTTCATTCCAATCAAGGTTCTCAAGAGCCATCTTCGTGCCTTCGTTATTTGGACGTAGTTTCTAGGGTTCGGACCAAACGTCACATAGAACAAGTCCCTCGTTTTCCGGCAGGCAGTACAGCCCAATCCATCGACCGGCAATGCTTACGCTCCCGACAACAAGGTTGCGCAGGTCTTTCCGGGAAGTCCAGTGGACAACATCAAGCCACTGATCTTTCGGTGGTCGCCTCAAGGGGATCTCAAACTCAATGTCCCGTTCGTCCTTCTCTATGGCCTGAACCAAACCCTGTAGCCCTTCAAGCCGCGCCTTCACCAAGCACTCCCGTGGATCAAGGAGGGCGGGAGCCGAAGCCCCCGCTCTCTCGGGATTGCCCGTTCTCCTTCCTCAGTTACAGGCGGCAGCAGCCTCGTTGGCGGCGGCAAGTGCGAATGCTTGTGAGAAGTAGAAGCCGGAATGCTGCACCTTGCTGGTGGCGGAGCACTGTAACGTGTACCGCCAGAACGTGCCGCCGGACGTGTTGACGGTGCCGCCAGAGGGGCTGCAGGTAGCGTTGCCCCACTGGACCAGAGCCCATGCCGCCGACGACTGGTGAAGGAACCCGGAGCCACTGGAGCTCGAGCTCGATGGAACTCGGCACTGTCCCTCCCACGACCAGGACATAGTCACCCTCTCCGTGACCGAGGAACTGGCCAGAGTCGTGCAACCGCTCGAAAGACGCCACTGCTCGACGGCGGCGCGGGCGTTACTCTGGGTACTGGCCGTTCCGCCCGCGCTCCGCTGGTGCGGAGAGGAACACGTAGCGGACCAGTTCCAGGTGGACGTATTGACGCTGAAGACTCGCGATCCAGACGCATTGAAGAGCGTACAAGTGGTTGAGACCCAGGCGTCTCCGGCTGCTTTCGCAGCAGCTTGAGTGGTGTAGTTGAACCCGGTGGTCCTGTTCCCGCCGCTCGTACAGAACGCATTGTAGAGCCAGTAGTCCTGGCTGTAGGTCGTGACCTTCGGGTACGGGTCCGGGACGGGCGTCGGGGTCGGTCCTGGATCAACGCTTGTGGAGTAGTTCGCCTCGGCGAACCCGTTCGCGGTGACCGCCGCCGTGGTACAGGTGCGCGTGGTCTCACCGGCGCACAGCCCTTCCCAACTGGTGAACGTACACGTGGATGTGGTCGCCGGTGCCGTCAACGTGAGGATCGCACCGCTCGCCACGACTATGGGGTTTCCGGGGACGGGTGCTCTCACAGAAGCGTCGGACGTGGTGTAGGTGATGTCCCCGCACGAGTCCGGGTCAACGATCAAGTGGACGATGTAGGTGGTCGGCGCGTCAGGTGGGGCAGGTGGATCAGGCGGGTCCGGCGGGTCAGGTGGATCAGGCGGCACGGGGCAAATCTGTTTCAGGTTCACGCCGCGAACACCCCTGAGCGGGTTGTCTCTCGTGTTGCTCGGGCAGGTAAGTGTGGCCGTCCCGATCAAGGCGTCGGTTTCCGCGAGGTTCGCCTTGCTCACGGCGCGAACGCGGAAGTAGTGCGTTCCGGATTCTCCGATGTAGTGGACCTTCGAGTAAATCCCGCTCGTAAAGGTCCGGGGAAAAATCAAGCCGCCACTCCTGGGCACCGCGATGGGGTGCTCCCAGTCGTTCCTGTCCGCACTGCGCTCGATGCGGATGTACTGCGCCGTCTGGATGTGGCGAGCATCAAAGGTGATGCGAACAGAGCTCCCTTCGGCTTCCGCCACCATTCTCGTCCCGGCCTGCTTGATGGCCGGCATCTCGTACAGGTTGTTGAAGTACGTGATGTCAGCGGGCGGGACGCGCACGGTGCCAGGGACTTTCAGCACGCTACATGGAGAGTTCGGCTCTAACCGCTCCAGCATGAACGTGGTGACAGGGGAATCGGGATCACACGTGGCATGCGCGAGGCGACCCCACACATGGCCGAGCTCACTGGCAATGACAAGGGTCACCCAGTGCGCGAGGTTCGAAGAGTCTTCCCACTCGATTCCGAGGGGCGAATCCCAGACTCGGACTCTGTTGCTCAGGTACGACCAGTACGGGCTTCGCACGAAGTTGCTGTTGTCGGTACATGCGTGATCTGTCTCGATCCTGGATACGACTTGATCAACGCCATCGTTGGGGTTGGGATCGAAGTACACCCTGGAGTAGCAGCCCGCATCGAACATCTCACCGGCGTCATTCTTGTAGACCGGGACAGGCTTCAACTGCCCTTCTATCCAGTTAGAGAGCTCACAGACGGAACCCTCCGTCAGGTACGGAACGCCACGGTTGTTCGCGAAGACTGATCCCTGAACCTGGTCGGGTGTCTGGTTCCCCAGGCCTTCGTTCCAGAGGTTCATCGCGGCCTTGGTCGCGAGGGGGTAGTCGGAGCAGATGGAGATCGGACTACCGTTGATCAGATTGCGCACACGGATGGCTTCGTGGAAAGGTGGGGTGCCAATCGGTGGGAAAAGGGAAGACCTTCCCGAAGCACCAGCGGCTGGCGTCTCGGGAACGACCCGCAGCGATCGGATGATCGCGTACATCTGCTCCAGCGTGGGGCCAGCCGTAGACCCTTCAAAGGTTATCTGTCTCGGCTCTGGGTTCGTGTCTCCCTTGATGTACGCCTCGATGCCGTCGGGCATCCTCGGCGTGTAGACGGGAACGGCCTCCCCACCCATCTCAAAGTAGGCCTTCCCGTTCCAGAAGTAGGAGTCAAGTTGGCCATCTTCGGTAAAGGAGATCATGGCGACAACGTCGCCGGTGATTTGGTTAGACATTGTGTCCGTGTCGCTGGCGTAGAACCTCAACGAGAAGCGCTCATGACCGAGGTTGAACCCGGTCTGGAGATTGACACCTTCGGGAGTCGTGAAGGCCACGTCCCCAAGTTGGTATGTCCCGGCAGCGGTAATCTCGCCTTGTACGACGGGTTGCGGGGGAGCGCAATCGCTTAGCCCCAGACTGCTCACGTCGTTGTTCGTGACCGTCCTCAGGTTGGTCGGCAAGCAGCCGGTCAACCGCTCATTTCCCGCACCGATGTAGAAGTGCGTCAGGTTCGTGAAGTCGCCCAGTTCGGAGGGGATGACACCGGCGAGGCTGTTGTTGTTCAGGTACAGCTTCGTGAGGTTCACGAGGTCCCCGAGGACGGGGGGTATGCTCCCTACGAGTTCATTGCCGTCGAGGCGGAGTTCGGTGAGGGCCGTCAGGTCGCCAAGCTGGAGCGGGAGCTCGCCCGTGAGGCCGGTATCTGCCAGCTCCAGCTTCGTCACGCGCTGGGGCGTGCCCCCGATGGTGATGCCCTCCCACTCCGTCATGGGCCGGCCGGCGCTCCAGTTGAGGGTGGCCGTGCCGGCCAGGGTGTCCTTCAAGGCGAGCAGGGTCTCGCAGTCGTCGACCAGCTCTGTGTTCGTCGTGGGGTCGGGCACGGCGATGCCGGAGTCGCAGGACACGACCTCGAACTGGGTGGTGACGACGACATCGCCGAGCTCGGGCTTCTGACCCGGTGGCGACAGCGGAAGCGGCCTGGCCGCGGTGAGGTCGAAGGTGATGAGGGCGGCGCCCGCGGGGTCGGAGGTGGGCGTGAAGGTGTAGGTCGTGCCCACGGGCGGGATGAGGCGCTCGAAGGAGAGCGGTGAGGGGTCGGTCGCCAGGGGGCTGCGCTGCAGGTAGAAACGGGTGTAGCCCTCGGGCAGCAATGCGCCGCCTGTGACGACCGTGATCTGCTCGCCCCGTCCCGCGTGGTAGCGTCCCACGCTGTTGGGCGTGAAGGTGAGGTTCTCGGGGATGTCAGCGACGTTGGCGTAATCGTCGGGGGTGCCCAGGTAGACGACGCGGATGCAGGTCGGGTCCGTGGCGCCCGCCGTGCAGCGCTCGGTGAAGGTCGCGGTGACGGAGGCGTCAGCGTCAAATGGCGTGATGGTGCAGGTCGGCTCCGTGCCGCTGCAGTCGCCGCCCCAGCTCTGAAGGTAGTGAGTGGTGTCGTCCCACGCCGCCGTGAGGATCACCTCGGAGCCCTCGTCGTGGGTGGTCGTGCCCGCGGGCGTGACGCTGCCGGCGCCCGTCGTTGACACGGTGAGGGTGTGGGTGGGAAGGGGTGTCATGGGCGTGGGCGGCGCGTCCGCGTCGCAGTAGGGCAGGTCCAGGTGGTCGACATCGTTGAACCGCACGTCGCCCAACCCTCGCGGTGCGCAGCCTGTCAGGCCGCTGTTGTCCTTCAGGTAGGCCTTGCGGAGGTTCCAGAGGTTCTCCAGTTGCGTCGGGATTGCGCCTGAGAAGCTATTGTCCTCAAGCCGCAGTTCGGTCAGGGCGGCGAGGTCACCAAGCTGCGTAGGGATCGCCCCTGAGAGCTGGTTGCGGGCCAGGTGCAACAGTCTCAGGTCGCTCAGCCGTCGCAGACGCGTGGGGATCGGCCCGGTCAAGCGGTTCCCGTCCAGGTTCAGTTGCTGCAGGCCGCTCAGATAGCCCAGCTCCGGCGGGATGCTCCCCGTCAGCCCGACACCGCTCGGCAGCGGTCGGGGCCCGCTCAGGTTCAGGCTCGTGAGCGTGCCGCCGATCGAGCCCAGCTCCGGGGGGATGGCGCCGCTCAGGCGGTTCCCGCCGAGGGCGAGGCGCGACAACTGGCTGAGGTTGCCCAGCTCCGGCGGAATCGAGCCGGTGAGCTGGTTCCACGCCAGCCGCAGCTCCGTCAGGGCGGAGAGGTCGCCCAGTCCCGGCGGGATGCTGCCGTTGAGGCTGCCGCTCTCGAGATTCAGTCTCGTCACGCGCTTGAGCGCGGAGGAGGTCGCGCGCTCGACGGTGACGCCGGTCCACTGCGTGATCGCCCGGTCGGCGCTCCAGTTGAGGACGGCCGTCCCGCGGAGGGTGTCCTTCGCCGCCAGGAGAGTGGCGCAGTCGCTCACGAGGTCGGCGTTGTCGGCGGGATTGGACACGGCCGTGCCCTGCTCGCAGGACGTCGCGGCCGCGGCGTTGCGAGCCTGGTCGGCGGCCACGAGCACCACCACCACCGCCACCAAGATCGCGGCCAGTCCGAACACGGTGTGACGCCTTCTCATGCTCTGCTCCTCCCCGCGCGTCCTGTAGCAATAGCGAACGGCGGAGCCGGGAAGGTACGTTGGTGCCGAGCATGTGCAAGACTTGTTTGTCCCCCAAAGGCAGGAAATCACCGAACAATCATCGGAACATCACCGATTAATCACGATGTATCTGCAAGTACTGCCGGCAGGTATCGGTGTTATCCCTTCTCGTTATAATCAGGGGACTGTGGTAGTGCCTTTCACCACCTACCTCTGCCCACCGATGCGACCACTCCACGTACCGTGCACGACGACCTCGCTAGCTAGCGCGATAGGATCCACATGAAGTCAGAGGAGCGAACCGCTCAGCGGCCGGTCTTCCCCGACCCCCCCACCGTGCCTGCTCGACCTTTGCGTGAGTGGGGGTAGGTCACCGCCACGTGTGGTGCCCCTCTTGCCTTCGATGCTGGGCCTTCTCTCTCCCAGCGCGGAGACTGCTCCGGTCGTCAGTCTGCGGTCTCGTCCGGCCGCTCGGGCGTGGCCAGCCCGTAGCCGACGCGGGGCTTGTTGAAGATGTACACCGGGTTGTTCGCGTCGTCGCCCAGCTTCTGGCGAAGGCTCTTGACGATGGTGCGCACGGGCCGCACGTCGCCTTCGTCGCCCACCTTCCAGACCCGCCACAGTAGTTGCCTGTAGGTGAGGACGCTCCCGGCCGCAGTCGCGAGTTCGGCGAGCAGCCGGTACTCGGTTGTGGTCAACGGTATTGGACGGCCCGCGATAGTCACCTCGTGCTCGGCGTAGTCAATGGTCATCTCCCCGAGCACGAAGCGTTCCGGCAGCTCGGGCCGGGAAGTGCCCGTCCCTCTGCGGAGGGCCGACCGGATCCTCGCCGCCAGTTCCGTGGGTGCAAAGGGTTTCACGACGTAGTCGGCAGCTCCCCGGTCGAAGGCCTTCGCCACGACCTCCTCCTGGCCATAGGCGGAGAGGAAGATGACGGGCACATCGGCCAACTCCAGGATGGCCTCCATCAACTCGATGCCGTCGCTTCCGGGCAACATCAGGTCCAACAAGACCAACTGGGGCTCGTACTCCCCCATGATGCGAAGGGCCTCTTCCGGGTCGCCGGTCACGATCGGCGCAAAACCCGCCTTCGCGAGGGCATCCCGAACATGCCTGAGGGCCTGCGGTTCGTCGTCAACCACCAGGATGCGCGGTAGTTCCCGCTGCGAGCGGGGAGGGGAGTGCCCGGAGGAGGTTGCCACTGCGACAGGTTCCTCGTCAGCCGCCGGGATGGTGAAGGTGAACCGCGCGCCCAGGCCCGATCCGTCGCTCTCGGCCCAGATGCGCCCCCCGTGAGCCTCCACGATCCCCTTGCAGATGGCGAGACCCAGGCCCACGCCAGCGGGATCGCGCTCCCGTTCCCCACCCTTGAGACGCGCATGTTTTCTGAACAGCTGCGGGAGATGTTCAGCCTTGATGCCCTTGCCCTCGTCGGCGATGGCAAATTCGACGTGCAAGTTTTTTCTGACAGCAGTTACACGGATAGGGTACGAATCCTGCGAGTGCCTGGCTGCGTTCGAGAGGAGGTTGCCCAGCACCTGGATGACGCGTCCTCGGTCCGCCATCACCCGAGGCAGGTCCGGCGGGATGTCGATGTGCAGGCCGTTCCGGCCGCCCCCGCTCAGGAACGTCTTCCTGGCCTCGTCCACGAGGCTGGCCACGTCCGCGGGTTCGGGATCGACCGACAGGCTGCCGGTCTCGATGTGGGCCACGTCCAGCAGGTCGCCGATGAGGCCGCGCATGCGGTCGGTCTGTTCAAGGATGATTCGATGGTACTGGCGCATCTCGGCGGGATTCAGGCCCGACGAGTCATCCAGCAGATCCGTGGCTGAGCCCCTGATTGAGGTCAGCGGGGTGCGCAACTCGTGGCTCACCATGCCCAGGAACTCGGCACGCATCCGCTCGAGCTCCTCCAGCGGTGTCATGTCCTGGAGGGTGACCACGAAGGAGTCGATGTCGCCCTCAGGAGAGTGGATGGGCGTGGCGTTGACCAGCGCGCTCACCGACCTGCCGTCGGGGACCCTGAACACCATCTCCTCGGCGCGCACTGTCTCGCCGCCTTCCAGTGCCTGCTGCAGGGGGAGTTCGTTGAGGGGGACCTCGCGCCCGTCGGCGCGCCTCACGGTCATCACTTCAACCAGGTCCTGAAGTGGGGCGTTCGCCATCTCCAGCGCTCCGAAGATCCGTTTCGCCTCCCGGTTGAGCGACACCGGACTTCCCACCCTGGCTTCCAGGACTACCACGCCAACAGGCGAGGTGTTCACCAGCGCTTCCAGGTCGGCCCTGGCTCGCTGCTCCTCCCGGTGTCGGCGTGCATTGGAGACGACCAGCGCCGCCTGCGAAGCGAACATCATCAGGGTCTCTTCGTCCTCGATGGTGAACTCCGGGCCATCCTCTTTCTCGGCGAGGTAGAAGGTGCCGACGCGCAGGCCCCGCTGGCGCATGGGCGTCCCCAGGAAGGCCCTCACGGTCACGGGTGGGATGAACTCGGGAATGCCGAGCGTCCTGGTGTAGCTGCCCAGATCCCGGAGCCTGAGCGCTGTCGGAATCTGGCTGAGCGACTCGAAGATATTCAACCCTCCGGGGATGGCCCACAGTCCCTCGTGTCCTTCCGCAGTCAGGCCGGAGGTCACAACGTCGTCTGCCCGGCCTGCTTCATCGGTGGTGGTGATGACGCCGTAACGGGCGCCCGTCAGGGAGCGGGCGCTGTCCAGCACCTCTTGCAGGACCGTGTCGAAGTCCAGGCTCTCGTTGATGCGCAGGCTGGCCGCACTCAGCTGTGCGAGACGGTCTCGCAGTGCCGCATTCTCGAGCGCCAGCTGCCTCGCCTGGCTCACTCAGCGCCCCGTCGACCAGCGTGTACGTGAGGGTCCGGTACGGCCGTGCCTGGCTCTCGGAACTGAGTGGTAGGAGTTACCGGTGATTGAATTGAGGTCCGACCAATCATGACCGGAACAACCAGTCGAGGCGACTACCCAGCATTGTGAGTCCCACCAAGGACTACATCCATTCGCTGCCCCGCAACTCCTCTAACTGTGTATGAACAAATCCGTGCTACCCAGGCGGGACCATACGGCGTGCTTGTGCCGTATGCAAAGGGTTCCCTAGTCAGCAGTTCACGACGAATGTCCATCGAAGGAACCCTGTGATGTGATATTGGAGGACGGCATGAGTGTCAAGATGGCAATCGTATTGTTCTCGCTGAAGTTCGTCGGGGGCACACTGCTCAGGCTGCGAACTTTCCGCTCGACCGTCTCAAGTTGAAGGGGTCTGAGCCACTCCCCTGGCAACGAGAGACAAGCCACCAAGATGTTTCAGGAACGGCGCGCCCGGTATTCGTGCACCTCGTCGCCGATGACGAGGTCGAAAAAGCTCCTACCCGTCTTGTGAACGATGCCGAGTCGAAGTTCACAGGGAGGTCAGGTCAAGTCCCAGCCGGGCAGGGCGGCCGCCTGACGGATCCACGTCGCCAGCTGTTCCTCGCCGAGTCCGTGGTCGTAGATGTCGACCCGTTTTGTTCTCCCTGCATTGCGCTTCTCTCTCCTTTCATCGTGATGCGCCCTCGCCCGAGGAGCCGCCTCTCAGGTGACGATCTCCAGAATGAACAGGTCGTCGAAGTCCGTGACGCCCAGGACGTTCTGCAACCGCATCCGCACGTCCGCCGAAGGGCAGCGCGTCCCCGACATCAACTGCGAGAGATAACCCGAGGTGATGCCGGCCCGACGCGCCAACTCGTTCTGCGCCAGATGGAGCCGGTTGAGGTGCCGCCACACCGCCTCGGGGTTGAGCTTGACCCGAGATGCCGGCTGCCTGCGCCTCATGCCACGTCGTCCCTTCTGGCACGTTCCTCGGCGCCGTCCCGCCGGCTGTCCAGTGAAGGGGCCACCTGCGCCTCGCCGGAGATACTCGGGTAGAGGTCGGGGTGGGCAAGGTGGTGGCGCGCGATGATGCGAGCCAAGGTCCGAAGGCCCTCGAGTCGCAGTTGCTCCTGTTCGTCGCTTAGCCGTTGTTGCTTCTTCACGCGTGTCCCTCAAGGGAGTGCGGCGCGCCCCCGTGGGGGAGTGGTCGACGGGAGCGCCGGGCGTGTATGCTTCCCTTAGAACATATGTGCTAGGAGGACGGGAACCGTACCAGCCAGGGCGACCGTGGGCAACGGCTCGAGGGTGGTTTCTGGCTCCCTGCGAAACATCGCTTACTCCGATGTCACAACGCAGCCACATTCGCGCCCTGAAACGCGCCCGGGCCCGCTAGTCTCAACGATAACTGAGGAGGAGAACGACCCGATGACCGAACGACCCGACCCCAGGCCAGCCGCCCTCTACGCCCGCGTCTCCAGCGACCGCCAGGATGTCGACCTCTCCATCTCCGCCCAGCTCAGGGCGCTCCGCGACTACGCCGAGAAGAACAACTACCTGGTCGTCCGCGAGTACATCGACGAGGCCGAGAGCGGGCGCGACGCCGACCGGCCCCAGTTCCGGCAGATGCTCGATGCGGCAAGCGCCGACGATGCTCCCTTCGAGGAGATCCTGGTCTGGAAGTTCTCGCGCTTCACGCGCAAGCGCGAGCACGCCGTCGCCTTCAAGTCCATGCTGCGCCGGCGCGGCATCCGCGTCATCTCCATCACCGAGCACGCCGACGACTCCCCCACCGGCAAGCTCATGGAGGCGATCATCGAGAGCGTCGACGAGTTCTACTCGGAAAATCTTGCGCAGGAAGTCGCCCGGGGCATGCGCGAGGCCGCCACGCGCGGCTTCTGGGTCTCCAGCCGCACGCCCTACGGCTACCACAAGGTCCACATCCAGGACGGGGCGAAGAAGCGCCCCAGGCTGGAGCCTGACCCCGACACCGCCCCCGTCGTGGAGCGCATCTTCGCGCTCGCCACATCGGGGAAGGGCATCACCGAGATCGCGCGCACCCTCAACGACGACAGCATCGCCAATCCGACCGGACGCCCCTGGTCCAAGAACGGCCTCCACATCCTCCTCACCAACGAGGTCTACACGGGCACCCTGCTGTGGGGCCGCAACGCCCGCGACGGGGCCCCGCCCGTGCGCGTCGAGGACGCCTTCCCGGCGATCGTCTCGAAGGACCTGTTCAGCCACGCCCAGTCACTCATGCGCTCCCGCGCTCCGCGGCGCGCCCACCCGCGCCGCGTCGGCAGCTCCTATCTGCTGAGCGGCATCGTGCGCTGCCGCAGCTGCCGCCGCGCCCTCTCCGGGCAGGACTCCAAGAGCGGGAAGTTCTCCTACTACGTCTGCCAGTCCCTGCTCAAGCGCGGCCGCGACGCCTGCGACGCGCCCCGGCTCAACGCGAGGCGCTTCGAGTCGCTCGTCATCGACCAGATCCGCGCCAACATCCTCACCGAGTCCAACATCCGCGACCTCGTGCGCCTCCTCGGCGAGGAACTGGACGGCGTGGCCCGCGAGCAGCGCCAGCGGCTCAAGACGATCGAGTCTGAGCTTGCCGACGTTCGCCGCAGGCTGGACCGCCTCTACCACCTCTTGGAAACCACCGAGCTGGACATCAGCGACGTGCTCCCGCGCGTGCGCGAGCACAAGGAGCGCCGCGAGCGGCTGGAGGAGGCCGCCTCCGAGGCGCGCGCCGGGCTGTCGGAGCGCCGCGCCGTGCTCGACGACGTGGACACGATCGCGGCCTACGCGCAGGACATGAGCGACTACCTCGCCACGAGCGAGCTGACCGAGTCGAAGGCCTTCATCCGCTCCTTCGTGAAGGAGATCGCCGTCGCCCCCGGCGCGGCCACCATCCGCTACACGATCCCCATGCCCGAGGACAGTCCCCTGCGCGGCGGTGACGCCGAGGAGGTAGCCCTCGGCAGTCCGGTACTGTCTACCGTCAAGTCTGGTGGAGCTGGGGGGATTCGAACCCCCTACCTTTTGACTGCCAGTCAAACGCTCTCCCAATTGAGCTACAGCCCCACGGGGACGGGATCGTAGCAGGCCGCTCACTCTCGGTCCCGCGCCTCGCCCGCGCCCCCGGAAGGGGTGACAGTAGCTGGGGAGGGCATGGCAAGGCGTCGAGCGTCCGCGTAGACTGCACCATTGGTGGGGTGTCGACCGGTCCTCGTGTCGACTGCCTTGGTTTATGGCAAGGAGCGCTTGATGCGAGCAGAGACCAGTGATGTCGCCTTCCGACTTCTTCTCGCCCTGGGTGAGAGCTGGGACGCTCTCCAACGAGCCTCGATAGACCCCTCCGCAAAAGGCCTCTACCTGACCAAGGAATACCTGGGCGGCTACACGCGCTTCAGCGCCGGACCCTCGACAAGTCCCCGCCTTATCGTCGAGTGGAATGAGTCGACCCGGCACCTGCGGGTGCTGCGCTGCCACGAGTGGCCGGGATTCGAAGCGGCCATTTCGAGCACCGTCGCCTACGTGCGCGACGAGGCTCGCGAGCACGGCATCATCGGCAGCGTGGACAACGTGTTCGTGCGTGCCTGCCAGGAGCCTTCCGCTCCCGCCCGCCGCACGGTCCTGCCCGGCGCGATGGACAGCACGCAGGAACCAGCCCGCCGGCGCGCGTAGCGTTTCTCCAGCTAGTCCGAGCTTCCCACCCTGGCTCTCCGCGAACCGTTAGCCGCTAGCGCATGATCTCCGGGTCGGCGGGCGTCTCCGCGAGACGGGGGGCGCGGCGCGGTTGGCGGCCCATGCGCCGGCGCCAGTGGGCGAAGCGATCGCTGAGGTCGGCGACGCGGCGTTCGATCGGGCCGCGAACCCAGGCGTGTGTCTCCCCGGTGTTGCGATACCGATCCTGGCGGCGCCGCAGACGGCGGCGGGGGCGCTCGCGCTGGATGGCGGTGAGGGAGCGCACAACCGAACGCCGCAGGAGCAGTGCGGCCTCGTCGTGGTTGGTGTGCGCGCCCTCGCCGGGCTCCGGCACAACCGTATCGACGATGCCGAGGCGGGCGCAGTCGTGCGAGGTGAGGCGCAGCCGCTCCGCCGCCTGCTCGGCCTGCGAAGCCTCCCCGTAGAGGCGCAGAGCCGCGTCCTCGGGCGAGACCACCTCGTAGACGGCGTTCTCGAGCATGAGCACGCGGTCGGCGACGGCCATGGCGACGGCCGCCTCGGAGGCTCCCGCGCCGGTGATCACGGCGAGGGAGGGCGACGGCAGCCGCAGCATGTCGCGCATGCAGCGAGCGATGGCGTCGCCCAGCCCCGCCCCTTCGGCGGAAAGGTCGGAGCGCGCTCCGGCGGAGTCGAGCAGGGTGATGAGGGGCAGCCGGAACTTTCGCGCGAGCCGGATGGCGCGACGCGCCTTGTGGAAGCCGGCGGGACTGATAGCGCCGGCCTCCGCAATCCCCTGGAGGCGGTTTTGGGCGATGAGCATGACCGCCTCGCCCGCCAGCAGGCCGATACCGGCGCTGATGGCGGGATCGTCCTCGCCGGAGCGATCACCGTGGATCTCGACGAAGGTGGTGGTCATGCGGCGGACGAAGTCGGGAGCGGTGGGGCGGTTCTCGTGGCGCGAGAGCTGCACCTGCCGCCAGGCCTCCAGGCGGGAGTACTCCCGCGGCTCCCGCTCGGGGCGGCCTATGGGCCTGAGCTCGTAGTTGCTCATGAGCAGGTCGACGAGAAGGCCGAGGGAGGGACGCAGATCCTCGCGACGGACGATGGCGTCGATGAGCCCGTGTCGCAGGTGCGACTCGGACGTGTGGGCGTCCTCGGGAAGCTCCTCGCCTTCACGCTCGCGCATCTCGCGGAGAGCGGAGTAGCCGACGAGCGCATCGGGTTCGGCGATGATGAAGTCGGCGAGGTTGGCAAGGCCCGCGAAGGCCGAGCCGGTGGCGGGGTCGGAGAGCAGCGCGACGTGCGGAAGGCCACGCTCGGCGAGCTTCTGGTGGGCGGTGGCGAGGCGAGGAAGCTGCATGAGGGCGAGAAGCCCCTCGCGCATGCGCACGCCCGAGGTCGAGAGCACCGTCACAACGGCAAGCCCCCGATTCGCCGCCCGCTCGAAGGCCCGCGCGAGGCGCTCGCCGCTGGCCACGCCGATGGAGCCGCCGAGGAAGCTGAAGTCGAGAGAAGCCACGACGACCTCGCGGCCGTAGAGGGTCCCGGTACCCGTGAGGGCGGCCTCGGCGAGCCCCGTACGGCGCTGCGCTTCGAGCACGCGGTGCCGGTAGGGCTGGGGCTCACGGAACTGGATGGGGTCGAGAGCGGTGACGCTGCGGTCGGTCTCGTGGAAGCTGCCGGGGTCGAGGATGGCCGCCACGCGCTCGCCGGCGTTCAGGTGGTAGTGGTGCCCGCAGGAGTGGCACACGCGGTGGCGCTGGTAGCTGCGCGAACCGCGGAGGTCGGCCTCACAGGCGAGGCAACTGGCGAGCCGCTCCTCCCCGGAACGGTCGCCGCCACGGTCACGACGGAGGAGCCCACGAAGCGTCATACCTGTGAGTGTATCAAGCGTCCTCTTCAGCGGCTGCGCCCACGAGCACTTCGCGGGACTCTCCCTCGATCCTCGGACCCACCACGCCCTCCCGCTCAAGCTGGGCAATGAGACGCTCCGCCTTCAGAAAGCCCACGTTCAGGCGGCGCTGCAGCAGGGAGGGGGAGAGCCGCGTGTGGCGGGTCGCGAGGTCGCGAGCATCCTCCAGGAAGGGGTCGCCCTCCTCGACGTCGATGTCGTCGCTGCCGTTCTGCGCGATCAGGGCCTCTTCGAGCAGGTCGTCGGCCGTATCGGGGCGAAGGGCATGGAAGCGCTCATCGGCCCAGAACTCGACGAGGCGCTCGACCTCGGCGTCGGAGACGTAAACGCCCTGGATGCGCTTCGGCTTTCCGGCGTCGGTGGGCAGGTAAAGCATGTCGCCCTGGCCCAGCAGCTTCTCCGCCCCGCCCATGTCGAGGATGGTGCGCGAGTCGGTGATGGAGGTGACCGCGAAGGCGATGCGGGTGGGGAAGTTGGCCTTGATGAGGCCGGTAACGACATCGACCGAGGGGCGCTGGGTGGCGACGACGAGATGGATGCCGGTTGCCCGTGCGAGCTGGGCGAGCCGGCAGAGCAGCTTCTCCACCTCGAAGGGGGCGGCCATCATGAGGTCCGCGAGCTCGTCGATGATGAGCACCCAGTAGGGGAGCTTCTTGAGCACGCGCGGGTGGCGGTTGTAGGCCTCGATGTTGCGCACGCCGACCTCGGAGAACTTCCGGTAGCGCGCCTCCATCTCCGAGACGATCGCCTGGAGCGTTCCGACAACCTTGTCGAGGTCGACGATGACCTCGCTGAAGGCAAGGTGAGGGAGGCGCGCGTAGGTCGTCATCTCGACCCGCTTCGGGTCGATCATGATGAAACGCACATCGTCGGGCGTCGCGTTCGTGATGATGTTCGTGACGATCGCGTTCAGGCAGACACTCTTGCCGCTGCCGGTGGCGCCCGCGATGAGGAGGTGGGGCATCTTCGCCAGGTTGGCGACGATGGGCTGGCCGGAGACGCCCTGACCGAGGGCAATGGCGAGCTTGGACTTCCCGCTCATCTCGCGGTACTGCGAGCTCTCCATCCCCGTACGGAGGGTCACAACCGTGGCGCTCTCGTTGGGCACCTCGATGCCGACGATCGCGCGGCCGGGCACGGGCGCCTCGATGCGCAGGCTGGGAGCGGCCAGCGCCAGGGCGAGGTCGCTCTGCAGGGCCGTGATCCTGTTCACGCGCACACGTGTGCGGCCCGTCTCGACGCGCTCCTTCGCCGGTCGCCCATCGGAGCCCATGACGGGCTTGCCGTCGGTGTCCCTGACGGGGGTTTCCCTGTAGCGCACCTCCCAGCCCGGCTCCACGCCGAACTGCGTGATGGCAGGACCCTCGTTGATCTCCACCACGGAGGCGTCGACGCCGAAACTCGCCAGCGTATCGACGATGAGCTGGGCACGGGCGGCGTTGTCGTGCTTGTGGTCGCGGCTGAGCTTGGGCTCCTGCAGGAGCTCGATGGGCGGGAGCTGCCAGCCGCTCTTCTCCTGGAACGCCAGCTGGTGCGACTCCTCCGCTTCCTCGGCGAACTCCTCCGGGTCCACGGGGAACTCCTCGAACGCGTCCGGCGACCCGTCCTCGACGGGGGGAAGGGGCTCGTCCTCCAGGCGGTGCGGTGGGGGGGGAGTGGCGACAGCCTCGTCGGCATGGGGGGCGCCGGGCTCGACGCGCGGGCGGAAGACCACGGGTGAGGGCTGGAACGCAACCACCGACCCGGGGCGGGGCCCTCCGATGACGGGGGCGCGCCGGCGGAGAGAGCGGCGCCGGAAGAGGCGAGAAGTGGCGGCGAGGCCGCGCCAGAGGCCGGCCAGGGCTCGGTGGGGCCATCGCTCAGCCCAGGCGTAGGCGAGCCCGCGAGCGGCGGAGCGCAGCATGGCAAGCGAGAAGCGGGGGGCAAGCAGGGCGAGGGCGAGGGCCCCCGAGGCGAGCCAGACGAGCACGCCGAAGTAGCTGCTCACGATGGCATGACCGACGTTGCCGCCCAGGGTGACCTCGCGGAAGTGGACGCCGGCAGCCGTCCAGTCGGCCGCATTCAGGCCCAGGGCGCCCCAGGTGAAGAGCGCGAGGACGCCATAGCCGCCGACGCGCCGCCAGAAGAGCCAGCGGTCCTCGGGCTGGCGGCGCCAGCAGGCGACGCCCCACGCCACCAGGACGGCGGCCACGATGGCAAGGCCGAGGGCGAATGTCTCGAGCAGCCACGTGCGGATGCTGGCCACGATGTCGCCGACATCAATGAACCAGGGGATGGCCGCAACCGCCGCCGCCACGACAACGACGCCGGCAGCCTCGGCGCGGAAGAGCCGTGAATCGAAGAAGGCAAGCCTTGAGGGTGTTTGCTTGCGCCCGGACCCAGACCGGGCTCGCGAGCGAGCCGCCATAGGGACGGTACCCCTGCGCGGACGAACTCCCCGCCGGCGCCGCTCAGGTCCGAGGCGCTCGACTACACCTCGACCGTGACGGGCAGCACCATCGGCCGTCGCCGTGTCTCATCGTACAAGAACTTGCTCAATGCGTCCTTCAGGCGCGCATTCACCTCGCCTGCGGGGGCGGCGTGCTCACGTCCTTCGAGGGCGCCCTCGGCGACGCGCGCGGCCCGGTCGAGGAGAGCGGCGCTCTCCTCGTTATCGACGAAACCGCGGGAGAGAACCTCGGCAGGCCGTGCCAGGCGGCCCGTCTGCGCATCGACCGCGACGATGACGACGAGCACACCGTCGCCGGCGAGGTGGGCGCGATCGCGCAGGACGTACTCGTCGACATCGCCGATGCCGAGGCCGTCGATGTAGACGTAGGCGGCATCGACGCGCCCGGCGAGGCGAGCCTCCTCGTGGTCAATCTCAAGCACGTCGCCATCGGTGAGGACGAAGGCGTTGCCTTCCGGAACGCCGACACGCTCGGCCAGGCGGGCGTGGGTCACGAGGTGGCGGTACTCGCCGTGGATGGGCACGAAATACTCGGGCTGGAGGATGCTCTGGACGATCTTGAGCTCCTCCTGGCTGGCGTGGCCGCGCACGTGAACGTTCTCGGCGCGGTTGTAGAGGACACGCGCTCCCTGGCGGAAGAGGTTGTCGACGTTGCGGGCGACGGCCTGCTCGTTCCCGGGGATAGCGTTGGCGGAGAGGACGACGGTGTCGCCCTCGGCGATGGTGATGTGGCGGTGGGTGCCGTTTGCGATGCGGGTGAGGGCGCTGGTGGGCTCGCCCTGGCTTCCGGTGGTGATGATGGCGAGGCGCGACGGGGGCGTCTTCTGCATCTCGTCGACGCCCACGATGGCGCCCGCGGGCGCCTCGAGATAGCCGAGCTGGCGGGCCATGGCGACGTTGTCGATCATCGAGCGACCCGTGACGAACACCTTGCGGCCAGTGAAGACGGCGGCATCGACCACCTGTTGCACCCGCGAGATGAGCGAGGCGAAGGTCGCCACGATGACGCGCCCCTCGGCGTTCACCATGATGTTGCGGAGCGAGTCGCCCACCAGCTGCTCGCTGGGGGTGTGTCCCTCGATCTCGGCGTAGGTCGAGTCGGCCAACAGGAGCAGACAGCCCTCGCCCCCGATCTGGCCGAGACGCGTGAGATCGGTGTGCTGGTCCATCACCGGGGTGTGGTCCAGCTTGAAGTCGCCCGTATGCACGACCGTGCCCAGGGGCGTGCGGATGATGAGCCCGCACGCGTCGGGAATGCTGTGGGCAACGGGGAAGAACTCGACCTCGAAAGCGCCCGCGGTGACGCTGTCGCCGGCCTTCACCTCGTGCAGCGGCTCGATGGGCAGCTTGTGCTCCTGCAGCTTCACCCGCACGAGCCCCTGCGTGAGCCGCGTTCCGTAGATGGGCGCGCTGAAGTCGCGGCAGAAGTAGGGGAGGGCGCCCACGTGGTCCTCGTGGCCGTGCGTGAGGAACACGCCGCGCAGCTTTTCCGCGTTTGCCTGGAGGTAGGAGAAGTCGGGGATGACGAGGTCGACGCCGAGCATCTCCTCCTCGGGAAACATGAGCCCGACGTCGACGACGATGATGTCATCGCCGTATTCGAACAGCATCATGTTGCGCCCGATCTCGCCGAGGCCGCCAAGGGGGATGACGCGAAGGGTGGTGTTTGTCATGGGGCTACTCAAACAGTTTCATTTGCTGGGCGGGCGACTGATCTTCGGTCGGCTCGGAGCCGCCGGCGCGGGTGGCGCGGGCGCGTTCGAGCAGCTCGGGGAGGGAGCGGAAGTCGTCGATGATCACGCCGCGCAGGCGCTGCTGGTGGAGGGCGGCGGCAGGGTGGTACATGGGCACGAGGATGCGGCCGTTCGCCTCGCGGGGCCTGCCGTGGATACGCGAGATCGCCTGGTTGGGGAAGAAGCGCGCCATCGAGTAGCGACCGAGGGTGACGATGAGGAGGGGGTCGATGAGGCGTATCTGGGCGCTGAGGTAGTCGCTGCAGGCCTCGACCTCGGTGGGGAGGGGGTCGCGGTTGCCGGGCGGGCGGCACTTGAGCACGTTGCAGATGTAGACCTCGGAGCGGGTGAGACCCGCCTCTCCCAGCAGCTCCTCCAGGAAAGCGCCCGCCTGGCCCACGAAGGGACGGCCCTGGCGGTCCTCGTTCACGCCCGGGGCCTCACCGATGAACATCACCTCGGAATCGAGCGGCCCCTCGCCGGGGACGGCGTGGGTGCGGGTCCTCGCAAGGGTGCAGCGCTGGCACGAGCGGACCTCGGCGTAGAGCTCCTCCACCTCCTGGGCGACCGTCATGCCGGGGCCCCCTCAGGTCCCTCAGGTCCCTCAGGTCCATCAGCTGCATCGGTGCCGTCGGCCTCCTCGGCCCCACCGCGCGGCGTGTAGAGCACCTTGGCGAAAAGCACCCCGAGGAAGTAGAGCCCGAGCAGGGGGACGGCCACAACCGACTGCGTGAGCGGATCGGGCGTGGGCGTGGCAATCGCGGCCAGGAGGAAGACGAGCACGATGGCGTAGCGCCAGAAGCGCAGCAATTGCCCCGCCGTCACCAGTCCCAGACGCCCGGCGAGGGCGAGCACCATGGGCAACTGGTAGGCGACGCCCACCCAGAGAATGATGCGCGTCACGAAGCTGATGTACTCGTGGATGCCCGTCACGTTCTCGACGTTCTCGGCGGCCACCCCGAGGAGGAAGTCGAGGGCGCGGGGGAGCACGATGTAGTAGGCGAAGGCCATGCCCGCGAGCATGAAGAAGGCCGACCCCAGAACACCCAACAGAAGCACGCGTCGCTCGCTGGTGGTGAGGCCGGGCACGATGAAGGCAATGGCCTCGTAGATGATGATGGGCAGGGCGAGGAGCAGGCCGCCGTAGATGGCGATCTTGAAGATGGCGGAGATACGGTCGGTGGGGGAGAAGGATGCGAGCCGGAAATTCTCCTCGCTCTTGCTGCCAAGGTAGTCGACCGCATCCTGAACGGTGACTATCTCGTCGAGGTCAGCGTAGGGCACCTCCGGCGTGCTCAGGCCCCGCGAAGCCCGGCGCAGCGCCTCGTGCAGGATGTCCTCGATCTCGCCCTCCCGCAGCCCCAGGCCCTTGGGTTTGTCGGCGCGGAACTCGGTTTCGGGCAGGACCTTGCTCGGGTCGGGGTTCCGCTCATGGACCTGGAAGGCGGTGACTTCCTGCACCAGCGTGAGGTTGACGTCGATGCGGTCGCGGGCGGGGGCGAGGAGGATGTCGAAGGTGTTGGGCAGGGAGGTGTGGGGGTCCCAGGTGAAGTAGAGGACGACGATGACCCCCAGGACGAGGGCGCCGCCGGCGACCATGAAGCGATTCCTCAACTCGATGAGGTGCTCCATGATCGTGAGATCGGAGCCGCCGCGCTGTTCGGTAGCCTCTTGGGGCCCCTCTTCGGGGTTGACGACGGTGCTCTCGCTGACCATGGGAGTTAGAAGACGAGGGGCTTCTCGGGTTGCGCCCCGGTCTCGTCCTCCGCCTCAACCCCTGCCCTGGCTTCGGGCGCTTGCGGCTTCTCGCCCTCTTCGAGCTTGCCAATCGGGGGCATGTAGGAGGGACCGGGGACACCCCTGGCGGGGGCCGCGCCATTCACACCGGTCTCGGCGGCGGCGCCATTCCTGGCAGTCTCGGGGGCCGAGGCTTGCCCCGTGGCCCCGGAGCCTGCCTGCTCGATCCCGGCGCGGACTACCCCGAGCTCGTCGACGGCTTCCGAGGTCACCCCCTCGACTTCGCTGCGGACGTCGGCCAGTTCCTCACGCACCTCGCCGACGGTGGCGCGGACCTCCTGCATGTCGGCGCGAACCGCCTCCATCTCCTCGTTGAGGTAGGCAAACTCCTCGCTGAACTCGTCGCGCACGAGGCGCGCGTAGCGCTGGAGTTTCTTCACGCCACGTCCGAGGTAGTAGGCCATTTCGGGCAGGCGACGGGGGCCCACCACGATCACGATCAAGGCCGCGACGAGCAGGATTTCCTGGTAGCCAATGCCCAGGACTTCCAAGGCTGACGCTCCAGAGCGGCGCGGGGACAGGGAGGCTAGTCGCCGTCCTCGATGCCGTGGTCTTGGAGATAGTCTACCGCGTCCTGCACGGTGACGATCTTCTCGGCATCTTCGTCACTGATCTCAAGCTGCACGTCTCCCGAGAATTCCTCCTCGAGGGACATGATGAGTTCGACCAGATCAAGGGAATCGGCCTCGAGGTCGTCGACGAACGATGCCGCGGGGACGACATCGCTCTCGTCGACGCCCAACTGTTCGACAACGATCGCTCGGACACGCTCAAAGATAGATGCCACCCTAAGTCTCCTGCGGGGAAGTTGTTGGCTCGCCCGGCTCCTGCGCCCGAGCAGCGCTGATCGCTTTGCTCACCGTCCGCAAGACACCGTTAACGAAACCGGGCGATGTCTCGCTGCCGTAGCGGTGAGCGAGTTCGACAGCCTCGTTAACGACGGCTCCGACGGGCGCAGAATTATCGTGAAGGAGCTCCCAGAGCGCAAGTCGGAGGATGGTGCGCTCAACGGCGGGGAGCGTCGCCAGCGGGTGCCGGGGGGCAACGGGCTGGAGGCGGCTGTCGAGGTCGTCGCAGGAATCCAGCACACCGCGGAGCACCTCGCGCCCAAAGGCCGAGGGCCCTTTGCCGGCCACCTCGCCGTCGTCGGGGGCCACCTCCTGGAGGCGGCGGTCGTAGGCAACCTCGGCGTCGTGGCCGGAGGTCTCCGCTTCGTAGAGCGCCTCAAGCACGAGACAACGCGCGCGGCGCAGGACGTGGTCGGTCACGCCATCACCATGCCGCCATCGACATGGATGCACTGGCCCGTGATGTAGGAAGCGCCCGGTCCCGCGAGGAAGCGCACCAGGGGGGCCACTTCTTCGGGGCCGGCGAAGCGATCGAGCGGCACCTGGGCGCGAACGCTCTCGCGTTGCTCCTCGCTGAGGGGCGCCGTGATGTCGGTCTCGATGAAGCCGGGTGCGATGGCGTTGACGGTGACGCCCCGGGTAGCGACCTCGCGGGCGAGCGCGCGCGTGAAGCCGATCACCCCCGCCTTGGAAGCGGCATAGTTCACCTGGCCCGCGTTCCCCATGACGCCGACGACGCTGGTGATGTTGATGACGCGGCCCGCGGGCGAGCGCAACAGCTGCCGCATCGAGGCCTTGGTGACGGCGAAGACACCACGCAGGTTCGTGCGCTGCACGATGTCCCAGTCGTCCTCCGACATGCGCATGAGAAGACCATCGCGGGTAATGCCGGCGTTGTTCACAAGGATGTCGAGCCCGCCGAGCTCGGCGGCGGCGGCCTTCACGAGGCCGGCTGCCTGGTCGGCCTCGGAGACGTCGCCCGACAGGGCGGTGGCGGCGCCGCCCTCTGCCGCAATGTCGGCGACCACCTCGCGGGCGGCCTCCTCGCTGGCGTTGTAGTTGACGGCCACGCTGGCGCCGGCTCGGGCAAGCTCGAGCGCGATCGCGCGCCCGATGCCACGCGAGCCGCCCGTTACGAGTGCGCGGCGTCCCTCAAGCTCGGACAATGTCACAGCTCGACGCGGACGGACTCGGCGCTGTTGACGGTGATGCAGGTGGAGCGGCGCAGCATCCGCTTGATGATGCCGCTGAGGACGCGCCCGGGGCCGAACTCGATGAACGTATCGACTCCCTGCTCGCCGAGGAACTCGACGGTTCGCGCCCACTGCACTGGGCGGTGCACCTGGTCGACGAGTTCGTTGCGCACGATCGTTATGTCGTCGATAGCAGTCGCCGTGCAGTTCGCCACGACGGGCGCCTGCAGATCGGCGAAGGTGGTGGTGGCAACGGGGTTGACCATGCCCTCGGCGGCGGAGCGCATCAGCGAGCTGTGGAAAGCGCCGCTGACGCTGAGGGGGATGACCTTCTTGGCGCCCCGCGCCTGGGCGTAGTCGAGGGCGCGAACGACGGAGTCGCGCGGTCCCCCGATGACGATCTGGCCGGGGGCGTTGATGGTGCAGATTTCGGCGCCCGCCTCGCGGCAGACATCCTCGCACTCGCTCTGGTCGAGACCGATGACGGCCGCCATCGTACCCGGCCGCGCCTTGCCGGCGGCGGCCATCAGCTCGCCGCGGGTGCGCAGCAGGCGAACGGCGTCGTCGAAGGTGAGCGCGCCGGCGGCTACGAGCGCGGGGTACTCGCCGAGCGAGTGACCGGCAACGAAAGCCGGGCGTTCGAGCAGGTCGGGATTCAGGTCGGTGGCGACGCGCAGGAGGGCGAGGCTGGTGACGGCGATCGCGGGCTGCGTGTTCTGAGTCTGCTGCAGCTCCTCCTCCGGCCCCTCGAAGCAGATGCGCGAGAGGGGGATGCCCAGGATCTCGTCGGCGCGGTCGAAGAGATCGCGGGCGGCGGGGAACTCGTCGTAGAGGTCCTTGCCCATCCCCACGACCTGGGCGCCCTGCCCGGGAAAGACGAAGGCGCGTCGTCCCTGGTCGCCATCGCGAAGCGCAAGAAAGGCGGTGGCTGACGTGGGCGCTACCCTTCCAGATCGGGATCGGGGATCCTCAGGACCTCGCGACCGCGATAGGTCCCGCACACCGGGCACGTCTGGTGGGCGAGCCGCGGCGCTCGGCACTGGCTGCAGGTCACGACGTGGGGCGCGTGCAGGCGATGGTGCCCGCGGCGCTTGCGTTGGCGGGTTTTGGGGTACTTGCGCTTGGGAAGGGGCGGCATCGGTTCGGTCCCTTACGGTTGTGGCGCTCGCGGCCTTCTCGCTCATATCGCTCAGTTCCGGCACGCGAGTCAGTGCTCGCTTTCTCTCAGCGCGGCCAGGGCCGCCCATCGGGGGTCGCTGGCCACAGGTTCACAGGCGCAGTTGCCCGTGTTTCGGTCGATTCCGCAGCTGGGGCAGAAGCCCTGGCAGTCAGCGCTGCAGAGCGGCTGCATGGGCGCTGCCGCGTCACAATACTGCCGCACACCCTCCGTAATGTCGATCAGATGGCTCCGCGAGATGGTGAACGCCTCGGGGTCGAGGTCGTCGCTTTCGAGCCGGGCGCCGCTGGTCACCTCGAAGCGCTGCTCGTACACCTCATCGAAGGCAATGGGGATGGGGATGGCGAGGGGCGAGAGGCAGCGCGAGCACTCCGCCTCCAGGGTGACCTCCAGGGAGGCGCGCACGAGCGCGCCGGCGCCGATGCGCACCAGCTCGACCCTCCCGCCCCGGAGGGCGCCGGAGGGCTGCAACTGGTGGACGCGCGACGCGCCCAGTCCATCGCCGAGCAGCTGGGAGACACTGAAGGCGAGGGTCGGGAGTTCCATGCCGGCCCTCCTGACGCCGGACAACGGCGTGGAGGCCAGTATAGCGAGCGCCGGGCCCCAATCCCTCCGGGGAACATAAACGCGCGGTGCCGGGACAGATTCGGGCCGGGGCCCGGCGAGAGGGGCCGCGCGCCGTTTACGCACCCATCGCCGCCGCCTACGCTTGTCGCTAGGGTTAGGGTCGAAATGCCACAGGTTGCGGATCTCGCCTCCCTCCAGGACTACGACGACATCCTCGCAAGGTTGACCGGCGATCTGGACCAGGCCCGAGCCGAGATCGAGAACGACGAAGCACTCCAGGCAGCCCGGATCGCCGCCGCCGGGGCGGACGAGGGCTGCGCCGCGCTGGAGCGGGAGCAGCGGCGTCTGGAGGGCGAGATCGACGGCCTTGTTGCAAAGATCGAGCGCGAAGAGGCGCGCTTGTACGACGGTTCCATGCGCCTCCCCAAGGAGCTCGCCGGTATCCAGCAGGAAGTCGCCTCCCTCCGCTCCCGGCTCTCGGGCGTGGAGGACACCGAGCTCGAACTGCTCGATAAGCTCGAAGCGGCGGAGTCGGGGCGGGAGGAGGCGCGCTCGGCGCTCGGCCGTGAGCAGGCCGCCTATCAGGAGAAGCACGAACGCCTGGGGGCCGACATCGGCAGGACCGAGGGAGAGATCGAAGCCGCGAGCGCGCAGCGAGAGCGTTGCCGGGAAAGGCTGACGCCCCCCCTCGTCGCGCAGTACGAGGACCTGCGGCGGCGGAAGAGCGGGATAGCGGTCTCGCACCTGCGGTCGGGCGCCTGCACGGGCTGCCGGGTGAGCGTGCCCCCCTCGGCGCGCAAGCGCGCGCTCGACCCGGAGACGCCGGCCCTCTGCCCCAACTGCGAACGAATCCTCGTGGGGTACTAGGGCGATGAAGGCAATCGGGTACTTCGTCGAAGGGGCGCGGGTGAACGGAGCGGAGCGCTCGCTGAGCGACCAGACGGAGCGGTTTCTGGGATTCTGCCAACAGCACGGCTACCAGGTCGCCGCCACCTTCGTCGATACGAAGGACGGGGACGAGGCGAAGAGCGGCTTCCGCCAGATGCTGGGCTTCATCGAGCGCGGCGACCACGGCTTCGTGGTGGCGGTGGTCGACGGACTGGGCGTGCTCGGGGCCGACCTGGGGCGGGCCGCCCTCAAGATGCTCACGATCGAGTCGGCGGGCGCCACCGTGTACGAAGCGGAGAGCGGCGAGGAGGCGGCGCGGGCGCTCGTCGGGCAGTGGGACGGCCAGAGCAAGGGCGCCCCCGTCTCGGAGCGAGTGCGGGCGGCGATGCGGCGGCGGGCCGTGCGCGGCGAGGCGCTGGGGCGGCCCCCCTACGGCTACTGCGTGGGGGCCAAGCGCCGCCTCGAAATCGTGCCCGACGAGGCCGTGGTCGTGCAGTACATCTTCCGGCTCTACCTGGAGGAGGAGCTGGGCATCCGGCGCATCGCGGGACGGCTCAACGAGGACGGCATGCGCACGCGGCGGGGCGGCCGCTGGAGCATGGTCAGCGTGCGCGACATCCTGCGGAACCGCGCCTACCTGGGGACGTACTCCCGATTCGGCGTGCGCATCCCCGATAGCCACCGCGCCCTCGTGAGCCCCTCCGACTTCCGCAAGGTCCAGGAGAACATGGCCAAGCGCCGGCGCGGGGGCACGGGGCGGTCGCTGCACCCCTTCCTGCTCAGCGGGCTCGTGTTCTGCGGGCGCTGCGGCAACCGCATGATCGGGGTGAGCCGCCGCCAGCACTGGACCACGCGCGCCGGCGAGGAGCGCAAGGCCATCTACCGCTACTACCAGTGCGAGAGCCGCACGAACCAGAACACCTGCTCCTACAACACCCAGCGGGAGGCGGAGCTGGAGGGGCGCGTTCGCGAGCTCCTGGCCGAACCGGGCGCTCCCGTGGCGCGCCTGCCGCGCGTGGGCGGGACGGAGGCCTACGCCGAGCAGATCGCGGGCGAGATCGAACGCATCGAAGGGCGCCTGCGCCGGAACCGCCGGCAGGTGGAATCGCTGATGGGGGAGGCCGCCCAGGGCCAGATCTCGATCGAGCGCATGAAGTCCCTGGGCGCGGCCTTCGCGAAGGAGCAGCGCGATCTCGATGACGAGGCGCAGGCGGCGCGCGCGCGGCTCGCGGCCGAGGTCTCCGAGGCGGAGCGCGAAGAGCAGGCGCAGGCAACGCGAAAGCGCCTGCTGACGCGCTGGGAGGACCTCGGACTGGAAGAGCGGCAATCACTGCTGCGCGAGGTGGTCGACCGCGTCGAGGTCGACGGCGACGAAGCCCGCCTCCTGAGGCGAAGCTGATGCGGCTGACCGTCTACGCCGATGGCGCGAGCCGCGGCAATCCCGGCCCCGCCTCCATCGGCGCGAGCGTGCAGAACGCCAGCGGCGACGAGCTGACCTCGGTGAGCGAGGCGATCGGGCGGACGACCAACAACGTGGCCGAGTATCGCGCCGCCATCGCCGGCGTGCGCGCCGCCGGCGACCTGGGGGCGACGAGCATCGACCTGCGCCTCGACAGCGAACTGATCGTACGCCAGTTGGCGGGTCGCTACCGGGTGAAGAACGCCGCCCTGCGGCCCCTGTTCGCGGCGCTGGTGGAAGCGCTGGAGGAAGTGGGGCCGTACACGGTGGGTCACGTGCCGCGCGCGCGGAACGCGCGCGCGGACGCGCTCGCGAACGAAGCGCTCGACCGGGCGCGGAGGCCGCGGGCGTAGCGCACTGGTCAGGCACGTGGCGCCGCCGTACGCTGGGAGGCGATCAGCGGGCCGGGCGATCGCGGCGGGGCGCATGCGCACCGTCGAGGAAAGTCCGGACTCCGCCGGGCAAGGGTGCCAGGTAACGCCTGGGCGGCGCGAGCCGACGGAAAGTGCAACAGAAACATACCGCCCGCGTGCTGCGGGTAAGGGTGAAATGGTGCGGTAAGAGCGCACCGGTGTCCTGGAGACAGGGCAGCCGTGCAAACCCCACCCGGAGCAAGGCCGAATAGGGGAGGAGGGCGCCCGGCCCGTCTGAACTCCCGGGTAGGCCGCGCGAGCGTCGCAGCGATGCGGCGCCCAGAGAGATGATCGCCGCCATCCGGCCCAACCCACTGGAAGGCACAGAATCCGGCTTACAGGCCCGCTGATCACCTTCCCGTTCTTCCCAGTCGCCCGCGGGCGACTGTCCCGGCCGGCCGGCCACCCCCCACGGACACCCCCGAAACGGGCTCCCGATTTGACACCATGAAGCGCCCGGCGTACAACGAAATCGGTTTGCGCCACGATTCACAATCTCCCACGAAACGCGATTTCGAGAGCGTCCGTGGCACAACACACACCAGGGTGAGGCGAGCAGGAGGAGGCGAGATGCGCCGCGTGCCGCTTCCCCGTCGTCTGCGCCTGTTTGCCGCGACCACGGCTGCCGCCTTCCTCGCCCTGCTGGCGACGGGAACCGCCTCGGCGATCCCGCCCAGCGGCATCACCGACGAAGCGCACAAGATGAACGACCTGTTCTGGATCGTGACGATCGCAGGACTGATCGTATTCGTGCTCGTGGCATCGGCGCTGGTCTACGCGCTTTTTCGCTACCGCCGCAAGGACGATGAGCTGCCACCGCAGTTCCACGGTGGCAGCGCCATCGAGGTCGCGATGGTGACCGTGCCCGTCGTCATCGTTATCGCGCTCTTCACCATCTCCATGATCACGCTCGTCCAGATCGACGACCCGGCGCCGGACGACGCGCTCACGATCGAAGTGACCGGCTTCCAGTTCCAGTGGCAGTTCGCCTACAACATGGACGACCTCGGCACGAACACGGACCCCGAGGCCAAGGGCTCGATCGCGATCATCGGCACACCCCAGAACCACCCCGTCCTGGTGATGCCCGTCGATGAGCCGGTGGAGTTCCGGCTCAAGTCGAGCGACGTGATCCACTCCTTCTACGTGAAGGACTTCCTCTACAAGCTCGACCTGATCCCGGGACGGGAGAACTCGTTCACCGTGACGGCCCGGCAGACAGGGGAGTATTCCGCGCAGTGCGCGGAACTCTGCGGCATGGACCATGCGCTCATGCGCTTCGTTGTACGGGTCGTGGAACGGGACGAATTCGACGCCTGGGTGGCCGATGAGGCCGCCCGCCAGCTCGGGGAGGGCACGCTCGTGTCTTCCCCCGCGAAACAGGGAGACTGAGGAGGCCCGATGGCAACGGTCGCAGTCCCACAACTGAGCGGCTACCAGCGGCCGGCCGTGCTCGACTGGATCATGACAGTCGACCACAAGCGGCTCGGCATCCTCTACCTCTACTTCACGCTCTTCTTCTTCGCGGTGGGCGGCGTCCTGGCGCTGCTCGTGCGCACGCAGCTGGCAGTAGCGGACAACAGCTTCGTCGGCAACGACACCTACAACCAGATCTTCACGATGCACGCCTCGGCGATGCTCTTCCTGTTCATCATTCCCGTCTGGGCCGGCTTCGGGAACTACCTCGTGCCGCTCCAGATCGGCGCGGCCGACATGGCCTTCCCGCGGATCAACGCGCTCTCCTTCTGGATGCTGCCGCCAGCCGGCATCCTCATGTTCGCCGGCTTCATCGTCGACGGCGGCGCCGCCGACAGCGGATGGACGGCGTACAGCCCGCTCGCCCAGCAGACGGGCGTGGGCATGGACATGTGGATCCTGGCGGTGGTCGTGCTGGGCATGTCCTCCACGATCGGCGCCGCCAACTTCCTGGTGACGATGTTCCGCATGCGCGCGCCCGGGATGACGATGTTCCGCATGCCGATCTTCTGCTGGACGATGCTCGTCACCGCCCTGCTCCAGCTGCTGGCGACACCCGTGCTGGCGGCCGCGCTCGTCATGCTCTTCATCGACCGCAACTACGGCGGGCAGTTCTTCGACCCCAACGGCGGCGGCAACGTCGTGCTCTGGCAGAACGTGTTCTGGTTCTACTCGCACCCGGCGGTCTACATCATGATCCTGCCGGGCATGGGCATCATCTCCGAGATCCTGCCCGTGTTCTCGCGCAAGCCGCTCTTCGGCTACAAGGCGTTCGTGTTCGCCACCATCGCCATTGGCGGCCTGGGGTTCAGCGTGTGGGCGCACCACATGTTCACCACCGGCTCGGTGCTGCTCCCCTTCTTCGCCTTCATGACCTTCATGATCGGCGTGCCCACGGGGGTCAAGATCTTCAACTGGCTGGGCACGCTCTGGGGCGGGTCTATCTCCTTCCCGACGCCCATGCTGTTCGCCCTCGGCTTCGTCAGCATGTTCCTGATCGGCGGCATCAACGGCACCTACAGCGCCGCCGTGCCCGTCGACTTCGCCCTGCACGACACCTATTTCGTGGTGGCGCACATCCACTACGTGCTCTTCGGCGGCTCCGTGTTCGCGGTGTTCGGCGGGCTCTACTACTGGTTCCCGAAGATCTGGGGACGGAAGCTGAACGACCGCCTCGGCAAGCTCCACTTCACGCTCATGTTCGTGGGCTTCAACGTGGCCTTCTTCCCGATGCACATGCTGGGGCTGGACGGCATGCCGCGGCGCATCGCGGTGTACGCCGACAGCACCGGCTGGGAGGCGCTGAACCTGCTCTCGACCGGCGGTGCCTTCCTCATCGCGGCGAGCATGATCCCGTTCCTGATCGCGGTGGTGTTGGCGTTCATGCGGCCCAAGGACCAGCCGAACGACCCCTGGGAGGGGAACACGCTCGAGTGGGCGACCACCTCGCCGCCGCCGCACTACAACTTCGACAGCCTGCCCCCGGTGCGTTCCGAGCGACCGCTCTTCGATGCGCGCCACAGCGGTGAGGGGCACTGACCATGGCGGCGCACGGCACGGCCGAACGGCAAGGCATGACGAACTCGATGCTCGGGTTCGTCCTCTTCCTCGCCTCCGAGGTGATGTTCTTCGGCGGGCTGTTTGCGGCCTACTTCATCGCCCGCGCCGATGCCCCCACCTGGCCGCCGGAGGAGCCGCTGCTGAGCCCCCAGCAGGTCGCCGCCGGCGTGAAGCTCGAGCTCGAAGTGGTGCTGCCGGCGATTTCGACCGGCATCCTCGTGCTCAGCTCGGTCACGGTTCAGTGGGCTGTCTGGCAGATCCAGAAGGGCAACCAGGCAGGCATGCTCTGGGGCCTCTTCATCTCGCTGGCGCTGGGCCTCGTCTTCCTGACGGCGCAGCTGTACGACTACTCGCAGCTGCACTTCCGTGCTGACGACACGATCTACGGGACGACCTTCTACACGCTGACAGGCTTCCACGGCGCCCACGTCGCGGCAGGCGCGCTCTTCATCGCCGTCGTGACGATTCGGGGCCTCGGCGGACAGTTCACTGCAGAGAACCATGAGGCGGTCGAGGCGGCGTCGATGTACTGGCACTTCGTCGACGTGGTCTGGATCGCGCTCTTCACGGTTCTCTACATCATCGGATAGGCCAGAACGAGGGACGAAGGCTTTGGAGCACGAAGGCAGCGAGCACAACGCCCACATAGGGCCCGGAGTGCATCTTCCCGATCCGAGCATCTGGCCGTTCGTGGCCGGGATCGCGATCATGATGCTGATCGCATCCCTCGTCTGGTGGGCGCGCGTCGAAGATCAGCGCAGCTTTAGCGGCCCGCTGCTGGGCGCCTCCGCCGCGATCACGCTCTTCTCGGTCGCCGGCTGGGCCTACGAAGACGGGCGCATGCGCCAGAAGGCACGTGAGCACGAGGTGCAAGGACGCGCAGCCGCGCGACGCACGCAGGTGATCACTTTCGCCATCGCCGAGGGTCAACTGGAGACGAGCGTCGGCGAGGGCGGCGTCATCGACGCCATCCAGAACGCCCACGACGACCTCCGGGCCGCTCCAGGCTTCGAAGATCTGCGTATCAATGTCTCTAGCGCCGAGGACGGCCCTTCGCAGGTGATCGTCGAAACGACGTGGTCGTCGGCGGACGACCTGGCCGCCTTCGAGGAGACGCAGCGGGCCATCCTCGACATCATCAGCCAGCACCCGGAAGAGGTCGTCGCGGGTTCCGCACAGACCTTCGACATGCAGGTCGTGCGCGACACGAAGGACACCTCCGTTCGCTACAGCCTGGGAACAGCGACGGCGCTCTTCGGCGCGCTGATCGTGGGAGGCTTCGCGGTAGGCGCGGGCCTCAACCTGTTCGCCAGCGAGGCTTCGGGCGAGGGTAGCGGGGAGCTCGTGCGCCAGGATCTTGGCCCCTTCCTGGACACCATCACGATCAAGGGGATCAGCTTCGACTACACCGACATCACGCTGCCGCCGGGCGTCGAATTCACCATGACCCTGGACAACCAGGACGACTTGGTCGCCCACAACCTCATCTTCTTCCAGGGAGACGAGGTCGGGGTGAACGAGCCGGTTCTGGAAGGCTGCACCAGCGGCTGCGACGAGGACGGAACCCAGGTGAGGACCGAGCTGGCGACAGGCATCGTGCGGCACACGTTCACCTTCACAACGCCGCCACCGGGGCGCTACGCCTTCTGGTGCGACGTTCACCCCGACACCATGACCGGCATCCTCATCATCGAGGAAGGCGCGCTACTTCCGGGCGAGGCGCCCGCGGCGGAAGAGCCGGCCGAGGGTGAGGGCGAAGGCGGCGAAGGCGAGGCCGCCGAGGGCGAGACCGAAGGCTAGGGCGGGGCGTCAGCCCAACCACCTGACCACTACTCCAGGACACCATCCACGAGCAGTTCGGTGAACTCCTCGTCGCTCATGCCGAGCGTGCCCTTGAGCACGCGCTCGGTGTCCTCGCCGAGCAGGGGAGCCGCCTTCCAGGGCCCGCCGGGGGTCTTGGAGAGGCGGAACGCGGGGGAGTCGTACGTGCGGGTACCCATCGTCGGGTGTTCCAGGGCGGCGTAGTGGCCGCGGTGGCGCAGCTGCGGGTCGCGGTGCATCTCCTCGGGCGACTTCACGATGCCGGAGGGGACGCCGTGCTCGCGCATGGCCTTGAAGGCTGGGCGGCGGTACGTTCGCGGCACCAGAAGTCCATGTGGCGGTCGATTTCCTTCTGCTCACAGAGACGCGACCACTTGCGCCGCATCCGTTCGAGGTCGGTCCAGTCGGGACGGCCGATGGCCGCGCGAAAGCCCTCCCACTCCTGCTCCGTGAAGCAGGCGATGACGACGTAGCGGCCGTCCTTGCAGCGATAGGCGCCATGGGGCGCGGCCTCGGGGTCGCGGTTGCCCAGGCGTTCCATCTCGCGGCCGTTGGCCGTCCACTCGAGGATGGCCGGGCCGAGGGCGTGGATGGCGCCCTCGAACTGGGAGAAATCGATGTACTGGCCCTTGCCCGTGCGCCGGCGGTAGTCGAGCGCGGCGACGAGCGCGAGGGCGGCAACGTGGGGCACGAGGAAGTCGGTGTAGGCGACACCCGTACCGATGGGCTCGCCATCGGGCCAGCCCGTCAGGTGGTTGAACCCGGAGGCGGCCTGGAGGACGTGGCCGTATCCCATGTAGTGCGCCCACGGTCCGGTCTGGCCGAAGAGGGGCATCGAGATCATGACGAGGTCCGGGCGGACCTTGCGCAACTCCTCGTAGTCGAGGCCCAGCTTCTTCAGTGAACCGGGGGTGAAGGACTCGGTGACGACGTCGGAGACGGCAACGAGTCGCTTGAGCAGCTCCTTCCCCTTCGGCGTCTTGAGGTTGATGGTGATGCCGAGCTTGGAGGCGTTGAAGTTGGCGTAATACCCGGAGTTGTCGTAGTGCGGCTCGTTGTTGGTGAAGGGACCGGCGCGCCGCAGGCCCTCCATGCGGGTGGCCGACTCGACGCGGATGACCTCGGCGCCGTGGTCGCCGAGGTACCTGGCCACCGTCGGCCCAACACCGACCCAGGAGAGGTCGGTAACGCGCAGGCCCTCGAATGGCCTGGGCTTCGCCTTCCCGTTGCGCCCGTTGCTCGCCATCTCAGATCACCATCGTACGCCGGAGTTTCGTGATTTCACCGGGTTCGAGCCCGAGGATGTCGCCGTAAACTGCCTCGTTATGTTCGCCCAGGTGCGGGGCCCGGCCGCGCTGCTTCCAGGGCGTGGACGAGAGCTTCCAGGGCGCGCCGGGGTAGACGAAGGTCTCACCGATGTCCTCGTGGCGGACCTGCACCCAGTAGTCACGGGCGGCGAGCTGGTCGCTCTCGACGATCTCGCGGGGGCTGTAGACGGGCGCCCAGCCGGCGTTCCGCGCCTGCGCCTCGCGCACGAGGTCGTCCTTGCGGCGGGTGCGGCAGAACTTCTGCAGGATATCGACGATGATCCGCTGCTCGGGTTCCTCAAGCGGCTGCACGACCTCCAGGCGCTCGCGCCAGTAGGGGGCGGTGAGGGGTCCGGCCTCGCCGGTCTCGTCGAGCCAGTCGATCATCGCGGCCGAGTTCGGCCCCACGAGGCCCCCCAGTCCGAGCGCCGCCACCCACCCGTCCACCGTCTCGTAGATGTAGCGCGGGCCCTCGCGGCCGCTGACCATCCGCCCAGAGCCGGGACCGTGGTTGTTGATCTGGAGGATGTCCCAGGTCTGCTGGGCGTTATCCATGGCGTTCGCCATCGCCTCCTGCATGGAGACATCGACGTGCTGGCCGAGACCGCCGTTGGCCCCGCGTGCATAGAGCGCGATGACCGCCCCGACCGCGGCCTGGAGGTTCACCTGGGCGTACGCCTGGGGGACCGTGGTGCGGAGAGGACCGCGCTCATCGCTGCCGTTGAGGTACATGTGGCCGCCCATCGCAGAGCCGACGATGTCGGTGGCGGGGAGGTTGCGGGAAGGGCCGGTCTGGCCGTAGTTCGTGATGCTGACGACGACGGCGCTCGGGTTGGCCTTCGCGAGCGTGCGCGGGTCCGCGCCGGCGTCCCGGGCCGTGCCGGGGGCGCTCGTCTCGATGACGGCATCGGCGCTCGCGACCAGTCGGTGGAAGAGCTCGCGGCCCGCCTCGCTGCCCAGTTCGCAGGTCACGGAGCGCTTGCCGGCGTTCATGGCCCACCAGTACAGGCTGGACTCTCGGCCCTGCTCGTCGCGGAAGAAGGGGCCGTTGGCGCGGGTACGGTCGCCGGCGCGGGGCTCGACCTTGATGACGTCGGCGCCGAGCTCCGCCAGCAGACGCGCGCAGAGCTGCCCCTTCTCGTCAGCGATGTCGACGATGCGGTAGCCGCTCAGGGGGCCGTCGGGGTGGGGAAGGGGGAGGTCGCCGTCGGGGAGTTCGGGCACGCCCGAGTTCTACCGCCGCCTAGCCGCTGTGCGCAAGGGCGACCGCGCCGTTCGCGGGGAGGCCGGGACGGTCGCCGAGGGCGTCGTCGATGGCGGCGCGGAGGGCGCCGATGCCCCAGCCGCGGCTCGCGGAGATGTGGCGAATGTCGCCGGGGACGGGTCCGGCGCCGTCAAGCAGGGCGCGCGCCTCGGCCTCGGTCGCGGGCGCAGAGCCCTCGGGACCGGTGAGGGCGTCGATCTTGTTGAGCGCCATGATGGTGGGGCGTCCAAGGACGCTCAGGTCGCGCAGGACCTCCTCGACGGTCTCGGCGTGGACGCCGGAGTGGGGGTGGGAGACATCGACGACGTGCAGAAGGACATCCGCCTCCTCCAGCTCCTCAAGCGTCGCGCGGAAGGAGGCGACGAGCTGGGTGGGGAGCTTCTGGATGAAGCCGACGGTATCGGTGAGAAGGGCGGGGCGGCCCGAGGGCAGCGCCAGCTTGCGGGTGACGGGGTCGAGGGTGGCGAAGAGCTTGTCCTCGGCGCGGGCGTCGGCGCCGGAAAGGGCACGCATAAGGGTCGATTTACCCGCGTTCGTGTAGCCGATGAGGGCGACAACGGGTACGCCGGAGCGGCGTCGCTTGCGGCGGTAGAGCTCGCGCTGGACGCTCACCTGCTCCAGGTCGCGCTTGAGCTTGCTCATGCGGCGTCGGATGAGGCGGCGGTCGGTCTCGATCTGGGTCTCGCCGGGACCGCGCAGGCCGATGGCGCCCTCCATCCGTTCGAGGTGGCTCCACTGGCCGCGCAGGCGGGGCAGGAGGTACTCGGTCTGCGCCAGCTCAACCTGCAGGCGGCCCTCCCGCGTAGTCGCGCGCATGGCGAAGATGTCGAGGATGAGAGTGGTGCGGTCGATGACCTTGAGCTGGAGCGCTTCCTCCAGGTTGCGCTGCTGCGAGGGCGAGAGTTCGTCGTCGAAGATAACGGTGTTGGCGCGCTGCTCGAGGCAGGCGTCGGCCACCTCGCGGAGCTTGCCGCTGCCGATGTAGGTGGCGGGCTGGGGGCTGGGGCGGCGCTGCAGCGCCAGTCCAACGACCCTGGCGCCGGCGGTGCGGGCGAGCTCGGAGAGCTCGACCAGCGACTCGCGGGCGGGGAGGGTGGCCCCAGGCGAGTCCACGGCGACCAGGTAGGCGCGGTCGCGGGTGGGGGCGGTGGAGTGGAGGCGTTTCGCCATCTACCGCCAGCTTATCCGATCACGTGGGATTGGCGGTGAACTACGCTGGAGCGGACGTCCGGGGAGCAGGGGCGCCTCGGAGAAGGCCCTCGGTGCTCAGGTCCTCGTTGATGGACACGTCCTGCACCCGTTCTCCCGCCCTAGGTTCCGAAGCGCTCATCCCAATCCTCCAGAAGCATTGTCGCCTAGCGTTCAACAAGCGTTTCGATTCGCCGCAACTCGACAGGTCGAAAGCCAAAGTTCGCGGCAAAGCGTCACCGGCGCCAGCCAGAACTTGGCTGAGTCTGCGTCACGATCCACGTGGACATGCGGCGGCTCATTCGGCTCATGACTGTAGAAATAGAACCGATACGGCCCGTCGCGTACGAGCGTAGGCACTTCGGGCTAGATCCCGCCCCAATCTTCGAGCCGCTGACAGCCCTCCTCGACCTGGTCGTCGGGGGTCGTGAGGGAGAGGCGGACGTAGCCCTCGCCGTTGAGGCCGTAACCGCGTCCCGGCGTGACCACGACGGCGCACTCGTCGATGAGGCGCGCGGCGAAGTCGCCGCTGAGGACGCCCTCGGGGAGCTTCGCCCACACGTAGAGCGAGGCCTTGGGCGGATCCACCTCCAGGCCGATCCTGCGCAGCGTCTCGACGATGCGGTCGCGGCGGCGCTGGTAGATGGCGTTGTGCTCGTCGATGACGCCCTGGGGGCCGTTCACGGCCTCGATCGCCATCTCCTGGATGGCCTGGGGGATGCCGCTGTCGATGTTCGACTTGACGCGCATGAGGGCGTCGACGAGCTCGCCGTTGCCGACGGCCATGCCGATGCGCCAGCCGGTCATGTTGTAGATCTTGGAGAAGGAGTTGAACTCGATGGCGACGTCGCGGGCGCCGGGCACCTGGAAGATGGATATTGGCCGGTAGCCGTCGTAGGCCACGTCACAGTACGGATTGTCGTGGCAGATGGAGACGTCGTACTCCTTCGCCCAGGCGACGACCTTCTCGAAGAAGGCGAAGTCGGCGACGGCAGCCGTGGGGTTGTTGGGGTAGTTCAGCCAGAGGACCTTGGCCTTGGCGGCGAGGTCCGAGGGAATGGCATCAAGGTCGGGCAGCCAGCCGGCGTCGCGCGTGAGGGGCAGCTTGAAGGTGGCGCCACCGGCGAACATGGTGCCGATCTCGTAGACGGGATAGCCGGGGTCGGTAACGAGGGCCACATCACCGGGATCGATGAGGGTGAGCGCCATGTGCGCGATCCCCTCTTTCGAGCCGATGAGGGCAAGCGCCTCGCGCTCGGGGTCGAACGAGCACTCGAAGCGGCGTTCGTACCAGTCGGAGATGGCCTGGCGCAGCTCGGGCAGGCCCTCGGACTCGGGGTAGCGGTGGTTGGCGGGGTTATCGGACGCGCGGTGAAGCGCGTCGAGGATGTTGGGGGGCGTGGGGAGGTCCGGGTCGCCGATGCCGAATGTGATGACATCGATGCCCTGGGCCTTCTTGGCGGCGATGACCTTCGATATCTGGGCGAAGAGGTAGGGCGGCAGCTCTTCGACCCGCTTGGCCAGTCTCATGGATACTCCTGGGGGTGCTCCTGGGGGTCAGATCAAACGCGCCCGCTCACGCCGGCGCGCAACGGTGCGATGGTACCGCGCCCTGCTTCCAGCCGCATGCCGGGGACCGCGCCGGGAACTACAGGTCCGCGAGGCGCTGGATGAGGGGCTCCCAGCGCCTCACCTCCGCGGCCGGGTCGTCGCTGTAGGGCGTGATCGTGACGGTGGTCACGCCCTCCGCGGCGAACTCGGCCATGCGGTCGAGGAAGCGCGCGCGTTCGTCCTCGGAGTCGAGGGAGGGGCCGGTCCAGGCGACCGTCTTCTCGATGGCGTCGTAGTCGGCGCCCTCGGACTCGCAGTGAGCGCGGAGGACGCCGAACTTGTGCCGGACCTCCTCGACCTCGCTGCTGGTCAGGTTGCAGGCGTCGGCGTAGCGAGCCACGAGGCGGAGGGTCTTGCGCTCGCCACGGCCGCCGATGAGGAGCTCGGGGTGCGGCCGGCTGATGGCCTGGGGCACGTTCAGCGTCTCGGCGAGCTGATAGTGCTTGCCTTCGAAGGGGCCGTTGTCGTCGCTCCACATCTGGAGACAGATGCGGATGGCTTCCTCAAGCCGCTCGAAGCGCTCGCCGAGTGGCGGGAAGGGCACACCCAGGCCCTTGTGCTCCGGCTCGTTCCAGGCGGCGCCGATGCCGAGCCAGGCGCGCCCCCCGGAGAGCACGTCGAGCGTGCTGATCTGCTTGGCAAGCATGCCGGGATGGCGGTAGGTGACGCCGGTGACGAGCAACCCCAGCCGTATAGTCGAGGTGTGGCCGGCGACGAAGCCGAGGGCCGTGTAGCCCTCGAGCATGTCCAGCTCGGGCTCGCCGATCCACCCGATCTGGAAGAGGTGGTCCATGAAGGAGAGGCGCGAGCAGCCGACCTCCTCGGACGCCACCGCAAGCTCGGCGAGGCGCGGTCCCATCTCGGGGACGCCACCCTGCCAGGTGAAGTTGGCGATGTGGATGCCCGCGCGCATCGGTCCTAGGAGACACCGCGGCGCTTGAGCTCCGCGGGCATGCGCTCGGCGTCGGCGCTGAGCTTGGGACCCTTCTGGTCGTCGGACAGTGTCCCGGCGGCGTCGGCCCCGAACTTCGCGGCGTCGAACAGGATCCATTGCTCCGGCACGACCTCAAGGACGACGCGCAGGGGCGAGTCCAGCGTCGCGACGAAGGCGGCAGCGGCCTCGGGGTTGGTCGGGTTCAGCTTGGCCGCGAACTCCGGGTAGAACCAGTCCTTGGTCTCCCGGTCCTCGTGGATGATGCAGCGGCCCTTGGCGGTGGCGGCGCCGAAGGGCGCGCCTGAGCCGGGAGCCGCTGCGGCGCCGCTCACGACCACGGAGACGCGCGGGTCGCGGCGCACGGCGGAGATGCGGTGGCGGTGAGCGCCGGCCGTGATCCAGAAGCGCCCGTCTTTCCAGAGGAACGACATGATGACGCCCACGGGCCAGCCATCCCTGGTGCCCCAGTTGAAGGTGCACTCGCCAACCTTTGTCAGAAGGTCTTCGAGCTGCTGGTCATCCAACGGGTAGATAGAGACGGTTTCGTGGTCCTCGACACCGGGCATCGTCGCCC
Source organism: Tepidiformaceae bacterium (assembly GCA_965219255.1). Lineage (GTDB taxonomy): Bacteria > Chloroflexota > Dehalococcoidia > Tepidiformales > Tepidiformaceae > UBA2991. The sequence goes on along the minus strand of OZ244727.1, from coordinate 574,428 downwards.
TCCGTTCGCAACAGGGTTTCGCCCAAGCACGTAGGGGACGCGCCGGCGAGCGAGCGGGCTAACACTGGCAGTATGCCCCGGCTGGCGCAAGCACTGATGAAAGCGAGAGTTGGGGGTGCAGGGACTGCACGCGGGGGCCGTGCTATGCTCCCCGGGAGGTTCTCGCGTCAGATCGTTCCCATGAGAGATTCCTACTCAAGCTTCGATTGCCGCCGGTACCCAGTTCATGCCCCGGAGGCAATTCAATGACGTCCTTTGTTGATCGGACCCTGTCCTGCTCGGACTGCAGCGCGCAGTTCACCTTTACGGTGGGCGAGCAGGAGTTCTACCAGTCTCGCGGATTTACCAATGAGCCGAGGCGCTGCCCGGCCTGCCGCGCCTCGCGCAAGCAAGCTCGCGGTGAGGGCGGTGGCGGCGGCGGCGGCGGCGAAGGCGGCTACCGCAGCTACGACAGCAACCGCGAGATGTTTAGCGCCGTCTGCGCCGAGTGCGGCCGCGAGGCGCGCGTTCCCTTCCAGCCCCGGGGCGACCGGCCCGTCTACTGCAGCGACTGCTTCCGCTCTCGCGGACCGCAGCGCGGTGGCGGCGGCGGCGGTGGCGGCGGCGGCCGCGACCGCAACTGGTAGTCGCCCGGCCTCTCCCAACGGCTCCCCGCACGGTACGTAGCCAGCGAAGGGCTGTGCGCGCCCTCTAGGGTGAACGCAACGCCTATACTCCGCGCAGCCCGAAGGAGGGCGGCGTGGAACCAGATACGATCGAGCGGCTCCCGGAGATCCTGCGGGCCTACCTCTCGGAGCGCCTGCCCCAGGTGCGCAACGTCACCATCCACAACGTCGCGCGTTCGCCGGGAGGCAACTCGCGCTCGATGTGGTTCTGCGACGCGGACTGGGAGGGGGAGGCGCCGGTCGCGAAGCGGCTCATGTTCAGGGCGAACGAGAGCACCTGCTTCCGCGACGAGGAGGCGAGCCTGGAGAAGGAGTACCGCGTCTTCCGCGCGCTCCAAGAGACTCCCGTCCCCGTTCCCACCAACTACTGGTACGAGCGCGACCCCTCGTGGGCAGGCGAGGACTTCGTCATCCGCGAGCGCGTTGACGGCGACACCGACTTCCGCAGCCTGCCCCCGGCGAGCCAGCGGGCAATCCTCGACCACTTCGTCGAGCTGCTCGCGATCCAGCACAGCCTCGACTGGGAAGGCATGGGGCTGACCTTCCTCGGAGCGCCCAGGGACGGTCCCGACTGCGCGAGGCTGGTGGTGGAGCGCTGGGAGCGGGCGACGAAGCGCGAGCTGCTCGAACCGCAGCCCGTGATGACGGCGACGATGGCCTGGCTGAAGCGGAACCTCCCCACGGAGGTGGACCGCATCGTGCTGGGGCAGGGGCAGGTGGGGCCGGGCCAGCTGCTGTTCAAGGACGACCGCGTGGCCGCCTCGCTCGACTGGGAGTCGGCGTTCATCGGCGATCCCATGTCGGACCTGGCCTACCTGGACTTCATGGTGCGCCCCATGATCGGCGACGACGCCATGGAGGGGCTGATCGCGCGCTATGGCGAGCTGAGCGGCCTCCCCATCCGGCGCGACAACATGCGCTTCTACACCGTCTTCCAGTCGTACTGGGCGGTCTCCGCCTGCCTGGCGGCGGTGAACCGCTTCGCCACGGGGGAGATGCGGAAGACCCAGACGCTCACGCTGGGGATGGCGGCGCCGCGCTCCTTCCTGCGGCGGATGGAGCGCATCGTGCGGGAGGACGCGGCCTGACATGCGACCGACGCCAGCGGAGATCGTCGAGGGCCTGCAGTACAACCTGCGGGCCGACCTGCTGCCGGAGTTGCAGTCGCCCTGGGCGAAGCGCATCGCCGGCAACATGCTCTGGGGGCTGGAGCACCTGAAGCAGCGCCTGCTGGAGGAGCATGCGCTGGCCGTGGAGGAGAACGCCGACCTGCGCGCCGTGCTCGCCAGTGCGGCCGCGGCGAGGGGCCGGGACGCAGCGCTGGGGGAGGCGCTAGGCGGGATCGACCTCGCACCCGGCGAGGCGAGGGAGTGGCCGCCACCGGAGGAGCTGGTCGACGAGAACGCACGGCTGCGGTCGCTCGTCGACGCGATCGTAGAGGCCTATCCCGCCGATCGCGAGGGCGCAGCAGGAGACCTTTGGCGGGAGATCCTGGGATACATCGCACGGCAGACTGACAGGGACGGCAAGCTCATCGAGATCACGCCGTAGCAGACGGAACGCGAAGACCTACACGAGGAGGAGAGCCATGAGCTACCCGGAATACGAGAACATCATCGTGGAGCCGCTCGCCGAGGCCGAGGGCGTCGTGCGGGTGACACTGAACCGGCCGCAGGCGCTGAACGCGCTCTCGGCGGACTTGCTGGACGAGTTCTTCGACTTCCTCGCCCACTTCGAGGAGGACCCGCACGCCTATGTGCTGCTGCTGCGCGGCGCCGGACGCTCGTTCTGTGCGGGCTACGACCTGGCGTCGAGCCGCACGGTGGAGCCGGGCTCGCCAGGGGACATCCTGCGGGAGCAGAGCGTGGGCCGCTCGCGCCGCACCATGATCGACTCCGTCGACCGCTACCTGCGGCTCTTCAACACGCGCAAGCCGACGATCGCGCAGGTGCACGGGCACTGCATCTCCGGGGGCACCGAGCTGATCTCGATGTTCGACTTCGTGGTGTGCACCGAAACCGCCAAGTTCGGGCACATCGCGGGGCGGCACATGGGCACGCTGCGCACGCTCTCGCTGTGGCCGTGGACGGTTGGTTACCGGCGCGCGAAAGAGCTGTTCATGACGGGCGAGCTGATCGAGGGGACGACGGCCGAGGAGTGGGGGCTGGTGAACAAGGCCGTGCCCGAGGAGGAGCTGGAGGAGGCGACCCTCCACCTGGCGCGCAAGATCATGCGCATCCCGCTCGAGGTGAACATCCTGCACAAGCACTCGGTGAACCGCTGGATGGAGATCCAGGGCCTGCAGCCCGCGATCCACTCCGCGGCCGAGTTCGACGTGTACACGGCGTTCATCGACGGGCGTCCGGGCTTCCGCGAGCGCGTCGAGGAAGACGGCCTGCGCGAAGCGCTGCGCTGGCGCGACCGCGAGTGGCGGGGCACCGAGCTCTGGGACCACGGCAAGGACGCCGAGGAGAGCTAGCCTCGCTGGACGTGGCCAGAGCCGCCTCTGAGCGCATCGCCGCCGCCTGCCCGTAGGATCACTGGCGTGGAGACGCTGCCCGGGGCGGACGAGAAGGCGGCGATCGTGCGGACGATGTTCGACCGCATCGCGCCGTCCTACGACCGCATGAACCGGCTCATCACCCTCGGGCTCGACCAGCGCTGGCGCCGATCCCTCATGGAGGCGCTGGGAGTCGACGGCGACGACACCGTACTCGACCTCGCCTGTGGCACGGGCGACTTCGCCGTGATCGCGCGGGACCGGGGGGCTCGTGTCGTGGGGCTCGACTTCGCGGGCGCGATGTTGGCCGCCGCGCGCGAGCGCTGCCCGGAGGCAATCGCGCTGGTGCGGGGCGACGCGATGCGGCTACCGCTCTCGGACGGCAGCGTCACGGTGGCGGTCTCGGGGTTCGCGCTGCGCAACTTCGTCGCGATTCCGCCCGTGCTGACTGAGCTCGCGCGCGTGCTGCGCCCCGGCGGACGGCTGGGCCTGCTGGAGGTCGACGAACCGCGTTCGGGAGTGCTCCGCCTTGGGCACGGCATCTACTTCCAGCGCGTGGTCCCCGCCCTCGGCGCGCTGCTAAGCGACGGGCGCGCCTACCGCTACCTGCCCGCTTCGGCGGCGTACCTGCCGGACTGGCAAGGGCTTCGCACCATGCTGGAGGAGGCCGGATTCACGGGCGTCGAGAAGCGCAGCCACCTCGGCGGGGCGGCGCAGTCCATCACGGCGGTGCGGGCGTGAGCGAGGCGCGGGCGCTGCCCGCCCCGGGAAGCATCGGCGCATGGCGGGCGGCGGCGCGGCCGCCAACCCTGACGGCAGCGGTCGCGCCCGTGCTCGTCGGGACCGCCGCCGCCATCGGCGACGGCGTGTTCTCAGCGGGTCCGTTCGTGGCGGCGCTCTTCGGGGCGATCTGCCTGCAGATCGGGGCCAACTTCGCCAACGACGTGTTCGACTTCGAGCGGGGAGCGGATGCGGGCGACCGGCTCGGGCCGCCGCGCGCGACGCAGGTGGGACTCGTGACACCCACGCAGATGAAGGTCGGGATGTGGGCCGCGTTCCTGCTGGCCTTCCTCGCGGGCATCTATCTGGTGGTGGTCGCGGGCTGGATCGTGGTCGTGATCGGGCTGGCGAGCATCGTCGCCGGCCTCATCTACACCGGGGGGCCGTGGCCGGTGGGGTACCACGCCCTCGGCGACGCCTTCACGTTCGGGTTCTTCGGGATGGTGGCGGTGGTGGGGACGTACTTCGTGCAGGCGGAGGCGGCTCCGGGGGTGGTCTGGCTGGCGGCGGTACCCGTCGGGTGCACAGTGACGGCGATCCTCGTGGCCAACAACCTGCGCGACCTCGCGACCGACCAGGCCGCCGGCAAGACGACGCTGGCGGTCGCGCTGGGCGAGCGAGGCACGCGCGCCTGGTACGTGTTGCTGCTCGCAGCCGCCTACGGCGTTGCGATTGCCCTCTGGCCCGCGACGGGGGTCGAGGCGTGGACGCTGCTCGTGCTCGCGAGCCTGCCCTTCGCGTTCGCGCCGCTGCGGGCGGTCGCAGGTGGGACGGTGGGGCGCGCGCTGAACGTCACGCTCGTACAGACGGCGCGCTTCCACCTCATCTTTGGGCTGCTGCTGGCGCTGGCCTTGACGGACTGGCTTCCAGCCTAGCGCCCCATGATCTCGGGGGCGTAGGTGGTGGAGATGTGGCCGCCGGCCTCGAGACGCGCGTATTCCTCGTCGCTGACGCCAAGCAGTTCGCGATAGACGTAGTCGTTGTGCTCGCCGAGGAGGGCGGGTGGGGTGCGCAGGGTCACGTCGGAGCGCGAGAAGGTGAACGACGGGGCGGGGAACTCGGTGGCGGGGTAGTCCTCGGTGGCCTCGAGGTGGTGGTAGGCGGACGACTGGCTCACGTGGGGATCCTCCGTCACGTCCTTCGCGCTGAGGACGGGGCCGGCGGTCACGCCCACCGCCTGGAGGTCGCGGAAGAGTTCGTCACGATCGCGAGCGGCGATCCAGGCGGCGAGCTCGTGCTCGACCGCGTCCTCGGCGGCGCGACGGCCTTCGGCGGTCGCGAGCTCGGGACCCGTGGCCCAGGCGGGTCGCCCGAGGAAGTCGACGAGGGCCGCCCACTCGACGTCGCTGCGGCAGCTGAGGGCGAGCCATTGCTCCTCGCCGCGAGCGGCGAAGACACCGTTGGGCGCCAAGCCCTCCGTGCTGCGGTTGCCGATGGAACCGGACGCACGCCCGTTCCAGGCGGCGTCGAGGGCGGCCTGGGGGAACATGGAGGACGAGCACTCGGCCTGCGCCAACTCGATCACCTGTCCCTGGCCCGTGCGGCGGCGGTGGCGCAGCGCGGCGAGCACGGCGAAGGCGCCGTGCATCCCCACGAAGAAGTCGCCGGCAAAGGTCTGGACGTTCGTTTCGGGGGCGGAGTCGCGGTAGCCACGCAGGATCGTCGAGCCCGCCACGCCGTCGATGTGGGCGCCGTAGCCGCGCCCCTCGACGTAGGCGCCGGTGCGGCCGTAGGCGGGGAGATGGAGCAGGACGATGTCGGGGCAGACGGCGCGGATAGCGTCATCGTCGAGCCCGAGCTTCTGCAGGGTGCCTCGCGCGAGGTTCTCCGCGAGCACGTCGCTGATGGCGATCAGGCTCTTGACGATGGCGAGCCCCTCGGGTCGGCGGCTATCGACGGTGAAGGAGCGCTTGTTGCGGATGACGTGGATGAAGGCGGGGCTGTTGTTCCAGGGGCGGGGACCGGGGTCGTTGTTGGGGTGGCCCGCCATCCACGCGGGGAGCATCGCCGCCACGGGGGCGGGCAGCACCGGGGCGGCGGCGCGGGTCGCGGGATTCCAGACGTACGGGTTCTCGACCTTGATGCAGTCGGCGCCGAGGTCGGCGAGATAGAGCGTGGCAGTCTGGCCGGCCCAGACGCAGGCGAAGTCGCAGATGCGGACGCCGTCGAGGGGCAGGTAGGCGCTCATGCGACGGCCCCCGTCCGCCGGAGCTCGTCGATGGCGGGTCCGTCGTAGCCGAGCTCGTCGAGGAGGGCGTCGGTGTCCTGGCCGAGCGTGGGGGCGGCGCGACGGATGCCCCAGGGCGTCTCGCTGAGCACATAGGGCCGCCCCAGCATGGGGAAGGCGCCGAGCGTTTCGTGCTCGATCTGCGTCCAGAGGCCGCGCTCTCGGAAAACGGGATCTTCGTACAGGTCCGTGGCGGTGAAGATTGGGGCAACCATCGCGTGCGCCTGGCGCGAGGCCTCCCAGACTTCAGCTTGCGTGCGTTCAAGTAGCCAGGGGTAGAGGGCGATGTCGACCTCGGCGCGCGCCTCGGCTGAGGCCACCCACTGTGGGTCGTTCCACTTCGGCTCCAGGAACTCCGGGTGGTCGATCATTTCGGCGAAGCGGCGCCAGTACGGCCCAAGCGAGGCGGTAATCTCCACGTAGCCATCAGCACAGGGGAAGACGCCGGCGACACCGCCCGCGGTCGAGGGGCCGGCCCCTGCGGGCCGCTCGTTGATCCGCCCCGAGAAGCGGTAGGCCAGGATGGCCGAGCTGCGCCGGTCGACGCTGTTGAGCTGCACGTCGAAGAGGGAGACGTCGACCCGCTGGGTGATGCCGTGGACCTCGGTGGCTTCGACGGCGCCGAGGGCGCCGATCGCCGCCATCGCGCCGCACTGGATGAGGGAGGCCGTCCCTCCCATCTTGAGGGGTTCGCGACCCAGAGAGCCGTGCGAGAACATCTCGCCGCCCATGGCGTAGAGCACCGTCTCGGAGAGGCCGTAGTCGCGGTAGGGACCGCTCCAGCCGAAGTTCGTGAGCGAGAGCACGTTCACGTCGGCGACCTCGCGGAGCGCCTCGGGCGTCAGGCTCAGGCTCTCGGCCACGGCGGGCGTGTAGCTGGTAACGGCGATGTCGGCGCGCGGCAGGAGGCGTTCGAGGACCTCCCGGCCCCCAGCCGACTTCAGGTCGAGGACGATCGACTCCTTGTTCGTGTTGAGGAACTGCTGCGACCCGCTGCGCTCGGGGCCGGGCTCGTCGTTGAGCCAGGGGCCGAGGGTGCGGATGGGGTCGCCGCCCGGTCGCTCCACCTTGATGACGCGGGCACCGAGATCGGCGAGCAGCTTGGTCGAATACGGCCCCGCGATGTGGGCCGTCAGATCGAGCACCGTGATCCCGTCGAGAGCGGGGGGCGTGGCGGCGTCGGCTGTCACGTTCGCATGTTCCTAGAGGATGCGGTAGTCGTGCGGACGCCAGCCCGCCTCGTAGTAGGGCGAGACGGTGCTGCCCGGCGCGATGACGGCGTCGATGCGCTCGCGGTCCGCGTCGGTGATGAGGACATCGCCCGCGCCGAGGTTGTCTTCGAGTTGCTCGAGCGTGCGCGGCCCGATGATCGGGCTGGTGACTCCCGGCTGCTGCTCGCACCAGGCGAGCGCGAGTTGCGAGAGGGTGCAGCCCTTGTCCGCGGCGATCGGTTCGAGCCCTTCGATCACGTCGTAGACGCCCTCGGTCAGGCGGCGGCGCTGCTGAGCGTTCATGGCGTAGCGGCCGTCCTCGGGCAGGGGCTGGCCGCGGCGGTAGCGTCCGGCGAGGAGGCCGCCGCCGAGCGGCCCCCAGGGGATGACGCCGATGCCGAAGGTCTGCGTCATGGGCAGGAGCTCGCGCTCGGCGCGGCGGTCGAGCAGGTTGTAGGGCGGCTGCTCGCAGACGACGCGGTTGAGGCCGAGCTCCTTCGCCGCCCAGAGGGACTCGACGATCTCCCAGGAGGCGAAGGTGCTGGTGCCGATGTAACGCACCTTGCCGGCGCGCACGAGGTCGTCGAGGGCGCGCAGGGTCTCGTCGATGGGGATGTCGGGCTGGGGGCGGTGGAGCTGGTAGAGGTCGATGTAGTCGGTCTGGAGGCGGCGGAGGCTGGCCTCGCACTGCTCGATGATGTGGCGGCGGCTGTTGCCACGCGCGTTGGGGTCTTCGGCGTCCATGGCGCCGTGCACCTTGGTCGCGAGCACGACCTGGTGACGGCGGCCGTTGCGCTTGAGCGCCTCGCCCGTGATCTCTTCGCTGCCGCCGAGGGCGTAGACGTTGGCCGTGTCGAGGAAGTTGATGCCGCCATCGAGCGCGCGGTCGATGATGGCGTAGGACTCCTCGGGCTCGGTGCGCCGCCCGAACATCATGCAGCCGAGGCAGAGGCTCGAGACCTGCACGCCGGTACGACCAAGGCTCTTCAGTTCCATTCGCGCCATTCTACGTGCGCCTTCGTCCCCGCGAAGGGCCCGCCGGCGACCATTCCTTCCGAGCGAGGGCCGGGGTGTCGACGGTTGCAGACGAACCGCGTAGACACTGGGGAGAATCGACGCCGGGGAGGACGCACATGGCAACACCGGATGAGCTGCGAGCAACGCTGGCCGAGGCCCGCGCGGTCTTTCGCGAGGCCATTGAGGAAGCAGAGATGGGCTGGCGGCGAGGACCCGGCGACGGCGCGTGGACCGCGCAGGAGGTGGCCGAGCACGTCATCCAGATCGAGGCGCGCATCACGACGATGATCTGCGAGGCCTGCGGCTATCCCGGTGTCGAAGTCGGCGAGCCCGACTGCGCCTCCTCGATCGAGGCGGTCGACGAGTTCGACGCGGTCGTGAACCGCTGCGACGCCAAGCTGCAGTACGTGACGCCCGAGGACCTGGAGAAACCGCACGAGATGTCCGGGAACGTCGCGGGCATCTTCGAAATGAACGTCGCCCACCTGGTCGAGCACACAGGCCAGATCCTGGAGGCGGCAGCGAGCTAGGGACGCCTTCAGGCGTCGGCGTAGAGCCGGAAGCCGAAGTCGTTGTAGCGGCGCTCGGGGGCGAGGCTGGCTCGCGCCGTGACGCGCGTGAACTTGACCGCGTGGCGCCAGCTTCCGCCACGGCTGACCTTGCGCGCGCGCTCCGCGGGCTCGCGCTCGCCCGCGCCGGGGTCGGAGTAGGCGTCGGCGTGGTACCAGTCGCGGCACCACTCGTGCACGTTCTCGGCCATGCAGCGAAGGCCGTAGGCGTTGGCGCACTCGGGGCCGGGGACATGAGGGCGGTCGGCGGCGGCGATGCGGTCGGCGACAGGGTGGCCTTCCCAGCGCTCGCCCGGCCAGGGCCAGTCGGCGCACTCCTGCCCCCCGAGCGAGGCGTACTCGCGCTCGGCCTCGCTGGGGAGGCGGCAAGGAACGCCCGTCTGCGCGGCTAGCCACTCGCAGTAGGCGACCGCGTCGAACCAGTTGACACCCACGACGGGCTGCTCGGGGGCGTTGAAGCGCTCGTCTTCCCAGAAGCGCGGGGTCTCGTGGCCGGCCGCGAGGAAGGGCTCGAACTGGGCGTTCGTCACGGGCGCCACGGCGACGCGGAACCGTGCGAGCTCGACGGCGTGGACGGGCTGCTCGTCGGGGCGGCCGCAGTCGCTGCCCATCAGCAGCGCCCCACCATCGAGGCTGACCAGGTCGGGCCGGAGGAGGGCGTCCACCGGACAATCTTACGGCGGCGCCCGGCCACCGTCGCTGGCGCGGCGCTGTCGCGTGAGCAGCCCTCTCGCTAGACTCCACCGCCGTGACCAACGCGATCGTGTGGCTGAACGCTGCCGGGGCGCCCGAGCGGCGCATCGGGGGGAAGGGGGGGAGCCTCGCCCGGCTCTCGGGCATGGGGTTCCCAGTCCCGCCCGGCTTCGTGGTGGCGGCGGATGCGTACGAGGCCTTCGCCCAAGCGCACGACCTGGAGACGCTGACCGCCCCGCTCGCCGACCTGGAAGCGCGGACACCGATGGCGGCCATCCGCGCGAGCCTTGCGCCAGTGGCCGCAAAGCTCGAAGGCGCAACTTTGGGCGAGGGCGCGCGGAGAGCCATCGCAGGGGCAGTCGCGGAGCTTGAGACGCGCACGGGCCCAGGAGCGAGCTTCGCCGTGCGCTCCAGCAGCCTCAACGAGGACAGCGCCGGCAGCTCCTTCGCGGGGCTGTACGAAAGCTACCTGAACCTGCGGGGCGAAGAGGCGATCCTGGGGGCGGTGCTCGACTGCTACCGATGCCTCTGGCAAGAGCGCTCGGTCCACTACCGGACCTTCCGGGGAATCGACCACACGGGCGAGGCGATGGCGGTGGTGGTGATGCAGGTGGTGCGGTCGCGTTCGAGCGGGGTCGCCTTCACGAAGAACCCGATGACGGGGGCGACCGACGAGGTCCTGATCAACGCCTCGTGGGGGCTTGGCGAGGCCGTTGTCTCCGGTTATGTCACGCCAGACTCCTTCACCGTCGGTCCCGGCGGCATCGTGCGTGAGCGCGCCATCAGCGAGAAGCGCGAGCAGGTGCGGCTGGCGGAGGGCGGCACCGAGCGAGCCCCCGTGCCGCCCGAGCTGGTCACGGAGCCTTCGCTCAGCGAGGCGGAGGTGCGCGAGGTGGTCGATACGGCCCACGCCGTCCAGCGCGAGTACGGCCAGCCCGTCGACATCGAGTTCGCCTACGACGACTCCGGCACGATGTTCCTGCTGCAGGCGCGCCCCATCACGACCTGATGAGGGTCTCGACCTCGGCTCTGAGCTCGCTCACATCGTCCGGCCCCAAGGTGGCTTCGGGCGCGCCTCCAAGGCGCGCGAACCAGCGCTGCGTCAGCTCACGCACGGCGGGCTCGACGGCAAGCTCGGTGCGCCGGTGGCCGAGGGGGGAGACGGCGCCCCCACCCTCCTCGACCTCCGCCTCGCCGGTGAGCACGGCGACGGCCTCCAGCACGTGCGCGGCGACGACCGTTTCGGCGCCGCGCGCATGGGCGATGCTCGACGCGGTGGTGAGGATGTCAAGGAAGCGGACGCCGCCGCCGCCGCCGCCGGGAGCGCCGGGCGGCATCGTCGCTACGCGGGGCCCTGGAGGGCGACAAGTTGGTTGGCGTGATCGAGGGAGTGAACGCGCAGGGTGAGGAGCCACTCGCGCCAGTTCAGGTCGCCGAGGAAGGGATGCAGCCACACGATCTCGGCGTCGGGGTCGGCTCGCCCCTCACGGACGGCGCTCACCGTCGCGGCGATGACCTCGGCATGGGTGGCGAGCACCTCCTCGCGCGTCGCCGGGACGGTCGGAATCTCCCCGGTCAGGGCGCCCTCCGACACCACGCCGCGGACGCGGGTGGCCGTGCCGTGGTTCACCTCGGCCACGTGGCGGATGCACTCGATGGGGCTCCACTCCTGACCCTCCTGGCGCACCGCCAGCAGGTCGTCGGGAACGGCGCGGGCGGCCGTTTCGAGCTGGGCGACGGCCGCCTCGACACGCTGCACCATCTGCTCGGGCGTCCACTCCGCCGCCTTCTTGCGGACGTAGCTGAGGATGACCTCGGTAGCGCCTTCGGGAATGGTCACGGGCATCCCTCCTGGGCGGTGTCGCGGGCGCGGGCCGCTCGCGCGCGATCCTAGCGCATCACCCGCCGGCAGCGGCCCGGCTCGCCCGCTGCGGGGTTCCCCGTAGAATCCGCCACATGGTCAGGATCACCCGTCCGGACGAGCGCGACGGGGGCACCGCGCAGACGCCGGGCATGCGCCGCGAGGCGGGCATCTCCGGCGCCCTGTCCAGCTCGGAGGAGCTGTGGATGGGCGTGGGCCGGAACGAGCCCGGCGGCTCCTCGGGCGTGCATCACCACGGCGAGAGCGAGTCCGGCATCTTCGTGCTCGAAGGGCGCCTGCGCTTTCGCTGGGGCGACGCGCTCGAGCACGTGGCCGACGCGGGTCCGGGTGACTTCATCTTCGTTCCCCCCTACGAGATCCACGCCGAGGAGAACCTCGACTCCGGCTACGAGGCGGTCTTCGTGCTGGCGCGGACCACGATGGAGGCGATTGTCGTCAACGTGTCCGACCCGAGGGAGGCGTAGGCATGGGCCTGCTCGCGATGAAGGTCACGCTCAGGGACGGGCGCGAGGTGGTGGTGGAAGCGGATGCACGCGTCGATACCGTCGATGAAGACGGCAACCGGATCATCCGCCTGATGAAGGCCGGTCAGATCGTCGAGGTGTTCAAGCAGAGCGAGGTCCAGGAGCCCATCCAGGGGCTCACCCACGATTCTTGAGGTCGGCGCCAGCAGTACCTGGCGACCGATCAGCGCCGCGAGTGGAAAAAGCGCCGCCTGCGCCGGTGCCTGGCTGTCAGGCGGCGTCGGGGCGGTAGCCGCCGAAGAGGGCTCCGCCGAGGCGCTTCCAGAAACAGTCGACGTGCTCGAAACCTGCGTCGCGAAGCCAACCCAGGTGGCGATCGAGCGGTTCCAGGTGGGAGTGGTGCCGTGGCAGCTCCGCGGGCGGCGGGGGCTCCTCCCTGGTGTCCTGATCCGCCTGCGAGATCGCGCGATAGCGCGCCTCGAGCACATCGTCGGGGGCATGCACGAGGTCGAGGTTGAGGAAGGCGCCCCCTGGGGCGAGGGACGCCCACACCTCGCCGTAGAGGCGCTGGAGAGCAGCCTCGGGGAGGTGGTGGATGGCGGCTGAAGAGATGACAGCATCGAAGGGGCCGTCGAGGCCGTCGGGGAGGGCGCCTTCGCCGAAGTCCCAGGCGACGTAGCGGTAGCGCCCCCCGAACTCCGCCAGCCGCTCGCCACCGACGCGCATCATCTCCTCGGAGCCATCGACGAGAACGGCGGACGCGTTCAGGAAGGCGCGCAGGAATACCTGCGCCTCCGCCCCGTAGCCGGCGCCGAGGTCGAGGATGCGGAGAGTGTCGCTACCGTCACGCCCGAGGAGCTGGGTCATGAGCTCGAACTGCGGGGCGCGCTCCTGGGCGCGCGCATCCATGCGGGCCACGAAGTCGCTCACACGAGCGGGTTCGCGCCAGTGCTGGCCGGTGTGGCCGCGTTCATGCTGGTGCTGATGCGCCGCCGTCTCGGTCAATGCGGCCCTATGCCCCGCGCAGCCGCGGGTCGAGCACGTCGCGGAGGGCGTCACCGAAGATGTTGAAGGCCAGCACGGTGATCGTGATCGCGCCGCCGCCCACGAAGGTCAGGATGGGTTCTGATTGCAAGGACTGGCGACCGACGTTCACCATGTCACCCCAGCTGGGGCCAGGCGGTGCGAGGCCGAGGAAGGCAAGCGTTGACTCGGCGAGGATGGCGCCACCGATCGTGGTGGAGAAGATGATGATGATTGGCGCGAACACGTTGGGCAGTACGTGCCGGAAGATCATTCGCGGAGGCCGCACCCCGAGCACGCGCGCGGCCTCAACGTAGACATCGTTGCGGACGGCGAGCGTGGCGGATCGCACAACACGCGAGACACCGAAAATGTTGAGGAAGGAGAGTGCGATGATCGTGCGAGGTAAGGAGGCCTCGCCAGTCTGCAAGAGGAGCAGGAGAAAAAGCAGGGGTGGGAATGCGATGAAGGCGTCGACCAACCGCTGAACGACCAGGTCAACAACCCCGCCGAAATACCCTGAGACCACACCCAGCATTGCGCCAAAGATCGTCGCGATCGCAGCGGCGCCGAACCCAAGGAGCATTGAGCGGCGCGCTCCGTGGAGTACACGTGTGAGGAGGTCCCGGCTCCGGTCATCCGTCCCAAGCGGGTGGTCCCAGCTCGGGCCCGTAAGGCGCAGCCCGATCAACTGCCGAAAGGCCTCCGGGTCGTCTGAAGTCACGTCGTAATTCGGATTCTCCTCAAGGAAGGGCTCGTCCTTGTCGTAGGGCGCGATCCACGGCCCGATGATGCCGAGGATGAGAATGATTCCCGCGATCGCGAGTGCGACGCCACCTACTTTCTTCTGGACGAAGAAGCCGCCAAACGCACGCAACGTCGTCACCAAGCGGGGGGCATCGGCAGTTGGGCTGAATCCAGCGAAGGGTTGACCAGATTCTTGTGCGGGAGCGCTGGTCACGACTCAGCCCCTGACACAGTCACGCGCGGATCGATGAGGAAGTAGCTCAGGTCCACGAGCAGGGTGACGAGCACGACCGCGCCGACGAGGAGCAGCGTGAACGTCTGCGTCACGGGGATGTCGCGGATGCGGATGGCGTCGAGAATCTCACGCCCCATGCCCGGAATGGCGAACATCGACTCGAGCACAACGTTTCCCGCAACCAGCGCCGCAACGAGGAAGCCAAGGATGGTGACCACGGGGATGAGCGCGTTGCGGAGGACATGGCGGATGATAATGACGCGGCCCGCCAGTCCCTTGGCGCGGGCCGTGCGCACGTAGTCCTGCCGCAGCACTTCAAGCATGCCCGAGCGCAAGAAGCGCATGAGGATGGCCCCCACAGCCAGCCCTCCAGCCAGTGCGGGCACGATGAACAGTTGGAAGCTCGCCCAGGGGTCGTCCCAGAGAAGTGGCTGTGAGGTCACACCGATCGTCAGAATGTCGTACTTGACGGCATAGGCCGAGGCGATCGCCGCCGTCAGAAACGCGGGAGCGGCCAGAAAGAAGATCGCGAACACGCGCAGCACCCCGTCGAGGAAGCCGTCCGGGCGTATGGCGGAGAGCGTCCCAACGGGGAGCGCCAGAAGCCCCGCAATGATCAGGGACATGATGCCGAGTTGGAGCGTGTAGGGCAGCGCATCACCTGCGACGCTGAAAGCCGGGCGGTTGTGCTGGAACGATGTTTCTGATTGGCCGCTCAGGATGCTCCACCAGAAGTTGCCGTACTGGACATAGATCGGGTCGTTCAACCCGAGTCGATCACGTACGTGATCCAATTGTGTCTCGCGCTGCTCTTCACTTTGTGAGGCGGTGGCGAAGAACGAGTTTGCGAGTTGCTGCTCCGCATAATCGCCGGGGAGGACTCGCAGCACAAAGAAGACGAAGGTCAGAACGATCCAGATCGTGACCAGCGCCAGCACGAAGCGACGGATGACATACTCGGTCATGTACGAGCAGCCTCACCCCAAGGTGCTCCCGCGCCTCTCCCGCTCTGTAGCGGGAGAGGCGCAGTGCACGTAGTTCCCACGCTAGGCGGGGCTCTGCTTCCCCTGGAAGGTCGGATCGTTTTGGTCGATCCACAGTTCCTGGCTGATGGTCGTCCCGTAGGTGATGAAGAACGGCCCCTTGCGATGCAAGTAGGGCCACTTCACCCAGCTGGTAAGGCCACCAGCCATCTGGATGTGACCGGACCCTGCATCAGTCAAAGCAAAGCGCTGGGCATCCTTCATGATCTCCTGTGCCTTCTCGTTGTCGAACTCGGTGAACATCGCCTCAATGTAGCTTTCCATCTCTGGCGTGGTGTACTTCCAGAAGTTGATGAAGTGGCCGTACTTCCCGCCATCGTCCTGGTGCTTCGCATAGACCTTGGCGAAACGCAGACGGGGGTCGGGGCTCGTCCATTGGTCCCATCCCCCGAGGTAACCAACCGAGGCCTGTCCTGACTGGTTGTACTCAAGCAGCGAGGTTCCCGGGATCGCTTGGGCGCTCCACTTCTCAGTGCCCAGATTCGTGTTGTACATCGCCGGAACCCACTCAAGCAGCGCCGTGTATGCCGGGACTTCCACAGTTGTGAGGCGGAAGTCAAGGTCATCGCGACTCTCCGCATCTGCCTGCTCCCAGAGGGCGCGCGCATCAGCGATGTCCTGGTCCTTTGGCTGCCGATAGCCCGGCGCCTGCGAGAGCTCCTCCTGCGAGAGCGCCCACGCCGTGAACGGCCAGTTGACGGCCGGATTCGGGCGGGCGAGGCCCTGGAAGTGCTGCTCTGCAACGAGTGCCCGGTCGGTGGCGAGGAACATCGCGGTGCGGATGCGCTCGTCGGAGAGCGAGAGGTTCGTCGTGTAGTTGTAGGCGAACTCGAGGTTGTTGTTCGGATCGCCGATGCGGAAGGCCTCCACTTCGGGGTTACCATCCGCGATCTCTTCCATCACAGCCCTGTCTCGTGAGGCGAGCTCGTCGATCTGCTTCTGCTCGAAGGCGAGCCGTTGCGGGTTGATGTCGCCGCCGAGGTTCACGAAGAACAGCTCGTCCACCATCCCGGGGATCGTCCCGTCCTTGCGAAGGAAGTAGTCGTCGTTCCGTACCCCGTGGGCGCGTTCCTGCAAGACGAACTCGTCGAAGATGAATGGCCCGGTGCCCAGCACGTTGTCCGCGTGGAAGATGCCGAACTCGTCCTCATCCAGCAGCTTTTCGCCAATGTCGGGATAGAGGATGGCGTTGAACTCGTCTGTCATGTCACCGAGCCAGGTGACCTGAGGCTCGGACATCTTGACCGTGAAATGCGTGTCGTCCACATAGTCGACACTGTCGATTTTTGAGTAGAGGGGAGCGTGGAGGTACGAACCCGTGGCGCTGCCACCCGTAAGGTTTCGCTCAATGTTCCAGCGGATGTCGTCCATCGTGAGTGCGCGCCCGTTTGCGGGCGGCTTGTTGTGGTAGGTGACATCGTCGCGAATGGTGAACTGGTAGGTCAGCTGATCCGGCTGCTCGGGTAGCCCCCGAGCGATCTCG
Organism: Tepidiformaceae bacterium; assembly: GCA_965219255.1. Lineage (GTDB taxonomy): Bacteria > Chloroflexota > Dehalococcoidia > Tepidiformales > Tepidiformaceae > UBA2991. The sequence continues at coordinate 557,889 of OZ244727.1, read as the reverse complement.
CCCGAGATGATGAAGTTATCCATGTCCGTGAACTTCAGGAGATTGTTGTAAGCGTTGCCCGCCGTGTAAGCGATGCCACGGTACTGCTCCTGATGCAGGTCCAGGGTCGTGCCGCCGATCCCCGTGTACTGGCTAAAAAAGCTCCCGTCGACAGCGCCCATCGCTGCCGCTTCGGTTGCGGCAGCTTCCGTCGCGGCAGCTGCGGCCTCTGTCGCTTCGGCCTCGGCCTCGGCCTCGGCGGCTGCGGCCTCTGTTGCCGCAGCTTCGGTAGCGGCCGCCTGGGTGGCCGCAGCCTGAGTGGCAGCAGGCCCTGCATCATCATCATCGTCATCGCCGCAGCCCACCGCCACCAACGCGCCCGCGCCCACAGCGCCCGCCGCCGATGCCTTGAGGACCGCTCTCCGGCTAAATCGCCTTCGCGTCCAGTAGTTCTCGCGCATGTGCTTTCCCTCCGTCGCAGTAGCGGCGTCCGATTCGGGCGAGCATACGAATGCGCGATCGGGGAGTCAACGGCGCGGGGGCAAATCGGGGCATTGCGCAACGTAATATCTGCTCCCGCAGATGCGTCGTGGCCTTTACGGCAGCGACTGGCGGGGGGCGCCGCGGGAGCCTACGCTGGGAGGTGACCGCAGGAGGAAGAGCGCATGCGCGAGCAGCCCACCGAGAAGTCCATGAAGAAGATGTGGAACTACGCGGAGAAGTTCGCGAACAAGTCGGGCACGCACCTGCACCCCGACCGCGCGATCACGGAGGCGGTCGTGCTCGGGCTCGCCGACAACGTCGATAACTACGGGCGGCCGATCTGCCCCTGCAACTTCTATCCCGCCAGGGACGAGGACGGGAACTACCCCGAAGGCCTCTACCTGCCGAAGGACGAGGAAGCGAAGCGGCGCGACTGGATCTGCGCCTGCGACGAGATGCAAATGTTCAAGTACTGCCACTGCCTGCTCTTCGTGACAGAGGAGGGGCTCCCCATTACGGAGCACCTGCCCGAGGACCACGAGGGCCGCGAGATCTACGGCCTCATTGAGGACCCCACGCCGGACAAGGGGCGCGCCCTGGGCCGGGTGCTGAAGGATCGATAGGGGCCACGGGGGTTTGGGGGGCTAGCCGCCCCGATAGCCTGTCACCGGATCGTAGACGCGGATGCCGTCGAAGCGGGGAAAGTCGATGTCGTGCGTCAGCGCGTCAGGCGGCGCCGGCGGCGGCTACGGCCTTCTCCGCGGCCTCGCCAAGGCTCTGGGCACGAATGACGTCGAGACCGGCGGCTTCAAGCAGCGTCTCGCCCTCGGCCAGGTTCGTGCCGACGAGGCGCATCACGACGGGCACGTTCAACCCGAGCTCCGCCTCGGCATCGATGACCCCCTGGGCAATGATGTCGACGCGGGCCATGCCGCCGAAGATGTTGACCAGGATCGCCTTCACCGAGGGGTCCTCGCTGATGACGCGGATGGCGTTCACGACGCGCGCGGGGTCGTTCACGGTGCCGATATCGAGGAAGTTGGCGGGCTCCCCGCCGGCGAACTTGATGGTGTCCATCGTCGCCATGGCGAGCCCGGCGCCGTTGACGATGCAGCCGATGTTGCCGTCGAGCTTGATGAAGTTCGCGACACCGAGCTCATCGGCGAGCACTTCGAGGCGGTCTTCCTCGTCCTTGTCGCGCAGCTCGGCCAGGTCCTGGTGGCGGTAGAGGGCGTTGTCGTCGACGGTGAACTTGGCATCGAGGGCGAGGACGCGCCCCTCCTCCGTGACGACGAGGGGGTTGATCTCGGCGAGGCTGGCGTCGCTCTCGACGGCGGCGCGGTAGAGGCTCCCAACGAGCTTGTTGAGGGCCGCGGCCTGCTCGCCCGCGAGCCCGAGGCGGGCGGCGAGCGTGCGGCCGATGTAGGGCTCGTAGCCGGAGGCGGCGTTGACGGGGAGGCGGACGATGGCGTCGGGATTGTTGGCGGCGACGACCTCGATCTCCTGGCCGCCTTCGGTCGAGGCCATGATGAGCGGGGCCGCCTGCGCCCCATCGATGATGATGGCGAGGTAGAGTTCGCGGGCGACAGCGGACTGCTCCTCGACGAGCACGTCCTTCACGAGCTTGCCGTCGGGGCCGGTCTGGATGGAGACGAGGCGCCTGCCGAGGATGTTGGCGGCCTCACGCCCGGCCTCCTCGGCGCTGCCGGCGAGACGCACGCCGCCTACGCGATCGCCCCGCACCTGGCCCTCGGTGTTGGCCGGGTCGGTGGTGAGACGCTCGAACATGGCGGCGGTCTCGCCCTCGCTGACGAGCCGGCCCTTGCCCCGTCCGCCAGCGTGGATCTGCGCCTTGACGACGACCTTGCCGCCGAGCTCCTCCGCGATCGCACGGGCTTCTTCGGGGGTGGCGGCAACGCGGCCGCCGGGGACCTCGACGCCGTATTTCGCGAAGAGCGCCTTGGCCTGGTACTCGTGAACCTTCATCGTTCCTCCGGGGCGGCCACGAGCGCCATTCACGGGCGGGCCATCTCCCCGGACGCAGCCTACCGGCGCCCGCACACACGGGAAACTCCGGGGACAGACCCGCGACTCAGGCGATGTGATCGGGCTCCTGGGCGGCGCTCATGCCGGCGATGTAGCCGAAGGTCATGCCCGGGCCGAGGGTGCCGCCAGCTCCTCCGTAGACCATGGCGGTCACGCCCGCCATGGCGTTGCCGGCCGCATAGAGGCCGGGGATGACACCGCCTGTGGCGCGCAGCACCTGCGCCTTCGCGTTCGTCCTGGGGCCGCCCTTGGTGCCAAGCGCACCCGACTCGATCTGGGCGGCGTAGTAGGGGGACGTGTCGATGGGGCCGAGGGTGGTGAAGGGCGGCTCCCGGCGGCGGTCGCCGTTATAGCTGTCGTAGGCGCTGACGCCGCGCTGGAACTCGGGGTCTTCCCCCCGCGCCACACCCTCGTTGAAGCGCACGACCGTCTCCTCGAGATTGGCCGCGTCGACGCCGATCTCAGCGGCGAGCTCGGCGAGCGTTTCGGCGCGGCGGATCCACTCGGGGGCGCCGGGACCGACGCGGTGGCGAGAGATCGGCGCCTCGTAGCGGCTATCGACGACGAGCCAGGCGGGCAGGTTGATGAACTCGAAGGTGTTGGGGTCGAAGGTGTGGAAGGCATGGCCGACGGCGTTGTAGTTGGCGGCCTCGTTCATGAACCGCTTCCCCGTGCGATTCACGATGATCGAGCGCGGCCAGGTGCGCTCGGCGAGGATGAGGCGGGCGAAGGTTCGCCCGCGCATCTCGTCGCCGGGGACGTGGATGGCGGGAATCCACCAGGCCTCGCTCATGTTGCCGAGGGCGGCTCCGACATCCATCGCCATCAGGAGGCCATCGCCTTCGTTCTCGGGGCTTGAGGTAGGGGCGGTCATGGGCCCGCGCAGGAAGGCCTTGATGAGCTCGCGGTTCCACTCGAAGCCACCCGTGGCGATGACCACCGCCTTGCGCGCCTTGACGAAGTAGTCCTCGCCTCCGCGCTCGGCACGCACGCCGATGACGGCATCGCTGTCATCAAGGACCAGCTCACGGGCGCGCGTGGCCGTCTGGACGGGGATCTCGCGGTCGAGGCAGCCCTTGAGCAGGGAGCCCGCCAGCGCCTGTCCGGTCGAGCGCATGTCGCGGGCGCGGCGCGCTTCCAGCACCTCGGGGGCGATGCCGTCGATACCGACGGTGTCGGTCTCCAACATGGTGGCCGGGAAGAAGACCGCGTCCGGCTGGTGGTTGATGCGCTCGGCCCACGTCCCCAGCTCTTCGAAGGGGAACAGGTCGTTGTCGAGGGAACGGCCGCCCCCGGGCTTTCCGCCCGGATTCTCGGGGTGGTAGTCGGGATAGCCCTCGAAGACGTGCAGGGAGAGGGGGGTGTTCGCCTCCATGTAGCGCAGCATCTCGGGGCCGGTATCGACGAGCGTCCCGACCAGCTCGTCATCCATCATCCCGAGCGAGAGGGAATCGAGGTAGGCGAGCGCGTCCTCGCGGGAGTCCGCGATGCCGGCCTCGGCCATGTGGTGGTTGTTGGGAACCCAGAGGACGCCCCCGGAGAGGGCGGTCGTGCCGCCCACGACCTCCGCGCGCTCCAGCAGTGCCACATCCGCCCCGCCATCGCTGGCGAGAATTGCCGCCGTGGCCGCGCTCGCGCCGGAGCCGAGCACGGCCACATCGACTTCGAGGTCCCACCGTTCGGGAAGCGCCATCGTTCTCTCCTCCTGCGTCGCGCCTAGAGCTGGCGCGCGAGTGACCACGCCTGGCGCGTGGCAAAGGTGATGCGTCGCGGGGCGTAGGCGTCGCCGAGGATGTGGAGGTCGGCGACCGTGCCCTTGAGCTCGCGGTAGAGGGCGTTCTCGGAGACGCCGCCGCAGGCGAGCACGACGGTGTCGAAGTCCTCCACGACGGTCGGCTCGTTCGTGTAGATGTTCTTCGTGTGGAGGGCGCCGGGCTCGATGCCCACGAGCCTGTGCATCTGCTCGAACTCCACGCCCTGCGACACGAGCCGCGTCATGATGGCGCCGACCGTGTACTTCCCCACCAGGGGCGCAACCTGGAGCGTCTGGCCGAGGACGCGAACCTGCTTGCCCTGCCGGGCGAGGTGATCGGCCACCGAAAGGGGCGGCATGTGGTCGTCCTGGGCGACCACCACTACGCGTTCGCCGACCTCCGCGCGGCCGAGGAGCACGTCGCGGATGTCGACCACGTTGGGGAGGTCGACGCCGGGCACGTCGGGGCGGCGGGAGGCGGCGCCGGTCGCAAGGACGACGGCGTCGCCGCCGAATTCGAGCACGGAGTCGGCGTGGGCCGCCCGCCCGAGGCTCACGTTGACGCCGAGCCGCGCGAGGCGGCGCTCCTCGAAGGCGACGAACTGCGCGAAGGGCTGGTGCATGGGCGCGTTGGCGGCGATCGTCATCTGCCCGCCGAGGACGGGTTCGCGCTCCCAGAGGGTGACGTTGTGGCCGCGCTCGGCGGCGATGGCGGCCGTTTCGAGACCGGCGGGGCCACCACCCACCACGAGGATGCGGCGGGGCTCCTCCGCGGGCGGGTGCGGCTCCTCGAGCTCGTGGTTGGCGCTCGGGTTGACGGCGCAGCCGAAGGGAAGGCCGTCGACGAGGCCGCGGTGGATGCAGTCGTTGACGCCGACGCAGGGCCGGATCTCGCCCAGGCGGCCCTCACGCGCCTTGTTCGGCAGTTGTGGGTCGGCGATGGTCGCGCGGTTGAGGCCGACGACATCGGCGTGGCCGTCGGCGAGCACCTGTGCGGCGACCGTCGCATCGGTGACGCGTCCGGCGTAGACGACCGGGAGGGTGGTTTCGGCGCGCAGCTCCCCCGACATGGGCGCCCACTCGGCGGGGGCGTAGTGGAGGGGCTGGATGTAGCTCGGGCCGGCCCAGTTCCCGCCGACGTCGAAGCTGAAGTAGTCGACATCGCCGCTGGCGGTGAGGAGACGCACGATCTCGCGCGCCTCGTCGAGGTCGTAGCCGCCCTCGATCATCTCGTCCATGCAGAGGCGCACGCCGAGGGTGAGGCCGCTGCCGACGGCGGCGCGGATGGCGCGGTTGATCTCGAGCAGCATGCGCAGCCGGTTCTCGACGGAACCGCCGTAGTCATCCTCGCGGTGGTTGGTGAGGGGGGAGAGGAACCACTGGACGACGTCGTCGTGGTTGGCGTGAATCTCGAGGCCGTCGAGGCGCGCTTCGAGGGCGCGGGCAGCGGAGTAGCCGTACTCCTCGATCAGCTGCTCAATCTCGTCCGGCTCCATCTCGTGGGGCATCACGTTGGTGGCCCAGCTGCTCTGGCGGCCGGCGGAGGGGCCGTGGGGCATGCCGCCCATGAGGATCATCTGGAGGGTGCCAAAGGCCCTCTCCTCGTGGAGCTCGTCGGCGTAGCGCCCGTAGCGCTCGAGGAAGAGGGGGTTGCGGAAGTTGCTGGCCGTGGTCGCGCCCACGCCGGTCGGTTCGAAGCCGGGCATGAGGGGGTTGAGGACGAAACAGTTGCTCCCGCCCACCCAGGCCGCCCCTCCCCGCGCCCTCCCCACGTAGTAGGCGCGGAAGCCGGCCGCCTGCTCCTCGCTGCCAAGGATGTTGCCCACGCCCGCGCCGTGGGTGGGCACCATGATGCGGTTCCTGAGCGCCATGGTGCCGACCTGCAGCGGCTCGTAGAGCGCATCAAGGCTTGCGGCCTGCGTCATCGAGCCACTCCCCAGTCGAGATGGCGGAATCCTACGCGGCTGGGCGCGAGCACGGGACTACGATACCGGCGGCTCGCGGAGCACTCCTGGACACAGGTACGTCGCGGGGGTGCCGGCGCCTTCGAGGTAGGCGAACAAGTTGCAGCCCGGCGAGAGCGGCCGCGTCTCCTCTGGCGGCGCCTCATAGATGCGGAAGCGGGGAGCGTGGTTGACGAGGGCGAACCAGAAGCTGTTGTGGCCCGGCAGCCGCACGAGCTCCTCGCCGGCCTCGCTGACGAGCGCGCCCTCGGTCGCAGTCCAGCGGACGCCGCTCTCAGATGTAGCGACACCGCCCGCCACGTCGTATGACACGAAGCGCTCCCCGCCGGCGGCGTAGGCGCGGCCGCCCGTGCGGTCGGGGGTGGCCAAGACGACGACGGGGTCGCCGTTGATCTCGTCCTGGAGGAAGCCCACCTGCCCCAGCAGGAGGATGGGATAGCCCACGACCTCGCCGGCGAGTCGGACGGCGTAGACGCTTTCCTTCACGGCGAGCGGGCCGCGGCGGTCGGGGACGGGGAACATGAGCCCCGAGCTGGCGAAGTAGCGAGAGTAGGCGACCCCCTCGCGGTAGTCGCGGGCGTGGCCGGTCTCGATGTCGAGCACGAGCGTGTCGGGGTGCGCGGCGAACCACTCCTCCCAGGTGGTGTGGACCACCGGGAGGATGTCGAGCTGAATGCCGCTGCCGACAAGGTCGCCCCAGACGGGCACGCCCGTGTACTGCTCCCAGAGGGAGTTGGTGGTGCGGTCGTACATGAGCTTGTTGGAGCGGTAGAGGAGGCCGCTCGTGCCGAATCGGTACACCTCGTCGCCGACGCGCCCGTCGTAGAGGATGGCGCTCCCGCAGAGGGTGCAGTAGGCGAGCGAGACAGGGACGCCGCCGACGGTGTCGTTCACCATCTCGTGCCAGTCGATGATGCGGCGGGGGTAAGCGCGGGCGTCGCCGTTGATCTCAACGCCGATGACGAGGTCCTTCGGCCCGATCCAATCGGCCGCTTTCTCCGGCGCGAGGAAGTTGGGGGACTCGAGCGGGGGGATGCCGTCGACGCGTACGCCTCCCCAGAAGATCTCCTGGGCGGACAGGGTGCGGGGCTTGGACGGGTCGAGGAAGGCGCCCATCTCCTCCTGGATGCCCTTGATGAGTCGGTGCTTGAACTCGACGTAGACGGGCGTGTCGTCCTCGGGCGTGCGGGGACCCAACTCTTCGGTCAGGGGGAAGATGGGGTAGGGGTGGTCGGGCCGCTTCTCGGCGAGCAGCCGGTAGACGAAGCGGCTGTAGGGCGCCGGTACGGCGGCGAGGTCGATGAGGTAGGGCAGAAAGGTGTCGTTGTGGCTCATCGCCTGAAGGAGGTCGTAGGTCGACTGGGAGGCCTCGGGGAAGAGGAGATAGCGGTTCCAGAAGTCGATCTCGGTCCAGTAGACGAGGCCGAGGATCTGGTCGTCGGTGATCTCCACCGGCGTGCTGGCGGGCGTTTCCTCCGGCGCCGGCGAGGGCGTCGCAGTTGGCTCGGCGGTGGGCGTGGCGCTCTCAGGAAGGGGAGTGTTGGCGACCGGCTCAGGCGTGGGCGGCGGCGCGGCCTCCTCAGCGGCGCCGCCGCAGGCTGTGAACACGACCGCGAGGCAGGCGAGAAGGACGCCGAGGCGCAGGGGCATGCCGATCAGTGTAGGGGGCGCCGCTCGACGGCTCGCTTACGCCCGCCTAACCGCCCGCAAGCGATGTGAGCGCGCCGACTGGCCCGAAGGCGCGTGAGCTTCTAGCCTCTTGCCCACTGTCGCTGCCCGCGTACTTCAGCTGCTGAAACTGGGTGGGCCGGCGAACCCTGGAGATAGAGATGCATCCCAGAACCCTTTTCGTCCCACCAGCCAGGCTTGGATCGCGCACGCTCATAGTCGCGTGCGCCACCATCGTGCTGATCGCCGGCGTGCTGGCTCTGGAGGGCCCTCGCTCCGTATCAGCGGACGACGGCGCCAACTGCGAGGCCACCGATCTCGGGACGCTCTCCGCAGAGGGCGGCCCACTCCAGACGGATGGTCGCTGGACGACGGAAGACTGCGACTCGCGCTTTCGCCTTGACAGCGATGCGCATACCTACCGCTTCCAGCACGCTCAGGCTGACCGGATCAGAATCGACCTGATGTCGGCCGACGGTGACTCCTACCTCTACCTGCTGGCTGAGGACGGGAGGCGCCTCACAGACAACGACGACGGCGGCGCCGACCTCAACGCGCGCATCGAGCGCGACCTGGCGGAGGGCGTCTACCTCGTCGAAGTGACGACAGCCGGCGGGCGTGGACGCGGCCCGGCGGACTTCACGCTTTCCATCGATCACGTCGCCGGTTGCGAGCCGGTCCATCTGGGCACGCTCCAGGCGGGCGGCCCTCTGGCTGTGTCCGGCTCCTGGACGCTCGACACCTGCGGCTCACGCGTTGTTGCGGAGCACCCCGCCCACACCTACTCCTTCAACCTGCCGCAGGACGGTCGTGTGCTCATCGACCTGAAGTCGGTAGACGGCGATCCCGTCCTCTCCCTGGCAACCTCCGACGGGCGCTTCATCGGCGCCAACGACGACGGTGGCGGCCTCCGCAACTCACGCATCGAGCAATACCTGGCGGCCGGCACCTATCTGCTCGAGGCGACAACGTATCGGCAGCGCGACCTTCAACCTTTGACAGCCGACTTCGACCTCGTGGTCGCTCTGGTTGACGAGGAGGCGAGGCAGCACCGCTTCCAGCTCAAGATCGAGGCGACCCACGCCCCCGACCAGGTGATCGCGGGCGAGCCCTTCGCCGTTCACTACCGCGCCGGCAATCCAGGTGGCGGCGACGTCGCTCACGCCGGCGGCAGCGTCGTGGTGTACGTGGTGGCGCCCCGCGTGTTCGAGCGGACGACCTCAATCGTCGCAACACCGGAACGGTGGCAGGCCGGCGTCGCCTACCACTCCGGCGCCGAGACGGCGAGCGCGACGAGTATCGCGATCGGCGAAGTGACGCCGTTTTCGGTCACGCTCAGGGAACCCGGTCCCTCGTGGGTATTCGTCGCGATCATCGCTTTCGACGAAGCCGACGAGGAGATCGCATTCCACGGGATCTGGCGAAACCTGATGGTCCTCAGCGGCCCGACCTTCGGACCGGCTACCGTCTCCGTCGGCGGCGCGGACTACGAGGTCCTGGCGGCGGCCGACGCGGACGGCATCGTGACGACCACGGTGACATCGGTGGCGGATGCCGGGGCGGAAGTCGATGCACGCGTGCAGGCGAAGGCGACCTACGCGGCAGGCGTCCACGCGTTCGTGCTCGACGGCATCTTCGAGCGGCCCGCGATCGCCGCCCTCCCGACAGGGGCGGAGCCGTACGACGTGAGCATCGCAAACGCGTCCTCAAGCACGCTGCTGAAAGCGTTCGCGGAGCAATACGCCGAGGCTATCGACCACTCGGGTCTGGGCGACGTGCTGGCGCACGGCGAGGTGGTCAATCCGCTCGAGGTGCAGGCGCTCGTGCTGCGCGTAGCGGACAAGGCCTCGCGGCAGTACGCGGCGCTTGCCGCCTCCTGGAGCGCGCTCCAGGAGCGGGTCGCCGGCGGCGGGGCGCTCTCCTTCGCGGAGGCATTCGCGGTGCAGACCGAGCTCGCCTATGCCGAGCGCATCCTCGGCCCTGTCGCCGCTGCCGGTTACATCGCATCGACCGCCGGCCCCGATGAAATGGTGCCTGCGGATGCTTCCGAACTCCTGGAAAGGCAGGCTTCCTGCGGCACGGCTTCGCTGGGCGACGCCCTCACGGCAGCCGGTATCGAGGACGTCGAGGCGCTGCTGGCAATCGACACTGAGCTGCGGGCCAACCTGTACGAGTTCGGGCTGGGAACCGACGCGGCGCTCTGCGCGGTCGCGGGCGTCGATAGGGAGAACTCGCGGTTCCTGCAGCGACTGAATATCTTCAGCGCAGAGCTCTCTGCGCTGAATGCGCCCGACCCAGCTCCCGCTCCCGAGCCGGTCGTTGAGGTCGAGGCGACTCCGCAGCCACACCGGCTGCGGATCATCGCGCGGCTACGAGAGGACGGCCGTGTCGAGCACGGGGTGGAACTCGGCGGCTTGCACATCCTCCCGCCGGCGCACCTGCTGCCCCGCGAGACTCCCGCAGGCGAGTGGTACGTCAGCGGCGAGGTCGAGGTCGGCGGGAGGGCCATCGGGACGATCCGGGCGCGACGGCTGGCCGATGGCCGCTTCGAGCTCGGCTTCCGCGACGCGCACGGCGAGGCGATCTCGCCCGAGATCCGGTTCGTGGCGGACCCGCCAGTTGGCATCGCCGTGCGGAGCAGCGTGATCGAGGTCCCGCCGGCCCCTGAGCCGGTCGCCGAGGAGGAAAGCCCGGAGGAGGAAGCCTCCGGGTAACGTCTACCGGCTGCGAGCTAGGCGCCCGTGATGGCGCCTAGCTCGCGCCAGGGCCGGGCGCGGCGAGCCTCCCAGTGAGCCTTCCAGTCGTCGCACACGCCCTGCCCGCCGTGCCAGTAGTCGACCTCGAGGCAGACCTTGCCGTCACGGAACTCGAGGCGGGACATGCCCTCGGCAGTGCCCCAGCGGCCCGGGTTCTCCTCGGCGTCCTCGGGAATCTGACCGTAGGCCATCCAGAGCACGACCACGCCGCTATCGGCGACGTAGAGCTCCTCGGGGAGCACCTTCAGGGTGGGGGCGGCCTTCGCCCAGAACTCGCGGACGGCATCGTGACCGCGCATCGGTTCGGCATGGCCCACGATATCGCGCATGACGATGTCCTCGGTCATGAACTGCAGGGGCGCATCGATGTGCCCCCCGCTCCAGCCCTCCTCGAAGAGCTTGCGTGCGATCTCGACCTCGGCCTCACCAACCATGGGCGGCCTCCTCCCTGAGTGGGCGCGATCGTAGCGGAAAGAGCGCCCCTCCGGTGTACCATCCGAACCCTATGGCCGACCCGATGACGCCCGAGGAAGCGCGCAGCTACCTGAACTACCTGCTCACGCTCGGTATCCGGCGGGAGCAGGCGTTCGCGCCGCTGGCCGCCTCCTTCATCCGTGAGAACGACCTCGACGCGCTCGGGCTGCTGCCCGACGAGCAGGTGAGCCTGCTGCTGGCGGCGGCGCAGTCGTTCGCACCGGAGCCGCGGCGCTACAGCGCCAAGCTCGACTTCCTGCAGCGGGCGCAGGCGATTCTGCCGCGCACGCGGCTGGCGGGGACACCGGTCGAGGCGCAGGTGGGCCAGGAGCTGCGCAAGACGGCCTACGAGCTCGAACGCTACCACGAGGCCGTGCGCGTGAACCGCTCCGACACGGGCGAGCAGGAGCGCATCATCGTCGAGAGCATGGCGCCGGAGTACTTCACCGATATCGCCCAGCGGCGGGCGGCGGCGCACTACCAGAACCTCTATCACCTGACCCCGGAGGCGCGGCGAGCCCAGAACTACACCGGTCCGGCGCAGAACTTCGAGCCCGAGAACACGGCCATCCACAAGGAGTTCGAGGGCGCCTGCGGACCCTTCATGAACGCACGCACGCACGCCTTCCATGTGCTGCTGCCGTTCGACCTGAAGCTGAGCCGCACGCCACAGGATCCGCTGGAGACGGGCGTGCGCATCTTCTACGGGAAGCCCGGCTACTCGTTCCCCCTGCGCTATCAGGTGGGCCAGCTCACGAGCGACCGCGACGGCGCCGTGGTCGGGGTGCCGGTGGACGACCCCAACCTCGTCTACGTTTCGGCGTCGCGGGTGAAGGAGCCCGAGTTCACGTTCAGCGGGAAAGCGCCGGGGAACGCTCCGCCGGAGCTCGCGTTCCCGCTGACGCTGCTGCAGCACCTTGGCAGCCTCGGGAACTACGTCCAGGTGAGCTGCAACCTGAAGGTGTGGTTCGACGCCGCACGCGTGGCGGTGCTCATCCAGGGCGCGCCCGATCTGCTCGACCTCGGGCTCACGGCCGCGACCGGCCTCATGACGCGCAGCTACGGGCTCGGCACAACCGAAGAGTACGAGCGCAGCGGCGGCGAGCCCTGGCAGGAAGGGCTCAGCTACAACTACGTGAACCTGCACCTCGCGCTGCGTCCCGATGTCGAGTCGGCGCTGATCCCGTACAACACGCCGATCTTCACGCTGTACCCGGTGCTCAGCCGCCAGGCGGTCGCCTTCGAAGACGCGGCGGCGGCGGGCGAGCGCATCGCGAAGGGGATGCGGGAGGGGCAGGGCTAGCGTTCGCCCAGCCGCCGCAGGAGCCAGTCGCGCGCGACCGACGCCTGCGCATTCTGGAAGGCTCGCAATGTGGGGAGGCCCGGCGGTGGCGGTCGCGACCCCCACTCCGTGAATGCTCCCGCCATGGCCGCGACCACTGCCGTGACCTTCTCGGGGTCGGCGGCGCGGCAGGCGGGGAGGGCGGCGGCCACCTCCTCGGGAGGGGGGCCGCCCTGCATGGTCACGCTCGGGGCCATGACGACGACGTCGACCCAGGCAGCGCCGACGCACGCGTGGGGCCAGTCGAGGAACCAGACCCGCTCGGGCGTGAGCAACAGGTTGTCAGCGCGGATGTCGAGATGGAGGAGGGTATCGCCCTGCAGGGCCTCGGGGACCCCCGCTTCCAGATTGGCCAGCCGCTCGAGACTGTTCCGAAACCAGGGAGCGAGGTGGCCCTGCCGGTGGCCCCCTTCCTCGCGAAGGGTCCGCCAACTCGTCTGGGGGAAGGCGTCCGTGGCGCTCGGGGCGGTCCCCGGAGGCAGCGGGGAGGGAGTGAGGCGTTCGCCGAGACGCGCGAGGGCGTCGAGGACGCGGTCGAGCTCGCGCAGGTTCCAGGGCTGCTGCGGGTGCTGCCCCTCGATATCCTCGAAGGCGAGGGCGACCCAGCCGTCCTCACCCTCGTCGTGAGACCAGAGCAGGCGCGGCGCGGGGATGTCCGCGGGCATGCCAGAGACGATGCGGAGCTCGCTCCGGTGGATGCCCGCGCTATGGGGGTTGAGGTCGGGGCCCACTGCCTTCACGAAGAGGCGCCGGCCGTCGGCGAGGCGCAGTCGCACGGCCACGCCCGGCGAGAAGCCGGAGGGCTGCGTCACGGCTTCGCGAACGGCGCTTCCCGCCCACGACTCGAAGGCTTCCCGCAGGCGTCGGGGGGCCTGCTCCCAGTGGAGGCGCGAACCCTGGGGCGGGGGCGGCTGGATGGCGGCCATCGCGACCCGCCTAGGGCCAGACCACCCAGGTATTGGGCGACGTGACCAGGCTCCCCAGTATCTCGCGGGGAGCGCCGGCGAGCGTCTCGAACGCCTGCTCCTGGGTGAGCGCATTCCCCGCCAGCCGGTGCAGCCCGTCGACGCGCTTCTGCCACTCGACACGACCCTGGCTGGCATCGAGGTAGCGGCCGGGAACGCGCTGGCCGAGAAGCAGCACGTCGTAGGCGAAGTCGCCGAAGACCTCCTCCGGCTTGAAGAACTGCGACTGCCGGTAGGTGAGGGGCGTCCGCTCGCGGAAGAGGTCGACGCGCTCCTGCGCGGCGCCGAGCTCGACCGCGTTCCGGCAGGCCTGCCAGAAGGGCGTGTCGAGCTTCTTGTTGAAGCGGTAGTGCACGCCGAGGAACCAGCGCACGTCGTCCCAGTGAGCGTTGAGCGTGCGGTTCACGATGCGGCGGATGGCGGTGTCCTTCTTCGAGCGGGGGAAGTTCAGGACGAGCTGGTTGATCTCAAGGATGATCATGTGCAGCCCCGTCGATTCCAGCGGCTCGACGAAACCGTAGGAGTTGCCGATGGCGACCACGTTGCCCTTCCAGAAGTGTTCGCGGCGGCCCGTTTTGAAGCGGATCACGCGGTGGTCGCCCATGCCGGGGTTCTTCGAGCGCATCTCCTCCGCCGCCTCGTCGTCGGAGAGGAACTGCGAGGAGAAGACGTAGCCGCGGTGATCGTCCTCGGCCGAGGGAGTGTTCCAGCACCAGCCGGCGTTCATCGTCTCGGCGGTGGTGAAGGGCTTGATGTGGCCGCCGTGGGGCACGTTCGCGACGATCGCGCGGTCGCAGAAGAGGCTCCCCTCGTAGCTCTGGAAGGGCGACCCCAGCGTCTCGCCGATGATCTCGGCGCGGAAGCCGGTGCAGTCGACGTACAGGTCGAAGCGCCGCTCCTCGCCGTCGTCGGTAACGATGTGGTCGAGGCTCTCGCCGTCCTCGGTGGGGACGAACGCGTCGACCGAGCGCTCAAGCCGCTCGACGCCGTCGCGCACGGCCTCATCGCGCAGGTAGGCGACGAAGCGGCCGTTATCGAGGTGATAGGCGAAGGGGATGCGGTCGATGAGGGAGGTGAGTTGGCCGCCCTCGCCGGAGAGGATGGGTGAGCGCTCGTTGGAGATGAGGAGGGAGCCGAGGGAGTATTCGTTGAAGGCGCCGCCATAGTAGACGGAATCCAGTACCGGGCCGGGGTGGAAGGCGTAGTTGAAGAAGTAGTCGCCCGGCTGTCCCCACTCGAACTTGACCCCGAACTTCCAGGTGGGCTGCACCTTCCGGTAGAGCTCGTGGACGTCCCGTTCGAGGTAGGCGTGGAGGAACTTGACCATGATCGGGGTGGTGCCCTCGCCGACGCCGATGATGGGGATGGTAGGAGACTCGATGAGGGTAACGCGCAGGTGGGGGAGCTTCTTGCGCAGGGCGAGCGCGGTCAGGTAGCCAGCGGTGCCCCCGCCGATGATGCCGACCGTCTTGTACTCGCCCGATGGCTGGGTCACGGCGCTATCGTGCCACGAACGGAGTTGGGAGGGGCGTTAGACGCGAACGCGCCGCGGCTCGCAGACCACCACCTGCACGTCGTCCAGACCACCGAGCGCCGCCTCAATGCGGGGACGCACATCGTCCCACGCCAAGCCACCCAGATCGCAGCCAAGCGCGGGGATTGCCACTGACCGTATCCCTCGCGCCCGGATTTGCCGTACGAGGTCAGCGAGACCATCGTCGATGTACTGCATGCGGCTCCCGTTACGCCAGTGGTCCTTAGTGGGGAAGTTGATGATGTAGCGGGGATGTCGCGGCGCATCGGCGCCATAGACGACCGGCTCCTCCGCGAAACTCATCGGCAGCGCAGCCTGCTCTTCACTAGCCGACTCCTGCCGAAGGTCGAAGACAAACATCCGGCCGGGGCGTACATCGCCCCGTGCACATGCCTTGGCGTACGCATCAAAGTTGGCGCCGAACTTCTTCTTGAACTGCAGGGCAAGGCCCTTGCCCATCACACCGACGCAGTTGACCGTGTTGACGAGCGCCTCGGCGTCTTCGGCCAACAGGTCGGCCGCCTTGTATTCGACATTCTCGAACATCTGTTCAATGGTACCACGCTCGGTGGACTTCCACAGCAGGACAATGCTCCGCTCCTTCAAGCACGGCCAGCACCTGTTCCCGCACATCCTCCGAGCAGACACCAATGACCTGTACGAGCGGCCAGGCGATCTTCATCTCAACGAGAAATTCAGCCTGCCTGGCCGCCTTCGCCTCCTGGAACGTCTTGTCCCTACGACTCCTTATCCAGTCGGGGTCCAGCACGATGTTCCAATCGATTCTGTCAAGAAACGCCAAGTCACCGTAGTCGGCAAACCCTTCGGCTCCGGCATTGGAAGTTGTGAAGGCCCAACAGTGCCGCTCCGACTCAGCCCATGCGATCGCCTCCCGCATGTCCAGTCTCAAATGGACTACCGACTCCTGGCCTCCGCGATAGGCTAGGGACAGTCTGAACAACTCGCCAGAGCGAGTGAGCAGATGCGATCATGGGGCGCGAACCGGAGAGGGAGGGCGCCCCCATGCATCAGCCGACGTTCGCCAGCGTGGAGTTCGAGCAGAAGAAGCGGAAGACCCGCCGTGAGTTGTTCCTCGAACGCATCGACGGCCTCGTGCCCTGGGAGGAACTGGAGGCGCGCATCGAGCCGCACTACCCGAAGGCGGGACGGGGACGGCGGCCCTACCCGCTGGCGGTGATGCTGCGCAGCCACTGCGTCCAGCTCTGCTACAACCTCAGCGACCCCGCCATGGAGGACCTCCTCTACGAAGCCGAGTCGGTGCGCCGCTTCTGCGGTCTCACCCTGACCGAGGACATTCCCGACGAGAGCACCATCCTCCACTTCCGCCACCTGCTGGAGCGCCACGACCTGGGGACGAAGCTGTTCGAGACAATCAACGCCCACCTCGCGAAGCGCGGCCTGCGCCTGCGCGCGGGCACGATCGTGGACGCCAGCATCATCGCGGCGCCCTCCTCGACGAAGAACCGCCAGCGCGCGCGCGACCCGGAGATGCACCAGACGAAGAAGGGGAACGAGTGGCATTTCGGCATGAAGCTGCACATCGGCGTGGACGCCGACAGCGGGCTGGTGCACAGCATGAGGGCGACGGCGGCGAACGTGGCCGACGTGACGGAGGCGCACCGCCTGCTGCATGGCGAGGAGCGGGAGGCGTACGGCGACGCGGGCTACCGGGGCGTGGAGAAGCGCCCGGAGCAGGCGCGGTCGGAGGTCGAGTGGCGGGTGGCGCTGCGGCCCGGCCGGAGGCGGCTGCTTGAGCCGGGGAGCGAGGCGGCGCGGGCGGAGCGGGAGAAGGCGTCGCTGCGGGCGAAGGTGGAGCACCCCTTCCTCGCGGTGAAGCGGCGCTTCGGCTACGACAAGGTGCGCTACCGTGGTCTGGCGAAGAACCGGGAGCGGCTGGCGCTGCTGCTGGGCTTGACGAACCTGCTCAGAGCCGAGCCCCAACTCGCCTGACCCGGGGAGCAGTGCGTTCCGCGCGCTCGTCGAAGCGCGACGGGAAGGCAACAGAGGCCCCCGCCCTCCCCCGACCCCCTCCCCTGCGGCCCTCCTTGTCCAATACAACCTGCTGCCGGAGCAAATCGCCGGCGCCAGCCTACTTGCTCAGAGGATTCCTAGGTCCGCATCGTCCCGGCTGTGAATCGAGTGGAGCATGACCGAGCGCGTGCAGAAGTAGAACGGCACGCACTCGCCGACCGTCAAACCCGCATGACTCTGCAACGACTGCCGCAGCCGTCGCTGCTTGATCTTGTCCATCCCGATCGTCGTCCCGACGCCGCTCCGCCCCACCATGTCCGCGTCGCACCAAAGATAGCCGTCCTGCACGATTGAAGGCAGCCGATCAACGTGGACGATGTGATAGAGCTTCGGACTGGGAGGGACTCCCAAAGCACTCCCCTTTGGCCCGTGGAATGTAGCCCAGGACCCCCCCCCGCTCCCGCGGAAGCGGTAAGATGCGCGCTCGCTGGAGGCACACCGACAATGGAACTTGGAGCTGGCAATACGGCGGTCGTGACTGGTGGAGGAAGTGGCATCGGCGAGGGGCTGTGCCGGGCGTTCGCGGCCGAGGGCCTGTCGGTCGTGGTGTCCGATATCGATCTGAGCGCCGCCGAGGGGGTGGCGAACTCCATCAACGACACCGGCGGGAGCGCCATCGCGGTCCGCACGGATGTCTCCGACCGCGCCTCCGTGAAGGAGCTGGCCGACAAGGCCTTCGAGACGTTCGGGGGCGTGCACGTGCTCTGCAACAACGCCGGGGTCGTGGCCTTCCGCTCCGCCGCCGAGATGAGCGACGCCGACTGGGACTGGGTGATGTCGGTCAACCTGGACGGCGTCGTAAACGGGGTGACCCAGTTCCTGCCCCGCATCCTCGAGCAGGGGGGCGAGGCGCACATCGTGAACACGTCCTCGAGCGCGGGGCTGTTCGCGCCGCCGGGGATGGCCTCCTACGTGGCCTCGAAGCAAGCCGTCGTGGGCCTGTCCGAGCACCTGAGCGTGGACCTTGCCGCCGTCAACATCGGCGTGTCCGTGCTGTGCCCGGGCGGTGTGGCGACACGCATCGTGGAGGCCGGCCGGAACCGGCCCGACGAGCACGGCGGCCCCGAAGACGTACCCGAGCACGCCGAGCCCATCCGGCAGGGAATCGCGCAGGGCATGCCGCCCTCCGAGGTGGCGGCGCGGGTTCTCGACGCCGTTCGCAACAACGAGCTGTACATTGTCACGCACGAGGACACGAAGGCAGGGGTCGAAGCGCGCATCGAAGGGATTCGCGCGGGCTTCGCCACCTCTGGCCCCTAGCTCGGGGATACCCACCCCCTGGTTTTCGCCTGTCGAAGCCGGCCCCGCACGCTTTCCCTCAAATACTTGGTTGCCAAGTATTCAGGGCCCAGCTAGAGTCCCGGAGCCATGAAACGCGAGCTCCTCGCCGGTGAGCACGCCGTCCTCGCCCTGCTGCGCACCCGCCCCATGTACGGCTACGAGATGGCGCGCTACTTCGAAGGCGAGGACCTGCGCGAGGTCTGCCCGATCGAGCAGGGCTCGCTCTATACCTACCTGCGCAATCTCGAGGGCCGGGCGCTGGTCACCTGGCGCGAGGAGCGGGAGGGGCTGCGCCCGCCGCGGAAGCGGTTCGCGCTGACGCGGGTGGGCGAGGCGGCGGTGGACGCCTGGCTGCGCGAGCCGGTCGAGCGTTTGCGGGAGGTGCGCTTCGAGCTGCTGGTGAAGCTGTATGTGCTGCACGCGGTTGACCCTGCCGCCGAGGTCACGCTGGTACGGAAGCAGCTGCGCGTGTGCGAGTCCTACCGGGCGCGCGCCGGCGAGCGCCTCGCGCAGGCGGGCGACGGCTTCTCGCGCCTCGTGGCGCAGTCGAAGCTCTCCGCCGCGGACGCCACCCTGGCCTGGCTGCGGGACCACCTCGCGACGCTCTCCGCTCTCGCGGCCAGGCCGTGAACCTGCCAGCGGCAGCCGCGGCGGGACTCGCGACCGTCGCGGTGGCGCTGGCCGCCTGCGGGGGCGGCGGCGGCGACAACGGCCGGCCTCGGGGGACCATCACCGTGTTTGCAGCAGCTTCCCTCACCGAAGCCTTCGGGGAGTTGGCGGATGCCTTCGAGACGGCGCATCCGGGAGTGACCGTGCGGCTCTCGTTCGGCGGCTCGGCGACCCTGCGCACGCAGGTGCTGGAGGGAGCGCCCGCAGACGTGTTCGCGAGCGCCAGCCCCTGCGAGGTCGAGGAGTTGGACGCCGCCGGGCTCGTCATTGAGGAGCGGCGATTCGCCGCCAACTCGCTTGTCGTGGCCGCCGCGGAGGGCGCTACCGGAATCAGCTCCTTCGGGAACCTCGCAGAGCCCGGCCTGCGGCTCGTACTAGCGGCCGAGGACGTGCCTGCGGGCCGCTATGCGCGCGAGTTGGTGGCTCTCGTAGACCTGGACGGCGCCTTCGGGAGCGGATTCGCGGAGCGGGTGTTCGCGAACGTCCGCAGCAATGAGACGAACGTCCGCGCCGCGCTGGCGAAGGTCGAACTGGGGGAGGCGGACGCCGCCATCGTCTACACGACCGATCTGGCGGCGGCGGACGGCGTTCGAGCGGTCGCGGTTCCCGACCGGTTCCCGACGAGTACGGAATACCGCATCGCCCTCCTCGCGGAGAGCGAGATGGCGCGCGCATTCGTGGGGTTCGTGACATCGCCGGAGGGCGCTGCCATCCTCGCAAGGCACGGCTTCTGGCCCCTGGGGCCCCGACGATGACCGCCCTGCGGGCGCGGGCCCCCATCGCTGGACTGGCGCTGCTCGTCGCGGTCTTCGCGGTGTTCTTCCTGCTGCCCTTCGCGGGCCTGCTCGAACGCGGCGTTGGCGACAGCGGCGCCTGGGACGCCGTCACGAGCGACACCGCACGTGATGCACTCGTGCTCTCGCTCTGGACCTCGGCGGTGTCACTTCTGATCGCCGTCGTGGCGGGGACGCCCGTGGCCTACTGGCTGACGCACGCTCGCTTCCGGGGGAAGGGCGCGGTGGAGGCGCTCATCGACCTGCCCATCGTCCTGCCCCCGACGATCGCGGGCGTGGCGCTGCTGACGGCGTTCGGGCGGAAGGGGCTGCTGGGGGCGCCACTCGACGACTGGCTCGGGCTGACGCTCGGGTTCAGCACCGCGGCCGTGATCATGGCGCAGCTCTTCGTGGGGGCGCCCTTTTACGTGCGCGCGGCGAGGGCCGGTTTCGCGAGCGTCGACGCGCAGTACGAGCGGGTGGCGCACACGCTGGGAGCGTCGCGCCTGCGTGCATTCGCACGGATCGTCCTGCCCCTGAGCTGGCCCTCGCTGGCGGCGGGAGCGGCACTCTGCTGGGCGCGGGCACTGGGCGAGCTGGGCGCCACGCTCATCTTTGCCGGGAACCTGCAGGGCGAGACCCAGACCATGCCACTCGCAATTCTGAGTGCCTTCGAGAGCGCCGGTGGCCTGACGGCGGCCGTGGCCCTCGCGCTGCTGCTGCTGGCAGTGGCGCTCGTGGCGCTGGCAGCCTTCTGGCTGCTCTCGACGCGACGTGCGGAGGCGGCATGACGCTCGACTTCGCAGCCCGAACCCAACTCGGCGACTTCTCCTACGACGCGCGGCTGGAGGCCGGCAACGAGATCGTGGTGCTGTTCGGCCACTCGGGGGCGGGCAAGAGCCTCACCCTGCAGCTGATCGCCGGGCTGCTGCGGCCAGCGGAGGGCCGCATCGTGATCGGGGACGAGCCCGTGTTCGACTCAGGCGCGGGGCTCGATCTACCCCCGCAGGAACGTCGCATCGGGTACGTGGTCCAGGATCTGGCGCTGTTCCCACACATGACCGTGGCCGAGAACGTCGCCTTCGGGATGAGGGGCGAAGACCGGGACGGGCGACTCGGGGAGCTTCTCGACCTGATGCACCTGGGCGCCTTCCGCGACCGCAAGCCTCGTTCGCTGAGCGGGGGGCAGCAGCAACGCGCCGCCCTCGCCCGCGCCCTCGCCCGCGAGGCGAGCCTGCTCCTGCTGGACGAGCCGTTCAGCGCGCTGGACGAGTCGTTGCGGGTGGAGCTTCGGCGGGAGCTGATCCGGTTGCGCAGCGAGCTCGACCTGAGCGTCATCTTCGTGACCCACGACCTGCGCGAGGCGCACCTGGTGGCAGACCGCCTGGCCGTGTTCGATGCGGGCCGCCTGCTGCAGTTCGATGGCCGCGAACGCGTCTTCCGGCAGCCGGCCAGCCGGCGTGTCGCCGAGCTGACGGGCGTGGCCAACATCCTGCGGGGCCGGGTTGCGACGGTAGCGGGGGGCGAGCTGGAGGTGGAGACAGGCGGCGCGCTCCTGCGCGCCCCTGCACCGAACGGCTGGCGCCCTCAGCCGGGCGAAGCCGTCGACATCGCCATCCGCGCGGAGCGGGTCAACCTGAGGCGTCTGCAGCCGGACGATCCCGGCCAGCCCAACCTCGTCCGCGCGACCATCCAGGAAGAGCTGGGCTACGGCGCAACCCACACGCTGCGGTTCGAGTCGGCGCTGGGGGAGCCGGTCGAGGTGGAGATCGCGGCCCGACCCTACGAGGTCCTCGGGGTGGCGGGACAGAAGTCGTGGACGCTTGAGCTACCGCCGGAGGACCTTCACGTGATGCCGCTTTCGTCAGGCTCGGCGGTGGGGTCGAGGGCGCCGGCGACGACGGCGTAGACGGGGTCGGAGCGGCCGGGGGCGGGGCTGAGGTCGAAGGCGCGGGCCATCTGGAACGCCTTCGAGAGCTCGAAGTAGAGGGCGACGAGATTCGCTCGCTGTTCGTCGCCCAGGAGCTGCCAGATGCGCACGGCTTTCGTCGGGAACATGCGGTTCGAGAAGGTGATGGCGAAGGGCGCGCCCGGCTTCAGCACCCGCCCGACCTCCGCGAAGACTTCCACCGGCCGCGTGAGGTACTGGACGGAGACGCTGACGACGGCTCCGTCGAACTCGTCCGTGGCGTAGGGGAGCGTGGGGTCCTGGTTGAGGTCGTGGATCGTGCGGCGGGTGAGGACGGGATTGCGTTCGAGCTCGACCTGGCTCATCCCGAGGCCCGTGACGCCTGCGTAGCTCACGTCCGCAGGCAGGTGGGAGACCCAGCTCGACATGAGGTCGAGGACGTGACCGCCTGCCGGGAGGGTGCGGCGGTAGAACTCGCCGAGGGCGGCGATGGCCCCGTCGTCGATGTGGTTGACGAGCCGCGGCTCGATGTAGAAGGACGAGTCGTCCGACTCATCCACGCGGCGGAAGTGCTCCGGGAGGAGCGGGCTCTCGTCCTGGGGCTCAGGAGACAGGGGCGCTCGCCCCCTGCTCGACGATGACGGCCTCGTAGAACTTCGCGTGGGGATGGCCCTCGAGCACGCCCTGGGCGGGCCCCGACTGCTCGTGCGCCCGGCGGAAGTGGTCGGACTGGGCCCAGTTGAGGAAGTCCTGGCGCGACTCCCAGATGGTGTGGGAGATGTAGTCGCCCGGGTCGTCGCCCTTGAGCAGCGAGAACTGGACGAACCCGTCGAGGTCCTTGAGGTAGCTCTCGCGCCCCTTCCAGACCTCCTCGAAGTCGTGTCCGCGGTCGGGATTGACTGGGAAGTGGTTCATGGCGATGAACATCGGCTTGCTCCGTTTGTGATGGTTCCATTGTAGCGGGCGTCCGCCTCCCGCACTGTTTACCAATGCGGCCCGCGAACGGAGCCGTATCATTCGCGCGATGGTGCGATTCGCGGCGAACCTGAATTTCCTTTTCACCGAGGTCCCCTTCCTCGACCGCTTCGCCCTGGCGAAGCGGCACAGCTTCGAGGCGGTGGAGTACCCCTTCCCCTACGAACATCCCGAGGAGGAGCTCGTGTCGCGCCTGCGCGAGCACGGACTGACGCAGGCGCTCATCAACCTGCCGGCGGGGGACTGGGCGGCGGGCGAGCGCGGTATCGCCTGCGACCCGGCGAGGATCAGGGAGTTCCGCGAGGGAGTTGACCTCGCGCTTCGCTACGCCTGGGCGCTGGATTGTCCGCGGGCGAACTGCCTCGCCGGTATCCCGCCCCGGGGCGTCTCGGCGGAGGAAGCGCTCGCCACGCTGGTGGAGAACCTGCGCTATGCGGGACGCGTGTTCCGCCAGGCTGCCGTGCAGCTCCTGATCGAGCCGATCAACACGCGCGACATCCCGGGGTTCTTCGTGAACCGGAGCGCCCAGGGACTGGCGGTGATGGCGGAGGTCGGGGACGGGCTCGTGGGGCTGCAGTACGACGCGTACCACATGCAGATCATGGAGGGCGACCTCGCGCGCACGGTCGAGGAGAACCTGGGCGTTATCGGGCATATCCAGATCGCCGACAACCCCGGGCGCCACGAGCCGGGCACGGGCGAGGTGAACTACGGCTTCTTCCTGCGCCACCTGGACGCTATCGGCTACGAGGGCTGGGTGGGGTGCGAGTACGCGCCCGCCACGACAACCGAGGCAGGGCTGGGGTGGCTTCGCGAGCATAGAGAGAGTGAAGGAGCGTCATGACACGAATCGCGTTCATCGGGCTGGGGATCATGGGGCGGCCCATGGCCGGCCACCTGCAGGCCGCCGGCCACGATCTGTTCGTGGTGCGGCACGTCTCGCCCCTGCCGGAGGAGCTGCTGGCCGCCGGCGCCGTCGAATGCGCCGGCGCCGCGGAGGCGGCCTCGCGCGGCGAGGTCGTCATCACGATGGTGCCGGACACGCCCGACGTGGAGGAGGTGCTGCTCGGCGCGGGCGGCGTGGTGGAGGGGCTGCGGTCCGGCACGACCGTCATCGACATGAGCTCGATCTCGCCGATCGAGACCAAGCGCTTCGCCGAGCGCATAGCAGAGAAGGGCTGCGACTACGTCGACGCGCCCGTCTCCGGGGGAGAGGTGGGGGCGAAGGCGGCGAGCCTCACGATCATGTGCGGCGGCGGGGGCGAGACCTTCGAGCGCGTGCGGCCGCTGCTCGAGCTGATGGGCGCCAACATCACGCTCGTGGGCGACGTGGGAGCAGGGCAGACGTGCAAGGTGGCCAACCAGATCATCGTCGCCCTCACCATTGAGGCGGTTGGGGAGGCGCTCCTCTTCGCCTCGAAGGCGGGGGTGGACCCCGCGCGCGTCCGTGAGGCGCTGATGGGCGGCTTCGCCGGGTCGCGCATCCTGGAGGTGCACGGGGCGCGCATGATCGAGCGCACATTCGACCCCGGCTTCCGCATCGCCCTCCACCAGAAGGACCTCGGCCTGGCGCTGCAGGGCGCGAGGGCGCTGGGTATCAGCCTGCCCAACACGGCCACGGCGCAGGAGCTGATGAACGCCTGCGCGGCGCAGGGCTGGAGCGATCTGGACCATTCCGGACTGGTAAAGGCGCTCGAAGCGCTGGCCGGGCACGAGATCGCCTGAGGCTCAAAGCAATCAGGACTCGTGTGCGATACTGCGACGGCCCCGCGAGCGCGCGGGCGCGTGGTGGCCAGGAAGGGAAGACGATGAACATCCGGGAAGTGGGAGTGGTGGGCTGCGGGATCATGGGCGCGGGAATCGCCCAGATCTGCGCTGCCCACGGCTACCGCGTCCGTGTGGTCGAAGAGGATCCGGAACGGCTCGAACAGGGGCTGGCGACGATCCGCCGCCGCCTCGGCCGCGAGGTCGAGCGCGGGCGCCTCAGCCGCGAACGGCACGACCGCACCCTGGCCCGTCTGCAGGGCGTTGAGACGCTCGGTGGGTTCAACGGCAGCGACCTTGTGATCGAGGCCGTGGTGGAGGACCTGCCCGTCAAGAAGGATCTCTTCGAGCAGCTGGGAGAGGTCTGCAAGCAGGGTGCGATCCTCGCGAGCAACACCTCCTCGCTTTCGCTGAGCGAGATGGCGGCCTCCTCGGGACGGCCCGAACAGGTCATCGGCATCCACTTCTTCAACCCGCCCACGGTGCTGCCCCTGGTGGAGGTGATCTCCTCGGAGAGCACCTCGCAGGAGACGATCGACGCAGCCATGGCCTTCTGCGACACGATCGACCGGCTGACGGTGCGGGTGAAGGACTCCCCGGGATTCATCGTGAACCGCCTGCTGGTGCCCTTCATCTTCGACGCCATCCACATGGTGGAGGGCGGTATCGCCTCGGCCGAGGACGTCGACCAGGCCTGCAAGGTTGGCCTGAACCACGCGCTCGGGCCCCTCGCCACGGCCGATCTGATCGGACTCGACACGATGATCCACATCAGCGACGCCATGTTCGAGGAGTACGGCGAGTCCCGCTTCAAGGCGCCAACCATGCTGCGACGGCTCGTCTCGCTCGGCCACCTGGGCCGCAAGAGCGGCCGCGGATTCTTTGAGTACAACTGACGGGAGGTAGGCGTGGCCCTGCTCTACGAGACCAGCGATCACATCGCGACCATCACCATCAACCGGCCCGACGCCCTGAACTCGATCGACCTTGAGACGTGGAACGAGTTCTCCGAGGCGTGTGCGAAACTCGAAGCCGACGACGATGTGTGGGTCGGCATCATCACGGGCGCGGGGCGGCGTTCCTTCAGCGCCGGGGCCGACCTGAAGGAGACGATCCCGACGCTGATCGACGACCCGCGCGGCAACCGCTACGACGAACCCGACACGATCATGCGCGGACAGACGGTGACGAAGCCGCTGATCGCAGCGGTGAACGGCCTCGCGCTTGGCGGCGGGCTCGAGATCGTGCTCGCCTGCGACCTGCGCATCGCGGCTGAGGGCGCGCGCCTGGGCGCCCCCGAAATCACACTCGGGTTCATCCCGGGCTGGGGCGCGACGCAGCGGCTCGCACGAGAGCTGCCCTGGGCGATCGCCTCCGGCATCGTCTTCTCGGGCGACCAGATCGGGGCGGAAACGGCCCTCCAGTACGGCCTCGTGAACGAGGTAGTGCCCGCCGACCGGCTGCAGGCCGCCGCTCGACAGCTGGCGGAGACGCTCTGCTCGCGCGGGCCGCTCGCGCTGCGCGCGGCCAAGCGGGCGATGCGCGAAGGGCTCGACATGACGCTCGACGACGGCCTTCAGCTCGAGCACGACCTCTTCGACGACCTCGCCTACACCGAGGACGCGAAGGAGGGCGTGACCGCCTTCCAGGAGCGCCGGGCCGCGACTTTCAAGGGTCGCTAGCACCCACAACCGGCACGGGAACCAGTCTCGCGAGCGGCGGGCGCATTGAAACGCGCCCGCCGCTCGTCTAGATTCGCGGGGCTTTCGCGGCCGCGCGCCAACAGGCGCCCGCGAGCCGCGACGAAGGGGTGACCGTGGCAACGGAACTGGACGACTACGCCATCCACCAGATCGTCGAGAACATGGAGCTGGTCGAGGGGCGCAATCCGCGCTGGGTCGACGAGCTCTGGTTCCACATCGGCACGACCGACGGCTCGCTCAGCGTGGCAGGGCACATGGGGGTCTATCCCCCGACCGCCACCATGGACGCGGCCGCCAGCGTGGCATACGGAGGCAGGCAGTACGACGTGCGCTTCGGGCGGCGCGTGGACGGCGATCGCGACCGGCGCGAAGTCGGCGGCATCAGCGCCGACATCGTCGATCCCTTCCGGGCGTGGCGCTTCAAGCTGGAGCCGGCGGAGGGGCAGGCGGTCAGCTTCGACCTGGAGTTCAGGTCGGAGTTGCAGCCGATGGAGGTGGCGGGGCCGGTGCAGCACCGGCGCGACGGGCGCCAGCTGATCTGGGATCTGTATCAGTACTCACAGGCGGGCACGGCCAGCGGCAGCGTTACGATCGAGGGCGAGACGATCGCGGTCGACGGGGCCGTGGGCGTGCGCGAGCGATCCTGGGGAGTGCGCCCCGTGTTCGGGCAGATTCCCTTCCTTGGACGGCCGCCCAGCTCGATCGGCAGCCGCTCGTTCTGGATGGCGGCAACGGCTGGGGCCCTCTCTGGCTGGGTCTGGCGCATCGAGCCGGCTGGCGGCCACCCCGAGGCAACCGGCGGCCTAGGCGACGACACGGGGCGCACGCGGCTTGACGGCTGCCTCGCGGGACCGCACGGCGAGGGGGAGCCGGTCCGCATCAGTGGAGCCGACCTCGATTTGCAGTTCGAGATGGACGGGAAACGCCTCAGGGGCGGCAGCGCCTCCCTGCAGGACTGGAACGGGGGCACGCACGAGCTCAGTCTGAAGCCCCTCACGACCATCTACGCGAAGGGGCTGGGCTACGGCCATCCCGACTTCCGCCACATCGAGTACAAGGACGGCATCGCCCAGACGGAGACGCACGACACGACCGACCCGGCCACGATCGGGCAGCTGCTCGACAACGACTCCGGCCACATCAACCCGTTCGCGATCGAGCACTTCTGCGAGATCACGGCGGCCGAGCAGACCGCCTACGGCGTGGTTCGCCTGAGCATCTAGGGAGAAGAAGAATGACGAAGCTGACCGAGCTCGACGAGCATTTCTATCACCAGACGCCCAGCCCCGTGGACGCCCTCCGCGACGCGGACCCGCGCTACGTCGACCAGCACTGGTTCCAGTGCATGGATGTCGACGGGCGCTGGATCGTGGGCGCCAACTGGCCCGTCTGGCCCAACAGCGGGATGATCGAAAACGGCCAGATCATTGTTCACGGCGACACGCAGTACAACCTGCGCTACTCCAGCACCATCGAGCGCGACGGCTACAAGTCGGCGCGCGTGAATCAGCGCGTGGGGCCGGCCACGATGGAGGTGATCGACCCGCTGCGGAAGGCGCGCTTCACGCTCTCGCCCGACAACCACTGGGGCATCAGCTACGACCTCACGATGGACACCTACCTGCGGCCGGTGCAGACGCGCACGCCGATCGCGTTCGCGGGTTCGCCCACCCTCCCCGGCGTCCTCCCCTACTTCGAGATCATGGGCCGCTGGACGGGCGAACTGAACGTCGACGGGATGACCTACGAGGTCAACCACGAGAACACGTGGGGCCAGCGCGACCGCTGCTGGGCCAGCCTCGGCGGGGAGCGCTGGCAGGGCTGGACGGGCCCGGCGCCGGGCGGCGGGGGCGTCTCGCCGCGGGGCGGGGGGCGCATCCACTGGCACAGCCACATCCAGTTCGACGACATCGGTTTCTGGTGGTGGATGGATGAGTTCATGGGCCAGCCACGCCTCGGTGGAACACTCGCCGACAACCGCGGCAGCCACTTCGACGGGGCCGTCACCTGGCCCATCGACGACCCGCGCCAGGAGATCCGCGTCGTCGATTTCACGAACATCGACATCGTCGCCCAGCCGAACACGAAGAAGTTCCAGGCAGCGCAGATCACCCTCATCGACGAGTTCGGCACCGAGTACGACCTCGAGTTCGAGATCATCACGCCGAACTCCACGCGCCACATCCGCGGCGAGGGCTACGGCCAGCCCCGCTTCCTCGGAGGCTGGCAGGGCGACTGGCACGAGGAGTACGACAAGTACGACCTGAGCGACTACTCGACCTACGACAGCTTCGCGCACCAGCTGTGGGACGGGGAGCACGCCGTGCGCTGCCGCTTCAACGGCCGCGAAGGCATCGGCCACATGGAGATGAGCGGCACGCCGCCGCTGCCCCAGTGGGGGTTCGTCTAGTGCGGCGGCCCGGCGCGAGGCGTGCGGCGTGAGCGCGTCGTTCGCGGGGAAGGCGATCATCGTCACCGGGGCGGCCTCGGGGATGGGGCGGGGCGTGGCCGAGTTGCTCGCCGAGCGCGGCGCCCGTGTCGCCATCGCCGATCCGGCCGCCGAGGGGCTGGCGGAGACGGAGCGCACGCTGCGGGAGGCGGGCCGCGAGGTCATCGCCGAGCCCATCAGCGTGGCCGACCCGGAGGCTGTCGACCGGCTGGTCGCACAGGTGCGCTCCGCCTGGGGCGGCATCGACGGGCTGGTGCACTGCGGGGCGATCCTGCGCTACGCCGGCTCGCTCGAGACCGACCTGGAGACGTGGCGCGAGGTCATCGACGTGAACCTGACGGGCACGTTCGTCGTCGGGCACGCCGTGGCGAAATCAATGGTGGACGACGGCCGCAAGGGCGGGATCGTGAACATCGCCTCCGTGGCGGCGGTGATGGGTCTGCCGAACCTGGCCGCTTACTCCGCCTCGAAGGGCGGGGTGGCGGCGCTCTCGCGCTCGATGGCGATCGAGCTGTTGCCGCACGGCATCCGCGTCAACTACATCTGTCCGGGCTTCGTCGAGAGCGGCATGACCGAGGACATCCTCGAAGAGGAGGGGGCGCGTGAACGCATGGGCCAGCAGACCGCCACCGGCGCGATCTGCAGCCCGCGCGATATCGCCGAGGCCTGCGCCTTCCTGCTGAGCGAGGAGAGTGCGGGCTACATCGTGGGCAACGGTCTGATGGTGGATTCGGGCGTCTCCGCGCGGTAGCATCGCGCTCAGCACGCCGCAGGGGGACAGCGATGGGTATCCGGGGAGTGGGCCACACGTCGATCACGGTGCGTGATCTCGATCGGGCGACCGCGTTCTACAAGCTGCTCGGCTTCGAGGACACGGGCACGCGCCTGCACCTCGACAACGAGTTCATCGAAACGCTGCAGGCCATCCCCGGCACCGACATCACGGCCGCCGTGCTGCGCCTGAACGACTACTCCCTCGAGGTCATCAAGTACAACGCCCCGACGGGCTACGACCACAACCCGCTGCGCACCTCCGACGTGGGCGGCTTCCACATCTGCCTCATGGTGGACTCGGCCGACGACGAGTACGCCCGCCTGAAGGCAGCGGGGATGGAGTTCAAGTCGGAGGTGCTGGACTACGACGGCGGCATCCGCGTCGTCTACGGCTGGGACCCGGACGGCAACACGATCGAGCTGCTCTCGCAGTCCCCTGCGCCGGTGGCCTCGGGCTAGGGCAGGTCGACCTCGATCGCGGAGACCTTGGCGGGGCCATCGCCGGTGTTGGTCCAGGAGTGCAGGGTGTTGTCGCCCTCGATGACGAGGTCGCCCTCATAGACGGTCACGGACTCGCCCCCATCGAGGGCGAATTCAAGCTGGCCCTTCGCGATGTAGACGTAGACGTCGCAATGGACGGCGTGCCAGCCGGTCGTCTGTCCCGGTTCGAACTCGACGACGAGCCAGCGCCCGCCGACACCGGCAGGTACGTCCAAGTCGTGGGCGCGGCTCTCGGGAAGCTCGCGGTTCTCCGCGATGACGGCCTTGCCCGCGCCGTTGTTGCGGGTCCGGATGAACTTGCTCACGCGCGCCGTACCCTTCGCTCACCCCTGTAGACGATGAGGAGATAGAGACGCTCCCCGCCGGGGGCGAGTTGCATCGAGACGACTTCGTTGGCGATGTGGTCGTTGAGCCACTGGTCCGCGGCCTGGTTGAGAGAGGCGGCGTCGGACGCCTCAAGGACGGCCGTGTAGAGATAGCTGCCGCTGGTTCCGATGGAAGCGCTCATGGCGTAGAGACGGTACGCGCCCACGGATGGCGCGGGCAAGGGGGACTACCAGATAAGGTCGCCGAGAATCCAGCCGAAGGCAGCCGCGGTCACGGTCACGGGGACGATATTGATCAGGAAGTACCGCATCGGCATGGGCATCCCCTCCGGCTCAATTGCTAAGTATACATCGTCATTTTGGGGGAAGGCTCCGGGCGGGCGCCGCCGCTAGAATCGCGGGATGGGCACCTTCGACGTGGTCGTGGTGGGCGCGGGCCCGGCGGGTAGCACGACGGCGCGCGAGCTCGCCGCCGCGGGCGCGCGGGTCCTCATCGTCGACCGGGCGGAATGGCCGCGCTACAAGGCCTGCGGCGGCGGCGTTCCCCTGCGGGCCGAGCGCATGCTGCCCTTCCCTATCGACAGCGTGGTGGAGGACTCGGTCTCGCGCATCGAGATGTCGGCGCGCGGCGAGATGGCGTTCACGAAGCGCTCGCGAGGGCCGTTCGCGCGCATGGTGATGCGCGACCGCTTCGATACGCTCCTGCTTGAGCACGCGCAGCGCGCGGGGGCGGAACTGCGCACGGG
Source organism: Tepidiformaceae bacterium (assembly GCA_965219255.1). Lineage (GTDB taxonomy): Bacteria > Chloroflexota > Dehalococcoidia > Tepidiformales > Tepidiformaceae > UBA2991. The sequence continues at coordinate 527,003 of OZ244727.1, read as the reverse complement.
CACGGTCGTGCGCGAGCTGGACCTGAACGGCCACGCCCGTATCCGCGCGGAGGGCTTCGAGGCGGACGCGGAGGTGCTGATCTGCGCCGACGGGGCGCACTCACCCGTGGGGCGGATGGCGGGGCTGGGGGGTGACCTCGCCGAGTGCGCGGCCTGGGAGGTGGAGGTGCGGGGCCGTCCGCGCGACGCCTCGGTGGGGGAGGCGACAACGCTCATCGACCTGGGCTACGACCCCTGGGGCTACGCCTGGCTCTTCCCCAAGGCGGAGCTGCTCTCGATCGGCATCGTGCTGCCGCGGGAGGAGGCGGGACAGATGAAGGCGCTGGTCGATCGCTATCTCGAACGGCTGGGGCTAAGGGATGCGGAGGTCGAGGTCGCGCGCGGCCACAAGATTCGCTTCCGGCGCGGCGGGGAGGCGGTCGCGCGCGCGCGCGTCGCGCTGGCGGGGGACGCAGCGGGGCTGGCCGACGAGTTCACGGCGGAGGGCATCTCCTACGCCATCCACTCGGGCCGGCTGGCCGCCCGCGCCACGCTGCGCGCCCTCGGCGGGGAGGGCGACCTGCGGAGCTACCAGGACGAGCTCGAGGCCGAGATTCAACCGGAACTGAACGCGGCGCGGGTGATCGCCTACATGTTCTACGGGATGCTGAAGCGGGCGCGCCGCCCCTGGATGCTCGCGAGCGAGCACACCCCGTTCCTGTGGGGCTCGCTTTTCGCGGTGCAGCGAGGGGAATCGAGCTACGCGCGCGAGGCGAAGCGGGCCGGTCCACTGACGGCGGCCGCCAAGGGGATGCTGCGGCGTCGCGACCGCCAGTCGCGGCGTTGATCGCGACCCCGGGCAGCCGTACGCTCAGGGACGGAATGAGAACAGGCAGAACTCGCAGCTAGCGCCCGGGCCACCGCTCCGCCGGTGGGCCCCGGCACGCTCCCCGCCCGACAGCTTGGATCGGGCTCAGTTGCCGCCGCATTCCCAAGCTCAGCCTTCACGGTTCGGACACGTCTGCGCGCGGCGCGGTTACCGCAATGCCCAGACGATCGCCCCTCGCCACAACGCTCTCCCAGCACCGGCTGCGCGACGAAGCGGTCGCGGAGCGCATCGTCGCCTCAACCGGACTCTCGCCACCCGCGCTCGTCTACGAGTTTGGCGCTGGCGACGGCATCCTGACGGCAGCCCTGCTGCAACGAGCGGGGAGGGTTGTCGCGATCGAGCGGGACCGGCGCTTCTGGGGCAGCCTTCGGGAACGGTTCCGCGACGAGCCCCGTCTGCAGCCGGTGCTGGGAGACTTCCGCGAGGCGCCGCTGCCGCGACGGGGCAGATACGAGGTGGTCGCGAACCTGCCCTTCGCCCACACATCGGAGGCAATGCGCCTCCTGCTGGGAGCGCGGAATCGCCCCCATTCCGCGCACCTCGTGATGTCGCGCGATGCGGCGATGCGGTGGGGTGGGTTCGGGGAGGAGACGATGGTGTCCGTGCTGGCCAAGCCGTGGTTCGAGTTCCAGGTGTCATTGGCGTTGCGGCGGCGTGACTTCGTGCCGCCGCCGCGGACGGACTGCGTGCTGCTCAGCGCCCGGCTGCGGAGACAGCCTCTGGTACCGGATTCTGAGTCGCAGGGGTGGGAGCGCTTCGTGCGGCAGGGATTCGCGCCGGGACGGGCCAGCATGCGCAGAAACCTGTCGGGCCTCCTCGGCTACGAGCAGTTCAAGCGCACGGCCAGGGCCCTCGGGATCGAACGGGACGCACGGCCGCGAACGGTCTCGTTCGAGCAGTGGCTCGGGCTCTGGCGCGCTGCGCATGCGGCGGGACGGCGTTGACCGCCTGCGCCTTTACCTCGGTGGCCTTGCCGCAGGCGCAGGCGCGCCCGTAGGCTGGAACGACACCCTTCCCTGGAGTCCTGTGCATGTCCCAGAGCGCGACGCGCGAGGTACGGCCCGACGGCAAGCTCCGGCTTCCCCCCGGACAGCGACTGACCGCCGGCTGGCCCGTGCTTCACTACGGCGCCATCCCGCGGCTCGACCCCGAGACCTGGCGCTTCCACGTGTGGGGGCTCGTCGAGGAGGAGCGCAAGTTCACCTGGGACGAGTTCAACGCCCTCGGCGAGACGAGCGACACCAGCGACATCCACTGCGTGACGACCTGGAGCAAGTACGACAACGAGTGGAAGGGCGTGCCCTTCCGCGCCCTCTACGACGCCATCAAGGTGAAGCCCGAGGCGAACGTCGTGATGGTCCATAGCTACGGCGGGTACACGACGAACGTGCCGCTCGACGACCTGCTGGCGGAGGGCGTGCTCTTCGCGCGCACGCACAACGGCGAGCCGCTCACGAAGGAGCACGGCTGGCCCATCCGGCTGGTGGTGCCCCACCTCTACTTCTGGAAGAGCGCCAAGTGGGTGGGCGGTATGCAGTTCATCGACCAGGACCGGCCCGGCTTCTGGGAGATGTACGGCTATCACATGTACGGGGATCCCTGGCGGGAACAGCGCTACTCGTAGCGGCTCACTCCCCCGCTGCCTGCAAAAGGTCCGACGCCGCAGCGCGGTTGGTTGGCGTGTCGGCGCCAAGCATGAGCGCCATCTCGCGCAGGCGCGCCTCACCCTCCACCTCCTCGATGTCGCTCCAGGTACGGGCGCCGTCGCTCGCCTTGGTCACGACGAAGTGGCGGGCGCCGTAGGCGGCCACCTGCGGGAGGTGCGTGACGCAGAGCACCTGGTGGCGCTCGGCGAGGCGGCGGAGCGCTTCGCCGACGACCGAGCCGGCCCGTCCGCCGACGCCCTCGTCGACCTCGTCGAGCACGACGAGGCGAGGCTCGGCGGCGGCGCCGAGCACGGTCGTGAGGGCGAGCAGAAAGCGTGAGGTCTCGCCGCCGCTGGCGACGGTGCGGAGGGGCCGCGGCGGGGAGCCGCGGTTGAACGAGGCGAGCAGCTCCATCTGGTCAGCCCCCGACTCGGTGAAGGCGCGAGCGCCGGGCTCGCCGCCGCCGGTGAGGGCAGCGTCGGGCGCCACCACCTCGTAGTCGGGCAGGGTGACGGTGAGGCCGTCCGGAGCGTCCTCGCAGGCGAAGCCGGCGGCGAGCGAGGCGCCGGGCATCTCCAGTCGCGCCAGCTCCGCCGACACCTCGGCGATGAGGCGCGTCGCCGCCTCCCGGCGAGCGAGCGACAGCGAGGCGGCGGCCTCCGCCGCCGACCCGGCGAGGGCGTCGGCGCGTTCACGCAGCTCTTCCAGGGACGAACCCGCATGCTCAATCGCGTCCAGACGCTGCCGGGCGGACTGCTCGTACTGGAGGATGGCCTCGACGCTCTCCCCGTATTTGCGGCGCAGGCGCGCGATGGCGTCGAGGCGCGCTTCGACGACGTCGCGGCGCTCGGGGTCGTCCTCCAGGGTTTCACGGTAGGCGCGCAGGGAGCGGGCGAGGTCGGCGGCGACCTGTTCGAGGGTCACGCCCTGGGCGGCGAGCTCGCCGGCGTCGGGGTCGCCCTCGGCGATCTCCTCGAGGGCGGCGACGGCCTCGGGGATAGGGGGCGCGTCGAGCGCCTCCAGCGCCGTGGCCGAGGCGGTCAGCAGGCGGTCCACGCTGGCAAGGCGTCGCTGCTCGCGGCGGAGGGCGTCGTCCTCGCCGGGGACGAGGCCCGCCTGGGCGATCTCCTCGACCTCGAAGCGGAGTTGATCGAGGAGGCGCTCACGCTGGCGCGAGTCGAGGCTGACGGCCTCGATTTCGCGGCGCAGGGAACGCAGCTCGCGAATCTGGGCCGACAGCGCCCCGCGCCGATCGCGGAGGCCGCCGAAGGCGTCGAGCACGGTGAGCTGGACCTGGGGACGGAGCAGCGTGAGCTGCTCGGACTGGCCGTGGATGTCGATGACGCGGGCGCCGAGCTCCCGGAGGCGCTCGGCGGGGGCAGATGTCCCGTCGATGCGCCCGGCCGTGCGCCCGGAGAGGCGCACGGTGCGCTCGACCGCCAAACAGTCGTCGCCAACGCGCACGGTCGCGCAGACGCGGGCGCTCTCGGCGCCCCCGGCGACGACACCGCGCCCATGCCTGCCACCGAAGAGAAAGTCGAGCGCGTCGACGATGATGGACTTGCCGGCGCCGGTCTCGCCGGTGATCACGTTGAGGCCGGGACCGGGAGCGAGCGTGATGTCGCGGGCGACGGCGAAACCCGCGACGGTCAGCTGCTCAATCACCGTTGCTCATGGCGCTGCTGAGCTGGACCTCAAGCCGCTCGGCGAGATGGGCGAAAAACGACGAGGGCGGGTTCAGGAGGGCGAAGCAAGCCTGGTGCTCGCTGGCGGTGAGGGAGACGCGAGCGCCGCCAGCCAGGCGAAGGTCCTCCTGTCCGTCGACGGTCAGGATGGCGCCCTCGTCCGAACGCACGCTCAGGGTCACGGTGGAGGAGGGCTCAAGCACGAGCGAGCGCCCGATGGCGAGATGCGCCGACACGGGCGTCACCACGAGGTGCCGCTCGACGGGTGAGAGGATGGGGCCGCCGGCGCTGAGCGAGTAGCCCGTGCTGCCCGTGGGCGTCGCCACGATCATGCCGTCGCAGCGGTAGAGGGCGACGCGTGCGCCATCAACGGCGAGCTCGACGTAGACGGGGCGGCCGGGAGAGCGGCGGCTGAGGACGATGTCGTTGAGACCGTGGAAGGAGCGTCCCGCAGCCTCGCCCTCGGTAACGGTGCCGGCAACCATGAGGCGCTCTTCGACCTCCCACTCGCCCGCGAGGATGCGATCAAACTGGTCGAAGAAGGCGTCCCGGTTGAGGCTCGTGAGGAAGCCGAGACGGCCCATGTTCACCCCGAGGATGGGTAGGGGCCGTGGCACGGCGAGGCGTGCGGCGCGAAGCACGGTGCCGTCACCGCCCACGCAGATGATGAGCTCCGCCCCCGTGAGGGCATCGGCGGGCACATGGCCCCAGGCGCCGATCTCGCGCGCCTCAACACCCGCGCGTTCGACGGCATCGGCGATCCGCCCGGCGAGCAGCAGGGCAGGCTCCACGCCCTCGGGCCGCAGGATGAGGACGCGCTTCAGCACGATGGCTCCACGCGGGCAGGGGTGCGCATGTGCACGACTATCTCACGATTGCCGCGCTCGCCCGTGATCGCGCAGTCCGCGGCCTCGAGAACCTCCCAGCCTCCGTCGAGCGCCCACTGCCGGAACTCCTCGCGGACGCGCCGGCGAACGGCGTCGTCGCGGACGACACCGCCACGGGGTACATCGGCGGGACCGGCCTCGAATTGGGGTTTCAGCAGGACGACGCCGGGGGCCCGCGCATCGAGGCGCGACGCCACCGATGGGAGCACCTTCCGCAGCGAGATGAAGGAGACATCGGCGACAAAGAAGTCGAGCGGAGGGAGCTCGGGGAGGGCGCGGGCGTTCGTGCGTTCCATGACCGTCACACGCGCGTCCTCGCGGAGACGCTGGTGGAGCTGTCCGCGGCCCACGTCGACGGCAAACACGGAGGCCGCGCCTCGCTGGAGCAGGCAGTCGGTGAAGCCGCCCGTGGAGGCGCCGACATCGAGGCAGCGCAGCCCGTTCACATCGACGGCGAAGGCATCGAGGGCAGCCTCGAGCTTGCGCCCGCCGCGGCTCACATAGGGCTCGACCTCGGAGAGGTCGAGGGGCGCCCCCTCATCGAGCATGGTGGCGGGCTTCACGAGCGTCAGGGTGCCGCTGCGGGCGCGCCCGGCCATGATGAGCCGCCGGGCGCTCTCGCGAGACTCGGCGAGACCCCGGTGAACAAGCAATTGGTCGGCGCGAACGCGAGGCATCGCGTAAGGCTAGCGCATGAAGGCGTCTTTGGGCTCTCCCGCCGCGGCGCGGTACGATCGCGGCCCCATGCGTCTCTACTCCGAACTCGCCGGGTGGTTCCACCTGCTGACCGCGCCCGAGGAGTACGCGATCGAAGCCGCGCACTACCGCAAGGCGCTGGTCGAGTCATGCGAAGGGCCCGCGATCACGCTGCTGGAGTTGGGCTCCGGCGGAGGGAACAACGCCTCGCACCTGAAGCAGTGGTTCACCTGCACCCTGACGGACCTCTCGCCGCGGATGCTGGCGCAGAGCCGCACCATCAATCCGGAGTGTGAGCACGTTCAGGGCGACATGCGCACGCTGCGGCTGGACCGCACCTTCGACGTAGTGTTCGTGCACGACGCGGTGGTCTACCTGACCGAGCTCGACGACCTGCGGGCGGCCGTCGTCACGGCCTTCACGCACCTGCGTCCGGGCGGGGCGGCGGTGTTCGTGCCCGACTTCGTACGGGAGACCTTCAAGGTTGGTACCGACCACGGCGGCCACGACGGCCCCGATGGGCGCTCGCTGCGCTACCTGGAGTGGGTGCGGGACGAGAATCCGGAGGACTCGCGCTACGAGGTCGACCTCGTCTACGCACTGCGCGAGGCGAACGGCTCGGTCAGGATCGAGCACGACTGCTGCATCGAGGGGTTGTTCACGCGGGCGCAGTGGCTGGGGGCGCTGCGCGAGGCTGGATTCGAGGCCGGGGAGTACCCGCCGGGCGACCCGGAGGAGTGCCCTGGGCCCATCTTCGTCGGAAGGAAGCGCGCATGAGCGAGGGCGGAACCGCCGCCATGGACGGTCCCGCGCGTGTCGAGGAGGCGATGCGGGCATGCGGGCTTGAGTCGCCCATCGAACGCTTCCCCGAGGGCACGGCGACTGCCCTGGAGGCCGCGAATGCGCTCGGGTGCGAGCTGGGACAGATCGTGAAGACACTGATCCTGCTGGCCGACGGGCGTCCAACGGCGGTGCTGGTGGCGGGCGACCGGCAGGCCGATACGGCCGCGCTGGCGCGCCTGCTGGGCGTCGCCCGCAAGCGGCTGAAGATGGCGAGGGCCGAGCAGGTGTTGCAGCTCACGGGATACCGCGTGGGGGGCGTCCCGCCGGTGGGCCTGCCGGGCGACTGGGACGTCATCGCCGACGACAGCCTGACGCGCTTCTCGCAGGTGTGGGCAGCGGCAGGCGCGAGCGACGCCCTCTTCGGCGCGGGCACGGACGAACTGGTAGCGGCTGTGGGCGCGCAACTGGCGGCGATCAGCAGGACGCGCGGCTAGGGGGTTCGCTCAGGCGGTCTCACCGTGGATCTCGGGCGCCGGGGCGTCATCCTCGAACTCGACCTGCTGGCCGCCCTTCGCCATCAGGATTGGGCGCTGGCGGTTCAAGACCGTCTCGCCCTTCACCACGCAGCGGTCGATGTCCTCGCGGCTCGGAATCTCGTACATGACATCGACGAGCCGGTCCTCGAGGACCGTGCGGAGGCCGCGGGCGCCTGTCTTCATCCGGATCGCCTCGTCGGCGACGGCCTCGAGCGCATCGTCGGTGAAGGTGAGGTCCACGCCATCCATCGCGAAGTAGCGCTCGAACTGGCGCACGAGCGCGTTCTTCGGTTCGGTGAGGATGCGGATGAGGTCTTCGCGGTCGAGGGACCTGAGGGAGACGACGAGCGAGAGGCGCCCGATAAACTCGGGGATGAGGCCGTACTCGAGCAGGTCGTCGTGGGTAACGTTGGCGAGGAGCTGGTCGGTGCGGTTGGGGCCGCGGATGCTGCGCTCGGCGCGGAAGCCGAGGCTGACCTGATCCCGCTTGAGGCGGCGCTCGACGTTGTTTTCCAGCCCCTCGAAGGCGCCGCCGCAGATGAAGAGGATGTTCGAGGTGTCGATCTGGAGAAAGTCCTGGTGGGGATGCTTGCGCCCGCCCTGGGGGGGCACGTTGGCGATGCAGCCCTCGATGATCTTCAGGAGCGCTTGCTGCACGCCTTCGCCGGAGACATCGCGCGTGATGCTGGGGTTGTCGGCCTTGCGCGCGACCTTGTCGATCTCGTCGATGTAGATGATGCCGCGCTCGGCCTTCTGGATGTCGAAGTCGGCGGCCTGGATGAGGTGCAGGAGGATGTTCTCGACGTCCTCGCCGACGTAGCCGGCCTCGGTGAGGGCGGTCGCATCGGCCACGGAGAAGGGCACGTCGAGGTAGCGGGCGAGGGTCCGCGCGAGGAGCGTCTTGCCCACGCCCGTGGGGCCGGCGAGAAGGATGTTTGATTTCTCCAGCTCGATTTCCTGGTCGGCGCCCGCGTTGTTGATGCGCTTGTAGTGGTTGTAGACGGCGACGGAGAGGACCTTCTTGGCGGCGTCCTGGCCGATGACGTAGTTGTCGAGGTGCTCGTGGATCTCGCGGGGCGAGGGGACGGTGTCGGCCAGGGAGGGCGTGGCGGCGGGCTGGGGCCCGGCCCCGCTCGCCTCCTCCTGGATAATCTCGCGGCAGAGCTCGATGCACTCGTCGCAGATGTAGACAGAACCGGGGCCAGCGATCAGGCGGCGCACCTGGTCACGGCTCTTCCCGCAGAAGGAGCAGTGGTACTGGGTGCGCTTGGACCGGTTACTGGCCACGTTCAGGCGCCTCCGCTCTTGGCGGCTATGTCACCCTGCTCCAGCACCTCATCGACGAAGCCGTAGGCCTTGGCGCCCTCGGCGTCGAGGTAGAAGTCGCGGTCGAAGTCCTCCTGGATCTTCTCGACCGTCTGGCCGGTGCGGCTGGAGATGATGTTGCGGATGATCTCGTTATTACGCAGGATCTCGCGGGCGGCGATCTCGATGTCGCGGGCCTGACCGCGAGCGCCGCCGAAGGCCTGGTGCATGTGCACGGTGGCGTTGGGAAGGGCGTAGCGCTTCCCCTTGGCGCCGGCGGCGAGCAGGACCGTGGCCATTGAGGCGGTCTGGCCGACGGCGATGGTGGAGACGTCGGGCTCGATCAGCTCGATGGTGTCGTAGATGGCGAGGCCGGAGGGAATGATGCCCCCGGGCGAGTGGATGTAGAGGCTGATGTCGCGTTCGGGGTCCTCGCGCTGGAGGAAGAGGAGCTGGGCGACGATGAGGTTGGCCACCATGTCGTCGATGGGCGTGCCGAGGAAGATGATGCGCTCCTTGAGGAGCAGGGAAAAGATGTCCAGCGCGCGCTCGGAGCGGGGTCCCGTCTCGATCACCATGGGGATCACGGCCCTCGGAGCGGCGGCGTGGAATTCGTTCACTCGGCTTCCTCCTCCACGGGTGCGGCGGCGATCTCCTGGAGCCGCGCGAGCGTCTTGTCGGTCAGCAGGCTGCCGCGAATGCTGGCCGAGCCGCGATCGCTCTCGAACATGGTACGCATACTTTCGGCGTTCTCGCCCAGTGGCTCCAGCATCTGCTCCATCTGCTCGGCCACATCGTCGTCCGTCACTTCGATCGCTTCGGCGGTGGTGAGCTCGCTCAGCACGAGCGAACGGAAGAGCCGCTGCTCGGCGGGTTCCCGGTATGTCTCACGGAACTCGGCGGGTGATTGGCCGATCTGGGCGAGGTGGGCCTGGTAGGCGCGCACGTCGCTGCCGTGGCTGTCGCGGATGAGCTCGTCGATCTCGCGGTCGACGAGCACCTGCGGGTATTCGATGTCGGAGAGGCCCACAAGCTCGTCCACGACCTTGAGACGGTAGGCCTCATCGGCCTGGCGCTGGAGCGTCTCCTGCAGGTCGGAGCGGACGCGCTCGCGGAGCTGGTCGATGGTCTCGAATTCCTCGGCGTTGACCTGCTGGGCGAGGTCGTCGTCCTCCTCGGGCAGCTCCTCCTCCTTCACCGACTTCAGGGTGAAGGTGAGGGAAGCGGTCTTGTTCGCGAACTGCTCGGGGAAGTCCTCCGGCACGGGAAGCTCGACGGTCTTCTCGGACTCGGCCTCCATGCCGAGGAACTGCTCGGCCAGGTCGGGCAGGAGGAGGCGCTGACCCTCGCGCAGCGGGAACTCCACGTCCTCGTCCTGCACGAAGGGGGTGTCCTCGACCATGCCGTTGATGTCGGCTGTGAGGATGTCGTTCCACTCGGCCCCACGCTCGACGGGGGCGATGGTGGCGAAGCGGCGGCGGATAAGCTCCATCTGCTCCCCGAACATCTCGTCGGTGACCTCGACGGGTTCGGGGGCGATGCGGATCGACTCGTAGTCGCCAAGGGTGACGCTGGGGCGGACGGGAACGGTGGCCTTGAAGCGGACGGGCTCGGTCTCAAGGATTTCGAGCTCGGGCTGGTCGACGGCGTCGATCTCCTCGCTTTCGAGAGCCTCGGTGTAGACGGCGGGCACGAGCGAATCGAGGGCCTCGTGGATCAGGCGCTCACGGCCGACCATGCGCTCGACGATGCGGCGCGGGGCCTTGCCGGGGCGGAATCCGGGGATGCGCAGGGTTGGGAGGAGGCGCTTGTAGGCGGCATCGAGGGACCGCTCCAGGCGGTCCGGTTCGACTTCGATCTCTAGCTGCACACGACTCTCGGGGAGCCGTTCGAGAGTGACCTTCACCGGGCCGCCGTGCCTCCGCAAATCGAGTATACGGTATTCGCTCGCTACGGCTCAGCGCCGGTACGTGCGCGGCTCGACGAGGTCGACGAGCGAGTCGCCGAGCAGGTTCCAGGCGAACAGGAAGACCACGATCGGGATTGCCCCAACCAGAAGCAGGTGCGGAAACTCCTGGAAGGTCCGCACACCGCCAGCCTCGTAGATCATGCTCCCAAAGCTGGGCGTTCCCGGATCGACACCCAGGCCGAGCCAGCTCAGCGCCAGCTCGGTGCCAGCGATGCCAGCCATGCTGGCCGAGAGACCGACGATGTAGACGGGCATGACCCCGGGCAGGATGTGCCGGAACAGCAGCCTCGCCGTGGAGACGCCCATCGCCTCCGCCGCGAGCACGAATTCCTGCTCGCGAATTGCCAGCACCTGGCTCCTGACGATGCGAGCCAGGCCCACCCAGGTAAAGGGAACAGTCACGCTCACGATGATGAGGAAGTAGAGCAGGGGGGTGGCGTCATCACCCAGGAAGGTATTGTCCTTCAGCCAGAACGAGAGGTCGTTGATTCGGTCGCGGTATGCGGCCGCAACGATGAGCATCAAGAGGAGCGTCGGCACGCCCGCCAACAACTCCCCGATACGCATGATGAGGTTGTCGACCCAACCTCCACGGTAGCCGGAGAGGAGCCCCAGCCCGAGGCCCAGAAACAGGCCACCGGTGAGAACCACGGCGAGCGTGAACAGGATAGTGGTGCGGGAAGCGTAGATGACCCGCGAGAGGAAATCGCGCCCGAGACGGTCGGTGCCGAGGAGGTTCTCCGCTGACGGCGAGGAGAGGCGCGCCTCGACGGTCAACTCCTGCAGGTTCGGGTTCTTTGGCGCCACCCAGGGTGCGAAGAAGCCCGCGACATAGAAGACGAGAAGGATCACGATACAGACGACCGCGATCCTCTTGCCCGCGAGGAGACGGAGCACGCGCCACCGCTGCTCCCTTGGCATGTGCAGCTCGCCAAACTCCGCGGAGCGCGTCTGGAGCGTCATGCCTCACGCACCCCTCGCGGCGCCCACACGGACGCGCGGATCGATGAAGCCGTATGCGATATCAATGACGATGTTGGCGAGAATGAACAGCGAGAAGATGAAGATGCTCAGGCCGAGCATCACGTCGTAGTCGGGGGCGCGAACGGCGGCGAGTGCTTCACGCCCGATGCCCGGAATGCCGAAGAGCAGTTCAACAAAGAGGGAGCCTGTGAAAATGCCGGGCAGCGCCAGCCCGACGACCGTGACCATGGGGAGGAGGGCGTTTCGTACGACGTGGCTGACGACAACGGTGCGCTCGCGGAGTCCCTTGGCACGCGCCGTGCGGACGTAGTCCTCACCCGCTACCTGGACGACGGAGGCGCGCATCAGCCTCGCGACGCCAGCCACGCCGGGGAGAGACATCAGCAGCACGGGCAGGATGATGTTCGGGTGGAAGACGCCCTCGTAGGAAAGGTCGATCCAACCGAGCTTGAGCGCCAACAGCCATGGCGCCCAGACCGCCGTTACGAACACCGGCATCGAGTCGATGAGGAGCCAGAAGCCAATAACGAGGGGATCGAGGAACGTGCCGCGCATGAGCGCGGCGTACACCCCAACAGGGATGCCGAGTCCGAAGACGAGGACCAGCGCCATGACTCCCATGGCGGCGGAGACCCGGATCTTGGGGATTACCACCTCGGCCACGGAGAAGTCACCGTGCCTCGTGGAGACGCCGAGGTCGCCCTGGAAGAGGTTCTGGACGTATTTGATGTACTGCACGTGCAGGGGGCGGTCGTAGCCGTACTTGCCCCGCAGGCGCTCGGCGATTTCCTCGTCGTAGCGGAGGCCGAGGAGGGAGTCGATGGGATCGACAGGCGCGACCCGAAGCAGCACGAAGACGATCACGGAGACGCCGAAGAGCACCGGCACGGCCCAGAGGAGCCTCCGGATGATGTAGCCCGCGAGCCCCTGGCTCACCGCTTACTCCTTCGTCGTGTCGATCTCGATGTAGCGGTACTTGGGCACAATCGTACCCACGTCCGGCCAGTTTTCCACGCAGTCCCGCACAAGATAGTGGTCGATGCTCCAGAACGTGGGAATGATCGGGGCATCGTCGACGATGATCTGCTCCGCCTGGTGGTAGAGCCGGTAACGGGCCTCCGTGTCCTGCAGGGTAGCGGCCTCGGCGAGGAGGGCGTCGACCTGCGGGTTCGAGTAGCCGGTGTGGTTGAGGCGGCTGTCGCTGGCGAAGAGCTTGCCCAGGAAGTTCTCCGGGTCGGGGTAGTCCGCGATCCAGCCGGCGGCGTACATCTGGAAGGTGCCGCGGCGCAGCTCGCGCAGGTAGGCGGACCACTCGATGGCCTCGATCTCGACCTCGACCCCGAGCACTTCCTGCCACTGCTGCTGGTAGGCCTGGAGCGTGTCGGGCGGGTCGCCGCCGCCGCCGCTGTAGGTCAGGATGATACGGGGCATGGCGTTGGCGTAGCGCGACTGCGCGAGCAGTTCGGCCGCTCGCTCGGGATCGTTGCGATAGCTCGTGACGGCCTCGGCGCTGTAGCCGGGCATGGTGGGCGGGAGGATGCCGTCGGCCACGATGGCGGCCTCGAAGTAGAGCACCTCGTTGATGGCCTCGCGGTTGACGGCGAGGGCGAACGCCTGGCGCACGAGGGGATCGTCGAAGGGCGCTTCGTTCACGTTCATGGCGAGGTAACCAAGGGAGAGCTGCGGCGCCGGCCGGTAGGACTCGCTCAGCGGACTCTCACCGCTCAGAACGCCGGGCAGCTCGAACGCGGGGACGCGGGCGATGTGGATCTCATCGTTCTCGAAGCGCGTCAGCAGCGAGCCGCCGCCCAGCGAGAAGACGACTTCGTCGAGCTTGGGCGGCCCGAGGTGGTAGCGGTCGTGGGGAATGAGGACGATCTCCTCGAGCGGACGCCACACCTTGAGCCGGAACGGTCCCGTGCCGTTGGGCTTCCGTGTCCAGCCGTCGGGGTCACGCGCGATCTGCTCACGGTCAACGACGTAGGCCACCGTGTAGGTCAGCTCCTGGAGGAAGTAGGCCACCGGCTTGGTGAGCTCGATGCGGAGGGTGTATTCATCGATGACCTGGACGCCGCTGATCTCGTCCACACGGCCGTTGAACTTGTCGCGCACGCCAACGATGTCGCCGAGGTAGTCGAGCACCGTGGGCGAGAAGTTGGCGGGGTCGGCGGCGCGCTCGAAGCTGAACTTGAAGTCGTCCGCGGTGACACGGCGGCCATCGTGGAAGACCACGTTGTCGCGGAGGAAGAACGTGTAGACGCGGCCGCCGTCGGTGACCTCCCAGCGCTCGGCGATGTCGGGCACGACGTTGAGGTCGAGGTCGAGGGAAACGAGACCGCCAAAGAGCTCGGCGGTGTAGACGGCAGTGGTGGCATCGCCTACCTGGATTGGGTCGAAGACAGTAGCGGGGTCGTCCCAGAAGGTGATCAGCCGGTTCTCGCCGCAGATGCCGCTGACGGCGCGGTCGCCGTCGTCGCGATCGCCGTCGTCGCGGTCATCGCGCTCGCTGGCGGTGGCGCTGTCGGTGCTGTCACCACTGTCATCACGCTCGGAGGCTTCCCTCGTAGCAGCAGCCGTCGGGGTCTCGTCGTCATCGCCGCCATCGCCGCCGGCCAACACGAGCACGAACACGACGGCGACCGCCACGATCAAGAGGGCGACGGCGCCCATCATCAGTCCGAGCGTACGATTGGACATACGGCTTCTCCCGCTAACAGCTACAACGATGGCGATTTTGTGATTGGCGGCCTTGACCGCGCCTTCAGAGGATAGCGTACCGAGCCAGGCGCTCCACCGTGACGCTGCTTACAGCTTTACCTTGGCGGGACGACGCGCAGCCCGAGGTCGTCGAGCTGGTCCTGGCCCACGGGCTGGGGCGAGCCCATGAGCGGGTCGCTGCCCGAGGAGGCCTTGGGGAAGGCGATGACATCGCGGATGTTGGGCGTCCCCACGAGCTCCATGAGGACGCGGTCGATGCCGGCCGCGATCCCGCCCATGGGCGGCGCGCCGTACTCGAGCGAATCGAGGAGGACGCCGAAGCGGTCCTGCATCTCCGCGTCGGTGTAGCTCATCAGGCGCAGCACCTGCTCCTGCTCGGCGCGGCGGTGGATACGGACCGACCCGCCCGCGATCTCCGTGCCGTTCAGCGTGAGGTCGTACTGCTTCGAGCGGACCGCTCCCGGGTCGGTTGCGAGCAGGGGCTCGTCCTCCTCGACGAGGCCGCAGAAGGGGTTGTGGGTGGCGTCCCAGCGCTCCTCCTCGGGCTTCCACTCGAGCAGGGGAAAACCCCTGACCCAGGCGAAGGAAAGGACATCGGGGTCGATCAGGTCGAGGCGCCGGGCGAGCTCCTCGCGCACCAGCGCCATCGAGGCCGCGACGACCTCGGGTCGGTCCGCCACGAGGAAGAGCATGTCGCCGTCCTCGGCGGCGGTGAGGGAGCGGAGCCGGGCGATCTCCTCCTCCGAGAGGAAGCGGGCGATGGGCGAGCGCAGCTCGCCGCCCGCGAGGAAGCCGATGTTCGCCAGGCCCCTGGCGCCGCCCGCGCGGGCGACCTCGACGAGCGAGTCGATGGCGCGGCGGGCCATCTCCGCCTGGCCGGGAACGCGCATGGCGCGCACCTGGCCGCCGCCCGCAAGGGCGCCCGCGAAGACCTGGAACTCGGACTCGCGGACGGCGTCGCTGACGTCGACGAGCACGAGGCCGAAGCGCAGGTCGGGGCGGTCGATGCCGTAGCGCGCCATGGCGTCGGCGTACTCGATGCGGGGGAAAGGCGTCCGGGCGAGGCGCCGGCCGCCGCCGAAACGCCGCCCAACCTCGGTGAACAGCTCCTCGACGAGCGAGATCACGTCCTCTTCCTCGACGAAGCTCATCTCCAGGTCGAGCTGCGTGAGCTCCTGGATACGGTTCGCGCGGGTGTCCTCATCGCGGTAGCAGCGGGCCATCTGGAAGTAGCGCTCGAAGCCGCCCACCATGAGCAGCTCCTTCAGGATCTGGGGAGACTGCGGCAGCGCGAAGAAGTGGCCGGGCTGCACGCGCGAGGGCACGAGAAAGTCGCGCGCGCCCTCGGGCGTGGACTTGATCAGGGTGGGCGTCTCGATCTCGGCGAAGCCGCGCGCCGAGAGGAACTCGCGCATGAAGAGCACAACCTCGTGGCGCAGGCGAATGACGTCGGCGACGGCGGGGCGGCGCAGATCGACGTAGCGGTGGCGGAGCCGCACGAGTTCGTCGACCTCGCTCTCGTCGTTCACGGCGAAAGGCGGTGTGAGCGCCTCGTTCAGGACCTCGACGCGCGCGGGCACGACTTCGATCTCGCCGGTGGTCATGTCGCGGTTCACGGTCTCCGGGGAGCGGCGCCGCACGGTCCCCTCGACGGCGAGCACCCACTCGGAGCGGGCGCGATGGGCCGCCTCATGGGCGTCGGCGTTCTCGGGGTCGACAACGACCTGGACGATGCCATGGGAGTCGCGAAGGTCGATGAAGATGAGGCCGCCGTGGTCGCGGCGGCGGTGAACCCAGCCGGCGAGCCGTACGGTACGGCCGTCGTCGGCTGTCGTGAGGTCACCGGCGTAGGCGTCTTTGAGCATAGCTCAGCCTACCGCGAGGCCCTTCAACGACCAACGCGGAGCGGACCGACGTCAGGACGATGCGAACAGGTCGCGCAGTTCGGCGTCGTAAGCGCCCTCGACCTCGTGCTCCACCCGTTCCTGGAAGCGCCGGTAGGCGGCCACGAGCGCTTCCGCGTCGGGAGTGAGGACGGTACGGCCGCCACCGGCGCCGCCCACCTCCGATAGCACCAGGGGCCGCCCCAGGTTGGCCTCGACCTCCTTCACCTTGCCCCAGGCGCGGCGGTAGCTGAGGCCGAGGGCGGAGGCGGCCTCGGCGAGGGAACCCGTCTCGGCGACCAGCTCAAGCAGGCGAACGCGGTAGTCGGACATCACGAGCTGGCCATCGGTCTCGACCCAGAGCTTCTGGCGGGGCGTCGAGGAGGCCATCGCAGGGCGAGCCTAGCACGCCCGAAGGGGTGCGGTTCAGCTGTTCAGGTCGCTGCGCGAAGTCTGAACGGCGTGGACGTGTGCGAAGTCGTTCGCCGTGAGCACGACCCGGCGATCGCCGTCGACGCGGACGGTGGTAATCGAGGTGTGATGGAGCGGGAAGACCTGGTGGACCGTCGAGGCGAGGACATGCGAGAGGTAGTGGTTGATGACGCCCGAGTGGCAGGCGACGACAACGCGCCGCCCCCTGTTCGCCTCCGCGATCTCGGCAATGGCGCTGGTGATGCGCTGGCGGAAGGCGGGGACATCCTCGGAGTCGGGCCAGACCGAGTCGAGGCGCGTGCGGCTCTGTTCCCGCATCAGCTCGACGAAACGCTCGGCCCCGTAGTGGTCGATGACGCCGAGGTCCTGGGGCATGTTCTGGAACGGGTCGATCTCGGCGAGTCCATCATGGGTGACGGGCTCGAGGCCATGGTGGCGGGCGATCTCCTGGCCGGTCACGCGGGCGCGGCTGAGGGGGCTGCAATAGACGGCATCGATGCCGGCGCTCGCGAGCCGCTCACCCACCACCCGGGCCTGCTCTCGCCCCAGCGGCGAGAGGGGCGCATCGACCACTTCGCCGACGGCCATGTTGGCCCCAAGCTGCTGCTCGCCGTGCCGAACCAGCAGCAGCTCGGTCATGCCTTCGAGCGAATCGATGAAGGGGTTCCTGAGGTCGATCCAGCGCACGTGGCGCGATTTCGTGGCGTCCGACATGGCCGGGACTGTAGCGCCCCCACCGTGAACGGGACAGTGCCGCCGTGGCAGTGGACAATCCGAGGATGGCGCTCGACCTCGACCCCGGGCTGGCGGCAGCGGGCAATCCCGCTCTCGTGAAGGCGATCATCGCGGAGATGGACGGTGGCGCGATCCCCTTCGAGCGCTTCATGGAGCTGTCCCTGTACCACCCCGAGCACGGCTACTACCGCAAACCGGGGCGCATCGGAACGGGCGGGGACTTCCTCACAAGCCCCGCCATCCACCCGATGTTCGGCTGGGCGGTGGGGGCCTGGTGCGAGTGGGTCTGGGAGGGACTGGGACGGCCGCACTCCTTCACGGTCATCGAGCCGGGGGCGGGAGAGGGGGCGCTCGCCACGGCCCTGCTCGACTGGGCCGAGGGGCGGGGGGGCGCCTTCGGCGAGGCGCTGCGGTACGTGGCCATCGAGCCCAACGCGCGGGGCGCCGACAGGCGCATCGAGTGGCGCGAGGACGCGCCGGCGCCGCCGGAGGCCGGGGTCGTACTCTCGAACGAGCTCTTCGATGCGCTGCCCGTGCGGCTCTTCGAGGTGGAGGGGCGGGGGCCCGTGGAGGTGTGGGTGCGCTGGGACGGGAAGGCGTTCGTCGAGACGCGGGGCGGCGTGGCTACCATCGACGGGGCGCCCGCCGGCGGCCGTTTCGAGGTGAGCGGGCGGGCGCACGCCACCATGTCGGCGATGTGCGACCTGGTCGAGCGCGGCGCGGTCCTGACCTTCGACTACGGCTACCCCGAGGAGGAGCTGTGGGCGGACTGGCGCACGCAGGGAACGCTCCTCTGCTTCTACCGGCACACGGCCCACGAGAATCCCTACCAACACGTCGGCGAGCAGGATCTGACCGCCCATGTGAACCTCTCCGAATTGGAGCTGGCGATGGAGCAGGCGGGATTCACGGCGTTCGCCCCGGTCACGCAGGCGGCGTTCCTGACCGAGGCCGGCCTAGGGAGCCTCATCGAGAGCGCGCGCGATGACCTGGCCGAGTACTTCGTCCGGCGGCGGGCCTTCCAGCAACTCACGGACACCGCCGGGCTGGGACGCATCCGCGTGCTCGCGGGGACGCGGGGCCTGGAGGGCGTCCCTCCGGGGTTCGGGGGCGCCGCGTGAGCGGCGAGGAGCGCGCGCCTGCCACCACTTCCCCGCCGCGCGCGACGCCCATCGCCGCGGGCGAGCCGGCGCCGGACTTCCGTCTGCCCGCCGTCACCACGGAGGGAGAGCAGATCGAAGTCGCCCTCGCCGAGACGCTCGCGGAGGGCGACGTGCTGCTCCTCTTCTACCAGGACGACGGCATGCCTATCTGCACGAGCGAGCTGAAGGCGTTTGCCCAGGAGCACGAGACGCTCCGCGAGGCGGGCGTGGTCGCGTTCGGCGTCAACACCAACGGGCTCGGTTCACACGCGCATTTCCAGGAGCGGGACCGTTATCCCTTCCCCCTCATCAGCGACTTCTACGGCGAGGTGGTGCGCGCCTACGGACTCTGGGACGAGGATGCGCGCAAGTCGCGGCGCGCGCTTGTCCTGGTGGGGCGGGACAGAGTGGTGCGCTACGTGGAGCCGCACTTCAACCCGGGAAACCTCGCCGCCTTCGAGGCCTTCTTCGCCGAGTTGGGGCTGACCTAGGGCTCGACCGAACGAGCGCCGCTGCCTACGGTGAACGGGCGCCGCATCGGGGCCAGTGGTGCGGCCGGACGGAGACGTGATGACAAGGAAGCGCATTCTCATCGGCGCCGGGGTGCTCGCGGTTACGGTCATCGCGGTGGCCATCTTCCTGCTCTGGTGGCTCCTCATTCGCGACGACTCGCCCCCGCCCGTGAGCCTGCGCGAAGCAGTCTCGTCCCAGCAGGAGGCGGAGGCCCCCGGTCTCGAAGGCGCCTGGACGCTCGCGCCAGGGGAGGAGAGCTTTGTCGGGTACCGCGTGGAGGAGGAGCTCGCGACCATCGGCTACAAGGAGGCCGTGGGCCGCACGCCCACGATCGAGGCGACCATCACGATCGCCGGGGGCCAGCTCACGGGGGTGACCGTGACCGCGGACCTGCGCGACCTGGAGAGCGACGACTCCCGCCGCGATGGCGCCCTGCGCCGGCAGGCGCTGGAATCTGATGCCTTCCCAACGGCCACGTTCGAGCTGACCGAGCCGGTCACCGTGCCGGAGGGGCTCGCGCAAGGGGAGGCGATCAGCCTCCTCGCGAACGGCGCCCTCACCCTGCACGGCGTCACGCAGCCGGTCACCATCCCCATCGAAGCGGAGCTGCGGGACGGCGGCCTGTTGGTCGTGGTGGGGTCGATCCCGATCCTGTTCGCCGACTACGACATCGCGCAGCCACGGGCGCCGATCCTGGTCTCGATCGAGGACAACGGCGTGATGGAGCTGCAGTTGTTCCTGGAGCGGGCCCCGTAGCGAAGGGCGCGCATTGACGGCCCAATCGGGGCGTTCCTAGCATGGGGGCACGCATGGCTGCCTACTCCGAGACCGTGATGGACCACTTCGAGAATCCGCGCAACGCCGGCGAGATGGACGCGCCCGACGGCGAGGCGACGGTGCGCAACCCGGTCTGCGGCGATCGCATGCAGGTGATGCTGCGGATCAGCGAGGGCCGCGTCGCGAAGATGCAGTGGCTCACGCGCGGCTGCCCGCCCGCCATCGCCACGAGCTCGTGGACGAGCGAGCACGTCGAGGGGTGGACGCTGGCGGAGGCGGAGGCCCTCACGCGAGAGGCCATCGCCGAGGGCATCGGCGGGCTGCCCAGGGACAAGGTGCACTGCAGCGTGCTCGCCGCCGACGCCCTGAAGCGGGCGATCGCGAACTATCGAACGCGAGCGAGCCAATAGAGGAACCGTCTGTGCATTTGGTCACAAGCGGTCGTATGATGCCGCCAGTGGCACGGGAGGCGCGTTTCCGATGTTCGATGCCCTGCTCGCCCTCTACAGCCCGACGGCGCTCGGAGTGATCTTCGTGCTCGTCTGGGCGGCCACGTCGGTGATCGTGACGATCCCCGCCTTCGCGACGCGGGGCACCCCGCAGCTGGTGTGGTTCGGGGCGGCGGGATTCATCTTGACGGTGGAAGCGGCTGTACTCATCGCCCTGGCCGTGCTCAACACCCAGGGCAAGATCTTCTAGTCGCGCGTTCCCAGGGGCCCTACAACAGGCGGCGGATGGGCTTGCGGCCGGGGCGTGGGTCGTAGTTGCTCTTGAACATCTCGAGCTTGTCACGCTCGATCAGGTACTTGCCGGCGAAGAGCGTGGCGGGAATCTTCTTCTGCTTGATGAGGCGCCTCAGGCTCTGCGGGTGAATCGACAGTTCGCGCGCCGACTCCACGAGGTCAAGGTAGTTATCAAAGGGATTCGCCATGGCGTCATCTCCGCCCACCGGATCTGCGGGGTCGAAACGATAAACCGAGTAGGCAATAAAAATCTACCAGAGCCCCGGGTTTATGTCGAAAACTCCACGTTGGGGCGCCGTGGGAGGGGGCATGGTGGCCCCTGAGCGGGGTTCGTCTATCCTGCCGCGGATGGCCTCGGTGCTCTGGCTGGACTTCGAGGGGGTCGTGGTGGAAGCGGGCCTCACCAATGCGGTCGTGGCGGAGTTCGCCCTACACCCGCCCGCGACCGCCACGGACGGCAGCGAACAGTCGCTGGCTGCGGCGTTCGCCGAGTTCGAGGCGCCCCGCGAGGAGGTGGAGGCCCGCGTCCGGGAGCTGGCGCGGCCTCGACCGGGCTTCGAAGAGCTGGTGGGGTGGGCCCAGTGGCACGGCTGGCTGCCGATCGTGGTCAGCACGGCTCCCGATGTGTGCGTGGAGACCGTGCTGGAAGACCCGGGCTTCGACCGCGTGGCGCGCCACTGCGGGCGCACGCGGCAGGTCTATCGCTGGCGCCTGACCTATGCCAGCCCGCGGGGGGTGGAGCTGGAGGAGGGGTTCCTGCTCTCCTACGCTGCGGCCCTGCGCGACGCCGGCGACCTCGTCGTGTATGTGGGGGCCCAGGCGGTCGGCGCGCAGCCGGCGCGCATGGCCTTCGCCAGTTGCGCGGGCGGCGCGCTGCGCGAGGCGCTGGGAGAAGGGGAGCGCGCGTACGCGTTCGAGGCGCTGGGGGATGTTCGCGAGTTGCTGGAGCAAGAGGGGGAGGCGTGGCGAGCCGCCTTCGCCGCAGGGACAGCCGGGAAGGGCTAAAGCCTGGCTACTCGACGTCCAGGTCGCAGGACATGATCACCAGGTCACGGTCGTTACCCTCGCGGTCGACGACCCAGCCCTCCAGCGTGGCCTGATAGCGGAATCCGAGGCGCTCGAAGACGACACGCGCCCCCTCCTGGTCGACGGTCATCTGCGCGCTCAGCTTGCGCACGCCGAGGGCCGGGGCGATCTCGCGAATCTCGGCCGCGAGCAGCGCTCCCATCCCCGTCCCGCGGTAGTCGGCGTGCACGTTGATGCGGATCTCACCGATGTGGCGGGTCCAGCGCGCGGGGCGGGTCCAGCGCGCGGGCTCGGTGTGCAGGCTGGAATAGCCCACGAGCTGTCCGTTCACTCGGGCGATAATCGAAAACGTATCCCCGGTCGCGACCTCCGCCAGCCAGGCGTCGACGGTCGCCGGAGACGTGATGTCCTCTCGCAGGAACAGCAGGACATGCTCATCAAGCGACTGCGTGAACGCAAGCATGTCGTCGCGGTCGTCGATTGTGAACGGCCAGAAGACCACCGGCGTGCCATCGCGCAACTCGGCGCTTATGGGGTAGCGGGCGACAAGGTCGTGGAGCAAAGGACTCATGGCTCCGCAAGTATAGATATCGCCGCCTGTCACTGCGATGGCGAAACCGGGACGCGCCTGCTGAACGGGTGACGACCCAACGCGGGCCGAGCCAGAGGGCGGGAGGCCGCCCGCTAGATTTCGGTGGCCATGATGAGCAGGTCGAGGTCCCTGCCTTCGCGGTCCATGACCCAGCCGGGCAGGATCGCCTGAACGCGGAAGCCGAGCCGCTCGAAGACGGTCCTCGCCGTCAGTTGGTCGACCGGCATCTGCGCGCTGAGCGTGCGGATGCCGAAGGCCGGGGCGACAGCGCGTATCTCGCCGGCGAGCAGGCCCCCAAGGCCCGTCCCGCGGTAGTCCGGGTGCACGTTGATGCGAATCTCGCCGACGTGGCGCGTCCAGCGAGCGGGCTCGGTGTGCAGGCTTCCATACCCGACGATGCGGTCACCCACCTCGGCCACGACCGTGAACGTCTCACCCTTCGCGACATCGGCCAGCCAGTCGTCGACCACAGCAGGCGAGGTGATGTCCTCTCGCAGGAAGAGCAGGTCCTCCTCTTCGAGCGACTGCGCGAAGCCGATCAACGCGTCGCGGTCGGAGGCCATGACCGGACGGAAGACGACCGCGGTGCCATCGCGAAGCAGGTCGTTGGTGGGATAGCGAAACGCGAGATCGTCACGAGTAAGCGCCATAGCGCTGGCATTCTAGCCAGTCCCCGGATCGTCACAAGGGGGCTCGCTTACAGCGGGGGCGAAGGCGTGGCAGCTTTCCCGCGGGAGGGCCGGGTACTTCCGCAAGGAGCGATCGTCGGTCGCGCTTAGGCAGAGCCAGAAGCGCGACCCCCGGCCGCTGCGCACCACCTGCGCGTGCTCGCAGAGGCTGCAGAGCCCGACAGCGGGGTCAAAGATGGGCGGTTCGGTCACGCCCGCAGGGTCGCGCCAAGGTCCTGTTCGAGGCGGCGCAGGAGGCCTTGCTCGATGCGCACCACATCGCGCTCCCCGAGGGTGCGGTCGTCGGCGCGGAAGCGCACGGCCAGAGCCAGCGACTTCTGGCCGGCAGGGACGCCTTCGCCGCGGTACTCGTCGAATACGTCGGCGCTGACTCGCACACCGCGGGTGCGGTGCGACCGGATGAGGTCGAGGAGGGCGGAGGCAGGCGTATCGGCGGGGACGAGGAGGGCGAGGTCGCGACGGGCCTCGGGATAGCGGCTGGGCGGGGCATAGTCGGGTCGCTCCGGAATGGCGCGGGTGAGAGGCTCGAACCAGAGCTCGAACAGGAACACCGGCTCCTCGATGTCGAAGGCGGCGGCCACGTCGGGGTGCACCTGGGCAACGACCCCGACGGCCTCACCGGCGATGGCGACGGCGGCGGTGTGCCCTGGCAGGAGCGCGTAGTGCTCCTCGGGCGCGAACGACGGGACAACGCCGAGGTCGTCCAGGAGAGCCTCGACGGCGCCCTTCGCATCGAAGAAGTCGAGGCGCTCGGGGCCGGGCCGCACCCAGCGCTCAAGGCGCTGGCCACCCAGCACGGCGCACATGACGGCCCGCTCGTGGGGCAGGTCCGCCTCCGTGGGCAGGTACTCGACCCCGACCTCGAAGAGGCGCATGGCGGCATCCTCGTGGTGGCGGTTGGCGGCGTAGGCGGCGAGCAGCGAGCCCCGCAGCGAGGTCCGCAGGTAGGTGTGCTGGGAGGCAACGGGGTTGGCCGCGGCCAGCGGCTTCGCGCGGTCGTCGTCGGTGGGGGCGACAACCCGGTCCAGCACTTCGCCGGAGGTGAGGGTGTAGCTCACGACCTCCTGGAAGCCGAGGCCCGCGGTGAGCGAGCGGACGCGTTCGCGGACACGTTCGAGGGGCCGGGGCTGCGCCTCCGGGAGTGCGCCTCGCAGCACGGTCGTTGGCAGGCGCTCGTAGCCATGCACGCGAATGAGCTCCTCGATCAGGTCGTCGGGGAGGGCCACATCGGGACGCCAGTACGGCGGCGTCACCTCGAAGGCGTCACCGCTCCCCGCAACCTCGAAGCCGAGCGCACCCAGGATCCATCGCACCTCCGACGGTTCGATGCCGATACCGAGGACCTGCTCGATGCGCGAGGCCTCCAGGGTGATGCGCGGACTGGGGAGGGGGGTGGGGAACGCATCGACGAGCCCGGCGGCGGGACGGCCGCTCGCCACCTGCTCCAACAGGTGCAGCGCTCGCGCCTGGGCGTAGGGCGCGAGGTCGGGGCCGATGCCCTTCTCGAACCGGAGGGAGGCCTCGCTGCGCAGCCTGAGCTGCGTGGAGGTGCGCCGAATCGAGCCGGGATGGAAGTTCGCGACCTCGAGGAGGATGGTCGTGGTCGACTCGGAGACCTCGCTGTTGCCTCCGCCCATGATGCCCGCAACGGCCACCGGCCCGGCGCCATCGCAGATCATGAGCATGTCGGAGTCGAGGTCGCGCTCCACGCCGTCGAGCGTCGTGAGGCGCTCGCCGGGGCGGGCGCGACGGGGGCGGATCTCGGCGCCGCGAACGAGCTCGTAGTCGAAGGCGTGGAGGGGCTGGCCCGTCTCCAGCATGACGTAGTTGGTCACGTCGACGACGTTGTTGATGGGGCGCATGCCGGCACGCATGAGGCGCTGCTGCATCCAGGGGGGCGAGGGGCCCACCTCAATGCCCTCGATGATGCTGGCGGTGAAGCGGCGGCAGAGGTCGGGCGCCTCGATCGCGACGGAGACGAACTCGTCCGCCCGCCGTTCCGACTCGCGGTAGGAGCGCTCGGGCTGGCGCAGCGGCTGACCCGTGACGGCAGCGACCTCGCGGGCGAATCCGAGCATGCCGAGGAGGTCGGCGCGGTTGGCCCAGGTGGAGACGTCGAACACAACATCGCCGATGGCCTCGACGAGGGGCGAGCCGATGGCGGCGTCCTCGGGCAGCACGAGGATGCCCTCGTGCTCATCGCTGAGGCCGAGCTCCTTCTCGCTGAGGACCATGCCGGCGGAGTCGATCCCGCGGATGGCGCGGAGCTTCAGCTTCGAGAGCTTGCCGGTGTGCCCGTCGACGAGCATGGCTCCTTCGGTCGCGAAGGCGACCCTCTGGCCGGCGGCGACGTTGGGAGCGCCACAGACAACGGTCCGCGGCCCTTCGCCCACATCGACGGTGGCGAGGACGAGGCGGTCGGCGTTGGGGTGGGGCTCGACGCCAAGCACCTCGGCGACCCGCACAAGCCCAGGGTCCCATTGTTCGCCGACGACCTCCCAGCCCTCGACCTCGGCGATGGCGTCGGTCACGCGGCTCGCGAACTCGGCGGGTTCGAGATCGATGTCAACGTAGTCGCGCAGCCAGGAGAGTGGGAGTTTCACGAAACCGCCCCTTCGGGATCAGAACGCCAACAGCCAACAGCCAACAGCCAACAGCCTCTCTAGAACTGCCTCAGGAAGCGCAGATCGTTCTGGTAGAAGTGGCGGATGTCCTCGATGCCCCAGCGGAGCATGGCGACCCGTTCGATGCCCACGCCGAAGGCGAAGCCGGTGTACTTCGACGAGTCGTAGCCGGCGTTCTCGATGATCTCGGGGTGGACCATGCCCGCGCCGAGGATCTCGATCCAGCCCGTGCCGTGGCAGGTGCGGCAGTCGCTTCCGTCGGCGCGGCAGATGAAGCAGTCGATCGCCATCTCGACGCCCGGCTCGACGAAGGGGAAATAGCTATGGTGGAAGATGATCTTGCGGTCTTCGCCGAAGAGGCGGCGGGCGAAGGCGTAGAGCGTGCCCTTCAGGTCGCTCATGCGCACGCCCTCGTCGACGGCGAGCCCTTCGATCTGGGTGAGCATCCACTCGTGCGTGGCGTCCGTGGCTTCCTGCCGGTAGCACTTGCCGGGGACGATGACGCGCACGGGCGGTTCGCTCTGCTCCATCACGCGGATCTGGTTAGGGGAGGTGTGGGTGCGCAGGAGCATCTTGCGCTCGCCGTCGATGAGCGTGTCGATCCAGATGGTGTCCCACATGTCGCGGGCGGGGTGGTCGTCGGGAATGCGGACGGCGTCGAAGTTGTAGCGCGCCCACTCGACCTCTGGCCCCTCGAAGACGCGGAAGCCCATCTCGGCGAAGGCGTCGATGCAGTCGTGCATCGTCTGGGTGACGGGGTGGAGGCGGCCCAGGGACTGAGGCCGTCCGGGGAGGGTCACGTCGAGGGCGGCATCCGTGGAGAGGGCGGCGAGGGCGCCGGCGCGGGCAGCCTCGCGACGCGCCTCGAGCTCGCCTTCCAGAGTCGTCTTGAGCTCGTTGAGGGACTTGCCGAGGGCCGCCCGTTGCTCGGGCGGGGCGTCCTTCAGGGCGCGCAGGCGGAGGGTGAGGCGACCATCGCGGCGTCCGAGCCAGTCGGCGCGCCAAGCCTCGCGCCCGGCCTCTCCGTCGGCCCGAGCGAGCGCTTCCAGCGCCTCCGCTCGGAGCGAGTCAACCTCCGCCTCAATCGTGGACATCGCCACGAGGAATGATAGGTAGGGCTGGGTAACAGGCGAGCGGGAGGGAATCGTGATAGCGGCGGCGAAAGGCGCGGTGAAGGCCCGGTCGCGTCTTTACCTTTGACATCTGGCGCTCGTGGGGGCAGGCCCTACACTGCTTTGCAGGTGAAGTCGCCCTCTGCCAGCCGGCGGGTGAGAGAATAGAGGTTGGCATGCTGCAAACACTTCGCTCGTGGTGGCCGGGAGCGTTGGCGGGGCTGGTCGCGATCGGCATCGGGCTCGCTTTCGGGGAACTGGTCGCGCGCCTCGTCGATGGCGAGTCGTTGATCGTCGCGATCGGCACCATCGTCATCGACAACTCACCCGAGCAGGTCACGAAGTGGGCGATCGACACGTTCGGCACGAAGGACAAGCCGCTGCTGGTCGCCGGCATCACGGTCGCGACCCTGGCCGTGGGGACCGCGCTCGGAGCGCTCTCGATGCGCTACTGGTTCATCGGCGCCGCCGGGATGGCGGCCCTCTCTGTCGTCGGTGGTCTGGCGACCGCTTATGACCCGCTGGTCTCCGACCTGGACGCCGCGGCGACCGCGGCAGGTGCGGCCATCGTCGCCGTTGCGGTGCTCCTGGGGCTGCTGCGGACGGCATCTTCCCCTCGACCGGCAGCCGAAGACGCTCCCGCCGACGATTCGCCCCCGCGCATGGAACGGCGGCGCTTCCTGTTCCTCTCGGGTGGCGGGATTGCCCTGGCCGCGTTGATGGCGCCCCTCTCCCGGCGCTATATCGACCTGGGGGTCGACGTGGACGCCCAGCGTGCGTCCATCGCGGACAGGCTGCGCAGCTCCTCGCGGGCGAGCCAGGCCACTGAATCCGCCACCGCCACACCGACGGCAACAGCGGTCGCATCGGCCAGCCCCACTCCCGAGGCGAGGGCGACGGCTGCGGCCACCGCCACGCCTGCTGCCGAAGAGACGGCGGAAACGACAGCCGCAACGGCAACGCCGGCCCCGACCGAGACCGCCACGCCGCAGCCCTCCGAGCGTTCAGAGGGGGAGGACGCAGCTACGGAGGCCACAGCCGAAGCGACGCCGGAGCCAACGCCGGAGCCAACGCCGGAGGCAACCCCAGAACCCACTCCCGAACCCACACCCGAACCCACCGCGGTCGCAAGGCGGGGGCCAGAGACGGTCCGTGGCATCTCCCCGCTGGTTACGCCCAACGACCAGTTCTACCGCATCGACACGGAGCTCGGGACGCCCCGCGTCGACATCAATGACTGGCGGCTGACGATCAAGGGGATGGTCGACCACGAGTTGGAGTTCTCGTTCGCGGACCTGCTCGACAGGGGCGTCGAGGAGGAATCGGTGACGCTCGCATGCGTCTCAAACGACGTGGGCGGCCGGCTGGTGGGGAACGCCTACTGGCTCGGCGTGCCCCTTCCCGACCTGCTCCGTGAGGCTGGAGTCCAGGCCGGCGCGACGCAGGTGGTCGGGCGCACGGTCGGCGGTCGATTCACCGTGGGTTTCCCGACGGATGTCGCGCTCGACGGGCGCAAGTCGATGGTGGTCATCGGAATGAACGGAGAGCCCCTGCCGGCCAGGCATGGCTTCCCGGCTCGCCTGATCATCCCGGGGCTCTACGGCTACGTTTCGGCGACGAAGTGGCTGGAAGAGATCGAGCTCGCGGAGTGGAACAGCTTCGACGCGTACTGGGTGGGCAACCGGGGTTGGGCGAAGGAGGGGCCAATCAAGCTCCAATCGCGCATCGACGTGCCGGGCAACGACGACACGCTCGACGCCGGGAACGTGCGCATCGCGGGTGTCGCCTGGGGCGGCTTGAAGGGCGTCAGCGGCGTGCAGGTTCGGCCGCAGCGGAAGAGCGGGAACGCGCAAGCCGGTGACGCCCAGTGGATCGACGCCATCCTGAGCGAGGAGCTATCGGACAGCAGCTGGCGGCAGTGGGTGGTCGACTGGCCCGCCACCGAGGGCAGCTTCGACCTGGAAGTGCGCGCCATCGATCGAGCGGGCAGGGTGCAGACCGCCGACGTCAAGGGGAAAAAGCCCGACGGCGCCACGGGGCACCACATCATCAACATGAGCGTGAGGGCCTGAGGGCGACGGCGGAGGGGATCGCAGCCCCCGCGTGGCACCGTCTGACGGCCGAAACGGGGCGAATCCGGTGAACGCACGGACACTGAAGCGAGCCGTCCTGGCAGCGACCGTCGTGGCGGCGCTTGTCGCCGCCGGCTGCGGCGGGGGCGAGCCCGACCCACCTCCCGCGGCATCCCCGGCAGGTGCGGCCGCAGCTACCGCTCAGCCTGAAGCGACCCAGGCCGGAACAGCCGCGCGGGAGACCCGGCCACCGGACACCAGCACCGGAGAGGAGCCCGTGGAGAACCCGGCTCCTGAATTTCCCGCCGGCCTGACGTGGTTCAACGTGAGCGAACCTCTCAGCTTCGAGAAGCTCCGGGGCAAGCTGGTCCTGCTCGACTTCTGGACGCAGGGCTGCATCAACTGCCAGCACATCATCCCCGACCTCGAGCAGCTGGAGCGGGAGTTTCCCGACAGCCTCGTGGTGATCGGCGTTCACACGGGCAAGTACACCGAGGAGCACGAGGACGCGGCGGTGGCCGAGGCGATCGCCCGTTACGACCGAAGGCACCCGGTTGTCAACGACCCCGACGCCATCATCTGGCGGCAATGGGGGGTGCGGGCATGGCCAACGGTAGTCCTCATCGACCCGCGCGGCAGCGTGGTCGGCGGGTCGGCGGGCGAGCAGGTGTACGAGAAGTTCCAGCCGGTCATCAAACAGCTCCACGACGAGTTCACCGCGCGGGGACTGATCGACACAACGCCCATCGCCCTGGACCTGCAGGCGACGGTGGCGTCGACGTTCTTCTCCTTCCCCAGCGAAGTGCTGGCGGACGGCGCGGGCAACCGCCTCTTCATCGCCGACGCGGGCCACCACCGCATCGTCGTCACCGACCTGGAGGGGCGGGTGATCACGGCGTACGGCGCGGGCGAGGCGGGGTTCACGGACGGCGGTCCCGGTGAGGCCCGCTTCCGCGACCCGCAGGGGCTGGAGCTCTCGCCCGACGGCAACACCCTCTGGGTGGCCGACACGCGCAACCACGCCGTTCGCGCAATCGACCTGACCACCGACCAGGTGACGACGATCGCCGGGACGGGCAGCCGGGGCTACCAGCGCCTCCAGCGTGGGGAGCCGCTCAGCACCTCACTCGCTTCGCCCTGGGACATCCACTACCACGACGGTTCGCTGTACATCGCCAACGCCGGCAGCCACCAGATCTGGGCGCTGAACCTGGAGGCCGACTACCTGGAGGTCTTCGCCGGGACGGGGCGGGAGAACATCGACGACGGCCACCGGCTCAACACGGCCACGCTCGCGCAGCCAAGCGGCATTACCGGGGACGACACCCATCTCTACTGGGTCGACGCCGAGTCCAGCTCGCTGCGCCGCGTTCCCTTCGCGGGCGTGGGCGACGTGGAGACGCTCATCGGCACGGGCCTGTTCCGCTGGGGGGACGCCGACGGCCGCTTCGGCGCCGCGCTGATCCAGCACGCGCAGGGCCTCGCCCTGGGCGACGGCGTGGTCTATCTCGCCGACACGTACAACCACAAGCTGCGGGCGCTCTCGCTGGCGGACTTCTCGGTGACGACGGTGGCGGGGAGCGGCGTGCGCAGCTGGAACGACGCGACCGGCACCGAGGCGGGCTTCGAAGAGCCGAACGGCCTCAGCCTGTCGAACGGGAGGCTCTACCTGGCCGACACGGGCAACAACGTGATCCGAGTCGTCGACCCCTCCTCCGGGGCCGTGACGACGCTGTCGCTCACCAACCTCGCGGCGGCCAACCCGAAGCTTCCCGAGGACGGCATCCTGCGCGTGCAGCTTCCGCTGCAGGTGGTTGCGCCCGGCGTGAGCACGCTGCGGATCACGTTCCGGTCGCCGGAGAGCTTCCATCTCAACAACTCCGCCCCTTCGCGGCTTGAGCTCTCGTCGAGCAGCGACCTCGTCGTGGAGCTCAGCGAGACCGTGGTCACGTGGCGCACGGAAGACGCGTCCTTCACGATCCCCATTCCCATTGAGCTGCGCGAGGGCGAAGCCGAGATCACGGGCGAGGGTCTGGTCTACTTCTGCCGCACGGGCAAGGAGGCCCTCTGCCTGATCCAGCAGGTGCAGTTGGTCGTCCCGGTGCGGGTCGACGCGTCGGCAACGGCCGGCGAGGTTGTCGTCGAGTACTTGCTGCCAGCCGTCGAGGCTACCTACGGAGGTTCTTGACAGGCCCCGAAGGGGGCCGAATCATGATCGCACCTTACCGACCGAGGAGGAGCGCGTGGTTCGAGGGTACGTCCTTATCGAGACAGACGTCGGCAGTGCGAAGGCGGTGGGAGCCGCCGCCGCCGCCCTGACCTACCCGGGCGCGGCCGTGCTCGCCGTGGACACCGTGACGGGGCCTTACGACGTTATCGTCCAGATCGAGGCGGACGACCTCGATAGGCTCGGCACGGCCATCACCGATGCGATCCAGACCGTAATCGGCGTGCAGCGCACGACCACATGCCTGGCGGTGCGGCTCGGCTAGGCCCTCCGGGACCCCACGACCGTGACGATTCCGACCTCGGCGATGATCAGCGTGGAGGATGCACGGGAGCGCATCCTCGCCTTCTTCGAGCGCCTCGCGCCGGAGCGGGCGCCCGTGATCGAGGCACTCGGGCAGGTGCTGGCCGAAGACGTCGTCGCGGGATTCGACATCCCCCCGCTCGACAACACCGCCATGGACGGATACGCCGTGCGCGCCGCCGACACCGACGGATCGAGCGAGGCCGAGCCGCGCAGGCTCGCCGTCGTGGCCGACCTTGCGGCGGGCTACGTGCTCGACACGGAAGTGGGGGAAGGGGAAGCCGTCCGCATCATGACGGGAGCGCCCATCCCGCCGGGCGCGGACGCGATCGTGCCCTTCGAGGAAACCGATGAGCCGCTGCGCGAGCCCGGACAATCCCCGACGAGGGGCGACGCCGTCGGCGTCTTCAAGGCGGCCCTTCCGGGCGCCAACATCCGCCGCCGGGGCGAGGACATCCGCGACGGGCAGGTGGTGCTGGAAGCGGCACGTGTCGTGCGCGCCTCCGAGATCGGCGTGCTCTCCAGCATCGGGCGCACGGAGGTGTCCGTCTACCGCCGGCCGGTGGTGGCCATCCTCTCGACCGGCGACGAGATCGTGACGCCAGGCGAGGAGCGCCGTCGCGGCCAGATCTACGACGCGAACGCACACAGCGTGGCCGCCCTTGTGCGCGCCTTCGGCGGGCGCCCGCGCCTCCTCGGCATCGCCCGCGACACGGTCGAGGACCTGACCGCGAAGATCCACGCGGGGCTCGGCGCCGACATGATCGTGACGAGCGCGGGTGTCTCGCGGGGCGACTTCGACGTGGTCAAGGACGTGCTCGCGCGCGAGGGCGCGATCGACTTCTGGACGGTGCGCATGAAGCCGGGCAAGCCGCTCGCGTTCGGCGCCTTCGAGGCGCCCGACGGGCGTCGCGTGCCCCACCTCGGGCTGCCCGGGAATCCGGTGAGCTCGATGGTGGCCTTCGAGCTCTTCGGGCGACCGGCCATCTTCAAGATGCTGGGACGGGCTGGCTGGGAGCGGCCGGTGGTGAAGGCGATCACACGCGATCCGGTTGTGAACACGGACGGCCGCCGCTTCTACGCCCGCTGCATCGTGACGAAGAGCGAGGACGGTCGCTACTACGCCGACCTGACGGGGCCGCAGGGGAGCGGCATCCTGACGAGCATGAGCGCCGCCAACGGGCTGACGGTCATCCCCGAGGACCTGCCGCGGGCGGAACCGGGCGACGAGATCGACGTGATGATGATCGACTGGGAGCACCCGGCGTAGCTCGGAGTCGCGCTAAGGTGGAGGGGTGAGCGACGACGACGGCCGCCCCTGGTACGAGACGTTCTTCGAGCGGGACTGGTACGACTACTTCGCTAAGGGCGGGCCCGGCGCCCCCGACGAGGACGGCTCCTACGCGCACCAGACCGACGCCGAGGTAGCGTTCATCGAGCGAGCGTTGGGCCTGACGGAGCCTTGCGACCTTCTCGACCTGTGCTGCGGGCCCGGCCGCCACAGCGTGCGATTGGCCCGGCACGGACACCGGGTGACCGGGGTTGACATCTCCGCCTACCACCTGGAGGCCGCCGCCGCCCAAGCGGCAGAGTTCGGCGTGGATGTCGCGTGGCGCGAGGCCGACATGCGCCAGACGGGCCTCGCGGACTCGAGCCAGGACGCGGCCATCAACATGTTCAGCGCCTTCGGCTACTTCGACGACGAGGGAAACCAGCGAGTGCTGGAGGAGGTCGCGCGCGTGCTTCGGCCGGGTGGCCGCTTCTTCATCGACCTGGTCAACCGGGACTCGCTGATGCGCCGCTACCAGCCTCGCATGTGGGGAGAACGACACAACGGCGCCCTGCTGTTCCAGGAGCACGCCTTCGACAGCGCGACTGGCGCGCAGACGACCAGGTGGAACGTCATCAAGTCGGACGGCGAACGGATCTCGCAGAGCTTCACCATCCGCATCTACACGCTCCAGGAGCTGGCAGTGCGGATGGCGCAGGCCGGGCTGGCGGTGGAGGACGCGTGGGGCGGCCTCGATGGCTGCGAACTGACCATGGACAGCCGCCGGTTAGCGGTGCTGGCTCGGGCCGAGTAGCTCGCTAGCCCTCGCCCTCCAGCAGGTCGGGGCGGCGCTGGCGGGTGCGCTTGAGGCGCTGCTCCTGCTTCCACTTCTCGATCTCGGCGTGGTGGCCGCTGAGGAGGACCTCGGGGACCGTCCAGCCGCGGTAGTCGGCGGGGCGGGTGTACTGGGGGTGTTCGAGGAGGCCGTCCGCGAACGATTCCTCGCGGGGGGAGGCGTCGTCGCCGAGGGCGCCGGGGAGGTGGCGCGCCACCGCCTCGATCAGCACTATCGCCGGGAGCTCCCCGCCCGTGAGGACGTAGTCGCCGATGGAGACCTCGCGGTCGGCGCAGTGCTCGACGAAACGCTCGTCGACGCCCTCGTAACGTCCCGCGACCAGGATCAAGCGCGGGTAGCCCGCGAGCTCGCGCACGAGTGCGTCGTTCAGGAGCTCTCCCTGGGGCGAGAGGTAGATGACGTGGCCAGGGGGCTCCGCCTCGGCCTGCGCGGCCTGGAGGGCGGCGTCGAGCACGTCGACCTTCATGACCATGCCGTGACCACCGCCGAAGGGCTGGTCGTCGACGGTGCGGTGGCGGTCGGTGGCGTGCTCGCGGATGTCGTGGAGGTGCAGGTCAAGCAGTCCCCCCTCTCGCGCGCGCTTGATGATGGAGACATCGAGCGGACCGCTGAAGGCCTCGGGGAAGAGCGTGAGGACGTCGACTCTCATCCGTCGTGCTCGACGGGGCCGGCCAAGAGCTCCGCGATGTGGGGCAGGAGGGGGAGGAGCACGGCGAGGCCATCGGCCACGCCCCTGGGGCTGCCCGGCAGATTGACGATGAGCGTCTTGCCGCGGGTAACGGCGAGACTGCGCGAAAGGATGGCGTAGGAGGTGTGCGTGAGCCCCTCCTGGGCGATAGCCAGGGGAATGCCGGGCACATCGCGCTCGGCGATGTCGCGGGTGGCCTCAGGGGTGAGGTCGCGGGGGGTGAGGCCGGTGCCGCCCGTCGTGAGGATGACGTCGGCCACGTTCGCGTCGCACCAGGCGGCGAGTTGCATGGCGATCGCCTCACGGTCGTCCGGGAGAGCGTCGCGCGACACGATCTCGTGGCCTTGCTCGCGGCAGCGTCGCTCGATGAGAGCGCCACCTTCGTCGACGCGCGTGCCGGCGGAAACGCCGTCGGAAGCGGTGAGGATCGCGATTCGCGCCATCGGGACAGTCTAGCGCGGGCCCCGGCGGGGGGCGGAATGCGGTGAGGGAGATGTAGGCGAGTGCGTTGACAGACCACGGGGGCGTCCCTACCATGCTCGTGGGAGAAAGTGGGGAAGAATGGGAGTTCTCCCCAAATCTCTCTTGAAAAAGGCGGGGATTCCCTGCCCGAGGGGCCGGCATGGCGTTCCGTGGGAACTTCGAGTACCAGTTGGACGACCGCAATCGGGTCGCCCTGCCCCCGAAGTTTCGCGAAGACTTCGCGAACGGCGCTGTCCTGGTACCCGGGCTCGACGGCTGCATCGAGGTGTACACGCCGGAGGGATTCGAGGCGGAGGCGCGCGTGGTGGAGCGTGTGCCGGCCTACTCCGAGCAGGGCCGCCAACTGCGGCGAGCGTTCTTCGCATCGTCGTTCGACGTACAGCGCGACGGCCAGGGCCGTCTGCTCATCCCCGGCAAGCTCCTCACCTACGCAAGCATCGAGCGGGACGTGGTCGTTCTGGGGAACGACCAGCGCCTCGAGATCTGGGACCGGACGACGTGGGAGCAGCAGGAATCGCTGCTGCCGACCGCACGCGCCAGCGCCCTCCAGCAGCTGGCCGATGGGCCCGCTGCCGCGGGTGGGGGAGGCTAGCGTGCCGGTCATGACATCGTCGCAAGCACCGCACACGCCCGTCCTCCTCGACGAGGCCCTTTACCACCTGGCCGTGCGCGAGGCGGGCGTCTACATCGACTGCACCGCGGGGGCGGGAGGCCACAGCGCCGGCATCGCCGAGGAGATGGGGCCGGAGGGGCGGCTGCTCTGCATCGATCAGGACGGCGAGGCGCTGGAGCTCGCGCGAGCGAGGCTGGCTCCGTCTGGGAGGCGGGTCAGCTTCGCCCGCGGGAACTTCCGCGATCTCAACACCATCGCCGCGGAGGAAGGGTTCGAGGGGGTGGACGGCATCCTGATGGACCTGGGCGTTTCTTCGATGCAGTTGGACACCCCGGAGCGAGGCTTCGCCTTCGCGACCGAGGGGCCACTGGACATGCGTATGGACCAGTCGTCGGACGGCTTGACGGCTGCGGACATCGTGAATACGTGGGACGAGCGCACGCTCGCAACCCTCTTCCGGGAGCTGGGAGAGGTGCGAGGGCCGCGCCGCATCGCGAAAGCGGTGCTGGCGGCGCGGCCGCTGGGCTCGACCTGGGATCTAGCCAAAGCCGTCGAGCAGGCTGCGGGGGGCGCGAGAGACCGCACCCAACAACACCCCGCCACCAAGGTCTTTCTCGCGCTTCGGATTCGTGTAAATGGCGAACTCGACTCGCTTGGCACGGCCTTGCCGCTAGCCCGCAGCCTGCTTGGCTTTGGGCCTTCCCGCCAGGGCGGGAGGCTCGTCACCATCGCCTTCCATTCACTTGAAGACCGCATCGTGAAGCAGTACTTCGGGCGCGAGTCGCGCGACTGCATCTGCCCGCCGGTGCTGCCCGAATGCCGCTGCGACCACCGCGCAACCCTCACGCTGCTCACGCGGCGGGCGGTGCGCCCGGGCGAGGAAGAGGTCGGGCGCAACCCGCGCGCGCGCAGCGCCGTCCTGCGGGCCGCGCAGCGCAAGGCGGAGGGCCGGCCATGACCGCCCTCGACCAGCCCGCGCCGAGAACGCACCGGGGGCTCTCCCTGCCACACCTGGGCGTGAGCGGCTGGGTGATCGCGGGAGCGCTCATCGTTTCGGCCAGCGCGATGGCGCCGGTCGTGCAGAACAGCCTCCTGACGACGCAGGGGCGCGACCTCGAGGTGCTGGAGGGCGAGCAGACCGCCCTCCGCGTCGAGATGCGCCAGTTGGAGGCCGAAATTGCCCGCCTCATCTCCCTCGATCGCGTCGCCAGGCGCGCGGGCGAGATCGGCCTCGTTCCGGGTGCGGAAGCCATCTTCGTGACCATCGGGGAAGCCGGACCGGCGCCCCCGAAGATCCCTGCGGAGCATCTCCCCGAGTCCTCGGAGCCTGGCTCCGGGCTCACTCCGTAGCCGCGGACCACCCATGGAGGCGATGCCGCTGCTGAACTGAAATCGAACCGGTCACGGGAGGAGGGCCGGCGGGAGGGCGCCCCATGGCGCACCAACAAGCGAGGCGCACGAGCCGGGTCTGGCTGCCCGCGATCGCGTTCGTGGTGTTTGCCTCGATCGTGCTCGCGCGCCTCGTCCAGGTGCAGGTGCTGGAGCACGACCGGTACGCCGAAGAGGCCCGCAGCGAGCTGTTCGCCAGCGACACCGTGTTCGCCCGCCGCGGCGCCATCCTCGACCGCAACGGCTTCCTGCTCGCGATGAGCATGGACACCTGGGACCTGTATATCGCATCCCGTGTCTGGAACGACGAGGCGGCGGCGCGCACGGCCTCGGAGGCGATCGCGGAGGCGACGGGGCACGACGCCACCTACCTCCGCACCCTTGTGCGGGAGAGCGGGCTCGTGGACGTGCTCGTCGCCCGCGATGTGCCCTACGACACCGGCAAGGCGCTGCTCGTTGCGAACGTGCCCGGCCTGGTGGGACTGCCCAACACGATGCGAGTCCACCCGGCAGGCGATCTCGCCTCCTCGATCATCGGCATCACCGGCACCGACAACACGGGGCTGACGGGCATCGAGGCGTGGTACGACGCGGAACTGCAGGGCACGCCCGGGCGGGTCATCTTCGAGCGGGATACGACCGGTTCGCCCATCCCCTACGGCGAGACCTTCACCACGGAGCCCGTGCCCGGCCCCGACGTCGTGCTCACGATCGACCGGCGCATGCAGGTGGCCGCCGAGCGCGCCCTCAAGCAGGCCATCGAGGAGCACGAGGCAACGCGGGGCGCAATCATCATCATGGATCCCCGAAACGGCGAGATCCTCGCCCTCGCGACGCACCCGCGCCTCGAGTTCAACTCGCTCGACCTCTCCGACCCGGAGCAGGTGAGGCTCCTGCGCAACAGCGCCGTGAGCGATGTCTACGAGCCCGGTTCGGTGATGAAGGTCATCACAACCGCCGCCGCCATCGACGCCGGCCTCGTGACGCCGGAAACCGAGTACGAAGACACGGGCATCGCCTACGTCTACGGCATCCCCCTCTACAACTGGAAGAACGGCGTCTACGGCGAGCAGACGATGACGGGCGTGCTCCAGCAGAGCATCAACACGGGCGCCGTGTTCATGGTCGAAAAGCTGGGGGTCGGCCTCTTCCACGAGTATCTGAACGCCTTCGGCTTCGGGCGGACAACAGGGATCGACATGAGCGGCGAGGCGACCGGCATCGTGCGCCGGCCCACCGACCCGGACTGGTCGCCGGTGGACGCGGCCACGCAGTCGTTCGGACAGGCGATCAGCGTGACCCCTGTCCAGATGGTGAGCGCCCTGGCGGCCTCCATCAACGGCGGGCGGCTGGTGGAGCCCCGCCTCGTCTCGGCGATGGTCGAGCGGGACGGCACGCGCCACGAGCTCCCCACGAACGTGGTGGGCCAGCCGATCTCGGCGGAGACGAGCGCAACCATCCGCCAGATGCTCGGCGATGTAATCGACCCCGGCTGGTACCACCCCGCAAAGCCGCGCCTGTACACGGCCGGGGGCAAGTCGGGAACGGCCAACGTGCCCATCGAGGGCACCTACAGCGACACGCAGGTGGTCTCCTTCGCGGGCTTCGCACCTGTCGACGAGCCACGAATCCTCATCCTCGTGAAGCTCGACGAGAACGCCGACTTGGCCACGGGCACGGAGGCCGCGGGGCCCGTCTTCGCGGCGCTCGTCGATGAAGTGCTCGGCTACCTCGGCGTTCCCCCCGACGTCGAGCAGGCGGCGGCGAGGTGACGGGCATGACGACAACTTTCCTCGCAGAGAGCATGCGCGCCCGCGGCTACCGCGTGATCGAGGGCGGGGCCGCGCCGATCACCAGCGGCGCGGCCGACTCGCGCCTGACACAGCCCGGCGACCTGTTCGCCGCTTTCCGCGGCGAGCGGCTCGACGGCAACGACTTCGTCGACGAAGCGCTGGCGCGGGGAGCGCCGGCGGCTGTCTGCGAGCGGCCTCCGCAGGGCGACTGGCCCGACCGCACGCTCGCCCTCGTGGGCGACACGCGCACGGCCATGACCGAGCTCGCGCGCGACTGGCGGCGAAGCTGCGGTGTTCGCGTGGTAGGGATCACGGGGACGGTGGGGAAGACCACGGCGAAGGAGTTGACGGCGGCGGCCCTGGACACGCGCTTCCGCACGCACCACAGCCCGGGAAATCTGAACTCCCGCGAGGGGCTGCCCCTCGCCCTGATGAGCCTGCAACGCGACCACGAGTTCTCGGTGCTGGAGATGGCGATGGACAGCGAGGGGGAGATCGCCGAGCTCTGCGGCATCGCCGAGCCCTCGGTCGGCGCGGTCCTCAACATCGGCGCCACACACCTCGAGAAGCTCGGCAGCATGGAGGCGATCGAGCGCGAGAAGCTCTCGCTGGCGCGGGCGCTTCCCCGGGACGGCATCGCCGTGCTCAACGTCGACGACGAGCGAGTCGCGCCGGTGGTCGACGAACTCGCCTGCGCGGTCATCGGCTTCGGCGCGAGCGAGGGTGCGCAGCTTCGCCGCGGGGAGGTTCGCGACCTCGGGCTGGAAGGCTTCGCCTTCCGCGCCAGCTACGAGGGGACGGAGGCGGAGGTACGGCTCCAGCTTCCGGGGGCGCACCTCACACAGGGGGCGCTGGCGGCGATCGGGATCCAGCTGGCGCTGGGCGTGGGGCTGGCGGAAGCGGCGGCGGCGGTCGCTGGCGCGGAGATCGACGGGCGCCTGCACGTACGGCGCAGCGCGAGCGGCGCGCGCATCCTCGACGACACCTACAACGCGAGCCCTGACTCGGTGGCGGGGGCGCTGACGCTGCTGCGCGGCCTGGGCGGGCGGCGCATCGCCCTGCTGGGCGAGATGGCGGAGCTCGGCGAGCGCTCCGAGGCCGAGCACCGCCGCATCGGCGGCATCGCCGCTCGCTGCTGCGACGTGCTCGTGGCGGCGGGCGAGGCTTGCCGCCCCCTGATCGAGGCGGCGCGGGCGAACGGCCTCGGTGAAAGCCACTGGTTCGAGACGAAGGAGGAGGCTGCGGCCTTCGCCGCCGGCCTCCTGGGCGAAGGCGACCACGTTCTCGTGAAAGCCTCGCGCGGGCAGGCCTTCGAGCTGCTTCTCCCGACGCTGGAGGGCGCCTCATGATTCGCGCGCTGCTCTCCGGCGGCATCAGCTTCGCGCTCACGGTGGGCCTCGGCTGGCCGATGGTCCAGTACCTGCGCGCGCAGCGGGCGGGCAAGGCGATCAGCGAGGATCAGCCCGCCTCGCACCAGGAGAAGGCGGGCACGCCCACCTTCGGCGGGTTCATCATCTGGGTCCCCACCCTGATCGTGACGGCCATCGCCATCGACTGGCTGGACCACCGCTCCATCCTCCTGCCACTGGGCATGATCGCCGCCACCGGAGCGATCGGCTTCATCGACGATCTGGGCACGCTGCAGGAGCGAGTCGGTGTCCGTGGCGGCCTCACCTGGCGGCTGAAGATCGGGCTGCTCACGCTGCTCGCCATCGGCGCCGCCTGGGTGCTCTACGGCGAGCTCGACGTGGAGTCCGTGAACGTGCCCTGGCTGGGAAGCTACGCGCTCGGCCCCGCCTACATGGTCATCGCCGTCGTCACCATCGTCGCCACGACGAGCGCGGTGGCGGTCACGGACGGGCTCGACACGCTGGCGGGGGGCACCACGCTCTTCGCCTTCATCGCCTACGGCGTGATCGCGTTCGTGCAGGGCCAGGACTTCGTCGCCACCTTCGCCTTCATCATCGCGGGCGCGAACCTCGGGTTCCTCTGGTACAACGCCCACCCCGCGCGCGTAATCATGGGCGACACCGGGGCGCTTGCCCTGGGCTCCAGCCTCGCGGTCGTCGCCCTGATGACGGGCCACTGGCTGCTGCTGCCCCTGGTGGGGCTGGTGTTCGTGGCGGAGGCCCTGAGCAACATCATCCAGATCGGCTACTACCGTCTGAGCGGTGGGAAGCGCGTCTTCCGGCGGGCGCCCCTGCACCACCACTTCGAAGAGCTCGGCCTGCGGGAGCCGACCGTCGTGACTCGCTTCTGGGTCGTCTCCATCGTTGCCGCGATGGTCGGCGTCGGTCTCGCGCTGGCGGTACCGGAGTGACAATGATGGTGGAACGCGCAACCACGACGACACTCCCTGACATCTCCGGCGCCCGCGCGCTCGTCTACTCGCTGGGGATCGAAGGGCGCGACCTCGCGCGCTGGCTGCTCGCCCACGGCGCCTCCGTGACGATGGCCGACAGCCGTACCGCCGAGCAGCTCGACGCCGCCGGCGCCACGGCGCCCGAGGGTGTCGAGCGGACCATCCGCGGTGAACTGCTCGACCCCAAGGGCTTCGACCTGCTCGCGGTCTCGCAGTCGGTGCTGCGCAGCCATCCGAACGTGCTGCGCGCACGCCAGCTGGCCATCCCCGTGGTCTCGCAAATGGCGCTCGCCCTGCGGCTCTGCCGCGGACGCGTCGTGGGAGTCACGGGCTCGAGCGGCAAGTCGACGACAACGGCCCTGGTGGGGGCGATGGCGGAGACGGCCGGCATCGAGCACCTCGTCGGGGGGAACCTCGGCGGGTCGCTGCTCGACCGCATCGAGGCCGTCCCCGAGACGGCGACCGTCATCCTCGAGATCAGCCACACGCAGTTGCAGTACACCGACCGCTCGCCCGCGATCGCCGCGGTC
The DNA here is from genome assembly GCA_965219255.1 of Tepidiformaceae bacterium. Taxonomy (GTDB): domain Bacteria; phylum Chloroflexota; class Dehalococcoidia; order Tepidiformales; family Tepidiformaceae; genus UBA2991. The sequence goes on along the minus strand of OZ244727.1, from coordinate 486,072 downwards.
ACGAACGTCACGCCGAACCACCTCGACCAGTTCAACTGGCCCGAATACGTCGACCTGAAGCGAAGCATCCTGCGTTACCAGGACACGGACGGCCTCGCGATCCTGAACGCCGACGACGACACGAGCCGGGCTCTGCGCGCCGACGTGCAGGGTCGGCTGGCCGAGGTCTCGCTGGCCGGACCAGTCGGAGGCGACGGCGCCTGGCTCGACGGGGACGCGATCGTTTCGCGCTGGGGAGGCGCGCCCGAGACCGTCGCCACCACCGGCGACCTGCGCATGCGCGGCCGTCACAACGTCGCGAACGCCGTCATGGCCATCGCGATCGCGCGGGCAATGGGTCTTCCGAGCGAGGCCATCGCGGACGCGCTGCGACGCTTCCCGGGGCTGCCCCACCGCCTGCAGGTTGTCGGACGGGCGCACGGAGCCATCTGGATCAACGACAGCATCGCGACCTCGCCGGAGCGGACGCTGGCAGCGCTGGAGGCGGTGCCGGAGCCCGCCATCCTGCTGCTCGGCGGACGCGAGAAGGCGCTGCCGCTGGAAAAGCTGCGCGCCGCCGCCGGGGAGCGCTGCCGCGCCGCCATCTGCTTCGGGGAAGCGGCCACGCCTTTCGCGGAGGCGATGGCGGGGGCCGTGGACACGGTCGCGCGCGTAGAGACGCTGACCGAGGCCGTGGAAGCCGCCGCCGCCATCGCCCGCGCGGGCGACGCCGTCCTGCTCTCACCGGCGGGCACGAGCTTCGACGCCTACCCCCGCTTCGAGGCGCGGGGCGAGGCCTTCGCCGCGCTCGTGGCCGCGCTCGATGGATTCGAGGAGGTGTCGCCATAGCCGTCACCTCGAACCGCCGCTGGCCCGCGCGGGGCCCCGACTTCACGCTGCTGGCGCTGGTCGCCGTGCTCACGATCACCGGCCTGGTGACGGTGTACAGCGCGAGCTTCGTGATCGGCCTCGCGCAGTTCTCCGACTCGCACCACTTCATCGTGCGGCAGGCGATGTGGGCCGTGCTCGGTGGGGCGTTGCTGATCGCGGCCATGCGCCTCGACTACCACATCCTGCGGCGCCTGGCGGTGCCGCTCATGGGGCTCACGCTGGTGTTGCTGCTGTTCACCCTCATCGTCGGCACCGAGGCGGGGGGCGCGCAGCGCTGGCTCACCTTCGGCGGTTTCAGCCTCCAGCCCGCCGAATTCACGAAGCTCAGCGTCATCGTCTACCTGGCGGCGTGGCTCAACTCGCGGGGCGACAACCTGCGCAGCTTCGAGCAGGGCCTCATGCCGTTCATCGTCATCATCAGCGCCATCGGGCTGCTGCTCATGCTCCAGCCCGACCTGGGCAGCACGGGCATCATCATCGCGATCACGATCACGATGTTCTGGGCGGCGGGGGCGACCCTGCTGCAGATGAGCGCGCTGTTCCTCTCGGGCGGCATCGCGGCGGTCTCGCTGACGCTCATCGAGGGCTACCGGTTCGACCGCCTGAGCGCTTTCCTCAGCGCCGAGTCTGACCCGCTGGGGAACGGCTTCCAGACGCTGCAGGCGCTCATCGCGCTGGGCAACGGCGGGGCGACCGGGCTCGGCCTGGGCGCGAGCCGGGCGAAGTTCTTCTACGTCCCGGAGAGCCACACGGACGGCATTTTCGCGATCCTGGGCGAGGAGCTGGGGCTGGTGGCGACGGGCGCGGTGGTGCTCCTCTTCGTGACGCTGATGCTGAAGGGCTACCAGGTCGCGCGGCGCGCCCCGGACCAGTTCGGCTTTCTCCTGGCGACCGGCATCACCACGTGGATCGCGACGCAGGCGTTCGTGAACATCGGCGGGATCACGCGCGTGATCCCGCTGACGGGCGTGCCCCTGCCCTTCCTCAGCTACGGCGGCAGCGCCCTCGCGGCCGTGCTGCTGGCCGCGGGCGTGCTCGCGAGCATCTCGCGCTTCACCGAAGAACGCGAAGCCGCCCGCGAGCGCACCCGCACGGGCAAGCAGCCCTCCGAGGGGAGGGACGAGTGATGAGAGTCGCGCTGGCAGCGGGCGGAACAGCGGGCCACATCTTCCCGGCGCTGGCCACCCTGGGGGCGCTGCGGGCCAGCGGCGAGCCGGTGGAGGCGCGTTTCTACGGGCCTGACAACCGCGGCGAGCGCACCCTCGTGCGGGGCCACGACGTGCCCTTCGAAGCGGTGCCGGCGGCGCCCCTGCGCGGTCGTTCGCCGCTGGCCCTGGCGCGCGGGCTCGCGCGTACGGCACTGGGCGTGGCGGCGGCGCTGCGAGCGCTGCGGCGCTTCCGTCCGAACGTGATGCTGAGCACGGGCGGGTATGGGAGCTTCCCGCCCAGCGTGGCGGCGCGCGTCCTGCGGCTGCCCCTGGTCGTGTTCCTGCCGGACGTGGAGCCGGGGCTGGCCGTGCGCGCCGAGAGCCGGCTAGCCACGCTCATCGCAGCGGCCACGGAGGCAGCTCTCCCCCGGCTTCCCGCCGAGAAGACGGTCGTGAGCGGCTACCCGGTGCGCGACGCCTTCCGCACGCCGCCTGAGCGCGTCCGCGAGGAGCTGGGCTGGAGCGAAGACGAACGCGTGCTCCTGGTCGCGGGGGCGACGCAGGGGGCGCGGGCGATCAACCGCGCCGTCTGGCAGGCGCTGCCGCGGCTCTGCGAGGCCGCACGCGTGGTGCACATCACCGGGGAGGCCGCCTCGCACGAGGCGATGTCCGAACGCAGGTCGCTGCCCGAGGCGCTGCGCGAGCGGTACGAACCGGCGCCGTTCAGGGAGGACCTGCCTGCGCTGATGGTCGCCGCCGACCTGGCGGTGATGCGCGCGGGTGCGAGCACGCTCGGCGAGCTGCCCGCCGCCGGGCTCCCCGCCATCCTCGTGCCGGGGACGTTCGCGGGCGGGCACCAGCGCGAGAACGCACGCTGGCTGGCCGAGCGCGGCGCCGCGCTCGTTCTCGATGAAGCGGAGTTGGGCGCCCTCGAAGGCCGCGTGCTCGAGCTGCTGCACGACGACGGTCGGCGCGGCGCGATGAAGGAAGCAGCGCGCGCCACGGGTCACACGGACGGAGCGGAGCGGCTCGCCGCGATCCTGCGGGAGGTGGCGCGATGAGCGAGCTTCGCGGCCCCGTGCACATCGTGGGAATCGGGGGCATGCACATGTCGGCCATCGCGCAGCTGCTGCATGAGCGCGGCGAGCGCGTGCAGGGCAGCGACCTTGAACCGTCGGCGCTCACGAGGAGCCTTGAGGCGATGGGCGTGACGGTCTTCTCCGAACACGCCGCAGAGAACCTCGGCGATGCGCGCACCGTGGTGGCGACGGCAGCGGTGGGGGAGGACAACCCCGAGGTCGCGGAGGCCCGCCGCCGCGGACTGCCCGTGCTCGGCCGGCCGGAGGTGGTCGCGGGGTTGATGGAGGGGAAGCGGGTCATCGCCGTGGCCGGGTCGCACGGCAAGACGACGACGACGAGTCTCATCGCCTTCATCCTGAGCGAGGCCGGGCGCCAACCGATGTACGTGATCGGGGGCGAGAGCCGCGATCTTGGGGGAAACGCCGCCTGGGGCGGAGGGGACATCTGCGTGGTGGAGGCGGACGAGTACCAGCGAGCCTTCCACGCCTACGAGCCCGACATCGCCGTGATTACGAACGTGGACGCCGACCACCTCGACCTGTACGGCACGCCCGAGGCGTATGAGGAGGCCTTTCTCACCTTCGCGCGGCGCGTGCGCACGGGTGGACGCCTGCTGGCCGGCGGCGACAACGAGGGCTCGGCGCGTGTGGCGGATGCCGCCGAGGGCGCCTTCACCGTCGAGACCTACGGCCTGAGCGACACCTGCACGTGGCAAGCCACCGACCTCGTCCTTGGGGAGACTGGCGCGACCTTCACGGTGCGGCGCGACAGTGACGCCCTGGGCGAGCTGTCGATCGCGCTGCCGGGCGAGTACGCGGTCGAGAACACGCTGGCAGCGGCGGCGGTCTGCCTTGGGGAGGGCACGCCGTTCGCCACCGTCCGCGCCGCCGCCGCCTGCTTCCAGGGGGCGAAGCGACGCTTCGAGCGGCTGGGCGAGGCCGGCGGTGTGCTCGTCATCGACGAGTACGCGCACCACCCAAGCGAGGTACTGGCCGTGCTCGAGGCGGCGCGCACGCGCTTCCCGGGACGGCGCCTGATCGGCATCCACCAGCCCCACACCTACAGCCGCATCGTCTACCTGTGGGAGGCGTGGCTGGAGTGCTGGGGCGGGCTGGACGAGCTCGTCATCCTCGAGACCTACGCCGCCCGCGAGACGCCTACGGAAGGCCGCTCCGCCGCGGACCTCGCGCGGAACATCGCGCGGCCGTCCGCCTCGTACGCCGCGGACTTCGGCGAAGCGGTCGAGCAGGCGGCCGCGCTGGCCCGGCCGGGCGACGTTGTGCTGACGATCGGCGCGGGCAGCGTCACCGAGGTTGGCCCGCTGCTGCTGGAGCGACTGTCATGACGGCGCTCGAACAGCTGGCGGCAAGGCTGGAGTGGGTGGGCGAGGTGCGCCGGGACGAACGGATGTCGCGCCACACGACCTTCGGCGTGGGCGGCCCCACCGACCTCTACGTGACCGTCCGCAACGCCGATGCCCTCGCCCAGGCCGCACGCATCGCAATGGAGGCGGATGCGGGGCCATTCGTGCTCGGCAGCGGCAGCAACATCGTGGTGGCCGACGGGGGCATCCGCGGCGTCGTGATCGATAACCGCGCACGCAACGAGGAACATGAGGGCAACCGCGTCCGCATCGGCAGCGGAGCGAGCTTCGCGGGCTTCGCACGGAGGATGTGCCGCGCGGGGGTGGCCGGGCTAGCCTGGGCGGTCGGCATCCCGGGGACGTTGGGCGGGGCGGTCGTCTACAACGCGGGCGCCTACGGGGGCTGCCTCGCAGATGTGCTCACGGGCGTCCGGCTGCTCGATCCCGAGGAGGGCGACTCCTGGCGTTCCGCCGGCGAGCTCGACCTGACCTACCGCGGCAGCGCCTTCAGGCGCGGACCACTCGCCGGCCGCACCGTGCTCGAGGCGGAGCTCACGCTCAGCGCCGGCGACGCGGACGCCCTCCTGGCCGAGGCGAGCGGCTACGACCAGCGGCGGCTGGCTGCGCAACCGCGTGGGCGCAACGCCGGATCCATGTTCAAGAACCCGCCGAAGAGTCCCGCCTGGAAGCTGATTGACTCGGTGGGGCTGCGGGGCGAGCGGCGCGGGGACGCCGCCATCAGCGATCAGCACGCCAACTTCTTCGTGAACCTGGGACAGGCCCGGGCGAGCGACGTCCTCTGGCTGGTGGAGGAAGCGGAGCGCCGCGTCTTCGAGACCCACGGTGTGCGGCTCGAGCGCGAAGTCGGGTTCGTGGGGGCATGGTGATGGAGCGGCAGCGCGTGGCGGTCATCTTCGGCGGGCGCTCGGGCGAGCATGAGGTGAGCCTGCGCAGCGCCCGAAGCGTCATCGCAGCGCTCGACCGCGAGCGCTGGGAAGTGGCGCCCATCGGCGTGACGCGGGCGGGCGAGTGGCTCTCGATCGCGGAGACGGAGGAGGCCCTGGCGGAGGGCATGGAGGCGCTGCACGAGGGCGGCACGCCGCTGGTTGGTGGCGGGGCGCTGGCGGAGCTCGGCGACTGCGACCTGGCCTTCCCGCTCATCCACGGCACGTCCGGCGAGGACGGCTGCCTGCAGGGGCTGCTGGAACTAGCGGACATCCCGTACGCAGGCGCAGGCGTCGCGGCGAGTGGGGTGGGGATGGACAAGGCAGTGCAGAAGGCGCTGTTCCGGGAGGCAGGCATCCTCGTGGCCCGTTATGTCGTGCTCCGCGGCTGGGAGATCGAGCGCGACGGCGAAGAGGCGCGTCGCTTCGTGGAGGACCAGGTCGGCTACCCCTGCTTCGCCAAGCCCGCGAATGGGGGCTCAAGCATCGGCATCACACGTGTCGCTTCGCGCGAGGACCTCGGCAGGGCACTCGTGGCAGCCCTTGCCCACGACGAGAAGGTCGTGGTCGAGCAGGCCGTGGAGGGCCGAGAGGTGGAGTGCTCCGTGCTGGGCAACGAGGCCCCGGAGGCGGCCGCGATCGTGGGCGAGATCGAGCCCGACCGCGAGTTCTACGACTACGACAGCAAGTACGCTGCCGACTCGACGACGGCACTCCACGTGCCCGCCCGCATCGACGCGGATGCGGTCGCGCGGGTGCGCGAGCTCGCCCTGCGGATGTACGTCGCTATGGGCTGCGAGGGGTACGCGCGCGTCGACTTTTTCGTGGGCGGAACCGGTGAGGCAACCGGCAGCGAGGTGAACACGATTCCGGGGTTCACCACCATCAGCATGTTCCCGCGGCTGTGGGAAGCGAGCGGCCTCCCCTACCCGGAACTCCTGACGCGCATCCTCGACCTCGCGGTGGCGCGGTGGGAACGGGGGGTGGCGCGATGATCAGGCGGCACGAACGTGAGAAGCCACGGGCACAGAAGAACCGCATCGTGCGGCGGAAGCGGGCCGCGTCCGAACCCACCACCCCACGCGCGTCCGCACGCGGGGCGGGCGAGAAGCAGGACCAGAGCGTGGGCCGGCGGAAACTGCGGCCGATGCTCCGGATGCGGTCGCTCGGCCGGCGGGGGCGGTCGTGGCTGCGGACCCGCTCGCTCATGATCGCAGCGGCAGCGGTCCTCCTGGGAGTCGTCGGCGCGGGAGTGTGGGCGTGGGAGTCGCCCCTGCTGCGGGTGCGGGAGGTGGAGGTCGTGGGAGCAGCGTCGTCGGGCGAGAGCGACATCATCGAGCGCATCGACTTCTGGGGTGAGCGCATGTTCACCGCCGACCTGAGCGGGGCGGCGGTGGCCATCATGGAGCTGCCTCTGGTCGCCTCCGTCGACATCGAGCGGCGCTGGCCGGACACGGTTCGCATCACGGTTCGCGAGCGCGAGCCGTGGGGATCGTGGGAGCAGGCAGGACTGCGCTACACGATCGACCGTGAGGGCTTCGTACTGGGGCACCGGGCTCCGCCCGCGGGCTCGACGACGATCGTGAGCAACGAGTCCTTCTCGCTGCGTGCGGGTGATCGCGTCGATCGTCATGCCGTGGAAGCGGCGGCGGAGATCACGAGCCAGATCGAGAAGGCGCTGGGCACACGGGCGGTCGAGCTGACCTACTCGCCGGACGAGGGCATTCGCGTTCGCACCGCGGACGGCCAGACGGCCCTCCTCGGTGACTCGAGCGGCATCGCCTACAAGCTGGCGGTGTGGGCGCGCGTAGCGCGGGAAGCGACAGCGCAAGACATCGCCTACTCAACCATCGACCTGCGGTTCGGGGACAGGCCCGTCCTGCGGTGAAAGACGTCAACGAGGGGAACCATGAAGAAGAGTAACGCCATAGCAGCCATCGACATCGGCTCCACGAAGGTGACGGCGCTCGTCGCCGACACGAACGAGTACGGGCAGGCGCGCGTACTCGGCGTTGGGGTGGCGCCGGCCGCGGGCCTCGCCCGCGGGGTGATCGACAACATCCAGTCGGCCCGCGACGCCGTCGCAACGGCGGTGGAGAAAGCGGAGCAGTCGTGCGGGATGCGCATCCTCAGCGGGGTCGTGGGTATCGCGGGCGGGCACCTGAGCTCGCAGAACAACCGCGGCATCGTGGCCATCGCCGACCGCACGGAGCCGATCGCGGCGGACGACCGGGCGCGCGCCGTGGAGGTGGCGGGGCAGATCAGCATCCCCACCAACCGCCAGATCCTGCACGTGATCCCGCGGGGCTACTGGATCGAAGGGACCGACCCCGTCTCCGACCCGGTGGGGATGTTCGGCGCCCGCCTCGACGCCGAGACGCACATCGTGACGGGCGCGGTCTCGGCGGTGCAGAACCTGACGAAGTGCGTCGAGGACGCGGGCGTGCAGGTGGACGAGATCGTGCTCGGATCCCTCGCCGCGGCCACGGGCGCACTCACGGCCGAGGAGCGCGCGCAGGGCGTGGCGGCGGTCGACATCGGGGGCAGCACAACCTCCATCTGCGTGTACGACGAGGGGGCCGTGGCCCACACCGCCACGCTCACGCTCGGCGGTGCGCACCTGACGCAGGATCTCGCGCGTCTGCTGCGCTGCCCCTGGGAGAGCGCCGAACGGCTGAAGTGCGAGCACGGCTCCGCCCTGACGACGGCGGAAGTGGGCAGCGTGGACGTGGAGGTGCGCGCCTTCGGCACGAACTCCCGAAAGCGCGTCTCGGCTCGGCACGTAGCCGAGATCCTGCAGGCGCGTACAGAGGAAATCCTCGAGATGGTGGCCATCGAGCTGAAACGCACGGGCTACCTGGACCGGCTCGCCGCGGGGCTCGTGCTCACCGGCGGCACCAGCCAGCTGCGTGGCATCGACGAGCTCGCCGAGCACCGGCTCGACCTGCCGGCGCGGGTCGGCGGGCCGCGCGGCTGCACCGGACTGACCGACCTTATCGCGACACCCGCCTACACCACCGCGGTGGGGCTGGCGAAGCACGCCCTGCGCGGGACCGCTGCCGCTCAGCGTCCCGTCGGGGCTCGCAAAGACGACCCGGAGACCGGCTTCCTCAGGCGCATCGCCGCGTTTGGGCGAGCCTTCATCCCCCAGTAACCGAGAGCATCCCCCAACCAAGGAGGACCATCGCGAACGCTAACGGCCAGACCGAAACCGAATCCGCCAACACCCCACAGACGGAGGAAGAACGTTGAACTACACAGTCGACAAGGAACTACTGCCCGACATCAAGGTCATCGGAGTCGGCGGGGGCGGCGGCAACGCCGTGAACCGCATGGTGCACGCCAACATCCCGGGCGTGACCTTCGTGGCCGTGAACACCGATGCGCAAGCGCTCGCCAGCTCCGATGCGGAGCTGCGGATGCGCATCGGGGAGAAGCTGACGAAGGGCCTGGGCGTCGGGGGCGACCCCACGCGCGGTGAGCGCGCCGCCGAGGAGAGCCGGGCCGAACTCGAAGACCTGCTGAACGGGGCCGAGATGGTGTTCGTGGCGGCCGGCATGGGCGGCGGCACCGGTACCGGCGCGGCGCCCGTGGTGGCGGAGGTGGCGCGCGAAGTCGGCGCGCTCACCATCGGCACCGTCACGACGCCCTTCGCCTGGGAGGGGGCGGCCCGCACGCGGGCGGCCCGGGGCGGCATCGACCAGCTGCGGGAGAAGGTCGACACCCTCATCTCGATCCCCAACTCGCGGCTGCTGGAGAGCTGTCCCGAGGACTTCACCATGGACCAGGCGTTCGAGATGGCCGATGACGTGCTGCGCCAGGCGATCCAGGCGATCTCGAACATCATCAGCCAGAACGGCGCCATCAACCTGGACTTCAACGACGTGCGCACCGTGATGAGCGAAGCAGGGCCCGCCCTCCTCGCCATCGGGTCGGCCTCGGGGGAGAACCGCGCCGCGGAGGCGGCGAAGAAGGCAACGGCCAGTCCGCTCCTCGATCAGACGATCAACGGGGCGACGAACGTGCTCTTCAACGTCACCCACGATGGCAACCTGAAGCTCCGCGAGCTGGACATCGCCGCGCGTGTGATCGCAGAGGTGGTGGACAGCACGGCCAACATCATCTTCGGCACCGTGGTCGACCCATCGGCCGGGGATGCGGTGCACATGACGGTCATCGCGACGGGGTTCTCGGAATCGCAGGCCCCGACGGTGGGCCTCAGCCGGGCCAGCAGGAAGCCGCGGGCCGTAGCCCTGGAGCTGCCCGGTATGTCGAATAAGGAGGACGCCGAACTACCGGCGTTTCTTCGGCGCAACATCCGCTCGATGGGCGAGATCAGCGCCAACGGCGATCGGGAAGCAAGGATGGCTGAAAGGAGGTAGCCGCCAAAACCGAGCGCACGGTTGAGTCCGGCAGGACTGCTTCTCGACCAGACGGGCGGGATCTGAAGCCTTGATGGCGTCAGGTCCCGTCCCTTTCTGTGAGGAGATGGCGTCAGGTCCCGTCCCTTTCTGTGAGCCACGCGCCGGCCACCCCGCCGGCGGCACCTCTCCTTTCAGCCGAGTCGTCAAGGTAGCACAGGGGCGCGGCTACTTACCACTGTTCGGCGCATCGGTCGGCCACTCAACGGTCCGGCCACTCTCCATCGGCTCGCCCAGAAGGCGCCCCTCGATCCACGACGCAAGCAGCTCATCGAGCGCTTCGGCGACGCTCGCCAGGGAGTGGCCGGCATCGCCGTAGACGACGAGCCGCTTCGGTTCGCCCGCGCGCCGGTAGATGTCCTCGCTGGCCTCGGAGTCGAGCACCTCGTCGGCGCTGCCATGCACCAGCAGGAGGGGCCGCGCCAGCTTTTCGACCTGACGCGTGCCGTAGAGCTGGGGCGAGAGCGAAGCAACAGCGCTCACGAGGGGGTGGAGCGCGCCCGCCTTCACGACGACGGCCCCGCCGAAGCTGTGCCCCACGAGCACGGCAGCGCTGGCGCCGATGCCCTTCAGGAAGGAGCAGCCCGCCAGCACATCGAGGACGCACTCCTCGAAGAGATTGGGTTCGCGGTAGTCGAGGCGGAGGACGCTGACATTGCGAGGCATCAGCAGCCCGGGCAGCCGGGCGAAGAGCCCACCGGCCGGACCGTCCAGCCCGCCCATCGCGCCACCGGCGCTGATAGCGGCGCCGGCGCCGCCCTGCACGGGATGGAACACCCCCGCAATCTCGCCGCGGCTGGTCTCCAGAACGACCGCCAGGCTCTCGGGTGAGGGGCCGGGCGCGGCCGTCACGTTGTGGAGGCTGAGCGTCAGGTCTTCCGGCTCGGGAGTCGGGGGCTCGGTCACGCGCGCACGATACAGGCCCGCACGTGGCGGACGCTCAGGTCAGCCAGGCATCGTCGGGGAGGGGCTCGCGGGGGACATCCTCGTGGGCGTTCACCATGTGCCGGGCGAGCGGTTCGAGGCGGCTCCAGACGGCGTCGAAGTCCTCCGGCGCGAGGGCCTGCCCCTCGAGCGCCGCGCGCATGTGCGTGAGCCAGAGCTGGGCATGGTGCTCGGCGATCACGAAGGGGAAGTGGCGGCGGCGCAGGCGGGGGTGGCCGTGGCGCTCGGAGTAGCGCGGTTCGCCGCCCAGCCACTGTTCAAAGAAGAGGGTGAGCTTCTCCCGGCTGGGGGCGAGGTCGTCGGGGTAGAGGGCGCGCAGGGGAGCGTCCACAGCGACAGCGTCGTAGAAGGCCTCGATGACGGCCTCCACGGCCTCGCGGCCCCCCACGCGCTCGAACAGGGTCTGGCCGCTCACGAGGTGCGCCAGCGCAGGGCGAGAAAGGTGAGCGTGAAGGAGGCGGTACCGAAACCGAAGACGGCGGCGGCGCCCCTGAGCAGGTCGAGTCCGTTCCAGCCCTCAATGATGAGGGATCGCTGCGCCTCGAGGACGTAGGTGATGGGATTGATAGTGGCGAGGACCTGCAGCCAGTCGGCGAATACCTCCTTGGGGGCGAAGGCGGTCGAGAGGAAGATCAGGGGGAAGAGGAGCAGGCCCCCGGCGGCGGCCGCCTGCGGGCTTCCCGTGCGGAGGGCGACGGCAGCGTTGAAGCCGGAGTAGGCCATGCCGAAGGAGAACGATCCCGCCAGCAGCAGGAGCACGCCGGGCACGCCCGTATCGAAGCCGGTGCGGAAGATCAGCCCCACCCCCACGATGACGGCGGTGATGATGACGCTGCGAACCCCGTCGGCCGTGATGCGCCCGAGGACGATGGCGGAGCGGGGAGCGGGGGTCAGCAGGAGCTTGTCGAAGTAGCCGCGCTGGATGTCGGTGATGGTGCCGAGGCCCGCGCTCGCGGAGATGCTGGAGGCCGCCGAGAGGATCGCAACGGGCACCTGGAAGCCGGTGAAGTTGTCGATCCCGAAGGCGTCCGCCGCGATGGAGCCGATGGAACCGACGGTGACGGCGAAGAAGAAGAGCGGGATGAAGATGTTCCCAACTTCCTGCGCCGGGTTGCGGACAGCCTCGCGGAGAGAGCGCACGGTGAGGAAGTAGACGGTCGCGATCGACTGCATCAGGCGGCTCCTCCTTCGGCGGGGGGCAGTCCCGCCACCCGGAGGTGGTGACCCGTCGCTTCGAGGAACACGTCGTCGAGGCTGGGGCGTGAGATGGAGACGTCGCCGACCTCGATGCCGGCATCGTCGAGGGCGATGACGATGCGCGCCACCGCACGAGCGCCATCGGGCACGTACACCACGGCCGCGCCGTCGGCGATCTGCACGCGCTCGACAGCGGCCAGGTCGGCTGCGACCTCGGCGGCGCGAGCGAGCGCATCCGCGGCGGGGACCTGCACCGTGACGACGTCGGTGCCGATGCGCGCCTTCATCTCGGCGGGCGAGCCCCGCGCAATGATCCGCCCCTCGTCGATGATGGCGAGGTCGTGGGCGAGGCGGTCGGCCTCCTCAAGGTACTGGGTGGTGAGGAAGACGGTGATGCCGTCCTCGACGCTGAGCCGGTTCACGTAGCGCCAGATGCCCTCGCGGCTGACCGGGTCGAGGCCGGTGGTCGGTTCGTCCAGGAAGATGATGCCGGGGCGGTGGACGAGGGCGGCGGCGAGGTCGAGGCGGCGCTTCATGCCGCCCGAATACGTGCCGATCGTGCGGTCGGCGGCGTCTTCGAGGTCGACGATGGCGAGCAGGTCGTCGACGCGTTGGCGGCGGTCACCGCCGCGCATGCCAAAGAGGCGCGCCTGGAGGGTGAGCAGTTCGCGACCCGTCTGGATATCGTCAAGGCCGGCCTCCTGGAGGGCCACGCCGATGCGGTTCCGCACGGCGCGTGCGTCGGCGAGGATGTCGAGCCCGTCGACGCGTGCGTTGCCGGCGGTGGGACGCAGCAGGGTGGTGAGCATGCGAATGGTGGTCGTCTTGCCGGAGCCGTTCTGCCCGAGGAAACCGAAGATGGTTCCCGCCGCGATGTCGAGGTCGATGCCATCGACGGCGCGCACCTCATCGAAGTGCTTGGTCAGACCCTGGGCCCAGATGGCGCTCATCGTTTCGAGCGTAGAGGACCCCGTACGTTGGGCAAACTTCCCCCGCTAGGTCCCCCCGGTGCGGGCCGGTTCCGGGGAGCCCCCGGTGGCGCCGATCACCTCGGCGAGGAGGTCGAAGTTGTCGCTGTTGACCCCGGCAGCGCCCGCGCCGAGGACACGGTCGAGGTCGGGCTGGGTGTTCACCGGCCAGACGTAGACGGCGACGCCGCGCCCCGCGAGTTCGCGCATGAGGGCGGGCTGCGCGAGCGTGATGTGCAGGGAGAGGGCGTGGTAGCGCTCACCGAGGGCGGGCAGGAGCTCGGCGAGCTCATCCGGCCAGGCCGCCGAAGGGATGAGGCAGACCTGCGCCCGCTCTTCGAAGGGCTCCAGCAGCCACCATTCCCGCGTGGTGACGGCGTAGGGCGCGCCCGGCAAGTGGCGGTCGAAGGCGTCCGCGACGGCCTCGGAGAGGGCCAGCGTTTCGGACTTCAGGTCGACCATGAGGCGGATGTCGGAGCCGGCCTCCTCGATGACCGCGTCGAGTTCGAGGCGGGGACTCCAGCTGGGCGAGAGGCGCCAGCGTTCCCGCAGCAGGGGGAGGGGGCCCATGGTCTTGGCGTGGCGCACTTCGAGCCGGCCGCGGTGCAGCCAGAGGTCGAATTCCGCGAGGTCGGCGCCGATGGCCTTCGCGCGGTCGAGACGGCGGAGGTGGTTGCCCGCGCCGTGCGCGATCGCGACCGGGCGGCCCTCCGGCCGGGGGCAGCTCACGAAGGCGCTCCGCCTCGCTGCAGCAGGTACTGCACGTCAGGTGGGATGGGAATGCCACGGCCCGTCACGGTGTCGAGCCACGCCCACGCATGCACGAAGGTGGCAATCGGCGTCCCCCGAGCCGTGGAGCGCACCGAGAACTCCTGCTCGAAACCGCGGTCGTCGGTACTCACGGTCGTGACCTCGATGGTGGCCCCATCCTGCCAGGGCAGCGGTGCGTGGTAAACGGCGCGGGTCTCGCGCTGGACGGCGACGACGTGGTCGGGCTTGGAGACGCCACAGTGCCCCTCGAAGGCAGCGTAGGCGAGCTCCGTGAGCGCCAGCAGAACGCCCGCGTGCACAAACCCGGTGTCGGTGAACGTGTCGGTGTGGCGAGTGGGGTAGGAGATGGAGAAGGTCACGCGCCGATCGTGGGAGGCATGGGCGCGAGAGGCAAGCCGCCTAGAAGATGGCGGCGTCCACGCCCCAGACCTCGCCGGCGCCGGTCGCGAAGAGAACGACGGCGATGAGGAGCATCATCAGGTTCTGGCCCTGCTCGCCCTGGTCCTTCAGCCCCGCGAGGAGCAGGTAGTTCAGGTTGAGGAAGGCGGCCAGGATCAGCCCGGCGAAGGTGAGGAAGCCGAGGGTGATGCTGACGCCGGCGGCGAATTCGCCCAGCACCACCATCCACGAGGTGACCACCCAGGTGCGCTCGCTGCGCAGCGACGTGGCCTTGAGCACCCTCGCGAAGGCGGGCACGGGATGGTCCTCGACGAGCCCCTCGACCCAGCCGCGCGAGCCGCCCCGGAGGAAGCCTGGCAGGTCCTTGTGACGCACGCTCTCGAGCCACCAGAGGCCCAGCCCGATGCGGAGGATGGCGAGCCACTCCTCCTTCGCCAGCCAGTCGAAGATGTCCAACGGTCCCATCGGCGCCCGATTCTAGCGTCCGCAGGGCGTCATCGCGCTACGATCAGGCGATGGCCGAAGAACCGCGCCCCCCGCTGGTCTGGATCGACATGGAGATGACGGGCCTCGATGTCGAGCGCCACCACGTGCTCGAGGTGGCGGCGCTCGTCACGGACGGGGAGCTGCGCGAGCTGGACGAAGGACTCGACCTCGTCGTGCACCAGCCCCAGGAAGTGCTCGCGCTGATGGACGAGTGGTGCGTGAAGCAGCACGGCCAGTCGGGACTGACCGAGGCGGTGCGTGCTTCGCGGGTGGGGATCGAGGAGGCCGGGGCGCTGCTGCTCGACTACCTGCGGCGGCACACCTCGGAGGGGCAGTCGCCCCTCTGCGGGAATTCCGTGGGGCACGACCGGCGCTTCCTCGACCGCTGGATGCCGGCCGTCGTACAGCACCTGCACTACCGCGTGATCGATGTCTCGACCGTGAAGGAGCTGGTCCTGCGCTGGTACCCGCAGCTCGAACGCTTCCCCAAGGGGGAAGCGCACCGAGCGATGGACGACATCCGCGAGTCGATCGCGGAGCTGCGCTACTACCGGGAGCGCGTCTTTTCCTAGCGTCTTCGGAGGCGCCGGGCGGCGCGCTGGATGAGCCCTGGGCGGCGTGTGCGCTCGCGTAGCTGCGTCAGGCCCTCGGGTGTGCCGACAAGGACGGGGCGGGACCAGTCGCGCAGGGTGGGCGTGCGGTCCTCGCGGACGCGCGTGGGCGGGGTGAAGCGCTCGAACGGCTTCCAGCCGCTGCCTTCGCGGATGAGGGACTCCCGCCCTGCCGCCTCAACGAGCACGATGCCGGCGGCGAGGTCCCAGGCGTGCACGCCCCAGAACTGCGCCGTTGTGAAGATGCCGGCCGCCACGTAGGCGCACTCAATGGCGGCGGAGCCGGTCACACGGTTGTCCCAGCTGGCGGAGCGTCCGGGGGCGCCGCCCGGGGCAGCGCTGAGGCCGCGCCGGACACCCGTGTTCTCGATGGCGGCCACCGGTTCGCCTTCGAAGTTGAGGGGTCCGCCGTGATGTGCGTGATAGACGCCGGGCCCGAGGCCGTGGCTGGCCGAGCACCAGACGGCGCCCGCCACGGGAACGCCCTCGTGGAGCACGCCCACGGAGGCGGCGAAGAGGGGGTAGCGGTTGACGAAGTTGGTGGTGCCGTCGACGGGGTCGATGGCCCAGAGGTACTCGGCATCGGGGAGGGGGGCGTCCTCCTGCTCCTCGCCGAGGATGGCGTGGTCGGGGAAGCGCTCCGCGAGGCGATCGCGGATCATGGCCTCGACGGCGCGGTCGACCTCGGAGACGGGGTCCGTGGGGGCGCTCTTCTCGGACTTGCCCTCGTTCTTGTAGTCGACGCTGACCGAGCGACCGAGGGCGTCGGTGATCTCGACGCCGGCGGCCCCCGCGAGCTCGCGGGCCGTCGCTTCCAGTTCCATGAGGAGCGCGGACCTGGACCGCGGAAGCTCGCGTTGCCGGTCCGCCTCGTCCACCACGTGAGGGCTACGCTCCCGCCTCGGCGGTGAGCTCGTCGAGGGTGACGCGGGCGACGCGGCGGCCCCGGGCGAGGAGCGCTTCGAGGTCTCCCTGCGCCTGCGCCGCCTTCAGCTGGGCGAAGGTGTAGGACTTGCCGGGCACGGGCAGATCGACCGGCTCTTCGCGAACGATCTGGACGAAGACGCCGCTCGGCGGGCCGCCTTTGTGGAGCTGGCCGGTGGAGTGCAGGTAGCGCGGCCCGAAGCCGGCGGTGGTGGCGACGCCATGGCGGTCGCGCAGGCGGAGGCGAAGATCCTGGAGAACGGCCGCGTGCTCCGGGGTGCGGGGAAGGTAGGCGAGCAGGGCGAGGTAGTCGCCCGCCCGCAGGGAGGCGAGCACCTCGGAGAGGGGCGGCGTCGGCGGAGGCGGGGCGGGCGCGGCGAGGACGCGCGCGGTCGCGTCCTTCGCCTCCTGCACGTCGGGCTGGTCGAAGGGATGGACGCCGAGGATGTGGCCGGCGACGGCGGTGGCGACCTCCCAGCGGGCGAATTCGGCGGGGAGCTGGGCGGCGTCACAGTACGGAAGGCGGACCACCGGTTGGCCGGCGGCCTGGAGCGCCGCGAGCCCCTCGTGCTCGCCGAGGGCGACGAAGACGCGGTCGTGGCCGTAGGTCTCGGGGCCGGAGAGGGGCTCGCCCTCGACCGGCACGATGCCCGTGCCTTCCTTCCCGAGCGACTCGGCGATGAGCTGCTCGATCCAGACGCCAAGCTCGCGAAGCTCATCGGGGAGGACGAGGGTGAGCTTGTCGCGGCCCGCGAGAGCGGCCTCGCCGAGAACAGCGCCGAGGAGCGCTCCCGGGTTCTCGGAGGGCACCGTGCGACGGCAGGCCTCGAGCATCTCCTGGGCGCGCATCGCGAGCTGGCCCACGTCGGCGCCGATGAGCGCGGCGGGCGCCATGCCGAACACGGAGAGGGCCGAGTAGCGCCCCCCCACCTCGGGATCACCGTGGAAGACGCGGCGGAAGCCGCGTTCGCGGGCCAGCGCGTCGAGGGGCGTGCCCTCGTCGGTGATGGCGGCGAAGCGCCGGCCGTCGGGCGCCTTCTCCCAGAAGAAGGCGAGCTGGGCGCTCGTCTCGATGGTGCCACCGGTCTTGCTGGCGGCGATGAAGAGCGTGCGCTCGAGGTCGAGGCGCGCTTCGAGGGCAAGCAGCTCCTCGGGGTCCGTCGTGTCGCGTACGTGCAGGTTCAGGCCGGCGCCGCCGGTCCCGAGGGCCGCGTGCAAAACGCCCGCGGCAAGGCTCGAACCGCCCATACCCATGAGCACGACGTCGGTGAAGCCCTCGGCCGCGACCTCGCGTGCGAACGCGGTCAGCTCGGGGGCGTCTTCGAGGCTGCGCTCGGGAGCGGTGAGGAAGCCGAGGCGGTTGGCGATCTCCGTGGGGTCGGGCTTCCAGACCGTGTGGTCGCGCATCCAGAGGCGGCGCACGACCTCCTCTCTGCGGAGCGCCGCGAGGCGCTCTTCGACAGCGCCCGCGAGTTCGCCGAGCGCGCGCGATGCGGCGGGCTGGCGTCCGGGGGCGGTCGCGAGCCGCCGGTCGAGCTTGGCCATGAGCGCCTTGTAGCTGTCCTCGAAGGACGCAAGCCCACCGACGAGCAGCTTGTCGGTGACGGCCGCCATGTCGATGCCGGCCTCACCGGCCTCAGCGAGGAGGCCACCCGCTTCGACGAGCGCTTCTGCGGGCGTGGGCTCGACGGCGAGGTGGTCGAGCACGGCGTCGAGGGTGGCCTGCGGAAGCGTGCTCACGGTGTCGGGGAAGATGAGCGTCTCGACGTAGAGGGTGTCGGAGTAGGCAGGATTCTTGGTGCCGGTCGAGGCCCAGAGGGGGCGCTGGGGGCGAGCGCCGGCCTTCGCCAGGCGCGCCCAGCGCTCGCCGGCGAAGATCTCGCGGAAGCGCGCGTACGCGTATCGCGCGTTCGCGACAGCCATGCGGCCGCGCAAGGGCGAGTCCTCCGGGAGCTGCGCGTCCACGGCGGTGTCGACACGCGAGACGAAAAAGGAGGCAACGCTCGCGATGGTGTCGAGGGAAGCGCCCGCTTCGAGACGCTGTTCGAGACCGGCGATGTACGCCGCGGCCACGCGCTCGTAGACGGCAACGCTGAAGAGGAGTGTGACGTTCACGTTGACGCCCGCGGCGATGAGCTCCGTGAGAGCCTCGACGCCGGCTGGGGTGCCGGGCACCTTGATCATCACATTGGGGCGGTCGACGATCCGGAACAGGCGCAGCGCCTCGGCGACCGTGGCCTCGCGGTCGTGCTCGATGCCGGGGGGGACCTCAAGGGAGACGTAGCCATCGACGGCAGCGGTCGTTTCGTAGACGAGCCGAAGGGCATCCGCGGCCAGCTGGATGTCCTCGGAGGCGAGCGCGACGAAGGCGTCGTAGGGGTCGGCCTCACCCATGCGGATGATGGCCTGCAGGGCCTCCTCGTAGTCGCCCGACTCGGAAATGGCCTTGTCGAAGATGGTGGGGTTCGAGGTCATGCCGGTGATCCAGCCCTCGGCCACCATGCGGTCGACCTCGCCGGAGCGGAGCAGGCCGCGGCGGATGTAGTCGAGCCAGACGCTCTGCCCGTGCTGGATCAGTTGCTCGGTGGCAAGGGGCACGAAGCTATCCTCCCCCCGGCCCGGCGGCGCGAAGGCGCTCGACGAGGGCGGCCGCGCGCTCCGTGATGGCCTCGGTGGTGAAACCGTACTGCTCCATCATGATCTTGCCGGGGGCGGAGGCGCCGAACCGGTCGATGCCGGCCACCTCACCGGCATCGCCGACGTAGCGCTCCCAGCCGAGGGTGGTCCCGGCCTCGATGGCGAGCCGGGCGGTCACATTGGAGGGCAACACCTCGTCGCGGTAGGACTGGGGCTGCTCGGCGAAGAGCTCCCAACTGGGCATGCTCACGACGCGGGCGCCGATACCCCGCCCGGCGAGCGTCTCGGCGGCCTCGCGAGCGAGCGAGACCTCGGAGCCGGTGGCGATGAGGATGAGGTCGGGGTTGCCATCGGGAGCGTCGTCGAGGACGTAGGCGCCACGGGGCACACCCTCGCGCACGCGCTCCTGCTCGCCGATGACGGGTACGCCCTGGCGGGTGAGGGCGAGCAGGGTGGGGCCGTTGCAGCGCTCGAGGGCAACCTTCCAGGCGGCGACGGTCTCGTTGGCGTCGGCGGGGCGGATGACCGTGAGGCCGGGAATGGCGCGCAGGGCCAGGAGCTGCTCGATGGGCTGGTGGGTGGGGCCGTCTTCCCCCAGGCCGATGCTGTCGTGCGTGAAGACGTAGATGGAGTGGCAGCCCATGATGGCGCCGAGACGGATGGCGCCGCGCATCCAGTCGGAGAAGGCGAGGAAGGTGCCGCCGTAGGGGATGAGGCCGCCGTGCACGGCGAGGCCGTTCACGATGCCGCCCATGGCGTGCTCGCGCACGCCGAAACGGAGGTTGCGACCCTCCCAGGCGCCCTTCGCGAAGTCGCCGAAGTCGTTCAGGTAGGTGTTGTTCGAGGGGGCGAGGTCGCCCGAGCCACCGGCCAGGTTGGGGATGACGGAGGCGAGCGCGTTCAGCACCTTGCCCGAAGCCGCGCGCGTCGCCATTGAACCGTCGTCTGAAGAGAAGACGGGGAGGCGCCCTTCCCAGCCCTCGGGGAGATCGCCGGCCACACCGCGACGCCACTCGGCGGCTTCCTCGGGGAAGGCGCGCGCATAGGCATCGAAGCGTTCCTGCCAGGCATCCTGGCGAGCGGCGCCCTGCTCGAGAGCGACGCGAAACTCGGCGAGCGCCTCCTCGGGAACGTGGAAGGCGGGCTCCTGCGGCCAGCCGTACACCTCCTTGGTGAGGCGCACCTCTTCCTCGCCGAGGGCGGCGCCATGGGCGGAGGCAGACCCCGCCTTGTTAGGACTGCCGTGCGCGATCTCGGTAACCGCGACGATGATGGAGGGACGGTGCTCGACCCCCTGGGCAGCGCAGAGGGCGGCGTCGACGGCGTCGAGGTCGTCGCCATCGACGTGCTGGACGTGCCAGCCGTAGGCGCTGAAACGCTCGCCGACATCTTCCTGGAAGGCGAGATCGGTGCTGCCCTCGATCGAGATCTCGTTGTCGTCGTAGAGGAAGGTGAGCTTCCCCAGACCGAGGGTGCCGGCGAGTGAGCTCGCCTCGGAGGCGATACCCTCCATCAGGTCACCGTCGCTGACGAGGGTGTAGGTGCGGTGGTCGACGATGGTGTGGCCGGGGCGGTTGAAGCGCGCCGCGAGCATGCGCTCGGCAATGGCCATCCCCACCGAGTTCGCGACCCCCGAACCGAGCGGGCCCGTCGTCGTCTCGACGCCGGGCGTAAGGCCGTATTCGGGATGGCCCGGCGTCTTGCTGCCCCACTGGCGGAAGTTCTTGATCTCGTCGAGGGGCAGGTCGTAGCCGGTCAGGTGGAGGAGGCTGTAGAGGAGCATGGAGGCATGGCCGGCGGAGAGGACGAAGCGGTCGCGATCGGGCCAGGCGGGGTCGGCGGGGTTGTGGCGGAGGAAGCGCGTCCAGAGGACGTAGGCCATGGGCGCGGCGCCCATGGGCGCGCCGGGGTGGCCCGAGTTGGCCGCCTGCACGGCGTCCATGGCGAGGGTGCGGATCGTGTTGATCGCCTGGTGCTTGAGGGTACCGGCGGGGGCGGTCATCGAATGGGCGCTCCGAAACGGCGTTGCTGCGGCCAGGGCCGGCGGGACGCGGCGGGGACGGCGCCCGCGGGAAGGCTAGCACGTTTGTTTCTCCCCAGACAGGAACGGCCCCGAATTGGGCCGTCGCAGCGTGCGGCAGCGGGGTCGAGGGGATACGATCCCCATACCCAGGCGGCGGCGAACGGGGCAGCCCGCCAGCCGCAGAAGGAACGCGCATGCGAGAGATCGAGGCGGGGGCCATCACCGAAGCCGTCGCGAAACTGGCCGTCGAGGCGACCCACTTCCTGCCCGAGGATGTCGAGGGCTCCATCCGTGACGCACGCGAGACGGAGCGCTCGCCCCTGGGCGTGCAGATCATCGACGAGATCCTCGAGAACGCCGAGATCGCGCGGGACCGGATGCTGCCCCTCTGCCAGGACACGGGTACCGCCGTCGTCTACATCGAGCTGGGACAGGACGTGCACGTGACCGGCGGGTTCCTGCTGGACGCCATCAACAACGGCATCGAAAAGGGCTACGGCGAGGGCTACCTGCGCAACTCGATCGTGGCGCACCCCTTCGGCGACCGGAAGAACACAGGCACGAACACACCCGGCGTGATTCACACCGAGATCGTGCCCGGCGAGGAGATTCACATCGGTTTCATGCCCAAGGGGGGCGGCTGCGAGAACATGTCGCGCTACCAGAACTTTCTGCCGGGGGCAGGACGCGAAGCCGTCATCGACTTCGTCTGCGAGACGGTTGACCTGTCAGGGGGGAACCCCTGCCCGCCACTCGTCATCGGCGTGGGTGTGGGGGGCACGGCGGAGAAGGCGATGACGATGGCGAAGCACTCGCTCTTCCGAAAGATCGGCGAGCGCAGCCCCGACCCCGACGTCGAGGCGCTTGAAGGCGAGTTGCTGGAGGCGGTAAACGCGCTCGGCGTGGGGCCGCAGGCGGTGGGGGGTTCGACCACGGCACTGGACGTGTTCGTGGAGACACACCCGACGCACATCACGGCGCTGCCGGTGGCGGTCAACATCCAGTGCCACAGCGCGCGCACGAAGCACGCGGTCCTGTAGGAGGCGGAGGATGCCGGAAAGCAAGGCGATCACACTGCCGCTGACGGACGAGGCGATCGAAGGGCTGCGCATCGGCGACCACGTCGCGTTCAGCGGGGTCATCTACACGGCCCGCGACGCCGCCCACAAGCGGCTCATCGCGATGGCGGACGCGGGCGAGGAGCTCCCCCTCGACCTGCGCGGGCAGGTCATCTACTACGTCGGACCGACGCCGCCCCGGCCGGGACGGGTCATCGGCTCGGCCGGCCCGACGACGGCGATGCGGCTCGATCCGTACACCCCGCGCATGCTGGAGCTTGGCGTGAAGGGAATCATCGGCAAGGGCGGGCGCGGCCCGGCCGTGCGCGAGGCGATCCAGGCGAGCCACGCGGTCTACTGCATCGCCGTGGGGGGCACGGGCGCGCTCCTGAACCGCCACATCATGGCCGTCGAGGTGGTGGCGTTCGAGGACCTGGGCACGGAGGCGATCCGGCGACTGGAGGTCGACCGCTTCCCCGCGATCGTCGTCAACGACGCCCACGGCGGCGACCTGCTGGAAACCGGCAAGGCGCAATACCGCACGAGCGCGCGTCCGGTGCCGGTCGTGGGCCGGCCGGGGAACGGCGGCGGGGCCTAGCGACGCCGGAAACGCAGAGCGGACCGACTCCCGCAGCAGGCGACCCGCTCCGCGGGGTCGCTCGCCTGACGGCTTGCTGCTGGGAGGTGGCGACGCTCGACCGGGAGGCGATCGCCGCCGTCGAACGGCTCGCCGGGGAGACCCACCCGGAGGCCGCCATCATCCGCACCTGCCAGCGCATCGAGGCGTATGCGCTGGCTGCATGCGACTGTCCCGCACCCGCTCGCCGCGAAGGGTTGGAGGCGCTGCGCCACCTGAGCCAGGTGGCGGCGGGGCTGCACTCCGCGGTGCTGGGAGAGGCGCAGATCCTGGGCCAGAACCGCCGCGCCTTCGACGACGCCTGTCCGGAGCTGCGGGCCCTCGGGCAGACGGCGGTCGCGGCGGCGCGGGCGCTGCGTGCCGAGACCGAGTTCGACAGCCACGCGGGACACCTGCTCGACCGGGGCCTCACGCTCTCGGGAATCGAGCCGCGAGGGAGGCTGCTGGTGCTGGGGACGGGCGCCATGGCGCGGCTCGTGGCCGAGCGCGGCGAGGCGATCGGATTCGACGAGGTGCTGGTGGCGGGACGCCGCCAGCCACGCCAGCGGATCGCGGGCACATTCATGTCGCTGGGGGGCATCCGGCGGGCGGGGCCGGTGGGGGTGGTCGCGGGGTGCCTGGGGTCGGGGGCGAACGTCATCGACCTCGAGTCGCTGCCACCGGCGCAACTCGTGCTTGACCTGGGCACGCCACGGAACTTCGCGGGGGCGGCGGAGGCGCGGGTGGTGACTATCGCCGACCTGCTCTCAGACGAGGCGGGACGCCCGCACTCGGTTGCCCGGCGGGGAGCGCTGCGCGAGCGGTTGCACGCGTTGCTCGACGGCGAGCTGGCGTCGCGGCGGGAGACGGCGTCGACGCCGGTGGGGGCGCTGCGGGCATCGGTCGAGCGAGCGCATCAGCGGGAGCTGGCACGCATCGCCGAGCGTCACCCGGAGATCCCCCCGGAGACGCTCGACGCGCTCACGCGGTCGCTGGTGAACCACATCCTGCACGCGCCCACGGAGCGTCTGCGGGCGCTTGGGGAGGGGTCGGAGCTGGCGCGGGAGCTGGCGCGTCTGTTCGAGGAAGAACTCCCACGATCATAACGATTGTTATTGGCACTCATGGTGCGGACAAGGTAGACTGACACTGTCGGAGGACGCAGATGGCGCTGGCAGACCACACGCACCCCGAGGCAGCCACGAAAGGCGAGGTCTCCGACCAGTTCGGGGAGTTGCGTGGGGACTTCCGCGACCTGCGGGGCGAGTTCGGCGACCTGCGGGGCGAGTTCGGCAACCTCAGGGGCGAGTTTGGCAACCTCAGGGGCGAGTTTGGCAACCTCAGGGGTGAGTTCGCGGACCTGAAGGCCGAGGTGGCGGAGATTCGGGGGAGGCTCGACCTGTTGGTGTGGGGCACAGGACTTGGGTTTGCCGTGGTGCTCGCGATGTCCGCGGTGTTTCGGTACGTGGGGTAGGAGTTACTCCCCCTCGTCGGCCATGATGGCGAGGAAGCCGAGGCGGCGCTGGCCGTCGTCGTCCTCGGGGTGGACCTCGACGCGGTAGATGGTCGTGTAGGGGACGAAGACCTGGACGTCATGGTCGTGGTCCTCGCGCTGGGTGTGGAGAGCAACCCAGGTGTCGGAGACGCCGGAGATCGCCTTCACGAAGTGCTTGGCGCCGTCGACGGTGTAGAGCTCGACGATGGGGGACTCGCAGACCACCTGCGTGCAGAACGACTTGATCGCCTGGGGCAGGACCTTCTCGAAGAAGTCGCGGTCGAAGGGCGGGGCTCCGGCGGCCGGCTGGGCGGCAGCGCTGGGCGAGACGACTCCGGGGGGCAGGAAGAGGGCTGTCTCGGGTGGCATCGTGGGGGCAGGGTACGCCCGCCGGAAAGGGATCGCCAGAAGGCGCGGTCCGCTGTGAGGCACCGGTTCGCTAGACTTGGCGGTGCAGGGGAGGCCCGCGCATGAGCGAGACGACGGAATCGAACGGGACGCAGCCCAGCCTGTTCTCGGAGGAGGCGCTGGGGGAGCTGTCGCGGGTGGTGCACGGCTGGGAGGAGGGGCCGCTGGCGAAGGCCCTGCAGCGCTCGCCGGAGCGGTCGGACGAGTTCTCGACCAGCAGCTTCGACGTGCACCGGCTCTACACACCGCTCGACGTGGCGGACCTCGACTACGAGCGTGACCTCGGCTTCCCCGGCGAGTACCCGTTCACGCGCGGGGTGCAGCCGACCATGTATCGCGGGCGGCTCTGGACGATGCGTCAGTACGCCGGCTTCGGCACGGCGGAGGAATCGAACCAGAAGTTTCGCTACCTGCTCAGCCAGGGGCAGACGGGCCTCTCCGTCGCCTTCGACCTGCCGAGCCAGCTCGGCTACGACTCCGACGACCCGATGGCGATCGCGGAGGTGGGGCAGGTGGGAGTGGCCATCGACTCGCTCTACGACATGGAGACGCTCTTCGCCGAGATCCCGCTCGAAAAGGTCTCGACGAGCATGACGATCAACGCCCCGGCGGCGGTGATGCTGGCGATGTACCTGGCGGCGGGGGAGAAGCAGGGCGTGCCCGCGGAGAAGCTGCGAGGCACGGTCCAGAACGACGTGCTGAAGGAGTACGTGGCGCGCGGCACCTACATCTTCCCGCCGGGGCCGAGCGTGCGACTGGCGGCGGACGTGATGGCCTTCTGCGCGAAAGAAGTGCCGCTCTGGAACACGATCAGCGTGAGCGGCTACCACATCCGCGACGCCGGCTCGACGGCGGCGCAGGAGATCGGCTTCACCTTCGCGAACGCCTGCGCGTACATCGAGGCGGCGCTCGCGCGGGGGCTCGAGATCGACGAGTTCGCGCCGCGCATCAGCTGGATCTTCAACACCCACAACCACTTCTTCGAGGAGGTGGCCAAGTACCGGGCGCTGCGGCGCCTGTGGGCGCGGCTGCTGAAGGAGAAGTACGGGGCGACGAACCCGCGCTCGATGATGCTGCGCACCCACACCCAGACGGGCGGCAGCACGCTCATGGCGCAGCAGCCGCAGAACAACATCGTGCGGGCGGCGATCCAGACGCTGGCGGCGGTGACGGGCGGGGTGCAGAGCATCGCCCTGAGCTGCTTCGACGAGGCGCTGGCGCTGCCCACGGACGAGGCGCAGCGCATCGCCCTGCGCACGCAGCAGATCATCGCGCACGAAAGCGGCGCGGCGGACACCATCGACCCGTTCGCGGGGAGCTACTACGTGGAGCACCTGACGAACGACCTGGAGCGCCAGGCGGTCGCGATTATGGGGGAGGTCGAGAGCATGGGCGGCTCGGTGGCCGCCATCGAGAGCGGGTGGATGCAGAACCAGATCGCGGAGGCGAGCTGGAAGCACCAGCAGCGCGTGGACGGCGGCGAAGAGGTCGTGGTCGGCGTGAACGACTACCAGGAGGGCGGGGACCAGCCCCAGACCATCTTCAGCGTGGACCGGCGGCTGGTGGACGAGCAACTCGCGCGGCTCGGGCGCCACCGTCGGGAGCGCGACCCGGAGGCGGTCGCGAGCGCGATCGCCGGGCTGAAGGCGGCCTGCGAGGGCGACGCGAACCTGCTCCCGCCGATCCTCGAGGCGGTGCGCGCCTACGCGACGCTGGGCGAGATCTGCGGGGCGATGCGCGAGGTGTTCCTGGAGTACCGGCCGCCGACGGTCATCTAGGGGTCGGACTCAGGCCCCTCGGGGTTGCCGTAGTACCGCTGGTTGATCACGGGCTCAGCGAGGGCGGCTGCCTCCGGGGAGGCGTCTGTGACGAAGGCCCGCTTCACATAGCAGACGCCTCTCTCCACGCCGGAACACACGGCAGTGTGGGTTTCATCCTTCATGGCCAGATAGAGCCGGCGGAATCCCTGGCGGAAGGCCTCGTCGCCCAGCGTGTCGTACAGGCCGGCAAAGAGGTCACGCCCAAGGGTGTACGCGCAAGCGGAGTCGTAGTAGATCTCGCTCGTGGGCAGGCCAGCATCGAGACGTTGCAGGAACAGCGCGTCGAGCTCGCCGAGGGTGTCGGCAAGTGGGCACCCCCCTGTGGGCTGGGGTCCTTCCAAAGGCTGGCGGCCTTCCAAGTCACTCGTCATGAACTCCGCCGCACCCTCGGCGATCCAGGGGGGGAAGAAGGGCCAGCAGGTGTGGGCAACTTCATGGGCGATGAGGAGCCGGCTTTCCTCGTACCCAGGATCGATTGTCACGATGCCGCTTGCGCCGCCACCTCCACCCGCCGCCGTTAGGTCCAGGACAAACACGCCTAGGTAGCTTCTCGGGAAGGGCGTCAGCATGAACGCTTCCTGGGAGCGCACGACTTCTTCGATTATGTCGATCGTCCGGTAGTTTCCATGGCCGAGGTGGAGGGCGGATATCTTCACTTCGCTGGTGTACTGGAGTGTGAGGGTACGAAAATGAATCTGCACAGCGTCCGGCTCCAACAGCTCCGCCAGGAGCCCCTCACCCTTGCCGGCGACGGCGGCCAGAATCGCAACAAGTACAGCATCATGGTCAGTAATGCCGCCGGCAAACCTGGGGTGGTCGAGCAACCACTGCAAGTGCCCTGACCACGTGAGTCCCATCAACGCTTGCACGGCCGCCGCGGTGAGCCCATCGACATCTTCCATGAACGGCATGTTGCTGATGCGCAAGGCCGCCGCCTGGTCGCTTCCGGCAAGCGTGGTTGCCGCCATGCCCCAGAAGCTGCCAACCGCCCAGAGTTCATCGGCGTTGAGACCATCCCGAACCCACCCTCTCGCGACAATGTTGAGGAACACCGGTTCGGCCTCCAGGGCAAGGCGCTGCAGCACCAGTGCCGCTTGCTTTTCCGATTCGTCCACGCCATCACGAACCCAGGGCAGCGAGACGAAGGCGGCGCCCGTCTCGGAGTTCTGCAACTGCAGGTACGTGGCCTTGATCGTTCCTACCTGTTCGTCGGTAAGGCCACCGAGGGCTTGGTAGTGCAGTACCAGCGTCCGAAGCCCTTCCGGGTCTTGACCGGCCAGATCTTCGAAGAACTCGAGGGCGAGCGCATCAAATTCTTCCCAAGTCTGCAAGAAGGGCATTTCGACCACGATCTGTCCTAAATCAGCATCATGTTGCACAAGGATCACCAGCCTCGAAATCCCAGTAAAGATCCATTTCCCGGGGGGGCGCCGGATCCATTCTTTTCCCAAGAGTTCCAGGAAGGTCTCGGGCGATTCCAGGTAGATGACGAAGAGATTTCGGAAGTGCTGGTGCTCTCGGAAGGTCCGGAGTGAGTGAAAGTTGGCGGTATCACGTACTACTGCGGCCTGCTCCAGCCACTCGAGTTCCTGAACAGCCTCGTTCACATATACATCCCGACTCTTGAAGTAGAACGTCATGATGTCATACGCCGTGAGATCATCCTGGTCTTCCTGGGCAGCGATGTCCCGAATGAAGCCTAGTGCATTGTGTCCCCCCTTCCCGAGAATGAGGCTCATTGCCGAAACGACATCAAGGTCTCTGTATTCAAAGGAATCGAGGAACCTCATGTTCGTGATTACTGGGGCAATCTCAGGCTGGTCGGGGCCCCGATCTGTTGCAATGTTTTCAAGGACACTGATCGTGAGTCGCTTGGCAATCGTGAAGTCACCAGTGATCCACTCCTTGCCCATCACATCGCTAAATGCTTGCGGGCTGCTACGGGCGAGAGATTGCAAGTCTTCCACTGCCCAGCTCTCCTCGTCGGTGAGGCCATCCCGGACCCAATCCAACTCCTCTATGGCCGGCAACACCTCCGGAGTTACGGCCGGGGTGGGCGTTGGAGTTGAGGTGGCCGTCGGCGTCGGTGTCGGCTGTGGGTTGGGCGTCGGTGTCGGCTGTGGGTTGGGCGTCGGCGGTGGGGTCGCGGCAGCGGCGGGCGATGGCGTCGCAGCGGCAGCTGCGGGGGACGGGTCGGTGGTGGCGGCGGGCGGTGGCGTCGTAGCAGCTGCGGGGGACGGTTTTGCAACAGCAGCGGGGCTGTCGCCCGGCGCGACGGCAATGGGCTCGCCGCCGTCGGTCAGCATCGCCGCAACGAAGCCAGCGGCCACGGTGATCGCCGCGATACCCAACAGGCCTGCGCCTACCCACACCAGGGGCTTCAAAGTCGCAAGTCCCGCGGGAACCCCGAGCGCCCCAAGGACACGCCGACGAGTGCTCTCTTCCCGCGGCAGCCACCTCGCGAGTTGTTGGCGATTGTCCAAGTCCAGCTTCGAGAGCATGCTGGCGATGTGCGTCTTGACCGTCTCGGGGCTGAGGCCGAGGCGCACGGCGATCTCGACGTTGGTCCCGCCCCTACGCAGTTCCTCCAATACGCGCTGTTCCGCCGGCGTGAGGATGCCCGGGTACCGTGGCCGGCCACCCCGTTCTGGTTCCATGTGCCTGATACTCGCACACGGATGGGGGAGGTTTCCTCACCCGAACGGTGTGCGAGGTGTTCGGCGAGTACCGGCCGCCGACGGTCATCTGGCGGCTTCCGGTACGCTGGCCCCAGCGCGACGGCGCAGGGGGTTCGGCATGACGGCGGGAGCGATCGATGAAGGGTCGCGTACCGACCGCCCGGTCGTACCCCACACCGGGAGGAGGACGAACATGAACAATTCCGGGCAGAGCCTCCTTGAAGCCGCACGGCGGTTCAGCTTCGGCGGGCGGATGGACGCATCGGATTCGGGGCCGATCTTCGTACGCGGATCAGGCTCCGAGGTCGAGGATGTCGACGGCAAGCGCTACCTGGACTTCAACTCCGGGCAGATGTGCGCCTGGCTGGGGCACAACCATCCCGCCATCGTCGAAGCCGTGGCCGAAGCGTGCGGCCGGCTGATCCACGCGCACAGCAGCTACCACAACGACCAGGAGATACGGCTGGCCGAACGGCTGGCGCGGCTCCTCCCGGATCCCCTGCGCAAGAGCCTCTTCCTGCAGTCGGGAGCGGACGCCAACGAGGCGGCGATCGCGATCGCACGCAAGTACACGGGCGGGTTCGAAGTGGCCAGTCCGCATGTGTCATTCCACGGGATGTCGGACACAACGCGAGGGCTCACATTCGCCGGATGGCACAGGGGATACGGCCCTCCCCAGCCGGGGCTGATGGCGATGCTCGCGCCGTATTGCTACCGCTGCCCGATCGCTCTCAAGCCCGATTCATGCGGCCTCGCCTGCCTGGACGCGTCGTTCGAGTTAATCGACGCCCAGACCACGTCGCGGCCGGCGGCCGTGCTGACCGAGCCGATCTTCTCCGCCGGCGGGGTCATCGAGCCGCCGCCGGGCTGGCTACCCGAGCTCAAGGCGCGTTGCCGCGAGCGCGACATGCTGCTCATCCTCGACGAGGAACAGACGGGTCTGGGCAAGACGGGCGACACCTTCGCGTTTGAGCAGGAAGGGGTGGTACCGGACATCCTCACGCTGGCAAAGCACTTCGGCGGCGGCATCTGCCTTTCGTCGGTCAGCACGTCGGCGGAGATCGAGGAGCGCGTCGTCGCGGATGAGTTCATCGTCACCCACTCGCACTCGAACGATCCGCTCGCCTGCGCGGCCGGACGGGCGACCCTCGATGTGTTGGAAGGGGAAGGCCTGGCAGACACCGCGAGGCGGCTTGGCGGCCGCCTGAAGTCAAAGCTGCGGGCGCTGGCGGAGCGCTTCGAGATGATCGGCGATGTGCGCGGGCGGGGATTGCTGCTGGGCGTGGAGCTTGTCCGTGATCGCGAGACGAAGGAGCCGGCGACCTCAGAGGGGCGCGCCATTGCAGAGCGCTGCCTGGAGAACGGGCTGATCTTCAGCCTCAGACGGGAGGGTTCCGTCCTGCGCTTCGTGCCGCCGGCGAGCACGACCGAGGACCAGATCGACGAGGCAGCGGCGATCCTCGAGGATGCCATCGCGGGGGTCTGCGAGTAGGCAGCGAGCTGTTCGGGGAGTACCGGCCACCGGCGGTCATCTAGAATCCGCCAGCGATTCAACGGACGGAGGCTGCCATGACCGCGGAACCGATCAGCTACTCGTGCACAAAGTGCTCGAACCCGACGTTCACGGGCGAGGACGTGTACCTCGCGGGACGGTATGGACGCTTTTTCGACTACCAGGGCAAGAAGTTCACGGCAGTCGCCTGCGACAACTGCGGCTACACAGAGTTCTACCGCGGGCAGAGCAGCAGGGCGGGGAATATCCTCGACGTTCTCGTGAGCGGCTAGCGGTCAGATAACGGCGGCCTCGCGCAGGGCCTCGATCTCCTCCCAGGAGTAGCCGAGCTCGGTGAGGTAGCGCTCGGTCGAGTCGCCGAGTTCCGGGGGCGGGGCAAGCTCGGTCCGGGGTTCGCGGCCGAACTGGATGGGAGAGCCCACGACGAGGGTCTCGCCGAGGGCGTCGTGGGGCATGGTGGCGATGTAGCCGTTGGCGCGAGCCTGGGGGTCGGCGAGGATGTCGGCGTAGCTCTGCACGGGACCGCAGAAGATGTCGCGGGCGCGGAAGCGCTCGATCCACTCGTCCGTGGGGCGGGTGCGGATTCGCTCCTCGAGAAGGGTCTGGATATCGGCCATGCCGGCGGCGCGGGAACGGTCGTCGGGGTAGCGCTCGGGGAGGTCGTCGAGGCCGAGCTCGTCGCAGAGGGCGGCGAACTTGTCGGTGGCGGCGCCGCCGATGACGAGCCAGCCGTCGGCGGTCTCGAAGGTCCGCCAGACCGCGCGGGAGGTGAGGAGGGGGTGGCCGAGCCCGGCACGGGGGGCGGTCTTGCCCGTGAACGACTCGGTGTTGATCTCCCAGGACTGGAGGGCGATCTGGGAGCCGTAGAGGGAAGCGTCGACCTGCTCGCCCTCGCCCGTCCGTTCCCGCTTTACAAGGGCGGCGAGGATACCGGAGCAGAGGATCATGGCGCCGACCTGGTCGGCGATGGCGGCGCCGGTGGGGGTGGGCGGACCGCCCTCGGGGCCGCTGCGGAGCGTGATGCCGCCTGATGCCTGTCCGATGATGTCGTTGCCGGGGACGGGCGTGCGGTCGCCGTGGGGACCGAAGGCGGAGGCGCTGGCGTAGACGATGCCGGGGTTGATGGCGGAGAACGTCTCGTAGTCGAAGCCGAGGCGATCCATGGCGCCGGGACGCATGTTGCTGACGACGACATCCACGCGCTCGACGAAGCGGTGGACGATCTCGCGCGCCTCGGGGCGGCGCACGTCGAGGGTGACGCTGTGCTTGCCGCGATCGTGCGCGACGAAGTAGGAGGTGGGGGCGCCGGCTCGACCGCCGACGCCACGCCCGCGCTCACCCTCGCGGTGTTCGACCTTGATGATCTCGGCGCCCATGTCGGCCAGGAGCACGGTCGCGTACGGGCCCTGCTGAGCCCAGGTGAAATCGAGCACGCGGATGCCTTCGAGCGGACGTCCCATCTCTTCCCTCCGAAGTCCGGGGGAGCATGGCACAGGGGCGGGCGCAGGCGCGAGGGGTTCAGGCGGCTCCGCCACGGAGCGGTTGCCAGCGCCGGTAGGTCCCACTGCGCCAGATCCACTCGAACGGCTCGTAGCGGAAGCGCGAGAGCCACTCATGCGACCACAGCAGTTGCACCGCCCAGACCGCGACGATGAAGAGCACGAGCCAGCTTCGGTTCAGGTCGGACGGGTCGAAGAGCGCCCGCAGCACGACGATGCCGACGCCGAGCAGGAGGGCGTTGCGCCAGAGGCTGAGCCAGCCCGCGGACCTGCCTCGGGCGGCGGCGCGTTCGTAGAAGAGGACGATGCCGGCGCCGAAGAGCATCGAAAAGAGGCCCGTGAACTTCTGGTCGACCTCAGGCACGACGCCTGTGGGTCACTACGGGGTCAGGCGGACCTTGATGGAACCGGACGACTTGTCGTCGGCGGTGGCGAAGGCCTCGGGGGCGCGGTCGAGGGGGAAGGTGTGGGTCACGAGCGGGGCGAGCGGCTCCAGGAGCTCGTCGAGGAGGTCGGTGGCCATGCCGAATTCGGTGCGGGGGCCGGGGCGTCCGTAGCAGACGGCACCGACGAGGCGCACCTCCTTGAGGAGGAGGGGCGTGGCGGGAAGGGCGACCTCGCCCTGGAAGGCGCCGAGGATGACGACGGCGCCGCGGTTACGCACGATGGAGATGCCCTCGGTGATGGTGGGGGCGCTGCCACCGACAGTCTCGATGACGGCGTCGACGGGCAGACCCCGCAACTCCCGGCGGGCGGTCTTGCCGTCCGGGAAGGTGGCGGTAGCGCCAAGGACGCGGGCCATCTCCGCCTGGAAGGGGTGGCGCGCGGTTATGTAGACTTCGGTTGCGCCGGCGCGGCGCGCGACAAGCAGATTCACGAGTCCGACGGTGCCCGCGCCGAGGATGACGGCGCGCGACCCGAGCCGGATGCCCGACTCGTTGACGGCGTGCACGGCCACGGCGATGGGCTCGGCGAGGGAGCCGGCCTCGGGGGAAACGCGGTCTGGGAGGGGGTAGACGGAGGTCGCGGGGGCGAGCATGGTCTCGGCCATGCCACCGGCGCCGTCGCCACCGAGGAAGACGCGGTTCTGGCAGTGCCAGGTTTGCCCGGTGAGGCACTCGTAGCAGCGGAAGCAGACGGCAACCGGCTCGACGGCGACTTTCGCCCCCGCCTCGATTTCGACTTCCTCGCCCACCGCCTCGACCACGCCGCCGACCTCATGGCCGGGCGTGCTCTCGGGGGGTCCGCCGCGGCGGTAGTTGTGCAGATCGCTGCCGCAGATGCCGGCGCCGGCCACGCGCAGGCGCACCCATCCGGGGGGCGGTTCGGTCAACTCCCGTTCGACAACCTCGACGGCGCGGGGCCCGGACCAGACAACGGCGCGCATGGTGGACACGGGCGCATGATACCGGGGCCTGCGTGCGTAGATCGCGGGGACGGTATGCTGGGGGCCGGGACGACCCCCCGGGAGTGACCGTGCCCCCAGAGCAGAGGCGGGATCTCTTCGCGTTCTTCGCAGGCCGTATGCGGAACGTCCCTCTCTTCTCCTACTGGATCGGGCTCACGATCGTGGCCGCCGCGGCGCTGGGCGTGCTTGTGATGCTCGCCATCCTGGTGAACCCCCTGACCTCGGTGCTGGCCGGGGTCATCGTGGTGGCCCTCGGGATAACGATGACGGGCACGAGGCGAGGCCTGCGTCTTCCGGCGGAGACGCTGTTCTACGCCGCCCTCGCGCTGATCCCGCTCTTCATCGCGCTTGCATTGATAGTCGCCGTCACCTGACGCATTCCGGTCTGCCCTGCGTAGACTCCGCGCGCGGCCCGAGCCGCAGGAGGAGCTCCATGGCGCGAGAGTACATCGACGTTCTCCGGCTTCCAGAGAGCATGCCGTGGCACTACAGCCAGGCGGTGAAGGTGGGCAACACCGTCTACGTGGCGGGGCAGGTGGGCGCCGGCGAGGGCAGCATCGAGGCGCAAACGCGGAAGGCATACGAGAACGTCGTCGACGTGCTGGCGAAGGCGGGGGCGACGATGGACGACGTCGTGCGCGAGACCGTCTACCTGGCCGACCGCTCGAAGCTGCCGGAGGTGGCGAAGATCCGGGAGACGTTCTATGGGGAGCGCTTCCCGGCAAGCACGGCCGTCTTCAGCGGCTCAGGCGACGGCTACGACATCGAGGTGGAGGTGACGGCCGTTATCGACGGGTAGCGGCGCCGGTCGTGCTCAGGGCGAGCAGGCGCTCGGCTTCGCGCAGGTCCTCGGCCGTGTCGATGTCGTACCAGAAGTGCCCGCTGACATCGGCCGTGCCCAGCCGGCGCTCGCGGACGAGCACCCCGAAGATGTCGCTCAGGCCGCAGTCCTCGGGAGCGGCGTCGAGGGCGTCCCAGACGGCGGGGGAGCAGATGAAGGCGCCCGCATCGAGCGCGTCCCAGGTCGGCAGGCTCTTGCCGATGGCGGTCACGAGACCGGAGTCGTCGGTAGCCAGCTTGGTGGCTTCGTCGACGTAGTTGTCGGCGCGAGGGGAATGGTCCGCGGCGACTCGGCAGGTATCGGCGAGGGAGTGGGTGGCGGCGGAGTCGAGAATCGTCACGATGAGCTCCTGCGAGAAGGCGTGGTCGCACATGACGAGCAGGAAAGGGTAGTCGCCGCAGTAGGAGCGGGCGGCGGCGAGCGAGTAGGAGGCGCCCTGGCGGAATCGGGGGTTGGCTGCGAACTCGAGCGGCAGCCGCGCCCACTCCTGCGCGCCCTGGCGCACGGCGCGTTCGCCGTGGCCCGTGACGACGAGCGCGCGCTCCACGCCCGCCTCGGCGAGGGCGCCAAGCGTGCGGCCCACGAGGGGGATGCCCGCCAGGGGAACGAGGGGCTTGGGGAGGCGTGGACCGGACTGACTGAGGCGCTGGCCACGGCCCGCCGCGAGGACGACTGCCTTCATGCACGCTCCGGCGGGCGTGAGCCCGGGACTGAGGCTCGATTCTAGACGATTCCCGTCTCGGGCAGGGTTGATAGGAACTCCTATCTGCGATACTTTGCCGTGGCTAATCTCACAGGTGAGGCCGAATTTGAGCGCTTTCGCACTGCTCACGCGCGCACGGCTGGGGAAGGACCCGCGCCCGCCATCCGGCGCCACGGGCGACCTCGTGGTCAGCAGCGTGTCCTTCTCCTACGGCGACGTACGAGCGGTGGACGACGTCTCGATTTCCGTCCCGGCGGGAACGGTCACGGCGCTGCTTGGCCCCAGCGGCTGCGGGAAGACGACCTTGCTGCGGCTCATCGCGGGGCTCGAGCGTCCCGATGGCGGCTCCATCCGCGCGGGCAGCGGGACCCTGAGCACGCCGGATCGCCTGACGCCGCCGGAGAAGCGGCGGATCGGCATGATGTTCCAGGAAGGCGCGCTCTTCCCTCACCTGAGCGTGTCCGAGAACGTGGCCTTCGGCCTGCCCCGCGGCCCCAAGCGGGCACGGGCAGTCGAGGAAGCACTCGAACTCGTGGGCCTCTCTGGCATGGGGAAGCGCTCGCCGACATCGCTCTCCGGGGGGCAGCGGCAGCGCGTCGCGCTGGCGCGGGCGCTGGCGCCGGGGCCGGATGCGCTCTTGCTGGACGAGCCCTTCGCCAACCTCGACCCGGCCCTGCGCGTGGAGCTGCGGGCCGAGGTCGCATCGCTGCTGCGCCGGCTCGGCATCACAAGCGTGTTCGTGACGCACGACCAGGAGGAGGCGTTCGTGATGGGCGCGCAGGTGGTCGTGATGCGGGACGGCCGCGTGCTCCAGAGCGCCACGCCCGGCGAGCTGTACAGCCGCCCCGCGAACCGCTGGGTCGCAACCTTCGTCGGCGAGGCGAACATCGTGCCGGGGCAGGGGGGCGCGGACGCGGCGGAGACGATCGTGGGGTCCGTGCCGCTGGCGCAGGCCGCTCCCGACAGGTGCGAGGTTCTGCTGCGGCCCGAACACCTGGCGCTCAATGCGGGGGAAACCTGGGAGGTCGAGCAACTCGAGTTCTACGGCCACGACACGCTCTACGTGCTGCGGGGCGAACACGGCCAGACCCTGATGGTGCGCGCGGGCGGGGCGCCCCGCTTCAGCAACGGCGACCGTACCTCGGTTCGCTACCAGGGTCCGCCGACGGTCGCCTTCGAAGCGTAGCCGGTGACTCCTGCACAAGCCCTGATCGGGGCCGCCAGACGCGCGGCGGGCATCCGCGGTCCACTGTGGCTGTGGGCGGCCGCGCTGGTCATCGCCGCGCTGTTCGCGATTCCGGTCGGATACCTGGTCGTCCGCAACATCACCGAGGGGAGCGAGACGCTTTCGATCCTCTTCTCTCGGCACACGGCCGACCCGCTCGTGAACACGCTCCTCCTCGCGCTGAGCGTGTCGGCGGCGGCGGCGGCGATCGGGACGCTGCTCGCCTGGCTGACGATGCGTACGGATCTGCCGCTGCGCGGGGCCTGGCGCGTGATCTGTCCCCTGCCCCTCGTGCTGCCCTCGTTCGTGGCGGCGGCGGCGTTGCAGGCAGCGCTCTCGCCCGGTGGCCTCGCGGAGGGAGTGCTGAACCCGTTCGGACTGGAGGCGCCGGCCCGCATTGAAGGTTTCTGGGGGGCGTTCTTCGTGCTGACGGCGGTTTGCTATCCGTACGTGTACCTGCCGGCGGCGGCGCGCATCGGGGGTCTCCCGCCCTCGCTCGAGGAGGCGTCGCGGCTGCTGGGGAAGGGCGGGCTGGGCACCTTCCGGCGCGTCGTGTGGCCACAGGTGCGGACGGCGGTGCAGGCGGGCACGCTGCTCGTGTTCCTCTACGTGGTGAGCGACTTCGGCGTGGTGAAGCTGATGAGCTACCAGACACTCTCGACGAACGTCTTCGTGAACCGCCTCTACGATGCGCCCCTCGCGTTCGCCCTTGGCCTGATCCTGGCGGTCGTGGCGCTGGCGGTGGCAGGGCTCGAACGAGCCTCCGCGAAGCGGTCGCTCACGCAGCTCGCGCCGGGTGGGGTGCGGGGGAGGCGGGTCGCGCTGGGCCTGTGGAAGGCGCCGGCCACACTGGCGGCATTCATCGCCGTGGGCGCGGGACTCCTTGCGCCCGTTGTCGTACTGGCGTGGTGGGCGTTCCGCGGACTGGCGGGCACGGGCAGCGGCTTCGACCGCACGAGCGTCGACCTTGCCGCCCTCGGCCAGCCGGCGCTGAACACGGTGGTCGCGGCCGTGGTGACGGCGGCGGTAGCGGTCGCGGTGGTGCTCCCTCTGGCCTACCTCACGAGCCGGTACGGGGGACGCGCCGCGGAGGCCGTGCATGCCATCGTGGCGGGCAGCTTCGCCGTTCCGGGGCTGCTGATTGCGCTGGCGGTCGTGTTTATGGCGCTGCGCGTCCCGGGGCTCGACTTCCTCTACCTCTCGCTGCCGTTACTGATCTTCGCCTACGTCGTCCACTTCGGCGTGCAGGCGCTGCGGAGCGCGGAGGTGGGGGTCGCCACCGTCGACCAGCGCCTGGAGGAGGCAGCGCGGACGCTGGGGGCGGGACGCCTGCGGCGTCTGCTGCGAATCGACCTGCCACTGATGGCGCCGGCGCTGGCGGCGGGCGGCGGGCTCGTGCTGCTCTCGACGATGAAGGAGCTGCCGGCGACGCTGCTGGCCTCGCCCATCGGCTTCGAGACGCTGGCCACCCGCATCTGGAACGCGAACGAGGACAGCTTCCTGGCCGACATGGGGATGGCGAGCGTGGTGCTGGTGGCGGTCTCGGCCGTGCTCACGTGGCTGCTCGTGATCCGGAACTCGGAGCACCTCCGCTAGATTCCGGCGCTACGAGTAGCGAGCGATGACGTTCTCGCTGAACCAGGCGATGTCATCGAAGTCGGACGAGGAGATAGCGACCTCCTCGACACCTATGGCGTCGAAGGCAGCGACCTGTTCGAGCATGTTGTCGCCATCCCCGAAGAGGACGCCACCGTGGTCCCACTGGGTCACCTTCTCGGAGCGTCCCCAGCCGCGCGCCATCTGGGCGATGCCCCCGGCGATCTGGTCGGCGACTTCCTCGGTCTGGCCGCGGGCGAGGATGAGGTCGGAGGTGAGCGCGAGGCTCGCGAGGTCGCGGCCGATGCCGGCGCAGGCGGCGCGGGCGTGCTCGGCGAGCTCCGCGACCTGGGCGGGACCGAGCTGCCAGGTGTTGATGGCGGCGGCCTGGCGGGCGGCGAGCCGGAGGAGGGCGCCCCGGCGGTTGAGCCCGACGATGATCGGCGGGTGGGGCTGCTGCACAGGCTTGGGGGAGAAGGTGGCACCCCCTTCGAGGCGATAGTGCTCGCCGGCGAACTCCGTCTTCTCCTGGGTCCAGAAGGACTTGAGGATGCGGATGCCTTCCTCCAACTGCTCGATGCGTCCGAGGAAGTCGAGCATCTCGAAGCCGTAGGGCTCGAAGTCCGCGTGCTCGTAGGCGGTGCCGATACCGAGCACGGCGCGCCCGCCGGAGAGGGTGTCAACGCTCGCGACCTGCTTGGCGAGCTGCAAGGGGTGGTGGAAGGGCATGCCCGTGACGTGCGTGCCTAGCCGCATGTGCTCGGTTCGCGCCGCAACCCAAGCGAGATAGGTCCAGGCATCGGGCTGGTCGAAGGAGGGGTGATCGACGACGTAGAAGGCATCGAAGCCGAGGCCGTCCAGGTCGCCGAGCTTGTCGTCGAGGGCGCCACTGCTCGTCGCGACGACGCCGAACCTCACGGGGAGGAGGTTCCCGCCGAGGAGTTGCCGGGCACCTGGGTGGCGAGCAACTCGAGGTCGTCGACCTTCCCGAACATGTAAGGCAGGAAGGACTCGCCGGGCACGCGGGTGAGGATCTCGCCGTGGGTGTAGGTGTCGCCTTCGCTGTAGCTCACGCCGAGCAGCTCGCGGATGGGAATGTCGGCGACGGGGTCGTGGGGGGACTCGCGCAGGAGCACCTCGCCCTCGAGCCGCTGGATGAGGCGCGTGCGACCGGTGTGGCGCACGCGCACGAGCACGGGGTCGTTGTCGAAGCCGCGACCGTCCGGGGCGGGCATGAACTTGAAATAGAAGCGGGAACTCTCGGGAGACTCGCCCGGCTCGATCTGCTCGACGACGCGGCCGCGCACCTCGATGTAGACGTGGCCGTAGCGCTCGATGGTGCCCGTGATCTCGTCGCCGTCGCGGCGCACGTGGATGTTGGCGACCTTCTTCGGCTCACCGTAGAGCTCGCGCCCGAAGATAACGGCGCTGTCGGTCGACATGGGCATGGTGATGGGATAGTCGCCAACGATGCCCTCGTAACGGCAGCGGACATTGAGACCCCCGGCGCCGAAGGGCTGGAGCGTATTGCTGACCCCGATGTGGGAGACGCTGACGGAGGCGATGGGCTCGTCGACAGGTTCCAGGGGAGGCGGGAGGAGGGCGGCGATGACGTCCGGGTCAGTGCGGAAGCTGGCGGCAATGCCGCGGAAGGATTCGAACTCGGGGGTGGCATAGAGCTTCTGGAGGCGGCGGACCTCCTCGAGGGTCTTCACGTAGCGGAGCTGCATGCGGGCCTCCTGTGGGGAAGTGGTGACGGGCTGTTAGTCCATGCGGCTGCCGCCATCGACGTTGAGCGCCTGCCCCGTCATGTAGGACGAGTCGTCGGAGGCGAGGAAGGCGACGACGGCAGCCTGCTCCTCGACGGTCGCCTGGCGGCCCATGAGGAGGGCGCTGCGGACTGCCGCCTTGGAGGTGCCTGGCTCGTACCCGGCGACCTCGTCGTAGCGGCCGAAGGTGCTGTCCATCATGTCGGTGTCGGTGGAGCCGGGGCAGACGATGTTGACGCGGATGTTGTCTTTGGCGAGCTCGAGGGCGAGCTGCTGGGTGAGGCCGTGCATGGCCCACTTGGTCGCGCAGTAGGCGCCGTAGTTGGGGAGGCCGATGCGCCCCGCCGTGGAGGAGATGTTGACGATGCTGCCGCCGCCTCCCTTCACCATCTCGCGGCCGACGGCGCGGATGGTGTGGTAGAGGCCGTGAAGGTTGACGTCGACGGTCTCGTACCAGTTCTCGTCGGTCATCTCGAGGATGGGAGCGGCGCCGGCCTCGCTGGGGAGGGCGGCGTTGTTCACGAGGATGTCGATACGGCCGAACTCGGCGATGGCGGCGTCGACCGTACGCTGGAGGTCGTCCTTGTCGGCGACGTCGCAGTCGATCGCGAGGGCGCGGCGGCCCATGGCGCGCACCTCCCCGGCGACGCTCTCGATGCCCTTCCAGCCCATCTCCTGCTCGTGCTGGGGGAAGGTGGAGGCGTCGCGGGCGCGCGCGGTGACCACAACGTGCGCGCCCTCCTCGGCGAGACGCAGCACGATGGCGCGTCCGATGCCGCGGTAGCGTCCGGCGCCGGTGACGAGAGCGACGCGTCCGTCGAGCCTACTCATCGAACGGTCCGCCCGTTATGGCGCCCAAGTCCTCCCACTTCATCGCGCGGCGCCGGTTCCAGTGCTCGACCCAGCTATCGACGAAGCCCTGGCCGCCGTGGTGGTAGTCGACCTCGAGGGTGACTTCGCCCTCGTCGTTGAACTCGAGGCGGGACATGCCCTCGAAGGAGCGCCACTTGCCGTAGTTCTCGTCGTTCTCGTCCATGACCTGGGAGTAGGCCATCCAGAGGATGGCGGTACCGCGGTGCCCCTCGGCAACGTAGGTCTCCTCGACGGGAACACGGAGGGTGATGCCGACCTTGCGGCTGGCCCAGAACTTGCGAATCTCGTCCTTGCCGCGCAGCGCTTCGGCGTGGCTGACGATGTCGCGCATAACAGCGTCGTCGGAGAACCACTGGTCGGGGCCGTAGGGGTCGCCGCTGCTCCAGCCGCCCTCCTCGAAGAGCTTGCGTCCGGTCTCGATGTCGTTCGGTCCGACGGGCATGGGTGCGCCTCCTTGGTCGTGCGGCGCGAATCATAACGAGGGCAGGGAGGGCCGTGCGGGGAGGACAAGCGGCACTGCCAAGCGTGCTCTTGGCGCAGTCCCTAGGCACCCGTAATGGCGCCCAGCTCCTCCCACTTCATGGCGCGGCGGGCGTTCCAGTAGGCGACCCAGCTGTCCGTGATATCGATGTCGTTGGGGCCTACGGGCATGGGTCACACCTCCAGCGCGGCGCGGATGATAGCGGGGGTGGGGCAGTGACCGGGCTAATACGCCAACCAGGCAGGGCCAGGGGGCGCAGCATAGGAGACATCCCCCCAGCAAACGACTGCGCCTGCTTCGGTCACGCCGCAGGAGCGATCCTTGCTTGAACTGATCGCGACGTAGGGGCCGGGAGGGGGATTGGTCAGGGCATTCTCGTAGGGGGTCCTATGCACTTCCCCGCTCTTATCCTTCTCGTACGACCATACCCAGCAAGCTACTTCTCCAGCGTCGGCTAACGCACAGGCATGGCGCCGCCCAACGGCAAGGGCTGTGTAGGAACCCCCGGGGACATCGTCGTCCAGGGAGCCATTCCGCCACCAGCAGACAACCTCGCCGGGGTCGGTCAGGGCACAGGTCCGGTACTCACCGACGCCGATCGTCGTAAACGGGCCCGGCGGCGCGCTCGCAGACTGGCCCCAGCAGAACGCCGTTCGGAATCGCTCCCGTACGCCGCAGTACGGCCCCTCACCCAGGCTGATGGCCACCCAGCGTCCCACTGCCGGCAGGACTTCGTTGTAGCTCCGGTACTCAGTCGAGCCCCAGCAGATCCACCGTCCGTCGACCGCGAGCGCGCACGTACTTGTCTCGCTCTCGCTAAGAGCCATAAACCTCTCTGCAGCCGGCTCGTCAATCAGCCCCCAACACACCAACTCGCCACCCTCGGCCAGGGCGCAGGTGTGGAACTTCCCTGCGCTGACCGCCGCGTAGCGCCCGGACGGAGTGCCGCCCTGCCCGAAGTTGTTCCAACCCCAGCAGACGACCACGCCTTCTTCCGTAAGCGCGCAAGTGTGATAGCCCCCATCGCTCACCGCGACGTAGCGGCCCGGCTGGGAGTCAGGCCGCGCGGTCTTGTGTTGGACGGACCTCCAGCAGACGGCCTCGCCCGCATCCGTGAGGGCGCAGGCGATGACGTCGCTGTCGGGACACAGGTCCACGGGGTGGTCGTCCCTGCAGCCCAACACCTCCGCGTAGGCCTCCGCGTCCCCTTCCCTGGAGATGGCCGCCGTACTGATCGTCACAAAGCGCGCGGGCGAGACATCGGGTGGCTCCATCACGTCGAACGCCCCGTAGGCGCGGGTGAATTCACCCGTCGCCAGGCACTCGACAACGCCATCGGGGGTGATGCCGCAGACATGGTGGCGTCCCCTGCTAACTACCGTGTAGCGAGCGCCGTACTCGTCACAGTCCGGAAAGCCCCAACCATTGACGCTGCAGAAGTCACCACCAACGAGAGGGGCGGAAGGATCGCCATCCCTGGACCGCTGTTCCACTCGCCCTTCGGTATGGTGTGGCGGGACCTCCAGCCAGCATTCACGCCCTCCTCCAACTCTCGCGGCGCAGACGGTCGTGCCTGAAATCGGCGGATCAACGAACACCCCAAACCCAACGGTCACCGAGACGAAGGGGTCGCCGGGAGGGGCGGGCACTCCCAGCGGCCACTCAGCGTCGTCGCCCTCGTCGCTGTAGGGGGGCCAGCAGCGCACTTCGCCGGCTTCCGTAACGGCACAGGTGTAACTACCGTTCGTACTGATCGTGGTATAGCCGCCCGACCGCATCTCGGCGCGTGGCTCGCCTCCCCTCCAGCAGGCAGCCTCACCAGCTTCCGTCACGGCG
The DNA here is from genome assembly GCA_965219255.1 of Tepidiformaceae bacterium. GTDB lineage: Bacteria > Chloroflexota > Dehalococcoidia > Tepidiformales > Tepidiformaceae > UBA2991. The sequence continues at coordinate 443,466 of OZ244727.1, read as the reverse complement.
CAGGTTTTGCCCCCACCCGCATCAATTGCGACCCAGCGACCCGGCAATGTGATTGCTTTGCCGCCGTCACTCCAGCCCCAGCACACGATCTCACCAGACTTCGCAATCGCACAGGCGCCACGGTGCCCTCCCACGGCGATCGCCGTGAAGGAACCATCCGGCGTGTCCAGAACATCGCTAGATAGCCGCGGACTGGCAATGGTCACGGGCGTCGGGGTGGCGGCGGCGGTGGCGGTGGCGGTGGCGGTCGGGGTGGTCGTGGCGGTGGCGGTCGGGGTGGGCGTGGCAGCGTTGGTCGGGGTGGTCGTGGCGGGGGCGGTCGGGGTGGTCGTGGCGGTGGCGGTCGGGGTGGCCGTGGCGGCGGCGGTCGGGGTGGACGTGGCGGCGGCGGTCGGGGTGGACGTGGCGACGGCGGTCGGGGTGGCCGTGGCGGCGGTGGTCGGGGTGGACGTGGCGACGGTGGTCGGGGTGGACGTGTCGACGGTGGTCGGGGTAGGCGGCGGCGGGGAGTCGCCCCCGCAAGCCACGAGGGCCGTCGCGATCAGCGCCGTCAGCACCACGAGAAGCGCGGTCCTTCGCCTCGACAGGCCTCTCATCGGGTCGAGGCTAGCACCCGCGTGGCCGAATTACCCCGTCCGTTCCCGGTTCCGCGGGCGGCTACTCGTGAACGGCGGGCTGAAGGTGTTCACTGGCGGGGAGGATTCCGAGAAGTTGCTCCCGGTAATCGGCCTCCGAAAGATCGTTCTCGGCGTACTCGGTCGCAGCTTGTTCGAGCATACCGAGCGTTTCCCTGATAGCCTTCGGAGCGCTTTCCTGGTTTGCCCAATCAACAGTTGCAAGGAAGTCGGCCAGCACTCCCGGTTGCAACCTTCCTCGGAGCGCTTCGCGCACAGCCTTCCCCACGTCCTGGCGGGCGAGGGTCTCAATCGGGACGGCGGCATTGGCCATGCAGTGAGCGTATCAGCCGCCGCCGATGGCGGGGACGAACTGGATCTCGGTCGCGTCCGTCACGGGCTGGAGGAGGCCGAGGTGGGCTGTCTCGCCGTCGATGGCGGCCATGATCTCGGGGATGAGGGCGCCGTCCTCGTCGAGGAGGCGCTCCTTCATGCCGGGGTAGCGCTCATCGAGGGCGTTGATCACTTGCCGCAGGTTGCGGCCCGGGATGTCGACGGTGCGGACACCTCCGGTGAGGCCCTCCAGCAGCGAGGGGATGAAGACGGTGGCCACAAGCCTCTCACTATCCCTCCGGGGGCACCGCTCCCAGCGCCTCGAGGACGTTGCCGGGCGACATCGGCAGGTGCGTCATGCGTACGCCGGTGGCGTCGTGGATGGCGTTGGCGATGGCCGCCATGGGCGGGACGATGGGCACCTCGCCGACGCCCCGGATGCCGTACGGGTGGCCGGGATTGGGCACCTCGATGATCTCGGTATCGATCATCGGAAGGTCGAGGCTGGTGGGCATGCGGTAGTCGAGGAAGCTGGAGTTCGACATGGCGCCGTCCTCCTGCCAGACGTACTCCTCGTTGAGCGCCCAGCCGATGCCCTGGACGACCCCACCCTGCATCTGCCCCTCGACGTAGCTGGGGTGGATGGCGGTGCCGGCGTCCTGGATGGCGGTGTAGCGGAGGATGTCGACCTTACCCGTCTCGGGGTCGACTTCGACATCGACGATGTTGCCGGCGAAGGCGGGACCAACGCGGGTGGGGTTGGAGCTGGCGGAGGCGCTGATGGGACCGCCCGTGCGCAGCTGCTTGCCGGCGACCTCCTTCCAGGTGATCTGCTTGCCGTCCTCAAGGGAGAACACGCCGTCCCCGAAGCTGACATCGTCGACTTCGGCCTCGAGCAGGATGGCGGCCCGCTCGGTCATCTGGCGCTTCACGTCCTCGGAGGCGGTGATTGTGGCGATGCCCGTCGAGAAGGCCGTGCGGCTGCCGCCGGTGACGCCGGTCCAGCCAACGGAGTCGGTATCGCCGACGGTGGGTTGCACATCCTCGGCGGCAAGCCCGAGGGCTTCGGCCGCCTGCATGGCGAGCACGGCGCGCATGCCACCGATATCGACGGAGCCGGTGACCAACGCGATCGTCCCGTCGGCGTTGACGGTGACCGTGGCGGAGGACTGGTTGCCACCGTTGAACCAGAAGCCCATGGCGACGCCACGTCCGCGGTTGGGGCCCTCGATCGGCGCCGAGTAGTGGGGATGGTTGACGATGGCTTCCTCGACCTCGACGCAGCCAACGGTGGGGAAGGGCATGCCGTTGGGCATGCGGTCGCCTTCCTTCGTGGCGTTCCTGAGGCGGAAGTCCATGGACGCCATGCCGATCTTCCCGGCGATCTCGTCGATGACACTCTCGACGGCGAAGGCCGCCTGGGGCGAGCCGGGAGCGCGGTAGGCGCCCACCTTGGGCTTGTTGACGACGACGTCAAAGCCATCGACGACGAGGTGCTCGATGTCGTAGGGGGCGAGGGCGGTGGAGGCGCCGGCGCCGACGGGGGAGCCGGGGAAGGCTCCTGCCTCGTAGGCCATCCAGAGCTCGGCGGCAACGATGTCGCCGTCGTTGGTGGCGCCCATCTTGGCGCGGATGGTCGTCGCGGAGGTGGGACCGGAGGCCTCGAAGACCTCGGTGCGGCTCATCGTCACCTTCACGGGCTGGCCGCTCTGCTTCGAGAGGAGCGCCGCCACGGGATCGACATGGACGTAGGTCTTGGCGCCGAAGCCGCCGCCGATCTCCATGGGAATCACGGTGACCTTGCCCTCGGGCACGCCGAGGATGGCGGCCGCCTGACCGCGGATGCCGAAGGCGCCCTGCGTGCTGGTCCAGATGGTGACGTGGCCATCGGGGGCCCAGCGGGCGGTGGAGGTATGGGGCTCGATGTAGCCCTGGTGGACTGTGCTGGTGGTGAACTCGCGCTCGACGACCACATCGGCCCTGGCAAAGCCCTCCTCGATGTCGCCGCGCTTGAACTGGAGGTGGCTGGCGATGTTGCTGTGCACACCCGTGTCGTCGCCCCGAGTGAAGCGTTCGGCGATGGAGCGGGTGGTCATGGCCTCGTGGAGGAGGGGGGCGTCCTCGCGCATCGCTTCGATGGCGTTGAGGACGACGGGGAGGGGCTCGTATTCGACCTCGATGAGGGAGAGGGCCTCCTCCGCCACGTGCGGGTTGGAGGCGGCGACCGCGGCCACGGCGTGGCCCTTGTAGAGCGTCTTCTCCTGGGCGAGGCAGTTCTCGGCGAGGAGGCGCGCGTTCCCCATGGTCTCGCCGAAGTCGATCATCATGTCCTGCACGATGGGCACATCGGCGGCGGTGACGACGGCCTTCACGTCGGGCAGGGCCTCGGCCTTGCTCGTGTCGATGGAGACGATGCGGGCGTGCCCGTGGGGGCTGCGCAGGATCTTGCCGTGCAGTGTGCCCGGCAGGTTGATATCCGCGCCGTACTGGGCGCGACCGGTCACCTTGTCGACGCCGTCGTGGCGGATGGGGCGGCTACCAACGACCTTGTAGCCGGCTTTGGGCTCGCTGCGTTCCTCGATCGTAGTCATGCTCACGTCTCCCTCGGGGTTCCAGTGCGTAGCCTACCGGATCAGCACATGATCTCGGGAGACCGCCAAGGGTGACGAACGGTTTCGAACAGTGCAGAATCGCGACATGCTGAAAGTAAAGAGTCGGGCAAGGTGGTGGGCGTGGGCGGCCGTGGCCATGGCTTGCGTCACGCTGGTGGCCTGTGGGGGCGGTGACGGGGATGGCGCCGCGGCGACGCCTGAGGCAGAGGAACTGCGGGCATTCCTCGACCAGGCAATCGAAGAGTTCAACTCGCAGGAGAGCTTCCACTTCACCATGGACTTCGATGGCAAGACGACGCCACTCGAGGGGTTCCCGGTCGAGATGAAGAAGATCGAGGGCGACATCATCATCCCCGACCAATTGCGGTCCACCATTCAGGCAATAGCACCCGATTTCGGCGGCATCAACGTCACCATGAACGTGATCGCGATCGGCGATGACGCCTGGATGACCAGCCCCTTCGACCAGACGCAGTGGCTCCCCCTGGAGACCGGAAACCCGCTGAGGGGGCTGTTCGACCCAAGCGCGGGTGTCTCGGGTGTGATCAATGGTGCGCAGAACCCGAGCGTGACGGGCGAGGAGCTGATCAATGAGATCGACACCTGGCGCATCGAAGGCTTGCTGGATTCGGGCGATCTGACAGCCATGGGCCTGGGGGCGGTACCGGGCTACGAGGTACACGGAACGGTCTGGATCGGGAAAGACAACGCCATCATCTACCGGGTCCATGTCCTGGGGCGGCTGCACGAAAACGAGCCTGCCGACATCCTGCGGCGCCTCGAATTCACGAACTTCCGCGAGGTGGAGCCGATCGAACCGCCGCAGTGAGGGTGACGGGGGCGGCGGCAGGAGTGCGAGCCGGCTGGCCCGTCGTCGTCGCACTCGGGTTCGGCGTCTTCATCGGCGGGTTCGACCAGACGTTCGTTGTTCCCGTGCTGACGAACATGCTGGGCGACCTGAACGTCGCCATCGACGAGCTCGACCAGGCCTCGTGGATCCTGAACGGCTATCTGCTGGGCTACACCGTGGCGCTGCCGCTGATGGGGCGGCTGGCGGATGTGCACGGCCATTACCGCATCTTCGTGGTGGGGATGCTCATCTTCATGGGCGGCTCCGTGATCGTCGCCCTCGCCCCGAACCTGGCCATCCTCACAGTCGCCAGGGCGGTGACAGCGCTGGGAGGCGGGGCGCTGGTGCCGGTGGGGCTCGCAATCGCGTCGCACTCGCTGCCGCCGTCGCAGCGCACGATGGGAATCGCCTCCATCTCGACGCTGGACGACGCCTCCAGCCTGGCCGGTCCCCTGTGGGGGACGCTGATCGGCGTGTGGCTCGGCTGGCGGGGATTGTTCTGGATGAACATCGTGCTCGCCCTCCCCGTCCTGATCCTGGTGCTGTTCCTGGCGCGCAGGGTCTCGGCGCCGCCGCGGGCGAACGAGAAGGTCGACTGGCAGGGGGGACTGCTGCTCTCGGTGGCGCTGGCCGCGCTGACGTTCGCGATCGCCGGGGCCGGGGAGAGCCTGAGCGAGCTCTGGATGGTCCTTGCGTTGTACGGGGCGGCGGCGGTGTTCTTTGCGCTGTTCACGATTCGGCAGTTGCGGGTCGAGTCGCCCCTTATCGACATGCGCATGTTCCGCATCCGGCGAGTGGCGGTGGCGAACGTCGTGTTCCTGCTGGAAGGGATGGCGCTCATGACCGCGCTCGTGAGCGTGCCCCTCCTGGCGGACTACGTCTGGGGCCTGGACGGCGCGGGGCCGGGGCTCATGCTCGGGCGAATGGTGCTGTTCATGGCGGTCGGGGGAATCGTGGGGGGCGCCCTCGCCACCATTTTGGGCTACCGGCTGACGACACTGCTCAGCTTCGGCATCGGCGCAGCCGGACTCTTCGCGATGGCGAGCTGGGGGACCGAGCCCACACAGATTGCGCTCTGGATATCGCTCGCACTGGCGGGGTTTGGGTTCACTCTGGCCGACGCCTCGCTCTACTCGACCGTCATGGAGGGCGTCGAAGCCGGGAGACGCGCCTCCGCCACGGCTGTACTCCAGGTCTGGCAGACGCTCGGCATGGTCGTCGGCATGGCGCTCCTTGGGTCGCAAGGACTGGGACGCTTCGGCGAGCGGACGGGCGAGATATTCGAGGAGGGCTTCGCCAACGCAACGGAGGAGAACATTCTGGAGGCCCTGCGCCAGACGATGACGGAGATGTTCTTCGTGGCAGCGCTGCTGATGGTGGCGGCCGCGGTGCTCTCGCTGGGTCTCGGCAGCGGGCGGCTCTGGAGACGCGGCGGGAGCGGCGGAACCGCTACCTCCCCCGCCACCGGCGAACCCTGACGCCCCAGACGCTCCGAGGAGGCATTCAATGGACGAGACACTGCGTGAGCAAAACGACCGGATTGCGATCACGGACGTGATCAACCGCTACGGCACAACGATCGACGCAGGCGACTACGAAGGGCTGGCTGGGTGCTTCACGCCCGACGCCGTGGTGCGGTACGGCGGGGGGCGGGAGTGCCGCGGCGGCGAGGCCGTCGCGGAGTTCGTTAAGGGCGCGACCGTGGAACTGGTGGCTCAGCAGCACCTGCTGGGGAACCACGATATCGCGCTCGATGGCGACCGGGCGACGGCCACGACCTACCTCCATGCGACACAGGTCGAGGGGGAAGAGGCGGGAGGCGGGGTGATCGTGACGGGCGGCATCTACCGCGACGTGCTGGTGCGCACGGGCGGGGGCTGGCTGATCGCGGAGCGGGAGATGCAGGGGCTCTGGCGCGAGCGCCGGGAGCTGGCCTCCTAGTCGGTGAAGACGCCCCCGTGGGGGTGGAGCAGGGCCCCGGTGCGGGGGTCCAAGGGGCGAACGGGGTGGGGTTCGTCGCCCTATGATGCGCCGGTGCTCGACCAGGTGATGCGCGAGTGAGCGAGGAGGCCCAGGGCGCTGCGGCTGCCCCGGCGCGCCCCGCCAATCGCCCGTCGCTGCCCACCCTGGAGACGTTCTCGGCGTTCAGGTCGCGCCCTTTCACGTACCTCTGGATCAACACCGTGAGCTTCGCGCTCGTGCAGGCGATGCAGCGGTTCGCGTTCGTCTGGCTGGTGATCGAGGCGGTCGAGGTCGGTGGGCTGGGGCGGGGGTCTGAGTGGTCGGGGGCGGTGTTCTTCGCGCTGGGCATCCCCGTGCTCTTCATCACGATTCCCGCAGGCGTGCTCGCAGACCGCATCAACCGCCGCTCGCTCGTGCTCGGCAGCCAGCTCGTCGCCGTGGCAGTGACGTTGGCGGCGGGGGTGATCATCGTCGCGGGCGAGATGACGACCGTGCTCGCGCTCATCCTGGCGGCGGGCGTGGGGGCGACCATCGCCGTTGGCCTGCCCGTGCGCAACGCGATTGTGCCAACGGTGGTGGACCGGGACACGCTGCTGAAGGCGATCGTGATGATGAGCATGGCGATGAACATCTCGCAGATTGTCGGGGCGGGTCTCGGGGGCGCGCTCATCGCGGTCTGGGGAATTGGCGGAGCGTTCATTGCGCAGGGGGTGGTGCTGTTCGTCGGAACGCTGGCGCTCATCCCCCTGCGCGTCCCGGACGCGCGCGCGGTCGAGGAGCGCCGGCAGCCGATCCACGAGCTGCAGGAAGGGTTGCGCTTCGTCTGGGATCACCGTGGCATCCGCTCGCTCATCTTGATGCTCACCATCTCCGGCATCTTCCTCATCGGCCCGTTCGGGACGCTCGTGCCGCAGATCGCGAAGGAAGAGCTGGGACGGGATGCGCTCGAGGCGAGCCTGCTGTTCACGTTCATGGGCGTGGGCACCGTCATCAGCTCGCTCGCGATCGCCTCGGTGCCGCAGCTCAGGAACAAGGGCGGCTGGGTCATCGGCACGCTGATGTCAGCAGGAATCGTGGTGCCCGCACTGGGGCTCTCGCCCTGGTACCCGGTGACGGCGGTCGTGATGTTCTTCGGGGGCATGGCCGCGGGCATCTTCATGAACCTGAACCAGACGCTGGTGCAGGCAAACACGCCTCCCGAAATCATGGGGCGTGTGGTGAGCATCCACACGCTCTCCTTCCAGGGACTGGGGCCATTCGGGGGAATGCTGGCGGGGCTCATGGCGGCCTGGATAGGGGCGCCCCTCTGGATGGTCATCAGCGGGGCGATCCTGTTTATCCTGACCACGGCGGGGTTCATCACGCAACCGGCGCTGCGAAGGATGTCGTAGAGGACCGGCGCCGGCAGCCCTGGAGGCGACCTCGACGCTTTGCCGCGACGTACTCCTGCACGCGGACGGGAGCTGGCCTCCTAGTCGGTGAAGACGCCCCCGTGGGGGTGCAGCAAGGCGCCGGTGTAGAAGGTTGAGTCGTCGCAGGCGAGGAAGAGGGCCGTCTTGGCGACCTCGTTGGGCATGCCCATGCGCTTCATGGGGGTGATGGCCATGGCCCAGCGGCCCGTCTCGCTGACGCTCAGGCCCGCGGTCATGGGCGTATCGATGAAGCCCGGGCCGATGGCGTTCACGCGGATGTCGTAGGGGGCGAGCTCCATGGCCAGGACCTTGGTCACCATCCAGACACCCGCCTTGGAGACGCAGTAGGGGCCGACGCCGACCTGCGGCACCTTCGCCATGATCGAGGCGATGTTGATGATCGCGCCGCCGCTGCCCGCTTCGATCATGCGGCGAGCGACGGCGCGGTCGGAGAGCATGACGCCGTTGAGGTTGACGTCCAGCACGCGCTGCCAGGAGCTGACGGGCTGGTTGACGAGGAGCACGGCGGAGGGGTCGGCGGCGACATCGGGGGCAGCGCCGGCGTGTCCGATGCCGGCCGCCGCTACGAGGATGTCGACAGCGCCGAACGCCTCGACGGCGGCGGCGGCAAGCGCCTCGCAGGCTTTCTCGCTGCTCGTGTCGGTCGCGACGAAGGTCGCCTCGCGCCCGCGCTCCCGTACGGCGGCGACGGCCTCCGAGCCGTCCTGCAGATCGGCGATGACGATGTTGGCGCCCTCGTCGGCGTAGAGCTCGGCGGTGGCGCGGCCGATGCCGCTGGCCCCGCCCGTGATCACTGCCACCTTGCCATCGAGCTTGCCCGCCATCTGGAACCTCCTGGCGCGCGGATGGCGGGACTATAGGCGACGGGGAGAAACGGGGCAGCGGCAATCCCCTGTAGCATGCGGCGATGGCCGAACAGGCACCGAGCGCCGGGGGCGCACCCGCGCGCCCTGCAACGCGCCCCGCGCTGCCCACGCTTGAGACGTTCTCGGCGTTCAGGTCGCGGCCCTTCACCTACCTCTGGATCAACACGATGAGCTTCTCACTCGTGCAGGCGACGCAGCGCTTTGCGTTCGTGTGGCTGGTGATCGAGGGCGTCGACAAGGGCGGACTGGGGCATGGGGCGGGGGCGGCGGGGATCGTCGCATTCGCGCTCGGCATTCCCGTGCTGTTCGTGACCATGCCGGCGGGCGTACTCGCCGACCGCATGGACCGGCGCACGCTGGTGCTCGGCAGCCAGCTGGTGGCCGTGGCGGTGACCGCAGCGGCCGGGGCCATCCTGCTTGCGGGCGCGATGACAATGGTTATCGCGATGATCCTGGCGGCGGGCGTGGGGGCGACGATCGCGGTGGGGTTGCCGGTGCGGAACGCGATCGTGCCGACGGTGGTGGACCGGGACACGCTGCTGAAGGCGATCGTGATGATGAGCATGGCCATGAACGTCTCGCAGATCGTGGGCGCGGGGCTGGGGGGGCTGGCGATCGCGATCTGGGGCATCGGCGGGGCGTTCGTGGCGCAGGGCGCGGTGCTCCTGATTGGGACGCTGGCGCTCCTGCCGCTAAGGGTGCCGCGGGCGCGAGAGGCGGCGGCGCACCGCGCGCCGCTCCACGATCTGCTCGACGGGATCCGCTTCGTGTGGGGTCATCGGGGCATCCGAACACTGATCCTGCTGCTGGCGGGCTCGGGCATCTTCATGACCGGGCCGTTCATGTCACTGCTTCCCCAGATCGCGAAGGAGGAGCTGGGGCGGGAGGCGCTCCAGGCTAGCCTGCTGTTCACCTTCATGGGCGCGGGGATGACCATCAGCTCGCTCGCGCTGGCCTCGCTGCCAGACCTGAAGAACAAGGGCGGCTGGTTCGTCGGCTCGCTGATGATGGGCGGGGTGACGCTGGTCACGATCGGGCTCTCGCCGTGGTACGCGCTGACGGCCGCCGTCATGTTCACGGGAGGGATGGCGGGCGGCATCTTCATGAACCTCAACCAGACGCTGGTGCAGGCGAACTCGCCGCACGAGATGATGGGTCGGGTGGTGGGCATCCACACGCTCGCCTTCCAGGGGCTCGGGCCGATGGGCTCGCTCTTGTCGGGACTGCTGGCGGTGATGCTGGGGGCGCCGGTGTGGATGGCGATCAGCGGCGCGATCCTGTTCTTCCTCGCGACGGCGACGTTGGTGACGCAGCCGGCGCTGCGGAAGATGGATTAGCCGCAACCCACAGCAGCGGGCGCCGTCGGCGGCTTCTGAGCCCGGGCGGGAAGGTGGACTTTGATGGCAGGTGCTACGACGTCGAGAAGCGAGCGTGTCCTGAGCATCACAGAGGTTGTCCTGAAGTGGGGCATTGGCATCTTCCTGATGCTCACTGTGGGACTCCTCCTGGGCTCCGGGCGCGAAGTTCCGCCACGCCCGGACGATCAACCCTGGTAGGTTCAGCCGTTTACGGCCTTGGGGGCGTCTGGTAGCGTTCAGGCGGCCCCGCAACGGGGCGCGGAGAGCCGCCATGGACTTCCAGGACACACCCGAACAGGCCGAGTGGCGGAACGAGGTGCGCACGTTCATCGAGAACGAGCGACCGCAGGAATACGACCCCGACAAGGGCATGCAGGGCGGGGCGGAAGGCCCCCCGCGCAACGCGGCCTGGTACAAGCGCTGGACGGGGAAGCTGGCCGAGCGGGGCTGGATCGCCCCGGCCTGGCCGAAGGAGTACGGCGGCGCGGACCTCGGCGTGATGGAGCAGTTCATCATGAACGAGGAGTTCGCCGAGGCGCGGGCGCCCTCGGGCAGCCTCGGCAACGGCGTCTCCATGCTGGGGCCGACGATCATCGCGCACGGCACGGAGGCGCAGCAGGAGGAGCACCTCGGCCGCATGCTTCGCGGGGAGGTGATCTGGTGCCAGGGCTACAGCGAGCCCGGCTCCGGTTCGGACCTCGCCTCGCTGCAGACGCGCGCCATCCGCGACGGCGACGACTACGTCATCAACGGCCAGAAGATCTGGACCTCCGGGGCGCACTACTCGGACTGGATCTTCATGCTGGCGCGGACGGACCCGGACGCGCCCAAGCACCGCGGCATCAGCTACTTCCTGCTCGACATGCAGACGCCCGGCATCACCGTGCGCCCGCTGGTAAACATGGGGAACATGCACAACTTCAACGAGGTGTTCTTCGAGGACGTGCGCGTGCCGGCGGAGAACATCGTGGGCGAGGTGAACCGCGGCTGGTACGTGGGCGCCACGACGCTCGATTTCGAGCGCAGCTCGATCGGAAGCGCGGTGGCCCACCGGCAGACGCTGGAGCGCTACCTCGCCTACTGGCGCGACCATCGCGACGGGGTGACCAACCCGGACGGCGTGCGCGAAGCCCTGGCGGAGCGCTGGATCGAGGCGGCGACGGCGAAGATGCTGAGCTACCGCGTCGTCGGCATGCAGGCGGCGGGCGAGATCCCAAACGCGGAAGCGTCGATCGCGAAGATGTTCAGCACCGAGCTCTCACAGCGGATCGCGCGCACGGCGATCAAGATGCTGGGCACGGCCGGCCAGCTCAACGGCGGCGAGAACGCGCCCTTCGAGGGCCGCCTGGGTGCGGGCTACGTGGCCTCGGTCTCGGCGACGATCGCTGGCGGCACAAGCGAAATCCAGCGCAACATCATCGCCACGCGCGGACTGGGCCTGCCGCGGGCCTAGCCCGCGGCCTCCCGTGGCCCCCAACCCTCGCGAAGCGCGCTTCTGCCCCTACTGCGGGGAGGCGTTGCGTCGCGAGGCCGTCGGCGGCCTCGACCTCCCCGTGGCAGCGCTGAAGCCAGGCTGCAGGAGCTGCGGCTACGTGCATCTCGATGCGCCCACACCGGTCGCGGCCGCCATCATCGAGCGTGAAGGCGAGGTGCTGCTGGTGCGCCCGCACTATGCCCAAGAATTCGCACTCATAGCTGGATACCCCGAGCCTTACGAGTCGATCGAGGCGGCGGCAGTCCGGGAGGTGCGGGAGGAGACGGGACTCGAGGTCCGCGTGGAACGCATCCTCGGGAGCTACTCCTGCGAGCCGATGGGCCGCAACCTGGTGCTGGTGGTCTGCGTGGCTACGGTGAGCGGTGGGAGGTTCCAGTTGCAGGAGGAGGAGCTGGCCGAGGCCCGCTGGTTCCCCCTTGGCGAGTTGCCGGACTGGGGCAGTGAGGCGCCGTTGCAGGAGGTGTTCGAGGAGTATCATTAGTCGAGCGTAAAGCGTTTGCGCGGGTGCTGTACCATGGGGTAGTAGAGCTTAACCTATGTAAGCCGCTACACTTGTGGAGCACAAAAGTGTAAAGGGCTATCGCTATGACATCGCCAGCAGCCGATGAACTGAGTGAGGCGTTGACGCGCCTCCACAATGAGCGCGACGTCATCCTGGATGAGATCGCCACGATGGAGCGCGACCTCGGCGAGAAGCACGAGGCGCTGGTTGATCTGAACGAGAAGATCGAGGCAATGGTGAAGACGCTGGCCGTGCTGCGTCCCGACCTGGCGAAAGAGTTGCAGCCCCCGTCGCCTGCCGAGGAAGAGCCAGCAGAGCCAGTCACGAGGGCTGCGGCCGAGTCCGCGCCCGCGACGGACTTCTCGCAACTTCCACGGCAGACGGCCGTGCTGGGCATCCTCGCCGGATCCGCGGCCGCGATGCACTACCAGGAGATCGCTGAGATCGCCGGCGCCCCCGCGAGCAGCGTCTCGCCGAACCTCTCGCACCTGAAGTACCGGGAGCTGGTGGAGTCCATCGCCCCCGGCGAGTACCGGCTGGCGCCCCTCCTCTCGATCGAGAGCGAGCAAGAAGTGAACGACGCCTTGCGCACCGTGGCCACCGCGGTCGTGGACGATCAGCAGTGGGAGATCCTCGAGTCCATCTTCGAGATGGACGACCGGCTCCCGTTCGTGGGCTTCGAACACTTTCGCCGCAACCGCCTCGCCAACGTGACAGGCGTGCGCTGGGCGAACGACCGGCTCACGCACGCGATCATGAAGGAGCTGCTCGAGCGCGAGTTGATCGAGGTCTACCACACGGACAACCCGCGCAACCCGGACTTCCCCACGGCGGCCATCCGGCTGACGGCGGAAGGGCTCGACGAGATCGAGGACTGAGCGGTCGGCTCAGATGACGCTGGCGTCCTTGAATCGCTCGATGTCGTCCCAGGTGTAGCCGAAATCGAGGAGGATCTCCTCCGTGTGCTGGCCAAGGTCGGGGGCGGTCGACCTGGGACCGGCGGGCGTCTCGCTCATCTGGATGGGGGTGCCGACGACCCCAACCTCACCGAGGTTCGGATCCTCAAGGCTGGTCAGGTACTCGTTGGCGATGACCTGCGGCTCCCGTGCGACAGCCGCGTAATCGTTGACGGGACCGCAGGGGAGGTTCGCGCCCTTGAGAAGCGCGAGCCACTCATCGCGGGGCTTCGTGGCGAAGGTGAGATTAAGCTCATCGATGAGCTCATCGCGATTGCCGATGCGGCCGTGAGGCTCGGCGAAGCGCTCATCCACCATGAGGTCCTCGCGCTCAAGCACGGCGCAGAAGGCCGGCCACCACTTCGGGTCGAGCAGGCCGAGGCTGAGATAGAGGCCATCCGCGCAGGGGTACCAGGTGAAAAGCGGATTCCAGCGAGTGCCTCCGGAGCGCTGTTCTTTCTGGCGCAGGAAGCCCGTAAACCCCAGCCCCTGGAGGGCAAGCTGGGAACCCAGCAGTGAGGTATCGACGTGCTGGCCGACTCCGTGCAGCTCGCGGGCGGCAATGGCGGCAGCGATGCCGAGGGCGAAGATCATGGCGCCGACCTGGTCGGCCATGCCACCGATGATCACGGCCGGCTCGGCGCCGGGCCCGCCTCCCTGGGCGATCGTGATGCCGCCCATCGCCTGGCCAATCGAGTCAAAGGAAGGCTCGTGTGCCTGGGGGCCCTTGGGCCCGAATCCCGTGGCGCTGGCGGTGATGATGCGCGGGTTGATGGCGGCGAGGGACTCGTGGTCGAGCCCGAAGCGCTCCATCGTGCCGGGCCGGAAGTTGTCGGTCACGACATCCGTCTCGGGGATTAGCCGGTAGATGATCTCGCGGCCCTCGGCGGTGCGCGTGTCGACGGTGAGGGAGCGCTTGTTGCGGTTGAGCGCCTGGAAGTAGGCGCACCAGCCATCTGGTTGCAGGCCGAGGCTGCGGCCGAGGTCGCCATGCGTGGGCTCCTCGACCTTGATCACGTCAGCGCCAAGGTCCGAGAGCAGGACGGTCGCGAACGGCCCCTGCTGGTAGCGGGTGAAATCGAGGATGCGGACTCCATCGAGCGCGCCTGGCATGAGTCCCTCCAGTGGCGGGTTTCGCGTCCGCATCGTACCCAACTCCCCGCCCCGATGCGCCGCGGACCCGGGATGCGTTTCCGTAGGGAGGGTCTGCGCTACGCTGCCGCGAACGCCCACAGGGACTGCGAGCCTCCATGACGCCCCTGCGCCAGGTCGACCTTCGCACGTATCCGCTGGAGCGCTTTCGCGAAATTGTCGAGCGGGACGCCTACGAACGCGCCCTCGCCGTGCTCGAACGGAGCCGCGACCTGCTCGGCGGACGCACCGTCTGGCACGTGAACTCGACGGCCGAGGGCGGGGGCGTGGCGGAGATGCTGCGCTCACTGCTGGCGTACGCGCGGGGAACCGGGATCGACGCGCGCTGGGCCGTGATCGAGGGCGAGCCCGAGTTCTTCCGCATCACGAAACGGCTGCACCACGCCCTCCACGGCTCAGCGGGCGACGGTTCGCCACTGGGCGCACAGGCGGCACGGGTGTACGGAGACGTGCTCGCCCCGAACATCGAAGCGTTCCTGGAGGACGTGCGTCCCGGGGACGCCGTGTTCCTGCACGACCCGCAGACGGCGGGCATGGCGCCCGCGCTGATGGCGCACGGCGCGACGGTCATCTGGCGCTGCCACATCGGCACGGAGGACATCACGCCCGAGGCGGAGGGCGGCTGGGCTTTCCTTGCGCCCTACGTGCGCGACGTCCCGCGGCGCGTCTTCTCGCGGAAGGCGTACATCCCACCGAGTCTCGACGACGGGCGGAGCGTCGTGGTGCAGCCCTCGATCGACGCCTTCTCGGCGAAGAACGAGGAGCAGGACGAGGCCGTGACCCGCGCGATCCTGGCCCAGGCGGGACTCATCTCGGGACCAGCGGGAGACGGTCTGCGGAGCTTCACCCGCGAGGACGGGACGACGGGGTCGGTGGAGCGGCGGGCGGTCGTGCTGCGCGAGAACGAGGCGCCGGCCTGGGACGACCCGCTCGTCGCGCAGGTATCGCGCTGGGACCCGCTCAAGGACCACGGCGGCGTAATGCGGGGCTTTGCCTCGTTCGTGGAGCGCTGCGACCCGGAAGGACGCACGCAGATCGTGCTCGCGGGGCCGGATGTCTCCGGTGTCACGGACGACCCCGAGGGCGCGATCGTGCTGGAGGAGCTGAAGGCGGAGTGGGCGGCCTTCCCCGAGCACCTGCGCTCGCGCATGCACCTTGCAACGCTGCCGATGGATGACGTGGGCGAGAACGCGGCGATGGTGAATGCACTCCAGCGACACGCGAGCGTGATCGTGCAGAAGAGCCTGCGCGAGGGGTTCGGGCTGACGCTGACGGAGGCGATGTGGAAGAGCCGTCCCGTGGTCGCGAGCCGCGTGGGGGGCCTGCAGGACCAGGTGAGGCACGGCGAGGACGGCCTCCTGCTGGACGACCCGGCGGACGTGGAGGCGCTGGGCGAGGCGCTCTGCCGCCTGTCACGGGACGAGACCCTGGCAGCGAGGCTGGGCGCGAATGCGCGGGAACGGGTTCGCGCCGACTTCCTCGGCATCCGCCACCTGGCGCAGTACCACGAGCTCCTGAACGGCCTGCTCGCCTGAGGAGCGACGGCACCGGTATCCCGTACGATCGGACACGATGCGCGGGGCACTGATCCTGGCGGTGGCGCTGGCGGCGGGGGCGGCCGTCACGCTCGGCCTTCGCGAAGCCATCGACAGCACCGGCATAGCGCTGGGGGCGGGCATCGTCATCGCCTGGCTCGTCTGGGGGGAGCTGGGCGACCGGCTGGGTTCGACGCGGGCACGGGAGGCGAGCGAGGGGCCGGTGCTGCTCGACCCGGTGCGGCGGCGGCGGATCATCGGTCTGGCGGCGTTCCTGTTGGCGGCGGCGTTCGTCATCGGGGACTTCGCACTGGGCGACCTGGAGACGGCGGATATCCGCGAGTGGGGCGAGGGGCTGGGCGTCTGGGGTCCGGTGCTCCTGATCGCCATCCTGGCGGCTGCGATGGTGTTCGCACCCATCCCCAACCCGCCCTTCATGATCGCGGCGGGGCTCATCTGGGGGACGGTGCTGGGGGTCGTCTACGCCGTCATCGGGCAGCTGATCGGGGCGGCCATCATCTTCTGGATCTCGCGGCGCTTCGGGCGAAGGTTCGTGCCCCGGCTGGTGGGAGAACGAGGGGCGGAACGCATCGACGTGCTGGCGCGCGAGATGGGGCCGCAGCTCGTGTTCTGGTGGCGAATGATGCCCATCTCGTTCGATTTCGCCGCCTATGCGGCGGGCCTGACGCCGATGTCGTTCCGCTTCTTCATCACGCTCGTGCTGTTCGGATCGATCCTGCCGACGGCGGTGGTGGTGCACTTCGGCGACTCGCTTACCGAGTCGTGGACGGCGCGCTTCGTGGCGGGTGGCCTGATCGTCGTTGCGATCACCGTCCCGGCGACGGTCCTGTACCTACGCAACCGCCATCGCCTGCCGCCACCGCGCGAGCTGCTGCGCTCGCTGGCGGACTGGGGCTCGTAGAGGAGGTTAGCCGGAGTCCCGCAGCTCGCGGTTGAGGTAGGCGCGGGCGAGGGTGAGCTGGTCGTAGGAGAGGGCGCCGTCGAGGGCCTCGCGGAGGGGGCGGAGGGCGGCGATGGGGCGGCCCCCGGCGGCGCGGCGGATGCGGGCGAGGTCGGCATCGCTGACCCAAGGACGCACATTTTCGATCTGACCCTGCTCGATGAAGCGGGCGAGGTGCTGGGCGATCGTCTGCGCCTTGAAGCCGCGCTGGGCGGCGATCTCGTCGATGGTGAGGCCCTCGTGGTGCAGATCAAGGCTGCGCTGGGCCGTGGGGGGCAGGTTCGTCCCAGCGCGGGGCTTCACGAGCGGGCGGCCGGCCTCGCGGGGAGCGGGGTCTGGAGGGGCCTCGGGGGCCGGCGGGGGCGGTGCGCCCTCCTGTGACGCGATGATCGCGAGGAAGGCGGGGCCGTACCGTTCGGCCTTGACGCGGCCGACGCCGCGGACCTGGAGCAGGCCCGCCTCGGTGGTGGGGCGCTGCTCGACCATGTCGTGCAGGGTGGCGTCGCTGAAGATGACGTAGGGCGGGACGCCCTCCTCCTCGGCGCGGCGGCGGCGGAGCGCACGCAGCTCGAGGAAGAGCGGAGCCTCCGTGTCGGCCTCGCGGCGGCGGGTGGGGGCGAGGCAGGGCCCGCAATTGCCGCAGGCGCGTGCGCCGCCCGTCTCGCCGAAGTAGTCGAGGACGCGGGCGCGCAGGCAGGTCGCGGACTCGGCGTACGACTGCATGGAATCGAGCTTGGCGGTGGCGTGGGCGCGGTGCGCCTCGAGCCCGGCGAGGTCGATCTCGTCCTCGCCGTCGGGGCGGAGCGCCCAGGCGAAGCGTCCCTGGCGCGCCGCCAGACCCGACTCGACCAGCGCCTGGACGGCGGCGTTCACGCCGGGCGTCTCCTCGCGGTCGACGAGGTCGTCGATCAGCTCGCGGTCCCCTGCTCGGCGCACGAGGGCGCGATAGACCTCGAGCACGGTCGCAGGCGGGGGATGGGAGAGCTCGATGAAGAACTCGCGCAATCCGCGGTCGCGGGGGGCGAAGTAGAGGACGCACTCGGCAGGGTCGCCGTCGCGGCCGGCGCGGCCCGCCTCCTGATAGTAGGCCTCGATCGACTCGGGCAGGTCGTGGTGCACGACGAGGCGGACGTCGGGCTTGTCGATGCCGAGGCCGAAGGCGTTCGTCGCGATGATGATGCGAAGGCTGTCGCGGGCGAAGGCGTTCTGGATGCGGACGCGATCGTCCTCTGGCATGCCGGCGTGGTAGCGGGCGCAACGGATGCGGCGCCGCTGCAGCGCTTCCGCGAGGGACTCGACGCGCTTGCGGGTCGCGCAGTAGACGATGGCGGAGGCCTCGTCGCCGAGGGCTTCGAGGAGCTCCGCGATCTGCTCCAGCTTCTCCTTCTGGCTGCGAACGCGGATGGCGTGGAAGCGCAGGTTGGGGCGGTCGAAGCCGGCGATGCGGACATCGGGGTCGTGGAGGCCGAGGCGCTCGCCGATGTCGTCGCGCACGAGGGGGTCGGCGGTGGCGGTCAGAGCGACGATGGGCGGGTCGCCCAGGCGGGCTCGGGCGGCGCCGAGGTCGCGGTAGCTGGGACGGAAGTCGTGGCCCCACTGCGAGATGCAGTGGGCCTCGTCGATGGCGAGGAGGGCGACGTGGACGCCGCGCAGGGCGGCGACAAAACGACCGTCGGAGAAGCGCTCGGGGGCAACGTAGAGGAGGCGGAGGTCGCCATCGGCGACGCGGCGCAGGATGTCCGCCTGCTCCTCGCGGGGCACGGTCGAATTGATGGCCGCGGCGGCGACCCCGTCGCGCGTGAGCGCATCGACCTGGTCCTTCATCAGCGCGAGCAGGGGCGAGACGACGAGGGTGAGGCCATCGAGGAGGAGGGCGGGGAGCTGATAGCAGACGCTCTTGCCCCCGCCCGTGGGGAGCACGGCCAGCGTGTCGCGCCCGCCGAGGACAGAGGCCACGACCTCCGCCTGTCCGGGCAGGAACTCGCCGTAACCGAAGACCTCGCGCAGTTGCTCGCGGGCGGGGGCGAGGGTGCGGGGATCGTGGGGCGGGGCGGGAGGGGAAGAGGGGGAAACGCTCACGGAGCGCAGTCTAGAACATTTGAGCGGTGAGCGGGCAACTAGTCCGGCCCAGCCGGTAGGCTAGGACCATGCCTGACGGGGACGGGGTGCGGCTGCGGCTGGCGCACCTCTATGCGGATGTCATGAACGTGTACGGGGACCGCGGGAACGCGATCGCCCTGCAGTATCGCTGCGAGGCGCGCGGCATCGCGCTCGACGTGGACGGCGTCGGCATCGGCGAGGAGCTCGACCCGGCCTCCTACGACCTGCTCATCGTGGGTGGGGGCGAGGATCGGGAGCAGCGCCGCATCGCCGGTGACCTGGCGGCGAGGGGCCCGGCGATCCGGGAGGCCATCGAGGAAGGGTTGCCGGCGCTGGCGGTCTGTGGGGGATTCCAGCTGTTCGGCAGGCGTTATGTCGATTCAGATGGGGACGTGCTGTCCGGCATCGGGCTGTTCCACATGGAGACACGTCACCCCGGGGAGGGGGCGGAGCGGGCCATCGGGAACGTGCTGCTGCGCACGGACCTCGGCGAGGTGGTGGGGTTCGAGAACCACGGGGGTCGCACGTGGCTGGATGAGGGCCAGGAGGCCTTCGGCATCGTGATCGCGGGTCGGGGGAACAATGGCGAGGACGGGTCGGAGGGGGCGCGGGTGGCGAACGCCATCGGCACCTACCTGCACGGCAGCCTGCTTCCCAAGAACCCGGCCATCGCAGACTTCCTGCTGGGGAAGGCGCTGACCAGGCGCTATGGCGAGGGCGCCACGCTGGAGGCGCTCGACGACAGCCTGGAGGAGTCTGCGCACCGGGCGGCGAGCGCGACCACGCGGCGGGGGGAGGGGGAGGGGGCGAGGCGGCGCTTGCGGGGGCTGTTGCGGCGGTAGGGGTGCGGGCGGGGGTTTGATTAGCACTCTTACCGCAAGAGTGCTAACATACGCCCCATCGAATTTCGCGAGAGGTACAGAGAGGTACATGCCCAAGCAACTGCTGTTCGATGAAGAAGCCCGCCACGCGATGAAGCGTGGCATCGACGCGCTTGCGGACGCCGTCAAGATCACGCTCGGCCCGAAGGGCCGCAACGTGGTGCTCGACAAGAAGTTCGGCGCGCCGACCATCACGAACGACGGCGTCACCATCGCCAAGGACATCGAGCTGGAGGAGGCGTTCGAGAATGTCGGCGCCCAGCTCGCCAAGGAGATCGCCTCCAAGACGAACGACATCGCCGGCGACGGCACGACCACGGCGACCGTGGTGGGCCAGGCAATCGTGCAGGAAGGCCTCAAGAACGTGGCCGCCGGCGCGAACCCGATGTCCCTGAAGCGCGGCCTCGAGAAGGGCGCCGAGGCGGTCGTCGACCGCGTCGGCCGCAACTCGATCAAGGTGAACGCGCGCGAGCAGATGGCGCAGGTCGCCTCCATCTCAGCCAATAACGATCCGAGCATCGGCGAGCTCATCGGCGAGACGATGGAGAAGGTCGGCAAGGATGGGGTGATCACGGTCGAGGAGTCGAAGGGCATCCAGACCGAGGTCGAGTACGTGGACGGCATGGCGTTCGACCGCGGCTTCATCAGCCCCTACTTCGTGACGAACCCGGACCGCATGGAAGCGGAGATCGAGGATCCCCTGATCCTCATCACCGACAAGAAGCTCTCCTCGGTGCAGGAGCTCCTGCCGCTGCTGGAGAAGATCGTCTCGCAGTCGAAGAACCTGCTCATCATCGCCTCCGACGTCGACGGCGAAGCGCTCGCGACGCTGGCGGTGAACAAGCTGCGCGGCACGATGAACGTGCTCGCGGTGAAGGCTCCGGGCTTCGGCGACCGCCAGAAGGACAACCTCGGCGACATCGCCAACCTGACGGGCGCGCAGGTCATCTCCGAGGAGATCGGCCGCACGCTCGATAGCGTGACGCAGGCCGACCTCGGCAGCGCCCGCCGCGTCCTCTCGACGAAGGAAGACACCACCATCATCGAGGGCAGGGGCAAGAAGAAGGACATCGACGCCCGCGTGGGCCAGGTCCGCGCCATCCTTGGCGAGGCAAAGAGCGACTGGGACCGCGAGAAGGCGCAGGAGCGCCTCGGCAAGCTGGCCGGCAGCGTTGCCGTCATCCGCGTCGGCGCGGCCACCGAGGTCGAGCTGAAGGAGAAGAAGCACCGTGTCGAGGACGCCCTCAGCGCGACCCGGGCGGCCGTCGAAGAAGGCATCGTGCCGGGCGGCGGAGTCGCCCTGCTGAACGCCATCTCGGCGCTCGACCGGGTGAAGCTGGAGGGCGACGAGGACACGGGCGCCCGCATTCTGCGCCGTGCGCTGGAGGAGCCCCTCCGCCGCATCGCCATCAACGCCGGCAAGGACGGCTCGGTGGTGGTCGAAGAGGTGAAGGAGCTGAAGAAGGGCCTCGGCTACGACGCCCAGATGGACGAATTCGGCGACATGGTGGAAAAAGGCATCATCGATCCGGCGAAGGTAACCCGCGCCGCCATCGAGAACGCCGTCTCCATCGCCGCCATGGTCCTCACGACGAACTGCCTGGTCACGGAGAAGAAGGAGCCCGCGGCCGCGGGCGCTCCGCCCGCGCCGATGTACTAGGCTCGACCCTCCAGCCGCCCGCCGCCTGCGGCGGGCGCATGAGGAACGCTTGCGAGGGGGCACGGCAACAGCCGGCCCCCTCGCTCTACATCCGGGGGTGCTGCGCATGGTTCACTCGGAGAACGGCCTGCAGGTCGACCTCGACGCCCTCAGGGAGCGGCTGGAGAACGCGGACCTGATAGTGATCGGATTCCACGCCTTCGCCGAGCGGCTGCTGCTGGATGCGCGCAGCTCGCCCACGGAGGGACCGCTGGTGGCGGTGGTGGCGCCCGTCTCGAGCGTGCAGGAACGGTACGCCTGGCTGGGCAAGCACCGCAGCTCGTTCGGGATGCCCGACGATTTCACCTTCGCGATGTGGCCCCACTCGATCGCGCTCATCCGCGAACACGACGTGCTCGGCCCGATGGGCGCGCGTATGGCGGCCGTCTCCAACGAGGCGGACCTGGCGATGTCGCGGGCGCTGGCGCGGCTCGAGGTGCTGGAGCGCCGCATGATCCGGGAGGCCGTGCTCGGCGGCCCCAACTGGGAAACGCTCTGGCCCGAGGGGGACTGAGGGCGGGAGCCTAGCCGCCGATGTGGGACATCTCGACACGCTTGAGGTCGGCCGTCGCCCCGGTGCGCAGGTCGGAGTAGCGGTCCTCCCGAATGCGCCAGACGCGGGCGATGGCGGCGGCCAGCTCGTCGTCGCCGGCGCCGCCGCGCAGGAGCGCGCGCAGGTCAAAGCCGGTGGCGCCGAAGAGACAGGTGTAGAGCTCACCTTCCGGCGAAAGGCGAGCGCGGGTGCAGTCGCCGCAGAAGGGCTGCGTGATGGACGTGATCACGCCGACCTCCCCACCTCCGTCGCGGTAGCGGTAGCGCTGCGCGACCTCACCGCGATAGTTCGGGTCGAGGGGCTCGAGGGGCAGGGCGGCGTCGATACGCTCGACAATCTCCCTGGCGGGCACGACGTGGTCGAGCACCCAACCGTTGGTCGTGCCCACATCCATGTACTCGATGTAGCGCACGATGACGCCCGTGCCGTGGAAGTGGCGCGCCAGGTCGACGATGGTGTGGTCGTTCAGGCCGCGCTTGACGACAGCGTTCACCTTGATGGGCCACAGTCCGGCGTCGCGCGCCGCGTCGATGCCGGCGAGGACGACGTCGACGCCCACGTCGACATCGTTCATGGCGCGGAAGGTGGCGTCGTCGAGGGAGTCGAGGCTGACGGTGATGCGTTCCAGCCCGGCCTCGCGCAAGGGTCCGGCCTGGGCGGGGAGGAGAGCGCCGTTGGTGGTGAGGGTGAGGTCGAGGAGGCCGTCGAGGGCGGCAAGCTGCCCGATGAGGAGGGGGAGGTCGCGGCGGACGAGAGGTTCGCCGCCGGTGACGCGGATCTTCTCGACGCCGTGCGCGATGAACAGCCGGGCGAGCCGCACGATCTCCTCGTAGGTCAGGATTTCGTCGCGGTCGAGGAACTGGAAGGATGGCCCGAAGACCTCCTTGGGCATGCAGTAGACGCAGCGGAAGTTGCAGCGATCGGTCACGGAGACGCGGAGGTCGCGCAGGGGCCGGTCGAAGGAATCGCGCACTGCCATCAGGGGTAGCTTACCGGTCCATCCGTTTCGATGTGCTGGCGCGGGCCTATCGCTCAGTCACGGGCGGCGACGGGCGGCGAGGCCTCGGTGAAACGCCGCAGCATGTCGTCGTGTTTCGCCAGCCGCTCGGCGAGCTGGATGCGCATCTTTTCCATCTTCGCGACCTTTTGGTCGAGGAGGGCGATCTGGCGGAGGGTGACCTCACGGGCGATGCGCACCTTCTTGGCCTTCTCCTCGGCCTCGTCGTCCATGTTCCACTCCGCGCGGATCTGCATGCGGACGTTTTCGGCTTCGAGCATCTCCTTGATGTCGGCGAGGGAGAAGCCGAGAAGCTCCTTGAGCTCCTTCACGCGCTCGATGCGCTCCATGTCGGGCGGCGAGTAGAGGCGGAAGCCGCCGACCATGCGCGTCGGCGGGGGCAGCAGACCGCGCTCCTCGTAGTAGCGGAGCGTGCGCTGGGTGAGCCCCGACCGTTCGGCCGCTTCACCGATCTGGAGGTAGCCGTCGTCGCGTTCCATGGCCTGTCCGTAGTCTAGCGGCGGCGGGACGCGCGTCAATGCACAGCGGCGCGAGGCCAACTGGCGCGCCCCGAGAGGCGCGAGACCATAAGGCGAAATGCGCCGTGAAAGGTCCGTTAATGAAAGAGCGCGGCGGGCCGAAAGCGGTTGCCGCACGAGTGTACCGAGCGCTAGCCTCTGTTGGTCGCGCCGGAGGGCCGCGACACCTCAGCGCATTCACCGACGAAGAGCCAGCCGGGCGCGCCCGCACGCCCCGGGGAGGGAGCACGCGCGCCCGTGCCAGGCGAGGGTACCCGGTCACCACGAGCGCTGACGCGCACCTGGCAGGCAGTGCTGGGGCGACTGGAGCTCGAGGTGAGCCGCGCCAACTTCGAGACGTGGCTGGCGGGGACGACCGTCCGTTCGCTGCACGAGGGCGAGCTCACGGTGGAGGCGCGCTCGGCCTTCCGCGCAGATTGGCTCAACGAGAACCTGGCCCCGGTCGTTGAACGGTGCCTCGGCGCCATCGAGGGGGAGGGCGTGTGCGTGCGGTTCGTCGCACCCGGAACCGCCCCGACCGAGGAAGTGGAGGCCCTTGCGGCAACCAGCCGGCGCGAGCGCACGCCGCGAGCGGAGGTGCTGGGGCAGGTGAACGGCGCCTTCACACTGACGCGCTACTTCCGTTCGGAGGGGAGCGCGCTCGCGCTCGCGAGCTGCCTGAGCCTCGTGGCGGAGGGCGAGCCGGCCATCAGCCCGGTGGTCGTGCACGGTCCCCCCGGCGTGGGCAAGACGCACCTGCTGCACGGCCTGGCGGCGCGGGCGAGCGAGCAGGGCCGCCGGGTCGCCTGCCTGAGCGGGGAGGGGTTCACGACGCGCTACCAGCGAGCGCTGCGGGAGGGGAACGTCGAGGAGTTCCAGGACGCCGTGCGTGGCGTGCACCTCCTCATCATCGACGACCTGCACGACCTGGCCGGGAAGATGGGCACGCTGCGAGAGCTGGTGCACACGCTCGACGCGGTCACGCATGCGGGCGGGGGGGCGGTGGTGGGGAGCGAACTGCGGCCGCGGGAGCTGGGGCTGCCGGAGCGGCTGTGCTCTCGGCTGGAGGCGGGAATCGTCGCCAGTGTCGAGCCGTTCGCGGCATCCGAGCGGCGGGCCTTCATCGAGCAGCACCTGACCGATCTGCGAGTGGCCCTGCCGTCGTGGTGCCTGGAGCAACTGGCGATGGGGAAGGGCTCGGTCCGGTCCATACTCGCGGGGGTGCACGCAGCCGTGGGACTGCAGCGGCGCGGTCTGCTGAGCGAGACGCGTCTGGCCGCCGAGCTCGGCGCCCTGGAACTGCACGGCCGCGGCGAGCAGACGGCGAGGGCGGTCATTGAGCGCATCACCGCGCACTTCGCCCTCTCGGCGGGCGAAGTCGAAGGCCGTAGCCGCGCCGCGAAGCCGGCGCGGGCTCGTGCCGTGGCGGCGGCGGCGCTGCAGGAGCGGGGCGCCAGCTACAGCGAGATCGGGGCGCTGCTGGGCGGTCGCAGCCGCAGCACGATCAAGGGGCTGGCGGAGAGAGGGCGCGCGCTGGGCGATGGCGATCCTGCCATCGCGAGCCTGCTGCGGGCCGGCTAGGCGCCTTCCCGCAGGAGCGCCACGGCGGCGCCCACGCCCCCACGCCCGAACCCCGCGATCACACCCGCGCAGGCGGCACTGACGGGGGAGTGGTTCTCGCCGTCCCAGGCGCCCTGCTTGACCTGGATGACGGTCCCCTCGACGGCAGCGACAGCGTCCGCCACCTCCGCCCCGCCGCCTTCAAGGCCATCGTCGCAGAGGACGACAACGCCGGTGGCGCGGGCGAGGGCGGCGACGGCGGCGGCGGCAGTCGCACAGGTGCGGACCTCGACGCCATCGGGGAGCGGGGGCGGCGTGACGTCCGGGGGCAGGAGGACGAGGAGGGCCGCCATCAGAGGCTCGGCCCGGCGGCGTACTGGGGGGCGTCGTTGGTCGCCCCGGCGGCGTAGAGCGCTTCAATCTCGGCGTCGCTCATGCCGAGGAGTTCCGTGAAGACCTCGTGGTTGTGCTGAGCGAAGAGCGGCGCGGGGCGGGCGATGCCGCCGGGGGTCTCCTCGAAGCGCCAGGGGAAGCCGGGGAAGACATGCGTCCCCGCGACCGGGTGGCGGATCTGCACGAAGTAGCCCCGGTCGTTCAGGTGGTTATCGCTCACCACCATCCAGTTGGGCATGACGGGGGCGGCGGGGACGCCGACCGCCTGCAGGTCGGCAGCAGCGGCGGTCACGGTCTCCTCCCGCGACCAGGCCGCGATGGCGGCGTCGATCTCGGGGGCGGCGGCGCGGCGCCCCTCGACCGTGGCGCAGGCGCCGCCCGCGGCGAGCTCGGGGCAACCGATGACCTTTGCGAGGGCGGCGAAGTCGCGCTCGCCGCGCACGGTGAGCGCGAGCCAGTTGTCCTCGCCGGCACAGGGGTAGACGCCCTGGGGGGCATCGACGGGGGAGGCGTTGCCGATGGGCTCGGGGGCCTCGCCGGTGGCGGCATAGGTGAGCAGCTCCTGGGAGAAGTAGGGGAGGACGGCCTCGAAGAGGGACATATCGATCCAGCGGCCCCGCCCGGTCGCGCGGCGGCCGTGCAGGGCGGCGAGGATGGCGACGGCGCCGTGGTTCCCCGTGACGGGGTCGGCGTAGTAGCTGCCCGTGCCGTAGTACTCGCCGGGGCCGTAGCCGAGGACGCTCGCGAGGCCGCTCATGGCCTCGATGTTGCTGCCGTAGGCGGAGTAGTTGCGCTCGGGGCCGGTGGCGCCGAAGCCTGCCATGGAGCACATCACGAGACCGGGGTTGACCTCGCGGAGGACCTCGTAGCCGACGCCGAGTTGGGTCATGACGCGGGCGGCGTTGTTCTCGATGAGGCCGTCTGCCCGCCGGACCAGCTCGAGGAGGACGGCGCGGCCCGCTTCGGTGGCGAGGTTGAGGCAGACGGCGCGCTTGTTGCGATTCAGCTTGTTGAAGTAGCCCGCGCGGTGGTAGTGGTCGGGCCAGATGTCGGCGGGGACCCAGGCGAGGGTGCGGGTGGCGGGCTTCGTGTGCAGCTCCACCTTGATGACGTCGGCGCCGAGGTCGGCGAAGTGGCGGCCCGCGATCGGCCCCGCCCAGTTGGCCGTGACCTCGATGAAGCGCAGGCCCGCCAGCGGCCCCCGGGCGGCCGGGGCGGAGTCTGGAGGTGAGGGCGCGTCCGCGTTCGCCCAGGAGAAGTCGGGCGCGAGGACGGCCTCGGTGTGCTCGCCGGGGACGGGAGCGCTGGTGGCGGGGTCGAGGGCGGTGTCGCCGAGCTTGTAGGGGAGGCCGGGGGCGAGCAACTCCCGGTCGCCGACGCAGACGGCGCCGAACCAGTCGCGCGCGGCCAGTTGCTCGCTGGCGGCGACGTCGGCCATGGTGTTCACGGGGGTGACGGCGATCCGCAGCTCCTGGGCGGCGTGGTAGATCTCCTGCTTCGTGCGCGTCTTCGTCCACTCGCCGAAGGCTTCCAGCACCTCCGCGAAGCGCTCGGTCCAGACGAGGGGCTGCTGCAGGGACTCGTCCTCCAGCAGGTCGAACCGCTCGATGAGGACGAAGAGGTTGGGGTAGGGCGCGAGGTTGAAGAGGAAGACGAAGCCATCGGCGCAGGGCACGAAGATGCTGCCCGTGCGGCTCTGGACCACGCCCTGATGCGTCCAGATGGTGGTGAGCCAGGCGTGGTCGTTGAGGATGGCCTCCTGGTGGGAAACCCCGACCCGTTGCCCCTTGGCCTGCTCGCGGGCGCGCCAGAGCCCCGCCAGGACGGCGACGGCGCCGTGCGTACCGGCATGGAAGGGAACTTGGTGGCCGGGCAGGGCGAGCGGTTCGCGAGCGGGGTCGCCGGCGAAGTAGTGGTAGCCGCCCGTCGCGTATTCGGTGAAGGGTGTCGCCTGCCAGTCCGCACGATCGCCGCTGCGTCCGTAGGGCGAGAGGGAGAGGACGACGGCGCGCTCGTTGGTGGCTGCGAGGCGTTCCTCGAGGGCGTCCGCGGCCTCGCCGCGTTCGCTGTGGATAACGATGTCGGCGCGGGAGGCGAGCTCCTCGACACGGGGATCGTCGAGGGGCAGGGTGACGCTCAGCTTGCCTGCGGCCAGCCACGCGAAGAAGGCGCTCTCGCCGTCGACGAGGGGGAGCTCGGCGCGGGCGGGATCGCCGCCGGGGGGCTCGACCTTGACCACCTGGGCGCCGAGATCGGCGAGAAGCCGGGCGCAGTAGGGGCCGGCGACTCCGGTCGCGAGCTCGAGCACGACCACGTCGGCGAGGGGCGGCGGGGCAAGGGGCGGGGCGGGAGACGTCACGTTGCTGCCTCGGGACGAGAGCTTACCGAACGCGCGTCATGAGGTCGCAGCGAGCACGGCGAGGACGCCGGCGGCGGCCTCGTCGGGGGCGGGGGCATCGCGCCCGACGACGGTGATGCGGGGTCCGCCCGCGCCGAGGTGGGCGGCGAGAGAGGCGTTGAGGGCCTTCGCGTCGGCGGGGTCGCGCTCGGGGGCGACGAAGATGACGGCGCCGCCGCCCTGCTCGCGCATGAGCTGGCCAAAGGCCTGGGCAGCGAGGAGGGGCGTGCGGTGGCGGCCCGCGAAGGCGCGTTTCTCCTCGACGGGCGAGTCGGAGCTGGGGGTGGGCAGGGAGGAGACGACGATGATGGCGTCGCAGCGACCGAGCTGACTCCACGTCTTCTCGGTGAAGGCGCCCATCTGCTCGGGGTCGGAGGCTTCGATCACGTCGGCGAAGTGGTCGCGGCCGACGGCCCAGACCTCGTTCGCCACGGAGTGCACGGCGAACTCCTGCTGCGAGAGGGTGTTGAACGTTGCGAGCGCGATCGACGCTCCCGCCTCCGCGGCAGCGATGGCGACGGCACGGTGGTGGGCGTCGCCCCCACCGATGGCGGCGATGACCCTTCCTGCGAGCGCGTCGTTGGGCATGGCGTCGTCTACCGGAGCGCGAAGAGGATGGTGGGGAGGATCAGCCCTATCAGAAACAGGAGGGCGATACCGATGCCGATGGTGCCCCAGTCGCGGGAGCGGCGCTCGCTCGCGTAGTACTTCTGCTCCCAGGAGCCGTCGAGGAGGTCTCGGTCGCGCTCGTCGGGGCCGAGGATGAGGTCATCATCCTCGTCTTCGAACTCGTCGTCATATTCGTCGTACGGGTCTTTCTCGGCCATGGGCTCATGCTAGCGAACGGGGGCGCTGTGGTCGTCCGAGCGGAAGTCCCACTCGATGCGGGTGGGGAAACGCACGCCGAAGACCCCGAACTGGAGGGTGCTGACGATGAAGGCCGCGACCGCGATCCAGTGGTAGCCGTCCAGCAGGACCACCAAGAGGGCGGCCAGCGCCCAGGCGAGGATGGCAAGGACGCCGGAACCCCTGCCCTCGCCCATGTTCGCGACGGCGCCGGCGGTGACGAACGAGAAGACCGTGATCCAGGCGCCGCCCTCGGTCGCGATGACGGCCACGGCGGCGGCGCCCCAGGCAACGGCGATGGCGAGCCCAACCAGGAAGGCGTCACGGTTCATGGAGCCGTAGACGGTCGCGCCCGTGGCGAGGAAGGCGAAGACGGTGATCCAGGCGTGGTCCGGGTTGGCGGCGACGATCGCGGCGGCGCTCCCCCAGATGCCCGCGATCGCGAGGACACGCGCGAGCCCGAGGCTGCGCTTGAGCCCCACGGCCCCACTCGCGAGGATGGCGAAGACGAGTGTCCACCAGACATCGCCCTGGACGACGACAACGGCAATGGCGGCGCCCCAGATGGCGGCGATGGAGAGGAGGGCAGTCGCCTTAAGGGTCACGGAAAAAGCCCTGCTCGTCCCGGATCTCGGGGCGGTCGACGAGGGCGCGCTGGTCCCCGAACTTGGTATCGCGCCACTGGAGGGCGGCCTTGAGGCCGTGTTCGCGGGAGCGAGAGCGGAACTGGGCGACGCTTGGCGCGAGGTGGGCGCGGGCGTCGTTCTCGGTAGCGATGCGCTGGAGCGTGCGCGCCCCCATCAGCTCGAGGCCGACATTGATGATGCGCTTGTTCGCCGAGAGCAGCTCGGTGTCGATCATGGCGAGGCGGTCGGCAAGGCCCTCGACCTCCTGCTCGAGCAGATCGAGGGGGACGGCCTTCAACACGAGGCCGATCTTGGCGGCGTCGGCGCCCGTGACGAAATCGCCGGAGAGCATGAGCCGCTTCGCCCACTGGGGGCCGACGTTATAGAGCCACATGTTGTTGGGGAGGGCGCCCTGGGCACGGGCGGGCGGGAAGCCGATCAGGGTGTCGTCGGCCGCGATGATCATGTCGCAAAGGAGGGCGACGTCCGTACCGCCGGCCACGCAGTAGCCGTGGATCTGGGCGATGACGGGCTTGTGCATGTCGAAGATGGCCATGCGCAGACGCTGGCTCTGCTCCATGCGCCAGGCGTCGTCGTCGAAGGACGTGCCGTCCCGGGAGGTATCGTCGGGGGAGCGCTCGACCGGGGCGCGGGGGGTGAGGTCGTAGCCGGCGCTGAAGGCGCGGCCGGCGCCGCGCAGGATGACCGTGTGCACGCGGTTGTCGTTGTCGGCTTCCCAGAGGGCGTGGTTGAGCTCCTGCTGGAGCTGGATGGAGAGCGCGTTGAGCTTCTCGGGACGGTTGAGCGTGATGCGGGCTCGTCGGCGCTCGACTGCGTAGATGATGGCCTCGTAGTCCATGTGGGACCTCCGGGTGCTGCCTCGGGGGCGGGTGAGTGGCGGCTATTCTAGCCTCCCGTTCCCAGCCGTTAGCCGGTGTTGTGTTATCGTCAGACGACAGCGGGCGCGGCGCCAGGGCTGTGAGGCGGGAAGAGAGAGCCGTCCGAAGCCAGGCGCACAAAGCAGACGCCCCACCTTGCGCGGCCCAGCCCGCGACGACGAGAGGACACATTCCCCCTTTGCCACTGCGACTATTCAGGCGAACGACCAGCAACCCGGAACCCGATACTCCCAACCGACCGAGCGACACCGACACCCTGAGCGCCACCGCCACGGCTGAGGCGCCTCCCTCCACGCCAACCGAGGATTCGCACGAGGGACCCCCGCCCGCCCGCCCGCGGCGACGTTCGCGCGGAGGGCGCCGACGGCGCCCCGAGGGCGCGGCGCAGCCGGTTTACGAGAATGGATCCCAGGCCAGGCGCGAACGGTCGCCGGCTCCCTCACACGATGACGACGACCATCTCACCGAGCCGGCAAAGTTCTACGCCGCCGGCGTACGCGGAGCGGGCCTCCAGGCGATTGCGGAGCTCGGCTTCGATCAGCCCACGCCCATCCAGGAACGCTCGATGCCGTTGCTCTACGAGGGACGGGACGTCGTGGGGCTGGCGCAGACGGGCACGGGCAAGACGCTCGCCTTCGGCGACCCGCTGGCCCGCTCGATCGACCCCTCGCGGAACGAAGTGCAGGCCCTCATCCTGCTCCCGACGCGCGAGCTCTGCGACCAGGTGACCGACGTGATGGCGCACCTGGGCGACTTCTACCGCTTCACCACCATCCGTCTCGTTGGCGGCAAGCCCATCAACCGCGACCTGGAAGCACTCGAGCGCGGCGGCCACGTGGTCGTGGGCACGCCGGGACGCGTGATCGACCATCTGAAGCGTCGGACGCTGTCCCTGTCACGGGCGCGCTTCGTCGTACTCGACGAAGCGGACGAGATGCTCGACATCGGCTTCGCCAAGGACATCGACCAGATCCTGCGGCAGGCGCCGCTCGACCGGCAGACGGCGCTCTTCAGCGCGACGATGCCGATGAGCATCAGCCGGCTCGTGTGGCGCTACATGCGCGATTCGGAGCGGGTGGAGGCGTCGCCGGCGCAGTTGCAGCCGGTCGACACCGTCCGGCAGTTCTACTGCGAGGTGGCCTCGCGGGACAAGTTCCACGCGCTTGAACATCTGCACGACAGCATGGACCTCGGCCGCTCGCTCATCTTCCGGCGGACGAAGGTGGGCGTGGACCGGCTGACCGCGGGTCTGCGCCGCGACGGCATCCATGCGCGCGCCATCCACGGCGACCTGCGCCAGGCCGAGCGCGACCGCGTGATGAAGGATTTCCGCAGCGGCAAGCTGGAGTGGCTGGTGGCCACCAACGTGGCCGCCCGCGGGCTCGACATTCCCGACATCGCGCACGTCGTCAACTACGACGTGCCGCAGAACGCCGAGGAGTACATCCACCGCGTGGGGCGCACGGCGCGAGCGGGCAAGGAAGGCTCGGCGATCACGTTCGTGGGCGAGTGGGAGCTGGGGGAGTGGGAAGCGATCCTGGACCGCGTAGGGGGCGAGGCCCTGGAGCGCCTCGACATACCGACGCGCTTCGACTAGCGAAGCGCGGACGCGCGCTATCGCCTAGACGTCCTCGACAACGATGGCGCCGCTGGGGCAGATCTCGGCCGCGTCCTCGGCCGCGTCGAGGTCGTCGTCCTCTTCGGGGAACTCGACGAGGATGTCGGGCCAGCCCTGCGAATCGGCCTTGAAGATGCTGGGCTGCAGGTAGTAGCACTGCCCGGCCTTCAGACAAATTACTCGGTTGACCACGACTTTCTTCATTGCGGCGCACCTCTGCGGGGTTTCCGAAGCATAGCCGATGCCGCGCTCAGCGACCGGCGACAACGGGATTGCTGAGCACGCCCGCGCCGGTGACCTCGACCTCGACGGTGTCGCCGGGTTGGAGGGCCTGGGGCTGGCCGGGGGTGCCGCTGTAGATGATGTCGCCGGGCAGGAGGGTCATGGCGGCGGCGGTGTAGCGCACGATCTCGGGGATGTCGAGGATGAGCTCGTCGGAACGGCCGTGCTGGGTCTCCTCGCCGTTCACGCGGGTGCGGACCTCGATCGCGTCGTGGTCGAGCTCCGTGGCGATGGCGGGTCCGTAGACGCCAAAGGTGTCGGCGCCCTTGGCGCGCCACCACTGGCCGTCGTTCCCCTGCCAGTCGCGGGCGCTCACGTCGTTGCCGGCGGTGTAGCCGAAGATGCCGGCGAGGGCCTCCTCGCGAGTGGGAGAGGCAAGCTCGCGGCCGATGACGATGACGATCTCGCCCTCGGGGTCGATGCGGGCGGAGGCGGCGGGGAGGCGGATGGGGTCGCCGGGGCCGGCGATGGAGGAGAGGGGCTTGAGGAAGAGGGTGGGAGGGTCGGGGGCAGGGCGCCCGCCGAGGTGGCTGGCGTAGTTGAGCCCCACGCACACGATCGAGCGAGGCTCGCAGGGCGGGAGGAGACGGACATCGACGAGGGCGACCTGCTCGCCGGTGCGGGCGGCGCCTTCCCAGAAGGGTTCGCTGATGGCGGCGATGCGGTCGCCTTCGAGCAGGCCGACGCCGGTCGAGCCATCGGGCCGGGCGAAGCGAACGTAGCGATCCATGAAGGCCTCCCGGGCGTGCCTCAGAGCAGGACGAGGTTGTCGCGGTGGATCACCTCGTCGCCGTAGGCGTAGCCGAGCGTTTCGACGATGAGGTCGCTGCGAAGGCCGCGAATGCGCAGCACCTCGCTGCTTGCGTAGTTGGTGATGCCGGCGGCCACGCGCCTGCCATCGAGATCGCGCACCTCGATCGTCTCGCCCCGCTCGAAGGCGCCCTCGACGTCCCTGACGCCAGCGGGGAGCAGGCTGCGACCGCGCTCGCGCAGGGCAACGGCGGCCCCGCCATCGACGATGAGATGGCCGTTGACGCCGGCGTTCCCGAGGATCCAGCGCTTGCGGCTCTCGAGCTGATTGGCGGCGGGCGCGATGCGGGTGCCGATGGCCTTGCCTTCGGCGGCTGTCACGAGGGAGTCAGGGGTGTGGCCGTTGGCGATGACGACGGCGGCGCCGCCGCTTGTCGCGACGCGCGCTGCGGAGATCTTCGAAGTCATGCCGCCACGGCCGGGACCGTCACCGGCGGCGTCCTCGTGGGTGTCGTCGATGATGTCGACCTCGGGGATGAGACGGGCGGAGGGGTCGAGGGCCGGGTCGGCGGAATAGAGGCCATCGACATCCGTGAGGATGACGAGCAGGTCGGCGTCGATGAGGTTCGCGACGAAGGCGGAGAGGCTGTCGTTCTCGCCGATGCGCGAGGCCAGCACCTCGTCGAGGGCGACCGCGTCGTTCTCGTTAACGATGGGGACGGCGCCGCAATCGAGCAGGTCGCGCAGGGTGTTGCGAGCGTTCAGATAGCCCAAGCGGTCGCTCAGGTCGCGCCGCGTGAGGAGCACCTGGGCGACGACGACATCGTGCCACTCGAAGAGCTCGTCCCAGCTCTGCATGAGGTGGCTCTGGCCGACGCTGGCAAGCGCCTGGCGGCTGAGATCGGGGGCCTCGGGGGGGCGGTGGGCGAGCACGTGCCGGCCCGCGGCCTGCGCGCCGCTGGAAACGACGGCGACCTCGCAGCCAGCCGCGCGCAGCCGCACCACCTGGCCGACGAGCCGCGACATCGCCTCGAGGTCGAGGCGATCGGAGCCGGCGGTGAGCAGGCTCGTGCCGAACTTGGCGACGATGCGGCGGTAGCGCATAGCTCCATGGTAGCGGGGCATCGCGATGGCGCTACGCCCCGCACGCTGCGACCGCAGATCGGCGAGGCCGTACCATGCCCGCATGGACGCCGGACGCCCGCCGGAGGGAACCCTGGGGGCAGCCCGCCAGGGTCTCGTCGTCGCGGGAGCGATCGTCGCCTTCGGGTTCCTGGGGTCGCGGCTGCTGGGCGTGGCGCGCACGGCGATCATCGCCAACGAGTTCGGCGCGAGCCCGGAGCTCGACGCCTATTGGGTGGCCTTTCGGGTTCCCGACCTCATCTTCCAGGTGCTGGCGGGGGCGACGCTGGGGAGCGCGTTCATCCCCGTGTTCACGCGGCTCTACCGGCGCGAGAGCGCCGACTCGGCCTGGAGGATGGCCAGCAACGTCCTCACGATCATCTTCCTCGCGACGGCCGTGCTCTGCCTGATCGCGCTGGCGCTGGCGCCCTGGCTCGTGCCCGTGTTCGCACCGGGGCTGGGCGAGGACATCGGTCGCGGGGATGAGCTGACCTCGGAGGCGGTGAAACTGACGCGGATCATGCTGCTCTCGCCGCTGCTGCTCTCGGTGAGCGGCATGCTGACAGGCATCCTGAACGCTCGGCAACAGTTCTTCCTGCCTGCCCTGGCGCCGAACCTCTACAACCTCGGGATCATTTTCGGGGCGTTGGCGCTCTCCGGGCGCTTTGGCGTGGAGGGGCTGGCGATCGGCGTCCTGGTCGGGTCGGCGGGGCACCTGGTGGTGCAGATTCCGGGGCTGGTGCGGGAGCGGATGCGCTACCGCTTCGGCGCCAACCTGGGAGACGCTCCCACGCGGGAGGTGGCGCGGCTGATGGGGCCGCGCGTGCTGGGGCTGGCGGCGGCGCAGGCGAACTTCGTGGTGACGACCACGTTCTTCGCCTCGAAGGTGGGGACCTCGGCCATCTCGGGCCTGACATTCGCCTGGCTCATCGCGAACCTGCCCGTGGCCCTCTTCGGCATGGCCCTCGCGACGGCAGCCTTTCCGCGACTCGCCGAGCATGCGGCTGCGGGCGATCGACGCAGCCTCGTGGCGACGGTCTCGCGCGTACTGCGCACGATCCTGTTCTTTGCGATACCGGCAGCGCTTGGGCTCACGTTCCTGCGGGAGCCGGCGACGACGGTGCTGCTGGAGCGCGGCGCCTTCGGATCGAGCGACACCGCCATCACCTCGGCGGCGCTGGGATTCCTCTGCCTCGGCATTGTGCCGCAGGCGGCCATCGAGATTCACAGCCGCGGCTTCTACGCGCTGGGTGATACGCGCACGCCGGTCATGCTGACGGTTGGGGCGGTGATCGTGAACATCGTGCTGAGCACGATCCTGTGGGAGCGGTTCGCGGTCGAGGGGCTGGCGATCTCGCTCTCGATTGCGTCGTGGCTGGAGTGGGTGTGCCTCTACTGGCTCCATGCGGTGCGGTCGGGTTCGGCGGCGGACACGTTCCGGGATCTGCACAAGATCTCGCGGATCGCGGCGGCGGCGGCGGCGATGGCGCTCTTCCTCGGACTCGTCCTGCCAACGTTCGACGAGCCGGGGTCGGCGGCGGCATGGGTGACGGTGTTCGCCGCCTCGATCGCGGGACTGGCCGTGTACCTCGGGGTCGCCATCCTGCTGCGGGTGGAGGAGGTGGAGGAGGCGCGCAACCGCCTGCTCGCCCTCCTGCGACCGCGCTGACGCACGCAGCTCAGACGCTGATGAGCTCGGTCTCGATGTCGACAACCTCGGCGTCGAGCCGCCAGCCCTCGACGGCCCGGGCGATGTTCTGGAGCTGGGCGTCGGCGTGGGCGGCATCGTTGGCGAGGCAGGCGACGGCGATGGTCGTGAGGTCGAGGGCGTCCAGGTCGCCGGCCTCGCTGACGGCGGCGTTGTAGCGGTGGCGCAGGCGTTCGACGACGGACTTCACGAGGGCGCGCTTCTCCTTGCGGGAGTGGGCGACGAAGCGAAGGCGGATGCGGAGGAGCCCGAGAACCATCAGCGCCGGGAGTGCGGGCTCAAAGCTCGGCGGTTTCGGTGGGCTCGTCGTCGGGGAGGGGTGGGAGGTCGGAAGGGCCGAGCAGGCCGAAGTGCTCGTAAAAGCGGGGCGCGGGGCGGTAGAGCCGGGGTCGTCCCGGCGAGCGCGCCGTGCCCACGTTCTCGATCAGCCCGCGCTGTTCGAGTGAGGCGACGATGCGGTCGGAGTTGACGCCGCGGATGGCTTCGACCTCGCCGCGGGTGCAGGGCTGGCGGTAAGCGACGATCGTGAGGGTCTCGAGGGCCGCCCGCGAGAGTCGCTCGGACGACTCGTCGCCGAGCAGGCTCGCGACGTACGGGGCGTATTCGGGGGCGGTGACGAGCTGGTAGCGGCCGCCTTCCTCCTGGAGGCGCAGGCCGCGCGCTTCGTAGTCATTGGCGAGACGTTCGAGGCCGGTGCGGATGGACCGCTCGCCGACGCTGGTGGCGCGGGCGAGGGCGGCGGGGCCGATCGGCTCCTCGGCGGCGAGGAGGAGGGCTTCGAGCACCCAGGGAAGCTCATCGCGGGAGGGGCGCGGCGGGGGGGCGGCTTCGGTCATGCGGCGCTCCCCAGGCGGGCCGAGAGGCCATCGGCGAGGGGTTCGGCGAGCGTGGCGGGCGTGATGCGTCCCGCCAGGTCGCCGTCGCTCTCGGCGTAGACGGAGACGTAGTTGTCGGTGAGGCCGTGCCAGCGAGGGCCCTCCAGAGTCGCGCGCTGTTCCTCCCAGAGCACGGGACGAACCTGGCCGGCGAAGCGCGCGCGGAAGGCGGCGGCGAGGTCGCTCGCAAGCGCGAGGAGCCGGGCCATCCGCTCCTTGCGCACCTCGACGGGCACCTGGTGGGCCATCGAGGCGGCGGCGGTGCGGGCGCGGGGGGAGTAGGGGAAGGGGTGGATGCGAGCGAAGGCGGCCTCCTCGCAGAGAGCAAGGGTGGCGGCGAAGTCCTCCTCGCGCTCCCCGGGGAAGCCCGCGATCACGTCGGTGGTGACGGCGGCATCGGGGGTGGCCGCGCGAAGCCGCTCGAGGGCCTCGCGGTAGGCGTCGGTGTCGTAGCGGCGGCGCATGCGGGCGAGCACCGGGTCGGCTCCCGACTGGAGGGCGAGGTGGAAGTGGGGCATGAGGCGGGGGTCACCCCAGAGGGCGACGAGCTCGGGCGTGATGTCCTGGGGTTGGAGGGAGCTGAAGCGAAGCCGCGGCGTCTCCGTCTGCGCGAGGACGCCCGCGATCAGGTCGCGGGGGGTGAGGGGGTCGGGGAGGTCGCGTCCCCAGGCGCCGAGCTGCGTGCCCGTCAGCACGACCTCGCGGGCGCCGCGGGCGTGCGCCTGGGCCACATCGCGGGCAACGTCGTCGATGGAACGCGAGACCTCACGCCCGCGCGTGCGGGGCACGATGCAGAAGGCGCAGACGTCGTTGCAGCCCTCCTGCGCCTTCACAAAGGCGCGCGTGTGGAGGGCGGGCGCGGGCGCGGGCCGGAGTGAGGCGGGGGGAGGTGCGACCGCGGTCAGCCTCGCGACGAGGCGAGCATGCTCGGCCTCGGTCGTGCCCGCGACAAAGTCCGCCCCAAGCGCCTCGACCGCCTCCTCGCCGGCGGAACGGGGGTAGCAACCGGTGACCGCGATGGGGGCCGCGGGCGAGAGTCTGCGGGCCGCGCGGATGAGGCGCCGCGACTTGCGGTCTGCGGCATGCGTGACGGAGCACGTGTTGACGACGACGGCATCTGCCTCGCACATGGCGTCGACGACTTCGTAGCCGGCGGCGCTGAGCCGCGCCGCGACGGCCTCGCTATCGGCGAGGTTGAGCTTGCAGCCGAGGGTGAGCACGGAGGCGACGGGCCGGCGGGGCATGGCGGTATGGTATCGCCACCGGGAGGCAGGGGGCAGGGCGGGGGTTATCGCGCGGGAGGCGCCGTGACGGAGGAGCAGGATGGGTCGCGGGTAACCGTGCTGGCGCTCGACCGCTGGGGGAGCGTGCTCGTGGTTGAGCGGGAGGGGGAGGGCGCACCTCCCTCGACGCCCCTGCGGGAGGGCGAGAGCCCAGACGCAGGCGCTCTCCGCGTCTTCGAGGAGGCGACGGGAACGCTGTTGGGGGAGCTGCGCCTGTTCCGCGCCGGAGAGCGCAGTCACCACGTCTATTACTGCGACCCGGACCTTGCGCTGGAGGAGCTGGCGCCGCAGCCGGGAACGTCGCTGCGCTACGTCGCGCCGGGCGAGATCGAGACCGCGGAGCTGACGGAAGGGGGGCGGGCGCTGCTGGCTCGCTTCGTGGGGAGCAGCTCCTACCGGGCGATGTTCCACTAGCGACGCGGCTGCGCCCAACGGCGCTGGACGTACCATGGAGGACCGAGGGGGTCCTCCGTGTCGGATGTCACGAACATCATCGGCCTGCTGGCCGTGCTTACGCTTGTAGCCGCGAACGGCCTGTTTGTCGCCACCGAATTCGCGTACGTCGCTGTGCGGCGCACGCGCATCGAGCATCTCGCGAGCAGCGGCCACGCGCGCGCGCGCTTGCTGCTTGGCTCGCTGAAGAGGCTCGACATGTACATCGCGGCCACGCAGCTGGGCATCACGATGTCGAGCCTTGGCCTCGGCTGGGTGGGTGAGCCGGCGCTGGCGCACCTGATCGAGCCGCCGCTGGAGGACCTGGCGGGCGACTGGGCGGGGACGGCTGCGGCGCACACGATCGCCGTGACGATCGCGTTCATCATCATCACAGCCCTGCACATCGTATTCGGAGAGCTCGCCCCGAAGACGATGGCGCTGGAGCGGGCAGAGCGCACGGCTCTCTGGGTGGTAGCGCCGATCGAGGTGTTCACACGCATCTTCCGGCCCTTCATCTGGCTGCTGAACGGGATGGGACTGGCGGTGGTGCGGCTGGCGGGGGTGCGACCCGCCTCGGAAACCACGCAGGCCACGCTCGCGCCGGAAGAGCTGGAGATCGTCATGGAGGCGAGCGCGCGGGCGGGTCTGCTCTCGACGGCGGAGTTGCTGCTGGCTCGCCGGGGCCTCGAGTTCGGCGAGATCCAGGCGGACCAGATCATGGCGCCGCGGACCGACGTCGTCGCCATCGACGCCGACTCCTCGATGGAGGAGGCGCTCGCCCTCACGGGAGCGCATCCGCACCGGCGCTACCCCGTGTACGAGGGCGACCTCGACCACGTGGTGGGGCTGCTGGACGTGAAGGACCTGACCCGCCTCGTGCGCGAGGGAGGCGAGGACTGGCGCGCACTCGTGGGCCCCGTCGTCGCCATCCCCGAGTCGGTGAGCGTGGAGGTGGCGGTGACGGAGATGCGGGCGCAGGGCGCCAAGCTGGTCGTGCTCGTCGACGAGCACGGGGGCACGAGCGGCATCCTCAGCGGCGACGACGTGCTGGGGCGGCTCCTGGGGCACTGGCACGGGGGGGCGCGCCAGCAAGCAGGGGAGCGCGTGCGCTCGCTGCCGAACGGCAACCTGCTCCTGGACGGGCTCGCGCTTGCGGCCGACCTGGAGGCCATCGCCGAGATCGATCTCACGGGCGCCGGGGAGGACTTCGATACGGTCAGTGGCTTTGTGATGGAGCGATTGGGTCACATCCCAGCCGTGGGCGAGCGATTCGCGGAGGCGGGCTACCAGTTCCAGGTGACGGCCATGGACGGCCGGCGCGTGGCGCGCGTCATCGCACGGCGGGGCGTGCCCGCGGGCAGGCGCTAGCCGGGCGAGCGCCGGGCGTCGGGCACGCGAGCGGGCAGGGATCGCGCAAGCGAGGCCCTCAGCAGCCTCAGGGCCTCGGGCTGGGCGCGGCGCATGCCCTCGGCGATGGCGAGCCCGGCCAGCGAGACGATCGCGCCGAAGACGGCGTCGATGATGAAGTGGTTCGCCGTCATGACGATGGAAAACAGCATGAGCACGGGCCACATCACGCCCGCGACGACGACCCAGGCGCGGCGGCGTCCCACCCAGGCGAAGGCGCCCCCGAGGAGCATCGACCAGCCGAAGTGGAGGCTGGGCACGGCCGCGTAGGGGTTCACGAAGGCCTGGGCCTCCTGGGCCTGGTAGCCGACGCGGTCGAGCACGGCCATCGTGTCCATATAGCCCGCGAAGGGCACAAGGCGGGGCGGGGCGACCGGGTAGAGGGCGTAGATGACGACGCCGATCGCGCCCGAGGCGAGGAAGGCGGTGCGCATGAGTCCATACGTGGAGCGGTGCCACACCCAGAGAAAGATGGCCAGCACGATCACGAGCGGCATGTGCCCCCAGAAGTAGATCCAGTTCATCGCGCGCACGGCCCAGTACTCGTCGATGATCCAGGACTGCCACTCGATCTCCCAGTACATGCCCATGGCGCGTTCGAGGGCAATGAGGTCGAGACCATTGGCGAGCGCCTCGCCGGCGCGGTCGACGACGGCGCCGCGGATGAAGAAGTAGACGAGGAATGCGATGACGACGACAACCGCCTCCTGGATGCCCGTTCGACGGGAAAATCGCCAGAAGCGGAGGGCGTGCGCTCGTGCGGAATCGACGTTGCTGGCCATGGCGGATGGGGCCTCGCGCTTGCCGCCTCAAGGGGGACGGCTACACTCTCTCGGGGCGCACGCTACCAAACTTCCGGAAGAGGGCCAACGATGGAGATTGCAGTCGTCCAGGGTGACATCAGCGCGACGGAGGCGGATGTCGTCGTCGTCAATCTGTTCGAGGGCGTGAAGAGCCCGGGCGGAGCCACGGGCGCCGTCGACCGCGCCCTCGATGGCGCCATCAGCCAGCTCATCGAGCTGGGCGACATCCGGGGGAAGGCGGGCGAACGCACGACCGTCCACACCTTCGGCAAGATCGCCGCGCCGCGCGTGCTCGTGGCCGGGCTGGGCAAGGCGGAGGACTTCGACGTGCACGCCGTGCGCAACCTCTCCGCAGAGGTGGTGCGCGCCTGCCGCAAGCCCGGCGTGACGCACGTCGCCACGATCATGCACGGCGCCGGCATCGGCGGGCTGGACCCGGACGCCTGCACGCAGGCGCTGGCCGAAGGCGCGATCCTTGGGGCATACCGGTTCCTTCGCTACAAGACCGAGTCGGATGACGACGACAAGGCAGACCTCGGGCGGCTCACCATCGTCGAACACGACGGCGCGAAGGTGGAGGCGATGGCGGCGGCGGCGAGCCGGGGACGTGTGCTGGCGGAGGCCACGAACCTGGCCCGCGACCTCGCAAACGAGCCCGCGAACAACCTGAATCCGACCGACCTGGCGGGGCGCGCGGCGGACGTGGCGGGCGCTCCCAACCTTGAGCTGGAGGTGATGGAAGAGGAGGAGATGGCGAGCAAGGGCATGGGCGCGCTGCTCTCCGTGGCGCGCGGGAGCGTGCAGCCGGCCAAGCTCGTGCGCATCAGCTACAAGGGACGGGGAGGGGAGGGGTACGACCTCGCGCTCGTGGGGAAAGGCATCACCTTCGACACGGGCGGCATCAGCATCAAGCCGGCGCAGGGCATGGAGGCGATGAAGGCCGACATGACCGGCGCCGCCTCCGTCATCGCGGCGATGCAGGCGATCGCGGCGCTCGCGCCGAAAGCGGACATCCTCGCGATCGCGCCCTGCACGGAGAACATGCCGGGCGGAAACGCGAGCCGTCCGGGCGACGTGGTCTCGGCCATGAACGGCAAGACGATCGAGATCCTGAACACGGACGCCGAGGGCCGTCTCGTGCTGGCGGACGGGCTCTGCTACGCGCGCGAGTTGGGCGCTCGCCACATCGTCGACGTGGCCACCCTCACCGGGGCCATCAGCGTCGCCCTGGGGGAGCACGCCTACGGCCTGATGACGAACAACGACGCGCTCGCGCAGCGGGTCGAGGCAGCGGCCGAGGCGGCAGGCGAGCGTAGCTGGCGGCTGCCGATGTTCAAGGAGTATGGCGAACAGATCAAAAGCACAGTGGGCGAGATCAAGAACACCGGCGGGCGACCGGCGGGCAGCATCACCGCAGCGAAGTTCCTGGAGCACTTCGTCGACACGACGCCGTGGGTGCACCTCGACATCGCCGGCGTCGACATGGCCTCGAAGGACAAGGGCTGGATCTCGAAGGGCGCGAGCGGACAGGCCGTGCGCGCACTCGTGAATCTCGCGCTTGACTTCGCGGACGAGTAGCGCCCGGCGATGGGCGAGCGCAAGCGGTAGGGCGGCCCGTGACGGAGCGGGGCGTCGTCCTCTAGGATTCGGCGCATGGCTGACTACCAGGACATCCTCACCGACAAGCGGGACCGCCACGCGATCATCACCCTCAACCGGCCCGAGAAGATGAACGCGCTGAGCCACAATCTTCGCGCCGAGGTGTTCGACGCGATGAAGCAGTTCGAGCTCGACGAGCGCGTGAAGGTCATCATCCTGCGAGGCTCGGGGCGGGCCTTCAGCGCAGGCTACGACCTCTCGGGCACGCCTCCCGACGAGCACAGTTACGTGGACACGCGCAGCGGGCTGCCGGGCGTGGGCCCGATCCATCCGGGGCAGGGGCAGTGGCCGCAGCACCTGCTGAGCGGCTACTGGCAGATCTGGGACCTGACGAAGCCGGTGATCGCGCAAGTGCACGGCTACTGCCTGGCGGGCGGCACCGAGCTGGCGACGATGTGCGACCTGATGTTCATCGCCGAGGACGCGATCATCGGGTACCCGCCGGTGCGGGCGATGACGAGCGTCGACATCATCTACCACCCCTGGCACATGCATCAGAAGAAGGTGCGGGAGCTGCTCTACACGGGCGACAGTCTCACCGGCCTGGAGGCGGTGGAGGTGGGCTGGGCGAACCGCGCCGTGCCCGTCGAGGAGCTGGCCGAGGCGACGGAGGCGTTCGCCGAGCGCATCGCCAACGTCGACTCGCCGATGCTGCAGATGACGAAACGCCAGGTGAACCGGGTCTACGAAATCATGGGGATTCGCACGTCGATGGCCGTGGGAGCCGACGTCCAGGCGTTGAGCTCGGTTCGTCCCGGCGGCGGAGAGTTCGGCCGCATCTCGCGGGAGAAGGGGCTGAAGGCCGCGCTCGACTGGCGCGACGGGCCCTTCGAGGACTACGGCAAGGCCCCTCCGGGCGTCGCCCGCCCCAGCGCCGCCACCTGGTGAGCGACGGCGCCGGCGACGCCGCCTTCGAGGCGTTCGCGAAGCACTTCGCGGAGCACCCGCTGCACAGGGCGCTGGGCGTGCAGCTGGAGGAGCGCCGCGAGGACTTCGCCCGCATCTCGATCGCGCCGAGCGCGGTGACGCAGGGCGGCGTGGCGGGAGGGCTGCACGGAGGCATCCTCGCGGCGCTGGTCGACATCGTCATGCTGGCGGCGCTCTCGACGGTACAGCGCCCGGGGCAGCAGCCGGCGGGTACGGCCGACCTGAACATCACCTACCTGCGGCCGGCGTTGGGAGCGCGCATCTACGCCGAGGGGACGGTCGTCAAGCGGGGGCGGCAGCTGGCGATGATCGAGGTCAGCATCCTCGACGAGCAGGACCGGCTCTGCGCGAAGGGACGGACGCTGTACGCGTTTCGCAGCGTCTAGCCGGGCGAGGGCGGCCCGAAATCGAGGTCCGCGAAGACGGCGCGAACGTGTTCCTCCATGCGGTGGGCGATGCGCACGGTCAGGGCGATGTCCTCGGTCCCCTCGAGGCCGTTCTGGAGGACGGCGTGCACGACGCGGCCCGTGCGAAAGCAGACAACCGTCTCGACGAGCCGGCCGATCTCTTCCGTCTGTTCG
Source organism: Tepidiformaceae bacterium (assembly GCA_965219255.1). Taxonomy (GTDB): domain Bacteria; phylum Chloroflexota; class Dehalococcoidia; order Tepidiformales; family Tepidiformaceae; genus UBA2991. Next base: position 399,917 of record OZ244727.1, on the reverse strand, counting down.
CCGAGGATGAAGCCCTGCGCGCCGTCGCCGATGTCGGCGACCCAGAAGTCGGAAACGTCGGTAGCGGTGCGCTCATCGATGAGGGCGCCACAGAAGCGGCTCAACGAGTCCTCCGCGTCGTCGACATCGGCGTAGAGGGTGGACTGGATGGTGATGAGCGCGGGTCCGCCCAGGCGGGTGAAGGGCTCGTTCCAGGTGAATTCGCGGACGGCGGCGTTGATGCGGCCCCGCGCCTCGAGCTGGTTGACCTTCCCGCGGAGGTCGTCGACGTCGAAGAGCTGGGCCCAGTCGCCGTTGTCGAAGGTTCTCGTGTCCTGGTCGTCCATGCGGAGGGGAAGGTCATCGAGGTCCAGAAGCATATCCTCGAGCGGATAGGCGTCGTCGGGGAGGTTGGTGGGGAACGCCACCTCATCGGCGGTGCAGGCGCTGAGGAGGGCGAGGCCGAGGGCCGCGAGGACGGGGATGAGCAGCAGCCGGGGTGAGAAGCGTGGCACGTGGAGGGCTCATCGTACCCGAGAGCGGGGGTGGCGGCTGAGGCGCTGGGGGGCGACGATCGGGTTGCACGGTCGCGGGAGGACAGGTTGGCGGCATTCCTTGCGGTAGCGCTGTTGGCAGTCGCGGTGGCGATCATCGTGGGAGCGGTCGTATTCCGCAGACCGCGGGCGATTGCGGCGCTGCGCGCCCTCCGCCGCATCGGATGGGGCTACGTGATCGCGATCCTCCTGCTCGGCGTGATCTACATCCTGCGGGATGGCGGGCTCTGAGGCCGTGCGCGTCCTGGTGGCGCCCCAGGAGTTCAAGGAGAGCCTGACAGCGGAGGAAGCAGCCGCCGCGATCACACGGGGCCTCGCCACCGCGCGGCCGGAGTGGCCCGTCGAGGAGCTCCCGCTCTCGGACGGCGGGCCGGGGTTCCTGGCCGCACTGGCGCGGGCAACGGGCGGACGCATGCGGGTCGCGGCCACGCACGATGCGCTTGGGCGGGCGCGGACCGCGCACGTGCTGGACATTGCGGAGACGGGCACGTGCGCGGTGGAGGCGGCGATGGCGAACGGGCTCGCGCTAATCGAGCGGACGGACCGCGACCCCCTGCGGACGAGCACGGAGGGCGTGGGCGAGCTGATCGCGGCCGCACTCGAGGGGCGCCCACGACGGATCGTGGTGGGCGTGGGCGGGAGCGCGACGAGCGACGGCGGCTCGGGCATGGCGCGAGCGCTCGGCGCTCGCCTCCGCGACGGCGCCGGTCGCGACCTCGCGCCGGGGGCGGCGCCGCTCGCCGAGCTGGCGCGCATCGACTGGTCGCCTCCGCAGCCGCTGGCGGGGGTAGAGGTGCTGGTCCCCACGGACGTGACGAACCCGCTCGTGGGGCGGCAGGGGGCGGCGGCGGTCTTCGGGCCGCAGAAGGGGGCCTCCCCGCGTGACGTCGAAACGATCGAGGCGGCGCTGCAGCGCTACGCCGCCGTCGTCGAACGCTCGCTCGGCGTGGCGGTCGCCGAGCTCCCCGGGGCGGGGGCGGCGGGCGGACTCGCCGGGGGGCTCGTCGCCTTCCTCGGGGGACGCATCATGAGCGGCTTCGACGTGGTGGCGGAGGCAGCCGGGTTGGAAGAGCGGGTGCGGCGGGCGGACGTCGTCGTAACCGGCGAGGGGAGCTTCGACGGCCAGTCGGAACGGGGCAAGACGGTGGGGCGGCTGCGCGGGTTGGCAGGGGATGCGGGAGTCCGCTGCGTCGTGCTCGCCGGGCGAGCGGAGGGGCCATCGGGAGAGGTGCGCACGCTGGCCGAACTCGAGCCCGACCGGGAACGGTCGATGGGGAACGCAGCGGCTCTGCTGGAGGAGCTGGCGGCGCGCTGGGCGCGCTCAGCCGGCGTCTGAGGCGCGCTCGATCGTGCCGCGCGCCTGGCGCGCCCGCTGCGCGTCGACAACGCCGCCGGCACGGCGTGCGACCCAGGCGCCCTCGGCGCGGGACTCGTACGCCTCGATGTCGGCGCGGGCGTGCTTCAGGACCGTCCGCGTCGGCTCGAAAACATCGTTCGCGACCGTGAGGAGCCGGGCGTCGTCGAGCACGGCGCCGGCGAAGCCGTAGTTCGCCATGTCGCGCAGCTCAAGGGCGCTGCCGTCGATGAGGGCGATACCCTCGTTCGCGGCGGCGGCGGTGATGACGGCGCCCCGCGCGTAGGCGAGGCGAGGGCCGCTCTCTTCCATGCGAGCGCCAACGTCGCGGGCGAACGTCTCAGAGGCGAGCACGAGGCCGGCGGTGCGGGGGGCAGCGGCGAGGCTCTCGCCGGCGCGCAGGAGGCCGCGGGCGGTATCGACGACGGGGAAGAGAGCGACCTGTCCCGGTTCGATGTCGCGGGTGTGCTCGAACTCGCGCAGGAGCACGGCGGTGTCGCGCACGTCCTGCGGCTCGGTGCAGTGGGGAAGCAGCACGGCGGCCAGCCTGGGGCCGGTGACGGCGTCAAGGTCGCCGCGGGTGAGCTGCGTGCGGGGGTGGTTCACGGCCACGAGGACGGTCTTGCCCGCCTCGGCGATGCGCTCAACGGCCTGGGAGACGGCTGCGCGCAGCTCCTCGAGCGGCTCGGTCTCGTCGGTGAGGGCGAGCAGGATGGCGTCGGCGTCGGTCTCGAGGGCGGCGCCCAACGACGACTCGTCGGGGCGGGTGCGCAGGATGCTGCGGAGCCGCATCTAGACGCCGCCCGCCACGCTTCGGTCGAGGGCGGCGAGATGCAGGTCGCCTCGCAGTCCCATGACGCCCTGCAGGTGATCGAGGACGTGACGGTAGACGACCTCGGCGATCCACTGGCAGGTCACCGGTCCCCAGTGGCCGTCGTTGCGCAGATGGAGCCAGGCGCCATCGTCGAGCTCGCGAAAGACATCGAACTCCTCATCGCGGACGCGACCAAGCTGCTCCATGAGGTCGCCGAGCGGCGCCCCAGCGTCGTAGCGCTCATCGCGCCAGACGCGGCGGCTGTAGTCGGCGGGTTCGAGCATGTCGGGGATGGCGGCCCAGCGGAGGAGGGGCAGGTAGACGCGCTCCTCCATGTCGACAAGGTGGGCGACCTGCTCGTGGATGGACCACTCGGCGGGGTCGGGAGTCCAGTAGTGCTGCTCGCCGGGAAGGTCGCGCACGGCCCAGGCGAGGTCGGCGGTGGTGGCGCGGAGCCTTGCGATCAGCTGGGTGCGGTATTCCGCGGTGAGGCTCACGCCTGATGAGTATAGACGCACATGGGGCTAGTGGCTGGTGACTGGTAGTTGGTGGCTGGCGATACGAAAGAGGCTAGACCAGCTCCAGGGGCTCGCCTTCGAAGGTGCGGGAGCCGCGGCGCAGCTCGATCAATTCGCCGACCTTGACCACGCAATCGCCGACTGGCACGTCCTGGACGCCGCAGACGTTACAGGCGCCGTGGTGGCAGTCTCCCACGGTGTGCTCGCGGAAGACGTCGCGCCACTGGCCGCGCAGGTAGCTCTTGTTGACACCGCTGGCGACGTGGTCCCAGGGGAGGGGAGCGAATGTGTCCCACTCCTCGTGCGCGAACCGGTCGGCGTCGACGCCGGCGGCGCCAAAGGCGCCTTCCCAGACCGCGGGGCGGAAGTGCTCGCTCCAGGCGTCGAAGGTGGCGCCGTTGCGCCAGGCCAACTCGACGGCCTCGGCGACGCGGCGGTCGCCACGGCTGAGGATGACCTCGACACGGCTGTCGGCGGGATCGTTCCAGCTGAAATCGACCCCGGCGGAGCGGCAGCCATCCTTGAGCAGGCGGTGCTTGGGGGTGAGCTCGGCGGCGGTCTCCTGGCGAGCCCACTGGAAGGGGGTGTGCGCCTTGGGCACGTGGTTGCTGGTGCTGACGCGCACACGCGCGCGCTTGCCCGCGTGCTCCCGGCCGATCTCCTTCACGCGGCGGCCGAGGTCGACGATGCCCTCGACATCCTCGAGGGTCTCGGAGGGGAGGCCGACCATGAAGTACATCTTGACGCTGGTCCAGCCGCGGGCGAAGGCATTGGAGGCGGCGCCGAAGAGGTCGTCCTCGCTGACGAGCTTGTTGATGGCGTTGCGCAGGCGCTGGCTGCCGGCTTCCGGGGCGAGCGTAAGCGTGTGCTTCTTGCCCTTGGCGATGGCGTTCGCGACATCGACGGAGAAACTGTCGACGCGGGTGCTCGGAAGGGAGATCTTGAGGTCCGGGAAGGTCTCGGTGAGGGCCTCGACCATGGGCACGATGCGGCTGTGGTCGGTGGTGCTGAGCGAGAGCAGCGAGAGCTCCTCGTAGCCCGTGTTGGCGAGCAGCAGGCGGGTGGCGTCGACGACTTCCTCGGGGCTGCGTTCGCGCGTGGGCCGGTAGATCATGCCGGCCTGGCAGAAGCGGCAGCCCTGCGTGCAGCCGCGCTGGATCTCGACGGCGGCGCGGTCGTGCACGGTCTGCAGGAAGGGCACGATCGGCTTCGTGAGCGCGGGGGGAAGCTGCTCGACGACGCGGCGCTGGACGACGGGCGGGGCAGCCGGGTCGATAGGATCGAGGGCGGCGAAGTGGCCGCGTTCGTCGTAGCGCGCCTCGTAGAAGGCGGGGACGTAGACGCCGGGCATCGCCAGGAGGTCGCGCAGGCGGGCGGTGCGGGGGGCGCCTTCGCTTTTCCACGTGCGCACGAGGTCTGCGAGGTCGCCGATGGCGTCCTCGCCCTCCCCGAGCACGAAGGCGTCGATGAAGGGGGCCAGGGGCTCGGGATTGAAGGCGCAGCTTCCGCCGGCGATGACGATGGGCGCGTCTTCGCCGCGGTCACGGGCGCGGGGGGCGATACCCGCGAGGTCGAGCATGTTGAGGATGTTCGTGTAGGTCAGTTCGTACTGAAGCGTGAAGCCGAGGATGTCGAACTCGCGCAGGGGGTGGCGCGTCTCGAGGCTCCAGAGGGGAGCGCCCTCGCGGCGCATCTCCGCCTCCATGTCGGGCCAGGGGGCGAAGGCGCGCTCGCAGAGCACGTCGTCCTGGGCGTTCAGGAGGTCGTAGAGGATGCCGAGGCCCATGTTCGACATGCCGATGTCGTAGGCGTCGGGGTAGGCGAGGGCGATGCGCACGGTGGCGGCGCCCCAGTCCTTCGTGACCGAGTTCCATTCGCCGCCCGTGTAGCGGCCAGGCTTGGTGACGCGAGCGAGGAGGTGCTCGATATCGACTTTCATATGTCTCTCTCGCGGTGTGAGCCGCGCTACTCACATGGTAGCGGGCGCCGGTGTAGTGTGCGGCCATGCAGGTCGATGCCGTGGTCGTCGCGGCGGGGCGTTCGACCCGCTTCGGGGAGGGCGACAAGCTGCTGGCCGACCTGAATGGCCGGCCGCTGATCGCCTGGTCGCTGGCCGCGCTACGGGCAGCCACTTCGATCAGGCGGGTCGCGATCGTCGGGCGGGAGGACCTTCTGGACGCGCTGGAGGCGATCGGGAGGGAGACGCTGGGGGAAGCGCTGGCGGCGGTGGTGGCGGGGGGCGCACGGCGCCGGGACAGCGTGGAGGCGGGACTGCGGGCAGTCGCGAGCGAATACGTCGCCATCCACGACGGGGCACGTCCTCTGGTGACGCCAGCGCTCATCGACGCGTGCGTGACGGAGGCGGCGAAGGCGGATGGGGCAATCCTGGTGGGGCCCGTGACGGACACGATCAAGGAGGTGGAGGGGGCCACCATCGTGGGCAGTCCCGACCGGGGGCGGCTGCGGGCGGCGCAGACGCCGCAGGTGGTGCGCCGCGAGGCGTGGCTGGCGGCAGCGGCCCTCTCCGACGGGGACGAGACGGACGACGCGGCCTTGCTCGCCCGGGCGGGGCTTAACGTGCACACGGTCGAGGGAGATCCCGCCAACCTGAAGGTGACGCACCCAAGCGACCTGACGCTGGCGCGGGCACTGCTGGCGGAGCGGGGGGAGGCCTGATGCGAGTCGGGATGGGCGAAGACCTGCACCGTATCGATCGGGCGCGTCCGCTCGTGCTGGGAGGCGTAACAATCGAGGGAGCGGCGGGGCTGGCCGGGCACAGCGATGCGGACGTGCTCCTGCACGCTATCACCGACGCGGTGCTGGGCGCGGCGGGGAAGGGCGACCTCGGCGCGCACTTTCCAAGCTCGGACGAGCGCTGGAAGGACGCCGACAGCAGCGTGTTCCTGGCGGAGGCGCTGCGCATGGCGGGCGACGACGGCTGGTCACTCGCGAACGTCGACGCGACGGTGCGGGCGGAGCGCCCGCGGCTGGCGGCCCACCTGGAGGCGATCCGCGAGAGCATCGCGAAGGTCGCGGGCGTCAGCGCGGCGCAAGTGAACGTGAAGGCGAAGAGCGGGGAAGGGCTCGACGCCGTTGGACGCGGCGAGGCAATCGGGGCGACGGCGGTGGTGCTGCTGGAAGCGGCGCCGCGAAGCTAGTCGCGACGCCGCCTCCAACGGTTTCTAGGCAGGGTCGCCCTCACCGGCGAGAGACGGCAGCGCGTCGGGGTCGGGCGCCTCGACCGCGACGGCGGCGCCGGCCTCACGCTCGGCGAGCATGCGCTCCAGCTCGGCTTCCTCATCGAACTCGAGGGACTCCGGCAGGTCGAGGTCGGGGACGAACTCGCGGCGGGGCACCTCGATCTCCGCGCGGGCGGGGATGAGCTTGCCGATGATGACGTTCTCCTTGAGGCCGACGAGCTTGTCGATCTTGCCCTCGACCGCGGCATTGGTGAGCACGCGCGTCGTCTCCTGGAAGGAGGCGGCGGCGAGCCACGAATTCGTGTTGAGCGACGCCTTGGTAACGCCCAGGAGGACGGGCTGTGCCGTGGCCGGGTCACCGCCCTCGGCCACCACCCTGGCGACGATCTCCTCGAACTCGCGCCGGCCGATGAGGTCGCCCGGAAGGAGTCCCGTGTCGCCGGGGTGGTCGACGCGCACGCGGCGCAGCATCTGGCGGGTGATGACCTCGATGTGCTTGTCGTTGATGTTCACACCCTGGGAGCGGTAGACCTTCTGGACCTCATCGACCATGTAGCGGCGAACGGCGTCGCGCCCCTGGATGGAGAGGATGTGCTGGGGGTTCTTGGCGCCCTCGGTGACCTGGGCGCCGGCATCGATGGCCTCGCCGGAGCCCACGAGCAGGCGGGCGGCGGCGGGGATGGCGTACTCGCGGTCCTCGCGGTCCTCGAACACGACCTGGAGCTTCTTGCGGCCCTTCGCGCGCACGATGCCGGGGATGCGAGAGAGGAGCTCGGGGACGAGCTCGGCGCTCTCGGCGGCGTCCTCGGCCTTCTTCTCCTCCTCCGGCACGGCGGCGAGGAGCGTGCCGACCACGACATGGTCGCCATCGGCAACCTGCGGCTTCGAGCCGGCGGGAATCTCGTACTCCTCGACGATGGTATCGACGTTGGAGACGCGCACCAGGCGCTGCCCGCCGTCCTCCAGCACCTCCACGGCGCCGTCGATCTCGCTGATGATGGCCTCGCCCTTGGGGACGCGGGCCTCGAACAGCTCCTCGACGCGGGGAAGACCGCTGGTGATGTCGGTGGTGCCGGCGACGCCGCCGGTATGGAAGGTGCGCATGGTGAGCTGCGTGCCCGGCTCGCCGATGGACTGGGCGGCGATGATGCCGACCGCCGTGCGCGGACGCACGAGCTCGCCGCGGGCGAGGTCGCGTCCATAGCAGAGCTGGCAGATGCCGCGCTCAGCCTCGCAGGACATGGGCGTGCGCACGTAGACGCGCGCCACTTCGATCGCCTCGAGGCGATCGGCGGCGGCCTCGTCGATCTCCTCATTGCGGTCGACGATGATTTCGCCGGTGGCCTCGTTGGCCACTGGTGCGGCGGCGTAGCGGCCGACGATGCGGTCGCGGAAGTCTTCCATCGTCTCGCGCTCATCGCGCTGCTCGATCCAGAGGCCGGTGGTGGTCTCGCAGTCGTGCTCGGCGATGATGACGTCCTGGGAGACGTCGATCAGGCGGCGGGTGAGGTAACCGGAGTCGGCGGTGCGGAGGGCGGTATCGGCCAGACCCTTGCGGGCGCCGTGGGTAGAGATGAAGTACTCCAGCACGGTGAGTCCCTCGCGGAAGGAAGCGCGGATGGGCTCGGCGATGATCCGACCGTGGGGGTCGGCCATGAGGCCGCGCATGCCCGCCATCTGCCGGATCTGGGTGATGTTGCCCTTCGTGCCCGAGCTGGCCATGTAGTTAAGGGAGCCGTACTCCGAGAGGCTCTCGGCGATGTCGTTCTCGATGCGGCGGGTCGTCTCGGTCCACACCTCGACGGCGCCCTGGTAGCGCTCTTCCTCGGTGATGAGCCCCATCTGGTACTGCTCCTCGAGGTCGGCGACATCCTGGTCGGCCTCGGCGATGAGCTCCTTCTTGTGGTGGGGCACCATGATCTCGTGGATGGCGATGGTAACGCCGCTCTGGGTGGCGAAGCGGAAGCCGACCTCCTTGATGCGGTCGACGACCTCCGCGGTCGCCTCGCTGCCGAGCTCGCGGTAGACGAGGGCGACGAGCCGCCGCAGGGCGGGCCGGTCCATGGTGTAGTTCTGGAAGGGGAGCTCCTCGGGGAGGACCTCGTTGAAGATGATGCGCCCGATGGTGGTCTCCAGCAGCCGCGCAGCCGCGAGCGGAGTCGCGGGGCCACTCGCCTCGTCGCTTTCGTTCCCGTCGGCGGCCGGTCGGTCGGTGCGAACCTTGATGGAGGCGCGCAGTTCAACGGTGCCGAGGTCGAAGGCGAGCTTGGCCTCGTCGAAGGAGGAGTAGACGCCCCGTGCAGGGGCGCCGTTGGCCTCGACGAAGGCTCCGCGGGAGCCCTCCGCGACCTCGGTCATGTAGTACGAACCGAGGACCATGTCGAGGGTGGGGGTAACGGTGGGGTCGCCGCTGGCGGGCGAGAGCAGGTTCTTGGTTGAGAGCAGAATCTGCTTGGCCTCGGCCACGGCCTCACGGCTGAGGGGCACGTGCACGGCCATCTGGTCGCCGTCGAAGTCGGCGTTGAAGGCAGCGCAGACAAGGGGGTGCAGCTGGACCGCCGAGCCCTCGATGAGCACCGGCTGGAAGGCCTGGATGCCGAGCCGGTGGAGGGTGGGGGCGCGGTTGAGGAGCACCGGGCGGTCCTGGATGACCTCGTCGAGAACGTCCCACACCTCGGGGCGGGCGCGCTCGACGATGCGCTTGGCGCTCTTGATGTTGTGGGCCAGGCCCTTGGCCACAAGCGAGTGCATGACGAACGGCTTGAAGAGCTCGAGCGCCATCTTCTTGGGCAGGCCGCACTGGTGCAGCTTGAGCTCGGGACCGACCACGATGACGGAGCGGCCCGAATAGTCGACGCGCTTGCCGAGCAGGTTCTGGCGGAAGCGCCCCTGCTTGCCCTTGAGCATATCGCTGAGGCTCTTGAGCTTGTGGTTGCCGCTGCCGCTGACGGCGCGGCCGCGGCGGCCGTTGTCGACGAGGCTGTCGACGGCCTCCTGCAGCATGCGCTTCTCGTTGCGGATGATGATCTCGGGAGCGCCGAGGTCGAGCAGCCGCTTGAGGCGGTTGTTGCGGTTGATAACGCGGCGGTAAAGGTCGTTCAGGTCGCTGGTGGCGAAGCGGCCGCCATCGAGCTGGACCATGGGGCGAAGCTCGGGCGGGAGCACGGGCAGGACTGCGAAGATCATCCAGTCGGGCTTGTTGCCGGACTTAATGAGGTCCTCGACGACCTGGAGGCGCTTGGTGGCCTTCTTGCGGCGCTGGCCGCTGGCGGTCGCGAGCTCGCCCTTGAGCTTGGCGCGCAGGGTGTCGAGGTCGAGCCGTTCGAGGACACTGAGGACGGCCTCGGCGCCCATGGCCGCCTTGAAGACCCGCCCGAACATGTCGGAGAGCTCGCGGTAGCGGGTCTCGGTGAGGAGCGCGACGCGGTCGTTGCGGACCGGATCGACGATGTCCTCGAGGTCGTTGAGGCGCTCCTGGTACTGCTCCTCGGTCTCGCGGCGGATCTCGGCGGCGCGCTCCTGCAGCGGGTTCAGCTCGTCGTAGACGCTGGCCTTGGCCTCTTCCATGGCGCCCTGGACGACGAGGCGCTCGGCCCCGATGAGCTTCTTCGTCTCCTTGTCGAAGGCGGTGAGCTTCTTGCGGCCCTCCCGCTGGAGCTTGTTGCGGGCGGTCTTGGTCATCTTCTCGGCGGTGGCGACGATGACCTCGCCCTGGAAGATGTAGTCGCGCTCGGTGAGCTCGCCGATGATCTCGTTGGCGGCTTCGACGTTGCGGTCGGCCTCCGCCTCAATGGCATCGCGGGTGGCGCCGCGCTCCGCCTCAAGGTTCGCGATCTGCTCGTCGCGCCTGGCCTCGAGCTCCTCCTGGGCGGCTTCGAGCTGGAGCTCGAGCCGCTCGCGCTCTGGGGTGATGTCGGCGAGGCGGTCGTCGATGGCGCGGGCGAGCTCGTTCTGGAGGTTCTCAAGCTCGAAGTTCCGGGCGTTGTCGTCGACCTCGGTGATCAGGTACTGGGCGAAGTAGAGGACGCGCTCAAGGTTGCGGGGCGAGATATCGAGCAGCAGGCCGAGCTTCGAGGGCGTGCCCTTCACGAACCAGATGTGGCTGACGGGGCTGGCCAGCTCGACGTGCCCCATGCGCTCACGGCGAACCTTGGCGCGGGCCACCTCGACACCGCACTTGTCGCAGATGATGCCCTTGTAGCGGACGCGCTTGTACTTGCCGCAGTAGCACTCGAAGTCCTTGGTGGGACCGAAGATCTTCTCGCAGAAGAGGCCGTCCTTCTCCGGCTTCAGCGTGCGGTAGTTGATGGTCTCCGGCTTGGTCACCTCACCGTAGGACCAGGAGCGGATCTGGGCGGGGCTGGCGAGCCCGATGCGGACCTGGTTGAAGTCATTGACTTCGAGCATTGAAGAGATCCTCCGATTCGAATCCGGAAAGGTTGATGCCGAGCTCGGGCAGCTCTCCGGCCGTCTCCTCGGTGAAGGAGACACTGCCCGAGTCGTTGGAAACGTCGATCGACAGGCCGAGGCTCTGGAGCTCTTTGACGAGCACCTTGAAAGACTCGGGGACGCCCGGTTCGAGGACATCCTCGCCCTTGACGATCGCCTCGTAGGTCTTGACGCGCCCGACGACGTCGTCGGACTTGACGGTGAGGAGCTCCTGGAGGATGTGGGCGGCGCCGTAGGCCTCGAGCGCCCAGACCTCCATCTCGCCGAAGCGCTGGCCGCCGAACTGCGCCTTGCCGCCCAGCGGCTGCTGGGTGATGAGCGAGTAGGGGCCGGTGCTGCGGGCGTGGATCTTGTCCTCGACCAGGTGGATGAGCTTGAGCATGTAGATGTAGCCGACGGTGACCGGCTGGTCGAAGGGCTCGCCCGTGCGGCCGTCGCAGAGCATGGTCTTGCCGAAGAGGGGCGGCACGGCGCCGGTCTCGGCGAAGGCGTTCTGGGTCTCCTCCTCGAGCTCCTCGACGGTGGCGGACGCCTTGGGCTTGCGGCCGATCTGGGCGAGCCAGATCTCGAGGCAAGCGCGCTTGGCGGCGCCCTTCTCGAGCTGCTCGAAGATGGGTCCGGGGTCGTAGCCCTGCTCGCGGAGCCATTCGGCCGCCACGGCCTCGTCGAAGCCGTAGTCGCGCGCGTCGATGAAGTAGACGGCGCCGCTCTCGGCGGCCATCCAGGCGCGCGCCAGGGAGTCGTGGAGGTCGTCGTCGTCGGCGCCGTCGAAGACGGGGGTGCTGGCGCGGAAGCCGAGGGCCTTGGCGGCCCAGCCGAGGTGCGTCTCGAGCACCTGGCCGATGTTCATGCGGCTGGGGACGCCGATGGGGTTGAGGATGATGTCGACGGGCGTGCCGTCGGGCAGGTAGGGCAGGTCCTCGCGGGGGAGGATGCGGCTGATGACGCCCTTGTTGCCATGACGGCCGGCCATCTTGTCGCCCTCGGCGATCTTGCGACGCTGGGCCGTGCTGACACGCACGAGCTTGTTGACGCCGGCGGGCAGGCCCTCGTGGTCCTCGCGGCTGAAGACGCGGACGTCGATGACCTTGCCGCGCTCGCCGTGGGGGAGGCGCAGGCTGGTGTCCTTCACCTCGCGGGCCTTCTCGCCAAAGATGGCGCGCAGCAGCTTCTCCTCGGCGGTCAGCTCGGTCTCTCCCTTGGGCGTGATCTTGCCGACGAGGATGTCCCCTTCGCGGACCTCGGCGCCGATACGGATGATGCCTTCCTCATCGAGGTTGGCGAGGGCTTCCTCGCCCACGTTGGGAATGTCGCGCGTGATCTCCTCGGCGCCGAGCTTGGTGTCGCGCGCCTCGATCTCGTGCTTCTCGATGTGGATGGAGGTGAACTTGTCCTCGCGGACGAGGTTTTCGCTGATGATGATGGCGTCCTCGAAGTTGTAGCCCTCCCAGCTCATGAAGGCGCAGAGCACGTTCTGGCCGAGGGCGAGCTCGCCCCCCTGCGTGCTGGAGCTATCGACGAGGGGCTGGCCCGTACGCACACGCTCGCCACGGAAGACGAGCGGGCGCTGGTTGAGGCAGGTGCCCTGGTTGGAGCGCTGGAACTTGATCAAGGGGATGCGGCCCGCGCCGAGATTCTCGTCGTCGTACTTGACCACGACCTGGGTTCCGGAGGCCTCGACCACCTCGCCGTCGCCGATGGCAACGAGGACGTGTCCGCTGTCGATGGCAGTGCGTCCCTCCATGCCCGTACCCACGAGAGGAGCCTCGGGACGGACGAGGGGCACGGCCTGGCGCTGCATGTTCGAGCCCATGAGGGCGCGGTTCGCGTCGTCGTGCTCGAGGAAGGGGATGAGCGAGGCGGCGACGGAGACCATCTGCTTGGGCGAAACGTCGAGGAAGTCGATCTGGTGCGGGGCGACGAGCTTGAATTCCTCGTTGACGCGCACCTCGACGCGCTCGTCGAGCACGCGGCCGTCCTCGTCCACGCGGGTGTTCGCCTGGCCGACGACGTAGCGGTCCTCCTCGTCGGCGGTGAGGTAGGTGACCTCATCGGCGACGACGGCCTGGACGGGGACGCGCAGTCCCGCCTTCTTCAGGCGGGCGGCGACGGACTTGTCGACGACGACGCCGGCTGCAGCGACCACATCGCCGCCGGCATCGACCACGTCCGCGCGGAGCTCGCGGCCGACGAGCTTGGGGTCGTTGGAGGCCATCTCGCTGACGACACGGCGGTAGGGCGTCTCGATGAAGCCGAAGTCGTTGAGGCGACCGTAGGTGGCGAGCGAGCCGATGAGGCCGATGTTGGGGCCTTCCGGCGTCTCGATCGGGCAGATGCGGCCGTAGTGGCTGTGGTGCACGTCGCGCACGTCGAAGCCGGCGCGGTCGCGGGAGAGGCCACCGGGCCCAAGGGCGCTGAGGCGCCGCTTGTGGGTGAGCTCGGCAAGCGGGTTCGTCTGGTCCATGAACTGGGAGAGCTGGCTGCCGCCGAAGAACTCCTTCATGGCCGCCACCACTGGGCGGATGTTGATGAGGGCGCTGGGCGTGGCCTCGGCGGGATCGGTGATGGTCATGCGCTCCCGCACGACGCGCTCCATGCGCACGAGCCCGATGCGGAACTGCTGCTGGATGAGCTCGCCCACGGCGCGCACGCGGCGGTTGCCGAGGTGGTCGATGTCATCCGTGCCGCTGCGGGCGAGGTTGACGTTGATCAGCTCGCGGGTGAGCTCGATCAGGTCGATGGGGCGCAGCCAGCGCTGTTCGGTGGCGTCGGGGAGGGCGAGCCGCTTGTTCAGCTTGTGCCGGCCGACGCGCCCGAGGTCGTAGCGCCGGCGGTTGAAGAAGAGCTGGTTGACGAGCGAGCGGGCGTTCTCGTGGGTGGGAGGGTCGCCCGGACGGATCTTGCGGTAGAGCTCGAGGAGGGCCTCGTGCTTGTTCTGGCAGGGATCGTTGTTGCGCCCGCCTTCCCGGCGGCCAAGGGTGGCGGTGAGGTAAGCGCGGTCTCCCTCGACATCGACGGCCTCGAAGAAGGCGAGCACGCGGTCGTCGGTGCCGAGCACCTTCTCGCACTCGCGGCGGGCGGCGTCGCGGGCCTTCTCGGCGGCGGCGGTGCCCTCCTCCTGGAGGCGGTTCTGGGCGCGGAAGTACTTGGCGAAGGCGGGATTCTCGTGGTCGCCGGGGAAGAGGCCGGGTTCATCAATGCTGCGGATGAGCACGGAGACGGGCAGCTTGCGCTTGCGGTCGATCTTGACGCTGAGGATGCGCTTGGCCGAGGTCTCGAATTCGAGCCAGGCGCCGCGGCTGGGGATGAGCTTGGCGTTGGCCAGGCGCTGGCCGCTCTGGGCGTCGGTGTCGACGGTGTAGTAGACGCCGGGGGAGCGCACGAGCTGGCTCACGACAACGCGCTCGGCGCCGTTGATGATGAAGGTGCCGCGGTCGGTCATGAGCGGGAAATCCCCGAAGAAAAGCCGCTGTTCCTTGATCTCGCCCGAGTCCTTGATGCGCAGCTCCACATCGACGAAGAGGGGCGCGGAGAACGTCATGTCGCGTTCGCGGCATTCATCCTGGGAGTGCTTGGGCTCGCGGAACTCGTATTCGCCGAAGATGAGGTCCATCTTCGTGCTGGTGAAGTCCTGGATGGGGGAGAGCTCATCGAGCAGCTCACGGAGGCCCTCACGCTTGAACCAGTCGAAGGAATCGAGCTGGAGCTTGATGAGGCTGGGGATCTCGAGAACGTTCGAGATGGTGCTGAACGACTGGACGGCGAGCGGGGCGCGCTCGCCCGTCCGCGTCCCGTTGAGTGTCGCGGTCATGAACTGGCGACTCCTTCAGGCCCTAGGTTCTTAATGGCACAGCAAAGCAAGGTGACGGAATGGGGGTTCTGCGCAGTGGCACAGCAAGCCATACTGAAGGTACGCGAACGCACGCCCTCTGTCAACGATCAAGAGCCTGTGGCCGCACGTTTCGGGCCCTGGTCGAACAGCGCCGGTTAGCCGACGGCCGCGGGTGAGCTGACGGGCTTGATCGTGAGCCCGTCGCCGTCGGGATCGCGGCCGATCACGAGGCGGTCGCCGGTACCGAACTCGCCGCCCAGGAGCATCTCGCTGATCTTGTCCTCGATGTTGTCCTGGATGACGCGGCGGAGCGGGCGGGCGCCGAACACCTGGTCGTAGCCCTTCTCCCCGAGCCAGTCCTTGGCCTCGTCGGTCACCTCGAAGGTGACGGCGCGCAGGGCGAGCCTGCGCTCCACCTGCGAGAGCTCGAGGTCGACGATGCGGCGGATGTGCTCCGGCGTGAGCGCGTGGAACACGACCGTGCTGTCGACGCGGTTGAGGAACTCTGGCTTGAAGACGTTCTTCAGCTCGGTGAGCACCTTGTCCTTCATCCGCTTGTAGCGATCCTCGTGCGTCTGGGCCTCGTCGTGGGTGATGGAGAAACCGAAATTGGAATCGCGCTTGATGAGGTCGGAACCCACGTTCGAGGTCATGATGATGATGGTGTTGCGGAAGTCGGCCTTGCGCCCCTTGGCGTCGGCGAGGCGGCCCTCGTCGAAGATCTGGAGGAGCAGGTTGAAGACATCCGGGTGCGCCTTCTCGATCTCGTCGAGGACGATGAGGCAGTAGGGGCGGCGGCGCACCGTGTCGGTGAGCTGCCCGCCGTCGTCGTAGCCGACGTAGCCGGGAGGGGCGCCGATGAGGCGGGCTACGGTGTGCCGCTCGCTGAACTCGCTCATGTCGAGCTTAATCATGTTGTCCTGGGAGTCGAACATGAACTCGGCGAGCTGTTGGGCGAGGTAGGTCTTGCCGACGCCCGTAGGACCGAGGAAGAGGAAGACGCCGATCGGGCGGCGCGGATCCTTGAGGCCGGCGCGAGCGCGCCGCACGGAGCGGGCGATGGACTCGATCGCCTCGTCCTGGCCGATGACCTTGGTGCGCAGGGCGCTCTCCATCTTCAGGAGGCGGGCGCTCTCCTCGCTCGCGATCTGGGCGGCGGGGATGCCCGTCCACATGGCCACGACCTCGGCGATGTCCTCTTCACTGACGATGGGTGTGGCGACACCGCCGGTGCCCTCGGCCCACTCGCCCATCTCGTTGATCTTGATGCGGAGCTTCTGCTCGCGATCGGTGAGGTCGGACGCGTACTCGAGCTGCTGGGCCTCGGTCGCCTGGTCGCGCTCGCGGCGGAGGCTCTCGAGGCCCTTGAGCGCCTCCTGCATGGAGGGCGGGGTGGCGGCGCGGCGGATGCGCACGCGGCTGGAGGCCTCGTCGATGAGGTCGATCGCCTTGTCCGGCAGGAAGCGCTCCGTGACGTAGCGGTCGGACATGCGGGCCGCTGAGGCGAGCGCGTCGTCGCTGATCTTGAGGTTGTGGTGCTCCTCGTAGCGGCCGCGGATGCCGCGCAGGATCTCGACCGTCTCTTCGACGGTGGGCTCATCGACGACGATGGGCTGGAAGCGGCGTTCGAGGGCGGCGTCACGCTCGATATGCTTGCGGTAGTCGTCGAGGGTAGTGGCGCCGATGCACTGGAGCTCGCCGCGGGCGAGGGCGGGCTTGAGGATGTTGGCGGCATCGACGGCGCCCTCGGCGGCGCCGGCGCCGACGAGCATGTGCAGCTCATCGACGAAGAGGATGCAGTTGCCGGCGGTCTTGATCTCCTCGATCACCTTCTTGAGGCGCTCCTCGAACTCGCCGCGGTACTTGGTACCGGCCACGAGCGAGCCGATGTCGAGCGTCAGGAGGCGCTTCTCGGTGAGCGTCTCGGGAACGTCGCCGGTGCTGATGCGCTGGGCGAGGAGCTCGGCGATGGCGGTCTTGCCAACGCCGGGCTCGCCGATGAGCACGGGGTTGTTCTTGGTGCGGCGGGAGAGAATCTGGACGACCCGCTCGAGCTCGGTGGAGCGGCCGATGACGGGGTCGAGCTGGCCGGAGCGGGCGGCGGCGGTGAGCTCGATGCCGAGCTGATCGACCGTGGGGGTGCGGCTCGCCTGACGGGTTCCGCCGGCGGCCGTGCCGGCGGCCTGGGGAGCGGACTGGTCGAGGATGCGCGTGGTCTCGGCGCGGACGCGCTCGATGTTGACGCCAAGGCTCTCGAGGACGCCGGCGGCGATGCCCTCGCCTTCGCGCACGAGGCCGAGGAGCAGGTGCTCGGTGCCGATATAGCTGTGACCGAGGCGGCGCGCCTCGTCGACTGCGAGCTCGATGACCTTCTTGGCGCGCGGGGTGAGGCCGATCTCGCCGAGCACGGTGCGATCGCCGCGGCCGATGATGAACTCGACGGCGGAGCGCACCTTGTTCAGCTCGACGCCGAGGTTGGAGAGGACCTTGGCGGCAACGCCATCGCCCTCGCGCACGAGGCCGAGGAGGATGTGCTCGGTGCCGATGTAGTTGTGGTTAAAGCGGTGAGCTTCCTCCTGGGCGAGGGTCAGCACACGCCGGGCGCGCTCCGTGAACTTGTCGAATCGGTCGGCCATCGCGTTCCCCCCTGGCTACTCGGCGTTTCGGGTGGCAGCGCCACTCTCGCCGGATGCCGTGACTGGTTCCGCAGCGGGCGCTTCCGCCTCCGCGGGGCTCTCTTCGGACGCCTCCGGCGCTGCCTCCTCGCCGTCGGCAGGGGCTGCACCCTCGTCGGAAGCCACAGCAGGCTCGTCGGCAGCAGCGGCGGGCTCGTCGGCAACGGCAGCAGCCTCATCGGAAGGCGCTTCTGGCTCGTCGGTAACGGCAGCAACCTCATCGGAAGGCGCTTCTGGCTCGTCGGTAACGGCAGCAACCTCATCGGAAGGCGCTTCTGGCTCGTCGGTAACGGCAGCAACCTCATCGGAAGGCGCTTCTGGCTCGTCGGCAGCGGCGGCGGGCTCATCGGAAGCCGCTGCTGGCTCGTCGGCAATGGCAGCAGCCTCATCGGCAGCAGCAGTGGGCTCGCCGGCAACGGCAGCAGCCTCATCGGCAGCAGCAGTGGGCTCGCCGGCAGCAGCGGCGGCCTCATCATCGCCGAGATTGAGGGGGCGGCTACCCTCGGCGTTTTCCAGCGCCTGGGCGAAGGCATGGGCGAAGGCCGAAACGGGCTCGGGGTCGTTGGCCACAGCCTCCTCGATGTGCTCCTGGGCGGTGCGGGGACGGGAGGGGCCCTGGGAGGCGTCCCGCTTGTCCAACCCGAACTCCTCGCGCACATCGTCGGGCCAATCGATGACGGAACCGTTGCGATCGAAGCCGAAGCCCATCGCCTCGGCGTCGTTGCGCGCCTGGCGGAGGCTGAGGCCGAGGCGGTGGCGGTCCTTCTCGATGCGAACGAGCTTGACCGGCACGACGTTGCCCTCTTCCAGCACCTCCTTGGGGTGCTGGATGCGGCGGTTCGTGATCTCGGAGATGTGGATGAGGCCCTCGATGGGTCCATCGAGCCGCACGAAGGCGCCGAAGGGCATGAGCTTGGTGACCCTGCCGATCAGCACCTGGCCGATGACGAAACGGTCGACGGCGTTGTCCCACTCCTCGGGGTGGGCGCGCTTGAGGGAGAGGGAGATCTTGCGCGCCTCACGGTCGACACGGAGGACGTACGCCTTGACCTCGTCACCGACCTTGTAGAGATCCTTCGCCTTCTTGCCTCGCTCCCAGGTGAGCTCGGTGAGGTGAGCGAGGCCGTCGGCGCCACCGAGATCGACGAAGACGCCGAAGTCGGTAATGGAGGAGACGCGCCCGTCCCGGATTTCGCCTTCCTGGAGCTCCTGGATGATCCGCTCCTTCTGCTCGCGGCGCCATTCCGTCATGGCAGCGCGCTCGGAGAGGATGGCGCGGTTCTTGCGGCGATTGAGCTCGATGACCTTGAGGCGCACGTCCTTGCCCACGAGCGTGGCGAGGGCGTTGGTGGCATCGGGATTGTCGCGGCGGATGCTGTCGATCTGGGAGAGGGGGATGAAGGCGTTGACACCCTCGACATTGGCGAGCACGCCGCCACGGTTGTGGCCGACGATCTCGGCGCTGAAGATCTCGCCCGACTCGAGGCGGGCGGCGAGGATCTCCCAGCCCTCCTCGCCGCGGGCGCGGTCGAGAGAGACGATGCCGTGGCCCTCGGCGCTCATCGGCTGGAGGACCATCACGCGGACGGAGTCGCCTGCCTTCAGGCGGGTCTGGCCGTCGACGCCCATGGAGAGCATCTCGTTCTGGGGGATGACGGCCTCGGTCTTGGTGCCGACATCGACGATGACGCCGTCGGTTGAGGCGCCCATGACGACGCCTTCGATGATCTCGCCCCGACGGAGGCTGCTCGGTTGGGCGGCCTCCGTTTCGAGCAGCGCGGCCATATCCATCTCGGCGGTCGGCTCGGCCGGGGCAGGCTCAGGGGCGGCAGGCGCAGGCTCGGGGGCCGCGGGAGCGGGTTCGGGAGGCGTCGGGGCGGGTTCGGGGGTGGCTGGCGGATCGGCGACGCCCGCGGGGGCGGGAGAGTCGCCGGTGGTGGCCTCGGGGGCCTGTTCGTCGGTGGACACTGGTGGGCTCCGTTTGACCGCGTTGCCCGTCTGAACGTGAGGCGAGGGGGACGGCCGCTGGTGTGGCCTCGATTGTAGCAGCGCCTCGATCAAGGTGCGAAACGCAGTCGCTAAACGAAACGCGCCAGGGGCAACGGGACCTGGGGGGATTGGAAGACCCGGCGGCGGCCTATTTTCCCACCCAGTTACCCGGGCAGTATCGTCGGCGCTGAGGCGTTTCACTTCCGTGTTCGGGATGGGAACGGGTGGGGCCACCTCGCTCTAGCCACCAGAGCGTTCAGTATCGAGGGGGCGGCGGGGAGGCGCAAGCCTGTCCCTAGAAGTCGATGGCGACGCCCACGGCAGTGCCGATGCCGTAGGTGATTCCGGCGGCGGCCAGGCCCAGCGCCAGCTGCCTCGCGCCCGAATAGAGGGCGGAGCGGCCCGTCCAGAGGGTAACGGCGGCGCCGAGGACGAAGAGACCAATGGCCCCCAGCCCGAGGCTGAGGCCGATGGCGAGGCCGCCATCGGCGAAGAACCAGGGGAGGGCGGGCAGCAGCGCGCCCACGGCGAACAGCAGGAACGAAGTGACGGCCGCAACGGTGGGGTTGCCGGCGCTTTCCTCGGCCATGCCGAGCTCCTCGCGCACGAGCGTGTCGAGCGCGGTCTCGCTGTTGGAGAAGACGCGGTCGGCGGTCGCGCGGGCGGCCTCCTCGGAGAGGCCCTTGGCCTGGTAGATGAGGACAAGCTCGGCGCGCTCCTCCTCGGGGTTCATCTCCAGCTCCTCGCGCTCGATCTCGACCTGGCGGTTGAAGGCCTCGCGGCTGCTGAGGACGCTGATCCACTCGCCCAGGGCCATGCTGATGGCGCCGGCGAGGAGCCCGGCGACACCGGCAAGGGCAACGAACTCGCGGCCGGGATCGGCGCCGGCCACGCCCATGACAAGGCTCAGGTTGGAGACGAGACCGTCGTTGGCGCCGAGCACAGCGGCCCGCAGGGCGTTCCCCGAGCCGGAACGGTGGCGGCCCTCGATGCGCGCGACATCCACGCTCTGGCCGGGTTGACGGCCCATCTCCTGGAAGAGTCGGGCGTGGGAGCGCTCGGAGCCGGGCAGCCCCTCGGCGATGGCCTCGGGCTGGTCGTCGTACATGGTGACGGCGTTGAGCTCCATGCGTTCGACGATGGGGGTGACGAACTGCGTGCCGAAGCGCCGGGCGAGCCACCCGAGGACACGGATCTGCGTGCTGGGGCGGAAGTCAGGGACCGTGGCGCCGGCCTCCTGCAGCTTTTCCTGCCAGAGGTCGATGTGGCGCTTCTCACTCTCGGCGAGGCGCTGGAAGATTTGCTTCAGGTTGGGGTCGTCCTCGGCATCCGCGAGGAGGAGGTAGAGACCCTCACCATCGACCTCTTCCTGGAGGTTGTGGCGGTAGCGGCGGATGTCGGCCTCGCCGGGGGGCGGGGGGGTCTGGGCGGTCACGGCTTCAGTGTAGGGGGAGCCGGCGGCGAGGGGCGAGGCGGCAGCGTGGACACGTCTTCGATGGCCTTGACCCACGACGGCGGGAGGCCGTGCTCGCGCGCGCCCTCGAGGAGGAGATCGCGGTAGGCGTCGGTGGTGGAACCCTCCTCGCCCGGGGTGCAGATGACGTAGGCGAAGGCCCCGATCGCTTCGCCCTCGGCGGACTCGACCTGCACGGTTTCGCGACGGTACTGGCCGCGGGCGACGCCCTCGTAGCGATCGAGCGCCTCGGCGTGCTCCTCCGTGACCCGCCAGAGCACACCCCACACGTCGGAGCCAGGGGTGGGAAGGACGTCGGCGACGAGGCCGCCACGGCGGTTGCTCCAGGCGTCGAAGGCGAGGCGGTAGCCGGGCAGGCGGGCGACGCCGAGGCAGACGGCGCCGGGGCAGCGCTCGGCCATCTGCGACGAGGCCATGTTGGAGCCGTAGGCGAAGTAGGGCGGGAGGGGCACAGTCAGACGCCGGATACGGTCATCTCGGCAATGCGCACAGTTGGAGCGGCGCTGGACCCGAACCACGTGAGATCGCTGCCGACGGCATCGACGCGCTCCAGCATGGAGGCGACATCGCCGGAGATGTTGGCCTCGGCGACGGGGTAGGCGATGGCGCCGTTCTCGATCCAGAAGCCGCCCACGCCGCGGGAGTAGTCGCCCGTGGTGGGGTTGAAACCGAAGCCCATGAGGGCGGTCACGAGCAGGCCCTCCTGAGTGTCCGCGACGATCTCCTCAGCGGCGGTCTCGCCGGGTTCGAAGACGAGGTTGGCGGGGCCTGGCTCGGGCAGGGAGGCGACACCGCGCTGGGCGCTGCCCGTGGTGCGGGCGTCCATGCGCCGGGCCGTGTAGCAGTCGAAGAGGAAGCCCTCGAAGCGACCCTCCTGGAAGAGGACGTTGCGGCGGGCGGCGACTCCCTCGCCGTCGAAGGGACGGGAGCCGGCGCGGCCGGGCTGGGTGGGGTCGTCGACGATGGTGACGAGGGGCGAGCCGATGGCCTCGCCGGTGCGCCCGGCCAGGAAGGTTGCGCCCCGGTAGAGGGCGCCCCCGGTTGCGCAGCGGGCGACATCGCCGGCGAGGCGGGCGGCCATCATCGGCTCGAAGATGACGGGGACGCGCTTCGTCTCCGCCTTGCGCGCGCCGAGCTGGTCGACGGCGCGCTGGGCGGCGATGCGGCCCAGGGTCTCTGGATCCATCAGGCTGCGGAGGTTGCGCTCGGCGCTGAACCACCAGGCGTTCCGCTTCTTGCCATCCTCATCGTCGGCGAGAGCCTCGGTGGAGAGGGAGATGGAGGTGGCGGGGTAGCTGGCGGCGAACCCGCGGGAGTTTGCCAGGGCGACCTCGCCGCTGCGGGTGGAGAGGCTGGCGCCCTCGGAGTTCGTGATGCGCGCGTCAAAGGCGAGGGCGGCGCCCTCGCAGGCCCTGGCCATGTCGATCCGCTCGTCGAGGGCGAGGCTCTCGATGCGCTCGTCGTAGAGCTGGAGTGAACCCGCGCCGGCGGTGGCCAGCAATTCTGGCTCGGGCAGACCGGCGTACTCGTCGGGCGCGGAGATGCGGGCAAGCTCGACCGTTTCGCGCACGAACTGCTCGAAAGCAGCGGGCGTGAAGTCGGAGGTCGAGCAGACGGCGGTGCGTCCGCCGGCGATGACGCGTAGGCCGAGTGAGTGGGAGCTGGCCTCGATCAGCTTCTCGATGTCGCCGAGGCGCACGGCGACTGTGGCCTCCGTGTGGGCGACGGCGAAGGCGTCGCACTGCTCTGCGCCGAGGCCGGTGGCGCGCTCGACGGCGCGGCTCGCGAGCTCGAGGGGGGCCGCCTCAGCCAAGTTGGGTGCCACCGACGGTCATGGCGGAAACGAGGACGGTGGGAAGGCCGACCCCGACGGGCACGGACTGCCCCTCCTTGCCGCAGGTCCAGCGGCCATCGGAGAGGGCGTAGTCGTTGGCCACCATGCTCACGCGGGAGAGCGCCTCGGGCCCGTTCCCGATGAGATTGGTGGTGCGCAGAGGCTTGGTGATCTGGCCCTTCTCGATGAGGTAGGCCTCGGTGGTGGAGAAGACGAAATCGCCGTTGGAGATGTTGACCTGCCCGCCGGAGAAGGCGACGCAGTAGATCCCCCGTTCGACGCTGCCGACGACTTCGTCGGGCGTGGATGGGCCGGGGAGCATCAGCGTGTTCGTCATCCGCGGCATGATGGGGTGCTTGAAGGATTGGCGGCGGCCCGAGCCGGTGGGGTCGCTCCCGAAGTGGCGGGCGCTGATCTCGTCGTGGAGGTAGCCGCGCAGGATGCCGCCCTCGATCAGGGTGTTGCGCTTGGTGGGGTTGCCCTCGTCGTCGACGTTGATAGAACCGCGGGACTGCTCGATGGTGGCGTCGTCGATGACGGTGACGAGGTCGCTGGCGACGGGTTGGCCGATGCGGCCTGTGAAGTTGCTGGTGCCCTTGCGGTTGAAGTCGGCCTCGAGGCCGTGGCCGATCGCCTCGTGCAGGAGGATGCCGCTATCCCCGGCGGCGAGGACGACCGGTACCTCACCCGCGGGCGCATCGACGGCATCCTGGAGGAGGACGGCCTGGCGGGCGGCCTCGCGGGCGGTGTCCTCGGGAGTGATGCGGTCGAAATACTCGACGCCCAGGCGCCCGCCGCCGCCGGTGCGGGCCGTCTGGCGGTTCTCGCCGCGCTGGGAGAGGGCCATCACATTGAAGCGCATCAGGGGCTGCACGTCGCCGACGATCTGGCCATCGCTACGCGCAACGAGGACGACCTTGCGCTCGTCGGCGATGCTGGCATCGACGCGGGCGATGCTGGGGTCGTAGGCGCGAGCGGCGCGGTCGGCGCGCTCAAGCAGTCCGACCTTGGCGGCGGCGGGCTCGTCGCTGAGGAGGGCGTCCTCGCCGTAGTAGCTCTCGGCGGCGGCGATGGGGGTGGTATCGATGGCGGTGGGGCGATCGCCGCCCTCGCCGATGCGGGCGGCCGTCCCAGCGGCGAGGCGCATGGCCTCGGGGTCGAGCGACTCGGTGTAGGCGTAGCCGATGCTGTCGCCCTTCACCACGCGGATGCCGACGCCCTGCTCGACGCTGCGGGCGGCCGACTTGATCTGCTGGTCCTCCAGGCTGATGGCGCCATTCGTGCGGTGCTCGAAGAAGAGCTCGGCGAAGTCGCCACCCTGGGCGAGGGCGTCCGAGAGGAGGGAGGCGATGCGGGCGGAGTCGATGCCGTAGCGCTCGGCGAAGAACCGTTGGGCTTCCAGGAAGGAATCGGACATGGCGGTCATGGTAGCGCACGCCTGGTGGAGGGGGCGAAGCGCGACCACGAACGGTTGCGGCGATTCCGGTACCCTCAGGGGTATGGAAGCGCTGGAGGCCTTCCTGCAGCCGGGCCGGCGGGCGCTGGCCGCGGACGGGGGGCTCCTTCCCCGGGGCGAGGAGCACGAGGGCTCGATGGGGGCGAGGCTGCTGGTGGTGGACCTCGAGATGAGCGGCCCCAACCCGCGCGAGCACGAGGTGCTCGACCTCGGGGGCGTACTCGCCAGCGTCGCGACGGGGTTCCCCGAAGAGGGTTCGTGGGGCGCGCGGGTACGTCCCCTCCACATCGGCACGGCCCAGGTGGGAGCGCTCAAGGTGGCGGGATACTCGGCGCGCAAGTGGCGGGACGCGGCGCCACTCGAGGAGGCGTTCGCGCGGCTGGCGGAGCTGGGCCGGGGAGCGACGATCGCCGGTTGGGGCATCACGAGCGACCTGGCCTTTCTGGCCGAGAGCGCACGGCGGACGGACACCTCGTGGCCCTTCGCGGACGTGGCCATCGACGTGCAACTGATCGCACGGAGGCTGCTGGGCAGGGACGAGGTGGACCGCTTCAACCTGGGACACGTGGCCGACCGGCTCGGGATCGGGCGGCTGGGCGAGCACACGGCCCTGGCCGACGCCTTCGCCACCTACGACGTGCTGGTGAAGCTGGCCGAGCGCGCAGGCCTCGGGGGGACCAGCGGTCCTTGACATTGCCCACTCTGACGCTAACGATCGGGGCGATGTTCTCGGGGCGAGGTGAAAATCCTCACCGGCGGTGAGAGTCCGCGACTCCGCTTCGGCGGATTGACCCGGTGGAATTCCGGGGCCGACGGTCAAAGTCCGGATGGGAGAGAACGAGCGAGCGGTCGCCTCGGCGGCAATCCGCTGGTATCGCCTTTCCCCTCATCCCCGGCGCGTTAACGGAGATGCGCGAGGCGGGATGTTCACCGGCATCATCGAAGAGTTGGGCACAGTCCTCGAAAGCGGCGAAGGGCGGCTTCTGATTCGCGCGCCCGAGGTCGTCAGCGATTCGGCCCTGGGCGACTCCATCGCCATCAACGGGGTCGACCTGACGGTGGCGGAGATGGAAGGCGACACCTTCTTCGCGAACCTCATGCCGGAGACGTACCGGCGTTCGGCGCTGGGCGACCTTCGCCCGGGCGACCGCGTGAACCTCGAACGCAGCGTGCGGCCGAATGACCGGCTGAGCGGTCACATCGTGCGGGGCGTGACCGAAGGGGTGGGGGAGATCGCCGCGGTCGAGCCCGAGGGCGACGCGCTCATCGTTCGGGTCGCGATACCGCCGGAGCTGCTGCGCTACACGGTCGTGAAGGGGCCCGTGTGCATCGACGGGGTAAGCCTCACCATCACCGCCAAGGACGAGTCCTCGCTGGCGGTCTCGCTGGTGCAGTACACGCAGGAGCACACCAACCTCGTGAGCCGCGGGGTGGGCGCGCGCGTGAACCTGGAAACAGACATCCTCGCGCGCTACGTCGAGCAGTTCGTGGCCGAGCGCGAGAGAGCGGGGGAGCCGGCATGAGCGACGCGAGGGATTCCGTCTCCATCGGCGTGGAAGAGGCGATCGAGGAGTACCGCCGGGGCAAGTTCGTCATCATCGCCGACGACGAGGACCGCGAGAACGAAGGCGACCTGACGATCCCCGCGGAGTGCGTGACGCCCGAGACGATCAACTTCATGGCGCGCTATGCGCGCGGGCTCATCTGCATTGCCCTCTCGGCGGAGCGGGTGGAAGAGCTGCGACTGCCGATGATGGTGGAGGAGCACACGAACGACTCGCCCTTCGGAACCCCCTTCACCGTCTCGGTGGAGGCGCGGACAGGCGTCTCGACGGGGATCAGCGCGGCGGATCGGGCGCGCACGGTGCAGGTGCTGCTCGACCCGGAGACGCGGCCCGAGGACCTCGTGCGTCCGGGGCACATGTTCCCGCTGCGCGCGCACGAGGGAGGCGTCCTCGTACGCGCGGGGCAGACCGAGGCGAGCGTCGACCTCTGCCGGCTGGCGGGGATGCGCCCGGCGGCCGTGATCTGCGAGATCATGAAAGGCGACGGGGAGATGGCGCGGATGCCGGAGCTGAAGCGTTTCGCCCGTCGCCACGGCCTCAAGATCGTGACCACCAACGACATCATCAAGTACCGCCTCAAGACCGAGCGGCTGGTGCGGCGCGTGGCGGAGACGCGCTTGCCGACGCCGATGGGCGAGATGAGCATCGTCGCCTACCAGGCGAAGTACGCCAGCGAAGAAGAGGTGGCGGTGGTGAAGGGCGACATCGACCCTGATGAGTCGGTGCTCGTGCGCGTCCACGACCAGTGCTTCACCGGCGACGTGCTGCACTCGATGCGCTGCGATTGCGGCGAGCAGAAGGATCTTGCGCTGGAGCTGATCGGCGAGCAGGGGGGCGTGTTCCTCTACCTGCGTCAGGAGGGACGGGGCATCGGCCTGCACAACAAGCTGCGCGCCTATCGCCTGCAGGACGAGGGGTTCGACACCGTGGACGCGAACCTGGCCCTCGGTTTCCCCGCAGATGGACGCGACTACGGAATCGCGATGCAGATCCTGCTCGACCTGGGCGTGCGCAAGCTGCGCCTGCTCACGAACAACCCCGACAAGCTGGCCGGGCTCGAGGGGTACGGCCTCGAGATCGTGGAGCGCGTACCCCTGGAGATCACGCCCAACAAGTTCAATATCAACTACCTGGAGACGAAGCGGCGGCGGATGGGGCACATCCTGGACCGGCTGGACAGCGCCCCGGAGGAGCAGCCTTGATCGAGGTCGGCGGCGACAGCGACGGGCAGGGGCTGCGCGTCTGCATCGTGGTGGCGCAGTGGAACGCGTTCGTGACGCAGAAACTGTTGGACGGCGCGAAGTCCGGCCTGGGCGAGCGCGGCGTGCGCGGGGACGACATCACGGTCGCCTGGGTGCCGGGATCGTTCGAGGTGCCGGCGGCCACGCGCTGGGCGGCGGAGTCGGGGCGCTTCGACGCGGTGATCGCGATCGGGACGGTGATCAAGGGTGAGACGGACCACTACGAGCACATCGCCGGGCAGGCCGCTGCCGGCATCATGGAGACCTCGCAGGAGACGGGTGTGCCCGTCGCCTTCGGCGTGCTGACCTGCGACACGCCCGAGCAGGCGCTCGATCGGGCGGGGGGCGTCCACGGCAACAAGGGTGAGGAGGCGGCGGAGGCGGCTATTGCGATGGCGCGGCTGCGGAAGCAGCTCTCCTAGCGTTCCACCAGGTAGAGCTCGGCAGCCCAGCCGTTGACCTGGGGGGCGGCCACGAACCACCAGATCAAGTCGCCTTCCGCCACGGGACCATCGAGGATGATGACGTCGGTGCCGTCGGCGATGCAGTCGATGACCTCGCCTTCGATAGTGGCCTCTGCGCGGACGTTGAGACAGCTGTCGGTGCCTGCGACGACGGCCTCCTCGCCAGCGGTGAAGCGGGCCGGTGGCTGCGCAACGGCCGGGGGCGGGGTAGCCGCGGGTGTGGGCGCCGGGGTGGTCGGGACCGGGGTCGGGGTGGACGCCGGGGTGGTGGCAGCGGCCGCGGCGGTGGGCGCCTCGGTGGCCGCCGGAGCGGCGGGCTGGTCACCGCCATCATCCCGCAGGCGGTCGATACCGAGGACGATGCCGTAGGCGATGGCGGCGGCGATCAGGAAGCCCACGGGGACGTACCAGAAGCGGACCAACCCGGCAGGGTCACGCGGGCCGCGCGCTTCGAGCCCGAGGGAGCCGATGTTGCGGGGGCGGCCGAGGGGTTGCCGCTCCGGCACGGGGGCGGAGACGGGCGGAGGGGCGGGAGGGGCGCCGGCAGGAGCGGGGCGGCTGGCGGGGGGCGGCGGGGGAACGCCGCCGAAGGTACGGGGCAGCGGCTGTCCCTCGTGCTCGCCCGGAGTGGAGCAACCGTCGCCCTCGATCCAGCAGGCGGGGTGGTGGACGGCGTGGCACGCGGAGCACTGCAGCACCGGTTCGCCCGCAAAGAAGGCGATGCCACAGACGGGGCAGAGGCGGCGGGATGGCTGGCTCACTCGTACGTTTCCTGTCTGGGGCAGTATCGAGCCGCGTGTGGCGTCCGGCAAGGCACCCGCTGGTCAGCGACTTTGCGCGGCGGGTAGGCTCCTCACGTGGGCACCCGAAACTGCCACGGATTATTGACCGCAGGACGCTGCGGGGGGCGCCCGGAGGCAGGATGAGCGGGAAGCGACGGCCCTCCGTCGGGGTCGCGGTCGTGGTGCGGGACGGGAGAGGGCGGGTGCTCCTGGGCAAGCGCGCGGTGGGGTGGGGCGCGGGGGAGTGGTGCATCCCCTGTGGCTCGTTGGAGTGGGGGGAGGACGTGCGCACGGGGGCGGAACGCGAGCTCCGCGAGGAAACGGGCATCAGCGCCCGCGCGGGAGAGGTGCTGGCGGTGCACTCGAACTTCCACGATCCCGAGCGGCTGACGGTCGGGATCTGGTTCGCGGCGCGGGACGCCAGGGGTGAACCGTTTCCCGCCGACGGCGAGTTGAGCGAGATCGGCTACTTCGATCCGGCCGAGCCGCCACCCCTCGCCTTCCCCACGGACGCGCTCGTCCTGGAACAGCTCGCGGACGAGGGGCAGAGCTAGCGCACGGGGCCGAAGCGGGCGGGGGGCCAGTAGCGCCAGACCACGCGGCCCGTGAGGGCGCCGGGTGGCACGGGGCCGAAGGCGCGGCTGTCGGTGCTCTCGTCCAGGTTGTCGCCCAGCAGGACAATGCCACCGTCGCCATCGGGGCCCGCAACGCGCTTGGCGATCACGCGTGAGGGCTCACGCGGGTCGCGGGCGAGCACGACCTCGCCGGGCGCCGGTGGGCGGCGGGAATAGGCGCGGCTATCGACGACAACGTAGTCGCCGGAAGCGAGGGCGGGAGCCATGCTCTCGCCGGTGATGGCGTAGCGCGAGAGGCGCCAGCGGGCGAGCGCGACAAGCGCCGCGCCCGCGGCGGCAATGGCGAGAGCTTTCCGGACCGCCGTTCGAACCTAGCCGGCGGTGTAGAAGGGAACGTCGTCGCGGTTCTTGGAGGCCCAGAAGATGGTGTGGATCTCGCCGATGGCATCGACCAAGGCCTGGGCGGCGTCGACGTTCACCTCGACCTTGTTCTGGGAGCAGAGCTTGGCCGCGTTCCAGAAAGTGTCGTGGAGACCGGGGTTGGCCTCGAGGTGAGGGGGCTTGAAGTAGTCGGTCCAGAGGATGAGCAGCTCCTGCTTGGCGAGCTGGGCCTGCTCTTCCTTGATGGCGATGAAGCGGCTCTTGGTGTTCTCGGTGGCGAGGTCATCGCCTTCGAGCGCGACCAGCTTCCTGGCCATGGAGAGCACGGCCTCGGCGGCGATGCGCGCGGAGGCGGGGTCGTAGACGCCGCAGGGGCCGTCGCAGTGCGCGGAGGCGGTGCGGGAGGGGCGGAGGATGCGATCGAGCAGGCTCATGGGAGCTCCTTCTTCGAGCAGTTCTTCGGCGGCGCAGTATAGCGGGGGAGCGGGTTATTCGCGTTGTGACAGGGCGTCGCTGAGCTCGGCGAGGCGGGCGGCCTCGGCGTCGCTGATGGCGAAGTCGATGGCGCCGGCGTTCTCGCGCGCCTGGAGGGCGTGGCGCGCCCCGGGGATGGGGAGCACGTTCTCCTGGCGGGCGAGCCAGTTGATGGCGACCTGCGCGGGCGTGCGCCCGTGCGTCTGGCCGATCTCGTCGAGGGCCTGGAGGAGCGGTTCGACGCGCTCGGGGTGGCGGAAGTTGCCGCTGAAACGGCGAGAGCCACCGGCCTGCTCGCCGCCGGCGCGGTACTTGCCCGTGAGCATGCCGCTGGCAAGAGGGAAGTAGGCGATGAGGGTCACGTCGAGCTCGCGGCAGGCCTCCAGAAGGCCGTTCCGCTCGGGCTGCCGGTTGAGGAGGCTGTAATTGACCTGGTTCGAGACGAGGGGCAGGCCTCGCCGGGCGAGGGCGGCGTGGGCGGCCCGCATCTGCGCGGCGCTGTAGTTGCTGACCCCGGCGTGGCGCACGCGCCCCGCCTCGACGGCATCGGCGAGGCGGTTCATCAGGCTGGGGATGCGCAGGAGTGTGAAGGGGAAGTGGATCTGGTAGAGGTCGACGGTCTCGCGCTGGAGGCGGCGCCGGCTGGCATCGAGCGCTCGCGGCAGGGAGCCGCTCGTAACGCGCCAGGGGAGGGGCGCGAACTTGGTGGCGACGAAGGCAGGGGCGTCGCTCCCGGCAAGCGCGCGCCCGAGGGCGCGTTCGGAGGCGCCCCGGTTGTAGATCTCGGCGGTATCGAAGAGGGACACGCCGCCGGCGAGGGCGGCCTCGACGGCGGCGGCGGGGTTGGTGGCGCCCACCTCCTCGCCGGCGTGGTCGCCCCACGAGTTGGCGCCCACGCCGAGTGGGCGGAGGAGCAGGTCGGTGGGGCCGAGGGGCATGTCGGGCAGGGACATGGCGGGAGTGTAAAGGGGCGGGGGCGGTTCAGAACACGAGGCTATTACCGCCTGGTACGTGTCTTCCAGAGGCCGGCAGTGCGGCTCGGAACCAGTGACGGAGCCGATCCCCAGGCCAACCTGCGTCCGGAAGTACGCCACGGGTGAGCCAGGAATTGAGTCAGCGGCGCCTCGTACATCAGGATGCCGCCCCGATCCAGGACCCGCTCAATCTCGCTGATGGCCAGGTGGGGGGACGGGACATGGTACGCAGTACCAAAGTCGACCACGACATCAAACGACCCGTCCGGGAAGGGCATGCTCTGCACATCGGCCAGGATCAGTTCGGCGCTGATGTCCGTGCCTCGCACCTGTTCTTCCGCCTGATCCAGGAAGTCCCCATCGATGTCGATTCCGGTAAGCGTCGAGGGGTTGCACAGGTTGACCAGTGCGGGGAACGCAACCCCACCCCCGCACCCAACCACGAGCACCCGCTTCTCCGATGGCAGACGGAGTAGCTTCACGGCAATGGGAACTTCCAGGGACCCGTGCATAGCGTTTCGCCACTGCACGTCGGGAAAGCCGCCCAGTGCTCGCTGCCTGGCTGACCATGTGAAACGAGGCAACTGCCTACGCCTGCCGGTCGATGCCGAGGTTGAGGGAGCAGCTCCTGTCGGGCGGGGACATGACAAGAGTGTAGGGCACGAGAGCCGGGCGCTCCCAACACGCAGGCCCGCGCTGCTTGCGGGCGGTGGGAGGCAAACTTAGGATCGAGGGGCGATGTCCTACAGCATCATCGAGACGTGTATCGGCTGCACCGCCTGCACGAAGCGCTGCCCCACGAACGCGATCACGGGATCGCGCAACGAGTTGCACGTGATCGACCCAACGCTCTGTATCGACTGCGGGGCGTGCGGGGTGGTCTGCCCCCCGGAATCGATCCTCGACGAGTTGGGCGACGTGACGAAGTCGATCAAGAAGAACCAGTGGCCGAAGGCCGTGGTGATCGAGGAGAAGTGCATCGGCTCGGGCTGCGAGCTCTGCATCAACATCTGCCCCTTCGATGCGCTCAGCCTGCAGCACACCGACCGCGTCGACGACTTCTTCGGCGTGAGCACGGTGGACGAGAAGAAGTGCACGGGCTGCCGGTTGTGCGAGGACGTGTGCGGCTGGGACGCCGTCCACATCTTCCCCCTGAAGGACGAGATCCTGAAGCCGCTGGAGGATCTGACGGACCAGGAGATCGCCCTCATGAAGCAGGCGAAGACGGCGCAGGACGCGATCGGCGTCTGGTAGCGCCCGCGCCTCGGGCGGGGCTAGGCGTAGTGCTCGATCTTGCCCGCCAGTTCGACATCGAGTTGGGTCACGCCACCGGCATCGTGCGTGCTGAGCCGGATGTCGACCGTGCTGTAGACGATGGCGAGCTCGGGGTGATGGTTCATTACCTCGGCCGCCATGGCGACGCGGTTGACGAAGCCCATGGCCGTAATGTGGTCGTCGAGCTTGAAGGTCTTGCGGATGGCGTCGTCGCCGTCGGCGGACCAACCGGGGAGGGCGGCGAGGGCGTCCGCCACCTGGTCGGAGCTGAGTCGGTCGGGCATGTCGGACCTCCTGGGACCTGGTCGGGGTTCGTGGGCGCGTACGCGTTCGGCAGGCAAGGATAGTACGGATGGCGACGGCGAGGGGCAGGCGGAGGTACAGCCGGCGGTGGTTCCTCGGGGCGCTGGGCGCCTCGGCGGGGGCGGCGGGGCTGGCCGCGATCGGGTGCGAGGAGACTGAGCTGCCGCCCGAGGAGACTCCCATCCCGGAACCGACGCCCGAGGTCTACCCCACCTATTCGAGCACGCCCGCCCCCGAGCCGACGCGGACGGAGCAGGCGAGCCGCCACGGGGGAACGCTGCGGTACGCCGTCGCCCTCTCCAGCGACGGGCGGTTCGACCCGCACACGACGACCTCGGCGGCGCTGCTGGGGCAGCAGGCGCTCGTCTACAGCCGGCTGCTGACGTACGAGAGCCAGATCGACGGGCGGCTCGCGCCCGACCTGGCAACGGGGCTGCCCGAGCAGCCTGATGACCTGACCTACGTCTTTCGCCTGAACCCGGAGGCGCGCTGGCACGATGTGGAACCCCTGAACGGCCGGGCCGTGACGGCGAACGATGTCCTCGCCAGCATCGAACGGCAGCGCCTGGGGAGCGCTTCGTTCCCGCGGAAGGAGCGGTGGGGGGCGCCAATCGCCGACCTGGAGGCGCCGGACGATCGCACGCTCGTGGCGCGGATGGAGGAGCCGTTCGCGGGGGCGCTGGCGCGCTTTGCCTCGCCGGAGGGCTTCGTCCTTCCGTTGGAGCTCGCCGACACGCTCAGCCCAAGCCAGCAGGTCGGGAGCGGGCCCTTCCGGTGGATCGAGTGGTCCGAGGGGTCGTACGCGAGCGTGGCCCGCAACGACGCCTGGCACGGTCCGGATGGAGGCCCTTTCCTGGATGGCATCTCCACGGTGCCGCCCCGCTCCATCGACGAGCTCGAGGCCGACTTCCGCACGCGGGAGCTGGACGCGGTCGAGGCGGGCTTTCTGCAGGCGCAGGAACTGAAGCGGCGGCTGCCCGAACTGCGCGAGGCGCGTTCGGCGGTGGCGCAGTTCTACGGGATGCGTTTCCTTGCGTTGCTGCCTCCATTCAACGACCCCCGGCTACGACGCGCGTTGACCGTGGCTATCGATCGGCGGGAGATGCTGGCCCGCTTCTTCCAGGGGAGCGGCACGCTCAATCCCTGGATCAGCGCGGCCGTGCGACGCTGGTCGCTGCCGCAGGCGGAGCTGCAGCGCCAGCCCGGCTACCTTCCCGGAAGCGGCGGCCGCGCCCTCGACATACGCGAGGCGCAAGCCTCCCTGGACGCCTACCGGGAAGAGAACGAGCTGACGGAGCCCATCGAGCTCCTTGTGACCCTGAACGTGGAAGAGACTCTCGGCATGGGCTCGCTGATCGCCGACCAGCTCGCCGCGACGCTCAACCTTGAGGTGGCGGTCCGGGAGGTCTCCGTTGAAGGGCTGGCGGAGCGGCTGCTCCAGGGCGAGGCGCCGTGGGCGGTGGGCGTGGACAACGGCTGGATCGAGCTCGACGACTGGCTCTATCCCTATTTCCACAGGGAAGGCAGTGCAAACACATTCGTGCTGCGGGACGAGGAGTTGGACCGCCTCATCGAGGAGCAGCGCGCCGAGATGTCGTCCGAACGGCGCCAGGAGATCGGCTTTGACGTGCAGCGCCGGCTGCTGGACTTGAACGTCGGGGCGAACTTCGTGAGCGAGGACGTGGTCACGCTGTTCTGGCCGTACGTCCAGCTATTCCCGCTGGACGCGGGCGAGGCGTACCAGGACCGCTTCGCCCAGACCTGGATCGACCGCACGCAGGAGACCTACCTGTAACGAGGACGGGGAAGGAGGGGCCAGCTACACGTTGTAGTTGGGCTCGCGCTTCTCGCGGAAGGCGGCAACCGCCTCGTTGAACTCGGGTCCCTGCAGCAGATCGCGCTGCAGGGGCCACTCGAACTCGAGCTGCTGCTCGATCGAGGCCCACTGCGAGTGCTGGAGCATGCGCCGGGCGTAGGCGAGGGCGGTGGGCGGCTGGTTCGCCACCTGCGAGGCGAACGCGAGCGACTCCTCGATGAGCTGGTCGTGGGGCACCACCCGCGAGACGATGCCAAGTTGCAGAGCCTCTTCGGCCTCCACGATGCGGCCCGTGTAGAAGAGCTCGGCGGCATGCTCCGCGCCGACCATGCGCGGAAGGAAGTACGACAGGCCGAAGTCGGATGCGAGGGCGCGCTTGATGAAGATGGCGCCGAAGCGGGCGCGATCGCTGGCGATGCGGATGTCGAAGGCGCTGCAGAGACCGAATCCTCCACCCACGGCAACGCCGTTGACGGCGGCGATCATCGGCTTCCCGCTCTTGTAGATGGCGAGGATCGAGCGACCGGGGCCCATCGTGTCGAGCTGTTGCGAGCGGCGCTGCGGGGCGGTGCCGCTCTCGTGGCGCTGGCCGGCCGCCTCGAGGTCGGCGCCCGCGCACCAGGCGCGGCCTTCGCCGGTCACGACAAGGGCGCCGATCGAGTCGTCCTTCGTGCCTTCCTCGATGGCGTCGATGAATTCCGGCATGAGCGTTCCGCCCATGGCGTTCATGCGCTCGGGGCGGTTGAAGCGCATCAGCATGACGCGGTCGTGCCGCTCGACGATG
The DNA here is from genome assembly GCA_965219255.1 of Tepidiformaceae bacterium. Classification (GTDB taxonomy): domain Bacteria; phylum Chloroflexota; class Dehalococcoidia; order Tepidiformales; family Tepidiformaceae; genus UBA2991. The sequence goes on along the minus strand of OZ244727.1, from coordinate 365,155 downwards.
ACATCCGGCATGGGAATCCTCCGCAGGGGGCGATGATACGCGGCCCCCGGTTACTCGCCTCCGATTACACGTGCGGTAGGGTTCGCGCGGGAGGCGTGATGCGCGCGGTCGTCTGCAACGAGCTGGGGAAGCCAGAGGACCTGCGTCTCGGAGAGCTGCCGGAGCCGCCGGTGGGACCGGGCGAGGTGGGGATCGCGGTGGAGGCGGCGGGCGTCTCCTTCGCCGACGTGCTGTTCGTGCAGGGCAGGCACCAGACCGAGCACACGCCCCCGTTCGCGCCCGGCATGGAGGTGGCGGGGCGGGTGGTCGAGGTGGGGCCGGGGGTGGAGGGGTTCGAGGAGGGCGACACGGTGGCGGCGCTCCTCCACGACGGGGGCTACGCGGAGCGGGCGACGGCGCTTGCGAGCGAGTGCTTCCCGGTTCCCGAGGGGGTCGAGCCGGAGGTGGCCGCGGGAGCGCTCTCGGTCTACCTGACGGCCCACATCTGCCTGACGTGGGAGGCGCGGCTGGAGGCGGGCGAGCGCGTGCTCGCGCTGGGGGCGGGGAGCGGCGTGGGGCTGGCGGCGGTGTCGGTGGCGGCGGCCCTCGGTGGGGAGGTAGTGGCGGCGGCGAGCAGTGCAGCCAAGCTCGCCGCGGCCGAGGCCTCCGGGGCGAAGCACCTCGTGAACTACCGGGACGAGGATCTGCGCGAGGCGACCCTGGCCGCCACGGGCGGAAGCGGCGTCGATGTGGTCGTCGACCCCGTGGGGGCGCAGGGGGAGGCGGCGTTCCGGTCGCTGGACTGGGGAGGGCGTTATGTCGTGGCGGGGTTCGCGGGGGGAGCGGTGCCGCAGTTCAAGGGGAACCACCTCCTGATCAAGAACCGGAGCGCCGTGGGGATGGTGCTGATGCACTACCGCGGCCGCCGCGTGGCGCGGATGCAGCAGTCGGCGGCGGCGGTGTTCACGATGCTCGCGGACGGGCGGTTGGCGGCGCCCGCGATGGAGGTGGGCGAACTCGCGGACGGGCCACGCTTCATCCAGCGGGTACTGGACCGGGACGTGGTGGGGAAGCTGGTGCTGCGCCTGTAAGAGTGCGGGCGGGGGGCAGGCGCGCTACGCTGCCGCCGCCAGCGATACAGCCGGCGGAGGAGGCGCATGAAGTTCGGCATCACGATGTTCCCCACCGACTACGCGATCGCGCCGGGCGATCTGGCCCGCGAGGTGGAGGCGCACGGCTTCGAATCGCTCTTCTTCCCGGAGCACACGCACATCCCCGCGAGCCGCAAGTCGCCCTGGCCGGGCGGGCCCGACCTGCCGACGGAGTACTCGCACACCCTCGACCTGTTCGTGGCGCTGACGGCGGCGGCGGCGGCTACGGAGCGGCTCCTGGTGGGGAGCGGCATCTGCCTCGTCATCGAGCGCGACCCGATCACCCTGGCGAATGAGGTCGCGAGCCTCGACTTCGTCTCCGGGGGCCGGGCGCTGCTGGGCATCGGCGCCGGCTGGAACCTGGAGGAGATGGAGAACCACGGGACCGACCCGGCCCGTCGCTGGCGGCGCATGCGCGAGACGATCGAGGCGATGAAGGCGATCTGGGCGAACGACGAGGGCGAGTATCACGGCGAGCTCGTCGACTTCGACCCGATCTGGCAGTGGCCGAAGCCGGTGCAGGACCCCCATCCGCCGGTGATCATCGGGGGTGACGGGCCGACAACGCTCAAGCGCGTGGCTCGCTACGGCGACGGCTGGATGCCGATCGACGGGCGCAATCGCGACGACTTCGCCCCGGCGATCGCGGAGCTGAACGAGCTCGCGGCGGAAGCGGGACGCGGGCCGCTGACGGTGTCGCTCTTCGGCGCCGGCAGCGACCTGGCGCGAATCGAGAAGCACGCGAAGGCAGGCGTCGACCGCATCGTGTTCCTGGTACCACCGGCGCCGGCGGACGTGGTGCTTCCCAGACTGGAGTCGCACGCACGCCTCGCCGAGCAGTTCGCCTAGGAGGCGATTCATGGCCGACATCCAACCGCCGGTCGAGGAGATCCGGGCGCTCGTGGGGCACGAGTTCCCGGGTGGGAAATACACGGTCGCACACTGGGAGAACTTCCTGATAACCGAGTGCACCGGAGCAGAGCCGCTGCCGGACGGGCTCGTGCACCCGGTGGTGCTCTTCCACATGCCGATCCTGGGGGCGAACACCTCCATCGGGGGGATGTTCGCGCTGGGGCAGGCGGAGTCCGATTTCTCCATCGGCATCGAGAGCTACGACTGGGAGATCGAGCGGCCCCTGGAGGAGGAGGTCGAGTACACGGTGACCGGCACGGTGACAGAAGCGGACCGGGTGGAGGGGCCCCTGCGCGGGGGACGGCGGGGCGCCTACGACCGCATCCAGTTCCGCTTCGAGCTGCGGGAGCCGGGCGGCGAGTTCGCCGCCAGCTCGACGATCACGTGGACGTACCGGAGGTCGGCAGCATGAATGCACAGGTGGGTGATTCGATACCGGAGTGGGTGATGGAGAGCGTCCGTCCCGAGCGGATGCGCACGATGGCGGCGATCCTGCGCGACCCGAACCCCGTGCACTGGGACCGCAAGGCCGTGGCGGCGCTCGCGTTCGGGCTGGGCGAGCGCACCATCAACCAGGGGCCGCTTGGGCTCAGCTACATGCTCAACATGCTGATGGAGTGGGCGGGGCCGACGAGCGTGCGGCGCATCGTGATGCGCTTCCCCAATGTGGTGCTCGACGGCGACCGCATGGTCGCGCGCGGGGTGGTGACGGCCATCCGCGAGGAGGACGGCGTGCGTCTGGCGGACTGCGACGTCTCGCTGGCGCGCGAGGGCGAGCCGCCCTGCCTGGAGGGCACGGCAACGGTCGCGCTGCCGGAGGCCTAGCGCGCTGCCCCCGAGCACCCCACCGCCAAGCCAGCTCTGGGGGCGGGTGCGGCACGCCTACTACGGCTGGTGGGTGCTGGCGGCATCGGTGGTGTGCGTCGCGCTGGCGGCCGGGCTCTCATTCTGGTCGTTCGGGCTCTACATCGACCCCCTGGAGCGCGAGTTCGGGTGGTCGCGCTGGGCGATCTCGGGCGGGTTCTCGATCGCGCTGCTGGTGGGCGCCTTCGCCTCGCCGCTCATCGGGCGGGGGGTCGACCGCTACGGGCCGCGCCGGGTCGTCCTCGTTGGGGCGCTGCTGACGGCGGGGAGCTTCCTGCTGTTGGCAACAACCACCGAGCTCTGGCAGTGGTTCGTCTACCAGGCCATCACGGCCGTGTTCCGCAACATGATGTTCTTCATCCCCTTCCAGACGCTGGTCGTGCGCTGGTTCGACCGGCGCCGGGGAATGGCGGTGGGGATCCTGGGAACGGGCTTCTCCATGGGCGGATTCGTGGTGGTGCCCCTCCTGCGAGCCGTGATCGACGCGGTGCAGTGGGAGGGCTCCTTCGTCGTCTCCGCGATCGTGACCGTGGCCGTGGTCGCGCCGCTCTCGCTGCTGCTGATCCGGGACCGCCCCTCGGACCTGGGCCTGCAGGTCGATGGCGACGCGCAGCCGGAGAGCGGGCCCCGGGAACCGGCGGTGCTGACCGGCCTGACCGACCGGCAGGCGTTGCGGAAACCCCTCTTCTGGGTGATCGCGCTCGCCCTCATGATGTTCTTCTTCGGGATGTTCGGCTGGACGGCGCACGCGGTCCCCTACTACGAGTCGGTGGGGTACTCGAAGTGGTGGGCGGCGCAACTGCTCGCGATCGCCGCGGGGAGCGGCATCATCACGCGGCTGGTGTTCGGCTACGTCGCCGACCGTATCCCCCGCATCGAGGTGGCGGCGATGGTGCTCTCGGGCTTCCTGATGCTGGCCTTCGCGGCGCTGCTGATGACGGGAGGGAGCGTGCTGGGGGTGGTCATCTTCCTGGGGTTCTGGTTCGTGGGGTCGAGCGGCGGTCCGATGGTCGAACCGCTGCTGACGTCGCGCACGTTCGGCATGGCGTACTTCGCCTCGATCCTCGGGGCGCTGGGGCTGGTCTCGCAGAGCGGGCAGATCGTGAGCCCCATCATCGCGGGGGCGATCTTCGATGCGACGGGCGAGTACGACTGGGCCATTTTCATGTTCTCCTGCGCGATCGGGCTCTCGCTGCTGCTGTACTGGCTGGCGTGGAAACTACCCCGCCCGCAGCTTCCTGTTGTCCCCCTCGTGACCAGAGCCGGGGCGAGCGGGCAGGGCGCTCAAGCGGCGCCGGAAGGGGACGGCCCCGGCCCAGCCTGAGCCAGCGGGCAGACGGCTCCGGGCGGAAGAACGGGTCCAGCCTTGATGTCGCGGCGAAGGTCGCGCTACCGGGGGCATAGCGTGCGGGCCCCCTAGAATCGCACCGATGACCCGGTACTGGCGGCGGCTGCGGGGCGCCTATTACGGCTGGTGGATGCTCGCGGGTTCTGTCGTCGCGGTCGCGCTGGCGGCCGGCATCTCGTTCTGGTCGTTCGGACTTTATGTCGACCCCCTTGAGAGCGAGTTCGGCTGGTCGCGGGCTGAGGTCTCCGCGGGGTTCTCGGTCTCGCTCGCGGCGAGCGGCTTCGCGGCGCCGCTCATCGGCTGGTGGATCGACCGCTACGGGCCGCGGCGAGTCATCCTCATTGGGGCGGTCCTGACGGCAGCGAGCTACCTGCTGCTGGCGACGACGAGCGAGCTCTGGCAGTGGTTCGTGTACCAATCCATTAATGCTGTGTTCCGACAGATGATGTTCTTCATCCCGTTCCAGACGCTCATCTCGCGGTGGTTCGACCGGCGGCGGGGGCTGGCTGTGGGAATGCTCGGGACGGGCTTCTCGCTCGGCGGGTTCGTGGTGGTCCCCATCATGCAGGCAGTGATCGACGAGGTGCAGTGGGAGGGCTCGTTCGTGGTGGCGGGGATTGCGGTCGTGGCGGTATTCGTACCGCTTTCCCTGCTGCTCTTGCGCGATGACCCGGCGGATGTCGGGGCGGAGGTGGATGGCGACGCGACACCTGAAGACAGACCCGTGGCGGCGCGGGTGCTGACGGGTGTGACAGTCCGGCAGGCGTTACGCACCCCGCTGTTCTGGGTGATTGCAGCAGCGTTGACGGCCTTCTTCTTCGGGATGATGAGCTGGGTCGTGCACGGGATCCCGTACTTCCAGACGGTGGGCTACTCGACCGAACAGGCGGCGACGCTGTTCTCCATTGCGGCCGGGGGCGGGGTGGTCACCCGGCTGGCGTTCGGCTACCTCACGGACCGCATCCCCCGCATGGAAGCGGCGGCGATGGTGGTCGCGGGCTTCCTTGTGTGCGCCTTTGCGACGCTGCTCCTCACGGGCGGCAGCGTGACCGGCGTGGCGATCTTCCTGGTGCTCTGGGTGGTGGGAGCGAGCGGAGGGCCGATGGTCGAACCGTTGCTGCTGATGCGCTCATTCGGGCTGGTCGCGTTCGCATCGCTGCTGGGGATCGTCCAGGTCGTCGGGAGCCTGTACCTGGCGAGCCCCATTATCTCCGGGGCGATCTTCGACGCGACGGGGGCCTACGACTGGGCCCTGGTCATGCTGATGGGCTCGATGGGGCTCTCGCTGCTGCTCTTCTGGGTGGCGTGGCGGCTTCCGCGGCCACAATTCGTCGGGGCCGCCTAGCGGACGGGCTGCTCCGAAGGCTGGAAGGGGGCCATCATCGTCGGGCCCCAGAGGACGGCGCCGCCCTCGTCGAAGTCGAAGAGGCTGAGGCGGTCGCCATCGATGGGGTCGTCGGAGCCGAGGGCGACGGGGAGCTTCTGCGTACTCCACTTCGACATGTCCAGCATGAGCTCGACGATCTGGGCCTCGGTGAAGTGCCGGCGGACCTGCTCGCGGAGCTCATCGCTGATGGCGCCGGGGGCGGTCACGAAGGCGTCGGTCAGGCGGAGGGCGACCTTCTGGTGCTCGGGGAGGTCGCTGTCCTCGTAGTGGTCGATCTTCTCGGCCATCGTCTCATCGAGGCCGGCGTCCCGGGCAACGCCCAGGCGCAGGGACATTCAGGTAAAGCACTGGTGCTGACGGGCGCACCGCAGCCGCACAAGCTCGGTGGTGACGGGGTCGAGGCCGCCCAGGCGCATGACGGCATCCTGATAGGCGCCAATGGCGGCGCCGAGGCCGGGCGCGACCGGGGCGGTGGGGGCGGCTGGTTCGGGCAGGCGCCGTTCTCGAACGGAAGTCATGCGGTCTCCTCCTTGGGCGCGAGGACCGTTCGCAGGCCGAGCGCCAGACGCTGGTGCTGATCGAGGGCGAGGAGGGCGCTCACGAACGCCTGCACCTCTCCGGGGCTGAAATGGGCGAGCAACGCATCGATATCGCCCTGGGTAACGCCAGCGACGTCGCCGACGAACTGTTCGGCGAAGGCCAGGCAGGCGCGCTCACGCTCGCTGAAGAGGGGCGAGTCGGGCCAGTCGCCGATGGCGGCCGCCTTCTCCGGTGCGACGGGGGCGCTGGGGGCGGGGCGGGCGGCCTCGCCGTCGTCGCCCTGCAGGCCGGCGATGCGCAGGCGGCAGAGCTCGAGGATCTCGGGGTCGAGCGCCTGCCAGAGCTCGCCGTGGAGGGTGCTGATGACGTCGTGCACCTCGGGGGCGAAGCGCGAGAGGCGCTCCTCGAGGTCTGGGGCGAGGAGGCTGGCGTCTCCGGCGTCGGGGGGCATGAGAGCAAGGTACGAAGGCACGGGGGGCGCGTCAATGCCCCTTCGGGCGGGGCCGGTAGGATGAACGGCCATGCCGGAGAACGAGGAGATCCCCGCGCCGCTGATCGTGGAGGCGCTGAAGGAGGCGTTTCGCGCCCAGCGCGCGGCTCCGCCCGAACCGGGGGAGCCGCTGGGCTGGGTGCTCTCCGTGCCGGACACGCACCAGCGCAGCGTCATCGCGGAACTGGAAGGCGACGCCCACCTGCGGCTGCTGACCTGCTCGACCGAGGATGAGGCGAACGCGATCGCGGCGGGTCTGTACATCGGCGGGGCGGAGGTGGCGCTCATGATCCAGCACGCCGGGCTGTACGCCTCCGTGAACACGCTGCGGGGCGTGGGGCTGGACGGGGGAGTGCCGCTGTTCGCGCTGGTGGGGCTGTTGAGCCGCGAGCCGGAGCTGGACCCGCTGGACTCGCCCCGCTCGATGGTCCGCTTCGCGCAGCCGCTGATGGACACGTTCGGCGTGCCCCACGCGCTGCTGGAGAGACGCGACGACCTGAGCCTCATCCCCGAGTACTACGCCCTCAGCCGAGAGCGCGCGGGACCGGCGGTCGTATTCGTCGGCAGGGAGACAGCCTGATGCGACCCGAGGATGTACTGCGGGCGATCAATGAGGCGCGCGGCGACGCGCTCGTGGTGCCGACGATGACGGCCGTGCCGGAATGGCGCACGATCGCGCCGGACGCCCCCAGCGTAGCCTGCGTCGGCTTCATGGGAGGCGCATCGTCGTTGGGGTTGGGGCTGGCGCTGGCGCAGCCGGAGCGCCGCGTGATCGTGCTCGACGGGGACGGCTCGCTGCTGATGCAGCTCGGATCGCTCGCGACTGTGGCGGGGGCGGCGCCGGCGAACTACACGCACGTGCTCTTCGCGAACGGCGTGTACCAGACATCCGGGAGCCAGGCGATCCCCGGCGCGGGCGCGGTCGATTTCGCGGGGATGGCGGAGGCGGCGGGATACGCGCTCACGACGCGCATCGACACGCTGGAGGAGCTTCGCATCCGGTTGCCGGAGCTGCTCAACGCACGGGGGCCGGTGCTGGTGGAGCTGGCCGTCGAAGAGGCGGAGCTCACGCCCATGACGGCGCCGGGCGGCGACCCCCTGCGCGTGCAGGTTCAGCGGCTGCGGGAGCGGCTCGCGGGCGAGGGGTAGCCGTCAGCCTGCTCACCGTACGGTTCACCTGGCAGCGCTAGCGTGAACCCTCGCCGCCAGTGAACGAGCGACCAACGGGGGGAGCGTCTTGACCGCCTGGCGAGTGACGACAAGCAGAGGAGCAGCGCGGACGCACTGGCTGGGGCTCGCGCTGCTGGCCCTCATCTCCGTGATCCTCGCGACTGCCTGCGGGGACGACGACGCGGGAGGCGGCGAGGGTCCGGCCTCGCCTCCGACGGCCGCCAGCGAGGACTCCACCGTCGACCGGCTGCGCGCGAACGCGGCGGCATTCGAATACCGCGCGGGGAAGCACGGCGGAACGCTGACGTTCGCGACCATCTCCGACCCGCTCACGTTCAACCTGGCCATCTCGAACGACGCCTCATCTTCGGGCGTGTTGGGCTACCTGTTCGAGGGGTTGACCGAGGTCTCGTGGCTGACCAACGAGGTTGAGCCCGCGCTGGCGGAGTCGTGGGAGAACTCGGCGGACGGGCTGACGTGGGCCTTCCGCCTGCGACGGAACGTGCAGTGGCACGACGGGACGCCGTTCACGGCTCAGGACGTGGAGTTCACGTTCAACCGTATCATCTACAACGACGATATCCCGGCGAGCGTCAGGCCGGCCTTCACCTTCCGCTTCCTGGACGAGGAGGGGGCGTGGCAGGCAGCGGAAATGTCAGTCGAGACGATCGACGACTACACCGTCCGGTTCGTCTTGCCGGTTCCCTTCGCCCCGTTCCTGCGCACGATGGGCGCGGCCATCTTCCCGAAGCACCTCCTGGAGCAGGCGGTGGACGACGGCGTTTTCGCGGAGACGTGGGGCCTCGACACGAATCCGGGCGAGATAGTGGGGACGGGTCCGTTCACGATCGAGTCCTACGACCCGGCCGAGCGCGTGGTCCTGAAGCGCAACCCGAACTACTGGCTGAGCGACGACGAGGGTGAGCGGCTGCCCTACCTGGACTCGATCGTGCAGGTGATCGTCCCAGACCTGGAGGCGGAGCTGGAGTCGTTCCGGTCCGGGGAGAGCGACATCTACGGCGTGCCGGGAAAGGAGTTCGCGGCGCTGGAGCCGTTGCAGGAAGAGGAGAACTTCACCATCTACCGGCGCGGGCCCGACTTCGGGACAACGTTCCTCGCGTTCAACATGAACGCGAGCGTGAACCCGGAGACGGGCGAGCCGTACGTGGCGCCGGAGAAGCTGGCCTGGTTCCGGAACACGGAGTTCCGCCGGGCCGTCTCCTACGCCATCGACCGCGAGGCCATCATCGAAAAAGCCTTCGACGGGCTGGGGTACCCGCAGTGGGCCTCCATCAGCCCCGCGGCTGGCGACTTTCACAATCCCGACGTGCGCCGGTACCCGCACGACCCCGTTGAGGCCAAGAGCATCCTCAACAGCCTGGGCTGGAGGGACCGGGACGGCGACGGCGTTCGAGAGGACGAACAGGGCAACCCGATCCAGTTCCTGATAATGACGAACAGGGAGAACACCGTGCGCGCTGAGGTGCTTGCCCTGATTCACGATGACCTCGAAGCCGTCGGCATCGGCGCCGAATTCGAGCTCGGGGAGTTCGGCGAGATCGTGGGGCAGCTGGTGTCCACCTACGACTGGGAAGCGGTCGTCATCGGCCTGACAGGCGGTCCGGAGCCGCACGGCGGCATCCGCATCTGGCACAGCAGCGAGGCGCTCCATCTCTGGAATCCGAACCAGACGGAGGCCGCAACAGAGTGGGAAGCGGAGATCGACCGGCTCTACATCAAGGGGAGCCAGGAGTTGGACCGGGAGAAACGGATCGGGCTCTACCAACGCGCGCAGGCGATCGCGGCGGAGAACCTACCGCTCATCTACACCGTCCTGCCGGAGCGGCTGAGCGCAGTGCGCAACGTGTTCGGCAACACCACCCCGACGCTGTACGACGTCTGGGACATCCGCTACCTGTACCGGCTGGACCAGTAACGGCCGCCGGCGGCTACGGCGCGAGGTTCCGGTAGATGGCTCGCTCGAACTCGCCGACCACCACGGGGCCTAGCGGCCGCTCCGAGTCGCCGGCGCGGCCCGGTTCCCGCTGCCGCAGTCGGAGCTTTGGGATGCCTACTCCCGGGGAATGCCGAGGGCGTCGTAGGAGTCCATGCCGGCGTCGTACTTCGCCTGGGCGGCGTTCATGATCTCGATGGCGTCGGCGCGACGGGCGGTGGCGCCGAAGGTCTGCTGCTCGTGACGGCGGGCGTCGTAGATGTTGAGGTCGCGTCCGCCCATGAAGCTGCGCTTGCAGGCATCAAGGCTGAAGGCGGGCCACTGGGCGATGTGGGCGGCCCAGGCGATGGCCTCCTCGCGCAGCTGGTCGTCGGGGACGACCTTGTTGATGGCGCCGAGGTTGAGCGCCTCCTGGGCGGTGATGGGGCGGCCATCGAGGATCATCTCGAGGCACTTGGTGGGGCCGATGAGGCGGGCGAGGCGGGTGCAGCCGCCGGCTCCGGGGGGGATGCCGATGGCGACCTCGGGCTGGCCGTAGGTGGCCGACTCGGCGGCAATGCGCAGGTCGCAGCCCCAGGAGAGCTCGGCGCCACCGCCCCAGGCCTGGCCGTTATTGGCGGCGATGGAGATGAGGGGGCTGTCGCCGACACGCTCGAAGATGCTGCGGTCGGCGCCGTAGGGGGTCTTGGGCGGGGGCACGCTGTTGCCGATACGGGCCATGCCCTCCATCGCCTGGACGATGCCACCCAGGTGCCAGTGAGCGATGAAGTAGCCGGGCGTGTCAGAGGCGAGGACGAACACCCTGGCGCCCGACTGTTCGATCTCGTCGATGCCATTGAGGATGCCCTCGCCGAGCTCGCCACCGCCGAAGTTCATGGGCGGGTCGGCGAAGGCGATGAGGCCGACGCCGTCGGCGGGGTAGGTCACGTTCACGGTTACAGCCACGGGTGTGCTCCTCGGGAGTCAGATAGGCGCAGTGTGCGGGAGGGGAAGCGGCTTCGCCAGCAGTGGCAGGCGGGGCCTCCTCCGGCACCAGCGCCCGGAAGATGGCAGAATTCCCCCCGAGACCTGACCAAGGGGAGAGCCCACAGATGACGACGAGTGCAGCAAGCGACTACACGGAGATGATCAACGCGGTGGCGGAGTGCCCCGTGAACGTGGAGGACGTGGACCTGTTCGCCCCCGGCGCGCAGGAGCATTGGCCGGAGGCCTACGAGATTCTCCACGCGGAATCGCCCGTGCAGCCCATCCCCGGCGAGGGGAGCTCGCCTGACACCGACGGCTTCGTGATCACGAAGTACCAGGACATCTACGACATCATCCGCGACCCGATCACCTTCCCCCAGCCCGGCTTCGCGGGAGCGGAGGGCGCAGGCACCGCGGGGATGAGCACGGAGGATGGCGAGTCCAGCGCGCTGGCCGACGCGATGGCGCTGAACACGCTGCGGCCCAACCTGGAGCTGCACAAGGCGCACCGCATCGAGTTGACCGATCCGTGGGTGGGGGCGACGGGCGCGCCGCGCCACCGCCCCATGGTCGAGCGCTTCGTCGACCAGCTGATCGACAGCTGGATCGACCGCGATCCCGCCGAGATCGAGTTCGTCGAAGAGTTCGCCGCACCGCTGCCCCAGCTCGTGATGACGACGATCCTCGGCTGGCCGATGGAGGACCTGCCCATCCTGCGGAAGTGGGGGCAGGCGCAGGTGCGGCGCTTCGTCTTCGGCAAGGGCCACCGCAACATCATGTCGAACGAGGAAGAGCTGGAGAACGCGCGCGACCTGGGCGAGTTCATGGAGTACGTCCAGGAGCAGGTGACGCGGAAGCGCAAGGATCCGCAGGACGACATGACAAGCTTCCTGACGCAGGTCACGTACCAGGCGATGAACCGCAAGCTGACGGACAACGAGGTCATCGGCGTCCTGTTCGGCATGCACATCGGCGGCCTGGAGACGACGCAGTACGCGATCGCGGCGGAGGCGGAGTTGCTGGCGCAGGACCCCGCGCTCTGGCAGGAGTTGAAGGCGGACCCCGCCAAGGTTCGCTTCTTCGCCGAAGAGGGCATGCGCATCCACGCGCCCACGCAGGGTCTCTCGACGCGCATGGCGGCGAAGGACGTGGAGATTCGCGGGATGCCCATCCCCAAGGGCTCGATCCTGCACCTGCGCTACGGCGCCGCGAACCTGGACGCGGAGGAGTTCGGCTGCCCCGCCGACGTGGACCTGACTCGCCCGAACACGGGGCGGCACATGACGTTCTCGCAGGGCATCCGCGTCTGCCCGGGGGCGGGCATCTCGCGGCTCGAACAGAACATCGCCTGGGAACGGCTGACCCAGCGGCTGGACACGTTCGAGCTGGCACCCGTGAACGACTTCCGGCACCAGCCCGGCATCATGCTTGGCCTCTGGGAGCTGAACCTGAAGTTCACGAAGGCGGGCGCCCAGAAGGAGTAGTCCAGTGCGCGACGAAGGCGATCACTCCCGGCACTCGCGGTCCGCAGAGGCGGACACGCCAACGGCGGAACGGGCCTTCCGGCAGCCGCCGCCGCTGCACGGGCGGGAGTCGCACATCCGCATCTTCGAGGACGGCGCCGGGGAGGGAGAGCGGACCGTGTACGGCGAGACGCAGGTCTCGGCGGACGGAACGCTGCCCCCCGAGGGGCACGGTCCGAGCGCCGTTCTGAAGGCCCTCGATCCGTTCTGGACGCGCGGCATCATCCCCGGAGCCAGGGACGGCGAGCAAGCCGAGAACCACACGACCTAGGAGCGCGACTCCGTCCGCCATTGGTGGACATGCGGTGCACTCCGCCCGAACAGGAGGAACGCGATGACGGCGACCGACGAGTCCACGGCGATGGCGGATGCCATCAGGGAGCAACTCAAGCTGGCCATCGAGCCGCAGGAGTTCGATAGCGAGGAGTACCGGCGCGACCCGTTCCCGCTCTACAAGCGGCTGCGGGATCACCATCCCATCTACCACGACCTGTTCCACAACAACTGGGTCGTGAGTCGCTACGACGACATCGTCGAGATCTTCCAGAACAACGACGACTTCAACCGGGCGTCCTACGACCCCAAGGGCGACTACGAGTTCGGCAAGAACCAGGTGTTCGGGCCCAACATCCTGGAGTACGGCAACAGCGACGAGCACCGCTTCCTGCGCAACGTCGTAGCCGACCAGTTCGTGGGGAACCGGCTGCAGGGCTTCCTGCCCTTCATCGAGCAGATCGCGCGCGAGCTGATGGGGCAGATCTGGGCGAAGTCGGCGGACGACATCACCAAGGGGTTCTCGGATACGGGCGAAGTGGAGCTGGTGAGCCAGTTCACGAGCCAGTTCCCGATCCGCGTCATCTCCAACATGCTCGGTTTGCCGCGCGAGGACGAGAACACGTTCGTGCGCTGGTACCAGCACCTGATCGAGGGGCTGGGCTACGGCGGCGAGCACTTCGCCAAGGGGATGCAGGCGCGGAACGAGATGTGGGACTACCTCGACCCGTTGATCCGCAGGGCGGAGGACGCACCGGGCGAAGACCTCATCTCGCGCATCGTGCACGCGGAGCTCCGCGGCCAGCGGATGAACGTCGACGAGATCAAGGGTTTCATCGCGCTGCTGCTGGCGGCGGGCGGCGACACGACGGACAAGGCGATCGCCAACATGTGGTACCACATGCTCTACACCCGCCCGGACCAGTTCGAGAACGAGGTGAAGCGCGACCCCAGCCTCTGGACGAACGTCTTCACCGAGATGATGCGGTACGACCCGGTGGTGCACGGTCAGGGGCGGCACACGACACGGGAGATCAAGATCCTGGGCGAGGTGATCCCGGAGCGGGCAACGGTGTCACTGTTCCTGGGGGCGGGGAATCGCGACGAACGCGTCTTCAAGAACCCGGATACGTTCGACATGTTGCGGGACGACCTGCACATGGGTCGCGAGTTGCGCTCGGGACGCTACCCCGACGGCAAGCACGGGCACCTCGGCTTCGGCATGGGACAGCACTTCTGCATGGGCTACGCGATGGCCCGCCAGGAGGCGATCATCGCGAGCACGCGCCTCGCGGAGGCGATGAAGAACCCGCGGCCGAAGTTCCCCACGCATCCGGGCGTCACGTCGCCCGTGACAGGCTCCGGCGGCTTCCGCACGCCGGAGGAGCTCTGGATCCAGTTCGACGTGAAATAGCGGCCGGGCGGGGAGCGCCTGCCATTCGGGATGTCGTAGGCTACGCGCACGCACTGAAGCAGGAGTTGGCCGATGACGGCGACTGACGAATCCACCGCCATGGCGGATGCCATCCGCGAGCAGTTGCGGCTCGCGATCGAGCCCCAGGAGTTCGACGGGCCGGAGTTCCGGAAGGATCCGTTCCCGCTCTACAAGCGGCTGCGCGACCACCATCCCATCTACCAGGACCTGTTCCACAACAACTGGGTGGTGAGTCGCTACGACGACATCGTCGAGATCTTCCAGAACAACGACGACTTCAACCGGGCGTCCTACGACCCCAAGGGCGACTACGAGTTCGGAAAGAAGCACGTGTTCGGACCGAACATCCTCGAGTACGGCAACAGCGAGGAGCATCGCTTCCTGCGCAACGTCGTCGCCGACCAGTTCGTGGGAAACCGGCTGCAGGGCTTCCTGCCCTTCATCGAGCAGATCGCACGTGAGCTGATGGGGCAGATCTGGGCGAAGTCGGCGGACGACATCGCCAAGGGGTTCTCGGACACAGGCGAGGTGGAGCTGATCAGCCAGTTCACCAACCAGTTCCCCATCCGCGTCATCTCCAACATGCTCGGGCTGCCGCGCGAGGACGAGGACATGTTCGTGCGCTGGTACCAGCACCTGATCGAGGGACTGGGCTTCGGCGGCGAGCACTTCGCCAAGGGCCTGCAGGCCCGGAACGAGATGTGGGAGTACCTCGACCCGCTCATCCGGCGCGCCGAGGATGCCCCCGGCGAGGACCTCGTCTCGCGCATCGTGCACGCGGAGTTTCGCGGGCAGCGGATGAACGCGGACGAGATCAAGGGGTTCATCGCCCTGCTGCTGGCGGCGGGCGGCGACACAACCGACAAGGCCATCGCCAACATGTGGTACCACATGCTCTACACCCGCCCGGACCAGTTCGAGAACGAGGTCAAGAACGACCCCAGCCTGTGGACAAACGTGTTCACGGAGATGATGCGCTACGACCCGGTCGTGCATACGCAGGGGCGGCGTACGACGCGCGAGATCAAGATCCACGGCGAGGTGATTCCCGAGCGGGCCAACGTCAGCATGTACCTGGCCGCGGGGAACCGGGACGAGCGCGTCTTCAAGGACCCGGACACGTTCGACATGCTGCGGGACGACCTGCACATGGGTCGCGAGCTGCGCTCGGGGCGCTACCCCGACGGTAAGCACGGACACCTCGGCTTCGGCATGGGGCAGCACTTCTGCATGGGCTACGCGATGGCGCGCCAGGAGGCGATCATCGCAAGCACGCGGCTGGCCGAGGCGATGAAGAACCCGCGCCCGAAGTTCCCCGATCACGCGGGCATCACATCGCCGGTCATGGGCTCCGGGGGCTTCCGCGCGCCGGTAGAGCTCTGGGTCCAGTTCGACGTCAACTAGAGACGGGGGGCAACGATGCGAGTGAAGGTCGACCTGAAGAAGTGCACGAAGAGCGGTGAGTGCTACTACAACCACCCGGCGCTCTTCAAGGTGGACAGCGAGGGCTTCCCCGTCATACAGGTGGACCCGCTGGACAGCGAGGACATGCAGATCGAAGCGCAGCAGGCCGCGGAGGTCTGTCCCGTCGAGGCGATCACGGTGGAGGACGAGTAGCGGCCGTGCGGTGCTCTGGCGCTCAGTAGTGGATAGCGCGTCCGACGCCGCCGCCGGCGGCGATCGTGTCGCCGGAGATGGCGACCGACTTTGGTGAGGCGAGGAAGGCAACGACGCTGGCGATGTCGGACGCATCGATGATGCGCCGCACGGAGTTGCCCTGAGCCGCCCGCTCCGTGGCCTCCTCGACGGAGATGCCCTGCTCGGCGGCGCGCTGCGCCATCAGGTCGGGCATGCGCTCGGTCCAGGTCAGGCCGGGGTGGACGACGGTGACGTTGATGCCGTGGGGCCCGAGCTCGTCGGCGAGGTTCTTGGTGAGGGCGGCCACGGCGACGTTGCGCATGCTGCCGATGGCCGTGCCGGACTGGCGCGCGGCCATCCCGCTGATGTTGATGATGCGGCCCCAGCCATTGGCCTTGAGGTGGGGGGCGGCGGCGCGGGCGCAGCGCAGGTAGCCGAGCACCTTCGTGTTCATCTCCTCCGCAAAGTTGGCATCGGTGATGCCTTCGAGGCCGGGAACGGGGCCGGGACCGCCGCCGGGGCGGGCGGCGTTGTTCACGAGGATGTCGAGCCGCCCGAGCTGTTCGACGGCGGTGGCGACCATCGCATCGACGGCGGAAGTGCTGCCCGTGTCGACGACGATGGGGACGATGCGGCGGCCGGTCTCGGCGGCGAGCTCGGCGGCGGTCTCCTCGAGGGTGGCCTGCGTCCGGGCGGCGATGGCGACATCGACGCCCTCCTGGGCGAGGGCGCGCGCGATCGCCTTGCCGATGCCCTTGCTGCCACCGGTGACGAGTGCGATCTTGCCTGCGAGTTCGAGGTCCATGGCGCTACCGGAGCGAGGCCCACCAGGCGGGCACGGCCACGCGCAGGATCTCGTCGTAGGTCCTGGCGATCTCGGGCGCGTCGGCGGGCACGTCCTGGGGGTTGGTGGGGGGCAGGGGGGAGGCGCCCTGGATGGGGTCGACCCACTCGATGCCCTCTTCCTCGATGACCTCCATCAGGGGCGGGGTGGCGTCCTCGTGGTGGTCGCTGATCTGGTGCTTGATGAGGAAGGTGTTGTAGTCGGGGAAGGAGAGGATGCAGTAGTAGCTGCGGGGCTCCCGTCCGCGCCACATCTCGTAGCGGAGGACATCGCTTTCGAGGGAGTGGGTCTTCTCGTAGAGGTCCTTCTGGATCTCCTCGTAGCGGGCCTCCATGCCCTCCTTGACCTTGAGCGTGATGAGCACGGTCGCCATTGGGCCGCTCCTCCGGGGTGTGGGACTTGGCAGGCGGCACGATACGGCGGGGATGGCGGGGGCGGCAAGGGTGGGGTGGGGTCAGGGGCGGGTGCGCGTGCGGAGGCCGGCGACAATCCCGAGGAGTGCGACGACGGTCGCAACGACGGCGAACACGTTCACTGCGGCGGGGAGGGCGCCGTGGGGGGTGGGGGCGAGGCCGGTGCCGGTGTCGGGCGGTTCCGGGCAGTCGGGGAGGCCGAGCTCGTCGAGGTCATTCCTTTCCACGGCACGTGACCCTGGTGGCACACAGCCAGTGAAGTCGTTGCCAGCTATGAACAGGGTACGCAGTGGCGAGGTCTCGCCAAGGTTCGCCGGAATCTCGCCGGTCAGTTCATTTCCATAGAGCACCAACTGCTCCAACCTGGGCAATCCACTTATGTTAGAAGGAATGGACCCGGTCAGCCGATTTCTGTGCAGCCACAGAGTCTCAAGACGCAGGAGGCTGGCGAGCTCTTGAGGGATAGGTCCCTCCAGGAGATTGTCGTTCAGGAGAACGGACCTGAGATACTTCATGTCCCCGAGCTCGGAAGGTATGGCCCCGGTAAGGCGATTGCTGCCCAGCCACAGATCTGAGAGATACCCAAGCATTGAGAGTTCTCGTGGGATGCCGCCCACCAGCTCATTACCCTGCAAGTACAAGGCTCTCAGGTTGCCCAGGTGAGAGAGTTCTCGGGGAATGCCCCCTTCTAGGTTGTTCCCGCCCAGTGCAAGGAGTCTCAGCGCACGAAGCTCGCCGATTGCGGTCGGGATAGGTCCCGACAAGCGATTGTTGGTGAGGCGAATTTCCCTGAGGGCAGTGAGCCCGCCAATTTCACTGGGCAACTCTCCAGACAGCTTATTCTCGTAGAGCACCAACCTGGTGAGGCCGGACAGTTGTCCCAGCTCTAGGGGAATCTTCCCGCTCAAGCCATAGTTGCCCAGTGTCAACTCAACCACTCGTCCTAGTTCATCGGTCGTGGTGATTCCCTCCCAATCCGCAAGGGGGGTGTCCGCACTCCAGTCGAGGGTCGCGTCGCCAGCGAGGGTGTCACGAATGCTGAGGAGGATGGCGCAGTCCTGGACGAGGCCGGGGTTGTCCTCGGGGTCCGGGACGGCGATGCCGTTCGAGCAGGCTTCGACGAAGTCCTCGGGGGCGGCCCGTGCGGTTGTCACGCCGAGCACGAGGCTGGCCAGCAGTATTCCCAGCGCGAAGGCGGCTACGCGTCCACCCATGTGGCTTGCCCCTCCCTGACTTGAGCCGGGGCAAGCTAGCACGTCGTGCGCCGAATTACCCCACCCGTTTGAGCATATGCATCGGGAGCCCCTTTCGTGCCCTCAAGAGGCACTCTGTCCGCGCGAATCTGCTGATCACCCGGCACGGAGGCGAGTAGGATTGGCGGCACGAAATCGGGAATCGGCGGCGAGGGCCGCAAGGGAGACAGTGATGCAGCGAGCGACCTCAGACGCCCCTCATGCGACCGGCCATCGGGTCGAGCAGGTCACGGGGTGTCCCGTGAATCTGGAAGATGTCGACCTCTTCTCACCGGGAGCGCAGGAGTACTGGTTCGACTCCTACAAAATCCTCCATGACGAGGCGCCGATTCACAAAATCCCCGGCGAGGGGGCGATTCCCGGCTCGGACGCCTACATCCTGAGCAAGTACGAAGACATCGCGATGGTCGTTCGGGACCCGGAGACGTTCGAGTTCTACAACGCCGCCGAGGGCGACGAGGCCGCGCAGGAGATCTTCCGCGAGAAGGGCTTCGGCACCATCACGGACACCTGGGACACGCTTCGTCCCAACCTGGAGGAGCACAAGCGGCACCGTATGGAGCTGACGGATCCGTGGGTGGCCCTGCCCGCGGCTGAGCGTCACACGCCCATGATCACGCAGGCCGCGCACGACCTGATGGACAGGTGGATCGAGACGGGCTCGGTGGAGTTCGTGAAGGGCTTTGCGGCGCCGCTGCCACAGATCGTGATCACGACCATCCTCGGCTTCCCCCTGGAGGACATGGAGACGACGCGAGTGTGGGAGGAGGAGCAGGTCAGGCGGTTCGTCTACGGGTTCAGCCACAAGAACCTGCTGAGCCCCGAGGACGAGAAGGCGAACGCCGAGGCGCTGGTCGCATTCCAGCACTACATCGGGGAGCAGATCGAGGACAAGCGGCAGAACCCCAGGGACGACATGATCACGTTCCTGCTCAACGTCGAGTACGGGCCGGACAAGCGCAGGCTGTCGGACCCCGAGATCGCGAGCGTTGTGTACGGCATGCACATCGGCGGGAACGAGACGACGCAGTACGCGCTCACCGCGGAGGCGATGCTGCTGGCGCAGCAGCCGGAGCTGGTGGAGGAGCTGAGGGCGGACCGCTCGAAGGTGCGCTTTTTCGTGGAGGAGGCGCTGCGCCTGTACGCGCCCACGCAGGGTCTCTCGACGCGTGTCGTAACGAAGGACATCGAGCTGCGCGGCGTGCAGATTCCGCGGGGATCGATGCTGCACCTGCGCTACGGCGCGGCGAACCGCGACCCGGACCTCTGTCCGGCGACCGATTCGATCGACCTGACGCGCAAGAACCCCGGCCGGCACCTGACGTTCTCGATGGGGCCGCGGGTGTGTCCCGGCGCGGGGCTCTCGCGTCTGGAGCAGAACATCGCGGTGAACGTGATGCTCGACCGATTCGAGAATCTGCGCCTGGCCCCCGCCAAGAACGACCTGACGCATCAGCCCGGCATCATGCTGGGGCTGTGGCAGCTGAACCTCGAGTTCGACGAGCGGGAGGCCTAGGGCCACGCCCGGGGAGCGAGCACTGGAGGCGACTCGCCGGCGCGCGGCGGACATGCTCGAGCGCGGCGAGTCGCCCGACCTTGTCGCCATCCTGCGCGAGGAGTACGCGCTGGAGCCGCGCGCGTCGTACGAGCGCGCCGTGCGCGCCATCGCGGAGACAGCGGCAAGCGCGGTGCGACGGCGAAGCGACGAGGGTGAGGAAGCGATCGAGCGGTGGGCGCGGGGGGTGCGGGCGGGCGGCTCGCTCTACCTGGCGCTGGGGGATGCTATCGCCTGGCTCCGCGAAAACGCCTCGGAGAGCGGGAGCGAAGCGCGGGCGTCGATGCTGTTCTAGCCGGCTACTCGCCGTCCCTGGTGAGCTTGATGGCGTTACCAGGGCAGACGCGGACGGCGTCCTCGGCGTCTTCGACCTGATCGCCCTCGGGCTCCTCGACGATGACGACGGGGAAGCCATCTTCCCGCGCTGCGAACAGCTCGGCGTGGTAGGTCGAGCACTCCGCTGCCTTGATGCAGCGGTCGAGATTCACGGAGAGTTTCATCGCATCCTCCTGGGAGCGGGGAGCTTGCGCGGGTCTGCGAGCAGATTATCGGGCAGCGGCCGCGCGAGTACCAGTGAAGGCGCTTGACGCGCCTCTCGCAGGCTCCCACGATGCGGGCCAATCGCGGATGCGTCGCGCCGGGAGGCCGGCCAAGGGAGGACAGCATGGAGCGGGACTACGACATCGTCGTTATCGGTTCCGGGGCGGCGGGGCTCTCGGCGGCGGTCGCCGCCGCCGACTCCGGCGCAAGCGTGATCGTGCTCGAGGCGGACGACAAGGTGGGGGGCTCCTCGCGTCTCTCCGGGGGCCACTTCTACGCGGCGGGCACGAGCGTGCAGCGCGAGGCGGGCATCCTCGATGACACGCCCGACGACATGTTCAGCTACTACATGACCCTCAACCAGTGGAACGTGGAGCCGGCGGTGGCGCGCACCTACTGCGATAACGCCGCGCCCACGTTCGAGTGGCTGCGCAGCCTGGGCGTCGAGTACAAGCCCGAGCGCGTCTACATCTCCGGGATCGACACGGTGCCGCGGGGCCATCCGCCTGAGGGGGAGGGGCTGGCGGTGGTGCGGGTGCTGGACTCCGAGCGCATCAAGCGGGGGGTGGACATGGCCCTGGTGACCCGTGCGGACCGGCTGATCGAGGAGGACGGCGAGATCGTGGGGGTGGCCGCGGGCGACCAGGAGGTGCGCTGCGGGGCGGTGGTGATCGCCTCGGGCGGGTTCGGGCACAACAAGGAGTTCATCGAGAAGTACTGGCCCGACGCGCACGAGCAGGGCGACGGCGTCTGGGCGATCTCGGGACCGAAGGCGATGGGCGACGGGATCACGCTGGGAGAGCAGGTGGGAGCGACATTGGGCGGCTACAACCGCGGGCTGCTGCTGCTGACGCCCGGATTCACGAAGGACCTGGAGGTGGCGGTGCCGCCCTGGGTCATCCTCGTGAGCCGCGAGGGGCGGCGCTTCGCCAGCGAGATGGCGCCCTACACGGTGATGGCGGGGCTCTTCAAGCGGAACGGCAGCATGGCCTACGCCATCTTCGACGAAGCGGCCCGGCTCGACGCCGACTCGATGCCGGTGGGCCCGAGCTGGACCTCGGAGAACCTGCTGGCGCGCGCGGAGAGTGGCGAGGTGCTGCGGGCGGACACGCTCGAGGAGCTGGCGGGGCTGTGCAAGATCAACGCCGCGCCACTGGCGGGGACGGTGCAGAAGTACAACGCCGACTGCGCCCGGGGCGTGGACACGGCCTACTTCAAGCCAATGGGCCTGCGCCCCATCGAGACGCCGCCCTTCTACGCGCTGGAGGTGCGACCGGCGATCATCGCGTGGACGGGCTGCGGCCTGCGGGTCGACTCGGACACGCACGTGATCGCGAACACGGAGCTGCCGATCGACAACCTCTTCGCGGCGGGGGAGGCGATGGGCACGCTGCACGGCGACCGCTACATCGGCGGCGGCGGCTCCTACGGGCCGGCGGTCACGTTCGGGCGCATCGCGGGCCGCAACGCGGCCACGGCGGCGGCCAAGAGCGCGGGTCTGATGGAGTAGGCGAAGGCGGGTCGAGCGGTCGCGGGTTGATTGCCTTACATCAACTCCTTACCGTATAGTAAGGAGTTGATGGAGGGCGAGAGCAAGACCTATGACCGACTCGACATTCACCGCCAAAATCACCAGTAAGAGACAGATCACGCTGCCCAAGGGCTTATGCGACCGTCTTGGGCTTCGCGAGGGAGACAAAATCGCCTTCGTGGAGGACGAAGAAGGCATCCACGTCGAGAAGGAGTTGCAGGACTCCCCCTTCCGGCAGTGGCGTGGTTACCTCAGCAACATTGAGGAAACCCCCGACGAAATCTTTGCCGAGCTTCGCGGCCCGGACCCGGTCGATGAGATTGAGGGCGCGAGGGAGCCGTGACCACTGCCGTCGACAGCAACATCCTCCTCGACATCCTCCTTCCCAACAGTCCCCACGGTGACGAGTCGGAGCTTCTGCTGACCAGGGCAGCGCGACAGAGCGCAGTGGTGATCTCCGAGGCGGTCTACTCGGAGGTGGCGCCACTCTTCGACACACCCAAATATCTCGACCTCTTTCTTGTCAACACCGGCGTTCGACTCGAGCCATCCAGTCGCGAAGCGCTCCATCGCTCTGGGCAGGCGTGGCGTACCTACAACCGCCAGCGGCCACGGCTACCCACTTGCTCAGAGTGTGGGACCGCCCAGCAGGTCACCTGCGAGCGCTGCGGGACAACACTCCAATTCCGGCAGCACACCCTGGCCGACTTCCTGATTGGCGGCCACGCGGTCGTACACGCGGACCGGCTCCTCACCAGGGACCGCCGAACCTACGGGCGCTACTTCCCCGAGCTTGCCCTGGCTTGACCCTCGCCGGACGGCGGGACGGTAGGATGGTGAAGCGCGCGACGCGCTGGAGGATGCTCCCATGTCGCCACCGCTGACCGTCCACGGCGTGCCTGTCATCGACATCGACAGCCACTACACGGAGCCCCCCGATCTCTGGACCTCGCGAGCGCCGGCTTCCTACAACGAGCGCGTCCCGCAGGTGGTGCGCGACGAGGACGGGCGGGCGCGCTGGGTGGTCGACGGAGACGTGGACTTCGGACCGCTCGGTTTCACGGTCGTGAAGAAGGACGGCGAGAAGGCGTACGGGATGATCAGCCTGCCGGACTTCGAGGACATGAGCGACGCGGCGAGCTACCCGGAGCCGCGGCTGCAACTGCTCGACCGGCTCGGCATCTCGCAGCAGATCATCTACCCGAACGTGGCGGGCTTCGGGAGCAACCGCTTCATGGCGCTCGAGGACAGCGAGCTGCGGAACGTCTGCGCGCGCGTCTACAACGACGCCATCATCGACCTGCAAGAGGCCGGGAACGGACGGCTCTTTCCCCAGGCGCTGACACCATTCTGGGACATCGACGAGTGCGTGCGCGAGGTGCGCCGCGTGACGAACGCGGGCATCACGGGCATCACGATGACGGACACGCCGGAGGCGTTCGAGCTGCCGCACCTGCACGACCCGCACTGGGATCCACTGTGGTCGACGTGCCAGGAGATTGGCATCCCGGTGAACTTCCACATAGGCTCGGGGAACAACCTCGGGAGCCAGATGCTGTGGAAGGGGTACGGGCCCCAGCGATACCTCGCCTCGATCAGCGTTTCCCTCTTCATGGTGCAGTGCAAGACGATCATGAACCTCATCTTCAGCGGACTGCTGGACCGCTACCCGAACCTCAATTTCGTCTCCGTGGAGAGCGGCATCGGCTGGATCCCGTTCCTCCTCGAGGCCATGGAGTGGCAGTACGACGAGACAATCCCGACGGAGCGCGAGGGGCTGAGCCTGCGCCCGAAGGAGTACTTCAGGCGGCAGGTGTACGCCTCATTCTGGTTCGAGCAGTGGGGGCCGCTGCACGCGATCGAGGAACTGGGCGAGGACAACGTGATGTTCGAGACCGACTTCCCGCACCCGACCTGCCTCTACCCGGAGACCCACACGCGCATCACCAAGACGCTGGAGCAGCTTGACCCGACGGTTCGGCGCAAGGTGCTGCACGACACGGCGGCGCGGGTCTACAACCTGCCGGCGATCGAGTAGGGCGGCCTCCGGCTAGCGCTGGGCGGCGCCGGCGAAGGCCTCGGCGGCCTTCGCCTCCTCCTCGGGCACGCCGTCGATGAGCACGAGGGAGCGTCCCGGGTAGGCGGGCACGCGTGGCCCCGGAAGGACCGTGCCCGTCAGGTTCACGGGATCGACGGCGCTCACGACCACGCGCTCGCCCGTGACGGGCTCGCTGCGGGTGCGGCGCAGCTGCTCGACCGCATCGATGAGGGCGTACTGCTCGCCCACGACGCCGGAGACGAAGCGGCCCCCACGGACGTCGCCGCGCGCCTCCATCGTACGGAGGGCGCGCAGGACGGAGCGCCAGGGCACGCTGAAGCGCTCCTGCTTCGCCAGGTCGCGGAAGACGACACCGTAGCGTTCGAGGAGGACGCTGGCGACGAGGGCGGCTAGCCCGTCCTCGCGGATGGAGTCGAGAGGGGGCGCCTCGACGAGGGACCAGCGGCCCGGCGGTCCGCCGAGGACGAGCCCCAGCCGGTAGCTGGCAACGGGGCGGCGAACGGCCCGGCGGCGGCCCGAGGAGGAGCGCGCGAAGATCCTGCGCACGCCCTGGAAGCCGTCCGAGGCAACGAGACCGGCGGCAATGAGCTCGCGCAGCGTGTCCTCGGTCTGGCTTGAGAGCTGGCCCGTCTCGCGCACGAGCTCGTCGAAGAAGAGGGCGCCGCGTTCGCGCAGGAGCCCGACGATGGTGGAGGCCGCGCCGGGCGGGGCGGGGATGCCCTCGGGACGGTCGTAGCGGGCGGCG
Source organism: Tepidiformaceae bacterium (assembly GCA_965219255.1). Classification (GTDB taxonomy): domain Bacteria; phylum Chloroflexota; class Dehalococcoidia; order Tepidiformales; family Tepidiformaceae; genus UBA2991. The sequence continues at coordinate 340,585 of OZ244727.1, read as the reverse complement.
GCGAGGAGGTCGGGGAAGGCGCGGCGGGCAACGATGGTGATGGGGGTGGCGCGGGTGGCGGGGGCGGGGCGGGCAGGGGCGTCCTCGGCGGACGCCGGCTTGCGGCCACTGAGGCGGGCCCAGGCGATCTCGCCGGCAAGGCAGAGCTCATCGAGCCAGGCGGGATCGTAGTCGCGGACGCGGGACCGCAGGAGGTCGTCCTCCCAGCACCCGGCGGGCGCTTCGAAGCCCTGCAGACGTTCGAGGGCGCGGCGCAGGCCGGGCCGTCCGCCGTAAACGGCGCCGGGGGCGAGTCCCTGCCAGCGGGTGAGGAAGCGCATGTAGTCGGCGCGGGAGACGGGCGCGACCCCCTTGCGCAGACCGTCGAGCGTGTAGCGGTGGATACGGGCGAGGAGGCGCCGGTCGCAGAGCTCGTCTTCGGGGGCGTTGGGGGTGAAGCGTCCGCGGACGAGGTAGCCGGCCGCTTCGGCGGCGCGAAGGGCGTAGTCGGCGTCCTTCTCGGTCAGGCCCGTGCGCCGGGCGATGTCGGCGGCGGTGAGCGGCCCGAGGCACTCGGTGTGGCCGCGTACGAGAGTGACCCGCGCCGCCTCGCGGTCTTCAACCTGCAGGAGGGCGTGCGCGGGGACGGCGGGGCTGGGAATACCGGCATCGGGGAAGAGGAGGCGGACGGAGGGGAGGTTCTCGGCGGCGAACCAGAAGGCGCGCCCCTCGAGCTGGAGCCGGGCGCCTCGGCCGCCGGCCTCCAGCTCGGTGAGCCACTCGCCCCAGGACGCCACGTGCTCCTCGGCAAGAACGATGAAGCCGAGGAGGGCGTCGTGCGCCTCCTCGGCGTCGCGGGGCGCGGGCCAGGCCTCTTCGCGGACGCGGGCGATAGCGTCGGGGCTGAGGGCGGCGAGGTCGCGGGCGGAGTCGGGGAGGGTGCGGCGCAGGGTGACGGCGCGGGTGCGGCGCTCCTCGATGGGGGCGTCGTCGAGGTAGGTGTAGGGCCGGCCGCTGACGATCTCGTGGGCCATGGGGGATGGCTCAACCGTATCGACGGCGTGGAGGCGGATGCCGCCGTCCTCGATGCGGGTGAGCACGTCCTGGAGGCCGCGCACGTCCATGGCCTCGTAGAGGCAGTCGTCGCGGGTCTGGCGCATGAGGGGGTGGTCGGGGAGGGTGAGGGGGACGTCGAGGTGCTCCTGGCAGCCGACCTGGGCGGGGAAGACGGCGGCCATGAGGTCGTCGCCCCGCATGCGCTGGAGGAAGGGGGGCACGCGCTTGCCGTTCCGCTGGCGGGGGATGGCGAGCGCCCGCGAGGCGTTCCAGCGCCAGCGCGTGGGGAAGAGGGGGATGTAGAAGATCGACTTCTCCACGAGCGTGGGGGCGTTGCGGGGGTTCACCCAGGAGAAGGCCTCGGCGAGGGGCCACGAGTGTTGCGGGCCGGCGGAGAGGAGGATGGCGTCGTCGTTGGCGGCGGCCTGGAGCTCGAAGTCGAAGGTCGTGCAGAACTGCTTGCGGAGGGCCAGTCCCCAGGCGCGGTTGACGCGGGCGCCGAAGGGCGCGTGCACGACAAGCTGCATGCCACCCGAGTCATCGAAGAAGCGCTCGAAGACGACGTCGGTATCGGAGGGCACAACGCCGAGGCCGTCGTGGGTGGCGCGGACGTAGTCGACCATCTGCCGGGCGCCACTCTCGCTGAGGCTGCACTCCTCCTGGAGGCGGCGGACGAGCGTTTCGGGTTCGTCCAGGCCGTCCGCGACCTCGCGCCGCAGACGGCCCGCTTCCTCGGAAAGCTCGATGGTGCGGCCCGGTGCCTCGCCCAGCCAGAAGGGGACCGTCGGGGGGGCGCCGTGCGCGTCGACGACACGCACGGTGCTCTGCTCGACGCGACGAATGCGCCAGGAGGTCGAACCGAGGAGGAAGATGTCGCCGGCGGCGCTCTCCATGGCGAAGTCCTCGTTGACGGCGCCAACGGGGATGTCCTCGGGTTCGGCGATGACGCGGTAGTCACCCATCTCGGGGATGACGCCACCGTTGTTGAGGGCGGCCAGCCGAGCCCCCCGCCGTCCGCGGACGATTCCGTTGATGCGGTCGCGGTGGATGAGGGGCGGGGCGGAGCCGGGGCCATCGCCTATGCCCGTGGCGAGCATCGTGACGATCTCGTCGAAGGGCTCGCGCTCAAGGTTCTCGAAGGGGAATGCCTCGCGGACGAGGTCGTAGAGGGCGTCCTCCGACCAGGGCTCGCAGGCGCATTCGGCCACGATCTGCTGGGCGAGCACGTCGAGGGGAGCGGTGAGGGGGGAGATGCGGTCGAGGCGTCCGGCGGCGACGGCGCGCACGAGAGCGGAGCACTCCAGGAGCTCGTCCCGGGTGGTGGGAAAGAGGCGGCCGTGGGGCCGCAGGCCGAGGGCGTGTCCGGAGCGGCCGATGCGCTGGAGCAGGGTCGCGATGCTCCTCGGCGAGCCGACCTGGCAGACGAGGTCGATGGCGCCGATGTCGATGCCGAGCTCGAGTGAGGCGGTGGCGACGAGGGCGCGGAGGTCGCCGGCCTTGAGGCGCTGCTCGACATGCAGGCGGCGATCCTTGGCGATGCTGCCGTGATGGCTGGCGACGGCGTCCTCGCCGAGCCGCTCGGCGAGCTCCTTGGCGACCCGTTCCGAGAGGGAGCGCGTGTTGACGAAGATGAGGGTGGTGCGGTGCTCGCGGATGAGCTCGGTGAGGCGTTCGAAGATGTCGCCCCACTGCTCCTTCGGGGGCACCGCCTCAAGGTCGCTGGGGGGCGTCTCGACGTGGAGATCGAGGTCGCGCTGGTGGCCGCGATCGACAATCGTGGCGGGGCGGCCGGCGCCGGCGAGGAAGCGGGCGATCAGTTCGATGGGGCGCTGGGTAGCGGAGAGGCCGATACGGACCGGTGGGGTCTCGGCGAGACGGTCGAGCCGGGCGAGGGTGAGCGCAAGGTGGCTGCCGCGGCGGTCGCGGGCGAGGGCGTGAATCTCGTCGACGATGACGGTGCGGACGCCACGCAGGTTCTCGCGGCTGCGTGCGGCGGTTACGAGCAGGAAGAGGGACTCGGGGGTGGTGACGAGAATGTGGGGGGGCCTGCGCACCATGGTCTGGCGGGCGGAGGGGGGCGTATCGCCCGTGCGTACCGCGCTGGTGATGGGCGGGAGGTCGTAGCCCATCTCCCGCGCGAGGGCGCGGATCTCGGCGAGGGGCTCCTCGAGGTTGCGCTGGATGTCGTTGCTGAGCGCCTTGAGGGGCGAGACGTACACGATGCGGGTGGCCTGCTCGAGATCGCCGGCCTCGGCCTCGCGGATGAGTTGGTCGATGCCGACGAGGAAGCCCGCGAGTGTCTTGCCGGAGCCGGTCGGGGCCGCGATGAGGGTTGTCTCGCTAGCATGGATGCGCGGCCAGCCCTCGGCCTGGGCGTCGGTGGGGTGGTCGAAGCGCTGTTCGAACCAGGCGCGCACGACCGGATGGAACGCCCCCAGGGGGTCGCCGGCTGGAGGAGAAGCGGTAGCCGCGGGGTCTTGCTCGAACATGCGTGCGGGTGATAGTAGCTCAACCGGACGCTATCCGCTCATGAGACAACCCCCGGCGCTCTACGAGGTGGGACGCCGGGCGGGCCGGAGAACCGGTCTCGGGTTGGCTAGCGGCGTCTGTACGCGACGGCGAGCATGGTGCCGACTACCACGAGCACCAGCGGGAAGGCCGTGACCGTGACCTGCTCGGGCCGGAGCCCCAGGCCTGTGTCAGGTTCCGCGGCGTCATCCCGCGAGTCGGTGTCTGGAGCAGACTCCTGCGTAGCCTCCTGGCGTTCCTGAGTGGCCTCGAGTTCGGGCGCCGGCGTGGAGGTCTCCACCGCCTCAGGTGTGGCTGTCTCTTCGACCTCCGGCGCCGCGGTCTCGTCGGGCACGGGCGGCAGATCTTGATCGGGAACCGGTGGCAGGTCCTCGGGCGTGGGCGTGGGCGTGGGCGTGGGCGTGGGCGTGGGCGTGGGCGTGGGGTTGGGGTTGGGCGTGGGCGTGGGCGTGGGCGTGGGCGTTGGTTCCGGCTGGGGCTGCGGTCGTTCGTTGGGGTTGGGGTTGGGCGTGGGCGTGGGCGTGGGCGTGGGCGTTGGTTCCGGCTGGGGCTGCGGTCGTTCGTTGGGGTTGGGGTTGGGGTTGGGCGTGGGCGTGGGCGTGGGCGTTGGTTCCGGCTGGGGCTGCGGTCGTTCGTTGGGGTTGGGGTTGGGGTTGGGCGTGGGCGTGGGCGTGGGCGTTGGTTCCGGCTGGGGCTGCGGTCGTTCGTTGGGGTTGGGGGTGGGGGTGGGCGTTGGTTCCGGCTGGGGCTGCGGTCGTTCGTTGGGGTTGGGGTTGGGGTTGGGGAGGATTGGGGGCCGCTGGGGTGGACTATCGTTTTCGGTCACTGTGACCCCGACGCTGTCAACGGTGAGGCCATTCTGGCCAGTGCCATCGTAGTCTGTGTCCGTCGACGTGACCGTGTGTTCGATGGTCGCGCTGTCGTTGGCGTAGTCCGTGTCGTCCGCAGCCTCGACGGTCACGGTCTGCTTCGTGTCCCAGTCAACCGGCGCGAAGGTCACGCTGCTCATGGTTACCGAGATCTCGCTGGTCGTGGTCAACGTCACATCCGGGCTCGAGCCCGAGGTGAGAGCGATGTTCACCGTCACGTCGTCCAACGGCTCACTGCCAAGGACCAGGGTGTAGGTGTTGCTTCGCCCCTCGCCCACCGTCAGGGATGTGGGCTCGACGACGACGCCCACGTGGTCGTTATCAGTGACCTCGACGCTGACGCTGTCGGCGGCAATGCCCGAGTAGTCGCTGTCCGTAGACGTGACGGTGTGCGTGATCGTGGCGGTGTCGTTGGCGGTGTCTGTGTCGTCCTCCGCCGCTGAGACCGTCACTTCCTGGGGGGTGTTCCAGTTCTGGTCGGTGAACGTAAGGCTCGACTCGTCTTTGGTGACGTCCGAGCTCCCGGTGACGGCAATCGCCACCATCACGCCAGCGCTGGGCTGGGTGTCCAGCACCACCGCATAGATGTTGTCGCCACCCTCATCCACCGTCAACGAAGTCGGGTGGATGGTGACGCCGGGACTGTCATTGTCGGTGACCTGGACGGAGACATCGGCGGCAGTGACGCTGGAGTAGTCGGCGTCCATGGTGGAGACGGTATTGGTGATGGTCACGGTTCCGGTGCCGCTGGGGATGTTGTCCTCATCCTTGGAGACCTTGACCGTGCGAACGGTGTTCCAGGTCGTGCTCGTGAAAGTCAGGGTCGACGGATCAACCTGCACGTCACTCCTCCCCGAGACAATGTTCACGGTCACATCGACCGAGGGCTGGCTCGTGAGGACGACCGTGTATTGCGTCTCGCCCCCCTCGGCCAACGTCAACGAGGTCGGTTTCACGGTGACGCCGGGGGCGTCGTTGTCGCTCGCGGCGACGCTCACGCTCGCGGCGGAGATGCCGTCGTACTGGGTGTCCGTCGATGTGACCGTGTGCGTGATGGTGGCGGATTCCGCATCGACGTTGCCGTCCTCAATTGCGGAGACGGTCACCACCTGGGGAGTGCGCCAGTTCCCTGTGGTGAAGGTCAGGGTGGTCTTGTTCACCGTTACGCCGGAGGTTTCCGACTTGGCGACGGTCACGGTCACGTTGGCAGAGGGCTGACTATCCAGAACCACCGTATAGGTGTCACTGTCCCCCTCGGTGAGCGTCAGCTCCGGCGGGTCTGTCGGGGTTGTCGTCGCCACCGTCACGCCGGGGGAATCGTCGTCGTTGACCGTCACGGTCAGGGTCGCGGTCTTCCCGACATATTCGGAGGCGCCGCTGGCCGTATGCGTGAGGGTCAGCTCGGCGCCCCTGGCGTCGTCGTCCTCGTTGGCCGTCGCCGAAACAGTCTGTTCCACGTTCCAGTTCGAAGTGGTGAAGGTCAGGGGGTTCTTGTTCAGTGTGAGGCCAGTGTGCCCGGTTATCGTCACCCTCACGGTTGTGGAGGGCCTGATCTGCAGGCGGACCGTGTACGTATTTCCGGCGGCATCACCCTCGTCTACGCTGGAGGCGGTCTTGTTCAGCACGATGCCCGGCCTCGCTACCGAGCACTTGGGCAGTATGTCGGCGGCGATTTCGGAATCCGTGTCGTAGTCGTAGTAGTCGTCGTGGTTCGTGTTGGCCATGTCGTTGTAGTCGATGGTGTAGAGCTCATCCGGGATACAGCCCGAGAAGTCGTTGTGCGAAAGGGAGAGATAGGTGAGCGGGTCGCTCCTGGTTGCCAGCGTCTTGAGCGCGTCGGGGATCGTCCCGCTCAACTCGTTGTAATCCAGATGGAGCGAGTCGAGCTTAGGGAGCCTCCCGAGCGAGGCGGGAATGGACCCGCTCAGCATGTTCCTCGAGAGATCGAGGCTGAAGAGTGCCTGGAGCCGGCTCAAGTCAGGGATGGGTCCGGTTAGCTGATTCAGGTTCATGTTCACTGTTTCCAGCAGCGTCAGCTTCGACACCCAGGAGAACCCGCCTGTCAGTTCGTTGTGGTACAGGGACAGGACCTTCAGATTCGTGAGGGTAGACAGGTCGGGAATGCTCCCCTCGAAACCGTTGCTGTCAAGGCGCAAGTGGGTCAGTTGGGTCAGGTTCCCGATTTCCGAAGGAATCGTCCCCTGGAGTCCCGGACCACTAGTGAACGCTCCCGGGGAGGTGGAGTAGATGTGCAGCACCTTCAGGTTGGTCAGATCGCCGATCGCGCTGGGAAGCGGGCCCTCCCAGTTGTTGCTGGCGAGGTCGAGCTTGGTGAGATTCGTGAGGTTCCTCACCTCGGGAGGGATCGAGCCTTCGAGGCCGTTGTGGCTCAAGTCGAGCTCCGTGAGATTCGTGAGCGACCAGATTCTCGATGGAACCGCGCCGCTGAGCTGGTGGTTTGAGAGCACCAGGACCTGCAGGGCGGTGAGGTCGCCAATCTCGTCCGGGATGCTCCCGATGAACCGCCCGATCCCGTGCGTGGTGTTGTCGAAGACGACCTTCGTCACGCGACTTTCCTCAACCGTAATGCCTTCCCAGACCGAAAGGGCCTGGGTGCCGCTCCAAGTGAGAGGCCTGCGCATGTTGGCCCGGGTGTTCCACTCGTTGGCCACGGCCACAAGGGCCTTGCAGTCGGTGACGAGGTTGGGGACGGCGCTGTCGTCGTTGGGATCGTCGAAGACTGCGTAGTCGGGAATAACGGTGCCATTCGTGCAGATGGCTTCGTCGAGTGCGTCAGCGGCGGATACGGGGGCCAGCCCGCGGGTGAGCACCGTGGCGACCAAGGCCACGGTCGCGACAAGCAGGAGGGTGGAAGCGAGCCCGAACTTTCCCCACGTCATGGAGCCAGTCCCCGGCGTTCACGACTCATGCGTGTGGTGCGAAGGCCTGCGTGCGTGCGTGGCCCCGAGCAGGGCGCCGGCCGCAGGCCCAGAAACATCAGGAGGGAAGTGGCCGGCCACGAGAATCGGAGACCCTGACCTGTGTCGGGCTCCCGTGACTTGGTGCCAAGGGATTCTGGGGATCTTTCTGGTGCAACCGCCGGTGAGGGTCGCGTGACAACGAGAGCGCGAAACACCGAGGTTGGCCATGTGGCCACCGCCGGGTTCATACACCAGCACATGGGTCGCTCTCCCCCGCGACCCCGCCGGAGGAAATGTTAAGGGATAGACGCGCTTTACGGCTAGTGTGCTTATACCGATTGGCAGAAAATTCGCGGCACTGCTCGTTGGCGGGGCGCAGCGCGAGTGCGTTGCAGGGTTGGGCTAGGCGGAGGGTTCCTCGAACAGTTGGAAGAGGACGCCGTTGGTATCGCGCGGCGAGAGGAAGATGTTGCGCTTCCAGCGCTCGCCGCCGACGCCACCCGGCGGCTTGATGCCATCGGCCGCGAAGGCCTCGAGCGCACGGTCGATGGACTCGACCTCGCAGGAGACGTGGTGCAGGCCCTTCCCCCGTTTGGCGAGGAAGTCCTGGAGGAAGCCCTCGTCGCCGAGCGGCTCGAGTATCTCGAACTTGAGCTCGGCGTTGGGAATGCGCATAAGGCATCCCTTGTAGCCCTGGTCGGGGACGTCCCAGCGTTCCTCGACTTCCATGCCGAAGACGCGCTCCTGCCAGGCGGCCTGCGCCTCGAGGTCGGGGGAGGCGAGAGAGATGTGGTCGAGACGGCGGAAGCCGATCGCGCCGGCCTCGCCGCGAGTACCGTTCATCGAGGTACCCGGCCGGGGCTGGTAGAGCTGCCAGAGAACGCCGCCGCTGTCGCGGGGGTGGATGTAGGCCATCCACCACATGGTGTCCTCGCTGATACCGCCGAAGGGGGTGACGCCAAGCCGCTCCAGTTCCGCCACCGCCTCCTCGATGTCAGGCACCTCGACAGCGAGATGGTGAAGCCCGGGGCCGCGCTCGTCGAGGAACTTCTGGACGAAGCTCGCGGGGCCGTCGGGCTGCAGGAACTCCCACTCGGTGCGGCTGTTGCGAATGCGGGAGACACAGCCCTCAATGGGGGTTCCCGGCTGAGCGGTGAACAGCCGCAGGGAGCGAAAGCCAAAGAGGCGCTCGAAGCGCTCACGCTGCTCGCGCCAGTCGCTCGCGGCCATGCTGATGTGGTTGAAGCTGATGAGCGTGAGCACGGAACCCCCGATCGGGAGCGGAGCGGATTCGTCGGTATGGTAGGGAGCAGGGAGCCGCCGGGCAACGATGGGAGCGAACAGCGCCACGATCGTGGCGAACCCGCGGGCACGCGGGATGCGCCGCTTCGACACGGAGCAGGCGCTCCGTCGTCTTGAGGAACGCGGGCTGCAGGCGCGGCTCGAGCTGCCGGATTCGCCGGCGGGGACGGCAGCGGCCGCCGCCCACGCCGCGGAGCGCGGCGACGCCTTCGTGTTTGTGCTGGGCGGCGACGGGACGGTGCGGCTGGCAGCGGGGGCGGTGGCGGGGAGCGAGTCGGCGCTGGCGGTCCTTCCGGGAGGCACGGCCAACGTCTGGGCGAAGGAAGCGGGGATCCCCCGCAACCTTCTGAGGGCGCTCGACGCTCACCTGGACGGCCAGCGGGTGGCAATGGATGTCGGACGAGCGAACGGCGAGCCCTTCCTGCTGATGGCGGGCATCGGGTGGGACGCGCAGATCGCGGCGACGGTGACGCCTCGTCTGAAGCGGCGCCTGGGGGTGCTCGCCTACGTGCTGCACGGGGTGCCGATGCTTCGCCGCCTGCGCACCAGGGAAGTGGCCTGGGCCGCGGCGGGCGCGGCGGCGGTGGAAGGCGTGGGGCTGATCGTGGTGAGCAACACGCGGCTGTACGGCGGCATCCTCATGTTCTCGCTGGAGGCAAGCGCCAGGGACGGGCAGCTGGACGCCTGCATCTTCACCCCGCGGCACGCGCCGGACGCACTTCGCCACGCGCTCAAGGTGGTGGGGCGGCGGCACCCGGGCGACGCAGGTGTGCGCGAACTGCGCACGCCACGGTTTGAGGTCTCCACCCCTGGCCTGCCCATACAGCTCGACGGCGACGTGAGCGGAGAGACACCGGTGACGCTGACGGTGGAACGGGGGGCGCTCCAGATGAGCGTCCCGGCCGGTCCACTGACTCCCGTGTTACGGGCGGAGGAGGCTACTCGCCCTCGAAGCGGCCGATAGCGCCGCCGGTGACGACGAAGCGCCCCGTGGCGCTGGTGAGGACATCGCGCACGCGTTCGGGGTCGGCGGTGGTGACAATGACTTGCTGGAACATGTCGAAGGAATCGAGCACCCCGCGGCGGCGCTGCTCGTCGAGCTCGCTGAGCACATCGTCGAGGAGAACGACGGGCTCGTCGCCGAGGCAGGTCTGGAGGTAGGCGGCCTCGGCGAAACGGAGGGAGAGGGCGGCCGTCCGGAGCTGCGCGCGCGAGGCGAAGGAAGCGGCGGAGAAGCCGTCGATGAGGATCTCCACGTCGTCGCGGTGAGGGCCGAAGAGGGTGACGCCGGCGCCGATCTCGCGGGAGCGGCCATCGTTGAGGGCTTGCAGCATGCAGTTGGTCCACTCCGCGTCGTCGATGGGAAGGTGGTTCTCGACGGCGTCGCCGAGAGCGGGCCGGTAGGTGAGCTCGATGGTCTCGTTGTCGTCGCTGAGGCGGCCCATGTGCTCGCGGGCGTAGGGCACGAGCAGGCCGAGCGCATCGGCGCGACCCTTCATGATGATGCCGCCGGCGTGCGCGAGCTCCTGGTTCCAGAAGCCGAGCTCGGTGGGCGCCGCCTCGCGCGCCTGGATGCGCTTGAGCAGCCCGTTTCGCTGCTGCAGGACGCGCTGGTAGCGCTGCATGGCCCGCAGGTACCCGCGGTCGACCTGGGAGGCCATCATGTCGAGGTAGCGACGGCGGAGGATGGGGGGTCCGGCCACCACCTCGATGTCGAGGGTGGTGAATAGTACCGCCGCGAGCTCACCGACGGCATCGGAGGTGCGCTTGGCGAGCCCGTTCACGCGGACGCGCTTGCCCGCGCGCTGGCCCTCACCACCGCGCCCAACGACCGCAAGCTCCAGGTTGAGGCGGCCGGCGGCGCGCTGGACCTCGGTCTGGAGGCGGGCGACGGGGAACTCAGAGTCGACGATATCGCGCCTGACGAGGTCAGAGTCGCTACTGGCCCGGCTGGAGCGCAGGGTGGAGAGCAGGTAGATGGCCTCGAGCAAGTTGCTCTTGCCCTGCGCGTTCTCGCCGACGAACAGGTTGAGCCCGCGATCGAGGGCGAGATCGACCTGCGCGTAGTTCCGGAAGTTCGCGAGATGGAGCCTGTGGATGTACACGCCTTACCCACCGGCGTCCCCCGCAGGTGCGCCGGAAAGACAAGTATAGAGGGCTTTACGTTATGGGTTATGTCCCATCGGCTTGGAAGTATGGAGGGCAACTGCTCAGCCGCCTATACACTCAGCCTGTGGGTTTCCTATAATCGCGGTTCAGAACGGGAAATGTGGGTAAGCCAATGAAGGTTCAGGTCCTCCAGGAGAACCTCCAGCGAGGGTTGGCGATCGTGGGGCGGGCGGTCGCCACGCGGTCAACGCTGCCTATCACCTCGAACGTCTTGATGGCCACGGACGGGGGACGGTTGCGACTCTCCGCCACCGACCTCGACATCTCTATCAGCACCTGGATCGGGGCGAAGATCGAGGAGGAGGGGGCGACGACTGTCCCCGCTCGCCTGATCACGGATTTCGTGGCGCAGTTGCCGCCGGCGACGGTCTCCATCGAGGTGCCCGAGCGCACCCGCCAGGCAAAGTTGGAGTGCGCGCGCACGGAGTCGACCATCAACACGATGGATGCGGAGGACTTCCCCCGCATCGCGACGATCGAGGAGGAGCCCTCGACCGAGCTGGACGGAGCGACTCTGCGGCGCACGATCGACCGGGTCGAATTCGCCGCGGCCACGGACGACTCGCGGCCGGTGATCACAGGCGTGAGCATCAAGGGCGAGGAGAACAAGCTGACCTTCGCCGCCTCGGACGGCTTCCGGCTGGCGGTATCGGATATCGAGCTCGGCGCGCGGCAGGCGTCCCCGGCGGGCGACCTGAATCTGATCGTGCCGGCGCGGGCGCTGCGGGAGGTGGCGCGACTGATCGGGGACGGTGCGACGCCCGTGGAGCTACGCGTGAACGACAAGCAAACCCAGGTGCAGTTCTCGCTGACGGACGTGGAGCTCGTGGCCCAACTTATCCAGGGGACGTTCCCCAACTACAACCAGCTGATCCCGAGCGAGTACAACACGTCGACGGTAGTAGACGTGGACGACTTCACCCGCAGCGCCCGCATCGCCGCCATCTTCGCCCGCGACGGCAGCGGCATCGTGCGGCTACAGGTGCAACCCACGGGCGACGGCTCCTCGGGCAAGCTGGTCATCAGCGCACGAGCGGACGAGGTGGGCGACAACGAGGGCGAGATCGACGTGAAGGTAGACGGCGAGCCCGCCAAGATCGCGTTCAACAGCCGCTACCTAGCCGACGTGCTGGGCGTACTCGACGGCGAGGTGCGCCTGGAGACGACGAGCCCCTCAAGCCAGGGCGTGTTCCGCCCGGCGGGAGAGGACGGCTACGTCCACGTCGTCATGCCGATGTTCGTGCAGTGGTGAGAAAGGTAGGACATGGTTAGCGCGGGCTATGGCCGGACTCCGGAGACGCCTTGTTCGAGGATGTCGACGGGGGCTCCCTGCGCCGGTGAGGTCTAGCTGCCGCCGGTGACGGAGAGCGTGGCGCCGGTAACCCAGGAGGCGGCGGGGGACGCAAGGTAGACGACGGCGGCGGCAATGTCCTCTGGCTCGCCGATACGCTTGAGTGGCAGCTGCGAACCGAGCCCCTGGCGCAACTGTTCCTCGCTCATGCCGGTGTACTCAATCATTACTTCCGTGGGGACCGGGCCGGGGGAGACGCCCACGACCCGCACCTTCGGCGCCAGCTCGGCAGCGAGCGTCATGGTGAGGCTGTTAACGCCGAACTTCGCGGCGGCGTAAGGGCCGTTCATCGGAGATGGCTTCGTCGCCGCAGCGGAGGAGATGTTCACGATCACGCCGCCCCCCTCGCCCATGGCTCGGTTCGCAGCCCTCGCCCCCGCCCACACGGACTTGAGATTGAGGTCGATCTGGTTGTCCCAGGCCTTCTCGGGAGTACCGAGGATCGTGCGCGCGGTCCGGTCTTGAGCGCCACCGACATTGTTGACCCAGATCGTGAGCTTCCCAAACTCCGCGACGGTGGCGTCTGCCAGTGCCTCGATCTGCTCGACATCGAGGAAGTCGGTCGTCCGTGCCAGCGCCTGGCCGCCCGCGGCCCGGACCTTCTCTGCGACCGCTTCTATCTCGTTTGTTCGCCGTGCAGCCACGACAACGGCGGCGCCGGCCTCGGCAAGACCGAGGGCGATACCCTCGCCGATACCGCGCCCCGAGCCCGTGACCACCGCCACCTGTCCGTCGAGCCGAAAACGATCGAGGATACTCACATTTCCCTCGTTCCCGTGGGCCCGCCACTCACGGCCAACGTCTGGCCCGTAACCCACTCGGCAGCAGACGAGCAGAAGTAGACCGCCGCGGCCCCAATGTCCTCAGGTCGCCCAGCGCGCCCGGCCGGCATCTGCTCACCCATGCTCTCGACCGCGGCTTCGTCCACCTTCATGGTCTCGAAGAACATTTCCGTCGGGACGAGGCCCGGAGCGATGCAGTTGACCCTGATCTTCTGCGGGGCCAGCTCCAGCGCGAGCGTCTTGGTCATGTTGATCATGGCGGACTTCGTCGCGGCGTAGGGCCCGGCGGCGGGCGAAGCGCCCCAAGCAGCGACCGATGAGATGTTGATGATGTTGCCACCCTCGGTCATCCGCTCAGTGGCGGCCTTCGCTCCCCACCAGGCGGTCTTCAGGTTGAGGTCGACAAGCGTGTCCCACACCTCCTCCGGGGTGTCGACAAGAGGGCGCTGGGTGCGGTCGAGATTGCCGCCCGCGTTGTTGACCCAGATCGTGAGCTTCCCGAGTTCGGCGACAGTGGCCTCGGCCAGGCGATCGTTCGCGGGCCAGTCGAGTACATCCATCCCCATGGCGAAGGCTCGCCGGCCGCGTTCCCGCACCTCTTCCGCCACAGCCTCGACCTCATGTGTCCGGCGAGCCGCAACTGCAACGTCCGCTCCGGCCTCGGCGAAGGCCAGGGCGATGCCGCGGCCAATGCCGCGGCCTCCGCCTGTGACGATCGCCACATGCCCGTCAAGCCTGAAGTGATCGAGAACGCCCACACCCGCATCCTACGGGATGGACCTTTCACCCCGTGCGCTACCGCAGTGGACTCTGGGTGCATGCTGTCCGCGGCCCAGTCGAGGACAATCGCCACCCCTCAGAAGGCGAGCGGGACGTAGAACGGCGTGCCTCGCCTTTCGCACGACCGCAGCTTCACACCTCTATTCGTCCAGTGGTGAGGCGCAACCTCGACATGACACCAGCCTCCGGCGGACGAGATTCTCAAGTTGTTCGCAGGGAATACGCGGGCCTCAGGGGCGCGCGCATTGCTCACAACAGAGCGGCTTCCACGTCGTGTTCGAGCTCCGCCACGTGCGTCAGGTGCTCCGCAAGCGGTTCCCAGTTGCGACGAGCACTCCGAGCACAGGTGGGTGACGGCGGAGGAAGGGGCGGCGTTTCTTCCTCCGGGCCATTGGCTGAGTGCACTGATCGCACGAGCCGAGGCGTTTCGCAAACTGAGCCGGAGGAACTTCGGCGGCTGCACTGGAGCGGCGACATCGAGTTCTAGCAGACGGCGCCGAGGGAGATGGCGAGTTGCGCCGCCTCGCCCTTAGCCCGACTGCACGACGCCGATGGGACAGCCGACGCCGGTGCCGCCGATGCCGCAGTAGCCGTTGGGGTTCTTCGCCAGGTACTGCTGGTGGTAGTGCTCGGCGTAGTAGAACTCGGGCGCGTCGAGTATCTCGGTCGTGATCGGGCCGTAGCGAGCGGTGGTCAGCGCCTGCTGGTAGTGGTCGCGGCTCTGCTCGGCGGCCTCGCGCTGCGCCTCGTCGTAGACGTAGATGCCAGAGCGGTACTGCGTCCCGATATCGTTGCCCTGACGCATGCCCTGCGTCGGGTCGTGGCCCTCCCAGAAGGCGCGGAGCAGCTCGCCGTAGCTGATCTCCGAGGGGTCGAAGACGACGAGCACGACCTCGTTGTGGCCGGTGAGGGTGCTGCAGACTTCGTAATAGGTCGGATTCGGAGTCAGCCCCGCGGCGTACCCGACGGCGGTGGTGTAGACGCCGGGAAGCTGCCAGAAGATGCGCTCGGCGCCCCAGAAGCAGCCCATCCCGAAGAGCGCTCGCTCCACGCCTTCGGGGAACGGCTCATCGAGCGGACGGCCGTGGACGTAGTGCTGCGGCGGGACGGGCACGCGCTCGGAGCGGCCGGGCGGGGCGTCCTCCGCCGTGGGGAGCTCACTCTTCTTGCGAAAAAACAGAGACATGTCGCTACCTTTCGTCGAGTGTGTGTGGTGCGAATCGCGGCGGGGAGCGTTTCGATCGCGAGAGCCTGCGCTGCTGGCATCCATGGTACCCGTTCGGCTCTCCGCGTTTCTTTCCTGGGTCATTCCCCTGGGGCGTAAGATGGCTGGTACACGGCGCCGCTGGTGGTGGCCTGTCCGAGTCTGTAGCACTGGCAGCGAACCAGGAAGAGGGAGTTCTGAGCTATGTCCGCGCCTTCAACGCACGACCTGAAGATGTTGAACGCCGAGGCGGCGTGCCCGATGAGTGCGGACGCCGTCGACCTGTTCGCCCCGGGATCACAGGAGCACTGGTACGAGGCGTACTCGTTGCTCCACGAGGAGTCCCCCGTGCTGCGGATCCCCGGGGGCGGCAAGACGCCCGGCACGGACGCCTTCGTCATTACCAAGTACGCGGACATCTCCCGCATCATCCGCGACCCCGAGGCGTTTCCCCCGTCCGAACTGCGCCAGGCGAGCGACGAGGCCACGGAGATTTTCCGCGAGACCGGCTTGGGGACGCCGGCCGATACCCGGCAGTCGCTGCGTCCAGACCTGGAATCGCACAAGCAGCACCGCCTGCAGCTCACCGATCCCTGGGTCGGCCCGGTCGGCGCCGATCAGCACGCGGACATGATCCGTTCCCAGGTCGACCTGCTTCTCGAAGGCTGGGAGAAGCGCAACGAGGCGGAGCTCGTGCGGGAGTTCGCGCAGGCCCTCCCGCAGCGGGTGATCACGACGATCCTCGGGCTGCCGCTGGAAGATCTGCCCAAGCTGAAGGCGTTCGAGGAAGCCCAGGTCCGCCGCTTCGTCTACTTCATCAACCATAAGGACGAGCTTCCGCCCGCCGAAGAGATCGAGAACGCGCAGGCGCTCGTGGAGTTCCAGCAGTACCTGAAGGCACAGGCGGACGAGAAGCGCCGCAATCCGGGGAACGACATGCTCACGTTCCTCACCCAGGTCGAGTACGAGGGCCGCAAGCTGACGGACGCCGAGATCGTGTCGGTGACATTCGGGATGCACATCGGCGGCAATGAGACGACGCAATTCGCGCTCACGTCGGAGTGGCTCCTCCTCGCCCGCAATCCCGGCGTCTGGGCGGAGTTGAAGCGGGACCGGAGCAAGGTGCGGTTCTTCGTGGAGGAGGCCCTCCGCGTCTACGCGCCTACCCAGGGCAGCTCGAGCCGGCTCACGGCACAGGATGTCGAGTTCCAGGGGGTGAAGATCCCGGCAGGCTCCCTGCTGCACGTGCGCTACGGCGCCGGAAACAGGGACGAGGAGACCTTCCCACACGCGGACAGCATCGATCTCTCCCGTCCGAACCCGGGCCGCCACCTCACCTTCTCGCAGGGTCCGCGCAACTGTCCCGGCGCCGGCCTCTCGCGGCTGGAGCAGAACATCGCGGTGCACGGCTGGCTCGATCGTTTCGAATCGATTGGTCTCGCCGAGGGGACGAACGACTTCAGGCACATCCCCGGCCGGATGCTCGGGCTGAGAGAACTGCACGTCACGTTCGAGTCGACGCCGGCGCCGATGGCGACCTGACTCCGGCGTCAGGCAAGGGAGGCCTGGTGATGGCGCAGGCCGCCGCGACGGGCTACGACCCGCGGGGCTACGAGCCCCTCACGTTCCACGACGCCGCTCGGCGGTTCCGAACGGGCGATGACACTGCCCGCGATTTCCTCGAGCGCTGCCTGGCGACGATCGAGGAGCGCGAGCCGGTGGTCAAGGCCTTCGCCCACCTCAACCGGGACCTGGCCCGCGCTGCCGCGGACGCGAGCACGGAGCGCTGGGCCACGGGCAAGCCGCTCTCCCCCATCGATGGCATGCCGGTGGGGATCAAGGACCTCCTCGAGACGAAGGACATGCCGACCGAGTACGGCTGCGAGGCGTTCCGCGGGAACTTCCCCAGGCGGGACAACGCGGCCGTCTGGGCTCTGCGGCAGGCGGGTGCAGTGATCCTCGGAAAGACCGTCACGGCCGAGCTCGGGGGCTCCCATCCCGGACCAACCACCAATCCGTTCGACCGGCGGCGCACGCCCGGCGGTTCCTCGTCCGGCTCGGCGGCGGCGGTCGCGGCGCGCATGCTCCCGGCCGCTCTTGGCTCCCAGGTCGGTGGTTCGATCATCAGGCCCGCCGGCTACTGCGGGAACGTCGCCCTCAAGCCAACGCAGGGAGGCATCAACCGCGGCGAGCGCCAGGCGACGAGCATGAGCACCCACGGCGTCCATGCAGGCTGCATCGAGGACATGTGGCAGGTTGCCATCGAGATCGCGCAGCGCGCCGGGGGCGACCGTGGATGGCCCGGACTGGACGGGCCTTCGACCACCCCCGAGCCGCGCAACCCCGAGCGGTTGATCATGCTGGAGACCCAGGGCTGGGATGAGCTGGACGAACCCAGCAAGGAGGGGTTCGCAGTAGTCCTCGATCAGTTGCGCGAGCTTGGCCTCCAGCTCCCGCGGCGGGGGGAGGACCCGCTGGTCGAGTCGCTCGAGGGTCTCATCAGCGACGCTCGCGAGGTGTGCAACACGATCACGAACTGGGAAAACCGCTGGGCGACGCGGAACCTCGTCGATCAGCACCCCGAGGGCGTGAGCGAGCGGGCAAAGGCCGCGCTCGCTCACGCAGAGGCCATGTCGGTGGACGACTATCGGGCGGCGCTGATCGCCCGTGAGGTCGCCCAGGAGGCGCACGCGGCCCTGGCCGGATCTGCCGATGCAATCATCACGCTCTCGTGTCCGGGCCCCGCTCACGTCTGGCTCGGCGATGAGCCGGGCGCTCCGCTCGCCCCACGCCCGACCGGCGATCCGGTGTTCAACTTCCCAAGCTCAATGCTGTTCGCCCCGGCCGTGAGCATGCCGCTGATGAGCGTCGGTGGTATGCCCGTCGGCGTGCAGGTCTTCGGCCAGCCGCACCAGGATGCGGAGATGACGGCGATCGCGCGCTGGTTACTCGGAGCGGTAGAACCGGTCGTCGTCGACTAGCTGCGAAACGTCGCTCACGCGCGAGGCACGCCCAGGCCCCGGGTTGCGATCACATTGCGCTGCACTTTCGAGCTGGCGGTGGTGCTACATTGGCGCCAGAGACAGCGGGAGGTCGGCGCGGGATGCGTGTTGCAGTACTGGGAGGGAGCGGCTTCATCGGGCCACGCGTGATGCGCCGGCTGGTCGAGCACGGACACGAGGTCCACTGCATGGACATCGCACCGGACGCTCCGTCGCTTGAGCCGCTTCGTGACCGGATCCAGATCATCCGCGGCGACATCACCCTCATGGACGATGTCGTCGAGGCGCTCACGTTGAGCAAGCCCGACCGCGTCCTCAATCTCGCGTACGCCCTCGGCGCCGGCGAGAGCGACCCGCATCCACAGGTGCGGCTGAACATCCTGGGGATGGATAACTGCTTCGAAGCGGCTCGCATCCTCGGCATCCCACGGGTGGTCTATGCGAGCTCCCTTGCTGTCTACGGTCCGCAACGACTGCACGGCGAGCATGCGGTAACGGAGGAGGAGCCACGGCTCGGCACGGGCATCTACGCGGTCTCAAAAACCTTCAACGAACACCAGGCCGATTGGTACAACCGCGCCTTCGACATGGCGATCACCGGCGTGAGGCCCGCGAACATCACGGGCCCCGACAAGGTGCGAGGTTCGATGAACCACGTGCAGTGCCAGGTGCTGCCGGCGCGCAACGAGCCCGTCCACTTCCCCCATCGCGACACCATGACGCTGCCACTCCACGTCGAGGACATCGCGGAGGTGTTCCTGCGCGTGACGCTCGCCGAGGAGACGCACCACTCGATTTACAATTCGGGTGGGGAGTCGATGAGCCTCGGCGAGCTCGCAACCATCGTGCGCGAGCTCCTGCCCGAGGCCGAGATTGCGTTCGACGAGGACGAGGGTGGGCGGGAGCTCTCGGGGTTGTTCCTGATGGACAATTCGCGTCTCGTCGAGGAGTTCGAAGTCCAGTACGCCCCGTTCCGGCAGCGCGTGCGGGAGACCATCAACGAAGTCCGGCGCGCCGAGGGGTTGCCCACGGTCGGCTAGACGTTTCCCCGCCCAGGTCGGGGCCGAAGGCTCGGTCGATACACCCCGTGCTTCCTGGCGGGGCATGCAGCCGACCGTCTCCGCCTGGGTGGGAACCAGTCGCAGACGATCCGCGGGACGCGGATACTAGGAATCCTCTGAGCAAGTAGGCTGGCGCCGGCGATTTGCTCCGGCAGCAGGTTGTATTGGACAAGGAGGGCCGCAGGGGAGGGGGTCGGGGGAGGGCGGGGGCCTCTGTTGCCTTCCCGTCGCGCTTCGACGAGCGCGCGGAACGCACTGCTCCCCGGGTCAGGCGAGTTGGGGCTCGGCTCTGAGCAGATTCGTCAAGCCCAGCAGCAGCGCCAGCCGCTCCCGGTTCTTCGCCAGACCACGGTAGCGCACCTTGTCGTAGCCGAAGCGCCGCTTCACCGCGAGGAAGGGGTGCTCCACCTTCGCCCGCAGCGACGCCTTCTCCCGCTCCGCCCGCGCCGCCTCGCTCCCCGGCTCAAGCAGCCGCCTCAGGCCGGGCCGCAGCGCCACCCGCCACTCGACCTCCGACCGCGCCTGCTCCGGGCGCTTCTCCACGCCCCGGTAGCCCGCGTCGCCGTACGCCTCCCGCTCCTCGCCATGCAGCAGGCGGTGCGCCTCCGTCACGTCGGCCACGTTCGCCGCCGTCGCCCTCATGCTGTGCACCAGCCCGCTGTCGGCGTCCACGCCGATGTGCAGCTTCATGCCGAAATGCCACTCGTTCCCCTTCTTCGTCTGGTGCATCTCCGGGTCGCGCGCGCGCTGGCGGTTCTTCGTCGAGGAGGGCGCCGCGATGATGCTGGCGTCCACGATCGTGCCCGCGCGCAGGCGCAGGCCGCGCTTCGCGAGGTGGGCGTTGATTGTCTCGAACAGCTTCGTCCCCAGGTCGTGGCGCTCCAGCAGGTGGCGGAAGTGGAGGATGGTGCTCTCGTCGGGAATGTCCTCGGTCAGGGTGAGACCGCAGAAGCGGCGCACCGACTCGGCTTCGTAGAGGAGGTCCTCCATGGCGGGGTCGCTGAGGTTGTAGCAGAGCTGGACGCAGTGGCTGCGCAGCATCACCGCCAGCGGGTAGGGCCGCCGTCCCCGTCCCGCCTTCGGGTAGTGAGGCTCGATGCGCCCCTCCAACTCATCCCAGGGCACGAGGCCGTCGATGCGTTTGAGGAACAACTCACGGCGCGTCTTCCGCTTCTTCTGCTCGAACTCCACGCTGGCGAACGTCGGCTGATGCATGGGGGCGCCCTCCCTCTCCGGTTCGCGCCCCATGATCGCATCTGCTCACTCGCTCTGGCGAGTTGTTCAGACTGTCCCTAGAGCCCGAACGGGCCCATTCGAGACAAGCCCGGACTGGCTGGAGTTGATCATGGCATTCGCGCACCCGGAGTTCCTCGTTTCGACCGACTGGCTGGCGGAACACCTGATAGACGACGATGTCCGCGTCTTCGAGACGACCGTCTTCCTGCGTCCCCGCGATGGCGGTGGCCGCCTCGTCGAGTCGGGACGGGCGGAGTACGAGTCGGGACACGTTCCCGGCGCGGGTTTCCTCGACCTGCAGGGCGACTTTTCCGACAACGAGCAGCGCCTGCGATTCATGATGCCCTCGCCCGAGGCGTTCGCGGAGGCGGCGGGACGGCACGGGATCTCGGAGTCGTCGAAGCTGGTCCTCTACGACCGCTCGGGCTCGATGTGGGCCGCGCGGCTCTGGTGGATGTTCCGGTCGATGGGCTGCGCGGGCGCGGCGGTGCTGGATGGCGGCTGGCGTCGCTGGAGCGCCGAGAACCGCCCCGTGTCGACGGATGCCGCAACGTACGAGCCCGCGACCTTCACGCCAACTGCTGTTCCGGCTCGGTTCGCCGATCTGGGCGAGGTCAGGGCGTTTGTCGAGTCGGGCGACACAGGTGGCAGCTGCCTGATCAACGCCCTGGGACGGAAGCAACACTCGGGCGCCGACGGCGGGCAAACCTACGGGCGTCCCGGACACATTCCCGGCTCGACCAACGTGCCGGCGATGGAGCTGACCGACCCCGAGACCGGCCTCTTCCGCCCCGCGGAGGAGCTGGCGTCGCTCTTCGAACAGGCGGGCGCGGACAGGACGCAGCGCGTGGTTACGTACTGCGGCGGCGGCATCGCGGCGTCCGACGACGCTCTCGCCCTTTCGCTGCTGGGCTACGAAGACGTCGCGGTCTACGACGCCTCGATGTCGGAGTACGCCGCCGATCCGTCGCTGCCGCTGGAGGTCGGCTGACGGTCGTTGGGAGCCTGGGCGAGGAGTACCGCCCAGCGCTCCCTGAGGCCACACGCCGGCCGGGCTTGGGCCAGCGGGGGCTCGTCCGGCTACACTTCCCCTTCCACACGCGATAGCGGAGCCTCCCCTTGCTGACAGATCTCGACGACACACTGCTCCACCAGGCCCCGCTGCCGTTCGAGTTCGTGAGCACGAGCGACCACCGTTTCTACGACCGCTACTGGTTCGAGGCGGTTGCGCCGGACGGCTCGGCCGGCGCGCTCGTGAGCATGGGGCGCTATCCCAACATGAACGTGCTCGACGGCTTCGTGACCGCGCAGCGCGAGGGCCGGCAGTACAACGTTCGCTTCTCGAGGGAGCTGCGGCCCGCCCTCGCGGAGACGAGGGTGGGCGGCCTCAGCGTCTCCCTGGTGGAGCCCCTGAAGGTCCTGCGCCTCAGGCTTGAGGAGGGCGACCACCCCCTTGGCTGCGACCTCACGTGGACGGGCAGCCTGCCTCCCCGGCTGGAGGACCACGGCCTCTCGCGGGTGCAGGGCCGTGTCGCCTCCGACATGTACCGGTTCGCCCAGGTCGGGACGGTGAGCGGGGAGCTACGCATCGACGGTCGCACCTACGAGGCCACCGACTGGTTCGGGGCACGGGACCACTCGTGGGGGGTCCGCCCCGGGGTCGGGGGTTTCGAGCCGATGGCGGACATGCCCCAGGGTGGGGCCGGGGGACGCCTGTTTCTGTGGCTCGCGTTCCGGGTCGATGAGTTCGGCGGCTACTTCCAGCTCCACGAGGACCACCGCGGGCGGCGTCAGTCGCTCGACGGCGCGCTGGTCTGGCCCGCGGGGACGGGCCGACCTGAGCTCCGCGTCGTCGATGCGGAGCACGAGCTGACCTTCCATGAGGGGACGCGTGTGTTCAGCCACGCTCGGGTCACGCTGACCACGGAGGATGAGCGGCGCTGGGAGATTGAAGCGGAGCCGGTGCTCACCGCCTGGGCCTACAAGGGCACGGGCTACGGCACGGGGTACAACGACGAGCAGGGGCTGGGCGCCTGGCGAGGGGCGTACCTCGAGGAGACGGATGTCTATGACGTTTCTCACCCTGAGATCGTGCGGAATCTCCAGGGGGAACAGATCCCGTCCGGCCACCGGGAGCAGCCCGTCAGGCTCTCCATCAACGGCAAGCCGGGCCACGGCCACTTCCCCATCATGGTGATGGGACCCAACCAGAAGTACGGCCTCTAGGCCGCAGCGGCCAACGGCCGCGGAGGGAGGTACGCGATGGTCGATGCATCAGCGACTGCCGACTACCTCGCCGCGCGCTTCGACGAACCCGTCACGATCAGCGCCCTCAAGCAGACCTTCCCGGGGATGTCGCGCGAGACGTGGATCGTGGGGGCGGAGGTGGGCGAGGGGGCCCGCAGCCGGCACCGCGATCTCGTCCTCCGGGTGGACCTCCCAAGCGGCGGGATCGTTCCCCTGCCGCTGAACACGGAGTGGGAGGTCTACCGGCGCCTCTGGCCCTCGCCGGTCCCCGTGGCGGAGCCGCTGTGGTACGACGAGGGCCTCCCCTTCGCGGAGGGACGGCCCCACATGGTCCGCGAGCTCGTCGATGGCGCCACCGACGTTCCCGACCTGATGGCGCCGGGGCCTGAGGGCGACACGATCAGGCAAAGCGTGGCGTTCGAGCATGCGGAGAAGCTCGCGCTGGTGCATTCACTCGACTGGCAGCGGTACAAGCTCGACGAGGTGTTGCCCGCCCCCTCATCTCCCGCCGACGCGGTACGACAGGACTTCCAGATATGGAAGGAGATCTGGTTCGAGTGTCGCTCCTCCCCCTACCCGGAGATCACCGATGCGCTCTACTGGCTGGAGGAACACATCCCGACCGACAGCCCCCGGGTCTCGCTCATCAAGGGGAACAACGGCATCGGCGAAGAGATCTGGCGAGACGGCAAGATCGTGGCGATGAGCGACTGGGAGCTCGCCGCACTGGGCGACCCGGCACAGGACTGGGCCTTCTCGCAAGGGATGCTCAGTCTCTGGGATCCGGAGGAGACCCTGGCTCACTACGAGGCCGCGGCCGGCTTCCAGCTCTCGCCCCGCACGATGGCGTTCAGCCAGCTCTTTATCGCCTTCAAGTCGGCGGTGTGCCTGAACAGCGCCCTCCGGGGGTTCATGGATGGCCGCGACCGCCGTCCCGCCGTGGCCGTCATGGGCGTTTCGAGCCCTCGAACCATGGCCGGAAGGCTTGCCTCCCTCGTGGGCATGGACCTCGAGGAAGCGGCCGCCACGCTCGCCCCTCCGGGAGCGGGTGGGAGCGCCTACATCCGGAGGGAACGATCGTGAGACCCAGTACGAAGGAGCTTCTCGACTCAATCGCCGAGGCGCTGGACACGAGGGTGGCGCCGACGGTGACCGATCCCTGGGCGGCAAGCTCGCTGCGGAGCATCCGCACCCTCCTCTCGCACCTGTCCGTCCGTGTCGAGAGCGAACTCACCATCCTCGCGGAGGGGAACGCCGATCTCCGGGACGTGCTGACCGGCGCCCGCGATCGGCTGGCGCGGCGGTCGACGCCCAGCGATCCCTCGATGCACGCGGACCTCGCGGCGTTGCTGTCACGGCCGACCTCGCGTGAGCCCGGCGCCCTGGCCACGGTGGCGGCACTTGACGAAGAGAGCAGCGCCCTCAACGTGCAACTTGAGCGGCTCGTGCGGGTGGTCCATGAGGACCGCGAGTCACTCGGGCCAGAGCTCCACGAGGAACTGCTCGCGTCGATCCGCAGCTACTTCGCCCGCCAGCAGGAGCGCGAGGCTCCCTTGTACGCCGCGCTCGCCGGCCCCATGTTCTGAGCGCCACCGAAGCAGGAGCACCACGAGAGCATGACCAACGTCGAATTCGTACTGCCTGATCCCGAGCTGGCGCAGTACACCTGGGTGTACGAGAACGAGCACGGCCCGGCTTCCCAACCTCCGCTCACGAGGGTAGCGGGCTTTGGAAGGTCGCCTGAACCGGGCTCGCCACCAGCCCGCCTCTTCATCAACGGCTACAGCTACGTCCGTACCGGGCCGGCGGGCGAGCTGTCAATGCCGACCGAGCTACCGGATCTCGGGGACGCCACCGCGCTCGAGACCTGGAACACAAAGTGGCTGCCCGAGGTGGACGCGCTGTTCGACGAGCTGACCGGTTTCGACGCGAGCGCGGTTCGGGAAGGGGAGTGGCGGGAGACCCTCGATCGCCAGGCGACCGAGTTCAGGCGGGTTTTCGCAGGGGTCCACGGCGAGTGCGTCTTCACCTCGGGGCGCCTCGCCCAGGACTTCGCCGACGGGTACTGCGACGCCTTCGGCGAGGCTCGACGGGCCGACGCCCACGCCCTCCTCCAGGGTTTCCCCAATCGCACCCTCGATCGCGCGATTGCGCTCTGGGAGCTTGGCCGCGAGGTTCGCGCCACCCCGGCGCTGCGGGGGGCAGTCCGGGATGCGGCGGCGAAAGGGACCGGCATCGTGGCGCATGCCGGGTTCGACCGGCGCCTCACGGCCTTCCTCGAAGAGTTCGGCCACACGATCGACGCACAGGTGGCGGATGCGCCGGCGTGGCGCGAGGATGCCCGGCCGGCGCTCAGCCTTGTTCTTCGCTATGCGGACGAGCCCGAGGATGCCGCGCCCGCCCTCGCCGCCGCCAGGCAAGTTATCCAGCGCGAGCGGCTGGAGCGGGAGCTCCGTGCGCTGGCCGAGAGCGACGAGCGCGCGAGGCAGCTGCTGGAGGCGCTCCCCGGGGCGCAAGAGCTCCTGTCCGTTCGTGAGGACCACAACACGCTCTGCGATCAGCGGCTCTCGGCGGCCTCCCGCTACCGCTGGCTGAACATCGGCCGGCTGCTGGTGGAGCGAGGGCTCGCGGAGGACTCCGGGGATGTCTTCTACTTCGCGCTCGAAGAGCTCATCGAAGCGCTCGAGACGGCGACAGCGCCCGAGAGCGGCACGCTTGACGAGCGGCGGCGGGCGCAGGCGGCCTACCGGTCGGTGCAGCCGCCGCCGGTGCTCGGCCAGCCCCTCGCCGCCGAAGCGAGCGCGACCGGGGTGGTGCGCGGAACGGGCGCCTCACCGGGCATCTACCGGGGTCGCGCACGGGTGATCCGTTCCCTGGCGGAGGCCGGCCGCCTCGGCGACGGCGAGATCCTGGTCTGCGGAGTCACGGCCCCGACGTGGACGCCGTACTTCGCCATCGCCGGCGCAGTGGTCACGGATGCGGGAGGGGCCCTCTCGCACACGGCCGTCGTAGCCCGCGAGTACGGCATCCCGGCGGTGGTCGGCACGCGGACCGGCACACGCGAGATCGGCGACGGAGCGCTCATCGAGGTCGACGGAACAGACGGCGTCGTCCGGCTCCTCTGAGACCACTGACCCCGCAGATCCCCAGGCCCCGCCCCGGAGGATGGGGGTCACATCCTGGCAATCACCTGCCGGCCGAACTCCTCGATCGTCTCGCGGGCGCTCCCCTGCACAACCTGCAGCGCGAAGTTATCGACCCCCGCAGCCTCCAGTCGCTGGAGGCGCTCGACGATCTCCTCGGGAGAGCCGGTGAAGGTGGCGCGCAGGGCAGCTTCCGAGACGAAGCGTTCCTCGCCGGGCTTGAGGAAGGCGAGGTGACCGCGGTGCACATCGAGGTAGCGGCGATCTTCGGGTGACCGGGCGCGGCCGGCCACGGGATCGATGTAGGCCTTGTAAGCAGCCGCCATCTCGGGATCGTGCAGTCCGAGGTTGGCGCCGGGGCCGTACTGCGCCTCCCAGGCGGCGTGGTAGGGCGGGAGCGTCCCCCAGCCGATGCAGTCGATGACCCGCTGCGAGGTGGGTGACTCGCCGGGCTGGAGGATGCAGCCCATGCCCAGCAGGACCGTGTAGGGCCTGGCATCGTCCCGCCCGGCCGCACGGGCGGCGGCGCCGTGCGCCTCGAAGTTGTGGGAGAGGAGCGCACGGGCGCGGGCGGTCGTGATCCAGCCGTTGCCGGACTCGGCCGCGACCGCAACGGCGCGGGGGCCGTTGGCGGCGATGTAGATGGGGATCGGGTCGTCAACGTTGATGAAGCCCAAGCCGCGCTCGGGGTGCAGCAGACGGATCCAGCGCTCGGCCTCGCCCTCCCGGATGAGGGCGTCCTCGCCCCGTAAGAGGGCGCGGACCTGCTCGACGTAGCGCTGCATCGCGCGCGCGGAGAGAGCGGGCAGGCCCATCGTGTTGCGGCCCGTGAAGCCGGTGCCGACGCCAAGCACCGTACGTCCGGGGGCGAGGTAGTTGATGGTGGCGATGGCCGAGGCCGTGACGGGCGCGAGACGGTTGCTGGGGATGGCCACGAGCGTCCCCAGCGTCAGGCGAGTGGTGTGCTCGGCTGCGAGCGCCATCGTGGCGTAGATGTCGCTGTAGAGGAGCTGGGAGTCGTAGAACCAGGCGTGCGAGAAGCCGGAATCCTCGGCGACCTGTGCGTCCTTCCAGGCCTCGATGTAGGAAGGGAAGGTGATGCCGAAGTCCATGGTCTACCCCCGACCACCGCTGCAGTGGCCGCGGCGCATCATAGCGCCGGTCGCGAACACGGCTGGAGGCGGTGCGGCGAGAGCCTCTGCGGGTGGCCCGGCTAGTGCGTGCCCTGGGCCGCCATGACGGTGGGCATCCCCTGCATTCCGCGGAGGGTGTTGATCTCGCCGCGATGGCCGTTGAAGTGGCCCATCATGTGGAGGGAGATGGCCTCGCCGACGCTCTCGGTGCCGTTGCGGGCGGGAATCTCGCGCTCGAGGTCCGCATCGGTGGCGCTGCCGAGGAAGTGGGCGGTGCGCTCGAAGACGGCGTCCTGGTAGCCCGCGAGCGCGGCCATATCGGTGACGTGCACCTGCTGGGCGTCCTCGTCGGACATGCCCGTGCCGAAGCCCTCGAAGGGGAGACCGGTGCGGCCGGCCCACTCTGCGCTCCAGACCTGCGGCTGGCCGGCGACGCGGCTGATGATGAGGTCCTCGACGCGTGAGGTGTGCCAGAGGCACCAGGCGATGGAGTGACTGCCCGAGTCGGGGACGAAGTGGAGTTGCTCGTCGGCGCCGTTGCGGGCGTCGACAAGGGCGGCGTGCGTGAACTCAAGGCTGCGCTGGATGAATTCGACGGTGCTCATGACTCCCCCTGTGCTCAGGCCACGATCCTACGCGCCGCAGAGGGGCAGGGAACGAGTAGAGCGCGACGTACCGGCCGAGAACCGCTAGGAGCCGGGGAACAGGTAGCGCAGCGACCCCCACGTGCTTCGCGTGCTCACGATTCGCGACCGCTGCGCCAGGTGGCCGACGTCGTGGTTCTCGTCGCACCCGTTGACGGATTCCTCCAGCTGGATGGTGACGTGCGCGATGCCGAAGTCTCCGTGGGCGATTTCCTTCATCTGCGTCAGGAGCGCGTCCTTGTCGCCCCCGTACGTAGGGTCGATGAGGACGTGGGCGGTGAAGGCGTCGCTCTGGGAGGTGATGGTCCAGGCGTGCACATCGTGCACGAGGGTGACGCCCTCGAGCTCTTCGATGTCGCTGCAGAGCTTGTAGACATCGATGTTTTCGGGCGCCCCTTCGAGCAGGACATGGACGACGCTGGTCATGAGGCCCCAGGAGCTGACGAGGATGAGCAGGCCGATGACAATGCTGATGATGGGGTCGGCGAGGTGCCAGCCGAGAGTGATGATGAGGATAGAGGAGATGACGACGCCCACGGAGCCCAGCAGGTCGGCGAGCACGTGCTGGAAGGCGCTTTGAGCGTTGAGGCTGCGCTCGGACGAGCGGTGGAGGATGAAGGCGGCGGCGATGTTCACAGCGAGGCCGCCAAGGCCAACGAAGAGCACGGGCCAGCCATCGACATGCGTGTCTTCCTGGAAGAAGCGGTGGTACGCCTCGAAGCAGATCCAGGCGACGATGATCCAGAGGGCGATGGCGTTGAGCAGGGCGGCGAGAATCTCGGTGCGATAGAAACCGAAGGTGCGCTCGGCGGAGGCGGCCCGCTCGGCGATCCACATGGCCAGGAGGGCGAGGCCGATGGCGGCGGCGTCGGTCGCCATGTGGCCGGCATCGGCGAGCAGCGCAAGGCTCCCGGAGAGCAGGCCCCCAACGATCTCCGCGACCATGTAGCCGGCGATCAGGACGAGGGCGAAGGTCAGGCTGCGGCGGCTGAGGCCTCGCTGGTCGTGGGAGCGGTCGTGGCGCCCATCGCCATGGTCGTCATGGCCGTGATCGTCGTATCCGTGGTCATCGTGGTCGCCATGGTCGTGGTCGTCGTGGGCGTCGTGGGCGTCGTGGGCGTCGTGGTCGTGATCATGGGCGCCGGCCCGCTCACCTGCCGAACCTGACGTTGAAGACATTTGCACTCACCCCACGGTTGTGACTCGGAATTGGCCGGACGGTGTCCGGCGGACACGGGCTGAGGGATCAATGGGCGAAGAAGGCGCCTCCGCTATGGAGAGCGCCTCCCTGTCCGCACCCGCTGCGGATGCCCGTTGACCTTCCCGGAGCAGACGATCTGCTCGTGGGCCCATGGTGCTCGTGCTCGTCGCATTCGTGGGCGTCGTGTGCCACAGGTAGCTCCTCCAGTTGCGGATGAATTCGTTGTACACCATGCCTGCCGGTGAATTCGAGAGCAGATATCACCCAGCGAGGAGCGCTCTGCAAGCAAACTCAGGCACTCCGGGATGGCATGCCGAGCCGGGGCCCATGGGGCGCTAGCGAGGTCGCGCGCGGGAACCCTATGTGTCGTTTCGTGCAGGTCTGGGCAGCACCGGCAGGCACGACTGCCCAGCGCAAATGAGCCATGGGGCTACCTCGTGTCCTGTATACTGCCCCACGAACCGCAGGTTCACCTTCGCTGCCTGCAAGGCGGTGGGGGTGTGCTGATCGCGCGGCTCATGGGGTTACGACCCCACAAGTGGGAGGTTTCCCGCTTGGACTGGCAGCGTTAAATGCCGAAGCCGGAAGGTACGGCAGTCGCAGATTGACTCCGTGCCAGGTCGGCATCAACGGGAACGGGAGACGAAGCGGCACGCACGCCGTACACTGCGGAATCACGAGTCGAAGCACGGTTGAGGAGACGGACCACATGGCAATCAGCGCCGACAGGGAAGGCGGCACCGTCACAGCCAAGGCCGATGGGCGCATCGATGGCTCCAACGCCAGCGAGTTCCAGGCGGACCTGCAAGCAGTGATTGAGGACAGCGACAAGGCGCTCATCCTGGACTTCGGAAGCGTCTCCTACATCAGTAGCGCCGGTTTGAGGGTCCTGCTGTTGACGGCCAAGACCCTTCAGGGGAACGGGGCCAAGCTGGCGCTGTGCTCACTCTCGGAGCCGATCCGCGAAGTATTCCGCATCAGCGGGTTCGACAACATCATTCCCATTCACGACTCGCAGGCCGAGGCAGCCGCGGCCATTAGCGGTTAAGCCACACCACCCACGGAGAGAGAGGGCTCGCCGAGGCATGCGCCGTCTATGACCTACAAGATTCTCGTAGTCGACGACGAACCCGACCTTGAGCCCCTGGTGCTGCAGCGCATGCGCCGCCAGATCCGGCGAGGGCGCTACGAGTTCGTGTTCGCGCACAACGGGGTGGAGGCGCTGGAACAGCTCGAGGCAGATGCGAGCATCGACATGGTCGTCTCCGACATCAACATGCCCCGGATGGATGGCCTCACGCTGCTGGACCAGATTCCCAAGGTAAGCCCCGACATCCGGGCCATCATCGTCTCCGCCTATGGCGACATGGAGAACATCCGCACGGCGATGAACCGCGGCGCGTTCGATTTCGTGACGAAGCCGGTGGACTTCGATGACCTGCAGATCACGATTGACCGGACGCTGGAGCACATCGAGCAGTGGCGCGAGGCGCTGAGCACGCGCGACAAGCTGGTCGCGCTGCAGAACGAGCTGGACGTGGCCAGCAAGATGCAGCAATCGATCCTCCCGACGGTGTTCCCAAGCGGGCCTTCCTACAAGACGTTCGGCACGATGCACCCGGCGCGAAACGTGGGCGGGGACTTCTTCGACGTCATCCGCCTGGAGGAGGACCACGTTGGCCTGGCCATCGCGGACGTCTCCGACAAGGGGGTGCCGGCGGCGCTCTTCATGATGTCGAGCCGCACCCTGCTGAAGGGCTCGGCGATCGGCGCCGGGGGCGGCCCCGGCGCCGTGCTCACGGAGGTAAACAACCTCCTGAACGAGGACGAAACCACGGGCATGTTCGTGACCATGCTCTACGCCGTCTACGAGCCGGCGACGGGCGTGTTTACCTACGCCAGCGGGGGTCACGACCCACCGCTCGTGGTCCACCCCGACGGGAGCTCGGAGCTAAAGCCCCTCACCGGCGGGATTGCGCTGGGGGTGCTCGGCGGCTTCCAGTACCGGGAGGAGTCGTTCGAGCTGGCGCCCGGCGACACGGTCTGCCTCTACACGGACGGAGTGACGGAAGCGACGAATCAGCAGGACGAGCTGATGGGCATCGAAGGGGTGCAAGCTCTCTTTGGGTCGGCCCCTCCCGCAGACGCGGAACAGGCCGGCCTGGCCATGCTGAACCAGGTGCTGGAGTACACGGGCGAGGCCCCCCAGCACGATGACATCACCTGTCTGACACTCCGCCGGGATTGACCGATGGGCGCAACCCTCTCCATGGCGATCAAGACGACCCGCGATGAGCTGGAGCGCATCTCGGCGGCCATCGAAGAGTTGGGCCAGCAGGACCACTGGCCGGATGACCTGGTGTTCCGCGTGAACCTGGTGCTGGAAGAGCTGATTCTGAACATCATCGATTACGGGGCGGAGGGTGGTGATCCCGACATCGCCCTCGAGATCGAGTCCACCTCGGACTCCATCTTGATCGATCTCAGCGATCGCGGCCGGCCCTTCGATCCCCTGACGGAGGCCCCCGAACCGGACCTCACGGGCGCGGTGAGCGAGCGGCGCGTGGGGGGCCTGGGCGTCCATCTGACGAAGACCTTGATGGACGAGGTGCGCTACGCACGCGAAGCGGACAGGAACCGGCTGAACATCGTCACCCGCAAGGTGCGATGAGGCAGGGGCGGCCCATGAGAGTCGCGTGGCAGCTCGCCGCCGGTTCCACCCTGGCGGTCGCGCTGGTCGTGGGGGGCTGCTCCGGTGGCGGCGACGAGACGGACGGGACCACGACTCCCGTGCCCGTGGCGACCGAGGCGGCGGAGACCGGAACCCCCGGCGTGTACGACGATCGGGTGCTGTTCGGGCAGTCGGCGGCCTTCAGCGGGCCGGCGCAGGAGCTCGGCAAGAACATGCGGCTGGGGATCGAGGCCGCCTTCCACGAGGCCAACGAGGCCGGGGGCGTGCACCGCCGGATGCTGGAGCTGACGTCGCTGGACGACGCTTACGAACCGGAAGCCGCGGTCACGAACACCCAGCAACTGATCGGGGAGGGCGTGTTCGCGCTGATCGGGGCGGTGGGCACGCCCACCTCGCGCTCGGCCACGCCGGTTGCGGCGGAGGCCGGGGTTCCCTACATCGCCCCCTTCACCGGGGCGGGGTTCCTGCGCGATCCAGAGTGGGAAAACATCATCAACCTGCGCGCCTCCTACGCCCAGGAGACGGAGGAGATGGTCGAGCGGCTGACCGCCGATCTGGGCATCGAACGGATCGGCATCCTCTACCAGGACGACTCGTATGGCCGCAGCGGCTACGACGGCGTGCAGCAGGCCCTTGCCCGCCGAGGCAGTGAGGCGGTGGCGGTGGGCCGGTACACACGAAACACCTCGGCGGTGAAGACGGCGCTGCTCGACCTCCAGGAAGGCGACCCCGAGGCGGTGATCATGATAGGCGCCTATCAGCCCATGGCGGCCCTGATCAAGTGGGCGCGGCTCTCGGACATGGACGCGCTGTTCCTGAACGTCTCGTTCGTTGGGAGCACGGCTCTGGCGCGGGAGCTGGGGCCGGACGGCGTGGGCGTGCTGGTGACGCAGGTAGTGCCCTTCCCCGAGGATGACTCGCTGGCCGTGGTCGCGGCCTACCAGCGCGCGCTGGCGGCCTATGCGCCGGACGCCTCGCCCGGTTTCGTGTCGCTGGAGGGCTATCTTGCCGGCCGCCTTGCCATCGCGGGGCTGGAGAAGTGCGGCCGCGAGCTCGACCGCGCCTGCTTCCTCTCGAGCCTGCGTAGCTCGGAGGCGCTCAGCATCGAGGGGTTTTCCCTTCAGTACGGGGCGGATGACAATCAGGGGTCGGACAAGGTATTCCTCACTGTCATCGGGCCCGGCGAGCAGTACCATGCGATCGAGTCACTACGGGAGATTGAGACGCTGCGAGAGACAGAGTGGTCGAACGACTGAAGCGCCTGCTGTCCAGCCGGTTCCGCATCTCGACCCAGCTCTACCTGGCGGTCGGGGGAGCGGTCGTGCTCACGTTGGCAGCCAGTCTCGTGGGCTGGTTCTCGTTCGACCGGGTGGGCACGGTCCAGAGCCGCGTGAATGAAGGAAGCGTTCCGGAGCTGGCGGCCGCGTTCGGCGTGGCGCAATACAGCGGCGTGCTGGTGGCGGCGGCGCCCAACCTGACGGCAGCGACGACCCCGGATGAGTTCGACCAGGTCGTCCAGAACATCGACGAGGCCTACGCCGCCTTCGAGGAACAGCTGGCCACCCTGGAAGCGCGCGAGAACGCCGATCAGGAGCGGGTCGGTCGCATTCGGGGATACGCGGACACGCTCATCTCGAACATCGAGGCGCTGAGGAGCGAAACATCGGGCGTGTTCGAGCTGCGGCAGCGGCTGGCGGCGCTGCAGGAAGAGCTGACGCAGGTGCGTTTCGAACTGGACGACCTGCTGGCGCCGGCGATCGACGACCAGCTCTTCTACATCCTGACGGGATTCAGCACGCTGGGTGAATCGGCGGCGCCGCGCTCGGAGCACTTCGTGGAGTCGGAGATTGTTCGCTACCGGCGGCTGAGCGAACTGCAGGGCGATGTCAATATCGCCACGGAGCTCCTGGCGAACGCCTTCACGCTCTCGGATGCATCGCTGATCGAGCCGCTGCGGGAGCGCTTCGAAGCGGCGAACAACCGCATCGACCGCAACCTGGGGACGCTGGAGGGCACGGCATTCCACGGCGCGGCGAGCCCCGTCTTCGACCGGCTGTTCGCCCTCGGTGCGGGCGAGCAGAGCGTGTTCGGGCTCTTCGAGCAGGAGCTGCGGATCGAGGCGCGCCAGGTGGAGTTGCTCGCGAGCAACCGGGACCTCTCGATCGTCGTGGTGGCCGAGGTGGACGGGCTCGTGATGGCGGCGCAGGCGAGCGCCGAGGAAGCGACCGAGGCCTCCTCGTCGGCGATCTTCACGGGGCGCACGCTCCTGCTCATCATCAGCACGGTGAGCGTGGTGGGGGCGGTGCTCATCATCTGGCTGTACCTGGGCCGGATCCTGCTGCGCCGCCTCAACATGCTCTCGGCCTGGATGCTTCGGATGGCCGGCGGCGACATCGAGACCAGCGTCGAGATGGAGGGGCAGGACGAGGTCGCGGACATGGCGGCCGCCCTCGAAGTGTTCCGGCGGCACGCCCTGGAGGTGCAGCGGCTGAACCTGGTGGAGCAGCTTGCGAACGAGCTACAGGACAAGAACCTCGAGCTGGAGAGCACGCTGGGTGAGCTCAACAAGGCGCAGGACCAGATCGTGATGCGGGAGAAGCTGGCGGCGCTGGGTGAGTTGACCGCGGGCGTGGCCCACGAAATCCGCAACCCGCTGAACTTCGTCAACAACTTCTCCGAGGTCTCGGGGGAGCTTCTGACGGAGCTGCAGGAGGTGCTGGAGGAGGAGGGCGTGGAGCTGAACGAGGAGCAGAAGTCGATGGTCGAGGAGATCACCGACGACCTGACGAGCAACCTCGAGCGGATCCAGTCACACGGTCAGCGGGCGAACCGGATCGTCGAGAACATGCTGCGGATGGGGCGAGGCTCCGGGGAGTGGCAGGTCACCGACATCAACGGGTTGCTGGACGAGCATGCGCGGCTGGCCTACCACAGCGCGCGGGCGACGGACTCCGATTTCCAGCTGGACATCAAGGACGAGTACGACCCCGCGACAGGCGAGATGGAAGTCATCCCCCAGGATCTTGGGCGTGTGTTTCTGAACATGGTGAGCAACGCTTGCTACGCCACGAATGAGCGTCGCGTGGCGACGCCGGGGGCGGAGATGGTGGGAGGGCCGTACTCGCCAACGATCTGGCTGAAGACGAGACGAGACGAGGACCACGTCGAGGTCCGCATCCGCGACAACGGGATGGGCATGCCGCCGGACGTCATCGAGAAGATCTTCAACCCGTTCTTCACGACCAAGCCGACGGACCAGGGGACGGGGCTGGGGCTCTCGCTCTCAAGCGACATCGTGCGGCGGCACGGAGGGACGATCCGGGTGGACTCCCTACCGGGCGAGTACACCGAGATGATCGTGGAGCTGCCGCTGGAGCGGCCCTCGGAAACGGTGGCGGCGCCCGAAGAAGTACCCGCCTAGGGCTGTCTGGACCTCGGTCGCCGCCTGCCAGGAAGTACGAAGCGCCCCTCCGGATGTTCCGGAGGGGCGCTACAGCGTGCGCCGAGGCGCTATTCGGCGGGCGAGCCGTCCTCCGCGTCGCCTTCGGCCGCGGCTGGCGCCGAGGCGGCGGTTGCAGGCGCGACCTCAGCACTGCCGTTGCCGCCACCATCGGTAGTGGCGACGCGAGGCAGGTTCTTGAGCGTCCCGAGGATGTCGATGCCGGTCAGGCTCTCGACGAGATCGGGGAGCTGAGAAACGACCCTGGTCACGTCGTTGGTGAGCTTGCTGGCGCCGATGGAGCCGCTGTCGCCGCCGCTGATCATGACGATGCGGTCGGTCTGGGCGAGCGGCTGGGCGACGGATGAGGCCACCTCGGGCAGGGACTCGAGGAGGGTATCGATCATGGCCGCCTGGCCGTACTCCTTCCAGGATTCGGCCTTCACGCGCATGGCCTCCGCCTCGGCGAGCCCCTGGGCGCGGATAGCGTCCGCC
Organism: Tepidiformaceae bacterium; assembly: GCA_965219255.1. Classification (GTDB taxonomy): domain Bacteria; phylum Chloroflexota; class Dehalococcoidia; order Tepidiformales; family Tepidiformaceae; genus UBA2991. The sequence goes on along the minus strand of OZ244727.1, from coordinate 305,350 downwards.
TCGGCCTCGCCGCGGGCGCGGATGGCGTTGGCCTCGCCGGTGCCGTTGAGGGTGAGCGACTCGGCCTCGGCCTCGGCCTGGGCCACGACCTGGGCCTTCTCGCCGGCGGCGATCGTCTCCAGGCGGAAGCGCTCGGCCTCGGCGGGGCGCTTGATGTTCGCCTCCAGCTCGCGCTCGCGACGCAGGATCTCCTGGGCCTCGATCTCGATCTGCTTGGTGCGCTCGACGACCTCGATCTGGACCTCCTGCTCGCGGATCTCCTGGCGGGTCATGGCCTCCTGGAGGGCGTAGGCGAGCTCGGCCTCGGCCTGGCGGGCGTTGGTCTCCTGCTGGTAGCGGGCCTGCTCGACCTTGAAGTCGCGCTCGGACTCGGCGATGCGCGTCTCCGCATCGTACTTGGCCGTCTCCTGATCGCGGTTGGCCTGCGCTTCGACGACCGTCGCGTCACGCTGGGCCTCGGCACGCCTGATGGAGGCATCGCGGGTCGCTTCGGCCTCGCCGATCTCGGCGTCGCGGGTGACCTCCGCCGTGCGCTTGCGGCCGAGGGCATCGAGGTAGCCTTGGTCGTCGCGGATATCGCGGATGGTGAAGCTGACGATCTCGAGGCCCATGTTCGCCATGTGCGGATCGGCGACCTCGCCGACACTCTGGGCGAAGGACTCGCGGTCCTGATAGATGCCCTCGACCGTCATGGTCCCAAGGATGGCGCGCTGGGCGCCCTCAAGGGTCTGGAGGGCAACCTCGGCGATCTCGCGCTGGGCCTTGCCCACGAACTGCTGAGCGGCCGTGCGGATAGCTTCCTCGGAACGGGCGACCTTCACCTGCGCAACGCCATCGACGGTGATGGCGACGCCCTCCTTGGTGTAGACCTTCGCGGTCTCGACGGCGAGGGTCATCACCTCGAGGGAGAGGCTCTGGGCCTTGAAGAAGACGGGGATGACGATGACCCTGCCGCCGACGGTGATCTTCGGCTGAGAGCCGCCACCGGACCTGATCAGTGCCTCGTTCGGGCCTGCGACTCGAATAATTGGCGTCATGAACTACCTCCTAAACGCCTTTCGGACTGTGGTTGCGAACGCTACAAGGGGTCGGCGTGGTCCCCGAGCGGATGGCGGGGGAGCGCTCGAGACCTTGAGTGTTCTTTCACTATAGACGGCAACAACATGCACGTTTGCACCGGCGCGCACGCGTTGTCCTTCCTCCATGGTAGCCGACCACTCCCGGTCTTTCACAAGTACCCTGCCCGTGGGAGTGAGATCGGAGATGGCCACGGCGGGTGCGCCAAGGAGGGCGCCCTCGGCGGAGGTGACGTAGGCATCGGTAGAGCCTCCCTGGCGCACGAGGAAGTACAACGTGAGCACCGCGCTGGCCATCACGACGGTCACCACGATGATGAGCCAGAGGCTGATGTCGACGGTGAGGTCGAGCGGATCCGATGAGCCGAAGAAGCCACCGAAGAGCAGGAAGGCGCCCACGAGGAAGCTGGCGAGGCCTCCCGCGCCGAAAACGCCGATGCCCGGGGCTTCCATCTCGAAGTAGAAAAGCCCCATCGAGACGAGGATGAGGGCCACGCCCACCCAGTTCACCGGCAGGTACCCGAAGGAGACGAAGGCGAGCGCGAGCAGGATCACTCCGACGATGCCAGGGCCGAAGAAGGGAACAAGGAACTCGATGAACAGGGCCATGCTCCCGAGCGAGATCAGCAGGAACGCGATGTTGGGGTTGGCGATGACGCTCAGGAAGCTCTCGAGCAAGCTCTTGCCGATCTCCCGGACGGGGACGCCCTCGGTGTTGACGACGACGGGACCGGCGGCGGTCTGGGCCGTGCGGCCGTCGATCTGGCGGAGCAGGTCCTCTCGATCGGTGGCGATGAGGTCGATGATGTCGAGCTCCAGGGCCTCGGTGGCGGAGTACGCACGCGCGTAGGTGACGGTGTCCTCGAGGGCCTGCGCGTTGCGGCCGCGCTGCTCGGAGATAGCGCGGATGAAGGCGCGCGTGTCCTCGTTCACCTTCCTCGCCAGCGTATCGGGCAGATCCTCGCCAGAGCCGCTGATGGGAGAGGCCGCGCCGATGTTGGTGGCGGGGGCCATGACGGCGAAGTTGGCGGCAACGGTGATGAAGGTGCCGGCCGAGGCGGCCTGCGCCCCCGAAGGCGAGACGTAGACGGCCACGGGGGAGCGGGACTCGAGGATGGTCTCGACCATGTCGCGGGTGGAGTCGAGGCGGCCACCGGGCGTATCGAGCTCGACGATGATGAGGACGGCTTCGTCGCCCTCGGCCTTGCCGATGGCGCGCGAGAGGTAGCGGGAGTTGATGGCGTCGATGGCGCCGTCGACCCTGAGGACGCCGATGTAGTCGCCCTTGGCCTCGCCGGGAGCGGCCCACTGCGAAAGCAGGAGCGAGCCGAGCCCAAGGGCCAGGAAGAGCAGGCCGATCGCGCGGAAACTTCGCTTCGCCATGACACCCATGCTATCCGGTCGTCAGGGCCAGCGAGTAAGTGACGGGCCGAATACCGCGGTCAACGAGAGGCCCGAGACCCTGTTCAGCGGAGGGGTCACGCAGCGATCAGTGAGGGGAGCGCCGGCGGATGCCGTAGCGGCGCCAGCGGTTCATGTCCGTCATCCGAAGGAGGACTACGAGCACGGGAATGAGCAGGCGACCGATGTACCTGGCGAGCGCGACCGCATCTCTGTCTCGAAGCTGCCGTCGACGGAACGCCATCGCCATCGCGCGCTCGCCGGGGCCTACTCGCCGGTCCCGAGCTGCCGGGCGAGATACTGCTCGATCCCTACCTGGCCGATGGCTTCGATCTGGCTTTCCAGCCAGTCGATGTGCGCCTCTTCGTCGCGAATCATCTCCTCCAGGCGGGAGCGGGTTCCGTAGTCGTCGACCTCTACGCAGAGGGTGACGCCCTCGGTCAGCGCCTCAATGGCGGCCTTCTCGCTCTCAAGGTCGAGTTCGAGGTGCTCAAGGACGTTCTCGCCGACCTTGACGACATCGATGCGCTGGAGGTTGGGAAGCCCCTCGAGGTAGAGGATGTGCTTCACGAGCTCCTCGATGTCGCGCATCTCGCTCATGCTGACGGCGCGGAGACGGTCGGCAAGGTGGTCGTAGCCCCAGTTCCGGATGATCGCGGACTGGAGGAAGTACTGATTGACCGCGGTTATCTCGATGGTGAGGATGCGGTTGAGCGCATCCACTACTCCGGGCTTGGCATTCACTCGATTCCCCCTTGCATGAGCCCGCGCGCACAGGCAACGCGCAGTGGGCACTGGTGGCAGTCGGTGACGCACTCCTTCCTGGTGGAACCGAGCTCGACGGGCACGATCTCCGCCAGCAACCGTTCAAGAACGACGAGGCAGGCGCCGCAGCTGTCTTCGCCACCGAGGGAGAACCGGTCGACGACCTCATCGAAGTCGCGAGTGCCGGCCTCCGTGACTTCGCGCACCTCGGACACCGTCACTGCCTGGCAGATACAGACGTACACGCGCTTCCTCCTTGGCGGTTCGCCGCCAACAGCCCCTATGGCTCGAAGCCGGCCTCGCGAATGAGCTCGATGGTGCGTTCGAGGCTGCCGCCGAGGCGGTCGAACTCACCGACGTCAACTGTCCCGGGCCGCGCTGAGTTGACGCCCTCCAGTTCGAGGCCGAGGGCGAGGGGATACTCGAAGTTCGCCTTGCCGAAGTGCTCCTGCGCCTCCTCGCTCAGGAGGTAGCGGATGAGCTTCTCGGCCACGTCCTTGTCGCCGGAGGCGGTGGCGCCGATCGCGGTGGCGATGGTGACACCGCCGGGGTCCCCTTCCTGGAAGTGGTGGTTCTCGCTGAGGGTGGAGGGATCCTCCACCTTGATGCGGAGGTTGTAGTAGTGATTGACGAGCCCCATCTCGATCTCGCCGCGGGCGACGGCCTGGACGATAGCAACGTTGTTGCCGTAGACGGGAGCGCCGCCGTCGTGCAGCGCCTTGAGCCAGGCGAGGGCAGCCTCGTCACCGTCCTTGATGCGCAAGAGGGTGAAGAAGTCCTGGAACGAACCGTTGGTGGGGGCGAGGGCGACGCGGCCGAGCCACCTCTCCTCGGTGAGCTTGTAGATGGAGGTGGGGAGTTCCGCAGGGTCGAAGAGCTCACTGTTGTACACGAGCACGCGCTGCCGCCCGGTGAGGGCAACCCAGTAGCCGGAGGGGCTGGAGGGAGCGAGCTTCAGCACATCGTCGTCGAGCTCGGCGAGCAGGCCGCGCTCGGCGACGAAGCCAACGGGGCCAGGGCTGCGGGAGATGAAGACGTCGGCGGGGGTCTTGTCGCCCTCCTCCTGGAGCAACAGGGCGAGGTCCGTGGAGCCGGCGTAGCGGACCTCGACATCAATCCCAGTGTCCTCTTCGAACCGTTCGAGGAGCGGGCCGATGAGGTTCTGACTGCGGCCGGAGTAGACCGTGATGGACTTCTCCTCGTCGGAGCAGGCCCAGCCAGCAACGACGGCGAGGGCGAGAGCAACCAGGACAGCAAATACGGTCAACGTGAGCCAGGAACGGGGGTAACGGGCGTCGGAACGAGTCTTGGACAACGTGGTTACTCACTCCTTGAGTTAGGTATTCCTAATCTCTTTCCATAGGTGAGACGCTATCTTGGCCTATGTCTCCACGCTATGCAAGGGCCTGTGGGGGCAACTGTCGAAGAAAGTCCCTGCGGCGCCGGCGGCACACCTCCCACGCCGCGGGGCTCGGTGAGCGACCTCACGGCCCACCGGGGTGACTCGCCGCCTATACTTGGGCGCGCAGCCAGCCATCGGAAGGGAGTGCGACCTTGCCGAACGCCCGCTCGCTCCGGAGTGTGGTCGCGCTGGTCGCGGTGGCGGTTCTCTCCCTCTTCCTCTTCGGCCCGGCCCATGCCCAGGACGGCGAGGGCGAGGCGTTCTCGGGCACGCTGCGCTTCCAGGGGGAACCGGTCGCGGGCGTGCGCATCTTCGTCGTCGATGCCGCAGGCGAGCCGGTCGGCGAGGCTGTCAGCGGCGAGGACGGGCGCTGGCGAATCGAGCTCCCTGGGCCGGGGATCTACCGCGCGACGATCGACACGGAAACGCTGCCCGAGGGCATCAGCCTGCGCGACCCCGAGCGCCAGACGCTGGAGGTGACGGTGACCGCAGGGCGCTCCCGGCCGCTGATCTTCGCCCTGGGCGAGCCCGTCGGGGGCGGGCCCACGGTGGGGGAGAAGCTCGCACAGGCGGTGCTGAACGGCGTCAAGTTCGGGCTGATCATCGCGATGTGCGCGATCGGGCTCTCGCTCATCTTCGGATTGACGGGGCTGATCAACTTCGCCCACGGCGAGCTGGTCACGCTGGGCGCCATCATCGCCTGGTACTTCAACGCGGACACGTTCGGGGCGCCGCTCATCCTCGCAGCGGTGCTGGCGGTGGTTGTCGCGGGAGCGGTGGGAGGCGGTGTCGAGTTCTCGCTGTTACGCCCGCTGCGGGGGCGGCGGCTGGGGGGATTCCAGTTCATGGTGGTCACGATCGGGCTGTCGCTCTTGGCCCGGCACGTGATGCTGCTGTTCTTCGGTCCCGACCGCGAGCGTTTCGTCGACTACGCCCTGCAGGCGGAGTGGACCTTCGGACCGTTCGCTGTTACCCCGCGAGACTTCACCATCATGGCGCTCTCGGCGGTGATCCTGATCGCGGTGGCCGTCTTCCTGCAGCGAGCGCGCACGGGCAAGGCGATCCGGGCCGTGGCGGATAACCCCGAGCTGGCCGAGTCCTCGGGGATCGACGTTGACCGGGTGATCCTGGTCGTCTGGATCGCGGGGGCGGCGCTGGCGGCGGTGGGGGGCATCTTCTTCGGGTCGGTGGAGGCGGTGGACTGGCTGATGGGCTTCCGGTTGCTGCTGCTCATGTTCGCGGCGGTGGTGCTGGGCGGTCTGGGCACCGCCTACGGGGCGATGGTGGGAGGTCTGCTGATCGGCCTCGTGACGGAGGTGAGCACGGTGTGGGCGAGCCCCGAGATCAAGGCGGTGTTTGCGCTGGGCGTGCTCGTGCTGGCGCTGCTGGTGCGGCCACAGGGTCTGCTGGGCCAGCGGGAGCGGATCGGTTAGATGGAGTTCGATGTCATCCTGGGGAACGCGGCGCGGGCGGGGTTGGGGCCGCAGGCCGCGATCTTCGCGCTGGCGGCAATCGGCTTGAACCTGCACTTCGGCTATGCCGGCCTGCTCAACTTCGGGCAGGTCGGCTTCATGATGCTGGGGGCGTACGGCACCGCGATCATGGTGGCGACGTGGGGCGGATCGCTCTGGCTGGGGATCCCGTTCGGGCTGGGGCTGTGCGTCGCCTTCGCACTGGCGCTGGGCATCCCAACGCTGAGGCTTCGCAGCGACTACTTCGCCATCACCACGATCGCGGCGGCGGAGATCTTGCGTCTGCTGATCCGCTCCTCGCCTGCGACAGACATCACGGGGGGGCCGTTCGGGCTGCAGGCCGTCGCGAACAGCTTCTACGACCTCAACTTCCTGCCCGACGGCCGGTTCGGATGGGGCACGTTCACGTACTCGTCGAACCAGCTGTGGGTGATGATCGTGGCCTGGATCCTCGTGGTCCTCTGCTCGGCGCTGGTGCTGGCGCTGATTCGCAGCCCCTGGGGGCGGGTGGTGCGCGCCATCCGCGAGGACGAGGACGCCGTGCTGAGCCTGGGCAAGAACACCGTGGCCTACAAGCTGCAGGCGCTCGTCATCGGGGGCGTGATCGGGGGCCTGGCGGGGGTCATCGACGCCCTCCAGCAGTCGGGCGTGGGTTCGGAGAACTTCGAGCCGCAGGTGACGTTCTTCGCCTGGGCGGCGTTGATCCTGGGCGGCCTCGCGACGACGGTGGGGCCGGTGGTGGGGGCGATGCTGTTCTGGTTCCTGCGGGAGGGCGTTGAGTCGTTCATCCGGGAGCTCTCCTCGCAAGGCTGGTTACCCAACATCCTCGCCGACTTCCTGGACGGCTCGGAGGGGGCTATCAGTGTCGTCCTGATGGGGGTCGGGCTGGTATCGCTGATGGCGCTCCGGCCGCAGGGCATCTTTGGGAGACGCAGGGACCTGCACCTGGGGACATGACAGCATGACGACACGGCCGGAGCTGACACAGACCGCGCTCGAAGCGGCCCCGCCGGGGAGGCTGAAGGACGACCCGATCCTCATCACCTTCGGGATGCTGAAGACCTTCGGGGGCATCCGCGCGGTCGATATCGACCACCTGGAGATCGAGCGGGGCACGATCACGGCGATCATCGGGCCGAACGGAGCGGGCAAGACGACGCTGTTCAACCTGCTGACCGGTTTCGACCGCCCGGACAGGGGGTCGTGGCGGCTGGACGGGCGGCACCTGGGGGGCCTGCCGCCGCACCGCATCGCGCGGCTGGGGATGGTGCGCACGTTCCAGCTGACCAAGTCGCTCTCGCGGCTGACGGTGCTGGAGAACATGGCGGTGGCGGCGCAGACCCAGCCCGGCGAACGGCTCGAGCGCGCCCTCCTGCGCTGGCTGTGGCAGCCCGAGGAGGTGCGCGTGGAGGCCCGCGCGATGGAGTTGCTCGAGCGCTTCAACCTGGCGCACATGGCCGCCGAACAGGCGGGAACGCTCTCGGGGGGGCAGCGGAAGCTGCTGGAGATGGCGCGGGCGCTGATGGCGGACCCACACATCGTCATGCTCGACGAGCCCACGGCGGGCGTGAACCCGGCCCTGACCGAGTCGCTGCTGGAGCACATCCGGGACCTGAACGCCCAAGGCGTCACGATCGTGTTCGTCGAGCACAACATGGACGTGGTGATGGACATCAGCGACTGGGTCGTGGTGATGGCGCAGGGGCGGATCCTGACCGAGGGGCCGCCGGAGGACGTGGTCGCGAACGAGGCCGTGATCGACGCCTACCTGGGGCGGGCGCGCGTGGGGCTGGACGAGGAAGAGGAGTCGAGCGGGGAGGCGGACGATGGCTGAGGCAAGGCCGCTGCTCGAGGCGCGCTCCCTGATAGCGGGGTACATCGCGGGCGTGCCCATCCTGAACAACTGCAGCCTGAGCCTGTGGGAGGGCGAGATCGCGGGCATCGTGGGGCCGAACGGGGCGGGCAAGTCGACGCTGCTGAAAGCGGCCTTCGGGCTGGTGGAGGTGTGGGAGGGGGACGTGCTGCTGCGGGGCCAGTCAGTGCTCGGGAAGAAGCCACACCTGCTGGTGACGGAGGGCATCGGCTACGTGCCCCAGACGGAGAACGTGTTCCCGCGGCTGAGCGTGCGCGAGAACCTGGAGATGGGGCTCTTCCTGGAGCCGCGGGCGTGGCAGGAGCGGTTCGAGACGGTGGTGGAGCTGTTCCCGCTGCTGGCGGAGCGGGCGGGGCAGCGGGCGGGGGCGCTCTCCGGGGGCGAACGGCAGATGCTGGCCATGGGCCGCGCCCTGATGATGAACCCCTCGGTCCTGCTCCTGGACGAGCCCTCGGCGGGCCTCTCGCCGCGCTACCAGGAGCAGGTCTTCGAGCAGGTGGTGGAGGTGAACCGCGCGGGCGTCTCCGTGTTGATAGTGGAGCAGAACGCGAGGCGGTGTCTGCAGGTCGCGCACCGGGGCTACGTCCTCGACCAGGGCCGCAACGCCTACACGGGTCTGGGCGAGGAACTCCTGAACGACGAGCGCGTGGTGGAGCTGTACCTGGGAACGCTCAGCGCCCGCGGCCGCGACGGAGATACCGAGCGGGCGCCGGGCGGCGCCCCCTCGGAAGATGCTGGTTCGAGCTCGGCCTAGCGGCTGAGATCGAAGACGGTGATCTGCTCGACGAGCTCACTGCCCTCGAAGCGGCTCACCTTGTAGGTCGCCACCGTGGGATCCCCACCGGCATCGAGCTTGAGGCTTCCGACCTTGCCGACGTAGGCAAGGTCCTGGCCGGCGTCGATGAGCTCGGCGCACTCGCCGTAGGTCGTGCATTCAGCGCCACCGCCGGTGACCTCGCTGACGGCGGCGATGATGGCGTCGCCGTCGGTGCTGCCGGCGGCCCTGGCCGCCAGGGCGAGGATGACCGTGCAGTCGTACGACTGGGCGCCGAAGACGAAGTTCCCCTCGGAGACCTCAGCGAGGCGGTCGTTGAACTCCTGGTAGGCGGGGATGGCCGGGCCGGAGGCGACGAAGAGCGTGAGACCGTCGAGCACCTCGGGGTTCGAGGCGTCGACGCTCTCCCAGAGGGTCGGAGTGTGCATGCCGTCGGAGCCGTACATCATGTCCGGCGAGAAGCCGGCCTCGATCAGGCCGCGCGTCAGGCTCGATCCGTCGGGGATGAAGCTGATGAGGAGGATGGCGTCGGGGCCATAGCCCTTGACCTGCTCGACCTCTGCGCTGAAGACGGTGCTGTTCGGGTCGTAGGTCGTGATGCTGGTCTCGGCACCCAGGCTCTGGAGGGCATTGTCGACCAGGTCGCGGAGGGCCACGCCGTAGTCGTCGGCGCGGGCGAGGATGGAGACGCGCGTTCCGCCTTCGGAAACGATGGTGTCAGCGATGACGGGAGCGACGATCGCATCGGAGGGAGCAGTGCGGAAGTAGTAGCCGGCATTCGCCTGGCCGGTGAAGGAGGGGGAGGTGTTGGAGGGTGAGCACTGGGGAATGCGCTCGTCGTAGAGCTTCTGGATGAAGGCTTGCGAGATGCCGGAGGCGGCCGCGCCGACGATGACGTGCGCGCCTTCGCCAAGCAGGCGGTTTACCGCCTCATTGGCGACATCGGAGTCGGTGCCGCTATCGGCGTAGGTGACTTCGATGTTGCCGCCCCCGGCGCGGATGTCCTCTTCGGCCAGGCGGACGGAGGCGATCATGGGCACGCCATACTCCCCGAGGGCGCCCGTCTCCGGGAGCACCACGCCGATGTGCACCGTGGGAGCGGCAGGTGGCGTCTCTGTGGGTGCGGCAGCGGGGGCGACGAGGTCGGCGAGGTGGCTCTCCTTGTCGCTCAATGCCACAAGGGCCCCGTTCTGGAACTGCGCGACGGCGTAGTTGCCCACCGTGGGGTCGCCGACAGCGTCGAGGTTGAGGGGTCCGCTCACACCCACGTAGTCGATGTCCGCGCCCTCAGCGAGGAGAGCGGAGCAGTCGGCATAGGTGCGGCACTCGGCGCCGCCATCGGTCAGCGTGCCAAGGGCCTCGATGATGGCGTCACCATCAGTGCTCCCGGCGGCCTCAGCGGCCAGGACCATCAGGACGACGCAGTCGTACGACTGGCCGCCGTAGATGACGTTGCCGCCGGTGATCGGGGCAAGACGGTCGTTGAACTCCTTCGACCCGCTGGCCCCGATCAGCTTCATGCCATCCAGGACGTTGGCGTTGTTCGGATCGACCAGCTCCCAGAGCGTGGGGAAGAAGAGTCCATCGGCGGCGTACTGGATCTCAGGGCCGAATCCGGCCTCGAGGAGGCCGCGGATGATGCTCGTGCCTTCTTCGAAGGAGATGTGCACGATGGCATCGGGGGCGTAGCCCCTGGTGGCGGCCACCTCGGACTCGAACGTGGAGGCGTTGGGATCGAAGGAGATGATCCTGGACTCGGCGCCGAGCTCGTTGAGGGCGCTCACCATCAGGTTGGCGAGGGCGTTCCCGTAGTCGTCGGCACGGGCGAGGATGGCGACACGCGTCCCGCCATCGGCGACGACCTCGTCGGCAATGATGGGGGCGACGGCCTCATCGGGCGGTACCGTGCGGAAGTAGTAGGCGGCGTTCTCCTGGGTGCTGAAGGAGGGGGACGTGTTCGAGGGAGAGCACTGCGGGATCTTGTCGTCGTAGAGACGCTGGATGAACGACTGCGAGATGCCGGAGGCGGCAGCGCCAACGATGACGTGGGCGCCCTCGCCGAGGAGGCGGTTGACCGACTCGGCGGCGATGTCGGGGTTCGTGCCCGAGTCGGCGTAGGTGACGGTGATGGGGCCGCCCGCCTCAAGGATGTCGGCAACCGCCAGCCTCACCGACTCGATCATCGGAGGATTGAGGAATCCGAGCGCTCCCGTCTCGGGGAGGACCACACCGATGTGCAGCTCGACACCTTCGTCGGGCGCCGGGGCCGGGGTTTCGGTTTCGGCGGCTTCAGTTGCGGGAGCGGGAGTGGGTTCGGGGGTGGCCTCCTCGCCATCGTCGTCGCCACAGGCGGCGATCACGAACAGCATGACCACGGCCAGCAACGACGTCAGCGAGAGATAGAGGAGCCTTCCAGGGGAAGACATCACGTTCCTCCTCAATCCAAACTAGTGCGGAGATAATACCCCCGCCGGGCCACTTCGCGGTGGGAATATGTCACATACCGCATTGTTGTAGCAGGTGCTCCTTCGCAGCTTCGAAGGCAGGCGCGGACACGCCGGCGGACAGCAGGTAGGACTCGGCGCCATCGTGCTCCTTGCGCAGGTAGACGAGGAAACGGCGCATGGCGCCGGCGGGCGTCTCGAGGAGCTTCGCCCAGCTCTCGCGGGTCATGCCGAGGGCCTCCATCTGCCGGCCGAAGAGGTCGACGTGGGGCTGGAGCAGGTCGCCGGTGAGGGAGTAGTCCCGAGCGATCGTCTCGTCGTCCACGCCGAGGGAGGAGAGGAGGAGGGCGGCGGCGACACCGGTGCGGTCGCGCCCTCCGGTGCAGTGGAACACGAGCGGGGCGTTGGCGGGGTCGGCGGCGAACTCGAAGAAGGTGCGGAAGGCGGCGGGCGCGTGCTCCGACATGCGGATGTAGGACTCGCACCAATCGACCGGGCCCGCAGCCATCGCCTTGAAGCGCTCCTGCCGCTCCTCCGGGGTCATGACCGTCTCGCTGCCAATGGCGACGTTGCGCCAGACGATGCCGTAGTCCTCGAACGGCGAGCACCCGTCGGCGCTGAGCTCCTGGGCGTTGCGCAGGTCGACCACCGTGCGGACGCCGAGGGTGTCGCGCAGGGCGCTCAGGCCGGCGGGGGTGACGTGGTGCATCATTCCCGAGCGGAAGACCCGTCCGGAGCGGACGACACGATCATCCTGGGTGCGGTAGCCACCGAGGTCACGGAAATTGACGGCGCCGTCGATGTCACCGTCGAGGCATTGGGGATCTGCGGTCGGGGTGTTCGTCACGGGCATTTCCTTCGGGATGGCCGGCCGGGGTTGGGGCCCGCGGAAGTCTGGCACGAAGCGGCTAACGGTTCACGAACGCTGCCGGGAATCACGGTCATGAGGCCAGTCGCTCGCGGAGGCGGGGGAGCACGCGGGTGGCGAAACGCGTGACGGTCTCGACCACCTCCTGCGGTGGGAGTCCTCCCTGATCCATCTGGACCATGAGCAGCTCGACGCCGCCCGTCGCGCGGATGCGGCCTTCGAGGTCGGCGAGCACATCCTCGACGCTTCCGCAGACGGCCTGCGCCTCGGGCGTGGCGAGGGCGGCGAAGTGCGGAGGGAGAGGGCCGGTTGCGCCCGCGATGTCGCGGAGCACCCAGGAGAGGTAGCCCTCCTGGAAGGGGCGCCAGGATTCCACGGCGTCGGCGGTCGAACCCGCTCCCACGTGGCAGTGGACGTGGAGGGCGACACGCCCCTCCTCCGGGTCACGACCGGCTCGGCGCCAGCCCTCGCGGTAGCGCTCGATGAGGCCGGGCGGGGCGTCGACGCCCACGGAGACGGTGGGAATGACGACGGGGCAGCCGAGCGCGACGGCGCGGTCGACGGACTCGGGGGAGCTGGCGGAGAGCCAGATGGGTGGGTGGGGCTGCTGGACGGGCCGAGGATGGACCGTGACGCCATCCAGCGGCGGTCGGAAATCGCCGGACCAGGTGACGCCCTCTTCGGTCCACAGGCGCCGCAGGAGATCGACCGACTCCGCAAGCATCTCGGCGGAGCGCTCCTGGTCCTGGCCGAACTGCGCGTAGTGGGCGCGGTAGACGCCACGCCCGCCGACGAGTTCGGCACGTCCACCGGAGAGGACGTCGACGGTGGCGTAGTCCTCGGCCAGGCGGACGGCGTCGTGGTGGGGGAGCAGGGAGACGGCGGTGGAGAGGCGCAGGCTCGTCGTGCGCTCGGCGACGGCGGCGAGGATGGGCGTGGGGGAGGAGACGATGTACTCGCTGAAGTGGTGCTCACCCAGGTGGAACGACCAGAAGCCGAGCTCCTGGGCGAGGACGCCGAGGTCGACCAGCTGGCGGAAGCGGGCCTGGGGACTGAGCCGCTCGCCGGTGTGGGGATGGGGGAGGTTATCGCCGAGGGAGACGAGGCCAACGTCCACGGGGTTCCTCCGCCGGCGGGGCGCCTGGGCTGCGCGCGCACGCTAGCACGTCCGGCTTCAGGTCGTCGGGAGCCTCGCTCGGCACTTAGGTGACGACCCCAGCGAGGAGGCCCGCCGCCCCGCCGGCGAGGACGAGCCAGACCGTGCTGAGGGAGAAGCGAACGAGCACGACGGCGGCAACGGCGAGGACGGCCCAGGCGAAAGCGTCGTCGATCACGATGCGCCCCAGCGACACGACGACGACAGCCATGACGGCCACGGCGGCGGCTCCCACGCCGTCGAGGAAGCCGGAGGCCCAGGGGGCCTCGCGCAGGCGCGGCACGAGCGGGTGCGTGATCGCGACGAAGAGGAACGAAGGCAGGAAGATGCCAAGCGTCGCGACGATGGCGCCCGGGAAGCCGTCGAAGACGTAGCCGACGAAGGTGGCGGTCGTGAAGACCGGTCCCGGCGTGAACTGCCCCACGGCGACGGCATCGACGAGGGTCTGCTCGGTGAGCCAGCCGCGGCTCGTGACGAAGTCCGCCTCGAGGAAGGCGACGAGCACGTAGCCGCTGCCGTAGAGGGTGCCGCCGATCTTGAGGAACACCCAGAAGAGCTCGGGGAGGGCAAAGCCGGCTGGGGTCGCGAGAAGCACGAGTCCTCCGGCGCGGCGACCGGTCACGCGCAACCAGCGCCGAACGGCCCGCCAAACGGTGCGGGGATGGGGCAGGGGAGCTCCCAGGGGCTCGCGCAGGGGTTCGGGGGCGAGCCTCCGCCAGGCGAGCAGCGCGAGGCCCGCGCCAACGATAACGACGGCCTCGTTGAGCCCGAGGACGGCCAGTACGACGGCCGCAAAGGCGACCACCGCCGTGTCCCGGGCGCGAACGGCGGTCGTGCGCAGGCTCCAGATGGCCTGCACGACAATGGCGAGGATCACGGGCTGCACGCCGCGCAGGAGGTCGGCGCCGGCGGGCGTCTCGCCGTACTCGACGTAGAGCCAGGCGAAGGCGAGAACGATGGCGAAGGCGGGCAGGATGAAGGCCGCCCCTCCGAGCCAGAGTCCCGCCCAGCCGGCGCGGCGGGCGCCCAGGTGCATGGCGAGCTCGGTGGAGTTGGGGCCGGGGATGAGACTCGCGACGGCGAGATGATCGAGCAGATCCTGGTCGGAGAGCCACTTGCGCTGCTCGACGAGGTCGCGCCGCATCATGGCGACGTGAGCGGCGGGGCCGCCGAAGGCGACGACGCCGAGGCGGAGGAAGTAGGCGACGGCCTCCCAGAGGGGCCCGCGGCCCGCGGCGGGGGTGGGATTCGAGTCGTTCACGGCCAGCGGTCGAGAGGCACGATACCGCCTTGGGGCTGGCTCGGTGTGAACGGGCGGAGGCCGCTAGTAGAGGCGCGCGGCCTCCGCCTCGAGGGTTTGTCGATCGGCCTCATCCACGGGGAGCCAGCCACCGGCGGTGGCCACGTTATCGTGGATGCGGGAGGGGTAGCGAGCGCCCGGGATGGCGACGGAAACGCCGGGGTTCGACCAGACGTAGCGGAGGAGGTTTGCGGGGGTGAGCGGGCCGTCGTACCCCTCGGCGATGCGGCCCCGCATTGCACTTGTGCGCCCGGAGCCCCCGACCGGCCGCATGACGATGACGCCCACATCGTGCTCGCGGGCGAGGTCGATCAGGGGCGCGGTGGCGGGGTAGAAGGCGGAGTACTCGAGCATGACGGTGTCGAACTCGCCGCAGGTGATGGCCTTGCTCACAATCTCAGCGGTGTGGGAAGAGATGCCGATGTGGTCGATCAGGCCCCGCCAGCGTGCAGTCTGGAGACCGGCGAGGGCGCCATCCTCGCCCATGACCGCTTCCCACGCCTCTGGGGTGGAGACATCGTGCAGCTGGTAGAGGGAGATGCGTTCGCGGCCGAGCGCTCGCAGGGAGCGGTCGATGTCGTACTGGGCGCCGTTGGCGGTGCGGCTGAAGGTTTTGCTGGCGAGACGGAGCTCGCCGGGCGGCTCTGCTTCGCGCAGCGTCTGGCCGATGAGCATCTCGCTGCCGGCGTACTCGCGGGCGGTGTCGATGAAGGTGATGCCCGCGTCGAGGGCGGCGCGAAGGGTGTCACCGCCCTCCGGGGAGGTGGGAGTGTCCATGGCGCCGAGGCCGAGTTCGGGAACCGTCAGGCCGGTCCGGCCAAGCCTCCGCCGCTTCAGGTCGGTCATGGATGTCAGCCGAAGATCATGCGGGGGACGCCGCTGGGTTGGGGGGCGGGGTACTTCTGCGGAGGGCGGGCCACCGAGGGCTTCTCCTCGCGGGGGATGCGGTTGAAGGCGACACGCATGGCCTCGTGGGAGTCGTGCCAGGCGCGGAGGGCGCGAGCGATGGCGAGCGCGTTGGGGAGGCCCGCCGCCTCGACCGTACGGGGCATCCCCTGGGGGGGCTCCACCCCGGCGCCGACGACGGCGGCGCGGCGCCAGTCGATGAGGGCCTGGCGGGCGCCCTCGGTGGCGTCGACCAGCGTAATGGCGTTCTCGGTGGCGGCGAAGAAGGCCTGGCGAGCCTCCTCGTAGCTGGCGGCAAGGTCTTCGATGCCCACATAGACGGCGTCCTCGCGCACGTCGACCGGGTAGGCGGGTGGGCCCTCCTCGAACGTGGGCGAGGGGTGGCCGTCGTGGGGATTGAACTCGTACTGGTGGAGGGCGCAGATGAGCCAGCCGCGGTCGATGTAGCCCTCGCCGAGGGGGGCGTTCTCGTGGGGGCAACGGTTGTCGAGAGCGCCGTAGCGGCCCTCGTGCAGGGTGAGCGCGACGACGTTCCGCCCGGCGAGGACGGTCTTGACGTCACCGTCTTCGAGCTCGTCGAGACCAGCGACGCGGTACCAGTCGATCTGAGCCACGGCAGGATGATAGCGGGAGGGCGTGTTCCAGGGGATACGCGAGTTGCTGACGCGGCGGGGCGAATTGGCTAGACTGCCGCCCATCCTGCACCGGGAGAGCAACATGCGAGAAGGCTATTGGGGGCGCTACTGGAGGCGCCGGCGATCACGACGTGGCTTCCTCATCGGAGGCGCGGCGCTGGCGGCGGGCTCGGCGGGCCTGATGGCCGTCGGCTGTGGCGACGACGACGACGAGCCAGCTCCGGCCGAGGCTCCTTCGCGAGCGGGCGGCACCTTCCGGCAGAGCAAGACGCAGGTCGACGACGGTATTGATCCAGGTCTGAAGGTCATCAACAACAACGAGATCCTGGCGAGGATCTACAACCACACGCATCTCTACAAGGTCTCGACGAACGAGTTCCTGTTCGATGCGGCCACGGCGATGGAGCAGCCGGACAACCTCACCATCACGTTCCCGCTGCGTCCGGGGATGACGTTCCACCACGACGGCAGCGCCGTGACGGCCGAGGACGTGGCGAACACGTGGAGCCGCTTCCCCTCGCTGCTGGCGGACCAGGGCTCCCAGGTGAACGAGGCGAACTGGGGCTTCATGGACACGATCACCGCGATCGACGAGTCGACGGTGCGGGTGTCGCTGAAGGCGCCGGCCGCCTCGGCGCCGGTGCTCATGGCATCGACCGCCTACGGGATTGTCTCGAAGGCGTTGCTGGACCAGCAGGCGAATGGCAACGTGCAGGAGCTTGACGCGGGGGCGGGCCCGTACATCATCGAGAAGCGTGACAGCGCAGGCGTCGCGCTGGCCCGCTACCCGAACTACTACGCGCACGAGAACCCCTCGACGCACTTTGTCGAGGGCGAACCGTACATCGACCGTCACGAGACGCGGATCATCGTGGACCGCGCTGCGGTGAAAGCGGCCTTCCTGGCCGGGGACATCGACTACCTGCCGGCCATCGCCGACCGTATCGAGTTCGACGAGTTCACGGGGAATGACTCATTCGTGGCCAAGGAGGTCGCTTCGACGGAGGCGCGCTTCCTGGCGTTCGACAACATCAAGTTCACGGACAGACGGGCACGCGAAGCGATTTCGCTGGCCATCGACTACGACGCGCTGATCGCCACGCTGTATGCGGGCGACGGTGTGTACGACGGTCCCGTGGGGCAGGCCCTGCCGGGATTCGCGCTCGACCAGGAAACGCTGAAGTCGTACCGGGAGTTTGATCCGCAGAAGGCGCGGCAACTGTGGGAGGCGTCGGGAACCGAAGTCGACCACATCCGCATCGAGACGAGCATTGATCCGCGGGGCTCGACGCTGGCCGAGTTCCTCGCGCGGCAGATGGAGGAGAACCTCGGGGTCACGGCAGAGCCCCTGGTCCACGACGTGACCACGTATGTGGCGCGGGCCCGCGAGCCGATCAAGCAGTGGGAGCTCTTCGTGGTGCCGTACAACGCGAGCACGACGCCCGAGATCTACAACATGACGATGATGAACCCGGCAGCCTTCGCGGGCGTGTCGTGGAGCTTCGGGACGGACCAGCCAGACGCGAGCCTGGTGGCGAACGCCGAGAAGCTGCGCGACCTGACAGCCGCGCAGGCGCAGGAGGTCGACCCGGAGCTCCGGCTCGAGAAGATGGGGGAGATGCAGCTCTTCGCCCTTGATGAGCTGGTGCCCGGCATTAACCTGCCGGTTCCGGGCCACAGTTGGGTCGTGCACAACGCCCGGGTGCAGAACTTCCCGGAGGACGACGTCCTCCTTGGAGGACTGCTGAACCGCACACACGACATGTGGATCGAAAGCTAGGGAACCTTCTGCAGAGGGCGGGCGGGTAGGCCCGCCCTCTGCAGAGTCTGGGGCTCATGCAGGCATACATCGCCCGCCGGTTGATCGTGGTCCCGTTCATGTTGTTCGGGATGTCGCTGTTGCTGTTCTGGCTGCTCTTTCTGCGGCCGGGGAACGCGGCGCTGACGGGCTTCGGCCTCGTTTCCCCGGACCAGAACGCGAAGGCCATCGCGAGCCTGGAGGAGGAGTTCGGGCTCGACCGGCCGTTTTTCGTGCAATATGGCGACTGGGCCTGGCATGCGCTCCAGGGCGACTTCGGCCTCTCCCTGAAGAACCGGCGCCCGGTGACGCCCGAGATCAGGTCGCGGCTGCCGGTGACGGCGGAGCTTGGGCTGCTGACGGTGCTGTTGACGGCGGTGATCGGCATCCCGGTGGGGATCATCTCCGCGATCAGACCGGGGACGTTCCTCGATGGGTTCCTACGGATCGTGACGATCTCGGGGATCTCCGTGCCCAATTTCTGGGTAGCGACGCTGGTGATCACATTACCCGCGATCTGGTGGGCGTGGACCCCGCTCTGGGAGTACGTGCGGCTTGAAGACGACCCGCTCAACAACCTCAAGATTGTGATCTGGCCGGCGGTGACCCTGGCGATCGCGACGGCGGCGTACGTGGCCCGCATCGTGCGCTCGTCGATGCTGGAGACGCTGTACTCGGACTACGTGCGGACGGCGCGGGCGAAGGGCCTTCGGGAGCGCGCGGTGGTGCTGCGGCACGTGTTCCGCAGCTCGATGATTGCGGTGATCACGGTGATCGGCATCCAGCTGGGGGCAGTCCTTGGCGGTTCGGTCATCGCGGAGCAGATCTTCGGGATACCCGGTCTGGGGCTGCTCGTGTTCGAGTCGGTAGTGTCCATCGACTACACGGTGGCCCTGGCGGCCATCATGGTGTTCGCCTTCATGTTCACCATCGTCAATCTCGCGGTCGACCTCACCTACACGTTCATCGACCCCAGGATCCGGTACTGATGACCGAGAGCGAAGCAGCGGCGGCTCTGCACGCAGAAGCACTGCGCCCGCCTCAGCCGCGCTTCGCGGGGGTTCTGCGCTTCGTGCGGCAGCAGCGGCTGGGAACGATTGGCGCGGTCCTCATCGCCCTGATGGTGTTCGGCTCCGTCGCAGCCCCGGTGTTACGCACGAGTGACCCGGAAGGCTTCGGCGTTGCCCCCATCCTTGAGGGCCCGAGCGGCAGTCACTTCTTCGGGACGAACCGGGAGGGGCGCGATGTCTGGTCGCGTGTGCTTTATGGAGGTCGGGTCTCGCTGAAGATCGGTCTGGCGACGGTGGTCGTGGCGGCGCTGGGAGGAACGGCGCTGGCGCTGATGGCGGGCTACCTTGGCGGTCCGGTCGATTTCGCCTTCGGGCGGGTGGCGGACGTGCTGATCGCCTTCCCTTCGATCCTGTTCGCGCTCACGCTGTACGCCTCGCTGCGGGACGAGTTACCCGACCTGGGAGCGGTCCTCGCGGCGGAGGAGTTCCTGCTGGTGGTGGCGATCTGCATCGTCTTCACCCCGGTGATCTTCCGCATCATGCGGGGGAACGTGCTGGAGCAGCGGGCCGCTGTTTATGTTGAGTCGGCGCGGGTCATCGGAGCGAGCGAGGTGCGCATCATGTGGCGCCACATCTTCCCCAACCTGGTGGGGCTCCTCCTGATCGTGATGAGCACGACGCTGCCGGCGGCGATCCTGACCGAATCGGCGCTGAGCTTCCTGGGAGTGGGGGTGGAGCAGGGGACGCCCTCGTGGGGGGCGGACCTCTCGGGAAGCAACCGCACCTACTTCGTGACGGCGCCCTGGATCGCGATCTTCCCGGGGCTCGCGCTGAGCGTCACCGTGCTGGCCTTCAACCTCTTCGGCGACGCCCTCCGGGACACGCTCGATCCGCGCCTGCGGGGTCAGCGCTAGGCGGCCGCACGTATACTCGCGGCCGTGGCCAAGCCGCTTAACGACATCAAGGTCCTCGACCTGACGTGGGTGCTGTCGGGGCCGTACGCGGCGATGGTGCTGTCGGACCTGGGGGCGGACGTGATCAAGGTCGAGCGCCCGCCGTGGGGGGACGTGGCCCGCACGAGCGGTCCCTACCAGAACGGCTGGAGTGGCTACTTCTTCAGCATCAACCGGGGAAAGCGGTCCATAGCGATCGACCTGACGCGCGAGGAGGGGCGGTCGCTGCTGCTCGACCTCGCGGAGCAGGTCGACGTGGTGATGGAGAACTTCACGCCGGGGACGATGGAGCGGCTCGGGATTGGCTACGAAACGCTGCGGGAGCGGAATCCCGGGCTCATCTTCGCGAGCACGTCGGGATTCGGGCAGACGGGGCCGTATCGGGACCACCCGGCAGTCGACATCATCGTGCAGGGGATGGGGGGCGTGATGTCGATCACGGGGCAGCCGGACGGCGATCCCGTGCGTCCGGGGGTCTCCTACGGCGACATCGTGGCGGGGCTCTACACCGCCATCGGCATCCTCACGGCGCTGCACGAACGGGCGCGGAGCGGGGAGGGGCAGGCGATCGACATCAGCATGCTCGACGCGCAGGTGAGCGTGCTGGAGAACGCCATCATGCGGTACTTCGTGACGGGCGAGGCGCCAAAGCCGCTGGGCACGCGCCACCCAAGCGCGACGCCGTTCCAGGCGTTCCCGGCGGCGGACGGCTGGATCGTGGTGGCGCTGGCGTTTCGGGATGAGCAGTGGCCGATCCTCTGCGCATTGCTGGGGGTGACCGACCTAATCGACGATGCGCGCTTCGACACGGGTCCCAAGCGGACGGCGAATCACGCTGAGCTGGAGCCGGTGCTGTTCGAGGCGTTCCGCCAGCAGCCGCGGGAGCACTGGCTGAGGGAGTTCCTGGCCGCAGACATCCCGAGCGGACCCCTGAACACGATCGCGGACGTGGTGGCCGACCCGCAGGTGCGGCACCGGGAGATGATCCAGGAGGTCACGCATCCGGTGGCGGGCACGCTGCCCGTGGCGAACACGCCGGTGCGGATGTCGCGCTCGGAGTCGGGAATCGCGGGGCCGCCTCCGAGCATGGGCGAGCACACGGCCGAGGTGCTGGGCGAGCTGCTGGGGCTAGGGGCCGACGAGGTGGAGGCGCTGCGCGAGGCGGGCGTCGTCGCGACCGAGGGCGGGCCCGACATCTCCGAGCTGACGCGCTAGGGCGGCCCGCTACAGGCCCTTCTCGGCGCAGAGCTCCTCGTCGAAGAGGATGTGGCCGGTGAACTCGCCGGGGGGCTGCTCGCAGATCCACACGGTGCCTTTGGCCATGTGGGGCGCGCGCTCGAACTCGAGCGTCGGGTTCTCGGGATCGTTCTCGGCCCAGATGTTCCCGGGCGTGCGGATTCGACCGATGGGGGAGAGGACGTTGACGGCGATGCCGTCGTCCTGCAGCTCCATGGCGAGGGCCTGCGAGTAGCGTTCGAGGCCGGACTTGACCATCGCGTAGAAGCCGCCGCTCGCGCGGGTCTCGGGGTAGGGGCCGGGGCCGGGGAAGACTCCCGCCCGCGACGAGACGTTGACGACATGGCCG
The DNA here is from genome assembly GCA_965219255.1 of Tepidiformaceae bacterium. GTDB lineage: Bacteria > Chloroflexota > Dehalococcoidia > Tepidiformales > Tepidiformaceae > UBA2991. Next base: position 283,931 of record OZ244727.1, on the reverse strand, counting down.
CCGCCCGCGGCCCGCATGTGGGGCACGCAGGCGCGGATGAGGAGGAGGGGGCCGCGCAAGTCGATCTGCCAGATGAGGTCGAGGTGGCGGGGCTGGACGGTCTCGATGGAGCCGGGGACGAGGATGGCGGCATTGTTCACAAGGATGTCGACGCGGCCCCACTCCTCCACGACACGCTCGACACCCGCGCCGATGCTCTCGGGGTCGCGCACGTCCATGCGCACGGGCAGAGCCTCGCCGCCATCGCTGCGGATGGTCTCGGCGACGGTGTGGATGGTGCCGGGGAGGCGCTTGTCCCTGACCTCCTCGGTGCGCGCGGCGATGGCGACCCTCGCGCCCTCGGCGGCGAGGGCGCGAGCCACGTCCTCGCCGATGCCGCGACTGGAACCGGTGACGATGGCGACACGACCGTCGAGTGTGCCCATGTGCGACCTCCCGCCCGAATCGGGCGCAATCGTACGCGAGCGGGGCCGCGGGCGGCGTAGACTCGCCGCCGGACGCACGAGGAGGACCCCATGGACGTAGCCCCTATCGACATCGCCAGCCGGCTCGACGCCGAGCACCGGCCCGTCTTCGAAGGGATGCCGCGACCGCAACGGGACTGGTCGGACATTCCGGGCACGCGGGCGCGCATGGCGGAGATGCGGGCGTCCCTGCCCCAGCCGGTTCTGCCGGCGAGGGTCGCGATCGAGGACCGGCAGGTTCCCAGTCCGGCGGGGGATCCGGATGTCCCCGTGCGCCTCTACCGCCCCGAGGGGCTGCCTCAACCGGCTCCCGCGTTCTACTGGATCCACGGCGGGGGCATGGTGATGGGGAATGTGGAGATGAGCGACCCCTACTGCGCCAACATCGCCGACAAGCTGAACGTGCTGGTGGCGTCGGTCGAGTACCGGCTGGCGCCGGAGCACCCCTTCCCGGCGCCACTGGAAGACTGCTACGCGGGGCTCGCGTGGCTGTGGCGGTCGGGGGAGGAATTCGGGATCGATCCCGCTCGCATCGCCGTGGGTGGGGGGAGCGCCGGTGGGGGACTGGCGGCGGGGGTGGCGCTGGCGGCACGCGACCGCGGCGAGGCGCCGCTCTGCTACCAGCTGCTCGTCTACCCGATGCTGGACGACCGCAACGAGACCCGCAGCAGCCACGCGGTCACGGATGGGCGGACGTGGAACCGCGAGGCGAACGACGCGGGCTGGAACGCCTACCTCTCCGGGAACGCGGGCGGCGAGGGCGTATCGCCCTACGCCGCGCCGGCACGCGCGACGGACCTCGCCGGTCTGCCCCCCGCCTACATCAACGTGGGCGACCTCGACCTGTTCGTCGACGAGGACGTGGCCTACGCGCGGGCCATGGCGAACGCGGGCGTCCCCGTCGAGTTGCACGTGTACCCGGGGGCCTACCACGGGTCGAACGGAGCAGTCCCGACCTCGGTGCTATCGCAGCGCTGGGCGGCGGACGAGCTCGCGGCGCTGGGTCGGGCGCTGGCGGGGTGATGGGGCACGTCGACGCCGAGAACGCCGTGCTGGCGACTCTCGATACGCTCGGGATCGCGTACGAGCGCATCGAGATCGATCCGGCGTTCGGCGACACGGCGGACTTCTGCCGGGAGTACGGCTACCCCGTCCCGGAGTGCGGGAACACGATCCTGATCGCCTCGCGGAACGAGCCGCGACAGTTCGCGGCCTGCGTCGTGCGCGCCGACACACGTCTCGACGTGAACCGTCGCGTGCGCAAGCTGATGGGCGTGCGCAAGGCGTCGTTCGCATCGACCGAGGACACCGTGGCGCACACGGGCATGGCCATCGGCGGCGTGACGGCGTTCGCGCTGCCGGAGGGCCTCCCCATCTACGTCGACGCAGCCATCTTCGCGCTCGACCGGGTGATCCTGGGAAGCGGCACCCGCTCCTCGAAGATCGCGGTCGCCCCGGACGCGCTGGCCAAGGTGCCGGGAGTAGAGGTGGTGGAGGGGCTGGCGGTGCCGGTCGAGGGGTAGGCCCTCACGCCCGCTCGGGTTGGCGGTAGTTGGGGGGTGGGTCGTGGCCGACCCAAGTCTTGCCGATGTTCTCGTAGTGGCGGTACGAGATGAGGGCGTGGGTGGCGGCCTGATGGGCGTCGCGGAGCTTGCGCTCGAGGGGGCTGTCCATGCGGCTGCCGGTGGTGCCGGCGGTGTTGTTGAGCCTGCCGACGACCTCGCGCGCGGACTGGGCGGAGTGAGCGCAGGCGAGAAGGGCGAGGCGCGCGTGCTCCCAGTCGGGCGTGAGGCGGCCGCCCTGTGAGGGCAGGGGGCCAAGGTGGGCTTCGAGCGCGTCCTGTGTCTCCATGACGAAGGCGCGGGCGGCCTGCAGGGTGGCCTCGGCTTCCCCGACGCGGTACTGCGCCTGGGGCTGGTCCTTGAGCATGGCGCCCGAGCCCCAGGGGGTCTTGACGTTCGCGAGGTCGATGAAGGAGTCGATGGCGCCGCGGCAGACGCCGAGGGCGACGGCGGACTTGTTGTAGACGGCGTGCGTGGGGTTGCGGTAGGTGGGGTTCTCCCAGATCTCGCTCGAGGCGAGGGCAACCTCGGGGAGGCAGTGCTCGGGGGGCACGTAGCAGTCGGTCATGCGCACGTCGTGGCTGCCGGAGCCACGCATGCCGGCGGTGTCCCAGGTGTCGACGACCTCGAATTCGCCGCGGGGAACCATGTAGGAGTTCACGGGGGTCTCGCCGGTGTCCTCGTCGGTCATCTGCGAGGCCATGACGAAGTTCCAGGTGGCGTTGTGGCTACCGCTGGCGAAGGAGCCCTGGTAGTTGAGCCGCCAGCCGTCGCCCTCGCGGCGAGCCTTGCGGCCGGGGTTGGGGCCGTTGGGCGGGCCGAGGCCGGAGCAGACGAGGACGTACCAGTCGTCGCAGATTTTGTGGGCGAACTCCGGCTCCATGCGGCGGATGACGAGCGCGTTGATCTCCGAGTTGATATGGACGCACCAGCCGACGGAACCGTCGATGGCGGAGGCGGCCTCGACGTTCTCGATCTGCTCGCGGGCGGTGACGTTCTCGCCGCCGAGCTCAAGGGGGAGGACGAAGCGGTAGAGGCCCTGGTCGGCCATCTCCTTCGAGGCCCATTCGGGGAGGTGGCGCAGCTGCTGCGCCTCGTCGCCGGCCTGCGCGAGCATCTCTTTCATGGAAGCGATGCGCTCCAGCATGGGCGTCTGCTTGATGGCGTTCTGGCGCTCGATGATCTCGGGACGGACCACGGGGAGCCTCCCTGCAGGCGGGTGCGGGGGATTCTAGAGGGTTGGCGGTCGGTAGCGCGGCGCGTGCCGCGCTACCGACCAGAGCTCAGGTCGACTTCGGCGACGCGGAGCCGGTCAAACTCGCCATTCGTGTACGTCGTAATGATGTAGGTGGCGACGGTGGGATCGCCGACCTCGTCGAGGTTGACGGGGCCGCTCACGCCCACGTAGTCGATGTCATCGCCGTCCCTGATGAGCTCGGCGCACTCCGCGTAGGAGGTGCACTCCGTGCCCCCGTCCGTGACCTTGCCGACGGCCTCCAGGAGGTCGTCGCCGTCGGTGCTGCCGGCGATGCGGGCGGCGAGTGCGAGGATCATGGTGCAGTCGTAGGCGGAGGCGCCGTAGGCGATCTCGCCGCCGGTTTCGGCTGCGAGCCGCTCGTTGAAGTCGAGGTCGGCGCCGGGCTCAAGGAGCCTCATGCCATCGATGACGTTGGGGTTGTTGGGATCGATCTGGCTGGCGAGGGCGGGGTCGATGTAACCGTTGGTCAGGTACTGCCGCTCTGGCCCGTAGCCCGCCTCCAACAGGTGGCGGATGAGGGCCAGTCCTTCGTTGAAGGTGATGTTGATGACCGCGTCGGGACCGTAGTTCTCGACAGCGGCGACCTCGGCATCGAACGAGATGGCGGCGGGGTCGTAGAGGACGCTGTCGTACTCGGCGCCGACCTGCTCCAGCTCCTTCTCGAGCTCCTCCAGGAGGCTCTGGCCCCAGTCGTCGGCGCGGGCGACGAGGGAGATGCGGGTGTGGCCGTCGCCTATGACGAGGTCGGCCAGGATCGGGGCGATGGCGATATCGGGCGGCACTGTGCGGAAGTAGTAGGCGGCATTCTCCTGGGTGCTGAACGAGGGGGAGGTGTTCGAGGGGGAGCACTGCGGGATCTTCTCGTCGAAGAGGATCTGGATGAAGGACTGCGAAACGCCCGAGGCGCCGGCGCCAACGATGGCGTGGACCCCCTCGCTGAGGAGGCGGTTGACGGCCTCGGGGGCGGTCTCGGGGCTGGTGGCGGAGTCGGCGTAGGTGACCTCGATAGCGCCACCCGCCGCCTTGATGTCCGCTTCGGCCAGCCGTACGCCGGCGATCATGGGCCTGCCGAGATTGGAGAGCCCACCGGTCTCCGGGAGGATGGCGCCGAGGTGCAGCGTGACATCGCCGCTGCCGTCACCGTCGTCACCACAGGCGGCGACGAGCCCGATTGTTGCGACCAGCGCGAGCGCCGGGAGCAGGGCGAAGCGATATCGACTCCCTCGCATGGAACCCATCCTGCCGCAGTCTAGTGGCGCAACCGTACCAGAGCGCCGCATGCCCGCTTACGCACGCGTGGGGGTGGCGTACTGGGGCGGGGGGTCCTCGCCGAGGAAGGTCTTACCCACGCGGCCGTAGTGGCGCCAGCTGACCCCGCCGTGGGCGGCGGCCTGATGGGCGTCCCGAAGCTTGCGCTCCAGGGGGTGGCTCATGCGGCTGGCGGTAGTGCCGGCGGTGTTGTGGATGATGTCGACGACGTGGCGGCAGGACTGGGCGGCGTGGGTGGAGGCAAGGAGCCCGCGACGCGCCAGGGGCCACTCGGGATACTCCCTGCCTCCGTCGAGCGGGCCCAGGTTCTCCTCGATCTCGTCCTGCGTCTCCATGAGGAAGGCGCGCGCGGCGGCCCAGGTCGCCTCCATCTCGCCGAGGCGTACGGGCCCCTCGGGGAGGTCTTTCAACAGTGAGCCGGAGCCCCAGGGCGTCTTCGTCATGGCGAGCTCGGTGAAAACGTCGAGTGCGCCGCGGGCGACGCCGAGGGCAACGGCGCCCTTGTTGTAGGGCACCTGGATGGGGTTGCGGTAGGTGGGGTTCTCCCAGGTCTTGGTGGAGGCGAGGGCGGCCTGGGGAAGGACGTGCTCGGGTGGGACGTAGCCGACGATGCGGACATCGTGGCTGCCGGAGCCCCGCAGACCGGCCATGTCCCAGGTGTCGACGATCTCGAATTCGCCCTTTGGAATCATGAAGGCGGCATCAACGTTCTCGCCGGTCGTGGGATCTTTGGTCTCTCCCGTCAGGATGAGGTTCCAGGTGGCGTGGTGGCAGCCGCTGGCAAAGGCGCCCTGGTACTTCACGCGCCAGCCGTCGCCCTCACGCTGGCCTTCGCGGCCGGGGAAGGGGCCGTTGGGGGCGCCCAGACCGGAGCAGACGAGGTAGTCCCAGTCGTCGCAGATCTGGTGTGCGAACTCGGGCGCCATCTGTCGCAGCACGAGGGCGTTGATCTCGGAGTTGATCTGGACACACCAGCCAACGGAGCCATCGATCGCCGCTGAAGCCGCAATGACCTCGATCTGCTCGCGGGCGAGGAGGTCCTCCCCTCCCAACTCGGCAGGCACGACCATGCGGTAGATGCCGGCGTTGATGAGCTCCTGAACGCCCCAGTCGGGCATGCGGCGAAGCTGCTGGGCCTCGTCGCCAGCCTGTGTGAGGGCTTCACGAAGATTGGCGATGCGATCGAGGATGGGTGTGTCGTGAAGCGCTTCCTGGCGCTCGATGATTTCGGGTCGGACCATGGTGAGCCTCCGGTCGGGAAGTAGCGGGATGATACCGGTTGCGGGGAGGCGGAGGCGCACCGCGCCCATGTGCGACACTGCGCCCCATGTCTGAGCTATCGGCGCGCGAAGTCGTGGCCAGCTACGTCGAGCGCGTGTGGAACCGCGGCGACAGCTCGGGAGTCCTGGAGTACTGCGCCGACCCCTACACCCGACATGACGCCGGGAGCACCCGTGTCATGAGTCACACGGAACAGCTGAAACGCGTCACGAGCGAGCGAGCGGCGGGAACGGCAGCAGACGGGCGCAGCCTGCACTTTCAGACACTGCTGCTCGCCGGGGACGGGCGGGACGTGACCTGGGTCTGGAACATGACCGGCCCGACGGGCACGGAGCTGGCGGAGTCGGGGGTAGCGGCGGAGGTGGTGGGGGACGAGCTCCGCATCTGCGGCATCGAGGTGTTCCGGGTGGTGGAGGGACGAATCACCGAGGTCTGGAACAGCCCACCCATGGCCGGCCACTGGGGTTAGCCCCACCGCTCCACCGGCGGTTGGCGGATGCCCGGGCGCGGTGAGAATGGCGCGCCATGGGCGAGCCGGTGGCGGTCTGGGGGCTCGTACCAGAACATGCGGCTGCGCTCGACGGTCGAGCGCCTGTGGGACCACCTCGACGTGGCCATCGAGGACACGCACCGCCGCCACGAGCAGGGCGAGCAGGCGTGGAGGCGGGCTAGCGGAACGCCCTACAGGTCGGCGACCTCGATGGTGTGGCCGGCCTCGGCGGCGGCGTAGATACCGTGCACGGCCTCCATGGTGTTGAGGTTGTCGTGGCCGCTGCTGATGGGCTCCGCGCCGTCGCGGATGCAGCGGGCGAAGTGGACGATCTCATTCGTAAAGGGGTTCTCGCCGACGAGGCCCTCCATGTCCGGACCGACCTCGTTGAAGGCATGGATGCCGTTGTGGCCGGGCTGCGTCTCGCGAGCCTCGGAGGCGATGCGGGCGGGGGCGTGGTGCTGGTTGACGACGTTCCCGTCGAGGTCGGGCACGGTGTAAATGGTGCCCTTCGTGCCGAGGATGAGGGACTGGTACATCCAGGGGGTGCGGGCGCTGTAGCTGGAGAGGAGCGTGCCCATGGCGCCGCTGTCGAACTCGAAGGTGGCGACGGCGCGGTCCTCGGCGCCGTTCTTCATGAGGGGGTGGTCGCCCCAGGTCTTCGCGGTGATACGGACGACGTTGCCGACGAAGTAGCGGATGAGGTCGACCTGGTGGGTGCTGACCATCATGACGCTGCCGCCGCCGTTGCGTTTGCCGTCGAAGCCCCACCAGTCGCCGCGGTTCATGCTGGTCATGCTGCCGGGGAGGGCGGCGCCGAACCAGCTATCGGCGCGGCAGGCCCAGATGTCGCCGAGCTCGCCCGACTCGATGATGCGCTTCACATTCTGGTAATGGGGGAGGTAGCGCAGCATCTGCGCGACCATGAAGGTGACGCCGTTGTCGTCGCAGGCGGAGACGATGTCGCGCGCTTCCTGGACGGAGCAGGCCATCGGCTTCTCGAGCAAGACGTGCTTGCCCGCCCTGGCGGCCTCGATGGCGTTGCTGGCGTGCTGGTCGTGGATGGTGGCGATGTCGACCGCCTCGACATCGTCGCGGGCGAGGAGGTCGGCGGTGTTGGTGTAGACGGCGCTGGGGTCGACGCCGGCGTCGGCGGCGTAGGCCTGGGCGGCCTCCTCGCGGATGTCGCAGACGGCGACGAGCTCAACCTCGTCGCGGTGTTCGAGGAAGGCGCCCATGTGGGCGCGGGAGATACCGCCGCTTCCGATAAGGCCGATGCGTAGGGGGGGCATGGGGGCTCCTTGGTGGTTGGTGGTTCGTGGCTGGTGACTATACGGGGGTGGTCGGTGATCGGTGGGGGAAGGGCTGTTGGCTCTTGACTGTTGGCTCTTGGGGGACGAAGAGCGGCGGTATAGTGCGGGTCTATGCCACTGGAAGACCTGTTGGAGACTATTGAGACGCTGCGGGCACGGATCGATGAGCATGGCACTGGGCTTCGGAAGAGTGAAGCGCAGACCCGTTACGCACTTGTTGATCCGCTCTTGCGAGGGTTGGGATGGGACACGAGCGACCCCGCTCAGGTAGTACCGGAATACCGCACTCAGACGGGTCCAGCCGACTATTCCCTCCTCAGTTCTGAGGGCAAGCCAGCACTCATGGTGGAAGCGAAGAAGCTCGGGAGGCCATTGAGGGACGGACTAAGTCAGAGCATCGGATACTGCCTAGAAAGGGGAACGCTCTACTTCGCTGTGACCGACGGACAGAAGTGGGAAGTCTACGAGACCCATAAGCCCGTGCCGGTCGCACAGAAGCGGGTCGTCCAGTTCGACCTCCTGAACGACTCGCCAGCTCGAGTGTGCCTGAAGGCCCTGGCGCTGTGGCATCCCAGTGTGGCGGAGGGGAACGTCAGCCAGGGGGAGACACCGGTCGCCGACACAGAGTCGACAGTGGCTCCACCGAAGCCGGAGGATCCACCTCCAACATCAGCGGAGGCAAGGTGGGTGTCACTCGCTGGGCAGCGGCCGCCGCAAGGCGCCCCAAAGCCGATCGAGGTGCTTTGCCCCACCGGGGAACGGATACAAGTGAAGAGCTGGTATGGGCTGAGGCAGAGCGTTGTGCAGTGGCTCGTGGAGGACGGACACCTTGCGTCAGCCGACGCGAAGAACCCGAACTACCATCAGAACGCCAACACTGAAGTGGAACGTGCGGAATCCAACATCAAGAAGGCAGGGATGGACCCTGCCGAGTTCAAGGTGCGGCTCGCAGACTGAGGCCAGCCGGCCACCGGCCACCGGCCACCGGCAACCGGCCACCGGCCACCGACCACTACCCCTCGCCCATGGCCTCCATGGCCTGCATCATCTCTTCCGGGCTGACGTCGGCGATGTGGGTGGCGATGGACCAGGTGTTTCCGGCGGGGTCGAGCACGCGGGCGATGCGGTCGCCGTAGAACTGGTCCTCGGGCTCGGTCACGGCGGTGGCGCCCGCCCTCACGGCCTGGGCGTAGACGGCGTCGACATCCTCGACGTAGAGGTGGATCTGGGCGCTGCTGGGCGGGTAGTCGGGGGCCATGGAGGAGGAGAGCATCACCGTGGCGCCCCCGATCTCGACCTCGGCGTGCCCGAGCGATCCGTCAGGCATGGGCATGCGCAGGCGCTCGACGGCGCCAAAGGCGTTCGCGAGGAAGTCGAGGAGGCCGGGGGCGTCCTCGGCGACGAGGTAGGGGGTGATGGCGGTGTAGCCGTCGGGGATGGGCTGGATGGCGGGCATGTGGGCTCCTTGTGGGTGTTGGCTATCGGGCCGATTCGGTAGTATCGCGGGCGCGAATCCTACGGGGAGAATGCAAGCAATGGTACGGCAGGAAATCATTGACCGGAGCACTGAGCTCCAGAAGACGCCGATGTCGGAGCGCATCGCGAACATCAAGGAGGAGCTCGCGGCGGGCGGGGACGAGGCGCAGCAGCTGCGCCGCCTGCCAGACTGGGTCTCGAAGGTGATGGCGGACGCCGGTCTGTACCGCCACACCCTGCCGAAGGAGCTGGGTGGGGAGGACATGACTGCGCGGGGCCAGATCGAGGCGATCGAGGAGACCTGCGCGATCGACGGCTCGATCGGCTGGTGCGTGCAGATCAACTCCGAGATCAACGCGCTCGTCCTGCGGCAGATGGACCCGGCCTTCGCGCACGAGATCTGCGACGACTGGTACTACCTCGTGTGCTCCGGACTGGGGACGCCGAACGGCGAGTTCCCCGGGCGCACGGCGAAGCGCGAGGGCAGCGGCTGGCGCACGACCTACCAGGGGGCGTTCGCAAGCGGGTGCTTCAACGCCACCTGGAACCTCGTGCTCAATCCCGCCGCCGAGATAGTGGACGAGGACACGGGGGAGATGGCGGACGCCTCATTCATGGTGCCGAAGGGCGAGTTCGTGCCCGTCGACACGTGGAACATGGCGGGGCTGCGCGGCTCCGGCAGCCACGACGTGCGCATCGTCAATCAGTACGTGCCTCCGAAGCACATGCTGCCGCAGAACGCGCTCAACTCGACCGAGCACTGGGAGAATCCGACCTACCGCAACCCCTCGCAGGTTCCCTACAACAAGGCGGCCGTGGCGCTCGGCATCGCGCGCGGCGCGATCGACACGTTCGTGGACCTGGCGATGGTGAAGACGCCGTGGATGTCGGGCTCGACGCTGAAGGACCAGCCGGAGGCGTACATCCGGCTGGGCGAGATGGAGGCGACGCTGCGGGCGGCGCGGGCCTTCGTGATGGAGACGCAGGAGGAGATCGAGGCGAACCTGGGGCCGCTGAACGGCGGGCGCTCGCTTCCGGAGTGGCCCCTGCTGCGGCTGGGGCTGCTGGCCTCGACGCATGCGGCGCAGGCTTCGCGGCACGTGGTCGACACCATCCACAACACCGCGGGCACCACGGCAAGCCGCATGGAGCACCCGCTGGAGCGGAAGCTGCGCGACTCCCACCAGGCGGCGGCGCACGGGGGCGTGAGCTGGCGCCACTACGGAGTCATGGGCAAGTCGTGGCTCGGCGATGAGGTTCCGCTGCAGTACGCGGAGGTAAAGCGGGCGTAGCGCGCAGTTGTTGCCAGAGGTTTTCTCATGAACAAAGAGCTGACGATCGTGGATCCTAAAGTCGTGCCCATGAAGGGAGACCCGCGCTTTGATGAGCGCTGGCTGCACGAACAGCTGAAAGAACGTCCGTCGCTTCTGGGGCTGGGCGACCTTGACGTCCGCGACTCGGAACGCCAGCAGCCCTCTGGCGGACGATTGGACCTGCTTCTCACTGACCCAGAGAGGGTGACGCGGTACGAGGTCGAGATCCAGCTGGGCGCAACCGATGAGTCCCACATCATCCGTACGATCGAGTACTGGGACATTGAGCGGAAGCGGTACCCCCAGTACGAGCACGTTGCGGTCATCGGCGCCGAACAGGTGACGAGTCGGTTCCTCAACGTGATCCACCTCTTCAACGGTGCAATCCCACTCATCGCCATCCAGTTGCAATTGGTGGACGTGGCGGGTGTCCATACCCTTATCGCTTCGAGAATCGTCGATCTCGTCCGACTCGCAACCGAAGAAGAAGACGAAGCCACTGTTACGGATCGCACTTGGTGGGAGGACAAGTCTTCATCCTCGGCCCTAGCAATTGTTGACGATATAATTTCCCAGACAAACAATCTTGTGGGCGACGAAGACGGAAGATATGAGGCGAAGTACAACAAGTACTACATCGGCCTATCCCGGAACGGCAAGAGTACCCTTTTCATGAAATTCCGGCCTAGCAAGAAACACATAATCGCAGAATTCAAGATCCCCGAAGACGACCAAACGACCAAAGACCTCGGAGACGCTGGGCTCGATGTCGTCCCGTATGACTCGCGGTGGGGCAACTACCGGATTCGCTTGGTTCCTGGCGATCGCAAGAAGTATCGCGAACAGCTCGACCCTCTCACGCAACGCGCTCACGAGCAGTACCACTCGTAGGAGCCAGCGGATCGGACACAGCGCGAGTGGTGGTGACCTGATCGGGGAGGAGTTGGGGTTGTAATCTCGGGGTCGCGCATGAAGGGATCGTCAAGGAAACTGCGGGAGGGGTGGACAGGCCGAAATTCGCGGGAGTAACCTCGATTGCGTTGGAGGCGGGGTGAGCGGAGGACCGGACGGGGACCCTTCGGGGGAGCCGGACGGGAGGCGGACCGAGGGAAACCGAGGATCGCCGGCTCCGGGAAACTACCTCCAGCGGAAAGCGCTCCACTCTCGGGTGGAGCGCTTTTTCGTGTGTCGTGAATGGTGGTTGGTGACTAGTGGCTGGTCCCCGCCCCGCCACCACCCAGCGGGTGGCGGCGCATTCCCCACCCAAGGGCCAAGAGCCAACGGCCGATAGCGCCCGCGCGTCAGCGCGGGATCACCGGCAGGGTGATGCAGCTGGGGCGGTTGGTGTCGTGGAAGACGGTTTGCTGGGCGGGCATCACCTCTGTCTCGGTGTGTATGGCCCGGCCGGTGTTGGGATTGCGGTCGAAGTGGGGGAAGTTCGAGGAGCTGATGTCCACGCGGATGCGGTGGCCGGGCTTGAAGACGTGGCTCGTGGCCCAGAGGTCGATGGTGAACTCGTAGGACTGGTTGGCCGTGAGCATCTCCTGGTCGAGCAGGGAGTTGCGGTAGCGGGCGCGGATGATGCCGTCGTTGATGTTCTGGACGTAGCCGTCGGGGCGCACGTCGCAGAGCTTGGCGGTGAAGTCGGTATCGACGCCGCTGGTGGCGGCCCAGAGGGTGACCGTGATCGGCCCGGTGACCTCGAGCTCTTCGCTGAGGGGTTCGCTGGTGTAGCAGAGGACGTCGCCGCGCTCCTCCGCGGGGGTCTGGTCGAACACGCCCGGGGGCGTGATGAGGTTGTTGCCGCCGAGGGTGGGAACGGGGTCGTTGGGGTCGTAGACGAAGGTGTCCGGGCGCTCGTTGCCGGGAGAGTCCTGGCTGAGGGCGCCGTCGCCGTTGAGGGTGTTGGCGCCGCCGCCGCTGTGGAGGTACCAGGGCGTGTAGACGGTGCGGGCGAGAGGCCACTCGTTCTCCTCGCGCCAGACGTTGTCGCCCATGACGAAGATGCGGACGGGCGGGTCGTCCATGATTCCGGTGTCTTCGTCCTTGAGCCAGTAGTCGAACCAGCGGAGCTGGTCCTCCTTGAGCTCGATGGCGGCGTTGGGGCCGAAGTCGAGGTCGCCGCAGCCGCCGGTGGTGGGCACGGTGTAGCCGATATGGCCCCAGGGGCCCATGAGCAGCTTCTGGTTGGGGCGGGCATGCTCGCCGCCGCGGGCGGTGATGCCGCTGAACCCCTCGAGCGCGCCCTCCTGGAAGATGTCGTACCAGGAGCCGACGTGATACATCGGCTGGTTGACCTCGTGGAAGCGGCGGCGAAGGTTGATGTTCCACCAGTGCGGGCCGTCGTCGGGGTTGGCGAGGTAGTCGGCGAAGTAGGGCGCGATCTCGGAGAGGCGGTCGGCCCAGACGGTCATGGGGAGCTCGCGGGCGGAGTGGTCGAGGAGGGGGCGGAAACCCTCGGCCTGGGCGAGCTCGGAGTCGAGCTCGGGGAGGTCGGGGTCGAGGCCGAGGCGGCGGGCGGTGTCGCGCGCCTTGGAGGTGGCGTAAGCGGCCATCCAACCGTGCTCGAAGGCGCCGCCGCTGTGGTAGATCCAGCTCTGCTTGAAGTCGGTCGAGCCGGAGACGGGCATCTGCGCCTTCAGGGAGGGGGGCGACTCGGCCGCGACCATGTACTGCACGGCGGCGAGATAGGACTGGCCGTGGGTGCCCACGGAGCCGGTCGACCAGGGCTGGGCGGCGGCCCACTCGATGGTGTCGTAGCCGTCGAGGGCCTCGAAGATGTGGGGTTCGTAGTAGTCACCCTCGGAGCCGAAGCGGGCGCGCGTGTCCTGGGTGACGACGGCGTAGCCGTGGGAGGTCCAGTAGTCGGCCATGACGAGGGCGCCAAGGCCCTGGCGTCCGTAGGGGGTACGGGAGACGAGGGTGGGGAACCTCCCCGGTCCGGAGGGGCGGTAGACGTCGGCCTGGAGCCTGACGCCATCGCGCATCGGGATCATCACGTTCTCATCGACGGTCACGCCTTCGATTCGGTCGGCCATGGGGCACCTCTCTCCACGGGGGTAGGACGGCTGCTGGGCGGCATCGTCAGCGGCGGCCTCGCGCTTGTCAACGAGGGCGGTATGCTTGCGCACCGTGAGCACGGTCTACGACTGCATCGTCGTGGGGGCGGGGTCGTCCGGGGCGGCGCTGGCGGCCCGCCTGAGCGAGGATACGGACCGCTCGGTGCTGCTGCTCGAGGCCGGTCCCGACTACGCCAGCACGGACGCGACTCCGCACGACCTGCGCTACGCACACCGCGTCTCGGTGGTCGACCACGACTGGGGGTTCACTGCCAACGCGACCCCGGACCGGGAGGTCTACTACCCGCGCGGGCGCGTGATGGGAGGCTCCTCGTCGGTGAACGGCACCCTCGCCATCCGGGGCACACCCGAGGACTTCGACGAGTGGGCGGCGCTCGGGAATGAAGGCTGGTCGTGGGAGGAGTGCCTGCCCTCCTTCCGGAGGCTGGAGCACGACCTCGACGCCTCGGGAGACTTCCACGGGAAGAGCGGACCGCTTCCAATCGTGCGCTGGCGCCCGGATGAGATGCGGCCCCTGTCGGAGGCGTTCCTCGAGGTGTGCCAGGAGCACGGCTTCCCGTACGCGGAGGACTTCAACGACCCGGAGGCGACGGGCATCAGCCCGACGGCGCAGAACCGGCAGGTCGACACGCGCATCTCGACGGCGATGGCGTACCTGGAGCCGATCCGGAACCGGTTGAACCTGACGATCCGGGGCGGCTGCCTCGTGAAGCGCGTGCTGATCGAGGACGGGCGGGCGACGGGGGTGGAGGTGGACTGCGACGGGGACATGCAGACAGTGCTGGGCCGAAACGTGATCCTCTCGGCGGGAGCGATCATGTCGCCGCCGATCCTGGTGCGGTCGGGCATCGGGGCGCGGGAGGACGTGGAGGGGATCGGGGCGACGCTCGTGCGGGAGCTGCCGGGGGTGGGTCGCAACCTGATCGACCACCCGCTCTGCTCGGTGGTGTGGCGGTCGAAGCCCGGCGTTTCGGTGATGCCCGACCCGCCGGTGCAGACGATGCTGCGCTACACCGCCAGCGGCGGCGAGACGAACGACATGCAGATCTACATGGTGAATCACTTCCCGGGGCGGGAGGGGAATTTCGCCCTGCTGGTGATCCTGCAGCGGCCGAAGTCGCGGGGGCGGCTCCACTTCGAAAGCGCCGACCACCGCGCGCAGCCACGCATCGAACTGAACTTCTTCTCCGACGAGTCGGATGTGCGCCGGCTGCGGGAGGGCCTGCAACTGTCGCAGCGGATGGGAGAGCACCCCTCCATCGCGCAGTACGCGGAGGGCCTGGAGACGCCCCCGGCGGAGGTGCTGGCGGACGACGATGCGCTGGATGCGTATGTCCGGGCGAAGGGGTCTCATAACTTCCACCCCGTGGGAACGGCGAAGATGGGGCCGGCGAGCGATCCCGGGGCGGTCGTCGATGCGCAGTGCCGGGTGCACGGGGTCGAGGGGCTGCGCGTGGTGGACGCGTCGGTCATGCCGGAGATCGTGCGGGCGAACACGAACCTGACGTGCATCATGATCGGGGAGCGGGTGGCGGAGATGGTGCGCGCGGAGCGCTAGCGCGCTTCGCGCGGGCTATTGGCTGTTGGCCCCCGGGCGCTGCCGCTGGGGTACCATGCGGCCAAGAGCCAATGGCCAACAGCCAGGAGCCAACACCATGACCGCGCAGGTCGAGAGTGATCCGAGCCTGATCGAGCCGCAGGAGTTCGTCACGGACGAGTTCCGCATCAACCCGTTCCCCATCTACAAGCGGCTGCGGGAGTACGAGCCGGTCTACCAGGACAAGTTTCAGAACCGCTGGATCGTCTCGCGGTACGAGGACATCTGGGCGATCTACAAGGACAACGCGCGGTTCACGCGGGCTGTCTACGACCCGCACGGCAAGTTCAAGTACGGGTCGGACACGCCCCTGGGGCAGACGCTGAACGAGCTCGGGGAGGGGCAGGATTACATCTGGCTGCGGGGGATTGTGGCGGGGGAGTTCGTGGGGAAGCGTCTGGAGAAGCGTGTACCGCTGATCGAGCGGATCGCACGGAAGATCATCGATGGCTTCATGGAGAAGGCACGGGCCGATCAGAAGGCCGGGCTGACGTCGTCGGGGCAGGTTGACCTGGTTTCTCAGTTCAGCGAGCGTTTCCCGATCCGCGTGATCGCAGGGATGCTGGGGCTTCCCGAAGAGGACAACGATTACTTCGAGGCGGTCTACGACCGGCTCTTCGCCGGGGGCGGATACGGACGGGCGCACTACCGGCTGGGAATGGCGGCGCGGGACGACCTCTTCGCCTACCTGGACCCGCTGATCGATGAGCGCATCGCGGAGCCGCGGGACGACCTGCTCTCGACCTTCTGTCACGCGGAGAAGGACGGCGAGAAGATGACCCGCGACCAGATGCGGGGTTACGTGGCCCTGCTGCTGGTGGGCGGCGGCGATACAACGCACAAGGCGATCGACGCGATGTGGTGGAACCTGCTCCGCAGCCCTGAGCAGTACGAGGCCGTGCGCGACAACCCGGAGCTGATGGACCAGGTGTTCACGGAGATGCTGCGCTTCGACGGCTCGAACCACTGGCAGCGGCGGCGGACGAAGGTTGAGGTGGAGCTGCGCGGCCGGGTGATGCCGGTCGGGGCGACGGCGTGGCTGGGGCTGGGCTCGGGGAACCGCGACGAGACCATCTTCAAGGACCCGGACACCTTCAACATCTTCCGGGACGACCTGTACTTCGGGAAGGAGCTGCGCACGGGGTACTGGAAGGATGGGGTCGCGAGCCACCTCGGGTTCGGGCAGGAGACGCACTTCTGCATGGGCTACGCGCTCGCCCGCCAGGAGTCGGTGGTCTCCTCGCGCATCCTGCTGGAGGCGCTCAAGAACCCGCGACTGGCGGACGTTCCGAACGAGGGAATCGCCTTCCCGCCGCCTGGGCGGGGCGGTGTGCGCGGCCTCCAGCATCTTGAGATCGACTTCGATCTGTAAGTTCATCGCGGTCTTCGCCTTCAGGGGGGAAGTTGGGGCGGCGGAACCTGCGCCATAGGGACTGGATCAGCGCGAATACGAGGTACCAGAACACGAAGATGCTGGTCACGGTGAGCAGGATCGCCCACCACGTGAAGTTGAAGAAGCTCACCCCGTTCCCAAACATGGCGACCCCAACAACGAGGAGCCAAAAGACATCAGCCAGCCCGAGCAGGACGATCGCAAGGCGCCTGAGGAGGCGCATGCCTTTACGCACAGGAGGGGAGTCTATACAAAGCGAGGAGCCCCCCGGCGGAGTTCCCGCCAGCGGGGCGGCTTGGTGATGGCCGAAGGGGGAAGAGCATGAGGATCGGAATTTCAATTCCCGTGAGGGACCTGCAGGACGACCACGAGGGGATGGCGCGGTTCGCGCGGGAGGCGGACGAGCTGGGGTTCACGCACCTGCGCGTGCCCGATCGCGTAGCGGCGGTGGGGGTCGACCACACGCACGAGCCACTGACGCTGCTGGCCTGGGTGGCGGCGCACACGGAGACGATCGAGCTGGTGCCGTCGGTAATCGTGCTGCCGACACGGCAGACGGTGGTGGTGGCGAAGCAGGCCGCCGAGATCGACCGGCTCAGCGGGGGGCGGCTCCGCTTTGGGGTGGGCGTGGGGGCGCGGGCCGAGGACTACGCCGCCTTCGGGCAGGACTTCCATACCCGCGGCCGGCGCTGCGACGAGCAGATCGAGATCCTGCGACGGCTGTGGACGGAAGAGGCGGTGCACTTCGAGGGGCGCTGGGACCGGCTCTCCGGCGAGCGCATCAACCCGCTGCCGGTGCAGCAGCCCATCCCGATCTGGATCGGCGGGGCGCGGGAGCCGGGCGCCGCGGTGAGGCGCCGCATCGGGGCGCTTGCGGACGGCTGGTTCGCGCTGATGGCGCCGGAGGCTTACGGGGCCGTGCGCGAAGCCGTTTCGGAGGAGGCCGAGGCAGCCGGACGCGACCCGTCGGCGATCGGCTCGGAGAGCGCAGTGCAGATCGTGGGGAAGACCGAAGCGGAGTGGCTGGCGGAGGTCGAGGCGTGGCGCGAGACAGGCGTCACGCATCTGTGCCTGCGCACGCTCGGCGTCGGGCTCGACACCGCCGGGCACCTGGAGGCGCTCCACGGGGCGCAGGCGGCGCTCGACCGGCTGTAGGCCGGCGGCTACGGGAGCGGTTCCTCCACGCCCGGCGGCAGTGCGACCTCGAACACGTTGAGGGTCGCGGACACGAGGCCGTAGTAACCGACGGTCCCGACGAGGTCGACAAGGCCAGCCTCCCCGAAGGTATCGAGGGCCTCGCGGTAGGTCTCGTCGGAGACGCGGCTCGTCTCGAAGTACTCGCTAACGAGGCGGTGGACAAGGACGAGATCGGCGCGATCGACCTCCAGGGGCGCGCCCGTGCGAACGGCCTCGACGACAGCCTCGGGGATGCCCTCCTGCAGGGCGATGCGGGCGTGCGCCCAGAACTCGAACTGGGCGCGCCAGCGCTTCGCCGTGAGGATGATGGCGAACTCGGTGACGTCGCGGGGGAGAGCGGCGCCGAAGCGGCAGTGAGCGCCGAGCTCCTGGGCAGGGTTGGCGAAACCGGGGCTGTAGAGCCAGACGCCGAAGGGGCCGGTGGTAGCGCCGGCGTTGGCGCCGCGGGGACCGCTGCGGATGGCTTCGACCACCTGGGCCTGCTCCGGGGTCAGGCTCTGCTCGTCGAGGGCGGGAAGGCGGGACATGGCGCTCGCTCCTTGGGTTGGTGCGGCAAGCAGACGGGATCGGGCGGACGGTGTCCAGCGGCACAACCAAGCCGCGCCCGCGTAGGATCGGCGCCGGAGGAGTCGTGGGCGCATCCAGGCTTCCACTCGACGGCATACACGCGCTCGACCTGACGCGGGCTCGCGCGGGTCCCACGTGCGCGCGCCAACTCGCCGACTGGGGCGCGGACGTGACCAAGATCGAGCTGCCACCGCGACCGGGGGGCGGGGACGGGATCACAGGCGAGCGTCACGGCTTCGACTTCCAGAACCTGCATCGCAACAAGCGCAGCCTCACCCTGAACCTGAAGGCGGATGCGGGGCGCGACATCTTCCTGCGGCTGGCGAAGGACGCGGACGTCATCGTCGAGAACTACCGGCCGGGGGTGAAGCACCGGCTGGGGATCGACTACGACGTTGTGCGCGAGGTGAACCCGCGCATCGTCTACGGGAGTATCAGCGGGTTCGGACAGGCGGGGCCATATCGCGACCGCCCGGGCGTCGACCAGATCGCGCAGGGGCTGGGCGGGCTGATGTCGATCACGGGGCTGCCGGGGCAGGGGCCGGTGCGGGTGGGCATCCCCATCGCGGACCTGACGGCGGGGATGCTGCTGGCGCAGGGCATCCTGCTGGCGCTGTTCGAGCGGGAGCGGTCGGGGGAGGGGCAGTGGGTGCACACCTCGCTGCTGGAGGCGCAGATCCAGATGCTCGACTTCCAGGCGGCGCGCTGGCTGATCTCGGAGGAGGTGGCGCCGCAAGCGGGGAACGACCACCCCACGAGCATCCCCACGGGCGTGTTCCCGACGGCGGACGGGCACATCAACATCGCGGCTTCGGGCGGAGTCCTCTGGCAGCGGCTCTGCCATGCGCTGGGACTGACGGAGCTGCTCGACGACCCCGACTACGCCACCGGCGACCTGCGGTCGCAGAACCGAGCCTCGCTGAACGCGCAGATCGCGGCTGTGACGCCCTCGCGCACGAGCGAGGAGTGGATCGACGTCCTGAACGAGGCGGGTGTCCCCTGCGGCCCCATCAACACGATCGACGCGACGTTCGCCGACCCACAGGTGCAGGCACTGGGCATCGCACGGCCGCTGGCGCACCCGTTGCTGGGCGACCTGCACGTGGTCGGCCAGGCGATCAACCTCGCGCGGACGCCCCAGCCACCCAGCCACCGGCCCACGCCCGAGCTGGGCGAACACACCGACGACATCCTGCGCGACCTCGGGATGGACGATGACGCCATCTCGGGATTGCGCGACAACGGCGTCATCTAGACGCACGAAGGCACGGAGAAGCTGCATGCAGTGGAAAACGGAGAAGATGCTCGCGCGCAAGGAGGGTGGCGTCGGCTGGATGACGTTCAACAATCCGGCGCGGCGGAACGCACTCAGCATTGAGATGCAGGAGGCGGTCACGGTGATCCTGCACGACTTCCGGGACGACCCGGAGGTGCGGGTAGTGGTGATGACGGGGGCGGGCGACAAGGCGTTCGTCTCGGGGGCGGACATCTCCGAGTTCGAGAAGCGGCGGTCGGACGCCGAGTCGATCGCGGAGTTCAACCGCATCGGCGCGGAAGCGAACCGGGCGTACGGGGAGTTGGGGAAGCCCTTGATCGCGATGATCCGGGGCTTCTGCATGGGGGGCGGGCTGCTGACGGCGCTGCAAGCAGACATCCGCGTGGCGGCGGAGGATGGGGTGTTCGGCATCCCGGCCGCGCGACTGGGGCTGGGGTACGGCTTCAGTGGCACGCACAAGGTGGTGGAGACGATCGGAGCGGCGGCAGCGCGGGAGATCCTGTTCACGGGCGGGCGCTTCCCCGCGGTGGATGCGCTGCGCTGGGGACTCGTGAACCGCGTGGTGCCGGTGGAGGAGCTGGAGTCGACGGTGAAGGGCATCGCAGACGCAATCGCGGACAATGCGCCACTGACCGTGAACCTGCTGCGTGCGTCGATCGTGGAGTCGACAAAGGAACCGGAGGAGCGCGACCTCGACACGATCGAGGAGATGGTGGAGGCGTGCTTCAGCAGCGAAGACTACATTGAGGGGCGACGCGCCTTCATGGAGAAGCGGCGGCCGCAGTTCCGGGGGCATTAGGGGCGTGAGTGCGCGCGGGCGCTTGCGGGAGTTGCTCGAGACGAGCCCGCCCGTGTTCGCGCCGGTCTGCCTCGACCCGCTGACGGCGCGCACGCTGGAAGGGCTCGGCTACGGCGCGGCTTACCTGAGCGGCGGGGCGCTCGGCTTCCAGCTGGCGGTGTCCGAGGCGCTGCTGACGCTGACGGAGGTGGCGGAGGCGGCGCGACGGATCACCGCGCGGTCGTCAATCGCGCTCATCGTGGACGGCGGCGTGGGTTTCGGAGACGCCGTGCACGCGAGCCGCGCAGTGGTGGAGATCGAGGCGACGGGGGCGGCGGCAATCGAGCTGGAGGACCAGGTGGCGCCCAAGCGGGCGCATCACCACAAAGGGGTCGAGCACCTCGTCTCGCGGGAGACGATGGTGGGGAAGCTGGAGGCGGCGGTGGCCGCGCGACGCGACCCCGACTTCCTCATCATCGCGCGCACGGGGGCGGTGCGGAACGAGTCGTACGAGGCGGCGGTGGAGCGGGGACGGGCGTACCGCGCGGCGGGGGCTGACCTCGTGATGCTGCGTCCGGATACCGCGGAGCAGTGGCGGGCCGCGGTGACCGCGATCGACGCGCCGCTGGCGGCGATGGGCTCGTTCGGGAGCCGCACGCGGGCGGAGTGGGGGGCGCTGGGCTGGCCGCTGGTCATCGACCCGTTCACCGGCCAGGTGGCGGGCTGGCTGGCAGCACGAGAGGCGGCACGGCACTTCATCGAGGAGGGGGCAAGCGGGGAGGATGAGCAAGCGATAGGGACTGGCTACGAAGCGATCAAGGACGCCGCCGGCATGGCCGCGCTCTACGCTATCGAGGAGCGCACGACGGAACGTCCATCGTGACGGGTTCCACCCATCCGCGGGCGCTCGCCGTCCCCCTCGACGTGGCCGTGCGCGAAGGGGAGGACGGCGAGTGGGTGGCGTGGCGGGTGCGGGCGCCGGGCAACGTCGACTACGGGTTTGCGCGGGGAGAACGGCCGGAGGGGTGCCTGGCGGCGTTCCTCGCACTGGAGGAGGCCCCGCTGGGGGACTTTCCGGCCTCCGTGCGGCGCTGGGGCGTCCTCGGTATCTGCGCCGAGCACGGCCTGCCGGGGGTGCACGACGCCTGCACACCTCGTAGCGGGGAGAACGCACAAGAGCTGTTCCCGAGGAGGTCGCTGACGGAGGGGTGGACGGTGCCCCTGCGTACGTACCAGGAACCGGTCGCGACGTGGCGGGCGATGGCAGGGCAGTTGGCGGCGATCCTCCGGGTGGGGCGCGCGCTGCGGGCGGGGGAGGCGGGAGTGCAGACGGACCTCGCGCTGCTGTTGGGGGAGGACGCGGCGGGGCTGTCCGGGTCGCGGCGGGCGGTGGGGGAGCAACGAGTGCGGCTGGGCGCGCTCGTGAACGGGTGGCTGGGGGCGGCCGGGGTGCATCCCGTGTTCTCGTGGCCGTTTACGTCGAACGCGCCCGACCTCTCACTCGACTCGGCGGGGATGGGGGAGTTCGCGTGGCCCGCGCGCTCCCTCTACCCGGAACTGCTCACGCAATTGGTCGATGAGCTGGCGGGGCCGTAGGGACGGCACTCACTCCGGAAGGACGCAGAGTTCCAGCGCGGAGGGGTACGCCTCGTCGTGCAGGATGTACTGGAGCGCAGGCCAGATCTCGACCTCGGTTGCGACGGTCTCGCCGGTGTTCGGGTTCGCATCGAAACGGGGGAAGTTCGACGACGACACCTCGAGGCGGATGCGGTGTCCGGCGGCGAAGACGATGGCGGTGCTGGCGAGGTCGATCTCGTAGCGTACGGGCTCGCCGGCCGGTACCGGCTGGGGGTCGCTGAGCGACTGTCGGAAACGCGCGCGCAGGATTCCATCGCAGAGCGAGACCGGGCGGCCATCGGGGTGGACGTCGACGAGCTTCGCGGTGAAGTCGGTGTCGGGAGCGTCGGTGACCGCCCAGAGGACAACCTTCACGGGTCCGGCCACAACGAGGGGGTCGGCGAGCGGCTCACTCGTGTAGCAGAGCACGTCGTCGCGGGCTTCGATGCGTGACTGGTCGCGGGGGCCGGGGAGGCCGATGGCGGCCTGCAGCGTGGGCCCGCCCTCGCTGGGGACGGGGCGGAGGGGATCGTAGAAGAAGCGGTCGGGGATGGCGTCGTCCGGCGGGACGCTGGTGACCAGGGCGCCGTCGCCGCGAGCGCTGTTGGCGTTCCCACCGCTATCCAGGAACCAGCTCTCGGTACGCGCATCGGAGGGCGGCCACTCGTCCGCCTCGCGCCACTCGTTCGCGCCCATGAGGAAGTAGCGGACGGCGGGCAGGTCGCTCTCGACGCCCTTGAGGTGCTGGTCGAGGAAGCGGTTGTAGTCGAGGACGGCGCCGGAGAAGACCGCCGCCCCGGTCGGTCCGAAGTCCAGCTCGCCGAGGTAGCGGTCGTAGTAGGTGTGGGACCAGGGGCCGAGGAGGAGGTGGTGGTTGGCGGAGGAGGCGGCGCTCATGCCACGGAAGTTACGAACGGTGCCGATGCCGAAGATGTCGAACCAACCGCCGACGTGGAACATGGGGATCTCGTAGCGGGAGTAGTCGTCGGAGTGGCGGAGCGTTTCCCAGTAGGCGGTGCGGCTGTCGTTGGCGATCCAGTCGCTCCACCAGGGGGCGAGGGCGGGCTGGGAGAGGCCGGGCATGGCGGCGAGGGGGCGGGTGTTCACCGTCTCGGCGGGGTCGAGGAGGGCCTGGCCGGCGGCGGCGAGGTGGTCGGGGTCGAGGCCGCGGTCGCGGCCGAGCGCCAGGGCGGCGGCGAGGCCGAGCCCCCAGAAGGTCGTGAAGCCGAGCTGGAGGGCGCCGCCCTGGTAGGTCCAGCCGTCGTAGTAGTCGTCGGCGGTGATGATGGGGATGGCGCACTTGAGGGAGGGCGGTTTCGCCTTCGCGGCCAGGAGCGTGGTGGCGCCCACATAGGACGGTCCGTAGATGGCGACACCGCCGTCGCACCAGGGCTGGGCCGCGAGCCACTCGACCGAGTCGTAGCCGTCGTCGGCCTCGTTCACGAAGGGGTTGAACTCGCCCTCGGACGCGAAGCGCCCGCGCACATCCTGGACGGCGACGGCGTAGCCGCGTTCGGCGAGCTTGAGGGCGGAGGGCATAACGGGGAGGGCGGCGGCCGCGAACACCTCCTTGTCGTAGGGGGTGCGGGTGATGATGCCGGGCACGGGATCGCCGTCGGCGGGGCGAAAGATGTCGGCGTAGGTGACGACCCCGTCGCGGAGCGGGATCGGGATGTTCTTCTCGACGAGGACGCGCGAGACGGACGTTGACTTCATTGGCTGGCCTCCGGCGGCATCGTACGCGGATGGCGGGGTCAGGCGGGGACGGGGGCGGCGGGGTCGAGGAGGCCGCCTTCCTTCAGCTCGGGCCAGAGGGCGGCGGGGATGGGGGCCTCGATCATGCGGGCGTTCTCCTCGACCTCCGCCACGGAGGCAGCGCCGGGGATGACGGCGGCGACGGCGGGGTGGGCGAGGATGAATTGCAGGGCCGCAGCCTTGAGGGGCACGCCGTAGCGGTCGCAGACGGCCTTGATGGCGCGGGCGCGGGCGAGCATCTGCGGGGGCGCGGCGCGGTAGTTGTAGTTGGCGCTGTCGTCGAGGTCGGAGGCGAGGATGCCGCTGTTGTAGGGGCCGCCCGCGATGACGCTGATGCCGTTCGCCTCACAGTAGGGGAGGAACTCGGCGAGGGCGCCCTGCTCGAGGAGGGTGTAACGCCCGGCCAGGAGGAAGCAGTCGAGGGGGAGCTCGCGGGCGAAGCGCAACTCCAGCTCCCACTGGTTCATGCCCGCGCCGACGGCACCCACGAGGCCCTGCTCGCGCAGCTCGATGAGGGCGGGGAAGGCCTCGCGCAGGGCCTGGTCGGCGTGGTCGTCGGGGTCGTGCACGAGGAGGATGTCGACGCGGTCGAGGCCGAGACGCTTGAGGCTGGTCTCGAACGAGCGCAGGACCCCATCGCGGGTGAAGTCGAAGTGCCAGAGCTCGGAGCCGCCCACGTCCTCCTGGAGGAGCCGTCCGACCTTGGTGGAGAGCACGAACCGCGAGCGATCGAGGCGGGCGAGCGGGTTGCGGTAGCGACGCTCGCTCTCGCCTATGCCGTACATGGGCGCCGTATCGAAGTAGCGCACGCCGAGCTCGGCGGCGCGGTCGATGAGCGCCTCGGCCTCGGAGCGCGGGGCATCCCGGGCGAGGAAGACGCCCCCGAGCCCGAGGCAGGTGACCTGCAGGGAGGTGCGTCCGATCCGCCGTGTATCCGTGGCCTTCACGGCGGGGATGATAGCGGGCGACGCGCTAGGCCGGCTTGTGGGCGCGGATCGAGTACATGAAGGGGACGCTCTCCCGGTGCTCTGGGAGGACCCAGGTGCCGGGTTCCTCGCCGGGCACCACCCACTTCAATGCCTCCCAGCAGAGATGGTCAAACTCGTGCAGGAATTCGATGACAAGCCCGGCCTGGGCGATGGCGGTCACGACCGAGCCGAGGGTGTGCGGCCACTCGTAGGTCAGGTTGTGGACCGTCCTGGCGGTGGGATCGGCATAGGTGCCGGGGTCGTCCCAGCTATCGGGTTCGGGACCGTGGAAGTAGGGATAGCGCACGGAGAGGCCGCTCTCGGCCTCGTCATCGAAGATATGGGCGAAGGGGTGGCCCTCACGCAGGTAGAAGACGCCGCCGGGCTTGAGGAGGGCCGCGGTAATCTCGGCCCAGCGGGGGAGGTCGGGAAGCCAGATGAGCGCTCCGCGGCTGGTGTAGACGACGTCGAAGGTGCGTCCTTCCAGCGCCTCGACGGCGTCGTAGACGTCAGACTGGACGAACTCGGCCTCGATGCCGGCCTCGACAGCGAGTTCACGGGCCGCGCGCACGCCTTCGGCGGAGAAGTCGAGGCCCGTTACCCGGGCGCCGAGGCGAGCCCACGAGAGCGTGTCCATGCCGAAGTGGCACTGGAGGTGGAGGAGCGACTTGCCCGCGACATCGCCCACTTCCTCGATCTCGCCCGGCTCAAGCACGTTCCTCCCGGCGAGGAAGCCTTCGACGTCGTAAAAGGGCGTCTGCCGGTGGATGGGGACGCGCTCGTCCCAGTGGCGGCGGTTCGCATCGAACCAGGTGTCGGTGCTCATGGTTGGAGGGGGGTGAAGCTCAGGGGGAGGGATTCGAGGCCGCGGACAACGTACCAGGCGGGCCAGTGGGGCTCGAACCTGGCCGCATCGATGCGGATGTCGCCCATGCGGGCGAGGAGGGTCTCGAAGGCGAGGCGCCCTTCGAGGCGGGCGAGGGGCTGTCCGGGGCAGAAGTGCGGGCCGTGGCCGAAAGCGACGCTGTGGCGCGCGTTCTCGCGCTGGGGGTCGAACGTGGCGGGCTCTTCGAAGCGCTCGGGGTCGCGGTTGGCGGCCGCGTAGACGAGCCAGACGACGGATCCGGCGGGAATCTCAACGCCATCGACGACGGCGTCTCGCTTGGCGTAGCGGAAGAGGCCCTGCACGGGCGAGGCAAAGCGCAGCACCTCGTCGATGAAGGCAGGGATCTCGCCGGGTTCCTCTCGCAAGCGGTCCTGAAGGTCGGGCTGCCCGGCGAGGAGCTGCATGGCGTTCGTGAGCAGGTCGGTGGTCGTGCCGTTGCCGGCGCCGTAAACGACGCTGGAGACCTCGACGAGCTCTTCGAGGGCGGGCAGCGAGCCATCGCGGAAGCGGGCGGTGGCGATCTGCGTGAGGATGTCGCTCTGGGGGTGGGCGCGGCGGTCGCGCATGTACTCGAGGAACTGGCGGTCGTTGGGGGTGAGGGAGTCGGTGGCATCGGCGCTGGGCGCGCGTTCGTTGCGGATGCGATCGCGCATGGCGGTGTTGTCGCTCTGGTCGGGGCGGGAGGTCGCGCCGGCGGCGCTGCGCTGGCGGAACTGCTCACGCAGGCGGTCCTGCTCCTCGCGGGGAATCCCGAACAGCTCCGTTATCACGAAGAACGGGTAGAGCGACGAGAACTGCGAGACGAACTCGACCCCGCCGTCACCCGCGAACTCGTCCGCCATCTCGATCGCCATCTCGCGAAGGCGGGGCTCGATCTCCTGCTGGCGGGAGGCGGTGAAGAGGCGGTTGGCCACGGAGCGCAGGTCCGTGTGACGGGGTGGGTCGGCGGTGAGCACGGGGATGAAGCCGAAGGGCGTCTCCTGGCGCCACGTCTCCAGCTCGCCGGTGACGTCGGCCTCCCCGAAGGGACATCCCTCGGGGCGCTGGGGGAGGACGTCGACGGCCCAGGGACCGTAGGCGGAGACGGCCGCGGAGAAATCGTCGGTGCGCTGCGAGATCGCGAGGATGTCGGCGTAGCGGGTGACGACAAAGACGCCGTAGTGGGGCTCGCGGACGATGGGCCCGCGCTCGCGGGCGGCCTCGTAGAAGGGGTGGGGGTCGGCGAGCACCTGCGGATCAGCGTCAAAGAGGCGGGCGTCGTCGAAGTCGGGGAAGGCGCCGGATGTCGCAGCCATGCCCGGATTCTAGCCGTCGCCGGGGCAGGGCGGGGGTGCTGGCAATGCGGGTGCGCATCGCTCAGAATCGGCTTCGCTCAGCGGAGCAAGGGGGTAGGGGTCATGCAGCTCGAAGGACAGGTAGCGGTCGTCACGGGCGGGGCCGAGGGGATCGGGCGGGGGTTCGCCGTGGCCTTCGCCGAGCAGGGCGCGAACGTGGCCTCGCTCGACATCGACTCGGTCAGCAACCAGGAGACGATCCGGCAGGTGCGGGCAACGGGCCGCGACGGGCTCGCCGTCGACTGCGACGTGGCCGACAAGGAACAGGTGCGGCGCGCGATGAACAGCGTGGTGCAGCGCTTCGGGCGGGTCGACATCCTCGTGAACAACGCAGCGATCTGGGTCGATACGGCGCTCACCTCGGGGTCGTACGAGTCGCAGGCGCGGGGGTTCGAGGACTCGATGGACATCTGCACGCTGGGGAGCTTCTACTGCGCGCTGGCGGCCGTGCCGGCGATGCAGGCGGCCGGGGGCGGCAACATCCTCAACGTGATCACCGAGCACGTGCACGAGGGACACCTGATCACGGGGCTCGCGCAGGCAACCGGTTACGACGCGGCGAAGTTCGCGCAGGCGCGGCTTACGGAGACCTGGGCGGTGGAGCTGAAGCCGCACAACATCCGCGTGAACGCGCTCTGCATGGGGGCGACAGACTCGCCCATGTTCCGGGCGACGCACGACAGCCCGGCGGAGGTGATGCCGGCGGACATTGCGCAGGCCGCGCTGAACGTGCTCGCGCAGGGACCCGCTGGACCGAGCGGCGAGTTGCTCCTGTTCGCAGCCTCGGGAACCTCGCGCGAGCAGAGCCTGCGCGAGATCGCGGCCCTGGCGCCGGGAGGGTAGGGGACGATGTCGGAGACACAGACGCACCACGGGGTCACAGTCAGCGACCTGGAGGCGATGACGGCCGCAGTCGCGGCGATCGGCTTCACGGAGATCGAGGGGGGCGCCAGCGAGCCGCGCAACTATCGCAACGAGGAGGGGGACGCAATCGGTCAGATGATCGCGCCCACGCTGGGCGACGAGATTCGCACGTGGTTCATCGAGAACCCGGCCACGCGCCAGCAGCTCGACCTGGTGGAGCTGACGGCGGAGAGCACGCGCCTTGACCGCCCGGGCGACGGGCCCGCGCAGGGCGACCTGACGATCGGAATCGCGACGGACGACCCGGAGGGGGCGTACCGCGCGATGCGCGAGGCGGCGCCGGGGCTGGCGTGGTCGCAGGCGGAGGCGTTCCCGGAGGAGGATGGCGTCACGTTCACCCTCGACAGCCAGCGCTACGTGCTCACGCGGGGCGAACCGTTCGTATACGTGCACTACGCCCGGTCCGGCTTCACGACGGCGTGGCGGTTCTTCCAGCGAGTGCTCGGTTACCGGCTCACGTCGCTCTCGACCCAGGGCACGGGCGATGAGCGCTGGGCGCTCGAGGGAGGCGGCGGACGCGTCGAGCTGGTAGTGGAGGAGGGGACACCAGTAGCGCCGGCGGAGGCGGGGAAGCGCTACCTGGCTTCGAACCACTTCCGGCTGCTGAACGCCGACCTGGAGGCGGTCGCGGAGCGCGTGGAGTCGAGCGGGCTGGGGACGTGGTTCTTCCCGCCGACCGGGGCCGGGTTCTCGCAGATCATCGGCCCGACGGGCGAGTTCATCGAGCTGTACGACCGCTCCGCGTCCTGAGGGGAGCGCTCAGCTCCGGCGCTCGCCCGTGAACCAGTTGGGCGGGGTGGTCGTGATGAGCTCGCCGATGAGGGGGTGCTCGGAGGGCACGCCACCGCGGGAGGGGTCGGTGGGAACGGTGGTCTCGGTCTCACCGAGGGGGCCATCCCAGCGCTTGAGCATGCGCCCCTGGATCTGCGGGCCCATGAACTCGATGGCAACGTTGCCGATGCCCGCGTCGAGGTAGGAGAGGCAGTCGGGCGTGATGCGCTTGACCATCTCCGCGTTGGTGGAATCAGGGGTGAGGTAGCCGATCGAGAGGTGGTTCGTGTCGTCGACGATCCACTCGATGTGGGCGCCCGCCTCGGCGATGCGGCCCGTCCATGCCTGCGGGTCGTCGACCTGGAAGCCGATGTGCTGGATTCCCTCGCCGTACTTCTCGAGGAAGTCGTGGTGGGGGAGGTGGCCATCCATGGGCTCGATGATCTCGACGACGAGGTTGGCGAAGGCGCCGTAGGCGACGCGAATGGTGGCGGGCTCGTCGTAGAGGTTGTGCACGGGGAGCGGGTCCAGCAGGTCGAACGTGGCGCCGAGGAGGCGCTCGTAGGCGCGCGCCATCTTCTCGGCATCGCGAGCGACAAAGCCGATGTGGTGGGCGACGGGAATATCACGCTTGACGGTCATGGGGCATCCTCCAGGCCGGTGTGGCGGGGGCAGCCTACTGCGCCGCGCGAACGGCGGAAAGGCCAGCAGGAACGGGCTCGTCGACGAGGCTATTGCAGATGGCTCTGGTCCCCATCACTGGCAGAGGGAGGGATCGCAATGCTCTCGGCGCGGAAGCGCGGAAAGTCCATATCCAGACGGCAGCTGATGGTGGGAGGAGCGACGCCGGCGGCTGGCGGAAACGCCATCATGCAGACGTACCTGAACTCCCTCCACGAGTTCGCGCCCCAGGGCACGATTCTCATCGTCCGCGGGACGTACTTCGACAAGGCGCGTCACAGCCCCGAGAACGGCTGGCAGATCTACGACATGAAGCTCGTGTACGTCTCCATCGAGACGCGTGAGCACACGCCACCAGCGCCTCCCGAGGAGGAATCCACCGAGGATGAGGCATCCGAGGAGGGCGGAGCCGAGGGGGACGGCGAAGGCTAGCCAGCGCTCGCCGACCCCAACACGGCGCGCGAGGAACTGCGGTCCAGTTCGTCGCGCGCCGCTGTCGTTAAGGCGTCAGCAGCCGAGCTGGGTGGCGAGGTCGTGGAAGTCGGTGGCGTTGAAGTCGAAGCGGTTGTCCGGCTCCAGGTCGTCGCGCCGGGCCGAGCCGTGCTCGCGGGGGCGGGGGACGAAGGCGGTGTGGAGTCCGCAGGCTGAGGCCGCTTCGAGATCGGCCTTGTGCGCGGCCACCATCATCACCTGGCCGGGTTCGAGCGTGAGGGCGCGGGCGGCGGAGAGGTAGGTCTCCGGGTCGCTCTTGAAGTGCCCGAGGAGATCGGCGCTCAGGATCGAGTCCCAGGGCAGCCCCGAGTGCTTCGCCATGTTCACGAGCAGGGCGAAGTTGCCGTTCGAGAGGGTGGAGACGGTGAAGCGCTTGCGCAGACGCCCGAGCCCGCCGACGGAGTCGGGCCAGGGGTCGAGGCGGTGCCAGACGCGGTTGAGCTCGGCCGCTTCGGTCTCGTCGACGGGGTCGCCGAGCTCGCCGAGGAGCTCGTCGAGCTTGGCCCGGTGGAGGGCGTCGGCGGTGGTGAAGGGCCGCTCGCCGCGACGGATGGCCTGGATGCCACCGACGTAGCCCTCGAAGCGCCAGCGGTCGGCGAAGGCTGCCCAGTCGCCCGAGAGCCCCTTGCCCTCGCTGAGCGTGGCCGTGACCTCGCGGATGACGGTGCTGCGCCAGTCGACAACGGTGCCGAAGACATCGAAGGTGAGGGCGCGGACGTCGGAAAGTGTCATGGCGAGATTCTGCCAGAAGCGTCGGGGTCAGGGGGAGTCGGACGGTTCCCCGTCGGGCAGAGTCCAGGTCACGAGCGGGTTGCTGTCGCTGCCGAGCGTCACGAGGGGCCGGACGAAGATGAGCATGAGGATGAGGAGCCCGAAGGGGATCGCGCCCATGATGAGGAGCGCTGGGCGGTCGCCGATCCAATCGGCGAGGGCTCCGGAGTAGACCCAGTTGAGCTGCATGAACTGGAGGACCATGAAGTAGACGGCGAGGACGCGGCTACGGAGCTCGGCGGGCACGCGGATCTGGAGGATGGTCATCATGGCGACCATCCAGAAGGGCGAGCTGATGCCCATGAAGAACTCGACGCCGAGACTGAGGGCGAACCAGGGCGACACCGCGAAGACGATCATGCAGGCGCACCAGTCGAGGGGCGCAAGCAGGAGAGTGAGTCCCTTCAGCTTGAGGCGTTCGCCAAGGCCGACCACGATGAGGGACCCGACGAGGCTGCCAAGGCCGAACGCTCCCTGGAGGAAGCCGAAGCGCCAGGCTCCGTCGAGGCCCCAGGAGCCGGCCTCGAGGATTTCCTTCGCGAAGACGGGGCGGAGAAGGAGGATGGCGCCGGCGAAGAGGGTGATGAAGGTGGCCGGCATCAGGATCCAGATGAGGAGGCGGTCGCGGCGGAGGTGGCGGACCGTTTCGACGATGTCGGTGGTGAAGGAGATGGTTGAAGAAAGGGGGCGCTCCGTCTTGCCCTTGATGGGGATGGCGGCCAAGAACAATGAGCCGATGACGAACCCGCCCGCGCCAATGAGATAGGTGGCCTGAACACCGACCGCTCCGATGAGAATGCCGCCCGCCGAGGGACCAGCGAACTGGAGCACGCCCGTGACCATGGCGATCAGGGCGACGGCGGTGGGCAGGCGCCGGGGACCGACAAGGTCGTAGACGTAGCTCTGGGTGGCGGGCTGGCTAAGGGCGAGGAAGGCGGCCTCGAAGCCGACAGCGACGAGCACGATCCAGACCTGGGCAGCGCCCAGGAGCACAACAACGCCCATGGAAACGGCCACCGCAGCGAGGCCAACGCGGCCCACGATGAGAAGGTCGCGGCGGGCCGTGCGATCGGCGATGACACCCCCATAGGGCGAGAGAATGATGACGACGACGGCGTGGATGCCGCCCATCAATCCGACGATGGCGCGGGAACCGGTGAGCTCGAAGAGGAGCCACTGGGCGCCCATCAAGATCAAGCCCTGCCCGAGGAAGAAGAGGGCGTTGCTGATGAAGTAGTCCCTGAAGCCGGAGTCGCGGAACGAATCGCCGGCGGCGCGGAAGGTGTCGCCCAGCCCCAGGGGTTGCGGCTGTGGTGCGTCGGGGGAGACCGCTGTCTGGGCCACGAGCACATCCTTGGGCGGGGTGGGGGCGGGCGCATCATAGGGGAGTGCGGGGCGCGGGGGCGGGGACGGGCAGGTATCATCCCGAGCCGCAAGGGCCCCATCGGGCCAGCACGACAAGGACAAACGAGGTGCCGGAGATGACAGAGCCAGACGTGATGCGCGACCATGAGGTCGTCTCGATCTTCCCCTTCGATGAGGAGCAGTTGGATGAGCTGCTGGCGGATGCGCGCGAGTGCGTCCTGATGTGGGGCACGAAGGACGGCTGGCCCGTGGGCGTACTGCACCAGTTCTTCTGGAAGGACGGGAAGTTCTGGATCACGTGCACGGCGAACCGGCACCGCGTCTCGGCGATCAAGCGCGATGCGCGCGTCTCGGTGTCGGTGAGCGCGATGGTGGCGCCCAACTTCGGGCCGCGCGGGGCCGCGACGGCGAAGGGCCGGGCGGTCGTGCACGAGGACCGGGAGACGAAGGACTGGTTCTACCGGGCGCTCGCGCACAAGGCGATGGGGGACGACAAGGCGGCGGCGGACCACTTCGTGGAGCGGCTGGACTCGCCGCTGCGGGTGGTCATCGAGGTGGTGCCGGAGAAGTGGATCACGTTCGACGGCTCGAAGTCGGACCGCATGGTACGGGGCGATCTGAAGCCGGAGGAGATGGGGCCGCGGCTGAGCTCGGACTCGGAGCGGATGCGCAAGGCCCGCGAGGAACGCGGGCTCGACCCATCGGGGCGGTAGCCCGTGGCGATCGACCCGATGACGGCGGGGCTTTCGGCGACGCCATACGAGAACCTGTACCACATGGGCATCGTCGTGCCGGAGCTGGCGCCGGCGATGTCGGAGATGAGCGAACAGATGGGGCTCACGTGGGCGCCGCCGCGTGTGTTCCCGGTGAACATTCACGAAGAGGGGGAACTGCGTGCGTACGACGTGCTGGCCACGTACTCGCGGGAGGGACCTCCGTACTTCGAGCTGATCGAGGCGATCGGCGAGAGCGTGTGGAGCCCGGCCATGGTGGGAGGCCTGCACCACGTCGGGGTGATGGCGGCCGACCCGCTGGCCGAGATCGCCCGGATGGAGGCAGCAGGCTTCCGCGTCGAAGCGCAGGCGGTCACGTCCGAGGGCGTGGTGACCGGCCCGACCTATCTGCTCAACCGTTACGGGCTACGTGTGGAGGTGGCGGCCGAGGCGGCGCGGGACATGGTCCTCGGATGGATGGCGTCGGCGGGTTGAGGGGCCGAACCGGACGCTAGTCGTCGAAGGGCGGGAAGGCCTGTATCCATTCCTCCATGCCCTCGAGGGGGCCGCCGCGGTAGATGACGTCGTGGACGAAGGGGCCGAGGAGCTCGATGGTGGTGCCGCCCTCCTTGATGTCGAGGTAGCTGAGGCCGTTCTGGGGGACGGCCTC
This sequence comes from Tepidiformaceae bacterium, assembly GCA_965219255.1. GTDB lineage: Bacteria > Chloroflexota > Dehalococcoidia > Tepidiformales > Tepidiformaceae > UBA2991. The sequence continues at coordinate 250,670 of OZ244727.1, read as the reverse complement.
CATGAGTTCCTCGACGGGTGAGGCGACGGTGAGTTGAGCGGCGGCATTGAAGGCCTCGGGGTCGTGATCCTCCTGGGCGTAGACCCAGGTGAGACGGGCGCCCTTGGCGAGCATGTCGGCGGTCGCCTTCTTCACGTCGGGGACCCAGATGCCGAGGTGCTGGATGCCCTCGCCGTGCTCGCGGAGGAAGGTGGCGTGGGGAGTCTCGCCCTCGAAGGGTTCGATGATCTCGATGGCGATGCCGGCGAAGGCGCCGTAGTAGACCTTGAGCTTGGCGGGCCGGTTGTAGATGTCCTGGAGCTCGTAGATGGGCTGGAGCTTGAACTTCGCTCCCAGCATCTGCTCGTAGCGGGCGGCGGTCACGTCGGCGTCGTAGACGGCCCAGCCGAGGTGGTGGGCGATCGGTTCGTCAAAGGCGGTCATGGCGCGTCTCCTCGCGGGGGTTCGCGGCGGATGATAGCGATCGAGGAGGGGCGCGGGGGGCAGCTACAGGACGTCGTCGAGGAAGGCGATGATCTTCTCCGCGAGCTCCTCGGGGTGGTTCTGCCAGTAGTCGCGCTCGGGGCCGAGGTGGAGGCGGCAGTCGGGGATGTGCTCGGCGAGGAGGTTGGCGGAGCGGACGGGGTGGAGGGGGTCGTCGGGGTGGGCGAATACGGCGACGGGAACCTGGATGGCGGCGTACTCGGCGGGGTCACGCGGGGTGTGGTCGTGGAGGCCGCGGATGATGGGGACGATGGTGCGGGGGTTCTGGGAGCGCAGGATCTCGGCGCCCCGAGGGCCGGCGGCGGCGGTGAAGGCGGGCATGTTTCCGGCCATGTCGGCGGTACCGGAGAGGCCGAAGGACTCGACGGCGGTGGCGAGGGTGGCGAGCATCTGCAGCGCCTGCGTCTCGGACTCCTCGCGGAGCTCGCGGGGGCCGAGGGGTGGGGGCGCGATGAGCACAAGCGCGCGGGCTTGCTCGGGGCGCTCCATAGCGACCCAGAGAGCGGCGGAGGCGCTCATTGAGGCGCCGCCGAGGACGGGGCGCTCCTCGCCGGCGAGGGAGGCGAGGGCGAGCATCTCCTCACCGAGCGCCTGCCAGGAGTAGCCGTCGGGCTGTTCGGGGCCCTCGGACTCGCCGTGGCCACGGGCGTCGTAGAGGAGGATGCGATAGCGCGCGGCGAGCACGTCGAGGGCTTCGGGTCGGTCGGCGTACTGGTCGAGGGAGGAGAAGATGCCGTGTCCGATGACGGCGACGGGGTCTTCGTCGCTGCCGTAGAGGCGGTAGCGAAGCTCGAAGCCGTCGATCTCGGTGAACTGGTCGTTGGCGGTGGTCACCATCAGCGTGCTCCGTTCGAGGGATGTTCCAGCAGTTCCGGGGGAAGCAGGCGGGCGAACGCCTCGTACATGACGGGACCGGGTGTGCCGTGGCCACCGTCATGCTCGACCACTTCGGCGCCGCGTTGGGCGAGGAACGCAAGCTCGGGGTCGGTCAGGCGTCCGACCTGCTCATCAAGGGCTGCGAAGACGTAGACGACGTTGGTCATGTCGACATGGGCGAGTCGTTCGCTGTAGCGATGGTGGCCAAGACCGGCGGCGAGCCGGGCGGAGTTGCGATAGAAGGCGGCACCCCCTCCGCCTTGCGCGCCCTCGGCGCCAGTGTGCTTCACGATCTCGACTCCGCGCGCAAATCCCGCGCGGCGGCCCTCGGCGAACTCGGTCCAGATCCCATCGGGCATGTCGAGTCGGCCGGCGACGATAAGGTACCCCTCGGCGACGTTGCCCTGGGTGGCGAGCAACTCCTGGACGACGAAAGCGCCGAAGGAGATGCCGACCACGTAAACCGTCTTCCCCTGATCCTGAAAGTGCTCGACCACGGCGGCGAGCATGGCCACGCTGCGGGAGCTGGCGGCCATGGCCTCCTCGAAGGTGATGTCGCCGACGGCGAAAGCGCCGGGGTCAGTGGTCTGGGCCTGGTGAACATTCACCAGGAAGACCTGCTCCAGATCGAGCGCGCCCAGCCGGCTCGTGAGCTCGTGCGTGGGGGCCAGGAATGGAAGGGGGCCGCCCTGGGCGAGCACGACGACTGTCGTGGCGGCGGAAGCGCCAACGCCAACGTAGGTGTCCTCGACCGCGGGCAGGGCCTCGGCGGGGGTCGCGGCAACGGCCTCGACCGTGGCTGCGACGGTTGGCGTTCGGGTGGGGGTAGCGGCAACCGTCTCGACCGTGGCTGCAACCGGCGGCGTCGGGGTAGGCGTCGCAGTCGGGACGGGGGTCGCCGTCGGCATAGGTGTTCCAGTCGGGACGGGAGTTGCGTCGTCGCCTGATGCACAGGCCGGCAGGGCGACCGCGGCGACGAGAGCGGCGGCAAGGAGCCAGTTGCGAGGGGGCGTCTGGATCCCCATGACCACACCTCGCTGCAAGCCCCTGCCGAGCATCGGGCTCTCCCACGATAGCGCAGCCAAAGTCAGCGATGCGTCAACACACGGGGGCGGGCGACAGCGGCGGCGGGGCGTGCTGGGGGGCGCACATTTGACAACCGCCCCCCGCGCTCGGAGCATGATCGCCATCCGAACCGAGGGCTGGCAACCTGCTGCAGCAACCTGCTGATGCCCTTGGGGGCGACGCGCTGGACGCATACCTGGAGCGAATCGGGCTGGACGAGCGGCCCGCGGCGGACGTAGACGGACTGCGCACCGTCCACCGGGCGCATCATTTCTCCATCCCCTTCGAGAACCTCGACATCCACCTGGGGCGGGGGTACTCGTTCGCGACGGCTCACCTCGTGCAGAAGATGGTGGCGCGCCGGCGGGGCGGGTTCTGCTACGAGCAGAACCTGCTGCTGGCGGGCGCCCTGCGCGGGCTCGGATTCGAGGTGGAGGTGATGGAGGGGCAGATGCGGCGGCGCGAGGGGGGCTTCGGACCGCCCTTCGACCACATGACGCTGCGAGTCGCCATGCCGGACAAGGACTGGATCGCGGACGTGGGCAACGGCGAGACCTTCCAGCGGCCGCTGCCGTGGGACGGCAGCTGGACGCCGCAGGAGCGGGGCGGGGCCTATCGCCTGGTGCGTCGGGAGGACGGGCAGCCACCGGAGGAGCCACGGGCCTCCTCGGCGAGAGCCTGGCAGGTCGAGTTCCGCGCGGATGAGGCGGCGGAGCGGGAGGTGGTCTACCACTTCCGCTCGGCGCCGACGACGGCGCGAGACTTCCTGCCGATGCTGGCCTTCCACACGACCTCGGCGAAGTCGCAGTTCACGAAGGGCTGGATCGTGACGCGTCCCCTGGAGGGCGGGGGACGCATCACGGCGGCGCGGGGCCTGCTGATGACGACGCGCGAAGGGAAGATGGAGCGGCACGCGATCCGCTCGGCGAGCGAACTGGAACGAATCCTGGCGGAGGACTACGGGATGCTCCCGGTGGCGGCGCCGCCGTCGTGGTTCCGCCGGGGAGGCTAGCCCTCGGGTAGCAACTCGACCGCGTCGCCGGGGAGGAGGGGACCGCCCTCGAGAACCCGGGCGTAGGCGCGGCTCCAGCCGGGGTGGGTCTTCTGGTTGACACGGTTGAAGTCGCCGCCGGCGAAGTTGGCGCGGATCTTGGTGCAGGGCGCCGTGTAGCGCGTGATCTCGATGAGGACGGAGTCGCCGAGGCGGAGGCGCCTGCCGGGGCCCACGTCATCCCAGTCCAGGCCGGCGATGGTGATGTTCTCGCCGGCGCCCCCGGGGACGATCGAGTGGCCTTCGGCCTGCAGGGCCTCGATGCGTTCGAGGGAGAAGAGGCAGAGGGCGCGTTCGGGGCCGCCGTGGAACTCGGTGCTCTCCTGGCGGTCGCCTTCGACGCCAAGCGTCCCGATCACGGCGCTGTCGATGGGGCCCTTGGGCACGCCGCCATCGGAGACGTTGATGTGAGTGACTTGCGCCTGCTCCGTCATGCGACCACCCGGACGCGCCCGTTGTCGCGGGCGATCTCGATGGCGCTGGCGGCGCCGGGGTTGGGCGAGCCCTCGGTCTGGCCGAGGAGCAGCACCTCGGCGCGGATGCGGTCGCGCTCGATGTCGAGGATGGCGGCGGTGCCCAGCCGGTACTCCTTGTGGTGGGGGAGGGTGGGGCTGCCGGGGTTCACGAAGAGGACATCGTCGCGGAACTCCAGGCGCTCGACGTGGGTGTCGCCGGCGATGAGGACATCGACGGGCTCGCCGTCGAGCCCGTCGTCGAGCAGTACCGAGATGGGGCGGGACTCGGGGCGCAGCTCGTGGGTCATGCCGAGGCGCCAGCCTTCGATGTCGAGCAGCTGGCGGTGGGCGAGGCGGGGGTCGTCGAAAATGTCATTGTTTCCACGGGCCACGAGCACGGGAGCAAAGGCCTCGCACCAGTCGAGGACGCTCGGTGCGGTGACATCACCGGCGTGTAGAATCAGGTCCGCTGTCGCGAGCAGCTCGCCAGGCCCCGCTCCGAGCTCATCGAGTTGACGGATGAGGGAGGGGAGGTGGGTATCGGCGAGGAGCGCGATGCGCACGCGCGAACCGTACGGGACGCGCGGGCGGTGGCGCAAACGGCAGCAGGCGCAGATTCCACCGCAACCGCGATCCGAGGAGGAACGATGGCGCAAGAGCGGCAGGCGGCGATCGTCGGGATTCACGAGTACCCCTTGCGGGTAGCTCCAGGAGTCTCGGCGGTGAACATCAAGGTTGATTCGATTCGCGCGGCGCTGGACGACGCCGGGCTCAAGTGGAGCGACATCGACGCGATCTACGACGCGCAGGACGGCGAGGCCGGCGGGGGGCTGCAGCTGGCAGCCTATCTCGGCCTGCGCCCGACGGTGCTCGACACGACGCAGGTGGGCGGCTCCTCGTACCAGTTCCACGCGGCCCACGCCATGCGCGACATCGCGGCGGGCAAGTGCAACGTGGCCGTGCTGAGCTACGGCTCGACCTCGGCCTCGAACCGGGTCGCGATCGGCACCGGGGGGCGGGGCATGGCCGGTCCCGCGAACTGGGCGCAGAACATGGAGATCCCGTACGGCTCCACGCTCATTGCGAACTACGCGATGGTGAAGCAGCGCCACATGCACGAGTACGGCACGACGGACGAGCAGTTCGCGGGCATCTCGGTGGCGACCCGGCACCACGCGATGCGCAACCCCGAGGCCGTGAAGGCGATGACGGACCTGCAGTTCGTCGGCGTGAACGAGATCACGCCTGGGGACGTGCTGGACTCGCGCATCGTGGCGGACCCCCTGCACCTGTTGGAGTGCTGCATGATCAGCGACGGCGGCGGCGCGTTGATCATCGCCTCGGCCGATGTGGCGCGCGGCTGCAAGAAGCCGCCCGTCTGGCTCATCGGCGCGGGCGAGGCGACCAAGTACCGCGAGAACGGCGGGGACATCACAACGAGCGCGGGCGCGCAGAGCGGCCCGATGGCGTTCGGCGAGGCGGGCGTGACCCCGGACGAAGTCGACATCGCGATGATCTACGACTCGTTCACGATCACGGTGGCCGTCTGCCTGGAGGACCTCGGATTCTGCGGGAAGGGCGAGATCGGCGCCTACGTTGAGGGCGGACGGCTCGCCTTCGACAGCGGCGAGGGGCCGGCGCTCAACACCGACGGCGGCGGGCTCTCCTCGAACCACCCGGGCATGCGCGGCATCTTCCTGCTGCTGGAGTCGGCGCGACAGCTGCGGGGCGAGTCGACCTCGCAGGCGCCGGACGCGCAGCTGGCCGTGGCCCACGGAAACGGCGGCCTGCTGGGCGGAACGCACACCGGCGGCACCGTGATTCTGGCGAAGGACTAGGACGATGGCGAAGCGACCACAACCGCGATTCCCCGAGCCCCACACCGAGCCGTTCTGGGAGGGCGCCCAGCAGGGCGAGCTGCGCTACCAGCGCTGTGACGCCTGCGAGGACGTGGTGTTCTACCCGAGGCAGCACTGCCCCTCGTGCGGCTCGAACGACCTTTCCTGGCACGTCTCGAGCGGCGAGGGAACGGTCTACACGTTCTCCGTCGTGCGGCAGAACCGGATGCCGGGCTTCATCGACCTGGGCGCCTACTCGGTGGCCTACATCGACCTCGACGAGGGCTTCCGCATGATGAGCAGCGTGGTGGGCGTCGACAACCCCACGACGGACATCGCCATCGGCCAGCGCGTGCGCGTCGAGTTCGAGGACCAGGAAGAGGGCGATTACCCGATTCCCGTGTTCCGACCGGTCTAGGGAGGCGAGCCGATGCCGACAACCCTGTGGCGGCTGAAGGTCGCCCCTGAGAAGCAGGAGCAGTTCGAGCGGCTCACCTCGCAGCTCGTGCGCGACGTCGCCGAGAACGAGCCTGGGAACGTCTTCGAATACCGCCGGGGGGTCGAGGATCCGCTGACGTACGTGCTGTTCCTCTCGTTCGACGACTTGGACGCATTCCGGCGGTACTCCACGGCCAACTACCACACGGGCGCTTCGGGGCAGATCATGGAGTGCCTGGCGGAGCCGCCGGCGGGGGACGAGCTGGAGCGGTTCTAGGCGCGGGCGGCGGCCTCGCCGCCGGCGATACGTCCGAAGACGGCGCCGCGGATGACTGAGCCGGCGCCGGGGGTAGTTGCGGTTGAGAGAGGGCGCGTAACGCTGCCCTTTCTCTTGGTGAAACTTTCCTTACCCGTGTCGGTAGCGTTTACCCAATCCTGATACGGGGGCCCCTACGGTGATCTGTAGTAAGACGTTGGCTCATAACGCCAGCGTTGGACTACAGAGCACGAGGGAGGCACCCGATGCAGTCGAGAGTAGAAGCGTCCCGATCGTGGCCGGGTGTGCTGGTCGTCACACCAATGGTCACCCTGGCAGTTTTGCTCGCGACTATGGCTGCGATCTTGCCTGCCTCGCCCCAGGGCGCTTACGCCCACCACGACGGCATGCTCCTGATCTGCCCGAACCCCATCCCGGAGGGGCACTACTCGTGGATGGGCGTTGGGGCGTCAGGTCGCAAGGTGCTGCAACTCGCGGCGTACACCTACCACGACTCCTTCACCGCCTCAGCGCACGACTACGTCGAATATGACGGTTTCTTGATTGAGAACGACACAGAGGACAACACCCTGTGGATCCCGGTCGTGACAACGCAAGACATGGAACCGGAACGCGACGAGACCTTCTCCATCGGCTACTGGGACGACGGTATCTGGCACGGCTGCGTGGTCACCATCGAAGATGACGATCTTCCCGAAGTCACCCACCTCTCCATTACTTCCAGACCCGGCGACGGGTTTGTGTACCGGGCCGGGGAGAACATTGATATCAGAGTCGATTTCAGTGCCCCTGTAGAGGTCGAGGGGGTTCCCCACCTCAGCCTCTACGTCGATGGAGAGGGAGACAGCGATTGGCGCGGCGCGAGGTACGCAAGCGGCTCCGGTGGCAGACGCCTGATCTTCAGGTACCAGGTGCAGTCGGGGGATCTTGACCTCGATGGCTTCACGGTCGGCAGCGCCGGAGTGGCCGACGACGGCAGCCCCGCCTACGGCTTCGGCGGAAGGATCAATGCAAGGGGGACCGACGTTCACGTCGACTACACCCACTCGGGGCTCGCGGGGGCGACAGCCTGGATCGATGGGCGCCCCTATGTGCAACGGGTGTGGGTGAGTTCCTCCCCACCCGGCAACCAGCACGCGTATCGCGCAAACCAGATCATCGAGGTCTCCATGGGGTTCAACATGGAGGTAGAGGTGGAGGGCGTGGCCTTCATGGACCTCCATGTGGGCGCCGAGCGACAAGCGACCTACCTCGCGGTTCGGGCGCCGACACGCTCGTGTTCGGCTACACCGTCCTCCCGGGCGACATGGACATGAGGGGTATGCAGGTGCCCACGGGCAGTTTCAGTCAGGGCCTCAGCGGACCCGGCACGATCAAGGCCAAGGGCACGGATGTAGATGCGAACCGGATGTACGAGCGACTGGCCCCCCAGGGAGACCACAAGGTGGACACGGCCCCGCCGACGGTTGAGGGGCTGACGCTTACCTCGCAGCCGGTCAACGACGGGGCCTACGGCGAGGGAGAGGTCATCCGCGTCGAGGTGGCCTTCAGCGAAGATGTGACCGCGACCGGACTCCCTTACGTGGAGCTGGAGATCGGTAGCGTCGCGCGTCGCGCGGTACTGCAACCGACAGCCGATACCGCCTTCAGCCGGTCGTTCTCCTTCGACTACGAGGTGCAGGCGAGCGACACCGACGCCGACGGTCTGAGCATCGCCGCCAACGCATTGCGACTAGGCGGGGGTGGTATCCACGACGGCGCCGGCAACGCCGCCGATCGGTCCCACTCCCCGGTTTCTTGCGAACGCGAACCACAAAGTGGTTGTACTCGTGGCGCCGTAGTGGACCCACGAGCAGCCTGACCGGTTCGGTTACACATGCGGGAAGGCCGGCCCCCTGGTTGGGCCGGCCTCCTCGCATGCACCCCAGGAGGGCGCTGGTACGCACCCTCTCTCTTGATAAAACCTTTCCTTACCCCTGTCGGTAGCGTTACCCAACTCCGGTACGGGAATCGCTACGGTGATCTGTAGTGAGACGTTGGCTCAGAACACCAGCGTTGAACTACAGAGCACGAGGGAGGCTCCAGATGCAGTTGAGAGTAGAAGCGTCCCGGGCGTGGCGGCGCGTGCTGGTCGCCGCACCAATAGTCACCGTGGCAGTCTTGCTAGGGACGGGGGCTGCCATCGCGCCTGTCTCCCCCCGTGGCGCTTCCGCCGACCACGACGGCATGTACCTGAGCTGCCCGGACCCGATCCTGGAGGGCAACCACGCGTGGGTGGGCGTCATGAAGTCGGGTCGCAAGGTGTTGCGCGTCACGGCCTTCACCTACCACAGCTCATTCACGGCCTCAGCGAACGACTTCGTCGAATTTCACGGTTTCAGGATTGAGAACGACACAGAGGACAACACCCTGTGGATCCCGGCCATGACGACGGAAGACACGGAACCGGAACACGACGAGACCTTCTCCATCGGCTTCTGGGACGAAGGTGTCTGGCACGCCTGCGTGATCACCATCGAGGATGACGACACTCCCGAAGTCACGCACCTCTCCATCACCTCCAGGCCCGTCGACGGGTTCGTGTACCGGGCCAGGGAGAGCATCGATGTCACGGTCAATTTCGATGCCCCCGTAGAGGTCGATGGGGTTCCGCTCCTCAGCCTCTACCTGGATGGAGCGGGCGACAGCCACTGGCGCGGCGCAAAGTATTTCAGCGGCTCCGGTAGTAGACACCTGATCTTCAGGTACGCGGTACAGCCGCACGATCGTGACGACGATGGCTTCGTGGTAGCGGCTGCCAGCGTGGCCGACGACGGCGCCCCCGCCTACGGCTTCAGCGGAAGGATCTTTGCACGGGGAACCGACGTTCACGTCGACTACACCCATCCCGGCCTCGACCAGAGCCCGCGGCAATGGGTTGATGGTCGACCGTTGGCACAGCGGGTGTGGGTCAGCTCTTCTCCGCCCCCTGGGCAGCAGGCCTATCGCGCGAATCAGGTCATCGAAATCTCGACGAGGTTCAACATCGACGTGGTTGCGGAAGGCGAAGTCCTTGTGCCCCTGTTGGTCGGGGGCCAGAACGACGAGGGCGCCCACCGACAAGCGGCCTACCTTCGCGGTGCGGGCACCGACACGCTCGTCTTCGGCTACACCGTCCGACCTGGCGACATGGACCGCAATGGCATCAGCGTAGGCAACCGCGGTGACCTCTTCGGCATTTCGAGATTCGGTGGAGACGGCACGATCAAGGCCAGGGGTACGGACGTCGAGGGGCTTCCCTTCTTCGAGGCTCCGGGCCGCCAGCGAAACCACAAGGTGGACGCGGTCCCACCAACCGTTGAGAGGCTGACGCCGGCCTCGCGGCCGCTCAACGACGCGGCCTACGGCGCGGGAGAGGTCATCCGCGTCGAGGCTGTCTTCAGTGAAGATGTGACTGTGACAGGAGCCCCTTACGTGGAGCTGGAGATCGGTGGCGTCGCGCGTCACGCGGTACTTCAACCGACAGCCGATACCACCTCTCGCAGCTCGTTCTCCTTCGACTACGAGGTGCAGCCGGGCGACGCCGACGCCGACGGTCTGAGCATCGCCGCCAACGCACTGCGGCTAGGCGGGGGTAGCATTCACGACGGCGCCGGCAATGTCGCAGATCGGTCCCACGCCCCCCTTCCTCCCGACCCGAACCAAAGAGTGGTGGCACCCTAGCTAGTGGACCCACGAGCAGCCTGACCGGTTCGGTTGCACATGCGAGGAGGCCGGCCCCCTGGTTGGGCCGGCCTCCTCGCAACCACCCCATGGAGTGCCTGGCGGAGCCGCCGGTGGGGAACGAGCTCGAACGGTCTAGGCGCGGGCGGCGGCCTCGCCGCCGGCGATACGTCCGAAGACGGCGCCGCGGATGACTGAGCTGGCGCCGGGGTAGTTGTCGTAGAAGAACTCGCCCATGGGTTCGCCCGCGGCGTAGAGGCCGGCGATGGGGTGGCCAGCAGTGTGGTGAACGCGCGCACGGGCGTCGCAGCGGAGGCCGCCGAAGGTAAACGTGATCCCACCCGTGACAGGGATGGCGAGGTAGGGCGGCGTATCGAGGGGGAGGGCCCAGTTGCTCTTGGGGGGCGTGATGCCGCGTGTCCCCTTGCCATCGAGACGGTCGAGGTCGTAATCGCCGTCCAGAACGGCGGCGTTATAGGCCGCCACCGTCTCAAGCAGATCCTCGCCCGGCACCCCCATGTCACGGGCAAGCCCGGCGAGCGTGTCCGCCTCGAACGGCGGGCCGACGGGGCGCCAGGCGCGGGCGAACTCCTCGCGCTGGTAGGCGCGCTGGTCGAAGAGGCACCAGGCGCGGCCGCCCGCCTCCTCGATGATTCGCTTGCTGAACTTCACGTAGGTGTGGTCGCGAAAGTCCTCGCCTTCGTCGATGAAGCGCCGGCCGCGTGAGTCGACGAAGATGCCCATCTGGTAGTTGTAGAGGGCGGTGACGCCGCACTCGATGGCGGGCGAGCGCGCATCGAGAACCGCGGAGTGGTAGTCGCCCCATTGACCGGCGGGGGCGGCGCCGGCGGCCATCGCCATCGTCAGGCCCTCGCCGGTGTTGTAGCGGGAGCCGCGCAGGATGAGTGAGTCGGCGAAACGCCCGAGGTAGCGGACCCGCATCTCGACGTTCGCCTGGAAGCCGCCGCAAGCGAGGATGACGCCGCCCGCGGCCTCGATGTCGGTGACACCCTCGGGGCCGGTGCAGCGCACACCGCAGACAGAGCCGTCGGGGTCGAGGATGAGGTCGCTGGCGGCGGTTTCGTAGCTCACGGGCACGCTCAGGCCCTCGAGGCGGCGGTAGAGCAGATCGACGAGGCCCTGACCACCGGCCCTGGGCATGCGCCGGTAGCCGGCCGTGTGGGGGTACCCCTCCTCCCACTCGACGCCATAGGCGGTGAGCCACTCGATGGCGCCGGCGGCGCGGTCGCAGAGGGTGCGGATGAGTTCCGGGTTGGCGCGGCCGCTGGAGATACGCATGAGGTCGTCGTACATCTCGTCGGCGGTGTAGCGGCGGTGGCCGAACTCGTCGGGCTCGTGGGGAAAGCGCATCTGGGCGTCGGCGAAGCGGGTGTTGCCACCGCGCTCGGCCCGCGGGGCCTTCTCGACGAGGACGGCGCGGGCGCCGGCTTCGGTGGCGCCGAGGGCAGCGGAGAGACCGGCGATGCCACCCCCCACCACAACGACATCGAAGTCGAAGCGCTGGGCCGCTCCGGGGGCGCCACGGGCGATTGGCATGGCGGGACTCTACGGCCACGCCGGAGGGCTCGCTAGACGCGCGTCACCCTTCACGGGGTCCGGAACGGCGAGACGGCGAGGGTCTGCCGCACGAACCTGCCCCCGAAACGGTGCTGGAACGGGTCGATGTCATCTACCGCCGCATCGACGACGACTTCCTGGACCCGGAGGTGTACCGCCCCGATTCGCTGCTGGGGGTACCGGGGCTGATGCGCGCCTACCTGGCGGGCAAGGTGACCCTGGCCAACGCCCCGGGCGCGGGCGTGGCCGACGACAAGGTGGTCTACCGCTGGGCGCCGGAGATCATCCGCTTCTACCTGGGCGAGGAGCCTATCCTGCGAGGAGCGGCTGCAGAACAACGGGGCGGAGATGGGGCGCGCCTACCAGGTCGTAAACGCGTTGGCGGCGGACATTCGACGGGTGTACGAGGAAGACAACGAGTGGCTGATCAAGGCCGGCCTGTGGTTCGACCTGCACTGCATCGTGGGCGGTCAGCTCGCGGAGGACGACGCCCCCCACCTGTACCTGGTGTATCCGCAGGGGAACTGGGTGGAGGTTTCGGCAGGGACGCCCTACGTGATCATCGGCGATACGCGCTACGGCAAGCCGATCCAGGATCGCACGTTGCGACACGAAGCCTCGCGGGAGAAGGCGCTGTGGGTGGGCCTGCTCTCTTTCAACTCGACACAGGCGAGCTCAACGGACGTGGGGCCACCGGTCGACGCCGTGGTCTACAAACGGGATTCGTTCACGATGCAGGAGCGGCGGTTCAACGCCGAGGAGCTGGAGCCGGTCGCGGACTTCTGGCAGCGCTCCATCGAGAACGCCGTCGACGAAGCCGCGGCGCCGGTCGCGCCGCTGGCAGCGCTCCTGGGTATCTACGCGGCCTGAGCCCTACCAGGTATCGATGTTCTGGCGCTTCTTCCCTTCGCGGCGGGGCGGGGGCGGGACAGAGCGCATGCCGTTGCTAATCCAGGCGCGCGAGTCCATCGGGTCGATGACGTCGTCGATGCCGAAGGCGACGCCCTGGTTGAGCGCCTTGCCGCGCTCGTAGGCGCGGTCGACGAGGTCTTCGTAGCGGCGCATGCGCTCTTCGGGGTCTTCGATGGCAGCGAGCTCGTTGCGGTAGCCAAGCTTGACCTGCCCCTCGAGACCCATGCCGCCGAACTCGCCGGTGGGCCAGGCGGCAGCGAAGAAGGGCTCCTTGGTGTTGCCACCGACCATGGCCTGGGCGCCGAGGCCGTAGCCCTTGCGCACAAAGATGGCGAAGTGCGGCACCGAGAGGTTCGCGCCGGTGACGAAGAGGCGGGCGGAGTGGCGCGCGAGGGCAGTCCTCTCGACCTCGGGACCGACCATCATGCCGGGGGTATCGACGAGGAAGAGGATGGGGATGTCGAAGGCGTCGCAGAGCTGCATGAAGCGCGCGCCCTTGTCGGCGCCGTCGCTATCGACGGCGCCGCCGAGGTGGGTCGCGTTGTTCGCGATGACGCCGAGGGGCCGCCCTTCGATGCGGATGAGCGAGGTGACCATGCCGATGCCGAACTGGGGCCGCAGCTCAAGCACGGACCCGGTGTCGGCCATCGTCTCGATGATGGCGCGGATGCTGTAGGCGCGCAGGCGGTTCTCGGGGACGAGGGTGCGGAGGAGGCGCTGGTCGGCGCAGTCCCACTCCTCGATGGGCCCCTGGAAGTAGGAGAGGTACCGCCTGGCGGCGCGGACGGCCTCCTCCTCGTCCTCGACGGCGATATCGACGACGCCGTTGGGGACCTGCACGGACATGGGTCCGATCTCCTCGGGGGTGAAGACGCCGAGGCCACCGCCCTCAACCATGGCGGGGCCGCCGAGGCCGATGTTGGAGTTGGCGGTGGCGATGATGATGTCGCAGCAGCCGAGGAGGACAGCGTTGCCGGCGAAGCAGCGTCCCGAGGTAACGCCCACGAGGGGCACGAGACCGCTCAGCTTGGCCATGGTGGCGAAGGTCGGGGTGTCGAGGGGGCGGTAGCCGCCGATCTGGGGCGCCTCGGCAGCAGCCTGGCCACCCTCGCGACGGCCGCCGGTGCCGGCGCGCCCGCCACCGCCCTCGGTGAAGAACACGACCGGGCGGCGCCACTTGCCCGCCAGGTCGAGCATGCGGTCGGTCTTGGGGTGGTTGACGGCGCCCTGGGTGCCGGCGAGCACGGTGTAGTCGTAGGCGAGGATGACACAGCGGGCCTCCTCGTCGCCAAAGTGCTCCCCGTTGACGGAGCCGACGCCGGTGATCATGCCGTCGGTGGGGAAGCGTTGGATGACCTCCTTGAGGGAGAGCCCGGTGCCGGGCGTGAGGGCGAGCGAGCCGTGCTCGACGAAAGTGCCGGGATCGCAGAGGTCGTCGACGTTCTCGCGAGCGGTGCGCTGTTTCGTGCGGCGCCGGCGGGCGAGGGCGTCGGGGCGGTTTTCGTCGAGGGTGGCGGCGTGACGCTCGTGCACCTCGGCGAGGTCGGGGCGGACGTAGTCGAGGTCAATCTCCTCGTCGGCGGCCTCGCCAGAGACCTCAACGGCGGCTTCATCGATGAGGATGACGGGATGCCCTTCGTAGATGGTGTCGCCGGCCGCGACGGTGACCTCGCGGACGACGCCGCTGGCCTCCGCGTGGACCTCGTGCTCCATCTTCATGGCGTTCATGACGAGGAGGAGCTGGCCCTCGCGCACGACGTCACCCTCCGCCACATCGATCGTGACGATGGTGCCCTGCAGGGGGGCGCAGACGGCGTGGACGCCTTCGGGCACATCGACGGCCGGGAGGATGTCGGGGTCGGGGACCATAGCGGGCGCGGCCGGGGCGGGATCGCCCTGCTTCCCGTGGGCCAGCACCGCGAGCGGGTCGCTAGCGTCGACAGTGACGCCTGCCTGCCCGCTCGCGGCGGGGGCGGTGGCGCCGGTTCGCTCGAAGAAACGCCGGGGATGGGTGGCGTTGATGGGGTCGACGAGGGCGGCCACGTGGTCGTCGACGAAGCGGGTGTAGACGCGGCCCGTGGGCAGATCGGGGTGGGCGAGGATGGTCTGCAGGAGGTCGATGTTGGTGGCGACGCCCTCGATGCGGAAGTCGGCGAGGGCGCGGGAGGTGCGGCGGAGGGCGTCGGCGAGGTCCGGGGAGGGGGAGTAACCGATGACCTTGGCGAGGAGTGAGTCGAAGCTGGGGCTGGTGCGGTAGCCGGCGTAGCCGAAGGTGTCGGTGCGGACGCCGGGGCCGGAGGGGATGTCGAAGGCGCTGAGGGTGCCGCCGGAGGGGCGGGTAGAGCCGTCGGCGGCCATCGTCTCCATGTTCACGCGGGCCTGGACAGCGAAGCCGCGGGGCGAGGGCGCCTGATCCTGCGACAAGCCGAGGCCAGCAAGCGTCTCTCCGCCGGCCAGCCGTAGCTGGAGCTGCACGAGGTCGACGCCGGTCACCTCCTCGGTGACGGTGTGCTCGACCTGGAGGCGGGCGTTCGTCTCGATGAACCAGAACTCGCCGTCGTCGTTGTCTTCAGCGGAGACGAGGAACTCGAACGTGCCGAGGTTGCGGTAGCCGCTCGCCCCGGCGAGGCGCACGGCAGCAGCGGTGATGCGCTCGCGAAGGGTGGGAGCAAGAGCGGGGGCGGGGGCGATCTCGATGATCTTCTGGTGGCGGCGCTGGATGCTACAGTCGCGCTCGCCGAAGTGGGTCACGCCGCCGCCGGCATCGCCCGCGATCTGCACCTCGATGTGGCGGGCGCGGGGAATCCAGCGCTCGACGTAGAGGCGCGGGTCGCCGAAACCCTGTTCGGCCTCGGAGGCGCAGCGCTCGAAGGCGGCGTCGATCTCGGCGGCCTCGGAGATGGTGCGCATGCCACGGCCGCCCCCACCGGCGACGGCCTTGATGAGCATGCCCGTTCCCTCGGGAAGGTCGGCGAAGAAGGCGCGCGCTTCCTCGACCGTCACGGCGTGCGAGAGGCCGGGCACGACGGGGACGTCGTTGGCCTGGGCGAGGGCGCGAGCCTGCGTCTTCGTCCCGAAGAGGTCGAGCGTCCCGGGGCTGGGGCCGACGAACGTGAGGCCGGCCTCCTCGCAGGCGCGCGCGAAAGCGGCGCTTTCGGCGAGGAAGCCGTAGCCGGGGTGGACGGCGTCGCAGCGCGCCTGGCGGGCGGCGGCCACGAGCTGGTCGATGTCGAGGTAGGGGGCGACGCCACGGCCGTCGAGGGGGCGGACGGCATCGGCCTTGCGCGTGTGGAGGCTGCGGGCGTCGTCCTCGGAGTGCACGGCAACGGTACGGATTCCGAGCTCGCCGGCCGCGCGCATGATGCGGATGGCGATCTCCCCGCGGTTGGCGACGAGCAGACTCTCGATGGTCACGGTTCGTTCCTCCGGGACGTGCTTGCAACGGCGTTCGATCCTACACGCCAGCGCGTGGGGGGCTCAGCCCGCGCGTATCATCGGCGGCCAGCGGCGCGCCATCGATGCCGCGCGCCACGGGGGGCGAGGGCGATGACGGAAGCAACGGGCACACCCACCTCGGACGAGCTGGCGCGGATGGCGCTGGAGCTGCGCAACTGGGGGCGCTGGGGGGAGGAAGACGAGCGGGGCGCGCTCAACCTGATCACGGACGCGAAGCGCGCACAGGCGGCGGCGCTCGTCCGGGAGGGGCTCTCGGTGAGCTGCGCGCGGCCGCTCCCGGTGATGCCGTCGATGGAGAATCCGACTCCCGTGCAGCACCACATGATCAGCGGCGGCGACGCCTCGACGGCGGACGACCGCTTCGGGATCGCGCGGGACTACTTCGCGATCGCGCCGCACGGGATGGCGACAACGCACCTGGACGCGCTCTGCCACATCTTCTACGAGGGGAAGATGTACAACGGCTACGACAAGGGCGAGGTGCGCACGGACGGGGCGAAGCGGAACAGCATCATGGCGGGGGCGGACGGGATCGTGAGCCGGGGCGTGCTGCTCGACATTCCGCCGGTGCGCGATGCGCAGTGGCTGGCGCCAATGGCGAACATCACGATCGCGGAGCTGGAGGCGGCGGAGGCGCGGCAGGGGGTGCGGGTGGAGGCGGGGGACATCCTGCTGGTGGCCACGGGCCGCGATCCGCGCAAGGAATCGAAGGGGCTGGGGGCGCCCTTCGACGGGCTGGCCGGGTTGGATGCGAGCTGCCTGCCGTGGGTGCGGGAGCGCGACGTAGCCGTGATCGGCTGCGACGGCGTGACCGACGCCATGCCCAGCGGGGTCGACGGGTGGCCCATGCCGTTTCACCAGGTCGCGATCGCGAACATGGGCGTCCACCTGATCGACAACATGAACCTGGAGCGGCTGCTGGCGGCCTGCCGCGAGCGGGATCGCTGGGAGTTCCTGTTCGCGCTGGCGCCCCTGCGACTGGAGGGCGGCACGGCCTCGCCGCTGAACCCGCTCGCGATCTTCTAGGAGCGCAGCATGAGCCTGAGCCGCACAGCGGTCGGCAGCCTCGCGGTGCTGGCGGCCACACTCGTCTTCGCGGTCGTGCTCGGATTCGTCCTTGCGTTTGGGTCAAGCGAGCCGGACCCGTGGGAGGAGCGCTGGGCCGAACTGGGCGTGCCCGAGGCGGAGTTCGTGTTCCTGGGCGACCTAAGTTCCAGTGAGCAGAAGTCGATGAAGCGGGAGTTGAGGGTCGCGCAGGTAGTGCTCGCGGAGCGCTTTGGGGCCGTGTCATCGGACTTCACGGTGTATGTGGGCACGGAGCTAGATGCGCTGAATGAGCCCTATGCCGAGCACGTGGGGCAGGGGGCAGCAATTCCGTTCACATGTGGCGGGATCGCGGCAGAGGGGGCAATCTTCCTGATCCTGGAGATGTGCCCGGACGAGGAACGGCCGAAAGGGGGACCCCTAGCAGGGTACTTAAAAAGTCCGCAGCGGTCGTTTGGGCTGATTTTACGCCGGTCGCGAAATCGAAAAAGCCAATGTTTCTGGGCTCTACGAGAGACTGCCGGATGGGCAGTCAGACCCTCAGGCCCAAGATCATGCATTTATCAGCACCCTGCTAGGAATCCTCTGAGCAAGTAGGCTGGCGCCGGCGATTTGCTCCGGCAGCAGGTTGTATTGGACAAGGAGGGCCGCAGGGGAGGGGGTCGGGGGAGGGCGGGGGCCTCTGTTGCCTTCCCGTCGCGCTTCGACGAGCGCGCGGAACGCACTGCTCCCCGGGTCAGGCGAGTTGGGGCTCGGCTCTGAGCAGGTTCGTCAAGCCCAGCAGCAGCGCCAGCCGCTCCCGGTTCTTCGCCAGACCACGGTAGCGCACCTTGTCGTAGCCGAAGCGCCGCTTCACCGCGAGGAAGGGGTGCTCCACCTTCGCCCGCAGCGACGCCTTCTCCCGCTCCGCCCGCGCCGCCTCGCTCCCCGGCTCAAGCAGCCGCCTCCGGCCGGGCCGCAGCGCCACCCGCCACTCGACCTCCGACCGCGCCTGCTCCGGGCGCTTCTCCACGCCCCGGTAGCCCGCGTCGCCGTACGCCTCCCGCTCCTCGCCATGCAGCAGGCGGTGCGCCTCCGTCACGTCGGCCACGTTCGCCGCCGTCGCCCTCATGCTGTGCACCAGCCCGCTGTCGGCGTCCACGCCGATGTGCAGCTTCATGCCGAAGTGCCACTCGTTCCCCTTCTTCGTCTGGTGCATCTCCGGGTCGCGCGCGCGCTGGCGGTTCTTCGTCGAGGAGGGCGCCGCGATGATGCTGGCGTCCACGATCGTGCCCGCGCGCAGGCGCAGGCCGCGCTTCGCGAGGTGGGCGTTGATTGTCTCGAACAGCTTCGTCCCCAGGTCGTGGCGCTCCAGCAGGTGGCGGAAGTGGAGGATGGTGCTCTCGTCGGGAATGGCCTCGGTCAGGGTGAGACCGCAGAAGCGGCGCACCGACTCGGCTTCGTAGAGGAGGTCCTCCATGGCGGGGTCGCTGAGGTTGTAGCAGAGCTGGACGCAGTGGCTGCGCAGCATCACCGCCAGCGGGTAGGGCCGCCGTCCCCGTCCCGCCTTGGGGTAGTGCGGCTCGATGCGCCCCTCCAACTCATCCCAGGGCACGAGGCCGTCGATGCGTTCGAGGAACAACTCACGGCGCGTCTTCCGCTTCTTCTGCTCGAACTCCACGCTGGCGAACGTCGGCTGATGCATGGGGGCGCCCTCCCTCTCCGGTTCGCGCCCCATGATCGCATCTGCTCACTCGCTCTGGCGAGTTGTTCAGACTGTCCCTAGCGCACGAGTACTTCCACATCCTCCAACACGAGGCTGGCGTCCTGGATGCAACCGACTACGGGCTGTACTGGCTCCTTGAGGGATCGGCGGAGTACGCAAGCGCCCTCGTCAACGAAGCACAGGGTCGCCGAACCCTCGCTGCCATGCGCCAGGGGAAGCAGCTCGCATGGTCGGCAGGTCTGATCGAGGGGACACGGTACCGGTACGTCTACGGCTTCCTTGCGACCGATTGGCTCGTGGAAGGGGCAGGGACGGAAGCAGTCCTGGAATTGCTCCGCCTGGGCGGAGACCGGACTGCTTTCGAATCAGCCTTTGGCATGCCTTATATGGTGTTCTGGAGCTCGCTTAATGCGTACCTAAGGGTAGTGGTGCCGTCCTTCGCGTGGCGCGTGGGAGGAACGGTGCTCGGCTCCGACAATTTGCCCGCTGAAGGGGCGAACGTGTACGCACTGGTTCGCATAGAAGGTGAGGCGTGGCCGGCCGGGGGAGGCAAGACAGGCCCGGAGGGGGACTTCGAGTTCGTAGCCCCGGGGAGTGGGTACACGCTAGGGGTCTGGATCCAGTGCCCTCGCGACGACATCGTTCAGTGGGTCTACGCGGGCGATTGGGGCGCCAACGGGTTCGCCTCAGACGGCGACGGGGTCCTGGCGCCGAGAGACCAGCGAGCAAGGCCGTTCACGGATGGGGAGCGGGACCGCACGGACATGGTCATCGAGCTTCCCGAGACGCGGAAGTCGCTTGTCGGGAAGCACTGCGAGTCGTGAGGGAGCCTTCTAGGAGCGCAGCATCCTGCCTGCTTCGCGCACCTCTTCGAGGTAGTAGGGCGGGCCGGTGAGGAGGATGAGGCGGTCGACGCCCTTCTGCTCGAGGGCGGCGCGGGCGGAGCTGTCGGCACGGACGTAGGGTTCGCTCAGGCCGGCGAAGACGGTCAGGAGGAAGTCGTCGGGGTTGCGCCCGGAGGCGGCGTGCTCGCGGCGGGCGAGCTCGGCGAAGGACCCCAGTTGGGGGTGGCCCGCCTGCGTGTTGAAGCCGTCGGCGTGGCGGCCGGCGATTCCCGCCATGCGCGGTCCCCAGCCACCCACGACGACGGGCGGGGGGACCTCGGGGCGGGGGTAGCCGTGGGCGCCGCGGAGCTGGAAGTGCTCGCCGTTGAAGTTGGCGCGCTCGCCCGACCAGAGGTGGCGCAGCACCTGTGCGGCCTCGGCGACCTGGGCGGCGCGGACGCGGTCGGGGGGCACGGGACGGCCGATCATGGTCTGCTCGGGGGCGTAGGGGAGGGAGGGGCCGCCGCCCGCGCCGAGCCCCAGGAGGAAGCGGTTGCCGCTCACCTCCTGGAGGGTGGCGGCCATGTTCGCGAGGAGGCCTGGATGGCGGTTGGCCACGTTCAGGACGAGCGTGCCGAGCATCACGCGCGAGGTGGCCTCGGCGATGCCGGTGAGGGCGATGAGGGCCTCGGGCACGCGGCCGCTGTTGTAGTCGGCGTCGCGGAGGTGGTCCCACGTCCAGATGCCGTCGAAGCCGGCGTCCTCGGCGACGACGGCAGCCTCGCGCATCTGCGCGTAGGTGGCGCCGAAGGGCATCAGGAGGAGGTCGGTCTGCACGAGCGCAGGATAGCGGAGGCGGGCGGGACTCGCGTTCGTACAATGCAGGGGGAGGGTCCCATGGCAGACGAGAGGCTTCTGGACGACGAACTGAAGGTGTTGCGCGACGGCTTCGCCGAGCGGGCGCCGCAACTCATCGAAACGATGCAGGCGGCGATCGAGGAGATCGAGGCGGCCACCATTGCGCGGGCGCTCGACGTGGGTGCGTCGGCGCCGGAGTTCCGGTTGCGCGACGTGACGCACGACCGCCACGTGAGCCTGAGCGAGGCGCTGGCGCAGGGGCCGGCGGTTGTCTCGTTCTACCGGGGCGAGTGGTGACCGTTCTGCAACATCGAGCTGCAGGGTCTGCAGCGACGGCATAGCGAACTTCGGGAACTGGGCGCGACGCTGTTCTTCATCGGGCCCGAAACAGTGGCGGACGCGCGGAAGCTGCTGGGGAAGAACGAGACGGACATCCCCGTCCTGACCGACAGCAACGGCAGGGCCATGGACGCCTACGGCATCAGCTTCGAGCTGCCGGAGCGGCTGAAGGGGGCATACACGCGGCTGGGCTTCCCCGACCGCAATCCCGTGACGGGCTGGTGGCTGCCGGTTCCGGCGACGTTCGTGATCGACAGTGGAGGCGTGATCCGCTCACGGCACTGCTCGGCGGACTACCGCTACCGCATGGAGCCGCGCGACATCGTCGCGGCGGTTCGGGACCTGACCTCGTGACGGTGCGAGAGCGGTTTCGGGTGGAAAGAAGCCAGGAGCGTCTCGCGCGAGTCGAGCGGACTACGGAGTTTCCGATGCTCGCGCTTGCGCTCCTGATGGTGCCGTTACTCGTCCTGCCGTTTACGACCGATCTGTCGGAGCAAGTCCACCGCTGGTTCCTAATCGCGGACTACGTGATCTGGGCTGCGTTCACGGTTGAATTCGCGGCCAAGCTGCTGGTTGCGCCCAACCGGTGGGCCTACGTGCGGGCCCACCCGCTTGAGGCGGCGATGGTGGTTGTGCCGTTCCTGCGGCCGCTTCGGATACTGCGGCTGCTCGCGTTCCTGCGACTGGCCGTCGTACTGGGGCTGAACACCCGCCTCATCCGGTCGTTCTTCCTGCGGCGCGGGACGGGCTTCGTGCTGGCATGCCTGCTGGTGGCCGTCGTCGGCGGAGGGACGCTGACCTTCATCGCGGAGCACAACCACGCCAACAGCCAGATCACCTCTCTCGGGGACTCGTACTGGTGGGCGATGGTGACGATGACGACCGTGGGGTACGGCGACTACGCTCCCGTCACGCCGATGGGGAGGGGGGTCGCTGGCTTCCTCATGATCTTCGGTATCGCAGCGCTCTCGATTACGACCGCCTCGGTCGCAGCGCTCATGACGCGGCAGTCCCAGGCGCCCGTCCGGAGCTCCTCGCTGCGCGAGCTGCGGATCAGGCAGCGCCAGCTTCGCGCTCGCCGACTGGCCCGCTAGCGCGAGTGCGGCCCGGGTCGCGCACAGGTATGCTCCCGCAGCTGGAGGACCTATGCCGGGAGCGCTCTCGCACCTTCGTATCTGCGACTTCACCGGACAGCTGGCCGGGGCGGGGGCGACGCGTTTCCTGGCGGCCTTCGGGGCGCAGGTCATCCGCATCGAGGACCCCGTCAACCAGGGACGCTGGGACATCCTGCGGGGGATGCCGCCGTATGTGGACGAGCGCCGCGGCGTCGAGTTCGGCGGGCCATTCAACAACCACAACGTCGAGAAGCTGGGGGTCACGCTGAACCTGCGCACGGAGCGCGGGAAGGAGCTGCTGCGGGAGCTGGTGGCAGTCTCGGACGTGGTCGCGGAGAACTTCTCGGCGGGGGTGATGGAGCGGCTGGGCTTCGACTACGAGGCGCTGAAGGCGCTCCGCGAGGACATCATCTACGTCTCGAACTGTGGCTTCGGGCACCGCGGTCCCTACCGCGACTACAAGACGTGGGGGCCGATCGTGCAGGCGGTCTCGGGGCTGACGTTCAGCTCCGGGCTCCCCGACCAACCCTCGGCGGGCTGGGGCTATTCGTACATGGACCACACGGGCGGCTACTACATGGCGATCGCGATCCTGATGGCGCTGCGGCACCGGAACCAGACGGGCGAGGGGCAATGGGTGGACCTGGCCTGCACGGAGGCGGGCGCCAGCCTGACGGGTCTGGCCATGCTCGACTACACCGTGAACGGCCGTCCGCTGCGTCGGCAGGGCAGCCCGAACAGCAATCGCAGCCAGCACCCGGCGACGGCGCCGCACGGCATCTACCCCTCGCGGGAGGAGGACACGTGGGTGGCGGTCGCCTGTCGCGACGATCGGGACTGGGAAGCATTCGGCGAAGCGACAGGGGAGGCGTGGGCGCGCGAGGGGCGGTTCTCGGACCTGCGGGGACGGTTGGTGGCGGAGGACGCGCTCGACAAGCTGGTGGCCGGGTGGACGCGGGCGCGGGGGAACTTCGAGGCGGCGGCCCTCCTGCAGGGCGTGGGGGTCCCGGCGACAGCCGTGCAGCGTCCGCAGGAGCGCATCGACCAGGACCCGAACACGGAGGCGTGGGGGCTCTGGCCCACGGTGCAGCACCGGGACATGGGCGCTGTGCGCGTCGACGGGCTACCGGTGCACTTCTCGGAGACGGACTGGCGCATCGAACAAGGCGCACCCTGCCTTGGTGAGCACAACGAAGAGGTGTTCGGGGGACTGCTGGGGCTGAGCACCGACGAGATCGCGTCGCTGGCGGAGGAGGGGGTGCTGTGACGGGACCGGGGGCACTGGAGGGGGTGCGGGTCGTCGAGCTGTGTGACGAGCTGGGAATGTTCGCGGGGAAGCTGCTCGCCGACATGGGCGCGGACGTGGTCAAGGTCGAGCCGCCGGGGGGCGACCGGACGCGCACCTATCCGCCCTTCGCCGACGACGAGCCGGGGCGGGAGCGCAGCCTCTACTTCTGGCACTACAACACGAGCAAGGCGGGCGTCACGCTCGATCTGCAGGCAGACACGGACCGGGAGCGGCTGCGGGCGCTCATCGACCGGGCGGACATCCTGCTGCAGAGCGGGGAGGCGGGCGCGGACCTCGACTACGAGTCGCTGCGGGAGTCGAACGCAGGGCTGATCATGGTCACGCTGAGCCCGTTCGGGCGGGGGATGCCGCGCGAGGACGAGGCGGCGACGGACCTCACGATCCTGGCGGGGGGCGGCCCCGCCTGGAACTGCGGGTATGACGACCACTCGCTGCCGCCGGTGCGGGGCGAGGGAAACCAGGGCTACCACACCGCCAGCCACTTCGCGGTGATGTCGGCGCTGGTGGCGCTGCTCCACCGGGACGAGACGGGGCGGGGCCAGCACATCGACGTGAACGCGCACGCGGCCGCGAACGTGACGACCGAGGCGGGCACTTACACATGGCTGGTGGCGCAGCAGACGGTCCAGCGCCAGACGGGGCGGCACGCGGCCGTGAGCGCGTCCATGCCCTCGCAGGTCCAGTGCAGGGATGGACGTTACGTCAATACCGGCATCCCGCCGCGGCGCCCGGAGTCGTTCGAGGCGGTGTGCGAGTGGCTGGAGACGATGGGCTGGGCGGAGGAGTTCCTGGAGTTCCCCCTGCTGGAGGAGGGGAAGCTGCGGGAACGCTTCGACATGTCGATGCTGGAGCAGGACGAGGAGCTGATGGCGATCTTCGGGGCAGGGCGTTCGGCGATGAATTTCCTGGCGTCGAGGCTGACGGCCTACGAGTTCTTCACGGGAGGGCAGCAGCGGGGGTTTCAGATCGGGATCATCTACTCGCCCGAGGAGGTGTTGCAGGATCCGCACTTCGTCGAGCGCGGGTTCCCCGTTGAGGTGGAGCACCCCGAGCTGAACCGCACCGTGACGTATCCAGGAGCGCCGTACCAGTTCCTGGCTTCGCCATGGCGCATCCGGCGGCGGGCGCCGCTGCTGGGCGAGGACAACGAGCGGGTGTTCGCGGAGCTGGGGGGCCGCTAGCCGCGGTTGGCGATTGACTCCTCGGTGACGACGTCGGGCAGCCAGTAGCGGCGGAAGACGAAATATCCGATGAGGGTGAAGGCGCCGGCGACGGGCCCCACGAGGCGGATGCCGAGCGGATCGTCAGCCGTGCTCCCGAGCGCCAGGAGGGCGATGAGGATTCCCGGCCCGGCGGCGCCGGCGATCTTCTCGATGGTGGCCTGGGTGGCGTAAAAGGTGGCCTCTCTGCGCAGGCCCGTACGGATGGTGTCGTAGTCGGTGATGTCCGCGATGAGGGCGTTGGGGAAGGTCTGGGCAGGGGCGAGCGCAATGCCGATGAGGAGCGCGAAGACGATTCCCTGCAGCATGGGGGAGATGCCGGGGAGATACCCTGCAATCGCGAACAGCGGGAAGTAGAGCCCCGCGAAAAGCATCCCCCAGCCGTAGACCTGCCGCTTGGAGTGGCGCCGGGCGCGCAGCACGACGAATGGCAGCGCGAGCAGGAGCACGCCCAGCGCGGAGCCGGTGAGGATTGCTACCGTCGTGCCCTCCTCCTCCTTGCCCAGGACGGCCTCGGCGTAGAAGGGGAGGACGCCGGTGATGATCTGGACACCGACGCTGTAAAGGACGAACGAGGGGAGGAAGACCAGGAACTGGTCGTTGCGCAGGCAGGTCGTGAGCGCCTCCCGGATCGAGAGGCGCTCAGCGGGCCGGTCCTCGGCGTATATCTCCTGCGAGGCGCCGATGGAGCGTCGCCAGGCGCCAGCAAGCGCGATGTAGCGCGAGACGAAGGCCACGACGGCGATGACGATCGCCATGGCCACGAATCCGAAGGCCTCCTTGAGCAGCCCCGTGCCGACGAAGGCGAGAACGGTACCGATCAGGCCGAACACGACCTGCCAGCTGACGACGCCCAGGCGATCGTCGGCGCGACGCGCGATCTCGGGCAGGAGCGACTCCATGGGGCCGCCGGAGAGCGTCGAGAAGAGGTTGAAGAACCAGAAGATGGAGAAGAGGAAGATGACGTTGCCGAGGGTCTCGCCCGGATTAGGAGGCATCCAGAGAAACACGAAGAGGATGGCCATGAACGGGGTGGCGGCGACCACGAAGGGGATACGGCGGCCCCAGCGGGAGCGGGTGCGGTCGCTCCAGTAGCCGATGAGGGGGTCGTCGAAGGCCTCGATGAGGCGTCCGATAACGAGCACGGCGCCAATGGCGATGGCTCCGCCGCGGCGTTCGAGATCGCCGTCGGCATCGCCGAGGTAGAAGAAGATGAGCCACAGGTCGCGGGTGCGGCCGAGGGCGTTCCCACCGAGCGAGCCCGACGCATAGATGTGGCGGGCGGCAGGCGACATGCGCCCCACCGGGCTGGTCACCCAGTACCGGAGGGATCCGCGCAGCCGGTTCAGGAAGGGGGACATCGCCTCGGGGGGAGGCTACGCTGTTATGGCAGGGCTAGCATCCGTTCGAGGGCCACGAGCGACCACTCGCGCGTCTCCGCATCGACCTGCACGCGGTTGACGACGTGCCCCTGGACCAATCCCTCAAGCGTCCAGGCGAGGTAGGCGGGGTGGATGCGGTACATCGTGCTGCAGGGGCAGACGACGGGGTCGAGGCAGAAAACGGTCTTGTCGGGATTCTCGTCGTTGAGCCGCTTGACAAGGTTGATCTCAGTGCCGACGCCCCAGGTCGAGCCGGCGGGGGCGGCGCTCACCGCCTTGATGATGCGCTCGGTCGAGCCGCTGGCGTCGGCGGCCTGCACGACCTCCCAGGAGCACTCGGGGTGGACGATCACGTTGAGGTCCGCGTGCTCGGCGCGGGCCTTCTCGATCTGCTCGACGGAGAAGCGCTGGTGGGTGCTGCAGTGGCCCTTCCAGAGGATGACGCGGGCGCGCTCCAGCTGTTCGGGGGTAAGGCCGCCGAGGGGCTTGCGCCAATCCCAGGTGACCATCTCCTCGAGGGGGATGCCCATCTCGAAGCCGGTGTTGCGGCCGAGGTGCTGGTCGGGGAAGAAGAGGACCTTTTCGCCGCGCTCGAAGGCGTACTCGAACGTCTTGGGGGCGTTGCTGGAGGTGCAGACGATGCCCTCGCGCTTGCCAACGAAGGCCTTGAGGCTGGCGGCGCTGTTCATGTAGGTGATGGGGATGATGCGCGTGGCGGGGTCGAGGGCGGCGGTCATCTCGTCCCAGGCGGCGTAGACATCGCCGGGGTCGGCCATGTCGGCCATGGAGCAGCCTGCCGCCATGTTGGGGAGGACGACCGAGACCTCTGGGGGCGTGAGGATGTCGGCCGACTCAGCCATGAAGTGGACGCCGCAGAAGAGGACGAAGTCGATGCCCTGCTGGGCGGCGGCGTGCTGGGCGAGCTTGAAGCTGTCGCCCGTGAAGTCGGCGTACTGGATGACCTCGTCGCGCTGGTAGTGGTGACCGAGGATGACCAGGCGCTCACCGAGGACAGCGCGAGCGGTCCGGATGCGCCGCTCGACCTCCTCCGGGGGCAGGCCGAGGTAGCTGCGGGGGATGTCCTGCTGCCAGCTAACGAAGGCGGGCTCCTCGACGAGGGGGAGGGGCTCCAGGCGGTCGGTGGGGCAGGTGTCGGGGTCCGAGTAACGCTCGAGCAGGGTGAGGTGGTCGGAGGAAGGGGCGGTTGCGGTCATCGGACGATCCCTTCGGCTGGGAGGCGACACTTAGTGTACTTCCGACACTAAGTAGAAAGGTAACTTTGCCACAAGGGCCGCGGATCGTCAACGGCGGCGAGGCGGGTCAGGGGCCGAAGAAGATCTCCCGCCGCTTGCGAATCTAGTCCCGCACCTCGGCCTCGCTCTCGTGCTCGATGCTGAAGGCGGCGCCGCCCAGCGCGCGCATCTTCCAGTAGCGGTCGACGCGGTAGGCGATCTCGGCGTCGTAGCGGCCGCCGGCCTCCTGATAGGCGGAGATGGCCAGCGGGGGGAGGGAATGGAGGTCGAGAGCCGCGTGGCCAGCACGGGGAGGGCCTGCCACTCCCGCTCGTAGGGTTCCCCGGCGGCGGGGACACGCCCGCTCTTGACGGCGATTCCCCCTGCGGTCTTGACGACGTTGCTGCGGACGCCCCAGCCGACCTCGCGGAGGGGCTCGATGCCGCCGATTCCGGGGAAGGCGGGGGCGATGCGGTCGGCGAACGACGCCACCGGCTCAGTCGCCGGAGGAGGGAGGACGCCAGCGGATGGTTCGTGGCTGTGTTCGCTCGATGCGCTCGGCGGTGGTGTCCGCAAGCAGCTCGACGGGGTCGCCGGGGCGGAGGTCGCCGCCTTCGAGGACGCGAGCGTAGACGCGGCTGAATCCGGGGCGCTCCTCCTGGTGCATGGCGGCGAAGTCGCCCTCGAGGAACCACTGGGCGTTCTTCCAGCAGGGCTCCGTGTAGCCGGTCACCTCGATGAGCACGGTCTCGCCGAGGCGGAGCCGGGAGCCGGGGGTCACGCGGTTCCAGTCGATGCCGGCGGTTGTGACGTTCTCGCCGGTCGCGCCGGGGAAGATGGGGTGGCCCTCGGCGGCGAGCGTCTCGATGCGTTCGAGGGCGAAGAGGCAGAGGGCGCGACGGGGGCCGCCGTGGGCGCGCCCGTCGGCCTGGCGATCGAC
Organism: Tepidiformaceae bacterium; assembly: GCA_965219255.1. GTDB lineage: Bacteria > Chloroflexota > Dehalococcoidia > Tepidiformales > Tepidiformaceae > UBA2991. The sequence goes on along the minus strand of OZ244727.1, from coordinate 222,571 downwards.
GGTGATGCCGTGGCCGTCGACGGTGGCCTCGACGAGGGGCAGCTTGGGCACGCCACCGTTCGAGGCGTTGAGCTGGACGATGCGGCCCTGTGTGGCGCCACTCATGAGCCGGCGCCGTCTTCGAAGCCGGCGACAACGCCATCGACGTGCAGCAGGCGCAGGGCCTGGACGATTCCCGGACGGAGCTGGTCGAGCGTCTCCGGCGGAATGTGCGCGCCGAGACGGTCGAGGAGCTCGCCGACGCTGCAGCGACCGTCGATCTGGGCGACCACGAGGGCGACGAGGTCGCTGACGGGCACTCCCTCGGGACGCTCGGGCGTGACGATCACCTGGCCGCTGGCATCAACGACGATGCGGGCGCGAGCCGTGGTCTCGCGGCCGTCGTGACCCTCGCGCACGGAGGCGCCGGCGGAACCGGTGTCGGCGGCGAGCACACGGTGACCCTCGCGCACATCCACGCCCTCGGCGGCGGCGTTGCGGAGGAGGATCTCGTCGAACTGGGCGCGGACGACCTGGAAGGCGTGGGGGTAGCGGGGGCTGGATTCGCGGAAGGACCAGCTCCAGGGGTCGGGGTCGCGGCCCCAGACCATGGTGGCGCCGTACTTCGGGAGGAAGCCGGCGGCCTCGACAGCGGGGAGCACCCCGAGCTCGGTGAGCACGGGCATGGAGGCGGCGAGGAGCGACTCGCCGACGTGCTCGCGGGGGAAGCGGTCGCGCTCGTAGAGGCGGACGCGCCAACCCTTGCGCGCGAGCATGGTGGCGGCGGCCGAGCCGGCCGGTCCCCCACCCACGACCAGCACATCTGCGTCGAAGGCGCTGTCGGTGGTCACACCGTGATCGTCGCACACCACGACGGCAGGGGCGCGATCGGGCATGGAGTCGGTCAGGGCCGCTGGCTACGTCCGCTTTTCGCTTGCCGCGCTCCATCTCCGTCGCCAACGCATTGAGCTTCGGGTCCCGGAATCCCCGGAAGCGCTTGCAGCCACGCATCGATGTCCCCAAAGGGAAGGCGCCGCAACAAGTTGCGGCGCCTTCGGGCAGTGCCGGGATGGGAACGCTAGGAGCCGCCGGCGGGGATGGCCTCGCCCTGCTCCATGGGCTCGTTGGTGTTGGTGTCCATCTCGAAGGGGCCCTTGAGGTCGAACTCCTTGGCCATCTCGCGGGTGGCGGGGATGACCTCCTCGCCCATGAGACGGAGGCTACGCATGGCGTCGTCGTGATCCATGGCGCCATCGCCGTCCCAGAAGAAGATGCTGCCGGGGCGCAGGTACTCGAGCACGTGCCGGATCTTCGGGATGACCGTCTTCGGCGTGCCCGTGATGATGGACATGCGCTCCTTCTGGTTCTCGTAGGTGCCGAACTGGTCGGCGGCCTCGACCTTCTTGCCGGCATCGTCGCCGGTGGCCTCCTCGTGGGCGGCCAGGCGTCCGCGGGCACGGGCCTGCGTGAAGCTGGTGACCGTCGGCAGAAGGTTGGTGCGCGAGGTCATGCCCGGGAGGTTCTGCAGATAGGGACGAACGATGCCCTGGTTGCCCTCGAGGAAGGGGTTGCTGGGGCCCTCGACGTACTTGCGGGCGGCCTGGTCGGCAAGCTCCTCGGTCTCATCGACATGGACCTTGAAGAGGTAGCTGCGGTGCTGTGTGCCGGCCTCGTAGCCGTTCTCCTGGGCGACCTGGGTGTAGTAGTCGTAGGAAACCTTGGTTGGATCGAGGTCTGTGGCGAGCATCACGTAGGGATAGCGGTGCTCGGCGGCCCACTTGACGGTGTTGCGGCTCATGACGCCGGGAATCCAGATCTGGGGATGGGGCTGCTGGTAGGTCTTCGCCCAGGGATTCACGTAGCGGTAGTTGTAGTGCTCGCCCTCCCAGCGGAAGGGGCCGTCCTTGGTCCAGGCGGCGAGGACGAGGTCGTGGGCCTCCTGGTAGCGCTCCCAGTTGAAAGGCGCCTGGGCGTTGTGGGCGACGCTCTCGCGGCCGGTGCCGCGCACCCAACCGGTGACGAGGCGGCCGCGGGAGATCATGTCGATCTCGGCGAGCTCCTCGGCGAGCCAGAGGGGGTCGTCCCAGATGGGGAGGACGTTGCCGAGGATGACGATCTTCACGCGCTGCGTGATGCGCGCGAGGATGGCAGCCTCGACGTTGACCACGCCGCCCATGCAGAAGGGCGTGCTGTGGTGCTCGTTGAGCATGACCCCGTCGAAGCCCATCTCCTCGGCGTAGACCTTCTCGTCGAGGTAGCGGTTGTACAGTTCTGAGCCGAGGCGAGGGTTGTACTCGCTGTTGCTGATGCCAAGGTCGGTGATGTCACGCCCGGTGGAGCCGAAGTAGCCGGACTCCCGGTCCTGGTAGGGGCGTTCCGTGAAGTACCCGATGAACATGCACTGCCCTCCGCGCCCGCCCGCTCGAAGGGGTGGAGGCGCTTAGTGCGCGCATCATACCGCCTTTGCAGTGGCGATGAGGGGCGTAGCGGCGCGATTGTCGCGAGAAGGCCTGCGCTAGGCTCCCGCGTGGCCGGCGATGAGGGCGGCGAGCGCTTCGGGCTCCTCGTAGTCGACGCAGTGACCAGCGCCCTCGACGATCTCGAGGGTGGCGTTGGCGAGGCCGTCGGCGTACTGGCGCGCACAGGTGAGGGGGATCACGTTCTCCTCGCTGCCGGCGACGACGAGGGTGGGGGTCTGGACCTCGCCGAGCACGGGGGCCAGGCGGCGGTTGAACATGTAGGGCTTCCAGCTCAGGCGGGCGGTCATCTCGCGGCTGAAGTCCCAGAGCTCGCGCACGTCATCGGCGATTTCTTCACCGAAGATTTCCTTGAAGTGCTCCTCATCACGGAACCCGGCGGACATATATTCGCCGTAGCTGACGAGCATCTGGTCGAGGATCTCGCCCTCGTCGGGCTGAAGACCGGCGGCGCCGACGAGGACCAGGGAGCCGATGCGGTCCTGGTTAATGGCGGCGAGTTCCGCAGCGATGAAGCCGCCGAAGCCGAGGCCGATGAGGGTGGGGCTGTCGGGAGCGACTCGCGTGAGGAAGTGACTGATGAGGATGGCGATGTCGCGGGGGTCGCGCGCCCAGACGGGGCGCTCGGACTGACCGTACCCGGGGAGGTCGGGAACGATGACGGTGAAGTTCCCGGTGAGTGCCTCGTAAAAGGGGATCCAGCCGATATTCCCGGTGGAGTGGTGGAGGACGACCGCGGCGGGACCGCTCCCTCCCTGCAGGTAGCGGATGCTGAGGCCTGCAACCTCAGTGGTGGATTCGGTCCAGGTCTGCTCGGCTGTCGTCATGGTGGCTCCTTCGGCGATTCGTGCGTAGCGCCGCATAATACGCGAGCGGGCGGTAGCTGGAAGCACCGCGGACTGGCCCGCGCGCGGCGGCATCTGTACGCTCTCGCGCATGTCTGAACCGTACCTGGTCGTCCACGTCGACAAGCGCCCCAACGTCTCCTTCGAGACCGAACAGCGCATCATCGAAGCGGGAGGGGGGAGGTTCGTCGCGACCAGTTCGTCGAGCGAGGACGAGCTGATCGGGAACGTGAAGGAGGCGGACGCGATCCTTGTGTCGTCCGCGCAGATCACGCGGCGGGTGGTGGAGTCGATGCCGAAGTGCAAGCTCATCATCCGCTACGGGGTGGGGCTGGACACGCTGGACATTCCGGCGGCCACGGACCACGGGGTCGTGGTGGCGCACTTCCCCGATTTCTGCCAGCCGGAGGTGGCCAACCAGGCGATGCTCCTGCTGCTGGCCTGCGCGAAGAAGCTGCCCATGCTCGACAGCGCCGTGCGCGACGGCAGCTGGCGGCCCGGTCCGCTGGGGCCGATGGGACCGATCGGCGGGGAGACGCTGGGACTGGTGGCGCTGGGCAACATCGCACGGGCGGTGGTACCACGGGCGAAGGCCTTCGGACTAAACGTGATCGCCCATGATCCCTATCTGGGCGAGGGCGTGTTTCGCGCCTACGGGGTGGAGCAGGTGGAGACGCTGCACGAGCTGCTGGGACGCTCGGACTACGTCTCCGTGCACACGCCGCTGAATCCGGAGACGCACCACCTGATCGGCGAGGCGGAGCTGGCGGCGATGAAGCCGACGGCCTACCTGATCAACACCTCGCGCGGGCCGGTGGTGGACCAGGAAGCGCTGATCGCGGCGCTCGACGGGGGGCAGATCGCGGGGGCGGGGCTGGACGTGTTCGAGCGCGAGCCGCTGGAGGCGGAGTCGCCGCTGGCGCGCATGGAGAACGTGGTGCTGATGCCGCACTCGGCCTCGTACTCGGACCAGTCGTTCGAGAGCATGCGGCGCCGCGTGGGCGAAACGGTGGTAGGACTGATGGAGGGGCGCTGGCCGCAGTTCGTGGCGAATCCGCGGGTCCAGCCACGGGCCTCCCTGCCTCCGAGGGACTGACGCGCGGCGTAGAGTAGGCGCACTTTCCGCGAGGAGGAGCGCCATGAAGGCCGCCGTATTCCACGGAGCACACCAGCCGCTGACGATCGAGGAAATCGCGATCGACGATCCGGGACCGCGCGAGGTCATCGTGAAGACGGCCGCGAGCGGCGTCTGCCACAGCGACCTGCACTTCGTGGACGGGTTCTATCCGTTCGATGCGCCGGCGATCCTCGGGCACGAGGCGGCGGGCATCGTCGAATCGGTGGGCGAGCAGGTGACCTACGTGCAGCCGGGCGACCACGTGATCTGCTGCCTCTCGGTGTTCTGCGGCATGTGCGAGCGCTGCATGACGGGCCAGCCCTACGCCTGCGACAAAGAGGCCGTGACGCGGAGCGCGGACGACCCGCCCAAGTACACCTGGAACGGCCAGCCGGTGGCGCAGTTCGCTAACCTCTCCAGCTACGCGGAGAAGATGCTGGTGCACGAGAACGCGGTGGTGCGCATCCGCGAGGACATGCCCCTCGATGCGGCGGCGCTCATCGGCTGCGGCGTGACGACGGGGTTCGGGGCGGCGGTGAACACGGCCAAGGTAGCGCCCGGCTCGACGGTGGCGGTGTTCGGCGTGGGGGGCGTGGGGCTCGCCGCGGTGCAGGGGTCGTTGGTGGCGGGGGCGCGCATGATCATCGCCGTCGACATGGTTGAGTCGAAGCTGGCGAAGGCGCGCGAGCTGGGCGCGACGCACGTGGTCGACGCCTCCTCGGGCGATCCGGTGGAGCGCATCCGCGAGCTGACCGGCGGTGGAGCCGACTACACATTCGAGGCGATCGGGCTGAAGTCGGCGGCGGAGCAGGCCTACGAGGCGCTGCGGCGCGGGGGAACGGCGACGGTCATCGGCATGATCCCCGTGGGGCAGAAGGTCGAGATCGACGGGCGCTCGCTGCTGAGCGAGAAGAAGCTGCAGGGCAGCTCGATGGGCTCGAACCGCTTCCGCGTGGACATGCCTCGTTACATCGACTTCTACATGCAGGGCCGGCTGAAGCTCGACGAGATGATCACCCGCCGGATGCGGCTGGAGGACGTGAACGAGGCCTTCCGCGCGATGAAGGCGGGCGAGGTGGCGCGCTCGGTGCTGATGTTCGACTAAGCCCTAGGCCTCCTCGCGGGGACGGGTGAAGCCGCCGCGGAAACGTTCGAGCAGGCCCTCGCGGGTGAACTCGGGGGACTTGGCGTAGTCGATGATGACGCGCTCGCGGTCCTCGACCATCTGGGCGGCGGCGGGGACATCAGCGGCAATGTCGTGGGGGATGGAGATGCAGCCGTGCAGGTCGGCGTGCAGGAGGTCGCCGGGACGGACGGTGACGCCGCCGACGGTGACGGGGCCAGCGACTTCGACCTGGTGCACGTAGGCGTGGGAGACCAGCACCTCTTTCGCGAGGAACTGGAAGCCCAGCTCGCGGACCTCCTCCATATCACGCACGCCGCCGCTGGTGACCACACCGATGCACCCGAGTGCGCGGTGGATGTTGGCGTTCACCTCGCCCCAGAAGGAACCGGTGGGCGGATCGTCGAGGTCCTCGATAACGACGATGCGGGGGGCGGGGATGGACTCGATGTGGTCGTACCAGGCGCCCCGATCGACGCTGACCTCGGGATCCTGGTCGGCGGGCACGCTGGCGCGAATCTTGCAGGTGACGGCGTAACCGACGACGGGCTCCATCTCAGGGAAGTGGCAGCGGATGTCGGGGGTCATGGCGCCGTAGTTGCGGGCGCGCACCTGGAAGGTCTCGATGGCGTTGGAGATGGCGGGGGAGGGCCAGGCGCGCAGGGCGGCGAGCTGTTCTTCGGTCAGGGGCTGCATGGGCACGGCTCCGCTTGTAGGTGTCGCGATCCTAGGGGCGGGCGGGCGGGCGCGCCACGGGCGCCGAATCAGGGGACACCGCCGAGGTGCTTCACGAGCCAGGGGTCGCCACGTTCGAGCGGTGCGACCGTACCCTCGAACCGCTCGCGGACGACGGAGGACAAGCCCTCAGGGAGGACCACGTTGAGGGCGCTCGCGCCCATCGCGGAGGCTTCGCGGGCGGCGACGGCGACGAGGTCCGAAACGTAGGCGGCATCGCCGGCAAGGGCTGGCGCGACTCCCAGGTCGGCCCATGCGGATTCGGGGTCGCGCCACCGCCAGACCGTCACAAGAACGGTGGCGGCCGGTCGACCGGGGACGGTGATGCTGCGACCCGAGAACGCGACATCCGTCGGGAAGTCCGACGCACCGGGCGCGAGGACGGGGCGCCAGAGATAGCGCCAGCGGTACGCGGCCGACTCGCGGTGGTCGAGCGCGAGCAGGTGTGAGGCTTCGCGGTCATAGTCGCCATCGAGCGGGCGTGCCTCGAAGGCCGGGGGCTCGATGCCATCGAGGCGCCCGACCCTCAGCCAGGCGTTCCACCGGCGCTCGGCGTAGCCGCGTACGGCCAGAACCTCCCAGCTTCCGCCGGAGCCCACGGGGCGGCACCAGAAGCGGTCGAAGCCGCGCGCGCGGGCGCGGGACTCGCACTGGTCCAGGACCCAGTGCTCAACCTCGGGTACGGCGAGGTCTTCGGCAAGCTCCAGCAGCTCCAGATGGGCGTATCGCCCGAACGGCTCCGGCTCGGTCGCGTAGAGAACCTCGACGCTTCCCGCGATGGCTTTCCCATTGCGTTCGAGTACCCAGCAGTCCCAGCCGAGGTCGCGGTAGGCCTGGATGTGGCGCGAGCAGAAGTGCTCGTGCATCCAGGGGCCGCCGGTACGGAACCACTCCTCGGGGGAGGCGTCGCCTGCCGGTGCGGCCTCCCCCGCCAGTTGGCGGTGCAAGGCCACGAGGGCGGGCGCGTCGGCTGGGGTGGCGGGGCGGAGGGCAAGGCGCTCGCCGCGCCAGTCAAGGTCGCGGTCTGTCGACGATGGCACGTTCACAGCCTACCCGGGGCGCGGAGTGACTGTGCCCTGGCCGGTGCGTCTAGACCAACCCCCTGGCGCCACTGCCTCCCTGACCATAGGCGTTCTGGAGGGTGGCGCGGTCGAAGCCGTGGGGCTCCCTGCCGATGGAGAAGTCGTAGAGGGCGGCCTTGAAGATGCCCTCGAGGGCGGTGACGGTTGCCCATGCCAGCCCCACCAGGGGGATGCCGACAGCGAGGCCGAGGAGCGGGTGGATCAGGGCGAGCAGGAGGGCGGGGATCGCCGCCACGATGATCGCGCCAATGGTCAGGAGGCCGAAGCCGAAGCTGGCGGTGACCTGGCGTCCCCACGTCTGCCGGAGGAGGGAGGAGGAGCGTTTGATCGCCTCGATCGGCCCGATGCCCTCGGCGACGAGCACGGGAATCACGAAGAAGGTGGCGAGGCTCCAGGCAATGCCGCCGATCATGGAGGCGATCTGTCCGGCGATGCCGCCGCGATTGCGGAGCGCCTGCAGGATGAGTGTGACGATCGTCGTGATCAGGGCCCAGGCGAGGATCTGGGGGATGTGAGAGGAGGCGGCCTTGAGACCAGATGCGATATTCGGGTCGCCGCCACGAAGCCGTTCGAGCGCCGCCGCAACCAGCGCGGCGTTGAAGAAGATGACGATGAAGGAGGATCCGAAGGCGAGGACCAGCCCGAGCGCGAGGTCACCACCGGAGGCCTCGCCGCCCTCCTCGGCAAGGCCGAAGGCGCCGCCAAGGAGCCCGCCCGCGAAGATGGCGACCGCCAGCAGCGCCAGCCCCGCAACGGACATGACGGGGAACAGGATGAGCTCGCGGTCGAGCATGAGCACTCGCCAGCTCATCTTCATCAGGTCAATGGTGTGGCCGATGGTTGCGAACATGCGGTAGCACTCCTTCGGCTGCGAAGGGTACACGAGCGAGATGGGCGATCGGGTCAGTCGACGTGCTGGCGGAGTTCGAAACCGTTGCCATCGGGATCGGCAACCTCAGCGACGCGCACGGGAACGCCCCCGCCGGCCTCGTGGAGGGCGCGAAGCTCCCCGCCCGCAGCGCGCAGTTCGGCGAGCGCTGCGTCGAGGTCGTCAACCTCAAGGTTGAGGCCAGCATGGGGCATTGGTCCCTCGGCGGATTCCCCGCTGGGGAGGATGTGGAGGGCGACGATCAGGCCCTCGCAGCGGAACGTGTTCCAGCCGGGTGACCCGGAACCGGGCGTGGGCTCGTTCGCCAGCCCCAGCGTGTCGCGATAGAAGGCGCACGCGCGCTCCATGTCGCGAACGTAGTGGATGACCATCGGGTTGCGAACGCGCACCCGGTCAGTCGCGCTGGATCCAGGTGCGGCGGATAAAGAGGGATTCACTGACGACGGTGTCGGGACGCTCGCGGCGGCGGGCGAGGGCGCGGCTCGAGGCCCTGGCGGCGGCGCGTTGCGCGAGCAGCTTGCCCGCGATCTTGGCCGTGATCTTGAGGGCCGTGCCGATGGCGATGGCCGTGGCGGCTCGTCGGACGGGCGCGGGGAGGGCGGGCCGGCGAACTTGAAGGCGGGCGGGCAGGCGGGGGACCGGCATTCTGCGCTCGCGCAGGAACATGCCGCAGTTGCGGCAGTAGTTGTCGGTGGCGTCGTGGGGTTCGGCGCAGTCGGGGCAGGCGAGGCTGTGGAGCTCCGGTCCGGCCATGGTCGGGATTATACGTCGCGGGAGAGGGCCGCTTCGACCTCGGCGGTGAGATCGAGGGGGCGGGCGGGCGGGATGGAGAGGTGGCCCTCCTGGAGGGCGCGCAGGGTCTCGATGAGGAAGGGGCGTTCGCGGGCGACACCGCGGGCGCGAATCTCGCCGTAGAGGGGGAGGGCCTCGATCTCGGCGCGCGTCGCGTTGGGGGGGACCTCGGCGGAGGGGTCGGCAGGGATGGGGAAGCGGCAGTAGCTGAGCACGGGGCCGCGGTCGAGGTCGCCGGTGACGAGGTGGTACATGCAGCCGGACTCGCTCGCTGCGGAAGCGATGAGCTGGGCGATGACCTGCTGATAGGTCCCCGTGGGGCCATCGGGGAGGGCGGGGTGGTCGTTGATGATGGCGAAGCGGTCGTAGAGGGGCTCGGTCGCGATGAGCATGTACCCGAACATCACGGCGAGGTCGAAGGAGTGACGGGCGAGGCGTTCGGAGGCGAGCTCGTCGAAGGCGCGGCGCCAGGGAGGGAGGGGCTCGCCGGGGCGGGAGCGCTGCCCGCCCCGGGCCTTGCGGAAGCGGACGGAGGAGAGCGTTTCGAGGGGCACGCCCCGGCCCTCAAGGAGGTCGAGCAATCGGTCGGTAGCCTCGAACTCGCCCCGCTCCCGGTTGACGAAGGCGACGGCAAGCTCGACGGGGAGGCCGGCGTCGATCGCCGCGCAGAGGGCTTCGAGGGCGCCGTAGGAACCGGGCCCGCGTCCGGTGGTGAGCCAGGCGACGCGCAGGGGCTCAGCCGGCGTCATCGGGAGCGGCGGCCTCATCGTAGGACTCCGCGACCTCGCGGAAGGCGGCGCCCTCCTCGAGGCCTCCCCGGAGACGCTGGACGCGGAGCTCGGCGTCGTCGAGGAGCGTTCGCAGCTGCGCGACGAGGGCGGCGGCCTCCTCGTAGGTGGCGATCGCCTCCTCGAGCGGGATGTTGCCCGCCTCGAGCTTGCGGGCGCGCTCCTCGAGCTGGGCGACGAGCTCCTCGAAGTTGGGCTCGGCCATCAGCTGACCTCCGCCCAGAAGGCGCCGTCGCCAACGGAGACAGCGACGCGACTGCCGGCCTTCACGTCGCGCACGCGGCGGACGACGCGGCGGCGGCGGCCCAGCCGTTCGACGATGGCGTAGCCGCGGGCGAGGGTGGTGGCGGGGTCGAGGGCAGTGACTTGCGCGGCAGTCCGGTCGAGGGTGGCTCGCTCGGCGGCGAGGCGGGCGCCGAGCAACTCGCCCATGCGGGCGCCGAGGGACTCGACCTGTTCGGCGGCGCGGGCGGGGGTGGGAGCAACGTGACGCAGGTTCGCGGCCAGGTTCTGGAGGCGGGCGGCGCCGGCCTGGATGCGCCCGCGCGCGTTGAGCGCCATGGCGCGCTCGAGGGAGGCAAGGCGGGCGGCGACCTCGGCAACGTCGGGAGCGGCGCGCTCGGCGGCAGCGCTCGGGGTTGGGGCGCGCAGGTCGGCGGCGAGGTCGGCCAGAGAGGTGTCGGTCTCGTGGCCGATGCCGGTCACGATGGGCACGGGAAAGCCGAAGACGGCGCGCACGACGCCCTCGTCGTTGAAGGCGGAGAGGTCGGCGGAGGCGCCGCCGCCACGGACGACGAGGGCGAGGTCGAGCGTCTCGTCGCGGGACAGGTCGCGAAGGGCGGCGATGATGCTGCCGGGGGCCTGGTCGCCCTGGACGAGGGCAGGGGAGACGACTAGCTCGGCGAGGGGCCAGCGGCGCGCGAGGACATCACGGACGTCCTGGATGGCGGCGCCCGTGGGGGAGGTGACGAGGCCGATGCGGCGGGGGTAGGCGGGCAGGGGGCGCTTGCGGGAGGACTCGAAGAGGCCCTCCTCCTCCAGCTGCTCGCGCAGCCGCTCAAGGCGGGCCGCCTCGATGCCGACGCCCTCGGGCCGGAAGAAGTCGCAGACAAACTGGAGCTCGCCGCGCTGGGGGTAGATGGTCACGCGGCCGTGGGCGAGCACGCGCTCGCCGGCCGGCGCCTCGGCGCCGGGCATGTCGTCGCGGAAGAGGACGGCGCGGAGCGCGCCCTCGCCGTCCTGCAGGGAGAAGTAGCGGTGGCCGAGGCGGGAGCGCGTGGCGTCGGCCACTTCGCCCACGACCCAGAGGTCGGAGAGCAGCTCGCTTCCCTCAAGCATGTCCTTGAGGAGGTAGACAAGCTGAGAGACGCGGATTGGTTCCACTAGTTCGCCCGCTCGATGTAGTCGCCTGTCTCGGTGTTGACGCGGATGACCTCGCCCTCGTTGATGAAGAGGGGGACCTGAACGACGAGGCCGGTTTCGAGGGTGGCGGGCTTGGAGCCGCCCTGGGCGGTATCGCCGCGCACGCCCGGGTCGGTGGCAGCCACGGTGAGGGCGACGGAGCCGGGAAGCTCGACGCCGATGACCTCCTCGCCGTAGATGGCGACCTCGCAGACGTCGTTCTCCCTGAGGAATTTGGTCGCGTCGCCCACCTTTGCGGCGTCGACGGGGATCTGGTCGTAGGTCTCGGTGTTCATGAAGTAGTAGAAGTCGTCGTCGGAGTAGAGGTACTGCATGTCGCGCCGGTCGACGCGGGCGCGGTCGAAGCGGGCGCCGGCCTGAACGGTGTGCTCGATGATGGCGCCGCTGCGCACGTCACGGAGCTTCATGCGGACCTGGGCGGAGCCACGGGCCGTCTTGTTGTGCTCGTAGCTGAGGACGGCGTAGAGCTTGTCGTTCATTTCGATGGTGACGCCGCGGCGAAATTCGGCGGTGGAGATCTGGCTCAAGGCTGGGCTCCTGCTGGAAGGGTTGAGTCGAGGTGGCTGAGCTGTCGGGCGCGGCCCCCTTCGAGGGTCACGATATCCTCGATGCGGACACCGCCCCAGCCCGGCAGGTAGATGCCGGGCTCGATGGTGAAGACCATGCCGTCTTCGAGCACGTCCTCGGAGGTGGGGCCGAGGTAGGGCGGGTAGTCGTGCACGTCGAGGCCGACGCCGTGGCCGAGCCCGTGGGTGAAGGCCTCGCCGTAGCCGTGGCGCTCGATGACGGAGGCGGCGAGAGCGTGGGCGGCAGCGCCGCTCATGCCCGCCTCGACGCGTTCGATGGCGGTTTGCTGGGCCTCGCGGACGACCTCGTAGACCTCGCGGAAGCGCTCGGGTTCGGGGCCGAGGTGGAAGGTGCGGGTGAGGTCGCTGCAGTAGCCGGAGAGCTCGGCGCCCCAGTCGACGATGATGGGTTCGCCGGGGCCGAAGGGGCGGTCGGAGAGGTCGGCATGGGGCATGGCCCCGCGCTCGCCGCCCGCGACGATGGGCTCGAAGGAGAGGCCGCGGGCGCCGTGTTCCTTGACCGCGGCGTCGAGGGCGGCGGCGAAGCCGCGCTCGGTGACGCCGGGCTCAACCGAACCCCGTACGTCCAGAAAGGCGCGCTCGGCGATGGCGATCGCCTCTTCGAGGAGGGCGAGCTCCCCGGCGTCTTTGCGGGCGCGGAGGCGCTCGACGATGGGCGGGGCGGGAACGAGCTCGGGCCGGTCCGATTCGGGCATGCGCTCCATCGCCTCGCGCAGGGTGAGGAAGTCGCCATAGCTGAGGTCGGAGCGGGACAGGCCGAGGCGCTTGCCGGCGAGGCCGGCGGCGGCCACGAATTCGGGAAGCCAGGCGGCCTGTGGGCCCTTCGTGTCGAAGACGGTGAAGCCGCGGGGTTCGGCCTCGCGGCGGGCCTGGGCGCTGTAGCGGGCGTCGACGGCGAGGAGCGCCGCCGTCGGGGAGATGGCGGCGTAGCCGGTCGAGCCGCTGAAGCCGGTCAGGTAACGGCGGTTGGCGGAGTGGCGATGGTTGACGTCGTCGACCGGGCTGGCGACGTAGAGGCCATCGAGGCTCGCCTCTTCGAGGGCGGCGCGTACACGCTCGATTCGCTGGGCCGGAGACGTGGGAGCGGTCACGAGGTCAGTGTAGCGCCGCGCGATTGTGGGGGTTAGTCGGGAGCGCCGAGGTGGTCGAGGAGGAGGTTGGCGGCGGCGGTGTAGCCGGCGCGGCCGAGTCCGGCGACCTGGCCGATGCAGGCGGCCGCGATGACGGAGCGGCGGCGGAAGGGCTCGCGGGCGTGGATGTTGGAGAGGTGCACCTCGACGGCGGGGAGGGCGACCGCTTCAAGGGCGTCGTGGAGGGCGATCGAGGTGTGGGTGTAGGCGCCTGCGTTGAGGATGACGCCGCTGGCGCGGCGGCGGTGCTCGTGGAGGAAGTCGATGAGGGCGCCCTCGTGGTTGCTCTGGAAGCTGAGGACGGTGGCGCCGCGGGCGTTGGCCGCAGCGGCCACGTCGGCCTCGATGTCGGGGAGGGTGTCGCGGCCGTAGATCTCGGGACGGCGCTCACCAAGCAGGTTGAGGTTGGGGCCGTGGACGAGGAGCAACAGGGGGGCGTCCTGGTCGCTCACGAGACGTGGCGCTTCGAGCGGGCGCGTTCGAGCGCTTTCACGCCGACCTCCTGCCAGGCCTTCTCGGTGACCTCGGCCTGCCGGGCGCGGCTGACGTGGGTGTAGATCTGGGTGGTGTTGGCGGAGGTGTGGCCGAGCAGGTCCTGGACGATGCGGATGTCGGCGCCGCCGTCGAGGAGGTGGGTAGCGAAGGAGTGGCGGAGGAGGTGGGGGTGGACCTCCTCGGGGATGCCGGCCGCGAGGGCGTAGCGACGCACGGCCTTCTGGACGGAGCGGGCGGAGAGGCGCCCACCGTTACGGTTGAGGAAGAGCGCAGGCTCGGGTCCGCCGGCGAATTCCGAGCGGCCTGCGGTGAGGTAGGCCTGGAGCGCGCGCGCGGCGGGCTCGCCGAAGAGCACGACGCGCTCCTTGTCGCCCTTGCCGCGGACGATGGCCTGGCCGCCAACGAGGTCGAGGTTGGCGACGTCGAGGCCGGTCAGCTCGGAGATGCGCAGGCCGCCGCCGTAGAGGAGCTCGAGGATGGCGCGATCGCGTAGACCGTGGGGCGTGCTCGTATCGGGCGCCTCGATCAGCGCCTCGAGGTGGGGTGGTTCGATCACCTTGGGCAGACGCTTCGGTTTCTTGGGGAGGGCGACGCCGTAGAGGAGGTCTCGCTCGGTTGCGCCTTCGCGCTGAAGGTAGCGGTAGAAGCCGTGGATGGTGGTGGTGAGACGGGTGACGGAAGCGGCAGCGATGCCATCCTGCCGCAGCCGGGCAAGGTAGGTGCGGAAGCTCGCGCGGGTGGTGGCGAGGGGCTCCATGCCAGCCTCCTCGCAGAAGCGCAGGTAGTGGCCGATATCGGAGCGGTAGTTGCGGATGGTGTAGGGCGAACGGCCGCCGAGGCTCTGCAGCTCGCGCAGGTAGGCGTCGAGGTAGGCCTCGGCTGTCTTGTGGGCCGGCGGGGAGGCCATGTCGACAGAATACGACAGGAGACGTAAAGAGCGATGGGGCCAGCTAGCTGGCGCGACGGCGGCGGGTGGTCGAACGGCGCGTCGAGCGGCGCCCCTTGCTGGCACGGGCCTTCGCCTTCTCGGCGGCGGCCTCGCGCTCCTCGGCGGTGCGCGCGGGCAAGAGCTTGCCGGGCTCGATGCTGTTGGTGGTGTAGGTGCAGTCGGGGTAGTTCCAGCAGCCGTAGAACACCCCCCGGCGGGCCCGCTTGGCGACGAGTTGGCCCGTTTCGGGCTCCTCCGGGCAGGGGATGTCGACCGGCTTGCTGGAGCGGAAGTCGCACGCCTTCGTCTCACGCTTCACGCAGTCGATGTACTCGCCGTAGGGGCCGTGCTTGAGCTCGGTGCCCGAGCCGCAGCGGGGGCACTTCCAGTCGGTTGGCTGGGGCTCCGGCGGAGGTTGGGGATCACCCTCCTCGGTGAGGGGCATGGCGTTCTTGCACTCCGGGTAGCCGGAGCAGCCGAGGAACTTCCCGTTGCGGCTCCAGCGCACGACCATCTTCCGCTCGCCGCACTTGGAGCAGACGATGTCGGTCTCCTCGACCTGCTTGCGGGCCTCCTGCTTGGCCGTCTCGAGGGCGGCGTTGAAGGGCTCCCAGAAGCCGCGCACGACCTCGCCGTACTCACGCTCGCCGGAGGCGATCTCGTCCAGTTCCCCCTCAAGCTCGCTGGTGAAGGGCACGGCGACGTAGCGGTCCATATGCTCGACGAGCAGGTCGTTGACGGCGAAGCCAAGCTCCTGGGGCACGAGCTGGCGGCCCTGGCGAGCCACGTAGGAGCGGTTGAGCACGGTCTGGACGATGGAGGCGTAGGTGCTGGGACGCCCGATCCCCTCTTCCTCGAGCGACTTGACGAGCGAGGCCTCGGTGAAGCGGGGCGGGGGCTCGGTGAAGTGCTGCTCGCCATCGACGGAGCGGCGCTCAAGGGGGTCGCCGTCGGCAAGCTCGGGGAGGGTGGCGACCGTCTCGGGTGCGTCCCCGGCGGGGGTGGCGGCGCTCTCCTCGGTGGCGTCGATGCCGAGGGCGGCGAGGTGGCCCGGGAAGACAAGGCGCTGGGCGTTCGCGCGGAAGCCGCCCCGCTGCTCCCCGCCCTCGCGCGCGTCGATGTCGACGGCGACGGTGGCGTAGCGGGCGTCGGCGAGCTGGCTGGCCATGAAACGCTGCCAGATGAGGGTGTAGGCGCGGAGCTGATCGCGGTTGAGTACGTTGCGCAGGGTCTCGGGGGCGCGGGCGGCGGCGGTGGGGCGGATGGCCTCGTGCGCCTCCTGGGCGCCGCGCGCGCGGGAGCGGTAGACGCGCTCCTTCTCGGGAACGTACTCGTCGCCCCAGCGGCCGGCGGCGTAGCCGCGGGCGTCGCGGCGGGCGACGGGGGAGATGCTGAGGGAGTCGGTACGCATGTAGGTGATGAGGCCGACCGCTCCCTCGCCGGGGATGGTGACGCCCTCGTAGAGCTGCTGGGCGAGGGCCATGGCGCGCTGGGCGCCGAGCGCGAGGCGGTTGTTGGCGGCCTGCTGATAGCTGCTGGTGGTGAAGGGCGGCGCGGGGCGGCGCTTGCGCTCTCCCTTCTTGACAGACTTCACGGAGAAGTCGGAGCGGCGGAGGGAGGCGAGGAGGGCGTTGGCCGTGGCCTCGTCGGGGAGGTCGCGCTTCTCGTCGAGCTTGCGGACACCGGGGAGGCGGGTGAGCCTGGCGCCGAACTCCTCGCCACCGCTGGCGAGGCGGGCGTGGACGCTCCAGTACTCGCGCGGGGTGAAGGCCTCGATCTCGCGCTCGCGTTCGACGATGAGTCGGAGGGCGACGCTCTGGACGCGGCCGGCGCTGGCGCTGCGAGCCACCTTGCCCTGCACGAACCAGCTGAGGGGGTAGCCGATGAGGCGGTCGAGGACGCGGCGAGTCTCCTGGGCCTGGATCAGGTCGCGGTCAAGCTCGCCGGGGTGCCGGAAAGCGGCCTCGATGGCGGGCCTCGTGATCTCGTGGAAGACGACGCGCTGAGTCTTCTCGGCGGGGATGCCGGCAGCCTCGAGGATGTGCCAGGAGATGGCCTCGCCCTCACGGTCGGGGTCGGTCGAGAGGAATACTCGCTCGGCCCTGGCGGAGGCGTCCTTGATCTGCTTGACGATGTCCTTCTTGTCCTTCAGCACCTCGTAGGTGGGCTCGAAGGAGCCGCCCTTCACGTCGACGCCATAGCCGTAGCTGGGCAGGTCGCGGACGTGGCCGACAGAGGCGATGACGCGGTACTGGTCGCCAAGGATGCCCTCGATGGTGCGGGCCTTGGCGGGGGACTCGACGACGACGAGGTCCTTGCCGCCGCCGGCACGCGAGGCGCGCGCGTTGCTCTTGGCGGGGGCGCGCTTCGCGGGCTTCTTGCCGCTCGCGGGGGTGGCTGAGGAGGCTCGTTTGGGCATCTGCTCTCGTTTCACCGGACGCGCCGGAAGGGCACCTTCGGTTCCCGAGAGTAGAAGGGAGGGCGCGGGTTTGTCGAATCGGGGTCAGGTGCGGGGGCGGGAACGCCAGCGATCTCGCTGCTCGGCGCGGACGGCTTCATCGACAGGTTGGTAGCGCCCGAGGAAGTCCTCGGCGAAGGCCTCGAAGGCGCCCGCGAGCACGGCTCCGCGCATGTGCTCGCAGAGTCTTTGGAGATAGCGCAGGTTGTGGATACTGGCGAGGCGGTAGCCCAGCAATTCCCCGTTGCGGAAGAGGTGGTGGACGTAGGCGGGGGAGTAGCTCGCGCACATGGCGCAGTCGCAGGCGGGGTCGAGGGGGGCGGTCCGCTCGCGGTAGCGGGCCCCGCGGATGTTGATGCGGCCCTCCTCGGTGAAGAGCGAGCCGGTACGCCCGAGGCGGGTGGGGAGCACGCAGTCGAAGAGGTCGACGCCGCGGGCGACGGCGTGGACGAGGTCCTCGGGGCTGCCCACGCCCATGAGGTGGCGGGGCCGGTCGGCGGGGAGCTGGGCGCAGGCAACCTCGGTCATGGCGTACTGCTCGACCTTGGACTCACCCACGGAGAGACCCCCGATAGCGTAGCCGGGGGCCTCGCGGGCGGCGAGCTCGCGGGCGTGCCAGCGGCGCAGGTCCTCGTCGCCGCCGCCCTGGACGATGGCGAAGAGGGCAGGGGCGGGGTCGAGGGCCTGGGAGCGGTCGAACCAGTGGAGGGTGCGCTCAGCGGCCTCGCACTGGTCGGGGGCGGGGGCGTCACCGGGGAGTACATGGTCGAGAGGCATGGCGATATCGACGCCGAGGGCGCTCTGCACCTCGACCGCGAGCTCGGGCGTGTAGTGGTGCTCGGAGCCATCGAGGTGCGAGCGGAAGCGCACGCCCTCGTCATCGACACGCATGAGCTTCGCGAGACTGAAGACCTGGAAGCCGCCGCTGTCGGAGAGGATGGGACCGTTCCAGCCCATGAAGCGGTGCACCCCGCCGAGCGACTCGATGAGCCGGTGACCGGGGCGCAGGTAGAGGTGGTAGGCGTTGACGAGCGTGATGCGGGCGCCCGTGGCGGCGACCTCGTCGGGGGTGAGGGCCTTGACGCTGGCGAGCGTGCCAACGGGCATGAAGGCCGGCGTGGGGACGGAGCCGCGGCCCGTCGTGAGCGTGCCCGCACGGGGCGCGGCAGGGCCTTCGCCACCGCCATCGAGCCGGAAGGTCAGTGGCATGGTCAGGCGAGGACGGCGTCGAGGGCGGCCTCGACGGCTTCCTCGGGCACATCGCGGCGGACGGTCGCCTGGCCGATACGTTCGAGGAGCACCCAGGAGATGGCGCCGGAGCGCACCTTCTTGTCGCTGCGCATGGCGGCGACGACGGGCTCGCGGTCGACGCCCTCGGCGCGATCGGGAAGGCCGCAGGCGCGCAGCAGCTCCTGCTGGCGATCGAGGGCCTCGGCGGGGAGGAGGCCACTCCCACAGGCGATGCGTCCGGCGGCGTGCATGCCGATGGCGACGGCCTCGCCGTGGAGGTAGCCGCTGAAGCCGGCGGCCGCCTCGATGCCGTGGCCGATGGTGTGGCCGTAGTTGAGCAGCGTGCGCGCTCCCGCCTCGCGCTCGTCCTCGGAGACGACGCGGGCCTTGATGGCGCTGCTGCGGGCGATGAGATCCTCGGTGGCGAGGGCGGCGGGGTCACCGGCCCGCGCTTCGAGGAGCCGGACAAGTTCCTCGTCGAGGATGAAGCCGTGCTTCACGAGCTCGGCCAGGCCGGCACGGAGGTGGCGGGGCGGGAGGGTGGCGAGCAGGGAGGGGTCGGTGAGGACGAGGCGGGGCTGGGCGAAGGCGCCGACGAGGTTCTTGCCGATGGCGTGATCGACGCCCGTCTTGCCGCCGATGGCGGCATCGACCATACCGAGCAGGCTGGTGGGGACGTGGACGAAGGGAATGCCACGCAGGACGCTGGCGGCGGCAAAGCCGCCCAGGTCGGTGACGACGCCGCCGCCAAGACAGACGAGGAAATCGCTGCGCTCGACGCGCTCGCCGAGGAGCCAGTCGTAGACGCTGGCGACGGTCGCCAGGGTCTTGTGCTCCTCGCCGGCGGGGATGGCCATGCTGGCGGACTGGAAGCCGCTCGCGCGCAGCGAGTCGAGGGCCGGGGCGGCGAAGAGGGGACCGGTTCCAGTGTCGGTGAGCAGGAAGGCGCGGCCGGAGAGGCCGACGGCGGCGCAGAGCCCGCCGAGGTCGGCGAGGGCGCCCTCGCGGACGACGATGGGATAGCTCCCGCCGGGGGTGCGGACGGTCGCGGCGACGCCCGGTATCCCGGCGTCGGCGCCAGAGCTGGGCTCGTTCCAGAGCCGCAGGATCTCGTCGCAGACCTGCTCGGGGGTGAGGCCGTCGACATCGACCGATGCGTCGGCGCGGGCGTAGTCGTCGCGGCGTGCTTCGAGGAGGGATTCGAGGCGGGCCTGGGGATCGCCCGCGAGAAGGGGGCGGGGCTCGTCGGTGTGCTGGCTGGCGAGGCGGCCGGCGGCAACGGCGGGGCTGACCGCGAGCCAAACGGTGAAGCCGTCGGCAAGCACCTGGCGGCCTGCATCGTGGGTGGGAGCGCCACCGCCGGTAGCAATGACAACGCGGGCGGAGCGGGTGGCGCGAGCAAGGGCTCGTCCCTCCAGTTGGCGAAACGCGGCTTCGCCTTGCTCGTTGAAGATGGCGGGAATCGAGCGCCCAGCCGCTTCCTCGATGAGGGCGTCAGTGTCCATGAAGGACCAGCCGAGGCGGTCGGCGAGGAGGCGTCCGACGCTGGACTTGCCGCTCCCGGAGAGGCCGACGAGGAATATCTGGTCAGGCATGGGGCTCAGCCGGAGCGGGCGCGGGGCCCGAGGGTGCGGAGGTAGGCTTCGACGCCGGCGCGCATCTCGGCGAGGCTGTCGCCGCCGAACTTCTCGAGCCAGGCGTCGGCGAGGACGATGGCGACCATCGCCTCGGCGACGACACCGGCGGCGGGCACCACGCAGACGTCGCTGCGCTCGTAGTGAGCGAGCACCTCCTCGCCGGTATCGAGATCGACGGAGGGGAGGGGGTGGGCAAGCGTGGGGATGGGCTTGACGGCGGCGCGCACGACGATGTCCTCACCCGTGGTGATGCCGCCCTCGATACCGCCGTGGTTGTTCGAGCCGTGGCGCCAGGGGCGCTCGCCCCACTGGTCGGCGGGGAGAATAATGTCGTGGGTCTGGGAGCCACGCTGCTCGGTGGAATCGAAGCCGAGGCCAATGCCGACGCCCTTGAATGCGTTGATGCTGGAGATGGCCTGGGCAATGCGCCCATCGAGTTTGCGGTCCCACTGGACGTAGGAGCCGAGACCGAGGGGAGCGCCGGAGACGCGCACCTCGACCTGCCCGCCGAGGGTATCGCCGTCGGACTTGGCGGCGTCGATGGCGGCGACCATCTGCTCGGAGGCGGCGGGGTCGGCGCAACGCACGCGGTCACCTTCGACAGCTTCCCAATCGACATCCTCACCGACCTCGGCGCGCACGCCGCCGATGGCGAGGGTGTGGCTGTGGAAGGAAACGCCGAACTCGTCGAGGAGGCGCTTGGCGACACCGGCGACGGCAACGCGGGCGGCAGTCTCGCGGGCACTGGCGCGCTCGAGGACGTTGCGGACGTCGTCGAAGCCGTACTTGATGGCGCCGGGCAGGTCGGCGTGGCCGGGGCGGAGACGGGTGACGCGCTCGATCTCGGCGTCGACGGGCCCCACGGCCATTTTCTCGGTCCAGTTCACCCAGTCGCGGTTCGTGATCCAGAGGGCGATGGGGGAACCGAGGGTGAGTCCGTGGCGGACGCCGGCCGTGATCTCGGCGCGGTCCTTCTCGATCTTCATGCGGCCGCCGCGGCCATAGCCGCCCTGGCGCCGGGACATGTCGCGGGCAATGTCGTCCTCGGTGAGGGGCAGGCCCGCGGGCAGCCCCTCGATGAGGGCGGTCAGGCCCTTGCCGTGGCTCTCGCCGGAGGTGAGGAAGCGGAAGCGGCCCATCAGGAGGCCTGCCTGTCTGTCCCGTCGCCGGGAGAGGTGGGGATGGGGGCCAGGGTGATGGGAGCGGCGAGGCCGCTGGCGGTGGTTTCCCAGGCGGTCTCGAAGCGCGCGAGCATCTCGGCCGGGGCGAGGTCGTCCCAGTCGATGCCGTCGGCGTGGGCGCGGTAGGCGGTGGTCGTCAGGATCGGTTTCTGCAAGGCGGCCCCGCCGTCCGCGGTGAAGGTGGAGTACACGTCCACGCGAACGCTCCCGAGGCTGAGGTTGGGAACATCGTACAACATCATCTCCACGAGCCTGGCGGCGAGGGCGAAGGCCTCGTCCAGTGCGGAGGAGACTTGCTCGCGCCGGCCCTCAACCGTGCGGAACTCGCCCTCGGCGGAAGACTGGACGACAGCGAGCTCGGCGCTGGCGGCGGCGAGCTCGGCCCGCTGGACACCGGCCCAGAGGCTGGCGGGGACCTCGCGGGGCGGGCGCGCCCTGCGCCAGGAGGCCATCGCCTCGAGGATCAGGGCCTCGACGATCTCGTGGTCGCCGGAGGCGACACGCCGCCGCCAGCTGCGCTGCTGGAACATCTCGGTGGAGATGATCCAGCCGACGAAGAGGAAGAAGGCGAGCCCGAGGACGACGCCGACAATGATCATGACGCGTTCCCGGCGAGGGCTGCACGGGCGGCCTCGCGCATGGCATCGAGGGGGGCAGGACGGCCCGTCCAGAGCTCGAAGGCGAACGCGCCCTGGTGGATGAGCATGGGCAGCCCGCCGAGGACGGGCAGCCCGGCATCGCGGGCGGCCCGCAGGAGGGGCGTCTCCTCGGGGGCGTAGACGATGTCGACGATGAGGGCGCCGGGGTCGGCGGCGGCGGGGTCGCAGGGAAGGACGTTCTCGGCGCCGGAGCCGCGCATCCCGGCCGAGGTGCAGTTCACCACGCAGTCGTAGGGACGCGGGGGTGCGTCGAAGGGGACGGCGCGGGCGCCAGCGGCGGCGGCGAGGGCCTCGGCGCGGGCGGGGGTGCGGTTCGCGATGGCGATGGAGGCGGCTCCCGCGTATCGGAGGGCGAAGGCGATACCGCGAGCGGCGCCACCCGCGCCCACGAGCAGGAAGCGCTTCCCCTCCGGGGGGAAACCCGCCTCCTGCAGGGCGGCGACGAAGCCGCCGCCATCGGTGTTGTGGCCGGCGAGGCGGCCGCCATCGCTGACAATGGTGTTGACGGCGCCAATCCCGGCGGCGAGGGGCGCGACCTCGTCGAGGAGGGGCAAGACAGCCTGCTTGTGGGGGATGGTGACGTTCGCGCCGAGGCAGCCGCGCTCGCGCAGCGCGGCAACGCGCGCGGGGAGGTCGGCGAGGGGGGTGTCCCAGCGGTCGTAGGTAGCGTCGATGCCAGCCGCGCGGAGGGCGGCGCCCTGGATGGCAGGCGAGAGCGAGTGGGCGACGGGATGGCCGATGATGCCGAGACGGGCGCTCACCGGTCGACCTTCTCGCACCTGTTGGGGTCGTTGTGCTCGGTGAGGCTGACCGCGAAGCAGTGCGAGCCATCGTCGGCGCGGGCATCGACGACGTAGTAGTAGTAGTCGGTGTCTTCGGCGTAGACGACGGCCTCAATCGAGGCGAGGCCGGGACTGGCGATGGGACCGGGAGGGAGCCCGGCGTAGCGGCGGGTGTTGTAGGGCGAAGGGTGGTCGAGGTCGGCGAGGGTGATCTCGTCGCCTGGCTTCCACCAGCCATACGCCTCGACACTGGCCGGGTCCTCGGCGATGGCGTACTGCACGGTGGCGTCGGCGCCGAGACGGTCGAAGGCGGCGAGGCGGTTGAGGAACACGGCGGCGACGACGGGGCGCTCCTCGGGGATGGCAACCTCGCGTTCGATGATGGAGGCGAGGATGAGGACCTGGTGGGGGGTGAGACGCCGTTCGGCGGCGGCTTCACGCATGTCGGCGGAGAAACGCAGGTGCATGGTTTCCACCATGAGCGCGATGAGCTCGGCGGCAGTGGAGCCGAGGGGCACGATGTAGGTATCGGGGAAGAGGTAGCCCTCGTGGCCCACGCCCTCGGGGAGCTCGACGGCGAGGGTGAGGGGGAGCTCGACCTCGCCGGCGGCGGCAATGAACTCCTCGGCCGGGCCGAATCCCGCTTGCTGGGCGATCTCAGCCATCTCCTCAATGCGCAGCCCCTCGGGGAAGGTGACGCGGACGGTGGGAATAGCCTCCCCGACGGTGAGGGAGTTGATGATGGAGATGGTGGAAGCGCAGGGCTGAAGCGTGTAGACGCCGGAGGCGAGGCGATTCTGCAGGCCGAGGAGCCCGGCCAGGACCCTGAACTGGGTGGCGGAGCGGATGACGCCGAGCGCCTCGAGCTGGTCGGCGACCTCGGCGGAGGTGCTGCCCTCGGCGAGGATGTAGCGCTGCGGGGAACCGGGCTCGCACGGCGCGGGGGCGGGGATGATGTCGGCGCCGAGGGTGGCGCGGGGCGTCCCGGCGAAGAGGGCGCCACCGACGATGACGGCGGCGATGACGACACCGAAGCCCAGCACCATGAGCAGGGTGCGCCCGTTGAACAGCCACCGGAGCATCGGCATCACGGGCTGCCGCCCGCGCGGGAATCGATGACCGCCTGGAGGAGGAGGGCGGCGGCGGCGGAGTCGAGCGCGCCATCACGCTTTCGGCCACTGGGCACGTAGCGGGCGGCCTCGACGGTGGAGAGGCGCTCATCCCACGTCGTCACGGGTACCTCGAGGTGCTCACGCAGACGCTCGACGAAGGCGCGTGTGACGGTGGTCTGGGCGGAGTCCTCACCGGCGAGCGTGAGGGGCAGGCCGACGATGACCTCCCCAACGTTTTCGGCGGCGACGAGCGCGGGGATTGCACTGAGCACGGCGCGCGTCCCACCGCGCACGGCGGGGCGGGGATGGGCGTAGAGGCCAAGCTCATCGCTGACGGCCACGCCCGTGCGGCGTGAGCCCAGGTCAAGGGCCATCAGACGGACTGGCTTCGGCATCGGCGTGGGGGTCTTCTGGCTCGAAGGCGCGGCTGGCGAACTGGATGTCGAGCCGGAACCCGAAGCGGGGGAGCCGCGGCGCCCAGCCCGGGGTGAGGTCGATCTCGACATCGTCAATACCATAGCGCGTTGCGAGCTCTGCTTCCGCGCCGGAGGGGCTGCGGCCACCGACGGCATCCTCCACCTCGGCGGGGGAGGGACCCAGCGGGAACTCCGCGCTCACCCGCAGCTCGCCGGTGAAGGAACCATCGGGGTGATCGACCTGGAGGTTGCCCGTCTCGGCGCCGAGGACGGTTCCGGGGACGAGGTCGCCGGGGCCCCCGGGAGCGGCGAGGAGCGCGCGCGCAAGCGTATCGAGCACCTCCGGGGCGATGGCGAGCGCCTCGAACGTGGTGCGCACCTCCATGAAGACGACATCGGCGGCTGCCCCCGCCTGGGCGCTGGGCACCCCCAACTCAACGGTGACGGTGGCGCTGCGGAGGATGATCCCGTAGCCGGGGCGGGCGTTGGTGAGGAGGGCGCCGGGCGGCGGGCCCTCGCCAACGTTCCCGGCAAGCGACTCGAGGGCGCGGATGTCGGCGGGGGCGACGGCGCGGACGACATCGTCGGCGCCGCCAAGGGCGGGGTCGGGGTTGGTGGCGGCGAGGACCGCCAGATCGGTGCTTCGCCACTGGGTGATGGCGCCGGCATCGACGTTGCCGGCGGAGCCGGCGGAGCGGGCGGTCACGGGCCCGAAGGCGTTCCCGCCGGCGGGAACGGTGACGGGGATATCGAACTCGAAGGCGACGAAGTCCGGGACTGCGAAGACGACGGCGCCCGCAGGCACCGTGACGCTGCGTTCGGTCGGGTTCGTGATCCTGAGCGTGGCGGCGGCCGGGGCGACACCCTGGATGACCTCCCCCGTCGTGGGCACGGCGAGGAGCACATCCCGTTCCACCGTGACCATCGTAGCCGGGAGCAGCATCCGATCGAGGTCGATCTCGTCGATCCGCGGGGAGGCGCGAGCCACCGTGACGCCCTCGACGGTCTGGGTGCGGGGGTAGACCTTGACGGTGGCCGAGGGCACGGCGGTGAAGAGCAACGCCGCCGCGGCCAGGATGAAGACCGCGAGGGCAACGTACTGGGCGTAGCGGCCGAAGGGCGGCACGAGCAGGGCGAACGATCCGAGCCCGATGACGACCTTGCCGCCCGATCCCCAGTGCACCTTGCGCGGGTTCCAGGAGACGGGAACACCCTGGTCCCGCGCGCGGCGGGCGAGCACCCCCGAACGCGTGGCGACCGCGAGGGTGCGCCCGGAAACCTCGGCATGGCGGGCGACGCGGCGCATGCCGAGCTCCTCGGACATGGCGCGATTGCCGCTGGGGGCGTGCAGGACGACGGCGAGCGAAGGGGCGACATCGATGCGGCCGCAGATCCCGTCGATCGGCTCGTGGCGGCCGATGGGCACGATCGAGGCGAGCGACTGCTCCGGAGGGGGTGGCTCCGGGGCAGGGGGTTCGGGCTCCCCGATTGTTGGGGCGGGAGGTTCGGCGGGGGGAGGCGGGGGTGGCTCGGGGGCGTCGGAGGCCTCTGGCGTCTCCGGGGCCGTGGATTCGGACTCGGGGGAGTCGTCCATTGGGCTACCCAGCCTCAAGGGCGATCCGAGCGCGGCGGCGGCCCTCTTCAAGAGCGGCATCGATGCCGCCGGGGTCGCGGGCGCCAGCCTCGGCAAGGTCGGGGCGGCCGCCGCCACCGCCGCCGGCGGCCCTGGCCACCTCGCGCACGATGTTCCCCGCATGGATGCCGGCGGCCACGAGGTCGGGGGTGGCGGCGACGACGAATGCGGGGCGGTCGTCGATGACGGCGGCAAGGACGAGGAGGGCGGGGGGGAGGCGGCGGCGGAGGTCGTCGGCGAGCTCCTTGAGGGCCTCGCGTGAGGCGGCCTGCACGCACGCGACCACGAGGTGGGCCTCACCGATGCGTTCGGCGGCGGCGGCAAGGTCGGCGCTCTGCTCGGCGGCCTGGGAGCGCTGGAGATCGGCCACGCGCGTGCGGAGGCCGGCGAGCTCCTCCTGGAGCCCCTCGATGCGCGCTTCGAGCCCGGCGGGCGGGGTAGAGAGGCGCTCGGCGAGGCGCTGGAGGCGGTGGTGCTGGTCGAGGAGGAAACGCTCGGCGGAGGCGCCCGAGAGCGCCTCGATACGGCGTGTCCCGGCGGCGACGGCGGACTCGCGCAGGATGTGCACGAGGCCGAGCTCGCCGGTCTGAGACACGTGCGTCCCGCCGCAGAGCTCGGCGCTGAAGGGGGCGCCATCGCCACCGATCTCGACGACACGCACCTCGGCACCGTACTTGTCGCCGAAGAAGGCGAGGGCGCCATCCTCGATGGCCTGTTGGTAGCTGGTCATGCGCCACTCGACGGGGCGGTTCTGGCGGATGACGCCGTTCACGAGGCTCTCGACCTCGTCGAGGCTCTCGCGGGGGGCGCTCTCGAGGTGGGTGAAGTCGAAGCGGAGGCGTTCGTCGGCCACGAGGGAGCCCTGCTGACGCACGTGTTGGCCGAGCGTGCCGCGGAGGGCGGCGTGGAGGAGGTGGGTGGCGGTGTGGTTGCGGGTGACGCCGCCGCGCCAGGGGAGGTCGACCTCGGCGCGGAGGGAGTCGTCCACGCGCAGCTCGCCCTCGGCGACCTTGCCGGAGTGGACGATGGCGCCGCTCGCGCCCTGCGTGTCCTCGACGGCGAAGAGGCCGCCGGGAGCGCGCAGGAGGCCGCGGTCGCCGAGCTGGCCGCCACCTTCCGGATAGAAGGGGGTGGAGTCGAGGATGACCTCGGCTTCCGTGCCGGCGGGGATGACGTCGGCGGGACGGCCGCCGTGGAGGAGGGCGACGACACGGGCATCGGCATCGACATGCCGCCAGCCAACAAAGGCGCTGTGGTCGCCACCGATGGCGGCGAGAGCGGGGCGGTCCGCGCCCCCGAGGAGTGCGGCCGCCTCGCGGGCGCGGCGGCGCTGGGCTTCGAGGGCCTCCTCGAAGCCGTCCGTGTCGACGGCGAAGGCGCGGGCGCTGGCGATCTCGCGAGTGAGCTCGATGGGCAGGCCGAAGGTGTCGTAGAGGGAGAAGGCCTCCTCGCCGGGAAGGGTGCGCCGCCCGGCGCCCTCAAGGCGGTCGAGGACGAGGTCGAGGCGCTGGGAGGCAGCAGCGAGGGTGCGGATGAAGCGTTCCTCCTCGCCCCCGATGGCGCGCAGGATGAAGTCGCGCTCCCGTTCGAGGTGGGGGTAGGCGGGGCCGAGCTTGGCGATGGACGCCTCGACAAGGCGATTCAGGAAGGGCCTGTCCACGCCCTCGCGGCGGGCAAGGTAGACGGCGCGGCGGAGGATGCGGCGGAGGACGTAGCCGCGGCCCTCGTTGCTGGGCACAACGCCATCGCCGACGAGGAGGGTGGCGGCGCGAGCGTGGTCGGACATGGCGCGGATAGCGCGGCCCTCGGAGTCGCTTGCGCGGCCGCCGAGGTAGTCGACGCCGACCACGGCAGCGGCTTCCTCGAGAATCGAGAGAAAGATGTCGGTCTCGAAGATGGAGCTCTTGCCCTGCTGGATAGCGGCGACGCGCTCAAGGCCGCTGCCGGTATCGATGTTCTTCGACGGGAGGTCGCTGAGGGAGCCGTCCTCGTTGCGGAAGTTCTGCATGAGGACGAGGTTCCAGTACTCGAGGAAGCGCTCGCCGTCGTTGGCGGGGTCGGCGCCCTCGAGGCCGCGCTCGGGGAAGTAGTCGTAGAAGATCTCGGTGTCGGGGCCGCAGGGCCCGACCGGGCCGCTGTACCAGTAGTTTTCGGATTCGTCGTAGCGGTGGATGCGCTCGTGGGGGACGCCGGTATCGCGCCAGGCCGCGTAGGCCTCGTCATCGTCGTCGTAGATGCTGACGTGGATGCGCTCGGCGGGGAGCTGGTAGACGCGCGTGCTGAGGTCCCAGGCCCAGGCGATGGCCTCGGCCTTGAAGTAGTCGCCGAAGCTGAAGTTGCCGAGCATCTCGAAGGCGGTGCAGTGGCTGAAGTCGCCCACCTCCTCGATGTCGGTCACGCGGAAGGCGCGCTGAACAGTGGTGGCGCGACGCACGGGAGGTTCGGCCTGGCCGGTGAAGTACGGCTTGAACTGCTGCATCCCCGCGGTGGTGAAGAGGGTGGTCGGGTCGCCCACGGGGACGAGGGGCCAGGGGGGGAGCTCGCGGTGATCGCGCTCCGCGAAGAAGTCCACGAACGCAGCGCGAATCTCGTCGGAAGTCCGTGGGGGAGAAGGCATTGCTGCCTTCGGATGCTACGAGCGCAACCCGCCGGGTGTCGAGCCGGGGAGGGGGTTGACTCCTTGACATCGCCTTATGGCGCTCTAGCATGTGCGACGCACACCGCCACACGCCTATGAGCGAAGAGCCCGATCCCCACGAACGCAAGCCCTTTCCACTAGCCGGTCTCGACACGCGCGCCCGACGACGGGCACTTTTGTGCGCACGATGAGCGCGGGGCTGGGCGTGGTCGTGCTCGCCTCCGAGCGCAGCGACCGGATGCGGTCGGCGCTCCCGCCGGCGCTGCACGCCGTGGCGGGCGTCGCCGCGGCGCAGTACGTGATCGACGCGGCACGCGAACTCTCGCCGGAGCGTCTCGTGGTGGTGGCGGACGAGGAGGGTGTGGCGCTAGTAGGCGCGGACCGCTGCGTCGCCGCCCAGGCCGGCCCCGAGGGGCTCCGCGAAGCGCTCGACGGGTGCGACAGCGTGCTGCTGGCGCGGGGTGACACGCCGTTGGTCGGAAGCGACCTGCTGCGCGCCCTCATCGAAGCCCGAGGAGAGGCGCCACTCGCATTTGCCGCGCCGGCCGACGGGGAGGGGGCGGGGCCGTGGTGCGCGGACGCCGGCTGGCTGTGGGAGCACCTCCCGGCAGCGGAGGACGGAGAGGTGCTGGCCTCGCTGGCGGAGACGGCGCGGGCGGAGGGGCGCCCAGCGCGCACAGTGCAGGCGGACGCAGCCGCGAGCCTGCGCATCGACGACCGCGCAAGACTGGCGGAGGCGGAAGCGATCGTGCGGGTGCGGCTGATCGCGGCGCACCTGGCGGCGGGCGTGACCTTCCGCGATCCAGCGACGGTCTACCTGGACCGCGACGTGCGGCTGGAGGCGGATGTCCGCATCGAGCCCAACTGCTACCTGTACGGGGAGACGTCGGCGGCGACGGGCGCCGTGATCGGGCCGGGGGCGACACTGCGGAACGCGAGCATCGGTCCGGATAGCACCGTCGAGCACTCGGTCGTGGAGGACTCGAAGGTGGGGCAGGGAACGACGGTAGGGCCGTACGCACACGTGCGCGGCGGGGCGGAGATCGGAGACGGCTGCGAGATTCACAACTACGCCGAGGTCAAGAACTCGGTCGTCGGCGATGGCGTGAAGATGCACCACTTCAGCTACCTGGGCGACGCGGACGTGGGCGAGGGCGCGAATATCGGGGCAGGGGCGGTGACGGTGAACTTCGACGGCGTGGCGAAACACCGAACACACATCGGGGTGAGGGCCTTCGTGGGGTGCGACACGATGCTGATCGCGCCGGTCTCGGTGGGCGATGGCGCCTTCACGGCGGCGGGGGCGGTGGTGACACGCGACGTGGCGCCCGGCGTGCGGGTCGCGGGGGTTCCGGCCCGCGAGCTCCCCGCGAAGGACGAGGGGGAAGCGTAACGATGGAGACCGGGGAGATCATCGCCATCGTCGTGATTGCCGCGGCATCGGTGGTGCTGGCGCTGGTGGCGGGCGCGGAGACGGCGCTGGAGCGCACGAACGTGGCTCGCATCCAGGCGCTGGCGCGGCAGGGAAACGAGGCAGCGCTGCGCATCGTGGGCACAGTCGAGCGGCCGCTGGAGCCGCTGGGCCCGCTGACCACCGCCCGAGTGCTGGCGGCCGCGGGGGTCGTGTCGGCCTTCGCCTATATCGGGGCCGTCGAGCTGGGGGCGGGGGGCGCGGCCTGGATCGGCATTGGCGGGGGCGCCTACGCGGCGCTCGTGCAGATGACGGTGGGCACGCTGGCGGCGCGGCGTCCGGAGTACTCGGTGCTGCAGCTTCACCGCGTGATCGTGGCGGCGCGCGTGGCCTTCGCGGCGCCGGCCTGGGTGCTGAGCGTCCCGGCGCGGGTGATCGCGGCGCCACTGCAGGGAGTCGGACCGGGGTCGCAGAACGAGGACATCCTCGCGCTGCTGGAGCGGGAGGAGGCGAGCGGGGGCGTGGAAGAGGAGGAGGAGCGGATGATCCGCGGGATCATCGGGCTGGAGGACAAGACGGCACGGGAGGTGATGGTGCCGCGCATCGACATCGTGGCCACGGAGATCCAAACGAGCGTCACCGAAGCGGCGAAGCTGGCGACGGAACGGGGCTTCAGCCGCATTCCCGCCTTCGGCGAGAGCATCGACGACATCGCCGGCATCGCCTACGCGAAGGACCTGCTGGAGGCGCTGCTCTCGGGCCGCGACTCCTCGCTGCGAGCGCTGCTGCGGGAAGCGGTGTTCATCCCGGAGACGAAACGCGCCGACCAACTGCTGACGGAGATGCGAGCGAACCGCACGCACCTGGCGATCGTGGTGGACGAGTACGGGGGAACAGCGGGGCTGATCACGATCGAGGACCTGATCGAGGAGATCGTGGGGGAGATCGAGGACGAGTACGACGTGGCCGGCCCGGCCATGGAGCAGATCTCGGAGGACGAGGTGCTGCTCGATGCGAGCATGCCGGCGGAGGTGCTGGAGGAGCTCTTCGACTACACGGCGGAGAGCGAAGACTTCGATACCGTGGGGGGCTTCGTCATCCACGAGCTCGGGCGGCTGCCAGCGGTGGGGGACGAGGTGCAGGTGGACGGCCTGCGCCTGAGCGTGCTGAGCATGTCGGGGCGGCGGCTGAGGCGGCTGCGGGTGGCGCGGGAGGGCGCAAGGGCCTGACTCGCCGGAGCGTGCTAGAGTCCCCCGCAATGGTTGACAACGGCAGGGAACGCGCTCAGTGGGTCGCCCTGCGCCGGGCGGGACTGGGCTCGGAGAGCTTCCGCAGCCTGATCGCGTACTTCGGGAGCATCGCCGACGCGTGGGAGGCGCCGTCGGGGGTGGCGCGGGAGGCGGGGCTGCGGCCACAGTACGTGCGCGGCTTCGAGCGGGCGCGGCGGGAGTTTGCGCCGGAAGAGGAATTGGAGGCGCTTGAGGGGCACGGCGTCCGCACGCTCACCTGGGAGGACGAGGCGTACCCCTCGCTGCTGAAGGAGATCCCGCAGAGCCCGCCGGTGCTGTTCGTACGGGGGAGCGCGGGGCCGCAGTTCGAGCAGTCGCTGGCGGTGGTGGGGACGCGCCGGGTGACGCCGTACGGGCGCGAGGTGTGCGAGCAGTTCTGCGGGGCGGTGGCGCGGGCCGGGGTGGCCATCGTGAGCGGACTGGCACGGGGCGTCGACGCGATCGCGCACCGGGTGGCGGTGGACGAGGGGGCGCCTACGGTGGCGGTCATGGCGGGGGGCATCGACAGCATCTACCCGCGTGAGAACGCGGGCCTGGCGGAACGGGTGATGGCGGACGGGTGCGTCATCTCGGAGTACCCGCCGGGGGTGAAGACCCGCGCCGACTACTTCCCCCGGCGGAACCGGATCATCTCGGGGCTGGCGCGGGCGACGCTCGTGATCGAGGCGGGGCCGACGAGCGGGGCGCTGCACACGGCCCACCACGCGCTGGAACAGAACCGGGAGGTGTTCGCGACGCCGGGGAGCGTGTTCTCGCAGCAGAGCACGGGCGCGAACCGGCTGATCCGGGAGAGCGCGGCGAAGCTGGTGGGTTCGGCGGAAGAACTGTGCGAGGAGCTGAACCTGCTCAGCATCGGGCAGCAGCTGCCGCTGGGGGAATCGCCGGCGCGGGTGGCACGGTCGAGGGGAGCGGCGGTGGAGACGAGCGCGGAGGAGGGGCGGGTGCTGCACTGGCTGGAGGAGGGGCCCCTGCACGTGGACGAGGTGGCGCGGCGAGCGGAGCTGCCGATCGAGGTGGTGACGGGGGCGTTGTTGACGCTGGAACTGCGGGGTTTGGTGCGCCAGCAGGAGCCGTTGACGTACCTGCGAACGGGGTAGTGGGAGGGCCCTCGGGGGGCCGCGCGAATTGACAGCGGAGGGGGCGAGACCTATTCTTCTCTTTCGGGCCTGGCTCAGGTCCGGCGGACTTTAACAACTGGATAGCGGACGAAAGAGAACGTCTGGGAACCCGTCAAGGGAAATGACTCAGCCTTCGGGTTGAGTGCTCTTACGGAGAGTTTGATCCTGGCTCAGGACAAACGCTGGCGGCGTGTATTAGGCATGCAAGTCGAGCGAGAAACCGGCCTTCGGGCTGGCGGAGAGCGGCGGACGGGTGAGTAACACGTGGGTAACCTGCCCTGGAGTGGGGGATAACCCGGCGAAAGCCGGGCTAATACCGCATACGACCATCGGTGAGAAACCAGATGGTGAAAGCTCCGGCGCTTTGGGAGGGGCCCGCGGCCGATTAGCTAGTTGGTGAGGTAACGGCCCACCAAGGCGACGATCGGTAGCTGGTCTGAGAGGATGGTCAGCCACACGGGGACTGAGAACGGCCCCGACTCCTACGGGAGGCAGCAGCTAAGAATCTTGCGCAATGGGCGAAAGCCTGACGCAGCAACGCCGCGTGCGGGAGGAAGGCCTTCGGGTTGTAAACCGCTTTTGCGAGGGAAGAAGTACTGACGGTACCTCGCGAATAAGCCACGGCTAACTACGTGCCAGCAGCCGCGGTAATACGTAGGTGGCAAGCGTTGTCCGGATTTACTGGGCGTAAAGCGCCCGCAGGCGGCCCGGCAAGTTTCAGGTGAAATCTCCCGGCTCAACCGGGAGGGGTCCTGGAAAACTGCCAGGCTTGAGGCAGGGAGGGGAATGCGGAATTTCCGGTGTAGCGGTGAAATGCGTAGATATCGGAAGGAACACCAGCGGCGAAGGCGGCATTCTGGCCCTGACCTGACGCTCAGGGGCGAAAGCGTGGGGAGCAAACCGGATTAGATACCCGGGTAGTCCACGCCGTAAACGATGAGTACTAGGTGTTGGGGGTATCGACCCCCTCAGTGCCGAAGCTAACGCGATAAGTACTCCGCCTGAGGACTACGGCCGCAAGGCTAAAACTCAAAGGAATTGACGGGGGCCCGCACAAGCAGCGGAGCGTGTGGTTTAATTCGATGGTACGCGAAGAACCTTACCCGGATTTGACATGCATGTGGTACCGATGTGAAAGCTGAGGGACCCTTCGGGGAGCATGCACAGGTGTTGCACGGCCGTCGTCAGCTCGTGCCGTGAGGTGTTGGGTTAAGTCTCGCAACGAGCGCAACCCCTGTCGTCAGTTGTACTTTTCTGACGAGACTGCCGGGAAACCCCCGGAGGAAGGAGGGGATGATGTCAGGTCAGCGTGGCCCTTACGTCCGGGGCTACACACACGCTACAATGGGTGGTCCAACGGGTCGCGAAATCGCGAGGTGGAGCTAATCCCATCAAAGCCACCCTCAGTTCGGATTGCAGGCTGAAACTCGCCTGCATGAAGCCGGAGTTGCTAGTAACCGCAGGTCAGCACTACTGCGGTGAATACGTTCCCGGGCCTTGTACACACCGCCCGTCACGTCATGAAAGTTGGCAATACCTGAAGCCGCTCGGCTAACCGCAAGGAAGCAGGCGTCGAGGGTAGGGCCAGCGATTGGGACGAAGTCGTAACAAGGTAGCCGTAGCGGAAGCTGCGGCTGGATCACCTCCTTTCTAGGGAGTACGCCCTACCGACAAGACACTCGGCAACGGTGTTGCGGGGTGCGGCAGGGATGAACCCAGGTCGATCGCCCCGAGCTTCGGCTCCGGGGTGACCCCAAAAGGCCTCCAGGCGGCCTTCTTCCGTCCGCTATCCAGCTCTTAAAGGCCGTGCCGGCCCAAGAGGGGCCATTAGCTCAGCTGGTTAGAGCGCAGTCCTGATAAGACTGAGGTCTCTGGTTCGAGTCCAGAATGGCCCACCACTCTGGCGCCGGGCGCAAGGGGCCGTAGCTCAGCTGGGAGAGCGCCGCCTTTGCAAGGCGGAAGTCGGGAGTTCGAGTCTCCTCGGCTCCACCAATCCCTTTGGGACTGCGGCAAGGGCGGGTTTCGGTATCGGGGAGCGCCACGAGGCGCTCCCCGGCGACGAAGCCGGGACGGACCTTCACAACTGAAGAGCGATGAAACTGCGAACGGGTTCGCTGCGTTCCCCTCGGGGAGTGTGGCGAAGCCGGGAGAGATTCATGCGTGCGAGCCTTAATTGAGGTCAAGCTACTAAGGCGCGCGGTGGATGCCTAGGCATCAGGGGCCGAAGAAGGACGTGGTAAGGCTGCGATAAGCTCCGCTCAGCTGCCAAACAAGCTCAGGCGGAGATTTCCGAATGGGGAAACCCGGTCCGGGATTACCGGATCACTCCAGGTTGAACACATAGACCTGGGAGAGGGAACCGGGGGAACTGAAACATCTAAGTACCTCGAGGAAAAGAGATTATTCCCTAAGTAGCGGCGAGCGAACGGGGAACAGCCCAAACCGGTTGGGTTCGCCCAGCCGGGGTTGTAGGACCTGCCAGCTTTCGGGCACGGAGTGAGCAATCGCAAACCAAGGCGAACGGCACTGGAACGGCCGGCCAAAGAGGGTGAGAGCCCCGTAGACGAATGGTTTGCGACTCCGGGCAGGCACCTGAGTACCACGGGACACGTGAAACCCTGTGGGAATCTGGGGAGACCACTTCCCAAGGCTAAATACCCCTGATGACCGATAGTGAACCAGTACCGTGAGGGAAAGGTGAAAAGTACCCCGGGAGGGGAGTGAAAGAGATCCTGAAACCGTGTGCTTACGTGCAGTCGGAGCTCGTTTCGACGGGTGACGGCGTGCCTATTGAAGAATGAGCCGGTGAGTTACGCTACGTCGCAAGGTTAAGTGACGCCGTCATGGAGCCGTAGCGAAAGCGAGTCCGAACAGGGCGATTGAGTGGCGTGGAGTAGACGCGAAACCTGGTGATCTACCCATGGGCAGCGTGAAGTCCGGGTAAAACCGGATGGAGGCGCGAACCTTCTTGTGTTGCAAAACGATTGGATGACTTGTGGGTAGCGGTGAAATGCCAAACGAACCAGGAGATAGCTCGTTCTCCCCGAAATGCATTTAGGTGCAGCCTCGGAAGAATCTCCGCCGGAGGTAGAGCTCTGGATGGGCTAGGGGGCTTACCGCCTACCAAACCCAACCAAACTGCGAATGCCGTCGGACAAAATCCGGGAGTGAGACAGTGGGGGATAAGCTTCATTGTCGAAAGGGAAACAGCCCAGACCACCAGCTAAGGTCCCAAAGTTCACGCTCAGTGTACAAGGATGTTGAATTGCAAAGACAGCCAGGAGGTTGGCTTAGAAGCAGCCACCCTTTAAAGAGTGCGTAACAGCTCACTGGTCGAGTGATTCTGCGCCGAGAATTCAACGGGGCTAAGCGTGACACCGAAGCTGTGGGTCATCCGCAATGGCGGATGGCGGTAGGGGAGCGTTCGCTTCAGCAGAGAAGGGGTAGCTGCGAGGCGCCCTGGAGCGGAGCGAAGTGAGAATGCCGGCATGAGTAGCGTAAGGTGCGTGAGAACCGCACCCGCCGTAAACCTGAGGTTTCCTACGGAAGGTCAGTCCGCGTAGGGTTAGTCGGGCCTAAGCCGAGGCCGAGAGGCGTAGGCGATGGACAGCTGGTTAGTATTCCAGCACCACGATGGTCGCGCTATAACGCAGAGGGGGGACCCGGAAGGGTAGATCCCGCGGACCTAATGGATATGGTCCGTTTCTGGATCGTAGGCGTCCGGTGGCAGGGAAATCCACCACCGGGGCAAGCTGAGGATTCGGGAGAAGTGGAGACATTCGTCAAAGCGACGGGATTGAGCCCAAGCCGGCGAGAAAAGCCTCGCTGCTAGTTGCCAACGTGCCCGTACCGCAAACCGACACTGGTAGGTGGCGGTAAGTACCGTGAGGCGAACGGGAGAACCTTCGTTAAGGAACTCGGCAAATTGGATCCGTAACTTCGGGAGAAGGATCGCCCTCGGCTGTGAACCGGCATGCCCGGTGAGTGGCAGGGGGCCGCAGTGAGCGGGCCCAGGCGACTGTTTACCAAAACCACAGGTCTCTGCAAAAGCGAAAGCTGACGTATAGGGGCTGACGCCTGCCCAGTGCCGGAAGGTTAAGGAGAGAGGTGAGAGCTTCGAACCGAAGCCCCGGTGAACGGCGGCCGTAACTATAACGGTCCTAAGGTAGCGAAATTCCTTGTCGGGTAAGTTCCGACCCGCACGAAAGGCGTAACGATCTGGGCACTGTCTCGACGAAGGACCCGGCGAAATTGAATTGGCCGTGAAGATGCGGCCGACCCGCGGCAGGACAAAAAGACCCCGTGGAGCTTTACTGCAGCTTGGCACTGGGAGTGGGCCTTAGATGCGTAGGATAGGTGGGAGGCTTTGAAGCGGCGCTTTCGGGCGTGGTGGAGCCAACCTTGAAATACCACCCTTCTGTGGTTTGCTTTCTAACTCCTGATCAAGCAGGAGGACAGTGTCTGGTGGGCAGTTTGACTGGGGCGGTCGCCTCCCAAAGAGTAACGGAGGCGCACAAAGGTTCCCTCAGGGTGGATGGAAATCACCTGTCGAGTGTATTGGCACAAGGGAGCTTGACTGCGAGACCTACAAGTCGAGCAGGGGCGAAAGCCGGTCAAAGTGATCCTACGGTTCCGAGTGGAAGGGCCGTGGCTTAACGGATATAAGTTACCCCGGGGATAACAGGCTTATCTTGCCCAAGCGTCCATAGCGACGGCAAGGTTTGGCACCTCGATGTCGGCTCGTCGCATCCTGGGGCTGGAGTAGGTCCCAAGGGTTGGGCTGTTCGCCCATTAAAGCGGTACGCGAGCTGGGTTCAGAACGTCGTGAGACAGTTCGGTCTCTATCCGCCGTGGGCGCAGGAAGTTTGAGAGGCGTTGCCCCTAGTACGAGAGGACCGGGGTGAACGAACCGCTGGTGTGCGGGTTGTTCCGCCAGGAGCATTGCCCGGTAGCCATGTTCGGATCGGATAAGCGCTGAAAGCATCTAAGTGCGAAGCCGACCTCAAGATGAGACTTCCCACCCCGTCAAAGGGGGTAAGACCACAGGAAGACTACCTGTTCGATAGGCGCCAGGTGTAAGCGCGGCAACGCGTTCAGCTAAGGCGTACTAATGGTCGAGGGCTTGACCTCAATTGAGGCTCGCCATGAATCTCGACGCAGTTCATCGCTCCTCAGTGCGAAGGTCCGTCAGGACCATCGGCGCGGGGTGGAGCAGTGGTAGCTCGTCGGGCTCATAACCCGAAGGTCGGGGGTTCGAATCCCCCCCCCGCTACCAGGTCACCGCGAAAGGCCTCCCTATCCGGGAGGCCTTTCTTCTTGCCCAGGACCGGGACGGGCTACTCGTCGAGCAGGTCGAGGATGCGGCGCCGCTCCTCGGGGTCGAGGGGCTCGGTGTGCGGGAGCTGCGGATCGAGGGCGCGAAGCGTCTCGACGATGATCCCGGCGACGGCGTGGCGCATGAAGGGCTTGTTGTCGGCGGGGATGGCGTACCAGGGGGCCCAGGGGCGGGCGGTGGCGTTGATGGCGCTCTGGTAGGCATCGAGGTAGGCGTCCCAGTGCTGGCGGTCGCGCACATCCGACATCGAGAACTTCCACTGCTTCTCCCGCCCCTCGACGCGGTCCCGCAGACGCTCGGCCTGCGCTTCACGGGAGACGTTGAGCCAGAACTTGAGGACGGTGGCGCCGTTGCGGGCGAGGTGCGCCTCGTGGTCGCGGATGGAGGCGAGGCGCCCCTCCCAGAGCTCTTCCAGGGGCTCCATGTCGGGCAGGCGCTGGGGCTTCAGCAGCTCGGGGTGGACGCGGACGACGAGGACTTCCTCGTAGTAGCTACGGTTGAAGACGCCGAGGCGGCCGCGTTGGGGAAGCACTCGCGTGGTGCGCCAGAGGAAGTCGTGGTCGAGGTCGAGGGAGGAGGGCTCCGCGAACGAGGTGACCTGTAGCCCCGCGGGGTTCACGCCCCGGAATACGGCGCGGATGGTGCTGTCCTTCCCCGCCGCGTCGAGCGCCTGGAAGATGAGGAGGAGGGAGCGGCGGTCTTCGACGTAGAGCCGGTACTGGAGGTCGTCGAGCTCCTTGATGAGGGTATTGAGCGCCTTCCTCAGGCCCTTCTTCCCCGGTGCGCCGGCAGGTGGGGCAGTGGCGTGGGCGCGCACATCGAATGACCCATCGAAGGGCACCGACCAGCGGCTGTCAGGCGGGGTGAACACTGGAGACTCCTAGGCTTCTATCAGGTTCAGCATGCATGCAGTCCTTGGGGCTAGCGGCCTCCTGGCGCGTCCTTCACCACGGGGAGGGTGATGCGCGATGGCCGCTCCGCGTCGTGGAACACCCGTTGGACGGCTACGCGCAGATCATCGGGAGCGGCGAACTCGGGGCGCACCTTCGAGTTGGCGTTACGACTGAAGCGGGGGAAGCTGCTGCTGCTGATCTCGAGCCGCAGCGCGTGACCCTGCTTGAAGGTGTAGGCCACATCCCAGAGGTCGATGGTCAGTTGGGCGACCTCCCCCGGCTCCAGGAACTCGGGCTCCTCGAACGAGTTGCGGAAGCGGGCGCGCAGGATGCCGTCGGCAACGACGGCGCAGTAGCCGCCCGGCTCCACGTCAACGAGCTTGCCGGTGAAGTCGGTGTCGGGGGCGCTGCTCGCGATCCAGAGGTCGACGGTGATGTTGCCAGCGATGGTGAGGGGCTCGAGCAGGCGGGGCGAGGTGTAGACGAGCACGTCGTCGCGCGTCTCAAGCTCCGACTGGTCGCGAACGCCGCCGGGGCCGGTGACGGTCGCGAACGTGCGGCCGCCGATGGTGGGGACGGGGTCCTCGGGGTCGTAGCTGTAGCTGTCGGGGATCTCGGCGCCGGGCGGGTCGGTCGAGAGGGCGCCGTCGCCAAAGCGGGAGTTGGCCCGGCCACCGCTGTGCAGATACCAGGACGTCGGCGAGCTGGGGGGTGGCCAGGTGTCGGTCTCCCGCCAGACGTTCTCATCGCCCATGAGGAAGTAGCGGGCGCGCGGCTGGGACATGAGGGGGGTGCTTTCGCCCTTGAGCCAGTGGTCGAACCACTGGAGAAGGATGTCGCTCACGACGGCAACACCGCTCAGCGCACGACCGCCAAATTCGCGGTCGCCCGCCCGCGAGAGGTTGTAGCCCATGTAGGAGTTGTGATCCCACGGGCCAACGATGAAGCGATGGGTCTCGCGCACGCGCTCGTCGGGGTGTTCCTGGAGGGCCAGGTTGAGGTCGAGGTGCCCCTTCAGGAACTGGTCGTACCAACCGGCGATGTGCATCACCGGCACCGTGATCTCGTCGGCGCGGGCAGCGACGTCCAGGTGCTTCCAGTAGTCGTCGTAGGTGTCGTGATCGATGAATTCGTGCCAGTAGGGAAGGATGTCGCGCTCGCGCAGGACGGGCGCCTCGCTGAGGGGGAGGGTGCGGAGGAAGGCCACGCGATCGCCGGCGCCCACGGCCATCTGCCGGCGCAGCTCGCGCTGGCGCTCGGGATCAACGCCCATCCGCATCATGGCAGGGAGGGCGCGGCCCTGGGTGTAGCCGAGGTTGAAGCCGAGCTCGAGGGCGCCGCCGCTGTAGACCCAGCCGTCGTACAGGTTGGCGGCGGTGAGGTAGGCCATGGCCGCTTCGAGGTGGGGTGGCGCGGCGGCGGTCGCCTGAAGGGTGGTCACCCCCATGTAGGAGGAGCCGTAGATGCCGACCTTGCCGTTGCTCCAGGGCTGGGCGGCGGCCCACTCGACGGTGTCGTAGCCGTCCTCCTGCTCGTCGCCGTAGAGGGTCATGATGCCCTCGGACTGGAAGCAGCCGCGGCAGTCCTGCACGACGACGGCGTAGCCGTGCTCGGCAGCGACGATGGGGTTGACCATCTGGCTGCCGATGTTCTGGGCAATGGATTTGTCGTAGGGAATGCGGTGGACGAGCACGGGGTACCGGGCGTCGTCGTTGGGGCGGTAGATATCGGCGGCGAGGCGGACAGCGTCGCGCATGGGCGCCATGACGTTCCGTTCGACGAGGACCTGGGCAGTCATCAGGCTTGCGTCCCGCCGTCGATGACGAGCTCGATACCGGTCACGAACGAGGCTTCCTCGGAGGCGAGGTAGAGGGCCCCGTAGGCGATATCGATTGGCTGCCCGAGGCGGCCGATGGGTATGCGGTTGGCGATATCGAGATGCCTGCCGTGGGTGCCCTCACGCAGCATGGGCGTGTTGATCGAGCCGGGATGGATGATGTTCACGCGGATCTTCTCGGGCGCGTATTGCAGGGCGGCGGAACGCGTGACGAGGGCGAGCGCCGCCTTGGCCGCGGAGTAGGCGGCGCTGCTGGTGGCGCCGTGCCTCGCGAGCGTCGACCCGACGTTGATAATCGAGCCGCCCCCGGCCCGCCGCATCTCGGGGATAGCGGCCTGCATGCCGAGAAAGCCCGCCTTGCAGTTGACGTCGAAAAGGTCGTCCCAGTTCTCGGACGTTATGTCCTCGATGCCGCCCTCGCCCCGCCAGATGGCGGCGTTGTTCACGAGCACATCGAGCTTGCCGAAGCTCGAGAGGGTGTGCGCGACTGCGTTCTTCCAGCCGTCGGCCTGGGTCGTGTCAAGGCGCACAAATTCGGCGCTCCCGCCCGACTCCGCGATCTCGGCCGCCACCTTGGTGCCCTCGGCCTCGCGTACGTCGGCGACGATGACGCTCGCGCCCTCGGCGCTGAAGAGCCGGGCCTCAGCCTCGCCCTGCCCCCGCGCGGAGCCCGTGACGAGCGCCACCTTTCCCTCCAGCCTTCCCATATCCGCCCTCCGACGTTCGCCGGCCAGGTCACCAGGCATCGGCGGGCGGTAGTCTAGCGCGATACGGAGGGCGGGGACCGGCCGTCTCGAGAGGAGGCCCGCATGACCGAAGCAGAGGAGCAGCCGCGCATCTGGCTGGGGGATGAGGGGGAGCTGGGTATCCCCGATTTGACGGCCTCGGGCTGGGGCCGTCTCGAGACGGCCGACTACGCCGTGGTCTTCAGCAAGAAGGGGGCCTCGTCCTATGCGATCCGGGTGCGCGGACCGGCGGAGAGCGACGACGTACCCGACCGCTGGAAGCGGGTGCACGATGTGCCCCTGGAGTCGGTCGTCACGACCGCGAGGCGTTTCGAGGGCTACGACGCGACCGAGCACGAGGCGCCCTGCGAGGAATCGGACCTGTTGCGGACGCTGGTCGTGCGTACGGAGCAGCACCTGATCGACATCGGCCAGCTGGCCGCCCTGGCGAGCGACCATCGCGCCGATTTCGAGGCGTTCCTGGCGAAGACTCGACTGAAGCGGGAAGAGTAGCGGCCGCGCCCTCAGCCCGCCCCGAGCTCTCCGAAGACCTCGTCGTTGTGCTCACCGAGACGGGGAGCGGGACGGCGGAGCTCGACGGGGGTAGCGGTGAAACGGTAGCCGGCGCGGGGGTAGCGGGCCGGGTCCGGAGCGCCCGGGACGGGACCCTCGACGAAGAACTCGCGGTCGTCCCAGTGGGGATCGTCGAGGTTCTCCTCGGGCCAGCGCACTGGACCCCAGGGCAGGTGCATCGACTGGGCGCGGCGGTACATCTCCTCGGCCGGGCGGGTGGCGACGAAGCGCTGGATGACCTCGCCGACATGCCGCGAGGCGGCGGCGGTGTCGCCCTCGCGGTCGTAGAGAGCGCGGCTGTAGACGGGGTCGTGCAGGTCTTCGGCGGCGTCGTGCTCGTCGAGCCACTCCAGCAGGAGCGGGAAGAGGCGCTTGCGGCGGGGAACGCCGCTGCCGAGGATCTGCAGGTAGTGGCCGTCGGCGCTGAGAAACTGTGACGGCGGCGTGGGGTCGGCGGCGGAGTGGCGGCCCGTCTGGCGCTGGTTGATGCGGCCCCGGTACTCCCAGCTTTCGAAGGCGCCCTCGGTGGTGCAGGCGGCGGCCTCGTGGATGGAGACGTCGATGAGCTGGCCCTCGCCCGTGAGGCTCCGCTGCATGAGCGCGGCGACGATCGCGGTGACGGCGTACTCGCCCGCCATCCAGAAGGAGTGCTCGCCGTCGGAGCGGATGGGGGGCAGGTCGTGATCGTCGTAGCCGGTGCTCATGGGCGGTCCGCCGAGGGCCATGCTGACGAGGTCGGTGGT
Source organism: Tepidiformaceae bacterium (assembly GCA_965219255.1). GTDB lineage: Bacteria > Chloroflexota > Dehalococcoidia > Tepidiformales > Tepidiformaceae > UBA2991. Next base: position 180,512 of record OZ244727.1, on the reverse strand, counting down.
GGCCCACTCGCGGCGAGGGCCGGTGAGGCCGAAGGGCGTGATCGCGCACCAGACGAGGCGGGGGCAATCCCCGGCGAGAGCTTCCTGGCCGAGGCCGAGGGCATCGAGCGCGCCCGGGTCCGTGCTAGCAACGACAACATCGGCGCGGGCGACGAGGGCGCGCCAGCGAGCGGCATCGTCGGGTTCGGCGAGCGAGAGGGTGACGCCGCGCTTGTTCGTGTTGAGGTAGACGAAGCGCAGGCTGGCATCCGGGTCGGGGCGGTCGTCGACGAAGGGGCCGGTGTGACGCGTGCGGGCGCCCTCCGGGGGCTCGACGCGCACGACCTCGACGCCTGCGTCGGCGAGAAGCTTCCCGGCGACCTCGCCACGGTCCCCGATCTCCACGGCGGTGAGGCCGGCGAGCGGGCCGGGCATCAGACCGCCCCCTCCGAGACGAGCGTCTCGAACTCGGCCTCGCTGTAGCCGAGGATGTCGGTGGCGACCTCGCGGGTGTGCTCGCCGAGAAGGGGGGCTCCCCGGTCGACGCGCCAGCGAGCCTTCGAGAACCGCATGGGGAGGCCCTCGAAGCGGTGCTCACCGAGCTCGGGGTGGGGGGCGGTGGGGTAGAAGCCGCGGGCGGCGAGCTGGGGGTCACGCTCCATGCGGTCCTCCATCGTCTGGACGACCCCGGCGGGGACGCCGCGGGACTGGAGCGCTTCCATGAGCTCGTGCGGTTCCCGCTGGCAGGTGCGGGCGGTGATGGCCTCGTCGAGGGCGTCCTGGTGGGCGACTCGCGCCTCGTTGCCGGCGAAGCGTTCGTCGCCGGCAAGGTCCTCGGCGTCCAGCTCGCGGCAGAGGGCGCGCCAGCAGGCGTCGTTCTCGGCGGCGATGGCGATCCAGCGGTCGTCGCCGGCGCAGCGGTAGATGCCGTGGGGAGCGATGGCGGGCCAGCGGGAACGGTTCCCGATGCGCTCCGAGGGGCGCCCGTTCACCTGGAAGTCGAGCATCTGGACGCCCCCGAGGAGCATGCCCGTCTCGACCTGGGAGAGGTCGACGTGCTGGCCCTCGCCGCTCTGGGAGCGGTGGTAGAGGGCCATGAGGGCGGCAATGGCTCCGTAGTAGCCCGCGGTGTGATCGAGGTAGGAGAAGCCCCAGCCGGCGGGGGGCTGGTCGGGCAGGCCGGAGACGGCGGTCGCTCCCGAGACCGCCTGGGCGGTGGGGCCCCAGGTGACATACGCGGTGTCGCGGCCGGCGTGGCCGTAGCCGGAGATGGACATGTAGACGATGTCGGGGCGGATCTCGCGCAAGCGCTCGTAGGTGAAGCCCATGCGGCCGAAGGCGCCCGGGCTGAAGTTCTCGACGACGAGGTCGGAGGCGGCGATGAGCCGCTCGACGAGCTCGCGGCCGCCGGGGTGGCCGAGGTTGGCGGTGATGCTCAGCTTGTTGCGGTTGAAGTTGTTGTGCATGCCGCGCCGGTTGGGGCCAGGCTGGCCGGGCATGAGGCGGACGGTATCGAGGTGGTCCTCGTTCTCGACCTTGATGACCTCGGCGCCGAGGTCGGCGAGGATGCGGGTCGCCTGCGGGCCGGCGACGATCCAGGAGAAGTCGCAAACGCGGATCCCCTCAAGGGGGAGGGGTGCGGCAGCAGGGTCGGCGGACGCTGTCATGGGTTGCTCAAGCGGGGGGAATGGTACCCGCTGGGAAGGGCGAGCGGTTTGCCCGCCACCGTAGGGCGGCGTACGTTGACGATCGCGAGAACGTCAGCACTGAAGAGCCGCGCTCGCGCTGGTGGGGGATTGGCACGGATCGAGGAGCGCGGCGCGCGGACAGGTTCTGTGCGACCGGCTGGGGCAGGCCTCAGCCTGCAGACGTTCGCGGCCTTCGAGCTGCGCGACTTCCGGCTGCTGTGGGCGAACAATTTCAGCTATGCGCTGGTGCATGGCATCCAGCGTTTCGCGTTCGTGTGGCTGGCGGGAGACCTCAGCGAGAAAAACCTCGTGCTGGGTCTCGTGACCTTCGGGCTAGGCATCCCCGTGTTCTTCCTGACCCTTCCGGCGGGCGTCCTCTCGGACCGGTGGGACCGCCGCTACCTGCTCTTCGCGAGCCAGGTCTGGGTACTGGCAACGTCGCTGCTGACCGCGATCCTGATCTGGACGGGCGCCATGGGCGTGGGCATGTCGATCGGGATGGCGATCCTCGTGGGGGTGGGCGTCGCGGTGGGACAGCCGGTGCGGCAGGCGCTGGTGCCCGCAGTGGTGCCACAGCACCGGTTGATGAACGCGATCACACTGAACAGCCTGGGGCAGAACGTTTCGCAGATCGTCGGTCCGCTCCTTGGCGGAGCCGCCATCCAGATCTGGGGGAACGGCGGGGGATTCGCCCTGCAGGCCGGACTCATGGGCATCGGGCTCGTGTTCCTGGTACCGCTGCGCGTGCCCGCTGCGCAGCGGGCGGCGCAGATGGGAGGACGGCTATTCCGGGAGATGCTGGGGGAGATCGGGGAGGGATTCCGGTTCGTGCGGGAAGCCGCAGACATCCGCACACTCTTCCTCCTCCTGCTCGCCTCCTCGCTCGTCATCATGGGCCCGTGGCAGACGCTGCTGCCGAGGGTCGCGGAGGAGCAGCTGGGAGCGGAGGCGTTCCGAGCGGGCCTGCTGTTCGGCGCAATGGGCGTGGGCACCGTCATCAGCTCGCTCATCCTCGCCTCGATACCCAGGCTGGAGAACGCGGGGGGCTGGTTCACCTGCACGCTCATCATCGGGGGGATCCTGGCAGTCGGGATCGGGCTCTCGCACGACTACTGGCTGACCGTGCTGTTCATGTTCCTCAGCGGTCTGAACGCGGGATTCTTCATCAACCTGAACCTGACGCTGATCCAGGCGCACACACCGAGCAATGTGATGGGTCGTGTTATGTCGATCTATACGCTCGTGCTGATGGGAGGCTCGCCCTTCGGCGGTCTGCTGGCCGGGGGCGGGGCGCAACTGCTGGGCGCCGGCGAATGGTTTGCGCTGTGCGGCGCGGCCGTGGCAGCGGTGGCGGCGGTCTTCCTGGTGACGCAGCCGAGCCTGCGGCGGATGCCGTCCCACCCGGAGACGCCCGTGGCGGCTCCGGCGGACACCAGATCGGGGTAGCATCGCCAGACGGGCCAGTCGGGGGAGGGTTCCCGTGGCCAGCACCAGCAGCGAGCAGCCACCAGGAGGCAGGCTCAGCCTGCGGACGTTCGCGGCCTTCGAGCTGCGAGACTTCCGGCTGCTGTGGGCGAACAACTTCAGCTACGCGCTGGTGCAGGGCATCGAGCGCTTCGCCTTCGTCTGGCTGGTGATCGAGACGCTGCAGGCGAGGGAGTTCTTCCTGGGGCTGGTCAGCTTCGCGCTGGGCATCCCCGTCTTCTTCCTGGCGCTGCCGGCGGGCGTGCTCTCCGATCGCTGGGACCGGCGGCGGCTGCTGTTCATCAGCCAGGCGATCGTGCTGATCGCCGCCCTGCTGACGGCGATCCTGATCTGGATGGACCTGATGACGTTGCGGGTGGCGCTGGTGATGGCGCTGTTCGTGGGCACGGGAGTGGCGGTGGGGCAACCGGTGCGTCAGGCGCTCATCCCCGCAGTGGTGCCGCCGAGCCGGCTGATGAACGCCATCACGCTGAACGGCGCCGGGCAGACCATCTCGCAGATGGTGGGGCCAGCGCTGGGTGGAGCGGCGATCGCAATCTGGGGCATCGGGGGCAATTTCGCGCTGCAGGCGATGCTGATGGGCGTTGGGGTCTTCTTCATCATTCCGCTGCGCATTCCCGCACGCGGCCCCTCCCCGGCCCTGGCGGTGGACGGCCGTTCCGCCCTCGGCGGCATCGTCAGCGAGGTAATCGATGGGTTCCGGTTCATCATCCGGGAACCGAACATCCGCGTGCTCTTCATCCTGCTGCTCCTCTCCTCGCTCGTGATCGCCGGCCCCTGGGTGACGCTGCTACCGAAGGTGGCGCAGGTGCAGCTCGGTGCGAACGCGTTCTGGGCGAGCATGCTGTTCACGTACATGGGGGTGGGCCTGACCATCAGCTCGCTCATCCTCGCCTCCATACCGCGGCTGAATAACGCCGGGGGCTGGTTCACCTGCGCACTCATGACGAGCAGCGCCCTGGCGGTGATCATCGGCTTCTCCCACAGCTACCTGCTGACAGCGGCGCTCATGCTCATGACCGGTCTGAGCGCGGCGTTCTTCATGAACCTGAACCTGACGCTGATCCAGTCGCACACCCCGGGCCCGGTGATGGGCCGGGTGATGGCGATCTTCACGCTCGTGATGATGGGCGCCACGCCGGTGGGCGGCCTGCTTGGAGGGATTGGCGCGGAGTGGCTGGGGGCAGGCGGCTTCTTCTCCCTGTGCGGCGGTGCGAGCGTGGCGCTTGGGGCCGTGTTCCTGCTGACGCAGCCGGGGCTGCGGCGGATGCCCTCGCACCCGGAGACAACGGTGGCCGCAGCGGTCGAGTCGAGCCCTGGGTAGCGCCGGCGAGACCGCTCCTGCGGTCGCACGTGGCGTCGTCTAGGCTGGAAGGGTGACTCAGGAGATGCGCCCGGTTCTTCGCGGCCAGTTCCACCTGCTGATGGCGTTGGCTTCGCCAGCGGCGTTGGTTGGACTCATCCTCATCGCCGATAGCGCCCGCGAGTACGTGGGCGGAGTGATCTTTGGCGTGTCGATGCTGCTGCTCTTCTCAGCCAGCAGCGCCTACCACCTGGTCGAGAAGGGACAAGCGCTCCTTCAGCGGATCGATCGCTCGATGATCTTCGTGCTGATCGCGGGAACCTACACGCCCTTCTGCCTGGTGCTGCTGGGGAACGGCTGGGGCATCCCCATCCTCTCGGTGCTGTGGGGATTGGCGGCGGTGGGGATCGCCTCGAAAGCCTTGAACCCCACGCCCCCACGATGGCTCAATCTGGCGCTGTACCTGGGGCTGGGCTGGATCGGCCTGATCGCGATCGCGCCATTCGCCTCGGCGGCCTCCTCGACCGTGCTGGCGCTGATGGTGGCGGGAGGGGTCCTCTACTCGCTCGGGGGCGTGGTCCATGCGCGGCGCCGACCGGATCCGTTTCCACGGGTCTTCGGCTACCACGAGCTGTTCCACCTGCTCACGGCGCTCGCCGGTCTCACGTACTACGCGACGGTGGTCTACGCCTTCGGCTAGAGTCTCGCGACCGGCGCACGGGCCGGGCGGAGAGCAATGTCGAGCACCGAGGAGTGGCCCGACCCGGTACCGCGCCAGCGGCTGCAGCCGTTCGCGTCGTTCCGGTACCGGAACTACCGCTGGCTGTGGGCGGCCAATGTGAGCTACGGGGCGTTCCAGGGCACCCAGAGCTTCGCCATCGTATGGCTGACTATCGAGATGCTGGATGGGACCGGCTTTCGCCTGGGGCTGGTCGAAGTCGCGATGGCACTCCCGATCCTGCTCTCTGCTTGAGGACGACGGCTGGATCGTGCTTGCCGCGATCGTGCTGGTGGGCGTAGTGGCGGCGATCCTGATACGGCAGCCGGGGCTGCGGCGGATGCCGTCACATCCCGAGGAGCCGGCCGAGGCCGCGCCACCCGAGGCGGAGGCGGGGTGGCGCCGGAGCGACCCACTGGGCTAGGGTCGCGCGACCGGCGCACGGGCCGGATGGAGAGACGCGATGGCGAGCACCGAAGAACGTCTGTCCGAGCTGGAGGCGCGTCTGGCCGCGCTCGAGGACGAGCGCGGCGTGGTCGCGAACATGTACCGCTACGCGCACAGCATCGACTACGGGCTGGAGGCGGAGTGGGTCGACTGTTTCGCCGAGGACGGGGCATTCGACATGCGCAGGCCCCCGGACCTCGACAAGCCGGGCAACCGCATCGAGGGGCGGGAGGCGCTGGCGGCCTTCATCGCGACCCACACGCGCGCGCCGGAAACGTGGCACAAGCACATGATGGTGCAGCCCCGCATCGCCGTGGAGGGCGATACGGCGAAGGTCGAGAGCTTCTTCACGCGGCTGGACGAGGACGAGACGGAGGAGCCGTACGTGCTCGTGTTCGGCCGCTACCGGGACACGGTGCGGCGTTGCGACGACGGGCTCTGGCGGTTCCGGGAGCGGATCGTCGAGATCGAGGCGATCAAGGGGCGGCCCGCGCCTTCGAGGGGCGGCGGGGACTAGAATCGCGGGGCGGAGGGCAGCATGGCGCAGACGTTCACCCCCTCAGAGGCGCCCTGGGGCGAGGACGACCCGTTCCTCGCGAACCCGTACGACTTCTACGCCTGGGGGCGCGAGCACAGCCCGCTCCGGGTGGAGGGGGCGCAAGACGGCGCCTGGAGCGGGGAGGTGCAGCGCATCCACGAGCGGGTGGCGGCGCAGTTCGGGCGGGGGCACGGGGTCTGGTTCGTGTTCCAGCATGACCAGTGCGTGGCGATCTCGCGGGACCACGAGCACTGGACGATGGAGCCCCGGCCGGGCCGGTACGACATCGATCCTGAAACGCAGGAGCGGCTCCCGCGCACGGTGGGGCTCCTGAACAGCGACCCGCCGGAGCACACGCGGCTGCGCTCGCTGGTGGCGGAGGCGTTCACGCCTAAGACGGTCGAGCGGCTGGCGCCGCGCATCCGCGAGATCGCGGAGGAGCTCCTGGACACGGTCCCGGCGGAGGGGCGATTCGACCTGGTGGAGACGTTCAGCCACCCCCTACCGGTAATCGTGATCGCGGAGATCCTGGGGGTCCCGAGCAGTGACCGGGCCAGCTTCAAGCGCTGGTCCGACGAGGCGATCATCGCGATCGAGCTGCGGGGGCAGGGACCAGGCCGCCATCCGCTCGGGGGACGCGCTTTTCCGGCGCTGCGCGAGTACTTCACGGCGCTCATCGAGGCGCGACGGCGGGAGCCGCGGGACGACCTCATCAGCGGGCTGGTGCGGGCGGAGGTGGAGGGCTCGCGGCTGACGCAGGACGAACTGATTCACCTGCTCATCCTGCTGCTGGTAGCGGGCAACGAGACGACGCGCGACCTCATCGGGAACACGGTGCTGGCGCTGCTGGAGCATCCGCAGCAGCTATCGCTGCTGCGAGGAGACCCGTCGCTGGCGCCGAACGCGATCGAGGAGGTGCTGCGCTACAGCGCCCCCGCGCAGTACATGTCCCGGCGCGCGAAGGCGGCGACGGCGGTGGGGGAGGCGCGGATCGAGGCAGGGGAGGAGGCGGTGCTCTGGTTCGGCTCCGCGAACCGGGACGAGCGCGTGTTCACGAACGCGGACTCCTTCGACATCCGGCGAACGAATGCGAGCCGGCACCTCACGTTCGGGATCGGCACGCACTTCTGCCTGGGGGCGCCCCTGGCACGGCTGGAGGGCGCCATCGCGATCGAGGCCCTGCTCTCCCGATTCACCGAAATCCGCCGGGCGGACGACCGGGTGCTCCCGCGCATGCCCAGCCTGCAGCACCGGGGGGTGCGATCGCTGCCGCTGCTGGTGGGGCCGCCCTAGGCCGAGTGCCGTCGGGCGAGAAAACGGTCGACGGCGTCCTTGAGGCCCACGCTGATGAAGAGCAGCGCCACGAAGAGGAGCCGGCTGAGGTCGCCATCCGTGGCGAGCACGGTCACGACGAGCGCGACGACAGCGGTGGCGATGCCGGCGACCGTGCTGCGGCTAGCCACCAGCACAACGACCCCAAACGCGAACATGGCGATGCCTGCAAGCGGAAAGAGCGCCCAGGCGATGCCGATCGCGGGGGCCGCGCCGCGCCCTCCGGCAAAGCCGAGCCACGGTGGAAAGGCATGCCCAATAATGGCGATCACGCCCGCCGTGAGCACGACCCACTCGTCGCCGGCGACTCCGATCGCAAACGCGGTGGCGGCAGCGCCCTTGAGCAAGTCGAGGAGCATGGCGGCAATGCCAGGAAGCAGGCCGGCGTGCGTGAGGACGTTGCCGCCGCCGACGTTGCCGTCGCCGATCTCACGCAGATCGACGCCGTAGCCGTATCTGGCGAGGAGCCAGGAGAAGGGAACAGAGCCAGCTACGAGAGCCACAAGCAGCGCGAGAACATTCATCACCATGAGAGCGCGTGGGCGATCGTACCCCTCAGCCGGGAAAGACGGGTCCGGGTCGCCGTGTTAACGCCCACTTAAGCGCGAGCGGCTAGCTTCCGTGGCGACCGAGAGCCGGCCACACCGGGCCGGCAAATCTCTCAGGGGGCATCACATCCGTGACCTTCCACAACACGATTCTCAGCTCGGGGCAGCGCCGCTGGCTGCTGCCCCTCATCACCGGCCTGGCGGCGTTCGCGCTGGTCACGGTCGCGTGCGGCGACGACGGCGAGCCCGCAGCCACCGAGGCAGCGGCCACCAAGGCGGCGGCGGATGAGGACAAGTACGCGGGTCTCTCCGGAGAGATCCGCATCGACGGTTCCTCCACCGTTTTCCCCATCTCCGAAGCGATGGCGGAGGAGTTCGGCTACGTCTCCGACGTGCGCGTGAACGTGGCCTTCTCCGGCACCGGCGGCGGCTTCGAGAAGTTCTGCCGCGGCGAGACCGAGATCAGCGACGCTTCCCGCCCGATCAAGGACAAGGAAGTCAGCGCCTGCGCCGAGAACGGCATCGACGACATCGTCGAGATCCAGGTCGCGATCGACGCCCTCACCGTCATGATCCATCCGGACAACGACTTCGCCCAGTGCATGACTGTGCTGGAGCTCAACCAGGCCTTCAGCGCCGGCGGCGCCAAGAAGTGGAACGAGATCCGCGCCGACTGGCCCGATGAGGACATCATCGCCTACTCCCCGGGCGCCGACTCGGGCACCTTCGACTACTTCAACGAGGCCATCATCGAAGCGGTCGAGGGAGCCACGCACCGCGGCGACGGCACCCCCTCCGAGGACGACAACATCCTCGCCCTCGGCATCGGCCACGACAAGAACGCCATCGGCTACTTCGGCTTCGCCTACTTCCTCGAGGCGGGCCAGACCCTGCAGGCGGTGTCGGTCGATGACGGCAATGGGTGCGTGGCCCCGAGCTTCGAGGCCGCCCTCTCCGGCGAGTACACGCCGCTCTCGCGACCGCTCTTCATCTACACCCGCGCGAGCCTGCTGAGCGAGCGCCCAGAGCTGGTCGGGTTCCTCCAGTTCTTCCTCGACAGTGTCGACGCGATCGTGCCGGAAGTGGGCTATGTGACCATGCCGGCCGACCTGCGCGCCGAGCAGAGGGCGAAGATCGCGCCGTACGTCAACTAGGTCCGGCGGCCTCAACCCGCCCTGCCGTCAGGGGGCGCAGCGCTGGAGCTGCGCCCCCTGACGGCGTGCGGGGAACCGGACACGAGAACGCCGTAAGATGCGCCCCTGCGCCCGTTCACGCGGACGCGAGCACAAGCCACGGAGGAGGGGCCGATGACCGGTCCTCTGAACGATGTCCGGGTGCTGGACCTGACGCAGCACATCGCGGGCCCGTACGCGACAAAGCTGTTCGCGGATTTCGGGGCCGACGTGATCAAGATCGAGCGGCCGGGGGGCGACCCCTCGCGGCGGCTCGGTCCCTACCAGGGCGGCGAGCGCCACCCGGAGAAGAGCGGCACGTTCTTCTACTTCAACACGAACAAGCGCTCGGCGGTGCTGGACCTGGCGGAGGAGCGGGGCCGGGAGGTGTTCTGGCGGCTGCTGGAGCGCGCCGACCTCGTCGTCGAGAGCTTCCGGCCGGGCGTGGCGGACAAGCTGGGCGTGGGCTGGGAGGCGATCCACGCGCGGAGGGCGGACGTGCCCCTCATCTCGATCTCCAACTTCGGCCAGGAGAGCCCGTACCGGGACTACAAGGGCTCGGACCTCGTGCTCTACGCCTTTGCCGGCGAGATGTTCTCGACGGGGCTGCTGGAGCGCGAGCCGGTGAAGATGTACGGCACGGCGGCCCTGGTGCAGTCGGGCTCGGCGGCGGCGACGGCGATGATGGGCGCCCTGATGGCGGGCCGCTACCAGGGCGTCGGCCAACACGTCGACTTCTCCATCGCGGACAGCCACCTGGTGGGGGTCGACCGGCGGCACGCGACGGTGATGGGCTACCAGTACTCGGGGCGGAAGTCGCTGCGCTCGCCGGGGGCGGCGGTGGGCATGCTGAACGGCGTGTTCCCCTGCAAGGACGGCTGGGTGGACCTGCAGGGCGGGGGCGCGCGGTTCGTGAACGCGCGCGAGTTCCTGAGCTACCCGGACTGGATGGAGGACGAGAAGTGGGACGACCCCGCCATCCAGATGAACGCGGACGCGGTCGAGGAGTTCAACGCGTTCTTCTATGTGTGGCTGCTGGAGCACACGAAGCGGCAGATCTGGGAGGCGGCGCGCAAGGTGCGCTTCCTCTGCGGGCCGCTCTTCACGATCGATGAGGTGTTCGACGACCCCAACTTCCGGGCGCGCGGCTTCTGGGAGCTGGCGGAGCACGAGGCGCTCGGCGAGGTCGAGCTCCCCGGGCGACCCTTCCTGATGTCGGAGACGCCCTGGGAGCTGCGCCGCACGGCGCCCCTGCTGGGGGAGCACACGGCGGAGGTGCTGGGGGAGGCCGGCTACGGGGCCGGAGAGATCGACGAGCTGGCGGCGGCCGGCGCGGTGGAGGTGCGCTGATGGCGAGTCAACCGCTCGAAGGGATCAGGATCCTCGACCTCGGCGGGGTATGGGCGGGCACGTTCTCGACCGTGCTGCTGGCCGACCTCGGGGCGGAGGTGCTGAAACAGGAAAACCAGTTCGTCTGGCAGCCGAGCACGCGGGCGGCGCCGGGCCCGCGCATCCCGAAGGCGATGGCGCAGCGCGGGCCGGGCTGGGTCACGGGGTTGCCGAACAGCGATCCGGGAGAGCGCCCCTGGAACTACCACCCGATGTTCGTGAGTCTCTACCGGAACAAGCGCAGCTTCACGCTCGACATCCGGCAGCCCGAGGGGAAGGAGATCCTGGGGCGGCTGGCGGCGATGTCGGACGCGGTGCTGGAGAACAGCGCCGTCGGCACGATGGAGAAGCTGGGCATCTCCTACGAGTGGCTGCGCGAGCAGCGCGAGGACATCATCTTCCTGCGGGCGCCGGGCTACGGGCTCACGGGGGAGTACGCCAACGCGCGCACGATGGGCGCCCACCTGGAAGGCACGATGGGGCACCAGATCCTGCGCGGCTACATCGGCAGCGACCCGAACTCGAACAGCGGCATCTTCGCCGCCGACTACATCGCGGCGGCGCAGATCGCGCTGGCGATCATGATGGCCATATGGCACCGGCGGAACACGGGCAAGGGCCAGTTCATCGAGATGGCGCAGGCCGAGAACGCGGCGGCGATGTTCGCGCAGGCGTACATGAACTACAGCCTGAACGGCGAGGTGGAGCACGCGATCGGCAACCGCTCGATCTACGCCTCCGACGGGCAGGCGCCCTGCGGCGTCTACCCCTGCCTCTCGCCGGGCGGTTCGGATACGGGCGACGACCGCTGGATCGCGATCACGGTCACGAGCGACGCGACCTGGGAGGCGCTGCGCACCGTCATGGGCGACCCCGAGTGGGCGCAGGCGCCCGCGCTGGCGACGGGCGCGGGCCGGGCGGCCGCCCAGGACCTGCTCGACGAGAAGCTCGCGGAGTGGACCGCGCGCTTCGACGACGACGAGCTGTTCGCGCGGTTGCAGGCGGCGGGCGTGGCGGCGGCGCCCGTGCTGGAGGCCTCACGCGTGCTCGACGACCCGCACGTGCAGGCGCGCAACCTCTACCTGCCGCAGGAGCTGCAGGACGACATCGGTATCCACCGCTACCCGCGCCCGATCTACGACTTTCCCGAGTCCGAGGGGGGCATCCGGCGGCCGCCGGTCGCGTTCGGGCAGGACAACGACTACGTCTACAGGGAGCTGCTGGGCGTGAGCGATGAGGAGTACGCCCGGCTGGAGGCGGAGGGGCACATCGCGACCGCGTTCAGCGACACGCTGTGAGCGCGGAGGTCCCGGCCATCGAAGGAGCGTGCGACGCCCGTTTCGAGCGCGTGCGCGAAGCGTTCGCCCGGAACTTCGCCGAGGCTGGCGAGTTGGGCGCCGCGGTCGCGGTCGCATTGCATGGCGAACTCGTGGTCGACCTGTGGGCGGGCCACGTGGACCGGGAGCAGACGCGGCCCTGGGAGCGCGACACGATCGTGCTCGTGTACTCGTCGACGAAGGGGGTGGTGGCGCTGGCGGCGCACATGCTCGCGGATCGGGGGCTGCTCGACTTCGAGGCGCCGGTAGCGAATGTGTGGCCCGAGTTCGCACAGGCAGGCAAGGAAGACCTGCCCCTCCGCTACCTGCTGACGCATCAGGCTGGACTATCGGTCATCGACGAGGAGCTCCCGGTTGGGGCGGAGCTGGAGTGGGACGTCATGGCGGGGGCGTTGGCGCGCCAGGCGCCGGTGTGGACGCCCGGCGAGAAGCAGGGCTACCACGCGGCATCGTTCGGGTGGCTCGTGGGGGAGGTGATCCGGCGGGTGGACGGGCGCTCGGTGGGCGCGTTCATCCGCGAGGAGATCGCGGAGCCGCTGAGCGTGGACTTCTTCCTGGGGTTCGGGCCCGAGGAGGACCACCGGGTCTCCGACCTCTTCCTCGCGCAGGTCTCTCCGGAGGCGGTCTCGAGCCTGGCGGCCGCCGCGCTGCAGGATCCCACCTCACTCGCGGGGCGCACGTTCAACCTGGCGCCGCGGGGGCCGAACAAGGGGCGAAACAGCCGCGCCTTCCGCCGCTCCGAGCAGCCGGGTTCGAACGGCCACGGAAACGCGCGCGCGCTCGCGACGATCTACGGGGCGCTGGGGACGGGAGGCGCCTGGCAGGGCCACCGGCTGCTGAGCGAAAAGGCGATCCGGCTCGCGGGGACGCCGCAGACAGAGGGCCGGGACATCATTCTGCAGACGCCTGTGCGGCGCACCCTGGGGTTCATGATGCCGGTCCCGGGGATGGGCGATGCCCGGGGCGAGAACTCGTTCGGACACGCGGGCATGGGCGGATCCCTCGGGTTCGCCGACCCGGACGCCGGTCTCGGGTTCGGCTACGCGATGAACCAGATGTGGACGAGCACCGTGAGGCCAGACGATCCACGGGCCAACAGGCTGGCGCGGGCGGTCTACGCCTCGCTGGCCTAGCCGGGGAGGTCGAGCGGGGGGAGGTCCAGCCCGGCAAGGAACCGGGGGGTAGGGCCGAGGAGGCGCGGGGCGAGGCCGGCGAGGGGGTCGGAGGGGGCGAGGGGCGCCTCGGCGAGGACGACGAGGGGAAGGGCGGGGTAGCGGTCAAGGAGGAAGCGCAGGTTCTCCCACTCGACCGTGCCCGCGTCCTCGGGGAAGCCGCTGACGACGATCGCCTCGGTGGCCAGGCCGCGGTGTTCCGCTGCCTCAATGGTGAGGGCGGTGTGGTTGAGCGTGCCGAGGGAGGGTCGCGCTACCACCACGAGGGAGGCGTCGAGGGCGGCGGCGAAGCTGGCCATGTCGTGCTCGGCGGTGATGGGGACGAGGAGGCCGCCCGCGCCTTCGACTATCGTTATGTCGCTTTGCTTCGCCAGGGCGCGGCACTCCACCAGCGCAGCGGCGACATCGATGGGGCCAGCGGCACGCTCGGCGGCGATGGAGGGCGCGAGGGGCTCGGGGAGTGAGACGAGCGTGCGGATGGCGACGGCCTCGTCGCCGAGGGCGGCGCGGTAGAAGGCCTCGTCACCGTCGACGGCGGGGTCGAGGGCGCCGGTCTGGAACGGCTTGACGAGGGCGACGCGCTGATGGGGGGCGAGGGTGGCGGCCAGCCAGGCGGCAACCACGGTCTTGCCCACGCCCGTGTCGGTGCCCGTGACGAAGAGGACGCGCTTGCTCACGCGGGCGGGGGCACGGCGGCGAGCACGCGGTCGATGTCGTCGGTGGTGTGGGTGGCGATGAGGTTGAAGCGGATGCGGGCGGTGCCCTCGGGGACGGTGGGGGGCCGGATGGCGCGGGAGAGGATGCCGGCCTCCCGCAGCCGATGCTCGACGGCGAGGGCGGCGTCGGCGGAACCGAGGAGGAGGGGAACGATGGCCGTCTCCGAGTCGGAGGGCGGGTGGCCGGCTGCGTTCAGCCCGTCGCGCAGGCGGGTCGCCAGCGCATCGAGGTGGGCGCGGCGCTCCGGCTCTGCGGCCACCACGTCGAGGGCGGCCAGGGCGGCGCCCACGCTGGCGGGGGGCAGGGCGGTGTTGAAGATGAAGGGGCGCGAGCGGTTGACGAGGTAGTCGATGACCGTCGCACTTGAGGCGACAAAGCCGCCGGCGGAGGCGAGCGCCTTGGAGAGCGTCCCCACAATGACGACCCCCTCGGGATCGAGGCCGAAGCGGGCCAGCGCGCCCTCGCCAGCGGGGCCGAGCACGCCCGTGGCATGCGCCTCATCAAGCACCAGGACGGCGCCGTGGGCGCGGGCGAGCTCCACCAGCCGGGGCAGGGGGGCGATGTCGCCGTCCATGCTGAAGACGGTCTCGCTGACGATGAGGCGGCGCTCCGCGGGCGTGGAGGCGAGCAGCTTGGCGAGGTGGTGCACGTCACAGTGGCGGTAGACCTTCGTCGTCGCGCCGGAGAGGCGGCAGCCGTCGATGATGGAGGCGTGGTTGAGGGAGTCGCTGAAGATAGCGTCGCCGGGACGGGCGAGGGCGGTGAGGACGCCGAGGTTGGAGAGGTAGCCGGAGGAGTAGAGGAGGGCCGCCTGCTGGCCCTTGAGAGCTGAAAGGCGGCCTTCCAGCTCCTCGTGCAGGGGGGTGGAGCCGCAGAGGAGGCGGGAGGCGCTCACGCTCGCGCCGTAGGCGCGGGCGGCCTCGACGGCGCCATCGACGACGCGAGGGTCGCCGGCGAGGCCGAGGTAATTGTTGGAGGTGAGGTTGAGCAGCTCGCGCCCGTCGATGCTGAGGGTCTCGCCCTGGCCGCCAGCCGGCGTAAGGATGGTGCGGCGGAGGGAGCGGGCTTCGAGTTCGGCGAGCTCGTCCCGGAGCTCGCCGAGCCAGCCGCTAGCCGCGGGAGACTCGGTCGAGGCCATAGGCGACCGCCTCACAGATCTGCGCGAGCTCGTCCTCCTCGATGGAGAGGGGAGGCATGAGGACGATAACGTCCCCCAGGGGACGGATGAAGACCCCGCGGTCGCGGGCGGCGAGGCAGACGCGCCAGCCCGCCTCGCGGTCGGCGGGGAGGGGCTCGCCTGTCTCGCGGTCGGCGACGAGCTCGATGCCGGCCATGAGCCCCTGCTGCCGGACCTCTCCGACGAGGGGGTGGTCGGCGATGCGCTCGGCGAGCAGCGTCGCGAGCAGGTCGGCGCGATCGCGGGCGCGGGCGAGCACGTCCTCCGACTCGAACAGGTCGAGGCTGGCGAGGGCGGCGGCGCAGCAGATGGGGTTGCCAGCGTAGGTATGGCCGTGGAAGAGCTTGCGCCCCTCCTCGCCGTGGAAGGCCTGGTAGACCTCCTCGGTGGTGACGGTGGCGGAGAGGGGCAGGTAACCCCCGGTGATGCCCTTCCCCAGGATCGTGATGTCGGGCGTCAGGCCTTCGAGGTCGCAGGCGAACATGGCGCCGGTCTTACCGAAGCCGGTGGCGACCTCGTCGGCGATGAGGAGCGTGTCGAACTCGTCGCAGAGGGCGCGGATGGCGGCGATGTGGCCCTCGGGGGCGACGATCATGCCGGCGGCGCCCTGCACGCGCGGTTCGATGATGACGGCAGCGATCTCGTCGCCGCGCGCTTCGAGGAGGTCGCGCAGGGAGTCGAGGCAGGCATCGGTGCAGGCGGGGGCGGCGGCGCAGCGGGGGCAGCGGTAGCGGTAGGCGTTGGCGAAGCGCAGCGGTTCGAAGAGGAGCGGGGCGTAGACGTCGCGGAAGGGACCCTCGCCGCCGGCGCTGACGGCGCCGAGGGTGTCGCCGTGGTAGGCCATCTCGAGGGCGGCGATGCGGTTTCGCTCGGGACGGCCACGGTTGGCCCAGTACTGGACGGCCATCTTGAGGGAGACCTCGACGGCGGAGGCGCCGTTCTCACTGAAGAAGACGCGCGAGCGGCCGGGGAGGTGGGGCAGGAGGCGGCGGGCGAGCTCGACGGCGGGCTCGTGGGTGATGCCGAGCAGGGTGCTGTGCTGGAGCCTGGCCGCCTGCTCCTGGATGGCGGCGACGATGTGGGGGTGGCTGTGGCCGTGCACGTTCGCCCAGAGGGAGGCGACGCCATCAACGTACTCGTGTCCGCTGGTGTCGATCAGGCGGTTGCCCTCGGCGCGGGAGACGACGATCCGGGGCTCGCGTTCGAAGCGCGCCATCTGGGTGAAGGGGTGCCAGAGGGGGTAAGGGTCGGCGGACACCGGGGGATCGTACCGCGACTGCCGTGTGGCGCGAGGGCGGGGTATGCTTCGAGCCCATGGAGAAGACCTTCGACGAGCGGTTGGATCGGCTGGTCGAGGCGAGCCTGGACGGGCGCGATCCCGGCCGCGAGGAGCTCGCCTGGCTGCTGCGGGCGCCGGACGAGCGCACGCTGGAGATCGTGTCGGCGGTGAGCCGCGTGCGCCTCGCGGGGTTCGGACGGCGGGTGAAGCTGAACCTGCTGCTGAACATCAAGAGCGGCCTCTGCCCGGAGGACTGCCACTACTGCTCGCAAGCGCGCGACTCGACCGCGCCCATCCTCTCGTACCCGATGGTGGGGGAGGAGACGTTCTGCGCGGCGGCGGAGCGGGCGCGCGAGCTGGGGGCCACACGGCTCTGCCTGGTGGCGAGCGGGCGGGGCCCGACCATGCGCGAGGTCGCGCAGGTGGCGCGCGGGGTGGAGGCGGTGAAGGCGGCGGACGGCGCTCTCGAGATCTGCGCCTGCCTGGGGCTGCTGAGCGAGGGCCAGGCGGAGCAACTGGGCGAGGCGGGGGTCTACGCCTACAACCACAACCTGAACACGAGCGAGAGCTTCTACGGCGACATCTGCGACACGCACACCTTCGCCGACCGGCAGGAGACGGTGGGGCGCGCCAGGGAGGGCGGTCTCTCGCCCTGCTCGGGGGCGCTCTTCGGCATGGGCGAGAGCGACGCGGACGTGCTCGACGCGGGCTATGCGCTGCGGGAGCTGGAGCCGGACTCGGTACCGATCAACTTCCTGATTCCCATCGAGGGGACGCCGCTGGCGGGCCTGAACCAGCTCACCCCACAGCGCTGCCTGCGCATCCTGGCGGTGTTCCGGCTGCTCTTCCCGCGGGCGGAGGTGCGCATCGCGGGCGGCCGCGAGGTGCACCTGCGATCGCTGCAGCCGCTCGGGCTCTACCTCGCGAATTCGATCTTCATCGGCGACTACCTGACGACGAAGGGTCAGGCCGCTGAGGCCGACCTCGCGATGATCGCGGACGCTGGCTTCGAGATCGAAGGCGGCGGGCCTGCGGGGGAACGCGAACTCGCCGAGGTGGCGCTCAAGCAGGGCGTTCTGGACTGAGACCGCTCGCCACCGTTGAACAGCGAGCCGAGAGGAGCAGCTGATGAAGGTCGCCGCATTCGAGACGCAGGTGGTGGAGCTTCCCAAGGGACGGGGAACGCTCGGGGAGATCCCCGGGCAGGTGACGCCCTGGTACACGACGTTGCGGCTGCGCACGGACGACGGGCTCGAGGGGATCGCCTATGCGGCCTACGTCTCGCGGGCGGTGGCGCCGGCGCTGAAGGCGACGCTGGACGGCCTCTGCGAGCAGGTGGTGGGGCGCGACCCGTTCGAGACGGACGCGATCGGGCGCGACCTGCGGATGCGGAACGGGGGGACGGCGCCGGCGGGGCTGGTGACGCGCGCGAGCTCGGCGATCGACGTGGCCCTCTGGGACATCAAGGGGAAGGCGCTGGGGCTGCCCTGCTGGAAGCTGCTCGGCGGGAGCGAGGGGAAGGCTCGGGCCTACGGCAGCGGGCACCTCTGGCGGCACTACAACCTCGAGGAGCTGCAGGAGTGGGGACCGACGCTGGTGGAGGCGGGCTTCCGCGCGATGAAGCTGCGCTGCGGGGCCGAGTCCTCGGCGGCGGCCGAGGTTGAGCGCATGCGCACACTGCGCGAGGCGGTGGGGGACGAGGTCGACATCATGATCGACATCAACCAGGGCTGGACCGTGCACCAGGCGACCACGATCGGGCGCCAGCTAAGCGAGCACCGGCTCTACTGGCTGGAGGATCCGACGCAGCACCAGGACTACGCCGGGATGGCGCGCATCGCGGCGGCCCTGGACACGCCCGTCTGCTCGGGCGAGTACCACTACGGGCTGGTCCCCTTCCGGCACATGGTGGAGGCGCGGTCGATCGACATCATGATGGTAGACCTGTTCCGGGTCGGAGGCTTCACGGAGTACGTGAAGGCGGCGCACCTGGCGGAGGCGTTCAACCTGCCGGTGGTGACGCACCTGGCGACGGAGCTGTTCGCGCACGTGGCGGCGGGCACGAACACGCTCCTGCTGGAGCACGTGCCCTGGGCCTTCCCCCTGTTCGAGGAGGCGCCGCGGGTAGAGGACGGGATGGTGGTGTTGGGCGACGAGCCGGGCCTGGGCCTGCGCTTCGACGAGGCGGCGCTGCGGGCGATGGCGGTCGACGCGTAGCGGAATGGCTGACCCGCGATGACGCCGGACGGCAATGGGAGAGCCTGGCTACTCTTCGACGGCGAGTGCGTCTTCTGCGGGCGCGCGGCGGCGTGGGTGGAGAGGCGCGACAGGGGGCGAAGCATGCAGGTGGTGGCGCATCAGGAGGCGCCGAGTCCGCCGCTCACGCCCGCCTTGCGGGCGGCCTGTGTGGAGGCGGTCCACGTGGTGACGCCGCAAGGCCGGGCGCTGCGGGGAGGGGACGCGTGGATCTACGTCGCGGGGGCGCTGTGGGGGCGGGGTCTGGCGCGGCTGCTCTGGTGGCGGCCCCTGCGGAGCCTCGTGGGAGTGGGGTACGGGCTGGTGGCGAGGCGGCGGGGGTGTACCGGGGCGTGCGCGATCGACGGCGAACGTCCGCCCCCAGACTAGACGAGCCCCGCAGACCAGGAGGGAGGGGTCTACGCACCCGAACAGATGTCCATAGAATGGGCGGGGCCGCGCAGGCAGGGGGTGTTGGGCGCGTGACGACGCCGATTCGCCGGCAATATCTGGACCTCAAGAAGCGCCACCCCGGCGCGATCCTCTTCTTCCGGCTGGGCGACTTCTACGAAACGTTCGATGAGGACGCGGAGCTCGTTGCGCGCGAACTCGACATCGTGCTGACCTCGAAGCCGATGGGGAAGGGCATCCGCGTCCCGCTGGCCGGGGTTCCCCACCAGAGCATTGATGGGCACGTGTCCAAGCTGGTGAAGCGCGGCCACCGGGTCGCCATCTGCGAGCAGATGGCCGACCCCGCGAGCGTGAAGGGCCTTGTGCCGCGCGAGGTCGTGCGCACGGTGACGGCGGGCACGGTCACGAGCGAGGCGGCGCTCTCGGCGGAGACCCCGAACGAGCTGGCGGCGCTGGTCGAGCGGGGCGGGGAGCGGTCGCTGGCGCTGGCCGAGGTGACGACGGGCGAGATACGCGTCGTCTCGGGGGAGGGCGCCGTGGCGGAGCTTGCGCGGGTGGCGCCGGCGGAGCTGCTGGTGGAGGAGGCGGGGGCGGGCGGCGGCGAGGCCGGCTGCGAGGTGGAGCGTCCGCGCCTGAGCGCGGCGGTGGCGTCGGCGCTGGTGGCGGAGCAATACGGCGAGTCCGCTCCCGAGACGCTGGTGGGGAGCGAGGCGGCGGTGGCGGCGGTCGCGCAGGTGCTCGCCTACCTGGGCGAGGTCTATCCCGAGGCGGCCGGCGCGCTGGGGCGGGTGCGCACGCTCGCCAGCGAGGAGACCGTGGCGCTCGACGGGCGCACGCTCACGAACCTGGAGGCCCTGCCGGCGGGCGACGGGCGCACCTCACTCTTCGCGGTGCTGAACCGGACGCGCTCGGCGATGGGGGCGCGGCTGCTGCGGCGCTGGCTGGCGCAGCCGCTGCGCGAGGCCGCCTCGCTGGGGGAGCGGCACGACGCCGTCGCCTGGGCGCTGGAGCGCCCCATCGAGCGGGAGCGGGCGCAGACGATCCTGCGGGGCACTCCCGACGTGGCGCGCCTCTGCGGGCGGCTGGGGGCGCGGGCGGCGTCGCCGCGAGAGCTGGCCGCGCTGCGCCAGGGCTTGCGGGCGGCGCTGGACCTCGGGGCGCTGCTGGAGACGTCGGAGCCGCCGGCGCTGCTGGCGAGGGCGCAGGCGGCGCTTGCGGAGGTCGCGGAGCCACTGCTGGCGCTGGATGAGGCGCTGGCCGAGGACCCACCGCCCAACTTCGAGGAGGGCGGCGTGATCGCGCCCGGGCACGACCCCGAGATCGACACGCTGCGGGGGCGCACACGCTCGGCGCGCGAGGCGCTGCTCGCGCTGGAGGCCTCGGAGCGGGAGCAGACCGGCATCCGCTCGCTGAAGGTGGGGCAGAACAAGGTGTTCGGCTACTACCTCGAGGTCTCGCTGGCGAATGCGGAACTCGTGCCCGAGCGCTACCAGCGGCGGCAGACGCTGGTGGGGGCGGAACGCTACGTGACGGAGGAGCTGAAGGAGCTGGAGAGCGGCATGACGACCTCGCGCGAGCGGCTGGCGGCGCGCGAGCGGCAGGCCTTCGAGGCGCTCGTCGAGCGGCTGGGCGCGCAGCTCGAGGCGCTGCAACGGGCGGCCGAGGGGCTGGCCACGATCGACGTGGCGCTGGGGCTGGCGGAGGCGGCGGCGGAGCGGGGCTACGTGCGGCCCGAATTCGGCGACGGGGCGCGGCTCGCAATCCGTGGGGGGCGGCACGCGGTGGTGGAGGCGGCGCTGGGGGCGGGGCGGTTCGTGCCGAACGACTGCGTGCTCGATGGGAAGGCGCGCGTCCTGCTGCTGACGGGCCCCAACATGAGCGGCAAGTCGACCTACCTGCGGCAGGTGGCGCTCATCGCGCTGATGGCGCAGGCGGGCAGCTTCGTACCGGCGGAGAGGGCGGAGCTGCCGCTCTTCGACCGCATCTTCACGCGCATCGGCGCGCACGACGACCTGGCCGCGGGGCACTCGACCTTCATGGTGGAGATGGTCGAGACGGCCCAGATCCTGCACCGCGCGACCGACCAGTCGCTGGTGATCCTGGACGAGGTGGGGCGCGGCACGAGCACGTTCGACGGGATGGCGATCGCGCGAGCGGTGCTGGAGTTCCTCGACGCACGCCCCGAGGGACCACCGCGCACTCTCTTCGCGACGCACTACCACGAGCTGACGGCGGTGGCGGACGAGTTGCGAAGCGCGGAGAACGCGCACGTGGCCGTGCACGACGAGGGCGGCGAGGTGGTGTTCGAGCACCGCATCGAGCCCGGTCCGAGCGACCGCTCCTACGGCATCCACGTCGCGCGCCTGGCGGGGCTGCCGGCTTCGGTGGTGGAGCGGGCGCGCACGCTGCTGGACGAGCTTGAGGGCGATCCCGGGGAGCGGCCACCCAAGACGCGCGAGCGCGCTCCGGCGGCGGCGGTGATGCAGGGGGCGCTGTTCGGTGGGGAGAGCGCGATCGAGGCGGAGCTGGCGGCGCTCGACCTGGAATCGATGACGCCGCTGGAGGCGATGACGAAGCTCGGGGAGCTGCGCGAGCGGGCGCGGGGGAGCGAGTGAGCGGGGCGCCGCGCATCCGCCAGCTGCCACCGGAGGTGGCGGCGCGCATCGCCGCGGGCGAGGTGATCGAGCGGCCCGTGTCGGTCGTGCGCGAGTTGCTGGACAACGCCATCGACGCGGGGGCAAAGCGCATGCGCGTGGCCATCACGGAGGGGGGCCTGCGCTCGATCGAGGTCAGCGACGACGGGCGGGGCATCCCGCCGGACCAGATCGAGGTGGCCTTCGAGCGCCACGCGACGAGCAAGATCGCGGAGGCGGCGGATCTGCGGCGGGTGGCGACGCTCGGCTTCCGGGGGGAGGCGCTGGGCGCGGTCGCGGCGGCGGCAGAGGTTGAGATCGTGACGCGGGCTGAGGGGGAGCCGGTGGGGGTGGCGGCGCTGCTGGTGGATCGCGAGGTCGTGCGCCGAGGCGCGCGGGCGGCGCCCGTGGGCACGACCATCACGGTGCGGGAGCTGTTCACGAAGGTGCCGGCGCGGCGCAGCTTCCTGGGGTCGGCGGCGAGCGAGGGACGCCAGATCACGACGCTGGTCTCGCACTACGCGCTCGCCTACCCGGGAATCGCCTTCCGCCTGGAGGCGGGACGGCGGCCGCTCCAGACGAGCGGCGACGGCAACCTGCGGCATGCGGTGGCGGCGGTTTACGGGGCGGAACAGGGCGATGCCATGCTTGAGGTAGCCCACGAGGAAGGGGGCATGGCGATCTCGGGATTGACGGGACCGCCCTCGCTCCACCGCGGCAACCGCAGCGGGATCGCGCTCTTCGTGAACGGACGCTGGGTGCAAAGCGCGGCGCTGCGCTTCGCCGTGAGCGACGCCTACCAGTCGGAGCTGCCCGGCGGGCGCTATCCGGTCGCGAGCGTGGCCCTGCACCTGCCGGCGGAGGCGGTCGATGTGAACGTGCACCCGGCGAAGGCGGAAGTGCGCTTCCGCGACCAGCGGGGGGTGGCGCGGGTGCTGCGTCACGCCATCGTGCGTGCGCTGGAGGGGACGGGGCCGGTGGGCTGGTCGCTGGGGGAAGCGCCGTCGACTGCGGAGGCGCCGGCGGAAGCGCCGCGCCCGTCGTTGCGCGAGCGGCTGCAGCCGCCGCAGCCGGCGCTCGGAAGGGAGCTCGCGCCCGAGGCCTCACCAGCGGAGGCGGGGAGGCGCACGCAGCGGGAGACGCTCCCGCTGCTGCGGGTGGTGGGGCAGGTGGCGACGACCTACGTGGTGGCGGAGGGGCCGGACGGGATGTACTTCATCGACCAGCACGCGGCGCACGAACGGGTCGTGTTCGACCGGCTGAAGGGGCGGGGCTCGGAGGCGGCCGTGCAGCCCCTGCTGGAGCCGGTGCTGGTGGAGCTGGACCGCACAGCCGCAGCCGTGTTCGAGGAGCACGGAGGGCATCTGGAGCGGCTGGGACTGGCGCTGGAGCCCTTCGGCGACGCCTCCTGCCTGGTGCGGGCGGCGCCCGTGGGCTTCGGCGACGGCGATATTGGGGGAGCGCTGCGAGCGATGTTGGAGAAGCTGGGAGACGAGCGACGGGTGTCCGACCCGTTCGACCGCGCGGCGGCGACGGTCGCCTGCCACAGCAGCGTGCGGGCGGGCATGGCGCTCTCGCTGGAGGAGATGCGCCAGCTGATCGAGGACCTGGCGGCGACGGCCTCGCCACGGACGTGTCCGCACGGCCGGCCGACGCTGGTGCATGTGCGTCAGGAGACGCTCGACCGGCAGTTCGGTCGATGAAGCTGTTTGACCCGCCTCACGGAGGGACAGCACCATGAGCGCGATGCGCTACATCGGCATTGTCGCGACGACCGGGTTCGTGCTGGCCCTGCCCATCCTCCTCTTCACGACGAATATCCGCTTCCTGGCCAGCGACACGGGGTTCCTGGAAGGGGCCCTACGCCGGCACGACGCGGCCCAGAACACAGGGATCACGCTGGGCGAGCTCGACTATGCCGTGGGCGCGATCGTGCGGTACTTCGAGGACGACGAGGAGACGCTGCGAGTCCTGGTGTTCACGGGGGGAGAGGAGACCGCGCTCCTCAGCGCGGAAGAGACGATTCACATGCGAGACGTGAAGAGCCTCATGCGAACGCTCTACCGGGCAAACGAGGTGGCGCTGGGGTTCGTGTTGGCCTACGTGGCGGGCGTGGTGCTCTGGTCGGGGGAACGCTCGGGACGGGAGCTGGCGGCGTACGTCCTCGGAGGCGTGGGTGTGGGCATCGTGGTGGGCGTGGCGGTCGGGATCATCGCCCTGGTCGGATTCGAGAGCGCCTGGGAGCAGCTGCACGAGATCATCTTCACCAACGACTTCTGGCTGCTCGACCCCACCAGGGACCGGCTCATCCAGATGTTCCCGGAGTCATTCTGGGCAGAGGCGACGCTGATCGTGGTGGGGCTGGCGCTGGTGGAGGCGACGGCGTTGGTCGCGGTTGCGGGGGGCTACCTCTGGTTCACGCGCCCGCCGCGCGCGGAAGACGACGAACCGGACGACGACGAACTGGAGGAGAGCGAACTGGAGGAAGACGAGGCGGAGGAGAGCGAACTGGAAAAGGACGAGCTGGACGAGAGCGAACCGGAGGAAGGCGAGCCGGACGAGAGCGAACCGGAGGAAGGCGAGGCGGAGGAGAGCGAACCGGAGGAAGACGAGGCGGAGGAGAGCGAACCGGAGGAAGGCGAGCCGGACGAGAGCGAACCGGAGGAAGACGAGCCGGACGAGAGCGAACCGGAGGGAGACGAGGCGGAGGAAGAGGGCGCCGAGGGGGGAGGCGCTCCGGAGGAGAGTCAGGAGGAGCAGCCGCACCCGCCACCACCGCAGGCGCAGCCGCCGGAGGCGCCAAACCCGGGCTCCATCTGAGCGACGGCGGCTCCGCCATCGCCACGGGCGACGGCAAAGTTCGAGATGGTGCGCTCGGCGCGATGGCCGGATGCGCAGGTCGTCGCCACGGTGGCCTCGGTCATGGGGCGGCGACGCTCGAAGGTATCGCGGCAGGTGGGGCAGTAGTACTCGTAGATCGCCATGGGGGGAGTATAGCGGGGAAGCGGTCAGGCGGCGCTGGAGGGGCGGCGGGACGAGCTCTTCTCAACGCTGGCGATAACCCGTGCGGGCACCGGATCGGGCTCGGAAGGAAAGTGCGGGGGCAGGCCCGTGTTCAGCTCGTGCTCGATGGCGCGGGTAATGGAATTGCCAGGCTGCACCCATCCACGCCGTCGGGGGCGGGGAAGGGAGGGGCGGATGCGGGCCGACCATCGAGGCATGGGCGGGAGACGCTAGGGCATCAGCGCAGCGTGTTCAAGATCAAGTGCCTGATCACTATGGGGCGCCGGGAGACTGGTCCTCGCGAGCTTCGGCACGGGCGAGGAAGGCGAGCACGTAGTCGTTGAACACCGCGGGCTGCTCGAAATAGGTGGAGTGCCCGGCCCCGGCCATCTCGAAGAGGTCGGCGCCGGGGACGAGCGAGTGCGACTCGCGGATGAGCTCGGGGGAGGTGATGCGGTCGTATTCGCCGACGACGAAGGCGATGGGGAGGCCGGATTCGAGGAGCATTCCGTGGGTGCTGCCACGGTAGGTGGCCGGCGGGGGTCCGAGCACATTGGCCTCCCGTGGCGGGTTGAGCCGCCGGATCTGGTGGTAGAGGAGGGCGAGGGCGGGCTGCTCGCGGGGGAAGTGGGCGGCGAGGGCGTGACGCGCGAGACCGCCCTCGCCGCGCTCGACGCGGAGGGCGGCCTGCAGCTCGCGCACGCGGTCGTTGGTGGCGCCGGCGTTGGTACCGCAGAGGACGAGCGAACGCGCGCGTTCGGGCGCGAGGCGCAGAAGTCCGGCGACGGCGCGGCCTCCCATCGACTGCGCGATCACATGCGCACGGTCGATGCCGAGGTGTTCTAGGAGGCCGGCGAGGTCGCGTCCGAAGGCGCCACGGTCGTGCTCACCGAGGGCGAGGGAGCGGCCCCAGCCGCGCGCGTCGTAGACGGTGCAGCGGTAGCGCTCACCGAAGGCGGGGAGCTGCTGCCACCAGGAGAGGGAGTTGCCGCCCGCCCCGTGGTGAAAGACGACGTGGTCGCCATCGGGGTTGCCGTGCTGCTCGTAGTAGAGGCGGGCGCCATCAAGCTCGGCGAAGGGCATCGGGGGAGTGTACGCGGGCGGGGAGCGCCGGGATCAGGTCCGGCGGACTGCCTCCATGGCGACCGCCAGACTCGCTACTTGCGTCTCCTCGGGGAAGAAAAAGGCCGACGCCTCAGTGAAGCGCCAGCCTAGATACTTTACCAACGTCCTAGTGCGAACGCTGGGGACAATACTTGCTAAAGTCTACCCTTGCAGATTGGGAGCTGTCAAGGACCGCCAGCAGGACTAGACGAAGCGGTCCCGGACGGTGACGGCGTTGGGAGTGACCTCGGAGCGGGTGGCGAGTCTGCGTTGACACCCTCTACCGAGCGCGGCAGGCTCAGGACAAGGGAGTTCACAGGTGGAAGTGGATTGGTTCCCTCCCTGGTATTACCTCGTCCCGTTGTTTTGGGGGCTCGCGACCGGGCGGTGGTGGGCGCTGCCTCTCGCGGTTGCCAGTACCTTGTTCGTTGCTTTCGCAATCTTGCCGAGAGATGGCGGAGAAGGGTCGTATGAGACTTCGATTGGCTTCACATTGGTCGGGGGGTTGCTTTTCACTGTCGTTTTCGTCCTGATCCCTGCCTTTTGGGCCACGGTTGGAGTTGGGATGCACAGGGGAATACGGCAGGCCTGGCTGAAGTGGGGGAGTTCCAGCCGATAGGGAACAAGCCCAGCCAGCAGGCCCTAGACGAAGCGGTCGCGGACGGTGACCGCGTTGGGGGCGACCTCGGCGCAGGCACCGCAGCGGATGCAGAGCTCGTCGACGATGCTGTAGCGGGCGCCCTCGTCGGCGATGGCCTCAGTGGGGCAGATGGCGGCAGCCTCGGCGAGGGCGGAGTCGCCGGCTGAGGTGACCTCGTAGGTGATCATGCCGGGGAGGGAGCGGGTGGGGTCGCGCTTCTCGCGGATGAGGGTCTCGAACTCCTCGCGGAAGTAGCGCAGGGCGAGCTTGACCGTCGTCATGGCGAACGAACCGTGGAGGCAGTTCGACCAGGTCATCGTCTGGATGAGGTCCTCGAACTTGTCGAGGTCGGTCTCGCGGCCACCGCCGTTACCGATGCGGCGGAGGATCTCGACGGCGCGCTGGGTTCCCTGGAAGCAGGTGGTGCAGCGGCCGCAGGACTCGTCCTCGGCGAAACCGAGGAAGTAGGTGCAGAGATCGACGACGCTGGTGGTTTCGTCGAAGTAGACGATGCCGCCGGAGCCGAGGAACATGCCGCGCTCGCGGAAGGGGGCGAGGGTGAGGGGCAGGTCCGCCTCGGCGGCGGGGAGGATGCCGGAGAGGGGTCCGCCGGGCTGGTAGCCCTTGAGGGGAACGCCGCCCGGGGTGCCGCCGCCGTAGGTCTCGAGCAGGTCGCGCACGCTCAGGCCGAAGGGGATCTCGACGCAGCCAGCCTGGTTCACGGCGCCCGAGATGGTGAACATCTTCGTGCCCTTGGCCTCGTCGGTGCTGACGCTCGACCACCATTCGGCGCCGTGGCGGAGGACGAGGGGGGCATTGGCGTAGGTCTCGACGTTGTTGACGTTGGTGGGGAGGTTCCAGAGGCCGGCCTGGGCGGGGAAGGGGGGGCGGATGCGGGGCATGCCGCGGTAGCCGTCGATGGAGTTGATGAGGCCGGTCTCCTCGCCGCAGACGTAGGAGCCGGCGCCGACGAAGACGACGAGCTCGAACGTCTTGCCGCTGCCAAGGACATCCTCGCCGAGGAGGCCGCATTCGCGAGCCTGCTCGACGGCGACGTTCATGCGCTCGATGGCGAGGGGGTACTCATGGCGGATGTAGATGTAGCCCACGACGGCGTGGGTGGCGAGGGCGGCGATGAGCATGCCTTCGATGATGAGGTGGGGGTCGCCCTCCATGAGGATGCGATTGACCCAGGCGCCGGGGTCGCCCTCGTCTGCGTTGCAGACCAGGTAGCGGGGGTCGGCGCTCGCATTGCGGAGGAAGTCCCACTTGCGTCCGGCGGGGAAGCCGGCGCCGCCACGACCGCCGAGGCCGCTCTCAAGCATGAGCTCGATGATCGCCTCGGGTTCCATATCGAGGGCCTTCACGAAGCCCTCGTAGGCGCCGTTGGCGAGGGCGTGGTCGATGTTCTCGGGGTCGATCTGGCCGCAATTCGCCATGAGCCGGCGGATCTGGCCGCGCATGAAGGGGTGGTCCTCGAGCGGGGCAATGTCGTCGCTGGGGGCGCCCTCGACGACGCCGAGCGCGAGCTCGGGGAATTCGCCCGCCTCGACGAGCGTGGCCTGCACGAACTCCTCGACGCGGTCGGGGGTGAGGGAGTGGTAGAGCACGGTGCGGGTGCCCGCGGCGGAGCGCACGGAGACGGTCGGTTCGAGCCAGCAGAAGCCCCACGAGCCGGTCGTCGTGACGTCGACATTCAGGCCCCTGGCGGCGACGGCGTCCCGGAGGGCGGCCAGCGTCTCGGCGCCGCCGCGGGCGAGGGAGGAGGTATCGAGGCAGAGGCTGACCTGCTCGCGGCCGCTGGCGCGAGCCGCCTCCCAGCGGTCACGCGCCTCGGCGGCGATGGCGGTGAAGCGCTCGTTCATACGTTCCCCTTCACGTCACGGGCGATGGCGACGGCCCTGGCCACGGTGAGGTCGCCGACGACCTTGCCGTCAACCCAGAGCTGTGGGGCCTCGCTGCAGGTGCCGTTGCACTGGCCGAGGCGGAGGCCGTAGGCGCCATCCTCGCTCTGGCCGTCGAGAGGGAGGCCGAGGGTGTACTGGAGGGCCTCGCGGATGCGGTCGCCACCGCGGAGGCGGCAGGCGGGGCCGCTGCACCAGGCGATCTCGCGCTCGGGCGGGGGCTCGGTGCGGAAGTCGGCGTAGAAGGAGACGGCGCCGTAGACGAGGGCGGGGGTGGTGCGCATCTGGCGAGCGAGCACTTCGATCGCCTCGCGGGAGACGTAGCCGTAGCGCTCCTGGATCTCGATGAGAGCGGGAAGGAGGTGGCCGCGTTCGAACTCGTACTCGGCGACGAGCTTTCGCAGCTCACCAGTGGTCGGCTCAGCCGCCATGTGCAGGGATCCCGTTTGTGAAATGCGGCACTACTATATCCGCGCGCCTCGCGCGGCAGCAACCGCGCGGGCGTTCTCGTCCATCAGATCGGCGGCCTGTTCACCTAGCTGGAGGCTGTAGTTCTGGCCGCGGTCCTCGGGGTAGACCTGGGTGGTGTTGGAGAGGTAGAGGCCGCCGATGCCGGTCTCCATGGAGGGGATGGACTCGGAGTAGTTGGTGGTGATGACGGGCTGGCCGCCGGGATCGCGGAAGAACCACTTCTGGCGCACCCAGGAGCGGTCGAAGGCGGGGTTGATGAGGCGGATGCTGTCTTCGTAGGCGGTGAGGGCTTCCTCGGCGTCCATCTGGAGGACAGGGTGGTCGGGGGCGACGTAGTTCGAGAGGTAGACGATGTGGTTGCCACCGTAACGCTCCTCCCCCACGAGATTCGTGTGCTCGACGCAGGCGACGAAGGGGAGGTCGTCGGCGATGGAGAGCCAGTAGACATCGCTGAGGGGGCGGTCGAGAGCGAGGACGAGGCAGGAGGCCCACTGGTAGCGCACGCGGTCGAGGACCTCGACGTAGGGGGCGGGGAGCTCGGGTGCGATGCGCTTGGTGATGATGTTGGGCGTGGTCATGAGGACCTGGTCGAACTCGTGGAAGGCGCCGCCCGCGCGGATGCCGGTGACGGACCCCAGCTCCGTGACGACGGCCTCGACGGGGGTGCTCAGGTGGATCTGGCCACCGGCCTCGCGGATGTGGTCGGCGAGGGCGAAGTAGTAGGAGCGGAAGGAGCCACGGGGGTAGCCGAGGGTCTCCTTCGCGCCGAGGCGGCCCTCACGTGAGCCGAAACGGAGGCGGATCTTCCAGTGCAGCCAGGCCATGCCGATCTCGTCGGCGTGCTCGGCGAACTTTCCGCGCAGGAGGGGACCCCAGAAGGCGTTGAAGGCCGGCGTGCCGACGGCGCGCTCCATCCAGGCGCGGGCGGTCACATCCTCGTAGACGCGCCAGTCAGCCTGGCGCTTCAACCAGAGGCTGGCAAGCCCGAGGCGGAGGCGGCTGGCGAGGCTGACGGCGTCGAAGCGGAGGAGGTCGAGGGGTGTGACGAAGGGGTAGACGCGGCCGTTCACGAAGTGGCCGTTGTGGGGCTCGATCCACTCAAGGCGGTCCCCCAGCCCGAGGTCATCGAAATAGCGGACGACGGTCGTGTCGTTGGTGAAGATGTGGTGGTAGAAGCACTCGATCGGTTCTCCGCCGACCTCGAAGGTGACGACCTGACCGCCGGGCTCGTCGCGCCCCTCGAAGATGGTGACCTCGTGGCCGAGCTCCTGCAGGCGGCGGGCGGCGGCCAGCCCGGCGACACCGGCGCCCACGATGCCGGCCCTCACGGCGTCACCGGTCCGGGTTCTTCGACGGGCAGGGCGCGGATGCGTCCGAGGCGGGCGATGGGGATACCGAAGGTCCAGAGGAGGATGAGGCCCACGACCGTCGCGGGAGCGACAACAACGGCATGGGCGACGATGGCGTAGGCGGCGGCGAGGCCACCGGCGACGCCGGCGTTGACCATGACGAGCTTGGCCGCCCACTCGAAGGGGCCGGCGCCGCCGAAGAAGGTGGGGATGATGATGGCGAGGTTGGCGGCAGCCAGGAGGAGCACGTAGTGGGCGAAGCTGACCTTGATGTCGAAGGCGAGGCCGACGATGGCGTAGGCGCCGGCTTCGACGGTCCAGCCGAGGATGCTGAAGAAGACGACAAGGAGGAAGCTTCGCCAGTCGTGGACGGAGCGGAGGGCGCCGATGAGCGAGCGGAGGTGGGGGGAGAGGCGCTCGCCCACGCTGGCGGGCAGGCGGGCGAGGATGAAGTCGGCGGCGCGATAGGTGCGCTCCTCGCGCAGGGTGAACCAGTAGAAGACCACGAGCGCGACGGAGAAGAGCGCCGCCGAGGCGATGGCGATGGCCTGCAGACGGCCATCGCCGAGACCGGCGACAGCGCCTGCCGTGAGCAGCATGAGCACGAGCACGCAGCCATCGAAGAGGCGCTCGACGGCGATGGCGCCGAGGGCGCCCATGGTGGAGACGCGCTCACGCTCGCCGAGGACGTAGGCGCGAATGAGCTCGCCGGCGCGGGCGGGGATGAGGTTGTTCGCCATGTAGCCGATGATCGAGTAGGCGAAGAGGCGGCGGGGGGTGATGGCGGCCACCGGTCGCATGAGCACGGACCAGCGGTAGCAGCGCAGCCAGAAGGAGAGGAAGAGCACGACCACGGCAGGGGCGACGTACCAGTAGTTGGCGTCCCCGAAGGCCTCCGCGATCTCGGAAGGGTCGGTCGCGAGCAGGAAGAGGGCGATCAGCAGAACGCCAACGGCTACGGCGGCCCAGAAACGGAACGAGCGCAACACGGCTGATCAGCGCTCCCCGGGCTCGGCGCTGCCGAAGAGGCGCACCCGTGCGGCCCCGCCTTCCACGACCCAGAGCTTACCATCGGCCGTCTCGACGATTCCGTAGGGCGAGCGCAGGGGTTCGTCGAAGGGGTCGATGGTTTCGAGAAGGTCGCCGGTGGCGCTGTAGATGCGCACCTCGCCGAGGGAGGGGAGGGAGAGGGCGATGCGCCCATCGCGGAGGGCGCGCAGATAGGGCTTGTCGAGGGCGTCGCGGCCGCCCCAGCCGGGCACGGGGAACTCGCGCAGGTAGGCGCCGGAGGAATCGAGTATCTGGACGCGGGCGTTCCACATGTCGGCGACGACGATTTCGCCGTTGGGGGCGATATCGATCCCCACGGGCTCGCTGAATTCGGCGGAGCCGCCACCCCTGGCAAGCGTTTCGGGGTCGAAGGGGCCGCCGATCTCGCGGATGAACTCGCCCGTGGATGTGTAGACGACGATGCGCCCGTGGCCGGTATCGGTGACCCAGAGGTTCCCCGCGGCGTCGATGGCGAGATCGCGGGGACCGAAGAGGTGGTAGGGGCCGGGCGGCTTCCCATCGAGCAGTGGGGCCTCACCGAAGGCGATCGTGCGTGCCCGGAGGTCGGCATCGAACGCGAGCACGCGCCACCCGAAGGTATCGGCCACGTACACGTCACCAGCATCGGAGACTGCAAGACCCCAGGCCCGCGCCGCGTCCGCGTCGTCTCCGCGCAGTTCGATGGCGGCGAGGAAGTTCCCCTGGGCGTCGAACCGCTGGAGGCTTCCCGTCGTTCTATCGACGACGTAGAGACTGCCGTCGGGGCCGGTCTCGATGTCGACAGGGCTCAAGAACTGGCCAGGCCTGCTGCCCAGGCCTCCGAACGTCGGACGGCCGGTGCCGTCGAAGTCGGGGAGGGCGGGCTCGAAGGTCTGGATGGTAAGGCGGCCTGTCTCACGATCGAAGGCGGCGGGGAAGTAGGCGAGCCCCTTGACGGATCCGAATTCCCCGGGGGCCTCATGATCCCGCCAGTAGGCGAAGGCGTCACGGACCCAGCTTCCACGGAAGACCCCGCTGCCGATCTGCCGCCAGGCCTCGGGCTCCAGGGGGCCTGCCGTGAGGGCCGCCTTGTAGGTCTCGGGGTAGTTCCAGCGGTGCGGGTAGCGGGTGGGCGGGGCGAAGGCCGTCGCGCCGCGGGCAGCGAGGTCGTCGGCCACGATGTCCGCGTTCGAGGAATGGACAAGCACGACATCGAACTCGCCGGGCGGAAGGCCGGACTCCATGTTCCTGATGGAGACGTTGCGGTAGTCGCGCAGGTACCAGAGCCAGGGCCAGGCAAAGGACTCCGGTGTGTCGACGGCGATACGCAGGTCGAAGCCCCGGCCGGTGGCGACGGCGAGGGCATCGATTTCGTCGGCCATGCGAGTGAGGTCGGGGGAGGACTGGGTGTAGATAAGCAGGTCGTCGGGTACGTCGCCGCGCACGAAGGTGACGCTGATCATGGTGCGCACGGAGAAGAAGGCGAGCCCCGCGATGAGAACCAGCGCGGCGAGCGCGGGAAGCGTCCGCCAGCCCAGCCGCGACGCCACGAAGAGGGCCGCGCCGACCGTCAGCAGAAGGGGGAAGAGGCCCCATGTGAGCCGGACCCCAAGGGTTGGGCCCCAGTCGAGGGCGAGGACGGAGATCGCGAAGCCGGCGGTGGCCATCACGAACGCGATGGAAAGCAGGCCGCGGGAATCAAGGCGCGGCGGATTCCAGTAGGTCCAGGCGCGCTGGATGGTCCAGGCGGCGAGGAGGGCGGCGGGGATGGCGAGATGGGTGTTGAGCCAGGGCATCTTCTCCCCGGCGAAGGAGAGGGCGGCGAAGAGGAACACGAACCAGAGCACGAGGAATCTCGAGAAGGCGGACCCGCGGACCATGGCCCAGGCGCCCCCGGCGAGGGCGATCAGGAGGGGAAGAAACTCGTAGGCGGGCATGAGCATGAGGTAGTAGAACCAGGGCTGCTGGCCGCGGCGGTAGTCGTGCTGGGCCTGCCAGTGGTCAATGGAGCCCCAGGCCCCGCTACAGAAACCCTCAGCGTTCGTCCACAGGCTCGTCATGAGGGTGAGGTAGATGATCGCCCCGATAGCGGCGGCGGTGAGCCAGGTGCGCGGGCGCCAGGAGAGGCCGGCAAAGGCGGCGACCCCACAGACGACGACGAAGGCGGTCACGAGGACAGCGGCGGCGCTCGTCGAGGGGTTGGCGCAGACCTCGGGGTAGTCGAGCGGACCCGCGGCGAAGATGACCTCAAGCGGGCCCTTGGCGAAGGCGGTGAGAAGCGGGAGGGTGAGCGAACCTGTGAGCACGAGCAGGTCGCCGGTGCGGGGCAGGTCGCCCCAGGCGGCCCTGCGGCGCAACCGCTTGAGGTAGCGCCAAAGGCCGGCGAGCACCCAGGCAAAGGGGTAGAGGGCGGCGGCGAGGAGGAGGCGGTTCGAGGGCGTGTCGGCCTTGCGCGCCTGCAGGTTGGCAGCCGCCAGTTCGAGCGCAAGGTAGCCGTTGAGGTAGAGCAGGAGGAAGGCGACGAAGAGGAACGCTGCTTCCTTCGTGCTGAAGGCGAGGGCGAGGGCGATCACGAAGACGATGAGCCAGCGCGTCCGTCCGTTGTGGAGGTAGCTCCACACGGCCACGACCATGAGGAGGATGAAGAAGGCGAGGTAGATGTCCATGCGCAGGAAGCGGCTGAAGTAGACGACCGTTGGCGAGAAGGCGAGGAACGCCACCACGGCGAGCGTTCCCACGGGACCGAGCCAGCGCCGCAGGGCGAGCGGGATCGCGACCACGGCCATGCCGAACAGGGCAGGTGAGATACGGGAGGTGTAGTCGGTGGCGGTGGAAACGAGAAAGGTGAAGCCCTGCACGAAATAGAGCAGGGGGCCGTGGAAGACGGGGTTGTGGGTGTACGACCCCTGGGCGAGGTTCCAGGACCAGAGAGCGTGAATGCTCTCGTCGTGGTGAAGCGCGCGGGCGCCCAGATCCCAGAAGCGCAGGACGAAGGCAGCGGCGAAGATGGCCGCGTAGGCAACGAGCTCCCAGTTCACCTCGACGCGGCGCGCGAGGAGGCGGTCGAGCGCACTGCTCCCGGAGGCGGAGGCCGGCTGCGACGTCATGGCGACCTCACGTAGATAGCCACGATCTCGAGCTCGGGCTGGAGGCTGTTGCGTTCACCGAGCCAGCGGACGTACTGGAGGAATCCCCCGGGGCCGGGGATGGAGCGTTGCAGGATCCAGCGGCCTTCGAGCGGGACAAAGCCCTCCGGCTGAGGAAGATCGATAGGCCAGACGGCGACGGCCGCTTCCGGGGGGACGCGGTCGGCGACGATGAGCGTGGCGGAGTTGCGGAAGGGCCAGGTGAGAGCTTCGCGGTACCGTGCGTGGACCACGACGGAGCCCCGTGCGGCGCTGGCGTCCAGGGCTACGTCCCGGATGGCGCGGGCAGCGGGGGGGCTCACCGGCCCGGGGAGGGGCTCGCCGGCCGCGCTCAGGGCAACGCCACTGGCGCCGGCCAGGAGCAGGATGCCCCCGGCGGCGAGGGCGGGGATGAAGGTTAGGGGGAGCGCTTCGCGGTAGCTGGCGAGCAGGGCCACGGCGAGGAGGGCAACGACGACGGGCAAGGCGAAGAGCATGCGTTCATCGGCGCCGCCTACGCGTCCCTCGCGGGCCCAATCGCTCAGCACGAAAGAGGCGACGGCGGCGAGGGCGATGGCGAGGAACAGGAGGTAGCTCTCGCGGCGCCAGCTGGCGGTCAGCAGCAGGCTCGCGACGCGGGCGAGGGCGGGGCCGAGGAGAAGGCAGGAGGAGAGGGTGGCGGCGGCGAGCGGGAAGGGCGAGGTCGAGGGAAGGGCCACAAGGAACCAGAGGAGGGCGGCTCCGGCCGTTCCCAGGAGGAGGGCCTCGGTAGGGGTCAGGGGGGAGCTGCCGGGGCGCAGGCGGAAGGCGAGCCAGCCGCCCGCGGCGGCGCCTCCCACAAGGAGGGGAAGTCCGTAGAGGGCGGCGAGCTCGGCCACCGTGAGGGATGACCAGGGCTCCTCGAATCCCGCCACGAAGAGGTGGAAGGGGGCCACCAGGAGGCCATCGCCACCGATACCGAAGCGCAAGGACGTGAGGAGCAGGCCAAGGACAACCCCTACCGCGCTCCAGACGAAGGTGTCAGCGTTCGGCCGCTGGCCTCGAATCGCGGCGACCACGATGGCGGCTGCGACCACGGGCAGGATGAGGGGGCCGGCCGTGGAAACGAGGAACGCGAGGAGGAGCCATCCCCAGGGTGGGGGGCGGCTCGCGAGCAGCGCGACGACAAGCCACACGGCGATGGCCGTATCCCAGGCCGCCGCCGAGGCGGTGACCCCAAGCACGATGCCCATGGGATCGAGCGCCAGGAGGAGGAGCGCCAGGAGCGCACCGCCCTCTCCCAGCACCCGGCGAAGCTGGTAGAGGGCGAGCGGGATGGAGAGGGTGGCCACGAGGGCCAGGGCGCGCGCGGGAACTGCGGAATCGGTCCAGCCGAGGGTCACCGCCGTGACGGCCTGATAGAGCGTGGGCACATAGCGCGCGTCCTCGATGCCGGAGCTGGCCTGCCAGGCGCCGGAGAGGTGGGCAAGCTCGGCGCCCCCCACGGGCGCTCGCCAGACGACGCCCACGCGCAACGCCACGAAGAGGACGACGACGAGCACCCAGGCGATGGTGGCGACGGAGAGGGCGGAAAGGCCCCCGGTACGGGAGCGGGAGGTGGAGCCCGAGCTGGACCCCGAAGGAGAGGCGGAGCCTGCGCGACGGGAGGGGGTGGGGGAGGTCATCGCGTGGCCTCCAGCCGGAAGATGGGCAGGCGGAAGACGGTCACGTCGCCTGAGACGAATACGGTTTCGAGGAACGTCTCGAAGGGAGGCATGAGGCCGTCACGGTAGTGTGAGCGTTCCAGACCGCCGACGACGACGTAGGTGGCGCCGAGCTCCTGGAGGGCGGCCAGCGCCTGGGCCCGGCCGCTGGCGGTGTACACGAGATCGACGAGGTCCTGGCGGCGGGCGATCTCCGCGTTAAGCTCGGGCGAGGTGCCGCGCCAGGTTCTCTCGTGGCCGGCCCAGCCGATGGGCGTCTGCAGGCCGGTGCGGTAGCCCACGCGGCCAGCCGAGCCGTAGGAGGCTCCGTGGCTCTCCCGCACGGGCTCGCCACCCTCGCCCCGAACCCAGACGCGGCCCGTCGACTCGACGACTATCTGGCCGGGGTCAACGTTCTCGTTCAGCCAGCGGACCAGCTCGTGCTCGGCGGCATTGAGGCGCTGGACGTAGCCAAGGCCATCGAGTCCGGGGACGACGGCGAAACCACCGGCGCGGTTGGGCGTGTTGGTGACGGCGAAGACGAGGGAAGCGCCGAGCAGGACCGCGAGGGGCACCACCAGGAGCGGCCGGTACGTGGGAGTCGCGGCCCGCACGGCGGCCACTCCCCCAACGGCGCCAGCGATGGAGAGGACGATCCAGGCCTCGTAGGAGAGCTTGAACACGGTATTGAGCCGCGGGATGAAGAAGAGGATGTCTCGGAGGAGGAACAGCTCGGTGATGTAGAGGAGCAGGATGCCGAGGGCGGCGAGACCCGCGACGAGGGCGGCCGGGTGGTTGCGGCGGCTGAGGACGAACGTGACCCCCGTGAGCAGCCAGAGGCCGACCGCGTAGGCGGTCAGGGTGATCCAGGCCCCGTCGGTGCGGGCGCTGAAGGCCGTCGGCAGGCCATCGCCAACGACGAAGGGGGCGGCGGTTCGCTCGTAGGCGAGAACGGGAAGCCAGACCAGCAGGGGCAGGAGCGGCAGGGCGAGGGCGATCACGAAGGGGCCGGCGGGGATGTTGGCGCGCCACCGCCGGAATCCCCACCAGAGGACAAGCAGGGAGAAGACGGCGGGCACACCCCACATGTGGAGGGCGTGCCGGATACGGGTTCCCCTGCCGGCGTAGGCGTAGATACCGCCTGTCTCAGGCGTGAAACCGGACCACCAGGGGATAAAGGCGACCACCGAGACAAGGGCGGAGGGGAGCAGATAGGAGGCGGTATCGACCACGGCGGCGGCGAAGGAGTGTGAGCGGCGGTTCCTGGCGAAGACGGCGAGGGCGAGGAGGGGGGAGAAGACGACCACATCCCAGACGTTCACGAAGGCGAGCGAGCCGAAGATGAACGCGAGCACGAGCAGCATCCAGGGACGGCGGCGGTGCTCTCGCCAGGAGAGGGGTCCGCGTCCCCGCCAGAGGGCCGCGGAAACGGCAAGGGCGAGCAGCACCCCGGGAATGGCCATGACGTGGGGGTGCAGATCGCCCAGCAGGAAGCTGAAGGCGGGCACCTCGGTGACGGTGAAGGGGTAGGAGGGCTGGGGTTCCCAGTACGCCATGCGGGACATCCGCCACCAGACCCAGTGGTCGTCGGGGTACCAGTGCGTGCTGGGGTCGAGGGGCTGGCCGGTGCAGGTCTCGCCGGCGCCCACTCCGCAGCGCGCGAGGCCCTCCACGGCGAAGGTCTTGTAGACGCCGTCATGGTCGGCGCCGTGGGCGGCGGCGAACTCGAAAACACTCGCCAGAGGGCCGCCAAAGAGCAGGAGGATGACGCCTCCGGCGGCGGCGAGCGCGATCCAGCGGCGGGCGCGCCGCCCGAATATCCAGCGGGCGAGGCCAGCGCAGAGGGACGCGGCGGCGGCTCCCGCGCTCGCGAACACCGCGCCCAGCGCGAGGTTGTAGCCGGAAGCGGGCCAGACATCGGAGCCACCCGTGAGGATGGCGGCCTGCAGGTAGCCACCGTAGTGGTAGCTCGCGCTCTCGCCCGCAAACCAGGGGTCGTGGGGGGGATAGTCGGGGGAGACGAGCATCGCGTTCAGGTAGAGGAGGTCCATCGGCTGCTCGGTGTGGGCGATGTCGGGCACGTGGGCGCGGAAGTAGGCGTAGCCGAAGAAGAGCGCTGAAAAGAGGGCGGCGGCCACCGCCAGGCCGGGGAGGGAGCGGCGGAGGCTGGCGAGAAAACGGCGATCGCGGGCGGCCAGCACGAATGTGGCGACACCGAAGAGGGCGATCGCGAGGAGGATTCCCCCACGGCCGGCGGGGAGCGCTCCCACGAAGCGGAGGAGGAAGTAGCCGGTGCCGACGAGCGTGAGGCCAAGGGTGAAACTGAGGCCCGCGCCGGTATCGGGGAAGCGCGCGAAGAGGCGGAAGGCGAGCGGCAGCGCGAGCGCCGCGATCACGATGGCGACGGCCCAGAAGGCGAGCGCCTCAGTCACGGGCGCGCCTCATGCAAGGAGCGCATCGACGAACGTCTCGGCATCGAAGGGGGCGAGGTCGCCGAGACTCTCGCCGGTGCCGATGAGGCGAACGGGCACGCCCAGCTCGCTGGCGATGGCGAACACGATGCCGCCGCGGGCGGTGCCGTCGAGCTTGGCGAGGACGAGTCCGGTGACGCCGACGGCCTCGGTGAAGGCGCGCGCCTGGAGGAGGCCGTTCTGGCCGGTGGTGGCGTCGAGCACGAGCAGGGTTTCGTGGGGCGCCTCGGGAAGGCGGCGCTGGATGACGCGGGTGACCTTCTTCAGCTCCTCCATCAGGTTCGACTTGGTGTGGAGCCGTCCGGCCGTGTCGATGATGGCGACGGCGGCGCCATCGGCCTCGGCAGCGGAGAGGGTGTCGAAGACGACGGCGCCAGGGTCGCCGCCGGGCTGGTGGGCGACGACGCGCACGTCGAGCCGGTCGCCCCAGACCCGGAGCTGGTCGATGGCGGCGGCGCGGAAGGTATCGGCCGCGGCGAGGATGGGGAGGTGGCCACCCTCCTTGAGCGCCGACGCGAGCTTGGCGATGGAGGTGGTCTTGCCCGCGCCGTTTACGCCGACGACCAGGACGACGAGCAGCTCGGGGAAGGGAGCATCCCAGCGGGGAGGCCCGGCGGCAGGGGCCTCGAGGGTGGCGATGAGCTCGGCGCGGAGGATGTCGCGCACCCCGGCGGAGGTGGTGGCACGAGTCTCCCGCACCTGCTCGCGCACGTGATCGAGGATGCGCTCGGTAGTGGCGACACCGGTATCGGCGGCGATGAGGATCTCCTCGAGATCATCCCAGAGGTCGTCGTCGAAGTCGGGGCGGTCGAAGAGGCGGCCAATGCGACCGAGGAGGCCGGAACGGCTGCGGGCGAGCGCGCGCCCGGACTGCGCCTGGATCTCCTCGACCTGCTCGGGCGTGAAGGCGGGAGCATCGGCGGAGGACTGGGCGCCATCGGGATCCTGCGGTCTTCGCCAGAATCGCATCGCCCTCACTCCCGGCCGCCCTGGGCGGCGCCGCCCGGATTCTCCCCCAGGCCCCAAGCCGGTGCTAGCGGCTTGCGGCTCCGGCGGTCGCTCGCGGCGTGGTGGGCGCCGCCTCCTCTGTCGCGCTCGCCGGCGCATCGCCGGCAGGCAGATCGGAGAGGCGGAGGGAGAGGGTGTTGGAGACGCCGCCGGGGCCCATCGACACGCCGTAGATGGCATCGGTCGCCTCGATGGTGCGGCGATTGTGGGTCACGATCAGGAACTGCGTGCGGTCGGCCAGGCGGGCGAGCTCGGCCACGAAGCGGCCCACGTTCGCTTCGTCGAGGGCGGCATCGACCTCGTCAAGGACGCAGAAGGGCGCGGGATTCACGGAGAGGAGGGCGAAGAGGAGGGCGACCGCCGTGAGGGAGCGCTCACCGCCGGAGAGCAGGCTGATGGTGCTGAGGCGCTTGCCCGGCGGCTGCGCTTCGATCTCGATCCCGGACTCGATGATGTCGTCGGGATCGAGCAGCTTGAGGCAGGCGGCGCCGCCGCCGAAGAAGCCGGTGAAGTAGCTGTCGAAGGCCGTGTCAACGCGGTCGAAGGTGGCGCGGAAACGGGTGCGGATCTCTCCGTTGAGCTCCGTGATCGCGTTCTGCAGCTGGGCCTCGGCCTCCGTCAGGTCCTGTATCTGCTCCGTGAGGAAGGCGTGGCGCTCCTCGCTCTCGCGGAAGTCGTCGGGGGCTTCCTGGTTGATCGGGCCGAGTTCGCCGATCGCGATCCGCACCTCGGCGATCTCCTGCTCGACGGAGGCGAGGTCAACGGGCTCGTCGCCCGAGGCGGCGGACGACTCGACGCCTCCGCCGGGTGAGGTCGAGAGCCCCTCGCGGGACATCTCTTCGCGCAGGGTCTCCAGGCGATCGCGGGAGCGGTCGAGGTCGGCTTCGAGGTCGAGGCGGCGGCGGCGGGTTTCAAGGAGCGCCGACTGCGCCTCGGCGTAGTCGGCCTGCACGGAGCGCTCATGCGTCTCGAGCCGGTGGAGCTCATCCCGATCGGGGGCGGTGTCGTCGCTGGACTGTTCCTGCTCGAGGCGGAGGGCCTCGAGCTCCCGCGACTGACGCTCGATGCCTTCGGTGAACGTGCGCGCTTCGAGCTCAAGGTTCTGGGCGCGGAGGATGCGCTGGCCAATCTGGGAGGTGAGTCGCTCGATGGCTCGCTTCTGCTGCTCGCGGGCGAGGGTGCGCGCCCTCGCCTCGCCCTCGGCCGAGGCGAGGCGCCCGCTCGCGCTGGCGACGGCGTCGATGGACTCCTCGGCGCGCGCGGGGGCGGCTTCGAGGTCGGGCGCGAGAGCATCCAGCTCGGCGGTGGCTTCGCGACGGCGGGCAGCGAGCTCGTCGAGGCGGGCGCGGGCGGCCTCCGCGGCCTGCTCGTCGAAGGTACCGCCGGCCAGCTCACGGCGGCGGCCGAGGACGGTCACCATTTCGCGGCGAATGCGATGGAGGCGATCGCGCTCGCGTTCGCGGGCGCGGAGGGCATCGTCGAGCGCCCCGCGGCTCTCCTCGTGGGCGCGGCCGTTCTCCTCAGCCAGACGGGAGAGGCGCTCGGCCGTCTCACTGGCGGCCTCGACCTGCTTCCGGTTCGCCTCGACGACCTCCTGGAGGTCGGCGACCTGGGCGGGAATCTCGTCGATCTCGCGTTGGCGGGTGAAGCTGAAGGGGCTTGCGGACGCGGAGGCCAGGCCGCCGGTGATAACCCCCGAGGGATCGAGGAAGGCGCCATCAAGGGTGACCACGGCGCCGAGGCCACGGCCGAGCATGCGCTTCGCAACGTTCAGGTCCTCGACGACGATGATGCGTCCCAGGAGGGTATCGACGAGGTCGCGGAAGCGACTCTCGCAGCGCACAAGGCGGGAGGCGACGCCGACGACGCCGCGTTCCTTCTGGAGGTTGAGGGGATAGCCCTTGCGGAGGCCATCGAGGGGGAGGAACTGGGCGCGACCGCGAGCGCCGTCGCGGAGGAGGTCGATGGCGTGGAGGGCCTGGGCCTCGCGTTCGACGATGATGGCGTGGAGGTGGTTCTCGAGGGCGGCGTTGATTGCGGCCTCGAGCCCGGCGGGGACGCGCAGGTGGCGGGAGAGGAGTCCGACGACGCCGCTGACCTCGGGGGCCTCGCCGAGACTTCCGGGACGAACGTTCTCGATGAGGACCTGGCCCATGATGAGGGCGTTGCGGGTGCCGGTGGCGATGCCCTCGCTCTCGGCCTGCACGCGCTTGAGGACCTCGAGCCTGCCCTCCAGGTGGTCGAGCTGACGGAGGGGCTCCTTCCCGGCCGCCTCCAGCTCGCGGAGCTCGGCCTGCACGCGAGCGAGCCGCTCGCGGGCGCCGGAGGCGGCCTCGCGCGCCTCACGAAGACGCGACT
The DNA here is from genome assembly GCA_965219255.1 of Tepidiformaceae bacterium. Taxonomy (GTDB): domain Bacteria; phylum Chloroflexota; class Dehalococcoidia; order Tepidiformales; family Tepidiformaceae; genus UBA2991. The sequence continues at coordinate 138,808 of OZ244727.1, read as the reverse complement.
CGGCGGAGTCGGCGCGCTCGCCCAGCTCGGCGAAGCGGCGGCCGTACCCAATGAGCTCGACGAGGAGCTGCTTGCGGCGCGCCTCGACACGATCGGATTCGGGCCCCTCGGAGGGAGCAACGGAGGCGCGCTCAACGACGGTTGCCTGCTCGGTGATGCGGTCGTCGAGGGCGGCGATCTGACCGCGAAGCTCCTCGGCGCGGCGGTGCAGGGTGGCATCCTGGCGCTGGACCTGGGCGAGCGCCTCGCGTTCACGTTCGAGGGTGGCGCGCAACGCCTCGATCTCGCTCGTGAGCTCGATCGCGCGGTGGCCGCTCTCAAGGTCGGCGGCGGCGATGCTGGCCTTCTCGCTCTCGAGCGCTTCCACCTCGGTGCGAATCTCACCGTGGCGGGTGTTCGTCATGGCATGGCGCTCGCGGTCGAGGATGAGCCCGTGTTCGAGCGAGCGGATGCTGGTCTCGAGGTCATCGCGAGCGCCATCGCGGCGGGAGACGGCCTCGCGACGCCTGGCGATCTCCTCGCCGAGGGCCTGCAACTGCTCCTCCAGCGTGGCGACGCGGGACTCGGCGGCCTCGTCCTCGGCGCCGCGCTGGTCGAGCTCGGCCTGGGCGCGGACGATGGCGTTGCGGGTCTCGCTCCAGCGCGAGGAGTAGAGCCGGCGGAGGAGGGTGGCGAGTCTGGCGGAGAGATCGCGGTGCTCGCCGGCGCGGTTGGCCTGGCGGCGAAGCAAGCGCAGGCGGGGCTCGAGCTCGTCGATGATGATCTGGACTTTCGCCATGTTCTCGCGCGTGCCGGCGAGGCGGTTGTGGGCATCGGCGATCTTCTGGCGGAAGGGCTTGACGTCGGCGGCCTCGTCGATGAGGGAGCGGCGGTCCTGGGGAGAGAGGCTGAGGACCTCATCGACCATGCCCTGGCCCATGATGGCGTAGCTGTTCTGGCCGACGTTGGCCTTCTGGAGGAGGTCGTTGAGGTCGCGCAGGCGGATGCGGGAGCCGTTCAGGAGGTACTCGGTGTCGCCATCGCGGTAGGCGCGGCGGCCGATCTGAATCTCGCTGAAGTCGAGGGGAAGCCAGCCGTCGCCGTTATCGAGCGTGAGCGTGACCTCGGCCATGCCAAGGGGGGCGCGGTCGCCGGCGCCGGCGAAGATCACGTCTTCCTGCTTGCGGGCGCGGAGGAGGCGCAGGCCCTGCTCACCGAGGACCCAGCGGACGGCGTCGGCGACGTTGCTCTTGCCGGCGCCGTTGGGGCCGATGATGGCCGTTACCCCGGAGCCGAACTCGAAGGTGGTCTCCTGGGCGAAGCTCTTGAAGCCTTGCAGGGTGAGTCGCTTGACGTACATGGGTCAGGCCCCCACGGGGACGCCGGCCCCACTCTCGGCGGAGAGGGCGGCGTGGGCCCGGCGGGCGGCCTCCTGCTGGGCCGCACGCTTGCTCGATCCGCTGCCGCGCCCGAGCATCTCGCCAGAAACACGGACCTCCACCACGAAACGGCGCCCCTCCTCCTCGGCCTGCTCATCAACAGTGACATAATCGGGAGGCTGATGCCAGCGGGCCTGGACCAGGTGCTGGAGGGCGGACTTGGCGTCGAGGGAGGGGCCCCGGTCACGCATCAGGTCGATCTCGGGTTTGAGCAGGCGCAGGGCGAGGGCGCGCGCCACGGTAAGCCCGTGGGCATGGTAGACCGCGCCCAGCACCGCCTCGAAGGCGCCCGCGAGGTTGCGCTCGCGCTCGCGGCCGCCGGCGGCTTCCTCGCCGCGGCCGAGGATGAGGTCATCGCCGAGGCCGAGGCGGCGGGCGGCCCCGGCAAGCGCGCTGCCACGCACGATCTCGGCGCGCATGCGCGTAAGCTCGCCCTCGGCGGCCTCGGGGTAGGCGCGGAAGAGGGCGTTCGCCACGACCATGCCGAGGATGGCATCGCCGAGGAATTCCAGGCGTTCGTTGGGGGTGGCTTGCGAGGCGCTCTCGTTGGGGTAGGAGGCGTGCGTGAGGGCTTCGCAGAGTAGATCATCGGGAAGGGGCTTGATGCCAAGCCTCTCCGCCAAGTCGCCGCTTCGTGGGGGCGACTGGACCACGGCGGCCGTGCTCTCCAAGATGGCCCCACGATCAAAAATTGTTAGGGTTGCATGATCATATCGGCGACCGTTTGAAAGTGTCAAGAAAACGTCTATTCTCGGGGCTCCACGCTCATGACTGACACCTTTCAAGCGAATCCATGCTCGATTTGCACCGAGCCAGTCGAACCGCACACCGAATCGTACTGCAACGCGTGCGGGCGCCTCTTCCACCTGAACCAGCGGGAAGACCTGCCGGGGCGCGACTGCGGGACCGTCTCGCTGAGCGAGACGCACCTGGCGCTGGTGTTCATGTGCAACGCCTGCCTGGAGGCATCGGCTCCCGCGTCCCCCACCCTGGAGGCCGTGCTGGACCTCTCGGAGGCGGCGCTGGCGACGGGGATGAGCGAGCCCGAGCTGGCCGAGGCGGCGACGGCGGGGCGGGTGCCGCACCGGCGCACAGCGGGCGGGGCCCTGCTGTTCGAGCGCGAGGTGGTGGAGGCGCTGCTGCGGGCGCGGGGGACTGCGTGAGCCCCTCACGGCGGCGGAGACGGCGCGTCCGGGGGCCCTCCGAGGGCGGAGGCGAGGAGAAGGCGAAGGCGCAGTCCGCGGCCCCGGCGCTCCCCGAGTGGCGCTGGCGGACAATGCCCGTCTTCGTCGCCCTGTCCGCGGGGCTGTTCGTCGGACTTCTGCTGGGGAGCGGAGCGATAGAGGGGGGAACCACCACCGCGACGGTCATCTTCCTGATCGTGGCCGGCATGCTCGGAATCTCCATCTCACGGGTGGTGATGCGGCTGTTGATGCAGCGCGGGATCATCAAGCCGCAACGGCGACGCCGTTGACCTTCCGGAGCTGCGGGCTGTGGCATGATGCCGCCACCCACGCGGGGGGAAGGCGATGAGCTACTCCGGACTGGTGCTGCACGGCGACCACGTGCGCGACCACGTGGAGCAGGCGCAGGAGGGTGAGCGCCGGGGCTTCAGCAGCGGCTGGGTGACGGAGGTGAACGCGCCCGACGCGATCACGGTGCTGGCGGCGGTGGCCTCGCGGACGGAGCGGTTCGGGCTGGGCACGGGCATCGTGCCCATCGGCCTGCGCGACCCGTACCTCGCGGCGATGTCGTTCTGGTCGTTGCAGGACCTGAGCGGGGGCCGCGTCTCGGCCGGATTCGGCGTGAGCACGCCGGTGATCGTGACGAACTGGCACGGGATGCCCTGGGACCGTCCGGCCGCGCGCATGCGCGAGTACGTGGAGGTGTTCCGGAAGCTGACCGCGGGGGAGCGGCTCCGGCACGAGGGCCTCTACCAGACACGAGCCCCGGCGATGGACCCGGCCGAGCCGGCGATCCCGGTGTACATCGGGGCGCTCGGTGAACGAATGCTGGAACTGGCCGGCGAGATCGCCGACGGCGTCATCCTGAACTACCCGACGGCGACGGTGATCACGCGCTCCGTGGAGGCGATCGAACGGGGCATCGCGAGGGCGGGGCGGAAGCGGGAGGAGGTGCGCATCGTCGCCTTCCTGCGAACGGTGATCGACGAGTCGTACGAGCAGGCCTCGGCGCCGATCAAGGACGAGCTGCTCGCCTACCTGATGGCGCCCGTGTACCGGAAGGTGTTCATCGAGGACGGCTTCGAGGAGGACTGCGAGGTCTTCGAGCGGCGCTGGCTGGCGCGGGAGCGGACGGAGGCGATCGCGGGCATCTCGGAGGGGTTCGTGCGGGCGCATGCGGTGGTGGGGCGGAGCGGGGAGGAGTGCCACGAAGTGGCGGCGGAGCTAGTGGCGGCCGGGCTCGATGAGGCGTTCCTGTACCCGATCGCGGCGGCGGGGGTGGAGAGCGAGCAGGAGGCGATCCTGCAGACCATCCGGGCGCTCGCGCCTCGCTAGGCGGGCGGGGACGTGCCCGTGCAGGCGCGCCAGGCCGATTCGAGCATGGCGCGCGCGTAGGGAGCTCCCGGGCAGTGGGCCACGACGGCGCGTCCCTCGAAGGCCCCGTAGTGGCGCGTGAAGAGATCGCGCGAGCCTTCGGCGCGGGCGAGGGCGTCGCGCCAGGCGTCGCGCTCGCCCGGGGCGGGCTCGAAGGGCTCTCCGGCAACGGGGTCGCTCCAGAGGACGGCGCGCATGACGGCGGCGACGGACTCGATGCCGGCGGTCACGAGCTCGGCGTCCTCGGCGGTCAGACCGCGGGCGGCGGCGCGCTCGCGGACGAGGTGGCAGGCGGCGGCGCGCCAGCCCTCGACGCGCGACTCGCGGGGGAGGCGGCGGGCGCGGGCGGCGGTGGCGGTAGCGAGGAGGTCGGGGTCGGCGAGCAGTTCGAGGCGCTCAAGCGTCTCGCCGACGCGGGCGATGAAGCCCGGCGGGAACTTGGAGAGGAGCAGCGTGTCGGCATCGGCGCGGGCGAGGCGGCGGGGCTCGGCGATGCCGTGCTCGCTCGCGAGCCAGCGGCAGAGGCGGTCCTCGATGGTGGTCATGGGCGGGCTCAAGCCGAGCGCACGCCCGCGCGGCGCATGGCCTCGAAGGCACGCGCGCCGTCGCCGGGATAGAGGTCGACGGCGCGGACGGCGTCTATCAAGACGAAGGTCGCGAGTCCCCGCCGGACGGCGTCGAGGGCGGTGTCGCGGACGCAGTAGTCGGTCGCGAGACCAGCGACGACGACAGCGCCGACACCACGCTTCCGGAGAAGGGACTCGAGGAGGGTATCGCTGGGATCGCCACTGGCCGGGTCGCGGACGGTGAAGCCTGAGTAGCCGTCCTCGCCGCCCGTTCCCTTGCGCACGACCTCGCCCACGACGCACAGGTCCGGGTGGAGCTGGGCGCCCCACGAGTCCTGCACGCAGTGGACAGGCCAGATGCCGCCGTCCTTCTCGAAGTGGGGCGTGTCGGGGGGATGCCAGTCCTGCGTGTAGAGGACGGCCGCGCCGGCGGCCTCGGCGGCGGCGATGGCGTCGTTGAGGACGGGGATAATGTCGTCGCCGCCGGAGACGGAGAGCCCGCCACGGGGGTCGGCGAAGTCGTTCTGGACATCGACGACGACGAGGGCGGTGTGCTCGTCCCAGCGGACCATGGCCGGGCCACCTTGGGGAGGCGGGGGGTACGCGTCAAGTACGCGTCGAGGGGACCGCTGGTAGGCTCGCGCGGATGAGCGACGCCTGGCAACCGCAACAGTACGCGCGCTTCCGCGCCGAACGCGAGCAGCCGTTCCACGATCTGCTGGCGCTGGTAGAGCCGGTCCAGGGTGGGCGGGTGGTGGACCTGGGGTGCGGGACGGGCGTGCTCACGCGGGTGCTGCACGAGCGTACGGGGGCGGCGGAGACGGTGGGGGTGGACCGGTCGGAGGCGATGCTGGCCCGGAGCGCGCAACACGCGGGGGGCGGCGTGCGCTTCGAGCAGGGCGACATCGAGTCGTTCGCCGGGAGCGGGCTGGACGTGGTGTTCTCGAATGCTGCCCTGCAGTGGGTCCCCGACCACGCAGCACTCTTCCCGAGGCTGGCGGCGACGCTCGGGGAAGGGGGGCAGTTGGCGGTGCAGATGCCCATGAATCACGACCACCCGTCGCACACGGTGGCGGACGCGGTCGCACGGGAGCCGCGGCACGCGAAGGCGCTGGGCGGGTACGTGCGGGAGTACCCCATGGGGGAGGTCGAGTGGTACGCGGAGCTGTTCGCGCGGATCGGGTTCGCGGAGCAGCACGTGCGTCTGCAGGTCTACCTGCACCGCCTGGCGGGGCCCGACGAGGTGGTGGAGTGGGTGAAGGGATCGCTGCTGACGGACTACCGCACGCGGCTCCCAGGGGATGCGTACGAGGCGTACCTGGCGGACTACCGGGAGCGGCTGCTGGCGGAGCTCCCGGACGAGCGTCCCTACCTGTACCCGTTCAAGCGCATCCTGCTGTGGGGGCGGATGGGCGCGCAGGGCGGGGAGAGCGGGTAGGCTCGCGGCGATGCCGAACTTCGAGGGGAGCGAACGCGAATCCGGGGGCCTGCGGGAGATTCGCTTCCGGCTGGACGAGATGCCGGGGCTGCTGTGGCTGCCGGATGGGGAGGAGGGGCCGTTCCCACTGGTGCTGATCCAGCACCCGGGGATGAGCCGCAAGGAAGACGCGATCGTCTCCGGGCCGGCTCGGGCGTGGGCGACGACGCATCGCTGGGCCTGCCTGGGGCTGGACGCCCCCGGTCACGGGGAGCGGGCGGCGCCGGACCCCTTCGCCGCCATGCGCGATCCCAAGCAGGCGGCAGCCATGGCGGCGCAGTTCGCGGGAGAGGTGCGGGCCGTCATCGAAGATCTCGCGGAGCGGTACGCGGTCGACACGGGGCGGCTGGGGTACTACGGCTATTCGCTGGGGGCGATGCTGGGCGTGCCCGCGGTGGCGGGCGACGGGCGCTTCCGGGCGGCGGTGTTCGCGGCGGCGGGGACTGGTCCGCTGAGCGGTCCCGCAGAGGGGGAGGGGAGCCACCTGGCGGGGCTCGCAGACGTGGCCGTGCGGGTCATCGCGAAGGAGCGGGACGAAGTCGTTTCGGCCGACGCCACGATGGAGCTGTACGCGGGGCTGCCGGGGGAGAGAGACCTGGTGACCCTGCCGGGCGGGCACTTCGCCATCGGGGACGACGTGGTGGGGGCGGCGGAGGAGTGGCTCGTCGCGAACCTGTAGGCGGCTCTAGGAATCCTCTGAGCAAGTAGACTGGCGCCGGCGATTTGCTCCGGCAGCAGGTTGTATTGGACAAGGAGGGCCGCAGGGGAGGGGGTCGGGGGAGGGCGGGGGCCTCTGTTGCCTTCCCGTCGCGCTTCGACGAGCGCGCGGAACGCACTGCTCCCCGGGTCAGGCGAGTTGGGGCTCGGCTCTGAGCAGGTTCGTCAAGCCCAGCAGCAGCGCCAGCCGCTCCCGGTTCTTCGCCAGACCACGGTAGCGCACCTTGTCGTAGCCGAAGCGCCGCTTCACCGCGAGGAAGGGGTGCTCCACCTTCGCCCGCAGCGACGCCTTCTCCCGCTCCGCCCGCGCCGCCTCGCTCCCCGGCTCAAGCAGCCGCCTCCGGCCGGGCCGCAGCGCCACCCGCCACTCGACCTCCGACCGCGCCTGCTCCGGGCGCTTCTCCACGCCCCGGTAGCCCGCGTCGCCGTACGCCTCCCGCTCCTCGCCATGCAGCAGGCGGTGCGCCTCCGTCACGTCGGCCACGTTCGCCGCCGTCGCCCTCATGCTGTGCACCAGCCCGCTGTCGGCGTCCACGCCGATGTGCAGCTTCATGCCGAAGTGCCACTCGTTCCCCTTCTTCGTCTGGTGCATCTCCGGGTCGCGCGCGCGCCGGCGGTTCTTCCTCGAGGAGGGCGCCGCGATGATGCTGGCGTCCACGATCGTGCCCGCGCGCAGGCGCAGGCCGCGCTTCGCGAGGTGGGCGTTGATTGTCTCGAACAGCTTCGTCCCCAGGTCGTGGCGCTCCAGCAGGTGGCGGAAGTGGAGGATGGTGCTCTCGTCGGGAATGTCCTCGGTCAGGGTGAGGCCGCAGAAGCGGCGCACCGACTCGGCTTCGTAGAGGAGGTCCTCCATGGCGGGGTCGCTGAGGTTGTAGCAGAGCTGGACGCAGTGGCTGCGCAGCATCACCGCCAGCGGGTAGGGCCGCCGTCCCCGTCCCGCCTTGGGGTAGTGCGGCTCGATGCGCCCCTCCAACTCATCCCAGGGCACGAGGCCGTCGATGCGTTTGAGGAACAACTCACGGCGCGTCTTCCGCTTCTTCTGCTCGAACTCCACGCTGGCGAACGTCGGCTGATGCATGGGGGCGCCCTCCCTCTCCGGTTCGCGCCCCATGATCGCATCTGCTCACTCGCTCTGGCGAGTTGTTCAGACTGTCCCTAGCGCTGGAGCTGGCCGAGCTTGAAGTTGTCCCAGGTGACGACACGGTCGGGTTCGAGCACGACCCAGCGGCGGTTGCGTCCGCGGGCGGTGGCCGAGTGACGTCCATCCGGCTGGCCGTACTTCCGGCCCATCTGGAGGCGGGCCTCCTCGAGGTGGGGGTCCGCATTTTCGGCGTCCGCGTCCTCGAGGACGGTGGCGTGGCCCTGGAGCATGATGCCCTGGAGCTCGGGGTAGCGTTCGTTCTTGTCGACGAGGACGGTGCAGACGGGGTTGCGTCGCAGGTTGGCGACCTTCTGGGCACGGCAGAAGGTGTAGACGCGGCCTCCGGCCCAGCCGAACCAGAGCGGGGTGAGGTTGATGCGGTCGCCGGGGCCGACAGTGGCGATTCGCATGTTCCAGCTGGTCGACATGATCTCGTCGATCTCGTCGGGGGTGAGGGCGAGCTCTCTGGGGATGGGCACGGGCGGCCTCCGGTCGAAGTGTGCGCAATGATAGGATGCGGAGCGGCGCGAGCGGGCGTGGTTCAATGGCAGAATGCGACCTTCCCAAGGTTGAGACGAGGGTTCGATTCCCTTCGCCCGCTCCACTTGAGGAGGGCGCGCGGTTGAGGGTAGGCCGCCGCAGCGGCGGGCCGAATGGCGTGGACGACAGCTAGCGCTGGACCTGGATGACCTCGATGTCACGGTCGCCGGGGTGGTTGCGGGGGGATGAGGGATGCTTGCGTGTCGTTGAGTGAGGCAGGTGCTACGATGCCAACAACCTGAACACCGGTACCGTGTCCAGATAGCTAGACGAGACTTGGCCCCAGCTCCGTTGGGCGGTTGTATCCCTATCCGAACTAGGGCTTGGAGTAGACAGTGCCCTTTCAACCCGGAGAAGTGATCGGTTACCTCGCGATGTGTGAGGAGGAGGGCGCGAGCCTTCAGCGGGGAATGAACTTCCGCCTCAGTGCCGGGCACAGTGTTGTCCTAATGAGCCAACGCCGAGGCGCCCCGTACGACGACCAGGTATTGGAGGACGGCGCTGTCATCGTTTACGAGGGCCACGATATACGCCGCAGCCAGGGCGGCCCCGAGCCGAAAACGGTCGATCAGCCATTTCGCACAGCAAGGGGCCGTCTCGAACAGAATGGCCTGTTCTTCGAAGCCGCCAAGTCGGGCGGGGAGATCGTGCGTGTCTACGAGAAGCTCCTAGGTGGTGTCTGGGTCTCCAACGGCTCCTTCCTGCTGACGGACGCTTGGACCGAGACATCGAACGGGCGCGAGGTGTTCAAGTTCCGACTGGAAGTGACGGAAGAGTCCGGGGCCTTGCCTCCCGTGCAGAGGCAGGAACCCTCACGCGTCGTCCCATCGCCTGTGAAGCGAGAGGTGTGGGCGCGGGATGGGGGCAGGTGCGTGCTTTGTGGGGCGAGCGACGACCTTCACTTTGACCACGAAGTGCCGTTCTCACGCGGTGGTGCTTCCAACGTGGCGAACGTTCGACTCCTCTGCGCCCGCCACAATCTCTCAAAGGGCGCCAGGATCGATTAGACGGGCAGCTAATCCAGGGTGTCGAGGTAGTTGGCGATGGCTTCCGCGGCGCGGCGGCCGTCGGCGAGGGCGGTCACGACGAGGTCGGCGCCATTGACGTTGTCGCCGCCGGCGAAGATGCCGCGGCGGGAGGTGCGTCCGCCTTCGTCGATCTGGATGAGGGCGCCCCACTTGGTGCTGAGGCCGCTGGTTGTCTCGGGGACGACCGGGTCGGCGCCGTAGCCGATGGCGATGGGGATGGTGTCCGCTTCGATGACAAACTCGCTGCCCTCGATGGGGACGGGGCGGCGGCGGCCGGAGTCGTCGGGCTCGCCGAGGCGCATGCGGATGCACTCGACGCCGGTGGCCTTGCCGTTCTCGTCGCCGAGGATGCGGAGGGGGGCGGTGAGCATCTCGAACTGGACGCCTTCCTCGCGGGCGTTGATGCGCTCCTCGCCGCGGCCCAGCATCTCCGCCTCGGTGCGCCGGTAGACGCAGGTGACGGTCTCGGCGCCCATACGGACGGCGGTGCGGACGCAGTCCATGGAGGTGTCGCCGCCACCGATGACGGCGACCTTCGTCGGCTGCGGGAGGGGCTCCTGGAGGTGGCTCGGGAGCTGGTCGGGGCGGAGGTTGCCGCGTACGAGGTAGTCGGTGGCGCGGTGGACGCCCTCGAAGTTCTCGCCCTCGATGCCGAGCTCGTTGCCGACGCCCGCGCCGGTGCCGAGGAAGACGGCGTCGTACTCGCCATCGAGCATGTCGTCGACGGTGATGTCCTTACCGACGTAGGTGTTGCAGCGGAACTCGATGCCGAGCGCCTCGAGGTGAACGATGTAGTCGTCGACGATCTGTTTGCGCATCTTGAAGTTGGGGATGCCGTACACGAGGACGCCGCCGGGCTCGGGCCAGTACTCGAAGACGGTGGAGCCGTGCCCCATCTCGGCGAGGAGCTCGGCGACGGCGAGGCCGGCGGGGCCGGCGCCGATGACGGCGACCTTGCGTCCGCTGGCCGGAGGCGGGTACTTGGCCCTGGGATAGCCTCCGACCTCGCGGCGCTGGTAGTCGGTAACGAAGGCCTCGAGCTTGCCGATGGTGACGGCGGGCTCGGCGCGGCCGTCGGGGCGGATGGCGAAGCCGACCACGCAGGCGCCTTCGCAGAGGCTCTCCTGGGGGCAGAGGCGGCCGCACATCTCGGGGAGATTGCTGGTCTCGCGGAACTTGTCGGCGGCGCCGAGGATGTCGCCTTCCTCGACGAGGGCGAAGGCGCCGGGGATGTCGTTGTTGACGGGGCAGGCTTCCTGGCAGGGCGCGGAGGGGCACTGGATGCAGCGCTGCGCCTCGATCTTGGCCGAGTTGATGTCGAAGCCGAGGTAGGTCTCGTCCCAGTTGCGCACGCGTTCCTCGGCGTCCTGCTTGGGAACCTTCTGGACGCCGATGTCGAGCCTGCGGTGAACGATGTGTGTCTCTGGCATGGCGGATCACAAAGCCGCCCGTTGGCGGCGACGCGATCTTACCGCTTTCCCATCAACGTTGGGAGGGCAAGGACCGATCGGGGGTGGGGCGGTCAGCTGATCTCGTAGCGCGGGGGCTCGACCCACTGGTCGGTCGGCGGGTTTTCCTGGGCGCGAACCTCGGCCCGGCGGGCGGCCGCCTCGAGGCGGCGGGCACGCTTGATGATGCGCTCGCGCTCACGCCGGCGGGCCTCCTCGCGGGTGCGCTTGCGGGCCGTGACGCGGCGCGGTTTGCCGGGCGAGGCGAGCACGCGGCCCTCGGCCTGGAGCTGGGCGAGGTGGGTGCGGACGTTGCCGTCCGCGGCGCGCCGCAGGCGCGTATCGATCTCGGGGTAGATAGCGAGCATGAGCTCCCAGCTCGTCCTCGGGACGCCCTCCTTGAGGGCATCGAGGATCTGGGTCTCGCGGCCGTTGCGGTGGTCGATGTAGGACTGGAGACGCTCGCGGGGGTCGTGCACCAGAGGCCCGTGGCCGGGGCAGATGACCTTCAGGTTGGGCAGTTCGACGAGGCGCTGGAGGGTGGCCCGGTAGGCGGCGAGGTCACCGATGGTGGTCGTCGTCGAGCCGAGCATGGTGTCGCCGGTGAAGAGGACGCCCTCCTCCTCGAGGTAGTAGCAGATGGAGTCGACGGAGTGGCCGGGGGAGGTGATGACGCGCAGGTGGACTCCGCCGTCGAGCTCGACGAGCTGACCGTCGGAGAGCTTGCGGACGCCCTTGGCGGGGAGGCGGCCCTTGAGGAGGGGCCGCCCGTTCTCGGGGATGGCGATCTCGGCATCGAAGATCTCGCGGGTCCACTTGAGGTTTCCGGAGTGGTCGGCGTGGTGGTGGGTGACGGCGGCAATGGCGATCTCGGCCTTCTCGGTGGCGGCGAGATAGCCGCGGAGCATCCAGCGGTAGCGGTCGAGGGCCTCGCCGGAGTCGATCGTGAGAACCTGGTCACTCCCGACGAGGTAGATGTTCGTCGACTGGGGGCGCATGGGGCTCTCGTCGGGAACCTGGACGGCGCGGACATTGGGGGAGACCTGCATGGTTCGCCTCCGGGGAGATGGTGGAGGGCGGGGGAAGGGCTTGCAAGGCGGACGCATGCCCCCGGCAGGAGTCGAACCTGCGACCAGACGTTTAGAAAACGCCCGCTCTGTCCGCTGAGCTACGGGGGCTCGGGGCTATTGTAGGGGGAGGGCCACGCCGGGCCGATGCCAGGCGAGAGACCCGAGCTTTAACTTGCTATTCCTCACCATTGTCAAGGGGTTTGGGCTATCCCCCGGGAGACTCCAGGGAGGCTCCCGTGGACGAACACATCCATGGCGAGCTCGCAACGAAGGATCAGTACGCCGATCTCAAGGCCGACGTGGCCGAAGTGCGGGGAACGGTCCGGCTGATGGTGTGGGTGATGGGGGCGGGGTTCACCGCCTTGCTGGCGCTGTACGGGGCACTCATCGCGGTCCTCCAGAACGAGTAGCACCTTGGTGGGGCAGACCGCGGCGCCGGTCTTCAGATAGAGCGCACGCACGAGGGCCGTGCTAGGCTGGAATACTGCGTTGCGGCCGGTGAGCCGCAAGGGCGCGGCCCTTGAGCGGGTCTCCGCGCGCTCACTGAACCATTTCTCTGGAGACTGTGACCGTGAGCATCAACGTGGCCATCATCGGCGTGGGCAACTGCGCCTCCTCGCTCGTGCAGGGGCTGGAGTTCTACCGGCACATCGAGGAAGGGGACCAGGTTCCCGGCATCATGCACCCCGTGGTGGGGGGCTACCACATCAACGACATCAACGTGGCAGTGGCCATCGACATCGACGCGGACAAGGTGGGGAAGGACCTCTCGGAGGCGGTGTTCGCGGGGCAGAACAACACCCTCAAGTTCACGGACGTGCCCCACGCCGGCGTGAAGGTCGAGCGGGGGATGACGCACGACGGGCTGGGCCAGTACCTGGGCGACGTGATCGAGAAGGCGCCCGGGGGCACGGCCGACATCGTGAAGCTGCTGCGCGAGAACGAAGTCGACGTCGTCATCAACTACCTGCCGGTCGGCTCGGAAGAGGCGACGAAGTGGTACGTGGAGCAGACGCTGGCGGCGGGCTGCGCCTTCATCAACTGCATCCCCGTGTTTATCGCGCGGGATGAGAACGGCTACTGGCCGCGCCGCTTCGAGGAGGCGGGCGTGCCGATCGTGGGCGACGACATCAAGAGCCAGGTGGGAGCGACGATCGTGCACCGCACGCTGGCCCGGCTGTTCGCCGACCGGGGCGTGCACCTCGATCGGACCTACCAGCTCAACTTCGGCGGGAATACGGACTTCCTGAACATGCTTGAGCGCTCGCGGCTGGAGTCGAAGAAGATCTCGAAGACATCGGCGGTGACGAGCCAGATCGACTACGACATGCCGGCCGACGACGTCCACGTGGGCCCGAGCGACTACGTGCCCTGGCTGGACGACCGCAAGTGGTGCCACATCCGCATGGAAGGCACCACCTTCGGCAACGTACCGCTGAACCTGGAGTTGAAGCTCGAGGTGTGGGACAGCCCGAACAGCGCGGGGGTGGTGATCGACGCCATCCGCTGCGCCAAACTGGGGCTCGACCGGGGACTGAAGGGGCCGCTGCTGGCGCCAAGCTCTTACTTCATGAAGTCGCCGCCGGTGCAATATCACGACGACGAGGCCCGGGACATGGTCGAGTCGTTCATCGCGGAGGGATAGCCTTCGAGGCAAAGGGGGCGGGCACGTTCGCGTACGCCGGCTGGCGGGCGCTCCTCGCGGTCTCGCATGCGTTGCCGCTGTGGCTGCTCTGTGCGGCGGCGGGGCTGGTCGGGAGCGCCATGTACTACTGCTGGCCGCAGGGCCGGCGGACGATGCTCCTCAACTACGAACGGGTCCTTCCCCACGCGACGCCGGGGGAACGGCGGCGGGTGGCGCGTCAGTCGCTGGCGAACTACACGCGTTATGTCGTTGAGTTCGCCTCGAGCGCCCGGCTCACGCCAGCGGAACGGCTGGCGGTGGGGGTGGAGACGCCCGGTTTCGAGGGGCTCGACCGGGTGCTGGCGCAGGGTCGCGGGGCGATCGTGGCGCCGATGCACTTCGGCAATTGGGACCTGGGGGCGACGATCGCGGCGGCCCGCGGTTACTCCCTGACGGTGATCGGGGAGACCTTCGGGCACCCCGGCCTGGACGAACTGATCGTGTCGGGACGGGAGGCGCTGGGCGTTCGGCTGGTGAAGATGGAGCGGGCGGGGCCTTCGCTGGTACGGGCGCTGCGCCGGAACGAGATGCTCGCGATCCTCATCGACCGGCCCCTGAGCGAAGGGGGTGTGCGCGTACGCTTCTTCGGCGAGGAGGTGGAGGTGCCGGCGGGGCCGGCGCGGCTCGCGCTGCGCACGGGCGCGGCGGTGGGGGCGGTGGCCTTCCCGCGCCGGGGACCAGGGCGGATCGATGTGCTCTCGAACTTCGACCTTGGCTTCGAGCCGAGCGGGGACAGTGCGCGCGACGTGCAGGGGCTCACGCAGGCGATCATGAGCGCGCACGAGGAATTTATCCGCCGGTACCCCGAACAGTGGTATATGTTTCGCGAGTTTTGGGAACCGCGAACTTCAGCCGACTCCTCCTCGGAACGCTGACGCTGGTAGCGCTCAGGACGGCGGCGCCACTGGCGGGACGCTTCCCGCGGCCCGCCTACGCCCTGGCGCGCTGCGCGGGGTGGGTCGCGTGGAGGCTGCGACGGGGGGCGCGAGAGCGGGTGACGAACAACCTGCTTCCGGCCTGCAACGGGGATCGCGAGCGCGCGAGCGCGGCCTCCCTGAAGGCCTTCCAGAGCACGGCGAGCTACTACGTGGACCTGGCCACGCTCCCCTACCGCGAGGACACGGGCTTCGAGGAGAAGCATCTGCGCGTCGTGGGGGAGGAGCACCTCCCGTCCCTCTTCAAGCCGGGGCCGCTGATCATCGCGAGCGGGCACACGGGCAACCCGGAGCTGGCGATGGTCGCGGTTGGGCAGCGAGGGCGGCGGTGGGTAGAGCTCGTGGAGCCGCTGGAGACGCCCGCACTCGGGCGCTACCTCGCACGGCTGCGCGAGGCAGCGGGGGGGACGGTGGCGGAAGCGAACCTGAGCGGGACGCGGAGGGCGCTGCGCGAGCTGAAGGCAGGCGGCCTGGTGGCCCTCGTGGCGGACCGCGACCTCGGTGGCGGGGGCGTCTGCGTGACACTCCTGGGGCGGCGGGTGCTGGTGCCGCGCGGGCCCTGGGAACTGGCACGGCGCACGGGAGCAACCGTGGCGCCGATGTTCGCGGCACGCCGGTTTGCCGACGATCAGACAGTGTGGATCGATCAGCCCTTCACGGTCCCGGCCGAGGGCGACCGGGAGGAGGCCGTGCAAGCAGCGGCGCAGCGGTGGGCGGACCTGTTCGGCGCGCACCTGCAGCGCGACCCCGGGCAGTGGACCGTGCAGGAGGACTTCTGGGAGGTGCACGCCTGTGGGTAGGGCGGACCTGCACATCCACACGCGCATCTCCGACGGGATGGCCTCGGTGGAGACCGTCCTCGACCGGGCCGAGCGCCTCGGCGACCTGGACGTGATCGCGATCACGGACCACGAGGACGTGCGCGGCGGGCTGGAGGCGCGCGAGTTGGCGGCGAAGCGGGGGCTGGGCGTGGAGGTGGTCCCCGGCGCCGAGATGACCACGCGTCACGGGCACCTGCTCGCGCTCTTCATCGAGGAGACGCCGCCGATCTTCCGCTCCGTGGAGGCGACGATCGAGGCGATCCACGCGCAGGGAGGGATTGCGATCGCGGCCCACCCGATGAGCTGGCTGACGCGGTCGCTGAGCCGCCGCACGATCGACCGGGTGGTGGCGCGAGGGGAGGAGGGCGTGCTGTTCGACGCGATCGAGGCGAACCTGAGCCCCGCGGGGCGGGTGACGGCGCAACAGACGGCGCAGCGCAACGGGGAGCGCTGGCGGCTGCCCGTGTGCGGCGGGAGCGACTGCCACCACCTGCCGCAGCTGGGCACGGGCTGGACGGAGTTCGAGGGGAGCACGGCCGAGGAGCTCCGCGTGGCCCTGGCGTCGGGGGCGGTGCGCGAGGGGCACTCGCGGCCGCCATCGCTGCGCGAGATCGGATTGGGGCAGGCGCTACTGGGGCTGGCGTGGGGGTTCTCGGCGACGCCCCGTAAGATGGTACGTCGAGGGACGTGGGTGAGCGGACGATGAGGATTGCGCTTGTATCGCCGTACGACTGGTCCGTGCCGAGCGGGGTGAACCGCCACATCGGCCAGCTGGGGGCGCAGTTCCGCCAGTGGGGCCACGAGGTGACGATCCTGGCGCCGGCTTCGGACCCGGAGGGGGCGGAGGAGGACTGCGTGGTGATGGGGCGGCCACGGGCAGTGCCCGCGAGTGGCTCGATGGCGCGCATCAGCTTCACGTGGAAGGGGCGGGCGATCGAGAGCCTCCTGGACGAGGGCGCGTTCGAGGTCGTGCATCTGCACGAGCCGCTGATGCCGCTCCTGCCCTACCAGGTGCTGCGCCACTCGCAGGCGGCGAACGTGGGCACCTTCCACGCCGCGAAGGAGGGGGGCAACCGCTTCTACGGGTACACACGGCCGCTGATCCGCCGCTGGTTCCGCCGGCTGGACGGGAAGATCGCGGTCTCGCCGTCGGCGGCGCGGCTGGTGGGACGGTACTTCCCCGGCTACTTCAACCTGATCCCGAACGGGATCGACTTCGGCCACTTCGCGAATGAGCACGCGCCCCTGCCGGAGTTCGACGACGGCTGCTTCAACCTGCTGTTCGTGGGGCGTCCGGAAAAACGGAAAGGGTTGAAGTACGCGCTGCGCGCCTTCCGGCGCATCCGCGAGGCGGAGCCCCGGAGCCGGCTGATCGTGGTGGGGGCGGGCAGCTTCCGGCGGTACGAGCGGATTCTGGGGCCGGACGAGAACGTGGTCTTCCGCTCGAATGTGCCCTACGACGAGTTGCCCCGCTACCACCACAGCGCCCACGCCTTCTGCTCACCCGCAACCGGGAACGAAAGCCAGGGGATCGCGCTGCTGGAGGCGATGGCGGCGGGCCTGCCCGTGGTGGCGAGCAACATCGAGGGATTCGCGGGGGTGATCACGAACGAGGTCGACGGGCTGCTCGTGCCACCCAAGGACGATGCGGCGATCGCGGAGGCGGTGCTCCGTCTGCGGCACGATCGCGACCTGCGCGAGGCCCTGGCCGAGCAGGGGCAGGCGCAGGCCTCCCACTACAGCTGGGAGAACGTGGCCCGCCGGGTGATGGCCTACTACGAGCGGCTGCTCTACGAGCGGGGACAGGTGGCGGCGGCGAAAGCGTCGCAGCAGGATCTGACGCGGGCGTGAGCCGGCGGCGGCGGCGGCTCCTGCCGGAGCGCATTCCGGCGGCGGCGAGCGACGCCATCGGGCGGGGTGTGGGCAGGCTCGGCATCACGCCGAACATGATCACGCTGGCGGGGGCGGCCGGGAGCGGCGTGGCGGCCTGGCTCATCGTCGACGAGCGGCTGTTGATCGCGGGGGCGGTGTTCCTGGGGTTCGGCGCGATGGACTTTGTCGACGGGGCGGTGGCTCGGGCAACGGGGCAGGCGACTCCCTACGGGGCGCTGCTCGATGCGGTTATGGACCGCGTGGGCGAGGCGCTCGTGCTGGTGGCCTGCATCTGGTACTTCGCGGAACGGGGGGAGGACGTGCAGGCGGGGTTCGGGTACGCAGCCCTCTTCGGGAGCATCGCCGTGAGCTACGTGCGGGCGCGCGGGGAGGCGCTGAGCGTGACCACGCGGGAGGGACTCTTCCGGCGGCAGGAACGAGTGATCCTCCTCGGTATCGGGTTGCTGGCGAACGGGCTCACGGTCGTGATCATCGTCCTCGCGGTGCTGGCGAACGCGACCGCGCTCCAGCGCTGGGGAATCATCGGAAAGGCGCTGCGCGAGCGCGACCGGGAGGCGGCGGAGACTTAGGTCGGGGGCGGGCCCCACTCGTCGAATTCGGGCTCCGGCTCTGGCTCTTGCTCTCGTTCCGGGGCGGGGGTGGAGGGTTCCTCTGAGCGGGAGCTGGCAGCGAAGCCCGACCCGCGGGTCGAGCTGGCCAGCGGTCCGGTCGGCGCCGGGTCCGCGGGAGCGTCGCCGGCTGGCGCTGGCTCCTGATCACGGTTGCCGAGCATGAGCGAAAGCAGGAAGGCGAAGATCGCCAGGAGCGCAAGGACGGCTCCCCCGGCGATGGCTCCCAGGGCGACGTTGCTGAGGTCTCGGCCGTCACCGCCACCGCTGGAAGCGCGCTGCTCCGGTGGGGAGGCGGTGGGCTCAGGCTCGGACTCGGCCCGCTCGGGGGCGGTGGTAGGGGAGGGGGTAGGCTGGGGCCGCTCGGGCTCGGGGGTCGATTCAGGGGTGGAGGCAGGCTCCTCGCGGGCGGGGGTGACGGTGGCGGCGGGCTCGCGTGGCGGGAGGTCGTGGAACGCGCGGAACTCGTTCTCGAACTCCTCGATCGTCCAGCCGTAGATGCTCTCGATCGCCCTGTCGAAGCGGTTGCCCGCCTTGATGGTGGCGAAGAGGCGGGCAAAGGTGTCCTCGCCGCCCTGGTCGATGAGGAAGCGCACCATGTGGTACGACTGCCCGTAGAAGAGTCCAACGAGGTTCGGGTTGTAGTTCCCCGTGATCATGGTCTTGAAGGGGATGAGGCGGTCGATGGCGACGCCAACCTCGAACGCATCGAGATAGGCGCTTCCGGGCTCGGTCTGGGAGTAGACGGCGGTGCCCTCGTTGAGCCACGCGGGTATCTTGCCGAGGGCGCTCTCGCCGGCGGCCTCCGTGAGGATATGGGTGAACTCGTGGCGGAGGGTGTCGCTGCGATCGCGGGTGCCACAGCTGCGGTCGAGGACGAAGATGACGTTCTTCGCGACCTGGCTGCCGCAGAGGAAGGTGGCGGCGTCGTAGGCCTCGCTACGAGTCGGCTGGGCTTCCTCCAGATCGGCTTCGGAAGCAAACAGGACGGCGTTGACGGGCGCCACCTCGAGCTCGGTTTGGAGAAGCTCGCCCATGCGCGCGTAAGTGCGCTCGGCAGCCTCGAGCAGGGCGAGGGCGGTGCGCTCGAGGTTTCCGTGGTAGTAGACACGCATGAAGTCGTTGTGGACGCTCTGCCACTCCCTGCCGGGCGGCAGGTAGACGTAGCTTTCGCTCTCGCTCTCAAGGACGGCGCCGTCGTCGAGGGTGAGCTCCCAGTGGTAGACGAACTCGCTTCCAACGGGGATGAAACCGAGGGTGCCGGTGGGCACGCGCACCTCGACGCGCAGATCGGCGCCGGGCTCGAACTCTTCGGGCTTGGCGCGGGCGAGGGAGCCGGACCCGACCACGCGGTAGCGGAGGCTCACATCGGCGACCTCGCCGGGGGCGCTGGCGGTGAGGCGGAAACGCAGGAACTGCGGGAAGTCGTTCTCGATGGCGGTAGTGAACTCGGGGGACTGGGCGGACGTGGCCCCGGGGAGGGCTAGCGCGAGGCTTGCCATGAGGGCCAGCAGGGGAAGGGAGAGTGCGACCCTCACGCGTCCTCTCCCATGCGGGCGCGCAGGTAGGCTGCCATCAGGTCGTCCAGGTCGCCATTCAGCACTGCGGTGGTGTTGCTCGTCTCGAAGTCCGTTCGGTGGTCCTTCACCATCTTATAGGGGTGGAGGACGTAGCTTCGTATCTGGTTTCCCCAGCCCATATCCACATGTTTCCCTTTGAGCCGGGCGCGCTCCTCCTCCTGGGCAAGAAGCTCCCGCTCAAGCAGACGCGCTTCCAGAACCTTCAAGGCGCTGGAGCGGTTGCGGTACTGGGAGCGCTCGTTCTGGCAGGTGACGACGATGCCGGTGGGGATGTGGGTAATGCGGATGGCGGTCGAGTTTTTCTGGACGTTCTGGCCGCCGTGGCCACTGGCGCGGAAGACATCGACGCGGAGGTCGTCGGGGCTGATCTCGACCTCGCTCGTGGAGGCGACCTCGGGCATGACCTCGACCTTGGCGAAGCTGGTGTGGCGCGCGTGCGCGGCATCGAAGGGGGAGAGGCGGACGAGGCGGTGGACGCCGCGCTCACTGGCCAGATAGCCGTAGGCGAGGGGGCCCCGCACCTCCACGGTCGTGCTCTTGATGCCGGCCTCCTCGGCCTCGGCGGTATCGAGCACCGCGGTGGTGTAGCCGTGCGCCTCGGCCCAGCGCAGATACATGCGCAGGAGGATCTCGGTCCAGTCGGAGGCATCGGTGCCGCCGGCGCCCGCATGGATGGCGATGATGGCGTCGCGGTGGTCGTACTCGCCGGAGAGCTGGAGCTCGAACTCGAGCCGCTCAAGTTCGGTCTGCAGGGCGTGGAGCTCTTCCGCAGCGCCCTCGGCGAAAGAGGCGTCGTCCTCGTCGAGGGCGAACTCGAGGAGCTCGACCTGATCGCGGGCGCGGCGTTCGAGGCCGCGCCAGGTGTCGACGCGCTCGCGCAGGGAGGCGATCTCCTGCATCACGGCGCGGGCGTTCTCCGCGTCATCCCAGAAGGACGCCTCTGAGGACCGGGCCTCGAGTTCGGCGAGCCGTTCTTCCGCTAGGGGGAGGTCAAAGCCGCACCAGGGTGTCGGAGATGCGCAGGAAGAGGTCGCGGGCCTGGCTCAGCAGCTGGTGCATGGACCCAGTGTCCCAAGGATTGGGGCGAGGGGCTAGCCAGCGGGTCTCGGCTTATTCGCTCTCGCGCTCGGCCTGGTGTGCCAATGCCTCTTGGAACTCCTCGGGGGTGAAGAGCTTCTCCACTATCACGAGGAGGAGGAATCGCGTCTCCCTCGCATAGGCGTCAACTTTCTCTTCAAGCCCATCAATGCGCCCGGAGAGCCTTGTCTCCAGGGCAACAAGCTTCTCGTCGAAACGGTCGGAGAGAGCCTCCAACTTCCCGTCGAAACGGTCGGAGAGAGCCTCCAACTTCCCGTCGAAACGGTCGGAGAGAGCCTCCAACTTCCCGTCGAAGTGATCGGAGAGCGCCTGGACGGCGGTGTTGAGGTCACCGAGCGTTGCAGGGGAATCGGCGGAGATCGCTGCCGGCTGGCCCATGGAGGCACGATACCCCCTACTCTTTGCGAATTGCAAAGTTGGCCTGCGCCTACGGATAGATGTTCGGCAGTGCTGAGTCGAAGGCACAAGCTCGGCCACTACCCTCGGGCGGCGACGCGAGCGGCGCGGACGGTGTTCGCGAGCAGCATGGCGATGGTCATGGGCCCGACCCCGCCGGGCACCCTCGTGATGCGGCCAGCGACCTCGGAGACGCCTGCGAAGTCGACATCGCCCACGAGGCGCCAGCCGCGCTTGCGGGAGGCGTCGTCGATGCGGTTCGTGCCAACATCGATGACGGTCGCGCCGGGCTTCACCATGTCCGCGGTGACGGTTCCGGGGCGGCCGGCGGCGACCACGAGGATGTCGGCCGTGCGGGTGTGCGCGGCGAGGTCGGTCGTGCCGGTGTGGCAGAGGGTGACGGTGGCATTCGCCCCTGCGGCCTTGTTCGCGAGGAGTACGGCGAGGGGCCTTCCGACGAGCGACGAGCGTCCGACGACAACGGCGTGCGTCCCGGCTGGGTCGACGCCGGAACGGGCGAGGAGGTGCATGACGCCGTGGGGAGTGCAGGGGATGGGGCCGCTGGTCTCGCCCCGCAGGAGGCGGCCGAGGTTGGCCGGGTGGAGTCCGTCGACGTCCTTGGCCGGTTCGATGGCGTCGAGGATGGCGCGCTCGTCGATATGCTCGGGCAGCGGGAGCTGCTGGAGGATGGCGTGGAAGCGCTCATCGGCGTTGAGCTCGGCGATGCGCGCGAGCAGGGCGTCCCCGGAGATCTCGGCGGGCAGGCGAATGGTCTCGGAGAAGATTCCGATCTCGGCGCAGGCCTCGGCCTTGGCGGTGACGTAGCTGACGGAGCCGGGGTCGTCGCCCACGAGCACGGCGGCGAGGCCAGGGGTGACGCCGCGGGCAGTCAATTCGGCGACGTCGCCGGCGAGCTCGGCGCGGAGATCGGCGGCGACAGCGCGACCGTCGATGATGGTGGCGGTCATGTGCCAAGAGTACGGGCCGGGCGTGGGGAAGGGCGAGGGGCTAGGATCGTTCCGTGGCCCGGAAGTTCGCCCACGGAATCGACATCATCGAGATTGCGCGCGTCCGCAAGGTGCTCGACCGGCACGGGGAGCGCTTCCTGCGGCGCGTCTACACAGAGGACGAGGTTCGCCACTGCCGCGGACGGGTACCAGAGCTGGCGGCGCGCTTCGCCGCCAAGGAGGCGGTGATGAAGGCGCTGGGCACGGGGGTGCGAGGGGTCGGGTGGCGCGACATCGAGATCCTGCCGAACCGGCGGGGGAAGCCGCTGGTGTTCCTCTACCGGCGGGGGGCGGGGCGGGCGGAGCGCATCGAGCTGCGCGGACTCGACATCAGCCTGACGCACTCGAGGGAGTTCGCCATGGCCTCTGTTGTGGGGGAACGGGCGCTTACGGAGGCGGAGGACACGCCCCGCATGGGCGAGGCGGCCCGGCGGCTCGTGAGCGAGGAGGGTCTTCGTTGAAGCTTGAAACACGCATCGCTGTCGTCTTCCCCCGGAATAAGCCTGAGGCAGGCAGGGAGTCGTTCGCGTGAAGCTTGTGACGGTCGAGGAGATGCGCGCGATGGAGCGGGCCGCCATTGAGGCGGGCTCGAGCGAGGCCCAGCTGATGGAGGAGGCGGGGCTGGCCTCGGCGCAGGAGGCGTGGATGCTCCTGGGCACGCTCGAAGGGCGCCAGATCGTCGTGCTGGCGGGGCCGGGCAACAACGGCGGCGACGGGCTGGTGGCGGCGCGGCACCTGCACGACTGGGGAGCGGAGGTGGCGGTTGTGGCGCCCCGAGGTCGCGCGGCCGACTCGAACCTGGAGGAGCTGACGGCGCGGGGGATGGCGGTAACAGAGGGGCCGGAGGCGGAGGCGGCGCTGCGGAGCCTGGCCGACGCGCATCTCGTGGTCGATGCCCTGCTGGGAGTGGGGAAGGCGCGAGCACTGGCGGCGGACGAGCCAATCGGGGAGGCGCTGGTCTCCCTGGCGGACGCGCGCACCCGCGCGCAGCCACCGAAGGTGCTCGCCATCGACCTGCCAACGGGCCTCGACGCGGACGGCGGCGGGGTCGACCCGCTGACGGTGGCGGCGGACCTGACGGTGACGTTCGGACTGCCGAAGGTGGGGATGTACCAGGCGATGGGGAGCGGGGTGGTGGGGCGCGTGCAGGTAGTCGACATCGGCATCCCGGCGGAGGCGATGGAGGCCGCTTCGCTGGAGCTGATCACCTCGCGCTGGGTGCGGGAGGCGCTGCCGCCACGACCCGAGGACGCAAACAAGGGCACCTTCGGCAAGGTGCTGGTGGTGGGGGGCTGCTCGCGCTACCGGGGGGCGCCCGCCCTGGCGGCGACGGCGGCCTATCGGGCGGGGGCGGGGCTCGTCACGATCGCGTGTCCCGAACCGGTCATCGCCTCGATTGCACCGGCCGCGGCGGAGGCGACGTGGCTCCCACAGGAAGCAGCGGAGGACGGCGGCCTGACGGGAGAGGCGGCGGCGGCGCTGCGAGCGGAGTGGGGCGGCTTCGACGCGTGTGTGGTCGGTCCAGGGCTGGGGCATACGGGCGAGACGCGGGCGCTGGTATGGGCCCTGCTTCCCGACACGGCAGAGGATCTGGCGGGACGCGTCGTTATCGACGCAGACGCGCTGAACGCGCTTGCGGCGCTGGAGGACGGCGCCGAGCGCACACCAGCTGGAGCGGTCCTGACCCCGCATCCGGGGGAGATGGCGCGGTTGCTGGGGTCGAGCGTGGCGGAGGTGCAGGCCAACCGGGTGGGGGCGGCTCGGGAGGCCGCGGGGCGCTACGGCTGCGCGGTCGTGCTGAAGGGTGCGCACACGGTGGTGGCGGACGGCGAGGGGCGGGCGCGCATCTCGCCGTTCGCGAACCCGCTGCTGGCGACGGCAGGCAGCGGCGACGTGTTGGCGGGGATGGTCGCGGGCTACCTGGGACAGGGGCTGAGCGCCTTCGACGCGGCCAGTCTGGGGGTGTACCTCCACGCGGCGGTGGGCGAGGCAATGCGTGCGGAGTACGGCGCAAGCGGCCTGCTGGCGGGGGAAATCGCCGCCCGGCTCCCGGGCGTCGTCCGGGAGGTCGCCGCACCCTGATGTATACTTGCGGCTCAGCAGGGTTTCGGGCAGAAACATGAGCAGACGCGTCGTCGTTACTGGTCTGGGCATGGTCACGCCGCTGGGGCACGACGCGCAGGCGACCTGGGAAGCCCTGCTCGCCGGGCGCTCGGGGGTCAGGCTGATCGAGAGCTTCGCGGACGAACGATTCGGCGACGTGGTAGGCGCGGAGGTCAAGGACTTCGAGCCGACGGCGTTCCTCGAGCGCAAGGAAGCACGGCGGGCGGACCGCTTCATGCAGTTCGCCTACGTGGCCGCGGACGAGGCCTTGCGGCAGGCGAACTACGCCGCCCCCGAGGAAGACGGACACCGCATGGCGACGATCATCGGCACGGCCATCGGTGGGGTGCTCACGACGGCGCGCGAATACGAGGTGCTGCGCGAGCGCGGTCCGGGGCGGGTGAGTCCGTTCCTGATGACACAGATGCTGGCGGATATGGCCTCGGGCGGACTGAGCATCCGGCTGGGGGCGAAGGGCGCGAATTTCTCGGTGACGAGCGCCTGCGCGAGCGGCGCGGACGCCATCGGCGTGGCTACGGCGATGATCCGGCGGGGCGAGGTGGACGTGGCCGTCGCGGGGGGCGCGGAGGCGGCGATTACGCCGCTGGTGGTGGCGGGGTTCGCGGCGGCGAAAGCGCTGACGGAATCGAGGGATCCAGAGACGGCCTCGCGGCCCTTTGACCTGAACCGCGACGGCTTCGTCATGGGCGAGGGGGCGGGCGTGCTGCTGCTGGAGGAGGAGGAGCACGCACTGGCTCGGGGGGGGACCGTGCTGGCCGAGGTGGCAGGCTACGGGGCGACGAGCGACGCCTTCCACGTGACCCAGCCGGCCGAGGACGCCTCGGGGGCGACGCTGGCGATGCAGGCGGCCCTCGAAGATGCGGGCGCCTCGCCGGACGACATCGACTACCTGAACGCGCACGGCACCTCGACACCGCTGAACGACAAGTTCGAGACGTTGGCGGCGAAGCGGGTGTTCGGCGAGTACGCCTATACCCTGCCGATGAGCTCAACGAAGTCGGCGATGGGGCACCTGCTGGGGGCGGCGGGGGCGGTGGAGGCGGGGATCGCGATCCAGGCGCTTCGGCACAGCGCCATCCCGCCCACCATCAACTACGAAACGCCCGACCCCGACTGCGACCTCGACTACGTCCCCAACACCGCGCGATCGGCGCCGCTGCGGGCGGTGATGACGAACGCGTTCGGGTTCGGGGGACACAACAGCTCACTCATCTTCCGCCAGCACGCGCGCACCGCATGACGGCGCCGGCGCGGACGACACCGCGCTGGAGGCTCCGCCGCGCCTTCGCGCACCAGGAACGGCTCCCCAACCTCCCGCCCGTCGTCGGCACGGTGCTGGCGGCGCGCGGCATCACGACGCGCGACGCGGCCGAGCGCTTCTACAAGCCACACCTCGAGGCGCGGCACGACCCCCTCCTGCTGCCGGGCATGGAGCACGCGCTGCGGCGCACGCGCGAAGCGATCGAGGCGCGCGAGACGATCGCGCTCTTCGGGGACTTCGACGTCGACGGCGTGACTTCGATCGCACTCCTGAAGCTGGCGCTGGAGCGGCTGGGCGCGATCACGATCCCCTACCTGCCGGACCGCTTCCGGGAGGGGTACGGGCTGAACGTGGGCGCGGTCGAGCAGCTGCGGCAGGCGGGCGCGGGGCTGCTCATCAGCGCGGACTGCGGGACGAGCTCGGTGGCGGAGATCGCCCACGCGAACAGCCTCGGGACGGACGTGATCGTGCTCGACCACCACACCGTGCCGCAGGAGCTGCCGGCAGCGCTGGCCGTGATTAACCCGAAGCGGGAGGGGTCGCCCTACCCGTTCACGGAGCTGGCGGCGGTGGGCGTCGCGTATCGGTTCCTGCAGGCGCTGTACGAGTCGCTGGGGCGGGAGCTGCCGGAGCGGGACTTCCTCGACCTGGTGGCGCTGGGGACGGTGGTGGACGTGGCGCCGCTGGAGGACGAGAACCGCGCGATCGTGACGGCGGGGCTCGAACACATGCGGACATCGCCGCGGCCCGGGGTGGAGGCGCTGGCGAAGATCGCGGGCACGAACGCGGACCGCATCCGGGCGGAGACGCTCGGGTTCGGGCTGGGGCCGCGGCTGAACGCGGCGGGACGGATGCAGCACGCGCAGACGGCGCTCGACCTGCTGCTGGCGGAGACGCCGCTGGCCGCGCGCGGGGTCGCGGAGGAGCTCGACGCGCTCAACCGGCAGCGGCAGGCGGAGTGCGAACAGGGTCTGCTGGAGGCGGAGAGCCTGCTGGGCGCGAGTGACGACCCGCTCACGATGGTGGGCAGCGAGCGGATGCACGCGGGCATCATCGGGATCATTGCGGGGCGGCTGGCGGAGGCGCGCAGCCGCCCGGCGATCGTCTACGAGCAGGGTCCCGAGACGAGCCGCGCGAGTGCTCGCACCTTCGGCGATTTCGACATCGTGAGGGCGATCCGGAGGGAGTCGGAGCTGCTGGTCCGGCACGGCGGCCACCGGGCGGCGGCGGGCCTCACGATCCGCAACGAGAACCTCGATGAGTTCCGCGAGCGGATCGTGAACACGGCGGCGGAGCAGCTCGCGCCGGAGGACTTGAGGCCGACGATGACGATCGACGCGGAGACATCGCTGGGCGCGCTCTCGGGCGTGGAGATCAGGGGGCTGACGCAGTTCGAGCCGTGCGGGCACGGGAACCGGCGTCCGCTGCTGCTGAGCCGCAACGTGGAGCTTCGCGACAGCCGCCGGGTGGGGTCGGACGGGAGCCACCTGAAGCTGAAGGTTCGGGAGGGCGCCTCGACGTGGCCGGGGATCGCCTTCCGCATGGGAGAGATGGAGCTCGCGGACGAACTGGACATCGTCTATTCGCTTAGCCGCGAGTGGCGGGGGGACCGGATGGAGCTGGAGGTGCTCGACTTCGCGCCGAGCGCGGAGCGGCGCGGGCTGGTGGTTGGTGGGTAGTGGCTGGTGGTTGGTGGCTGGTGGTCGGTAAGACGTTGGTTGGCGGGGGGACGTAGACTCGGTTTGAAGGCTTCATGGCGGAGATACGGCTTTCGGCGGACGGGGAGCTGGCCCTGGCGGAGGGGGAGCGGATGGCGGCGGGTCTGAATGTGGCCATCGAGAGCGTGGAGTTTCTGCTGGCGGGGGCGCTGAGCGTGCTGCGCGAGGAGGGTCGGGCGCACCTGCCGGACCCGCATGCCCTGGAGCACGCGCTGCGAGCCGTCCACGGTGAGGGGAGCACGCCGCTCTCGGACCGCATCATGCCGGCGCCCAACCTGCGTCAGGCCCTGAACTCAACGGCGGGGGCGCTGCGTCGGGAGGGCGGCACGACCATCGACGCACTCGTCATCGCACGCGGGATGATCGCGTCGGGCGAGGTAAACCCGGCGTTCTACGAGGCGCTGGGGCTGGGGAGCGGGGAGCTGGCGGGGCGGCTCGAGGGGTAGGGACGGGGCCGGGGGCGGCAGGCGCAAGCCGAGAGGGTCTGTTGCAATCCGATAAGCATTCAGAATGAAATCTTGGTGCTCTACAATCGACGCACATGGTTGAAGTAGGGGGAGACAGAGCCATGGGGAAGACCAAGACCCTGCCGTGGGACGTGATCGACCACTGGGAGACCGACCAGGACATCCTCTCCTTCCTGAAGGTGGTGCTGGAGGAAGGTGATGGCGATCTCCTCGCCCTCGCGCTTGTCGACGTGGCGCGCGCCAAGGGGGTGCTGGAGGAGTTGCAGGAGCAACTGCAGCTGCAGATGGAGGCGGCCGCCCCCACGACCTAGCAGCGCCGCTCACCAGGCCGTGTAGCGGTTGGCGATGGGGAGGCGGCGGTCGCGGCCCAAGGCGCGGGGGGTGATCGCGTCGGGCGAGGTAAACCCGGCCTTCTACGAGGCGCTGGGGCTGGGGAGCGGGGAACTGGCGGGGCGGCTGGAGGGGTAGGGGGCGGGGCTGTTGGCTCTTGGCTGTTGGCGGTGCGTAGACTCCGCGCGGTGACCCCAATAGATCATAGACAGACCGAGGCGCGGCGGTGAAGCACGCGAGGCTCTGGGGGATCGCGCTCGTGGTGGCGGTGGCAGCGCTGGTCGCTACTGGAGAGGCGTGGGCGCAGGAAGGGCCGCAGCCGCCTCAATCAGCAACCGTCGAGGTGACAGTCTGGCGGAGCGTGTCGAATCCCTCGCTGCTGTACGTCAGCACCCGCCCAGAGGGAGGGGGTTGGCGCACATTGAACACAGCCCTCCACATGACAGTCTCTGAGGCGTCGCCGAAATTTCACCAGAGCAATGCCGTCCTGGTAGAGGTGCTCCTGGGGGACGGCGCAACCGTAACGGTCGAGGTGACGGTCTGGCGGAGGATATCGAACCCAACGCTCCTGTACGTCAGCACGCGGCCAGAAGGAGGGCGTTGGCGCACATTGAACACAGCCCTCCACATGACAGTCTCTGAGGCGTCGCCGAAATTTCACCAAAGCAATGTCGTCCTCGTCGAGGTGCCGGTGCCGGTGCCGGTGCCCGCTGCTGACGAAGAGAGCCCCGCACGTGTCTGCCGGTGGCAGGAGACAGCTGCGCATGTCGTCGCCAGCACGGTCAAGGTAACGACGCCCACCGTTACCGGCAGCGCCTTTTACGTGGGCAACGGGCAGTTCGTGACAGCGGGACACGTCGTCGAGGACAGGCCCAGCCGCATCACCCTCAGCAACGAGCACGTCTTCCTAACGGCCCGCCTGGTTGGCTTCTACAACTTCGACAACGGCGATGTGGCGCTACTCGCCGCGTCCGCGCCTAGCCTCACAGCACTGGAGTGGGCGGGAACGCTCACGATCGGTTCGGACATCGCCATTGCCGGCTATCCGGAAGCGCTGGGAACAACGGCTTCATGGACGCGCGGTACCGTCTCGCGGCTGTTCACGGAGGACGGCATCTCCACCATCCAAACGGACGCAGCATCGAGCCCCGGCAACAGCGGCGGCCCCCTTGTTGATGTCTGCGGACATGTCGCCGGCATCATCAGCGCCAGCTACATCGGCGAGCGAGGTTCCGAAGGGCTGCACTTCGCTATCTCGGAGCCCACGCTGGGGCAGAAGCTGGTCGCGCTCGGCCTGACTGGCTACGAGATCGCCCCCGGCGGCGTCGTGCCAGACGACGTTGCCGAGTACGTCGACCCGGAAGTTCGCAGCTTCCGGCTCTCCGGCACGGTGTTCTTCGACACCGGTGAGTGGGGAGGGCAGGCGTACATCACGAAGGTTCCTCCTGACGGAACGGTCGTGCTGGCCATCGTCGGCGGCGAGGTCTGCGCCACGGCGACGACGTCTGTGCGCGGCCCTTGGGCCTACTACGAGTTCGCCGTGGAGGAGGGCTGTGGCGGCGCTGCCCCGGGCGTGGGGGTGGACCTCCACGTTGATGGGACATGGGCTCGCCAGATGGTCTGGGAGTCAGGGGCGGCGGAGCAGCGCCTCGCCATCCTCCGCAAGATCGCCCCCACCACTGAGGAGATCGACGACTACGTGCGAGGCATCCTCGAGGCGTGGGGAGAGGCCATCGCCAACATCAACGCGGGCCAGACCTTCCGCTGCTACACCTGGGAGAGCGACTGCACGATCAGGAATAACACCTGGAAGGAATGGATGGTAGACAGGCTCGGGACAACCCGCCTCCGGGCCTTGAACAACAACACGGTGGAGGCATGGAGGGCGGCAGCGCTCGCGTTCTGGGAGTCCGTCACGGAATCCCCACTGGAGTTCTACCAGGCCCGTGAGGACGCCGCCTACGAGGTGTATCTGGACGCGTCTTGCGACCTCTGGCTCATGCAGGAGTACTTGAACGCTGTAGAGGTCTGCGCAGCAGCCAACCCTCCTGCGTGGGAGGAGATCGACTCGCTTAGCGACCGCGTGCTGGAGCATTGGGGTCCAACTCTTACCGCACAGTCTGTGCTTATTTCCCAGTGGAACGCGGTCATTGACACCGAGGATTCGCCTTCCAACAGGCTTGCGGGGATCGCGCGCCAGCAGATCACAATCGTGCAGTCGATGCTTGATGGCCTCACCCTGCTGCGTTCCGACACCGCTACGCGGAACGCCATTGCGAGCGGCTACCTTGAAGCCGCGATCAGCTACTGGACTGCTGCGCTCAAGGGGGTTGAGGCATACGAAGCGTACGCGCTCGCCCAGGTTGGGTGGGCGGACGTGGAAACGGCTAATGCCACTACCGCCACCGCCTTCTCCGAGTTCCGGAATGCGGAGTGCGCCCTATTTCAACTCCAAGAGTACTCAACGGCAGATCAGGTCTGCGCACTAGCGGGCCAGTAGCCCATTACCAACCCGTGTAGCGGTTGGCGATGGGGAGGCGGCGGTCGCGGCCGAAGGCGCGGGGCGTGATCTTGACGCCAGGTGGGGACTGGCGGCGCTTGTATTCGTTGCGGTCGACGAGGGCGAGGATGTGGCGGACGGTGGCTTCGTCGAACCCCATGGCGACGATCTCGGGGCCGCTGCGGTCGCCCTCGACGTAGGCCTCGAGGATGGGGTCGAGCACTTCGTAGGGGGGCAGGGAGTCGGCGTCGAACTGGTCGGGGCGGAGCTCGGCGCTGGGGGGCTTGTCGAGCACGCTCTGGGGGATGAGGGGGCGTGCGGCGGCGGCGTTGCGCCAGCGGGCGATGGCGTAGGTGAGGGTCTTGGGCACGTCCTTGAGGACGGCGAAGCCGCCCGCCATGTCGCCGTAGAGGGTGGCGTAGCCGGTGGCCATCTCGCTCTTGTTGCCGGTGGTGAGGACGAGCGCGCCGAACTTGTTGGCGAGGCTCATGAGGATATTGCCGCGCTGGCGCGACTGCAGGTTCTCCTCGGCGAGGCCGGGTTCGGTGCCGGCGAAGGGCTCTTCGAGCATCTCCAGCATGGCGGCGTGGGCGGGTTCGATGGGGATGGTCAGGAGCTCGATGCCGAGGTTCTCGGCGAGGACGTGGGCGTCGCTGCGACTGTGGTCGCTGGAGAAGCGGCTGGGCATGGAGACCCCGGTGACGTTCTCGGGGCCGAGGGCGTCGGCGGCGACGGCGGCGACGACGCTTGAGTCGATGCCGCCGGAGAGGCCGATGTAGGCGCGGGTGAAGCCCGTCTTGGCGAGGTAGTCGCGCGTGCCGAGGACGAGCGCCTCCCAGACCTCGCCCTCGTCGGGGAGGGGGGCGGCCCGGGGGTTGGCTGGCTGGCCGGGAGGTGTGAGGTCGGGGGCGAAACCGAGGTCGATCTTGCGGATGTCGCTGAGCGGGTCGCCGTCGGCGATCACCTCGCGACGGCGGCGGGCATGGAGACGGCGGAGGGCAGCCTGGTCTCCGAGGTCAAGGTCGGCGATGAGAAGCTCGTCGCGGAACTGGCGCCCGCGGCCGAGGATCTCGCCGCGGTTGTCGAGAAGGAGCGAGTCGCCGTCGAAGACGAGCTCGTCTTGCCCGCCGACGGCGTTCACGTAGGCGATGGCGATGCGGTTGTCGGTGGCTCGCGTGGCGAGCATGTCAACGCGCTCGGCGCCGCGGCCACGGTGGTAGGGGGAGGCGTTGATGTTGACGCAGAGCTCGGCTCCACCGAGGGCCATGGCTGCGACAGGGCCGTCCGGAGCCCAGATGTCCTCGCAGATGCTGACGCCGAAGGCGAGGTCGCCCGCGCGGTAGACAGGCGTCGTGAGGCCGTGCCCGAAGTAGCGCTCCTCGTCGAAAACGCCGTAGTTGGGGAGGAGCTGCTTGTTGTAGGTATCGGCCAGGCGCCCGTCGACGAAGACGGCGGCGGTGTTGAAGGGCTCGCCGGCGAGACAATCGACGAAGCCGACGACGGCGATGATGCCGGCCGTTTCGGGGGCGAGGGTGGCGGTGGCGGCGCGGGACGCCTCGCAGAAGGAGCGGCGCAGGACCAGGTCCTCGGGGGGGTAGCCGGTCACGGCGAGCTCGGGGAAGGCGACGATGGCGGCGCCGGCCTCGCGGGAGGCGGCAATACCGGCGCGAATGCGCTCACAGTTGCCGTCGATGTCGCCGACGGTGGTGTTGAGCTGGGCGAGGGCGACTCGGCAGGACCTCACCGACTCAGCATAGCCGTTCGGCGCTCAAGGTCCGTTCGTACGGGCGGCTACAATGCGGCCATGCACGACGTGCTGGCGCTGATCCTGGCGGGTGGACAGGGCGATCGCCTCTCCGTCCTCTCGGAACAGCGGGCGAAACCAGCCGTCGTGTTCGGCGGGCAATACCGGATCGTGGACTTCGCGCTGAGCAACTGCGCGGCGAGCGACATCGACCGGGTGGCGGTGCTGACGCAGTACCGGCCACGGTCGCTGGTGAACCACATCGCCTCGGGTCGGGCGTGGGGCTACGACACGCCGGACCGGAACATCGAGATCCTGCAGCCCTACCTGGGGCGGGCCGACATGGACTGGTACCAGGGCACGGCGGACGCCGTCTACCAGAACCTCTACCTGATCGCGCAGTCGCGGGCGGAGGAGGTGCTGATCCTCTCGGCGGACCACGTCTACCTGATGTCGTACCGGAACCTGGTGGGGTACCACCGGCGGCAGCAGGCGGACGTGACGATCGGGGTCTACTCGGTGCCGCTGGAGGAGGCGCACCGCTTCGGCGTGCTGGAGCTGGACGCCAGCGGACGGATGATCGACTTCCAGGAGAAGCCCCCGGAGCCGAAGTCGACGTGGGTCTCGATGGGCATCTACTGCTTCAAGCGCGATGTCCTCATCGAAGCGCTGCAGGAGGACGCAAGCCTGGGGGCGGCGAGCGCGCACGACTTCGGCAGGGACATCGTGCCGCGCATCTTCGGGACCCACCGGGTATTCGGGTACCAGTACCTCGACTACTGGCGGGACGTGGGCACGATCGAGGCGTACTGGCAGGCGAACATGGACCTGATCGAGCGATACCCACCGCTGAACCTGGCGAATCCGGACGCGCCCCTGCGAACGTCGCGGGTGTCGCAGACCCCGGCGCGCTTCGGGGCCGAGGCGGCCCCGCATCACGCCCTGATTTCGCCGGGGGCGCAGATCGACGGGACAGTGGAGCGCTCGGTGATCTCGCCGGGGGTGGTGGTGGAGGAGGGAGCGATCGTGCGGGACTCAATCATTTGCCACGACACGGTGATCCGCTCGGGGGCGGTGGTCGACCGCGCCATCCTGGACAAGGACGTACAGGTGGGGGCGGGCGCGACGGTGGGAGCGGGCGATGAGTCGGTCGTGAATCGGGCGCGGCCCGACATCGTGAACTGCGGCATCTCGATCGTGGGGAAGCGGGCGGTCGTTCCAGCGGGGATGACGGTCGGGCGGAACGTCATCATCGGGCCGGGGGTGGAGGGGGAGTTGGCGGAGCGGTCGGTGGTCGAGTCGGGGGAGACGGTGCTGCCCGCGCAGATGCCGCTCCACCTCTTCGTCTGACGTGCGGCTCTTCAGCGTGGAGGAGGCGCGGGCGCTGCTGCCG
Source organism: Tepidiformaceae bacterium (assembly GCA_965219255.1). Lineage (GTDB taxonomy): Bacteria > Chloroflexota > Dehalococcoidia > Tepidiformales > Tepidiformaceae > UBA2991. The sequence goes on along the minus strand of OZ244727.1, from coordinate 105,286 downwards.
CAGGTGCGGCCGGTGCTGGAACGGCTGCGCGAGGCGTTCGTGGCGCTGCGCGGGAGCCGGGCGCTGGAAGCGGCGCAACGGCGGGCGTCGCTGGCCGACGGTCACCCCTTGCCGCTGCCCTCCCCCGCCAGCGACGAGGACCGGGAACAACACGAGGAGACGCTGCGCGAGTGCGTGGAACTGCTCGATGGCTGGGGCATCCAGCTCAAGGATCCAGAGCGAGGGCTGATCGACTTCCCGCATGAGCGCGAAGGCGTGGTGGTCCTTCTCTGTTACGAGCTGAGCGAGACGGAACTGGCCTTCTGGCACCCGATCGAAACGGGCTACGGGGGGCGGCAGCGGATCTGATCCGCGGGCTTACATGCCGGCGCCCGGGGATTCCGTACAATCGCAGTAGCTAGAGCCGGAGGGGTGAGCCATGACGAGTGCGTTCGGTGTGCGGGACATCTTCGTCGAAGCGAATGGGCTGCGGCAGCACCTCATAGCGCGGGGTTCAGCGACGGCGCCGAGCGTCGTACTGCTGCACAACCTCGTAGGCCAGGCGCGCATGTTCGACCGGGCGGCGACCGAGCTCGCGGAGCGTTACCAGGTGTTCGCGCTGGACTTCCGGGGCCGGGGCGAATCGGCCTGGGGTCCACACGACGAGTACACGCAGGACGTGTACGTGACGGACCTGGAGGCGGTGCGCGAGGCGCTGGGGATTCAGCGCTTCGCGCTGGTGGGGACGGCAATGGGCGGAGGCGTGGCGATGGCGTACGCGGCCCAGCACCCGGAGCGGGTGACGGCGCTCGTGATGAACGACATCGGTCCCGACGTGGACAACAGCGGCGTGGGCCGCATCAGCGACCGGTCGGACTCGACACCGACGGCCTTCCCCGACCTGAAGGCCGTCGTCAAGTACTACAAGGAGCACTTCCCGGCGGCGGCGAGACTCTCGGACGACCGCATCTCCGACTACGCGCGCTGGAACGTTCGCCTGAGCGATAGCGGTCTGTACGTGTGGAAGATGGACCCGTCGGCGCGTCACGTGGGCATGGGTGTGCCCGAGCAGGATGAACTCTGGCGGCGCTACCGCTCGATCCAGTGCCCCATCCTCGTGCTGCGGGGAGAGCACAGCGACATCCTGAGCCGAGAGACGGCTGCGAAGATGGGGCGAGAGCATCCCGACGCGCGCGTGATCGAGATCACGGGAGCGGCGCATCCCCCGCTGCTGACGGAGCCGGACTCCATGTCGGCGCTCAACCAGTTCCTGCCGGCGGAGTAGCCGGCCGGGATTGCGTATTGACCGCTCGGGCGCGCGGACCTAGGCTCGAACGACAACTGAATCGAAGAAGCGTCGATCGGGAGGAGTAGCCGTTCAAGCGGCCCTTTCAGCGAACCGGGGACGGTGGAAGCCCGGTCGGGTGCGCGAGCGGCGAATGGACCCGGGAGCTCCCTCGCTGAAGCCGGAGACGGTGGGTAGGCGGGGGCGGGATGGGCCCCGTTAGCGGCCTCGGGCGTTCCGTCCGGAAACGGAGGCGCGCTCGCTGAGCGCTCCGGCCTGCGCCGGGGAACGAAGGTGGCACCGCGGGAACCCCCGTCCTTTACGACGGCGGGTTTTTTTGTGGGCCGCTTTTCCTCTGGGTCGCCTGTCGCTGTTCCTGCCAGGCAGAACAGCGCCGCGAGGGGGAAAGTGGGGGCTCCGAGAACGAACGACGAAGGAGGTCGGAGATGACGATGACGGAAGCGGGAACGGCGCTGGAAACGCGCATGCGGGAGGTGATCGCGGAGCGGTCGCTGCTCCAGCACCCCTTCTACCAGGCATGGAGCAAGGGCACGCTCGAGCTGGAGCGGCTGCAGGACTACGCGCGGCAGTACTACCACTTCGAGCGCGCGTTCCCGCGCTTCCTGAGCGCGATCCACGCGCGCACGGAATCGCCCGCGATCCGGCAACTGCTGCTGGACAACCTCTGGGACGAGGAGCATGGCGAGCGCAATCACCCGGCCCTGTGGCTGGAGTTCGCGGCGGCGCTCGGCGTCCCGCGGGACGAAGTCGAGAGCGCGGAGCCGCATCCCCAGACGGCGGCGCTGATCGAGCATTACGCCGAGGTGGCGGAGAAGGCGCCGGTGCCGGAGGCGCTGGCGACGCTCTTCGCCTACGAGTCGCAGGCGCCGGCGATCGCGTGGGCGAAGATCAAGGGGCTCACGGAGCACTACGACCTGCTCCCCGAGCAGTTCGAGTTCTTCTCCGTGCACCTGGTCTCTGACGTGGCCCACTCGGGCGCGGAGCTCTCCGCGCTCGAGGAGCTGTGCGACGACGAGGACGCCGTGGTCGCGGCGGTAGAGCGGGCGAGCGAGCGGCTGCTAGGCTTCCTCGACGGCTGCTACGGCGCGGCTGCCTAGCGACGGACAAGGCGAGGGGGAGCCAATGAGCGAGCGGAAGCGAATCCTGACCGGCATCCGGCCGACTGGGGCGCTGCACCTGGGTCACTACGCCGGGGCGCTCGAGAACTGGCTCCGCCTGCAGCGGGAGTACGACTGCCACTTCCTCATCGCGGATTACCAGGTCTCGGACTACGCCGACGACTTCGAACGCGTGCGCGAGGCGGTGTGGGAGGTGGCGCTGGACTGGCTCGCCGTCGGGCTCGATCCGGAGGGCAGCTGCTTCGTCATCGAGAGCCTCGTCCCGGAGCACGCCGAGCTGACGACCTGGCTCGGCTGGTACCTGCCCCTGGGGATGCTGCAGCGCAACCCAACGCTGAAGGCGGAGATGGCCGACTTCGGCAAGAAGTCGGTGCCGGTGGCGTTCTTCACCTACCCCGTGATGCAGGTGGCCAACATCCTCATGCCGCGGGCGCACCTGGTGCCGGTGGGGGAGGACCAGCTCCCGCACATCGAGATGACGCGCGAGCTGGCGCGTCGCTTCAACCGGCAGTTCCGCGAGGTGTTCCCCGAGCCGGAGGGGCTGGTGGGGCGCGTTCCGCGGCTGGTGGGGACCGACGGCCAGACGAAGATGAGCAAGTCGCTGAATAACACGATCCAGCTCAAGGACGACGCGGACACGGTGGCGAAGAAGGTGCGGGGCATGTTCACCGACCCGACGCGGCTCCGGGCGACCGACCCGGGGCATGTCGAGGGCAACCCCGTCTTCATGTACCACGACGCCTTCAACCCCGACGTGGACGAGGTGAACGACCTGAAGGAGCGCTACGTGGCCGGGCGGGTGGGCGACGTGGAGGTGAAGCAGAAGCTGACGAAGGCGCTGAACACCCTGCTCGATCCCTTCCGGGAGCGCCGTGCGTACTACGAGACGCACCTGGACGAGGTGCGGGACGCGCTTGAGTCGGGCACATCGCGGGCGCGGGCGGCGGCACAGGAGACGATGGCGCTGGTTCGCGATGCGATGGAGATCGACTACCTCAACGGGCCTCCACGGGGGCGCTGACATGCTGCACCCAACGCTCGACGAGGTGAGGGCGCTCGCGGAGGCGGGCGGCGGGAACCTGGCTCCGATCTACCGCGAGGTGGCAGCCGACCTGGAGACTCCCGTGTCGGCCTACCTGAAGGTGCGGGAGGGACGCTACTCGTTCCTGCTGGAGTCGGTGGAGGGGGGCGAGCGGCTGGCGCGCTACTCATTCATCGGGGCCAATCCTTACCGGGTCATCCGCACGGGGCCGGGGGAGGCGTACGACGGCGACCCCCTCAAGCCCCTCGAAGAAGCGCTCGCGGGGCTGCAGGCGGTGGAGCTGCCGGGACTGCCCCGCCTGACGGGCGGCGCAGTTGGCTACGTGAGCTACGAGGCGATCCGCCACTTCGAGCCGCGCGTACCGGCGAACGAGGCCGACCCGGTCGGCATCCCCGAGGCGATGTTCCTGCTGTGCGATTCGATGGTCGTGTTCGACCACGTTCGCCACACGATCCGGGCTGTCGCGCACTGCCGGCTCGACGGCGACATCGAGACGTCCTACGCGGATGCGGCGGCGACGATCGACGGGATCGTGGCGCGGCTGAGCCGGCCGCTGGCGCTGCCGGTCGAGGAGGTGGCGGAGGTGGCCCGCGTGAGCGCACAGGGGGTCTCGAACGTCGGGCGCGAGGGCTACGAGCTGATGGTGGAGCGCATCCGCGAGGACGTGATCGGCGGCGAGATCATCCAGGCGGTCCCCTCGCAGCGGATCCGGCGACCGACCTCGGTGCACCCGTTCACCATCTACCGGCAGCTGCGCACCGTGAATCCCTCGCCCTACATGTTCTACCTGGACCTGGACGACTTTCAGATCGTGGGGGCCTCGCCGGAGATGCTGGTGCGGGTGGAGGACGGGGTGGTGACGACGCACCCGATCGCGGGCACACGGCCACGGGGCGCGACGCCCGAGGAGGACGATGCTCTCGCGGAGGAGCTGCGGGGGGACGAGAAGGAGCGCGCGGAGCACATCATGCTCGTGGACCTGGGGCGGAACGACGTGGGGCGGGTGGCGGAGCCGGGCACGGTGCGGGTGGACCAGCTGATGGAGATCGAGCGCTACTCCCACGTGATGCACATCGTCTCGCGCGTCTCGGGCGAGTTGCGCGAGGACCGCACGCCCTTCGATGCCTTCCGCTCGGTGTTCCCCGCGGGCACGGTCTCGGGGGCGCCGAAGGTGCGAGCCATGGAGATCATCGCGGACCTGGAGCAGGAACGGCGAGGCGTCTACGCGGGGGCGGTGGGGTACGCCAGCTTCGCCGGAAGCCTGGACACGTGCATCGCCATCCGCACGATGGTGGTAAAGGACGGCAACGCGTACCTGCAGGCGGGGGGCGGCATCGTCTACGACTCCTCGCCGCCGGCGGAGTACGAGGAGAGCGTGAACAAGATGCTGGCGCTGGAACGCGCCATCGACCAGGCCGAGCTGGCGGCGGCCGAGCAGTCGCCACAACGCGTCGGGGGGTAGGCCATGGCGCAGCGCATTCACCTGGCGGCAATCCTCGAACGGGAGGGCGAGCTGCTGCTCCGGCGCGCACCGGGGGAGGACGTGTGGAGCCTGCCCGGTGGCGACCTGGCGCCCGAGCACGAGGACGTGGACATCGGGATGGAGGCGATCCTCGGGGAGATGGGGATCACGGTTGAGGCGATCGAGGAGGCGTTCTACGAGACGCTGTTCATCCGGGAGGCGGAAGGGCACATGGTCTACAACCTCTTCGCGACGAGCGCCTGGGAGGGGGAGCCGGTGGCGGACGGGGTAGAGCTGGCCTGGTTCGCGCCCGCAGCGCTGGCCGAGCTGACGATGGAGGAGCACGTGCGGCAGGGCGTCCTCGCGGCCTTCGGGCTGGCCGAAGCGCGCGACGACAGCGCCGCCATCCTGAGCGCCCTCCAGCGCGAGATGGGCGTCGAGCCGGAGGAGGGGACCGGCCCGTTCGCGTCGCGGCGGGAGGCGGGACACGACGTGATGCGCACGCTCTCGGGCGGCGGCGATCCGGATGCCCGCCACGAGGCCATGCGGGCGAACTCGCCGGAGCTGGCCGACGACGTGGTCGACTTCGCGCTGGGCGGAGTGTGGGGGAACGAACGCCTGGACCGGCGCACGCGCAGCCTCGAGGTGGTGGCGATGCTGGCGGCGCTGACGGGACGACCGGCGCAGCTGCGCTCCCACATCAACGGCGCGCTCAACCACGGGGCCACCCCCGAGGAGGTGGTCGAGACGCTGCGGATGGTGGCCGTCTACGCCGGTTTCCCGGCGGCGCTGACGGCCTGGCCGGTGATGGAGGAAGTCTTCGCGGAGCGGGGCGTTCCGCGGCCGGAGCGATCGCCATGAGAGCCGTCTTCTGGGACCTCGACGACACGGTGCTGAACACGCTGCCGGGGCGGATGGAAGCGCTCGCCGGGACGTACGAGGACTGCCTGGGCACGCGGCCGGACGCGGAGACGGTCTGGCGGGAGCACAACGGCCAGACGCTCGAGGCGCTCGCGCGCGATCTGATGGGCGACGACTGGCTCCGCTTCGCCGAGCGATACCGGGAGCGGTACTACGCGATCGACTTCGTGATCGAGCCATTCCCCGGCGTCGTGGAGACCCTCGACGCCTTGCGGGCCGACGGGCTGGATCTGGCGGTGGTCACTTCGAAGATCTCGTGGGGAGCGACGGGCGAGCTGACGCGCACGGGCCTGCTGGACCGCTTCGCCACGGTGGTGGGCCACGACGACTGCGAACGGCACAAGCCTGAGCCGGAACCGTTGTTCGTGGCGATGGAGCGGCTCCGCCTCGACGAGCCCGAGGCGATCGCGTACGTCGGGGATACGCCCGCGGACGTCGAGGCCGCACAGGCGGCGGGTTGCCACGCGATCGGGGCGGCGTGGGGATCGCTCGACGTGGAGCGCGTGCGGGCGGCGGGTCCGGACCTGCTGGCGGAACAGCCGGCGGAGGTGCTCGCGTATGTGCGCCGCGTGGCGGCGGGGGCGACACCGTGACGGACGCGGCGCTGGCGAAGGAGATCACGCACGTGGCGGCGCGCTTCTACCGCGCGAACGCCATCGACCTCGCGCTCGTGCCGCTCCTGAAGGAGACGGCGCGCTACGCCCGAGGCGCGGGGGACGGCTACTTCCTCGTGGTGCTGCTGGGCGAGCCGGGCACGGCCTACCCGCTCGAACTGCGGTCGTCCAGCGCGTTCGACACCGGGTACCTCGAGAAGAAGTTTCGGCTCGACCGGCGGGGCTACGGCTACACCCCCGAGGAGCTGGCGCAGGCGCTGCGCGAGGTGGCAGACGACCTGGCCGCCGAGGGGAGCCTGGACCGATGACGACATTGCTGATCGATAACTACGACAGCTTCACCTACAACCTCTACCAGTACCTCGCGGAGCTGGGCGCTGAGATCGTGGTGCACCGGAACGACCAGGTGACCGTGGAGGCGTGCGAGACGCTCGCACCCGACCGCGTCGTGATCTCGCCGGGGCCGGGGAGGCCGGCGGGGGCGGGAATCTCGACGGAAGTCGTGCGGCGCTTCGCGGGGCGGACGCCGGTCCTGGGTGTCTGCCTCGGGCACCAGTGCATCTGCGAGGCGTTCGAGGGCGAGATCGTGGGGGCGGGGGAGATCAAGCACGGCAAGACCTCGGCGATCAGCCACGACGGCAAGGGCGTGTTCGCGGGGCTGCCGGACCCGTTCACGGCGGTGCGCTACCACTCGCTGGCGGCGGACCCGCCAAGTCTGCCGGACACACTGACGGTGTCGGCGCGCTCGGAGAGCGGCGTCATCATGGGCGTGCGGCACGAGCGCTTCACCGTGGAAGGGGTGCAGTTCCACCCGGAGTCGATCGCGACGGAACACGGCAAGGCGCTGCTGCAGAACTTCCTGGAGATCAGGGGCGGGACGTGGGAGCGATGACGGCGATCCAGCAGGCGATCGCGGCGCTCGTGGATCGGGGCGGCATCGAGCCCGATGAGGCGGCGGCGGCGCTTGAGACGATCATGTCGGGTGAGGCGACCGCGGCGCAGATCGGGGCGTTCCTGGCGGGCATGCGTCAGCACGGCGAGACCCCCGAGGTGGTGGCGGCCTGCTGGGCGGTGATGGAGCGGCACGCGGAGCCGATCGCTGCGGGCAACGTTGTCGACCTCTGCGGCACGGGCGGGGACGGGGCAGACACGTTCAACGTTTCGACGGCGGCGGCGTTCGTGGTGGCGGGGGCGGGGGCGCGCGTGGCCAAGCACGGGAATCGCGCGGCCTCCTCGCGCTGCGGGTCGGCGGACCTGCTGGAGGCGCTGGGGGCGCGTATCGATCTTGGGGGCGAGGCGGTGGCGCGGGTGATCGAGGGGTGCGGCTTCGGCTTCCTCTTCGCCCAGCGCTTCCATCCGGCGATGCGCCACGTGGGCGGCCCCCGGCGCGAGCTGGGGACGCGCACGATCTTCAACGTGCTGGGACCGATCTCGAACCCGGCGCAGCCACGCGCACAGTTGACGGGCGTGGGGTCGGCGGAGCTGGGGCCGCTCTTCGCGGAGGCGTTCCGCATCCGGGGCCTCGACCGCGCCGTGGTCGTGCACTCGGCCGACGGGCTGGACGAGATCAGCCCGGCTGCGCCCACGCACGCCTGGATCCTGGAGGGGGGCGCGCTGCGGGAGGAGGAGCTGACACCGGACACGTTCGGGGTGGAGGGGGGCTCGCTGGAGGAGGTGGCGGGGGGCTCGCCGGAGGAGAACGCGGAGACGCTGCGGGCGGTTCTGGCGGGGCAGGGGGGTCCGGTGGCGGACTTCGTGACGTTGAACGCGGGGGCGGGGTGCTGGGTGGCAGGGCTGGCGGACAGCTTCGCGGAGGGGGCGGCGCTGGCGCGGGAGGCGATCGCCTCGGGGCGGGCGCGGGCGGTGGCGGAGTCGTATGTGACGCTGACGCAGGAGGTTTCATGAGCTCGCCGAGCATCCTCGAAACGATCGTGGCGAAGCGCCGCGGGGACGTGGCCGAAGCGAAGGCCGCCCTCCCTACCGGCGAGTTGCAGCGCGCGGCGAACGCAGCCCCGCCGCCGATCGACTTCGTCGCGCGGCTGGCGGAGGCGCCACCCGCGGTGATCGCGGAGATCAAGCGCGCCTCGCCGAGCAAGGGCGACATCGCGCCGGACATGGACGCGGCCGAGCAGGCGCTGCGCTACGCGCTGGGCGGGGCGGCGGGCATCTCCGTGCTGACGGAGCCCGCGTGGTTCAAGGGGACGCTGGAGGACCTGCGGGAGGCGCGGGAGGCGGTGGGGGAGCTGGGCGAGGGGCGTCCGGGGCTGCTGCGGAAGGACTTTCTGATCGACGAGTACCAGTTGCTGGAGGCGCGCGCCCACGGGGCGGACGCGGTCCTGCTGATCGTGGCCTGCCTCGACGACGAGACGCTGGAGCGGCTGCTCGCCTGCTCCCGCGAGCTCGGAATGGAGGCGATGGTGGAGGTGAACGACGCCGAGGAGATGGCGCTCGCGAAGGCCGTCGGGGCGAGGCTGGTGGGGATTAACAACCGCGACCTGCGAAGCTTCGACGTGGACCTCGGCACGACCGACCGGCTGGCGGCAGAAGCGCCCACCGACGCGATGCTGGCGGCGCTGAGCGGCATCGGCACGCGGGAGGACGTGGCGCGGTTCGAGGCGGTGGGGGCGAAGGCCGTACTCGTCGGAGAGGCGCTCATGCGGGCGGCGGACCCGGCAGCGATGATCGCGGAGCTGCGGGGACGATGACGCGCGTCAAGATCTGCGGCGTGCGCGACGCGGAGACGGCGCGCGAGGCGATGAAGGCGGGCGCCGACTTCATCGGGATAATGTTCGCGGAGTCGCGGCGGCAGGTCACGCCGCAGGAGTGCTACGAGATCATCGAGGCGGTGCGGGAGACGCGGCGCAGCCCCGAGGTGGCGCGCATCGAGGGACCGGGACGGGACGAGGTGCGGGGCGCCAGCTGGTTCGGCGCCTGGAACGAGGCGATCGACGACGCGCTCGCTCGCTGGCGTCCGCTCATCGTGGGGATCTTCGCCGACCAGGAGGTGGCGGACGCGAACGAGATCGCCGAGGCCGCCGGTCTGGAGCTGATCCAGCTCTCGGGCGGCGAGGACGACTGGTTCGTGCGCCAGGTGCGGCCGCCCGTGCTGCAAGCGATCCACGTGCATCCGGAGACGACCGCGGACGACGTGCTGGAGGCGGCGACGCCCGGCGCCGCCGCGGGCATCCTGCTCGACACGGGGGTGGGGACGGCGCGGGGGGGCACGGGCGAGACGTTCGACTGGGACGTGGCGGCAGAGGTCGGGCGGCGGTTGCCGCTGATGCTCGGGGGCGGCCTCTCGCCCGAGAACGTGGCAGAGGCGGTGGCGGCGGTCGACCCATGGGCCGTCGACGTTTCCAGCGGCATCGAGACCGACGGCGTCAAGGACATCGAGAAGGTGCGCGCGTTCATCCGCGCGGCGAAGGGGACAGGACAATGAGCACGGAGACGAGAAGCGATCTGGCCCCGCGGTTCGGGGAGTTCGGCGGACGCTACATCCCCGAGGTGCTGGTGGCGGCGCACGAGGAGCTGGAGGCGGCGTACGCGGCCGCCCGCCGCGACCCCGCCTTCGGCGAGGAGCTGGCGGACCTGGGGCGTCATTACGTGGGGCGGCCGACGCCGCTGTACCTGGCCGAGAGGCTCACGGCGGAGGTGGGCGGCGCGAGGATCTGGCTGAAGCGGGAGGACCTGGCCCACACGGGGGCGCACAAGATCAACAACGCGCTGGGGCAGGCGCTGCTGGCGAAGCGGCTGGCGAAGCCGCGCATCATCGCGGAGACGGGGGCGGGGCAGCACGGCGTCGCGGCGGCGACGGTGTGCGCGATGATGGGGCTCGAATGCGTGGTCTACATGGGCACGGAGGACATCCGGCGGCAGTCGCTGAACGTGTTCCGCATGAAGATCCTGGGAGCGGAGGTCGTGCCCGTGGACTCGGGGAGCCGCACCCTGAAGGACGCGATTAATGAGGCGATGCGGGATTGGGTCACGAACGTGCGCACGACGCACTACCTGATCGGCTCGGCGATCGGGCCGCACCCGTTCCCGACGATGGTGCGCGACTTCCAGTCGGTCATCGGGCGGGAGGCGCGGGAGCAGATGCTGGAGCAGGCGGGCCGGCTGCCCGATGTGGCGGTGGCCTGCGTGGGCGGGGGGAGCAACGCAATCGGGCTGTTCCACCCGTTGCTCGACGACCCGGTGCGGCTGGTGGGCGTGGAAGCGGCGGGCGAGGGGCTCGCGGCTCCGGGGCGGAACGCGGCCACGCTGGTCGCGGGGAGCCCGGGCGTGTTGCACGGCAGCCGTACCTACCTGCTGCAGGACGAGGCGGGCCAGATCCTGGACACGCACAGCATCTCGGCGGGGCTGGACTACCCGGGCGTAGGGCCAGAGCACTCGTGGCTGAAGGCGAGCGGGCGCGCGGAATACATCGCGGCGGACGACGCGGAGGCGCTGGAAGGGTTCCAGCGGCTCACGCGGAGCGAAGGGATCATCCCGGCGCTGGAGCCGGCGCACGCCATCCAGCCGGCGATCCGGCTGGCGGAGGAGTTGGGCGAGGGCGGTGATGTGCTGATCGGGTTGAGCGGCCGCGGCGACAAGGACATGCACACGGTCGCCGAGGCCCTGGGCGTCACGCTCTGAGCGTGCAGGCCGCGACGCCGGAGCCGCTCGGGGGGCGGCGCGGGGCCCTGCCCTGGGGCCCGAAGCATGTGTTGCTGGGGATCCTCGCGGGGATCGCGGCCGTGGTCGTCACGAACGCGGCGTTCTTCCTCCTGGTGTGGGCAACGGGGGCGGAGTTCGACACGCGCGATGTCGGCGACGTGTTCGAGAAGGCGGGCGAGATCGCGGCCTACTCAGACGAGCGGCTGGCCGCGGCAGCATCCGGCGAGGAGCTGCCGGACCCACCAGGAATCACGGCGGACCAGACGGCGCTCGCGCTGGGGTTGGGGACGACGCTGGCGCTCAACGTCCTGCTGATCGGGGTAGTGGCGGTGGTCACGCGGAACGACCTGGGATCGCTCCTGCGACGGCTGGGGTTGACCCGATTCAGCGTGCGGGGCCTGTGGCGTCCGGCGGTGGCGGTGGTGGGCTGCTACGCCATGGTCGTGACCTACGCCATCATCGTGCACGCGCTCGACATCGACGCGCTGGAACCGGAGGGCACGGTGCCGATCGAGGTGTTACGCCAGCCGGTCACGCTGGTGCTGACGGGCCTGGCCGTGGCGGTGGCGGCCCCACTGGGCGAGGAGCTGTTCTACCGCGGTCTCATCTTCGGCGGCCTGCAGCGGTGGGGGTTCTGGCCGGCGGCGCTGCTCTCGGGAGCGGTCTTCAGCGGGGTGCACCTGGACCTGGGGAGCCTGATTCCATTCTTTATCATCGGCGTGACGCTGGCGTGGCTGTTCTGGCGGCGCGGCAATCTCTGGGAGAGCGTGGCCTTCCACGTACTGTTCAACGCGGCCAGCTTCTCCCTCCTGCTGGCGACGGAGGCGTAGGGAATGTCGGAACGGTTGCGAGCGGGATTCGCGCGGGCGAACGGGGAGGGGCGGGCGGCCTTCGTGGCCTACGTGATGGCGGGTTTCCCTAGCCCCGACCAGACGGTACCGCTCCTGTTGGGACTGGAGGCGGGAGGCGCAGACGTAATCGAGCTGGGGGTTCCGTTCACCGATCCGCTGGCGGATGGCGCGACGATCCAGCGCGCGAACGAGGTGGCGGTGGCGGCGGGGGTCACGTTCGCCGACTGCCTCGCGATGGTGCGGGAGGCGCGGGCCCAGGGCCTGGCCGCGCCGCTCGTCCTGATGGGCTACGACAACCCCCTGCTCGCCTACGGCGAGGAGGCGGCGGCCGCAGACGCGGCGGCCGCGGGGGCGGACGGCTTCATCGTGGTCGACCTGCCCCCGGAGGAAGCGGGCTCGTTCCGGGAGGCATGCGCCGCAAGTGGCGTGAGCTTCGTGCCGATGATCGCGCCAACAACGGCGGAGGAGCGGATGGAGGATGTCGCCTCGGTGGCGGACTCGTTCATCTACTGCGTGAGCGTCACGGGCACGACCGGCCAGCGGGCGGAGCTCCCGCCCGGCATCGGGCAGTTGGTGGCGACGATCCGCCGGCACACGGACCTGCCACTGGCCGTCGGATTCGGCGTCTCCACGAGGGAGCAGGTGGCGGAGGTGGGGCGTTTGGCGGAAGGGGTGGCTGTGGGCTCTGCTATTATCGCGGCCATCGAAGGGGGCAGCGTCGAGGGCTGCGTCGAACGCGTTCGCTCGTACGTCGAGCGAGTCACGGGACGTAGCAGGGAGGACGCGTAACCGGTTCCCCGGGGAGCGCCAGTCCATGACCGTTCGCGGCATCCGCGGGGCGATCACCGTCGACGAGAACGCCCGCGAGGCGATCCTTGAAGGGACGGGCGAGCTGCTGCAGGCGATGGTGGAAGCGAACGACGTCCAGCCGGACGACATCGCCTCATGCCACTTCACGACGTCGCCCGACCTGAACGCGGAGTTCCCGGCGGAAGCCACTCGCCGGCTGGAGGGCTGGAAGTACGTGCCGCTCCTCTGCGGGCACGAGATGAACGTGCCCGGTTCGATGCAGAAGTGCGTCCGCATCCTGCTGCATGTGAACACCGACGCCGCCCCGCACGAGATCCGGCACATCTACCTGCGGGACGCTCAGCGGCTACGGACGGACCTGGCGCCGGCGGACGGAGCGTCCGCGCCGGCGGGAGAGTGAGACGCCTTCGCGCTTTGCCATAGGCGCGAATCGCGAGAACATGCGACCCGTCGCTCGTCGAGCCGCTGCGGTCGAGCACACGGCCCCTGAATCGAGGGAGCCGGGGCAGCGGGACGAGGTTGACACCGTCGCCCGGGCGGGGAGCGGCCATCGGGAGGCCATGCTCGAGATCCGGCTGCCGACGTTCCAGGGCCCCCTGGACCTGTTGCTGATGCTGATCCAGCGGGAAGACCTCGACATCACGACAGTGTCGCTGGTGGCGGTCGCCGACCAGTACCTGGAAGCGGTTCATGCGGACGAGTCACTCGATGCAGTGGCGCTGGCGGAGTTCATCTCCATTGGGGCGAAGCTGCTGCAGTTGAAGTCGCGGGCGCTGCTGCCGCAGCGCGAGGAGGATGAGGAGGAGCCGGAAGAGGAGGATGCGAGCGGGGAGCTGGTGGCGCTGCTACTCGAGTACCGGCGCTACAGGGAAGCGGCGGACTCGCTGGGGGAGCGGGCGGCGGCGGGGTGGCGCACCTATCCGCGAGGGGGAGCGCCGCCGGAGCCACCGCCGGGGAACGCCCTCGCCGGGGTCACGCTGGAGGCGCTCTACGCGGTGATGATGGAGGTGCTGGAGCGGATGCCGGAGGAGCCGGCGGGCACCGTCACGCGCCTCGACGTGAACCTGGGGGACCGCATCGAGGCGCTGGAGGCGCGCCTGCGGGGGCGGGGGCGGTCCTTCTCATTCCGGCGCGTGATCGCATCCTGCACGACGCGGGTCGAGGTGGTGGTGACGTTCATCGCGCTGCTGGAGCTGCTCAAGCGCGGGGCCTGCGAGGTGGAGCAGGACAAGGCCTGGGGGGACATCCGCGTACGGGGCCTCGCTCAGCCGGCCGCCAGCAAACGCTGAAGGCGGCGCTGCCGGAGCGCAGCGGCAAGGGTCCAGAGGAGCAGACCGCCGGCGACGCCAACGGCGTCGTAGAGGAGGTCGGCGGGGTCGGCCTGACGGTAGGGGAGGAAGGACTGGTACCACTCCTGCCCCGCCCCCACGAGCAGGGCGGCGGCGCCGGCAAGCACGGCAAGGGCGGGCGCGGGAAGGCGCGGAAGGGCGCTACGGGCGAAACTGAGGAGGATGAGGATGAAGACGGCGTACTGGATCGCATGGACGGCGTTCGCGAGGGCCCCGCTCGAGGGGTCTTCGGGGCTGGGCATGCTCGCGAGCGCAACCATGACCGCCAGCCAGAGCAGCGCCAGCAGGAGCCGGAGGCGCATGTGACTAGTGTAGCTGGCGGCATCGTGCGAGAGTGGGGAACGGTGAAGGCGCCAGCGCCGCCCGCCAGAAGAGCATGACCGTGACGCTGCCATCGCTGACCGCGGCCCAATTGGAGATGGCCGCCCCCGAGGGTGGAAGCGCGCTCGTGATGGGCGTCTTCGACGGGGTGCACCGGGGGCACCAGGCCCTCCTTGCGCGGCTGCGGGAGGAGGCGGAAACACGCGGACTCGCGCCCGGGGTGGTCACGCTGCACCCCCACCCGATCACCGTCTTGCGGCCCGACATCACGCCGAGCTACCTGACCTCGCTTGAGGACCGGCTGCGGCTGATGCGCGAGGGAGGCGCCTCGTGGGTGCTGCCGCTCACGTTCACGTCGGAGCTCTCGGAGGTGACGGCGGAGGAGCTGGCGGAGGCGTTCCACCGGCTGCTGCGCATGCGCCTGATGGTGCTGGGGCCGGACGCCGCCTTCGGGCGGGGGGCGCCTGCGGACACACCCGAACGGATGCGACAGGCGAGCGAGGAGCTGGGGTTCGAGGTCGTGCAGATCGAGCCCCTGCTGGCTGGTGGCGAGCGCTGCAGCTCTACGATGGTGCGGCGCGCGCTGGGGGAGGGCGACATGCGCGCCGTGACGGACCTGCTGGGGCGCCCCTACACGCTCGCGGGGCCCGTGGTTCGGGGCTTCGAGCGGGGACGCACGATCGGGTTCCCCACGGCCAATATCTCGGTGGCGGCGGACCGGGCGCTGCCGGCGCTGGGCGTTTACGCCACGTTCGCGCGGACGGCGGGACGTGAGCTGCTGGGAGCGACCAACATCGGGCGCCGGCCCACCTTCGACGAGGGGCACATCTCGATCGAGACACATCTGCTTGACTTCGAGGGGGACCTCTACGACGAGCGCATGGAGATCGCGATCGTGGACCGCGTGCGCCCGGAGCAGGCGTTCTCGGGGCCGGAGGAGCTGCGGGCGCAGATCGCGGCGGACGTGCGCCACGTGCGGGAGCTGTTCTCGTGAGCCGGCGAATGGCGCCCGTCGACGAGCAGCTCTTCGTGCTCATGAGCGGGGTGGAGTACGGGGACGAGGGGCTGCGGCGGGCGTTCGAGGCGGAGCTGCGAGAGATGCTGGAGGAGGACCGACCGCTGCGCGTCTACCTTGGCATCGACCCGACGGCGACCTCGCTGACGCTCGGCCACGCGGTGCCGCTGCGGAAGTTGCGGCAGTTCCAGGACTTCGGGCACGAGACGGTGTTCCTAATCGGGGACATCACAGCGCTGATCGGGGACCCTTCCGACAAGAACAAGCTCCGGCCGCAGATCGACAGCGAGACGATACGGGCCAATGAGGCCGCCTATTTCGCCCAGGCCTCAAAGATCCTGGACCAGGCGAAGACGGTGGTTCGGCACAACTCGGAGTGGCTGGGAGAACTCGACTTGAACGACCTCATCTCCCTGATGTCGAAATTCACGGTGGCGGAGATGCTCACGCGGGATAACTTCCGCAAGCGGCGCCAGCAAGCGGACGCGGTTTACCTGCACGAATTTCTCTATGCGTTGCTGCAGGGCTACGACGCACAAGCGCTGGAGTGCGACGTGCAAGTGGGAGGCACGGAGCAGCTGTTCAACCTGATGGCCGGACGCAAGCTCCAGGAGCACGCGGGGCAGCGCAAGCACGTGCCCGTAACGATGCCGATCCTGGTGGGGGTCGACGGCGTGATGCGGATGTCGAAGTCGACGGGGAACTTCATCGGGCTGGACGAGGCGCCCGAGGACCAGTACGGCAAGGCGATGTCGATTCCCGACGCGGCGCTGGCCAACTATTTCGAGCTGGCGACGAGCCTCGACCGGGGGGACGTAGCGGCCACGATCGAGGGGCTGGCAACAGGGGAACGCGATCCGTTGACCGAGAAGAAGCGGCTGGCGCGGACGATCGTGACCGAACTGCACTCCGGGGACGCCGCCGCACAGGCGGAGGCGCACTTCGAGCAGACGGTGCAGCGGCGCGAGGAGCCGGAGGAGATGCCGGACGCGCCGGTGCGCGAGGGACAGCCGCTGATCGACGTGATCGTGGAGGCGGGAGCGGCGCCATCGCGGCGTGAGGCACGGCGGCTGTTCGACCAGGGAGCGGTGGCAGTCGACGGCGAAACCGTGGCAGATGGGCGGGAACCGGCGCGGGTCGGTTCGCACGTGCGGGTGGGGAAGCGCCGCTGGCTGCGTATCACACGGGCGGGCAGTGCGGGAGAGGTTTGAGGGGAATCTGCAACGCGATTTCGTCTATTGACAATGACAAGAGGAACGGCCTGCGTGACCATGCCCACCGGACTTCTTGATACCGACGAAATCTTCACCGGAAGGCGGTCACTACCTGTGGCCAAGCCGGGCGCGTCAGCCTAGGATGAGCCTCCCACGACCGCCACTACGTTCCAACCTTGTCCTAGAGGGGGGCTTTGGATGGACTCCCGTGTAGCCGAGTTTCTGACGTTTCTCGCTGTCGAGAAAAACGCGTCTGAGAATACGATTTCGGCCTACCGGAGCGATCTGGCTCAGTTCGAAAAGAGCGTCTCCGGCCAGACCGTGGAGAGGGGCTGTTCGTGGGAAGCAGTCACGGACGCGATGCTGCTGACGTTCGTCGAGGAGCTGCGCGGGAGGCGTTACAAGGCGGCCACGGTGGCACGCAAGGTGGCGGCGGTGAAGTCCTTCTTCAGCTTCATGGCGGCAGAGGGCATCCTGGCGGGCGACCCAACGGAGGATTTGCGCTCGCCCCAGGTGGGGAAGGCGCTCCCACGCACGCTCACGGCAGAGGAAGTGGACGAGCTGCTGGAGCAGCCGGCCCGCCGGAGCACGCCCGTGGCGCAGCGCGACAAGGCGATGCTGGAGATGGCCTACGGGACGGGGATGCGGGTGACCGAGCTCGTTTCGCTGGACGTGGGTCACGTGGCGCTGGAGAGCGACCCCGTCACCGTGAAGGGGATCGGCAAGGGCGACCAGGAGCGGGCGTTGCCGCTCTACCAGCGGGCGGTGGACGAGCTGCGGCAATACATCTTCCACGTACGGCCGAAGATGGTGCGCAACCGGAACGAGGCGGCCCTCTTCGTGAACCGCCGCGGAGGACGGCTGACGCGCCAGGGGTTCTGGCTGATCCTGAAGAACTACGCACGAGAGGCGGGGCTTGAGGGGATCACGCCCCACACGCTCCGGCACACCTACGCCACGCACATGCTCTCGGGCGGGATGCCCCTGCGGAACGTGCAGGAGGCGCTCGGCCACGCCAGCATCTCGACCACGCAGATCTACACCCATCTGACGGACCAGCAGAAGCGGGAGCAGTACAACCAGGCGCATCCGCGGGCGTAGCCCGCCGCGCCGGTAGACTGCTCGGGTGACACCTCCCAGGGAGCTCCTCGACGCGATCGCGCGCGACGACGCCGAGCATCGCCTGCGCACGCTCGACGCGGCGGGCGCGCTCACGGCGGGACTCCTGCCGGAGCTGGAGGAGGGGCGCGGCTTCGAACAGCCCGCCCTGCACCACTACACCGTGCTGGAGCACAACCTTACGGCGGTGGGGGCGCTCGACCGCGCCCTGGGGGAGGGTGTGGAGGGGCTGGGGATGCCCGACCCTTCGCCCGAGATCTCGATGACGGAGTGGCTGGCGCGGGAGATCGACGGGCGGCCGCTGCTGCACCTGCTGCGTCTGTCGTGCCTGGTGCACGACATCGCCAAGCCACGGACGGCGGAGGTGCGGGAGGGGCGGCTGCGCTTTCCGCGGCACGGGCCGGTCGGGGCGGACCTGCTTGAGGGGCGGCTGGCTTCGCTCGGGTTCGAGCAGGCGAGCACCGACTTCGTGACCTGCATGGTTCGCTACCACCTGCGCCCGGGAGAGTTCGCAAGGTCGTGGCCGCCCACGGATCGGGCCCTGCGGCGCTTCGCCAGGGATGTGCAGGGACAGACGCTGCCGCTGTTGCTGCTGCAACTGGCCGATGGCATGGCCACACGCGGACCGACCTATCGCCGCGAGAACTTCGAACGGCACATCGCGTTCCTGGGGACGATCGTGCGGCGCACGGCGGAGGCCCTGCGCGAGGAGGAGCCGGCGCTCCTGAACGGGGAGGAGCTGATGCGGGAGCTGGGCCTGCCAAGTGGACCGCTTCTGGGGGCTGTCCTAACATCGGTGCGCGAGGCTCAGCTGGCCGGCGAGGTGGACGATCGCGCGACCGCTCTCGCGCTGGCGCGCCAATCCCTCGAACGCATGACTGCCGAAGGCTAGATCCGGGGTGCACCCATGGCCGTGATGTTCAGTGTCATCTTCTACACGGTGCTCGCCGTGGCGGCTTTCTACTTCATCCTGCTGCAGCCCGTGCTGAAGCAGCAGCGACAGCGCAAGAAGGCCGTACGCGAGCTGCAAATCGGCGACGAGGTGGTGACCACCGGGGGAATCATCGCCGAGGTGAAGGACGTGCAAACGCCCGATGAGGGACCGACGGAGCTGATCCTTGAGATCGCGCCCGGTATCCACGTGCGCGCCCTGACCGACGCGATCGAGCGGCGGTTGACAACCCTGGAGCCCGCGCCTGAAGAGGCGCTCGAGACGGTGGCGGCGGGCGCCGGCGAGGCCCGCGACCCGAATGCGTAGTTCCTCCACCGCCCTCACGTTTCTCGCGATTCTCGTGGGCAGCGTCTTCTGCCTGATCGTGGTCTGGCCGAGCGCGCCCAGCCGCTACCTGCCCGGCGACTTCTGGCCCGAGGGCCGGGGCTTCAGCATCGGCGACTACGAGCGCCGGACGATGCGCCTGGGGCTCGACCTGCAGGGCGGCGCGCACCTGGTGTTGCAAGCGGAACCGCCCGCTGGCTACGAGGGCGACCTGACGGAGTCGCTGGAGGTCGCCAAGGAAGTGATCGGGCGGCGCGTGGACGCCTTCGGCGTGGTGGAACCCGAGATCCAGATCGCGAGCGGCAACCGGCTCGACGTGCAGGTGCCGGGGATCAGCCTTCCGGACGCCGAGCGCCTGATCGGCCGAACCGCTTCGCTCCAGTACTTCGTCTACAACGACGAGGACCGGCTTGTGCCCGCGACGGGCGTGGTCGACGGCGTCGAGATCCAGATGACGGGCCAGCACCTGAAGAGCAACACGTACCCCGAGCGGCGGGGCACGACCTTCACGGTGAACTTCGAGACGACCGGCGTGGGCAGCGATCTGGTCCGGCAGATCACGACGCGGGCGCTGCAGTACAACGTGGGCGACCGGCAGCGGCGCATCCTGATCTATCTCGACGACGAACTGATCTCGGACGCGGTGGTGCAGGGGGTGATCGAGGACCAGGGGTCGATCACGGGGCTGGACAGCTTCACGGAAGCGAACGACCTTTCCAGGCAGCTGAACGCGGGCGCCCTGCCGGTGCCCCTGCGCACCATCCAGGCGAACGAAGTGAGCGCCTCGCTGGGCGACGACTCCGTGAAGGCCTCGGTGAACGCGGCGGAGATCGGCCTGCTGGCGGTGCTGGTGTTCATGATCCTGTACTACCGCCTCCCGGGTGTGCTGGCCGCCTTCGCCCTGATCGTCTACGCGCTCATCACGCTCACGGTGTTCAAGATGTGGCCGGTGACCCTGACGCTCTCGGGGATCGCGGCGTTCATCCTCTCGGTGGGTATGGCGGTCGACGCGAACATCCTCATCTTCGAACGGATGAAGGAGGAGTTACGGCGGGGCAGGCCGCTGGCCACGGCGATCGAGACGGGCTTCCGGCGGGCCTGGCCGTCTATCCGGGACTCCAACATCGCGACATTCATCACGTGCGCGATCCTCTTCTGGTTCGGCGATCAGTTCGGCGCTTCGTTCGTGCGAGGGTTCGCGATCACGCTCGCGATCGGCGTTGCCGTCAGCATGTTCTCGGCGATCGTGGTGACACGCACCTTCCTGCGGATGTTCGTGGGGACGCGGTTCGCGCGCTCCCGCTGGCTCTTCAACGCCGAGGGGCTGTCATCGCACGCGGATGAGGACGAGGGCGAGACGCCGGCGGCGGCCACGCCTCGTTCGACGTTCATCGCCTTCGCGCGGCGACGCTGGATCACGCTGGGGCTCTCGCTGGTGGTGTTCGCGGCAGCGGCGATCACCCTGCTGGTGCCACCTTCGCTGAAGGCGGGTATCGAGTTCACGGGCGGGTCGACGTTCACGCTCCAGTTTGGGCAGGAGGAAACGCCCGCCAATGGAGAAGGGGAGCAGGCGGAAGAGGGCGCCGGGGAAGGGGCGGGGACTCCCGAGCCGGTGCGGGTCGTGGAGCCGGAGGAGTTGCGGGAGGCGCTGAGCCGGCTCGGGCACGAGGAGGCGCGGGTACAGGGCGCGGGGTTCAACACGTTCCTGGTGCGCACGGTGGAACTGGAGGGGGCGCCGCCCATCACGGCGGCCGAGGGGCCCGTGCCGCCCGGCGAGATCGACGAGATCCTCGCGGGCCTGGAAGAGGAGTTCGGCCCGGTCCAGCGGCTCGACTTCGCGACCGTCTCGGGAACGGTCTCCACCGAGATCGCGCGGGACGCCACGCTGGCCGTGGCGGCGGCAGCGGTGGCGATCCTGATCTACGTGGCGTTCGCGTTCCGCCGCCAGCGGAGCGCGTGGCGGTACGGGCTCTGCGCGGTGATCGCGCTGGTGCACGACTCGGTGGTGGTGCTGGGGCTGTTCTCGCTGCTGGCGAAGGTGGCGGGCACGGAGGTGGATACGGCCTTCATCGTGGCTATCCTGACGGTCATCGGCTTCTCCGTGCACGACACGATCGTGGTCTTCGACCGCGTGCGCGAGGTGACCTCGCGCGACGCGTTCGTGCCGTTCTCGGAAGCGGTGAACGTGAGCCTCACGGAGACGCTGGTGCGCTCGGTCAACACGTCGTTCGTCACGGTGCTGACGATCATCGCGATGTTCCTGATCGGCGGCGTCACGATCCAGAACTTCCTGCTGGTCCTGCTGGTGGGCGTTATCGCCGGGACGTACAGCAGCATTTTCGTGGCCGCCCAAGTGCTGGTGGCGTGGGACAACCACGACATCGGCCGGTTCTTCCGGCGCTTCACGTCGCGGCGTGAGGCGCAGGCCGCGGCCACCGGCAGCTGACCTGCCAGAGCCCGCGGGTTCCGCTCAGGCCTCCGGAGATTGGGGCTCGCGGTCGGGGGCGCCGAAGAGGGCGGCGGCGGGGCTCGCTTCGTCGTGCTCTGGCAGGCCCAGGCGGACTCGCAGGGCGCCGCGCCCGGAGGTGTCGTTGGTCGCCTCGGGGGTCTGGACGACGACGGGCATGGGCAGGGCGTGGCCGAACACGAGCGCCTGGCGCTTGCTCTCGAGGGCGGCGATGACCTGGCGCAGGCCGCTGCGGCCGGCGACGTTGCCGACAAGGGCATCGACATCGTTGTCGCTATCGAGCTGGAGCGTGAACTTGGTCCCGATCTGGGAGAGGACCTCGGGGTCTATCTGGCTGGGGCGCTGGTCGATGACGAGGAGGGTGACGTTGTACTTGCGCAGCTCGCGCGCGATCTGGCCGAAGATACTCTGCCCGGCGAGGGAGCGGTCGACGAACTTGTGCGCCTCCTCGATGACGATCACAAGACGGTTGGGCGCCTCGCGCTCGCGAGAGCGCTCGGTGCTGTCGCGGTAGCGCTCCCAGATGCGGCGGGAGAGCATGTTCGCGACGAGCATGTAGCTGGTGAGGTCGTTCCCGTACCGGCCAAACTGGACCACGACGCTCTTGCCGCTCTGGAGGGAGCGCACGATGTGCTCGATGACATCGCCGAACTGGGAGCCCTCGGTGCGGACGAATTCGCGGCGCGTGAGCCGCTCCATGCGCCGGCGGAGGCTTTCGAGCGATCCCGGATAGCCGATCTGGGCGGCCACCTGTGACCAGTTGACGTCACCCTCGGGGGGCTCACGCCAGAGCTTGTTGACCACCGCGGGCGACGGCTCGTCGGCCAGGATCTCGTCGATCCAGCCGGGGCCGAAGCGGCGGCGGCAGGCGTGGGCGGCATCGATGGCCAGGTCCGACAGGTCGAGGGTCTCGCGCAGGACCTCAAGGTCGTCGGGCTGGATGTCACGTGTCCCGATGAGAATCTGGCCGTCGGAGCGAGTGGCGCCGGATTCGAGCGTGTAGAGCTCGACATCGGTCTGGTGGCGCTGCTTCAGTGAGCGCAGCTCGCGGGCGCCCGGCCCCTGGAATTTCATGCTCCAGCCGTAGTCGTTGTGCATGTCGAAGACGAGGGCGACGGTGCGCTCGCCGTTGGTGGGGACGGCGGCGGAGCGGGTGAGCATGGCGTCGAGGAGGTGGAGGACGAGCACGCTCTTGCCCGTGCCGCTCTTGCCGAAGACGCCGGCGGAGCGCTCGAAGAGGCGTTCGAAGTCGACGCCGACCTCGAGGTCATCCATGCCGAGGGGGGCGCCCACGGGGATGGCGGGGCGGCCATCGGTCGAGAAGGCGCGGTCGAGGGTGTCCTGGTCGGCGGGGAGGACGGCGGCGAAGTGGTTGGGGAGGCGGCGGGCACGGGCGGGCTCCTCACCGTTCTCGGGGAGTTCCAGGTAGGGGTCGACGGCGAGGGCGGTGTAGACGCCGGTGTCCTGGAGCACCTCGCGGAGGAGGGGGGTGTCGCCTTCGCCAGGGGGCCAGACGGTGGGGCCGGAATCGACGGACTTGAGGGTGATGTCGGTGACCATGCCGAGGAGGCTGAGATCGCCGCCGATGTCGGTCATCGCGTACTGGCCGAGCTGGGCGGCCTGGCCGGCGGCGAGGCGCACTTCGAGGCCCTTCGTCAGCGAGCCTCCGACAACGACGCCGAGGGGGCGGGCAGGTGGCTTCGCATCACTCATGGTCCACCGCCCGAAGGATACTGGTCAGGCGCGAGGGCTCGGCCTTGAGGAGGCGGGCGAGCTCCTTGCCGGCGGCGACGAGGAAGGGTCGCTCGCCGGGAGCGGCGGCGCGGGCGACCTCGCGGATGGCGGCGGCCAGCACGGCATCGTCGGCGGCGGAGTTGGCGAGGAGCGGCACGAGGAAGCGTCCGTCGTCCGCGACGCGGATCTTCTCCTCGTCATCGGCGGCATGCACCTCGGCCAGCAGGGGCGGGGGCATGGGCGGGAGGATGGGTCGCGCGGCCTCGCGATCGACGTGGCCGCAGATGGCCACGGTGAGCGTGGTGCGGAGCAGCAGCTCGATCTCGGGGTTGCCGGCCATGACGGCGGCCGCGCTCTGGCCGGGATCGCCGCGGGGGACGAGGGGGCGGGAGGGGTCATCGGGGCCGCTCTCGCTGCCGGTGACGACGCCGAACGTGAGGTAGCGCCCCTCACGCACGACGAGCATCTGGCCGAGGGCGAAGGGTTCGCTCGTGTAGCGCGCATAGGCGCAGTCGAAGGCGCGCACGCTGGCGCGGACGATACGGCAGGTCTCGCTCAGATCGACCTCCTTCGCTTGCTCTGCTGTTTCCCGCTGACGCGTTCGTGGATTCCGGCATCGCCCGCGAGGCGCGCCAGCAGGCGTTCGAACTGCTCGCGGTCCCCGGCGGAGATGACGGCCTGCTCGTGCGCCTCCTGCAGGGCGCGGGGGTAGCCCTCGCAGCGCTCGCACTGGTCCACGAGGGTCGCGTGGAGACGCTCGATCTGCGGGGGCGTGGCCGCCCAGGCGGGGAGCTCGACGCGGGCGATGTCGTCGCCGATGCGGAGGTAGAAGAGGGCGACGTCGTGGCCGGGAAGCAGCTCCTCGACGCGGCCGGGGCGGCTGCTGTGGGAGCGGAAGAGGGCACTGCGCTGGCCGGGGGCGAGGAGGCCGCGGAACACATCCCCGTCGCTGAGGGGCGGGGCCGAGGGAGGGGGCAGGGCGAGCGCCTCGAGGCTGGCGACGACCTCGCGGGCGGCGGAGGCGGAGATGTAGGCGCCCATGCTGAGCGCCTCGCCGCTGGCGCGCAGGCGATCGAGGGCGTCGATGGTGCGCTCACGGTAGGGAGCGAGGGCTTCGTCGGAGGCCTGGCGGGTGTGCAGGTCCCAGGGGAGGAGGGTGCCGTCGATCAGGAGGACGGCGGGGCCCGCCTCGGCGGCAGGCAGGGCCTCCTCCGCGCCGCGCTCAAGCTCGCGCACGTCGCGGAGGAGGCGGGTGGCGAGGCCGCGCGGGGCGCGGCGCATGTCGGGAATACGATCGAGGAGGTCGCCGTCGAGACCGACCTCGGCGATGGCGTCGAGCGATGGTTCGAGGTCGACGCCGTAGGGGAGGCGGGCGTGGCCGATGTTGATGGCGTAGGCGCGGACGGTGGCGAAGCGGTCGGGCGTGATGGAGGAGCCGTCGACGGCGACAACGGTGACGGGACCGGGAGCAGGGGCGGGGAAGGTGGAGGCGGGATCCTCGCGAAGGGCGAGGGCGTAGGGGATCGCCCGGCCAGCAAGGGCGCGCTCGATGCGGGCGGCGGCAGCGTCGGCGTCATCGCTCCAGCCGCGGAGGGCGGCGCGCGCGCCCTCGATGGCGGCGCCGGCGGCCGCGCGCGTCTCCTCGTGGCGGGCGATGAGCGCGGGCAGCTCGGCGGCGACGGTATCCATGCGCAGGGTCACCGGCGCGCCTCCAGGGGCGAGCGCAGGACGCGGACATCGCCGGTGCGGCGGGTGACGTGGGTCGCGTCGAGGTGTTCGAGGAGGGCCTGAGCGTACTTGCGGCTGGTGCCGAAGAGGTCGCGGACCTCGGCGAGGCTGACGGAGCCTTTCGCCTCGATGTGCTCGCGGATGCGCTGCGCGAGCCCGGCGTAGACGCCGGCCTCGAAGACCACGCCCGAGCCGGTGTCTTCGACCAGGCCCTCGCCGGCCAGGTAGGCGAGCAGGTCGGGGGGTGGAGGGGACTCGGTCGGGGGACTCGCGCCGCCTGCCCTGAGGGCAGCGACGAAGGCCGCGGCCTGCTCCTGCTGCCCGCTGCTGAGCGCGACGGCGTAGGCGGGCGGGTGGAACCCGCCGCCGGAGCGCTCGACAAGCTCACCGGCGGCCACGCTCTCGCCAGCGACAAGCTCAAACAGCTGCGGTTCGAGAGCGAGGCGGCTGCGCAGGTGCTCGCGGGGAGCGGAGGGGCGGAGGGGGTGTTCGGCGAGGTAGTCGCGCACGGCCTCGCGGAGGCCGGCGGTGGAGGCGGCCAGCCAGGGGCGGCCGGCGAGGAGGGGGCCGTGGTCGAGGGCGCGGCCGGCGGCGACGAGCTCAGCGGCCGCGGCGGTCGCCTCGTCGGGCTGGAGGCCGAGGGCCGCGCCTACGTCGGCGCGTGGGAGGGGGCCGGCGGCGAGAAGGTCGGCGAGACGCTCGGCGGGGGGCGCCTCGAGCTGGCGATCGAGGGCTTCGAGGGTGGGCAGGTGGTTGCGGCGGTGGCGGCGCGGATTGACGGCGGCGATGGGACCTCCGGCGACGGTCTCGTTAGGGGTGCGCACGATGCAGCTGTCGTGCGGCAGGACGGCGACCGGGGTTTCGAGCACAAGCTGGGCCCAGGCGGTCTCGCCAGCAGCAAGCTCGTCACGGTCGAGGAAGCGGACCTTGGCCTCGGACTCCGCGGTCGCGGAGAGGAAGGTGACGCCCGCGTCGTGCGCGAGGGGGTGGGTGAGGAGGTCGGTCGCCCTGAGGCGCACGTCGAGGGCGTGGGCGGGCTTCAGTACGTCGCGCGCGGCGAGCACCATCCCGCGGCTCAGCTGCTCGGTGCGGATGCCGCTGACGTTGACGGCGGCGCGCGTTCCGGGGGCGAGACGCTCGACCTTCCCGCCGTGGCGCTGGAGGCCGCGGATGCGGCCGCGCAGGCCGCCCGGCTGGACCTCGATCTCCTGGCCGACCTCAAGGCTGCCGTCGAGCAGGGTGCCGGTGACGACCGCGCCGAACCCGCGGATGGTGAAGGCGCGATCGATGGGGAGGCGGGGGCGGCCGAGGTCGCGCTTCGCGGGGGTCGTGTCGAGGGCGGTGTCGATGGTGGCCACGAGGTCATCGAGACCCTCTCCGGTGGTGGCGGAGGTGCGCACGATGGGGGCGCCTTCAAGCCGGGAACCCATGAGCGTCTCAGCCACCTCCTCCTCAACGAGGTCGACGTACTCCTCCTCGGCGAGGTCGCACTTGGTGATGGCGACAACGCCGGCGGGCACATCGAGCAGGTCGAGGATGGCGAGGTGTTCGTGGGTCTGGGGCATGGGCCCCTCGTCGGCGGCGACCACGAGGAGGGCGAGGTCGACGCCGCCGGCGCCGGCGAGCATGTTCTTGATGAAGCGCTCGTGGCCGGGCACGTCAACGATGCTTATGTCGCGTCCGGAGGGGAGGGCGAGCCAGGCGAAGCCGAGGTCGATGGTGAGGCCGCGCTCCTTCTCCTCGCGCAGGCGGTCGGGACCGATGTTGGTGAGGGCGCGGACGAGGGCGCTCTTGCCGTGGTCGACGTGACCAGCGGTACCAACGACGTACATGGGCGTGCGGCGATTATGCCACGCCGGGTGTGGCGCTTCGCAGGGAGGGGGGCTCGGCGGCGCGCTCCTGGAGGTAGAGCATCACCCGTACGGCGACTTCGCTGTGCAGGAGGCGACCGCGGGGGGTGAGGCGCAGACGCCCGCCGTCCTCTTCGACGAGGCCGGCGGCGCGGCAGGCGTCGAGGGGCGGTCCGGCGGCGTCTTCGAGCGCCTCGCCGAAGGTGACGGCGAACTCGCCGGGGGCAAAGCCCTCGACGAGGCGGAGGCGGAGGGCGAGCCAGTCGGACATGGCGGTGGCGGAATCGGGACGGACCTGCTCGACGATGGCGCGTCCGTTGCGGCGCACGGCCTCGATGTAAGCGCGAGGGTGGGCGACGTTCTCGAAGCGTTCGCCGTCGAGGAAGCCGTGGGCGCCGGCGCCGATGCCGAGATAGTCGCCCCAGGTCCAGTAGACGCGGTTGTGACGGCTCTCGTGGCCGGGGCGGGCCCAGTTTGAAAGCTCGTAGTGGCCGTAGCCAGCGCCATCAAGGCGGGCGGCGGCGACCTCGTACATCGCGGCCACGGCATCGGGGTCGAGGGGGACTACCGCCCCCCGCTCGACACGGTTCGCGAGGGGCGTCCCGGGCTCGACGGTGAGGGCGTAGAGCGAGAGGTGATCGGGAGCGAGGCCGAGCGCCTGCTCGAGGATCGCTTCCCAGGCGGCAGGCATCTGTCCGGGCAGGCCGTACATCAGGTCGAGGTTGACGCCGGGGATGCCGGCCTCGCGGGCGAGGTGGAGGGAGGCGGCGGTCGCCTCGGGAGTGTGGATGCGGTCGAGGAAAGCGAGCTCGACGGGGTCGAAGCTCTGGGCGCCGAAGGAGATGCGGTTCACGCCCGCGGCGGCGAGGGCGCGGAGGGCGGGGCCGGACGTGGTGCCGGGGTTGGCCTCGAGGGTGACCTCGGCGTCGAGGGCGAGGGGGGCGACCGCGCGCACGGCCTCGATGATGGCGATGAGCGACTCGGAGGGCATCTCGCCGGGAGTGCCGCCGCCGAAGGCGATCGACGTCACGGTGCGGCCGGCGACTTCGGGCGCCCAGGCCTCGATCTCGGCAACCGCGGCGGCGGCGTAGGCGTCCTTCGCACCGTCCATGCCGGCGTAGGTGTTGAAGTCGCAGTAGCCGCAGACGCGCACGCAGAAGGGGATGTGCACGTAGACGGCCAGCGGGCGCGGGGGGCTCATGGCGACGCAGCGAGAGCGGCGCGCATCTCCTCGACCTGGTTGGTGGTGATGGCCTCCACGCCCCAGCGGGCGAGCTCACGGGCGCGGCCCCCCTCGTCGACGGTCCAGGCGGCAACGGCGAGGCCCGCCTCGTGGAAACCGGCCACAACCTCCCGGGTGAGGAGCGAGTGGCGGCAGGAGACGCCAGTGGGGAGGGGATCGTGCATCACCACCGATTGAAAGAGGTCGAACTGGTCGGGCGTGTCGATGGAGTAGTAGAGGTCAACCTGGGGGCAGGCGACGCTGACCTCGCGGAGGAGGGGCCAGTTCTGGGAGGAGGCGACGACCTGCGCGCCCTGTCCGTAGCGGGCGAGGGCCTCGCGGAGGAGGCGGGGCGTCTCGCCCAGGCCGTTCTTGAGGTCGAGGAGGACGCCCGCTCGTCCCTGGCAGGCGAGCAGCAGGTCCTCCAGGTGGTAGGGCGGGCGGGGGGCGGGGCGGAGGTACCAGAGCTCGTAGAGGATGGGGAGGGGCCCGGGGAGGCGGCGCTCGTGGCGGGCCTCGAGGCGCCCACGATGGACCCAGAGATCGACCTCGATGAAAGCAGCGCGGGCGTCCAGCGCCACGCTCGCGCGGGCAGCAGTATTGCCGCCGCCGTGGGCGATGAGCGAGGGGCGCGAGGGGGCCTCGGGGAAGGGTGGCGGGCGGTGGCCGCCTGGCGCGCTCAAGACTTCGGAGCGGTCGGCTGGCCTCGGACGGGGTGGCGGGGCGAGACGGTGACCGTGCCGCTCGAGATCTCGCGCAGGAGGTGCTCGTTCGCGAGGCGGTAGCCATCCGAGGCGGGCTCGATGGCGCCGAGGGTGACGAAACGGCTCAGGAGGGCCGTGACCGTCTCGCGGCTGGTCCCGATCGTCTGGCCGAGCTCCTCGTGGGTAAGACCGAGGCGGACATCGTCCCCTTCGACACGGTCGAGGAGGGCATCGGCAAGGCGGCCGGAGACCGGCTTGGAGACCATGTTCATGAGCGTGCGCTGCACGCCGGAGAGCCGGCGGGCCATGATCTCGGCCATGGTGAAGGCCAGCCGGGGGGAACGCTGGACGAGGTAGAAGAAGTCCTCCCAGCAGATGGTGACGACGACCACATCATCGAGGGCGCGGGCGTAGATGGTGTGGTCTCCGCCCTCGAGGATGGCCATGTCGCCGACGAGGTCGCCTTTGCCGGCGATGTCGATGATGACTTCCTTGCCGTTGCTGGAGATGTGGTAGAGCTTGACGCGGCCCTTGAGCAGCAGGAAGACGCGGTCGGGGATCTCGCCCGCCGAGAAGAGTAGTTGCCGCGAGGCGAAATGGCGCTCGCTGAGGAGGGGGATGACGCGGTCCATCTCAGCGTCCGTCAGGACGTTCATCAGCTTGGAGAGACGGCGCAGCGAGTGGGCGATGCGCAGGTAGGCATCGATCTGGATTTGGCGACGGAAGGGCGGCTTGTCGCCAGACGGTACGCAGGGAAGGACGCTGGTCACGGGTTCCCCCTTTCCCGTCCAAGCCGCAACCGGAGGTTATCGAGTAGCCGTAGCGCCCGAGGGCTCAGGTCCGGGTCACCGCTGTCAACGTACCGTTCGAGATCGGCCAAGGCAAGCGCTTCCTCGCCCTGCTGGTAGTGGAGCAGTCCCCGTTCCAGATAGAGGGCGGCATTCCAGGGCTCGAGACGGAGGCGAAAGCCGAGGGCGGCAATCCAGCGCTCGGTATCGCCGACGCCCTGGTAGGCCACACAGAGGTTGACCAGCATGCGCTGCAGGATCTGACGCCGGGTGACGGCGGCGAGAAGGGAATCGACGCTGGGGAAGGTCGACGTGCGGCCCTCCAGGCGGCCCCACAGCTCCTCGCGGCTGGGCTGCTCGCCGGCGTTGAAAGGGTCGACGAAGAAGCCGTTGTCGCCGCCGCAGCGGACGAGGAAGTGGCCGGGAAAGCCGATGCCGTCGCATTCGAGACCGACGCGTTGGGCGATCTCCATGAACACGAGGGAGAGGGTGATGGGGATGCCGAGACGGCGCTCGATGACGCGGTCGATGTAGCTGTTCTCGGGGGCGGTGTAGTGCTCGCGGTTGCCGCGGAAACCGCGTTCCCCGAAGAGCTCGCCGGTGAGGGCGGCGGCGAGGGGCTCGGGGAAGACACGGTCGCCGGCGCGTTCGCGAACGCTCTCCGCGATGAGATCGAGCTCGCGGGCGAGGGCGTGGCCATCGACGTCGTCGCGTCCAAGGCGGGCAATCGCCACGGCCCCGCCGAAGAGGTCGACCTCGTGGTCGTGGCCCGCGATCGCCTGGGCAAAATCGCTCTCGGGGGTGTTTTCCACCGCCCGTTCAGGATAGGCGTGGCGGGGACAACGGACCAGCGATCGGGGGCGCCGAAGGCTCACAGGGGATTGCGCCGGTAGAGTGCCCCGATGCGGTTGTGGCTGGCGGCGCGCTCATGGCTGACGGGGGCGCCGCACGCATTAGGGCTCAGCATCTTCTTCGCGCAGGTGGCGCTGGGGATCGTGATCTTCGCGGTCTTCCAGGAGTTCGTCCCGAACAACCTGGGCGCAAGCGACGGTTTTGGAGGCTACCTGCTGGGCCTCTACGGGGGAGCGCGTTTCCTGTCGGAGACGCCGGCGGGGGCGATCAGCGACCGGATCGAGCGGAAGCACACCTTGCTGCTGGGGTTCGTCCTGATGATCCCGGCGCTGGTCCTGATGATGGCCGTGCAGCAGGAGCACGCCTACCTCGGGTTCGCAGCGGTGCTGGGGGTCTCCACGGCGTTCATCTGGCCCGCCACCTACGCGATCGGGGCCGACCTGTATCCGCCGGTGGAGCGGGGCAAGGTAGTGGGGTTCCTGAACGTAGGGCAGCTGCTGGGGTTCGGGCTGGGAGCGCTCATCGGCGCGCTGCTGGTGGAGAAGGTGCCGAACTCCCTCTTCATCATCGGGATCGTGGCGGTGGGGGCGGCGCTGATCACGGGGCAGCTGGGGGTGCCCGCCTACCGGCGGGAACGGCTCGGCGCGGTCGACGAGCAGCGGCCCCCGCTGCGAAGCGTCCTCTCCGGGCGCATGGTGTTCCTGAGCGTGCTCATCCTGGCGGCGACGGTCGGGATCAGCTCGCTGA
Organism: Tepidiformaceae bacterium; assembly: GCA_965219255.1. GTDB lineage: Bacteria > Chloroflexota > Dehalococcoidia > Tepidiformales > Tepidiformaceae > UBA2991. Next base: position 74,141 of record OZ244727.1, on the reverse strand, counting down.
TACCGGCGGTCCGGCCCTACGGCGACAACGTCCTCCACATCTCGTTCGCGCAGCTCACGATCTTCCTCATCCCGGCCGTGGTGGCGGGTGGAATCCTCTACGTGCCGTCGGGGCACCTCTCCGACCGGATCGGGCGCACGATCCCGCTCCTGCTGGGGCAGATCCTGGTCATCACCGGGGCCCTGACGGCGGCGGCGACAACGAACATTTTCCTGGCGGCGGCGGCGACGGCCGTGATCTTCTGCGGACACGTGCAGCAGGTGCCCGCCCTCAACGCCTCGATGATGGACCTGGCGCCGGAGTCGTACCGGGGAACGCTGATCGGGTGGTCGGTGGCCCTGAGCGGGCTGGGACTGGCGATCGGACCCACCATCGGGGGAGCCGTCGTGGACGCCTACGACGCGCCCACGGCGTTCCAGACCGGAGCGGCCATCGCGGCAGGCACGGCCCTTCTCACGCTGGCCTACGGGCGCGTCTACGGGTACGCGCGGCCGGTTCACGCCGAATCGGAGGGCGCGGGGACGGACTCCGCGGAAGGCTGAGGGTCAGCTCTCGCCGATGGTGACGCCGCTGATCACGACGGGCTCGAGGGGGCGGTCGTTGGCCCCGGTCTGGGCGCCGGCAATCTCATCGATCACGTCCTCGCCCGCGGTGAGCTTGCCGAAGATGGTGTAGTTCGGCGGGAGGGGATAGTCGGCGTGCATGATGAAGAACTGGCAGCCGTTGGTGTTGGGGCCGGCGTTGGCCATGGCGAGCGTCCCGCGGTCGTAGGGACGCGTAACGGCCTCGTCGTCGAAGCGGTAGCCGGGGCCGCCGCGGCCCGTGCCCGTGGGGTCGCCGCCCTGGACCATGAAGCCGCTGATGACACGGTGGAAGATGATGTCGTCGTAGAAGCCGTCGCGGGCGAGGAAGACGAAGTTGTTGACGGTGTTGGGGGCCTCATCGGCGAAGAGGTCGGCGACCATCGAGCCGGCGGAGGTCTCGATGGTGGCGGTGTAGCTCCTGGCGGCGTCGATGCTGAGGGCGGGGGCCGAGTCGTACTGCTTCACGGGTGCTCCGATCGGTGGGGTCGCCCAAGCATACGAGAGCGCGGCCTTCCGCTCGCGCTCAGGGACTCTCGGAGATCCAGCGGTCGCTGTCGCGGGACCAGGCGACGAGCTCGTCGGGGGTGAAGAAGAGCGCGACCTCGCGCTCGCCGCTCTCCGGGCTGTCGCTGGCGTGCACAAGGTTGCGGCCCACCTCGAGCCCGAAATCGCCGCGGATGGTGCCGGCGGCGGCCTGCGAGGGGTTGGTCGCGCCGACGCTGTTGCGCACCGCCGAGGTGGCGGAGTCGCCCTCGAAGACCGCGGCCACGATGGGGCTGCTGGTGATATAGTCGACCAGGCCGTCGAAGAAGGGCTTGCCCTCGTGCTCGGCGTAGTGCCGCCGCGCGAGGCCTTCTTCGACCCGCATGAGCTTGAGGCCGGTGAGCCGCAGGCCGCGGTCTTCCAGGCGCTGGAGAATGGTTCCGGCGAGGCCCCGCTGCATGGCGTCGGGCTTGACGAGGACGAGGGTGCGTTCAACTGCCATGGCGCTATCGTGCTGGCAGACGGTCCTGCGCGCCAGCGGGGCCGAAGGGGCGGCGGGGAGCCGTGATGTTCGGCTCGCGGAGGTAGACGGCGGTCAACTCGGAGACGGGTTCGAGGGCGCCCGCCTGGTAGCGCGCGAGCGCGGCGGCGGCGCGCTCGCGGGGGAGCACTTCGCGCCCGCCAAGGGCGCCCGCGCCCTCACCGGCGAGGGCGGCGCCGGCGAGCTCCGCGGGCGCGACGATGCGCATGGGGCCGGCGGGAACGAGGCCGCGGAAGTCGCGAGCGGCAACGTCGCCGCGGCCCGCGGGATGGATGGCGGTAAGCGCGGCCGGGGGGTGGGAGTCGCTGTGGCAGGCGGCCGCGACCGCTTCGAGCGTCGAGATGCCCGCGAGGACGCAGCCCTGGGCGAGGGCGAGTCCCTGAGCGGTGGCGATGCCCGCGCGCAGTCCCGAGTAGCTCCCGGGACCGGAGACGGCGACGACCGCGGCAAGGGGCACGCCCCGAAGCTGCTCTTCGACCGCAGCGAGGAGGGAGGCGTGGCTGAAGTCGGCGCTGCTCTCGAAGACCCGGACCTGCTCGCCGGAACCGCCATCGAGGGCGAGGGCGAAGGCGGGGGAGGCGGTGTCGATGGCGAGAACGGCGCTCACGCGAAGTCCAGGACGGCGAGAAGCTCGCGGCCGCGATCGGCGCCCGCGAAGAGCCGGAAGGTGCGCTCGTCACCCTCGCCACAGGCGATCTCGATGGTGAGGGTCGCGGCGGGAAGCTGGCCGGCGGCGCGGTCGGGCCACTCGACGACGAGGACGCCGCGCTCGGCCTCTTCCCAGAGGCCGAGTTCGGAGAGCTCGCCGGCGCCGGCGATGCGGTAGAGGTCGGCGTGGAAGAGGCGCTCGCGGCCGGGGTGTTCGTTGACGAGGACAAAGGTGGGGCTGTTGACGGGTCCGGGGCAGCCGAGGCCGCGACCGATACCCTGGGCGAGGCGCGTCTTGCCGCTGCCAAGCTCGCCCCTGAGGAGGATGACATCGCCGGCGCGGAGGCAGGCGCCGAGGCGCTCGCCGAGGGCGCGCGTCGCCTCCTCGCTGGTGGTGGTCACGCTGGTCTCGACGGCGGCGCTCATGGCTGGTCCAGTATAGGGAGGGGCGTGGCTGCGCCCCACGGGCAGGATGGAGGCGCCGGTGCGGATCGCGTTGCTCTCGGATGTGCACTCGAACCTGGTGGCGCTCGATGCCGTGCTGGCGGACGCGGAGGCGCGGGGAGCGGAGGCCATCTGGAACCTCGGCGACACGGTCGGCTACGGGCCCGACCCCAACGGCGTGGTCGCGCGGCTCGCGGAAGTGGGGGCGGTCTCGGTGCTGGGCAATCACGACGCGGTGGCGACGGGGGCGATGGGGACGGCGTGGTTCAACAGCCTGGCGGCGGAGGCAGCGGAGTGGACCCGCTCCCACCTCGAAACGGAGGCAAACGCGTACCTAGCGGGACTGGACGAGGTGCGACGCGAGGGGACATGGACCCTCGCGCACGGCACCCTGCGGGACCCGCTGCGCGAATACCTGACCACGGTGGAAGCGGCGGAGGCGCACTTCGAGCGGCAGGAGACGCCGTACAGCGCTGTGGGTCACACGCACGTGCCGCTGCTGGTGCGCCGCGGCACGGGGGGCGTCGAAGGCGAGACGCCGCCGGAGGGAGGGGAGGCGGCGCTGGGGCCGGGGCCGTTGTGCGTGAATCCAGGGTCGGTGGGGCAGCCGCGAGACGGCGACCCGCGGGCCTCCTACGCACTGGTGGACAGCGCCGCGGGCACGGTCGCGCACCAGCGGGTGGCGTATGACATCGGGGAGACGCAGCGCCGGATGGCGGCGGCGGCGCTCCCGGCGGCGCTGGCGGAGCGCCTGACGCTTGGACGGTAGGGAGCGGGCCACGCAAATGATTTGACACTACTAAAATGCGTTTGTACGCTATTTCACAATCTTCTCTACCCTCAGAAGCCTATAGGCGGGGCGGCGCCACGCAGCCCATGGGGGTGATGGTGAGCATAGTGAACGAGAACGGCAAGGATCCAACATCGGCGATACTCGGGAGCCGCATCCGGCAGGCACGCAAGGACGCGGGCCTCAGCCAGGTTCGGCTGGCGCAACTGCTCAACACGACGCAGAGCGCGATCAGCCTCTACGAGGCGGGACAGCGGGCAGTGGGCATCGACATGCTGCTGAACGTGGCCCGCATCCTGAACCGGCCCCTGCATTACTTCCTGAACGCGATCGACGTGGTGCTCTACGTCCGCGAAAGCAGGATCGCGAATCTGGCGTACGAGCTGGAGAAGCGGCCGCAGGACATCGACGAGTTGCTTGAGTACTGGGAATTCATCCGCTGGCGGCACGAGCAGGAGCGGGAACAGGGCATGGAGCTGGTCGGCGGCAGCTAACATGGGCAGGCCCGCTCACCGGCGGGCGCCAGGACCAGGCCAGGAGCAGCGCAGTGGGGCGTCGCCTCTACGATCCCACGGATGCCCGGAGATTGCTGAATCCGGGACCGGTCAGCATCGTGACGGCCAGCTGGCGCGGCGACGCCAACGCCGCGCCCGTGGCGTGGGCGGCGCCCCTCTCGATGTCGCCCCCGATGGTGGGGATCGTGCTGCACCCGGTGCGCTACACAGCCGACATGATCCGCTTCAGCGAGGAGTTCGCACTCAACATCCCGGGGCCGGAGCTGCTGCGGGAGACGGCCTTCTTCGGGAGCCGCTCGGGCATCGACGAGAACAAGGTCGAGGGCAGCAAGCTGGACATCTTCAGGGCGCTGCGCGTGGATGCTCCCCTGCTCGACGGCTGCCTGGCATGGATCGAGTGCGGCCTGCGTGACGTCATCCCCACGGGCGACCACATCCTGTTCGTGGGCGAGGTGATTGCGGTTCAGGCGCTGGAGGAGGCGTACGCCGAGCGCTGGCTGCTGGAGGAGCGCGTCTTCAGCCCGCTCACGTTCCTGGGAGGCAACTGGTATGCGCAGGTACGGGAGGCGCGGGAAGCGGAGTTCGAGGTGGACGCGCAGGGAGGCCTGACGGCGGAGAGCGCCGAGCAACGCGAGGAGCGCGAAGAGCTGGAGGCGCACGAAGCCGAACTGCGCGAGCAGGAAGGCGACGAAGGCTTCGAGGAGATGGTCAGCGAGGAGTAGAGCGCTCTCCCTGGCCACGGGACTCGATGGGCTCGTAGACGCGGAACTTCTCGCCGGCGTAGACGGCGTTGGGGCGGACAAGACGGTTGTCGGCGTACTGCTCGAGCAGGTGGGCGCTCCAGCCAGCGATGCGGGCGACGGCGAAGATGGGCGTGTAGAGGTCGTGGGGAATGCCCAGCATGCGGTAGACGGAAGCGCTGAAGAAATCGACGTTGGGGTAGAGGGGGCGCCCGCTGAGGCGCTCGGCGAGGTAGTCGCGCACCTTGCGGGAGAGGTCGAAGTAGCGGCGATCGGGGGAGCTGTCGGCCAGCTCCTCGCCAAGCTTCTCGAGGATGATGGCGCGGGGGTCGGTGGTCTTGTAGACGCGGTGCCCGATGCCCATGACACGCTCACCGCGGGAGAGCATGGCCTCGATGTGGCTCTCGATATTCGACTCGTCGCCGATCTCCTCGAGCATCTCGAAGACGGCGCTGTTGGCGCCGCCGTGGAGGGGGCCCTTGAGCGTGCCGATGGCGGAGGCGATGGCGGAGTACATGTCGCTCATGGTGGAGGCGGTGACGATCGCCGAGAAGGTGGAGGCGTTCATCTCGTGCTCGGCGTGGAGGGTCATGGCGACGTCGAAGACGCGCGAGGCAAGCTCGCTTGGCTCCTCGCCGGTGAGCGTCCAGAGGAAGTTGGCGGCATGGTCGAGGTCGTCGCGCGGGGGCACGATATCGAGCCCCTGGCGCTGGCGGTGGAAGGCGGCGACGACGGTCGGCATGCGGGCGGTGAGGCGCGCGGCCGTCCACTTGAGCTGCTCCTGGGAGAAGTCGTTGGACTTGGCGTCGAGAGCACCGAGGGCGGTGACGCAGATCTCGAGGCCGCGCATGGGGAGGGTTTTGCCGGCGAGCTCGGTGATCAGGGTGCGGTTGAGATCTGAGAGGGGGCGCTCCCTGACGAGGAGGGCATTGAGGGTATCGAGCTCCTGGCGCGTCGGCAGGCTGAGGTTCCAGAGGAGGAAGGCGGTCTCTTCGAAGGAGGCATGTTCGGCCAGATCGTAGATGTCGTAGCCGGCATAGATGAGCTGGCCCTTCTGGCCGTCGATGGTGCAGAGCTTGGTGGCGGCGACGTTGACGCCCTCAAGGCCACGCTGAATTTCGGTAGTGGTCACGGGAACCTCGCTCTCAGGGCGGGGTGCGGCGGCGCGGCGGCGCGCCCCGATGGGTGCTTGGAGCAGCGCCCTATCCTACCAAGTTGGCGGGGGGCATGGCGTTGCCTTCGTTCACGGGGAGAGCCGCTCGGCGACGAGCGTCCCCATGCGGGCGGTGTCGATGGTGGTGGCGTCCCCCGACTCGATGTCGGCGGTGCGGTAGCCCTCGCGGAGGACGCCGTCGACGGCTTCCTCGATGGCGGCGGCCTCCTCCTCGAGGGCGAGGGAGTGCCGCAGCATGAGGGCGACGCTGAGGATCATGGCGATGGGGTTGGCGATGCCCTGACCGGCGATATCGGGGGCGGTGCCGTGAATGGGCTCGTACATGCCCATGCCGGCGCCGTTGCGGCGGCGGCGGCCAAGGCTGGCCGAGGGGAGCATGCCGAGGGAGCCGGCCAGCACGGAGGCCTCGTCGGTAAGGATGTCGCCGAACATGTTCCCGGTGACGATCACATCGAAGGTGGCGGGGTGGGTGATGAGGTGCATGGAACAGGCGTCGACGAGGAGGTGCTCGAGCTCGACATCGGGGTACTCGGCGGAGAGCTCGACGGCGATCTCGCGCCAGAGGCGGCTGGTATCGAGGACGTTGGCCTTGTCCACGCTGGTGAGCTTGCGGCGGCGCCCGCGGGCGAGCTCGAAGCCGGTGCGGAGGATGCGTTCGATCTCGCGCTCGCTGTAGCGCATGGTGTCCACGGCCTGGCGACCGCGGCTGTTCGCCCAGCGCTTCTGGGGCTTGCCGAAGTAGATGCCGCCGGTGAGCTCGCGAACGACGATCATGTCGACGCCATCGAGGATCTCGGGCTTGATGGAGCTGTCGCCGAGCAGGAGCGGGTTGACGCGCACGGGGCGCAGGTTGGCGAAGAGGCCGAGCCCCTTGCGCAAGCCGAGGATGGCCTGCTCGGGGCGGACGGTGGCCTGGGGGTCATCCCACTTGGGCCCGCCGACGGCGCCGAAGAGGAGGGCGCGCGAACGCGCGGCGGCCTCGAGCGTCTCGTCGCGGAGGGCGATGCCGTAGGTGTCGATGGCGGCGCCGCCGACGATGGCGTTTTGGTACTGGAACTCGTGGCCGAAACGGCGTTCGACGGCGGTGAGCACCTTCAGTCCCTCTTCGAGAACCTCGGGGCCGATGCCGTCGCCGGGTGCAAGGACAATCGGGTAGGAAGGCATGATCCGAGTCTACTGGTTCGCCGCTTCAGGAGCGCGCGCGGCGGTTAAGAGTTCGAGGTAGCGGTCGCGGGGGACGGGCTCGGCGCCGAGGGAGGCGAGGTGGGGGGTGGGGAGCTGCACATCGATGAGGGAGATGCCGGCCCGGGGGGCGTGCTGGCAGAGAGCGAGGAGGGCGATCTTGGAGGCGTCGGGGGCGCGGTGGAACATCGACTCGGCCCCGAAGAGGCCGTCCACGCGGAGGCCGTAGAGCCCTCCTACGAGCGCCCCCTCGGGGTTCCAGACCTCGAAGCTGTGGGCCCAGCCGAGGGTGTGGAGGCGCAGGTAGGCGCGCATGATGCCGGGCGTGATCCAGGTGCCCTCGGGACGCACGGCGCAGGCCGCGATCACCTGCGCGAAGGCGGCGTCGAACGTGACCCGCAGGCGCCCCTGGCGGACACGCCGGGCGAGCCGGCGGGAGACGTGGAAGCGCTCGGGCGGGAGGATGGCGCGGGGGTCGGGCGACCACCAGAGGGTATCGACGCCGTCGTGGGGCCAGGGGAAGAGGCCGGCGCGGTAGGCGGCCACGATCGTCGCGGGAGCGAGGTCGCCGCCGGCGGCGACGAAGCCGCTGGCGGGCGCGCCGCGGGGATCGGGGAAGCGGAAGCGGGTCGGGGGCAGGGGCTGGGGCGGGAGCCGCGTGTGGACGGCGAGCGACACCTCAGGCGGGGCGGGCATGGCGCCCTAGCTTGCCTGGGAGTCGGGACCGTCCGCACCGGACGGCGGGGCGGGCGCTCAGCAGCCCGGTTGGCCGTAGTTCCCGCAGCACTCCTCAAGGCGCCGAATCTTCAGCCAATGGTTGCGGACAAAAACGCGATTCCTCTCCATCATCTGGAGCGTGGACTCGTACCAGTTCCTCCAATACCAGACGGGGCTGGGGCGGGGGTGACGGCGGGCGCGTCTCATGCGGGCGCCTCCGTGACGGTCGAGGGATAGCGGTCCGGGCGGGCGGCCTCGAAGGCGCTGATGTCTTCCTCGTGCTCAAGGGTGAGGCCGATGGCGTCCAGTCCTTCGAGCAGGTTGCGCTTGACCGCCGGATCGACCTCGAAGGTGCGCACGAAGGAGCCGTCGGCGGTGGCCACGGTCTGGGATTCAAGGTCGACGATGGTCTCGGCCTCGGGCAGCTCCTCGGCGCGGGCGATGAGGAACTGCACGTCTTCGGGCGCCAGGGTGACGGTGAGGAGGCCGATCTTGGCGCAGTTGTTGCGGAAGATATCGGCGAATGAGGGGGCGATGAGGGCGCGGAAGCCGTAGTCCTCGAGCGCCCAGGGGGCGTGCTCGCGGGAGGAGCCGCAGCCGAAGTTAGCGCCCGTCACGAGGATGCGGGAGCCGCCGAAGACGCCCTCGTTGAGAACGAATTCGGGGTCCTTGCGCCAGTCGTCGAAGAGGAACTCACCGAAGCCGCTGCGCTCGATCCGCTTGAGGTACTTGGCGGGGATGATCTGGTCAGTGTCGACGTCGGCGCGGTTGAGGGGCAGCGCCTTGCCGCGGACGGGCTCGAATTTTCGCATCAGCCCGTCTCCCATTCGCGGATGTCGACGAAGTGCCCGGCGACGGCGGCGGCGGCGGCCATCTGGGGGCTGACGAGGTGGGTGCGGCCACCCGGGCCCTGGCGGCCCTCGAAGTTGCGGTTGGAGGTGGAGGCGCAGCGTTCGCCGGGGAGGAGGATGTCGGGGTTCATGCCGAGGCACATGGAGCAGCCGGCGTCGCGCCACTCGAAGCCGGCCGCGCGGAAGACCTCGTCGAGGCCCTCGGCTTCGGCGGCGGCCTTCACGAGCCCGCTGCCGGGCACGACCATGGCGCGCACGCTCGATGCAATCTGCCGCCCCCGGATCGTGTTGGCGGCCGCGCGCAGATCCTCGAGCCGGGAGTTCGTGCAGGAGCCGATGAAGACGCGGTCGAGGGGGATGTCGGCGAGCGCGGTTCCGGCCTTGAGGTCCATGTAGCGGAGGGCGCGCTCGGTCTGCTCGCGGGCGGCCTCGCTGGGGGCGTCGGCGGGGTCGGGGACGCGCCCCGAGACGGGCACGCTCTGGGCGGGGTTCGTGCCCCAGGTCACGCAGGGCTCGAGATCGGCGCCCGCAAGCGTGACCGTCGTGTCGAAGTGGGCGCCCTCGTCGGTGGCAAGGCCGCGCCAGTGGTCGAGGGCGCGCTCCCAGGCGGCGCCGCCGGGGCTGGAGGGGCGGCCCTCAAGGTAGGCGAAGGTGACATCGTCGGGGGCGACGAGGCCGGCGCGGGCGCCCGCCTCGATGCTCATGTTGCAGATGGTCATGCGGCCCTCCATGGGGAGGGAGCGGATGACCTCGCCGCGGTACTCGACGATGTGGCCGGCGCCGCCGCCCACGCCGATGGTATTGATGATGGTGAGGATGACGTCCTTGGCGGTGACGCCCGGGGAGAGCTCGCCGTCGACCTCGATGGCCATCGTCTTCTGGGCGGCCTGGGGGAGGGTCTGGGTGGCGAGCACGTGCTCGACCTCGGAGGTGCCGATGCCGATGGCGAGGGCGCCGAGAGCGCCGTGGGTGGAGGTGTGGCTGTCGCCGCAGACGATCGTCATGCCGGGCTGGCTGAGGCCCTGCTCGGGGCCGACCACGTGGACGATGCCCTGGCGGGGATCGTCGATGTCGAAGAAGGGCACCTCGAACTCGGCGCAGTTGGCGCGCAGGGTCTCCACCTGCAGGATGGAGAGGGGGTCGTCCCAGGGACGATCGCGGCCCTCGGTGGGGACGTTGTGGTCGACGGTGGCGAGCGTGCGGTCGGGGCGGCGGACGGGGCGCGCGGCGAGCCGCAGGGACTCGAAGGCCTGGGGCGAGGTGACCTCGTGGACGAGGTGGAGATCGATGTAGAGGAGGTCGGGGAGGCCCTCCTCGCGGCGAACGAGGTGCTCTTCCCAGATCTTCTCGGCGATGGTCGGCATGGGTTCCCTCAAGCGGCGAACGAGTAGCGGCGCGCCGCGGGCGCTATTGTCGCCCGCCGGGACGAATCCCGCACGTGCCGGGGCGGGAAACGGGATCAGGAGAGGGGACAGGCGCCGCAGGCCCCGCGGGCGCAGTGGCGGGCGTGGAGCTGGAGGGCGCCCTGGAGGATGGCCGCCCGCTTGAGGGGAACGCCATCGGCGGCGCTCAGCCAGCCGGCGAGGGAGCGGAGCTGGCCGTAGGCAGGGGGCGCGGGCAGGGCGCGGAAACGGGCGAGGGCGGCCTCCTCGGGCCAGAGCCCGGCGCCGAGGGCGACGGGCAGGACGGCGTTGACGGCGAGCTCGAGGGCGGCGCCGGCGCCGATGCCAGGGCCCCGCAGGGCGCGGGGAATGGAGGCGGGCTCGGCGAGCGCCTCGGGCCAGCCGCCTCGGGGCTCCGGCCAGAGACGGGCGGCGAGCGCGCCGAGCGCCTCGAGGCGGCGCTCGGGAGCGGCGGCGGGACGGCCGCCGTGGCGCGCCAGGGGGAGGCCGCTCGCGGCCTCGCGCAGGGCGGCGGCGAAGGTCTGCGCGCGCTCCTCCCCACCACCGCCGGGGGCGCGGTCGAGGAGGGCGGGGAGGGGCAGGCGGCGGGCGACCTCGGCGAAGGCCTCGCGGTTGCGGCGGCCGGCCAGGGTCTCGAGGGCGAGGGCGTAGAGGACGGAGGCGGGACCGCGGGCGGCGGCCCAGTGACCGGCGCGCGACGTCTTCGCGCGGAGCCGCTCAAGGCCGAGGCGTTCGAGGGCGGGCTCGGGGGAGGAGCGGGCGGCGCTGGCGGCGCAGGGGGGCAGGAAGCCGGGAAGGGTGGCTGCGGTGGCGGCTGGCGGGGCGACGGCAAGGGGGATGGCGCGGCCGCTGGCGTGGGGCGTGACGAGAGCGCCGCCGTCGTTCTCCTCGACGACGTGGAGGACGACGCGGGCGTAGGCCGGGTCGTCGTGGTGGCCGTGGGCGCGCCAGCCGCTGGCGCGCAGGTGCAGCTCGACATCGCCGCAGAGCTCGGCGCCATCGAGCTCGATGACGGCGTCGCGGGCGTCGGGGCCGTAGCCGGGGGCGGGCACGCCGGGGAAGCGGATGCGCAGGCGGCGGCCGTCCTCGACGCTGGAGAGGCCACGCAGGCCGGCGAACCAGCGCTCGGCCAGGGCTGCCTCGCCGCGAGGAGCGGTGTAGGCGGCGGGGGCCTCGGCGAGCGCCCGCCGGGGAAGGGGGCGGCCGGGCGCGAGCACGCTCATGGAGACTCCTCCGAGGCGGGCGGGGAGGCGTCGTAGGGGGCGACCTCCTCCTCGATCAGGCGCAGCACGACGAGGCTGGCGCCGCGGGGCGCGTAGCGGCCCGTCTCCCATTCGCTCACAGTCTGCTGACGGACGCCCAGGCGGCGCGCGAAGGCAGCCTGGCTCAGGCCCGAGCGGCGCCGCAGTCTTCGCACCCACTCCTCCGGGGAGGCTTCCGGCATGCAGTCGATTCTACACGCTACCGTGTACGTTGGGGGAGGCTAGGAAGTGGCGGCCGCGATGCGGGCGCCGGTCGACTCGGAGAAGGCGCCACGGCGGGCGAGCTCGGCGCGCAGGTCGAGGAGGGCGGTGTAGGTGAGGAGCACCGTGACGGCGCCATCGCGCGGGCGCTCCGCAAGCGCGTCGAGAAAGGCGCGCGGGTCGCGGACGGTGGCGGCGGGGGCGGTCCAGCCCGCGTAGCGGAGGCGCAGGGCGGCGTCCTGGGCGCGCACGCCGCCCGCCCAGCAGCGCTCCACGCTTCCCGCGAGCCGCTCGAAGTCGACATCCCAGATCCAGCTCACGTCGCGGCCGTCGGCGAAGCGGTCGTTGAGGACGAAGGCGACCTCGGCCCCACCCTCCTCGTCCTCGACGAGGCGCAACGCCTCGCTGGCGCCGGCCGGGTTCTTGCAGAGGAGGAGGCGCAGGCGGAGGCCGTCGAGGACGACGAGCTCGCCGCGGCCGAAGGCGGGGCGAGCGGCGGCGAGGCCGGCGCGCACGTCCTCGGCGTGCAGGTCGAGGACGCGGGCGAGGGCGATCGCGGCGAGGGCGTTGCCGGCGTTGTAGAGACCGCCCAGGTGCAGGTCGAGTTCGCCCAGACCGGGGACGCTGAGGCGCAGGCCGTTGGGGCCGGCGGCGATGGCGGTGGCGCTCGTGTCGGGCTCGGGACTGGCGCGCCCGCAGCCGCCGCAGCGCCAGCGCCCGAGGTGGGCGGCGTAGCGCGCCTCGTAGCGGTAGACGCCCCCGCAGGCGCGGCACCAGCGCGCGTCGGCGGGGCCGGGGGAGGAGGTGTCGCCGCGCGCGCCGGCGAGGGAGTACCAGTGCACCGGTCCGGACCAGTCGAGGGCGAGCTCGGCGACGGAGGGGTCGTCGGCGTTGAGGACGAGGGTGGTCGAGGGGGGCAGGAGGGCGAGCGCCTCGCGCCAACGGGCGGCGACGCCGTCGACCTCGCCGTAGCGGTCGAGCTGGTCGCGGAAGAGGTTGGTGAAGGCGACGGCGCGGGGGTGGAGGGCGCGGGCGGCGGCGGGCAGGGTGGCTTCGTCCGTCTCCAGCAGGGCGAGGGCCTGGCGGTCGCGGGGGCGGCCCCGCCAGTCGGCGGCGGCGGCGAGGGCGGAGGCGATGCCGCGGGTGAGGTTCGAGCCCTCGCGGTTGTGAACGGCGCCGCGGCCGGCGGCGGCGAGCATGCCGGCGAGGAGGCGGGCCGTGGTCGTCTTGCCGTTCGTGCCCGTGACGAGGACGGCGCCGCCCTCAAGCCGGCGTCCGAGGGTAGCCACGAAGGCGGGGTCGATGCGTTCGGCGAGAAGACCGGGAAGGGCGGTGGCGCCGCCCCGCCCGAGGCCGGCGCTGAGCGCGCCCGCGGCTCTCGCGGCCCAGAGGGCGAGGAGGAGTCGGGGGGCGCCGGCGACCATGACCATCCTCAGTCCGCGCAGGGGCGGAGGGTCATGGTACGGCGCGGCCCGAGCGGTGGGGGAGTGGCTACGTGCCCGTGGCGCTCGCCACGGGGAGTGGCTGAGGGGGAACGAGGCCCGCGAGCACGCGTTCGATCGCCATCGTGTGGCTGCAGATCGACCATTCGCCGAAGAACCGGCAGGTGCACGACCAGGCCTCGTTGGCGAACTCGACACGGTGCTCGCCGTTATCGCCCTGGATGGTCACGCTGAAGCCCTCGACGCGGATGCGCTCGGGCTCGGCTGCGTAGCGCTTCGCTTTTTCGATCTTGCCGATGATGCTCGACTGCATGGTCGCTGGAACCCTCCTCGCGCGGGCGGTTCGGACGCGGAAACGGCGCCTCTGCCGGCGCCGTCAATGCGTGTGTGCCGCTCGTGCATCCATCGCACCGATCACGCTACGGGCGCGCGGGCGGGGCTGTCAACAGTTTTCGGCGTGTAATTCGTGAAGGACACGACCATCTCCGCGGAAGCGCCGACGGTGACCTGCTCGCCGGGAGCGGGCGGCGCCAGGTGCGGGGGGAATTCGACGGCGATGCGCCGCCCCCCACTGCGGCCGACGACCTCGACGGCGGTGACGAGGTCGACGGTCTCCTCGACGGCGAGAGAGACGGTGAAGTCGCCGGGGCCGGGGCGCAGGGCGCCGGGGGCGACAGCGGCGAGACCGGCATCGGTGGGGATGAGGGTGTAGCCCAGGAAAGCGGCCGTCTCGGCGTCGGGCGGGGAGGCGACGACCTCGCGCTTCGGCCCGAAGGCCTGCACGCGCCCCTCGCGCAGGAGGACGAGGTCGGCGGCGAGACGCAGGGCCTCGTCGCGGTCGTGGGTGACGAGGACCGTCGTCCCGGCGAAGCGGCGGAGGAGGGCGGGGAGCTCGTCGAGCATCTGCGCGCGGCCCTGCTCATCGAAACCGGCGAGGGGCTCGTCGAGGAGGGTAAGGGGGGCGCGCAGGGAGAGCGCGCGGGCGAGGTTGGCGCGCTGCGCCTCGCCGCCGGAGAGGCGGCTGGCGGGGCGCTCGAGGAGGTGGGCGACGCCGCAGGCGGTGGCGGCCTCGGCCAGGCGGGGGCGGCGTTCGTCCGCGGCGAGGCCGCGCAGGCGGAGGGCGAGATCGAGGTTGGCGCGCAGCGAGCCGGAGAGGAAGACCGCCTCCTGGAAGGCGTAGGCCACGGAGGCGCGGGCGGCGGGGGCGGGTTTCCCCCCGACCAGCACCTGGCCCGCGCGGGGTCGCTCGAGTCCGGCGAGGAGGCGCAGAAGGGTCGACTTCCCGGACCCGTTGGGGCCGAGGAGGGCGGTCACGCGGCCATCGGCGAAGCGCAACGCGGGCACATCGAGCACGGGCCGGTCGCCGTAGGCGAACTGGACACCCTCCAGGTAGGCCTCCATCAGCGGGGTCCCCGCTGCTGGACGACGGTGAGGACGGCGACGATCGCAAAAGCCATGGCCAGCAGCACGAGCCCGTAGGCGATGGCGCGCTCGGTGTCGGCGCGGCTCGTCTCGGTGACGATGGCGGTGGTGAGGACACGCGTATCGCCGACGAGGTTGCCACCCACGGCCATGGAGGCGCCCACCTCGGAGACGACCGCGCCGAAGCCGGCCATGACGGCGGCGAGGAGGCCGAGGCGGGCCTCGCGCGCCAGCAGCCAGAGGCTCCGCAGACGTCCCGCGCCGAGCACGGTGAGGAGGTCGGGCAGGCGGGCGGGGAGGGCCTGGATGGAGGCGGCGGTGAAGGCGATGACGAGGGGCGTGGCAATGAGGAACTGGGCGATGATCATGGCCTGCTTCGTGTAGATGAGCTCGAAGCTGCCGAAGGGGCCGCTGCGCACGAGCAGGAGCCAGATGACGAGGCCGGCCACGACCGGGGGCATGCCCATACCCGTCCCGACGGCCGCGAGGATGAGGGTGCGCGCGGGGAAGCGGGCGCGCCCGAGCAGGTAGCCGAGGGGCACGCCCACGACCATGGCGAGGGCGGTGGCGGAGCCGGAGACGAGCAACGAGCGGCCGGCGATGGAGTAGAGCGCGCCATCGCCCGTGCCGATGAGGCGCAGGGCCTCCAGCAGCCCGTCCCAGATGGCGGCCATCACCCGCCTCCGATGGGGGACTCGGCGGCGGGGGTGAAGAGGGAGCGCCCGAACTCCCCGGCGCGGAAGCGGCCGATGAGGGCCTGCGTCTCGGGCGCCACCAGGAAGGCGACGAAGGCCCGCGCCTGCGTCGCGGCGACGCCACTGTGGCGGTCGGGGTTGACGACGTAGGCGTGGTAGACGTTGAGGAGGCCGGCCTCGCCCTCGACGAGGACGGCGAGGTCGAGCACCTCGCGCAGGGCGAGGTAGGTGGCGCGGTCGGTGAGGGTGTAGGCGCGGCGCTCGGAGGCGATCGTGAGGGTGGCGCCCATGCCCTGGCCGGTCTCCTCGCGGGGTACGGCGGTCGGGTCGATGCCGGCGCCGGCCCAGAGGGCGAGCTCCTTCTTGTGGGTGCCGGAGTCGTCGCCGCGGGAGACGAAGCGGCCGCCGGCGGCGATGGCGGCGAGGGCGGCGGGGAGGTCGGGGGCGGAGGCGGCGGCGGCGGGGTCGTCGCGGGGACCGACGATGACGAAGTCGTTGGTCATGACGAGGCGCCCGCCGATCAGGTCGCCGCTGGCGACGTAGGGGGCCTCCGCCTCAGGGGCGTGCACGAGGACGGCGTCGGCGTTGCCCTCCCCAGCCATGCGGAGGGCGGCGCCCGTACCGACGGCGATCACCTTGACGGTGATGCCCGTCTCCGCCTCGAAGCGGGGGACGAGCTCGTCGAGGAGGCCGCTGTCGTAGGTGGAGGTGGTCGTGGCGAGGATGATCGTCCCGCGGTCATCCTCGGAACCTCCGCAGGCGGCGGTCACGACGAGGGCGCAGAGCGCAGCGAAGGCGAGGACGCGTCGGGCGAAGGGCACACAGCGCTCCGGCAAGGGATATGCTGCGCGCAGCATAGCGACGCGGGGGTGGAGGGGCTAGCGGGGCGGGCCGCGGAGGATGCGCCGGCGGAGGGGCTCGGGGTCATCGGGGGCGGCCCACATCTCCTGCCAGGCATCGTCGAGCCACCAGGTGGCTCCGGCCTCCTCCCAGCGGGCAGCTTGCGCGCGGGCCTCGGCCTCGCTGAGGGTGCCGAGGCTGCGTTCGACGACGATGTCGTACGCGTCGCCGCCCGCGCGCTCGCGTTCGACCCAGGCGGACATGGCGCGGAGGTCGTCGAGCTCTTCGTCCAGGGTCGCGTCGAAGGCAAATTCGCCCCCGGCATCGAAGACGTTGGGCAGGAGGCCGTCGTAGCGGATGGCGCGCCGCATCGACTTGCGGCGGAGCCACATCGCGGGGTCGCGCGGCCAGGCGCCGACGACCCAGATGGGGATGCGGGGTTGCTGAACGGGTCGGGGCAGGAAGGTGACCTCGCGGAGGCTGAAGTGGTCGCCCTCATAGGCGAAGGGCTCGCCGCTCCAGAGGCCTTCAAGGATGGCAAGGGCCTCATCGAGCATGGCCGCGCGGGTGCGGCGATCGAACTCGTCGCCGCCGAACCAGGGGCCCTCGTCCGGGGGCGCGCCAAGGCCAACGGCGAGGGTGAAGCGGCCACCCGAGAGCCGGTCGAGGGTGGCGGCCTGGCGGGCGATCAGCCAGGGGCGGTGCCAGGCCAGGGGCGTCAGCATGGTGCCCAGCCGGACGCGCTCGGTGCGGACGGCGATGGCGGAGAGCAGCACCCAGGCGTCGGCGAAGTCCGGCGGGGGCTGGTCGGGGGTGACGGCGTAGGGCGTGTCCCAGAGGAAAGCGCCGTCCCAGCCCGCCTGCTCGGCGTCGACGGCGAACTGGATCAGGGTTTCGGGGTCGCCGCCGTAGCCGACGTTGGGGAGGGTCACACCGAAGCGCATCTGGGGGAGTGTAGCCCGGAGGCGGCAGTCGCAGACTATACGGCTAGCAGGGTCGGGAAGTACACGGGACCTCCTGGTGTGCTACAATTGGTGCACTGCGGTCGTACTCCGATCGCCCCCGGTTTCGGGGATCACTGGGCCTCCTGCTGGAGGCCCTTTCCCTTGAGGAAGCGTGCAGCCATTCGCCTGGTTTGTCGATGCTGGCTACCTCTTCGCAGCTGGCGGAGTACTTTGCGCCGAAACACGGAAGCGCGAAGAACTGGAAATCGACTACGCGAACCTGACCAAGGCCTTCGCTGAGTGGGGATGGCGTTGGGCTGACACCTGGGGCTCCACAGACCGTGTCCCTTATCTCAGAACCTACTGGTACGACGGCGGGGTAGATGGGCAACCTTCCGACGACCACCTGGAAGTGGCGGGCCTCCCGGGGGTCAAGCTTCGGCTCGGCCGCCTCGTGGGCGGTCGACAGAAGGGTGTCGACTCACTCATCGTCCGCGACCTTATGAGACTCTCACAGAATCGTGCGATCAGCACCGCCTATCTGCTTGGGGGTGATGAAGACCTGCGTGAGGGGATGGTGGAGGCCCAGGAGATGGGAGTGCGCGTGGTACTCGTGGGCATCGAGCCATTCACCCAACAGAATCAAGCAGGCACACTCATCCGGGAGGCCGACGACGTCATTGTCCTAGGCCGCGAAGACCTGGCTTCCGCCTTCCGCAGGCGTGACCCGGCCCGAGGATAGCGCCCTTAGCGCTACCACCAGATCATCTCGTCGACATCGTCGGGGAGGTTGTCCCAGTCGGTCGTCCAGAGGCCGGAGCTGAGGTACTTCCAGCCGCCGTCGGCGAGGAGGCAGACGATGTGCTGCTCGCCCTCGAGGCGCTCGGAGACCTTGAGGGCGGCGCGGATGACGGAGCCGCTGCTGACGCCGGCGAAGATACCCTCCTTCTCAGCGAGCTCGCGGGTGAGGGCGAAGCTGGTCTGGCTGTCGACGACGATCTTCCCGTCGAGGATGGACTCGTCGAGGATCTCGGGGATGAAGCCCTCTTCGAGGGCGCGCAGGCCCTGGACGTTGTCGCCGGGGTGGGGGGCGGCGGCGATGACGCGGATGTCGGGGTTGCGCGCCTTCAGCCCGCGGCCGGCGCCGGTGAGCGTCCCGCCCGTGCCGAGCCCCGCGACGAAGACGGTGGTCTCGGGGAGGTCGCGCAGTATCTCGACGGCGGTGCCGTGCTCGTGGGCGGCGGGGTTGGCCTCGTTGCCGTACTGGTAGGGGAAGTAGTAACGGCCGGGGTCGGCGGCGACGATCTCCTTGGCCTTGCGGATGGCGCCGTTCGAGCCCAGCTCGCCGGGGGAGTAGATGATCTCGGCGCCGAGGGAGCGGAGCAGGAGGGAGCGCTCCTCGCTGACGTTCTCGGGCATGACGCAGACGACGTGGTAGCCGCGCAGCTTGCCGATGAGGGCGAGGCCGATGCCCGTGTTGCCGGAGGTCGGCTCGAGGATGGTGTCGCCGGGCTTGAGCTCGCCGCGGGCCTCGGCGGCGTCGACCATCGCCAAGGCGATGCGGTCCTTGACCGAGCCGGTGGGGTTCTGGCCCTCCAGCTTGGCGTAGATGTGCACGTCGGGGCGGGGGGCGAAGGAGCGCAGCTCGACAAGGGGGGTGTCGCCGATAAGGTCGAGGATGGAGGAGTAGCGGGCCACGGCGGGAGGGCTAGCCCCCGGCGAGGGCGGGGAGGATGTCGAGGACATCACCATCGCTGAGGGCGGTGCCGGCGCCGCCCATGTAGCGAATGTCCTCATCGTTGAGGTAGACGTTGACGAAGCGCTGGAGCTGCCCGTCCTCGCCGTACAGCTGGGCCTTGAAGCCGGGGTAGTTCGCCTCGATGTCGTCGACGGCCTCGTCCACGGTCGCGCCCCGCGCCTCGATCTCCTTCTGCCCGCCAACGAGCTTCTGGAGGACGGCGGTAACGCGGATGCGGACGGTGGGCGCGGTGGCTGAGGTCACGAATGGTTCTCCTGGCGGTGGTTCGCTGGGTCGAGGCTAGACGGCGGCTTCCTCTTCCTCCGGGTGGGGGAAGGGGGAACCGCAGAACTCCTCGTAGTCGATGAGCTCGCTGATGGTGGGGTTGTCGCCGCAGAGGGGGCAGGCGGGATCGCGGCGGATCTTGACGGTGCGGAACTCGAGGGAGAGCGCATCGTAGAGGAGGAGGCGGTTGACGAGGGGTTCGCCCTGTTCGAGGACGAGCTTGAGCACCTCGGTGGCCTGGATGCTGCCGATGGTGGCGCACATCGCGCCGAGCACGCCCGCCTCGGCGCAGCTGGGCACCATTCCCGGCGGGGGCGGAGCGGGGTAGAGGCAGCGGTAGCAGCCCTGGCCGGGCAGGTAGGTCGTGGCCTGGCCATCGAACATGAGGATGGAGCCGTCGACGAGCTTCTTCTTGAGCAGGTAGCAGGCGTCGTTCACGAGGTAGCGGGTGGCGAAGTTGTCGGCGCCGTTCACGACGATGTCGTACTGGCTGATGATCTCGAAGGCGTTGTCGCTCGTGAGGGGCACCTCGTGCAAGACGACGTCGATGTTGGGGTTATGCGCGAGCAGCGTGTCCCTGGCCGACTCCACCTTGGGGCGGTCGATGTCGGCGGTCTGGTGGAGAATCTGGCGCTGCAGATTGGAGCGGTCGACGACATCGAAGTCGACGAGGCCGATGGCGCCGATGCCGGCGAGGGCGAGGTAGAGGGCAACGGGAGAGCCGAGCCCGCCGGCGCCGACGACGAGCACCTTCGCTTCGATGATCTTGCGCTGCCCGACGCTGGCGACCTGGGGCATGATGAGGTGGCGGCTGTAGCGCTCGACCATCTCGGGCGTGAGGACGACGTTCGAGCCGCCGGCGAGGGCGGGGATGAAAGCGACCTCGTCGCCGGAAGCGAGGCGCGTGGCCTCCCCGTCGAGCGTGTCGATCTCGACCTGGTTCACGTAGACGCCGA
Organism: Tepidiformaceae bacterium; assembly: GCA_965219255.1. Classification (GTDB taxonomy): domain Bacteria; phylum Chloroflexota; class Dehalococcoidia; order Tepidiformales; family Tepidiformaceae; genus UBA2991. Next base: position 54,284 of record OZ244727.1, on the reverse strand, counting down.
TGTGGGTGGCGAGCTCGCCGGTGGCGTCGCGGACCTGCGCGCCGAAGCCGGGGAACTGCGTGTCGAGGTCGTCCATGACCTCGCGCAGGTTCGCGCCGGCGGCCCGCACACGCACGCGGTTACCCACGAGGTGGCGGAAGGGGGTGGGGACGTAGACATCAACGGTCACAGGCTCTGCCTCGCTGTGGGGCCCCTCGGGGCCATCGGATTGTGGGGCGGCGCCCGCCGCCGGGCTAGAGGTCGACACTGAGGTAGCGCTCCCCGGTGTCGCAGAGGATGGTGACGATACGGGCATCCTCGCCGAGACGCTCGGCCACGGCGAGGGAGGCGACGACGTTGGCGGCGGCGGAGATGCCCACGAGGAGGCCCTCCTCGCGGGTGAGGCGGGCGGTCATGGCGAAGGCGTCCTTGTCCTCGATGCGGATGACTTCGTCGTAGACCTCGCGATCGAGCACACCGGGAACGAAACTGGCGCCGATGCCCTGAATGCCGCTCAGGCCGGGGCGTCCCCCGCTGAGAACGGGCGAGCGGGCGGGCTCGACGGCGACGATCTGGATGCGGTCGCCGAGCTCCTCGCGCAGCACCTGGCCGACGCCAGTGATCGTGCCGCCCGTGCCGACAGCGGCCACGAAGGCATCGAACTCGCCGTCGATGGCGGCGATGATCTCGCGGGCGGTGGTGCGGCGGTGGACATCGGGATTGGCGGGGTTCTCGAACTGCTGGGGGACGAAGACGTCGGACTCGCTCTCGGCGAGCTGGCTGGCGGCAAAGACGGCGCCGGTCATGCCCTCGATGGCGGGCGTGAGGTGGACCTCGGCGCCGTAGCGCTCGAAGAGGCGGCGGCGCTCGACGGACATGTCCTCGGGCATGGTGAGGATGAGGCGGTAGCCCTTCACGGCGGCAACCATGGCGAGCCCGATGCCGGTGTTGCCGGAGGTGGGCTCGATGATGGTGGTCCCCGGCTTGAGGCGGCCGGAGCGCTCGGCGTCGTCGATCATGGCGAGGGCGATGCGGTCCTTCACAGAGCCGCCGGGGTTCATGCTCTCAAGCTTGCCGTAGATGGCGGCGGAGCCGGCCGGCACGACACGGTTGAGGCGCACGAGAGGCGTTCCCCCGACGAGGTCGAGGACGGACTCGGCGATACGGGGCCTGGTCGGAGCGGTCATATCTTCACCCGCTCGACTGCTTCAGCTGCGCCTACGCGCTCGTCGATTCGAGGACGCTCGACTGCTTCGGCTGCGCCTACGCGCTCGTCGATTCGAGGACGCTCGACTGCTTCAGCTGCGCCTACGCGCTCGTCGATTCGAGGACGCTCGACTGCTTCGGCTGCGCCTACGCGCTCGTCGATTCGAGGACGCTCGACTGCTTCGGCTGCGCCTACACGCTCGTCGATTCGAGGACGCTCGACTGCTTCGGCTGCGCCTACGCGCTCGCTCATATCTGGTACCTCCCGGCGACCGCCTTGGGCTCTTTCGCGTGGAGGTCGGCGATGGTGTACGAGGCGAGGATGGCGCTGGTCGATTCCTGGATGCGCTCCCAGATTTCGCGCTGACCGCACTGGTGAGGGTGATCCGTGCGGTCGGCGGGCTCCTCCAGCCAGGCGACGGGGGAGAGGCTGCCCTCAAGGGCGACGATGGCGTCGTAGACGGATATCTCGGCGGGGTCGCGGGCGAGCTCGTGGCCACCGGCGGGTCCGCGCTGGGAACGCACGAAGCCTGCCTTGCGCAGGGTCGTGAGGAGCTGGTCGAGGTACTGCTCGGGGACGTGCCGGCGGAGGGCGATCTCGGAGCACTGCAACGGGCCCTGGCCGTAGTGGTCGGCCAGCTCGATGAGGGCCCGCAGGCCGTAGTCGCCCCGAGTGGAACAGCGCATTGGTCCTGCCCCGCGGCGGCGCAACCGCCGCAAGAATCTCCTCCCCGATAAAGTCGAGTAAGTCTGTCAACAATCGTAGGGGGCGGGGGCGCAGGGGGCAACAGGGGGAGTGGGCGGAGCCAAGCGCGCGGCGCTGCTACCCTTGAACGGCAGCTTTCCGTGGGGTTGGACCGTTCGCTTACGTTACCCGTGACCTTCCGTTCCTGAACCGGCTACGCGAGCAGGTGCTGTTCGCGGCGGGTCCGATTGGGTCGACGATCCTCTCCCTGAAGCCGACGCCCGAGGACTACGGCGGGCTCGACGGCTGCAACGAGTACCTGGTCGTCTCCAAGCCGGAGCTGCTGGAAGGCATCCAGCGGAGCTTCTACGCGGCCGGCTGCGACGCCGTCGACTCGGCCACGTTCGGGGCGAACCGCGTCGTCTTCGCGGAGTACGACATCGAGGAGCGCGTGCGCGAGATCAACCGCCTCGGGGCGGAGCAGCTCGGGCGCCTGCGGGACGAGTTCTCGACGCCGGAGTGGCCCCGCTACAGCTTCGGGACGATGGGTCCGGGCACGAAGCTGCCCTCGCTGGGGCACATCGACTACGACGATCTGGTGGAGAGCTACCGCGAGCAGGCGCGGGGGCTGATCGAGGGCGGCATCGACGTGCTCAAGGTCGAGACCTGCCAGGACCTGCTGCAGACGAAGGCGGCGCTGGGAGCGATCGAGGATGTGTTCGGGGAGACGGGCACGCGGCTGCCGGTGATCGCGAGCGTGACGATCGAGACGACGGGCACGATGCTGCTGGGCTCCGACATCGCCTGCGCGCTGACGACGCTGGAGGCGCTCGATACGGTCGACGTGATCGGCATCAACTGCGCGACGGGGCCGGAGCAGATGGTGGAGCACGTGCGCTACCTGACGCAGAACTCGCGAAGGCCGGTCTTCATCGGGCCGAACGCGGGGCTGCCCGAGATCCGCGACGGCGAGACCTGCTACCCGCTCTCGCCAGAGGCGTTCGCGCGCTACCAGCGCATCTTCGTGGAGGAACTGGGGACGAGCATCGCGGCGGGCTGCTGCGGCACGACGCCGGAGCACTTCGAGGCGGCCATCGCGGCGGTGGGGCGGCCCCAGCCGAAGCCCCGGCCGGAGACGCTCGAGGCCGCCTGCAGCTCGCTCTACACGAGCGTGCCCTTCGAGCAGGACACGTCGTTCCTGGTGGTGGGGGAGCGGATGAACGCGACGGGCTCGCGGGCGTTCCGCGACCTGCTGCTGGAGGGGGACTCGGAGGGGGTGGTGGCGCTGGCGCGGGAGCAGGCCGCAGAGGGGGCGCACGTGCTCGACCTGATGGTCGACTACGTGGGGCGCCAGGGCGCGCCGGACATGGAGCGTTACGCGCGGGAGCTACGCACGCAGGCAACGCTGCCGCTGGTCTTCGATTCGACCGAGGTACCGGTGATCGAGACGGCGCTGAAGCTGTATGGCGGCAAGGGCATCGTGAACTCGATCAACCTGGAGGACGGGGAGCGGAAGATCACGCGGCTGCTGCCGCTGATCAAGCGCTTCGGGGCGGCGGCGGTGGCGCTTGTGATCGACGAGGAGGGGCAGGCGCGCACGGTCGACTGGAAGCTGCGGGTGGCGCACCGCATCCACGACCTGGCGGTGGGGCGGTACGGGATGGAGCCGGGCGACCTGCTCTTCGACATGCTCACGTTCCCGCTCGGGGGCGGGCAGGAAGACCTGCGCGGCGACGCCATGGCGACGCTGGAGGCGATCCGGCGGGTGAAGACGGAGCTGCCGGGGACGCACACCATCCTGGGCGTCTCGAACGTGTCGTTCGGGCTGAAGCCGGCGGCGCGGCGAGTGCTGAACTCGGTGTTCCTGGCGGAGGCGGTGGAGGCGGGGCTGGACGCGGCGATCGTGAACGCGCGCCAGATCCGCCCCCTGAGCCGCATCCCCGAGGAGCAGATCGAGACAGCGCGCGACCTCATCTTCGACCGGCGGCGGGAGGACTACGACCCGCTCATCCACTTCCTCTCGCTGTTCGAGGAGGTGGCGGCGGCGGCGAGGCGGGCGGAGGAACAGGCGGCGCTCCCCGTGGAGGAGCGGCTGAAGCAGCGCATCATCGACGGCGACCGGCGGGGGCTGGAGGCGGACCTCGACGAGGCGCTGGGCGAGATGGAGGCGCTCACGATCATCAACGAGCACCTGCTCGATGGGATGAAGGTGGTGGGCGAGCTGTTCGGGTCGGGGCAGATGCAGCTTCCCTTCGTACTGCAGAGCGCGGAGACGATGAAGGCGGCGGTGAGCCACCTGGAGCCGCACATGGACCAGGTCGAGGGGTCGGGGAAGGGCCGCATCGTGCTCGCGACGGTGCGCGGGGACGTGCACGACATCGGCAAGAACCTGGTCGACATCATCCTCTCGAACAACGGCTACACGGTGGACAACCTCGGCATCAAGCAGCCGATCGCGACGATCATCGAGAAGGCGCTGGAGGTGGAGGCGGACGCGATCGGACTGAGCGGCCTGCTGGTGAAGAGCACGGTCGTGATGCGCGAGGACCTGGAGGAGCTGAACGCGCGCGGGCTCGCGCGCTTCCCGGTGCTGCTGGGGGGCGCGGCGCTCAACCGGCGCTACGTGGAGCACGACCTGCGGGCCGTCTACGAGGGGGATGTCTACTACTGCCAGGACGCGTTCGAGGGACTGGACACGCTGGGGCGGGTGGTGGCCGGGGAGGGGCCGGCGCCCTCGCGGACCGCGCCTGCAGGGGCGGCGGCGCGGGCGGAGCCGGAGGCGGCCACGCGCGAGGCGTACGCGCGCTCGGAGGTGGCTCGCGACGCGCCTGTGCCGCAGCCGCCGTTCTGGGGGAGCCGGGTGGTGCGGGGCATCCCCCTGCGTGACGTCTTCACCTACGTGAACGAGGTCGCGCTCTTCCGGGCGCAGTGGGGCTACCAGCGGGGCGATCGGGGGGAGGCGCAGTACGAGGCGTTCATCGAGGAGGAGGTGCGGCCGGTGTTCCGGGGCTGGCAGGAGCGCGCCATCGGGGAGGGGCTGCTGACCCCGCAGGCGGTCTACGGCTACTACAAGTGCCGGGCGGAGGGGAACGACCTGCTCGTCTGGCCCGAGGTGGCGGGGAAGGCGCCCGCGGGGGAGCCGGTGCGCTTCAACTTCCCGCGGCAGCCAGCGGGGCGGCGGCTCTGCATCGCCGACTTCTTCCGCGACGGCGAGAGCGGCGAGTACGACACGATCGCGTTCACGCTGGTGACGGTGGGGCCGCGCGCAACCGAGCTGGCGCAGGAGCTGTTCGAGTCGAACGAATACCGCGACTACCTGCACTTCCACGGCTTCGGCGTGGAGAGCGCGGAGGCGCTGGCGGAGTTCTGGCACAGGCGGGTGCGGGAGGAGCTGGGGATCGGGGGGCAAGACGCGACGGATGTCCGGGATCTGTTTCGGCAGGGGTACCAGGGGTCGCGCTACTCGTTCGGGTATCCCGCCTGCCCCGACCTGGAGCAGCAGACGGGCATCGCAAAGCTGCTGAGTCCGGAGCGGGTGGGGGTGGAGCTGGGGGAGACGTTCCAGTGGCGCCCCGAGCAGACGACGAGCGCGATCGTGGTGCACCATCCCGAGGCGCGCTACTTCACGGTCTAGCTAGCCCTCCGCCGCTTCGTCCGACGGCGGTGCCTCTTCCTCAACGGTCGCGAGGGGGATTCCGGGCCAGCGCAGGAAGTCGCTGTAGGCCCAGCCCTGTTCGCCGTCCTCGGTGAGCACGTAGACCCAGCTGCAGGGGCCAGGATCCTCTTCGAAGCAGGAGCCCTCGACGAGGTAGCCGCTAGCCGGGTGGGAGATCAACTCGACGACGCGCTCGGGGGGCAGGCAGACCACGATGTCGGAGTCTGTGGTGGGCTCGGCGCGGACATTGAGGCAGGTGTCGACAGCGACCTCGGCGGTGAGGGCGTCGTCGAAGGGGGGAGCTGGATGGCTGGGAGGAGGGCGGAGACGATCGAAACAAGGCCTCGCCCACCGTCAAAGCGGTAGATGCGGAATTCCTGACTCGTGCTCCCCCACTCACCTCTCCACATGCCTGGTTGCTCGAATCTCGCCGCGTTGAGTGTCTCGCCATCAAGGGTCGACACCGCAAGCGAATCCCAACCTCCGACGAGGGTCGGGTCGCCCGGGGCGGGGTACGGCCACCTGCTAACCGATTGAGACGGGGAACGACTCCATTGACCGTCAACAGTCACGATGTGCAAGCCCAGCACCGACTCCACCAGCAGCGCATCACCCCCGGCGATCCATGGTGTACCCCCGAACTGTGCCGGGAAGGTCGCGCCTTGCACGCGCACAGTTTCCTCCCCCGTCGCTGCGTCGAGAATGGAGAGTGTCGCCAGACCGGGTGTTATCTCGACGTATGTCTCCGGTCCCAACACCCGGGTAATGGCTGCGATCCAGCGTCCGTCCGGCGACAGCCTGACTCCGGCTCCCACCAGGCCACCCCAAGAGGGCGCACCGACGCACGGGAATGAGACCTCGGACACGAGCACCCCGGACCAGTCGTAGCGGAGAGCGTGGCAGGTCTGCGCTTCGAGGGAGCCACCGGGCGAGGAGACAATGGCAAACCCCTCTCCGGAAGGGAACACGTGGATATCGCCACCAGGATGGTCGAGCGACACGGCGTCGCCGGTTCCGAGCCGGAGCACATGCAACTGCCCGTCGCCGGAAGCGAGCAGGAGGCCATCTTCGGGGCGCCACGCATAGATCGACCATCCAGCGGGCGTGTCGAACTCCGCCTCCGGCTCCATGGAGGGGCGGACCTCCACGTAGCGGCGTGAGCCGCCATCTCCATCCCTGTCAAGGCGATCGAAAAGGATGGTGCCGCCATCGCTCCACTCTTCGTGGCGGAGGAGGGTCGAGTCCCACGCGAAGGTGCGGTCCTCTTCCCGGTCGTGGAGGGAGCCCTCAACGGCGAGATAGCGGTTGCTCGGGGAGGGTTCGAGGCGGAGGCCGTCGACGTGTTGCCAGCCCTCGACCGTCCCCGTCTCGACATCCAGGAAGAAGAGGCCGGTGGTCTCGGCGATCTGCTCGCCGGGGGCGTATTCGAGTCGGGTGAAGGCGTCGTCGGTGGCGATCTCGCGGATGCCGAGGGCGTTCGGCGTGGCTTCGGGGGTCGGTTCTGGCTCCGGTGTCGGTTGCGGGGTGGGCGTAGGCGACGGCTCCGGCGTGGGGGAGGGCTCAGGGGTGGGAGTCGGCTGGGGGGCAGGGGTTGGGGTGGCCGGTGGGGTGGGGTCGGGTGTGGGTGTCGCGGCTGGGGTCGGGTCGGGCGTGGGGGCCGGGGTAGGGGTGGCGCGGACGGCGGGGGAGGGGGAGGGGTCGGGGGTGAGGAGGAAGTTCACGGGTTCGTCGGGGCGCGTGAGGAGGACGGCAAGGACGACCGTCGGGATGGCCACGACCGCGATGGCGGCGGCTATGCCGAGCCCGACGAGGGGCTTCGAGAGGAAAGCCAGGGGCGCGGCCAGGGCGCGGAGGCGGGCCCCCACCATCTCGCCGAAGCGGACCCGCTCGGGCTGCGGTCGCCACCCGGCGATCTCGCGACGGTTCCGCAGCTCCAGCTTCCCGAGGATGTTTGAGATGTGGTACTTGACCGTGAAGGGACTGAGGCCGAGGCGGATGGCGATCTCGGCGTTGGTGGCGCCGGTGCGCACCTCGTCGAGGATGCGCCACTCGGCGGGCGTGAGGATGTCGGGATAGGGCGGGCGGCCACGTCCCCTGCGGGTCATGAGGGCAAGCCTAGGGGGAACGGACTCGAATTACCCCGTCCGTTTTGGGGACGGGTGGGTTAATTCCCGAGCTCCGCGAGGAGCTGGTCGCGGAGGCGGTATTTCTGGACCTTGGTGGCCGACATGGGCCAGTCGCCGGGGGCGACGAAGCGGACGTGGCGGGGCACCTTGAAGCTGGCGATGCGGCCGCGGCAGTGCGCGATCAGGTCGTCGGGGGCGATCTCGGCGCCGGGCACGAGCTCGACGAAGGCGGCGGGCACCTCGTCGTAGCGCTCGTCGGGGACGCCGACAACCTGGGCGATGTTCACGGCGGGGTGGGTCTGCAGGTACGACTCGATCTCGAGGGCGGCGACGTTTTCGCCGCCCACCTTGAGCATGTCCTTCACGCGCCCCATGAAGCTGACGCGGCCATCCTCGTCAAGGGCGCCGAGGTCGCCGGTGTTGAACCAGCCGTCGGCGTCGAAGCACTCGGCGTTCTTCACGGGGTCCTTGTAGTAGCCCTCGAAGACGCAGTAGCCGCGCATCCAGATCTCGCCGCGGGTGTTGGCTTCGTCGACGGTTGCGCGGCTCTCGGGGTCGCGAATCTGGAGCTCGATGCCGGGGAGGGGGCGTCCGGAGGTGACGGGGCGCTTCTCGGGGGGGTCGTCGGGGTGGCTGAAGCAGGCGACGCCGCCGCACTCGGTGAGCCCGTAGGCGTTGGTGTGCTGGGCGGTGGGGAGGGCGGCGTGGATGCGGCGGAGGGCGTCGGGGGGTGCGACGTTGTTCATGAGGCGGATGCGGGAGAACTCGGCGGCGTCCCACTCGGGATGGTTGAGGAGGGCGGTCGTGATCGGCGGGAAGGTGGAGAAGCAGACGGTCGCGCGCTCGTCGCGGAGCTGGGAGATGCCGAGGCTGGCGTTGAAGTGGGTGAGGGTGATGTAGGCGGCGCCCGAATCCATGCAGCCGATGAGGGGGAGGATGGCGCTCATGTGGAAGAGGGGCAGGGGATCCCAGAAGCGGTCATCGGCGGTGAGCCGGAAGCGGTCGCCGCAGGCGTTCACGGAGGTGCGGACGAGCGCCTCGTGGGTGAGGGGGCAGCCCTTGGGGTCGGCGGTGGTGCCGGAGGTGTACATCATCATGGCCACGTCGCGCAGGCGGACGCGCGAACGCAGGAGGTGGACCTCGTCGGCGGTGACACCCTCGGCGGCGGCCTCGTAGGTGGCGCGGTCGAGCATGCCCGCCGGCGTCGACTCATTCCGGCTCGCTTCGCTCGGTCGCTCGACTGCTTCGCGCTCGCTCCCCAGGAGCACCACGCTCTGCAGCTTGGGGGCGGTGGGGAGGGCGAGGGCAGCGAGGTCGGGGGCCGCGACGAGGCCGGGGAGGCAGCGGTGCAGCAGCTCGACGAAATCGACGTGTTCATCGATGAGGTCGCTGGTGACGAGCAGCTTGAGGTCGGCGTTCTCGATGACGTAGGCGAGCTCGTGCTCCTTGTAGCGGGCGTTGATGGGCACGACCCAGGCGCCGAGCATGGCGGCGCCGAATATGACCTCGACGTAGTCCATGCAGTTGGGCATGAGGATGCCGAGGTGGTCGCCGGGGCCGAGGCCGAGGCCGGCGAGGGAGCGGGCGGCGCGGACGGCGGCCTCGTTGAGGCTCGCGTAGGTGTGGCGGCAGTCGGGGAAGATGACGGCGTCGGCGTCGGGGTAGCGGGCGGCGGCGCGGACGGGGAGGTCGCCGAAGGGGACGACCTCCGTCCACTCGGTCGCGGAAGCGGTTCCACTCATGCCGGAGGCCTCAGTTGCATGCCACGCACGGCTCAGCGCTTGTCGAACGCGAGGTGGAGCTCGTAGAGGCCGAGCATGATGCCGGGCTGGTGGGTGAAGTCGTTCTTGCCCGACGCGAAGCGGAGGTTGTCGAGCCGCTCGATGAGCACCTCGGTGGCGATGTTCTGCTCGAGCCGGGAGATGCCCTGGCCGGGGCAGTTACGCGGCCCCATCGAGAACGTCAGGTGGCGGCCCGGGTTCTTGCGGTCGAGGCGTAGCTCGCCCGGGGCGGGGCAGAGGTCGGCGTCGCGGTTACCGGCGCCGAAGCGGAGGTGGAGGAGGGAGCCCCTGGGGATGTGGACCCCGCGAATCTCCATGTCCTCGGCGACGTAGCGGCCACCGGCGCCGCCCTGCGTGGGGGCGTAGAGGCGGAGCGCCTCCTCCACGAAGAAGCGGACCTTGCCGCCGTCGGCGCGGAGCTCGTCGACGAGCTCGGGGTGCTGGGCGAGGAGGAGCGCCTCGGATGTGAGAGCGTACTGGGTGGTCTCGTTGCCGCCGATGTGCATGAGCACGGCGATGCTGATGATCTCGCCGTCGCTGAGCTTGCGGTCCTCGTACTCGACCTGGGTGAGGAAGGAGATCATGTCCTCCTTCGGGTTGCGGCGCTTCTCGTCGACCTGGGACTGGATGTAGCGGTGGAAGTCGACGAGGACGGCGGCGTTCTCGCGTTCGATGTCGTCGGGAAGCTCGTTGCGGGGGCCATCGCCGTAGACGAAGCGGCGGACCTGGGCCTCCTCCATCTTCTTGAGCATGGGCATGTCCTCAAGGGGGAACCCGAGGATGGTGGTGATGACCGTCTGGGGGAGGGGCGCGGCGAACTGCGTGACGAACTCGACCTCGCCGGCGTCGATCCAGTTGTCGATGAGGCCGTTGACGGCGGCGGTGACCATCTCGCGGTGGCGCTCGGCGCCCTCGGGGCCGACCCAGGGGTCCCACAGCTGCATGCGATAGCGCTTGTGCTGCTCGACGGTGGGGCGGAGGGTCTGGGCGGCGTCGACGGTGTCGCCGAAGCCCTCCTCGCGAAAGATCTCGGACTCGACGCGGCTGGAGCCGGCGGCAGCGGCGGCGGAGATGTCCTCGGGCATGAGGTCGAAGAAGCGGGGATCGCGCGTGATCGAGGCGATGTCCTCGAACTTCGAGACGATGAAGGCGTCGGCGCCGGGGAACCAGCCCTTGCCCGGGATGCGGGCGATGGGGGCCTCTTCGTGGAGGACCTTGTAGGACTCGAACCAGCGTTCCTGCGAGCCGGGCGCGAACAGCTCGGCGCCGAGATCGGCGGCGACGGGGCAGGCGGAGGCGGGGGAATCTGCGCCGTGGGGGTTCGCGGTTTCAGTCATGGGTGCTCTCTCCTGTGGTGATTAGACGTAGCCGAGCTCTCGCTCCATCGCGTCGATGGCGCTTTCGGCGATGTCGTAGGCCTTCATGGCGGTTTCTTCCGAGCAGACGACGGGTGGGCAGACGCGGGTGGCGCTGCCGCCGCCGGAGACGACGAGCCCGCGTTCGAGGCAGTTCTTGTAGAAGAGGCGGCCGGCCTCATGGCTGGGCTCGCGGCTCTCCTTGTCGGTCACGAAATCGAGGGCAAGGAGGAGGCCCTTGCCGCGGGCGTCGCCCACGGAGGGATGTGCGTCGCGGATGCGGTGGAGGCGATCGAGGCAGGCCTCTCCGAGCCTGCGGGTGTGCTCGAGCAGCTCCTCCTCCTCGATCGTGTCGAGCACGGCGAGAGCGGCGGCGCAGGCGGCGGGCTGGCCGCCGTTGGTGGTGGAGGGCTGGGTCTCCTGGAGAGTGTCCTTGAGGCCCTCGCGCACGCAGAGGACGGAGATGGGGACGCCGTTCCCAAGCATCTTGCCGATGATGACGGCATCGGGAATGACACCGTAGTGCTCGGAGGCGAACCACGTGCCGGTGCGGCCGAAGCTGGCGAACTCATCGAAGATGAGGAGCATGTTGTGGCGGTCGGCGATCTCGCGCAGGCGGGGGAGGAACTCGTCCGGGTAGGTGCGGGCGCCGCTGCCGTTGGTGACGGGCTCGACGATGATGCCGGCGAGCTTGCCGTGGCTGTTCGCGAGCATGAGGCGCTCGGCGAAGTCGGTGCAGTGCATGCCGCAGTCGGGGTACGTCATCTTGTACTCGCAGCGGTAGCAGAAGGCGGCGGGCACGGTGAGGAAGCCGGAGGGGCGGGGCCCGGTGGCGGCGTTGCCCATGGAGGTGGCGATGGCGCTGGTGGTGCGCCCGTGGTAGTCGCCGGTGAAGGCGAGGAACTCGTGGTTCCCAGTGGCGGCGCGGGCCACGCGCAGGGCGGCCTCGGTGCCCTCCGTGCCGGTGTTGAAGAACTGGAAAACGTTGAGGTCGCCGGGCGTGATGGCGGCGAGGCGCTCCATGAGCTGGACGCGCACGTCGGTGGGAAAGTCGCGCACGTTCAGGAGGCGTCCGGCCTGGTTGGCGACGGCCTCGGTGACGCGGGGGTGGGCGTGGCCGAGGGCGGCGACCATGTGGCCCTGGGTGAAGTCGAGGAAGCGGTTGCCGTCGGCATCGGTGAGGGTGACGCCCTCACCGTGGGTGAAGGCGACGGGGAGGGCGTTCACCATCTGGAAATAGCTGCCGTACTGGTACCGCTGGGTCTTCTCGAAGAGCTCCTGTGAGCGGGGGCCGGGCAGGTTGCCGTCGATCAGGGGGGCATCCTGCGCGGGAGCGTTGGCCCACTCGATGCTGTTGGCGAAAGTGGTACCAGAGAGCTGCTGCGTGACCATATCTCGCTCCTCCCCTGGGGGCGGGGCGGATTGTACGCGCCGACGGTGAGCGGCGGGGCTGGAGCCGGAACAGGCCTACACGTCGAGTGCGCCGATACGGGCGGCCTCGGTCTCACGCAGATGCTGGGCCTCGTCCGGGGTGAACGAGGAGCCGCAGGTGCCGCAGTCATAGCGGGAGGCCTTGTCCTCGTGCCCGATATCATCGGCGTTGGCCCACATGGGGACGAGGACAACGTGGGGGCACTCCGCCTGCTCGACGGCATCGTCGTGGAGGCCTTCGGCCTCTCTGCCCGGACCGCGCCGGAAGAGCTTGTCGAGGAATCCCATGACCGCCTCCTGGTGGCGTCCATGCCACTGGGCAATCGTATAGGAGCCGTCAAGCCGGAGCGGAACCACGCCACCGGCCGTCGCAGGGGCGGCTTGGGAACGGGTCGGGTAGCCTAGCGACCGCCATGGCGGGAGCGCTTGCGCCGTACCGTGTCATCGACCTGACCCGCGAGATGGGAGCCGTCGGCACACGGATGCTGGCGGGGCTGGGGGCGGACGTCGTGCGCGTCGAGCCAACAGGCGGGGACGCGACGCGGGGTCGCGCGCCCCTCGTCGGGGGTGGGGGCGTGCGGCTCAGCGCCTGGTGGGCGCAGATGCACGCGGGCAAGCGCAGCATCACGCTCGACGAGGCGTCGGCGGAGGACGCGGCATTCCTGCTCGACCTGTGCGCGAGCGCCGACGCCACCGTGGTCTCGCCCGACGACCGGGGCGAGCTGTGGCCGCTGGACCTCGGCGAGGTCGAGCGGCGGGCACCGGAGGTGGTGCGCACCGCGATCACCCCGTTCGGACTGGCGGGGCCGAAGGCGGGATGGCTGGGAAACGACCTCGTGGGGTTGGCGTCCGGGGGGCTCATGTCGCTCTGCGGCGACCCAGACCGGGCGCCCCTGCGGGTGTCGGTGGAGCAGGCGTACGCGCTGGTCGGAGCGCAGGCGTGCGTGGGGACGCTGCTGGCGCTGCGGGCGCGACAGCTCACGGGCCGAGGGCAACTGGTGGATGTGTCGATGCAGGCGGCGGTCGCGAACGCGCTCGGGAACTCGCGTCTCTACTACGCGATGGACGGGCTGGTCACGAAGCGGGCGGGCGGGGGCCGGGCCTTCGGCGCGCAGGGCACTCGGCTCATCTTCCCCTCGGCGGACGGGTACGTTGCCTACTGGCGGCAGCCCGAAAGCCTGCGGGCGCTGGCCCGCTGGTTCGACGATGCGGGCGAACCGCGCACGTTCGATGCGGAGGCGTGGGCGGCGCGCGCGCTGGCGGGAGGGTCGTTGCCAACCCCCGGGGAGGTGGAGCGGCTGGAGGCGGAGATACGGCGCTTCCTTGCCGCGCGCAGCACGCACGAGCTGTCGGAGGAGGGGCAGCCGCGGGGTTTGATGATCTACCCGGTCAGCACGATGGCGGACCTCGTCGAGAGTGAGCACCTGGCGGCGCGCGGGTTCTTCGAAGAGGCGCCCTCGCCGGTGGGGACGCTACGCATGCCGGGGGCGCCGATGAAGCTCTCGGCGACGCCGTGGCGGACGGGGGAGGTGGCGGGGGCAGGGGCCCACGGGAGGGCGGTGCGGGCGGAGGTGGCCAGCGGCGGGCGGGTGCCCGCGATCGCGAGGGGTGGAGGGCCGGTGGGTGCCCGCGACCTCTTCCGGGGGGTGCGCGTCGCGGACTTCTCCTGGGTGGGCGTGGGGCCGAACTCGACGCAGATGCTGGCCTGGCACGGGGCGGAGGTGATCCGGGTGGAGTCGACGCTGAAGCTCGACACCTTCCGCTCCGGTGGGCCAAGGTCGGAGGGCGAGCGGAGTCCCGATGGGAGCGCCTACTGGGCTAACCACAACCGCGACAAGCTGGGCGTGCAGATCAACCTGCGCACGCCCGGTGGGTGGGCGGCGGCGAAGCAGCTGATTGCCGTGAGCGATGTCGTGACCGAATCGTTCACGCCGGGGTTCATGTCCCGCATCGGGCTCGACTACGAGGCGGTACGGGCGATCAAGCCGGACGTGATCATGATGTCGATGTCGATGGAGGGGCAGTACGGGCCGCACGCGCAGTTCCGCGGGTTCGGGCTGATCCTGCAGGCGGCGGCGGGCATCACCGGTTTCACGAGCTGGCCCGACCGTCCACCGACAGGGACGGGGGTCGCGTACACGGATTGGGTGGCGATGCACTTCGCGGCGTCATCGCTGCTGGCCGCGCTCGATCATCGCGAGCGCACGGGCGAAGGGCAGTACATCGACCTCTCGCAACTGGAGGCGACGACGTACGCGCTCGACGGCGAGCTCGTGGCGGCGCTCAAGGGGGGCGCGGTCGCGACGGCGAACGGCAACCGGCATCGCGAGGCGGCGCCACACGGGGTCTTCGCCTGCCGCGGTGAGGACCGCTGGTGCGCGATCGCGGTGATGAGCGACGCGCAGTGGGCGAGGCTCTGCGAGGCGGTCGGACGGGGGGACTGGGCGGCGGAGGAGGGGCTGCGGACGGCGGAGGGGCGGAAGCGGCGCGAGGACGAGATCGAGGCGGGGCTGGCGGCGTGGTGCGGGGAGCGGACGGCGGAGGAGGCGCAGGAACGGCTGCAGGCGGCACGTGTCCCCGCCCACCTGGTGGCGACGATGGCGGACGTGCAGCACGACCCTCAGCTACAGGCGCGGGGGCACTTCTGGGAGACGGACCACGCGGTCATCGGGCCGCTCACCTACGACGGTCCCGCCTACCTGCTCAGCGAGACGCGGGCAGGGCCGCGCAACCCCGCGCCCCTCCTGGGACAGCACACGGAGCAGGTGTTCCGGGAAGTGCTGGGCTACAGCGAGGACGAGCTGGCGGAGCTGGTCGCGAGCGGCGCCCTCCAGTAGCGAACGGGCTCCTTCAGGCACGAAGAAGCCGCGGCGCCGGAGCGCCGCGGCCTTCTGGTACCCGTGCGGGCCGCGATCTAGCGATCGGGGCCTTCGAGGTAGTTGTCGAGCACCTTGTGCATGTGGCGGATGCGGCGCTCACGGTAGTTGATGAGGAGCCCCTTGTAGGCGCGCGAGTTCATGCCCTTCTGCACGCGCGGCAGGTTGTAGGAGTCCTGGTCCATGACGAGGCCGATGGAGATCTCGCCGTGCTTGTACTGGCTGTGGACGGGCCGCGGAGGATGGTCAACCCCCGGCGGGATGCGCACGTAGGTCTGCATGTCGAAGTACATCTTGTTCGGGTCCGTCGCATGGGGCCGCTGGCGGAAGAACAGGAAGTTGAGGGCGTTCGTGTTGAAGGTGAGGCTGGGGAAGATGTAGTAGTGGTAGTCGTCGGAGAGCTGATCGTCGTTCAGCTCGGAGACGTCGAGGCCCTGGGCGGCGGCCGACTTCTTGGTGGCCGCCTGCATGGCGGGTCGCACATCGCCCATACCGCCCCCGAATGTATCGGGGTTGATGCCGGCGGCGATCATGAACTCCCGCAGCGGCTGGGTGATCTCCGTCTGGTTCGGATAGCGCGGGCTCACGAGCCCGAAGGGGACCAGGTAGCGATTGTGCCGCTCGTACAGGTCGATCTGCACGTGGATGTCGTCCAGCGACTCCAGCAGCTGCGGATGGATGCCCTGCACGTGGTAGACCTCGTTGAAGGCATCGACGGAGGTCTTCCAGTTCGTGTCCCACTCGATCGTCATGTCCTGGACGATGGCGTAGTCCTCGAAGTGGTAGGGATCGAGGTGCTGGTTGACGGGGTCGAGGAACTCCTCGAGGGGCTCGCAGTCGGGGTTCATGTTGAACCAGACGAAGCCGCCCCAGACATCGCAGGGCACCTCGACGAGGGCCGTCTCCTGGGGGACGCCCTGGGTGAAAGTGTCCTCGTCCGGCACGAACTTCTTGGAGCCGTCGAGGTTGAACTCGAAGAAGTGGTAAGCGCACTGGAAGCTCTCGGCATGGCCCATGCCGGGGTTGCGAATCTGGTTCCCGCGGTGCGGGCAGACGTTGTAGAAGGCGCGCACCCTGTCCTCCGCCTCGCGAACGATGAGGAGGGACTCGCTGCCGAGCTCGGTGGTGAAGTAGTCGCCCACGTTGGGGATGTCGGACTCGCGACCGGCCATGTTCCAGACCTTCGTCCACATGCGCTCCCACTCGAGCTCCATGTACTCCTTCGAGGTGTAGCGCTCCTTGGGGATGAGTTCGGTGCCGAGGACGGGCTCGGGGGCCTTCTCCGTGGGGGTTCCCTGGCGGACGGACGTGGTCATGGGCCAGCTCCGGATGAGGATTCGCGCGAGTTTCGCACAGACACTGGCAAGGTACCCGGAAACGGCCTGCGAGGGAACCCCGCAGACCGCCGCAGGGGCTCCCGCGCGCCGGCAGCGGGGCGCGGGGGCGTGGCTGCGCTAGAATCGCTGGCCGTGGACCTGCGCAGAAGCATCCGTGACGTTCCCGACTTCCCCAGGGAAGGCGTGCTCTTCCGCGACATCACGCCGCTGCTGGCGGATCCGCTCGCGTTTCGCTACAGCGTGAACGAGCTGTGCGTACACGCGGCGCGACGCGACGCCTCCGCGATCGTGGGCATCGAGTCGCGGGGCTTCGTGTTCGGCGCAGCGATGGCGGACCGCATGCGTCTGCCCTTCGTCCCGGTGCGGAAGCCGGGCAAGCTGCCGGCGGCGCACATGTCGATCGAGTACTCGCTCGAGTACGGCGACAGCCAGCTCGACATCCATGAGGACGCGCTGCAGGTGGGGAAGCGGGCGTACATCGTCGATGACTTGCTGGCGACGGGGGGAACAGCGGCGGCGGCCACGAAGCTGGTCGAGCTGGCGGGCGGCGAGGTGGTCGGGCTGGGGTTCGTGATCGAGCTGGAGGCGCTGGGCGGCCGGGCCAAGATCGACGGCTACGACGCCATCAGCCTCGTGCGCTACTAGGAGACCAGCGTGAGCGGCATCAGGCCGATCCGCATCCTGCCGGGCGAGGGCATCGAGGTCCTCGATCAGACGCGGCTGCCGCATGAGGAGCGCCGCCTGCGGCTGGGCACGGTGGCGGAGGTGGCCGAGGCGATCCGGTCGCTGCGGGTGCGGGGAGCGCCCCTGCTGGGCGTGACGGGCGCCTGCGGGATGGCGATCGCGGGGGAGGAGCGCGGGGCGAGCGCGGAAGCGCTGGCGCAAGCGGCGGCGGAACTGAAGGCGACGCGCCCGACCGCTGTCGACCTGGGCGCGATGATCGATGAGGCGCTGGCGGCGGCGGCGCCGGCAGCCGGCGGGGAGGAGGAAGCGCGGGCGGCGCTCTGGCGGTTCGCGGAGCGGGCCCTGGCGCGGCAGCATGAGCGGGACGCCGCGCTCGCACGGCACGGGCGGAATCTGCCCGGGCTGGAGGGGGCGGTCCTGACGCACTGCAATACGGGCGGACTGGCGACAGGCGGGGAGGGGACGGCGCTGGCGGTAATCGCCGAGGCCTGGCGCGCGGGGCGCATTGAGCGCTGCTACGCCACCGAGACGCGTCCGCTGCTGCAGGGCGCGCGGCTGACGATGTGGGAGCTGGAAGCGCTGGGCATTCCGGGGACGCTCCTGCCGGACACGGCGGCGGCCTCGCTGATCGCGTCGGGGCGGGTGAGCGCCGTCATCACCGGCGCGGACCGGATCGCGGCGAACGGGGACGGGGCGAACAAGGTGGGGACGTACGGGTTGGCGGCGGTGGCGGCGCGGCACGGCGTGCCCTTCTACCTTGCGGCCCCGGCAAGCACGTTCGATGCGGCGACACCGTCGGGCGACGCGATCCCGATAGAGTTCCGCGCGGACGATGAGGTGGGGGGCTTCGGCGGCGAGCGCTGGAGCCCGGAAAGCGGGGGCGCCTACAACCCCGCGTTCGACGTGACACCGGCGGAGCTGATCGCGGGGATCGTCACGGAGAGCGGTGTGCTGCGGCCTCCGTACGGCCCGGCGATCGCCGCCCTGACCGCCGCGAGCGGCGAGCGGCGGTAGACTGCGAAGCAGTGCCTGAATCGATCGAGCTCGCGGTCCTTGGCGGGAGCGGTTTCTATGAGATGCCGGGGCTGCGCGGGGTGGAGGAGCTCGCGGTCGAAACGCCCTTCGGGCAGCCCAGCGACGCGATCCGGGTGGGGGAGCTGGAGGGGCGGCGCGTCGCCTTCCTGGCGCGGCACGGTCGCGGGCACTGGCTGCTGCCCTCCGAGATACCCCAGCGCGCGAACTTCTGGGCGCTGAAATCGCTGGGGGTGCGGCGCGTGCTGGCGGTGTCGGCCGTGGGGTCCTTGCGGGAGGAGTACGCCCCGCGCCACCTCGTCGCGCCGGACCAGCTGATCGACCGTACGCGCGGGGACCGCCCGAGCACGTTCTTCGGGGAGGGCGTGGTGGCGCACGTGGCCTTCGCCGAGCCGTTCTGCGCGAGCCTGCGGGCGCGGGCGCTGGGGGCGGCGCGGGCGGCAGGGGCGACCGCGCACGAAGGCGGCGCCTACGTGGTCATCGAGGGGCCGGCCTTCGGGACGCGCGCGGAGAGCGAGCTGTACCGCTCGTGGGGGGCCAGCCTGGTGGGGATGACGGCGCTGCCGGAGGCGAAGCTGGCGCGCGAGGCCGAGCTCTGCTACGCAATGCTGGCGGCCGTGACCGACTACGATGCCTGGCATGAAGCGGAGGAGGCGGTCGACGCCGCGATCGTCATGAGGCGTCTGGCGGAGAACGTCGAGGTGAGCCGCGAGGCGGTGGGCAACCTCGCGGCGGCGCTGGAGGATGACGCCTGCGACTGTGGGGGCACACTCGACGCGGGGCTGGTGACGCCGCCGAAGGCGATCCCGGCGGAGGCCAGGGAGCGGCTGGCGCCCATCCTTGATCGGCGCCTCGGGGCAGACGCATGACGCTGCTCGTGTCGGGCTGGGTGGCGCTGGACGACATCGAGACGCCATTCGAGCGGGTCGAGGACTCGCTGGGGGGTTCGGCGACGTGCGCAGCGCTGGCGGCGACGCAGTTCACGGACGTGCGCCTGCTGGCGGCGATTGGCGAGGACTTCCCCGCGAGCGAGCGGGCCAAGCTCGAGGGGCGCGGCATCGACCTCGCGGGGCTGACGACGGTCGAGGGCGGGACGACGAGTCGCTGGGGAGCGCGCTACCACTACGACATGAACACGCGCGACACGCTCTACACCCATCTCGGGGTGAATGACGGCTGGCGACCAGTGCTGCCGGAAGGCTGGGAGGACTCGGGGACGGCGTTCATGGCGGCGGACGACCCGGCGGCGCAGCGCGGCCTGCTGGCGGCGCTGACGGCCCCGCGGGCGACGATGGTCGACACCATCAAGCTGTACATCGAGACGGAGGAGGAGGGTGTGCGGGCGGCGATGCGAGAGGCCGACTTCGCCTCCGTGAACGAGACGGAGGCGCGCCAGATCACGGGGTTGGCGAGCATCGCCAAGGCAGGGCGGGCGCTGGTGGAGGCGGGGGCGCCGGCTGCGCTGATCAAGCTCGGGGAGTACGGGGCGGTCTACGTGAGCGAGGACGACTACTTCGTCGCACCGGGCTACCCCCTCCAGGAGGTGGTGGACCCGACGGGGGCGGGGGACACCTTCGCGGGGGCGTTCCTGGGCTACCTCGACACGGTGGAGGTCACCGCGCGGGAGATCCGGCGGGCGATCATCTACGGGTCGGCGGTGGCCTCGTTCGCGGTGGAGGGGTTCGGGCCGAGCCGTCTGCTGGAGCTGAGGCGCGACGAGGTCGAGGAACGCTACCGCGAGTTCCGGACTCTCACCCACTTCGAGGAGGTGGCGTGATGGCGGAGCGGGAGCTTCCCTGGGCGGCGGGCGCGGAGCGGCGGGAGTACCTGGTGCGGAGGCTGCGGAACCGCGACGCGATCCGGGAACGGCTGCAGCCGCAACGGGAGCACTCCGCCTACGCACTGGCGCAGCTCGAGCCTGGGCTGTTCGAGCGGACGCGCTGGTTCACCGCAGAGGGGGCGGGCGGGCGCGGTCTGGTGACGCACAGCCGAGGGGGTCTGGGCGACGCGACGTTCGTGACGGGCGACCCCGAGGCGGCGGCGGCCATCCTCTCGATCGAGCCGGGGCCGGCGCGCAGCTACCTGACCTGCCGCCAGGAGCATGTCGATGCGGTGCGGAGCGTGTACCACCTCTCGAACCGCCAGCCCATGCTGCGCATGAGCGTGACCGCGAACACTTTCCGTCGGCGGGAGGTCGTTGCGTCCACGCGCCTGCTGGGGATCGACATCCGCCGCATCAACCAGTTGTACGGTTCGGACGGGAATCCCACGTACTACGAAGCGGGACACATCGACGGGGGGGTGTACCGGGGGGTGGTCATCAGTGGGCGGCTGGTGGCGATCGCGGGAACGCACGCGGTCTCGCCACAGGAGGGGGTCGCGGTGGTGGGGAACGTGTTCACGCATCCCCGGCATCGCGGGCAGGGGTACGCGACGGCCGCGACGAGCGCGACGACGGAGGCGCTGCTGGAGCAGTGCGACACGGTCGTGCTGACGGTGGATCCGGCGAACACGCCCGCGATCGAGGCCTACCGGCGGCTCGGCTATCGGGAAGCGGGGGAGATGGTGGAGGTGACGGCCACGCGGCGCGACGGGGCGGCGCTGCTGGCGCCGGGACGGCGCCTGCTGGCGCGGCTGCGGGGCAGGCAGCGCGGGGGAGCGCTGGTTTCGGTACGCTTGTGAGGCTTCCCACAAACCTCCGCGAAGGCGAACGGTACGGCGAATGAGCGTTCCTTCCGACATCAGTGACCCAACGCGCGTGCGCGAAGGGGTGGACCGTATCGAATGGGCGGCGCGGGAGATGCCCGTGCTGGCGCGCATCCGCGAGCGCTTCGCGCGGGAGCAGCCGCTCAGGGGCGTGCGCCTGGCGGCCTGTCTGCACGTGACCACGGAGACGGCGAACCTCGCGTTGGCGCTTCGCGCCGGCGGCGCCGAGCTGCGGCTCTGCGCGAGCAACCCGCTCTCCACGCAGGACGACGTGGCGGCGGCGCTGGTGGAGGAGTACGGCATCTCCGTCTTCGCGCGGCGGGGCGAGGACAACGAAACCTACTACCGGCACATCCACCAGGCGCTCGACCACAGTCCGCAGGTGACGATGGACGACGGCGCGGACCTGGTGGCGACGATCCACCAGGAGCGGCGTGAGCTGCTGCCGGGCGTGGCGGGCGGCACGGAGGAGACGACGACGGGCGTCATCCGGCTGCGGGCGATGGCGGCGGATGGAGCACTGGGCTACCCGATCGTGGCCGTGAACGAGTCGGACACGAAGCACCTGTTCGACAACCGCTTCGGAACGGGTCAGTCGACGGTGGACGGCATCATCCGGGCGACGAACGTGCTGCTCGCGGGCAAGACATTCGTGGTGGCGGGGTACGGCTGGTGCGGACGGGGGCTGGCCAGCCGGGCGCGAGGGCTGGGAGCGCACGTGGTCGTGACGGAGGTCGATCCGGTGCGGGCGCTGGAGGCGGTGATGGAGGGATTCGGCGTGATGCCGATGGCGGAGGCGGCGCCGCTCGGCGACCTTTTCGTGACGGTCACCGGCGACTGCCATGTGATCGATGGGGCCGTGCTTGAGACAATGAAGGACGGCGCCATCATGGCGAACAGCGGCCACTTCGATAACGAGATCGACCTGGACGCGCTGGAGGGCATGAGCGAGGGAAAGCGGCGCGTGCGCGACCACGTCGACGAGTACCGCCTGGGGGACGGACGCACGCTCTTCCTGCTGGGAGAGGGACGGCTGGTGAACCTCGCGGCGGCGGAGGGGCACCCCGCCTCCGTGATGGACATGTCCTTCGCCAACCAGGCGCTGGGAACGGAGTGGCTGGTGGCCAACGAATCGACCCTGGACGACCAGGTCCACGAGCTGCCGGACTCGATCGACGAGGAGATTGCGCGCCTGAAGCTGCAGGCGATGGGCATCGGCATCGACACGCTCACGGAGGAGCAGCGGCGCTACCTCAGCAGTTGGCAGGCGGGCACATGAGCGCGCCGCGGTTCGTCACCTCCGAGTCGGTGACGGAAGGGCACCCGGACAAGATCTGCGACCAGATCTCGGACGCCATCCTCGACGAGATCCTCGCGAGGGACCCGCTGGCGCGCGTCGCCTGCGAGACGGCGATCACGACGGGGCTCGTGCTCGTGATGGGCGAGATCACGACGAACGCCTACGTGGACATTCCGCGCATTGTTCGCGAAACGATCCGGGACATCGGCTACATCTCCTCCGACATCGGCTTCGACTGGGAGACGTGCGGCGTGGTGACGGCCATCGACGAACAGTCGCAGGACATCGCCGCCGGCGTGAACCGCTCGTGGGAAGCGCGCCACGGGGCGCGCGAGAGCGAGGAGATCGAGACGGGCGCGGGCGACCAGGGAATGATGATCGGCTTCGCCTGCGACGAGACACCGGAGTTGATGCCGCTCAGCATCTCGCTGGCGCACCGGCTGGCGCGGCGGCTGGCGGAGGCGCGCAAGAGCGGCGAGCTCCCCTGGCTGCGCCCCGACGGCAAGTCGCAGGTGACGATCGAGTACGGCGACGGCTGGGAGCCGCGCCGGGCCGAGTCGATCGTGATCTCGACGCAGCACGCCCCGGATGTCGACCGCGAGGCGATCGAGACGGAGGTGCGCCACCACATCATCGACACGATCGTCGACCGCTCGCTGGTGGACGGCGACACGAAGGTTTACGTGAACCCCTCGGGGCGGTTCGTCGTGGGGGGGCCGAAGGGCGACGCGGGGCTGACGGGACGGAAAATCATCGTCGATACCTACGGGGGCGTGGCACGGCACGGGGGCGGGGCCTTCAGCGGCAAGGACCCGACGAAGGTGGACCGCTCGGCCGCCTACGCCGCCCGCTGGGTGGCGAAGACGATCGTGGCGGCGGGGCTGGCGCGGCGCTGCGAGGTGACGCTCTCGTACGCGATCGGGGTGGCCCAGCCGACCTCGATCAACGTGGAGACCTTCGGCACGGGCGAGGTCGGGGACGACGCCATCCTCGCCGCCGTGCGCAAGCACTTCGACCTGCGCCCGGGGGCGATCATCCGCGACCTGGACCTGCGCCGGCCCATCTTCCGGGCGACGGCCGCCTACGGGCACTTCGGGCGCACGGGGCTGGACGTGCCCTGGGAGGACACGGGTCGGGCGGCGGACGTTGCGGCAACGGCGCGACGCGGGGAGTAACGTTCGCCAGGCATGGACGCGATCATCCTCGTCGGGGGGCAGGGAGCGCGGCTGCGGCCGCTGACCCTGACGCGCCATAAGAGCCTGATCCCGGTCGCCAACCGGCCCGCCCTTGAGCACCTGCTGGACTGGCTCGGCCGGTTCGGCATCGAGCGGGCGGTGCTCGCCATGGGGCAGCACCAGGACGACCTCGTCGAGGCCTTCCCGGAGGGCGACCGCCAGGGGATCACGCTCGCGCACGTGGTGGAGCGCGAGCGGCTGGAATCGGGGGGCGCGATCCGGAACGCCGTGCGGGCGGCGGAGGTGGAGGGGCGTTTTCTCGTGCTCAACGGCGACGTGTACGTCGACTTCGACCTTGGGGCGGCGCTGGAGGCGCACGACCAGACGGAAGCGCGGCTGACGCTGGCGCTTTGCCGGGTGTCGGACCCGTCGGCGTTCGGGGTGGCGGTGGTGGACGGGGACTCGCGGATCAGCGGGTTCGTCGAGAAGCCCCCGCCGGGGACGGTGCCGAGCGACCTCGTCAACGCGGGCGTGTGGGTGTTCGAGCCGGACCTGGTGGGGGAGATCCCGCCTGGGGCGGTGCGCGTGGAGGAGACGCTCTTCCCCTCGCTGGTGGGGCGGCGAGAGAACGTGCTCGGCTACCGCTTCGAGGGGCTGTGGGCGGACCTCGGGACGCCCGCGCGCTACCTCGAACTCTCGCGGTCGCTGGCGCAGCGTGTAGGCGCGCCGCTCCTGGCGGAAGGCGCGGTGATGGGAGAGGGCGCGCGCGTAGAAGCGTCGTCGGTGGGGGCGGGGAGCGTGGTGGCAGCGAGGGCGCGCGTCACGGGGTCGGTGCTGTGGGAGGATGTGCGCGTGGAAGCAGGCGCGCAGGTGAGCGACTCGGTGCTGGCGGACCGCGTGTGCATCGGGGAGGGGGCGGTGGTGCGCGGGGCGGTGCTGGGGCGGGGGGCGAGCGTCGCGGCGGGGGCACGGCTGCGGCCGGGGGACTCGGTCGAGCCGGGCGGGCGGCGGGGGTGAGGCGGCCATGAGCGAGAACCCGGTGCGCTTCGGGACGGACGGCTGGCGCGCGATCATGGGCGAGACGTTCACGTTCGAGAATGTTCGGGCGTGCGCGCAGGCGGTCGCGGAGCACTTCGCCGAGACGCGCGGGCGGGGCGAACCGCTCGTGGTGGGGTACGACACACGCTTCCAGTCGGACGAGTTTGCGCTGGCGGTGGCGCGCGTGCTCGCGGGGAACGGCTTCGCCGTGCAGTTGGCGGACCGGCCCGCGCCCACGCCTGCGCTGAGCTACCGCATCGTCGAGGAGGGAGCGGGTGGCGGCATCATCGTGACGAGCAGCCACAACCCGTTCCGCTGGAACGGGATCAAGGTGAAGCCGCACTACGGCGGCAGCGCCAGCCCCGAGATCGTGGCCGACATCGAGCGGCGCGTGCCCGCCATCCTGGCGGACCCGGCAGGGCCGCAGCTGGCGCCGGCGGACTCCGGCGCGATCACGCGCTTCGACCCGATCCCGGGGTACCTGGCGGGGCTGGGGCGGCAGGTCGACCTGGACCGCATCCGGGGGGCGGGGCTGCGGGTAGCGGTCGACCCCATGTACGGCGCCGGGGCGGGACTGCTCACGGGGCTGCTCGACGGGGGCAGCACGCGGGTGGAGGAGATTCACACCGAGCGCAACCCGCTCTTCCCGGGACTGCGCGCGCCCGAGCCGATCGCCTCGAACCTTGATGCGTTGCTGTCGCTGGTGGCGGGTGGCGGCTTCGACGCAGGCATCGCGAACGACGGCGACGCCGACCGGGTGGGGCTCGTGGACGGGTCGGGTGTGTACGTGGACCAGCTGCGAACGTTCGCGCTGCTCGTGCAGCACCTGTTGGGGGCCCGCGGTCTGCGGGGGGCGGTGGTGAAGTCCGTGACGACGACGGCGATGGCCCGGCTGCTGGCGGAGCACCACGGAGCGCCCTGCATCGAGACCCCGGTCGGGTTCAAGCACATCGGGCCGGTGATGATCCGCGAGGACGCCCTCATCGGTGGGGAGGAGAGCGGCGGGTACGGCTTCCGCGGGCACCTGCCCGAGCGCGACGGCATCCTCGCGGCGCTCTACCTGCTGGACGCGATGGCGCTGAGCGGGAAGGGTCCCGCCGAGCTGCTGGACGAGGTCTTCGCGATCACGGGACCCCACTTCTACGAGCGCGTGGACCTGGAGCTCGAGGCGGGCGCAAACGCAGCGGTCAAGGCGGCGCTGGACGCAGCCGCGCCACGGGAGTTCGCGGGCCTGCCCGTGACGGGCGTCGACACGACGGACGGGTGGCGCTTCCTGCTGTCGGAGGGGTGGGTGCTGTTCCGCCTCTCCGGCACGGAGCCGCTGCTGCGCATCTACACGGAGCTGCGGGACGAGTCGAAGGTGAGGCCGGTGATCGAGGCGGGGCAGGCCTTGGTGGGGGACGCCTTCGCGGGATGAGGGCGCTCCGAACCCATGTGAACGGGCGGTGCTTCACGT
Organism: Tepidiformaceae bacterium; assembly: GCA_965219255.1. GTDB lineage: Bacteria > Chloroflexota > Dehalococcoidia > Tepidiformales > Tepidiformaceae > UBA2991. Next base: position 28,462 of record OZ244727.1, on the reverse strand, counting down.
AAGAGGGGATCGGGCCTACACTCGGGATTGGCTCACTGGAGGGACAGCGGCTTACCGGCCGCGCCTCCGCTCGCTGAAACGCTTGGGGCGAGGCGCCACCGCCGGACCCCGAGCCGCCACGACCGCATGGCGTGGCAGGCACCGGTCAGCCCCCACCAGGGAACAGGCCGAGATTCCAGAGCCGGTGAAGGACTCAACCATGGTTCGGATGACGGGATCCCAGATCCTGCTGGAGTGTCTCCAGCGGGAGGGCGTATCGACGATCTTCGGCTACCCCGGAGGCGTCGTGCTCCCCCTCTACGACACCCTGCCGCAGTTCCCCTCGATCCAGCACGTGCTGGTTCGGCACGAGCAGGGCGCGGCGCACATGGCCGACGGCTACGCGCGCGCCTCGGGCGAGGTGGGCGTCTGCCTGGCCACAAGCGGTCCGGGCGCGACGAACCTGGTGACGGGCATCGCGACCTCGTTCCTGGACTCGACGCCGATGGTGGCGATCACGGGAAACGTGGCGCGCACCCTGCTGGGCAAGGACGGCTTCCAGGAAGCGGACATCACGGGCATCACGCAGCCGATCACGAAGCACAACTACCTCGTCATGCGCGCCGAGGACATCGCGATGACGGTTCGCGAGGCGTTCCACATCGCGCGCACGGGCCGTCCCGGGCCGGTACACGTCGACATTCCCAAGGACGTGTTCCAGGAGGAAGCGGAGTTCGTCTGGCCGGAGGAGATCAACCTGCGCGGCTACCGTCCGACGACGAAAGGCCACGCGGGCATGATCCGGCGGGCAGCGGAGGCGATTAACCAGGCGGAGCGCCCGATCATCATCTCCGGGCACGGGATCATCTGGGGCGACTCCTCGAACGAGCTGGTGGAGCTGGCGGAAAAGGCGCAGATCCCGGTGATCACGACCTTCCTCGGAATCGGGGGCTTCCCCGAGACCAACGCGCTCAGCTACGGCTTCCTCGGCATGCACGGCATGTACCACGCGAACATGGCGGCGGACAAGGCGGACGTGGTGATCGGCATCGGGATGCGCTTCGACGACCGCGCGATGGGGCGCTTCAAAGACTTCAACCCGACGGCGACGATCGTGCACATCGATATCGACCCGGCGGAGATCGGGAAGAACCTGCCGACGGCGATCCCGGTGGTGGGCGACGTGAAGCGCGTGCTCCCGGAGCTGACGGAGCGCATCGAGCGGCGTGACCGCTCGGGCTGGCTGGGCTGGATCGACAAGGTCGAGGAGGAGCACCCGAGTCTCGAGATCCGGGAGACGCGGCGGCTCATCCCCCAGGAGATCGTGCGCACGCTCTACGAGGAGACGAACGGCGCCGCCACGCTCGTGACCGGGGTGGGCCAGCACCAGATGTGGGCGGGACAGCACTACTTCTACGACAGCCCGCGGAAGCTCGTCTCCTCGGGCGGGCTGGGGACGATGGGGTTCGAGTTGCCGGCCGCGATCGGGGCGCAGATGGGCCAGCCGGACTCGGAGATCTGGGCGATCTGCGGCGACGGGGGCTTCCAGATGACGATGCAGGAGCTGGCCGTCTGCGTGGACGAACGGCTGCCGGTAAAGATCGCGATCATCAACAACGGCTACCTCGGCATGGTGCGCCAGTGGCAGGAGCTGTTCTACGACGAGAACTTCGTCTCCGTGGCGGTGACGCAGCCGGACTTCTGCAAGCTGGCGGAGGCGTACGGCATCCGCACGCTGCGGGTGGAGACGAAGGCGGAGGTGCTTCCCGCCATCCAGGAGGCGCGCAACTACGACGGGCCCATCCTGATCGACTTCCACGTGGATCAGGACGAGAACGTGTGGCCGATGGTGCCGGCGGGGGCCGCCCTCTCGGAGACGATCGAGATGCCGGAGAAGGAGCTCGTACGATGACCAGCAGCAACGGAACGCGACCGGGGCATCACACCGTCGTCGCCATCGTCGAGGACAAGCCGGGCGTCCTGCAGCGAGTCGCGGGGCTGTTCCGGCGGCGGGGATTCAACATCGAGTCGCTGGCGGTGGGGCCCACCGAGTTCGAGGGTCTGAGCCGCATGACCATCATCGTCGACGGCGCGGGCGCGCCCGTGGAGCAGGTGGAGAAGCAGCTCTACAAGCTCATCGACGTGGTGAAGGTGAGCGACCTGACCCACGAGGACGCGATCACGCGCGAGCTGGCGCTGCTGAAGGTTCGCTGCAACAACGTGAACCGGCACGAGTTGCTGGACATCGCGAACGTGTTCCGCGCGGACGTGGTCGACATGGCGACGAACTCGCTGACCCTCCAGGTGGTGGGCGACGAGGACAAGATCAACGGGCTCACCAAGATGTGCGAGCCGTACGGCATCCGCGAGCTCTCCCGCACGGGCACGATCGCGATGACGCGCGGGACCAAGACAACGACGGTGCACGAGTCCGAGCCGGAGGCGATCGCGCGCGTGCACCAGAGCCAGGGCCGTCGGGTGGAGGCGGACCTGCCCTTCAGCAGCGACTAAACCTGGTCGCTACGCCTGCCCCGGCGTGGGGCCCTGCTCATCGACGAAGGGGTTGAACACCGGCACGGCCGTGGGCTCGAAGTGCCTCAGGTTGCGAGTCACGACTGTCAGGCCGTGCTCCAGCGCTGTGGCGGCAATCAGCAGGTCGGCACTCTCATAGCCAAGGGCGGCCGAGAGTCGACCCCAGCGCTGGGCGGTGGGGAGATCGACGGGCAGGACGCGATCGCCGTACCAGGCGAGTACCCGTTCGAGCCATACGGACAGCTCGTGTGCGAAGGCTGGGTCTCTGCGCTGCTGCTGCTCGATGCCGCGCTCGACCTCGCCGACTGTCACGACGCTTAGGAAGAGTTCGGACGTGCGCTGGGCGGTCAGCCATCGGGCGGCGCGAGGGTGGCGGTCCCCTCGACGCAATGCCGAAAGCACGTCGGTGTCGACGAGGAACATTAGAGGTCGGGTGACCGGGGCGGGACTGAGAGCCGATCGAACTCGTGGCCATCCTGGGGGATGTCGAGCAGCAGTTCCGCGAAGGTAGGAGCGTTCGCCTTCTCGATGTCTCGGAGGCGCTCGTATTCGTCGACCGCCAACACGACCACGGCGGGCCGACCCCGGCGGGTGACACGCTGCGGATCGCCAGCGAGGGCCGCATCGACGACGGCACTGAAGCGGTTCTTGGCGTCCTGGAGGGGCCAGTCAGTCATGTTCATTTCCAGCTAGATTGACTGTCTAGATAATACCTCACTCTGACGACTGGGCGAAGGCGCTTGCGCATGGCCCCGGTCCAGATCGCGAGGTCTACCTTTCTCAGAGCCTGGCGGCCCCTCGAGGGCGCTACTCAAGCTCGACCAGCAGCGCGCCAGCCTCGACGACCTCGTCTGGGGCGACGTGGACCTCACGGACCGTGCCGGCGCCGGGCGCTGGGATGGCGTGCTCCATCTTCATGGCGTCGAGGACGGCGACGATGTCTCCGTCGCCGACCGAGTCGCCTTCGCGCACGTTCACGGCGGCGACGCGTCCGGCGAGGGGCGCGCGAATCTCGCCCGCGGGGCCATCGCCCGCGCGGGCGGCCGTGGAGGCCGCGGGGAGCAGAACGAGGCGGAGGCGGTAGTCTCCCTGCGGGGTGCGGACGGTGACGCTGCCATCGGGTTCGAGAATCGGAGTGGTCTCAGCCCCGTTGTCGTCGACGGCCTCTCCGTCGACGGTGGCGCCGTTCACCGAGACGGAAACGGCGCGGGGGCCCGCTCCGTCGTCGAGCCAGAGGGTGCGAGCGCCGGGGGCGAGCCAGGCGGAGCCGGCGAAGCCGGGCGCCTCCCGCCCCGCGAGGAGGATGGCAGCCGCGACCAGGGCGGCAGGGTGAGGGCGGGCCGCTTCGAGGAGGGCGGGGAGCTCGCGTTCGAGCCACTGCACGCTCGCCTCCCCGGCGGCAAAGATCGCGTCCGCGACGACGGCCCGGTGGAGGGGCAGATTCGTGCCGAGGCCAGCGAGGGCGGCGGCGGAGAGGGCGGTAGCGGCTGCTTCACGGGACTCGCGGCGATCAGCGCCGTGGACGACGAGCTTGGCGATGAGGGAGTCGTACTCGCTGGGGACGGCGTCGCCGGCCTCGTAGCCGCTGTCGAGGCGGGCGCCGGGGGCGGCAAGGGTGGACAGCCGGCCGGCGGCGGGGAGGAAACCGGCCCAGGGATCCTCGGCGTTGAGGCGGAACTCGATGGCGTGGCCGTGGAAGCGGACGTCCTTCTGGCCGAAGGGCAGGGGCTCTCCGGCAGCGACCGCGAGCTGGAGGGCGACGAGGTCGAGGCCCGTAACCGCCTCGGTCACGGGGTGCTCGACCTGGAGGCGGGGATTCACCTCGAGGAAGTAGAAGGGGCGGTGGCCGTCCTCGGGTGCGCCGACGAGGAACTCGACGGTGCCGGCGTTCACGTAGCCGGCGGCGCGCATGAGGCGCAGGGCGGCGGCGGTGAGGTCGGCACGCAGGGCGGTATCAACGACGGGGCTGGGGGTCTCCTCGACGAGTTTCTGGTGGCGGCGCTGCACGGAGCAGTCGCGCTCGCCCAGATGGACGGCGTTGCCGAGGGCGTCGGCGAGGACCTGGACCTCGACATGGTGGGCGTCCTCGACGTAGCGCTCGACGAAGAGGCGGTCGTCGCCGAAGGCAGCGGCCGTCTGGCGGCGGGCGGCTTCGATCGCGGGGGCGAGGTCGTCGGGCGCAGTCACAACGCGCATCCCGAGACCGCCCCCGCCACCGCGCGCCTTAAGCATGAGGGGGAAGCCGACCTCGCGGGCGGCCCCGGCGAGTGCGGCGTCGGTGGTTCCCTCCGCGCCGGGGGCGACAGGCACGTCGTTGGCGATGGCGAGTTCGCGGGCGGCGACCTTGTCGCCCAGCAGAGAGAGAGTCTCGGGGGTGGGGCCGATGAAGGTGAGTCCCGCCGCCGCACAGTCGCGAGCGAAGTCCGGGCGTTCGCTGAGGAGGCCGTAGCCGGGGTGGACGGCCTCGCATCCCGTGGCCTTCGCCGCGGCGATGACGGCTGCGATATCGAGGTAGGTGTCGGCGGCGGTGTGGCCCTCGAGGAGCACGACCTCGCCGGCGAGGCGGGCGGCGAAGCTGTGGCGGTCGGGCACGGATGCGGCGAGCACGGCGCGCACGCCGAGCTTCCGCAGGGTGCGGATGATGCGCACGGCGATCTCGCCGCGGTTGGCCACGAGGACGGCCTCGAACATGGCGGCATTGTAGGGGCGGGGGAGCCCCCTACATGCGGAAGACGCCCCAGTCGGTCTCGGGGATGGGGGCGTTGAGGGCAGCGGAGATGCCCATGGAGAGGACGCGGCGCGTGTCCAGGGGGTCGATGACGCCGTCGTCCCAGAGGCGAGCGCTGCTGAAGTAGGGAGAGCCCTCGCGCTCGTAGGTTTCGAGGGTGGGGGCCATGAAGGCGCGCTGCTCCTCCTCGCTCAGCTCTTCCCCACGGTCGAGGCGGACCTGGAGGAGGACGTTGGCGGCCTGCTCGCCGCCCATGACGCTGATGCGGGCGTTGGGCCACATCCAGAGCTGGCGCGGGGAGTAGGCGCGTCCCGCCATGGCGTAGTTGCCGGCGCCGAAGCTGCCGCCGATGACGACGGTGAACTTGGGCACGGCCACGCTGGCGACGGCGGTGACCATCTTGGCGCCGTCGCGGGCGATGCCGGCGTTCTCGTACTGGCGTCCGACCATGAAGCCGGTGATGTTCTGGAGGAAGACGAGGGGCACGCGGCGCTGGCCGCAGAGCTCGACGAAGTGGGCGCCCTTGAGAGCGCTCTCGCCGAAGAGGATGCCGTTGTTGGCGATGATGCCGACGGGGAAGCCGGTGATGCGAGCGAAGCCGCAGACGAGGGTGGCGCCGTAGCGCGCCTTGAACTCGTGGAAGCGCGAGCCGTCGACGAGGCGGGCGATGACCTCGCGCACGTCGTAGGTACGGCCGTAGTCGGGCGGAACGATGCCGTAGAGCTCGTCGGGGTCGTGGAGGGGTGGCTCGGAGTCCGCAACCTCCCAGGGTGGGGACTTGGTGGCGGGGATGCTGGCGATGATGCTGCGGACGGTGCGCAGGGCGTCCTCGTCGTTCTCGGCGAAGTGGTCGGCGACGCCGCTGATGCGCGTGTGGACATCGGCGCCGCCGAGCTCCTCGGCCGTGGTCTCCTCGCCGGTGGCGGCCTTCACGAGGGGCGGTCCGCCGAGGAAGATGGTGCCGGTTCCCCGAACGATGACGGTCTCGTCGCTCATGGCGGGGACGTAGGCGCCGCCGGCGGTGCAGGAGCCCATGACGGCGGCGACCTGGTAGATGCCCTTCGCGCTGAGGCGGGCCTGGTTGTAGAAGATGCGGCCGAAGTGGTCGCGGTCGGGGAAGACGTCGTGCTGGAGGGGGAGGAAGGCGCCGCCTGAATCGACGAGGTAGATGCAGGCGAGATGGTTCTGCTCGGCGATCTCCTGGGCGCGGAGGTGCTTGCGCACCGTCAGGGGGTAGTAGGAGCCGCCCTTCACCGTGGCGTCGTTGGCGACGATGACGCACTCGCGCCCGCTGACGCGGCCGATGCCGGTGACGATGCCGGCGGCGGGCACGGTGTCGTCGTAGACGCCGTCGGCGGCGAGGGGGCTCAACTCGAGGAAGGCGCCGTCGGGGTCGATGAGGCGCTGGATGCGCTCGCGGGCAAGGAGCTTGCCGCGACCATGGTGGCGTTCGACGTAGCGCTCACCGCCGGCCTCCTCGACGCGCTGGAGGCGGGCGCGGAGGTCGGCGACGAGGGCGAGGTTGGCGTCACGGTTGTCCCGGTAGCGCGCGTCGAGCACATCGACGCGGGTGGGGAGGAGGGGGAGGTCGTCGAGGGCCATGGCGGAAGGGTACGCGCGGGAGGGGATGCCGTGCGAGGGGTGCGCCGCTAGGAATCCTCTGAGCAAGTAGGCTGGCGCCGGCGATTTGCTCCGGCAGCAGGTTGTATTGGACAAGGAGGGCCGCAGGGGAGGGGGCCGGGGGAGGTCGGGGGCCTCTTGTGCCCTCCCGTCGCGCTTCGACGGGCGCGGGGGACGCACTGCTCCCCGGGTTAGGCGAGTTGGGGCTCCGCTCGCAGCAGGTTCGTCAAGCCCAGCAGCAGCGCCAGCCGCTCTCGGTTCTTCGCCAGACCGCGGTAGCGCACCTTGTCGTAGCCGAAGCGCCGCTTCACCGCGAGGAAGGGGTGCTCCACCTGCGCCCGCAGCGACGCCTTCTCCCGCTCCGCCCGCGCCGCCGCGCTCCCCGGCTCAAGCAGCCGCCTCCGGCCGGGCCGCATGGCCACCCGCCACTCGACCTCCGACCCCGCCTGCTCCGGGCGCTTCTCCACGCCCCGGTAGCCCGCGTCGCCGTACGCCTCCCGCTCCTCGCCGTGCAGCAGGCGGTGCGCCTCCGTCACGTCGGCCACGTTCGCCGCCGTCGCCCTCATGCTGTGCACCAGTCCGCTGTCGGCGTCCACGCCGATGTGCAGCTTCATGCCGAAATGCCACTCGTTCCCCTTCTTCGTCTGGTGCATCTCCGGGTCGCGCGCGCGCTGGCGGTTCTTCGTCGAGGAGGGCGCCGCGATGATGCTGGCGTCCACGATCGTGCCCGCGCGCAGGCGCAGGCCGCGCTTCGCGAGGTGGGCGGATTGTCTCGAACAGCTTCGTCCCCAGGTCGTGGCGCTCCAGCAGGTGGCGGAAGTGGAGGATGGTGCTCTCGTCGGGAATGGCCTCGGTCAGGGTGAGACCGCAGAAGCGGCGCACCGACTCGGCTTCGTAGAGGAGGTCCTCCATGGCGGGGTCGCTGAGGTTGTAGCAGAGCTGGACGCAGTGGCTGCGCAGCATCACCGCCAGCGGGTAGGGCCGCCGTCCCCGTCCCGCCTTCGGGTAGTGAGGCTCGATGCGCGCCTCCAGTTCCTCCCAGGGCACGAGGCTGTCGATGCGTTCGAGGAACAACTCACGGCGCGTCTTCCGCTTCTTCTGCTCGAACTCCACGCTGGCGAACGTCGGCTGATGCATGGGGGCGCCCTCCCTCTCCGGTTCGCGCCCCATGATCGCATCTGCTCACTCGCTCTGGCGAGTTGTTCAGACTGTCCCTAGCCGAGGATGGCGGTCACGAAGGCGGTGATGGCGGTGGCGATGAGAAGGGCCGTGACGGCGCGGCGGAACCAGGTCTCGCTGATGCGTCCGGCGAGGGAGGCGCCGACGGCCGTACCAATGGCGACTCCGGGAACGGCGGCGCCCACGGCGAGGCCGATGTCGGCGTCGAGGCGGCCGGTGGCGGCGAAAAGCACGAGGGCGACGGCGCCCGTGGCCATGAGGAAGAAGGAGCCGGTCGCGCGGAAGGTGTCGAGGGGGAGGCGGCGGGCCTGGAGGTACATGATGATGGGCGGCCCGGCGGCGCTGGTGCTGGTACGCAGGAAGCCCCCGGCGACGCCGGCAGCGGCGGCGATGGCCCTCCCGCCGCCGACGGTGAAGCCACGCGCGAGGGCGAGCGTCCCGCTGAGGACGGCGACCGCGATCAGGACCTGGAGCACCCTTGCGTCGACGGTGAGGAGCACGAGGAGGCCGAGGGGCATTCCGACGAACGAGGCGGCGAAGAGGGTCCCCGCCGTACGCCAGGCGATGTGGCGGCGCAGGCGCCAGACGATGGCGGCGGCGGCGAGCATGGCGAGGATGTTGACGATGACGACGGTGTCTTCGGGGTCGAGGAAGAGAACGAGAAGGGGGGCGAGGACAAGGGCGAATCCGAAACCGGTCACGTTCTGGGGGAGCGCGGCGATCGCGGCGAGGGCGGAGATGATGGCGAGGTCGAGGGGGCTCACGGGGTGGTCGGGGCTCGGTTGACGGGGCGGCGGCGTGCAGGGAAGCTCACCGCATGGACGTCGTAAACGAGATCATGGTGCGGGGCATCGTGGTGGGGGTCTTCCAGGAGAACTGCTGGGTGGTGGGGAACCGCCGCACGGGTGAAGCGATCTGCATCGACCCGGGGGACCAGCCGGACGAGGTGCTGGCGCTGGCGAAGGACATGGGGGTGACGATCAAGGCGATCGCGAACTCGCACGCGCATATCGACCACATTCTGGGGGTTCGCGGCGTACAGGCGGCGACGGGCGCGAACTTCCTGCTGCACCAGAGCGACCTCGACCTGCTGCGGAACGGGTGGCGGGGCGCGGCCGAGCGCTTCGGCATCGAGGAGGGGCAGGCGCCACCCGACCCCAGCGCCTTCGTGGCGGGCGGGGACGAGGTGGAGGTGGCGGGGCTGAAGCTGCAGGCGATCGCGACGCCCGGCCACACACCGGGGAGCGTGAGCTACTACGCGGACGGGCTGCTCTTCAGCGGGGACACGCTCTTCCGCGGGTCGATCGGTCGGACGGACCTTCCGGGGGGCGACTTCGACGAGGAGATGCGCAGCATCACGAACGAGCTGCTGACCCTGCCGGACGACACGATCGTCCTGCCGGGCCACATGCAGGAGACGACGGTGGCCTTCGAGCGCGACCACAACCCGTTCGTGCGGGACTGGCAGCGGCGGCAACGCGAGGCGGCGGGGGAGTAGCGTGACGCAACCTGTCTGTAACATCGGACGGGTACGGTGTGTTCGCGGGTGCGTCCGCGGGACGAGGCGATGAACGAGTCAGCGAGCTATGTGATCTCGGCCTGCCGCGAGAACGACGTGAAATTCGTGCGGCTCTGGTTCACGGACATCGTGGGGACGCTGAAGAGCTTCCAGATCACGGTGGGGGAGCTTGAGAACGCACTCGCAGCGGGCATGGGCTTCGACGGGTCGAGCATCGAGGGGTTCGCCCGCATCGACGAGTCGGACATGCTGGCGCGGCCCGACCCCGCGACCTTCCAGCTGGTGCCGTGGCGGCCACGCGAGCAGGGCGTGGCGCGCATGTTCTGCGATATCTACCGGCCCGATGGGGAGCCGTTCGAGGGCGACCCGCGGGGGGTGCTGCGTCGCCAGTTGGAGCGAGCGAAGGCGCTCGGCTACACCTTCTACGTGAGCCCCGAGCTGGAGTACTTCTACTTCGAGGACGCGGAGGGCACGATTCCCCTGGACCGGGGCGGGTACTTCGACCAGATCGCGGACCAGGGCTCGGACCTGCGGCGCGACACCGTGCTGACGCTGAGCGCAATGGGGATCGAGGTGGAATCGAGCCACCACGAGGTGGCCCCCAGCCAGCACGAGATCGCGCTGCGCTACACGGACGCGCTCACGATGGCGGACAACGCCATGACCTATCGCGCCGTGGTGAAGGAGATCGCGGCGGCGAACGACGTCTACGCGACCTTCATGCCGAAGCCGCTGGAGGGCGAGAACGGCAGCGGCATGCACGTGCACCAGTCGCTGTTCAAGGGGGAGCGGAACGCGTTCTTCGATGGAGACGACGTGTACCACCTGAGCGCGCTGGCGAAAGGGTACGTGGCCGGCCTGCTGACGCATGCGCGGGCGATGACGCTGGTGACGAACCAGTGGGTGAACAGCTACAAGCGGCTGCAGCCGGGCTTCGAGGCGCCCGTGTACCTGAGCTGGGCGAGGCGAAACCGGAGCGACCTGGTGCGCATCCCCGAGTACACCCCGGGGGACGAGGTGCACACGCGCATCGAGTACCGCTCGCCCGACCCCGCCTGCAACCCGTACCTGGCGTTCGCGGCGATGCTGGCGGCGGGACTCGACGGGATCGAGCAGGAGCGCCCGCTGCCGGCTCCGGTCGAGGAGAACGTCTTCGAGATGTCGGATGTGGACCGCGCCCGCCTGGGGATCGAGACGCTGCCGGGGAACCTGCGCGAGGCGATCGACGCGGCCGCGGAATCGACGTTGCTGCGGTCGGCGCTGGGCGATCACGTCTTCGAGACGCTGCTGAAGAACAAGCGCATCGAGTGGGGACGCTACCAGCGCCACGTCTCGGATTTCGAGCTGGCGGAGTACCTGCCGCTGCTCTAGGACGAAGCGGCGACGGCCATCGCCGCTGCCTCGTCGATGCTGACGGTCCGGTCGCAGGCAGCGACGCCGTAGTGCCGCAGGAGGAGCGCGCACTCCTCTTCCCAGGCGCCGGGGACGCGGAAGACGGCGATGGCGCGGGCGGGTTCGAGGCCCGCATCGAGGCAGCCGCGGATGACGCCGTGGGCGACGAGGTCGGCGCGGGTGTTGTTGACCACGTTCATGATGACCGCGATGCGCTCAATGCCGGGCTGGCGCAGCAGCAGCCGGGTGCGGGCCGCCACCTTGCGCACGCTGGGATTGCCCCCGATCTCGCAGTAGTTGGCGGGACGGCCACCGTGGGCGCGGACGGCGTCGAAAGCGGTGAGACTGGCGCCACCACCACCGATGAGGAGCGCGAGCGAACCGTCGAACTGGACCACGCGCCCGGCGACGCCGCGGTGGTCGGAACGGTCGATGCGAGCGGCCTCCAACTCGAGTTCGCTGGCCTCCCGATCGCTGCGAGTCGCGGGGTCGATGCCGAGTTCCCGGACGGTGTCCGCCTGGCGGAAGAGAGCGTCGTCGTCAAGCTCGACGCGGGCGTCGAGGGCTACCCAGCGGCCATCGGCGGTGCACGCGAGGGGGTTGATCTCGGCGAGCAGCAGATCCCGCTCCATGAAGAGCCGCCAGAGGCGCGCGAGGACGCCCGTCAGCTGGACCAGTTCCGCACCGGAGAGGCCAAGGGAGGCGACCGCCTCCTTGAGGCGGAGTCCTGGGCGGGGGCGAGGGAGGAGAGGGGTACGCGCGCGGCCGCGGCCACTTCGTCCTCGACGTCAACGCCGCCGGCGAGGGAGGCGACAGCAGCGGGGCCGCGGGAGCGGTCGTCGTAGACGATGCCGAGGTAGCGCTCCTGTTCGACCGGCAGGGCCTCTTCGATCAGGAGGGCCGTGACGGCCTGCCCGGCGACACGGGTCGCCAGGACGGAGCGAGCCGCCTCCCCAACCTCGGTGGCGCTTTCGGCGAAGCGGACGGCGCCAGCCCTGGCGCGGCCGCCGGAGCGGACCTGTCCCTTGACGACGACGCGGGTACCGAGCTCCGCCGAGGCGGTGATCGCCTCGGCGGGGGTCTCAGCGAGGAGCCCGCGTGGGGTCTCGAGGCCGGCGCGTCGAAAGAGCGCCTTGGCCTCGTGCTCGAAGAGACGCACGGCGCGCGCGGCTCCGGCTAGTCCTCGTAGTCGCCGCCACCACCGAGCCCGCGGCGGGGCGGGGGCGGCGGGGCAGGCGGGACACCACCTTCGGTTGGCGTGGTGCGACGAGTCCAGCCGCGGGTGGCGCCGCCGGGGCTGCGGCTTGCGCCGCGGTTGATCTCGCGCTGCTGCTCGGGCTGGCGGGAACCGCCACCTTCGCGGCCACCACCACCACTGCGGGAGCGGCGGCGGCGGCGGCGGCGGGGAGCACCGTCGGAGCGATCCTCGGCAGGGCCGCGGTCGTCAGAACGGTCGGCGGCGGCTACCGACTCGCCGCCGTCGTAGTCGAGGCCTTCGCTCTCGAAATCGTCCTCAATGGCGCCCTCCACCTCGGTGGCGACGGGGGCTTCTTCCTCCGGCTCGCGCTCGGGGCGGCGCGGACGCGGCGGGCGATCCTCGGCAGGGCCGCGGTCGCGCGGGGGGCGGTCCTCAGCGGGCCCCCGGTCGCGCGGGCGGTCGCGGTCACGGTCGCGGTCCCGACCACGGTCGCGGTCACGGCCACGCTCCCGTCCCCCGTCGCGGCCACGCGGACGGTCCCGGTCACGACCGCGGTCCCGGCCGCGGTCGCGATCCCGACCACGATCAGGGCCACGGTCAGGGCCACGGTCTGGGCCATCGGTCTCGGGAGCGGCGCCGACGCGGCCGCTGCGAGCAGTCAGGTTGACGCGACCGAGCGAGTCGATCTCGGTGACGGTGACGGTGAGCTCGTCTCCCACGGAGACAACGTCCTGAACGCTTTCGACACGCTCCTCGCTGAGCTCGGAGATGTGGACGAGGCCGTCCTTGCCGGGAAGGATCTCGACAAAGGCGCCGAAGTTGAGGATGCGGGTGACGGGACCGGTGTAGGTCTCGCCGACGCTGATCTCCTTGGTGAGGCCTTCGATCATGCGGATGGCGGCGTCGGCGGCATCGCCCTCCACGGCGGAGACGAAGATGGTGCCGTCTTCCTGGATGTCGATGTTCGCGCCGCCAGAATCCTCCTGGATCTTGCGGATGACGCGGCCACCGGGGCCAATGACGGTGCCGATCTGCTCCTGGTCGATCTTGATGATGTAGACCTTGGGCGCGTGCTCGGAGACGGCCTCGCGCGGCTTCTCGATGACCTCGGCCATGCGCTCGAGCAGGAAGACGCGGGCCTCGCGGGCCTGGGCGAGGGCGGACTCGAGGAGTTCGCGGGAGACGCCGCCGATCTTGATGTCCATCTGCAGGGCGGTGATGCCCTCTTCCGTGCCGGCGACCTTGAAGTCCATGTCGCCCATGAAGTCTTCCTGGCCGGCGATGTCGGTGAGGACGGCGTAGTTGTCGTCTTCGCCCATGATCAGGCCCATGGCGATGCCGGCCACGGGGGCGGAGAGGGGCACGCCCGCGTCCATGAGCGCGAGCGTGCTGCCGCAGACGCTGGCCATGGAGGTTGAGCCGTTGGAGGAGAGGACCTCGCTCACGAGGCGGAGGGCGTAGGGGAACTCCGTCTCGGGGGGGATGACGGGGAGGAGGGCGCGCTCGGCGAGGGCGCCGTGCCCGATCTCGCGGCGGCCGGCGCCACGCATGGGGCGCGCCTCGCCGACGGAGTAGGGCGGGAAGTTGTAGTGGTGCATGTAGCGCTTGGACTCGTCGGGCGAGAGGGTGTCGAGCTTCTGCGCCATGTTCATGCCGCCCAGGGTGGCGATGGTCAGCACCTGCGTCTCGCCGCGCTTGAAGAGGCCGGAGCCGTGGGTGCGGGGGAGGGTGCCGACATGGATGTCGAGCGGGCGGATTTCGTTCGTCTCGCGGTCGTCGGCGCGGCGGGCCTCGTTGAGGATGCGGTCGCGCATGGCCTTCTTGATGACGGCATAGAGGCCATCAGCGACATCGCCGGGCTCGAACCGGCCCTCGAACTGCTCGACGAGCTCGGCGCGGACGCGCTTGTTCTCCTCGCTGCGCTCGCTGGCGGCGTTGGAGACGAGGTCGTCGATACGGCCGGCGAGGGCCTCGCGGACGGCCTCGATCGCCTCTTCGTTGTCGACGGCGGGGGTGTAGTCCTTCTTGACGGGGGCGGCGTCGGCGCCGATTTGCTCGATGAGCTCGTTGATGGCGGAGTTCGCCTCCATGGCGATCTCCATCGCCTCGATGACGGCGTCCTCGGGAGCCTCGGAGGCGCCGGCCTCGACCATCATGACGGCGTCCTTCGTGCCGGCGACGATGAGGTCGAGGTCGCCTTCGGCGGCCTCGGCGAAGGTGGGGTTGACCACGTACTCGCCGTCGATGCGGCCGACACGGACGCTGCTAACAGGGCCGTTGAAGGGGATGTCGCTGATGCTGATGGCCGCGCTGGCGCCGACGGTGATGAGGGTGTCGGGCTGGTGCTCGCGGTCGGAGGAGAGGGTGGTGGCGACGATCTGGATCTCGTTGCGGAAGCCCTTGGGGAAGAGGGGGCGGATGGAGCGGTCGGTCAGGCGCATGGCGAGGATGCCATCGGAGGAGGGGCGGCCTTCACGGCGGGGGAAGCCGCCGGGAATCTTGCCGACGGCGTAGAGGCGCTCTTCGTAGTCGACGGTGAGGGGGAAGAAGTCGATACCCTCGCGGGGGTCGGCCATGCAGACCGTGACAAGGACAACGGTATCGCCCTGGCGCACGGTGACGGCGCCGTTGGCGAGGCCGGCAAGGGCGCCGTGCTGGATGAGCAGGGGCTTGCCGCCAATCTCGACTTCGTAGGTACGGATGCTGGATTCGGTTGTGGTCATGTCTCTCTTCACACTTTCTCTTGCGGCGTGGGCCGCGGGTTCGATCGGGTTCGGGATGGCTGAGTGGCAGGCTGCCGCCCTGCTCGGGGACGAGGCCGGAGACGAAGTGGGTTGGCCTAGCGGCGCAGCCCGAGGCGCCCAATAAGCGCGCGGTACCTGTTGACATCCCGCTTGTTGAGATAGCGCAGCAACCTGCGACGCTGCCCGACGAGCTTCAGCAGCCCGCGGCGCGTGTGGTAGTCGTGCTTGTGCGCTTGCAGGTGCGACGTCAGGTACTTGATGCGCTCGGTCAGGAGCGCCACCTGGACTTCAGGGGACCCGGTATCGCCTTCGTTGCGGGCGTACTCCCGGATCAGGGCCTCTTTCGTTTCCTGGGCCAGCAAACTTGCTCGTTCGACTTCCTTTACCTGTCTTCAAGGGTGAAAGTAGCACGGCGGGGAGGTACCGGCAATTTGGCGGCACTGGTGTTGCTCAGCGGCCTGCCGGGCGCCGGCAAGACGACGTTCGCGGCGCAACTCGCGGCGCGGCTGGATGCATGCGTGCTGGAGAGCGACCGCGTGCGCCTGGAACTCTTCCCAAAACGACGATACACGCGCGGGGAGAGCGGCGAGGTGTTCGCGACCGTTCGGGAGCGGGCGGAGGAGGCCCTCGAGCAGGGGCGCCACGTGATCATCGACGCGACCAACCTGCGGCAGCGCGAGCGCCGCGGGTTCTGGCAACTGGCGGAGCGGCGGGGAGCGCTGGTTGTGGGGGTGCGATTGACGGCGCAGGATGCTGTCCTGCGGGAGCGGCTCTCGGGGCCGCGCGAGGGCGCCTCGGAGGCCGACGTGCGCGTGTACGAGCGGATGCGAGGGCGGGAGGAGCCGTTCGCGAGGCCGTGCGTGCAGGTGGATTCGCGATACTGTGTAGAGGCGAGCGTGGCCCTGGCGGCGGCGCTCTGCCAGGGGAACACATGAAGGGCGAACAGCCATTCATTCTGCTGCGGGCGCGGGTGCGCGAGGACCGCGAGACGTTCGCGCGCTGGTTCCGCTCGCAGCATCTGCGGGAGGTGGCCAAGATTCCGGGAATGGCCTCCGTGCACTGGGGCGAGACGCGGCAGGGGACGATGCTCGGCATCTATTGCTTCGAGGACACGCGCTCGATGCAGGGGGCGTTCGGGAGCGCGGAGGCGGCGTACGCGCGGGGGATGTGGTCGCGCTGGTCAGACAAGCTGGACGAGTTCTCGGTGGAGATGCACTTCTCCCTCACGTCCCCAACGATGACGATCTCGGCGAACTAGCCGGCGGGCGGCTCTTACAGGATCGCAACAGTTGAAGGGGCTAGCACAGTAGGGCGTATGGGCGGGCTGCTGTAGTCTCGGGCGATGGGCCGGGAGCGAGGGCATCGACTGCGCGCGACCCTCGCAACGGTGGCCATCTGTCTTGGCTGTGCGGTGGTGGGGGCAGGGCTGGCGACAGGGCCGGGCGGAACGGCGCGGGCGCAACCCGCCCCGCCATCAACCTTCCAGGGAACCGTGAGCTCGACCGGCGAGGTGGCCGGCGGGCTCGATGTGTACGCCTACATTGGTGGCGAGCTCTGTACCGACCAAGAGACTCAGCAGACGGAGCGAATCGAGGAGAACGGCGTTCCCGTGACGGTATACCGCGTGCACGTCGTCTCTTCGCGGGAGAAGGCGGGCTGTGGCGCTACGGGGGCGAAGGTGCGCTTCCGGATCGACGGGCGGTTCGCTGCGGAGGTGGGGATTTGGCGGAGCGGACCGCAGAGACTCGATCTCACGCTGGAAGAAGGCCCTTCCCCGCCCATCGAGCCCACGGAGACGCCCACGGCAACGGCGACGGCCACGCCCACGGCGGCGCCCACCGCCACGGAAACGGCGACGCCCACGCCCACGCCCACGCCCACGGAGACGCCTACCGCCACGGAAACCGCCACGGCCACGGAAACGGCCACGCCCACGGCAGTGCCTACCGCCACGGAAACGGCCACGCCCACGGCGGTGCCTACCGCCACGGAAACGGCCACCCCCACGGCGGCGCCTGCCGCCACGGAAACGGCCACCCCCACGGCGGCGCCTACCGCCACGGAAACGGCCACGCCCACAGAGGCTGAGCCGGCGACGCCCGCGGCGACCGCGACGGCCACAGCAGCTCCGACGCCCACACCGACCGAGGCGCCAGCAGCAACGGCAGAGGCCACGCCCGCGGAGACACAGGCGGCCACGGAGTCCGCCACGCCGGACGAGCCAGACGAGCCCGACGAGCCGGGCGAGACGGTCACACCACCGGTGGAGGCGCCCGAGGGAGACGGGGCTCCGGTCGTGATCATCGTGCTCGCGGTGGTCGCGGGGCTGGCGGCGGTGGGAGTGGCAGCCTTCTACTGGCTTGGGCGTCCGGCTTCCGCGGCCGGCGGCGAGCCCGTGATCGGGGGCGCCCCCGTACCCGCGAGGCGGTCGCTGCGGGAGCTGCTGCGCTCGCTGAGCCGGCGACAATAAACGCGCAGCGCCTATACTCTTAGTCGGTGGCGACCATCCTGATGGGTGCACGGAGCGTGTCGTGCGTGGTTGGCGTCTGACGAAGGGCCTGCTGGTCCTGACAGTTCTGGTCTTGCTGGCCGGCGTGGGATGCGTGGACGGCAGTCCCGCCGACGTGGACCCGTCGGCTGCAACCGAGGCTCCCACGCCGCCAGAGACGGCCACTCCCGTTCCGACGCAAACGCCCGTCCCCACGGCCCCACCCACTCCCGTCCCCACCACCGTTCCCACCCAGGCCCCGACACCCACCCCCTCGCCGGAGCCGGAACCGGAACCGGAACCGGAACCGGAGCCCTATAACGGCGAGCTGGTCTCCATGCGGTTGCCCTCGCTGGGCGTGGAAGCGCCGATCGAGGCGATCGGGCTGGTCCCAGGGCGGAACAAGCTCGACGTGCCGGAACCGCGCAATGTGGGTTGGTACCATATCTACGACAAGCCGGGGTTCGGCACGAGCTCGCTCTACTCGGCGCACAAGGACTACTGGCCCAACATCCGAGGGCCGTTCTACGCGTTGGAGGACCTGGGGGACGGCGACCAGGTGGTGGTCGTGATGGATGACGGGCGCGAGTACGTGTACGAGGTGTTCTTCCAGCGGCGCTATAGCAGCGACGACATCCCAATGTACGACCTGATCTGGCCGCACAAGGCCAGGAATCCCGAACTGCTTCGCCCCGAGGGCGAGGAGTGGATCACGTTGATCACCTGCGGCGGCGACTTCGTGGCGACCACCGAGGGGGGCGCCGGCTACTACGTTCACCGTGACGTCGTGATCGCCAGGCTCGTGACGGTGACCACGCCCGAGGCAGTGCAAGCAGTGCCGGAGGGCCAGTAGTAAGCTGGCAGTATGCAGGCTTTGGGGGGACGCGCTCCCCGCCATCGTTCCCTTTTCGCGGCCTCGCTGCTGGTGGTGTTCGTGGCGCTGGCCGGCGTGGCCTGCGTGAGCCTGGACCCCTCGGTCGAGTCGAAGCAGGTGCGGGCAACGCCACCTGCGACGCATGAGCCGGCGGCCACCGCCACCGCCACCGCCACGGCGACGCCCACGCCCGCGCCACCGCCCCCGGAGCCGACTCCCTACGACGGCGAACTGGTAGCGATGCGCATCCCCGCGCTGGACGTGGAGGCGCCTATCGAGGCGATCGGGAAGGTGCCCGGCTATGACAGGCTCGATGTTCCCCGGCCGCGCAACGTGGGCTGGTACCACATCTACGACAAGCCGGGGTTCGGCACGAGCTCGCTCTACTCGGCCCACAAGGACTGGTATCCCGACATCCGCGGCCCCTTCTACGCGCTGACCGACCTGGAGGCCGGCGACGAGGTGATCGTGGTGATGGATGACGGCCGCGAGTACGTGTACGAGGTGTTCCTGCAACGCCGCTACGAGGCCGGAGCCGTCCCCATGGTAGACCTCGTCAACCCCCACCAGGCGGAGGACCCGGAGCTTCTGCGCCCGGCGAGCGAGGAGTGGGTGACCCTGATCACCTGCGGCGGCGACTTCGTGCAGGCGTACGAGGACGGTTCGGGCTACTACGTGCATCGGGACGTGGTGATCGCGAGGCTCGTGCGCACCAACCCCGGAGGCGCCGTGCGGACGGTGGAGGAGGATGAGTAGCGGGGGCGAAGAACACGGCCCCCGAAGGGCTAGTAGAAGTCGAGGTACTTCTCGGGATCCAGGGGAACGCCGTCGTAGCGAATCTCGAAGTGGAGGTGCTCGCCGGTGCTGTAGCCGGTGGAGCCCGAGATGCCGAGGATGGTGACCCCCTTGGTGACGGTCTCCCCCCAGGAGACACCGATTTCGCTGAAGTGGGCGTAGAGGGTCTCCCAGCCCTCGCCACAGTTGACGACCACGTAGTAGCCGTAGCTGTAGGTGAGCCACTCGGTGCGGGAGACCCAGCCATCGCAGGAGGCGTACACCGATGAGGCGGGGTAGCCGCCGAGGGCAAGGTCGATTCCCTCGTGGATGAGGCCGGAGCCGCGGTCGGTTCCGTAGGTATCGCTGACGAAGCTCCAGATGGGGAGCGGGAGGCCGAAGCGATCGTCGGAGACCTCGGGCACGCCGTAGTACCCCAGGATGACCCCGCCCTCGCTGTAGACGGGCGGCGGCTTGCGCTCGGCATTGGGAAGCAGGACGTAGTCGCCGGGGCGGATGTCGCCGGCATCGGAGAGGTTGTTGGGGCGGTAGGCAAGGACGTCCTCGACGGTGACCTCGAGGTAGTTGTCGATGATGCCGCTGAGGGTCTCACCCTGGCCGACCAGGTAGAGGATGCCGGTGTCGAAGGGAACGAGGATCTGCTGGCCGGGAGCGATCCAGCCGCCCTCGTCGACCTCGGCGTTGTTGAACAGGATGTTGTCAACAGTCGTGCCATAGGTGACGGCAATGCCGCTCAGCGTGTCACCGGCGCGCACCTCGTAGAAGACATAGGGCACGGTGGGGTCGATCTGCTCGGACAGGGACCGCTGTTCGTAGCCTTCATCCCTGCTGTCGCCGGTGACCCGATTGAAGCCATAGGAGAACGTTTCCCCGGCCCTGATGTTGTCGGTGGGGCGCAGCTGCGCACTCTGGGAGGGATGGAACGACGCCCTGAGGGGCGACTCGTTGGTGCCATGGCTCACGCCGGGGCGGAGAAACTCCTCCCCTGTTACGACAACCGCGCGCACGCCGGAGAGGGGCACGGGGGGGATGCTGACGGCCTGGGAGGGTTCCGGATCGGAGACAAGCCGGGCCGTGAGCACAGCGGCGAGGGCGACCATGGCGATGAGGAGCAGGTGCAGCCCGGCGCGCACGGGGAAGCGACGATGGGCATGGGAACGCGCACGCGATGAGGAACGCGCATGGAGCAGGCGGAGCAGCCGTTCCCTGAGCACGGGCTTCCGTCCCTTCCTGCGAACGAGGGGCGACCCAGACAGGCCCTGCCAGTCGGCGCCGATCGTTGCGACCTAACCTGCCGCAGCGAGGATCGAAACGCAAGACTTTAGGGAGGAGAAGGGCTGGCTCCCGACCTCGATCCGCGGGCTTGAGCCGAGTCCCTGCCTGGGCCCTCTCCTAGTAGAAGTCGAGGTAGACCTCGGGATCGAGATGGCGGCCGTTGTGACGGATCTCGAAGTGGAGGTGCTCGCCGGTGCTGTAGCCGGTCGACCCGGAGACGCCGAGGATGGTCTCGCCCTTCTGCACCGTCTGCCCCCACGAGACGATGATCTCGCGGAAGTGGGAGTAAAGCGTCTCCCAGCCATCGCCGCAGTCGACGATCACGTGGTAGCCGTAGCTGTAGGTGAGCCACTCCACACGGGAGACCCAGCCATCGCAGGCGGCGTACACGGATGAGGCAGGGTGCGATCCCAGGGCCAGGTCGATTCCCGTGTGGATGCGGCCGGGGCCGCGGTAGGTGCCGAAGGTGTCGCTGACGAAGTCCCAGACAGCCAGGGGCAAACCGAATTGCCCCGGAGAGGGTGGAGGCGGGGGCGTGATGAGCCAGCCATCGGGGCTGAGGAGCGGCGGTGGCTTGAGCTCGGCGTTGGGGAGGAGGACGTACGCGCCTGGCTGGATGTCGTCTGCATCGGAGAGCTTGTTGGGCTCGTAGGCGAGGACATCGGCGACGGTGACGTGGTCGTAGTCGTCGATGATGCCGGCGAGGGTTTCGCCCTGACCGACCTTGTAGAGGATGCCGGTGCCGAAGGGGACGAGCACCTGCTGGCCCGGGGCGATCCAGCCGCCCTCGCCCACCTCGGCATTGTTGAGCAGGATGTTGTCGACGGTGGTGCCGTAGGTCTCGGCGATCTCCCCCAGTGTGTCGCCGGAGCGCACCTCGTAGACGACATAGGGCACGGTGGGGTCGATCTGTTCGGAGAGGGGCCGCACCTCGTAGCCCGCGTCCCTGCTATCGGCGGCGGCCCGAACGAGGCCGCCCGAGAGCGTCCCCCCGGCATTGACGGTGTCGGTAGGACGCAGTTGCGGGACCCGGGATGGAGGGAGCGACACCCTGAGCACGGACTTCTCCGTGCCGTGGCTCACGCCCGGGCGGAGCAGTTCCTCGCCCGTCGTGGCGATGGCGCGCACGCCCGAGAGGGGGGCGGGGGGGATGGCAGCCACCTGCGGGAGCTCGGTTTCGGAAACGAGCCGGCCAGTGACCAGGGCGGCGGTCGCGGCGAGGGCGACGAGCAGGAGGTGCAGACCGATGCGCCCGGCGAGGTGACCGTGCGCGTGTGAACGCGCCCCCGGTGAGGAGGGCGCTCCCAACAACTGGAGCAGCAGATCCTTCAGCACTGGCCTGGGCGCCCTCCAGAACGCCTCGACGCAGGGGCCACGCGGTGGCCGCCGCGCGAAGTGTTAAGACGTACGCTGCCGCAGACAGGTGTGAAACGCAAGCACCGAAGGCGCCGCGGGCGCCTCTAGACCTCGGTCCGCAGGCTGGCGAGGAACTCCTCGTTGGTCTCGCTGCGGCCCAGGCGCTCAAGGAGGCGCTCGGTGGCCTCGAGGGAGTTGGGGGAGTTCTGCGAGATCATGGCGGTCATGCGGCGCACGAGCCAGACGCCCTTCAGTGTGCCCTCGTCGAGCAGGAGCTCCTCGCGCCGGGTGGAGCTGGCCTGGATGTCGATGGCCGGATAGAAGCGGCGCTCGGAGAGCTTGCGGTCGAGGCGCAGCTCCATGTTCCCGGTGCCCTTGAACTCCTCGAAGATGACCTCGTCCATACGGCTGCCGGTGTCGATGAGGCAGGTGGCGATGACCGTAAGGGATCCGCCCTCCTCGCATTTGCGGGCAGCGCCGAAGAGCCGCTTGGGCGGGTAGAGGGCGACGGGGTCGACGCCGCCGGTGAGGGTGCGGCCGCTGGGGGGAAGGGCGAGGTTGTAGGCGCGCGTGGCGCGCGTGATGGAGTCCATGAGGATGACGACATCCTGGCCGCCCTCCACGAGCCGCTTGGCGCGCTCGAAGGCCATCTCGGCGACGCGCGTGTGATCCTCAACGGGCTCATCGAAGGTGCTGCTGGCGACCTCACCGCGAACGCTGCGCCGCATGTCGGTGACTTCTTCGGGACGCTCGCCGATGAGGACGACCATGAGGTGGACGTCTGGGTGGTTGGTGGTGATGCCGTTGGCGATGTTCTGGAGCAGCATCGTCTTGCCCGCCTTGGGCGGGGAGACGATGAGGGCTCGCTGGCCGCGTCCGATAGGGGCGATCAGGTCGATCAGGCGGTGGGTGAGGTTGTCGGGGGTGGTCTCGAGGAGAAGCCGCTCGTTGGGGAAGATCGCGGTGAGGTTCTCGAAGAAGGGGCGGCGCTTGGCGGCTTCGGGGTCGAGGCCGTTGACCGCTTCGACCTTGAGCAGGCCGTAGTACTTCTCGTTGTCGCGCGGGGCGCGAATCTGCCCGGTGACGTAGTCGCCGGGGCGGAGGGCGAAACGCCGCAGGTTGGACTGCGAGACGTAGATGTCGTGCGGGCCGGGGAGCAGGGACTCGCCCCGGAGGAAGCCGTAGTTGCCGTCGTCGGAGACCTCGAGGAAACCGCCGGAGAAGAGGTGTCCGTGGCGCTCGGCCTGGGTCTGGAGGAGGTGGAAGATGAGGTCGCGCTTGCGCAGGGTGGAGGCATTGCTGACGCCAAGGTCGCGGGCGATGCGAATCAGCTCGCCGCGAGTGGTGCTCTCAAGCTCGGCGATGTTGAGCGTGGACACACCGTCCTCACGACCGGTGATGACGGGGGCCTCTTCGGCTGGCGGGGACTCTGGTGCGCGTGTGATGGCAACGATCCTGTTGCCCGCTGCGAGCGACGCTCATACAGGTACGGGCGAGATTAGGGTTGCTGGAGACCTCGAACTACTGAGGTGCGCCTGGTGAGCGCATCGGCAGGATACCGGGCTTCTGACCAGTGCATGGACAGAATACGAGAGCTTTGTGAACGGGGCAAGTGGGGCGCCGGCTTTGCGCGGAGCCGGGCGCGCGCCTACGATCGCCCTCCATGGCTACCAAGCAATCAGCGATGAAGCGCTGGCGGCAGTCGCTCAAGCGGCGCACCCGGAACCGGGCGACGCGCTCGGAGTCGCGTACGGCGGTGCGCGCCGCACGTGAGGCGGCGGCAGCGGGCGACGGCGAGGCGTTCGGCGAAGCGCTGAGCGAGGCGTACTCGGTCCTGGACCGGGCGGCGAGGAAGGGCGCCATCCCCACGGGGCGGGCCGATCGCACGAAGCGCCGGCTGGCCGCCCTGCGCCCGGAGTAGCCCCTTTACCGGCGGCGGTCTGGAGGGCGCGCGCGTGACCGACGAGGACAGCGTCCGGGCGAGCGTCGACGTCGTTCTCCCCTGCTACAACGAGGTGGCCGTGCTGCGCGAGAGCGTGGAGCGCACCCTCGGACTCTTCGCGCAGCACCCCCGCTACGACTGGCGGCTGGTGATCGCGGACAACGGCTCCAACGACGGCACAAGCGAGCTCGCGCGCGAGCTGGAGCGGCAACACGAGCAGCTACGGGCGCTCGTCCTGACGGAAAAGGGGCGGGGCATCGCGTTGCGGGAGGCATGGCTGGGGAGCGAGGCCGACGTGGTTTCCTACATGGACGTCGACCTGAGCACGGACCTGGACCACCTGCCGGACCTGGTGGGGATGGTGGCGGAGGGCGGCTACGACGTGGTGAGCGGCTCGCGGCTGGCGCGGGGATCGGCAACCACGCGGTCGCTCAAGCGGGAGGTCATCTCGCGCTGCTACGTGGGAATCATCCGGGCGTTTTTCCCGCGCTTGCGCATCAGCGACGCGCAGTGCGGCTTCAAGGCGGTGTCGCGGCGGGCGGTGGACGCGGTGGCGCCGGGGATCGAGGACCGGCGCTGGTTCTTCGATACGGAGCTGCTGGTGCGGGCGCATCAGGGGGGCTTCCGGGTGGGGGAGTTGCCGGTGCGTTGGGTGGAGGATCGGGACACGAAGGTGCACATCGTAGACACGGCGCTGGAGGACATTCGAGGCCTGGTGCGGCTGCGCTTCGGGCTGCGCCTGTGACGAGGGCGCTCAGGTTTGACCCCCTCCGAGGGGCGGGGTATAACTCGCTTGCTACAGGATTCACAAACTCGCCGGGGCCCAGAAAGGCCGCCGGCGGCGAACGGAGAGGGCGCGGGGCCGTGGAAGTTGGCGAATTCCTCGAGCTGGTGTTCGTATTCATGACGATGTTCCTGGGCCTGGGCATCATGGTCGCCTTCGGCAAGTGGTGGGAGCGGTAGCGCCTATGGCGGTGGAGCAGCCAACCCAACCGACGCTCGGCGACCAGATCTACGACAAGCTCTTCCACAACTACGTGTGGCGGTCGATCTTCCGCACGGGGTACCCGAACACGCCTCGCAACCAGATGTTGGTGGTGGCGACGAACGTGTTCCTGCACCTGCATCCCACGCGCATCCACCGCACGCACGTGAAGATCACGCACACCTACTGCCTGGGCGGCCTCACGTTCTTCATGTTCCTGGGGCTGACGGTGACGGGCATCCTGCTGATGTTCTACTACGTGCCCAGCGTGGACCGGGCCTACCTCGACATGCAGAACATCCAGACGAACGTGCAGTTCGGGCAGCTCATGCGGAACATGCACCGCTGGATGGCGCACGCGATGGTGATCCTCGTGTTCATGCACATGCTGCGGGTGTTCTATACGGGGGCCTACAAGCCACCGCGCGAGTTCAACTGGGTGGTGGGCGTGGTGCTGCTGGTGCTGACCTTCCTCCTCAGCTTTACGGGCTACCTGCTGCCCTGGGACCAGCTGGCGTTCTGGGCCATCACCGTGGGAACGAACATCGCCGGCTCGGCGCCGGTGCTCGGCCCCAAGACGCGATTCTGGCTGCTGGGCGGCTTCGAGGTGGGCCCGGACGCGCTGATTCGCTTCTACACGCTGCACGTCATCGGCCTGCCCCTGCTTGCGGCAATCTTCATGGCCGTGCACTTCTGGCGGATTCGCCGGGATGGCGGCCTGGCCCGGCCACTGTAGCGGCGGGGTGAACTAACGCATGGCTACCGTCGTCGTCGCCCGTCCGGCCGCCCGACCTACCCCTCGCGCACGCGATGAAGAGGTGCTGGTCTGGCCCGATCTCGTCTTCGTGGAGTTCATCTCGGCGCTGCTCTTCACGGTGCTGCTGTTCGTGCTCTCGTACGTGATGAACGCGCCCCTTCTGGACGAGGCCAACGCCAACGTCACGAACGACCCGGCGAAGGCGCCGTGGTACCTGCTGAACCTGCAGGAGCTGCTGCTGCATATGAACCCCGCCCTGGCGGGAATCGTGGTGCCGACGGCCTGGCTCATCATCCTCATGATCTTCCCCTACTTCGACCGGTCGACCGAGGGCCAGGGACGCTGGTTCGCGGACACCAACTCGGTGAAGAACACGGTCATCTCACTCATGGTGGGCTTCTGGGGGACGCTATCCCTGATCCTCTGGAACTCGGGCAAGGTGGCCCTCTGGCTGAAGGACTGGTTCGGTTTCTCCGGAGGCGACACGCTGGCCTTCCTCGAGCGTTCGGCGGCGCTGAAGGACCCCTCGGTGGTGCCATGGCCGGGGTGGGCGGACTCGATCCCCTACCTGTGGTTCAACCTGAAACTGCTGGACGAGGGCCCCGGCGCAGGCGTGACGACCTTCCAGCACATCGACCTGCCGACGCTGCTGGTGGACATCGGCATTCCCACGGGGTTCATGGTCGGGTTCTCGTGCCTGCTCATCTACAGTTTCTGGAAGATCGGGTGGGTTCTCACCCGCCGGGACGCGATGATCACGCTGATGAGCGGATTCGTGGGCGTGTTCTTGATGCTGACCATCATCGGCACGGCCTTCCGCGGCCCCGGCCAGGACCTGATCTGGCCATGGGACCTGCGCACCCTCGAAGGCATCCCGGGGCAGGAGTAGCGAGCGGATGGCGCAGGCGCAACGGATAGAGCAGGCACGGCAGGCGGAGGCGCGCAAGGTCTCGCGACGCTCGTTCATGCGCGTGAGCGCGTTCGCGGGGCTGGCGCTCTCGCTGGGCGCGTTCAGCGCGTTCTTCCTGGGCTTCTTCAACCTGCGCAGCCCGCAGGGCTTCGGGCGACCGGTCACGGTTCCCAAGATCCAGATCCCGGAGCCGGGCGCGGAGCCCGTGCGCATCACCGAAGGCAAGTTCTGGCTGGTGAACCTGGACGGCGCCGAGGGCGACGTGCTTGCTCAGGGCGGCGCGGGCGGACTGCTGGCGCTGTACTGGAAGTGCCCCCACCTTGGCTGCACGGTTCCCTGGCGTGGCGATTTCGACGGAGCGGAGGTCGCCTTCCCCGGCATCCAGGGGTGGTTCCGCTGCCCCTGCCACGGCTCGACCTACTCGCGGGCGGGGGTGCGCGTCTTCGGGCCGGCGCCGCGCCCGATGGACACGTTCCTGCTGACGACGAACAGCGACGGGTCGGTGACCGTGAACACGCGGGCGCTCACGCTCGGCGGCGGCGAGAACCCCAATCCGAGGCGGGCGGTTCGCTACAGTGGCTAGCCGGCAGCGGAGGACTCGTTGAATACGCAGCGCCAAATCTCCCTGATCGTGGTGCTGATGTTCATCAGTGTGGCCGGCTGCGCGGCGTACACGACGATCGACCTGCCCATCCGGGCGGAGCGGCAGGCGGACTTCTTCGAGGCCGAGTCGATCGAACGGGGGGCGCTGCTCTTCGCGAACAACTGCCGCACCTGCCACGGCATCCGGGGCGAGGGCGGCGTTGGTCTGACTCTGAACAAGGCGGCCTTCCGCAACCAGGAGCCGCTGGCGCTGTCCCAGAGCCAGGACCTCATCCGGCGCACGCTTACCTGCGGGCGCGCGGGCACGCTCATGCCGGCCTGGCTCGATTCGAACGGCGGCAGCCTGACGGCGAACCAGATCGAGCACCTCGTACGGCTGCTGACGGCGCCGCTCGAGGAGGGAACCTTCGACGCGATTGGCAACCCGACGAACCACGGGTGGCTGGCGGCGGTCGAGTTCGCCCACAACCTCAACCACGAGTCGGCAGCCTCGGTGACGGGCGACACGCTGCCGCAGATCGCGGCGGCGCACGGCATCGGCGGACGCGAGGTGGCGGCCCTGAACGGCCTGAGCTCGATGGAGGCAGCGATCGACGAGGGCGCCAGCATCCGGCTGCCGGACGGTCGCACGGTGGAGGCGCGGGAGAACGACAGCGCGCGCACCATCGCCGACCGCGAGAACGTGGGCGCCATCCTCATCGCGAAGCTGAACGGCCTCACCTACGCCATCGACGAGGCCGGGAACTTCTACCTGCCCTACGCGGGCGACGACGAAGCCCTGATGCTCAACCCAGATGCGGAGAACATCGCGACCGGGCTCCTGCCGGGGCAGACGCTGCGTCTGCCCGAAGGTGCGACCTACCTGGTGCAGGCAGGCGCAACGCTGGCGAGCATCGCCGAACAGCATGGCATCACAGCGGCGCGGATCCGCCCGCTCAACCCGCTGCTGTTGTCGATTCTTGGTGACATCGCCGACGACGCGGTCCTGACGGGCGAGCGCAAGCTGCTCCTTCCGGACGGCGTGAGCTACACGGCCCAGGCGGGCGATACGCTCATCTCCATCGCCGACGCGCACGACCTCCCCGAGCTGGCGCTGGCGGAGGACAACGGGCTCGACGAGGACGCCGCCATTGCGGAGGGCGACCAGCTCGAGCTGCGGGACGGGACGCGCTACATCGTGCAGTTCGGCGACACCGTCCTCGCCATTGCCAGCGCCCACGGCATCAGCGAGAGCGCCCTGCGCTCGCTGAACGAGCTGGCGGCGGGCGAGGAGGTTTCGACCGAGGTCTGGATCGCGCTCCCGCCCATCAACTCCTACGTGGTGAATGGCGCGGATCTGGCCGAGGTGGCAGCGGGCTTCGGTAACGTGACCGCCGCCTCGCTGGGTGAGGCGAACAGCGTGGCCGCGGAGGCCGTCCTGCCCATCGGCAAGACGCTGCATTTCCCCCCGGACTCCTGGGGCGCGGCGCCGCCCGACGAGCTCAACTCGGGCACCGCCTGCGTCGAGCACACCGTGTCGTCGAGCGCCTTCAACACCATCAGCGGGGCGGACCCGATCGTGATCGACGAGCCGAACGCGGTCTCGA